>CAVZFV010000014.1:0-999233 GCA_963774675.1 uncultured beta proteobacterium | reverse complement strand
CGTAGGGTGTGCCGACGAGGACGTTGAAGACCTCGTACTTGACGAGCACCGCCAGCGCCGGCGCCGTGACGAGATAGAGCGCGAGGATGAACAGCATCGACCAGGTGACCGACTCGCGTGCCTGGCGCACCGACGTCGTCGTGTAAGAGCGCGCGAGGATGTGCGGCAGCGCCGCAGTGCCGACCATCAGGCAGAACACGAGTGCGAGAAAATTGCGCGCGAGTCATCGAAGATCGCACGCTCGGCCGCACTGCCCTGCGGATCTCCGGCGAAGGCCTGTGCATGGGGCGGCATGCCACCGAGCGGCTTGGCCCGTGCGAGGTCGGTTTCGCGCGCGCGCGTCCACGCTTCGCGCGCTGCTTCGGTGCCGTGCGGCAGCGCACGCAAGGCGCGCTCCGCGGCCTGGATCTGCACCAGCGGCGCATCACTTTCCTTCAATTCGGCGAGCGTCTTCTGCGCCCGTTCTTGCTCCGCCGCGAGTGCCGCCGGCACGTTGGAGAGCTTGCGTTTCGTCTCCTCCGCGCGCGCTGCAAACGCCGCCACGACCGCCTGTTCCTTCGGATCGGCGAGCAACTCCTTCTCGCGCGCGCTGATCTTCTCCATCTGCACGCCGTAGACGAGCTGCGGAATCGGCACCCCGGTCTGCTTCACCGACAGCCAGACAACCGGGATCATGTAGGCCAGGATGATGATGATGTACTGACTCACCTGCGTCCACGTGACCGCTCGCATGCCGCCCAGAAACGAGCACAGCAGGATGCCGCCGAGCCCCAGGAAGATGCCGAGCTCGAACGCAATGCCGGTCAGGTGCGTCGTGATCAGTCCGACGCCGTAAGTGCGCAACGACATACGTGAACGAGCACAGGATGGCTGCGATCACGCCGATCAGGCGCGGCAGGTTGCCGCCGTAGCGCTGCCCGAGGAAGTCCGGGATCGTGTACTGGCCGAAGCGCCGCAAATAGGGCGCGAGCAGCAGCGCAACCAGGCAATAGCCGCCCGTCCATCCCAGCACGAACGCCAGGCCGCCGGGGTCGCCGGGCGTTCCCGAGAAGCCCTGCAGGTACAAGGTGCCCGCCAGGCCGATGAAGGACGCTGCCGACATCCAGTCGGCGCCAGTTGCCATGCCGTTGTAGAGCGCCGGTATGCGTCGACCCGCAACGTAGTACTCGGCCGCGTTCGTGGTGCGGCTGACGACGCCGATGACGGCGAACAACAGCACCGTCGCGACGAGAAAGATGAGGCCGATCCAGGTGTCGGGCAGCCCCATGTGCTCGAGCAGGCCAAGCCCGAGCACGAACGCAATGAAGGCCAGCGTGAAGCCACCGTAGACGCGGTTGAGGCGGCGCGTGAACGCGCGGCCCGGGCGGGAAATGGCAGCCGACTCTGCGGGGTTCATGCGTTGTCGGCTGCGGCCCGCGGGGAATGGAGCGCCGCTCTAACGCAGTGCCAGACGGCGCCAGGTCGCGATCACGCTGTCCGGGTTGAGCGAGATCGACTCGATGCCCTCGTCGGCCAGCCAGTCGGCGAAGTCGGGATGGTCGCTCGGCCCTTGCCCGCAAATGCCGACGTAGCGGCCGCGGCTGCGACAGGCCTTGATCGCGCGCGAGATGAGCATCTTCACGGCCGGGTCGCGTTCATCGAAATCGTGCGCGAGCAATTCAAGCCCCGAATCGCGATCGAGCCCGAGCGTGAGGGCTGCGTTGCATCGGTTCGGACCCCGATCGACATGCCGTCGAAGTGCTCCAGGAATTCATCGGCGAGTAGTGCGTTGCTCGGTATCTCGCACATCATGATCACGCGCAAGCCGTCTTTGCCGCCCTCGGCCGCGCGCCGCAGGCCACGCTCCGCCAGCATGGCAACCACCCGCCGCGCCTGATCGAGCGTGCGCACGAAGGGCACCATGATTTCGACGTTGGTCAGGCCCATCTCACCGCGCACGCGCTTCAAGGCCTCGCACTCCATCGCAAAGGCTTCGCCGAAGGTATCGCTGACGTAGCGCGACGCCCCGCGGAAACCGAGCATCGGGTTCTCTTCCTCGGGCTCGTAGCGCGAGCCGCCGATCAGCTTCTTGTACTCATTCGACTTGAAGTCCGACAGCCGCACGATCACCGGCTTGGGCCAGAACGCCGCAGCAATCGTCGAGATGCCTTCGGCGAGTTTGTCGACGTAGAAGGCACGCGGCGACGCGTGGCCTCGCGCCACCGACTCGACCGCCTTTTTCAGGTCCGGGTCGACATTCGGATAGTCGAGCACCGCCTTCGGATGCACGCCGATGATGTTGTTGATGATGAATTCGAGCCTTGCGAGGCCGACGCCCGAGTTGGGCAACTGCGCGAACTCGAACGCGAGCTGCGGGTTGCCGACGTTCATCGTGATCTTGACCGGGCACGGCGGCAGCGCACCGCGATCGACCTCGCTCACCTCGGTCTCGATCAGGCCGTCGTAGATGTGGCCCGTATCGCCCTCCGAGCAGGCAACCGTGACGAGCGCGCCATCTTTCAAGGCCTCGGTCGCATCGCCGCAACCGACGACTGCCGGGATGCCAAGCTCGCGCGCGATGATCGCCGCGTGGCAGGTGCGGCCACCGCGATTCGTCACGATCGCGCTCGCGCGTTTCATCACCGGCTCCCAGTTCGGGTCGGTCATGTCGGTCACGAGCACGTCGCCCGGCTGCACCTGATCCATCTCCGACAGGCTGCGCACGATGCGCACCGGCCCGGTGCCGATCTTCTGCCCGATCGCGCGCCCTTCCGCCAGCACGGTGCCGGTGCCCTTGAGCCGATAGCGCAATTCGTCGGTCGCCGAGCTGTGGCTCTTGACCGTTTCGGGCCGCGCCTGAAGGATGTAGATGCGCCCGTCGGCGCCATCCTTGCCCCACTCGATGTCCATCGGCCGCCCGTAGTGCGACTCGATCTTGAGAGCAACCTGGGCGAGCTCCGTCACGTCGGCATCACTGAGCGAGTAGCGATTGCGCTGCTCCATCGCGGTGTCGATCGTCTTCACGAGCTTGCCGCTCGAAGCGCGCTCAGCGGCGGACGTGAACTCCATCTTGATCAGCTTGGAGCCCAGATTGCGGCGAACGATGGCCTGATTGCCAGCGGCAAGCATCGGCTTGTGGACGTAGAACTCGTCGGGATTCACCGCGCCCTGCACCACCGTCTCGCCAAGGCCGTAACTCGAGGTGATGAAGACGACATCCTTGAATCCGCTTTCGGTATCGATCGTGAACATCACGCCGGCTGCGCCGAGATCCGAGCGCACCATGCGCTGCACACCGGCCGAAAGCGCGACTTCCGCATGCGCGAAACCCTTGTGCACGCGGTAGCTTATCGCGCGATCGTTGTAGAGCGACGCGAACACCTCCTTCGTCTTGGCGAGCACCTCATCGATGCCGATGACGTTGAGGAAGGTCTCCTGCTGTCCGGCGAAGCTCGCATCGGGCAGGTCTTCAGCGGTCGCCGACGAGCGCACCGCAAACGATACCCCCGGCTGCCCTTCGACGAGCAGCGCGAACTGCTCACGGATCGCCGCCTCCAGCGCGGGTGAGAACGGCGCGTCCTCGATCCAGCGGCGGATCTCGGAGCCGGCCTGGCTAAGCGCCCGCACGTCATCGGCATTGAGCGAATCGAGCCGCGCGGCGATGCGCGCGTCAAGCCCGCCGTGCTTCAGAAACTCCCGGAACGCGTGCGCCGTCGTCGCGAATCCGCCCGGCACTCGCACGCCGACGGCCGAGAGCTGGCTGATCATTTCGCCGAGCGAGGCGTTCTTGCCGCCCACCGCCTCGACGTCGGTCATTCTCAGGTGTTCAAACGGAACGACCAGGGCGGTCGCCAGATGGGGGGTTGACATGGGAAGGCTCCGTGACGATCAGAAATCTGGTGCTGCCACCCTGGCCGCGGCGAGCGCATGGCGAGCCCTGGCAGCGCCGCGCGCGTCGCGCATGCCGCGCAAACGCGGTGCGCTGCGGCGGCGATGGGGCGTGCGGTCGAGGGCATGACGGGGTGGATGGGTTGTTGATCACGATTCTACGAGCCGCACCCCCACCGCAGGGCCAAGGTGCCGCGCCGGAAGTCTCGCGTCTGCCTATGATGGCGGCTCGCTCACCGAATGCGCGCACCATGCCGAATCGCACCGTCTTCTTCGTCTCCGACAGCACCGGCATCACCGCCGAGACTTTCGGCAACTCGATCCTCAATCAGTTCACCGCCAAGCCGCGCCATGTGCGCCGGCCCTTCATCGACACCGCCGACAAGGCGCATCAGGTGGTGCGCGAGATCAACCACGTTGCCGAGGCTGAGGGCAAGCGGCCGATCGTGTTCGTCACGCTCGTCGACCACGAGGTGCGCGACATCGTCAAGATGCACAGCCGCGGCCTGGTGCTCGACATGTTCAACACCTTCATCGAGCCGCTCGAGGCCGAGCTCGGCATCACCTCGAATCATCGCGTCGGTCGCTTCGCCGATGTCGCCAAGAGTCAGGAGTACACCGACCGCATCGAGGCGATCAACTACAGCCTCGCGCATGATGACGGCCAGTCGGCGGCCAACCTCGCGTCGGCCGACGTGATCCTGGTCGGCGTGAGCCGCAGCGGCAAGACGCCGACATCGTTGTATCTGGCGATGCAGCACGGCATCAAGGCCGCCAACTATCCCCTGATTCCTGAGGACTTCGAGCGCGACGAATTGCCGTCGATGCTTGCGCCGTTCAAGGCCAAGTGCTTCGGCCTGACGATCGATCCGACCCGGCTCGCGCAGATCCGCAACGAGCGTCGCCCCGACAGCAAGTACGCCTCGCTCGAGAACTGCCGCTTCGAGGTGAAGGCCGCCGAGTCCATGATGCGTCGCGAGGGCATCGCCTGGCTGAGTTCGACCCACAAGTCGATCGAGGAGATTGCGGCGACGATCCTGCGTGACCTGCAGCCCGACCGGCTGACCTACTGAGCACCACGCGTCACGCGCGACAACGCACTCAGCCCCGCGCCGATCGCTGGCGCACCGACTCGTAGAGGCATACCGCCGCCGCCGCCGCGGCGTTGAGCGATTCCTCCCCGCCCGGCTGCGGGATCGCGAGTTGCAGCGTGCAGCGCTCGAGCACGCGCGCGCCGATGCCCTGCCCTTCGTGCCCCAGCACCCACGCGCACGGCCAGGGCAGCGCGACGCCGTCAATCCGATCAGAGGCGTGCGGACTCGTCGCCAGCAGGGGCAATCCAAGTTTGCCGAGCGCGTCGGGCTCGACCCCTTCGACCAGTGTGAGCGAGAAGTGAGCGCCCATGCCGGCGCGCATCACCTTCGGTGACCAGAGCGCCGCCGTGCCCTTGAGGGCGAC
This sequence comes from uncultured beta proteobacterium, assembly GCA_963774675.1. Classification (GTDB taxonomy): domain Bacteria; phylum Pseudomonadota; class Gammaproteobacteria; order Burkholderiales; family Burkholderiaceae_C; genus CAIKUF01. The sequence continues at coordinate 993,908 of CAVZFV010000014.1, read as the reverse complement.
GATCTGCGCAAAGCCGAACGCGGCCGCGCTGCGCAGGATCGCGCCGACGTTGCCGGCGTCCTGCAGCCGATCGAGCACGACGCTCGGTTGGCCCGCTGCAATCGCGCCCGCACCCGGCCAGCCGATGGCAAATCCGATCGGCGCCGGTGACTCGAGCGCGCTCAAGCCCGCCATCAAAGCCGGCGCAACGACGATCACGCTCTCGGCCCGACTCGCGAGCGCGCGCAGCCCGGGCTGCTCCCAGGTCGCGTCGTCGATCACCGCGCAGCCCGGCACGCCACCACGCGCGAGATAGGCGGCGCAGAGATGTTCGCCCTCGATCCACACTTCGCCCTGCTTGCGATAGGCCGAAGGGTCGAGCGCGAGCTTGCGCAGCCGCTGCCACTGCGGGTTGCTGCGCGACGTCACGAGCTTGACCGTGCCCATGCGCTCAGCCGTCGCAGAGCTTGCGCACGGGCGCAAAGCTGCGCCGGTGTTGCGGGCAGGCGCCATGCTCGCGCAGCGCGGCCAGATGCGCCGCCGTCGGGTAGCCCTTGTGGGCATCGAAGCCATATTGCGGATGCTCCTCGTGCATCTGCGCACACAGCCGGTCGCGATGCACCTTGGCGAGGATCGACGCCGCCGAGATCGCCGCGACGAGCGCATCACCTTTGACGATCGCCGTCGCGGGCATCGACAGCGCTGGCAGCCGGTTGCCATCGACCAGCACCTTGTGCGGTCGCAGCCGCAGGCCCTGCACCGCGCGCTGCATCGCGAGCAGCGTCGCACCCAGGATGTTGTGGGCGTCAATCTCCTGCGCGCTCGCCTGCGCGATGCTGCAGCACAGGGCCTTGGCGCGGATTTCGTCAAACAAACGCTCGCGGCGGCGCGCCGTCAGCTGCTTGGAATCGGCCAAGCCCTTGATCGGATGCAGTTCGTCGAGAATCACCGCCGCCGCGACCACGGGGCCGGCCAGCGGGCCGCGCCCGGCCTCGTCGACGCCGGCGACGAGCCCGGGCGCATCGAGGCTGAACCCAATCTGGTCAGCGAGCCAGGACCTTCTCGATCGCATCGGTCGCTGCCTGCGCCGTGTTGCGGCGCAGGCTCAGGTGCATCTCGGTGAAATCGGCGTGCAGCGCAGCAGCGCGCGGCGCGTCGTCGAGCCATGCGAGCGCCTCGCTCGCGAGCCGCTCCGGCGTCGCCTGCGATTGCAGCAACTCGGGCACGGCCATCCGGCGAAGCAGGATATTGGGCAGCCCGACCCATAGCTGCAGATTGCGCGGGCGCATCATCAGCCAGGTGATCGGGTTCATCACGTAGGTGATGACCATCGGCCGCTTGTAGAGCGCTGCCTCGAGGGTCGCTGTACCGCTCGCGACGATCGCGACGTCACAGGCCGCAAGCACATCGTGTGCGCGGCCGTCGACGAGCGTGATCGGTGCGCCGCCCGTGGCGCTCGCGATCAGTGCCTCGACCTTCGGCCGCAACCCGGGCACGAGGGGAAGCACGAATTGCAACGCCGGGCGCTCGCGCTTCATGCGTGCAGCAGCCGCAATCAAGCGAGGGGCGATGTAGTCGACCTCGGAATGCCGGCTGCCGGGAAGCAAGGCGACGACAAGCGCGTCGTCTTCGAGACCGAGTGTGGCCCGCGCCTGTGCGCGCGGCACTTCGAGCGGGATCGAGTCGGCGAGCGGGTGGCCGACATAGCTTGCGGCGATGCCGTGCGCTTCGTACAACGCGGGCTCGAACGGGAAGAGGCACAGCACGAGATCCGCCGCGCGCCCCACCGTGTGCACGCGGCCCGGCCGCCAAGCCCAGATCGACGGGCTGATGAAGTGCACGGTGCGAATGCCTGCGCTGCGCAGTCGCATCTCGAGATCGAGATTGAAATCCGGCGCATCGACGCCAATGAAGAGATCGGGCTTGTTGTTCAGAAGCCGGTTGCCGAGCCCCCTGCGGATGCCTGCGATTTCGGGGTAGTGGCGCAACACTTCCGCGTAGCCGCGCACCGCGAGCTTGTCATGCGGCCACCAGGCCGTGAAGCCCTGTGCCGCCATGTTCGGCCCACCGATGCCCGCGGCGGAGAGCGACGGCCAGCGCGTCTTCAGGGCAGCGAGCAACATGCCCGCGAGCATGTCACCCGAAGCCTCGCCGGCGACCATCGCGATGCGGGGCGACTCGATCACCGCCGCGCCAAGTTTCAGCGCGCGATGCCGCGCTGTGCGCTGGCGAGAAACGCTAGCATGGCGTCGACGTCAGGTCGTGATTCGGGAGTGGCGTCGGCCAGTGTCGCGATGCGTTCACGCGCGGCATCGAGCGTCAGTGCTTCACGGTAGAGCAGGCGATGCATCTGCTTGACGGCGGCGATACGCGCCGGCGAGAAGCCGCGCCGGCGCAGACCCTCGGCGTTGAAGCCGCGCACCGCGAGCGGGTTACCGTCGACCATCATGAAGGGTGGCACGTCCTGGTTGACGGCGCTGGCAAACCCCGCCATCGCGTGCGCACCGACTTTGACGAACTGGTGGATACCGGTCAGGCCGCCTACCGTGACCCAGTCGCCAAGATGCACATGGCCGCCCATCGTCGTGTTGTTGGCCAGCGTCGTGTGGTTGCCGACCTGGCAGTCGTGCGCGATGTGGACGTAGGCCATCACCCAGTTGTCAGAGCCGAGACGCGTCACGCCGCTGTCCTGCGCGGTGCCGAGATTGAAGGTGCAGAACTCGCGCACCGTGTTGCGGTCCCCGATCTGGAGCGCGGTCGGCTCGCCGGCGTACTTCTTGTCCTGCGGCACGGCGCCGATGGAACAGAACTGGAAAACGCGGTTGTCGCGCCCGATGCGCGTGCGGCCCTCGATCACGCAATGCGCGCCGATCGTCGTGCCTTCGCCGATCACGACATGCGGGCCGATGATCGTGTACGGCCCGATGCTGACCGACGCCGCGAGCTCCGCGCGCGGATCGACGATCGCGCTCGGGTGGATCGTTGTCATGCCGGGCGAGTGCACCGGGCGTTGAGGCGCGCGCAGCGGGCAGACACTTCAGTCACGACTGCGCACGGTGCACATCAGTTCGGCCTCGACCGCGAGTTCGCCGTCTACTGTCGCGCGCGTCTTGTACTTGAAGATGCCGGACTTGGCGCGCACCAGCTCAGCGACCATCACCAGTTGATCGCCAGGTTCGACCGGCCGCTTGAAGCGCGCGCCGTCGATGCCGACGAAATAGTAAAGCTGGCCCTCATCCGCATCCTGCCCCATTGACGAAAACGTCAGCAGCGCCGCGGTCTGCGCCATCGCTTCGAGCATCAGCACGCCGGGCATCACGGGCCGCGTCGGGAAATGGCCGCCAAAAAACGGTTCGTTGATCGTCACGTTCTTCAGCGCGCGGATGCGCACGTTCGGCTCGATCTCGAGCACGCGATCGACGAGCAGGAACGGGTAGCGGTGCGGGAGTTTCTTGAGGATCTGGTGGATGTCCATGGCGCTCAGCTCGACTTTTTTTCCAGGGCGCGCAAACGGTTGCGCAGGCTGTAGAGATGCCGAAGCGTCGCGGCGTTCTTCTCCCAGTTCGCATTCTCATCGATTGGAAACGCACCGGTATATACGCCAGGCCGGGAGATCGACTGCATGACGCCGGTGAACGCGCTGATGTGGACATGGTCGGCCAGCGTCAGGTGCCCGCCAATGCCGGCCGCGCCCGCGATCGTGCAGTAAGCGCCGATTGTCGTGCTGCCGGCGATGCCCGCGCAACCGGCGACTGCGGTGTGCGCGCCAATGCGCACGTTGTGGCCGACCTGCACCTGGTTGTCGAGCTTGACGCCATCGCCGATCACGGTGTCGTCGAGGGCGCCCCGATCGACGCAGGTATTGGCGCCGATCTCGACATCGTCGCCGATGCGCACGCCGCCGAATTGCTCGACCTTGATCCAGGTGCCTTCGTGCGGCGCGAAGCCGAAACCGTCGGCACCGATCACCGCGCCGCTGTGGATGATGCCGCGCGCGCCGATGTGACAGGCCGCGCCGAAACTCACCTGCGCGGCGAACCTGGTGTCGTCACCGATGGAGGCGCCGCAGCCGATGACGCAGTGCGCGCCGACCACCACGCGTGCGCCGATCACGACGTCAGCCTCGATCACGCAAAGCGGTCCGACCGACGCACTGGCGTCGATGCGCGCGCTCGCATGCACCTGGGCCGAGGGATGAATGCCCGGCTCGGGGCGCTGGCCCGTGCGCGCCGCCCACCACTGGCTCAGGCGCGCGAAGTAGAGATGCGGATCAGGCGTGACGATCGCCGCGCCGCGGGCGACTGCCGCATCGCGTAACGCTGGCGAGACCACCACGCAGCCCGCGCGGGTCTCACTCAGCTGCGCCTGATAGCGCGGCGTGGCAATGAAGCAGAGCGTGGTGGGCGTCGCACTTTCGAGCGACGCGAGGCGGCTGATGCGCAGCGCCGCATCACCAACGAGATCGCCGCCGAGTTGCGCGGCAATTTCGCCGAGCGCGACCCCGTTCACCGAAGACGACGCGCTACTTGCCGGCGTTGAGCGCCTTGATCACCTTCTCGGTGATGTCGACACGCGGGCTGACGAAGGTGGCATCCTGAATGATCAGGTCGTATTTCTCGGCGTCGAAGATCTGCTTGATCGCCTGGTTGGCGCGCTGGATGACGGCACCGAGTTCCTCGTTCTTGCGCTGGTTCAGGTCTTCCTGGAATTCGCGGCGGCGACGCTGGAATTCGCGATCCTGCTCGACCAGGTCGCGTTGACGGCGGCTGCGCTCTGCCTCCGCCAACGTCGGGGCATCCTTCTCGAGCTTGTCGGAAGTCGCCTTCAAACGCGCCGCGGTTTCGGATAGATCCTTCTCGCGCTTGGAGAACTCCGCTTCGAGTTTGGCTTGCGCTGCTTTCGCTGGCGTCGAATCACGCAGCACGCGCTCGCCGCTGACATAGCCGATGCGCAATTCCTGCGCCTGCGCCAGTGCACACGCGGCCGTCAACGTGGCCGCAACGGTAAACCTGACGACGAGGTTTTTCATTAGAACGCTGTCCCGATCTGGAATTGAAGTTTCTGAATTCTATCGCCTGGCTGCTTCTTGATCGGCACGCCGTAGCTCAGTTTGAGTGGGCCCATCGGCGAGAGCCAGCTCACGCCGACACCGGCCGCTGCGCGAAGGCTGTCGAAAGTCACCTGCTGATTTTCACCCCAGACGTTGCCGGCGTCGAGATAGCCGAAGATGCGGAACGTCCGGTCGTTGCCAGCACCCGGCACGGGCACGTAGAGCTCGTTGTTGAGGTTGAAGCGGCGCGTGCCGCCGATAAAGGCGCCGGTGACGTCGATCGGTCCGAGCGAGCCTTGCTCGAAGCCACGCACCGAGCCGAGACCGCCGCCGAAGAAGTTCTTGAACACCGGATAGGTCTGGCCGTTCAAGCCAGTGCCATAGCCGAATTCGGTATTGAACGCGTAGGTGAACTGACGATTGATCGGAAAGTAGTGCTGGTACTGCAGGTTCAGCCGGAGATAGCGCAGGTCGCCCGCTACCGACCACTCGCCGGTCACGCGCTTGAGGCTGCCCGCATTGGGCGTCACGGAGCTGTCGCGATCGTCACGCGACCAACCGAGCGTCAGCGGTACCGAATTGCTGTCGCGCCCGAACTCCTCGATGTAGATCTGGTAGTTCAGCGGCATGCCGACCAGCGTGCCGTTGATCTGCGTCTGTTCGTAGCCCACGCCGTAGTAGACGGTGTCGAAGTCGCTGTAGGGCACGCCGAAGCGCACCGACGTGCCAGCGGTGACGACCTGGTAGTACTCCCCCTGACTGTTGATCGGGGTCGTCGTGCGGTAGTACAAATCGAACGCGCGCGAGATGCCGTCGATCGTGAAGTAGGGATCGACCGTGCTCAGCACGACAACGCGGTTGTAGCTCGTGGTATTGAACTCGAGCCCGAGATAGTTGCCTGAACCCAGCACGTTGTCCTGCTTGATCGCAGCGTTGAACGCGATCTGGCTCGCGGACGAATAGCCGATGCCGACCGACAGGTTGCCCGTCGGCTTTTCCTTGACGGTGATCGTCACGTCCACCTGATCGGGCGCGCCGGGGACCTCGTTCGTCTGGATGCCGACCTCTGAGAAATAACCCAGCCGGTCGACCCGGTCGCGCGAGAGCTTGATGCGCCGCGCGTCGTACCAGGCGGCTTCGAACTGGCGAAACTCGCGTCGGATGACTTCGTCGCGCGTGCGATCGTTGCCGGCGACGATGATGCGGCGCACGTAGACACGCCGCTGCGGTTCGGCGTACAGCGTGATCGCCACCTGCGCGCGCGCGCGGTCCACTTCGGGACGCGCATCCACCCGCGCGAACGCATAGCCGAAGGTGCCGAACAGATCGGTGAAGTTGCGCGTGGTTGCCGCCACCGCCTCGGCGCGAAACAGATCCCCGGGGCGGATCATCACGAGCGACTTGAACTCGTCCTCGCGCCCGAGGAAGTCGCCCTCCAGCGTGACGCCGGTCACCGTGTAGGGCTGGCCTTCGCGGATGTTGACGGTGATCGTGATGTCTTCCTTGTTCGGCGAGATCGTGACCTGGGTCGACTCGACCGCGAACTCGAGATAACCGCGATTGAGGTAGTAGGCCTTGAGCGACTCCAGATCGGCGTTGAGCTTGACGCGCGAATAGCGGTCGTTCTTCGTGTAGAAGGTCAGCCAGCCGCTCGTCGTCAGGTCGAACAGGCCGCGCAGCGTGCTCTCGGAGAACGCCTGGTTGCCGACGATGCGGATTTCGCTGATGTGCGCGACCTCGCCCTCGGTCACGGTGAAGGTGACGTTGACGCGGTTGCGCTCGATCGGCGTCACGGTCGTGACGACCTCGGCGCCGTACAGGCTGCGGGTCAGGTACTGGCTCTTGAGCTCCTGCTCGGCGCGGTCGGCGAGCGCCTTGTCGAACGGCAAGCCCTCGCCAATGCCGACCTCGCGCAGCGACTTGAGCAGCACCTCTTTGTCGAACTCCTTCAGGCCGACGAAGTCGACGTTCGCGATGATCGCCCGCTCTTCGACGATCACGACCACCACCGTGCCCTCGATCTCGATACGCACGTCCTTGTACAGGCCAGTCGCAAAGAGCGCGCGCAGCGCGGCGGCCCCCTTCTCGTCGTTGTAGGTGTCGCCGACGCGAAACGGCAGCGAAGCGAAGATGGTGCCGGCATCGGAGCGTTGCAGGCCTTCTACGCGGATGTCGCTGATGACGAAGGGCTCCACCGCCCAACTGCTGGTGACATGCAGCAGGCCGGCGAGCAACAGCAGAATCAGGCGAAACCGCAAGGCCTCGAAGCGAACAATTGGAATGCGCATGCGGGGAGCGTCAGTGCAGGCCCAGCAGGCGGGCCACATCGTTGTAGAGCGCGAGCGACATCATCAGCAACAACACCGCCACCCCGCCGCGCTGAAGCCGTTCGAGCCAGGCGACAGAAACGGGCCGCCCGGTCACAGCCTCGAAAAGATAATACATCAGGTGTCCGCCGTCGAGCATCGGCAATGGCAGCAGATTGAGCACGCCCAAACTGACGCTGACAAGCGCCAGAAATCCGAGGTAGTAGGCGAGGCCGAGTTGCACAGATTGGCCCGCATAGTCGGCGATCGTGAGAGGGCCGCTCAGGTTCTTCAGCGAGGCTTCGCCGATCAGCATGCGCCCGATCATGCGCAGCGTCAGCGCCGACATCTCCCAGGTGCGCGTGACGGCCTGCGTTACGCCGTCGACGAGGCCATAGCGCACCTCCACCATCTCGGGCGGCCCGCCGATGTAGGCGTCGATGCGACCAATACGCCGACCGTCCTCGGCTTCGACGATCGCCGGACGAACCTCCACTTCGAGGCGTTGCGCGCCGCGCTCGATACCCCAGCGCATCGGGGTGCCCCGCGCGCCGTTGGCGTTGGCATTGACATTGGCATTCGCGCGGATCATCTCGCGCAGCTTCGCGCCATCCGTCACTGGCGCGCCGTCGACGCTCAGCACCAAATCGCCGGCGTGCAGCCCGGCATCCGCGGCCGCCCCTCCCGGGTTGACGCGATCCACCACCGGCGGGTTGAACGGCCCTGAAAGGCCGACGCGCTGCATCAGCTGGGCGTCGATCTCGCCGATGTCTGCGCGATCGAGATCGAGCACGACCTCGCGCGGCGCGTGTCCGGCGGCGTCGGTCACGCGCAGGTGCAGGGGTTGACGATGCAATGCCGCCTGCGTGATCGCCCAGCGCAGATCGGTCATCGAGCGCAAATCGTCCCAGGTTTCGCCGTCGTCCGAATGCTGCTGAACCCAATCGCCGCCGCGCAGCCCCGCGCGCTCGGCGACGCTTGCGCTCACCGGCGTGCCGATGACCGCCTTGACCTCATCGACGCCGATCCAGTTCGCCGCCGCGTAGAGCAGCACCGCGAGCAACAGATTGGCGATCGGCCCGGCAGCGACGATCGCCGTGCGTTTCGCGAGCGACTGGCGGTTGAATGCGCGATCGAGCTCGGGCGCCGCGACCGGCCCCTCGCGTTCGTCGAGCATGCGCACGTAACCACCGAACGGCAGTGCGGCGACGACGAACTCGGTGCTGTCGGGCGTGCGCTGGCGCCGCCACACGACGCGACCGAAGCCGACCGAGAAGCGCAGCACCTTCACACCGCACGCCACCGCAACCCGGTAGTGGCCGTACTCGTGCACCACGATCAGCACCGCAATCGTGAGTAGGAACGCAAGTGCTGCGGCGATCATCCGGCGACTTCCACTGCAAAGCGCGACGCTTGCGCGCGCGCACGCGCGTCAAGTGCAAGCAGCGCTTCGATCGACGCCGCGCTGTCCGCTTCCGGCCGCACCCGGTCGAGCGTGTGCAGGTTGACGGCGTGGATCTGATCGAAGCGAATGGCACCGGCGAGAAAGGCCTCGACCGCGATCTCGTTCGCCGCGTTGAGCACGGCGGTACTACCGACCGGAGCGCGCAGGCTGTCCCACGCGAGCTGCATGCCGGGGAACCGTTCGAGGTCGATCTCTTCGAAAGTCAGGTTCGACATCGCGCCCACATCGAGTTGCGCGGCACCGGACTCAATGCGTTCGGGGAACGCCAGGCCATAGGCGATCGGCACCCGCATGTCGGGTGTGCCGAGCTGGGCGAGCACCGAGTTGTCGCGGCACACAACCATCGAGTGCACGATGCTTTGTGGATGGATGACGACGCGGATCTGCTCGGGCGAAAGATCGAACAGCCAGCGCGCCTCGATCACCTCGAGCGCCTTGTTCATCATGGTCGCCGAATCGACCGAGATCTTGCGTCCCATGACCCAGTTCGGATGCGCGCACGCCTCGTCCGGCGTCGCGTCGCGCAGGCTGCGCAGTTCGCGCTCGCGAAACGGCCCGCCCGACGCGGTGAGGACGATATGGTCAATGCGATCGCCCCAGCACGCGCGATCCTCGGGAAGACACTGGAAAATCGCCGAATGCTCGCTGTCGATCGGCAGCAGTTGCGCGCCGCCCTCGCGCACCGCCTGCATGAACAGCGCACCGCCGACGACCAGTGCCTCCTTGTTGGCGAGCAGCAGCCGCTTGCCGGCGCGCGCCGCGGCCAAGCACGGCGGCAACCCGGCTGCGCCGACGATCGCCGCCATCACGCTGTGGACGTCGGCGTGTGCAGCAACCTCTGCGAGCGCCGTCGCGCCGCTCAACACTTCGGTTTTCACGCCGTCTTCGCGCAGTGACGCGCGCAGCGTTCGCGCACGTGCTTCGTCGGGAAGCACCGCAAAACGTGGCCGCCAGGTCCGGCACTGTGCGCCGAGTTCTTCAAGCCTGCTGTTGGCGCTGAGCGCGAACACCTCGAATCGATCCGGGTGGCGCGCGATCACATCGAGCGTGTTGACGCCGACCGACCCGGTCGAGCCGAGGATGCAGACGCGGTGGATCACGCTCATCTCATCGCCCTGCGGTCAACTCACGGTCGCCAGATGGCGCAGCGCGAGCGCAAGCGGCACGACCGGCAGCAGGGCATCAATGCGGTCGAGGACGCCACCGTGGCCGGGCAGCAGGCGACTGCTGTCCTTGGCGCCGGCACTGCGCTTGACGAGCGATTCGACGAGATCGCCGACGACGCTCATCGCGGCAAGGAAGATCAGCGCGATCACGGCGCCGACGACACCCAGGCGCGCAAAGAGAAGCCCGTACAAGCTGGGCGAATCGACATCGAGTCGGGTGTCGATCAACATCGACCAGACGAGCGCAAGCAACAGCACGCCGGCCATGCCGCTCCAGACGCCCTCCCAACTCTTACCCGGGCTGATGGCGGGCGCGAGCTTGCGGCGCCCGAAGCGACGGCCGCCGAAATAGGCGGCGATGTCTGCCATCCATACCAGGCACAGCACCGAAAGCAGGAAGTTGATGCCGATCGCGCGCGCATGCGCGAACGCGAGCCACGCGAGCGCCAGCGCGAGCACACCCGTCACTTGGCGCGCCAGCGGGGCATGACCCGCCCAACCGGCAACACCGCGGCGGATGGCCCAGGCGCCACCCAGAACCCAAAGCAGCGTCGCGAGCATCCACAGCATGGCCGGCGGCGCGAAAAACCAACCGAGTTCGATGGCGCCAATACACAGCGTCAGCACGATGGCGGCGAGCACCAGTGCGCCGATGTCGCGCAGACCGTTCAGGCGTCCCCATTCCCAGCCAGCCGCGGCCACCATCGCGAGCGTGAAGAGCGCGAACGGCCAGACGGCTTCAGCGAACAATGCCGGCAGCAGCAGTGCAAGCAGGACGATGGCGGTGATGACGCGTTGCTTGAGCATGTCAGTGCCGCATCAGAAGGTGCCGACGACGCACTTGCACGTCAGCTGTCGGCCGGCAAGGCGGCCGCAAGCAACGGGTCGCTGTCACGAACCTCGCCGAAGCGCCGGTCGCGCCGCGCGTAGGCGGCGAGGGCCGCATCCAGCTCGGTGTTGCCGAAATCGGGCCACAGGCAGTGCGTGAAATAGAGCTCCGAGTACGCCGTCTGCCACAACATGAAGTTGCTGATGCGGATCTCGCCGCCGGTGCGGATGAAGAGGTCGGGGTCGGGCGCATAGCTCATCGCCATGTGGCTTGCGAGCAGCGCCTCGTCGATCTGGTCGGCCGGCGTGCCGGCCTCGACGATCTTGCGGCAGGCCTGAACCACATCCCAGCGACCGCCGTAGTTGAACGCGACCGACAAGGTGATGCGCGTGTTGTGCGCAGTCGCCTCCTCGGCCTGCTGCCACGCCGCGCGCAACTTGTCGGAGACGATGCTGCGGTCGCCGACGATACGAATCCGTACGCCATCGCCGGCGAGTTTGGCGAGGTACTTGGAGACTGCGACAAGCACCAGGCTCATCAGGCCCGAGACTTCGTCGCTCGGGCGCTTCCAGTTCTCGGACGAGAACGCGAACACGCTCAAGTGCTCGATGCCGCGATCGGCGCACGACTGCACGATGCGCACCAGCGCATCGACGCCGACCTTGTGACCGTAGACGCGCGGCATGAAGCGCTTGCGCGCCCAGCGGCCGTTGCCGTCCATCACGATCGCGACATGGCGCGGCACGAGGGCGCGCTCCTGCACAAGCCCGGCGCGCGGGTCGGGCTGAGAATTGTCCATGTCGAAGTTCAAGGGGTCAGGTCGGCGGCGTCACGGCCGCGTCACACCGCCATGATCTCCGCTTCCTTGGCGGTGACGATGCGATCGATTTCGCCAATCATGCGGTCGGTGAGCTTTTGCACATCGTCGAGCGAACGGCGCTCTTCGTCCTCACCGATCTCCTTGTCCTTGAGCAGACGCTTTGCGTGCTCGTTTCCTTCGCGACGGAGGTTGCGCACCGCAATGCGAGCCTCTTCGCCTGCATGGCGCACGACCTTGGTCAGGTCGCGCCGGCGTTCTTCAGTCAGCGCGGGCATCGGCACGCGCAGCAGATCGCCCTGCGCAGCAGGGTTCAGGCCGAGATCGGATTCGCGGATCGCTTTCTCGATCTTGGCACCCATGCCTTTTTCCCAGGGCTGGACGCTGATCGTGCGCGCGTCCAGCAGCGTCACGTTGGCAACCTGGCTGATCGGCACCATCGATCCGTAGTAGTCCACCTGGACCTGGTCCAGGATGCCGGGGTGCGCGCGCCCGGTGCGGATCTTGGACAGCTCGGACTTGAAGGCGTCGATCGAGCGCTGCATCTTCTGCTCGGCCGTGTTGTGGATGTCGGCGGTGGTCACTTGAATCGCTCCTCAAACATGGACGAGCGTGCCCTCGTCCTCACCCAGCACGACACGCTTGAGCGCGCCTGGCTTGAAAATGGAAAACACTTTGATCGGGAGTTTCTGGTCGCGACACAGCGCGAAGGCGGTGGCATCGAGCACCTTTAGGTTGCGCACGATCGCCTCGTCGAAGGTGATCTGCGCGTAGCGCGTCGCGGTGGGGTCGGTCTTCGGGTCCGCGCTGTAGACACCGTCGACCTTGGTTGCCTTGAGCACGATCTCGGCGCCGATCTCGGCGCCACGCAGCGCGGCCGCGGTGTCGGTCGTGAAGAACGGGTTGCCGGTGCCGGCGGCGAAGATCACGACCTTGCCCTCCTCGAGGTACTGCAGCGCCTTCGGCCGCACATAGGGTTCGACCACCTGGTCGATCGCGATTGCCGACATGACGCGCGCCGTGATGCCTTCCTGACGCATGGTGTCAGCCAGCGCGAGCGAATTCATGACGGTCGCGAGCATGCCCATGTAGTCGGCGGTCGCGCGGTCCATGCCGACCGAACCGCCGGCTACACCGCGGAAGATGTTGCCGCCGCCGATCACGACCGCGACCTCGCAGCCGAGCTGCGTCACCTCTTGCACCTCGCGCACCATGCGCACGATCGTCGCGCGGTTGATGCCATAGGCGTCATCGCCCATGAGGGCCTCGCCCGAGAGCTTGAGCAGGATGCGCTTGTACATCGGCATGCGGTGGGCTCCTGGAAGGCCTCTGGTTTCAGGCGGGAAGGTCAGTCGGGAAGTCTAGCTTCAGCCGCCTTTGGCCGCGGCGACCTGCGCCGCGACCTCGGCCGCAAAGTCATCGACCTTCTTCGCGATGCCTTCGCCGACGACGTACATCGTGAAGCCCTTCAGGCTCGTGCCCTTTTCCTTGAGCATCTGCTCGACGGTCTGCTTGTCGTTCTTGACGAAGGCCTGGGCGTAGAGGCTGACTTCCTTCAGATACTTCTGCACCGAGCCCTCGACGCGCTTGGTCACGATCTCGGCCGACTGCACCGGCTTGCCTTCGGCCTTCGCCTTCTCCGCATCCTCGGCCGCCTTCAAGGAAGCGACGCTGCGCTCCTTCTCGATCAGCTCTGCGGGCACGTCGGCCGTCGCCAGGGCGACCGGCTTCATCGCAGCGACGTGCATGGCAACGTCCTTCGCCGCCACATCGTCGCCCGTGTACTCGACGACGACACCGATGCGCGTGCCATGAAGGTACGAGACGAGCTTGGCGTCACCCGCGAAGCGCTTGAAGCGGCGGATCGACATGTTCTCGCCGATCTTGCCGATCAACACCGCGCGACGTGCCTCGACCGAGGTGCCGTCGATCTCGAGCGCCGACAGCGCTTCGACATCCGCCGGATTCTTTTGCGCGACAAGTTGCGCGAGCGCCTTGCCGAAGGCGAGGAAGTCGTCGTTCTTGGCGACGAAGTCGGTCTCGCAGTTGATCTCGACCATCGCGCCGGTCGTGCCGTCGATGTGGACGGAGACGATGCCTTCGGCCGTGATGCGCGATGACGCCTTGCTTGCCTTGCTGCCAAGCTTGACGCGCAGCAACTCCTCGGCCTTGTCCATGTCGCCAGCGGCCTCCGTCAGCGCCCTCTTGCATTCCATCATCGGGGCGTCGGTCTTTGCGCGCAGCTCGCCGACCATGCTTGCGGTAATAGCAGCCATCTTGTGTCTCGTCTTTCGGTATCTGAATGGATGTGAAAAAGGGGCCTCGCGAGCCCCTTGGTCTGCCTGTCGCGCCTCGTGGGCGCGGCAAGCCGGCGTCTGGGCTCAGGCGCCTTCGCTGACTTCCACGAACTCGTCCCCGTCGGCGGCGACCGCCTGCACGAGGTCGTTCGACGCATTCGCCTTGCCCTCGAGCACGGCGTCGGCGACGGCCTTCGCGTAGAGCGCGACAGCCTTCGAGGAATCGTCGTTGCCCGGGATCACGTAGTCGATGCCGACCGGCGAGTGGTTCGTGTCGACGACACCGATGATCGGAATACCGAGCTTCTTCGCCTCGGCGATCGCGATCTTGTGGTAGCCGACGTCGATGATGAACATCGCGTCCGGCAGCGCCGTCATGTTCTGGATGCCGCCGATGTCCTTCTCGAGCTTGGCCAGCTCGCGCTCGAACATCAGCGCTTCCTTCTTGATGCGGATCTCGGTGCCGGCCTCGATCTGCGCCTTCATGTCCTTCAGGCGTTTCAGCGACCCCTTGACGGTCTTGAAGTTCGTCATCATGCCGCCCAGCCAGCGCTGGTCGACGTACGGCATGCCACAACGCTGGGCTTCCATCGCGATCACCTCGCGCGCCTGGCGCTTGGTGCCGATCATCAGGATCGTGCCGCGGCGCGAGGCCAGTTGGCGGATGAACTTCATCGCCTCTTCGAAGAGCGGTTGCGTCTTCTCGAGGTTGACGATGTGAATCTTGTTGCGATGGCCGTAGATGTACGGGGCCATCTTGGGGTTCCAGAAGCGCGTTTGGTGTCCGAAGTGGACGCCGGCTTCCAGCATCTCACGCATGCTGACTGTCATGTAGGTTCCAAAGGTTGGTTCTAAAATCCGGCTTGAATTGCAACCGGATGATCCAGTTGCAACACCTTTCGAGTGCCGGGTTTGCGATTTGTCGATCCTGGCGCCACTCGGTCCGCGCTTTGCCCGCGCTTTGCCCGCGCTTTGCCTGCTTTACCGCGAACTTGCCGCAGATCTACCGCGAACGGCTCGCACCAAAGGCGCCCAGATAAACCAGTGGAGTATAGCAGGACGATGACGCCCGAAGCGATGGACATGGTCTCGGCACGCGCAGCAATCGCTGCCGGCCACGCCGGCAGTGCCGAGCTGTACGAACGGTCGAAGCTGGCCAGCGCCGGGCCGGATGCGCGCCTCGCATTCATCCGCCATTTCGGCGGCGCCGCCGCGGTGGCCGCGTTTGTCGATGCCCAACAGCGCGTCGGCGCGCCGGTCCCGCCGCTCGCGGGCCTCGCCATCAGCGTGAAGGACCTGTTCGACGTCGCCGGCCAGCCGACCACCGCCGGCTCGATCGCACTCGCCGACGCCGCCGGGGCGAAAGTCGACGCGCCAGCCGTCGCCAGGCTGCGTGCCGCGGGCGCCGCGCTCGTCGGTCACACCAACATGACCGAGTTCGCGTTCTCGGGTGTCGGCATCAACCCGCATCACGGCACGCCGGTCAATCCTGTCACGGCCCGGCTCGACGCCTCCCCGCGCATTCCCGGCGGCTCGACCTCGGGCGGCGCGGTCACGGTCGCCACCGGTGCGGCATGGGCGGCGCTCGGCTCGGACACGGGCGGCTCGATTCGCATCCCTGCCGCGCTGCAGGGCCTCGTCGGCTTCAAGAGCACCGCGCGGCTGGTGCCGACCGCTGGCGCGATCCCGCTGTCGACGACGCTCGACACGGCGTGCGCGATCACGCGGTCGGTGCGCGACGCCGTGCTGATGCATGAAATACTCGCCGCGCGCAGCGTGGCGCTCGTCGGCCGCCCGCTCGACACGCTGCGCTTCGCGCTGCCGACGACGACCTTGCTCGAGGAGATGGACACGAGCGTCGCTGCGAGCTTCACTCGCACAATCGAGGCCCTTCGCGCCGCAGGAGCCCAGATCACCGAGATCGCGCTGCCCGAACTCGCCGGGCTCAGTCGGTTGCAGGTCTCGGGCGGCTTCGCCGCCGCCGAGTCCTGGGCCTGGCACCGACGGCTGCTTGCCTCGCGCGGCGCCGACTACGACCCGCGCGTCGCCACGCGCATCCGCCGCGGGGAGGCCATCAGCGCCGCCGACTACATCGACCTTTGCAACGCGCGCGTGAGCTGGATCGAGTCGATGGCGCAGCAACTACGTGGCTACGACGCGCTGCTCTCGCCGACCGTGCCGATCGTGGCCCCCGAACTCGCGCCGCTCGTCGCGAGCGACGATGCGTTCTACACAGCGAACGCGCTGCTGTTGCGCAATCCGTCCGTCGTCAACATGCTGGACGGCTGCGCCCTTTCGTTGCCCTGCCATGCGGCAGGTGAGATGCCGGTCGGACTGATGGTCTGGGGCGGCGCGATGCAAGACGATGCCGTGCTCGATGCGTCGCTCGCGATCGAATCCGCACTCGCCGACGTGCACGCAACTGCGCTGCGCACCTGACGATGCGCATCGCAATCATCGGCGCCGGCATCGTCGGCGTCACCACCGCCTACGAACTCGCGGCCGATGGCCACGAGGTGACGGTTTTCGAGCGCCGCGGCAGCGCTGCCGCGGAGACGAGCTTCGCCAACGCCGGCATCGTCGCGCCCGGCTACGTCACACCGTGGTCCGCGCCAGGCATGCCGCTCAAGGTGCTCACTCACCTGTGGGCGCGCCATGCGCCCGTGCGCGTGAACGCCTCGCTCGATGCCGCAACACTCGCCTGGATGTGGAAGTGGTGGCGCGCGTGCAATGCGCGCCGCTACGGGGCGAACCGTGCACGCATGCAGCGCCTCGCGATGTTTAGCCGCGAGCGGCTGCACGCGCTCACGCGCGGCCTGCAACTCGAATACGAACGCAGCGACGGCTACCTCGTGCTGCTGCGCAGCGCACGCGATCTGGCGGCAGTGCAGCCGGGCCTCGCCGTGCTGAGCGAGCTCGACGTCGCCTTCGATCTGCTCGACCCCGCCGCCTGCCTGCGTGTCGAACCGGGGCTGGATGCGGCGACGCCGTTGCACGGCGGCATCTATCTGGCCAACGACGAGGTCGGCAACTGCCGTCAGTTCGCGCTGTTGCTGCGCACGCACGCGCAGCGCCTCGGCGTGCGATTTCACTTTCACACGACTGTGCGTGCGCTGCATCCGGGCCCCAGGCCGAAGCTGACGCACGAGCACTTGAGCCCGGAGGAAACCACGCGGATTGGCAGCGGCAGCGTCAACGTCAGCGGCAGCGACCCCGCTTCGCGCGAAGGACTGGCGACAGTGCCGATGGCACTCGGCCCGATGACCGACGAGTTCGACGCGATCGTTGTCTGCGCCGCCCTCGGCGCGCCGACGCTCCTCGCGCCACACGGGCTGAAACTGCCGCTGGTCGCCGTTCACGGCTATTCCATCACCGCGCCGCTGCGCCACCACGATGATCATGCTGACGTCGGCCCGCGCTCGGCCGTGATGGACGAGCGCTACAAGGTCGCGATCACACGCCTGGGCAGGCGCGTGCGCGTCGCTGGCAGCGCCGAACTCGGCGGCAATGATTCACGCCACCACCCGGGCGCGATCGCGACGCTGCACAAGGTGCTCAACGACTGGTACCCCGGCGCTGCGCGCCTGAGCCAGGCGCAGCAGTGGAAAGGCGCGCGTCCAATGCTGCCCGACGGCCCGCCGGTGCTGGGCGCAAGCGGCATCGAGGGCGTGTGGCTCAACCTCGGTCACGGATCGAGCGGTTGGGCGCTCTCTTGCGGCTCGGCGCGGGTGGTCGCAGATGCGATCGCGGGCCGTACCGCCGCCATCGACGTCGAAGGGCTCGACGTCTCACGCTTGCGCGGTTGAGCTCACGTTCGCGCGGTTGAGCGTTCGCGGTTGATCTTTGCCCCTTTCAGGTCCACGGCACTGCCGTGGGCCGATCGGCCCGTCGTTGACCAAACGCCGCAGGTGCGGATGGGAAGTGCCACACAATCGACCTCCAGCGCCAACGTGCGCGGCACGGGCCCAATCATCGGCCCCGACAGCGCTTCACCTTCAAGCCCACCCGCGATGTTCGAAACCTCCCGCCCAAGCAGAACGCTTCCGCTCTTTGGCGTCGCCTCGAGCCGCGCGATCGAACAGCAGGTGCAAGGTCCGCTCGCACCACACGCCTTGATGCGCCGCGCCGGGATCGCGGTCGCGCGCCTCGCGATCGCGATTGCGCCACATGCGCAGCGGGTGTGGATTGCGGCCGGCCCCGGCAACAACGGCGGCGACGGACTGGAAGCCGCGGTCTTACTGAAGAAAGCGGGCCGCGACGTACGCGTTGCGTTGTGCGGTGACGCCGCGCGCTTGCCGCCCGACGCGAGCGATGCGCTGGCTCGCGCGCAGGCCGCTGGCGTCGTGATCGGCGACACCCATGTGCCCGAGTTCACGCGCGCGCTCGCAGCGCACGACCTGGCAATCGACGCCCTGCTCGGCCTTGGCGCGAGCCGGGTGCCACATGGCCCGCTCGCCGCGTTGATCGATGAGCTCAACGACCTGACCTGCCCGGTGCTCGCGGTCGACCTGCCGTCGGGGCTCGATGCGCACACCGGTCAGGCGCTGGGCGGCATTTGCGTCAATGCCCGCCACACACTCGCACTGTTGACGCTCAAGCCCGGCCTCTACACCGGCCACGGCCGCGACCATTCGGGCACGGTCTGGTTCGATGATCTGGCTGTCGATCCCGGCGAGGCCGTACCCGATGCCTGGCTCATTGGCGACGAAGCGGCGCGCGCAGCCCAAGCGCCGCGCCGGCACGCGCAACATAAGGGCAGCTTCGGTGACGTTGCGGTGGTCGGCGGAGCGCCCGGCATGACAGGCGCCGCGTTCCTTGCCGGTCGTGCGGCACTCGCTTCCGGCGCTGGCCGCGTGTTCGTGAATTTGCTCGGCGAGGAATCGTCTTTATCGACCTCTTTATCGACCTCTTTATCGACGGCTTTGCCAACACTCGACATGACGCGCCCCGAGCTCATGTTTCGCCCCGCGTGGTGGCAGGGTGGCCCTGAGGTCATCGGAAACGCGACGGTCGTCTGCGGATGTGGCGGCGGAGACGCTGTGCGCGCAGCCCTGCCGCGCCTCTTGAGCCTTGCGCATCGTCTGGTGATCGACGCCGATGCGCTGAACGCGGTCGCTTCGGATTCAGCACTGCAAGCCCAGTTGCTCGCGCGTGCGGCGCGCGGCCACGCGACGGTCCTGACACCACATCCGCTCGAAGCAGCGCGCTTGCTCGGCAGCACGGCGCGCGAGGTGCAGGCGGATCGGTTGCGCAGCGCGCAGGCGCTTGCCGAGCGCTTCGGCTGCGTCGTGCTGCTCAAGGGTTCGGGCAGCATCGTCGCCGCGCCGGGGCGTGTACCGTGCGTCAACCCCACCGGCAATGCGTCGCTTGCAACGGCCGGCACCGGCGACGTGCTCGCCGGCTGGCTCGGCGGCCTGTGGGCGCAGGACGGCCGGCCCGAGCGTGCGTTCGACATCGCCGCGGCCGCCGCACACGCCCACGGCGCGGCGGCCGATGTGGCCCGTATCTCACCGGTGCGCGCGGCGGATCTCGTCGAATGGATGCTGTCGTCGCGCCGCGCGACACTTCCGGCGCCGGAGTAGGGATTCCCGCGACACACCCGTAACGTCAGAATGACGCCGAGCGCGAACCACCGCGCGACGAGACAGGCTGACCGTCATGAAAGAACTGCTCGAGCCGGTGCTGAAGCAATTGCCCGGCTACGTTCCGGATCTCGGCAAGCTCGTGACGAGGCCGAAGTCGAGCATCGTGCGCTGGGTCGAGGAAGAGCAAGGCACGCTCACCAAGCCGGTGATCTTCGTGGCGATATCGGTTGCGATCGGCTTCCTGCTCCAGTTGCCCCGCGTCGAGAAGGATCAGAGTCTGACGACGTTGGTCTCGTCCATGGCCGGGTTCAAGATCGTCGCCTTGATCGTCTTCGCGGCCGTCATTCACGGGCTGTTCAGGCTGGTCGGCGGGCAAGCGAAATTCGTCGCGACATTTTCTGCCTACCTCTACATCGTGAGCCCACTCTACATGGCGCTCGTGTTGTTCGATCTCGCCACGCAAGGCGTCGTGCGTGGCTATAACTCCCCGGAGTTCGCGACCATGCTGTCTGCGGATCCCTTCATGAATGCCAACCCGACATTGTGGAAGGCCTTCGAGACAGCCCGGCCCGATCTTGCCCTCACCTACAACCTGCTCATGCTGGCAAAGTTCGTTCTCGTGCTGAGCTGGGACGTCGCATGTTGGGGCGCATTTCGCCAACTTCACGGCGTCAATCGACTGCGAAGCGGCCTGGTCGGCGCTGCAACGCTGTTCGCGTTCTACCTGTTCACACTGAGTCTGACATTGGTCCTGCGCGGGATGTTCGGCCCGCGGCTTCCAGGCATTCAGTAGACATAAGAGTCTGCGGCAGCCCGTCCCGCCCGCCTTCGACACACCGCGTGCAACGCGAAAGTTGAAGTCCGCTTTCGCGTGCGACGTTCTGTTCAGTTGAGCGCGGCCGAACCTGGCGCCTGCGCGCTGGCGGGCGTGAACAAGCCGCCGACATCGACCTGATCGAAGTGGTACTTCAAGCCGCAGAACTCGCAGCCGATCTCGACCCGGCCCTGCTCGGCGACGATGTCATCGACCTCGGCCGCGCCCAACCCGAGCAACATGCGCCCGACGCGCTGGCGCGAGCAGTTGCACGCGAAACGCGGTGCGGGCTCACCGGCCTGCCGCTCGAAGCGGCGCAGCGGCTCCTCCCAGAACACGCGGCGCAGCAGCGTTTCGGACGGCAAGGTCAGCAGTTCCTTGTCAGTCAGCGTGCCGGCGAGCAAGGCGATGCGCTTGTAATCTTCGTCGAGGCCGATGCGGTCTTCATTGCGCTCCCCGGCCAGGTTGCCCGCGCCGCTCACCGGCATGCGCTGGATGAGCAGGCCGGCGGCGATGTCCTCGTTGGCCGCAAGCACGAGCCGCGTGTCGAGCTGCTCGGACTGCAGCATGTAGTGCTCGAGCACGAGCGACAGCTTCTGCAGCGGCTCGCGCCGGTCGCCGTGCAGCGGCACGACGCCCTGGTAAGGCTGTTGGCGGGGCTGGCGCCCTTGCGGGTCGAGCGTGATCGCGCAGCGCCCGCCACCATGCACGTTGAGCATGGCCTCGAGCTGCGCGTCGGCCGCGACCTCGCCGGTGATGCTCGCGGTGACGCGGAATGCGAGATCGTGCTGCACCTCGGCCACGGCGAGCTTGACCGGCCCGTCGCCGAACACCTGCAGCACGAGCGCGCCCTCGAAGCGCAGGCTGGCCTGCATCAGCACGCTCGCCGCGGCCATCTCGCCGAGCAGCGCGCGCACCGGCGGCGGGAACGCGTTCTCGCCAGGGCGGCGCTGCAACACCTCACGCCAGTCGCCCGTCAGGCGCACCAGCAGGCCGCGCACCGGCATGCGGTCGAAGAGGAAGCGCTGCAGCTCGCTCATCCGATGCGCTTGCAATCCGCACGAAAGCGCCGCGCGTTCTCGACATAGTGTTCGCTGCCACGGCGGATGTCTTCGACCTGCTCGGGCGTGACCTCGCGCAGTACGCGCGCCGGGCTGCCGACGATCAGGGAGTTGTCCGGGAACACCTTGCCTGCGGAAATCAGCGCGCCCGCGCCGACGATGCAGTTGCGCCCGATCTTCGCGCCGTTGAGCACCACCGCCTGCATGCCGATCAGCGAGTTGTCGCCTACCGTGCAACCGTGCAGCATCACGAGATGCCCGACCGTGACATGGTCGCCAATCGTCGCCGGAAAGCCGGGGTCGGCATGGACGACGCTGCCGTCCTGCACGTTCGAGCCGACGCCGATGCGGATGTTCTCGGTGTCGCCGCGCAGCACGGCGCCGAACCACACGTTCGAATCGGCCGCCATCTCGACGCGGCCGATGATCTGCGCGCTGTCGGCGACCCACGCGCTGTTTGCAATGCGCGGCGCCGTGTCGCCGAGTTGATAAAGAGCCATCGTCGTCCTTGCGGGTAAACGGATAATTCTACGAATGAACCCCCGCCTGCTGGCCCTCGAGGTCTTGTGCCTCGCCGATCCGACGGCCAAGGCGCGTGCGGCGCGTGAGCTGTTCGAGGCGATCGACATTGAACGCATCGACGCGAACGCCCAGCTGACGCCGCGGCCAGACCTGCCAGGGCGGCCCGCCTTGCCGCGCCTCGTGCCGCCCAGGCAAGTGCCGTCGCGCTCCGCCGCAACGCCCGAAGGCCGCGCAGCGCTGCTGCATGCGATCACGCACATCGAGTTCAACGCGATCAATCTCGCGCTTGACGCCACCTGGCGCTTCGCCGGCATGCCACGCGAGTTCTATCGCGACTGGCTGCGCGTCGCTTCCGAAGAAGCCTTGCACTTCACGTTGCTGCGCGAGCATCTGCGCTCGCTGTCTCACGACTACGGCGATTTCGACGCCCACGACGGCCTGTGGACGATGGCCGAACGCACGGCCGACGACATCATCGCGCGCATGGCGCTCGTGCCGCGCACGCTGGAGGCACGCGGCCTCGACGCGACGCCGCCCCTGCAAGCCAAGTTCGCGCGCGCTGGCGATGCGCGCGCGGTGGAGATCCTCGACGTCATCCTGCGCGACGAGATCGGGCATGTCGCGATCGGCAACCGGTGGTACCGCTGGCTGTGCCAGCGCGACGGGCTCGACGCGCACACGCACTATGAGGTGCTCAGCCAGTGCCACGCCGCGCCGCGCTTGCGCGCGCCGTTCAACATCGACGCGCGCCGCGCAGCAGGCTTCAGTGAGGCCGAGATCGAATGGCTGGCGCAGCAGCAGTGAAGCGACCGCGCGGTGACACCAAGGGCATCGGCTACAACCCGCAGCTGATCCGTCAGGGTCGCGAAGACGATCAGGAGTTGCGCGGTCTCTTCGGCCGCGCCAAGCAGGCGACGCGCGCTCTCATCGAGTCGGGGCTGGCGATGGGCGGCTGTTCGCCACCAGCGTGTCGATACCGAAACCGTCGAGCGAGCGCAGGAACACGACGAGCGCCTTTTTCTCGGCCGGCGATAAACCGAGCGGTGCAATCAGTGGATCCTTGTCATCCACGTCGCCGCCGCCGCGATCGTAGAAATCCACCACTGCCTCAAGCGTCGCAAGCGATCCGTCGTGCATGTAGGGCGCCGTGCGAGCAACGTTGCGCAGGCTCGGTGTCTTGAAGGCAAACCGGTCCGCAGGGTCGAGCGTGATCTCGAAGCGGCCCAGATCGGGCGGCAGCGTCTCGGCATACGCCACCAGATCGACGTCGGACAGGACGGTCTGCACACCAGGTGCAAGCGGCACGATGATCGCGCTGCCCGTCGTCGCGGTCTGCCCGGCCCCCGTGACGTGGAACCCGCCGTCGGCGAACAGGGCGCTCTTCTCGCCGATCTCGTGGCAGCCGATGCAGCGACCCTTGCCGGAGAAAATGCGAAAGCCCGCCTGCTCCTGTTCGGAAAGCGCACCCGCGTCGCCGCGATAACGCCAGCGATCGAAGCGTGAGTCTGCCGCCACCAGCGTGCTCTCGAATGCGGCAAGCGCCGCACCCAGCGTGTCCATCCCCGGCCCGGCACCAGCGAAAGCCTGCTCGAACAGTCCCGCGTAGTCGGGAAGCGAACGAATGCGCTGCAGCACATAGCCGATCGAGGGATTCGCCATTTCATCGGCGTGCAAGAGCGGCATCCAGGCCTGTGTGACGAGCGAGAACTCACGCCCGTCGTGAAAGAGCAACCCCTGCCAGGCGACGTTGAGCAGCGTCGGCGCGTTGCGCCTGAGGCTCTTGCCCTCGATGCCGACCGCGGTCCTGGAGGCGTTCGAAGTGAAGCCCTCCTCGGGCACGTGGCACATCGCGCACGACATCACGCCATTGAAAGACAACCGCCGGTCGAAGAAAAGCTTGCGGCCAAGTTCGATGCGCGGGCCGTCCTGTACGACGCCCGCCGGCAATTCGAGCGCTGGAAGGCCAAACGCGTCGCCGGCACTGACCGGCGTGGCCGGTGTACAGGCTTGCAATGCCACCGACATCGCGACCGACACTGCGGCGGCGAGCCAGACCGTCGCGCCTCCGCGCTCCGTCATCGCAATCCCGACTCGATCTTCGACAGTGATTCGCCGCGGGCTTCGAGTGCCAGGGTCTTGATGTCGTTGACGATGACCTGCGGGTGCAGGAACGCGGCGCTGTAGATCTCGCGCACCCGACCGCGCGCATCAAGCAGAAACACCTTGAGCATGTGCGCACGTGCCCGGGTTGGCGACCCGCTGGCATCGAGCTCGATCTCGACATCCTGGCCGAAGTCCTCCAGGATGGGGGCGAGGAAGCGCGTCGAATAGGTGGTCAGGAAGAACCACGGCAGCTGCCGGTCCTTTGCGTTCGCGCCGCCATACATCTGCATCGCCTCGGGGGTGTCATTGCCCGGGTCAAAGGACAGGCTCACCAGCCGCACCCGGCCGCGCAGCGTTGCGTCGGCCAGCACTTGGCGCTTGACCGTATCGAAGGTGGCGTACGCAAGCGGGCAGCCAATGGGGTCAGTGCAGTAGGTGTAGATGAACGACAGCAGGGTGATTGCGCCGTGGGTGTAGCCCGACAGCCGGCGCGGCAGCCAGTTGCCGTCGAGCACCCAGCCGTCGGCGGCATCCTGGATCACCGGCAAGGCATAGCTCCCGGGCGCGGGCGCGACGAAATCCTGCGTCGGCGGGCGCACCAGCGGTTGCGCGTGGGCTGCCTGCGCTGCCAGCCAGAAGGCGACCAGCAGCGCAGCGCGCCAACGCGTCAACGCGCACCCGCCGCAACTTGCACCGCCGCGCCTCCTGCCGATGCCGTCGCACTTGGCTTGGCAGTGAACTTCATGTGGTGTGCGCGGCCGAGCTTGAGCTGGTTGAAGTCGATTTCAAAGACCTGTTTCAGCTCCTTGCCGTCCCAGTCGAAGCCTTTCAGGAACTGGTCGTTGTCCGCACCCTTCTTGTCCCAGTTGGCGAGCAGCGATGTCGTGATGTAGACGCGCTTGCCGTCCCAGCTCTGCGACACCATGTTGACCTGTTTGCCGGTCACCTTCTCGTAGGTCTGCTTTGGCGCCTCGGGGTTGCTCAGGTCGAAGTAGCGCGTCGTTCCGTCCATGAAGGTGTTCACCCACAG
Organism: uncultured beta proteobacterium; assembly: GCA_963774675.1. Classification (GTDB taxonomy): domain Bacteria; phylum Pseudomonadota; class Gammaproteobacteria; order Burkholderiales; family Burkholderiaceae_C; genus CAIKUF01. The sequence goes on along the minus strand of CAVZFV010000014.1, from coordinate 968,884 downwards.
GCCCTTGCCGTCGGCGGTGATCGAGATGTCCACCGGCAGCGGGATCTTCGCCGGGTCGCCGATCGTCGCCACGTCCTTCGCCTGCCATTGACCTGCTGCGTCCTGCTTGACCAGCCACAGCTTGGACGTCAACGCGGTGGCGGTGATGGCCCAGTTCTCGCCGTTCGCGAGCGACCAGCGAATCTCGAGCGGCGCGCCCGGCACATCGAGCACCTTGGTCGGCTTCATCGCTTTAAGGTCCCACAGCACCATCGTGTTGCCGAAGTTCTTCATCGCGTTCGCATCCTTGACCAGCGTGCCAAGGTCCATCATGTAATTCGTCCAGCCGGTGAAGCTCGAGGTGAGCATGACGTTCTTCTGCGGGTTGATGCCGATGTCGTAGCCGTAGCCGTCACCGCCGCCGATCTCCTTCATCGCCTTGGGCATGGCGTGCGCGGAGACGAAGCCACCCTTGTTGTTGTAGACCGCAATGCCTGTCGCGCCGCTGTGATCTTTCGAGTTCGACAGACCCTGCACCATCATCCGGCCCGGCAACGCGTAAAACGTGTGCGGGCCGACAAAGCCGGTCTTGCTCTCGAAGTTGGAGATCGTGTTGACGAGCTTGGGTTTGCTCGGATCGGTGCCGACGTCGAAGACGAAGATCTTGTTGTCGTCGAGACGTCCGGCCCACAGGTACTTGCGGTCGTCGGTGAAACCCATATGGTGCGCTTCGCCCCGCCCGCCGACCGAGACCGAATGGATCACCTTGCCAAAGGTCTTGCTGCCGGGCTCGACATCGACCGTCACCAGCTTGTCGGAGCCGTCGCCCAGGCCTTTGATTCCCAACGTCCAGACATGCAGGAACTGCTCCTGCCCCTTGATCAGGCCAGTCATGTAGGGCGAGTTGCAGGTCTCGTCGGCGAGCGCCAGGTTCAACGTACCGGCGCCCAGCGCAATCATCGTGATCGTGGCCAGCAGAATTTGCTTTGCGTAGGCGTACATGATGTCTCCTTAATTTGGGAGTTGAAATCCTACCCCCGTGAGCCGATGAATGCACGTGCCGAGAGGGACGTTGATTTCGGCACACGCGCGGCGCATGTCCGACTCAGCCGCCTGCACAGGCTGTGTCGGCGTGCGCCGCGACGCGAGGATCAGCTCGCGTCGAAGAAGTAGCGCTTCAGCCCGGCAAGAATCATCTCGACCGCAATCGCGGTGAGCACGAGGCCCATCAGTTTTTCCATCGCAGAGATGACCGAGTCGCCAAGCAGGCGGCGGATGCGCCCCGCGAGCAGCAGCACCGTCCCCGAGATCGCCATCGCCACAGCGAGCGCGCCAATCCATTCGACGAGCTGCCCCGGCTGGCGCGACGCGAGCAGCAGCACGGTCGCCATGGCCGAAGGTCCGGCCAGCAAGGGCACCGCGAGCGGAAAGATCAGCGGCTCGCGGCCTTCTTCTATGCCGTAGGCGCTGCTGCCCTTGGCGAAGATCATTCGGATCGCAATGATCAGCAGGATCACGCCGCCGGCCACTTCGAGCGAGCGCTCCGACAGGTGCATCAGCTTCAGGAACGCGCCGCCGAAGAACATGAAGCCGAACAGGACGAGAAAGGCGATGCCCACCTCGCGCATCGCGACCCAGCGTCGCCGCTCGGGCGCGACGCCGCGCATGATCGGAATAACGATCGGCAGGCTGCCGAGCGGATCGAGCACGAGCAGCAGCAGCACGAGCGCGGAAACGAAGCTGTGTTCCATGGCGATGAGCGGTGACGACGGATCGTGGGCTCAGCGGCCCCGCATGAAGAGCGCGTCGAGCTCGCGCAGACTGACCTGACGCCACGTCGGCCGGCCGTGATTGCACTGATCGGCGCGTTCGGTACGTTCCATGTCGCGCAACAGCGCGTTCATCTCGGCCAGCGTCAGCTGACGATTGGCGCGCACAGCCCCGTGGCATGCCATCGTCGAGAGCAGTTCGTTCTGCGCGCGCTGCATCACGCTGGAGGCATCGAACTGCGCGAGTTCGGCGAGCACGCTGCGTGTGAGCGCAACGCCGTCGCCGTCCGCCAGCGCGGGCGGCAGGCTGCGCACAGCGAGCTTGCCGGCCGCGAGCAGCGTCACGTCCATGCCGAGCGCGCGCAGGTTTTCGGCCTGCGCCTCGGCAGTTGCGATCTCCTGCGGCGTGGCCGCAAACGTGAGTGGAATCAACAGCGCCTGCGCCTCGATGCCACTTGCGGCGAGGCCGGCCTTCAAACGCTCGTACACCACGCGTTCGTGCGCGGCGTGCATGTCGACGATCACAAGGCCCGCAGCGTTCTCGGCCAGCACGTACACGCCGCCGATCTGCGCCAACGCGCGGCCGAGCGGCCAGGCACCGAGCTCGGCGCGAGTGTCACCCGCGCCTGTAGCGCCGGCGTCCCCCGACTGCAACGCGACGCGCCATGCGGCAGGTGTCTCCTGGGCGTGCAGGACGGCGAGTTGCTCGAGCGCGAGGCCGGCTTGGACGGCAGTGCTGCGCCACGGCCGGCCGCTCGCGGCGCGCTCGATCGCATCGATCTGCTCGGCCGGCGCAACCCTCGCGGCCTCGCCGGCGGACGAAGTCGCCGCGGTCCCGCTCGTCGAGCCCTCCGAAGCCGCTGCCAGCGCACGCGTTGGCGCGAGCGCCGACTCAACCGCATGGCGCAGCGCCTGGTGCACCTCGCGCCCATTGCGAAAGCGCACCTCGATCTTGGTCGGATGCACGTTCACGTCGACGCTGTCGGGCGCAATGTCGATGAAGATCGCGTAGCTCGGCTGGCGCGCGCCGTGCAACACGTCTTCGTAGGCCGAACGCACGCCGTGCGCGAGCAGCCTGTCGCGCACGAAGCGGCCGTTGACGTAGAGGTATTGATGATCTGCTCGCGCGCGCGCGGCATCGGCGGTGCCGACGCGCCCGCTGATGCGCAGCAGACCGAGATCCACCTCCACCGCACGGCTGTTCGCGATGAACGCGTCGCCCAGCACATCGCGCACGCGCTGTGGCGCGCCGCCCTGGGCCGCCCGCCATTGCTGCTGGAGCTTGCCGTCGTGCCAGATGGCAAAGCTCACGTCCGGCCTTGCAAGCGCGTGGCGCCGCACCGCCTCCAGCGCGTGCGCAAGCTCGGTGTTCTCGGTCTTGAGGAACTTGCGACGCGCTGGCGTCGAGAAGAACAGTTCGCGCATCTCGACACTCGTGCCGACCGCGCGCGCCGCGGGCGTCAGCTCACCGCTGCGCGCATCGATGCGTTGCGCGTGCGGGGCGTCACTCGCACGGCTCGTGATCGCGAGTTCGGCGACCGACGCGATCGCCGCCAGCGCCTCGCCGCGAAAACCCATCGTTGCGACGCTTTCGAGATCGGCCAGCGTCGCGATCTTGCTCGTCGCATGGCGGCGTAGCGCGAGCGGCAATTCGTCGGCCGCAATGCCCGAACCGTTGTCCTCGACGAGGATCGCGCGAACCCCGCCGCCCGACAGGCGCACCGTGATCTCGCTCGCGCCCGCGTCGAGCGCGTTGTCGACCAGTTCGCGCACGACCGATGCCGGGCGCTCGACGACTTCGCCGGCCGCGATCTGGCTCACGAGTTCGTCGGGCAGTTCGCGGATCGCGCGGCGTGAAACTTCCTTGGGCGACAGCATCATGCGGCGCCTCCGGGCTGCCACCTTGCCAGCGCCATCGAACGGTCGGCGCCCCGCCGCATCCGTTTGCTTCGATCCCCACTTCGTGGGGCCCCTCTTTCGCAACTCATGCGGCATTGTAGGAAGCCGAGGCACGGATAATCCCTCGCCATGGACTTCATCGCCTATCTGTTCGACTTCATCTTGCACGTCGACAAGCATCTTTTCGACTTCGTGCAGAACTACGGCGCTTGGGTCTATGCGCTGCTGTTCCTGATCATCTTCGTCGAGACCGGGGTCGTCGTGATGCCCTTCCTACCGGGCGATTCGCTGCTCTTCGTCGTCGGTGCGATGTGCGGCGTCGGCATGATGAGCCTGCCGCTGTCGATCGTGCTGCTGACGGCGGCTGCAATCCTCGGCAACCAGAGCAACTATGCGATCGGCCACTACTTCGGCCCTCGCGTCTTCCAGTGGGAGAACTCCCGCTGGTTCAACAAGCGCGCCTTCGATCAGGCGCATGCGTTCTATGAGAAGTACGGCGGCGTCACGATCGTCGTCGCGCGCTTCATGCCCTTCCTGCGCACCTTTGCGCCTTTCGTTGCGGGCGTCGCGCGCATGACGCGCTCGAAGTTCACGTTCTACGACGTGACCGGCGGCACGCTGTGGGTCGGCGGCGTGACGACGGCGGGCTACCTGTTCGGTAACCTGCCGTGGGTGAAGGAGCACCTGGACAAGATCATCTGGGGCGCGATCCTGGTTCCGGGTCTCATCGTGATGTTCGGCGCCTGGCGGGCGCGCCGCAAGGCAGCGACAGCACAGGCCTGAATTTGAATGCCGCCCGCGCACCGCCAGGTGCGCGAGCGGCAGGGGCTGGCTATGATCGACCGATCGAAACTGGGAGGCATCACATGCGCATCGACAGGGCCGTTGTTCTCATTTCTGCTGCCTTGATCGTTCTGGCTGCGAATACCGCGAACGCGGAAAGCCCTCCCACCGGCAGCCAGCCGCTTTCGGCGGTGCTCGAGTCGGTCGAGAAGAGTCCGACTGCGGTCGTTGTCAGCGCCGATTTCGAGCGCGGGCGCTGGGAAATCGTCGCCTGCAGCGACGACGGCAAGACGTGTCGGGAGCTCTACGTCGATCCGATCACGGCGCGGGAGCAGCGTTCGAGCCGTGTGTCGCCATCAGACGCGCATGCGCCCCGCGGCGGAAAGTCGGCGTCGCAACTGGCCCGCTCTATCGAAGAGCGCAAGTTGGGCGTGATCACAGAGCTGGAGTACGAGGACGCGAGATGGGAAGCATCGCTGCGCGGTGACGGTGTTCGCGCCAAGCTCTATCTCGATCCAGCCACCGGTGACATCCGTCGCTGTCGCGGTCGTGGTTGCCCTTCGAACTGAGTCTCCGCGTAACTCAGCCGCTTCGATTCGCGCACGCACAGGAGAACGCGCTTGAAATCCACACCACTCCCCTTACACCTGCATGTGCCCGAGCCGACCGGGCGCCCCGGCCACGGCACGGATTTCAGTTATCTGCACGTGTCGCCCGCGGGCGCGGTGCGCAAACCGCCGGTCAACGTGGCCGCAGTCGACACCGGCGACCTCGCGCGCACACTGGTGCGCGTGCTCGACGACCAGGGGCACGCCGTCGGCCCGTGGGCGCCGGATGTGGATACGGCGCTGCTGCAGCGCGGCTTGCGCGCCATGCTGCGCACGCGCGCGTTCGATGCCAAGATGCTGATCGCGCAGCGGCAGAAGAAGATCTCGTTCTACATGCAATGCCTTGGCGAGGAAGCGATCGCCATCGCCCACGCGCTCGCCCTCTCGCCGGGCGACATGTGTTTCCCGACGTACCGCCAGCAGGGGCTGCTGCTCGTGCGCGACGACATCGACATGGCGGAGCTGATCTGCCAGCTGATGAGCAACGGTCGCGACCCGATGAAGGGCCGCCAGCTGCCGGTGATGTATTCGTACAAGCGGGCCGGCTTCTTCTCGATCAGCGGAAACCTGGCGACCCAGTTCATCCAGGCCGTCGGCTGGGGCATGGCCTCGGCGATCAAGGGCGACACGAAGATCGCGTCTGCCTGGATCGGCGACGGTGCGACGGCCGAGTCGGACTTTCACACCGCGCTGACATTCGCGCATGTCTACCGGGCGCCGGTGATCCTCAATGTCGTCAACAACCAGTGGGCGATCTCAACCTTCCAGGCCATCGCCGGCGGCGAGGCGACAACCTTCGCCGCGCACGGCGTCGGCTGCGGCATCGCGTCGCTGCGCGTAGACGGCAACGACTTCCTCGCCGTCCTCGCGGCCTCGCGCTGGGCAGCGGAGCGCGCACGCAGCAACCTTGGCCCGACCTTGATCGAATGGCTGACCTACCGCGCCGGCGCGCACTCGACCTCGGACGATCCTTCACGCTACCGGCCGGCGGATGATGCGAAGCGCTTCCCGCTCGGCGACCCGATCGCGCGGCTCAAGCAGCACCTGATCGGCCTCGGCGCCTGGTCCGATACACAGCACGAGGAAGCGCGCAAGGAATTCGAAGCCGAGGTCGCCGCCGCTTTGAAGGAAGCAGAGCGCCACGGTGGCGCGTTGATCGACGGCCATACGCCGCCGATCGAGTCGATGTTCGAGGATGTCTACAAGGACATGCCGCCCCATCTGCAAGATCAGCTGCGCCAGGCGCGCGCGTTCGCTCCGTCTCCCACGAACAACCCGGCGGCGGGGCACTGATCATGGCAAAGATGACCATGATTCAGGCGCTGCGCTCGGCAATGGACGTGATGCTCGCGCGGGACGCGAACGTCGTCGTCTTCGGCCAGGATGTCGGCTACTTTGGCGGCGTGTTCCGCTGCACCGAGGGCCTGCAGACGAAGTACGGCCGTTCGCGCGTGTTCGATGCACCGATCTCGGAAGGCGGCATCGTCGGTTCGGCGATTGGCATGGCGGCCTACGGGCTGCGCCCGGTCGTCGAGGTTCAGTTCGCCGACTATTTCTACCCAGCGTCGGACCAGATCGTCTCCGAGGCGGCGCGCCTGCGCCATCGTTCGGCGGGCGACTTCACTTCGTCAATCACGATCCGCATGCCGTGCGGCGGCGGCATCTTCGGCGGGCAGACGCACAGTCAAAGTCCGGAAGCGTTGTTCACCCATGTCTGCGGGCTGCGCACCGTGATGCCGAGCAATCCGTACGATGCCAAGGGCTTGCTGATCGCGTCCATTGAGAACGATGACCCGGTCATCTTCCTGGAGCCCAAGCGCCTCTACAACGGCCCGTTCGACGGCCACCACGATCGGCCGACGGTGCCGTGGTCGCAACACCCGACGAGCGAGGTGCCCGAGGGGTACTACACGGTGCCGCTCGAAACGGCCGCGATCGTGCGGCCCGGGGCCGACCTCACCGTGCTCGCCTACGGCACGATGGTGTTCGTCGCGGAAGCGGCGGCAGCAGAGAGCGGCGTCGACGCCGAGATCATTGATCTGCGCAGCATCTGGCCGCTAGACCTACCGGCGATCGTCGCCTCCGTGAAGAAGACCGGGCGCTGCGTGATCGTGCACGAGGCGACCCGCACGAGCGGCTTCGGCGCCGAGCTCGCAGCACTCGTGCAGGAGCACTGCTTCTATCACCTCGAAGCGCCGATCGAGCGCGTGACCGGCTGGGACACGCCCTACCCGCACGCGCAGGAATGGTCCTACTTCCCGAGCCCGGCGCGCGTCGCCGCGGCTTTCCAACGTGTGATGGAGGCGTGATGAGTGCACACACGATCAAGGTGCCCGACCTGGGCGAGGGCATCGCCGAAGTCGAACTCGTCGCATGGCACGTCAAGGTCGGCGACGAGGTGCATGAGGACCAGGCGCTCGCCGACGTGCTCACCGACAAGGCGACGATCGAGATTCCGTCCGCCGTTGCCGGCCGCGTGCTGGCGCTCGGCGGCGAAGTCGGCCAGGTGCTTGCGGTGGGCGCTGAGCTGATCCGCATCGAGCGCGCCGATGGCGGGGGCGCTGCGACACAAGAGGCCGCCGCTCGACCCCAGGACACCGCGGCGCCGGCAGAGGCCTCGCCTGCTGCGAAACGCGCGCCCGCGCCAGCTCCTGCTGCCCGTCCTGCCGCCGCCGGCCCTACTCCGGTTCCTGCGCCTGCCGCGCCTGCACCGGCACGACCGCCAACTACCGCTCCCGCCGCGACTGCGCCACCGCGCAAGCCTGCCACCGGATCGTCGGCATCGGACGAAAGGCCGATCGCCTCACCGTCGGTGCGGCGTCGCGCGTGGGAACTCGGGGTCGAGATCGGCCGCGTCACGGCGAGCGGCCCGGCGGGGCGCATCATGCACGCCGATGTCGATGCCTACGTCGCCGCGCACGGCGCCGGACAGCCCGCGGCCGTGCGGGCGGCAGGCGGAGCGAAACGGACTGACGAGGACGTGATCCCGGTCATCGGCCTGCGCCGCCGCATCGCAATGCGCATGCAGGAGGCCAAGCGTCACATTCCCCACTTCAGTTATGTCGAGGAAATCGACGTCACGGAGGTCGAAGCGCTGCGTGTCGCGCTCAACACGAAGTGGCAGGGCGAGCGCGCTCGACTCACGCTGTTGCCGCTGCTGATGCGCTCGATCGTGCTCGCGGTGCGCGACTTCCCGCAGATCAACGCCCGCTTCGACGACGACGCCGGGATTGTGACGCGTCATGGCGCGGTGCACATCGGCATCGCGACGCAATCCGAGCACGGCTTGCTCGTGCCCGTCGTGCGCCATGCCGAGGCGCTCGATCTGTGGGCCGCAGCAGCCGAAGTGGCGCGCCTTGCCGATGCGGCCCGCACCGGGCGCGCAACGCGCGACGAGCTGAGCGGCTCGACGATCACGATCACGAGCCTCGGCCCACTTGGCGGCATCGTGACGACGCCGGTAATCAACCGGCCCGAGGTCGCGATCATCGGCGTCAACCGCATGGTCGAGCGACCGACGATGCGCGGCGGCGCCGTCGTGCCGCGGCTGCTCATGAACCTGTCGTCGTCGTTCGACCATCGCGTCGTCGACGGCATCGACGCCGCGCGCTTCGTGCAGGCGCTGCGCGCTCTGCTCGAAGCGCCCGCCATGTTGTTCCTCGAGTAGATGCGACTCGGGCGGCCGCCGGCGACCCGCGGGACGGTGGGGAACCAGGGCGAAGCGCGTGCATGATGCGCGTGTGAACGACACACCTTCCCCTGCGCCAACCAAAGCGAAGACACATCTGCGCAAGACGGATCTGCGCGGCGCGAGCCGGCTTGCGGTATCGGCGACGATCGGCCTCGCGAACCTGGTTGAGAACCTGCACCACAACATTTCCCGCGTTCCCGGGCCTTTCGGCGCCGCGTCGCAACGTTCTACCAAAGGCATCACGGGCCTCGTCTATCGCAGCATCCGCGGCGTGACGCGACTCGTCGGCGGCAGTCTGGAGGCTTTGCTGGGGCAGGTCGAGGCCCTCCTCGGGCCGGGCGTGGCGGACTCGTCGTCGGAGCGCGAAGCGGTGGTCGCCGCGCTGAACGGCGTCCTCGGGGATCACCTGGAGACAAGCGCCAACCCGCTGGCCATCGAGATGCGGCTGCTTCACGAAGGCAAACCCCTGACGCTCGACCCTGCCTCGCTGGCGCGCGCGCTGCCGTCGGCGCGCCGACGCGTGCTCGTGATGGTGCACGGGCTGTGCATGAATCCGCGCCAATGGCGCAGCACGCGCGACGACGGCAGCAGCTTCGACCTGGGCGCAGCACTCGCCGCCGACGGCGAGTTCACGCCACTCCATCTGCACTACAACTCCGGCCGGCACGTCTCGACCAACGGGCGGCAGTTCGCGGAACTGCTTCAGACCCTGCTGCAAGGCTGGCCGACGCCGCTGGAGGAACTCGTGTTCATCGGCCACAGCATGGGCGGCCTGGTCGCGCGCAGCGCGGTCCATCAGGCGATCGAGCGCGGCGACGCCTGGCCTCGACAACTGAAGGCGATGGTCTTTCTCGGCACGCCGCACCATGGCGCGCCGCTCGAACGCGGCGGTCACTGGATCGACCTGATCCTCGGCGCGAGCCCCTACACGGCGGCATTTGCGCGCCTGGGCCAGCTGCGCAGCGCGGGCATCACCGATCTGCGCCACGGCAATCTGCTCGACGTCGACTGGTCAGGCGCCGACCGCTTCGCCCACGGCCATGACGTGCGTGTGGGCGTGCCGCTGCCTGCCGGCGTGGCGTGCTATGCCATGGCCGCCTCGCTCGGCCCCGAGCACGGCGCACTCCGCGCAAAGCTGATGGGCGACGGCCTGGTGCCGGTGGCGAGCGCGCTCGGGCAGCACCGGCAGGCGGCTCGATGCCTTGCCTTCCCCGCCGATCGCCAGTTGACGATCCAGGGACTGAACCACCTCGGGCTGCTGGCAAGCGACGCCGTCCTTGCTCAACTGAAAACCTGGCTGATTGCTCCGCACCAGCGCGAGCGGGCAGTCGCATTGAGGCGGCCGCGCAACTGACGCGCTCGCGCACATAGGGGGGAGCCCGTCGGCTGATTAAAACGTACACTTTCGAACAAATTTGCAGCCGCCAGTCGGGCGAAAGCGTGCGCGTGGTGCCAAGTATGCCGAGGAGACACGTGCCGTTCGCCCTGCGTTCGCCGCGTTGCTGCGGTACTTTGCCATGGCAAGCATGACTGCAAGGAGGAGTGGCCACAGGCCAGTTCATGAGTGACGTTCGCGCGCTGCTGCTGACCGATGTGGTCGACAGCACCAAACTGTCGGAGGTGATGGGCGACGAGGAGATGGCCGACCTCTGGGCCGCCCACGACCGCGTTGCGCGCGACCTCGTGCAGGAAAAGCGTGGGCGCGAGATCGACAAGACCGACGGCATGTTGATCATGTTCGAGCAAGCGGCGGATGCGGTCGCCTATGCGATCGCCTACCACGCGGCGTTGTGCAGCCTGCCGGTGCCGCTGAAGGCGCGCGCCGGCTTGCACGTCGGGGCCGTCATCCTGCGTGAGAACAGCGCCGAGGACGTCGCGCTCGGTGCCAAGTTGCTCGAGGTCGATGGCCTGGCCAAGCCGACGGCGGCACGCGTCATGTCGCTTGCTCGCGGCGGCCAGACACTGCTGACGCGCGAGGCGCGCGAAGATCTCGGCAAGACCGAATTCAAGGTCGAATCGCACGGCCATTGGCAGATCAAGGGCGTGGTCGATCCGATCGAACTCTTCGAAGTGGGCGATCCCGAGACCCGGATGCAGCCGCCGCCCGACTCCGACAAGGTGTATCGCGTCGTGCGCGCCGGCGAATGGTGGATGCCGGTGAAGGACATCCCGAACAACCTGCCCCACCAGGGCACCTCGTTCGTCGGCCGCGAGAAGGAACTCAGCGAAGTCAAGGGCTATCTCGAGAAGGCGAGGCTGATCACGCTGCTCGGCATGGGCGGCCTGGGCAAGACGCGCCTCAGCCTGGAGGTTGCGGCCGAACTCTTGCACGCCTTCCCGGACGGCGTGTGGTTCCTTGACCTGGCACCGCTGCGCGACGCCGAACTCGTGTTTACGGAAGCTGCACAGGCACTCGGCGTGCACGAAGAGCCTGACAAGCCGCTGCTGCAGACCCTGTGCGCGCACCTGAAGCAGCGCCGCGCGCTGCTGATCCTCGACAACTGCGAGCACCTGATCAAGGCTTCGGCCGATCTGGCGGCGGCCGTGCTGAAGGCCGCGCCGCACGTGCGCCTGCTGACGTCGAGCCGCGAGGCCCTTCGGGTGCCTGGTGAGCAGTGCTATCCGGTGCGACCGCTGCCGGTGCCGGGCAAGGGCGCCGGCATCGAGGCGTTGATGAAATCCACCGCGGTGCGCCTGTTCGTCGAGCGCGCCCAGCAGCACAAGCCATCGTTCTCTTTGAATGCGAAAGAGGCGCCGGCGGTCGCGGAACTGGTCGCGCGGCTCGAAGGCATTCCGCTCGCACTCGAACTCGCAGCCGCGCGCGTGCGCGCACTCACGGTCGCCGAGATTAACAACCGGTTGAAGGACCGCTACAAGATCCTCACCGGTGGCGCGCGCGTGCTGCAGGAGCGGCAGCAGACGCTGCGTGCGCTGGTCGATTGGTCCTACGATTTGCTCGGCGAGACCGAGCAATGCGTGCTCGCCCGTCTCAGCGTGTTCGCCGGCGGGTTCGACCTCAATGCGGCGGAAGCCGTGTGCGGCGCCGAGCCCCTGGAAATCGACGACGTGCTCGACATCCTCGGCTCCCTGGTCGAGAAGTCCCTTGTCATGCTCGAGGAGCGTGACGATGCCGGACGCTATCGCATGCTCGAGACGATTCGCGACTACGCAAGCGAGAAGCTTTCTCTCACAGCGGAGTCGGACGCGGTTGCGGCCCGCCATTGCGAGCACTATTTCGCCGAAACAAAAGAGGCCAACCACGGCATGATGGGGCCGGACCAGGCCGAATGGATCCAGCGCATCGAAGCCGATCTGGACAACGTCCGCGCAGCCACGGGCTGTGCGCTCGCGGGGGTTGTCGACCCGGTGATCGTCGTCAAGATGGCGGTCGCGATGCAGGGTTTCTGGACCTTGCGCGGCTATGCGACCGAGGGGCGCAACGTGGTTCGTGCCGCGCTTGCGTTACCGGCCATACAGTCCTCCGACATCGCCCATGCCTGGGCACTCTATGTCGGCGCTGCACTCGCCGAAAGCCAGAGCGACCACGCCGAAGCGCGGCAGATGCTGGAACTCTGCCTGACGTTGCGTCGCCGGCTCGGGAACCCGAACGACATCGCGGCGACCTTGTCGACGCTATCGCTCGCCCGGCTACAGGCAGGTGACGCCGCCGGCGCCCTCGAAACTGAGCACGAGGCGCTGCAGATCTTTCGCGATCTCGGTGACCGCAGTGGTGAGGCGATCGGCCTCATTCATCTGGGGCAGATCCGCGCCTACATGGGCGACACCGACCGCGCGCGCGCGCATCTCGAGGAATGCATGTCCGTCGCGCGCGGGCTCAAGCACCAGGAAATCGAAGGCGAGTGCCAGCTCCTGCTCGGCGAGGTGGCGTTCGATGTCGGCGATTGGGAGCCGGCCGTGCTGTGGTTCAAGCGCTCGCTCACCGTCTGCCGTGAAGCGGCGGACAAGCGAGGCGAAGCCAATGCGCTGCGCTGGCTGGGCAAGACGGACCTGGAGGCGGGCGATCTCGCCTCGGCGCGGGCAAGGCTCGATGAAGCGGTGCGCGAGTTCCGCGCCTTCGAGATGTGGGAGGAACTGCTCGGCGGCCTCGACGACCTTGCCGCGCTGATCCACCACGAGGGGCCGGCCGAACTTGCCGTGCGTATCCTCGCTGCCGCGGCGATGGCACGCAAGCGACTGCGGCTCGTGCTTTCGCCAAAGACGGGGGAAAGAGCCCAGGCACTGACCGCCGCATTGCGCGACACGCTCACCGTGCCGGTCTACGAATCACACTGGAACGACGGTCGCGAATGGGAGATCGACCACGCAATCGAACTCGCGCTTTCACCCAAGCTCGCTCGCGTCACTGCGTAGGCAGGCGCTCGCCGGTCGGAAACATGAAGTGCGGGCCGGTCTCCCGGCCCACGAACCTAGCGCTGCTGCCGACGGCGTGCGACGAAACCGATCGCTGCCAGCCCCGCGAACATCAGAGCATAGGTCCCTGGCTCGGGCACGGGGGTGAAAATGATGAGCGGCTGGCCGTCCGGCGGGTTGTAGTCGCTAACGCCCCAGGTGGCGGGCCCGCCTGGGGGATTTGAAAAATAGAACATGCCCGCCACGTCGGTCTTGAAGAAGAGCTGGAAGTCGGTGTAGGTGCCGCCCGCGATCGGCAACGTCGACGGCACCCAATACAGGAAGGTACCGTCCACGCCGGAAAGCGAATGGTCCGTGACCGTCATGCTGATGACGGCCGTCGAAGGCATGGCAAACGAGAGCGTCTCTTGATAAGCAGGGTTGCCGGGGTCTGACAGGCTGTAGAAGTCCACGTCCGCGCTCAGGATCGACATGCCGCCCGACGAGCACGGATCGCTGTTGAGAATGGTGCCGGACAGCGCAAGGCAGGCGTCCGGCACGGAGAAGCTGGCAACCCCTTTCCAGCCGAGATCGGGGAACGCAGCGCCAAACGCCGGGTCCCACGCGCCGCGATACACAATCGCGTTGGCAGAGGTCGCGCATGTCAGCGTCACAGCAGCAAGCGCCGCCGCAGCAGCACACCGCTTTGCATTGATTGCGAATCCAGTTGTCATGACAGTGCCCCCATTTTGAGTACCGGGCCCGAACGCTCTGCGCGCGATTCGCGCACGCGGTGGGTGGTTGCGGAACAGTTTATGCGGAGGACTTGGCACTCGTCCAGCGTTCTGCCCCCCTATATCGGGGGGTCAAAACCGCATTGGTCTACGCGAAACGGTCGATGAGGGCTCAGGCAACCGCCTGCACCACCATCTGCACCCGATCACGGCCGTTGTAGTGGTCCAGGCTGAGCCGGTAGGCCAGCCGCGCGCGCGCCGGCAATGGTTCGCTGCGGCCGAACCAGATCGCATCGCGCACGACACCGCCATGCCGCAAGGAGAGCTTGAGGTGCCGCTCGCCTACCAGCCGTTGACTCAGCACGTCGACGTCGTCGGCCCAGACAGGTGCGTCGAATGCCTGCCCCCAGACCTGGGCCTCGAGGGTGCGAACGGTATCGATCGCGAAGTGTTCCGCGCCGAGCGGCCCGTCGGTTTCGAGCCGGCGCGCGAGCAGCGAAGCGTCGAGCTGCTCAAACGCGACGCGCTGCAATTCGCGTTCGAACTCCTCGAGACGCTCCGCGGTGATCGTGCAGCCTGCCGCCATCGCGTGCCCGCCAAAGCGCAGCAGCAAACCAGGCGCGCGCTTGCTCACAAGATCAAGCGCATCGCGCAGGTGAAAGCCCGCGATCGAGCGGCCGGAGCCTTTGAGCGAACCGTCTCGTCCCCGCGCAAACACAAAGGCCGGCCGGTGGAAACGATCTTTCAGGCGCGAAGCGAGGATGCCGACGACACCCTCATGAAATGCCGGGTCGAACAATGCAAGCGCCGGCGGCGGCTTTGCGTCGAGCCGCAGCATCGCTTCGAGCGTCGCCTCGGCCTGTTCGCGCATGCTGGTCTCGACTTCGCGGCGTTCGCGGTTGATCGCATCGAGCGTGCGCGCGAGCTCGGCTGCACGCGCGTGGTCGTCGGTCAACAGGCATTCGATGCCGAGCGTCATGTCCGCAAGTCTGCCGGCAGCGTTGAGCCGCGGCCCGAGCGCGAAGCCGAAGTCGAATGCGCCGGCGCGCGCCGCGTCGCGCCCGGCGACGACGAACAATGCAGCGACGCCGGGTTGCATGCGCCCGGCGCGGATCCGCTTCAACCCCTGGGCTACGAGGCGCCGGTTGTTGGCGTCGAGTTTCACCACGTCAGCGACTGTGCCGAGCGCGACCAGGTCCAGAAGCGCGTCAAGCCTGGGCTGCTCCTGCGCGCCGAACACGCCGCGTGCGCGTAACTCACCGCGCAGCGCGAGCAGCACGTAGAACATCACGCCGACCCCTGCAAGGTTCTTGCTGTCGAATCCGCAGCCTGGCTGGTTGGGGTTCACTATCACGTTGGCTTCCGGCAGCACGACAACGTCGCCCGCGAGCGCAGGCAGATGGTGATCGGTGACGAGGACCTCGATCCCGCGCGCACGCGCATGCGCCACACCCTCCAGGCTCGCGATGCCGTTGTCCACCGTCAGCAGCAGGCCAGGCGTCTGCGGCGTACACGCCAGATCGACGATCGCCGGCGTGAGCCCG
This sequence comes from uncultured beta proteobacterium, assembly GCA_963774675.1. Lineage (GTDB taxonomy): Bacteria > Pseudomonadota > Gammaproteobacteria > Burkholderiales > Burkholderiaceae_C > CAIKUF01. Next base: position 953,527 of record CAVZFV010000014.1, on the reverse strand, counting down.
TAGCCGTGCAGCGCGCGATCCGGCACGACATAGCGCAAGTTCTCGGGTGCAGCGCCGAGCAGCGCGAGGCCACGCAGCGCGACCGCACATGCCGTCGCGCCGTCGCAGTCGTAGTCGGCGACGACGCAGATGCGCATCCCGCGCGCGATGGCATCGGCGAGCAGTCGCGCCGCGTCCTGCACGCCAAGCAGACCGTCAGGAGGCAAGAGGCGCGACAGGCTGTCGTCCAACTCGTCGGCCGAGCGCACGCCGCGGGCGGCGAAGAGACGCGCGAGCAGCGGCGACACCCCAGCCTCTTCGAGAGCCCACGCGACACGGGGCGGCACCTCGCGCTGCACGAGGGTCGGACCGTCGCTCACAAGGCTTCCAGCACCGGCGCGATCGACGCGCCTCGCAGCCCGCCCATCCAGCGCGACCACATAGTTCGCGGGAGCGCTTCAAAACGCTGTGCATTGCGTTCGCCACACAGCGTCAGCGAAATCGGCTCGCCCGTTGTCGCCTCGCCTCGAGCCGTCTGACGCTGAAGCTCGGCGAGCGGCCCCGCATCGAGTGCACGCCATGCTTCGGCCCACGCCGCCCAGTCCTCGGCCAGTGCGCTCGCACGAAGCGATTCGTCGACCTGCAGTCCGGGCGCGATCGTTTCGAGCTGCGCAACGCCGCAGCCGCTAAGCCAGAAGGAATTGACCGCGAGCGCTCCACGGGCTTCGCGCACGGCGTTCGTCGGGTTTGTGTAGAGGAGCATCTGGACTTCGCTTTGCAGCCTACGAATGTGAGCGACGCGCGGATCGGGTGGCATCCAGATGTCGACGTTGCGGCCGATCACGCGCTCGATGGTGGCGCAGGGCAGGTCTCGCAGCGACGCATGCGCAACGTACCAACGCAGCGGCGCGCCGTATTCGATGCGCCAGCCTTCGCCCTCGAACAAGGGCCGCACGGCCTCCAACAGTTCGCGCGATTCGGCCGCCTCGAGTCCGAGCTCCGCAGGGTCGACGAGTGCCACGTGATCGGCCGCCAGATGCCAGTGGGCGGGCGTCAGCAGGCCCCACGCGCGCTCTTCGCCAGGGTCGACGCCGTCGGCGGACGCACGCCGCGCGGCCCATGGCAGGCAGCCGTCAGCGCCTTGCAGGCCGAGCGCGGTGGCGAGCGCGCGCTCGTGCGGCATCGAGAGCGCATACGCGTCGCCATCGTCACGAAGTGTCGGCGTCAGCTGCGCCAGCAGGCGCGACAACTGCGGCAATTGCAGATCGCGCAGGGTGTGGACGCAGCCCTCCGACAGCGTTGAGGCGAACGCGATCATCAAGTGCATCGATCGATTATCCGGCGCGGGCAGGCTGTACTTCTTGCGCGCGAGGATGAGCCCAACGACGCGCGCTTCGATGCGTGCCACGATGCGCCTGCTCACACGTCCCGATCAACCACGACATGCCGCAGCGTCCCCGCCTCCCACCAGCGATCTGGGCACTCGGCTTCGTCAGCCTTCTGATGGACGTGTCGTCGGAGTTGATTCACAGCCTGCTGCCCGTCTTTATGTTCACGGCGCTCGGCGCGAGCGCGTTGACGATCGGGCTGATCGAAGGCGCGGCGGAGGCGACCGCGCTGATCGTCAAGGTGTTCTCCGGCGTGCTCTCGGACTACTTCGGCCGGCGCAAGCCGCTTGCCGTCCTCGGCTACGGTCTCGGCGCGCTGTCCAAACCGCTCTTCGCGCTGGCATCGGGCGTCGGCTTCGTGATTGCGGCTCGCCTCATCGATCGCGTCGGCAAGGGCATTCGCGGTGCGCCGCGCGACGCGCTGGTCGCCGATATCGCGCCACCGTCGGTGCGCGGCGCCGCGTTTGGCCTGCGCCAATCGCTCGACACGGTCGGCGCCTTCCTCGGGCCGCTGCTCGCCATCGCATTGATGCTGCTGTGGGCGAACGACTTTCGCGCGGTCTTCTGGGTCGCAGTCCTGCCGGCAGCGCTGTCAGTGGCGCTGCTCACCTTCGGCGTGCGCGAGCCCGAAAGTCCGCGCACCGAGAAGCGCTCGAACCCGATCCGGCGCGAGAACCTGCGCCTGCTCGGCGGCCCCTACTGGTGGGTCGTCGTGATTGGCGCGGTTTTCACGCTGGCGCGTTTCAGCGAGGCGTTCCTGGTGCTGCGCGCGGCCGAAGGCGGCCTGCACATTGCGTGGACGCCGCTCGTGCTCGTCGGGATGAACGCCGTGTATGCGCTCGCCGCGTACCCGTTCGGCAAGCTCTCCGACACCGTGGGTCACGGCCGATTGCTCGCGCTCGGTCTCGTGGTGCTGGTTGTGGCCGACGTACTGCTGGCGGCGGGAACACATTGGGCCACCCTCTCGGCCGGCATCGCGCTCTGGGGCCTGCATCTGGGCATCACGCAGGGGCTGCTCGCGAGAATGGTCGCCGATGCCGCACCGGCCGCTCTGCGCGGCACCGCCTACGGATTCTTCAACCTCGCAAGCGGCGTCGCAATGCTGATCGCCAGTGCGCTCGCCGGCCTGCTCTGGGATCGGCTCGGCGCAGGCACGACGTTCGCCGCCGGTGCGGTGTTCAGCACGGTCGCGCTTGCAGTGCTCGTGTTGCGGCCGACGCCGCCTCAGGGTACACAGAGCATTCGATAGAGATAGTCGGTCGTCGCCTCGCCGCACAGGTCGGCGGCGTGCGCCGATACGCGCTCGAAGCCCACGCGCTCCAGCACGGCAATGGACTTCTCGTTGCGTACATCGACGCTCGCGAGGATTTCTCGAACAGCGTGACAGCGCGCAAGTTCTGCGACGAGCCAGCGACACGCCTCGGTCGCAAACCCCTGCCCCCAGGCACCGCTCACGAGCACATAGCCGATCCAGGCGCGCGCGTCGTGCTCGACGGTCGCCTGCAAGGTGCCGATGGCCTCGCCATTGTCTCGACGAACGAGCACCCAGTTCAACCAGCACTCGCCGGCGCCGCTCGGCGCGCCGCGCGCGAGTTCGTCGAATCGCTCCGCAAGCAAGGCAACGCTCGCGCGCGCGGCGTCGGGCACGTAGGTGTAGAGGCGAGTATCGGCCAGCAACGGGAACAACCTTGGCGCGTGCGCCGCCGACAAGGGCTCCAGCCGCAGCCGCGCGGTACACGCCACGCTCGCCGCCGCGTGCTGAGGTTCGCCTTCGATGTCAGTCATGGTCCCGATCATCGCTCCTCGCCGCGCGTTCGCGCTTGGTGGCCGGATAGCCACCCACACTGCGGACGGTTAGACTGTGGATGTGTACAGCTTCGCGCGGAATCGCGATCGGGGAGCGCCGTGTTGATGCAGACCCCGATGCGCCTGATCGCTCATCTCGACATGGACGCGTTCTACGCGTCGGTTGAACTGCTGCGCTATCCGGAACTCAAAGGCATGCCGGTGGTAATCGGCGGCGGCCGCGACCACGCGCCGGTGCTGCAGGCCGACGGCACGCGGCGCTATGCCAAGCTGCGCCACTACGTCGGCCGCGGCGTGATCACGACCGCGACCTACGCCGCGCGCGCCTTTGGCGTCAACTCGGGTTTGGGTTTGATGAAGGCGGCTGCGCTTGCGCCCGATGCCGTGCTGCTGCCGGTGGACTTCGAGCAATACCGTCGCTACTCGCGCCTGTTCAAGGATGCCGTGCGCGCCATTGCCCCGCTCGTCGAGGACCGGGGCATCGACGAGATCTATGTCGACCTGACCGAGCTTCCCGGCGCGCAGGACGACGGCGGGCTCGCCATCGGGCAGGCATTGAAGTCGGCGGTGTTCGACGCCACGGGCCTGACCTGTTCGGTCGGCATCACGCCCAACAAGCTCTTGTCCAAATTGTGTTCCGAGTTCGACAAACCCGACGGGCTAACCTTGCTGCGAGAAGACGAGATCACGCAGCGCATCTGGCCGCTGCCTGCGAAGAGCATCAACGGCATCGGGCCGAAGGCGGCAGCCAAGCTCGAGACGCTCGGCATTCGATGCATCGGCGAACTCGCGGCGACCGATCCAGCACTGCTGTTGAGCGCGTTCGGCGCGCACTATGGCGCCTGGCTCCATGCGGCGGCACACGGACGCGACGGGCGGCCTGTGGTGACATTCAGCGAACCGAAGAGCATCAGCCGCGAGACAACATTCGATCGCGATCTTCATGCGGTGCGCGATCGCGCGACACTCACGCCGCTGCTGACCGACCTGTGCGTCGCGCTTGCCGGTGACCTCGCGCAAAAAGGCTACGCAAGCCGGACGATCGGCATCAAGCTGCGCTTCGACGACTTCAAGATCGTCACGCGCGATCTGACGTTGCCCGCGCACACGATGGATGCGAGAAGCATCCGGCGCGCGGCTGGCGAGTGCCTGAAGCGCGTCGATCTGACGCGCCGACTGCGACTGCTCGGCGTGCGCGCGGGTGCACTCGCCAAGCTCGCCGATCTCGTCAATCCGGGCGCGAGTCCGAGGGCGCTACCAACCGCCATGAGGGTCGAGGAGCGCTCGGCCGAGTACGGTCTGCCGCTTTTCGACATGCCGGCGTCACGCGACTGAGGCGGCGCACCCGACGGTCCGGCACGCGCGGGGTACAAACGTTTGGAGCAAACCTTTGGCGCAAACGTTTGGCGAAATCGTTCGGCATGAGCGTTCGGCACAAGACTCCGGCACCCCGACTTGCGACAATCGCATCCATCGCCAACGAGGAGCCGCCATGCCCGTGATCACCACCATCGAAGACCTGCGCGTGATGGCCGAGAAGCGTGTGCCGCGGATGTTCTACGACTACGCCGATTCCGGTTCGTGGACCGAGGGCACGTACCGCGCGAACGAGAGCGACTTCCAGCCGATCAAATTGCGCCAACGCGTCGCAGTGAACATGGAAAACCGCAGCACGGCCTCGCAGATGGTCGGCCAGGACGTGAAGATGCCGGTCGCGATCGCGCCGGTCGGCCTCACCGGCATGCAGCACGCCGATGGCGAGATGCACGCCGCACGCGCGGCCGAGAAATTCGGCATTCCGTTCACGCTGTCGACCATGAGCATCTGCTCGATCGAGGACATCGCCGGGCACACGACCGCGCCGTTCTGGTTCCAGCTCTACATGATGCGCGACCGCGATGCCATGGCGCGCATGATCGATCGCTGCAAGGCCGCGAAGTGCAGCGCGCTCGTGCTCACGCTCGATCTGCAGGTGATCGGCCAGCGCCACAAGGATTTGAAGAACGGCCTCACCGCACCGCCCAGGCCGACGCTGCGCAACATCCTCAACCTGATGACGAAGCCGCGCTGGTGCCTCGGCATGGCGGGGACAAAGCGCCACAGCTTCGGCAACCTCGTCGGCCACGTCAAGGGCGTGAGCGACATGAGCTCGCTCGCCGCGTGGACCAACGAGCAGTTCGACCCGCGCCTGTCGTGGGCCGACATCGAATGGGTCAAGAAGCAGTGGGGCGGCAAGCTGATCCTCAAGGGCATCATGGACGTCGAGGACGCGAAGCTCGCCGTGGCCAGCGGCGCCGACGCGCTAATCGTCAGCAACCACGGCGGACGACAGCTCGACGGCGCCGATTCAAGCATCGGCGCACTGCCAGCGATCGTCGCCGCGGTCGGATCGCAGATCGAGGTTCACATGGACGGCGGCATCCGCTCCGGCCAGGACGTGCTCAAGGCCTGGGCGCTCGGCGCACGCGGCACCTACATCGGCCGCGCGATGGTCTACGGCCTGGGTGCGATGGGCGAGGCCGGCGTCACGAAGGCGCTGCAGATCATTCACAAGGAACTCGACGTCACGATGGCGTTCTGCGGCCACACCGATTTGCGCAAGGTCGATCGCAGCATCCTGCTGCCGGGCACTTTCCCGGCCTGACCTGCGACCCTCCCGGCTGCTACAAGCTTCGCGCCTCGAAGGTATTGCACTGCTGCACGCTGCCGGTCTGCAGCCCGCGCTTGAACCAGGCGACGCGCTGCGCGCTTGTGCCGTGGGTGAAGCTTTCGGGGACGATCGTGCCTTGCGATTTGCGCTGCAGCGCGTCGTCGCCGATCTGGCTTGCGGCGTTGAGGGCCTCGTCGACGTCACCCTGCTCGAGAATCTGACGTGTCGCATCGGCGTGATGCGCCCAGACGCCGGCGAAACAATCCGCCTGCAACTCGAGACGCACGCTCAGCGCATTCTGCTGCGCCTCGCTCGTGCGGCCGCGCATCGAATCGACCTTGTCGGTGATGCCCATCAAGTTCTGCACATGGTGGCCGACCTCGTGCGCGATCACGTAGGCCTGTGCGAAGTCGCCCGGCGCGCCGAGGCGCGACTTCATCACCTCGTAGAAGCCGAGATCGAGATAGACCTTGTGATCGGCAGGACAGTAGAACGGCCCCATCGCCGACTGGCCCTGGCCGCACGCGGTGGGCACGGCGCCGCGAAACAGCGCAAGCTTAGGCGCTTGGTAAGTCGCCCCCGCCTGCTTGAACTGCACGGTCCAGACATCCTCGGTCGAGCCGAGCACCCGCTTGACGAATCGCACCATCGGCTCGTCGGACGAGGCCGGCTTGGCGGGCGCATGCTGCGCCGTCGGCTGAGCAATGTCGCCACCGTCGAGCATGCCGAGGATCGCCAGTGGATTGATGCCGAAGACCCAGCCCGCGACGAGCGCGATCGCGAGCGTGCCGAGGCCAATGCCGCGCCCCCCGCCGATGCGAAACCCTCCGCCGCCCCCGCCACCACCTCCGCTTCGAAGGTCTTCGACGTTTTCGCTTTCCCGCTCACCATCGAGTCTCATGCCGTGTGCCCTCCCCGGGCCGTGCGCGCAAACACGCGTCGCCGTTCTGCGCGAACTCTCAGGCCCTGGGCAGCGTCACGCCGGTCTGCCCCTGGTACTTGCCGCCGCGATCCTTGTAGCTCGTCTCGCAGACTTCGTCGCTCTCGAAGAACAGCACCTGCGCACAGCCTTCACCGGCGTAGATCTTGGCCGGTAGCGGCGTCGTATTGCTGAACTCGAGTGTGACGTAGCCCTCCCACTCGGGCTCGAACGGCGTGACGTTGACGATGATGCCGCAGCGCGCATAGGTGCTCTTGCCAAGGCAGATCGTCAGCACGTTGCGCGGGATGCGAAAGTACTCGACGGTGCGCGCGAGCGCGAAGCTGTTGGGCGGGATGATGCAGCTCTCGCCATGGAAATCGACGAAGCTCTTCTCGTCAAAGTTCTTCGGGTCGACAACCGTGCTGTGGATGTTGGTGAAGACCTTGAACTCGGGCGCGCAGCGGATGTCGTAGCCATAGCTGCTCGTGCCATAGCTGATGATGCGGCGGCCGTCCGCAGCCTCGCGCACCTGGCGCGGCTCGAACGGATCGATCATGCCGGTCGTCTCGGCCATGCGGCGGATCCACTTGTCGCTCTTGATGCTCATCGTGTGTTCCCGGAGTTGGCGGCATTTTAGTGACCGCCCGCAAGCCGCCAGTGTCAACGCACGGTGCGAGGCGGCTCCGGCTCGGCATCGAAGCGATCGAAGCCGCAATAGCAGATGAAATGGCGGTTCGTCGCCCGGCCGAAGAGGGCCAGCCCGAGGCGAACCGCGAGCTCGTAGCCCATCTGCGTGACGCCACTGCGCGAGACGATGATCGGCACGCCCATCTGCGCCGATTTCATGACCATCTCGCTCGTCAACCGCCCGGTGGTGTAGAAGGCCTTGTCGGCACCGGCAACGCCGTGCAGCCACATCCAGCCGGCGATCGTGTCGATCGCGTTGTGGCGGCCGACGTCCTCGACGAACGTCAGCATCTCCTGCTGCTGGAACAGTGCGCAGCCGTGCACCGAGCCGGCGGACTTGTAAGTGCTCTCCTGACGGCGCACGGCGTCGAGCAGGCCGTAGAGCGCCGTTTGGCTGATCCGCGCCGAAGCTTCGCTCGCCGCGGGCAGCGTCCATGTGTCCGCCTCGTCCATCAGGTTGCCGAACACCGTGCCCTGCCCACAGCCGGTGGTGACGATGCGCCTGGCGGTCTTCGCTTCGAAGTGCTCAATGCCGCGGCGCGTCTTCACGGCGGCAGCCTGCACGTCCCAGTCGACGCTGATGGAGTCGACGTCGTCCGCCGACTCGACCAAGCGCTGGTTGCGCAGGTAGCCGAGCGTCAGCAGTTCGGGCTCGGCGCCCAGTGTCATCAAGGTCACGAGCTCGCGCTTGTCGACGAAGATCGTCAGAGGACGCTCGGCCGGGATCGTGATGCTGCGCGTCGCGCCGAACTCGTCGCGCACCTGAACCTCAAGGGTGAGTGGTGCACTGGCATGGGTCAGGCGCGGGCTGGAACTCATCCGCAAAGAATACTCGACGCGGGCATTGACGCTGCATCGGCAGCTGTCCTGCCGCGCACCAGCCGCAGGCCACAAAATCCAGCCGCGACACCCCCGCTCGGTGTCGACTCATCGCGCGTCCCAACCGCAGCCGCGTGTGCTGCTCTTTCGACTTATCCGACGTGTCTGCGGTGGCCTATTTCGATTTCGTTGGCGCCGCTGCGGTGGTTGCCGCTGGCGAATGGGCGCCAGCCGCTTCAAGCGGGCGCTCTGCAGCCGGCGCCACGAACGGCCCAGGGTCGCTGCAGGGCGGCGTCGCCACTGCAGGCCCGACCTCCTTTCCGGCTTGCTTCATCTCCGCGAAAAAGCGTGCTGCCACCTTCTCCTGCGACTGGCACGTCTGAAACGCCGCGACCTTGCCACTCCACGCCGACTTCGCACCTGCCTCCGCCGCCTTTGCCTGGGCTTCGTCACTTGGCGGCGGGAGCTTGGCAAATGCGCCAGTGGTCAACATCAGAGCGAGCGGGAGGCCGATGAGGGCAAATCTGAAGCGCTTCATGCTGTCGTTCCTTGTGCGATCGGATCTATCGTGCCGATTTGACGACCGGCGCCGGCAAGGGTGTATCGAGCGTACGTTGCGCAGGAATTCTTCCGGCCTTGATGTCGTCGTACCAGAGCTCGTGGTGCTCCTTGGCCCAAGCTTCGTCGACATAGCCTGTACTCATGCCGCGCCAGGCGCCCTTCATGCCGATCGTGCCAATGTAGATGTGTCCGGCAAACAGCGCCATCATGAGCGCCGCGGCGATGCCGTGCACCATGTTGGCCACCTGCATCGTCGCGCGTGTGTACTCGATGCCCGGAATCACCTTGTCGAGCACGAGTCCGGCGCCGACGACGATCAGGCCGAGCACGAGGACGCCGACCCAGAACACGATCTTCTCGCCGGCATTGAAGCGATGCGATGGCACCTCGCGCTTGCTCAGCAGGCCGCCGAACTTGGCGAGCCATCTCGCATCGCCCGACTGCGGCAGGTTGTCTCGCACGAAGGTCAGGATGATGATGATGAGCGAGACGGCGAAGATCGGGCCGGCGAAGTTGTGGGCCGTCTTCAACGCGTAGGTGAGCCAGCCGAAGAGCGTCGAACCTATCACTGGCAGCAAGAAGAACTGACCCCAGGCAATCACGATGCCCGAGATCGCGAGCACCGTGAAAGCGACCGCGTTGGCTGCGTGCGTCGTGCGCTCGAAAGCGTTGAAGCGCTCGATCACGCGCCCGGTATCGGGTTCATGCCCGCCGAGCGGGCCGACGCGCCAGTAGAAAAGACCGATCGAGACGACCACGAGCAGCAGCAAGGCGCCGCCGTACGGAATGATCCAGTTGTTGCGTGTCTGGCGCCAGGCCTCTCCGGCCGTTGTGTAGAGCGACCCTGGATAGCTGGTCAAGCTCTGGATCAACGTGCCGGCCTCGATGCCTTCCACCTGCGTGATGCCTGGCGCTTGGCCGGAATCGTGGACCTTGCGCCACATCGGCGCGTTGTTGCCGGGCTGGCTCTTGGCACGCTGCGCGTTCGTGTCATCCGGCTTCGAATCTGCCGGCACGACGAATCCGGCCGGCGGGCCGGCTTGCGGCGTGGCTGCAGCGGCGGCTTCGTCGGCGCCCGCCGCGTTGGCGGCGTGGGCCAGCGTCAGCGCAAGCACCGCCGCTGACGCGGCACGGCAGAGCGTGTTTGCAATCCTCAGGCTCATGCTGTCTCCTGCTGTGGGGCGGAAATCAAGACTCAACGAATACGCAGGTACTCGTTCTGGGTCTGCGTTCGCCGGTTCACTTCCGCCAGCCAGCTCGCCTTGTCGCCCGACGTCCATCCGGGCACGACGAACGGATCGGCAGCGGCGTCCCACGGCGGCTGGGCTGCCATCCTGGAGTTCGCAACGGCACTCTGATCCTTCTCGCAGCCGCTGAGTGCGGCTAAGGCGAACAGCGCAAGGCACGCGATCGTGACGTGTTTGAACATCACTTCTTCCCCCCGGTCGTAGGCGTCGCCGGCGCAGGTGCCGTCGGGCGACCATAGGCGGTCCCCCAGCCCCAGACTTCGCTTCCCGTCCCGCGACTGACGACACGCGTGCGCAGGATGTCCGCAATGACGTCGCCGTCGCCGCCCAACAGCGCTTTCGTCGAGCACATCTCGGCGCAGATCGGCAACTTGCCTTCTGCGAGACGATTCCGGCCGTACTTTTCGAACTCGGCCTGGCTGCCGTTGGCTTCGGGTCCGCCGGCGCAGAAAGTGCACTTGTCCATCTTGCCACGCAGGCCGAAAGTTCCGTTGCTCGGAAACTGCGGCGCGCCGAACGGGCAGGCATAGCTGCAGTAGCCGCAGCCGATGCAGACGTCCTTGTCGTGCAAGACGACGCCTTCCGTGGTGTGATAAATGCAGTTGACCGGGCAGACAGCGATGCACGGCGCGTCACTGCAATGCATGCAGGCGACCGAGATGCTCTTCTCGCCCGGCACGCCGTCATTGAGCGTGACCACGCGACGCCGGTTGACGCCCCAGGGCACGTCGTTCTCCGCCTTGCACGCGGTGACGCAGCCGTTGCACTCGATGCAGCGCTCGGCGTCACAGATGAACTTCATTCGGGCCATGGCTCAGTCCTCTTGCCGGGTGGTCGTTGCGGGGCTCACGCTGCGGCTTTCTCGATCTGGCAGATCGTCGTCTTCGTTTCCTGCATCATCGTGACGGCGTCATAGCCGTAGGTCGTCGCGGTGTTCACCGCTTCGCCCTGGATGATCGGCGCCGCGCCTTCGGGGTAGGAGGCCCGCATGTCCGCGCCCTGCCAACGGCCCGCGAAGTGAAATGGCAGGAACACGGTGCCCGGGCCGACACGCTCGGTGACGAGCGCCTGGACGCGAATGCGCGCACCGGTAGGCGTCTTGACCCAGACCTGCTCGCCGTCACGGATGCCGCGGTCGTTCGCTGCCGTCGGATTGATCTCGACGAACATGTGCTGCTGGAGTTCGGCGAGGTAACGGTTCGAGCGCGTTTCGTCACCACCACCCTCGTACTCCACCAGCCGCCCGCTCGTCATGATGAGCGGGAACTGCTTGACCGCGTCCTTGTTCTTCTCCTGCACCGTCTTGAACAGCGTCGGCAGGCGCCAGAAGGTCTTCTTGTCGTCGTGCGTCGGGTACTTGGCGATCAGGTCGGGCCGGGTCGAGTACAGCGCCTCGCGGTGCTTCGGAATCGGGTCGGGGAAATTCCAGACAACGGCGCGCGCCCTCGCGTTGCCGAACGGATGGCAGCCATGCATCATCGCGACGCGCTGGATGCCGCCGGACAAGTCGGTCTTCCAGTTCTTGCCCTCGGCCAGTTTCTGTTCGGCTTCGGTCAGGTCGCCCCACCAACCCAGGCGCTTCAGGAACAGGTGGTCGAACTCGGGGTAGCCGGTCGTCAGCGCCGCGCCCTTCGAGTGCGAGCCGTCCGCTGCGAGCAGCGAGACACCGTCGCGCTCGATGCCGAAGTTCGCGCGAAAGTTGCCGCCGCCGTCCATCAAGCTCTTCGACGTGTCGTACAGATTCGGCGACCCAGGATGCTTGATCTCCGGTGTACCGTAGCACGGCCAGGGCAGGCCGAAATAGTCGCCGTCGAGCTTGTAGCCGGTCTCCTTGTCAGTGCCGCCGCGGGCGCGCAGCGTCTTCACATCGAAGACGTGCATGTTGCGCATGTGCGCCTTCAGCCGCTCGGGGCTTTGGCCGGTGTAGCCGATCGTCCAGGTGCACCGATTGATTTCGCGCAGCATGTCCTCGGCGTCGGGCTCCATCATGCCGCCACGGCCCGGAACGAGCTTGATCTTGGCGACGAGTTCCTTCTCGAAGCCCAGCTTCTGCGCGAGCTGATACATGATCATCTGATCGGTGCGGCTCTCCCACAGCGGCTCGATCACTTGCTCGCGCCACTGGAGGGATCTGTTCGACGCCGTCACCGATCCGCGCGTCTCGAACTGGGTGCATGCCGGCAGCAGATAGACGGCGCGATTCGGGTTGAGCTCGCCCGCCTTGCCGGGCATCGCCGCCATCGCTGCCGTCGCCGACGGATAGGGGTCGATGACGACGAGCAGGTCGAGCTTGTCCATCGCCGACTTCATCTCGAGTCCGCGCGACTGCGAATTCGGCGCGTGGCCCCAGAAGATCAGGCCACGCAGATTCGACGGCTGGTCGATCACGTCGTTCGGTAGTAGGACGCCGTCGATCCAGCGCGACACCGTCATGCCCGACTTGTTCATCATGCCCGGCGCGTACTGCTTCTTGATCCACTCGAAGTCAACGCCCCAGACGGTCGAGAAGTGCTTCCACGAGCCATCGGCCAGGCCGTAGTAGCCAGGCAGCGAGTCGGGGTTCGGGCCGACGTCGGTTGCGCCCTGCACGTTGTCGTGGCCGCGGAAGATGTTGGCGCCGCCGCCACTCTTGCCGACGTTGCCGAGCGCGAGTTGCAAGATGCACGAAGCGCGCACCATCGCATTGCCGATCGAGTGCTGTGTCTGGCCCATGCACCAGACGAGCGTGCTCGGGCGGTTCTCGGCCATCGTCTTCGCCACCTGCAGACAGGTCGCCTCGTCGACACCACACGCATCCTCGACCTTGTCGGGCGTCCAGTTGGCGAGCACATCGTCTCGCACCTTGTCCATGCCGTAGACGCGATCGGCGATGTACTGCTTGTCTTCCCAGCCATTGTTGAAGACGTGATACAGCACGCCGAACAGGAACGGGATGTCCGAGCCGGAACGGATGCGCACGTATTGATCCGCCTTCGCCGCCGTGCGCGTGAAGCGCGGGTCGACGACGATCATCTTCGTGCCGGTCTCCTTCGCGTGCAGCATGTGCAGCAGCGAAACCGGATGCGCCTCGGCAGCGTTCGATCCGATATACAAAGCAGCCTTGCTGTTTTGCATGTCGTTGTACGAATTCGTCATCGCACCGTAGCCCCAGGTGTTGGCGACGCCGGCAACGGTCGTGGAGTGGCAGATGCGCGCCTGGTGGTCGCAGTTGTTGCTGCCCCACAGGCTGATCCACTTGCGCATCAAGTAGGTCTGTTCGTTGTTGTGCTTCGACGAGCCGATCAGGAAGATCGAATCGGGGCCGCTCTGCTTCTTCAGCTCGAGCATCTTTGCGCTGACCTCGTTCAGCGCCTGATCCCAGGAGATGCGCTGGTACTTGCCGTCGACCAGCTTCATCGGGTACTTGAGTCTGAACTCGCCGTGCCCGTGCTCGCGCAGCGCGGCGCCCTTGGCGCAGTGGGCGCCGAGGTTGATCGGGGAATCAAAGACCGGCTCTTGGCGCACCCAGACGCCGTTTTCCACCACCGCGTCGACTGCGCAGCCGACCGAGCAATGGGTGCAGACAGTGCGTCTGACCTGCACTTTTGCTGCATTGGTCGCGGCTGCCGGCGCATCGGCCGCCTTTGCCTTGCGCATCAGCGTCAGCTGCGAGGTCGCGAGGCCGACGCCGACACCCAGGCCGGAACGGCGCAGGAAGGCGCGCCGGTCCATGGTCGGGATCGCGCGTGAGACGCCGCGCGACAGGCTGGCAACGAGCGATGACGGGGTGGCTTCGAGGCCGCCCGAGGATTTGCGTGTCAACAACATGGAGACTCCCGTAATCCGCGTGCAGCGGTGGGGTGAGGTTTCAGACTCGAATCGTTTCGTAGTAGCGCCTCACGTGCGCAGTCAGCCGGTAGCCATCGGCTTCGCCCTCGGGGCGTGCTTTCGGCTGCACCTCCGCCATCTCGGTTGGCGCGTTGCGCGAAGCAACCACCCCCGCAACACCAGCCAGCGCTACCGCCCCGCTGCCGAGCAGCACGCCACGGCGCCCAAGTGCTGACCCAGCCTCAATCTCGGTAGCCGGATCGCTTTTCATTGACGGCCGCTTCATGTGTATTGACCTCCGCGAGTAAATTTGCCTCGGGGGTGCCTCATCGACACACCCTCCCTTGGAGCACTGTAGGCCGCTATGCCGTGCGCGTCATCAGGGTAGGCACTGACGAACATAGGCACCCGACGTGCCAAGGCGTCAGCTTCGCGCAAGCTTGCTCAGCCCTCGATCATGTCGAAGGCCTGCGCCTCGACGCTGAAGAAGTCGCGCGCGAAGGCCGCCAGCGCGCGATAGAAGTCGCTCTTCGGGTGCGCGATCAGCACATCGAACAGTTCTTCGCTCCAGGGCCGGATCTGCGCGTTGAAGAAGCGCTGCTGCGTCGCGAGGTTGCTCACGCCGAGATCTTCGCCTGCAATCAGGAAGCGCATGACTTCGCACAGGCAGGCGATGTGATCCTCGGTCTCGACGATCATCGGGTCACGCTCGAGTCCGAGCGCGCGCAGCGCGTCACGCAGCACGGCGAGAGGCTTCTCGTTGAGCGTGCCGGCGACGAAGTAGGAGCCGTAGAGGAATATCTCCGGCTTGCCGATGCCCTCGAACAAGCTGGCGTATTCAGCGCGCACCGCGTCGAGCGCCAGGCGCCGCGACGTGGCGACGAGTTCGCCGAACGCGTGCTCCAGAAACGCGCCCGATACCGGCGCCTGCGTGACGGCGACCTGCAACTGGGCGTAGAGATCCTCGGACGGCGCCGCCTGGAACAGCGTGGCAAGCAGGCCGTAGACCTCCGCACGCGCGAGTTCGTCGTGCTCGTCAGAGGCTTCGTTGAATGCAATCGGTTTCACAGCCGGTCGATCCTCACCTCGTCTGCGCTGGTGTGGATGTCGATCACACGACAGTCCGAGCACATCTTCAGACGCTCGGCCGCGGCGCCCTGGAACATCGAATGCCCGGCGAGCCGGCCGACGATCGCCTCAATCGCGCGCAGCGTGCCGAACGGCTTGCCGCAGCGCACGCAGGCGAACGGCTCGGCCTCGTTGATGACGCGCATCTGCTTGCGCGCGCGCCCGCCGTCGGCGAGCCACAGGCGCGGCACGAGCGCAATCGCCTGCTCGGGGCAGGTGCTCGCGCACAGCCCGCACTGCACGCAGTTGGTTTCGATGAAGCGCAGCTGCGGCCGGTCCGGGTTGTCGCCGAGCGCAGCGGACGGGCAGGCACCGACGCAGCTCAGGCACATCGTGCAACGCTGCTTGTCAATCTCGACGCTGCCCCAGGAACTTGCGATCTTGTCGAGGCCGATCGTCTCGGGAAGTGCGGCGGCCTGGGCAATCAGGTGATCGAGCGCAAGATCGAGCGTGCCGCGCTTGTCGGCCTGCACGTCGAAGGTCGCGGGCGTCTTCACCGCTTGCGCCGGCGCTGACACGGATGCGGACGCCAAGGCCTTGTCGAGCGCCGGCGCGTCGTCGACCTCGATCAGGCGCAGGTGCTCCCCGGTGAATCCGAGTCCCGTCAATACCGCCTGCGCGACGCGCATTTGCGCCGCCACGGCCAGCCGGTACTCGGGCGCCTCCTCGTGCGTCATCAGCACCCAGACCTGCGCCGCGCCCTGCGCTATCGCCGCCAGCCACAGGTCGATGCCGGCCGATGCCGTGTGCCACACCGCGAGCGGCAGCACACGCGGCGGCACACCGCGGATCGCCGACGACGTGCGCGCCAGACGGCCCAGCTCGCCGATCAACCGCGCGCCCTCGCCCTGGCTGTGCACAAGCAATGCCGGCGTGCCCGCGGCAGCGACGCCGCCGGCCCGTCGGTAGGTCGAAAGCAAGGCACGGATGTGCCGACCCTGGTGCGGCGCGCTGGGCGTCGCGTAAGCCATCGCGCCGGTCGGGCAGACTGTCGTGCACGCGCCGCAGCCGACGCACAGGTTGGGGTTGACGATGATGCCGCCCGACCCTGTCGCGTCGCTCACGATCGCCTGCGCCGAGCACACTTCGATGCAGGCCTCGCAGCCAACGCGCTCGTTGCGGCTGTGCGCGCAGAGCTTGGCCTTGTACTGAAAGAACTTTGGTTTCTCGAACTCGCCTACGAGCTCGCGCAGTTGCAGCACTGCGCGCACGAGGGACTCGTCGTCGCTCGCGTGCAGGTAGCCCTGCGGCGGCTGGTGCAGCGCAATCAGCGGCGCGTCGCCGAGATCGAGCACGAGGTCAAAGCGCTCGTCCGTCTCGACCGGCGCGCGCTCGAAATCAATCGCGCCGGCGGCGTCGCAGGCGCGTACGCAGTCACGGTGAGACTTGCACTTGTCGAGGTCGATCTGGTAGGCGAAGCTGATCGCGCCTTCCGGGCAAACGTCGATGCAGGCGTTGCAACGCGTGCACAGGTCGAGGTCGATCGGATTGCTGCTCTGCCACCGCACGTCGAATGCGCCGAGCCAACCCTGAAGCGACGTCACGCGCCCCGCATGCACCGCAGTGGCGCGCGTCTGCGGCACCCGGCCGCGTGGGTCGGTGAGCAGCAGGCTGACGTCGAGCTTGTCGGCCAGCATGTCTGCCGCGTGAAGCGCGCGGTTTGCGGCGCCGATCACGAGCACGCGACCGGCCGATTTGTAGCTCACGGTCGGGACCGGGTCAGGCTCGGGCAATTGGGCTGCCGCCAGGAGCGCCGCGATCTTGGGCACGACAGTGGCCGGCGCGTCGCGCGCGGCCTTCGACCAGCCACCGGTCTCGCGAATGTTGACGAAGCGGATCGGCCGCTCCTGCAAGCCCGGCGCGCCTTCGGTCTCGTCCGCGAGTTCGAGGAACAGCCGGCTCTCCTGCGTGCAGGCGACGAGCAGTTCGTCCCCGCTCTTGGCGGCGCGCTGGAACGCGCCGGCCTCGCGCCGGCACAGCAGCGTGTGCCCCGTCTGCAGCCCGTCGGCGGCGTCAGGCCCGAGGGCCAGGGCGATGCGCTCCAGCGCCTGCCGCGTCAGCGGCATCGTCCGGTTGCAGTCGCAAAGCAATGTCTTCATCAGGTCGGGGCTCGGGTGGGCGATCGCCAGTCTTGGCGGCGGCCGACTGTGACAGGGTCGGCGCAGGTGCGCCATCGGGGGAAGTCTCGGGGGCGTTCTCGGCATGGTCCCCGGCAGCGCTTTCACGCGCCGGCGTGGCTGTCGCGCCAGTCAGGTCGGCGGCACCGGCGTCGGCAGCCGCGGCACTGGCAACAGGTTCCGGCACGTCGAAGATCCCCAGCGTTTTCGATTGCCGCAGGCGGCGCAGCATTGCGTCGGGAATCGGATCGGGCGTGTTGTAGTCGCCGATGTAGGTGTCCAGCCCATCCATCACGTTGAAGTGCGGATCGCTGAAGAGCTTCTTGAGCGCTGCGCGCTGCACCCCCGCGTCGACGCCCGCACCGACGAAACGCGAATAGTCTGATTGCGGCGTCAAGAGCGCAACGTCTTCGAGGGTCGGCGCCGGTAGGGCCGGCTCCCGCGCCACCGCGGGCAGCGCACGCGGTTCTGTCGTCTGCGGCGAAGGGCTCGCCACCTGGGGCGCCGGGGCTGGCGGGATCGATGCGCGCGCCGCGTCCGGCGCGGGTTCCTTCGCCACAGCGGGCATTACCTCGGGCGCCGCACCTTCTCGCTGCTGAGCCTTGCGCCGCGACCAGCGGGCGAAGAAGCTGTCGTCGTCGCTCATCGCGGGTCGCCTTCGCCGCCGACACTTCGTCGACGCGCCGGGCGAAGCGCCACCCATTTCAACGGGTGCGCTCCGCGGGCGACACGAACGATGCCGGACGTCTGCGCCGTTTCGGTTCGGGCCGGTAGTGCTCATCGTTGAACGCTTGCAGCCATTGCGCTACCTCTGGCGGAAGCGGCAGGTTGTCCACGTGTTCCTGCGCGTCGAGCCAGCGGCCGGCCTCGTTGTACGAGACGCTCAGCGTCGCGGGCCAGGCACGCGAAGGGTCTTCATCGTCGCTGCGCCACATCACGAACCAGGACGGCGCGCCCGAGCTGAGGTTGAGGTGATAGCCCTCGCACTCGTCGCGGAACAGTTCGAGCCGAAAGCCGGGGTGCAAGACGCGCGCGATGCGACCATCGTCGCGCAGCAGGCGCGGCGCATCGCCGAACGCGCTCTCGTGCGAGATCACCTCGACCGGACGGTGCCGCCACGCCTCCCACTGGTTCGGCGCGGCCTCACGCTCCATCACAATCGCGACGTCGATCGCGGGGCGATCCATCGTGCCCTCAGTCTCCGCCGAGCCGCGCCCAAGGGGGCTTCGCTCCGCTCGGAGAACGACACCGAAGATGTCTTGGGGCCGTCACTGCAGTCGGCGCCGGGCCACCCCAAGCCGGCTGCGCTCCCCTCGGGGGGCGACACCAGAGGTGTCTTGGGGCGGTAATCACGTCTTCTTGGAAATCGTGATCGTCGGGAACTTGGCCGAGAAGTCCTTCGCCCGCGCCGCGATGCTCACGGCCACCTGGCGCGCGACGCTCTTGTAGATGCCGGCGATCTCGCCGTCCGGGTCGCTCACGACCGTCGGCTTGCCCGAGTCGGCCTGCTCGCGAATACCGATCGCCAGCGGCAACGCGCCGAGGTAATCGACCTTGTATTCGCTCGCCATGCGCTTGCCGCCGTCCGCGCCGAAGATGTGCTCGGCATGGCCGCAGTTGGAGCACACGTGCACCGCCATGTTTTCGACGATGCCGAGGATGGGCACGCCGACCT
Source organism: uncultured beta proteobacterium (assembly GCA_963774675.1). GTDB lineage: Bacteria > Pseudomonadota > Gammaproteobacteria > Burkholderiales > Burkholderiaceae_C > CAIKUF01. Next base: position 934,741 of record CAVZFV010000014.1, on the reverse strand, counting down.
TCTCGAACATTTTCAGGCCGCGCTTGGCGTCCATCAGCGCGATGTCCTGCGGCGTCGTCACGATCACCGCGCCGGTGAGCGGCACACGCTGCGACAGGGTGAGTTGGATGTCGCCGGTGCCGGGCGGCATGTCGACGAGCAGATAGTCGAGCTCTGCCCAGTTCGTCTGGCGCAGCAGCTGTTCGAGCGCCTGCGTCGCCATCGGTCCGCGCCAGATCATCGGGTTGTCGGCGTCGACCATGAAGCCGATCGACATCACCTGCACGCCGTGGTTCTCCATCGGCTCCATCGTGTTGCCGTCGGCGCTCTCAGGCCGGCCCGCGATGCCCATCATCGTCGGCAGGCTCGGGCCGTAGATGTCGGCGTCGAGGAGGCCGACGCTCGCGCCCTCTGCCGCAAGCGCAAGCGCCAGGTTGACCGCGGTCGTGCTCTTTCCCACGCCGCCCTTGCCTGATGCGACGGCAATGATGTTCTTCACCTTCGGCAGCAGTTGCACGCCGCGCTGCACGGCATGCGACACGATCTTGGTCGCCAGATTGGCGCTCACGTTCTGCACCCCCGGCACCGTGCGCGCGGCGGCGATCAAGCTTCGGCGCAATGCCGCGATCTGGCTTTTCGCCGGATAGCCGAGCTCGACGTCGAACGCAACGTCGCCGTCTTCGACGCGCAAGTTCTTCACTTGCTTGGTCGAGACGAAATCCTTCCCGGTGTTCGGGTCGACGACGCTTGCAAGGGCTTGGAGCAGGCTTTCCTGGGTGACGGACATGGGTTTGCGGGCCGGGTAGGGGGTTCGAAGGAATGGGTGATTGGCACTTGGCGGAAGGTCGGCGCAAGGTCCGCGCAGGGGCCGCGCAAGGCTCGCCGCAGTCTAGCGCAGCGGCCTTGTCCCCTATGGCGTCGCGCCTAGAATCATGGGTTTCCGAGCAGCGCCTCACGCCCCGGCGCCCCCACCATGTCCGCGCCCCACGCCGTCCGCAAGCTCTTCGTCACCACCGCGCTACCGTACGCGAACGCAGCGTTTCATGTCGGGCACATGATGGAGTACATCCAGGCAGACATCTGGGTTCGCTTCCAGCGCATGCGGGGTCATCAGGTGCACTTCGTCTGCGCCGACGACGCGCACGGCGCGCCGATCATGATCGCGGCTGAAAAGGCCGGCATCACCCCACAGGCGTTTGTCGCGGCCATCGCCGCCGGGCGGCAACAGTATCTCGACGGCTTTCACATCAGCTTCGACAACTGGAGTTCGACCGACGCACCGGAGAACCACGCGCTATCGAAGGACATCTACCTCGCGCTGCGCAAGAACGAGCTGATCACGACAAAGACGGTCGAGCAGTTCTTCGACCCGGTGAAGGCGATGTTCCTGCCCGATCGCTACATCAAGGGCGAATGCCCCAAGTGCGGCGCGAAGGACCAGTACGGCGACAGCTGCGAGGTCTGCGGCGCGGTCTACACGCCGACCGATCTGAAGAACCCGTATTCGACCCTGACCGGCGCGACGCCGGTGAGGAAGGAGAGCGAGCACTACTTCTTCAAATTGAGCGATCCGCGCTGCGTCGAGTTCCTCTCGCAGTGGACCCAACAGGGCCATCTGCAAACCGAGGTGCTGAACAAGATCAGCGAGTGGTTCAAGACCGATGAAGACGGCCACGGCGGCCTCGCGAACTGGGACATCAGCCGCGACGCGCCCTACTTCGGCATCGAGATCCCGGACGCGCCGGGCAAGTACTTCTACGTCTGGCTCGAAGCGCCGATCGGCTACCTCGCGTCACTGAAGAACCACTTCGACAAAGGCGGTGCGAAAGCGCTCGGCGAGCCGCGCACGTACGACGAGTTCATGGCCGACCCGGCGACAGAGCAGTTCCACTTCATCGGCAAGGACATTACCTACTTCCACACGCTGTTCTGGCCGGCGATGCTGCATTTCAGCGGGCGCAAGACCCCGACAAATGTCTTCGTCCATGGCTTCATCACGGTGAAGGACGAGAAGATGAGCAAGAGCCGGGGCACCGGCATCTCGCCGCTGCGCTACCTCGAGATCGGCATGAACGCCGAATGGCTGCGTTACTACATCGCCGCCAAGTTGAACGCCAGGGTCGAGGACATCGACTTCAACCCCGAGGACTTCGTCGCCCGCGTGAATTCCGATTTGATCGGCAAATACGTCAACATCGCGAGCCGGGCGGCGGGGTTTCTCGCCAAGCGCTTTGGCGGGCGGCTTTCGGGCGATGTCGGCGTCGAGGGCCGCGCGCTGCTGGACACGCTGCGCGGCCATGCGCCGCAGGTCGCCGAACTCTACGAAGAGCGCGAATTCGGCAAGGCACTGCGCGAAGTGATGCTGCTCGCGGATCGCGTGAACGAATACGTCGATCGCAACAAGCCTTGGGAAATCGCGAAGCAGCCCGGTGCCGACGCGCTGCTGCACGACGTGTGCAGCGTCTGCATCGAAGCGTTTCGCCTGCTGACGATCTACCTCAAGCCCGTGCTGCCCGGGGTCGCAGCGCAGGTCGAAGCCTTCCTGCGCATCGCGCCACTCACGTTCGCCGACGCGGCGCGCGCGCTGGGCGCGCACCAGATCGGCGAATACCGCCACCTGCTGCAGCGCGTCGATCCGGCGATGCTCGACGCCCTGCTCACGCCGCCGGCGCCCACGGCCTTGCTGCCGGGCGGTGAGGCGATCGCGCCGGAGATCGGCATCGCGGACTTCGCCAAGCTCGATCTGCGCATCGCGAAGATCGTTGCAGCGGAACGCGTCGAAGGCTCGACCAAACTGCTGCGCCTGACGCTCGATGTCGGCGAAGCGAAGACGCGCAACGTGTTCAGCGGCATCGCGGCTGGCTTCGCACCGGAAGACCTGGTCGGCCGGCTGACGGTGATGATCGCCAACCTCGCGTCGCGCAAGATGAAGTTCGGCCTCAGCGAGGGCATGGTGCTTGCCGCGTCGCACGCCGACGAGAAAACGCAGCCGGGGCTCTATCTGCTCGAGGCCGACGCCGGCGCAACGCCCGGGCTGCGCGTGCGCTGACGCCGGACGACGCAGCTTGAGGCGCCAGAAGGGGGCACCTGAGTGAGATACCCGAGGGCGAGCCGGCGCATCGCACTCAACGCACATCGCATTAACATATGATGCGAACGTGGAACTCAAGACCGCCCGGCTCACGCTGTTGATTGACCCGGCCAAGAAGCAGGCCTTCGAGCAGTTGTGCGCGGCGCAGGACTTGACGCCCTCGCAGGTCGTGCGTCAACTGATTCGCGACTATCTGGCCGCGCACGACGCGAGCTACGTGCCCAGCGGCACGCGAGGCGCCGCTGACCCGAAGGCCGCTCTGTCCACGTCCACGCCCACGCCCGCGCCGTCGCGCAAACGACGCACTGCCAAGTGACACCGCTCATGCACTGGCTTCCGATCGACGGCATGCTCGTCGTGCTGGCGGCCTGGCTCGCGATCGGTGCTGCCGGAATCCTCGCGCTGCGCCGACTTGCCTTCGTCGCCCGCGTGCTGTTCCCGGCCGGCGGCATTTGCGGGCTCGCGCTCGCCGCGCTCGCGCTCGTGGCTGTCTTCGACGGCGCGCAGGTCGCCGTACTTCCCGTGGGGCTGCCAGGGTTGCCGTTTCACCTACGCCTCGATGCCCTCTCGGCCTTCTTCCTGTTCGTTATCGGCGCGATCTCGGCAGGCGTGTCGGCCTTCGCGGCGGGCTACTTCCGCCAGGGCGAAGGCACGCCGCCGGGCCTGCTGTGCCTCGAGTACCACCTCTTCCTCGCGAGCATGGCGATGGTCGTGCTGGCCGACGACGCCTATGCCTTCATGGTGATGTGGGAGACGATGGCGCTGTCGTCGTACTTCCTCGTCACCGCGAACCATCGCATCGCCGAGGTGCGCAGTGCTGGCTACCTGTACCTGACGCTCGCCCACATCGGCGCGATCTCGATCCTGCTTTGCTTCGGCGTGCTGCAGGCGCAAAGCGGCGACTACAGCTTCGCCAACATGCGCGCGCAGTCGCTCAGCCCGTTCTGGGGCGCCATCGCCTTCACGCTCGCCCTGCTCGGCTTCGGCGCGAAGGCCGGCCTCGTGCCTTTACACGTCTGGCTGCCCGAAGCGCACCCGGCGGCGCCGTCGCCGGTGTCGGCGCTGATGAGTGCGGTGATGCTCAAGGTCGCGGTCTACGGCATGTTGCGCGTCGTCTTCGATCTGCTGTCGGCGCCGCAATGGTGGTGGGGCGCGATGCTGCTCGCGGTGGGGCTCGTGACCGCCCTGTTCGGCGTCGTCTTCGCCGCGGTGCAAACCGACATGAAGCGGCTGCTCGCCTACTCGTCGATCGAGAACATCGGCCTCGTCTTCGCCGGTATGGGCCTGGCCGTGATCTTCTTCGCCTACGGCATGGCGCCGATGGCTGCGCTCGCGTTGACCGCGATGCTCTATCACGTCGCGAGTCATGCGCTCTTCAAGAGCCTGCTTTTCCTGAGCACCGGATGCGTGCTGCACGCGACCGGCGAGCGCAACCTCGGCAGGCTCGGCGGGCTGATCCGTCACATGCCACGTGTCGCGTGGCTCACGCTCGTCGGTGCGCTCGCAAGCGCCGGCTTACCTCCGCTATCGGGCTTTGTCTCCGAATGGCTGCTGCTGCAGAGCTTTCTGTTCGCGCCCGGGTTGCCGGACCCGCTCCTGAACATGCTGATCCCGGTCGTCGCCGCGCTGATCGCGCTCGTCGCGGCGCTCGCTGGCTACACGATGGTCAAGTTCTTCGGAGTCATTTTCCTCGGCCAGCCACGCGAAGCAAAGCTCGCGCGGGCGCACGACGCCGGCCGCTGGGAGCGCGCCGGCATGTTGTGGCTGGCGGCGGGCTGCGTCGCGCTCGGCTTGCTGCCCGTGCAGTTCATCGGCGTGATCGATCCCGTGACCCGGCAACTCGTCAGCGCCGGGCTCGCCGACGCTGCCGCCGGCGGCGCCTGGTTGCTCGCGCCGATGAGCGTCGAGCGCGCGAGCTACGGGCCGCTGATCTTCTTCCTCGGCGTCGTCGCGAGTTTCGCGCTCGCGTGGCTGATCGTGCGGCGCTTCTATCACGGCCGCATCCGCCGCGCCCCGGCGTGGGACTGCGGCTACCCGTGGCAGACGGCGCGCATGCAGGACACGGCCGAGGGCTTCGGTCAGCCAGTGCGTCAGATCTTCGAGCCCTTCTTTCGCATGCAGCGTGAACTGCCCTCGCCATTCGATGCTCACCCGCGCTACCGCGTGACGATCGAAGATCATTTCTGGCGCTGGCTCTACCTGCCGGTCGTCGCACTCGCGGAGCGCATCGCGCGCCTCGTCGGCTTGCTGCAGCAGGGGCGCATCGGAACCTACCTGCTCTACAGCTTCCTGACGCTCATCGCAACCTTGCTGGTGGTGAAGCGATGAGCATCTCAGGCGCACTCGCCCAACTGCTCGAAATCGTCGTCGCGCTCGCGCTCGCGCCGGTGCTCACCGGGTGGGTCAACCAGTGGCGCGCCTGGTTGCAGAACAAGTCGGCGCCACCGCTGCTGCAACCCTATCGGATGCTGCACAAGCTCTTCAACAAGGAATCGGTGGTCGCGACGACTGCATCGCCCCTCTTTCGCGCCACGCCCTACATCGTCTTCGGCTGCATGCTGCTCGCCTGCGGCATCGTGCCGACGCTCTCGACCGACCTGCCCTTGTCGGTCGCCGCCGACGCGATCGCACTCGTCGGCCTGTTCGCGCTCGCCCGCGTCTTCATCTCGCTCGCGGCAATGGACATCGGCACCTCGTTCGGCACGCTCGGCGCGCGGCGCGAGATGCTGATCGGCTTCCTCGCCGAACCGGCCCTGTTGATGGTGCTCTTCTCGGCGTCCCTGATCTCGCATTCGACCTCGTTGACGACGATCGTCGCGACACTTTCTCAACGCGAGTTCATGATCTACCCCGGCCTCGCGTTCGCTGGTGTCGCGTTCACCATGGTCTCGCTCGCCGAGAACGCGCGCGTGCCGGTCGACAACCCGGCCACGCACCTCGAGTTGACGATGATCCACGAGGCGCTGATCCTCGAGTACTCGGGCCGCCACCTGGCGCTGATCGAATGGGCGGCGAGCCTGAAGCTGTTCGCCTACTCCTGCATCGGCCTTGCGCTCTTCTTTCCGTGGGGCATCGCCGATGCGCAATCGCCGCTTGCACTGCTGCTGGCGCTGCCGCTGCTCGTCTTCAAGCTCGCGATCGGCGGCATCGCGCTCGCCGTGCTCGAAACGCTGAACGCGAAGATGCGCATCTTTCGCGTCCCCGAGTTTCTCGCCACCGCGTTCCTGCTCGCGGTGATCGGCATGCTCGTTCACATCCTGCTTCAGACGCACGCATGAACGCGCTGCTCGCCCAACTTGTCAACCTGCTCGGCGCAGTGTTGCTGATGCTCGCGTTCGCGATGATCGCGCAGCGCCGCGTGCTGTCGCTGATCAACCTGTTCACGCTGCAGGGCGCGGTGCTCGTGCTGTCGACCGTCGTCGTCGCGCACGTCACCGCAGCAGTCCCACCTGTACCTTTCGGCGGGGATCACGTTCGTGCTCAAGGTGGTGCTCATCCCTTGGCTGCTGCACCGCGTCGTCGACAGGCTGCAGATTCAGTCGGATGTCGAGACGCTGATCAACATCCCGACGACGATGTTGATCGGCATCCTGATCGTGATCGTCTCGTTCAACCTGGCGCTGCCGATCGCGCAGGCGTCGTCGACGCTGGCGCGCGGCACGGTGGGCATCGCCCTTGCCTGCGTGCTGCTGTCGTTCCTGATGATGATCACGCGCGCGAAGGCGGTGCCGCAGGTGATCGGCTTCCTGGCGATGGAAAACGGCCTCTTCTTCGCCGCCACCTCGGCCACCTACGGCATGCCGATGGTGGTCGAGCTCGGCATCGCGCTCGACGTGCTGATCGGCGTGCTGATCCTCGGCGTTTTCATCTTCCAGATCCGCGAACAGTTCGACAGCCTGGACATCCGGCATCTCGAACGGCTGAAGGAAGACTAGGGATGATTTGTGGCTTCCACCGCATCACTCGCGGAAGTCTGCGCGACAAAGCCGCGCCCGGGCGGGCCACGTCGTTCGGAAGTTCGTGCGGCAAAGGCGCGTCCGGACAGTCCACGGCGCTTCACCTCCGCGGTCGGCGCTTGGCGCCGACTTCCCTGCGCTGCTCGGTCTTGCAGCCCGCGGCCGAACTCGCTTCGCTCACTGCGTTCGCTGCGCTCAGACAGTGGCGGCGAGTCAGTCTACGAAGCGCGCTCACGCGCGCGGCTGCGAGCCCTGTGCTGCTCGGCGCTCCGCAGGCGCGCCGTGGCCTGTCCGGGCACGCCTTTACGGGTGCGCGGGTGGTGCGCGACGAACGGGAAGAACCGTCGCGGCAGGCGGTACCCGCCGGGGGCGATTTGTGGAGCGACGAGGATCGCAGGACATGGGTCGGCGCGCGTAGCGCGCTTCGTCCTCCGACTCGTCGCAACTGTCTGAGCGCAGTGAGCAAAGCGAACGCAGCGAGTTCTGCGACGCGACCCCTGGCCGAGAACCGCAGTGCAGTCGGCGCACAGCGCCGACCGCGCAACCATGAGCCCCCCCGGCGAGCACCGCCCGGCGCGACGCGCAAGCGCTCCTGAATCGCGTCTCGTCGCACTCGGCAAAGCAGCAGCGCGATCACTGACATGCACCCCCTGCTCTTCGTCCTCGGCATTCCGCTCGGCGGCGGACTCGTGCTCGCGCTCGTCGGTCATCGCGAGAAGGCGCCCGAAGTCAACGTCGCGTTCAGCATCGGCACGTTCATCGCCGCCTGCTTGTTGACGGCGCAAATCGTTGCCGACGGCCCGCAGTTCGTCTGGCACAAAGAGTTTTTCATCGACGCGTTGAACGTATTTCTCGTCACGCTGACCGCTTTCGTCGGGCTGACGACGGCGATCTTCTCGCGCCCCTACATGCGCGTCGAACGCGACCGCGGCAAGATGACGCCGCCGCGCATGCGCCTGTATCACAGCATGTACCAGTTGTTCAGCTTCACGATGTTGCTCGCGCTGACGACGAACAACCTGGGGCTGCTTTGGGTGGCGATGGAAGCCGCGACGCTGACGACCGTACTGCTCGTGAGCGTCTATCGCACCGCGGCAAGCCTCGAGGCGGCGTGGAAGTACTTCATCCTGTGCGGCGTCGGCATTGCGCAGGCGCTGTTCGGCACGGTACTGATCTACATGGCGGCAGAGAAGGTGCTGGGCGCGGAAGGCGGCGCCCTGCTGTGGACGAACCTGAATGCGGTGAAGGCGCAGCTCGACCCCGACATCGTCACGCTCGCCTTCGCGTTCCTCTTCATCGGCTACGGCACCAAGGTCGGCCTCGTGCCTCTGCACAACTGGCTGCCCGACGCGCACGCCGAAGGCCCGACGCCGGTGTCCGCGGTGCTCTCTGGCCTGCTGCTCAACGTCGCGCTCTACGCGGTATTGCGCTGCAAGGTGCTCGCCGACGGCGCGCTCCAAGGCGCACTTGCCGGCCGGCTGATGATGGGTTTCGGCTTGCTCTCGGTGGTTGCGGCGGTGTTCTTCCTGATCCGCCAACGCGACGTGAAGCGCATGTTCGCGTACTCGTCGATCGAGCACATGGGCTTGATGACGTTCGCCTTCGGCCTTGGCGGCCCGATCGCGACCTACGCCGGCCTGCTGCACATGACGGTGCACTCGCTCGTCAAGTCGGCGATCTTCTTCGCCGTTGGTCACGCAACGCAAAAGGCTGGCACGCAGATCATGGACGAGATCCGCGGACTGATCAAAGTCAGCCCGACCGTTGCGTGGGGCCTGATGCTCGGCGCGCTCGCGATTCTGGGCATGCCACCGTTCGGCGTCTTCGCGAGTGAATTCATGATCATCACGACCGCGATGCGCGATCAGCCGTGGGCGACGCCGTTTCTGCTGATCTCGCTCGCGGTTGCGTTCGCCGCGGTATTTGCACGGGTGCAGCCGATGGTGTTCGGCGAGACGACGGTGCGAGCGCTGCCGCACCCGCCGGCGCTGGTGCCCGTCTTCGTTCACCTCGCGCTCGCGTTGATGCTGGGCCTGTACGTGCCGCCCTATCTCGACACGTGGTACCGCCAGGCGGCACAGATGATCAGCGGATGATGAGACGGCGATGAAGATCCCCGGCCTCGATCTCGCCCTCGCGCGCTTGCCAGCGCCGCTGCCCGTCTGGCATGGCGAGGTGGACGCCGCGCAGTGGCGCGCTGCGGCCGCTGCAGTGAGCGGCAGCGGCGGGCGACTCGTGTCACTTTGGGGTTGCGACCGTAGCGACGGAATCGACCGCAACACACTCGTTGTCTGCGCGGCCTATGCGCTGCCCGAGGGTCTGGTCTGGCTCGAACTGGTATTGCCCGCCAATGGAGTGGCGGCGCATTACCCCGATTTGTCGCAGCACTTTCCCGCCGCGCTGCGCATGCAACGCGCTGCCGCCGACCTGCTCGGCATCGAGGCTGCTTACGTCACCGATCACGAAGCCGATCACGAAGCCGATCACCAAGACGGCCACCAGATCGATCGGCGACCCTGGCTCGACCATGGCGCGTGGCCGCGCGCGGACGAGAGCGCGTCGGGCGCCGGGCGCTTCTGGCCCTTGCGCAGAGGCCACGCCACGCCCGACCTCGCAACATGCGTTGACGCCGCCGACTACGACTTCGTGCGCGTTGAAGGCGACGGCGTGCACGAGATTGCGGTCGGCCCGGTCCACGCGGGCATCATCGAGCCGGGGCACTTCCGCTTCTCGGTCGTCGGCGAAAAGGTGCTGCGCCTCGAGCAACGCCTGGGGTACACGCACAAGGGTATCGAGCGACGCTTCACCGAACTCGCGCCTCTCGACGCGCATCGCCTCGCGGGCCGAGTCTCGGGCGACTCGACCGTGGCCTATGCCTGGGCCTACTGCATGGCGCTCGAGGGCATGGCACTCGAGTCGGCGGTGGGCCACACCGTGCCGCCGCGCGCGGCAGCGTTGCGCGCGCTGCTGCTCGAACGCGAGCGCGTCGCCAACCACCTCGGCGATCTCGGTGCGCTTGGCAACGACGCCGCGCTCGCCTTCGGTCTGGCGCAGTTCTCGCGCCTGCGCGAGGATTGGCTGCGTGTGTCGCGCGAGACCTTCGGCCACCGGTTGATGATGGACGCGGTCGTCCCCGGCGGCGTCGCGGTGGACCTGACCATCGAAGCGCTCGAAGCGCTGCACCGCCAGTGCGATGCCATCGAACGCGAAGTGATCGTTCTGCGCTCGATCTACGACCAGCATGCGGGGCTGCAAGACCGTTTCATCGGCACCGGCATCGCAACGCCCGATCTCGCGCGACAACTGGGGCTGACCGGCCTCGCCGGCCGCGCGAGCGCGCAGCCGGCCGACCTGCGCTGCGACCATCCGTTCGCGCCCTACGACGCGCTCGTGGTTCGGCGTGCGACGCGCACCGAAGGCGACGTTGCAGCCCGCGTGGCCGTGCGCTTCGACGAGGTACGCGAATCGCTTCGGCTGATTCGCGAGCTGTGCGCCGCGATGCCGGGCGGCCCGGTGCACGCCGACTTGGCGCTGCCCGCACGATCCGCGTTCGGCGTCGGCTGGATCGAAGGCTGGCGCGGCGAGGTGTTCGTCGCGCTCGAACTCGAAGACGCATCGCGCATTCGCCGCTGCCATTGCCACGACCCGTCATGGCAAAACTGGCCGGTGGTTGAACACGCGGCAATCGGCAACATCGTTCCCGACTTCCCGCTCATCAACAAATCCTTCAACCTCAGCTATTCGGGGCACGACCTCTGATGTGGAAGACCTTGCGCCAGATCGCCCGCGCCGGCATCCTGACCGAAGCGCCGCCCGAAGCGCCGCCCCTGCCAACGGGCGACGGCGCGCAGACCTCCTCGCACGAAGACATCCAGCGCGAACTGCTCACGATCCTCGGTCGCGCGCTTGCGATACGCCTGGTCGACGCCGGGTCTTGCAACGGCTGCGAGCTCGAGATCAACGCGCTCAACAACCCCTACGTCAACATCGAGGGCCTCGGCATCCACTTCGTCGCCAGCCCGCGCCATGCCGACATGCTGCTCGTCACCGGCCCCGTCTCGCGTCATATGGCGACCGCGCTTCGCCGCACATACGATGCCATGCCGGCGCCGAAGCTCGTCGTAGCCATCGGCGATTGCGGCTGCGACGGCGGCATCTTCGGCGAAACGAGTTATGCGACTTGCGGACGCGTCGCCAACGTCATTCCGGTGGACGCACACCGTGCCGGGCTGCCCGCCACCGCCGGTGGAGATTCTGCGCGGCATCCTGACCGCCGTACGACGCGGCCGTCGGTAGGTCCGTCAGTAGGTCTCTAGGTGCAGCCGGCCTTCGGCCTTGAGCGCGGGGCCGATCTTCTCCCACGACAGCCCGGCCTGTTGCGCAGCGTCGCGAAGTGCGAGCACGACGCCTTCTTCCATGCTCTTGAGGCCGCAAACGTAGAAGTACGAATTCGGTTCTTTCAGGAGCGCGCCAAGGTCCGCGGCACGCTCGCGCATCCGGTCCTGCACGTAGCGCTTGGGTTGGTCGGCGGTGCGTGAATAGGCGAAATTGATGTCGATGAAGTCCTTCGGCAGGTTCATCAGCGGGCCGAAGTAGGGCAGCTCTTCCTTCGTGCGCGCGCCGAAGAACAGCATCAGCTTGCCGGCCTCGAACTTGCCGCCGGCGCGCAGGCGCCGGCGCCACTCGGTCATCGCGCGCATTGGCGCGCTGCCGGTGCCGGTGCAGATCATCACGATGTGGGAGCGCGGATGGTTCGGCATCAGAAAACTCGCGCCGAAGGGGCCGATGACCTGCACCTTGTCGCCGACCTTCAGGTCGCACAGAAAGTTTGACGCCACGCCGCGCACCGGGCGACCCTGGTGATCTTCGAGCACGCGCTTGATCGTGAGCGAGAGGTTGTTGTAGCCGGGGCGCTCGCCGTTGCGCGGGCTCGCGATCGAGTACTGGCGCGCGTGGTGCGGCCGACCCTTGTCGTCTGCGCCCGGCGGCAGGATGCCGATCGACTGGCCTTCGAGCACCGGGAACGGCATCGCGCCGAAATCGAGCATCAGGTGGTGCGTGTCGTATTCGCGCCCGACTTCGGTCACACGGAAGTTACCGACGACAGTCGCCGTCGTCGGGTTCTTCGGTCCGTAGAGGTTCGTGTACGCGTGCGCCGCGGACCACGGTGGCATCGCAGCATTGAATGCCGCCGAGTCGAATATCTCCTCGCCGCTCGCCGCCGCCGGCAGTGCGGCGGGTGCGGGTTCGGCGATCCGAACCTCGGCCGTTACGCCCGCGGCAACGAGTTCGTCGGTGGAGAGTTCAGGCGGCAACGCATCCCACTCGAATTGCGCCGCAAGGCTGTGCGCAATCGCCTTGGGCATCGTGCGCCAGTTGTCGATCGCGCCGGTCGGGCACGGCGGCACGCAGGCCATGCATTGCTTGCACTTGTCGGGGTCGACGACGTAGTTGCGCGAATCGTGCGTGATCGCACCGACCGGGCAACTCACCTCGCAGGTGTTGCAGCGGATGCAGATCTCGGGATCGATCAGATGCTGCTTGATGACGGCGATTTCGGCAGGTGCGTTCATGTCGACAACCTCGGAGGGTGGGTCACCCGAACCGGACGTACTCGAAGTCCACCGGCTGGCGGTTGATGCCCATCATCGGCGGCGCGATCCAGTTGGCAAACTTGCCCGGCTCGACGACGCGGCCCATCAGGCCGGCCACGAACGCGCGGTCGCTTCCCGACGGCAGCCACTGATCGACGTTCGCGTTCCATTCGGCTTCGGTCACGACCTTGCCGTCCGGCGACACCTTGACCCCTGCGAGCGCACCGATGCTGCGGTGAAAGGCCTTGTGCGGCACCTTCAGGCGGAACGCGATGCCTGCCTTCTCGATCACCTTGTTCCAGCGCTCGACGCCGCCGACAGAGTCCTTGATGTAGTCGTCGCGCAGCACTTCATTCAGCGCATTGAGCATCGGCACCTCCTTCTCGACGAGCTGACCGCCGTGCACTTCGAGCACCTTGTAGGTCGCACCCTTGAGGATGTGGTCGTCGCCCCGCTTGCCCTCCTCGAAGCGGCCCTTTAGACCGGTGCTGTAGAAGATCGCGGCGTTGCTCGACTGATCGGCGCCGAAGAGGTCGATCGTCACCGAGAAGTGGAAGTTCAGGTAACGCTGGATCGTCGGCAGATCGATCACACCCGCCGCGCGCAGCTTGGCCGGGTCGTCGGTCTTGAGCTCGTTCATTGCCGCGCAGGTGCGCTGGATCACGCGCGAGACGCCGCTCTCGCCGACGAACATGTGATGCGCCTCTTCGGTCAGCATGAACTTGGTCGTGCGTGCGAGCGGGTCGAAGCTCGACTCGGCCAGGGCGCAGAGCTGGAACTTGCCGTCGCGGTCGGTGAAGTAGGTGAACATGAAGAAGCTCAGCCAGTCGGGCGTCTCTTCGTTGAACGCCTGCAGGATGCGCGGATTGTTCTGGTCGCCGCTGCGGCGTTCGAGCAACGCCTCGCCCTCCTCGCGGCCATCGCGGCCGAAGTACTTGTGCAGCAGATAGACCATCGCCCACAGATGGCGACCTTCCTCGACGTTGACCTGGAAGAGGTTGCGCAGGTCGTACTGGCTCGGGCATGTCAGGCCGAGGTGGCGCTGCTGCTCGACCGACGCCGGCTCGGTGTCGCCTTGGGTGACGATGATGCGGCGCAGGTTGGCGCGGTGCTCGCCGGGAACATCCTGCCACGCGTCTTCACCGAGGTGGTCGCCGAAATGGATCTTGCGATCCTTCTCGGCCGGGTTCAGGAAGATGCCCCAGCGGTAGTCGGGCATCTTCACGTGGCCGAACTGTGCCCAGCCAGACGGATCGACGCTGACCGCCGTACGCAGATAGACGTCGAAATCCGTGCTGCCATCGGGCCCGACGTCGCGCCACCAGTTCAGGTAGTTCGGCTGCCACTGCTCGAGCGCGCGCTGCAGCGTGCGGTCCTCGGCGAGGTTGACGTTGTTCGGGATCTTGTCGGTGTAGTTGATGGTGCTCATGGTGTTCCTATGTTCCTAAGTAGTCAGACCCTGTTCCAGTCGAAAGCGGATTTCTCGCCCTTGCCGTAGACCTTCAGCGCGCCTTTTTCGCCGACCGCATTGGGGCGTTGGAAGATCCAGTTCTGCCATGCGGTGAGACGACCGAACACGCGCGTGGCCATCGTCTCGACGCCGTTGAAGCGCAGGTTGGCTTCCATGCCGGTCAGCGCATCGGGCGACATCGCAACGCGTTCCTCGACCGCGATGCGGACCTCGTCGTCCCAGTCGATGTCGTCGGGCGCACTTGTCACGAGCCCGAGTGTCAACGCCGACTCGCCGTCGAGCGCGTGGCCGATGCGTGCGCGCACGGCCGCGAGCGGCGTCGCTTCGTCATAGAAGCGCCGCACCAGGCGAGTCTGGTCGGTCGCCATCGGGTAGAAACCAAAGTTCGCTTCGGTGACGGTAATTGCCGGTGCACGCGACGGTTCGTCAGGCAAGGTGAGCTGATAGCTGCGGTCACATGCGAGCGCGAGTTCGAACAGCGTTCCGGCGAAGCACGAACCCGGCTCGATCAACGCGAACAGGCTGCGCGAAGACACGTCGAGCCGGCTGAAGGTGCGGCGCAGGAGGCCGATCGTCTCGCGCACGAACCAGTGATCACGATGCGCGAGCAGCGTGGCGTCGAGCGCAAGCGCTGCCGCCGGATCGCCGACAGTGCGCACCAGCCAGACGCCGATCTCGGGCTCGTTGATGCGCATCGAGAGGATCGCGTCCTCGAGCTCACGCGCCATCTGCAGCGGATACCACGCGGCGCCAGCGGCCTCGATCGCTGCGACGTCGGCCGGCTGATCGCCGCGCGGCCCCTGCACCGTGAACGTGGCCGTGCGTTTGGCGCGGTCGATCTCGACCGTGACGCATTTGTAGCGCAGTGCATCGGCCCCGATCCTGCGGTCGATCGGCGTCAGCGGCACGCCCTTCGCGGCGGCGGGTCGGTCGCTCTGGGCCGCGAGCTGCAACGCACGCTCCTGGACCTTCTGCGCAAAGACGGCCGGCTGCGCGATGTCGTCCACCAGCCGCCAGTCCTTGGCCTTTTGCCCACGCACGCCTTCGGTCGTGGTGCAGAAGATGTCGGCGAGATCGTGGCGCACGCGGCGCTTGTCGGTCACCCGCGTCAGGCCGCCGGTGCCCGGCAGCACGCCCAGCAACGGCACTTCCGGCAAGCTCACCGCCGAAGAGCGGTCATCGACGAGGATGATCTCGTCGCACGCAAGCGCGAGCTCGTAGCCGCCGCCCGCGCAGGAGCCATTGACCGCGGCGAGGAACTTGAGGCCGGAGTGCTTCGAGGAATCCTCGAGACCGTTGCGCGTCTCGTTCGTGAACTTGCAGAAGTTCACCTTCCACGCGTGGCTCGAAACGCCGAGCATGAAGATATTGGCGCCGGAGCAGAACACCTTGTCCTTCGCACTCGTGACGATCACGGTGCGAACCTCGGGATGCTCGAAGCGGATGCGATTCACCGCGTCGTTGAGTTCGATGTCGACGCCGAGGTCGTAGCTGTTGAGCTTCAACTTGTAGCCTGGGCGAATGCCGGCGTTCTCGTCGATGTCGATCGAAAGCGTCGCAATCGCGCCGTCGAAACCGAGCTTCATATGCCGGTAGCGGGAAGGGTCAGTTTGGTAGTCGACGGCCTGCAGGTCGACAGAAGAGGTATCGCTCATCGGCTGGTTCCTCGAGTTAAAGCACTATCGTGCATGTACTTGATTTCTGAAGATGCATCATGCTGCATGTTCACAGTAACGTCAAGCGTTGATTCGAGCGAGCCCCGCCCTTGCGCCGGCGATTGAAGTTCACGGCGCAATGTGGAGTGCCTTCCGCACCTTGGCGCGCAGGTCGACGAAGGTCGCGTCGAGCGGCTTCGCGCTGGTGTCCACTGCTATTTCCGCCTTCGAATAGAACGCTGCACGTCCGGCGAGGATGCGCTTCAGGTCTTCCATCGCCTCGCGGCTCGCCGCCATCGGCCGCATGTCGCCCTGGGCCGCGACGCGCTGCATGTGGTCACCAGCGTCAGCGCGCAACCAGACCGTCGTGCAATGGGCAAGCAACAGGTTGAAGGTCGCGGCGTCGGACACCAAGCCGCCGGGCGTCGCGATCACCGCCTCGGGATAGATCTGGATCGCCTCTTCGAGCGCGCGGCGCTCGTAGCGGCGATACGCGTTCATGCCATAGAGGCCCTGGATTTCGTCGACGCTGCAGCCGGCGAACTTCTCGATCTCGCGGCTCAGTTCGACGAACGGTACATCCAGATCGTCCGCAAGCATCTGCCCGAGTGTCGATTTTCCCGCCCCGCGCAGGCCGACGAGCGCGACGCGCGTGCTGCGCGCCGCGTTGTCGCCGCCGGTGCCGAGCAGTTCGCCGATCACGACGCGCGCACGGTGCAGCGTCGCCTCGTCACGCTGCTCGAGCAGTTCACGGATCAGCAGCCACTCGGGCGACGAGGTCGTGACGTCGCCTAACAGTTCGGCGAGCGAACAGTGCAAGGCACCGGCCACCTGCAACAGCACGAGGATCGAGGCGTTGCCGATGCCGTACTCGAGATTCGCGAGATGGCGCTCCGAGACGTCTGCAGCGAGCGCAACCGCCTTGCGTGTCAGACCGCGCCTTGCGCGCAGGTTGCGCACCCGCTCACCGAGGGAGACGAGGAAAGGGTTCTTTTCCTCCGTCGGCGCTGACGTGCTTTGCGGCAGCTCGGGAAGTGAGCGTTCAGGCGCGGGGAGGTTGATGACGGTGCTTGACATGCTCAATGCGAGCCCATATTGTGTGGGCTTATGCACGATACTTCATCTCCCTTCACTTCGCAAGCCGCTGTCATTGTCGCTTTGGCTGCCCCCGCGGAGGCATCCACATGACCCCGGAGATCTTCCGCCAACACATTGCGACGCTGAGCGCCGAACTTGCAGGCCGCCCACTCGATGCGGCACTCGATGCCTGGCTGAACGCCGAACACGGCTCGACAAGCGCAAGCTACGCCACGCTGAAGGCAGCGTGCGAGGCTGGCGTTGCAGCCGGCTGGCTCTGCGACCGCGAAGGCGGCGGCATCCGCTACGGCCGCATCTTCAAGCCCGCGCCCGACCTGCACGGCTTCTCGGTCGACGTGGTGGACATGAAAAACATCGCCGGCCCGCACCACGCGCACCCGAACGGTGAGATCGATCTCATCATGTCGATCGGGGGCGACGCCACGTTCGACGGCCGTGCTGCGGGCTGGCTCGTCTGCCCGCCCGGCAGTGCGCACCGGCCGACGGTCGCCAACGGCCGCGCGCTCGTGCTCTACCTGCTGCCCGAAGGGCGGATCGAATTCACGCGCTGACGCGCCCAGCGCGGCAAACCAAGGAAACGCCATGACCGACGCCCGCGCCAGCACTCCCGTCCCGAATCCACCAGCCGCGTTCAACTTCGCGCAGCACCTGATCGAGCGCAATGACGCGCGCGCCGCGAAGACCGCCTTCATCGACGATCAAGGCAGCCTGACCTACGGCGAACTCGCCGATCGTGTCCGCCGCTTCGCCGCCGCGCTGCTCGCATCCGGCGTGCGGCGCGAGGAACGCGTGCTGCTGCTGATGCACGACAGCTGCGACTGGCCGGTGTGCTTTCTCGGCGCGATGTACGCCGGTGTGGTGCCGGTCGCGGTCAATACGCTGTTGACGGCCGGC
Source organism: uncultured beta proteobacterium (assembly GCA_963774675.1). Taxonomy (GTDB): domain Bacteria; phylum Pseudomonadota; class Gammaproteobacteria; order Burkholderiales; family Burkholderiaceae_C; genus CAIKUF01. Next base: position 917,003 of record CAVZFV010000014.1, on the reverse strand, counting down.
GACGTCGCCTACACGCTTCAGCACAGCCGCGCACAGGCGGCGTTCGTTTCCGAAGCGCTGTTGCCGCTGCTGCAGACCGCGATGGCGCAGGCACCGCACGAGATCAGCCACGTTGTCGTGTCGAGCCCCTGGAAGGCTTTGGCCGGCGGTGCACAGGTCGACAATGCGCAGGCGCTCGATGCTTTCATCGCTAGCGCGGCGCCGTTGGCGCAACCAGCGACAACCGGCCCCAACGACATCGGCTTCTGGCTCTATTCGTCGGGCTCGACCGGGCGCCCCAAGGGGGCTGCGCACACGCACGCCAATCCGTACTGGACGGCCGAGTTGTATGGCACGCGTGTCCTCGGGCTGACCGAGCAGGACGTGTGTTTCTCCGCCGCCAAGCTGTTCTTCGCCTACGGCCTCGGCAACGCGCTCTCGTTCCCGATGAGCGTCGGCGCGACGGTGCTGCTGATGGCCGAGCGGCCGACGCCCGACGCCACCTTCAAGCGCTGGCGCGGTGAGGTCGGCGACGTGAAGCCCACAGTCTTCTTCGGCGCGCCGACCGGCTTTGCCGGCATGCTCGCATCGCCCGCATTGCCGGCGCGATCCGAGGTCGCGCTGCGAATGTGCTCGTCGGCCGGCGAGGCGCTGCCGGCCGAGATCGGCGAGCGCTTTCGCGCGCACTTCGGCTGCGACATCATCGACGGCATCGGTTCGACCGAGATGCTGCACGTCTACCTGTCGAACCTTCCAGGCCGCGTGCGCTACGGCACGACCGGCTGGCCGGTACCCGGCTACGAGATCGAACTGCGCGGCGAAGACGGCCGCGGCGTGCCCGACGGCGAGACGGGCGACCTCTACATCAACGGCCCGAGCGCGGCGCTGATGTACTGGGGCAATCGCGAGAAGTCGCGCGAGACCTTCCAGGGCGCGTGGACCAAGAGCGGCGACAAGTACGTGCGCAACGACGACGGCAGCTACACCTACAGCGGGCGCAGCGACGACATGCTCAAAGTCAGCGGCATCTACGTCTCGCCGTTCGAGGTCGAATCGACGCTGGTGCAGCATGCGGCTGTGCTCGAAGCGGCCGTCATCGGCGTGCCCGACGACGAGGGGCTGACGAAGACCAAGGCCTTCGTCGTCCTCAAGCCGGGTGCCACGGCGAGCGACGCTGAGCTCAAGGCCTTCGTCAAGGAGCGGCTCGCGCCCTACAAGTACCCGCGAACGATCGAGTTCATCGCCGAGCTGCCGAAGACGGCGACCGGCAAGATCCAGCGCTTCAAGCTGCGCGATCTCGAGTCCGGGCGCTGATCGGCGCACGATGAGCGCATCCGCACTCGCCGCATCGGAGTTCGTCGAGATCGACTGGCGCGGCCACCGCGTCCGCATCGAACACCAATGGATTGCGCCGCAGCGCAGCAGTGCGCCGCTCATCGTCTTCCTGCACGAAGGGCTCGGCTCCGCAGCGATGTGGAAGGACTTTCCGCAGCGCCTGTGCGACGCGGCGCAATGCCGTGGCCTCGTCTATTCGCGCCCCGGCTACGGCCGCTCGACGCCGCGCGCGGCCGAGGAGGCCTGGGGGCTCGATTTCATGCACCGTCAGGCGCACGAAGTACTGCCTGCGCTGCTGCAGGCGCTCGGCGTCGACACGGCGGCGCAGCCGCCCTGGCTGTTCGGCCACAGCGACGGCGCATCGATCACGCTTGCTTTTCGCGGCGAAGTACCCGGCGCGGGTCGCCGGCGCGATCGTGCTCGCGCCGCACATCGTCGTCGAGGACCTGTCGGTCGCAAGCATCGAGAGCGCGCGCCAGGCCTACGTCGAAACCGACCTGCGCCAGCGCCTCGCGCGCTATCACGACGACCCGGATTCGGCCTTCTGGGGCTGGAACCGCATCTGGCTGTACCCACCGTTTCGCGACTGGAGCATCGAGCGCGAGATCGAGTCCATCGCGTGCCCCTTGCTCGCGGTGCAGGGCCTGGACGACGAATACGGCACGCTCGAACAAATCCACGGCGTCGCGCGCCGCGTACCACACACCGAGCTGCTCGAGCTGCCCGATTGTGGCCATTCGCCGCAGCGTGACCAGCCCGACGCGTTGCTCGCGGCGAGCGTTGCGTTCATCGCCCGGAATCGCCGTACGGGAGCGGTCAGCGCCGGATAGAAGCGGGATGCTGGGCGCCTGCGCGCGCGCGAGGACAACCGCGGGCCTGTTCGAGCGCGGACGGCGCCGGCGCGGCATAGCGCGCCGCTCAGGCGCGTCGCCTCTTCGCTCCGCGTCCGCCCTTGGGGTGATGTTTGGCGCGATGTTTGGGGCGACTTTTGGCGTGTTCCCAGAACGGCTCGCTCGCCGCGAAGCGAACCAGCGCCTTCTCGCTCTGGCGGAGCAGCACCTCGCGCCGCGCAACGAGCCAGCCGATCGCAAACCACGCGCGCGGGTCATCACCGACGGCGGCACGGTAGGTCTCGAGGCCGACGCCCAGATCGTTGTAGCGGCCCAGGCTTTCCTGCAGGGGCGACAGACGCGCGAGGTAGCGCGCCACCGCTTTCGGGCGATACAGCGAAGCCGTGAACTCGGTCGCGTAGCGCAGGCGCTTGACACGCTTTCGCAGACTGTGGCGCTCGTCGTCGCTCAGATCGCCGTAGCGCTTGGCCGCACGCACGATGCGCCGGTGCCAAAGCGCCAGCCGTCGCGCGGCGGCCTTTGCGAGAGCGGGACCGGTGTCGATGACTTCCGACGACGCGTCAGCCAGCGTGCGCCGTGCTACGAGCAGCATCGACGCGTCGTCAGAGGTGTCTGCGACCGGAGCGCCGATCTGCAAAGCCAGCCCGGTGAGCAGCGTCTGCGTCGATTCGGGCATGCGCAACAGCGCCTTCGGCGTCGGGCCGGGGGGCGCCGGCGGCAGTTCGAACAGCGGCGCGCCGGCCCTGCGCAGCGCGGGCAGCAGCGATGCCGCCAAGGCGTCGCGATCACGCGCGACGCCGAGCTGGCGAAAGAGCTGTGTCAATGCGTCCTGCCAAGCCGGATCGACGGGCGTCGCCCAACCGTCGAAGAAGCGCAGCGCCGAGCGCAGCCGACGCAGCCCGACGCGCAATTGGTGGACGTGGTCCTCGCTGCCCTTGCTGCCCTCGTAGTCGGCGCTGCTTGCGCTGCTGGCGCTGCTTGTGATGCTTGCGATGCTGGCGTTGTAGCTTGCCACTTCGCTTGCCAAGTCACTCGCGGCCTCACTCGCCACCTCACTCGCATTCGGCAGGATCTGCTGCAGGCAGTTCGCGATCACCACGTGGCGCGCGATATCGGGCGTCGCGTCTCGCTCCAGCGTCACCGGCGTCGCCTTCGCAACCGGACCTCTCGACGACCCACTCGCGAGACGAATACCGCGTTCGGACTTGCTGCGTACGTCGAGCCAGAGGCCGTGGCGCGCGACCCATTGCCGCGCGACATCGATCACCGCGCCGGGGCGGCCGCGCAGCAGTTCGATTTCGAGCTCGCACACCGGCAAACGCTTTGCACCAGCAATCAGATGGCCGGTGTCGAACGCAAGCTCGACCCAGCCGCCCGCCACGCGCAGATCGCGATGACGGCGCCAGATGTCGGTGCGGTATTGGGCGACGACGACCGGTGCTGCGTCCTCGCCCTCGCGCTTCGCGAGCGCCGCGGCGAGCCGATCGCCGACCGGCGTGCCGGCATGGCGATGCCAGTCGGCGCCGGGCAGCGTACCCGCTGGCACCGCAAGCGCACCGATGAGCGGCACGTTGTGTTCGAGCCGCTGCATCGCATCGGCACCCGCTGCCTTCGCCGTCTGCATCCACTGCCGCCCTTCTCTTCGCAAGCGAAGTGCGACGCCTGCCGCGGCGAGCCGACGATCCGGCGTATCAAAGTAAATCGCCTGCAGATGGGTGCGACGAGACGTCCCGCGCTCAACCGCCGCTTCGACGGCGCGCCGCGCGGTGGCGGGCACCTGGAACTTCAACTCGACCTCGATCATCGGCGGCATGTGGGGGATGACATGGCGGTGGAGGCGCCCATCATCGCACCCGACACCCAATCCGCAATACCGGACGAGGAGACACGCGCGCGGTTCGCACGCTCCACGCAGACGCGGCACGAGTGAGACAATGCGCCGCCGAGCGTCGCTGCGCACCGCTGTACCCAGTCGCAGTCGCCCGCCCGAAGGCCCGGCCTTCGGGCGCGATCCGCAGGCGCATCACCCCCACGCCCTCCCCCGCATGACCCACGGCAACGAAAGCTGGCACAAGCTGCACGAACGTGCGCACGCCATCACGTTGTTGATCGCGGGCTTCACCCTGCTGCGGCTGGTGCTCGCGGCGACGGTGCCGCTGCTGCCGCAGGAGGCGTATTACTGGAGCTGGAGCCGGCACCTCGACTGGTCGTATTTCGACCATCCACCGCTCGCAACCTACAGCATCGCGTTGACGACAGCCGTCTTCGGCCAGACGACATTCGGCATCAAGCTCGCCTCGGTGCTGTGGGCGCTCGGTTGGAATCTGATCTGGGTGCGCCTGATTCTCGACATGTACGGCGACCGCAGGCTCGCGTTCTGGTCTATCGCGGCGCTCAACCTGACGGTGGTGTACGAAATATTCGGTGTCGGGCCGACGCCCGACGCGCCGCTGGTATTCGCCTGGTCGGCGGCGATCTGGGCCGTCTGGAAAGTCACGCAGACCGGTCTCGCGCGCTGGTGGTTCGTCGCAGGCGTCTTCATCGGTCTGTCGTGGTTGGGCAAGTATTCGGGCGTGCTGCTGCTGCCCGTCGTGTTCCTCTACCTCGTCACGTCGCCGCAGCAGCGCCACTGGTTGCTCAAACCACAGCCCTGGCTGGCGGCGCTGCTGGCGTTGCTGATCTTCGCGCCCGTACTTTGGTGGAATTCGCAGCACGATTGGGTGTCGCTTGCGTTCCAGAGCAGCCGCCGCGTGGGCAGCATGGGCGGCTTCAAGCCGCGCTACTTCGCGATGCTCGTCGGCACGCAATTCCTGCTGCTCACGCCGTATCTCTTCGTCCTCGTCGTCGCAACCCTGTGGCGCGAAGGGCGCGGCTGGTTCGCTGGCAGGCTCGACGATCGCGCGCGGCTGTTGTGGCTGAGCGGCGCAGTGCCGATCGTGCTGTTCACGCTGATCAGCTTTCGCTCGCTCGTGAAGATCAACTGGCTCGGCCCGGCTTACTGGTCCCTCGTGATCCTCGGCGTGCACACCTTGCTGCAACAGGCCGACGGGCTGCGCCGGCTGCGGCGCGGCCTGATCGGCTCGGCCGTCTTGCTGCTCGTGGCCGGCTCGATCTTCCTGATACCGAACCTGCCGATCGCGGGTGACTTGAACACCTGGAGCGGTTGGCGCGAAGCCGCCGCCCGCGTCGCCAAGGTCGAGCAACAGGTGCGCGCCGAGGGTGGGCAGGCTTTCGTGTTCTCGCCAAACTACAAGATCAGCTCGTTGATGCGCTTCTATCTGCCGGGCCAGCCGCGCACCTATGCGCAGGACATCTATGGCGACAAGGCCTTGCAGTTCGACTATTTCCCGCTCGACGACGACCTCAAGGGTCAGACCGGCATCCTCGTGCTGTCGGACCAGGATCAGGGCGACCTCGACCTCGCCCGCCTGAAACCGTTCTTCGAGCGCTGCGAGATCGCCGACACGATCGAGACCCAGGCACTTGGCAAGCACACGCGCAAGATCGCGATTTACCGTTGCGCCGACTACCGCGGCCATCCGCCACGCCGCGGCAGCGGCGAACAGCCCGCGCAAGACTGAGCCCCGCCCATGCCCCAGCTCTCCGTCATCGTCCCGACCTTCAACGAGACCGACAACGTAGTCGAGTTGCGCAACCGCGTTGCCGTCGCGCTCGAAGGCATCGACTGGGAAATGATCTTCGTCGACGACGACTCACCCGACGGCACGGCCGAGGCGCTGCGCAATATGGCGCAATCGGATCGCCGTGTGCGCTGCATTCAACGCGTGGGCCGGCGTGGCCTGTCCACGGCTTGCGTCGAGGGCATGCTGGCCTCGTCGGCGCCTGTCGTCGCGGTGATCGACGCCGATCTGCAGCATGACGAAGGCCTGCTGCCAAAGATGCTCGAGACCATCAACCGCGAGGCGCTCGATGTTGTCGTCGGCAGCCGCTACGTCGACAACGGTGGCGTCGGCAACTGGGACGCGTCGCGTGCCGCGACCAGCCGCTTCGCGACCCGACTCTCCCGGCTGGTGCTCAAGGCCGACCTGCAGGATCCGATGAGCGGCTTTTTCATGATTCGCCACGAGGCCTTTCTCGCCTGCCTGCGGGCCGGCATGTCTGGCGTCGGTTTCAAGATCCTGCTCGACCTCTTCGCCACCTCACCCACGCCCCTGCGCTTCAAGGAGCTGCCCTACGAGTTCCGCAACCGCATCGCCGGCGAGAGCAAGCTCGACAGCAACGTCGCATGGGAATACTTCATCATGCTGCTGGACAAGTTCACCCACGGCGTGGTGCCGATTCGATTCATTGCGTTCTCGCTCGTCGGCGGCCTGGGACTGCTTGTCCACCTGGCCGTGCTCGCAATCCTGTTCAAGTTCCAAGGTACGCCTTTTATCTGGGCACAGGCTGCCGCGACGATGGTCGCGATGACCAGCAATTTCGTGCTCAACAACGTGCTCACCTACCGCGACCTGCGGCTGCGCGGCTGGGCATTCGTGCGCGGCTGGTTCTCGTTCGTGCTGGCCTGCAGCGTCGGCGCCCTCGCCAATGTCGGCGTCGCCGTCTATCTGTTCCAGTACGACAGCCTGTGGTTGTCGTCGGCGATCGCGGGCGTACTCGTCGGTGCGGTCTGGAACTACGCCGTCACGGCCGTCTACACCTGGAAGGCGCCGAAGGCGGCGTAAGTGCCTCGCCAACGCGCCCCGCTAAAATCGAGCCCTGCCTGCAACGCCCACGAGCCGCCCGCCATGCCCTGGATCTGGAAGCCCTACAAGTCCGACGTCACCTCGTTCATCGAGGAGCTCAAGGCGAAGAAGCCGTCGCTCGAAGCCGAGCAGCGGCAGGGGCGCGCACTGCTGTGGGACAAGGCGATCGATCGCCAGGCGCAGGCCGAGCACCGCGAGGCGCGGGTGCCGCAGCAGCCCTACGTCTACCAGACCGCCAGCGAGTGACGATAGACGCTGTCCTCGCCCCCGACGACGCGGGGGGCGCATCCGCCGTTGCGCTCGATGAGGCCGGACTACCCGAGGCGGTCGACGCGATCGCACTCGCGCGCCTCTACGGCGAGCCGCTCTTCGCGCTGCCGACCGACCTCTACATCCCGCCCGACGCGCTGGAGGTCTTCCTCGAGGCCTTCGAAGGGCCGCTCGATCTGCTTCTCTACCTGATCCGGCGCCAGAACTTCAACATCCTCGACATCCCGCTGGCGGACGTCACACGCCAGTACCTGACCTACGTCGAGCAGATCCGCAAGCGCAATCTCGAACTCGCCGCCGAATACCTGTTGATGGCGGCGATGCTGATCGAGATCAAGTCGCGCATGTTGCTGCCCGCGCGCAAGAGCGCCGAGGGCGCCGAGCCGGAAGACCCGCGCGCCGAGCTCGTACGGCGACTGCTCGAATACGAAAAGATGAAGCTCGCCGCCGCGCAGCTCGACGCGCTACCGCTGCTCGGGCGCGATTTCCTGCGCGCGCAGGTGGCGATCGAGCAGTCCCTGCAGCCGCGCTTTCCCGACGTTGACGCGAACGAGCTGCGCGGCGCCTGGCACGACATCCTGAAGCGCGCGCGGCTCGTCCAGCATCACACGATCAATCGCGAGCAGCTGAGCGTGCGCGAACACATGAGCATCGTGCTGCGCCGCCTTCAAGGCCGGCGCTTCGCGCTGTTCGAAGACTTGTTCGACCCCGGCCGCGGCGTGCAGGTGATGGTCGTTACCTTCATTGCGCTGCTCGAGCTGTCGCGCGAGCACCTGCTCGAGGTGACGCAGGCCGAGGCCTTTGCGCCCATCTACGTGCGGCTCGCCTACGCGCCGAGCTGACGGCGCCGCCCCGCGGGCGCCGGGATCGCGCGCCGGGGTGGACAAAGACGCGCCGATCTCTTAGCGTGCGGCGGGTACGGTGGAAGTGACCGCCGCACCACCCCAACACGAAGGAGCACGCATGCAAGCCCCCTACTTCCCGATCATCTACGTTCGTGGTTACGCAATGACCGAGGGCGAGCGCGACGAGACGGCGTCCGATCCGTTTTGCGGGTTCAACCTCGGCTCGACAATCTATCGCGCCACGATCGAAAAGGACGCATCGCCCAAGCGCTTCATCTTCGAGTCACCCGTGCTGCGCCTGGGCAGCGACTTCGGCTACTCCGACGTCTACGAGCATGGCACCGACATCATGGACAGCGACTGGCAGCCGCGCAGCGGCAACGCTGGCATCGCACCGCGCTCGGTCATCGTCTACCGCTATTACGACAGCGGGTCGACGTACTTCGGCGAAGGCAAGGCGAGCCCGATCGAGACCTATGCACGCGGGCTCGACACGCTCATCCTGCGCGTGCGCGACCTCGTCTGCGCACAGAGCGCGCACGAGGGCGAGGCGCTCGCGCCGGAGGACTTTCGCTGCTACCTCGTCGCGCACTCGATGGGCGGCCTCGTGGTGCGCGCCTTCTTGCAAAACACCGCGCTCGGCAGCGCCGAAGCGCGCGGTCTCGTCGACAAGGTCTTCACCTACGCGACGCCGCACAACGGCATCGAGGTGGGCGGCGTCAACGTGCCGAGCTGGTTGAGCGCCAATGACATGAGCAACTTCAACCGTGACCGCATGGCGGGCTATCTGAAGCTCGAGTCGGCGTTCGCGAAGTACGGCCGCGTCGACTACGTGCGCGAGAGCAGCTTCCCGCTCGAGCGCATCTTCTGCATGATCGGAACGAATCGCAACGACTACGAAGCCGGCAAGGGCTTGTCGCGCACCTTCGTCGGCCAGGGCAGCGACGGTCTCGTGAAGATCGCAAACGCTTCGGTCTGGGGCCTGGACGACAAGGACAACGTTACCGGCACCGCGGCGACTGCCTTTTGCTACCGCTCGCACTCGGGGTTCTTCGGCATCGTCAACAGCGAGGAGGCGTACCAGAACCTGACGCGCTTCCTGTTCGGCGATGTGCGCGTCGAGCTGTGGCTGGAGGTTGAAGAGGTGCGACTGCCGGCCGAGATCGAGAACGACGACGTCAATGCGCTCTACCAGTTCGAGTTGCTCGCCGCGCCGCGCGGCAAGCGCTGGCTGCTGTCACGCCGCGTCGCCGAGGAAGACTCTCCCGCCTGCCGCACCCATAAGCAGCTCACGACTCAGGGAGCCGCCGGGGCGAAGAACGTGTATCTCTCGACCGTGTTTCTCGCGAACCGTGCGCGCATCTCGAACAACCCCGACGACCGCACGCTGTCGTATGCGATGGACGTGCGCGTTCGCGTGCCTGACTACGAAAAGAACAACGCCTTCTGGCCCAACCATCACTACGAGGGAAGCTACCTGTTCCGCGACACGCTGGTCATCACGATGGATCCGCCGCAAACCGACGATGCAGACTGGTCAGTGAAGTACGGCTGGGACTCGAACCGCGTCGGTGTCGCCACCCGCAAGCTCGCCTACACCGCGCTCGCCGGCAACAAGATGCGCCTCGAAGTGCAGCTGCCGGCCTCGACGTCCAAGCCCGGCATCGCCGGCAAGGTGGTGCTGATCGCGTCCGCCTGGAATTGAACGGTCACCCTTTGCGCAAGCCGAGCTTGAAGCCGATCATTGCGCGCAGCTTGTTGGGCGCGACGGGTTTGATCAGCAGGTGAAAATCGTGTCGCTCGGCCTCGGCGTCGTGCCCGGTCATCGTGCTGCCAGTGACCATGATCGCAGGGATGGCGCGTCCGAAAACGTCTCGCAGCGCCGTGATCGCCTCGGTACCCGTGTGGCCAGCTTCCAGCCGGTAGTCGACGATCAGCAGGTCCGGGTGCGTGAACGCCAGGTCGCACTGGCGCGCCCATTGCGTCGCCCCCGCAACGGTGTCGAAGCTCGCGATCGTCGCGCCCCAGCCCTTGAGCAGCACTTCGAGCCCGGCGCGAACCGCGGGCTCGTCCTCGACGATCACGATCAGGCGGCCGTCGAGCGTCAGCCCGAGTGGTGACTTCGCTGGCGACACCTGCGCGGCGGCGGGCACGGCCTCGCCGGCAGCGATGTCGAGCGTGAAGACGCTGCCGCGGCCCGGCGTCGATTGCAGTGAGAGCGGTTCGCCCATCAGCTCCGCGAGGCGTTTGACGATCGCAAGGCCGAGCCCGAGTCCCTTTTGCTGATGCGGGTCGCGCGCCGCTCCGCCGGGGAGCTGGAAGAACTCCTCAAAGATGCGTTGACGGTCGGCCTCGGCAATGCCCGGTCCGGTGTCCCAGACCTGCAGGCGCAAGCGGTCGCCGCGGCGGCGGCAGCTGACGAGCACGCTGCCGTCTTCGGTGTAGCGGATCGCGTTGCTGACGAGGTTGCGCAGGATGCGTTCGACGAGCAGCGGGTCGGCGAACCCGTGGTACCGATCGCCACGAAAGCGCAGCGCAAGGCCCTTCTCGAAGGCGGTCGGCTCGAAATGCAGGCGCAGCTTGCGAAAGATCGATCCCACGTGGAAGTGCGCGGGCCGCACCTCGACGCCACCGCTGTCGATGCGCGTGATGTCGAGCAGCTCCGAGAACAGGCCTTCGAGCGCATCGACCGATGCGTTGATGCTGTTGACAAGCTGGATCACCTCGTCGTCGTGGCTGCGTTGGCGCAGCGCCTCGGCGAACAGGCTCATCGCATGCAGCGGCTGGCGCAGGTCATGGCTGGCGGCGGCGAAGAACTGCGTCTTCGCGCGGTTCGCGACTTCGGCTGCCTGGCGTGCGGCGTCCGAGACTTCCTTTTCGGCGCGCAACTGCGTCATCAGGGCCTCGGTGTGCTGCTGCAGCAGGCTGACCCGCTTGAAGGCATTGCGATGGTTGCGGCCGAGCAGCACCGTCATCGCCATCGCCATCAGCATCACGACCGCGGTCTGCGCGCCGGCGCTGCCGCCGTGCAGCGCGACGCGCAAGACGAGCGGCACGTAGATCAACGCGACGAACGAAATGTAGACGGTAAACTGTGGCGCCAGGACCGGTACGCTGGCGACGCAGAAGGTGTAGGCCACCAGGATCAGCGAGATCTGCTGCAACGCGTCGCCGTAGGGATAAAAGCTCCAGGCCGCGGCCCCCCATAGTGCACCCATGAGCAACGTGCCGCTCTGCCACAGCGCAGGCGCGATCGCAGCGCCGCCATGTCCACGTCCGGCCGCCGAACGATGCGCCAGGCCAGCGCCACCCGCGCCAGCCAGAGCAGCGCAAAGCCCGTGCCCCAGGCAAGGCGCAACGCCACCGGCGCGACGGCGCCGAACACGAGTTCGATGACGATCGCGCCGAGCGCATGACCGCCGAGCGAGGTCGGGTTGAAGGCGAACATCGCCGCCGCGCGGTCGCGCAGCAGGGCGTCGGCATCGGTATCGCCGGCGAGCGCCTCGACCGGTGCGGAGGGATCGACGCGCACGATGGACGGGGCGTCAGCCGGCACCAAGTCCGGCTCCCGGTCCGGCGTCAGCGCAGCGTGCTCGGACGCCACGCAGGCCGGTCGCCACCGACTTGCTCGCGCGTCATCTGACCGACCGCGAGCACCGCCTGCGTGCGCGAGCTGACGTTGAGCGCGCGCAGCACGGCGGCCACGTGGTCCTTCACCGTCTCGACCGACAGGTTGAGTTCGCGCGCGATCAGCTTGTTCGGCTTGCCCTGCAACAGCAGGCCGAGGACGTCGGTCTGGCGCGGCGTGAGGCCGATCGACGTGAGCGTCGGCGCCGCCGGCTCGTCGGACTGCTCGCGCACGATGGCGAGATAGCCCGGCGCGGTGTCGCCCTCCACGGCCGGGCCCGCGCTCTCGGAGCCGAGCGTCATCGGCGGCACGTAGATGCCGCCTTGCATCACGAGCTTGAGCGCCTCGGCGAGCGTCTCGTTGCTCGCGCGCTTGGGCACGAACCCCATTGCGCCGAGATCGACCGCGCGGATCACATCGCTCGTGCGGTCCGACGCCGAGACGACGACCACTGGCACCGAGGGGTAGGCGGCTCGCAGCTCGACGAGCAGGTCGAAGCCGTTGGCGTCACCGAGTTGGAGGTCGAGCAACAGCAGGTCGTAGTCGCTGTTCGCCTCGAGCACCTCACGCGTTTCCCGCGCGCTACCGGCGCCGACGACGGTCACGTCGTCCCCCAGGCCCTCGATCACCGACTGCAGCGCGGATCGGATCAGCGGATGGTCGTCGACGAGAAGGACTTTCATGATGAGGTGTCAAACGTGGGTGTCAAACGCGGGGGTCAAACATACCGCCTCGAGACCGATTCGGCAATGCACACCGGCTTGTCCGAGCCTTCGCGCTCCATCGTCACGTCGAACGTGATCTGCGCGCCGCCTTCGATCGTCTCGTAGGCGTTCAACTTGAAACGCCCACGCACGCGGCTGCCGACCGGCACCGGCGCCGTGAAGCGCACTCGGTTGAGACCGTAATTGACGCCCATGCGCACGTCGCGGAACTCCATCGCATTCGCACCCATCTCGGGCAGCATCGACAAGCGTCAGGAAACCGTGCGCGACCGTCGTGCCGAATGGCCCCTCCGCGGCGCGCACCGGATCGACGTGGATCCACTGATGATCCCCCGTCGCCGCGGCGAACTGGTCGATGCGGGCCTGGTCGATCGTGATCCAGTCGCTGTCGGCGACGTGCTGGCCGACGAACGGCTCGATGTCGGCGAGTTTGTCGAAGCTGCGCATGCGTGTCCCTTTTCTTGGTTGCGTCTGTTGGGTGGTTTACGTCGTTCGCGAATCGCTCAGCGATCGATCCATTCGAGAACGGGCTGCCACTGGGCCAGATCGCGCTCGACGCGCCCGGGCGTCACATCCCAGAGTGTGAGGCCGCGCGCGGCGAGGTGCACATAGTTCTGCGTATCGCGTATGTACCCGAGTACCGGCACGGCGAGTTGGTCGAGGAAGCTGCGCAACTGCTCGGCGGCGATCGTGTGATCCCGAACGCGCATGCCGACCAGCCCGAGCCGCACGCTGCCGGCACGCTTGTGCGCCTGCAACGCTGCGCACGAATTCGTGCGTCGCGCGGATGTCGAAGAGGCTCGGCTGCAAGGGCACGAGCACGATGTCGGCAAGCTTCATCACCGCGTCGAGCCGCTTGCCGCGCAGGCCGGCCGGCGTGTCGAGCACGGCATGCGTCGTGCCCTTGGGCGCGCGCACGACGTCGCCGTGCTGCACCTCCCAGGTCGCGATCGCGGGGAGGCTCGCCGGTCGCAGCGCAAGCCATTCGCGCGACGACTGCTGCCGGTCGATATCGCCCAGCATCACGCCATGGCCGTTGCGCGCCAGATAGCCCGCCAGGTTGGTCGAAAGCGTGCTCTTGCCGACCCCGCCCTTGGGGTTGGCGACGACGATCACCGGCATGTCCGTCTCCTTTGCGAGTATGGTAGCGCCGCCGCCATCTGGCGGGCCATCCCGTCCAACCCGCGCCACCCACAGACATGGCCGACGTCCTCGTACTCGCCGCACATCCGCAGCTCGAGGACTCGCACGTCAACCGCGCGCTGATGCAGGGCCGTGGTGGCGCTCGGTGAGCGGCACGTGACGCTGCGCGACCTGTACGCGCTTTATCCCGACTATGTGATCGACGTCGACGCCGAGCAGGCCCTGCTCACACAGGCGAAGCTCATCGTCTGGCAGCACCCGATCCACTGGTACGGCATGCCGCCGTTGATGAAGCTGTGGGTGGACGAAGTGCTCGCATTCGGCTGGGCCTATGGCCCGGAAGGGGACGCCCTCCAGGGCAAGAGACCTCTGGCTCGTGCTCAGCACCGGCGGCCCGCAGGACGCCTACCACCCGGCCGGTCACAACCGCCATTTCTTCGACGACTTCCTGCCGCCCTACGAGCAGACGGCCGCGCTTTGCGGCATGCGCTTCCTGCCCCCGCTCGTGCTGCATGGCGCGCACAGGGTGAGTGAAGGCGAGGTCGAAGCCCACAGCCGCCTCTACACGTCGCGCCTGCTGAGCCACCCGCATTGGCCCGAAATCGCTGACATGGAGCCGACGCCGGCCTGTGAAGTGCCGGCCGAAGCGCGGCCTGCCGAAGACTGACGAGGCCAAACCCCCCCCGCAACGATGGAACACGGTAACTGGCTCCTGGGCCCGCTCATCTACCTCGCCGCCGCAGTACTCGCGGTGCCGCTCGCGCGGCTGCTCGGCCTGGGCGCCATCATCGGCTACCTCGTCGCCGGCATCGCGATCGGCCCCTGGGGCCTGGCGCTGGTGACGGACGCGCAGCAGATTCTCTCGTTCGCCGAATTCGGCGTCGTGCTGATGCTGTTCCTCGTCGGGTTGGAGTTGGAGCCCAAGCGCCTGTGGTCGCTCAGGAAGCCGATCTTCGGCTGGGGCAGCGTGCAGTTGTTCGGCTCGGCGGCGCTGCTGTCCGGTGCCGCCCTGCTGGCCGGCGTCGCGTGGCCGCTCGCGCTCGTCGGCGCGCTCGGGCTGGCGATGTCGTCCACCGCGATCGGCCTGGCGGTGCTCGCCGAGCGCAATCTGATGGCGACGAGTTCGGGCCAAAGCATCCTCGCCGTCGCGCTGCTGCAAGACGTGGCGGCGATCCCGATCCTCGCCCTCGTGCCCTTGCTCGCGGTATCCGGCGCCCATGCCGAAGGCGGCTGGACGGGTGTCGCCAGGGCGATCGGCGTCGTCGCCGCAATCGTGCTCGGCGGACGCCTGCTGCTGCGGCCCGCGCTGCGCTGGATCGCAGGCAGCAAGACGCCCGAGATCTTCACCGCCGCATCGCTGCTGCTCGTCGTCGCGACGGCTGCGTTGATGCAGTCGGTCGGTCTGTCGATGGCGCTCGGCGCCTTCCTCGCCGGCGTGCTGCTCGCCGAGAACGAGTACCGGCGCGAACTCGAGACCGACATCGAGCCCTTCAAGGGCCTGCTGCTCGGGCTCTTCTTCATCGCCGTCGGCATGTCGATCGACTTCGGTGTTGTGCTGCAGCACCCGCTGCTGATCGGGCTGATCGTGGCAGGCTTCCTCGTCGTCAAGGCCGTCGTGTTGTGGGCCATGGCGGTGCTGATGCCGTTGCCGTTGCAGGAACGCCCGGTGTTCGTGATCCTGCTCGCGCAGGGGGGCGAGTTCGGTTTCGTGGTCTTCCAGTCGGCCGCAGGTGCGCAGGTGATCGCGCCCGCTGCGGCCTCGCTGCTGATCGCTGCGATCGCGATCTCGATGCTGCTCACGCCGCTGTTGCTCGTCGCCGTGGACCGCTGGTGGATCGCGCGCTTCGCGCACGGCCGACACAGCGACATGCCCGAGCTGAGCGAGCCGCAGTCAGCGCCGGTGATCATCGCGGGGCTGGGGCGCTATGGGCAGATCGTCGCCCGCATGCTCTACGTCAACGGCATCACGCCGACCGTGCTCGACCACGATGCCGAGCAGATCGAGAGCATGCGCAAGTTCGGCTGGCGCGTGTTCTATGGCGACGCGACCCGACTCGATCTGCTGCGCACAGCAGGCGCTGCCAGGGCGCGCGTGTTGGTGCTGGCGATCGACGATGTTGAGCAGAGCCTGAAGGTGGCCAAGCTCGTGCTCGAGCACTTCCCGCAACTCGCGATCGTTGCACGCGCGCGCAACGTGCAGCACTACCTGCGGCTGCGCGAGATCGGCGTGCGACTGATCGAACGCGAGACGCTCGACTCGTCGCTGATGACGGCGCGCAGCACGCTCGAACTGCTCGGTTGGCAACCGCACCAGGCGCGCGGTCTTGCGATGCGCTTTCGGCGCCACACGATCCGCCAGATCGAGGAAATGCTGCCGCATATGCGCGACGAGGCGCGCTTCATCGCGATGGCGAAAGCGGGCCGGCAGCAGCTCGAGGAGCTGTTCGCCCAAGAGCGCGACCACCCGCGCCAGGGGCGGCGCGAAGGTTGGAGCGATGAGCCGCCGGCCGCGCCGTGAGTTGACGCTGTCAGCGCAAGCCGTCCCACAGCAGCTTGACGCCGGTGAGGAACATGCCGGTGTAGGCCAGGCGATAGAACCACTCAGGTCGGATATGGCGCGTCAGGTATACGCCGAGCCAGACACCCAGCGGCGCAAGCGGCATCAGCACGAGCGCGGTGCCCATGTTGCGCATATCAATCAGCCCGAGCCACGCATACGGAATCCACTTCGACAGGTTGAGCGCGGCGAAGAACACCGACATCGTCCCGGCGTAGGCGAGCGGCGGCATGCGCAGCGGCAGCATGTAGGCATTGATCGGTGGCCCGCCGGCATGCGCGACGAAGCTCGTGAAGCCCGAGGCGACACCGTAGGCGAAGCCGACCACGTTCGGCGGCCGCGGCGCATCGGCGCGCGGCGGGAACAATAATCGCTGCGCCAGGAAGGCGAGCGTCAACGCGCCGACGACGCCCGCGATCGTGGTGGGCGGCAGGCGGCCGAAAAGCAGCGTACCGACCAACGTGCCGATCAGGCCGGCGGGCAGCAGCAGGCGCAGCATCGCCGGATCGCGGTCGCGCCACAGGCGCTGCAAGCCGGCGCCGTCCATGATCAGCAGCAACGGCAGCATGATCGCCGCCTGCGGTACCGGAATCGCGAGCGCCATCATCGGTGTGGCAAGCGCGCCGAAGCCGCTCGCGAAACCGCTCTTGGACAGCCCCATCAGCAGCACGGCCGGCACGGCGGCAGCGTAGAACCAGGGGTCGGTGACGAATGCGATCAAGGGCGCAGGGGCGAGGCGGACGGGGCAGGCGAGAATTGTCCGATGTTCACCCCTTCACAGCACGACGTCAGGCAATTCTTCTGCGAAACCGCAGCCAAGCTGCGCGATGGCCGGCTGCTCACGCCGCTCGAGGCAATCGCCGCGCAATGGATCGCCGAGCACCC
This sequence comes from uncultured beta proteobacterium, assembly GCA_963774675.1. Classification (GTDB taxonomy): domain Bacteria; phylum Pseudomonadota; class Gammaproteobacteria; order Burkholderiales; family Burkholderiaceae_C; genus CAIKUF01. The sequence continues at coordinate 900,079 of CAVZFV010000014.1, read as the reverse complement.
CGAGTACGAAGCGGACCTTGCCGATCTCGACACGGCACTCGCCGCGAGCTACACGGTGGACGACGGCCGCACGAATCCATTCCTGCACCTTGCGATGCACCTGTCGATCAGTGAACAGACGAGCATCGACCAGCCGCGCGGCATCCGCCAGGCCTTCGAGCTGCTTGCCGCCAAGCGTGGCTCGGCGCACGCCGCGCAGCACGAGGTGATGGAGTGCCTCGGCGAGATGATGTGGACCTCGCAGCGCAGCGGCCTGCCGCCCGACGGCGAGTCCTATATCGACTGCGTGCGCAGGCGCGCGATTCGCTGAAGCGCCCGGGGCTTGGAAGACGGGCGCGGGCGACGTGCAGGCTTCCCTCGGGCGCGAGCTTTCAGGCCAACGCCTTCAGGTCAGCTCCGTCAGGCCATCACTTCGGTCGAGGCAAAACCGTCGCGTGGGACGATCGTCGTGTGCGCGAAGCCGGCTGGCGGCAGCAGTTCTTTGTCGGGCACAAAGGTCCTGATCGCCTTGGGCTTGTCGGAGATGACCGCCGACGCCGACTTGTCGGGCACGGACTTTGCCGGCTCGGGCAAACGGCGCGGCGGGGGTACCGCGGCCTTGCGCGATTCGATTTCGGTCTGCAGTTGCGCGATCTGGCGGCGCGCCTGGTTCGCGTGTTCGGTCGCCGTCTGGCGCACCGACTTGACCTGCTGGCGCAGCGCGCCGATCTTGCGTTTGTGGAACCAGGCGCTGGCGAGCCACCCGCAGGAGAGCAGCGCGATGGCGGAAAGCGACCACAGAACGATAGGCATCATGGCGTGCGACTCCGTCGCGGCCGGGAGCGGCCGCCTCAACCTGCCTCATCGGCAGTTCCGGCCGCGAGCTTGAATCGCGCGCTTCGAGGCCGCTTACAACGGTTCACAAAACGCCCCCGGCCCCTGCGGCCTGGTTTGGGCGCCGCCACGCTCACGCACCCGTCTTCGCGATGCCCTTGAACATGTGGATATTCGTCGGCCGATACCCGAGCTTCTCGTACAACGCCTGTGCACCGCGGTTGTGCCCGAACACGTGGAGCGCGATGCCTTCGAGTCCGAGCATGCGGACCTCGGATTCGAGGGACTCGAAAGCTCGCGTCGCGTGGCCCTTGCGTTGATGCGCGGGAAAGATCGCGACGTCGTAGACGTAGGCGACCTTACTACCAGCGCGCGCCTGCTCGGCAATCCAGAGCCTGCCTACTGTCGCGCCGGCCGCCGCGTCGCGCAGTGTATAGAGGTGGTGACCCGGCGTCGCCAAGCCCTGTGGCAGGAGTTCGTCGAGCTCTCGCCGCGACGACGTGACCGCCTCGTCCTCGCGCCACTGGCCAGAAGCCACCTTGTCGGCGGCGTAGGCCGGCACGGTTTCCTCGACGAAGTCGATGAATTCCGCCGCAGTCATTGGAACGAGTTCGGTCATCGCGACGTCGACCTGCGACCCGGATGAGGCGTTGTCGCCGTCAATGCGCCTCATCCCAGTTCCGCCCGACGCCGACCTCGGCGAGCAGCGGCACCTTCAAGTCGGCGACACCGGCCATCATGCGCGGTACTTCGGCGCGTGCCCATTCGAGTTCGGCATCGGGCACTTCGAGCACCAGTTCGTCATGCACCTGCATCACCATCTTCGTCGCGCGGCGTTCGTCGTCGAGATTCCTTTGCACCGCGATCATCGCGAGCTTGATCAGGTCGGCGGCCGTGCCCTGCATCGGCGCGTTGATCGCCTGGCGCTCGGCGCCGGCGCGACGCGGGCCGCTGCCGCCGGTGATCTCGGGCAGGTAGAGGCGCCGGCCGAAGACGGTTTCGACATAGCCGCATTCGGCCGCCCGCGCCTTGGTCTCGTCCATGTAGCGCTTAACGCCGGCGAAGCGCGCGAAGTAGCGATCGATATAGTCGCGCGCCGCTTTCTGCTCGATGCCGAGGTTGCTCGCGAGGCCGAACGCGCCCATGCCGTAGATGAGGCCGAAATTGATGACCTTGGCGTAGCGGCGCTGCTCGCTCGTCACCTCGGCGACCGGCGTGCCGAAGACCTCGCTCGCGGTGGCGCGGTGCACATCCACGCCTTCCGCGAAAGCACGCAGCAGACCTTCATCGCCGCTGATATGCGCCATGATGCGCAACTCGATCTGCGAATAGTCGGCGCTGACGATCACGTGCCCCGGCGGCGCGATGAAGGCCTCGCGCACGCGACGGCCTTCCGGCGTGCGGATCGGGATGTTCTGCAGGTTCGGGTCATTGCTCGAGAGCCGTCCCGTCACGGCCACCGCTTGCGCGTAGTTCGTGTGAACGCGGCCGGTGTCGGGGTTCACCATCAGCGGCAGCTTGTCGGTGTAAGTGCCCTTGAGTTTCGACAGGCTGCGGTGTTCGAGCAGCTTGGCCGGCAGCGGAAAGTCAGCGGCGAGCTTTTCCAGCACCTCCTCGTCGGTCGACGGCGCGCCGCTCGCCGTCTTGCGGCCGACAGGCAGACCGAGCCTGCCGAACAGGATCTCGCCGATCTGCTTCGGGCTGCCGAGGTTGAACGGCTGCCCGGCGAGCGCGTGCGCCTCGGCTTCGAGCGTGACCATGCGCTCGGCCAATTCACGGCTTTGCGTTGCAAGAAGCTGCGCGTCGATCAGCACGCCGTTGCGCTCAATGCGCGCGAGCACGCGCGAGGTCGGCATCTCCAGCTTTTCGTAGACATAGCGCAGACCCGGCTCGGCCTCGAGTTGCGGCCACAGCGTGCGATGTACGTCGAGGCACATCTCGCTGTCCTCGCCCGAATAGCGCGCCGCACGCTCGATGTCGACCTGCGCGAACGAGATCTGGTGCACGCCCTTGCCGCACAGGTCCTCGTACGACAGGCCGCTGCGACCGAGGTGGCGAAGCGCGAGGCTCTCCAGGCCGTGCGGCTTGTGCGCTTCGAGCACGTAGCTCTCGAGCATGGTGTCGTGCACATAGCCCTGCACGTCGATGCCGGCGTTGGCGAACACATGGGTGTCGTACTTGACGTTCTGGCCGAGCTTGGGCTTGCCGGGGTCCTCGAGCCATGGCTTCAGGCGTGCGAGCACCGCGTCCACATCGAGCTGCTCCGGCGCGCCGGCGTAGGCATGGCGCAGCGGAATGTAGGCCGCCTCGCCAGGAGCGACGGATAGCGAAATACCGACGAGCTGCGCCCGCATCGCGTCGAGCGAATCTGTCTCGGTGTCGAGCGCGGTGAGCGGCGCCTGCGCGATACGCGCCACCCACGCGTCGAGCGCGTCGAGCGTCAGCACGGTCTCGTAGCGCAGTTCGGTAGCTGCATTGGCGGCAAGTACGTTGGCGGCCAGTGTGTCAGCGGTCGGCGCGTCGGCAGTCGGAGCGCCGCCAGCCGGTTGGTCGCTGGTCGTTGCTACTCGCCGCAGGGCGCCGCCCGGCGACACGGTGGACATCGCGCCGCCAGTCGCATCCGCTGCATCCGCTGCCCCCGCTGCACCCGCTGCAAGCAGTTCGCGCCGAAACGACTTCAGGCCGTAGCGATCGAAGAACTCCAGCAGCCCGTCCCGGTCCATCGGATTGAAATGCAGCCCCTCGAGCCCCGGCCATCCGGCGACCTGACCGGCGAGGTCGCAATCGGTGACGACAGTGACGAGCCGTTGCGCTTGCGGCAACCAGGGCAGCGCCTTGCGAAGGTTCTCGCCGACGGCGCCTTTCATCCCGTCCGCGGCGGCCATCACGCCGGCCAGCGAGCCGTACTCGGAGAGCCACTTCACCGCCGTTTTCGGGCCGACCTTGTCGACCCCGGGCACGTTGTCGACACTGTCGCCGACAAGCGTCAGGTAGTCGATGATGCGCTCCGGCGGTACGCCGAACTTCTCCTGCACACCCGCAATGTCGAGGCGCTCATTGCTCATCGTGTTAATCAGCGAGACGTTCGCATCGACAAGCTGCGCCAAGTCCTTGTCGCCGGTCGAGATGACGACGCGATGACCGCTCGCCGCCGCCGCGCGCGCGAGCGTGCCGATCGCATCGTCCGCCTCTATGCCCGGCACTTCGAGCACCGGCCAGCCGAGCAGGCGCACCACCTCGTGGATCGGCGCGATCTGCTGCACCAACGGTTCGGGCATCGGCGACCGGTTCGCCTTGTATTCGGCGTACCAGTCGTCACGAAAAGTCGGCCCCTTGGCGTCGAACACGCAGGCGGCATGCTCGGCCGGAAACTGCTCGCGCAGGCGCTTCATCATAGCGACGAAGCCGTGCAGCGCTCCGGTCGGCACGCCGCCCGGTCCGCTGAGGTTGGGAAGCGCGTGATAGGCGCGATAAAGGTAGCTCGAACCATCGACGAGCAGCATCGTTTTTTCGCTCATTGTCAGTGGCGCCCCGCCGCCCGAAGCCACTGACGCTCCCCTTGGGGGACGCGAACGCAGTGAGCTTGGGGTCGCTTCATCTCGCCATTGTGGCGGAAGGTTGCGCGGCCCGCGAAGGGCGCTACTAGAGTCGTTCGCAAGCGTCGGTAGCCGTCGCGACGCTTGCGCGCCGCAGTCACAACTGCGCCACAACCGCGCCACGACCTCCCCATGACCGAGACCCAACTCCGGCGCCGCTCCCTGCTGCTCGCTCTTTGCCTGCTGCCGCTGCCGTCGGCGCGCGCTTCAGACGCGGCGGCGCCCGAGCTGATGCTGGCAAAGGTCTTGCGCGGCGATATTTCGCTCGCCGACTATTGGGTGAGCGATAGTCTTGACGGCGTGCGCGGCTACTGGGACGGCGCAAAGTTGATCACGCGCGGCGGTCGGCGCATCGCCGCGCCCGCCTGGTTCACAGCCGGCTGGCCGCGCGTCCCGCTGGACGGCGAGTTGTGGGCCGGGCGCGGGCGCTTCGAACACGCGCAATCGACGGTGGCGCGCGCGATACCGGACGACGCTGCGTGGCGCGGCATGCGCTACATGGTGTTCGACCTGCCGGCGCAACCGGGCAGCTTCGACGAGCGCCTGGCCGCACTCGACAAGCTCATCGGCGCCCTAGACATCGCGTGGCTGAAGGCGGTGCCGGAACGCAAACTCGCCGATCGCGCCGCGCTGCTCGCGCTGATGAAGCAGACCGTGAAGGCCGGCGGCGAAGGCTTGATGCTGCATCGCGGCGCCTCGCTCTATCGCGGCGCGCGCAGCGACGATCTGCTCAAGCTCAAGCCCCGCGAAGACGCCGAGGCGACCGTCATCGGGCATCTGCCCGGCTCGGGCAAATATGCGGGAATGCTCGGCGCGCTCGTCGTGCAAACACCCGCTGGCCTACGCTTCAAGCTGGGCACGGGGTTCACCGACCCGCAGCGGCGCGAGCCGCCGCCAATCGGCAGCACGGTGACCTACCGCTATGTGGCACTCAATGCAAGTGGCGTGCCACGCCACGCGAGCTTCCTGCGCGTGCGCCGCGAGTAGGGGGTCTGACTCCGCGGCAGATGTGAGGTTCGGCCAGGTTCGTGCGGCCCTACATACAATGCCGATCATGAAGTTCGCACTCCTTCCCCTCCTCAGCGTGTGGCTGTGCCCGCTCGCGGTCTGGGCCGCGCAGCCGGCGGAGGCGCCCGCGGTAGCGGTGGCAGTGACGCCGCCGGCAGCGGCTGCGTCTGGCCCGGACGCAGCACCGCGCGTCGCATCGGGCGCGGACGGCGCGGGACGCGAGCCGATCGAACCCAACGTGCAACACATCGTGATCGAAGGCAAGAACACGCGCGTCGAGGAGTTGCGGGTGCGCGGCCAGACGCAAAGCGTCACGGTCCAGAACAAGGGCGCGCCGAGCTACGAGATCGTGATCGGTGACGGCTCGCGCGACCTGTCGAGCGGCGGCGGTGCGCAAAAGGGCGCCGCCGGTCAACGGGTGTGGCGCGTGCTGTCGTTCTGATCGCGCAATGGCCGTCTACACCGAAGTGTCGCGTGAAGCGGCGCAGGCACTGCTCGCCCGCCTGAATCTCGGTGCGCTGCAGGTCTTCGAGCCCTGCCTCGGCGGCATCGAGAACACCAACTATTTCTGCGACGCCGACGCCGGCCGCTACGTGCTCACGCTGTTCGAGCGGCTGCAGCACGATGAACTGCCCTACTACCTGCATCTGATGCGCCACCTCGCCGATCGCGGCCTGCCGGTGCCCGCGCCACAGGCGGACGCGACGGGCGCGATCCTGCACACGGTCTGCGGCAAACCTGCCGCAGTCGTCCAACGGCTGCCCGGCAGCGCACGCCTGGCACCCGACACCGCGCACTGCGAAGCGGTCGGCGCGATGCTCGCGCGCATGCATCTGGCGGCGCTCGACTATCCGCGTGCACAGCCGAACCCGCGCGGCCTGGACTGGTGGGCGCAGACCGCGCCGGTGATCCAGCCTTACCTCACCACCGCGCAACGCGAGTTACTGGACGGCGAACTGGCCTTCCAGCAGCAGGTTGCAAGCTCAGACGTGGCGCAGCAACTGCCACGTGGCGCGATCCATGGCGATCTGTTCCGCGACAACGTGATGTTCGATGCCACGCCACAAGGCGACGCGCTGTCAGGTTTCTTCGACTTCTACTTCGCAGGCACGGAGGCGCTCGTGTTCGACATCGCGGTCTGCCTCAACGACTGGTGCACCGACCCGGCGTCGGGCCGGCTCGAAGAGCAGCGCGCCGCCGCCTTCGTACGCGCCTACGCAACAGTGCGCCCGTTGAGCGGCGATGAGGCACGGCTCATGCCCGCGATGCTGCGCGGCGCGGCGCTGCGCTTCTGGATCTCGCGCCTGTGGGATCTGCATCTACCACGCGATGCCCACTTGCTGACTGCGCACGACCCGACGCCTTTCGAGAACGTGCTGCGCGAACGCGTGCGCACGCCCTGGCATCCCACCGATATCGCAATGCCTCATGACGCCTGACATCCCCATGAAACTCCACCTCGTGCCGGCGCGCCATGGTGCGCTCTGGGTGCGTCGCGGGTTTGCTGTGTTCTTCAAGCGCCCGCTCGCCTTTGCCGCCCTCTTCGCCGGCGTCATGTTCTTCGCCCTGATCGCGCTGTTGCTGCCCTTTGTCGGCGAGTTCGTCATGCTCGCTGTGATGCCGCTCGTCTCGCTCGGCTTCATGCTCGCAACACGGCGTGTCATGCTCGGCAAAATGCCCGGCCCGGGTGTCTTCGTCGAGCCGCTCAAGGGCACGCGGGACAAACGGATGGCGCTCTTGCAGATGGGCGTGATTTACGCGGTCGCGACCTATCTGATCTTCTTGTTGAGCGATGTCGCGGATGGCGGCAAGTTCGAGGCGCTGCAGAACACCATCGCTTCCGGCAAGGGCGACGCCAGCGACATCGCCGCGCTGCTCAGCGATGCGCAGCTTCAGTTCGGCCTGGTGTTGCGATTCGGCCTTGCTTCATTGCTCTCGCTGCCCTTCTGGCACGCACCCGCGCTCGTCCATTGGGGCGATCAGAGCATCAGCAAGGCGTTCTTCTTCAGCACTTTGGCGTGCTGGCGCAATATCCGCGCGTTCAGCGTCTACGCCCTCGCGTGGGGCGGCGTGATCCTCGCGTTCGGCATCATCGCCAACGTGTTCGCGGCGTTGATGCAATCGCCACAGATCATCGCGCTGGCGACGGTGCCGATCGGCCTGCTGATTTCCACCGTGTTCTATACCTCGCTCTACTTCACGTTTGCCGATTGCTTTGCGCCCGATCGACCGACCGACCGTACGATCGACGCCCCCAACGACTGATCCGGGGCGCGTGGATGCCCGGATCCGCAGGCCTGGGCGAGTCGTCCAATGTGCGGTGTCCGCACTCACCCTTTGTTGCGCGGCGACACGAGCGCAGGAGGCGCCAGCGACTGCGCTTGAACGCAGCGCGGCAGCGCAGTCGTACTTGACCTGGGACGAACTCGTCACCGATCTGAAGGCAAACGCGAGTCTCGCGCTCGGCGTCTCGGCCGCCTACACGCCGAGCTACCTGGGGTCGGGTAACCAGCACGTCCGGCCGCGCCCGCTGTGGGCGTTCCAATACGGCCGGATCCGCATCAGCACCGGCGGCGCCGCGGCGGTGCTCGGTATCGCCCAGGACCCACGCGGACCGGGGGCGAGTGCCGAACTCGTCAGCAGCCAGCAATTCCGTGCTGGCGTCTCGCTTCGCATCGACCGTGGCCGCAACTCATCCGACGTGGAAGGTCTCGAAGGCCTGCCAGACATAGCCGCCACGCTGCGCGGACGTGCCTACGCCTCGTATGCGCTCACGCCGCGCTGGACGCTCGCCGGGACCGTCTCGCAGGACCTGCTCGGCCGCGGCGGCGGTGCGCTGGCGAGTGCCGATATCGGCTACCGCATGCCCATCACACCGCGGGCGGAGTGGTACTTCGGTTCCAGCTTCACCTGGGCGGACCTGCGCTACATGACGAGCCGCTACGGCGTGCCGCCCGATTCCCCGAGCGGGCTGCCGGCCTTCTCGCCCGGGGCGGGGCCGAACGGCGTGAGCGTCGGTACAGGTTTCACCTGGGCAATGAGTTCGCACTGGGTGCTGTTTGGCGGCGCCAGCGCCACGCGGCTCCTCGGCTACGCCGCCGACAGCCCGGTGACTGACAACAACGTTTCGGCATCGGCGTCCATCGGCCTCGCCTACCGGTGGGGTGTGCAGTATGGCGGCGTGTTGCCGGTAGCGCCCGCGACGCCGGCGCCCCACTCCACCCGATGAGGGTTGCTTGCCCTTCAGATTCGGAAATCGGCGCGGGTCGAGGGGACGTCCTTCACCGACCGTGGCGCAGCCGGATCAGCGTCCGACGAGATCATGTGAAACTCGCAAGTACCGCCCGCCCACCGAGGACCCCGCCATGCTCGTCGAACGCATCTGGACCGACAACGTCTACCGCAACTACAACTACCTCGTCGCCTGCCCGGAAAGCGGCGAGGCGCTCGCGATCGACCCGCTCGATCACGAGAAGTGCCTGAATGCCGCGCGCGTTCGCGGCTGGCAGATCACGCAGGTTCTGAACACGCACGAGCATCTCGACCACACAGGGGGCAACGCAGCGGTGATTGCGGCGACCGGTGCCAAGCTGATCGCACATCACCTTGCCGGCTCGCGCATCCCGGGCGTCGATCGCGGCGTGAAGGCGGGCGACATCATCAAGGTCGGTCGTACCGTCGAGCTCGAGTGCATGGACACGCCGGGCCACACGATGTGCCACATCTGCCTGCGCTCGCACACCGATCAGCCCGCACTCTTCTCGGGCGACACGCTGTTCAACGCCGGCGCCGGCAACTGCCACAACGGCGGCAACGTCGAAGAGATGTATGCCACCTTCACCGACCAGATCGCGAAGCTGCCCGACGACACGCGCGTCTACGCCGGCCACGACTACATCGAGAACAACCTCAAGTTCACGCTCGCACGCGAGCCCGACAATGCCGCGGCGAAGGCGCTGTTGCCGCGCGTCGATGGGCATGACGCGGCGAAGGCCATCGTGACGACATTGGCCGACGAAAAGCACATCAACACCTTCATGCGCCTGACAAGCCCGAGCGTGATCGCAAAGCTACACGAGAGCTTTCCCGACCTGCCGGAGAACCCGGACGCGAAGACGGTGTTCGTGAAGTTGCGCGAGTTGCGCAACACCTGGTAGGCAGGCGCGACGCCAGGCGCCAACCCGGACACCGAACTCAGCGATGCGCGACGAGTAGCGCCTGCTCCAGATCGCGGATCAGATCATCCGCGTCCTCGAGGCCGACCGACAGGCGCAGCAGATCGGCCGGCGCCGGCGTGCCGGCGCCTTCGACGCTCGCGCGGTGCTCGATCAAGCTCTCGGTGCCGCCGAGCGAGGTGGCGCGCTTCCACAACTCGGTGTGCGCGGCGACCGCAATCGCCGCCGCTTCACCGCCCTGGGCACGGATCGACAGCATGCCGCCGAAGCCACCGCGCATCTGGCGTGCGGCGACGGCGTGGCCCGGCGCGGCGGGCAACCCCGGATAGAGCACCGCGGCGACGAGCAGATGGTGTTCGAAGTGCTCCGCAATGCACTGCGCGGAGCGCGACGCCGCGGCGACGCGCAGATGCAGCGTGCGCATGCCACGCAGCAGTAACCACGATTCGAACGAACCGAGCGTGCCGCCGATCTGCGCGCGCACCTTGCGTATACGCTGCCAGAGATCGCTGTCTTCGCGCGTGACGAGCACGCCGGCGATCAAATCCGAATGGCCGTTCAAGTACTTGGTCGCGGCGTGCATCACGATGTCGGCGCCGAGTTGCAGCGGCTGCGTGAGCACGGGCGTCGCGACCGTCGAATCGACGGCCAGCGTCGCGCCTGCAGCGTGCGCGATAGATGCAGTTGCCTCGATGTCGGTCACGGTCCACAGCGGATTGGCCGGTGTTTCGATCCAGATGAGTTTTGTCTTGCCGGGGCGAACGGCGGCGCGCACGGCGGCCGGGTCGGTCATGTCGATCAGTTCGACCTCGAGCCCCCACTGGGTCGCGAACGTCATCAACCAGTTGCGCAGTGACCAGTACATCACCTGCGGCGCCAGCACGTGATCGCCCGGCGCGAGCGCCTGGAACACGGCTGTCGCTGCCGCCATGCCGGAGGCGAACAGGGCAGCCGCGTGGCCATGCTCGAGCGCGCAGATCACCGCCTCAGCCTGGTCGAAGGCAGGGTTGTCGGCGCGCGCATAGACGCGCCCCGACCGGTACTGGTTGTCGGCGTCGCGCAGATAGGTTGACGAGACATGGATCGGCGGCGTGATCGCGCGCGTGCGCTCGTCGATCCAGCCAAGCGCCTGGGCGGCGATCGTTTCGGGGCGAACCTTCTTCGGATCCATGCGGTGTGTGCTCCTGGGGGCAGTGCTGGGCGATTCAGTCGATTGGCGTGAGCTTCGCGATGCCGAGCGCGAGCCACTTGCTGCCGTGGCGGCTGAAGTTGATCTGCGCGCGCGCGTCGACGCCACCACCCTCGAGCGTGACGATCACGCCCTCGCCGAACTTGGTATGGAACACGCGTTGGCCCACGCGCAAGCCATGGTCGGGATTCTTCGGGGTGAATGACGGCGGCGCATCGACCTTGCCGGCGCCGACGATCGAAGCAAGCCCCGACCCTCTGGCCCATGCCGCCTGGTACTCACGCGCATAGCCCGAGCCGAAGCCCTGCTGACGCGGCGTGATCCACTTCAGCGTCTCTTCGGGAAGTTCGTCGACGAAGCGGCTCTTGACGTTGTAGCGGGTCTGGCCGTGCAGCATTCGCGTCTGCGAAAAGCTCAGGTACAGGCGCCGTCTCGCGCGCGTGATCGCGACATACATCAGGCGCCGCTCCTCCTCCAGCCCGTCGCGGTCGGAGGCCGAATTCTCGTGAGGAAAGAGCCCCTCCTCGAGTCCCGTGATGAAGACGCAGTCGAACTCAAGCCCCTTGGCCGAATGCACGGTCATCAGTTGGATCGCGTCCGCGCCCGCCTGGGCCTGGTTGTCCCCCGCTTCGAGCGCAGCGTGCGTCAGGAAGGCGGCGAGCGGCGACATGATTTCGCCTGTTTCGGCGTCGGGGGCAATCGTTGGGCCGACTACGGACACAGCGCCGAAAGCGCCATTTCCGTTGGTCGCCTGTCCATCCACCGGCAGCGCGACCGCATCCTTGCCGAAACCTTCGAGCGTGACGAAGGCCTCGGCAGCGTTGACGACTTCGGCCAGGTTCTCGAGCCGATCCTGCCCGTCCTTGTCGTTGCGATAGAAGTCGGCGAGACCGCTGGACGCGAGCACGTGCTCGATGATCGCGCGCAGCGTGAGCCCCTGCGTCGCCTCTCGCATTGCGTCGATCAGCGCGACGAATGCGCCCACCTTGCCGCCGCTCTTGCCGCCAAGCTGCCCAGCCGCCAGCATCAGGCTGCACGCATTCGCGAGGGCTGCGTCCTGCACCTGCTCGACGGTGCGCGCGCCGATGCCTCGCACGGGGAAGTTCACGACGCGCAGAAAGCTCGTGTCGTCGTTCGGATTCTCGATCAGCCGCAAGTACGCGAGGGCGTGCTTGATCTCGGCGCGCTCGAAGAAGCGCAGGCCGCCATAGACGCGATACGGAATACCGGCGTTGAAGAGCGCTGACTCGAGCACGCGCGACTGCGCATTGCTGCGATAAAGCAGCGCGATCTCGGCGCGGGAGGTTCCCTCCCTGTGCAACTGCTGCGCTTCCTCGAGGAACCACTGCGCCTCGGCGAAGTCGCTCGTCGCCTCGAACACCCGCACCGGCTCGCCGGCGCCTGCATCGGTACGCAACTCCTTGCCCAGGCGCCGCGTGTTGCGCGCGATCAGCGCATTCGCGGTGTCCAGGATGTGGCTGCTGCTGCGGTAGTTCTGTTCGAGCCGGATCAGGTGATCGACATGGAACTCACGCTGGAAGTCGGCCATGTTGCCGACCTGCGCGCCTCGAAAGGCATAGATACTCTGGTCGTCGTCGCCGACCGCGAGCACGCTCGCGGGCGGTACGCCGGTCGCGACGTCGCCGGGGCTCGCGAACATCTTCAGCCAGAGGTACTGCAGGCGGTTCGTGTCCTGGAACTCGTCGACCAGGATGTGGCGAAAGCGGTGGCGATAGTGCTCGCGCAGGGCGTCGTTGTCGCGCATCAGCTCGTAAGTGCGCAGCATCAGCTCCGCAAAATCGACGCTGCCTTCGCGCTGGCATTGGTCTTCGTAGGCCTGGTAGATCTCGGCCAGGCGGCGCGTCTGCTCGTCGCGCACGGCGATGTCGCGTGGGCGCAGGCCGTCGTCCTTCGACCCGGCGATGAAGGCGCTGACCTGCTTCGGCACGAAGCGCTCCTCGTCGAGGTTCATCGACTTGATGATGCGCCTGACCGACGCGAGTTGATCCTGCATGTCGAGGATCTGGAAGCTCTGCGGCAACGCGGCCAGCTTCCAGTGCGTGCGAAGGAAGCGGTTGCACAGGCCGTGGAAGGTGCCGACCCACATCCCGCGCACGGGGATCGGCAGCATCGCCGACAGCCGCGCAAGCATCTCCTTGGCCGCCTTGTTCGTGAAGGTCACCGCCATGACGCCGCCGGGCGAGACCTGCCCCGTCGTCAGCAGCCAGGCGATGCGCGTCGTCAGCACACGCGTCTTGCCCGAGCCCGCACCCGCAAGGATGAGCGCCGGCTGCGCCGGCAGCGTGACGGCCGCGAGCTGCTCCGGGTTGAGTCCGCGCAACAGGCCCGAGTGGCCTTGCGCGCCGCTCTCGGTCAGAACTTCTTCAGAATGCAGACTCATGTCCTGATTCTAGGAGTCGCCGTTGTCGCTTCCCCGCTTGCCTGCGTCGATTGCACTGTCGATCCTCGCTCTCGCTTTCATGTCCGCTTCGCACGCGGCGCAAGCGCAGCCTGCCAACGGCTGCGCGGCGCCGCGCGTGCTGGTCGAGCGATTCATTTCCGCCGATTGCGAAGCGTGCTGGAGCAACGGTAAGGCACCGGGCGGTGAGGCCCTGGCGCTCGACTGGGTCGTGCCGACCAAGAGCGGCGAGGATGCGCCGTTGGCGGCAGCCGCGATCGCCGACGCCACATCGCGCGCCGGCGCGGTTTCGGCGAGCAGCACGGGTGAGCGTCGGCACGCGTTGCGGCGATCGGGCGAGTTTGACTTGGTCGTCGAAGACGGGCCGGCGTGGAACGGCTACATCGCCGCGCAAGTCCACGTCGAGCGACACGTCGGGCGCAGCACCCTGGCCACGACGGACGGCGCCGTCGCCTACCTCGCACTCGTCGAGCGGGTGCGCGCAGGCGAGGAAGGCTCGCCTGTCGAGCGCACGCTCGTTCGCAACCTGGCGGGGCCCTTGCCGCTCGACTCCGGCGCTGCCCGGGTGACCCACCTGCGTGCGTTTCGCATTCCGCCGGGCAGCAAGCCGGCGCGCCTCACCGCCATCGGCTGGGTCGAACTGCCCGGTGGCGTGGTGCTCGCGGCGACGGGTGTCGTGCCCGAGGCCTGCATGCCGGCCAGATAATCCACCCGAACCAAATACTCCCGCGACAAGCCACGCCATGGAAATCTTCGACTACGACAACGTACTGCTTCTGCCGCGCAAGTGCCGCGTGGAGAGCCGCAGCGAGTGCGACGCCTCGACCGAACTCGGCGCCCGAACGTTCAAGCTGCCGGTCGTGCCGGCCAACATGAAGACCGTGATCGACGAGCCGATCAGCGAATGGTTGGCGGCGAATGACTACTTCTACGTCATGCATCGCTTCGACCTTGACAACGTGGCGTATGCGAAGGCAATGCGCGCCAAGGGCCTTTACGTTTCGATCAGCTCGGGCGTGAAGCAGCCCGATTACGAAATCATCGACCGCCTCGCCGCCGAAGGCATCGGCGCCGACTACATCACGATCGACATCGCTCACGGCCACGCAGAGAGCGTGCACAAGATGATCGAGCACATCAAGCAAAAGCTGCCCGACACCTTCGTCATCGCCGGCAACGTCGCCACGCCGGAAGCGGTGATCGACCTCGAGAACTGGGGCGCGGACGCGACCAAGGTCGGCGTCGGCCCGGGCAAGGTGTGCATCACCAAGTTGAAGACAGGATTCGGCACCGGCGGCTGGCAGCTCAGCGCGCTCAAGTGGTGCGCGCGCGTCGCGACCAAGCCGATCATTGCGGACGGCGGCATCCGCGATCACGGCGACATCGCCAAGAGCGTGCGCTTCGGCGCCGCGATGGTGATGATCGGCTCACTCTTCGCGGGCCACGAGGAGTCGCCGGGAAGGACGGTCGAGGTCGACGGCGCGCTGTTCAAGGAGTACTACGGCTCCGCGAGCGACTTCAACAAGGGCGAATACAGGCACGTCGAGGGCAAGCGCATCCTGGAGCCGATCAAGGGCAAGTTGGTCGACACGCTGCGCGAAATGCGCGAAGACGTGCAGAGCTCGATCTCGTATAGCGGCGGGACCAGGCTCGCCGACATCCGCAAGGTCAACTACGTGATCCTCGGCGGCGACAATGCTGGCGAGCATCTGTTGATGTAGGAGGCGCTCCGCGTCTGTACAGACGGCTCGAGTCGTTCTTCGACAAGAGCTGGCGGCCGAGCGAAATCGTGTTGGTGAAATGAGGAGAGCCACCTTGAACAAGCGAGTCCGTCTGAATGCGATCTGTGGAACGCTGCTGCCACTACTGCCGCTTGTGGTGCTGGCGTCCGCGGCGGCCTCGGCGCACGCTGCAATGAGCGCCGAGGAACTCGCCAAGCTGGCGCAAAACCCGGTCGGCAACCTCATCAGCGTGCCGTTCCAGAACAACACCAACTTCAACGTCGGTCCGCAGGATGGCACGCAAAACATCCTGAACATCCAGCCGGTGATCCCGGTTTCGATCAACAGCGATTGGAACATCATCACCCGCACGATCCTCCCGGTGATCTCGATGCCCGCACTAAGTCCGACTGGCGAACGCGTGAACGGCATCGGCGACATCCAGTTCACAGGTTTCCTGTCGCCGGCACAGCCTGGCGAATGGATCTGGGGTGTCGGCGCGGTGGCGCAGCTGCCGACCAACTCCGACGAGAAGCTCGGCAACAAGAACTGGGGACTCGGCCCGACGGCCGTCGTGCTGCACATCGACAAAGGCAGCCCGTGGGTCTACGGCGTGCTCGTCAACAACATCTGGTCGCTGTCGAGCGGCAAGCAGGGCGGCAGCTACAACAACGGCCTGATCCAGCCCTTCCTGAACTACAACTTCCCGCAGGGCTTCTACCTGACAAGCGCACCGATCGCGACCGTCAACTGGCAGGCCGAGAACGACGAGAAATGGACCGTGCCGCTCGGCGGCGGCATCGGCAAGATCTTCCATCTGGGCAAGCTGCCAGTGAACACCCAGATCTCGGGCTACTACAACGTGGTGCGGCCGGACGACGCGGCGAACTGGCAACTGCGCCTGCAGGTGCAGTTCATGTTCCCGAAGTAACGCGCTTCGGCGCCCACGTTGACAGCGGGCATCGGCTGAAGAGATCGGGGCTGCGCGGTGACGTCCAACCGCGACGCCAGCGACGGTTCGGGCGCGAAGCAGCACAGCCCCACTTCGGCGGGTACATTGTTTGTGACACTTCAGTTGCGTCATCCAGCTTGCGGACGACACCTACAATCGCTGCCTCTGAGAAATCTGACGATTCCGTGCCGATCAGCGCCATGGCCGCCCCTGTGATGACCGTATCTCTGTCCAAGTCCTTCGAACCTGCCGCCATCGAGGCCAAGTGGGCGCCGCTGTGGGAAGCGAGCAATGTCTACGAGCCGACGCTGGACGCAGCCAAGCCGTCGTTTTGCATCCAGCTGCCGCCTCCGAACGTGACCGGCACGCTGCACATGGGGCACGCGTTCAACCAGACGATCATGGATGCGCTGACGCGCTACCACCGCATGCGCGGCTTCAACTCATTGTGGCTGCCAGGCACCGACCATGCGGGCATCGCGACGCAGATCGTGGTCGAGCGTCAGTTGCAGGAGAACGGCATCTCTCGCCAGGAGATGGGGCGCAAGAGCTTTCTCGCCCACGTGTGGGACTGGAAGGCGAGCTCGGGCGCGACGATCACGCGCCAGATGCGTCGCATGGGCGCAAGCGTCGCCTGGAAGCACGAGTACTTCACGATGAGCGACGAGCTCTCGCCGGTCGTCACCGAAACCTTCGTTCGCCTCTACGAAGAGGGGCTGATCTACCGCGGCAAGCGCATGGTCAACTGGGACCCGGTGCTCAAGTCCGCCGTCTCGGACCTGGAAGTGGAGAGTGAAGAGGAAGACGGCTTCCTCTGGCACATCCGCTATCCGCTGGAAGACGGCTCTGGGTCCGTCGTCGTCGCGACGACGCGCCCCGAGACCATGCTCGGCGACACCGCCGTCATGGTGCACCCCGACGACGAACGCTACGCGTCGCTCGTCGGCAGGAAGGTAAGCCTGCCGCTGTGCAATCGGTCGATTCCGTTGATTGCCGACGACTACGTCGATCGCGACTTCGGCACCGGGGTCGTCAAGGTGACGCCCGCGCACGACGTCAACGACTTCGCGGTGGGCCAGCGTCACGACCTGCCGGTGATTGGCGTCTTGACGCTCGACGCGAAGATCAACGACAACGCGCCCGCGGCCTATCGGGGCCTAGACCGCTTTGCGGCGCGCAAGCAGGTCGTTTCCGACCTCGAGGCGCTCGGTCTCGTCGTCGAGGTCAAGAAGCACCGCCTGCCGGTGCCGCGTTGCGCGCGCACCGGGCAGATCGTCGAGCCGATGCTGACAGACCAGTGGTTCGTCGCGACGACCAAGCCGGGCGCGAACGGCAAGAGCATTGCCCAAAAGGCGATCGACGCCGTCGCCAGCGGCGAGGTGAAGTTCGTTCCCGAGCAATGGGTCAACACCTACAACCAGTGGATGACGAACATCACCGACTGGTGCATTTCTCGCCAGCTCTGGTGGGGGCATCAAATCCCGGCCTGGTACGGCACAGGAGGCGAACTCTTCGTCGGCCGGGATGAGGCGGAAGCTCGCGCCAAGGCCTCCGCCGCCGGCTACGAAGGCACGCTGACCCGCGACGAGGACGTGCTCGACACCTGGTACTCGTCTGCGCTCGTGCCGTTCTCGACGCTCGGCTGGCCGGCACAGACGAAGGAGCTCGATCTCTTCCTGCCCTCGACCGTGCTCGTCACGGGCTTCGACATCATCTTCTTCTGGGTCGCCCGGATGATCATGATGACCACCCACTTCACCGGCAAGGTGCCGTTCCGTCACGTCTACATCCACGGTCTGGTGCGCGACGCGCAGGGCCACAAGATGAGCAAGGCCGAGGGCAATGTGCTCGATCCGGTCGATCTGATCGATGGCATTGCACTCGCTCCGCTGCTCGACAAGCGGAGCACCGGGCTGCGCCGCCCCGAAACGGCACCGCGCGTGCGCAAGGAGACTCAGCGCGAATTCCCCGAAGGCATTCCCGCTTTTGGCGCCGACGCACTGCGCCTGACGTTTGCCTCGCTCGCGAGCCTCGGCCGCAACATCGCGTTCGACACCAAACGCTGCGAGGGCTATCGCAACTTCTGCAACAAGCTCTGGAACGCAACGCGCTTTGTGCTGATGCATTGCGCCGCGGATTCGGCCGCCGCACCCGCGGCGCATGCGCCAGGGGAGCCACTGGCCGCAGAGGCGAGTCTGTCGCGCGCCGACCGCTGGATCATCGGCGAACTGCAACGCGTCGAGGCGGCGGTCGAGAAGGGTTTCGCCGAATACCGGCTCGACAACGTCGCCAACGCGATCTACGCCTTCGTGTGGGACGAGTACTGCGACTGGTATCTCGAGATCGCGAAGTCCCAACTTCAAACCGGCGCCGCGCCCGATCTGCTGGCAACGCGCGCGACGCTGCTGCGCGTGCTCGAGGCGGTGCTGCGTCTCTTGCACCCGATCGCCCCCTTCATCTCGGCCGAGCTCTGGGAGAGCGTTGCCGTCGCCGCGGGGCGCAAGACGGCGGGCAGCGACGAATCGATCGTGGTCGCGCGCTACCCGCAGGCGCAGCCCGACCGCATCGATCCGGCGGCCGACGCCTGGATCGCGCAGTTGAAGGGCATGGTCGGTGTGTGCCGCGCGCTTCGCAGCGAGATGGGGCTCTCGCCGGCCGCTCGCGTGCCGCTTTGCGTGCATGGCGAAGCCGCGTTCGTCGCCCAGGCTTCGCCGCTGCTGCAGGCGCTGGCGCGCGTGTCCGAGGTGAAGCTCTACACGGACGAGGCCGCCTACGCGCGGGAAACGCACAACACGCCGGTTGCGATGCACGGCACGGCGCGGCTTGCGTTACAGGTCGAGATCGATCTTGACGCGGAGCGCGAGCGGCTGGCCAAGGAAAGCGCGCGGCTCGAAGGCGAAATCGCGAAAGCCCAGGTCAAGCTCGCGAATGAAGGATTCGTCGCTCGCGCGCCGGCTCAGGTTGTTGCGCAGGAGCGGCAGCGGGTGGCCGACTTCACGGCGCAGCTCCAACGTCTGCGCGAACAGGCCGATCGGCTCGGAAACCCGCCGACCTGAGGCCCTCCCGCAGCGCCGGCTCGGACGCGACGCGCCTAGCTACCCGGTCGAAATCGTCGTGAGCAGCTGATCAATGCGCTTGGCGACGGCCCATGCACTGCGCAGGTGCGACTCGCAGGTCGTGCCCGCGACTCGCGGCGACACCTGCAGCGCTTCGAGCCCGTGCAACGGCCGGCCCGGTTCGAGCAGGCCCGGCTCCACGCTGTCGAGCCAGACGGCGGCGATGCGCTGATTGGCAAGCGCATCGGCGAGGGCGACCTCCTCGAACAGCGCCGAATGCGAGACGCTGACAATCACTTGCCTCGGCTTGCAATGCGGCAGGAAGCGCTCACCGAGGAGACCACGATAGCGGTTGAAGTAAGGCAACACTACGCACAGCGCGTCGGATTCTTCGAGCAGTTCGCGCAGAGCGAGCGGCGCGATGCGCCAGCGCTCCCACACCTCGTCGGTCGCGTGTCGCGTCGGGTCGTAGCCGACCATGCGGACATCGAATCCGGCGAGCAGTTGCGCCATCGAGCGCGCGGACGCCTGCATGCCGACGAGGCCGACGGTGCAGCCGCTCAGCTCGCGCCCGGCGAGATTGCCGTCGGTGCCGACGACCGGAAAGCGCCGCAACAGCGAAAGTATCGCGTGCACCATGAACTCGGCCTCGGCCTGCGCGGTGGCGGTCTGGCTGCGAACGACCTCGACGCCGGCACGCGCGCAGGCATCGATGTCGATGTTCTCTGCGCCCGCGCTGACCCGCCCGACGGCGCACAGCACCGGCGCCTGTTGCAAGGTCAGCGCGTCGAGCGCGAGCGAGGGCGGGATGATCAGCGCGCGCACGTCATACAAACCCTGACGAAACGCGCGCGGGTCCCGTGCCAGATGCGGTGCGTAGCGAACCGAGTGGCGCGTCTCGAGCCAACTGATGACCTCGGGTTCCAGGGATTCGGCGATCAACAAGTCCATGCGATACGGTGCAATTCGGCGGATCGGCGCGGAAAGGGCCATGCAACAATGGTCCGAACCTTCACTCGAGAATGTAAGTAAATGTTAGTGAACAAGGCCATATTCCCCGTCGCCGGGCTCGGCACGCGATTTCTGCCCGCTACCAAGGCTCAGCCCAAGGAAATGTTGCCGGTGGTGGATAAGCCGTTAATCCAATACGCCGTCGAAGAAGCCTATGCCGCTGGCGTGCGCGAGATGATTTTCGTGACCGGCCGACACAAGCGGCCGATCGAAGATCACTTTGACATGACTTTCGAATTGGAGATAGCCCTCGAACAGGCGGGTAAGCAGGAGCTCCTCGACGTGGTACGCGGCGTCAAGCCGGACGACATGGAGTGCATCTACGTGCGACAGGCGCAGGCGCTCGGTCTCGGGCACGCGGTGCTGTGCGCGCAGCGCCTGGTCGGCAACCAGCCGTTCGCCGTGCTGCTTGCCGATGACCTGATGGTCGGCTCGCCGCCGGTGCTGCAACAGATGGTCGAGCAGTTCCAGGAATGGCGCGCGTCCATCCTCGCGGTGCAGGAGGTTCCCGCGGAGCAGACCCGGCGCTACGGCATCGTCGCCGGCACGCAGGTCAACGACCGCATGATGGACATTACGCGCATCGTCGAGAAACCCGCACCCGAGGACGCACCGTCGCTCCTGGGGGTCGCCGGGCGCTACATCCTGACGCCGGGTGTCTTCCACGAGATCGCGTCGCAGCCACGCGGCGTCGGCGGCGAGATCCAGCTCACCGACGGCATCTCGGGCCTGCTGCGGCGCGAGAAGGTGTTCGCCTTCCGCTACGAGGGCAAACGCTACGACTGTGGCAGCAAGGAAGGCTTTTTGCAGGCCAACGTCGAGCTTGCGCTTGCGCACCCGGAACTCGGCCCGGGCTTTCGCAGCTTCCTGCGCAGTTTGGAAATCTGACGCCTCTGGCGAGACACCTTGACGTCTACTCGGACGTCTGTTCTGATCTTCGCCCGCCCCGCCTCAGCGTCGGCGCAGTAGGTGAATGAAGTCCTCACCCGCGGTGGTTTGCTCCACTAGCTCGTTGCCGGTCTGGCGCGCAAACGCCTGGAAGTCGCGCATCGAGCCGGGGTCGGTCGACACGACCCTCAACACCTCGCCGGTCTGCATGTCGGCCAGCGCCTTCTTGGCCTTCAAGATGGGCAGTGGGCAGTTGAGGCCGCGAGTGTCGAGTTCCTTGTTGGCGTCCATGGGTTTCGATCCTTCAATCTGGCCTGATTCTAGGAGTTTGCCGCGTCCTTGCCCGACGAGGAGTCCGGCAAAGCAATCCATTGCGGCTCGTGACCGCACGAACGCAGCCAGTCGGCCAGCGCGTAGCCCGTACCGGCGCGCCAGCAGCGCACCGCGTCTGGGCGAAAGAGTCGGTACTCGGCGAGCTCCGGTGACAGCACGATTTCACCGCGTGCCCGGGCATGGTAGGCAATGATCACCTGGTTCATTCGCTGAAAGTCGTAGGCGCCGATGATCGACAGTTCATCGACAGTGAGTGAGGTTTCTTCCGCCACCTCGCGCGCGATTCCAGCCTCGGGCGACTCACCCGCCTCCATGAAACCGGTCACGAGGCCGAAGAACTTGCCTTGCCACGCCGCATTGCGAGCGAGCAGAAGCTGACCATCGCGGTCCTTCAATTCGATCACGGCCGCGAGCACGGGCGTCGGATTGTTCCAGTGCGTGTATGCGCAGGCGGGGCAGCGAAGGCGCGTCTTCGGCCCGCTGTCCTCGATCATTTCGATCGGCTGCAATGCGGTCGCGCATTGCGGGCAGAAGCGGAAGTCGACGGTCATCGACAGCCTCAGGCCGGAAACACGCCGGTCGAGAGATAGCGGTCGCCGCGGTCGCAGACGATGAACACGATCGTCGCCCGTTCCACCTGGCGCGCGACCTGCATCGCGACCCAGCAGGCGCCGGCCGCCGAGATTCCGCCGAAGATGCCCTCCTCGCGCGCCAGGCGGCGCGCCATTTCCTCGGCATCGGCCTGCGTGACGCTCACGAGTTCATCGATCCAGGTCGGGTCGTAGATCTTCGGCAGATAGGCCTCGGGCCATTTGCGTATGCCCGGGATGCGAGAGCCCTCGGCTGGCTCCGCACCGACGACACGAAGCGACGTGCTCTTCGACTTCAGGAATCGAGAGACGCCGGTGATCGTGCCGGTCGTCCCCATCGCGCTGACGAAGTGGGTGACGCGGCCTTCGGTGTCGCTCCAGATTTCAGGGCCGGTCGTCTCGAAGTGGATACGCGGGTTGTCGGCGTTGGCGAACTGATCGAGGACGCGGCCCTTGCCTTCGTGCTGCATCTGCTCGGCCAGGTCGCGAGCGTATTCCATGCCGCCCGAGCGCGGCGTGAGGATGAGTTCGGCGCCGAACGCCTTCATCGTCTGCGCGCGCTCGATCGACAGATCCTCCGGCATGATCAGCAACATGCGATAGCCGCGGATGGCCGCTGCCATCGCGAGCGCAATGCCGGTGTTGCCCGAGGTTGCCTCAATCAGCGTGTCGCCCGGTTTGATCTCTCCGCGCTCCTCGGCGCGGCGGATCATGCTGATCGCCGGGCGGTCCTTCACAGAGCCGGCCGGGTTGTTGCCCTCGAGCTTGGCGAGGATGACGTTGCCGCGACGCTCATTCTCCGCACCCGGGATGCGCTTGAGTTGCACCAGCGGCGTCGCGCCAATCACGTCTTCGATGGTCTTGTACGTCATGATGCGGACTCCTCGCCGCATTGTCTCAGGCGCATCGGCTGCGCGCAGGGTGCATGCCATAATTCCGCCCTCACGCAATGCAGTTCCACCTACGGCCTCGGTGGCGAAATTGGTAGACGCGCGGGACTCAAAATCCCGTTCCGCGAGGAGTGTCGGTTCGATTCCGACCCGAGGCACCACGAACCCCACGCAAACCTGCTGCGCAACGCGAGTTGCGCCCTGCGTTGCTCGCCGTACGGGTGTACGGCTGCGCTACTCGAACGCAACTCGCGCCGCTCGCGACGGTTTTCGCGGGATTCGTGCGAGGCCCATTGCGACACGAACGACTCAACCCTGACTCGAAGATTCGCATGCCCCCGATGCCCCCCGTGACCCAGGCGCTGTTGCTCATCAACGTTGCGATCTTTCTCGTCGATCAGATGCTGCTCGGCGGCGCTCTCACCCGTTGGTTTGCGCTCTGGCCGATCGGCCCGGAATTCGCGCCCTACCAGGTCGTCACCTACGCCTTCCTGCACGGCAGCGTGATGCATCTGTTCTTCAACATGTTCGGTCTCTGGATGTTCGGCTCCGAGCTCGAACGCATCTGGGGCCCCAAGCGCTACCTGCAGTTCTACTTCGCGAGCCTGCTCGCGGCCGCCGGCATGCAGCTGATCGTGACGATGCTGCTCGGTTCGCCCTACCCAACGGTCGGCGCGTCGGGTGCACTCTTCGGCTTGCTGCTCGCATTCGGCATGATGTTTCCGAACCGCACGATCATGCCCTTGTTCCCACCGATCCCGATGAAGGCGAAGACCTTTGTCATGGTCTTCGGCGGGCTGGAGTTGCTGCTCGGTGTCACCGGCACGCAGTCGGGAGTGGCGCATTTCGCGCATCTCGGCGGCATGCTCGGCGGTTATCTGATGATTCGCTACTGGCGCGGGCAGCCGCCCTTCGGGCGGCGCTGATCAGGCTGTCAAGCCTTCGCGCACCGTCGGGTAGCGCAGCGCGAGCCGCAGCTCGCGCTTCATGCGCCGGTTGTCGAGGCGGCGCGACTCGCTCATGAACGAAAGTTGCAGCGGCGGAAGCTCGCGCTGCGCCTCGGCCCGCGAGATGCGCCTTGGCCTTGGCAGGCCGCACAGCGCTGCGGCGAGATCGAAGTAATCCCCCATCTTCATCTCGCTGTCGTCGCAAACATGCACCACACGCTGCGGCAGCGCGCGGTGCAGCGCCGCGACGCAGGCGCGGGCGAGATCATCGGCGTGGATGTGGTTGGTGAACACATCGTCAGTCGACTCGAGCACCGGGCTGCCGCGCGCGAGTCTTTCACGCGGGTGCCCGCCCGGCCGATCGCCCGCGTAAATGCCGGGGACGCGCAGTATCGCGACCCGCACGCCGAACGCCTGCCCGAACCAGCGCACGCGCCGCTCGGCGTCGGCGCGGCGCCTGGCCCGCGCGGTGGCCGGGCGCAGCACGCGCGTCTCGTCGAAGCGCTCACCGCGCGCGTCGCCATAGACACCGCTGGTGCTGGCATAGACAAGGCAGTTGATGCGACCGCTCCGCGCGAGCGCGTGCAGCAAATTCGCGGTGCGCAGATCGGTCGCGCCGACGGCTGCGGGTGGCGCCAGGTGCAACACCGCGTCGGCCAAGCCTGCCAGGCGCGAGAGGGTGGACGGCACATCGAGGTCACCGATCAACGGCACGATGCCGAGCGATCGGAGCTCGGCACTGCGCGCGGCCTGCGTCGTCAGCGCGAGCAAGGTGTAGCGGCCCCTCAGCAGGCGCGCAACGCGCAGGCCAATATCGCCGCAGCCGACGATCAGCAGGCGTGGCCTGCGCATGCGGCTCGAAGGCAACGAAGACCCGAATGCGCCCGCGTTCATCAGGCTCATTCGCGAGGCAATCGAAGGCAGCAGGCAAAATCGTGCATCTCCTCAAGCTTAAGCCCGACGCATCCTCTTCATGACTTTCAACGTGATCCTGCGGCCGAGCGGCGTCGCCTTCCAGGTCGAATTCGACGAAACCGTGCTGCAGGCGGCCATCCGACAAGGCGTCGGCCTGCCCTATGGATGCCGCGACGGCGCCTGCGGTTCGTGCAAGTCACGCCTGCTCGAAGGCAGCGTGGTCCTCGGCGAGCACCAGCAGAAGGCGCTCAGCGCCGAAGAGGAAGCTGCCGGCTACACGCTCACCTGCAGTGCGACGGCGCAAAGCGACCTCGTGATCGAAGCGCGCACCGTCGTCGGCGCGGGTGACTTTCCACCGCGCAAGATGCCGTGCCGCGTCACGAGCATCGAGCGGCCCGCGGGCGACGTCGCGATCGTCAAACTGCAACTGCCGGCGAACGAAGCCTTCCACTACCGCGCCGGGCAGTACCTCGAGTTCATCCTGAGCGACGGCAGCCGGCGCAGCTACTCGATGGCCAACGCGCCGCACACACAGGCCGACACGCCGGGCGCTGAGCTGCACATCCGCCACATGCCGGGCGGGCGCTTCACCGATCACGTGTTCTCGAAGATGGCGGCGCGCGACATCATGCGCGTCGAAGGGCCTTTCGGCAGCTTCTTCCTGCGCGAGGATTCGGCCAAGCCGATCGTGCTGCTCGCCTCGGGTACCGGCTTCGCGCCGATCAAGGCGATCATCGAACACCTGCGCTTCATCGGCAACGAACGCAAGGCCGTGCTGTACTGGGGCTGCCGCCGACGTGCCGACCTGTATCTGCACGATTGGGCGCTGCAGGCTGCCGCGGAACTGCCCTGGCTCGACTACGTCCCCGTCCTGTCCGAGCCCAGCGAGGAAGACGCATGGACGGGCCGGTCCGGCTTCGTCCACGCGGCCGTGATGGCCGATCTGCCCGACCTGTCGACCTGGCAGGTCTATGCCTGCGGAACGCCCGCGATGGTCGCTGCCGCCGAGCGCGACTTCGTCAGCCGCTGCAATCTGCCTGCCGAGGAGTTCTACGCCGACGCGTTCACGTCCGAGGCGGACAAGCACGTTGCGTAACGCCTTGCTTCCGTCGGATCTTGACTTCGCGAAACGAAGCCAAGCCGTCAGGCTGTCAAGCGGTGGCCGGAGACACAAACATGACACCCAGCACGCACCCCGACGCCATCAAGCTGCTCGCCTTCGACGTCTTCGGCACCGTCGTCGACTGGCACGGCTCGATCGTGCGCGAGATCGAATCGCGCTTCCCCGGCGTCGATGCGGACGCGTTCGCGCTCGCCTGGCGCGCGGGCTACCAGCCAGCGATGCAGCGCGTGAGGTCGGGCGAACTCGGCTGGACGTTGATCGACGATCTGCACCGCATGATCCTCGACGAATTGTTGCCGCGCTTCGGTCTCGCCCATCTCGACGAAGCTTCGCGGCGCGATCTGAACCGTGTCTGGCACCGCCTCGATCCGTGGCCCGACGCGGTGGCCGGCCTGACGCGACTAAAGGCGCGCTACACGATCTGCACGCTGTCCAACGGCAACCTCGGGCTGCTCGCCGACATGGCCAAGCGCGCCGCGCTGCCGTGGGATTGCATCCTGTCGGCCGAAGTGTTTCGCGCCTACAAGCCCGATGCGGCGACGTACCTCGGCGCCGCGCGCGTGTTCGACCTCGCGCCGCACGAAGCGATGCTCGTCGCCGCGCACCAGGAGGACCTGGCCGCGGCACGCGCGTGCGGGCTGCACACTGCCTACATCGAGCGCGCCACGGAGTTCGGCAAGGCGCGCCCGAAGGACGTCTCACCCGATCCGCGCAACACCTTCCACGCGCGCGACTTCGGGCAGCTTGCCGACCTGCTGAACTGCTGAGACCGGCCGAAGTCGCAGCGTCAAGCCGCGCAGCTTCGGAACCCGCAGAAGATGTCATCGCGCTCGGGCAACTC
The DNA here is from genome assembly GCA_963774675.1 of uncultured beta proteobacterium. GTDB lineage: Bacteria > Pseudomonadota > Gammaproteobacteria > Burkholderiales > Burkholderiaceae_C > CAIKUF01. Next base: position 873,612 of record CAVZFV010000014.1, on the reverse strand, counting down.
GAAGTTGCGATAGCGCGCATTGCGCATTCGCGCCCGCGTTGCGAACGACGCACCGCGCAGCACCTTGTGCGTGCCGAAGGCGGGCAGCGAGAGCTCGCGCCACGGGTCGGCGACAAAGCCCGGGTACGGGCGGAAGGTGCTCGCTGTCCACTCCCAGACCTGGCTCCACGTGAAGCCCATGGACGCGCCGGCGACGGCGGCGCACTCCCATTCGACCTCGGTCGGCAAGCGCCGGCCCGCCCATCGACACCAGGCATCGGCCTCATGCCAGCTCACATGCATCACCGGCTGCGCCAAGCGGCACGCGCGTAAGGCTGCCGAACCGCTGCGCAAGTACGCCATGGCGCATCTGTTCGACATGGCGCGGGCAGCGCCGGCCGCTGCGCTGCACCCAGTCCCAGCCGGCGGGCGTCCACCAGCGCGAATCGTCGTAGCCGCCGTCGTCGACGAACTCGGTGAACTGCCCCCAACTCACCGGTCGGGCGTCGATCTCGAACTCGGGGACGGCCTCGTCGTGCGCCCACTTCTCGTTGTCGAAGACGAAACCTCCCGGTGACGAGCCGAGCGTGTGACGCGTTGCCGGCAACACGATCGGCGCGCGCGGTGCGCCGGCTGGCGGCGGTGGCAGCAGGCCGGCACCGATGCCGAGCGTCTGCGCCGCGCAGGCCAAGGCTTCGCAATGCATGTCCTCGTGAAACAGTGCGAGGCGATAGAAGTAAAGCGCGCGCATCGGCTTCGTCGGCCGATTCGAGCAGTTCGAGCGTGGTGTCGAGCGTCTCGGCGAGCGTTTGCCTGACGGCCTGCGGCGTAGGCAAGCTCGAGTCGCCAGCGTTCGTCGTGGCCGATGCGCGCAGTGTCGAACGAGGCGTCTGCGTTCGCCTCGATCGACGCCAGCCGCGGCCGTGTCGGATCGCACGCCGTGCCGCGTGAACGCTCGACGTTGCGCGCGATCCAGCGCTCCTGGAACCAGCCGACGTGGCCGAGCGTCCACAGCGGCGGGTCCAGTTCGGGCGACGCCGCCACGGCGTGGCCGCTCGAGCGCTGCGCGTCCTCGAACACGCCGAACCAGCGCAGCGTGTGATTGCGCGCATCCATCAGCGCGAGCGACAGCAGGCCCTTGCCTGCGTGGCGCATGTGCGGCGACTCCACGTTCGCGGTTTCGTTGTCGATCACGCGCGCATTGTGCCCATGCGCGCCGCACCGCGTGCTGCGCCCCGCAGCAGATTGACGCGGCCTTCCTCCTACACTGGCCGCGCCAAGACACCGAGCCCGGCAACGCGTGAACGCCACCCCCACCTGCCGCCCCGCCTCACATGGCTCTCGCACGGTTGCCGCTGCGACTGCAAGTTCGCGCCCTGCGTTGACCTACTTCGCTCTGGTCTTCGGCGCCGGCTTCGTGCTCGGCATCGTGCGCGTCACCTGGGTCGTACCGCGCGTCGGCGAGCGCATCGCCGAACTGGTCGAGATGCCGTTGATGTTCATCGTGATCGTGCTCGCCGCGACGCTGGGTCGTGCGGCGGTTTGCGTTGCGGGTGCGTTCGGCGTCGCTCGCCACGGGTATCGCTGCGGTCGTCTTGCTGCTGCTCGCGGAATTCACCTTTGCCGTCGTGCTGCAAGCACGCCCGCTCGTCGACTACATCACGAGCCGCGACCCGGTATCGGGCGGTGTCTACCTGACCATGCTACTGATGATGGCCTTGATGCCGTGGCTGCTCGTGCGCCGCGCCGTCCCCGTTGCGCCGTTCATGGTGCGAACAGGCTCTAAACTGCGCGGGTTGCGCGCCGTCGCAGCTCTCGCGTAGGACACCATTGAATACCGTACTGTTATTCGCCGTGAGCTCACTGCTCTTCCTCGCGGGCTGCGCGACGCCGGAGACGCGGGCCGAGCGCGCGCGTTTCGCGTGCTACGACGCGCGCGGGCGTTTCGCCGCCACCGTCACGACGCAGGCAGAGTGCGAGCTCCGCTTCTGGACCTGGCGCAAGGTCACCGAGTGAACATGCGGCCGAGTTCGATTCGCTTGCTCTGTGCGCTCGTCGTCGCGGCTTCGGCGGCTGCTTGTCGCAGGCTGCGGTACGAAGGCGCCGCCGCAGACGGGCTTCGTCGGCGTCGGCTGCTACGACCATCGCAACCGGTTCGAACCGACCATCCACACGCCCGGCGAATGCCGCCAGGCGGCCTGGGTCTGGCGCACCGAGCCCTGGCTGCCGCAGGCCCCGAAGCCGGAGAACTGACTTCACTCGCGCGGCCGGCGGTTCGCGCTCGCTGGACGACCGCGGCACCGCTCACGCAAACCGCCCGTGCAGATACCAGCCCTGCGCCGCAGCCAGGTCGGGCAGACGCAGGCGGTAGATCCACACGAGTGACGCGTCGGCGGCCTGGGCGATGAAGTAGTCACGACCGGCCAGACCCTCATCCCACCAGCCGGCCTCGATACGCTCGGGGCCGCTCAGCAGTTGCAGCGGCGCGCCATCGAGCAGCGGCTGGTCGCGTCGCTCGGAGCAGGGGCTGCGCCGGCTCGACGAGCCAGACCGGGCGCGTGATCGGGTGCGTAGTGAGCGCGCCGTGCAGCACCGGCGGCGCGCGCTTCGGATCGGGCCGGGTGTGGAATTCGGCGGCGTCGACTTCGTGCGACTCGCTGCCGCGCTCGGGCCGGTGGTCCTGCACGCGGGCCAGGCGCCGCACCCGCGGCCGCCCCAGGCGTGCCTGCAGGCGTTCGACGAGGCGCGTCAGGCCTTCGCGTTCGCCCTGCGCGCTCGCGAACAGCTCGCCGTTGGGCGGCGGCGCACGCGCGATGTCGTCGCAGCGCAGGGAGAGATCGAGCACCGGCGCGGCAAGCTGCGTGCGATCGAGCCGTTCGCGCAGCAACAGCAGCAGATGATCGAGTTCGCGCGACGGCGCGGCGAGCGCGATCTCGATCCCGCTGACGGCCGGGGTGGCGCGATCGTCGCGCTGGCGGCGTGCCTCGTGTTGCAGTTGCAGCGTGAAGCGGCGCGCGAAGGCGTGCTGCGCCGACAGCCAGGCGACAAGCCGCGCAAGCAGCGTCTCGGCGCCGTGCAGCAATTGCGCGCTCGTGTCGGCGCGGGCGAAGAGCTCGAGCCGGCTCTCGAACGCGGGCGGCAGCGCGGCCCACACGCGCGGATCGGGGCGCTCGCCGTAGGCGCGGTCGATCTCGTCGAGCAGCGCTTCGCCGAAACGGCGCGCGAGCCCGGCGCGCGGCAGGCGGCGCAGATCGGCGAGCGTGCGCAGGCCCATGCCTTGCAGTGCATCGGCCTGCCCGCGCGTCTGTCACGCGCCGTGCCGAGCAGATGCACCGGCACGGCATCGAGCGCCTCGTGCAGCGCCTGCAGATCGGCGCAATGCGCCGCGGTGGCGGGCCCGCGCAGCGCCAGCAAGGCGGCGCCCTGGGCCGTAGGCGCGCTCGCGTGCCGCACCCGGTGGCCAAGGGGCGCCAGCGCGGCGCGCAGGCGCTGAACGAGCTTTTCGAGCCCGTCGAAATAGCGCAGGCTGGCCTGTACCTCGAGCAGCACCCGATCCGGCGGCATCGCACTCACGGCCGGCGTGAACGCGAGACAGGCATGCAGCACGCCTTGCAGCGCACGCGCATCGCGCAGCGGGTCGGCCGCCGCGGTGACGAGCTGCGGCGCCAGGCCGAGCGCGGTATTGCGCCGCTGCCCGGGCTTCACGCCGAGCGCGCGCGCGCCCGCATTGGCGTGCGTGACGACGCGCTGCGCCTGCACCAGCGCGAGCGGCATCCGGCGCAGCTCGGGCGGCAGCGTCGCGGCGAACGACTCGAGCGACAACAGGGGCAGGTGCAGGGCAATCCAGAGCATGGCGCGGGCGCACGGTCTTCACTCACGCGGTGCGCGAAACGCCACCCGATGCACCGGTGCCGGGGCAGCCGCACATGCCTCAGCCTGCCGCCAGATCGACGAAGGCTGCGGCGCGCAACGGCTCGTCCCTGGGCGTCTGCCCTGTCGCCGCCGCGCGCGCCAGTGCCTTGCCCTGCGCGGCAGCCGACAGCACCGGCGGCAACGCCAGTTGCAGCGGCGCCGCGAGCGGCGGGCCGCGGCGCTTGAGCAGATGCAGCGCCAGCCGGTCGGGCCCCGCCGGCTGCAAGGCCAGGCGCAGCGGCGCGGCGCTCGGGTACTGGCGCGCGGCCATCTCGCGCAATACGAAGGCCGGGCCGTCGTGCGCCTGCGCGGCGAGCTGCAAGCGGCGCAAGCGCTCGGCGCGCAGCCGCGGCGGCAGCCAGGCGAGCAGCGCGCCGACATGGCCGCTCTTGAGCGCCTGCTCCAGCGCCCACAGGCTGTCACCGGCCTGCCGGGCCGGGGCCTCACCCGGCAGCCTGCTGCGGCCGTCGATCACGAGCATCTGTTCGGCGTCCAGCCCGAGTTGCGCCAGCGCCCAGGCCGACAACGTGGCCGGCGGGTCGAACAGCATCACGAGCCGCCCCGCGCGCAGCGTGGCGGCCAGGCTCGGCCCGAGCAGACGCATCTCGCCGATGCCGGGATGCGCGAGCAGCAGTTCCGTCAGCGCCCGGCGCGGCCAGCCGCCGCCGGGCAGTTGCGCATCGAGCGCGGCAAAGCCGCTTGCCAGCGCGCGCCCGGCGCCACGCCCGAGCTGATGCGCGCGCCACAGCGTGGGATGCAGCGCATCGAGCTCGGGACGGGCCGCGGCCGGCTGCGCAGGCGACCGCCTCGGTGGCACAAGGTGAAACGGCAGCGGGCAGTGCGTCCATTTGATTACTGTAATTTTATCCAGTAGTTTGCGCAAGCCCTGTCTCTCGTGGAGATCATAGTTTGTATCGTGATGCGTTACGCGCTACACTGGTTCGCGATCAAGTCGTTCCGCCACAAGGGCCTGAAGGCGTTCTTCGAAAAAGGAAGCATGGCCGGTATTCAGGCGGTGCACGCCCCGCGACTGGCCGCGATGCTGCGACGCCTGAACGAGACGACAAACGATCAAGGGATGAACCTCCCCGGCTGGGGCATGCACCCGCTGAAGGGGCACGACTTGAAAGGCCACTTCTCCGTCTGGGTGAGTGGCAACTGGCGCATGACCTTCACCTTCGACGGCACCGATGCCGTGCTGGTGGATTACCTGGACGACCACTGAAACCGGAGCAACGACGATGGCACGCATGTTCAACCCGCCCCATCCCGGCCTGACGCTGCGCGACGATGTTCTGCCCACGCTCGGGCTGAACGTGACGCAGGCCGCGCAGCAACTCGGCGTGTCGCGCGTGGCACTATCCCGCGTGCTCAATGGCCGGGCTGCAATCTCGCCTGAGATGGCGCTGCGCATCGAGGCATGGCTGGGCGTGAAGCGCGGCGGCGAGGCACGCCTGTGGCTGGCCGAGCAGAGCGCCTACGACTTGTGGCAGACCGAGCAACGATTCAAGTCGGCGCCGATGCAGGTTCAACCCGCTCCGCAAGCTACATGACCGACAAGAGCCCGGCACAAACCTTCATCGAGCACTGGCAGAGCGTGACCGGATCGGAGCGCGCGAACTACCACGCTCGAAGCCCTGGGGCACGCTCGCCGAGTCGCTACAGCCACTGGGCAACGGCGGGCTTGGCGCTGGCGCTGGGGAAGATCGGGCGGAAAGTGGCGTGTCGGCCAACAGTTCCCCCAACGGTTTTTGCGAGCCAGCGGCGAATCAGGTTGTAGCCCGCATGAATACTGGAGGCGCGACCCGGAGTCGAACCGGGCTGAACGGATTTGCAATCCGGTGCATAACCGCTTTGCTATCGCGCCGTGTGGCCGCATTTTCGCATGCGGACCCTGAATCGGGATAGGGGCCGATCATCGCTGATCGGGCCCCTCCCACACCACCCGGCATGCGGGTCCGCACCGGGCGGTTCGAGAAGTTGAGGTCATGAGAGTCGGGGCAAGCCCAGACGGTCGAACCACGCAATGTTCAGCACGCTGTTGAGCAGCAACCCGCTGTTGCGCCACCAGCGACGGCTGTTGGCCGCCACCTGTCTTGCAACATTGGGCTTGGCTCCCAGCGCACGCAGTTCGCGGTAGATGGTGGTGCCATGGCGCCACTGCTTGAGCTGGATCGCTCGCAGCCGGTGCCGCAGGCCTTCGTCCAGCTTGCGCCAGACGCCAGGTGTCTGCGACAGACCGAAGTACGCCTTCCACCCCAGCAGATACGGCCGCAGCCCATCCACCACTGCCTGCATGCTCCGTCCGCCGCTGCGGCGCGTCAGTTGACGCACCCGCTGCTTGAACGTCGCCAGCGGCTTGTCAGCCACCCGGCGCCGGACCTCGCCGCCCCGGGCTACCCACAAGCTGTAGCCCAGGAACTTGCGGCCGAGCACGCTGTCCACCGCGCTCTTGGATTCGTTGATCTGCAGATTCAGCCTGCTATACATGCCCTTGAGCAGCGCCATCACCCGCTCGCCTGCCCGGCGGCTGCGAACATAGACGTTCGCATCGTCAGCGTAGCGTACGAAGCTGTGGCCCCTGCGCTCCAGTTCCTTGTCCACCTCGTCCAGCAGCACGTTGGCCAAGGTCTCCCCAGGTAAGAACGCACTCCTTCGCTGCACAACCGCCCGATTTACGCCGCCTGAGCCTTGATCACGAGAGCTTTGCGGTTTCATGCCCGCTCGCCCTGCTTGGCAGCGCCTTCTATCCGGTTCTTGTTCATCGGCTCGCAGCGTCGCTCCACGCTTCCTCTCCACAATCGGTCACCCTCTTGCAGTTGCGCTTCGCTTCGTTCGCTGTGATCAACTTACGGGAGGACTTGCACCTCCGGGAGTGCGCCCATGCTGGGCGCACATGAAAAAGGGAAGCCTCGGCTTCCCTTCTTGAATCTGGAGCGGGAGAAGAGTCTCGAACTCTCGACCTCAACCTTGGCAAGGTTGCGCTCTACCAACTGAGCTACTCCCGCATTGCTTCGACCGAGCCCGCTATGCTGACCCGATCAAGCTGCGCATTATAACCACAGGAGGAGGACACGCGGCACCGTCAAAACGATGCCGCGCGTGCGTCCTCAATGCGGCAGCGACTCGGCGCCACCGATCGCCGCGGCGCCCGCCTCGGGCTTGGGCTCGACCTTCGGAAGCTCGTCGTCGGGCAAGGGCTTGGGCATCGTGTCGAGCGCCAGTTCGAGCACCTGATCGATCCACTTCACCGGCACGATCTCGAGGTGATTCTTGACGTTGGCCGGGATGTCCTGCAGGTCCTTCGCGTTTTCTTCCGGGATCAGCACGGTCTTGATGCCACCGCGGTGCGCGGCGAGCAGCTTCTCCTTCAAGCCACCAATCGCAGTGACCTCGCCGCGCAGCGTGATTTCGCCCGTCATCGCGACCTCGGCCTTCACCGGGATGCCGGTCAGCGCCGAGACGAAGGCGAGCGTCATCGCAGCACCGGCGCTCGGCCCGTCCTTCGGCGTCGCGCCGTCGGGCACGTGAATGTGCACGTCGCGCTTCTCGAACATCTCATCCTTGATGCCCAGGCGCCGCGCGCGGCTGCGCACGACCGAGCGCGCAGCTTCGACCGATTCCTTCATCACGTCGCCGAGCGAACCGGTACGGATGATGTTGCCCTTGCCAGGCATCACCGCCGCTTCGATCGTCAGCAAGTCGCCGCCGACCTCGGTCCACGCCAGGCCAACTACCTGCCCGACCTGGTTCGTCTTCTCTGCGCGGCCGTAGTCGAACTTGCGCACGCCGAGGAAGTCGTTCAGGTTGTCTTCGGTGACGACAACTTTCTCGCTCGTCGTCTTCAACTGCACGCCCTTGACGACCTTGCGGCAGATCTTGCTGATCTCGCGCTCGAGCGAACGCACGCCCGCTTCGCGCGTGTAGTAGCGGATGATGCCTCGCAGCCCGGCCTCGGTGATCTCGACCTCGTCGTCCTTCACACCGTTGTTCTTCTGCTGCTTCGGCAGCAGGTAGCGCTGCGCGATGTTGAGCTTCTCCTCTTCGGTGTACCCGGCCAGGCGGATCACCTCCATCCGGTCCAGCAGCGCCGGCGGAATGTTCATCGAGTTCGAGGTGGCGATGAACATCACGTCCGACAAGTCGAAATCGACCTCGACGTAATGGTCGCTGAAGGTGTGGTTCTGCTCCGGGTCGAGCACCTCGAGTAGCGCGCTCGACGGGTCGCCGCGGAAGTCCATGCCGAGCTTGTCGATCTCGTCGAGCAGGAACAGCGGGTTCCGGGTGCCGATCTTCGACAGGCTCTGCAACACCTTGCCCGGCATCGAGCCGATGTAGGTGCGGCGGTGGCCGCGGATCTCTGCCTCGTCACGCATGCCACCGAGCGCCATGCGGACGAACTTGCGTCCCGTCGCGCGTGCGACGCTCTGGCCGAGCGAGGTCTTGCCGACGCCCGGGGGGCCGACCAGGCACAGGATGGGCGCTTTCACCTTGTCGACACGCTGCTGCACCGCGAGGTACTCAAGGATGCGATCCTTGACCTTCTCGAGCCCGTAGTGATCCTCGTCGAGCACGGTCGCGGCGTTGCCGAGATCGTGCTTGATCTTGGTCTTCTTGCTCCAGGGCAGGTTGATCAGGGTGTCGATGTAGTTGCGCACGACGGTCGCTTCTGCCGACATCGGCGACATCAGCTTCAATTTCTTGAGCTCACCGTCGACCTTCTTGCGCGCGTCCTTGGGCATCTTGGCGGCGATGATCTTCTTCTCGAGTTCCTCGAGGTCGGCGCCCTCTTCGCCATCGCCGAGTTCCTTTTGGATCGCCTTGACCTGCTCGTTCAGGTAGTACTCGCGCTGACTCTTCTCCATCTGGCGCTTGACGCGGCCGCGGATGCGCTTCTCGACCTGCAGGATGTCGACTTCGTGCTCGAGCAGTTCGAGCAGCTTCTCGAGCCGCTTGTCGATCGAGAACAGGTCGAGCACGGACTGTTTGGCCTCGAGCTTCAGGGGCAGATGCGCTGCGATCGTGTCAGCCAGGCGCCCAGCGTCGTCGATGCCGGCGATCGAGGTCAGGATCTCGGGCGGAATCTTCTTGTTGAGCTTGACGTACTGATCGAACTGCTGCGTCACCGCGCGGCGCAGCGCCTCGACCTCGGCCTTCGGGTCGGCCTCGGGCGGCACGGGCTTGACCTCGGCGGTGAAGTGCTCGCCGTTGTCGCTGATCGAGATCGTGTTGGCACGCTGCACGCCTTCGACGAGGACCTTCACAGTGCCGTCGGGGAGCTTCAACATCTGCAGGATGCTCGACACGCAGCCGACCTCGAACATGTCGTCAGGCTTCGGCTCGTCCTTGCCCGCCGCGCGTTGTGCGACGAGCATGATCTGGCGGCCGGCCTCCATCGCGGCTTCGAGTGCCTTGATCGATTTCGGGCGACCGACGAACAGCGGAATCACCATGTGCGGAAACACGACCACGTCGCGCAGCGGGAGCAGCGCCATCGTGATCGGATCGGCGGGGAGAACGGGATGTCCGGACATTGCTTACCTCTCTTTCTCGAACCCATCTGGGGCCCGGGATGCGTATTGCAAGAACCCGCGGATCGCCTCGTGGCGGCTGCGGGGACCGGTCATCGGACGAATCCGGTGAGATACCGGCTCGCTTGAACCTCCGTTGCAAAGGCCCTTCTTGTTTTCGGGATTCTGCTAGGCACTGGCCTTCTGCTCACGATACACGAGCAGCGGCTTGGCGCCGTCGTCGATCGTGTGCTCGTCGAGCACGACCTTGGCGACGCCTTCGAGCGTCGGCAATTCGAACATGGTGTCGATCAACGCCTGTTCCATGATTGAGCGCAGGCCGCGCGCACCCGTCTTGCGAACGAGCGCCTTGCGCGCGATCGCGGCGAGCGCCGAGGGGCGGATCTCGAGGTCGACATCGTCCATCGCGAAAAGCTTCTGGTACTGCTTGACAAGCGCATTCTTCGGCTCGGTCAGGATGCGCACCAACGCGTCGTCGCTGAGCTCGCCCAAGGTCGCCACGACCGGCAGGCGGCCGACGAGTTCCGGGATCAGCCCGAACTTGATGATGTCCTCGGGCAGCACCTCGCGGAACACCTCGGAGACCTTCTTGTCGCTCTTGCTGCGGACCGTCGCGCCAAAGCCGATGCCTGACTGCTCGGACCGATTCTGAATCACCTTCTCGAGCCCGTCGAATGCGCCACCACAGATGAACAGAATGTTCGTCGTGTCGATCTGCAGAAAGTCCTGATTCGGGTGCTTGCGCCCGCCCTGCGGCGGCACGCTCGCCATCGTGCCTTCGACGAGCTTGAGCAGCGCCTGCTGCACGCCTTCGCCTGAGACGTCGCGCGTAATCGACGGGTTGTCCGACTTGCGCGAGATCTTGTCGATCTCGTCGATGTAGACAATCCCGCGCTGCGCGCGATCGACGTCGTAGTTGCAGTTCTGCAGCAGCTTCTGGATGATGTTCTCGACATCCTCGCCGACGTAGCCGGCCTCGGTCAGCGTCGTTGCGTCGGCGATCACGAAGGGGACGTTGAGCAGCCGCGCGAGCGTCTGCGCGAGCAGCGTCTTGCCCGAGCCGGTCGGGCCGATCAACATGATGTTGCTCTTCGAAAGCTCGACCTCGTCCTTCGCGCCGGCCATGTGCTTCAGGCGCTTGTAGTGGTTGTAGACGGCGACCGACAGGATGCGCTTGGCGGCCTCCTGGCCGATCACGTATTGGTCGAGGCTGGCCTTGATCTCGCTCGGGATCGGCAGGTCGGACTTGGGGGGGCGCGCCGGCGCCCCCTCCGCCGGAACTTCATCGCGGATGATGTCGTTGCACAGCTCGATGCATTCGTCGCAAATGAACACTGACGGACCGGCGATCAGCTTCTTGACCTCGTGCTGGCTCTTGCCGCAAAACGAGCAGTACAGAACCTTCTCGCTCGAAGTGCCCTTCTTTTCAGCCATGACTTGGAATCCTCGTGGGAAACGTCAGGGAATCATAGTGCAAAGCACGCCGCGCGACGCCCGCGACTGGGCGCGCTTCGCCCGGCAGTTCGGCGCTATGGGAGGAAAGCAACGGACGACGCGGCGCGCGGCGGCGCCGACCGGGTCAGGACTTGGCCGGATCAACGGCGCGCTTGGAGATCACCTGATCGATCAGGCCGTAATCCTTCGCCTCGTCGGCAGACATGAAGAAGTCGCGCTCGGAATCGAGTCGGATCTTCTCGAGTGTCTGGCCGGTACGCTCGGCGAGGATGACGTTCAGGCGTTCGCGCAGCTTCAGGATTTCGCGCGCCTGGATCTCGATGTCGCTCGCCTGCCCCTGCGCGCCGCCCGACGGTTGGTGAATCATGATGCGCGAGTTCGGCAGCGCGAAGCGTTTGCCCTTCGCGCCTGCAGCCATCAGGAAGGCGCCCATGCTCGCGCCGATGCCCATGCACAAGGTCGACACATCGGGCTTGATGAACTGCATCGTGTCGAAAATCGACAAGCCCGCGCTGACCGAGCCCCCGGGCGAGTTGATATAGAGCGAGATGTCCTTGTCCGGGTTCTCACTTTCGAGGAACAGCAGTTGCGCAACGACCACGTTGGCCGTCTGATCGTTGACCGGCCCTATGAGGAAGATCAGGCGCTCGCGCAGCAGGCGACTGTAGATGTCGTAGGCGCGCTCACCGCGTCCCGATTGCTCGATGACCATCGGCACGAGGCCGAGGTTTTGGGTGTCCAGCGCGCTCATGAAGTTTCCTTGCAAGTGTGTAGCGTCGAGAGAGTGACGATTATGTCGGCGGCCGATCAACCGTGCCGCGCTTGCGGCTGTTTCGCGACCGCGCAGCGCGCTCAGCTCGCCATCAACTCGTCAAAGGGCAGCGCCTTGTCGACGACCTTGGCCTGGCCGAGCACGAACTGCGTCACGTTGTTCTCGACGACGACGGCCTCGACTTCGGCCATGCGCTGGCGATCGCCGAGATACCAGCGCACGACTTCGGACGGCTTCTCGTAGCTCTGCGCCATCTCTTCGAGGTGCGCCTGTAACTGATCGGGCTTGGCCTGCAGGTTGTTCGCGCGCACGAGTTCGGCGACGACGAGGCCAAGGCGCACGCGGCGTTCGGCCTGCGGCTTGAACAACTCGGGTGGGATCGGCGCCTTGTCGGCGTCCTTCACACCGCGCTTCTTCAGGTCTTCGCGTGCCGCCTCGATCATGCGTTCGGTCTCGCCGTTGACGAGCGTCTCCGGCACGTCGAGTTCGGCCGACTTCGCGAGCGCCTCCATCGCTGCCGCCTTGTTGCGCGCCAACACGCGGAACTTGACTTCGCGCTCGAGGTTGCGCTTGATGTCGGCGCGCAGGGCTTCGATCGTGCCCTCCTTGATGCCAAGCGACTTCGCGAGCGCCGCGTTGACTTCGGGCAGGTGTTGTGCTTCGATCTTCTTCAGGGTGACCATGAAGTCGGCTTCCTTGCCGGCCACATCCTTTCCCTGATAGTCGTCGGGGAACTGCAGCGGGAAGGTCTTTGAGTCGCCCGCCTTCATGCCGCGCACCGCGCTCTCGAACGCGGCAAGCATCTGGCCCTCGCCGACGATGAACTGGAAGCTATCGGCCTTGCCGCCTTCGAATGGCGTTCCGTCGATCTTGCCCTCGAAGTCGATCGTCACACGGTCGCCTTCGGCCGCGGGCTCGGTCTGTGCGCGCAACGCAAACGTGCGGCGCTGCTTGCGCAGGATCTCGAGCGTCTTGTCGATCGCGGCCTCGGTCACTTCGGTTGCGGCACGCTCGACCTCGGCTTGCGACAAGTCGCCGAGCTTGACATCGGGATAGACCTCAAAGGTGGCGTCGAACGCGAGTTCGCCTTCGGGTGCGCCTTGCTTCTCGGCGATTCGCGGCGCGCCGGCGACGCGCAGCTTGGCCTCGCTTGCCGCGTCCGCGAAGGCGCGGCTGACCTTGTCGTTCATCACCTCGTAGTGAACCGAGTAGCCGTAGCGCTGGGTGACGACGCTCATCGGCACCTTGCCGGGGCGAAAGCCGGCGGCCTTCACCGTGCGCGCGAGCTTGCGCAGGCGCGTCTCGACCTCTTGCGTGATCGCGGAGGCGGGCAGCGTCAGCGTGATGCGACGCTCGAGTTTTTCAAGGTTCTCAACGTTCACGGCCATGATGTTCGGGGAGCTTTCAATAATCGTTGCTGGTGCGCGGGGGGGGACTCGAACCCCCACACCATCGCTGGCGTCAGGACCTAAACCTGGTGCGTCTACCAATTTCGCCACCCGCGCGAAGGGGTCAGCGGAGAGGTGCGGCCGCTGCGGGCGGCCGCGCCGTCCCGCAGGCTGCGATCCGGTCAACCTGCTATTTTAGCTGCCTGCGTCCGACACCGTGGCGCAACCATGACGGCGGGCGGCCTGACGCGAAAGCGCGCCACGACCGTCGCCGGCAACGGGCGCCACGGGCGCAGCGGCGAGAGCATCGTTGCGCCGATCCGGCCGCCGGGGGCAAGCTCACTGCAGCATGGACAATGGCGGCCTGTGAGCGTCGAACACTACGAGAACTTCCCGGTCGCGTCGCTGCTGTGCCCGCGCGCACTGCGGCCCGCGGTGCGCGCGATCTACGCCTATGCACGCTGCGCCGACGATCTGGCCGACGAAGGCGACGCGACGGCGCGCCAGCGGCTCGCCGACCTTGCCGACTTCGAAGCCGATCTGCACGCGACCGCCTCCGGTCAGGTGCCCTCGATGCGCTGGCGCGCTGTCTTCGATCCGCTCGCGCAAGCCTTGCGCCAACATGCTCTGCCGCTGTCGCTGCTGACCGATCTGCTCAGCGCCTTCCGGCAGGACGTTGTGCAAACGTCCTACGCCGACCGCCCCGCGCTGCTTGACTACTGCCGCCGATCGGCGCATCCCGTGGGCCGTCTGATGCTGCATTTGTACGGCATCGCCGACGCGCAATCACTTCGCCAGTCGGACGCGATCTGCTGCGCGCTGCAGCTTGCCAACTTCTGGCAGGACTTGAGCGTGGACCGCCGACGCGGGCGGCTCTATGTGCCGCTAGCCGACGCGCGTCGATTCGGCGTCGACGCGAGCTGCCTGCTTGAGGGCGCTGCGAACGCACAGGTGCGCGCGCTTGTTGCGGACCTGGTCGCATGGACGCGCGAAATGATGGAGAGCGGCGCGCCGCTGGTACATCGCATCCCCGGGCGCGCCGGTTGGGAGCTTCGCTTCGTCGTGCAGGGCGGTCTGCGCATCCTGCGCAAGACTGCACGCGAAGACCACGTTGCAATGCAGTCGCGACCGACGCTGGATTGGGGGGATGCGCCGGCGCTTGCATGGCGCGCGATCACGATGCGATCACCGCGCGCGCTCATACGCGAGGGGCACGCGTGACGCCAGCCGAATACGTGCAGCAGAAGGCGACGCGCAGCGGGTCGAGCTTCTATTACGCGTTCCTTTTCCTGCCGCCGCCGCGGCGCGCGGCGATCACCGCGTTCTACGCGTTCTGCCGTGAGGTGGACGACGTGGTCGACGAGGTCAGCGACCCGGGCGTCGCGGCGACAAAGCTCGCCTGGTGGCGCACCGAGGTGGCGGCAAGCTTCGACGGCCATCCGAGCCACCCGGTCATGCAGGCACTGATGCCGCATGTGGCGGCCTACGGCATCACGGCGGCGCACCTGGCCGCCGTGATCGACGGCTGCGAGATGGACCTGACGCAGACCCGCTACATCGACTTCCCGACGCTGACGCGGTACTGCCATCGCGTCGCAGGCGTGGTCGGCGAGGTTGCCGCCAACATCTTCGGCCGGACCGAGGATGCGACGGTGGCCTATGCGCACAAGCTCGGCCTGGCGATGCAACTGACGAACATCATTCGCGACGTGGGGGACGACGCACGGCGCGGGCGCATCTATCTGCCGATCTCCGAACTCCAACGTTTTGACGTCAAGGCACACGAGTTGCTGCGCACCTCACCACCCTATGCGTACGGTGGTCGCTTCGACGCCTTGATGCGCTTCCAGGCCGAGCGCGCGCACCGCTGCTACGACGAGGCGGTCGCACTCCTCCCCGAGGCCGATCGCCAGGCGCAAAAGCCCGGCCTGATGATGGCCAACATCTACCGCACCTTGCTGCGCGAGATCGAGGCCGAGCACTTCCAGGTACTGCACCAGCGCATTTCTCTCACGCCGCTGCGCAAACTCTGGATCGCGATGCGCACCAACTGGCGCGGCCACTGATGCACGTTGCCGTGGTCGGCGCGGGCTGGGCCGGCCTCGCCGCCGCGGTCGAGGCGACCGCGCGCGGACACGCCGTCAGCCTGTTCGAGATGTCGGCCGCAGCCGGCGGGCGCGCACGCCGTGTCGAGTCCGACGGGCTTGCGCTCGACAACGGCCAGCACATCCTGATCGGCGCCTACACCGAGACGCTGCGCTTGATGGCGCAGGTCGGTGTCGAGCCGCAACAGGTCCTGTTGCGCATGCCGCTCGTCATGCCGTTTGCCGACGGCACGGCACTCAGACTGAGGGCCGGCCCTCCGGCGCTGGCCTTCGCACGCGCGGTACTCTTGCGCAAGGGCTGGCGCTGGCGCGAAAGGTTCGCACTGCTCGCCGCGGCGAGTGCCTGGGCGCGAGCCGGCTTTCGCTGCGACGAAGCGCTGACGGTCGCCCAACTGGCCGCGCGCCTGCCGCCGCGCATCCGCGCCGACCTGATCGATCCCCTGTGCGTCGCGGCGCTCAACACCCCGGCCCACCTCGCAAGCGCGAGCGTTTTTCTGCGCGTACTGCAAGATGCACTGTTCTCGGGCCCCGGCTCGGCCGACCTTCTGTTGCCGCGCGTCGATCTGGGCGCCCTGTGGCCCGATGCCGCGATCGGCTGGCTTGTCACTCGCGGCGCCCGGGTTCGACTGTCGCGGCGCGCCGGGTGCATCGAGCCGGTTGATCACGACGCCGCCTCGCCGCGCGCCGGCTGGCGTGTCGACGGCGAGCACTTCGACGCCGTCGTCCTCGCGGCGAGCAATGTGGAGACCGCGCGCCTGGCGCGACCATTCGCCCCAGACTGGGCCGAGCGCGCTCTAGCCCTGCACCATGAGCCGATCACGACGGTCGTGCTGCGCAGCGCTGGCACCCAGCTCGCACACCCGATGCTGGCGCTGCGCGACAGTGCCGGCGCGCCGGCGCAGTTCGTGTTCGATCTCGGGCGGCTGCGCGGCATGGACGGCGTGTTCGCATTCGTGATCAGCGGCGCCTCGGCCTGGGCCGCGAAAGGCAACGAGGCGACCGCAGCGGCCGTGCTGGCGCAGGCAGTCGCGGCGCTGTCGGACCAGGTGAAGGCGCCGTTCGAACTGGTCCGTGTCTTCACCGAAAAGCGCGCCACCTTCCTGTGCACGCCCGGCCTGCAGCGGCCCGCGCAGCGCATTGCGCAAGGAATCGTCGCCGCGGGCGACTACGTCGACGGGCCCTACCCCGCGACACTCGAGGGCGCCGTGCGCTGCGGCGTCGCTGCAATCAAGGCGTCGGAAGACGAATACTCAAGAGCTGGCGTGCCGACTTGATTGCGACCGGCGCCTGGGTCATTGGCGCAGGCCGGAACGGCGCCGCATTCACTTTCGGCGCGCGAATGGTGCCGGATCTACTTGCGCCGCGCGAATGGCGCCGAAACTACTTGCGCCGCGCAAATGGCGCGGCAAGGGGCTCGCCGATGAACACACCCTGCTGCGGCCAGGCGACGCTCTTCCAGTAGGCTTCGATCACGCTGCTGCCCTGCGCGTACTGCAACAGCAGCACCTGGCTGTGGGGAAACTTTTGCGGATGCGCGCAGGGTTCGCTGACGGTGCCGTAGCTCGCCGTCGCGCCCGACGCGATCCATGCGGTCGCGCTCATCTGGCTGCCGCTGCCGTCGAGCACGCCGCCGGCCGAGGTGAGGTGGTCCCCCACCCCGCCCGGCACCCAGCCGATCGTGTCGAGCTTTGAGACGCGTACCGCGCCGGTCAGGTAGATCAGCACGCGGTCGACGTTCTCGAGCGCGGTCGCACGCTCGACATGCACGTCCATGCCGATCCGATCCAGCCGGCCCGGCGGGGGGAAGAAGTAAGCGCGCGTGCTGCGTGCCTTGTCCGGCGTGATGACGAAATACGCGTTCACCGGCGGCGCGCCGCGCAGTCCGAGTGTGCTGTCCGACGCCACGCCGCGATCGATCATCGCCTTGGCGCCCGCAACGTCGTCGGCCGCGAGCAGCATCGACGGCCGCAGGCCGAGATCGACATAGGGGCGCGTCGACGGCGAGTTGAAGTACGGCGAGAAGCGCAGCGGGGGATCGCAACTGCGTTCGCACAATTCGCCATCGAAGCCGAGCGCGAGCGCCGCGGTGATCGAGTTGCAAGACACGGCCCATGGCTTCACCCAGGCGAGCGCAAGGGCCTGAATGTCGGCACCGAAGTAGGCCGAGACCTTGCGGTCGAAGGCGCGAAACTCGTCCGGCGAGAGCTTGGCGCGCACCGGCAGTTCGACGCGCAGGACCTGCGCCGGCGCAAGCTTGCGCGCGCGAATGTAGTAGTCACCGACCTCGACCGAATACGGATCGGCGATGTTGATCACGATGCCGAGGTCCTTGCTCGTCAGCCGACCCGCGATACGTGGCACGGCAATCCAGTTCAACGCCCGACCGCCCGAAGCCGCAGATGCGGGTGGCGCGGCGGCCGCAGCGCCGCCTGGTGCGGCCGGCTTGGCATGGGTGTCTCCCGCCGGGACGGCAACGGCGGGCGCGGCACCGGCAGCGGCGACAACAACCTCCGCGTCCGATGGCTGACCCTGCGCCGGCATGCCGCAGCCGCACAACAGCATCGTCATGGCGATACCCAGGACCGCACTGCGCGACTGCAAGCGACGCAACAACAACCCGCGCGAGGGCGATCGGCGAGAGCGTGACACGGTGTGCATCAGTGCGTGACTCCGGCACGGCCCGCCGCGATCCGATTGGTTTCGCCTGTCGCCCTGAGTTTCCGCGATACAAAACCAGCTGGGGCAAAATGCCCGACATGACGAAGAAGACTTCCGACACGCCGGCGATTCAGGTGCTCGAGCGGACCTTCGGCCTTCTCGACGTGCTCGCGTCGTACCAGGACCCGGTGTCGCTCAAGGTGATCGCCGAACAGACCGGCCTGCATCCGTCGACCGCGCATCGCATCCTGAACGATCTGACCATTGGCGGCTTCGTCGAGCGACCGCAGGCCGGCAGCTATCGCCTCGGCATGCGGCTGCTCGAACTCGGCAATCTGGTGAAGGCACGACTCGACGTGCGCGACGCAGCGCTCGGCCCAATGCGAGAGCTGCACAAACTGACGCACCAACCGGTGAACCTGTCGATGCGTCAAGGCGACGAGATCGTCTACATCGAGCGCACCTACAGCGAACGCTCGGGCATGCAGGTCGTGCGCGCGGTCGGCGGTCGCGCGCCGCTGCATTTGACCTCTGTCGGCAAGCTCTTCCTGGCACAGGACGACGCCCAGCGCGTGCGCGCCTATGCGACGCGCACCGGTCTGGCCGGCCAGACGCGCAACAGCATCACCGAACTCGCCGCGCTCGAGCGCGAGTTGGCGAAGGTCCGCCAGAGCGGCGTCGCACGTGACGACGAGGAACTCGAACTCGGCGTGCGCTGCATGGCGGCAGGGATCTACGACGATCAGCACAAGCTCGTTGCCGGCCTGTCGATCTCGGCGCCCGCGGATCGGCTTGAAGAGGCCTGGCTCGATCGGCTCAGGTTGGTGGCGGTGCAGATATCCGGCGTCCTCGGACACCGCGTCTAGGGCAGGACGGGGCTCATTGATCGCAGCGAGGCGCCGCGCTGCGCCGCGCGCCGATGCGGCGGACAACGCGAGCGTACTCAGGAGTGCAACGACGTGTCGGCATGTACCGAGGGATTCGCGGCGGCCGCTGGCGCGTTCTCGGTGATCCAGCGACGCACCCGCTCGGCATCAGCAATGCGCGAATACTTTCCGGCCGAATCGAGGAAGATCATGATCAGCTTGCGGCCTGCCATCTGCGCCTGCATGACCAGGCAACGCCCCGCCTCGGAGATGTAGCCCGTTTTCTGAACACCGATGTTCCACTCCGGGCTGCGCACCAGGCCGTTGGTATTGCGAAACGTCAACTCGTTGCGACCGACTTCGACCTGGTACTCGCTCGAGGTCGACAACTCGCGGATCAGCGCGTGCTGGTGCGCCTCGTTGACAAGCGTGGCCAGATCGCGCGCGCTCGACTGGTTCTTGCTCGACAGGCCCGTCGGCTCGACATAGTGCGTGTTGACCATGCCGAGCGCCTGCGCCTTCGCGTTCATGCGCGCGACAAACACGTCGAGCCCGCCCGGGTAGGTACGCCCGAGCGCGTGTGCTGCGCGGTTCTCGGACGACATCAGCGCGAGGTGGAGCATCTCTTCGCGGCTCAGCCGCGTGCCGACGGTCAGGCGCGAGCGGCTGCCCTTTTCGGTGTCGACGTCATCCTGCGTCACGGTGAGCATCTCGTCGAGCGGCAATTGCGCGTCGGTGACGACGACTGCCGTCATCAACTTCGTGATCGAGGCGATCGGCAGCACCGCCTGCGCGTTCTTGCTCAGCAACACTTCATGCGTGTCTTGATCGAGTACGAATGCCACGCTCGACTTGAGATCGAGCGGATCGCTCGTGCCGTGCAGACCATACAGCGCGCCGAACGACGGCCGCTCGGCAGAAACACGAACCGCGCTACGCACTTGCGACTTCTTGACCCGTATTGACTTGGTAGACGCCTTCGACGACGCCTTGGCGGACGACGTTGCAGCACTCTTGGCCGCTTTCGACGAGCTCGGCGCGGCTTGCGCGAACTGCATCAGCGCCGGCGTCAGCAGTGCAATGAGCAAAATCCGCGACGAGCGCCGCAGGCCGGTGTGAAGGGTTCGCAAAGTCAACAACGCAGCATCCTCGGGTCAGGTCGTCGGCGCAGTCTAGGGGAAAGAAAAATATTCTGCAAGATCAAAAACTTACGCGCACTTCCTCAAGTTCCCTCTCTCTATGCCGAACCCCCATCCCTCGACGCCGCTTGGTCGCACCGAAAACGCGGCATGCGTCAACCCTGCGCGGCGACGCGTTCCATCTTGCTCTGCAGCTTGTTCAGCGCCGACAAATAGGCCTTGGCCGACGCAACGACGATGTCCGGGTCGGCCCCCACACCGTTGACGACGCGTCCGCCGTGTTGCAGGCGCACCGTCACTTCGCCTTGCGATTCTGTGCTGCCCGAAGTGATCGCATTGACCGAATAGAGCAGCATTTCGGCGCCAGTCTGCAACTTCGACTCGATCGCCTTCAGGCTCGCATCGACCGGCCCGTTACCGTCACTCTCGCCGTGGAGTTCGACATCGCCGGCGGCAAACGCGACGCTCGCGTGCGGGCGCTCACCGGTTTCGGAGCGTTGCGACAGCGCGAGCAGCCGATAGTGCTCCTGCTCGACGGTGACGGACTCGTCCATCACGAGCGCAATGATGTCCTCGTCGAAGATATCGCTCTTGCGGTCGGCAAGTTCCTTGAAGCGAGTGAACGCGGCGTTCACCTCAGCCTCGGACTCGAGCGTGATGCCGAGTTCCATCAGGCGCTGCTTGAACGCGTTGCGCCCCGACAGCTTGCCGAGCACGATCTTGTTGGCCGACCAGCCGACGTCCTCGGCGCGCATGATCTCGTAGGTGTCGCGTGCCTTGAGCACACCATCCTGATGGATGCCGGACGCATGCGCAAATGCGTTGGCGCCGACCACCGCCTTGTTCGGCTGGACGACGAAGCCGGTCGTCTGTGCAACAAGCCGCGATGCCGGAACGATGTGTGTCGCGTCGATACCGATCTCGAAACCGAAGTAGTCCTTGCGCGTCTTGAGCGCCATCACGACCTCTTCGAGCGAGCAATTCCCCGCGCGCTCACCGAGGCCGTTGATCGTGCATTCGATCTGGCGCGCCCCGCCCTGCATCACGCCGGCGAGCGAATTCGCGACCGCCATGCCGAGATCGTTGTGGCAGTGCACCGACCAGACCGCCTTGTCGGCATTCGGGATGCGCTCTCGCAGCCTGCGGATGAACTGCCCGTAGAGCTCGGGTATCGCATAGCCGACGGTGTCGGGGATGTTGATCGTCGTCGCGCCTTCGTCGATCACGGCTTCAAGCACGCGGCACAGGAAGTCGGGGTCCGAACGGTAGCCGTCCTCGGGCGAGAACTCGACATCGGCGGTCAGGTTGCGCGCAAAGCGCACCGAGAGCCGCGCCTGCTCGAAGACCTGATCGGGCGTCATGCGCAGCTTCTTCTCCATGTGCAGCGCGCTCGTCGCGATGAAGGTGTGCACGCGCGACGACGCGGCACCCTTCAGGGCCTCGGCGGCACGCGCGATGTCGCGATCGTTGGCGCGTGCGAGCGAGCACACGGTGCTGTCCTTGATGGCCGCGGCGATCGCCTTCACCGCCTCGAAGTCGCCATTGCTCGACGCCGCGAAGCCAGCCTCGATCACGTCCACCTTCAGCCGCTCGAGCTGGCGCGCGATGTGCAACTTCTCTTCGCGCGTCATCGACGCGCCGGGGGACTGCTCGCCGTCACGCAGCGTGGTGTCGAAGATGATGATCTTGTCAGTCATGATTTTTCTCCTGGGTCGAACGAAGGCGATGGGTTGTTGAAGGTCACAACCCGCGCCACAAAACAAAACGGCCCGCTGCGGGTTGCATGCGGGCCGTGAAGACGAATTCAGAAGACGAACGTCAGCGTGCCCGGATCACTCCAAGAAGTCGTAGCAAGGCGGGCTGACGCGGGCTCATGGCGCGAATGTAGCATGAGTGGGCGCGAGGGCGTCCTCTTGGCGCATCACCGGTGCAGCCCTTTTTCTTCCGGCTCGTCGGTCGAGGTCGAGATCAGGCTGACGGGCCGGCCCTTCATGCGCCGCCACACGTACACCGCGTAGCCAGACAAGCCGTAGACCACGAACATCGCGAACAGCACGAATGGCGGGTGAAAGCTGATCACCGCGATACCAAGGGCGATCGCGACGATGACGATGAAGGGCACGCTGCGCTTGAAGCTCACAACCTTGAAGCTGTAGAACGGCACGTTGGTGACCATCGTCAATCCGGCGTACAGCGTGATCGCGAAAGCCGTCCAATCGAGCCAGCGGCCTTCGTGATATCCCTTGAAGCCAGCGTCGTCGAGCACCCAGATGAAGCCCATCACGATCGCCGCCGCCGCAGGGCTGGGCAAGCCCTGAAAGAAGCGCTTGTCGACGACCGTGATGTTGGTGTTGAAGCGTGCCAGTCGCAGCGCTGCCGACGCGCAATATACGAATGCGGCCAGCCAGCCGAGTTTGCCCAGATCTTTCAGCGCCCATTCGTACATCACCAGCCCTGGCGCAGCGCCGAACGAAACCATGTCCGACAAGCTGTCCATCTGCTCGCCGAAAGTGCTTTGCGTGTTCGTCATGCGCGCCACTCGGCCGTCGAGGCTGTCTAGCACCATGGCGCAGAAGACGCCGATCGCGGCCTGCTCGAAGCGCCCGTTCATCGCCATCACGATCGCGTAGAAGCCGCCAAACAAGGCGGCGAGCGTGAACAGATTGGGCAGGATGTAGATGCCCTTTCGCCGCGGGCGCGAAGGCGAGAATTCGTCGCGATCCGACCCCGGGTCGGCGACGTCGACTGCGTCCTCTTCGTCTGTCATGGCGTGTGCGGCGTTGTCCGATGCATGGCTCGACCGAGGATACCGCAGCAACCCTCGACGGTGCCCCGCTTGATGCGAGGCGCCGCGCGCTGCTGGTTCAGATGCGGATCAGTTGCGACTCTGGTCGACGAGCCGGTTCTTCTTGATCCACGGCATCATCGCGCGCAACTGCTCGCCGACGACCTCGATTGAATGCTCGGAAGTGAGGCGGCGCCGCGACAGCAGTGTCGGCGCACCGGCGCGGTTCTCGAGAATGAAGCTCTTCGCGTATTCGCCGGTCTGAATGTCTTTCAGGGCCTGCCGCATCGCGTTTCGCGTCTCGTCGTTGACGATCTTCGGGCCCGTCACGTACTCGCCGTACTCGGCATTGTTCGAGATCGAGTAGTTCATGTTCGCGATGCCGCCCTCGTAGATCAGGTCGACGATCAGCTTCAACTCGTGCAGACACTCGAAGTACGCCATCTCGGGCGCGTAGCCGGCCTCGACCAGGGTCTCATAGCCGGCCTTGATCAACTCGACCGTGCCGCCGCACAGCACGGCCTGCTCGCCGAACAGATCGGTCTCGGTCTCTTCGCGGAAGTTGGTCTCGATCACGCCCGCCTTGCCGCCGCCGTTCGCGGTGGCGTAGCTCAGGGCCAGGTCGCGTGCCTTGCCGGACTTGTCGGCGTGCACCGCGATAAGGTGCGGCACGCCGCCGCCCTGGGTGTAGGTCGAGCGCACCGTGTGGCCGGGCGCCTTCGGCGCAACCATCCAGACGTCGAGGTCGGCGCGCGGCACGACCTGGCCGTAGTGCACGTTGAAGCCGTGCGCAAACGCGAGCGATGCGCCCTGCTTCATGTTCGGGCCGATGTCGGCGTTGTAGACGGCGGCGATCTGCTCGTCGGGCAGCAGCATCATGACAACATCCGCCGCCTTGACCGAGTCTGCAACCTCGGCGACCCTCAGGCCCGCCTTCTCCGCCTTCGCCCAGCTCGCGCCGCCCTTGCGCAGACCGACCGTCACCTTGACGCCGCTGTCGTTCAGGTTCTGCGCGTGCGCGTGGCCCTGCGATCCGTAGCCGATGATCGTCACGCTCTTGCCCTTGATGAGGCTCAGATCCGCGTCCTTGTCGTAATAAACCTTCATGTTGCCTTCTCCATATGAAAAGTCGAAGGGCCCGGAGCGCGGGCCCGCTGTTGCCCCTTACACGCGCAGGATGCGCTCGCCCCGTCCGATGCCGCTGGCGCCAGTGCGCACCGTCTCGAGGATGGCCGCGCGATCGATCGCCTGCAGGAACGCGTCGAGCTTGGACGTGTCGCCCGTGAGTTCGATCGTGTAGCTCTTCTCGGTGACGTCGATGATGCGGCCGCGAAAGATGTCGGCCATGCGGCTCATCTCCTCGCGCTCCTTGCCGACCGCACGCACCTTGATCAGCATGAGTTCGCGTTCGGTGAAGCTGCCTTCTGTCAGATCGACCACCTTCACCACCTCGATCAGGCGGTTGAGGTGCTTGGTGATCTGCTCGATCACCTCGTCCGAGCCGGTCGTGACGATCGTCATGCGTGACAGCGACGCGTCCTCGGTGGGTGCGACGGTCAGGCTCTCGATGTTGTAGCCGCGCGCGGAAAAGAGAGCGACGACGCGCGACAGCGCGCCAGGCTCGTTTTCGAGCAGCAGGGCGATGATGTGTTTCATGGTGCCTTGTCCAGCGCGCTCTTCACACTGCCGGCGGTAACCGGCGGAGCTTGGCCACGCTTCAGTAAAGTGGTCTTGAAAAGAATTTCAGCCGCTGTTGTGAAGTGCGTTCCGCCGACGCCGGCCCGGTGGCGGTAACCCCCGGGCCAACGCCTGCGTGCGGCGCGTCACAGGTCTTCCGACCCCAGCAGCATCTCGCTGATGCCCTGCCCCGGCTTGACCATCGGCCAGACGTTCTCGGTCGGGTCAGTGCGGATGTCGAGAAACACGGTGCGATCCTTCAATCGGATCGCCTCGCGCAACGCGGCTTCCACATCGCCCGGCTTCTCGACGAGCAGCCCGACGTGGCCATAGGCCTCGGCCAGCTTGACGAAATCAGGCAGCGCATCCATGTAGCTGTGCGAATAGCGGCCTTCGTAGTCGATCTGCTGCCACTGACGCACCATTCCCAGGTAGCGGTTGTTCAGCGACACGATCTTGACCGGCGTCTTGTATTGCAGGCAGGTCGACAACTCCTGGATGCACATCTGGATCGAGCCTTCGCCCGTGATGCAGAAGACGTCGGAATCGGGCTTCGCAAGCTTAATGCCCATCGCGTAAGGCAGGCCCACGCCCATCGTGCCAAGGCCGCCGGAATTGATCCAGCGCCGCGGCGACTCGAATCGGAAGTACTGCGCCGCCCACATTTGGTGCTGGCCGACATCCGACGTGATGTAGACGTCCGAATCCTTCGTCAGCCTGCCCAGCGTCTCGACGACGAACTGCGGCTTGATGACTTCGGTGCTGTTCCGGTACTTCAGGCATTCGCCCTTGCGCCATTCGCTGATCTGGCTCCACCAGGACGCGAGTGAATCGGGGTTCGGGCGGGCCTGCGCCTCGCGTACCTGCGCGATCAATTCCTGCAACACGTCGCGCACGTCGCCGACGATCGGGATGTCGACCCTCACCCGCTTGGAAATCGACGAGGGGTCGATGTCGACGTGAATGATTTTGCGTTCGACCGAAGCGAAGTGCTTAGGGTTGCCGATCACGCGATCATCGAAACGGGCGCCGATCGCAAGCAGCACGTCGCAATGCTGCATCGTCATGTTGGCTTCGTAGGTACCGTGCATGCCGAGCATGCCGAGGAACTTCGAATCACTGGCCGCAATGGCACCGAGCCCCATCAGCGTGTTGGTGCAGGGGTAGCCAAGAAGATCAGCGAGTTCGCGCAGTTCGGCCGACGCATTGCCGAGCACGACGCCGCCGCCGGTGTAGATGTAGGGCCGCTTCGCGCTGAGCAGCAATTGCACCGCCTTGCGGATCTGCCCGCCGTGGCCCTTCTTGACCGGGTTGTAAGAGCGCATGCCCACGCTCTCCGGGTAGCTGAACGGCGTACGGCTGAGTGAGACATCCTTCGGAATGTCGACCACCACTGGCCCTGGCCGGCCGGTGCGGGCGATGTGAAACGCCTTCTTCATCGTCATCGCCAGGTCACGCACGTCCTTGACGAGGAAGTTGTGCTTCACGACCGGCCGCGTGATGCCCACGGTGTCGCACTCCTGGAAAGCGTCGAGCCCGATCGCGTGCGTCGGCACCTGGCCTGTCACGATCACCATCGGGATCGAATCCATGTACGCGGTCGCGATGCCGGTGACGGCGTTCGTCACCCCCGGCCCGGAGGTGACGAGCGCGACGCCAACCTCGCCCGTTGCGCGCGCGAAGCCATCGGCCGCATGCACCGCCGCCTGCTCGTGGCGTACCAGGACATGCTGAATGGTGTCCTGCTTGTAGAGCGCGTCGTAGATGTAGAGCACCGCGCCGCCGGGATAACCCCAAAGATACTTGACTCCTTCTGCCTGAAGGCAGCGCACCAGTATCTCGGAGCCGTTCGGGTCGGTGGGGGGGGAGGCTTGCGCCGTCGCGGCGCGCTTGACTTCAGCGGCAGACATGTCCATTTCAAACCTTTGTGAATTTCTCTGACGAAAAACCATCGGTGCCCCTAAGCGCGCCCTCGTGAGGCGGCAGCGGAACCTGCGCAGTCTGCCGCGGCCAGCCTCGGGATCGGGCGCCGCACTCGAGACCGAACTGTTGTGCAGAGCAACATTATGACATTGCGCACAAGTGCATTCGCGGTCCGCGCGACACCACCGCGGCCGGCGGTGGGGCAGTGCCATAATCGCGCCGTTTTGCTTGCGCCACCCCGCGGCGCCCCCTCTTGGCCACCGACAAAGAACTGTCCGACTTTCTGCGCAGCGTCGAGAAGCGCGCCTTCAAGCGCACCGCCTACGCCGTGAGGGATGACGATGCCGCGCTCGACATCGTGCAGGATGCCATGATCAGACTCGCGGAAAGTTATTGCGATCGCCCTGCGGGAGAGTTGCCGCTGGTCTTCCCGCGCATACTGTCGAACGCGACGATGGACTATTTCCGGCGACAGAAGGTGCGCACGGGGCTGATCCAGAACTTCTCCGCATTCGAGACCGC
The DNA here is from genome assembly GCA_963774675.1 of uncultured beta proteobacterium. GTDB lineage: Bacteria > Pseudomonadota > Gammaproteobacteria > Burkholderiales > Burkholderiaceae_C > CAIKUF01. Next base: position 846,900 of record CAVZFV010000014.1, on the reverse strand, counting down.
CGACGACGGCTCTGACTTCGATCTGCTGGAGATGCTCGAGTCGGCCGCTCACCTGCCGGCGGCCGAAGGAGCGGATGATCGTCTGACGCGAGTCCAGACCATGCAAGCGATCGAAAATGAATTGATCAAGCTTCCGGCACGTCAACGCGAAGCCTTCCTGCTGCGTTACTGGGAAGAGTTCGATGTCGCGGAGACAGCGCTCGCCATGGGGTGCTCGGAGGGCAGCGTGAAGACGCATTGCTTCCGGGCCGTGCACGCTCTGGCGATCGCGCTCAAGGCCCAGGGAATTGCGCTTTGAACTCCGCGAACAGCCAACGATCCGCCATGCCACAACGCACCACTGAACTCGAAGATCTGCAGGCACGCTACGCGCTGCGCATCACGGCGCGCCTGTCGCAACAGGCTGACACGCTTTCGCCGGACGTGAGCGAACGCCTGCGTTTCGCGCGCTCGCGCGCTCTCGATCACGCGCGCGCGATGCGCCGCGCCGCGCAGCCCCGCGCGGTGACTTCGGCGGTGGGTGTTGGTGGGCTCGTGCTCGCCGGCGCGCCGCGGCCCTCGTCATGGTGGGTCGGACCGCTTTCGCTATTGCCCTTGCTCGCACTGGTCGCCGGTCTGGTGCTGATCCAGTCCGAACACACCCGGCGTCAGGTTGCCGCCGTGGCCGAGGTCGATGCCGACCTGCTGCTCGACGATCTTCCGCCATCCGCTTACAGCGACCCTGGCTTCGTCGAGTTTTTGAAGCAACCACCAGAGTGACCGAGGGCCTGCGACCGAACCGGCCAGCCCCGTCGCGTGACCGGGGCATGTTCGTGCTCGTCTGCCTCGGCGTTCTGGTGGTGATGCTGGCGCCGCTTGCGTCGCATGCGCAGATCAAACCGGCAGCCGCCGCGTCAGCGGCCCTCGCGAAGCCCACAACCGCAGCCAAGTCGGGCAGCGGGCCGGCCTGGTCGGAACTCAAACCTTCCGAGCAAGCCGCGCTGGGGCCGCTGCAGGGCGAGTGGGCCTCGATCGACGAAGCGCGCAAGCGCAAATGGCTCAAGATCTCCGAGAACTATCCGGCCATGAGCGCGGCGGATCGGGCCCGCTTGCACGCACGCATGGCCGAGTGGGCCGACATGTCGCCTCAGGATCGGGCCAAGGTCAGGACGCGGTATCTCGAAGCCAAGAGCATTCCCGGGACCGACCGCCAGGCAGGCTGGGAAGCCTACCAGGCACTCAGCCCAGAGGAGCGCAAGGCCCTTGCAGCGCGAGCGACCGCGACGCCGCGCAACACGGCCAAGCCGGGACAACCAGCCCCGCGAGCGGCCATGCACGAACCGCCGCCGGCGAAGCCCGCTGCTGCCAAGCGGACCCTTGCCCCTGTCCCCACTCCTGTCCCCATCCTTGCCCCTTCGGCCAAACCCGTCGCGCCAATCGCGCCGACAGTTCAAGGCAAGCCCGGGGCCACGACGAGCTTGATCACCAAGCGCCCGCCAGCGCCAGGGCAAGGGGCGACTGGCAGCCCGAAGATCGCTGCCTCCGCCGACGTCATCGACAAGACCACGCTGCTGCCGCGCGCCGGCGCGCAGAAGGCTGGCGCCGCGCCTGGCGCGCAAAAGCCGGGGCCCGCGTCGGGCGCGCAGAAAGCCGGCGCCGCGTCCGTCGCACCGCCAGCGGCCCGGGCGCAGCCGACAGCGGCTTCCGCGTCCGCAGTGCAAAAGTGACCGACGCGCCGGCATCGCCGGGCCTGCAGGCAGGCGCTGCACCGCTGCGGCTGGCAAGCCTCACCCGTCGCATGAGCTGCTTTGTCTACGAAGGCGTGCTGCTTTTCGGTGTGCTGATGGCAGCCGGCCTGCTGTTTGCAACCGTCACCGGCCAGCACAATGCCATGATCGGCCGTCACGGTCTGCAGGCATTCCTGTTTCTGGTGCTGGGCGCGTACTTCAGCTGGTTCTGGACGCACAGCGGGCAAACGCTTGCGATGAAGACATGGCGAATCCGCCTGGTGCGCGCCGACGGTGCCGTGCCATCAATGGCGCGTGCCTGGCTGCGCTATCTGCTCGCATGGCTGTGGTTCGCGCCCGCGCTGGTCTGGCTCTGGCTCGAAGGCGGCACCCACCTTGCCCCGAGCGTCGCAACGCTCTTCACCGGCGTGCTGGTCTACGCTGCACTGACTCGGTTCAACCCTGAGCGGCAGTTCTGGCACGACCTCGTGTGCGGCACACGGCTTGTCGACACGCGTCCCGCGACTTCGGGTTCGGCCCATGGCTGAGCCGCGCGCCGCCGCAGCGCGCGCGCGCACCGGCGCGGGCTTGTCGATCTGCGTCTACTGCGGCTCGCGCGCCGGCGACGACGACGCGTTTGCGCACGCCGCCCGCGCCGTTGGACGCGCCATCGGCGAACGCGGCTGGCAACTCGTCTACGGCGGCGGTCGCGCCGGGCTGATGGGCGAAGTGGCGAACGCAGCGCTCGCCGCAGGCGCCCGCGTGATCGGCATCATCCCGCAGGCGCTGATGGCACGCGAGCATGGTCACACCGGGCTCGACGCCCTCCACGTGGTCGAGACAATGCATGATCGCAAGCGTCTGATGGCAGAGCACAGCGATGCCTTCATCGCGCTGCCCGGCGGCATCGGCACCTTCGAGGAGCTGTTCGAGGTCTGGACCTGGCTACAACTCGGCTATCACGAGAAGCCGGTCGGTCTGCTCAATGCCGGCGGCTACTACGACAAGCTGATCGACTTCCTCGACCACAGCGTCTTGAGCGGCTTCATCCCGAAGGCACAGCGTGACCTGCTAAGGGTCGAGAACTCGGCGGACGCAGTGCTCGACCGAATTGCGCGCCTGGCGCTGGGCCCGCAGCGCGGCGAAGACTATCGCGAGATCTAGGGCACCAGAGCAAGTCGCTCAGACCGCGTCCTCGTCGGTCTCGCCGGTGCGAATGCGAACCACCTGCTCGACGGCGAAGACGAAGATCTTGCCGTCGCCGATCTTGCCGGTCTTGGCTGCCTTCACGATGGCGTCGATGCAGCGCTCGACGTCGTCGTCCTTCACGACCACTTCGATCTTCACTTTGGGCAGGAAGTCCACCACGTACTCGGCGCCGCGGTACAACTCGGTGTGCCCCTTCTGGCGGCCGAAGCCTTTCACCTCGGTCACCGTCAGGCCTGTCACCCCGACCGTGGCAAGTGCTTCGCGCACTTCTTCGAGCTTGAACGGCTTGAGGATGGCGGTGATTTGTTTCATGTCGCGCTCCAACGATTGGCAATGCGCAATCCTAGTGCATGCGTCAAGGCGGCTCGGCTTGCGAGCGGCGCAGGCTGCTGCTCAGGCACGGAATTTCGAGGTGATCGGGTAGCGCCAGTCCTTGCCGAAGGAGCGGTGCGTGATGCGTATTCCCACCGGCGACTGGCGCCGCTTGTACTCGTTGACCTTGATCAGGTGCGTTACGCGCTCGACGTCGGCCGGCGCGAAGCCCGCGGCGACGATCTCCGCGATGCCCTGGTCCTCCTCCATGTAGCGCTGCAGGATCGCGTCGAGTACATCGTAGGGCGGCAGGCTGTCCTGGTCAGTCTGATCCGGCCGCAACTCGGCCGAGGGCGGGCGCGTGATGATGCGCTTGGGGATCACCTCGCGCCCTTGCGCGTTCTTCCAGCGTGCCAGCGCGTATACGAGCGTCTTCGACACATCCTTGATGACGGCGAATCCGCCCGCCATGTCACCGTAGAGGGTGCAGTACCCCGTCGCCATCTCGCTCTTGTTGCCGGTCGTCAGCACGATCGGGCCGAACTTGTTCGAGAGCGCCATCAGCAGTGTGCCGCGGATGCGGGCCTGGATGTTCTCTTCGGTCGCGTCCTCTTCCCGGCCCGCGAATTCGGTCGCCAGGCTCGCGCGAAAAGCGTCGAACATCGGCACGATCGAGATTTCGTCGTAGCGTACACCGAGGCCTTCGGCCATCTCGCGCGCATCGAGCCAGGAAATGTCGGCGGTGTAGGGCGAAGGCATCATCACGCAGCGCACCTGGTCGGCGCCCAGCGCGTCGACCGCAATCGCGAGCACGAGCGCCGAATCGACGCCGCCAGACAGGCCGATGATGACGCCCGCAAAGCCGTTCTTGCCGATGTAGTCGCGTACCCCGGTGACGAGCGCGGCCCAGGCCTGCCGCTCGATCTCGGGGACGGGGCTGACCTCGCCTCGAAGGCCGCAATCGGGCGCAAGTTCGACGATGGACAGCGCTTCCTCGAACATCGGCGCACGCATCGCGATGCGGCCCTCGGCGTCGACCGCGAACGACCCACCGTCGAACACAACCTCGTCCTGCCCGCCCACCAGGTGGCTGTGGAGCAGCGGCATGCCCGCCGTGCGCGCGCGCTCGGCCATGCGCTCCTCGCGCTCGGCGAGCTTGCCGAGGTGGAACGGCGAGGCATTGAGCACGCACAGCACCTGCGCGCCGGCCGCCTTGGCGCTCGCGGCCGGCTCGTCGAACCAGGCGTCCTCACAAATCGCCAGGCCGAAATGCAAGCCGCCGACCTCGAACACGACCGGCCCGTGGCCGGCGTCGCGCCCCGACGCAAAGTAACGCCGCTCGTCGAACACCTGGTAGTTCGGCAACTCGCGCTTGCAGTAGGTCGCCAGCACCTGCCCCCCTGCCAGCAGCGAGGCCGCATTGAAGCGCTGCGGCACCGCATACGAACGCGACCTAAGATCGCCCCGCGCGCCGAACTGGTGCGGATGCCCGACCACCACATGCAGCCCCTCGCAATCCGACAGTTCGAGCGCCACCTCCTGCAACTTCGCCGCACAAGCGTGCATGAAGTCTTGGCGAAGCAGCAGGTCTTCGGGCGGATAGCCGCACAGGGCGAGTTCGGGCGTCAGGACGAGCCGGGCGCCGCGTGCGTGCGCGCTGCGCGCCGCGTCCACAATCAAGCGCGCGTTGCCGGCGAGGTCGCCGACGGTCGCGTTGATCTGGGCCAGCGCCACTTTCACCGGAACTTGGTTTGACATATGCGTGACGCTGAAGACTCGAACCCTGCAGGCTCGAACGGACGGGGCTCGAGTGAACGGGCCGGGAACGAATTGGACAAGAACGAACCGGGCTCGAGCGAATATGTTATCCGGCTCTTCGACGACCCGTCGGCGATCGACGCCGCGCAGTGGAACGCCTTGCTCGCGCGCTCCGCGGCGCCGACGCCGTTCATGCGCCACGAGTACTTTTGCGCCCTGCATGCCTCGGGCAGCGCAACGCGCGAGACCGGCTGGGCGCCGTGCTTCATCGGCGTCTTCGAGTCCAAGGCTGACGATGCACCGCTCGTCGCGGCCTGCCCACTCTACTTCAAGGATCACTCGTACGGCGAATACGTGTTCGACTGGGCCTGGGCCGAGGCTTACCAACGCCACGGCCTGGCCTACTACCCGAAGCTCGTCTGCGCTGTGCCTTTCACTCCGGCGCCAGGGGCGCGGCTGCTCGTGCGCGAAGACAGGCTGCGCAGCGTTCTGCTCGCGGCAATAGAGCAGTTCGCGCGCGAATCCGGTGCGTCATCGGTTCACCTGCTGTTTCTGGATGAAGCGGAGCAACGCGCCGCGCACGAGGCCGGCTGGATGCTGCGCAGCACGGTGCAGTTCCACTGGACGAACCACAACCCCGAACCGTACGCAGACTTCGCGGCTTATCTCGCCAGTCTGCAGCGCGACAAGCGCAAGAAGATCAACCAGGAGCGGCGCAAGGTCGCTGCCGCCGGCGTGCAATTCGAAGCCCGCATCGGTCGCGAGATCGGCTCGGACGACTGGGACTTCTTCTACCGCTGCTACGCCCTCACCTACCGTGCGCACCATTCGACGCCTTACCTGACGCGCGACTTCTTTGCGCGCATCGCGGCAACGCAGCCCGAGCACTGGCTGCTCTTCATTGCGTCACGCGCTGGCGAGCGCATCGCGGCCTCGTTGATCGCAATCGACGCCGAGCGCGGCCACGCTTACGGCCGTTACTGGGGTGCGACCGACGCGGTGGACTGCCTGCATTTCGAGGCCTGCTACTACCAGCCGCTCGCCTGGTGTATCGAGAACGACTATCGGCGCTTCGAAGGCGGCGCGCAGGGCGCACACAAGATGGCCCGTGGCCTACTGCCTGTCGCCACCGCCTCGGCGCACTGGCTCGCGCACCCGCAGTTCGCGCAGGCGGTAGCCGAGTTCCTGCAACGCGAAGGCGAGGCGGTCGCGGGTTATCTCGGCGAGCTCGACGAGCACGGCCCGTTCAAACTTGCGGCGACCCGAGGCGCTTCGACGCCAAAGTGAACTGTCTCGCGTTGCAGGGATTCGGTGATGCAAAACCGCGCAATTTGAATGAATAGCTAGGGCTTTACGCGGCCGCATGCGAAAAAGGGCCGGTCTACAATTCATCCCCGCTCGATGCGCAAGTCGCGTCCAGCGACTGGCCGCCGGCACAAGGCGGTCGTTCATTCCTTATGCCTTAGGAGACACCCAGATGGATCGCCGTTCCGTACTGAAGAAGACCGTGGCCGCAGGCGCCGCCGCAACGTTTGCCGCTCCCGCCATCTCGCAAAACAAGATCGAGTGGCGCATGGTCACGACCTGGCCGAAGAATTTCCCGGGCCTTGGCGTCGGTGCGGAAAACCTCGCCAAGCGCATCAACACGATGTCTGGGGGCCGCCTCACGATCAAGGTCTATTCGGCCGGCGAACTGGTGCCGCCGCTGCAGGCGCTCGATGCCGTCATCAACGGCACGGCCGAGATGAGCCACGGCGCCGCCTACTACTGGCAGAACAAGAACGTCGGCCTGTCGTTCTTCACCGGCGTGCCCTACGGCATGACCTCGCGCGAACATGGTGCCTGGGTGCGAATCCTCGGCGGCCAGCAGATCTGGGACGAGATCTACGACCAGTTCGGCGTCCAGGGCTTCCTGTCGGGTGACACCGGCACACAGGCGGGGGGCTGGTTCCGCAAGCCGATTACCACGGTTGCCGACATCAAGGGGTTGCGCTTTCGCACGCCGGGCCTCGGCGGACAGGTGTGGGCCAAGATGGGCGCGTCAGTGACGAACCTCGCGGCCGGCCAGATTTTCCAGGCGCTACAAGCAGGGACGCTGGACGCGGCCGAGTTTGTCGGCCCCTACAACGACCTGGCGCTGGGCTTTTATCAGATTGCCAAGAACTACTACTTCCCGAGCTTCATCGAGCCGGGCCTCGCGACCGAGGCGGTCGTCAACAAGTCGAAGTTCAAGGCACTGCCGGCCGACCTGCAGGAGATCATCCGCAGCGCCTGCCAGGCGGAGTACGACCAGGTCGCGTGCGACATTTTCGCCAACGATCCGCGCGCGCTCAACACGCTCGTGAACCAGCACGGTGTGAAGGTGCATATGTTCTCGGATGAAATCCTCGAAGCGGGCGCCAAGGCGTCGCTTGAGGTGATCACCGCGGTGCGCGACAGCGACAACGCGCTCGCCAAGAAAACGGCGGAGAGTTTCGTCTCGGCCTTCAACCTGCTGCGCCAGCGGTCCGAACTCACCGACCTGCCCTACCTGCGCGCGCGCGAGAAGTACTACAAGCTGAAGTGATCATCGGCCCGTGCGGCGCGAGGACTGATGCCGCAAGGGCCGCCAGGAGTTTGGCAGACGCCCGCGGTGCGATGAGCGCCGCGGGCGTTGTGTATCTACACAGACAGCAACGATCATGCGTGCCATCGCTCTCTTCGTGAGCGCCGTCGGGCGCCTCAACACATTCGTCGGCAGGACGTTTGCATGGCTCGTGCCGGCTGCCGTCCTGATCTGTTTCGCCGTCGTCGTGCAGCGTTACGTGTTCTCCGTCACGCAACTGTGGCTGCAGGACCTTTACGTCTGGCTCAACGGCGCCATGTTCATGGCGGTCGCCGGCTACACGCTACTGATCGACAGCCACGTGCGCGTCGACATCCTCTACCGCCCCGCAACTGTGCGCCGCAAGGCGATCATGGACCTCGTCGGCGTGCTGCTCTTCCTTTTGCCCTACTGCGCCGTGGTCTGGCTCTGGGGCTTCGAGTATGTGGAGCGAGCCTGGAACCTGCATGAAGGTTCGGCCAATCCCGGCGGCATGCCGGGCCTATACATCCTGAAGGGCTTCATCATCGTCTTCGTCGTGCTCGTCGGCATGCAGGGTCTCGCGATGGCGCTGCGCAGCGTGCTCGTGCTCGCCGGGCGCGAGAGCCTGTTGCCCGTCGCCTACCGCTACCGGGCGCAATGACATGAATATGGTTCTGATCGGCGAGATCCTCGCTGTCTTGATGTTCGTCGGCGTCATCGGCACGCTGCTGCTCGGGTTCCCGGTCGCGTTCTCGCTGGCCGGCACCTCGCTCGTTTTTGCGCTGGTCGGCTGGTTGCTCGGCGTCTTCGACCCGTCGAATTTCGGCGCGCTGGCGTCGCGCTACGTCGGCTTCATGACGAACGAGGTGCTCGTCGCGGTGCCGCTGTTCATCTTCATGGGGACCGTGCTCGAACGCTCGAACATCGCCGAGGAGTTGCTGACGACGATGGGGCGCGTCTTCGGCAGCTTGCGTGGCGGACTTGCGTTCTCCGTCATCGCAGTCGGCGCCCTGCTCGCGGCCTCGACGGGCGTCGTCGGCGCAACCGTCGTCACGATGGGGCTCATCAGCCTGCCGGCAATGCTGCGCGCCGGCTACGACCCGAAGCTCGCCAGTGGCGTGATCTGCGCGTCGGGCACGCTCGGCCAAATCATTCCGCCATCGACCGTGCTGATCTTCATGGGCGACATGCTCGCCGGCATCAACGCCCAGGTCCAGATGGCGAAGGGCAACTTCTCGCCGGTTCCGGTGTCGGTCGGCGATCTGTTCGCCGGCGCCATGCTTCCGGGCCTGTTGCTCGTCGGCCTGTACTTCCTCTACACGATCTGGAAGGCGATCTTCGACCCGAAGTCGTGCCCGGCGATGGTCGTCACCGATGCCGAGCGCGCCGCGCTCGGACGCGACGTGCTGACCTCGCTGCTGCCGCCGCTGCTGCTGATCATCACTGTGCTCGGCTCGATCCTCGGGGGTATCGCGACGCCGACCGAGTCGGCCTCGGTGGGCGCGATCGGCGCCGTGATCCTGGCGATCGTGAAGCGTCGCTTCAGCCTCAAGATGTTGACCCAGTCGACGGTCAATACCGCCACCGTGACGTCGATGGTGTTCGTCATCCTGCTCGGCGCGTCCGTGTTCTCGATCGTGTTTCGCATGATGGGTGGCGACAACCTGGTGCACGAGGTGCTGTCGGATCTGCCCGGCGGCGCGATGACGGCGCTCGTCGTCGTCATGTTCGTGATGTTCCTGCTCGGGTTCATCCTCGACACCTTCGAGATCATCTTCATCGTGATTCCGATCACGGCCCCGGTGCTGCTCAACCTGGGGGTCGATCCACTCTGGCTCGGGGTGCTCGTCGGCGTCAACTTGCAGACGAGCTTCCTGACACCGCCGTTCGGCTTCTCGCTGTTCTACCTGCGCGGCGTTGCACCGGCCGAAGTGACGACTGGGCAGATCTACCGCGGGGTTGTGCCCTTCGTCGGGCTGCAGGTCGTCGCGATCGCGTTGCTGTTGTCGTTCCCGGCGCTGTCGACCTGGCTGCCGCGGTTGCTGTACCGCTGACCGGCACGCGCCGCGCGCGGGCTCTCCGGCTTCAGGAGCCGGCGATCTTCATGCGCTCGATGAGCACAGAGCCGATGGTTCTCGCACCCGCCGTGTAGGCATCTGCACCCACCGCGGCGATCGACTTGAACATGTCGCGCAGATTGCCGGCGATCGTGATCTCGTGCACCGGGTAGGCGATGCGCCCGCCCTCGACCCAGAAGCCCGCCGCGCCGCGTGAATAGTCACCGGTGACGTAGTTGACGCCCTGCCCCATCAGCTCGATCACGAACAAACCGCGACCGAGTTTGCGCAGCATGGCATCGAGATCGTCATTCGGTCGGGTCAGTCGGCTCGTGAGTTTCAGGTTTTGCGAGCCTCCCGCACTGCCTGTGGTGCGCAGCGCGAGCTTGCGTGCCGAATAGGTCGACAGAAAGTAGCCCTGAACCACACCCGCGCTGACGACATCGCGCGCGTGCGTCACCACCCCTTCGTCATCGAACGGCACGCTTGCCTTGGCGCGCGGGATGTGCGGATCCTCGGCAATGTCGACGTGCGCGGGCAGCACCTGCCGACCCAGACTGTCGAGCAGGAAACTCGATTTGCGGTAGAGCGCGCCCCCGCTCGTCGCCTGCACGTAGGCACCGAGCAGTCCGGACGCGAGCGAGGACTCGAACAGCACCGGCACCTCGCAGGTCGCGATCTTGCGCGAGCGCAGGCGCGACAGCGCGCGCTCCGCCGCATAACGCCCGACTGCTTCCGGCGCCGCAAGATCCGCGGGCGCGCGCATCGAGCTGTACCAGGCGTCGCGCTGCATGTCGTCGCCCCCCTTGCCGGGCCGCGAGGCGATGGGTGCGACCGACAGCGAATGGCGCGAGCTTGCGTAGCCGCCCCGGAACCCGCGCGTGTTGCCAGCGAAGAAGTGCGACTGTTGCGCCGACACGCCGGCGCCCTCGGAATTGGTGATGCGGGGGTCGGTCGCGAAGGCGGCGGCCTCGCATCGGTGTGCGATCGCGGCAGCCTGCTCGGCGTCGATCAACCACGGGTGGAAGAGGTCGAGGTCGCGCGTCGCGGCGGCGCCGGTCGCCAGATCGGCTGCGTCAGGGAGGCCCGCGGCCGGATCCTCGGCCGTAAAGCGCGCGATGTCATACGCCGCTTGCACTGCCTGCTCGAGCGCGGCGCGTGAGAAGTCCGACGTGCTCGCGTTGCCGCGGCGCTGTCCGCAATAGACGGTGACGCCGATCGACTTGTCACGATTGCGCTCGACGTTCTCGATCGCGCCCTTGCGCACCGATACCGAGAGCCCTGCGCCTTCGGAGACTTCGACGCCGGCATCGCTTGCGCCGCGCTTGCGTGCGAGACCGAGCGTGTCTTCGACGAGTTGCTGAAACGTCTCGCGCGAAAACGAGAATCCGTGTGGCGTGGCCGGTGTGGAAGGGCGCGAGGTCATGGGCATGTGAGGGTGTGTGTGGCAGCCAAACGAGGGCCGCCGCTATGATAGCCACGCCCTTGCAGGCGCCGCGTCTTCGACTCCTGACCCTCGCGACTCCCGCCCCCCGCGCATGACCCCTCCGCACGCCCCCAGCGATCCAACACTCGAAGAGCCGGCGCACGCACGCCCGAGCAAGACCCAGCTGAAGAAGGCAATGCATGAACTGCAGGAGCTGGGCGAGGCGCTCGTCGCACTGCCACCGGATCGAATCGCCGTGCTGCCGCTGTCCGAGACGCTGCATTCGGCCATCGTCGAGTGGCGGCGCACGCGCTCGCACGAAGGCCGGCGCCGGCAGATGCAGTTCATCGGCAAGCTGATGCGCGGCACTGACCCCGAGCCGATCCGCGAAGCCGTCGCCGCGATGCAACTGGGTAGCGCGAAGGACGCCCTCGCGCTGCACCAGGCCGAACGCTGGCGAGCCGAGCTGATCGCGAGCGACGATGCACTCTCCGACTGGGTGACAGCGCACGCGGGGAGCGATCTGCAACAGTTGCGCAGCCTGGTGCGCGCCGCGCGCAAGGACGCCGCGAGCGCGCCCGAGCAACGCAGCGGCCGTGCCTACCGAGAGCTGTTCCAGTTCATCAAGCAGGCGCCGCAGACACAGGAGGAAGACTGACATGGCGGACACCCTGGACAGCGTGCGCATTGGCATCGTCTCGATCAGCGACCGCGCATCGAGCGGCGTCTACGTTGATCAAGGACTGCCCGCGCTGCAGGCCTGGCTCGCACGCGCGCTGCGCAATCCGATCGAGTGGGAGCCGCGCCTGATCCCGGACGACGAGGCCGGCATCAGCGAGACGCTGCGCGAACTCGTGGACCTTGCGCATTGCGACCTCGTGCTCACGACCGGCGGCACGGGCCCAGCGCCGCGCGACGTGACCCCGGAAGCGACGCTCGCCGTGGCCGACAAGGTGATGCCGGGCTTCGGCGAGCAGATGCGCGCGATCAGCCTCACGTTCGTTCCGACGGCAATCCTGTCGCGCCAGGTCGCCGTGATCCGCGGCAAGGCGCTCGTGATCAATCTGCCGGGGCAGCCGAAGGCGATCGCCGAAACGCTCGAAGGCCTGCCCGGCGCCGAGCCGCCCGCGCGCGGCATTTTTGCTGCCGTGCCCTACTGCGTCGATCTGATTGGCGGGCCGTACATCGAAACCGAAGACTCGGTGTGCAAGGCATTTCGGCCCAAGTCGGCGATTCGCCCGCCGCGCGCTGGCGCCTGAAGGTCGCGCAGTTCACGCTCGGCAGCGTCGCCCGAACGATCGCGAACCAAGGCGATCGTCAGCCCAACGATCGTCGCCCGAGCAATCGTCACGCACGCAATCGTCATCCAAGCCATCGCTCGGGCCAGCGCGCCTCACTTCATCAACTGGCTCAGCCGCTCGGCGTCGAAGTGTTCCTGCTGCTGCGCATCGCGCGGCACGCAGTCGGGTTGGGTCTGCGCGCGCGACAGCTGCGCGATTGCCTGCCACAGCAGCGCGATCTGATGTTCGTGCCCGGAAGCGTTGTCGATCAGGCCTTTCATTGCCTGCGAGACCGGGTCATCGCCCTGCGTCACACCGTAGGCCGAGAACCCCATGCTCGCGGCAGCCGCCTCGCGCTGCGCTTCGCTCTCGGCGAGCAGGATGCGCGCCGGGTTGCCGACCGCCGTCGCCCCCGCTGGCACGGGCTTCACGACGACCGCACTCGAGCCAATGCGCGCGCCCTCGCCGACCGTGAAGCCGCCGAGCACCTGCGAGTTGGCGCCGACGATCACGCCGCGCCCGAGTGTCGGATGCCGCTTGGCGCCTTTGGTGAGCGCCGTGCCGCCGAGCGTCACGCCCTGGTAGATCGTGCACTCGTCGCCGATCTCGGCCGTCTCGCCGACCACGACGCCCATGCCGTGATCGATGAACACGCGCCGCCCGATCATCGCGCCGGGGTGGATCTCGATGCCGGTCAGAAAACGCGCGATGTGCGAAACGAAGCGCCCAACCCAGTGCCATTCACGTGTCCAGCACCAGTGCGCCAAGCGGTGCAATACGAGCGCATGCAGGCCGGGATAGCAGGTCAGCGCCTCCCAGCGGCTGCGCGCCGCGGGGTCGCGCTCGAGGATGCAATCGATGTCTTCTCGCAGGCGCTCGAACATGGCGTACGGAATGGCAAATCAGTGTGCAACGAGTGTAGCCCCGCACCCTGTTCGGCTCGGCGCGTGGCACGCGTAGCCCACAATGAGAGATGGCCCCCGCGGGGACCATCTGCCTTGCTTTGGCCGGAAGCCGATCAGACTGCGCGGCGACGCCGGGCAATGAAGCCGAGCGCCGCCAGGCCGGCGAGCATCAGCGCATAGGTCTCTGGCTCGGGCACCGCGACGACGGCATGGTTGTCGGTTTCGAACGCATTCGAGCCTGACTGCCACTTGACACTGGTGATGACTTCGCCCGCGCCTGCCGTAAAGTTGGCGAAGCCAGAGACGAGTCGATTGCCGTCGGCCGGATTGGTGATCAACGCACCGCTGTAGCCATACTCGGCCAGGTTGGTCGTGACTGTCAGCGTGTTGTAGTCGTCCGGCGAGCCCCAAAGGAAGCCGAAGTAGCTGGCGCCGGCACCGAACGTCAGCGTCTGCATCGTCGGCTGCGAGCCCGACGGGCCGACCGACAAGTAGTTGCCGGTCGAACCTGCCGGCTGCGCCGCCCAGCCAGGCGTGCCGGTGACGAGTTGGCTCAAGTCTGAATAGGTGCCGATCGGCGTGACCGGATCGAACGTGTTCTCGATCGCGCCGAACATTTGCGTGTGCGCGGTGAGCGCGGTGCCGTCATAGGCTGTGACGGACACGCTCAGCGCCTGGGCTTGCATCGCGCAAAGCGCAGCCGATGCGATCAGGGTGAGCTTCAATGCATTCATGGAGTTCCTTTTGCTTGCCTTCGCCGGCGACTGCGAACCAGCCGTCGTGCGATGTGGGCATCTTGCGTGCGCTCGTTTTCGACCGCGATCCCGCGGCTCGGGGGGAACCCCTCGAGTGAACGTGTAACGCGCGTGAACTGTTCCCGCTTCGGCGCGGATTCAGTCGCGCGCCTGCACTGTGCGGGCGATGCCGCGCAGGATGTTGACCTCTTCGCTCGTCAGCCGAGCACGGTTCGCGAGCTGGTTCAGACGTGGCATCAACTTGCGCGGCGCGTCCGGATCGAGGAAGCCTGCCGCGACGAGCGCCTGCTGCCAGTGCTCGAGCACGCCTTGGACCTGGGCCGCACTCGCGATGCCTTGTTCGACACCTCGCACGGGCGCGCCAAAACCACCGATCGCCTGGCGCCAGTCATAGGCGATGAGTTGCACCGCCTGCGCGAGGTTGAGCGAACCGTAGGCCGGGTGTGTCGGAATGCTCAGGCAGGCGTGGCAGCGGTACACCTCGTCGTTGCTCATGCCGTAGCGCTCGGAGCCGAACGCGAAGGCGACGCGCTCGCCGCTCTGCGCCAGTGCGGGAAACAGCGCGCGCGGCGCGTGCGTCGGTGGGCCGAAATCACGCGGCGTCATTGCCGTCGCACCGACCCAGCTGACGCCATCGAGTGCCTCGGCGAACGTTGCAACGACCCGCGCGTGTTCGAGGATGTCGGTCGCGCCACTGGCCATCGCCAACGCCTGCGGATGCGAGGCGACGCCCGCCTCGCGCGGCGCGACGAGCACCAGGTCGGCAAAGCCCATGACCTTCATCGCGCGCGCGGCCGCGCCGACGTTGCCAGGGTGGCTCGTGCCGAGCAGGATGAAGCGGGTCGGGTCAGTTGGCTCGGACATCTTGAGTGGCTTGTGTCGCTCGTGCGTGTGGGTCGTGCGTGTAGCGCGTGCGTGTCGCGCGTGCGTGTGGCCAGAACGCGGGCCCGCGTAAAATCGCGATTATCGGCAGCGGCTGTTCCGTGCCGGTTCTCGCCGCCTCTCGGCGATCCTGGCCGGCCGCGCGCCCCGCCGCCCCGCTCTTTCAACCCGTCAGCCCACTTACCTCGACCTGGACAGAATCCCCCATGGCGCAAGCACTGCACCCGATGCTCAACACGGCCGTCAAGGCGGCGCGCGCCGCAGGCAGCGTGATCAACAGGGCCTCGATGGATCTGGATCTGCTCAAGGTCAACACCAAGGCGCCTAACGACTTCGTCACCGAGGTCGATCAGGCGGCAGAGCACATCATCATCGACACGCTGCTCACCGCCTACCCCGGCCACGGCATCCTCGCCGAGGAGTCGGGCAGCACGCGCGGCGCGAAGGACAGCGAGTACGTGTGGATCATCGATCCACTCGACGGCACGACCAACTTCATCCACGGCCTGCCGGTCTACGCGGTATCGATCGCGCTCGCGCACCGCGGGCAGGTGCAGCAGGCCGTCGTCTACGACCCGACGCGCAACGATTTGTTCTACGCGTCAAAGGGGCGCGGCGCCTTCCTCAACGACAAACGGCTGCGTGTCTCGAAGCGCCTGCGGCTAGCCGAGTCACTGATCGGCACCGGCTTTCCGTTTCGCAAGGGCGACAACTTCAAGCGCTACGTGCAGATGTTCGAGAGCGTGATGCAGCAATGCGCCGGCATGCGCCGGCCGGGCGCCGCCGCGCTCGACCTGTGCTACGTCGCCGCCGGCTATTACGATGGCTTCTTCGAAACCGGACTCCACCCGTGGGACATCGCAGCAGGATCGCTGATGATCACCGAGGCCGGCGGCCTGGTGGGCAACTTCACCGGCGAAGCCGACTATCTCTTTCAGCACGAAGTCGTCGCCGGGAACCCGAAGGTGTATGCGCAGCTTGTCTCCATCCTCGCGCCCTATTCCGGCGTGACCGATGCGCGCTCGGCGCCCACGCCGGATGCAATGCCTGCGGCCGATGCCGCAACGTCGCCGACGCCCGCGAAGGCGCTCGCCGATGCTCTCGGCCTGCCGCCCGCGGCCGGCGAGAAGCCCGCCGCTGGCACAGCGGTGCGGGTAGGCAAGCTAGACCGGCACTGAGCATGTCCGGCCGCGAGCGGGCTGCGGCGCGCTGCAAACTGCGGAGCGATCGGCAGAGCGAGCGGCAAAGCGAGCGGCAAAGCGAAATTCGGAGCGAAATTCGGAGCGAACTGCGATGAGCGGCGCCGACCTCTCCGCCCACACGCCGATGATGCAGCAGTACCTGCGCATCAAAGCCGAGTTCGCCGACACGCTCGTGCTCTATCGCATGGGCGACTTCTACGAGCTCTTCTTCGACGACGCGCGGCGCGCCAGTCAGTTGCTCGACATCACGCTCACGAGCCGCGGCCAGTCGGCCGGTGAGCCGATCGCCATGGCTGGCGTGCCGGTTCACGCGCTCGAGGGCTACCTTGCGAAGCTCGTCAAGCAAGGCGTCGCGGTCGCGATCTGCGAGCAGGTGGGGGAGGTCGCCACGGCGAAGGGTCCGGTTGAGCGCAAGGTCGTGCGCGTCGTCACGCCCGGCACCTTGACCGATACCGCGCTACTCGCCGACAAGAGCGACGCGCTGCTGCTCGCGATTGCGCCGCGGAAGACCGCGCACGGCACGACCTGGGGACTCGCCTGGCTCGCGCTCGCGAGCGGGCAGCTCGGGCTGAGCGAATGCAGCGAAGGCGAGCTCGCCGCCTGGCTCGCGCGCCTTGCGCCGGCCGAAACGCTCGTCGATCGCGACCACGTGCCGGCGGAACTGCAGCGCATCAACACGAGCGTGACGCACCGGCCGGCGTGGCAGTTCGACGCCGCGCTCGGCGCACGCAAGCTGTGCGAACAGTTGCACGTCGCCAGCCTCGCCGGTTTCAACGCCGAATCGCTAGGCGCCGCGCACGCCGCCGCCGCTGCGCTGCTGAGCTACGCCGAACACACGCAAGGCCAGGCGCTCGGCCACGTGCGCCAGCCTGCAGGTCGAGCGCGCGAGCGAGCTGATCGATCTGCCGCCAGCGACGCAGCGCAACCTGGAGCTGACGCAGACGCTGCGCGGCGAGAACGCGCCGACGCTCATGTCGCTGCTCGACACCTGCGCGAGCGGCATGGGCAGCCGTGCGCTTCGTCTCTGGCTGACGCGCCCGCAGCGCGCTCGCCCGACCGCAATCCGCCGTCACGAAGCGCTCGCCGCGCTGATCGAAGGCGGCTTCGAACCGTTGCGCACCGCGCTGCGGGGAGTGAGCGACGTCGAGCGCATCACGACGCGCATCGCACTGCGCCAGGTGCGCCCGCGCGAGCTTACCGGTCTGCGCGCGACGCTTCATCTGCTGCCCACGCTGCGCGCCAGCATGCCTGCCGACACTTCTGCTGCCTCGGCGCTGCTTCTCGAACTCGACCTCGCGCTGACCCCGCCGCCCGAGATCGCCACGCTGCTCACGCGTGCGATCGCCGACGAGCCTGCGGTGCAGTTGCGCGACGGTGGCGTGATCGCGCCGGGGTTCGATGCCGAGCTCGACGAGTTGCGCGCGATCAGCGAGAACTGCGACGCATTCCTACTCGAGCTCGAGGCGCGCGAGCGCGACCGCACCGGCATCGCGAACCTGCGCGTTCAGTTCAACAAGGTTCACGGCTTCTACATCGAAGTCACACAGAGTCAGGCCGACAGGGTGCCCGTCGACTATCAGCGGCGCCAGACGCTCAAGAACGCCGAGCGCTACATCACGCCCGAGCTGAAGGCTTTCGAGGACAAGGCACTCTCGGCGCAAGAGCGTGCGCTCGCGCGCGAAAAGCTGCTGTTCGAGCAGCTAATCGACACGCTGCAGGAGCACATCGAACCCCTCTCGGCGCTCGCACGTTCGCTCGCCGCGATCGACGCGCTCGCCGCGCTCGCCGAGCGTGCGGCGACGCTTGGCTGGTGTCGCCCCGAGTTCGTCGCCATGCCATGCATCGAGATCGACGCAGGCCGCCACCCGGTCGTCGAAGCGCGTCTGCGCGAGACGGGCTGCAGGCGCCTTCATCGCAAACGACTGCCGGCTCGACGCGACGCGCCGTATGCTGATCGTCACCGGGCCGAACATGGGCGGCAAGTCGACCTTCATGCGCCAGGTGGCACTGATCGCGCTGCTCGCGGCCATCGGTTCGTACGTGCCGGCGAACGCCTGCCGGCTCGGGCCGCTCGATGCGATCCACACCCGCATCGGCGCCGCCGACGATCTTGCCAATGCCCAATCGACCTTCATGGTCGAGATGACGGAGGCGGCAGCGATCATTCACGCCGCAACCGATCAATCGCTCGTGCTGATGGACGAGATCGGGCGTGGCACTTCGACCTTCGACGGCCTTGCACTTGCAGGCGCCATCGCCAGCCACCTGCACGACCGCAATCGTTCGTTCACGCTCTTCGCGACACACTATTTCGAGCTCACCGGCTTCCCGCTAAAGCACGAACGCGCGCTCAACGTGCACGTGTCGGCCACCGAGACGCATGGCCGCCAGGGCGACGACATCGTCTTCCTGCACGAGATTCAACCCGGGCCGGCGAGCCGCAGCTATGGCGTGCAGGTGGCGCGGCTCGCGGGCATGCCAGCGGGCCTCGTGCGACAGGCGCGCGCAACGCTCGAGGCACTCGAAGCGCAGCAGCTCGCGGGGGATGCGCAGATCGATCTCTTCGCCGCGGCGCCGGAGGCGCCTGCGCAATCCACCGCAACCAGCCCGTCGGCGCTCGCAGAAGCGCTCGCCGCGATCGACCCTGATACGCTCGCGCCCCGCGACGCACTCGCCGCACTCTACCGACTCAAGGCATTGCAGGAAAGCAAGTCATGACCTATTGCGTTGGCATCCGGCTCGACGCCGGGCTCGTTTTCCTCTCCGACTCGCGCACCAACGCCGGGCTCGACCAGATCGGCACCTTTCGCAAGATGATCATCTACGAGCGGCCGGGCGATCGCTTCATGGTGCTGCTGTCGGCCGGCAATCTGTCGATCTCGCAATCGGTGCGCGAAATCCTGCAGGTCGAGAAGATCGACAACGGCCACGAGCCGCCGATCACGATCTGGAATGCGACCAGCTTGTTCGATGCCGTGCGCGTGCTCGGCAGCGCGGTGCGCCGCGTCTACGACGAGGACGGCCCGTCGCTCAAGGCCGCGGGGATCGACTTCAACGCATCGATGATCTTCGGCGGTCAGATCGGCGGCGAAGCGATGCGCATGTTCCTCGTCTATGCGGCAGGCAACTTCATCGAGGCGACGCGCGAAACGCCCTACTTCCAGGTCGGCGAGAGCAAGTACGGCAAGCCGATCCTCGACCGCGTCATCACGCCGGCCACGCCGCTTGCGGAAGCGGCCAAGTGCGCGCTGGTGTCGATGGACTCGACGCTCAAGTCCAACCTCTCGGTCGGCCTGCCGCTCGACCTCGTCGTCTACAAGGCCGGCGCGCTGCGGTGCGAGCAGATCGTCTGCATCGACGACCGCAACCCCTATTTCTCGATGATCCACGACACCTGGGGCGAGCGGCTGCGCCAGGTGTTCGAAGGCATCGACGACCCGCAGTGGAACGGCGGCGACGCGGCGCATCCGCTGTGCATCGGCTCCGCGCGCTACGAGGCGATGCGCAAGATCGGGCATCCCGGCGAGAAGATCGTCTGACCTTGTCCCCGACCCTTCCCGCGATCGTCTTCGCGCACGCCAACGGCTTTCCGGCCGGCACCTACCGCGCGCTATTCGAGGTCTGGCGCGCAGCTGGCCACGCGGTACACGCGATCGAAAAGTTCGGCCATGATGAGCGCTACCCGGTCACGAGCAACTGGCCGCACCTGCGCGACCAGTTGATCCACTTCGTCGAGAGCGAGGCCGAGGCGCCGGTGTACCTCGTCGGCCATTCGATGGGCGGGTATCTGTGCGTCCTCGCCGCCTCGCGGCGGCCCGATCTCTTTTGCGGCGTCGTGCTGCTCGACTCGCCGCTGCTCGGCGACGTCGTCGGGCAGGCGATGCGCATCGGAAAGGCCAGCGGCGCGGTCCGGCGCTTCTCGCCCGGCAAGGTCTCGCAGAGACGTCGCCACCACTGGCCCGATGCCGAGGCGGCGTATGCGCACTTCGCCTCGAAGTCCGCGTTCGCCCGTTGGGCGCCAGGCGTCTTGAGCGACTACATCGCATGCGGTACCGAGCCGCAGGATGCGGGGCACGGTCTGGCGTTCCGGCGCGAAGTCGAGACGCTGATCTACAACACGCTTCCGCACCACGTCGCGCCGCTGCTGCGGCGCTACCCGCTCGCCAGCCCGATGGCGTTCGTCGGTGGCACGCGGTCGGTCGAGAACCGCCAGGTCGGCCTGCGCAACACCGAGCGATTGACGCACGGGCGCGTGTCGATGATCGAGGGCTCGCACCTGTTTCCGTTCGAGCAGCCGCAAGCAGCAGCCGCAGCCGTGATCGGCTGGCTGCGCGCCTTCGCCGCGTTCGGTGAGGCCGCACGCACGCCCATCGAGGCCGACGCTCCAATGTCCGACGCGGGCTGAGCGCAGCGCGCGCCATAAACCAGCGCGACGCTTCGTTCCCATGCCTCTCACGTTCACGCGTTCGATCGGCCTTGCTCTGTCGCCGTCGCGTCGCGTGTTCGCCGCATTCTTGCTCTACGCGTTCGGTATCGGCGGCTTTTTCCCGCGCCTCGGCGAACTTCAGCAATCGATGCGGCTGACAGAGGGGCAACTCGGTCTCGGCTTGATCGGCGTCGCCTGCGGCACGCTGCTGTCGCTGAGTTTCGCGGGCCGTTGGGTCGAGCGCGTCGGCCATCGGCGCACGCTGCTGACACTTGTGCCGACGCTGCCGCTCTTCTACGCCATCGCCGCGCACGCCACCGGGCCGGCTGCGCTTTTCGCCCGCCTGTTGCCGGCGGGGCTGTGCATCGGCGCGATCGAACTGGTCGTCAATCTCGAGGCCGACCGCGTCGAACACCAGAGCGGTCGGCGCATCATGAACCGCGCCCATGCGTTCTGGAGCTTCGGCTTCTTCGGCGCCGGCGCACTCGGCGCGCTGGCGGCGCGCGTCGGCGTCGGCCCGCATCTGCAGCTTGCGCTGATGGTGCCGCTGTCGTTGCTGCTCACGCTCCTGCTGCTCGGCAACTTCGACGCCGCGCCTCCACGCAGCGGCGGTAGCACCGAGCCCGCGCCGAAGTTCGCGTGGCCGACGCGCGCCATCGCGCTGCTGGTGGCGCTGTCGCTATCGGCCCTGGTGCTCGAGGGCGCGGCCTACGACTGGTCGGCGATCTTCATGCGCGACGTCTTCGCCGCACCGGCCTTCGTCGGCGGTTTCGCCGTCACCCTCAGCGCACTGACTCAGGCGCTGACGCGCTACTTCGCCGATCCCTTCGTCGAGCGGCACAGCCCGGTGGTGGTGGCGCGCGCGCTGCTCGGGCTGCTCGGCTTCGGAACCCTGCTCGTGACCTTCGCCGCCTCGCCGACGATCGGGCTCGCCGGCTTCGCGCTGATGGGCGTCGGCACAAGCGTGCTATTTCCGCTCGCGATGTCGGCCGCGGCGCAGCGCAGCGACCGCTCCGCCGCCGCCAACGTCGCCTCGCTGGCGCAGTTCGCGTTCGTCAGCTTCCTGCTCGGGCCACCGCTGCTCGGCTTCGCCGCCGAGTGGTGGGGCATCCGTTGGTCGTTCGGGTTGTGCCTGCCGCTGATACTGCTGAGCCTGGCCGCGACCAACACTCTCGGGACTCGCTCGCAACGCTGACACTCGCGCCGAGAAAGACCGCCCCAACCGTCACGAAGGTCGGCATTCAGCGACCGGCGGTGTATCCCTACGTCGGCGATTCGGTGTTCACCATGAATCGCGGCCAGGACGGTCTGGTCACCTCACAGGTGGGCGACCAACGCAACGTCGTGCACTACCGGCGCATCAACTGATCACCGTCGTCGGCGCGGTTCATTCGTCGACGAACCCCGCCGGTTCCGTGGCCCACGGATAGCCGTCGCGGCCGAGCTTGTAGGCGACCAGGAACAGCGCGTTCATGTAGTCGCGATCGAAGTCGTCGGGCGCTGGCACGGTGAAGCTGTCCGGAATGTAGGCTAGGCGAAGGTGCGCACCGTCGCGCTTGGCGATGGCGGCAATCTGGTACAGATCACCGATGCCCTGGTTGTGGATCAACGAAGAGATGGCCCGCTGGGCGATCGACAGCGTGCTGCGTTCAACCTGCACCGAGGCGACCGACAGGCGTGAGTTGCGGATCACGTACCAGGTGCGGTCGCGCTGCGCCAGCTTGGGAAGCAGGAACTTTGCGGGCAGCACGAAGACCTGCTGCGTGGCACCGCCATCGACATGCATTTCCTGGTAGGCGTGGCCGGCGGCTTCGACGTCGAGCATCAACGGCGGCAGTTCACCAGGGATGGCCGCCGATGCCACCAGGATCTTGCGAATCAGTGCCAGCGCCCGCGGGTGGCGCGACTCCGCCATCAGCGTGATGTTCCACAGCACCCTGCGGTCTGCGTCGAGGTCGGTAGTGGCGACGAGCAAGGTGCGGCCTTTGGCGGACTCCTCGGCAATCGCCTCGAGCAACTGCGGCGTGATGTTGGCCTCGACCAGCTTCTGCAAGGGCAGGTTGTCGGCGAGTGCATCGTCGAACAGCGCGGCGCTGATGCCGCGCAGGTTCAGGATGTCCTTGTCGGTGATTTCGGTGTACAGCCGCTTCAACTGCGTGTCGTACTTCGGGCCGAGAAACGCGAACGGGGCGATCAGCGCGCCCGTGCTGACGCCGGTGACGAGGTTGAATACCGGGCGGTCACCGTGCTGCGTCCAGCCGACCAGCAGGCCCGCGCCAAAAGCGCCATTGGCACCGCCACCGGATATGGCGAGGAAGCTGATCGGCGGCAGCGGCCCGCGCTCGCCGCGCGCGTCGAGTGCGGCGCGCTCGCGCTGCACGGTGAGCAGCAAGTCGTCCTGCATACGGCCGAAGTCCGGCGCGCGGTATCGAATGTCGGCCAGGTTCGGCACGACGGCCTGGTTCTGCAGCGCGGGCGGCACCGCCGGCAGCCGGCTCGGCGAAGCGCACGCGCCGAGCAACGCGGCCGCCATGCAGGCGCCCATGCGACGAACGAAAGATGACGAGCGTTCGCACGCGTGTGAGCGCTGTGTGAGTGTCATTGGTGGGCGGGTCGACGATGTATGTGGTCGCTGCCAATGTAGGGCAAATCCGCCACGCCGGCGCGGCCACCAACACCATCGCCGAATCGACACCGAGACAGCGCTGAGACAGCGCCGAGAAAGACGTCCCCGGTCGACTCGCGCTTGAGTTCAATCGTCGTCGTCGTGGTGATGCGAAGAATGCGCGCCGCTCGACGCCGGTGCGGCGAGCAGCCCGTTGGGCGAGTCGCGCCACTGCGATGTCGCAAACGCCAGCACCGCCACCAGCATCAAACCTGCAAGCCAGGCGCGGTTGCGTTTGACGAGGTCGGGCCCCGTGCCTTCAATGTGCCCGGTCAGCATCGGCAGCGCCTGGTTCTTGCGCCGCAGCACGCTCAGCAGCGTGATCAACGCGAGGTGGACCAGCACCACAGCAAGCAGGGCCTCGCCGAAGAACTCGTGCAGTTCTTCGAGCCAGTCGCCGCCGAGCACATCGCTCCAGTCGTTGTAGCTGCCGTAGCCGCTGATCGTCAGCGGCACGACGATCGCGAGCAGCGCCGCAACGGCCAACGCCATCGCCAGGTTCTGGCCCTGGCGCCAGGGGATCGCCGCGAGCGATCGGCTCTGCGCTACCGAGCGCAGCCACGCCGGCGCGCCAGCGAGCCTGCGCCAGAGCAGCGATAGGCGCGCCTCGCGCGGCCCGATGAGGCCGTAGAAGATACGAAACACGAGCAAACCGGCCATCGTGTAGCCGAGCGTGACATGCATCGCGCGCCAACGTTCGCCGTCGGCAGTGAGGTATGCGCCGACGAAGCTGAGCGCGAAGAGCCAGTGAAACATGCGCATCGGCGCATCGACGACAAGGCGACGAGCGGTTTCTACAGCGCGTGCGCTGCCAGCAGCGGGTTCGAAAATGGGAATGATCTGCATGGTGGTTTCTCCAAGGTTCAATCGTTCCAGGCGCGCCGTGAACGCGCGTCGAGCCCGGCCGGCATGCGCAGGTCGTCGTCGTCGAAGCGGCCCTGCTCGGCGCCGACGTGGCAGGCCGCGCAGTTCACTGCGGTCTTGACGCTCGGGAGCTGCCAGACCGCCGGATCGATCTTGCGGTGCTTGCGTTCGAACCAGGCCGAGCGCGTGATGCGGTCCTGCGGCGGCTCTTCGCGCACGCGCTTGCCAGTGCCGGCGTTGGCCTGCAACCAGTCGCCGAGTTGCTGCACCATCGCCGCGTCGAGCGAGGCGTCGGTGCCGTAGTGCTTGTCGAGCCCGGCCATCAGGCGCTGCCACGAGCGCGCTGGCAGCATGCCCGGCGGCAGTGCAACGTGGCACGACCCGCACTCCTGCGCGTAGGCCGGCGGCGTGTTGCGCGGCCAGGCCGCATGGTCGTCGGCTCGGGCGAGGCCGAGGGCGGCAAAGCCAAGTGTCGTGCCGGCGCAGAGCGCGCGGGTGAGGCCGAAGGTGGTCATCATGTCGGTATCCTTGATTGCGCGGGGATTCATGGCTTCAACGCCAGCAGGTAGGCGAGCACGTCGGCCTTCTCGGCGGCACTGCATTCGCGTTTGAGCACGTCGTTGCAATTGCGCCGGAACCACTTGTCCACCTTGGCACTGTCGGTGAAGGCGCGTGGGTTGAAGGCGGATGCGAGCGGGTCGATCGTCTTGCCGGTGCTCGCGTGCTTGCCCGTCGCCGTCGGTGGGTTGCCGTGGCACGAAGCGCAACTCCATTCACCGCCATGGGGGCTCGCGAAGAAGATGCGGCCGCGTTCGGCCTGGCCTGGCGCGCCGGCCTGCCCGCTCCAGCGCTCGAGTTGCTGCGCTGCCGAGGTGTCGGCGGCGAGCGCGGGCAGTGGCGCGATGGAGAGGCCCAAGCACAGCGCCGCAAGGGCTTGGCGCCAGAGCGGATTCGACTCCTTCGATGTCAACTTCGGTGTCATCTCTGGTGTTCTCTCTTGCGTCATCTGCACTCCGGTGTTTGACGAGTCCTCACGACCCACGGCAGCATTCTTGGAGCGCAGGCTTGAAGCGCTGCTGAACGGCGCGTTCATCCGGCGTTCAGGTGCCGCGACCGACAATCACGACATGTCTACACACCGTTTCCCCTCTCTTGCGTTCGCCCGCCGCAACCTGCTCGCCGGCCTGGCGCTGCTGTGTCTGACGCCGGCCGGCACATGGGCCGGCGACAAGGACGATCACGACCGGGCACGCGCCGCCGTGCAGGCGGGCGAGGTGCTGCCGCTGCCAACGCTGCTGGAGCGGCTGCAGCGCACGCACCCGGGACAGGTTCTCGAGCTCGAACTCGAACGCGAAGACGGACGCTGGATCTACGAGATCAAGTTGCTGCAGCCGGATGGACAGCTGGTCAAGCTCGAGGTTGACGCCGCGACAGCGCAGGTGCTGACCCTCAAGCGCAAGGACAAGCCGAGGTCGGACGCTCGGCGATGAAGCCCGTGCGCGGCACTGCCCGGCCATGAGAATCCTGCTCGTCGAGGACGACCTCACGCTGCGCGAGCAACTGCGCGTCGGCCTCGCGGACGCCGGCTACGCGGTCGATGAGGCCGGCAATGGCGTCGATGCCCAGTACCTGGGCGAGACCGAGCCGTTCGACGCCGCCGTGCTCGACCTCGGCCTACCCGGGCTCGACGGATTGAGCGTGCTCAGACGCTGGCGCGCCGGCGGGCGCACGCTGCCCGTCCTGATCCTGACAGCGCGCGACAGTTGGCACGAGAAGGTGACCGGCATCGACGCCGGTGCCGACGACTACCTTGCCAAGCCCTTTCACATGGAAGAGCTGCTGGCGCGGCTGCGTGCGCTGATCCGGCGCGCGCAGGGCCTGGCCTCGCCGCTGCTGCAATGCGGCGCGATCATGCTCGACACGCGCAGCGGCCGCGTCAGCCAGGACGGCCAGTCCGTCAACCTGACGAGCCACGAGTTCAGGCTGCTCGCGTACCTGATGCACCGGCCGGGCCAGGTCGTGTCGCGCACCGAGCTGATCGAGCACTTGTACGCGCAGGATTTCGACCGCGACTCGAACACGATCGAAGTCTTCATCGGGCGCCTGCGCAGGAAGCTCGCCCCCGGCGTCATCGAAACCGTGCGCGGCATGGGCTATCGGCTGGTGGCACCGTCGTGAGGGTCGCGCTGCGAGCGCGGTCGTTGCGCTTTCGGCTCCTCGCGGCAACCTGCGTCGGGATGTTGCTGGCGCTGGTGCTGGCCGGCCTGATGCTCGCCAGCCTGTTTCGCGAGCAGGTCCTGCAGCAGTTCGCGGCCACCCTCACGGCGCAGCTCGACCAGGTGACGGCGCGCCTCGAGTTCGACGCCGCCGGCAAGCCGCAACTCGACGAACAGTCGTTGAGTGACCCGCGCTGGTCGCGGCCCTACAGCGGCCTGTACTGGCAGGTCGATGGCGTCGCGGCCGGCAAGCTCGTCCCCGGCGTGCTGCGCTCGCGCTCGCTGTGGGACACCGTGCTCGCGGTCGAGAACGACGCCATCGCCGACGGCACGGTCCACGTCCATGAAATCGCGGGGCCAAACGGCACCCGGCGGCTGCTCGTCGAGCGCACCGTGCGCCACGACGGCGCTGCCGGCGCGCCTTGGCGGCTGCTCGTCGCCGCCGACCTGCAGCCGACGACGGCGGCTGTGGCCCGATTCAACGGAGTGCTCGCCGCCTCGCTCTTGCTGCTGCTGGCGCTGCTGTGCGCAGCAGCGCTGGCGCAGGTGACGGTCGGCCTGGCGCCGCTGCGTGCGTTGAAGCGGGCGCTGGCGGCCGTGCACGCCGGCGCGGCGCCGCGTCTCGAGGGGCACTTTCCGTCGGAAGTGCAGCCGCTGATCGACGACTTCAATGCAGTGCTGTCGCGCAACGCCGAAGTCGTGGCGCGCGCACGCGCGCAGGCCGGCAACCTTGCCCACGCCATCAAGACGCCGCTCGCGGCGATGGCGCAGGCCGCGGCCGCCGAAGAGGGACGAGCACAGTCCGGCACCGCGCTCGCGCCATTGGTGCGCGAACAGGTCGCGCTCGCGCTGCGCCAGGTCGATTGGCACCTCGCACGTTCGCGCGCCGCTGCCGCAGTCGGCCTTCCCGGGGTACGCGCCGATTTGGCGCCGCTGCTCGCCGGCCTGCTGCGCGTGCTCGCGCGCGTCCATCACGAACGCGGCCTCGCGATCACGGCCGAATCGGTCGCGGCCGATTGCAGCTTCGCCGGCGAGGCGCAGGACCTGCAGGAGATTCTCGGCAACGTGCTCGACAACGCCTGCAAATGGGCGCACCACGAAGTCCGCGTCGCGGCGGCAATGCGCGGCGGCCCGCAGCACCCGCGCTTGCACATCGTGGTGGATGACGACGGCCCCGGCATCGACGCTGACCGGCGCCAGGCCGTGATCGCGCGTGGCACGCGGCTCGACGAGTCGGTGCCCGGCAGCGGGCTCGGGCTCGCGATCGCTCATGAGCTGGTTGGCCTGTATGACGGCGAAATGACGCTCGGCAGCGCCCCGCTCGGCGGCTTGCGGGTCGAGATCGAGTTGCCGGGCGCGCTCCTATAATCGCGCTTTACCACCTCGGCATTTCGAAAGAGACTGCCGCTCGCAATGACCAAGTTCGTCTTTGTCACCGGCGGTGTGGTGTCCTCGCTCGGCAAGGGCATCGCGGCTGCATCGTTGGCCGCCATCCTCGAATCGCGCGGCCTGAAGGTCACCCTTCTCAAGCTCGATCCCTACATCAACGTCGATCCGGGCACGATGTCGCCGTTCCAGCATGGCGAGGTGTTCGTGACCGATGACGGTGCCGAGACGGACCTCGACCTCGGCCACTACGAGCGCTTCATCACGACGCGGATGAAGCGCAGCAACAACTTCACGACCGGCCAGATCTACGACTCCGTCATCCGCAAGGAGCGGCGCGGCGAATACCTCGGCAAGACGGTGCAGGTGATTCCGCACGTCACGAACGAGATCCAGGAATACATCCGGCGCGGTGCGGGCGTTGGCACGCCGGAGGAGATGGACGTTGCGATCGTCGAGATCGGCGGCACGGTGGGCGACATCGAATCGCTGCCCTTCCTCGAAGCGGTGCGCCAGATGAGCCTGAAGATGGGGCCGACGAACGCCGCCTTCGTGCACCTGACGCTGGTGCCGTGGATTGCCGCCGCGGGCGAGTTGAAGACCAAGCCGACGCAGCACAGCGTGCAAAAGCTGCGCGAGATCGGCATCATGCCCGACGCCCTGCTGTGCCGCGCCGATCGGCCGATCCCCGACGACGAGCGCGCCAAGATATCGCTCTTTGCGAACGTGCCTGAGTTCGGCGTCATCTCGGTGTGGGACGCCGACACGATCTACAAGGTGCCGCGCATGCTGCACTCGCAGGGCCTGGACGAGCTGATCTGCGCCAAGTTGCACGTGCACACCAAGCCGGCCAATCTATCGCGCTGGGACAACCTCGTGCACGAGGTCGAGCACCCGCAGCACGAGGTGACGATCGCGATGTGCGGCAAGTACGTCGAGCATTCCGACTCGTACAAGTCGCTCAACGAGGCGCTGCGCCACGCCGGCCTGCACAACCACGCGCGCATCAAGATCGAGTACCTCGACTCCGAGGACCTGAGCCCGGCCAACATCGGCAACCTCGAGCGCTTCGACGCCGTGCTCGTGCCGGGCGGCTTCGGCAAGCGTGGCGTCGAGGGCAAGATCCTCGCCGCGCAGTACGCGCGCGAGCACAAGATCCCCTATCTCGGCATCTGCCTGGGCATGCAGGTCGCGACGATCGAATACGCGCGCCACAAGGCGGGCCTCACCGACGCCAACAGCACCGAGTTCGACCCGGCAACGCCGCACCCCGTGATTGCGTTGATCGAGGAGTGGCAGGACGCCGACGGCTCGATCCAGAAGCGCAGCGCGGGCTCCGACCTCGGCGGCACCATGCGCCTGGGCGCGCAAAGCTCGGATGTGAAACCCGGCACGCTCGCGCACCAGATCTACGGCGACGTCGTGACGGAGCGGCATCGCCATCGCTACGAGGCAAACGTCAACTACCTCGACAAGCTGAGCGAGGCCGGCCTCGTCATTTCTGCGCTCACCCAGCGCGAGAAGTTGACCGAGATCGTCGAGCTGCCGCAGAGTGCGCACCCGTGGTTCATCGGCGTGCAGTTCCACCCCGAGTTCAAGTCGACGCCCTGGGGCAGCCACCCGCTGTTCAAGTCCTTTATCGCCGCCGCGCTCGCTCGACAGTCGGAGCGGGCGGAGAAGGCCACGGCGTGAAGCTTTGTGGCTTCGAAGCGGGCCTGCACACGCCGTTCTTCCTCATCGCGGGTCCCTGCGTCGTCGAGTCCGAGCAGTTGCAGATCGACGTGGCCGGGGCGCTGAAGGAGATCACGGCAAGCCTCGGCATTCGCTTCATCTTCAAGTCGAGCTACGACAAGGCGAACCGATCGAGCGGCGCATCATTTCGCGGCCCGGGCATGGACCAGGGGCTTGCGATCCTCGCCAAGGTCAAGCGTGATCTCGGCGTGCCGGTGCTGACCGACGTCCATGCCGAGGCCGAGATTGCGGCCGTCGCGAGCGTCGTCGACGTGCTGCAGACGCCCGCCTTTCTGTGCCGGCAGACCGATTTCATCCGCGCCGTCGCGCAGTCCGGCAAACCGGCCAACATCAAGAAGGGCCAGTTTCTCGCACCGAGCGACATGAAGCACGTGATCCAGAAGGCGCGCGATGCCGCACGTGAGGCCGGGCTGTCCGAAGATCGCTTCATGGCTTGCGAACGTGGCGTGAGTTTCGGCTACAACAACCTGGTTTCGGACATGCGCTCGCTGGCCATCATGCGCGAGACCGGCGCACCGGTCGTGTTCGACGCGACGCACTCGGTGCAGTTGCCGGGCGGCAATGGCACGTCGAGCGGCGGCCAGCGCGAGTTCGTGCCGGTGCTCGCACGCGCGGCGGTCGCGGTCGGCGTCGCCGGGCTTTTCATGGAGACGCACCCGGACCCGGCCAACGCGATGAGCGACGGGCCGAACGCAGTGCCGCTCAAGCACATGCGCGCGCTGCTCGAACAGCTCGTCGAACTCGACCGCGTCGTGAAGGCACGCTCCTTCCTCGAGAACGATTTCAACTGTTGAACCCGAAGGAGCCGCAATGCCCTACGCCTACGTCCTCGTCGACATGAAGATCACCGACGCCGAGCGCTACAAACAGTACATGGCCGAGGCGCCTGCCGCCGTCAAGGCTTTCGGCGGCGAGTACCTCGTGCGCGGCGGCCGTCACGAGGTGATGGAAGGCGGCTGGCAACCCGCTCGCCTGGCCGTGCTGCGCTTTCCGAGCATGGAGCGCGCACAGGCCTTCTACGCCGATCAAGGCTACCGCAATGCGCGCGCCAAGCGCGAAGGCGCGACCGAATTCTTCAACATGGTCATCGTCGAGGGCGTCGCCGCCCCGGTCTGACCGCAAGCCCGAACACAGACTACTTAGGAGTCCCATGAGCGCCATCGTCGATATTGTCGGCAGAGAAATCCTGGACAGCCGCGGCAACCCCACCGTCGAATGCGACGTGCTGCTCGAATCGGGCGTCATGGGCCGCGCCGCCGTGCCCTCCGGCGCGTCGACCGGCTCGCGCGAAGCGATCGAGCTGCGCGATGGCGACAAAGCCCGCTACCTCGGCAAGGGCGTGCTGAAGGCCGTCGAGCACGTCAACACCGAGATCAGCGAATCCGTGCTCGGTCTCGACGCGAGCGAACAGGCCTTCCTCGACCGCACGCTGATCGACCTCGACGGCACCGAGAACAAGCGCCGTCTCGGTGCGAACGCGACACTCGCCGTCAGCATGGCCGTCGCGCGCGCCGCGGCGGAAGAGTCCGGCCTGCCGCTGTACCGCTACTTCGGCGGCTCGGGCGCGATGCAGTTGCCGGTGCCGATGATGAACGTCATCAACGGTGGCGCGCATGCGAACAACAACCTCGACCTGCAAGAGCTGATGATCATCCCGGTCGGCGCGCCCTCGTTCCGGGAAGCGGTGCGCTATGGGGCCGAGGTCTTTCACGCCCTGAAGAAGATCATCGGCGACAAGGGCATGAGTACCGCGGTCGGCGACGAAGGCGGCTTCGCACCGAGCGTCGCGAGCCACGAAGCGGCGATCCAGTTGATCCTGGAAGCGATCGACAAAGCGGGCTACACGGCGGGCACGCAGATCGCGATCGGCCTCGACTGCGCGGCGAGCGAGTTCTACAAGGAGGGCAAGTACACGCTCGATGGCGAGGGCCTGAGCCTGAGCGCCGCCGAATGGACCGACATCCTCGCGACCTGGGTCGACAAGTACCCGATCATCAGCATCGAGGACGGCATGTCCGAGGGCGACTGGGATGGCTGGAAGCATTTGTACGAGCGCCTCGGCCAGAAGGTGCAACTCGTCGGCGACGACCTGTTCGTGACCAACACCAAGATCCTGAAGGAAGGTATCGAGAAGCGCGTCGCGAATTCGATCCTCATCAAGATCAACCAGATCGGCACGCTCACCGAAACCTTCGCCGCGATCGAGATGGCCAAGCGCGCCGGCTGGACGGCCGTCATCAGCCACCGCTCGGGCGAAACCGAGGATTCGACGATTGCCGATATCGCCGTCGGCAGCAACGCCGGCCAGATCAAGACCGGCTCGATGAGCCGCAGCGACCGCATCGCCAAGTACAACCAGTTGCTGCGCATCGAGGAAGACTTGGGCGATGTTGCGAGCTACCCGGGGCGCGACGCGTTCTACAACCTGCGGTAAGACTGACCGCGGCGTGATGCAGGTTTCGCAAATGACTGCAACCCCCTCCGTGCCCGCTCACACCAGATGCGCCTGTTCTCGATCGCGCTGATCGCGCTGCTCGGTCTCGTCAACGTCGAACTCTGGTTCGGCAAGGGCGGCCTGCCGACCAAAATCGAGCTTGAGGCCAAGCTGCAGGCGCAGCAGACCGAGAACGATGCCGCCCGGTTGCGCAACGAGCGGCTCGAAGCCGAAGTGCGCGACCTGAAGGAAGGGCTGGAGATGGTCGAGGAGAAGGCGCGCTACGAGCTCGGAATGATCAAGCCCGACGAGATGCTGGTGCAGATCTCGACCAAGCGTTGACGCGCTCGCTCCACCGCTTGCGATGAACGCGCTCGTCGCGGCGCTGGAGCCGCTGTTCGCGCCCGCGACAACCGTCTTGGGCGCACCCGTCACGTGGCTCGAACTCGTCGCCTTCGTGCTTGCGATCGCGATGGTCGTCTTCAACATCCGCGTCAACCCGCTCGGCTGGCCGCTGGCGATCCTGAGCTCACTGCTTTACTTCGCGCTGTTCTGGGATAACCGCTTGTACGGGGATGCGAGCCTGCAGATCTTCTTTGCCGTCATCGCGGCCTGGGGCTGGTGGCAATGGCTGCGCGGCAGCGATGCGTCGGGCGGCGCCCTGCGCGTGCGCCGCCTCACGCCTCGTGCGCGCTGGATGCTGCTCGCGCTCTTCGCACTCGCTTGGCCTGCAACCGGCCTCTTCCTGCGCACCTACTCCGATACCGACGTACCGTGGTGGGACGCCTTCGCGACCGCGGCCAGCGTCGTCGGCCAATGGCTGCTTGGCCGCAAGTACGTCGAGAACTGGGCCGTGTGGGTCGTCGTCAACATCGTCAGCGTCTCGCTCTTCGCCTACAAGGGCCTGCTGCTGACGGTGCTGCTCTATGTCGTCTTCGTCGCGATGTCGGTCGTCGGCTGGCGCGCGTGGGCGCGGCTCGCGGTCGCGCGATGAGCAGATCGGCCTTCGTCATCGGCATCCTCGGTGCCGAGAGCAGCGGCAAGACGCAGCTTGCGCGGGATCTCGAGCGCCGACTGCGCGCTGCCGGTGTCGATGCGCTAGCCGTCGCCGAGCACCTGCGCGAGTTCTGCGATCGGCACAACCGCACGCCGCGGCGCGACGAGCAGGCAGCGATCGCCACCGAGCAGACACAGCGCATCACGCGGGCTGCGGCGCGCCACGCCGTCGTCGTGGCCGACACGACCGCGCTGATGACCGCGATCTACAGCGAGATCGTGTTCGGCGACCAGGGCCTGTATGCAAGCGTCGAGTCGGCCCAGCGCCGCTGCGATCTGACGCTCCTGATGGCACTCGACCTGCCGTGGCAGGCCGACGGCCTGCAGCGCGACGGCGCCCATGTGCGCGAACCGGTCGATGCACTCGTGCGCGCCAAGCTCGCTCGCATTGGCCAGCCGTTTGTTGTCGTCACCGGGCAGCGCGAAGCGCGCTTGCACTCGGCCTGGCGCGCAGTGCGGCGCGCGCTCGCCCTGCCTGCAAACATCGATGCGGGGGATGGCGATGACGACACCGCGCTCACAACCTGGCACACACGCTGCGAACGCTGCGGCGACGCGAATTGCGAACGTCACCTGTTGCCGCGTTCGCTCGCGCGCGATTGAGCGCGCGACTGAGACTGAAGTTGCACCGCCACATTCGCTCCACTTCCTGACCCAAACCCCTGCGGCATAACCCTTTGCCGCAAATTGACCTGATAGCCTCGACGCATGCCTTCCCGATCCCGACTACCGATGACGCAAGGCGTCGTCGTCGTCGCCCTGACGCTGCTGCTCGGCATCCAGCCGATCACGACCGACATGTACCTGCCGGCGCTGCCGCTGCTCGCGCGCGCGCTCGACGCGCCCGCAGCTTCGGCGCAGTTGACGCTTTCGGCGCTGATCATCAGTTTCGGCATCTCGCAATTGTTCTGGGGGCCGGTGTCGGACCGTTTCGGCCGCCGGCCAACGCTGCTCGTCGGCCTCAGCCTGTACAGCGTCGCCGCCCTCGGCGCCGCGCTGTCACCAACCATGGACTGGCTGATCGCGTGGCGCAGCTTGCAGGGCATCGGCATGGGGGCGGCGGTCGCATGCGGCCGCTCGGTGGTACGCGATCTGTACGAACCTCGCGAAGGCGCGCGCGTGATGTCCCAGGGGCTCGCCGGCCTCGGCCTGTTCGCGATGGCCGGGCCGTTTGTCGGCGCCCTCGTCGCGAAGCACAGCGACTGGCGCTACGCGCTCGGCGTCGTCACGCTGTTCGGCGTGCTCACGCTCGCCTTCATCGCGCTGCGCTTCACCGAAACGCTGCCGCGCAAGAACCTGCACGCGCTGCGCATCGGGCAGATCGCAAGCAACTGGTGGCTGATCGGCCGCAACCCCACCTTCGTCGCCTGGACGGCGCTCACCTGCGCGAGCTGGTGCGGCCTGTTCACGCTGCTCTCGACCTCGTCGTTCGTCTTCATCGACGTGCTCGGCACGAGCCAGGTCACCTACGGCCTGCTGCTCACGAGTTCGTCGCTTTTCTACACCGCCGGCACGTTCCTGTGCCGATTCCTGTTGTCACACACGAACGCGTCGCGCACGGTCGCGATCGGCGGCGCCTTCAGCCTCGTCGGTGGCGTGTCACTCGCCGCGATGTCGCTCGCCGGTGCGCACTCGGTCGCCGCATTCATGCCGGCGATCTGGCTCTTCGCGATCGGCCACGGCGTGCACCAACCCTGTGGCCAGGCGGGCGTGACGAGCCCCTTTCCCGACAAGGCCGGCACGGCGGCGTCGCTGTCTGGCTTCGCGATGATGGCGTCGGCGTTCGTCGTAGGGCTCGTGCTCGGCCGCAGCATGAACGGCACCGTGTTTCCGCTCACGCTGGGCATGGGCGTGTTCGGCGCGGTCACCGCACTTGTCGCATGGACGCTCGTGCGCGTGCACGGTGACCGCCAGTTGCACGCACCAGCGCCAGCGCCGGCATGAGGCTCGCATGAGCACCATCTGTATCGCGGGGCCCACCGCCTCCGGCAAATCGGCGGCCGCGATGGCCGTGGCCGACGCGCTTGCGGCGACGCGGCCGGTGGAGATCGTCAGCGTCGATTCGGCACTCGTCTATCGCGGCCTCGACATCGGCACCGCAAAGCCGAGCGCGGCCGATCGCGCACGCGTGCCGCACCACTTGATCGACATCCTCGACGCCGCCGAGGTGTATTCGGCAGCGCGCTTCGTCAGCGACGCGCAGCGGCTGATCGGCGAGATCAACGCCCGCGGGCACCTGCCGCTGCTCGTCGGCGGCACGATGCTTTACTTCAAGGCTCTTTTCGAAGGGCTGGATGCGATGCCGGCGGCGGATCGCGAGGTGCGCGCAGCACTGGCAGCGCAATCGGCGCGCGACGGCCCCTACGCGCTGTACGAGGAACTGCAGCGCGTCGACCCGATCACCGCGGCGCGCCTGCCAGCCGGCGACACGCAACGCATCCAGCGCGCGCTCGAGGTCTATCGCGTCAGCGGCAAGCCACTCTCGGCGCACCACAACGTCAAACCCGCGCGCACGCCCCACGCACCGCTGATCTCGCTCGAACCGGGCGATCGCGCCTGGCTGCATGCGCGCATCGAGCAGCGCTTTCGCCAGATGCTCGCCGACGGCCTGGTGCGCGAGGTGCGCGATCTGCGCCGGCGTCGCGAGCTCGAGGTCGACATGCCTTCGATGCGCTGCGTCGGCTACCGCCAGACCTGGGAGGCGCTCGAAGCGGGCGCGCTCGACACACTCGCCGAGCGCGGCATCGCCGCGACGCGCCAGCTCGCCAAGCGCCAACTCACCTGGCTGCGCAGCATGCCCGAGCGACGCGTGATCGCCTGCGATGCACCGGACGCGACGGCGCAGGTCGTCGCCGCCGTGCGTGCCCTCGTGACGGGAGCGAATGAAGGCAACGCGAGTGTCGACAAAGCGGGCGCCGACAAACCGAATGCCGCTGCTTGAAGTTGCCGGGCTCGCCAAGCGCTACGGTGGCACACCCGTTTTCGCCAGCGTCGATCTTCACGTCGAGGCGGGCGAGTTCGTCGCCATCCTCGGCGAATCGGGCGTCGGCAAATCGACACTGCTGAACTGCATCGCCGGGCTCGACAGCGTCGACGCCGGGACGGTTGCCCTCGGTGGGGTCGAAGTCACCGCGCTCGGCGACGATGCCGCAGCCCGATTGCGGCGCAAGGCAATGGGCTTCGTTTTCCAGGCCTTTCATGTGCTGCCGCACCTGAGCGTGTTCCACAACGTCGCGCTGCCGCTCTTGTTGCTCGAAAGGCCCGACGCTGCGCGCGTGAACGAGATGCTCGCCGCGGTCGGACTGCTGGAGCTGGCAGAGCGCCTGCCGCAACAGCTTTCGGGCGGACAACTGCAGCGTGTTGCAATCGCCCGCGCGCTCGTGCACCGCCCGGCGCTGATCCTCGCTGACGAACCGACCGGCAACCTCGACCCGACGACTGCCGAGCGCGTGATCGACCTGCTCGCAGCGCAGGTGAAGCTCGGAGGCGCAGCCTGCGTGTTGGCAACGCATTCGCGAATGGCTGCGGCACGCGCCGACCGCGTGCTGACGCTGACCGGCGTGGGCATCGTCGCGGCTTGAGGAGCGGCTGACAGGCCGACAATGCGCCGCGACCTTCCGTTCCGGTGCTGAGCGGCGTGGCGGTGCCGGGCGGCAGCGATCCGACGGGTTGTTGAACTACCTCGAGAGAACATCGCGCAGGTCGCGACTTTGATCGCCCGCGTACTCTCTCGACCAAGGGGGGCGGAATCGCCACGCGGGCTGCGATCGCGTTCATACTCCGGCTACTTCGCGGCCTTGACCGCAGCATCAGGATGAAGCCATGAAGCACATGCCCCACGCTCGACTCGGCACCGTCGCTGCAGCGACTCTCTTGCTCGCGGGCCAGGCCTGGTCGGCGACGCTGTACGACCCGGGCCTCTGGGTACGCTGCCATCGGCGCAAGGCTGGCTGACAGCCGGGTTCGGCTACACCCAGTCC
Source organism: uncultured beta proteobacterium (assembly GCA_963774675.1). Taxonomy (GTDB): domain Bacteria; phylum Pseudomonadota; class Gammaproteobacteria; order Burkholderiales; family Burkholderiaceae_C; genus CAIKUF01. The sequence continues at coordinate 810,063 of CAVZFV010000014.1, read as the reverse complement.
GTCGGCGCGAACACGTACAAGTTCGAGACCCTGTCGGACGACGTATCAAAAGCCGGTTCGTTCAGGTCCGGCGTGGCGGGGCTCGACACGGCGGCCGGCTTCACGCTCGACTTCAGCTTGAAGGTGCTGCAGGAGGCTCATGCCGACAACACGCGCGCCGGCTTCTCGTTCATCGTCACCGGCGCCGACACCAGCAAGGCGATCGAGATCGCGTTCTGGACCGACCATGTCTGGGCCTACACCAGCGGTTTCGAGCACGGCGCCGACGCGGCTTTCGCGACCACCGGCATGAACGACCACGCCCTCGTCGTGAAGAACGACGAATACACCTTGTCCGCCGGCGGAAGTAAGTTGCTAGAAGGTTCGATGGTCGACTACAGCGCCCAAGGCGCACCGTACAACGTGGCGAGCTTCCCGTTCTTTGGCGACGACACGTCGCGCGCCCGCTCACAGATCGAACTCGGCAGCGTCGCGCTGGCGCCGGTGCCGGAGCCGGCCACCTGGGCGCTGCTCGCGGCGAGGCTGCTGGGCTTGGGATGGCGGCGACGCGGCGACGCGAGCAAACCTACGGCGGACTGACGCGGCGCGACGCGCATCCGCCTGAAACGACTGCGGGCGCCGTCTGGCGCCCGCTGCGTTCAGGAATCAGCTCGTGCCGCCCCAGATCGGCAGCCGACGCAGGGCTTCATCGATCAGCTTGCGCGCCGCCGGCGGACGGTCAGGATCGCCAGGCCGCCAAGCGTCATCAGCAGCACGCTGGCCGGCTCTGGCACGGCGCTGATCGTGATCGTTTCGGGCGCGAACTCAGCGCCGTTATTGCCAAAGCGACCGAGCGACCACAGATAGCTGGAGACGTTTGGCGGACCGTAGCTGCCGACCGCATCGAGAATGTCGAGCGACGACAGCGTGGTCCCGTTGGCGAAGGTGTAATGAAAGTCGAGGTCGTGGGCCGGTGCGAGGTCGGGGATGTGCACCGAAAGCGGGAACGGAACGTCGACGCTGCCCAGCGAGATGAAGAAGCCGTCGATCGCCGGGTCGTTGTCGCGCAGCACGAAGTAGGCGTCGAAGTCACCGGGTTGCGGGATGTCCATGCTGATCGGTACGCCACCCACCGTCATCGAGAACGAAGCCAGGTCGATGGTGTAGCCGCGCGTCGGGTACGAGCCGCTGTTGACGTACACGTTCGAGTCGACCATGAAGCTCATCGATGTCGCCGTCCCCGACGGGATGCCCTGGAGTCCGCCGCGGATGACGTTGTAGTCGACCACGCCGTCGATCTGCACGCGCACGCCGACTGCCTGCGCGAGAAGCGGGGTTGCGGCAAGGCAGGCTGCGGCGATCAAGCGGTTCATGTTTTTCATGTTGGAGGCTCCTGGGGTTTGTTAGTGGGTGATCTGCGGCGGTCTGCCGCGTGCAGCAGGTGTCGCACTCCAACTCTGACCCCCGTTGCACCACGTGAACACCGCAATTGCCCTGAGTCCTTCTTGAGCGGCGCCGCACGCACCAGAACGCCCCGCTGACGGCACAACGCAGCCCGCGCCGTGCAACATGCGAAGCTCCGGGGTGTGAACGCAGGCGGGTCGCATCCCGCACACCTTGCACACGACGCCGATGCTCCGCCTCCTGAAATCCCTGTCCTGGCCCGAACTTCGCCACCACCCCTGGCGCCACGCGACGGCGCTTCTCGCGGTGATGCTCGGCGTCGCGCTCGCGTTCTCCGTGCAATTGATCAACGCGTCGGCACTCGCCGAATTCGGCGCCGCGGTGCGTGCCGTCAACGGCGAGGCAGACTTCGAGCTTCGAAGCGCATGGCGCGGCGCAGCGGGAGGGTTCGACGAAGCGCTCTATGCGCGCGTCGCCGCGAACGGCAAAGTCGCAATCGCGAGCCCGGTGATCGAAGTTGACACGGTCGCCTTCACTGCGGATGGTCAGCGCGTGCCATTGCGCGTGCTCGGCGTCGACATGCTCGTTGCCGCGCAGATCGCGCCGCAAACGATGGCACGCCCCTCGGCTGGCGTCGACCGGCTTTCGATTCTCGATCCCGACGCTGTGTTTCTCAACGCGAGCGCCAGCCAGGCGCTCGGGATCGCGTCCGACGCGGCCGGCCGGAAGCTTCGCGTGCTTGCCGGCAAGTCGTCAATCACCCTGAACGTCGCGGGCGGCGTGGCGCTTCCTGGCGCCCCGCTGGCGCTGATCGACATCGCCGGTGCGCAGGCGCACTTTGGGCTGCTCGGTCGCCTGTCGGCGATCGCGGTGCGCCTCGCGCCGGGGGCCGATCGCGATACGCTGTTGCGCGAACTCACATTGCCGCCTGGCCTGCGCGCGGTTGCGCCCGATGCCGCTGCCGAGCGGCTCGCCAATGTGTCGCGCGCCTACCGGGTGAACTTGACCGTGCTCGCACTCGTCGCGCTCTTTACCGGCGCCTTCCTCGTCTTCTCGGTGCAGTCGCTTGCGGTCGCGCGGCGCACGCCGCAATTCGCGCTGCTCGGCGTGCTCGGCATGACGGGGGGCGAGCGCCTGCGGCTCGTTGTCGTCGAGTCCGCCCTGCTCGGCATCGTCGGCAGCGCGCTCGGCATCGCACTCGGCACCGGGCTCGCCGCGCTCGCGCTGCGCTGGCTCGCGGGGGACTTGGGCGGCGGCTACTTTCAGGGGTCTGCGGCGCAGCTTCAATTCAGCTTCACCGCGGCAGCGGTGTATGGCGCGCTCGGCGTTGCGGCAGCGGTGGCCGGCGGCTGGCTGCCGGCCCGCGCGGCGCAGCGCCTCGCGCCGGCACAGGCGTTGAAAGGCGTCGGAATGCACAGCGGCGGCCCGGCGCGCGGCTGGGTCGGCCCACTGCTGCTCGGTTTGGGCGCGCTGCTCGCGTTCGCACCACCCGTCTTTGGCCTGCCGCTCGCGGCCTATGCGGCAGTTGCCTGCGTGCTGATCGGCGGCATCGCCTGCGTGCCGGCGACCGTCGCCTTGCTGCTGCGTGCGGTCGCACCGCCGCAACGCGCGCTGCCCTTGCTCGCGGTGGAGCGCGCACGACGCGAGCGACATGTCGCCACGATCGCCGTCGCCGGTGTCGTCGCGAGCCTTGCGCTCGCCGTTGCGCTCACGGTGATGGTCGCGAGCTTTCGCGATTCGATGACGCACTGGCTCGACAGCGTGCTGCCCGCCGCGCTTTACGTGCGTGCCAGTGCGGGCGGCGGGGGCAGCGCAGAAGCTTCGTTCCTGGCGCCGGATTTCGTGCGCGCCGTCGAAGCGATCCCCGGCGTCGAACGCATCGAAGTGCAGCGCGTCACGCACCTTCAGCTCGACCCTGCACGGCCGGCCGTGACTTTGATCGCGCGGCCTTTGCCCGACGCTGCCGCATCGCTGCCACTCGTCGGCACACTCGTTCCGGCGACGCCGGGAACGGTCTCCGTCTACGTCAGCGAGGCGATGCAGGCGCTCTACGGCGCCACGCCAGGCTCGACGCTCGATCTGCCGCTGCCCGATGGCCGCCTGCAGCCCCTGCTCGTGCGCGGCGTGTGGCGCGACTACGCACGCCAGCAGGGCACGCTGCTGCTCGCGGCGGACGACTACCGCGCGCTGACGGGGGATGCGCGCATCAACGACCTCGCGCTCTGGCTCACGCCCGACGCGGATGTCGCCCGCGTGCAGCAAGCGATTCGGGCGCTCGCCGGTGACACCGCGATCGACTTCGCGACGACGGGCGAGATCCGCGCCATCTCGCTGCGCATCTTCGACCGCAGCTTTGCCGTCACGACCTGGCTGCAGGCGGTGGCGATCGCGATCGGCCTCATCGGCATCGCGGCGAGCTTCTCGGCACAGGTGCTCGCGCGGCGCAAGGAGTTCGGCCTGCTTTCACACCTCGGACTCACGCGACGCCAGATCGTCGCCGTCGTCACGGCCGAGGGCGCGGTGTGGACGGCGGCCGGCACGCTGCTCGGCCTGCTGCTCGGCCTCGCTGTGGGCGTGATCCTCGTGAAGGTCGTCAACCCGCAAAGCTTCCACTGGACGATGGAACTCGCCCTGCCCGCGCTAAGGCTCGCGCTGCTGTGTGGCGCCGTCGTCGTCGCGGGCAGCGCTACAGCGTGGCTCGCATCGCGCGCGCTCGCCGCGACCGACCTCGCGCTCGCGGTGAAGGAAGACTGGTGAACCCATGGTGAATATTTCACGCCGCGCGCTTGTCCTCGCCGCTGCTGCGCTCGGCGCGCTGCACGCCGCCGCCCAGGACCTGGTGCGGCCCGGCGTGCCGATCATGTTGCCGCGTGACTTCGGCGCACACCCGGGCTTTCGGATCGAGTGGTGGTACGTCACCGGCTCGCTCGACGTGCCCGGCGTCGACGATCCGTTCGGCTTTCAGATCACGTTCTTTCGCGCGCGCACCGACGTGCCGACCGACAACCCGAGCGCATTCGCTGCACGCCAGTTGCTCTTCGCCCACGCCGCGCTGACCGATCCGCTCGCGCGCCGGTTGCGGCACGACCAGCGCATCGCGCGCGAAGGTTTCGGCATCGCGCAGGCGAGCGAGCGCGATACCGACTTGAAGCTGCGCGGCTGGACGCTGCGGCGCGAAGCCACTGCCAACGGCCACGACTACGTTGCGCAACTCGACGCCGGAACGCAAGGCTTCGCACTCGACCTACGCCTTGCCGCGACGCAACCGGTGCTGCTGCAAGGCGATGCCGGCTATTCGCGCAAAGGGCCGGATCCGTCGCAGGCGAGCTTCTACCTGAGCGAGCCGCAGCTCGCGGTGAGCGGCAGCCTGACGCTCGACGGCCGCGAGCGCCCCGTCACAGGCCGCGCCTGGCTCGACCACGAATGGAGCGAGGCGTTGCTGCACCCGGACGCCGTCGGCTGGGACTGGATCGGCATGAACCTCGACGACGGCGGCGCCCTCACCGCGTTTCGCCTGCGGCGCAAGGACGGCTCGGCTCTGTGGGCCGGCGGCAGCCTGCGAAGCGCAGACGGTCACACGCGCAACTTCGGCCCGCACGACGTCGTCTTTACGTCGGGCCGCCTCTGGACCAGCCCGGCAACACAGGTGCGCTACCCGGTCGAATGGACGATCACGACGCCAAGCGGCCGCTACACGGTTCGCGCGCGGCTCGACGCGCAGGAGCTCGACAGCCGTGCATCGACCGGCGCGATCTACTGGGAGGGGCTCTCGGACCTGTTAGACGCCAACCACCAGCCCATCGGCCGCGGCTACCTGGAGCTGACCGGCTACGCAGCGCCATTGCGTCTGGGCTGACGCATTCCGCACGTCGTTCAGCGCGTCGTTCAGCGCAACATTAAGCGCGTCGTTCTGGACCGCCAGCAGCCTGTCGGCCGCAGAACCCGTTACGACAGTGCGCTCGGATGCCGCGAGCCCGGCATCCGGTTCGCGCTTGTCCGACACTGACACCTAGCTCTGCACCTCGCTCTGCACCTTGCTCTGCACCTCGCCCTGCACCCCATCCGGTCCTCGACCAAGGAGCGCCTCATGTCGTCCGCCTACCCGCTCGCACCACCGCTCGTCGTTCAGCATTGGCTCAACACCGAAGCACCGATCACGCTCGAAGCGCTGCGCGGCCGCGTCGTGATGCTGCACGCCTTCCAGATGCTGTGCCCGGGCTGCGTGTCGCACGGCCTGCCGCAGGCGGCCAAGGCGCACGAGATGTTCCGTCGCGCCGACCTCACCGTCGTCGGGCTTCACACCGTCTTCGAGCATCACGCGGTGACTGGCGCCGAAGCGCTGAAGGCCTTCGTGCTCGAGTACCGACTGCAATTTCCGATCGGCATCGATACGCCCGGCGTGGGATCGATACCGCTCACGATGCAAGCCTATGAACTCGGCGGCACGCCGAGCGTTGTGCTGATCGACCGCCAAGGCCGGGTGCGGCTGAACCAGCTCGGGCGCGTCGACGACCTGGCGCTCGGCGCTCTGATCGGCGAGCTGATCGCCGAAGGCGGCGCGCGCAGCGGCCGGCTTGTGGGTGCAGCGACGGCAGGAGACAGCACCGACGACGACACCGCCCGTGGCAGCACCGCCTGCGGCGACGACGCCTGCGCCGCTTAGCGCAGCGCGGTTTCGCGCTCTCGATGGTCACACTCGTTTCATCGCCGTCGCCGCTGACGCACAGGTGAAAACGCGAGCGACAATCGCGCCAACGCCGAACTAGACTCGTTCGCAGTGGCGCTCTGCGCCACGATCCACGGCGAAGCGCAGGAGCAGTGCGAATGGCAGATTCGGATCGGCAAGACGAGTCCGCCGCACGAGCGGTAGCCGCCCTCGCCTGGGCCGGCCGCCAGCAAGACGCGATTGCCGCGGCCGACGCGGCTTTGGCAGCGCCCGGGCTGGATGCTGGCGAGCGCTTCGATCTGCTCGATCTGCGCGCCGAGAGCCACATTGCGCAGGGCAACCTGAAGTGCGCCGCGGCGGACGCGGCGGCGATGAAGGCGCTTGCACATCGCGAGCGCAGCGCGGCGTTCGAAACACGTGCGCTGCAGTGCGAGGCGATGGTGCAAATGCGCACCGGCGATGCCGCAGCCGCGCTGCAGACGGCGCGGCGAGCAGTCGCCGCGGCGCGGCGAAGCGGCGCGCCAATCCTCGAAGCGCGGGCGGTAGCGCGGCTCGCGGAAGCACAGTTTCGCCAGCACACGCTGGCCCGCAACGAAGAGGCCACCGCAACCGCACGGCGTGCCGTCGCGATGGCCGACAGCCTGGGGGACGTCGTGCTGAAGGGGCGCGCGCTGTGGTGTCTGCAGGCGGCCTACATCAACCTCGGCCGCGTCGCAGAGGCCAACCGAGCTGGCGATCAATCGCTTGCTTTGGCGCGCGAGGCCGGCGATCTGTTCGGCCAGGCGACTGTGCTCAACGCGATGTCCCTCAGCCTCCAGGACCTGGCGGTGTCGCTGCGCCTGCACAACCAGTCGCTCGATCTGTTTCGCGCTGCCGGCCACCTCGAGCGCGGGGCGATGGTGATTGGCAACCTGGCCGGCGCCTATGGCGATCTCGGGCTCTACCGCAGGGCGCGCCGGTTGTATCAAGAGGCCATTGCGCTGGCACGCCGGAACGGCGCCGAAACCTCGATCGCACACAACGTCTGGAACTACGCATTCAATGAAGCGCAGGCAGGGTGCCCGGATGCAGCCCGGGCCATCGTGGCCGAGGCGGCCTTCAGGAAGGAAGCACTCGACGGCAACGAGTTTGCCGGCCGCCCGGCACGGCTGGCCGGATGGCTGGCCATGCTCGACAGAAAGCACGGACCCGCGGCGCGCTCCTTCGAACTCGCGGCCCGGCAGGCCGCTGCGAGTGACGAGGGTTTTGCCATGGCTTGCCTGTCTCAGGCTGCGGCAGCCCATCTGGCAGCCGGTGCGCCGGCCAAGGCGCTGGCACTCACCCGGCGCGCCACCGACTGGCATCACGGCCAGGATCTCGGTGCCGTGAACGGAGTCGAAGCGTACGAGATCTGGTGGTCTCACAGCCAGGCACTTCGAGCGAGCGGGAAGGACGACGCCGCGCGTGATGCGCTTCGACGCGCCTACGATTTCCTGTGCAGCGCGGTGGCAAGCCTGAGCGACGAGGGGCTGCGCCGCAACGCACTCAACAAGCCCGAAACCGCACGCGCGATCACCCTCGCCTGGCTGCGCAATGCGCGTGCGCAAGAACTGCCGCGTGAGCAGCGCGAGGCTCATCTGGCAGGCAGAGCGAATCTGCGCGAACCGTTCGAGCGGCTTGTCGATACCGGCTTGCGCCTGAACGAGATCAGGGCCGAACCCGAGTTGCGCGAGTTCCTCATCGACGAGGCGACCGAGCTCTCGGGCGCCGAGCGCGTGCTGCTGGTGCTCGAAACGCCCGAAGGCTTCGAGCTCGCGGGTTCGCTGCTGCCACGCGGCGAGACCGAGGCCGATCTGCTCGTCGCGATCACGCCCTGGCTCGAGGAAGCGCGACGCACGCGCGCCGTTGCCATGCGCCATGGCCCCGAAGGGGCCGAGCCGATCAATCAGCGCTCGTGCCTGATTGCCCCGCTGATCGCCCAACGCGGCTTGCTCGGCTTCCTCTATTGCGACATCGAAGGCGCCTTCGGCCGCTTTCACAATGCGGACCGCGACCTGCTCGCGCTCCTCGCCAGCCAGGCCGGCGTGGCGCTCGCCAACCTGCGCTTCGCGGCCGGGCTGGAAGCGCAGGTCGCGCTTCGCACCGCTGACGCACGCGATGCACAGGCGCGCGCCGAGCAACGCGCCGCCGAGCTGGCACTGGTCAACGACATCCAGCAGGGCGTGGCAGCCAAGCTCGACTTCCGGGCCATCGTCGAGGTCGTAGGTGATCGGCTGTGCGCGATGTTCGCGAGCAACGACATCGCGATCAACTGGCTCGATGAAGCGGCGGGTCTGATTCACATTCTGTACGTCGTCGAGCGTGGCCAGCGCATCACCATCCCGCCAGTCAAGCTCGGGACTACGGACAAGGTCCTGCCGATCTTGCGGTCCGGGCAGCCGCTGCTGCTGAGGAACCGGCAGGAGACCGAGGCCTACAACATCCGCAGCGCGCCCGGCACCGAGCCGAGCCGCTCGAGCGTGTTCGTGCCGGTGATGGCGGGCGAGCGCCTGCAAGGCGCGATCCGCCTCGTCAGCCTCGACCGGGAGGACGCGTTTGACGAGGCCACGGTCAAGCTGCTCGTCACCGTCGCCGCTGCCATGGGCGCGGCGCTGCACAACGCACGCCTGTTTGACGAGACGCAGCAGGCACTGGCGCGTCAGACCGCGACCGCTGAAGTGCTGCAGGTGATCAGCAGTTCGGTTTCGGAAACGACGCCGGTGTTCCAGAAGATCATGGCGAGTTGCCGCCAGCTCTTCAATGGCAGCGAGGTGTCGATCTCGCTGCTGGGCGACGACGGCAAGGTGCATCTCTTGATGCTCGATGCGATGCCGGAAGCGATCGAGCAGATGAGTAAGGTCTATCCGCGGCCGCTGGACGATTCGCTGGAGGCGTACGCCTTCCTCAAACGGCGCGTGATCCACTACGCCGACATGCTCACCACGCCCGGCGTGCCGGAACTCATGGTCGAGAACGGGCGCGTGCTTGGCAACTTCTCGTTCGCGATGGCGCCGATGCTGTGGGACGAGCGCGGCGTGGGCAGCATCATCCTGATACGGCGGCCGCCGGCACCCTTCACCGACAAGGAGCGCGGCCTGCTCAAGACCTTCGCGGACCAAGCGGTGATAGCGATCCAGAACGCGCAACTCTTCAACGAGACGCAGGAGGCGCTCGCGCGTCAAACCGCCACCTCCGAAGTGCTGCAAGTCATCAGCGAATCGCCGACCGACGTGCAACCGGTATTCGACGTCATCGCCGAGCGTGCCACCGCGCTCACCAACGCGCGCTATTGCCTCGTGACGCGCTTCGACGGCGAGACGCTGCATCTGGCGAGCCTGCACGGCGTCAACGCCGAAGGCTCGGCAGCGCTGCGCGAGGCTTGGCCGCAGCGGCTCCAGGGCAGCACCTCGATCGCGGCCCGCGCGATCCGCCAGCGCGGCGTCGTCAACGTCGCCGACCTGCTTGCCGAATCGGATGCCAACTACGCGCCAGCCATGAAGCGCGTCGTCGAGACGGCCGGCTTTCGCAGCGGCTTGTCGGTGCCGATGCTGCACGGCGAGCACATCGTCGGCGCGATCACCGTCAACCGTGCCGAGACCGGGCTCTATGCCGACAAGGAAGTCGCGCTGCTTCAGACCTTCGCGCGCCAGGCGGTGGTCGCGATCGAGAACGTGCGCCTGTTCAACGAGACCCGGGAGGCACTGGAGCGGCAGACGGCCACCACCGAGGTGCTGAAGGTCATCAACGCCTCACCCGGCGACCTCGACCCGGTGTTCGACGCGATCATGCAGGGCGCGAAGCAGTTGTGCGCCGCCGATTTCGGCGGGCTCTGGATCATCAAGAACGGCATGGGCCGGGCCTATGGCGGCCACGGCGGGGAATCGCCGCAAGCGTACATAGACTTTCTGGCCGAGACCGAGGTGCCGCTGGCGTACCTGCTGGGGCGCGTTGCCGAAGACCAGCCCTTCGTCCAGACCGACGACCTCAAGGCGCTGCCGGCTTACCAGAAGGGCGTGCCCTTCATCGTGGCGAGTGTCGACCTGGCCGGCGTGCGCACCAACCTGTCCGTGCCGGTCCGGGAGAACGGCGAAGTCGTCGCGGTATTCACCTTGATTCGCACGCAGGTGCGGCCTTTCAGCGACAAGCAGATCAGCCTGCTGCAGGCCTTTGCCGCGCAGGCGCAGGTCGCGATGAAGAACGCGCGATTGATCAACGAGACGCGCGAGGCGCTGGAGCGCCAGACCGCCACCTCCGAGGTGCTGCAGGTCATCGGCAAATCGGTGGCCGACGCCGCGCCAGTGTTCGAGGCCATCACGCGCAGCTGCCAACGCCTGTTCAGTGCCGCGTACGTGGGTCTGAACCTGGTGCGGCCCGACGGCCTGGTCGACCTGGGTGCCTTCGTCGGTCTGGGAGAGAGCGAATTCCGCAACATCTATCCGGTACGTCTGGACAGCGCCAGCGGCACTGGGCTGGTCATCCGGCTGCGCGATGTAGTGCACTTCCCCGATGCGTTGACAGACGAGGGCGTTCCCGGCGCCGTCAAGCGCGGGGCCGAACTGATGGGCGCGCGCTCGGTGATGTTCGCGCCGCTGATCTGGGGGGTGCGAGGCATCGGCGCGATTTTCATCGGCCGCAGCACGGTCTCGCCGTATTCAGAGCAGGAGGTCTCGCTGCTGAAGACCTTTGCGCAGCAGGCCGTCATCGCGATCCAGAACGCGGCGCAGTTCAACGAGACGCAAGAGGCGTTGGAGCGGCAGACCGCCACCGCCGACATCCTGGCGGTGATCAGCGAGTCGCCGACCGATGTGCAACCCGTGTTCCAGGCCATTGCCGAACGCGCGCGTGTGCTGTGCAAGGCAGATGTCGGTGCGACCACGCGGCTCGCGGGCGACATGGTGCACATGGCCGGCGTGCATGGCATGTCCCTCGAAACGGAGCAGGCCATGCGCAGCGCCTATCCGATGGCGCTGGAACTCGCGCCGGCGAACATCCGCCGCTCGATCCGCCAGCAGGTGCCGATACAGATTCCCGATGTCCGGCTCGAGCCCGAATATCAAGACGCCGAAAGCGCGCAGCGGTTGGGCTTTCGCAGCGTCATGTCGGTGCCGTTGCTGCATGAAGGCCGCTCGATTGGGACCATCGGCGTGGCGCGTCAGGCGCCAGGACTGTTTCCCGACGCGGCCGTCGCGCTGCTGCAGACCTTCGCGCGCCAGGCAGTGATCGCCATTGAAAACGTGCGCCTGTTCAACGAGACGCGCGAGGCGCTGGAACGCCAGACGGCCACCGCCAACGTGCTCAAGGCGATCAGCCGCACGACCTTCGATCTGGCCGCCGTGCTCGAGGTGCTGATCGGCACGGCAGCCCGGCTGTGCGGCGCCTCGCTCGGCGTGATCTTCCGAGTCGACGCCGACCTGTGCCTGGCCTCGGGCTTGTTCGGCGCCACACCGGCGCTGATCGAGCACCTGGCCGCGCACCCGCCCCGGCTCAGCCTGCGCGACGGCATCACCTCGGAGGCCGCCGCCACCCGGCATCCGGTGCAGGTGGAGGACGCCGCCACCGACGCCCGCTATGGCCGGCCCGACGTGCAGCGCGTCGGCGGCTACCGCACGCTGCTGGCGGTGCCCATCCTGCGCGAGGCCGACGTGATCGGCGTGCTCACCCTCGGCCGCGCCGAGGCACGCGCCTTCGACGCCAAGGAAATCGAGCTCGTGACGTCCTTCGCCGACCAGGCGGCGATCGCGATGGAGAACGTGCGCCTGTTCAACGAGACGCAGGAGTCGCTGCAGCAGCAAAAAGCCTCGGCCGAGGTGCTGCAGGTCATCAGCAGCTCGGTCGCTGACACGCAGCCGGTGTTCGACAAGATCCTCGACAGTTGCAAGCACCTGTTCGGTGGCGACGAACTCGACGTGCTGCTCGTCGATGAGCAGGGCATGCTGCAGATCGCCGCGTACGTCGGCAAGGCGCACGACATCATTGCAGCCACCTTCCCGGCGCCGGTGGACGTGACGCCGGCCGGCATCGCGATCCGCGAGCGGCGCGTCGTGCACTGGCCCGACGTGCTCGGCGACGCGCCGGACGTGCCCAAGGTGCTTCGCCGCATGGGGCGCGAGGTCGGCTACCAGTCGCTCGCCTTCGCGCCTATGGTCTGGAACGGCCGGGGCATCGGCGCGATCGGCGTCGCGCGCTCCCGCGGTGCCTTCGCCGACAAGGAGCTGGCGATGCTCCAGACCTTTGCCGACCAGGCGGTGATCGCGATCCAGAACGCTAAGCTGTTCAGGGAGACCCAGGAAGCGCTGGAGCGCCAGACGGCGACGGCCGATATCCTGCGCGTCATCAGCGAGTCGCCCGACGACATCCAGCCGGTGTTCCACGCCATCGTCAGCACGGCGTTCCGGCTCTTCGAGGGCGCCTCGGCGATGCTGCTCATGCGCGAGGGAGAGTGCTTCCGCATGCAGTCGATTGCCCGACCCGGCAAACCCCTCGCCGGCCCCGGGCCGAACCTGATTCCGCTCGACGTGCAGGCCAACTTCCCGTCTCGGGTCATCCTCGGCAAGCAGATGCTGCACATCCCGGACTGGTTAGCGATCGAGCTGCCGCCGCACGAGCAGCGCGTGCGGGCCGAAGAAGGCCTGCGCTCGTCGGTCATGCTGCCCATCATGCAGGGCGAGGACTGCCTGGGCCTGCTCGGCATCGCGCGCGCTGCGCCCGGCGAATTCAGCGAGAAGGAGATTGCCCTGCTGCGCGCCTTCGTCGATCAGGCGGTGATCGCGATCCACAACGTGCGCCTGTTCAACGAAACGAAGGAGGCGCTCGAGCAGCAGAAGGCCTCCGCGGAGGTGCTGAGCGTGATCAGCAATTCGGTCTCGGACAGCGCGCCGGTGTTCGAGGCCATCGTGCAGAGTTGCCGGAAGCTCTTTGGCAGCGACTCCGCCATCATCTCACTCGTGAGCGAAGACGGCATCGTGCGCCACGAGGCGATCGCCGTGACGCCGCAGTCACACATGCCCGCCGATGAGGCGAGGCGCTATCTCGACCGCGGCTACCCGCGACCGCTGGTCGAGGCGTACCAGAGCTACCCGATCCGCAAGCGCCGGCTGGTGCACTACCCTGACATGGTCGACGGGCCGGGCGTGCCCGAGGCGATGCGCCAGATGGGGCGCGAGGTGGGCAACTTCTCGATGCTGATCGCGCCTCTGCTGTGGGAGGGCCGGGGCATCGGCACCATCCACGTCGCGCGCTTCCCGCCGCAGCCCTTCACCGAGAAGGAGTTCGGGTTGCTGCGCACCTTCGCCGACCAGGCCGTGATCGCGATCCAGAACGCGCGCATGTTCAAGGACACGAACGAAGCGCTCGAGCGGCAGACGGCGACGGCAGAGATCCTGAAGGTCATCGCCAGTTCGCCCGGCGACGTGCAGCCAGTGTTCGACGCCATCGCGCGCAGCGCCAACCGGTTGGCCGGTGCCTTCTCGACGGTGGTGACGATCCGCCGCGACGACACGCTGCACCTGGCGGCATTCACGACCACCGACCCCAATGGGGTCGAACGGCTGAAGAGCCTGTACCCCCGACCGGTCTCGGCCGACAGCGAGATCGGCCGGGCGGTAGTCGATGGCGTTGTGCTGCAGGTCGCCGACACCGAGGCCGCGTCAGACATGTCGCCAGCCCTGCACGAGCATGCCCAGGCGCGTGGCATACGCAGCCTGTTGTTCTGCCCATTGATTCGCGAGCGTGTGGCCATCGGCGTGATCAGTGTGTCGCGCAAGGAACCAGGGGCCTTTTCGACGCACCAGGTGGAGTTGATCAGCACTTTCGCCGACCAGGCGGTGATCGCGATCGAGAACGTACGACTGTTCAACGAGACGAAGGAGGCGCTGGAACAGCAGACCGCGACGTCGGACGTTCTGCAGGTGATCGCGGGGTCGATGTCCGATGCGCAGGCGGTGTTCGACAAGATTCTGGAGAGCTGCAACCGGCTGTTCCGCAGCAGTGGCCAGGCGGTGAACCTGATGGACGACAACGACGTGCTGCATCTGGTAGCGCAGCGGGTGGCGCCGGAAAACTGGGGCCCTTCCTTCAGTGCGGCGCAGCTTGCGGCGGTCGGCGACCTGGCCACGACCGCCTACCCGCTACAGCTCACCGCCAAGGAAGCAGCCTGGATGCGGCGCGGCAAGGGCGTTTTCAGCTCCAGCGACGTGCTGAACGACCCCAAAGCGGGGCCCGGGATGCGCGCGCCAGCATTGGCCATCGGGTTTTCGTACGCGCAGATGGGTGCCACGATGTTCTCCGGCGATCGATGCGTCGGAAGCATCGTCGTCAATCGCAATGCCGGTGACGGCTTCACGGCCAAGGAGCAGGCGCTGCTGATGTCGTTTGCCGACCAGGCGGTGATCGCGATCCAGAACGCGAAGATGTTCAACGAGACGCAGGAGGCGCTGGAGCAGCAGACGGCGACGAGTGAGGTGCTGAAGGTCATTGCCGCGTCGGTGGACGACGCCCAACCAGTGTTCGACAAGATCATCGACAGCGCCGCGCAGTTGTTCCCGGAAGCCTTGGCGCTGATGATCTTGCAGGCGGATGCACAGGACATGTTGCATGTGGCCGGCATCCGGTTCGTGGGTGACGCGTCGGGGCCGTTCTCGCCGGAATCGGCCCGGCAGCGCGAGAGGGCCATCGCACAGAGCTTTCCGTCGCCGCTGGGGGGCACCGCGACCGAGCTCGCCATCCGCACCGGGCTCGCCGACATTCCCGATATGCATCACGCGACCGAAGTGCCTGGACTGCAGCGCTTCGCGAAGATCATCGGCTACAACTTCGCTGCTCTGTTCGCACCCCTTGTGTGGGAAGGTAAGGGCATCGGATCCATTGCGATGTTGAGCTCAAGACTCGGCCCCTTCGGCGACAAGCAGCGCGCTCTGCTCAAGACCTTCGCCGACCAGGCGGTGATCGCGATCCAGAACGCGAGGATGTTCAAGGAGACGCAGGAGGCGCTGGAGCAACAGACCGCCAGCGCCGAGGTGCTGGAGGTGATCAGCAACTCGGTGGCCGACGCGCAGCCGGTGTTCGACAAGATCCTCGACAGTTGCGAGCGGCTGATCGCCTGCACCGACCTGGGCGTGATGACGATCGACGATGACGACATGGTTCATCTCGGCTCGGTGCGGGGCAACAGTGGCAACCAGTTCGCGAAGTTCCAGCCGCGACCGCTCGAACAGACGGTGATTGCGCAGGCGATGCGCGAGCGCCGCGTCATGCACTACCCCGACGTCCTGCAGGGTGAGGGGGTGCCCGAGCTGATCCGCCGCATGGCGGCCAAGACCAGAAACTTCTCGCTCATCGTCGGGCCGATGGTGTGGCAGAGCCGCAGTGTCGGCGCCCTGTTTGTCGTCCGATCGACGCTCGCGCCGTTCACGGCGAAGGAGATGGCGCTGCTCGAGATGTTCGCCGACCAGGCGGTGATCGCGATCCAGAACGCGCGCATGTTCAAGGAAACGCAGGAGGCTCGCTCGCTGGCCGAAACCGCCAACGAAGCCAAGAGCGCCTTCCTCGCGACGATGAGCCACGAGATCCGCACGCCAATGAACGCCGTCATCGGCATGAGCGGCCTGCTGCTCGATACGCCGCTCAACGACGAGCAGCGCGACTTCGCGTCGACGATCCGCGACTCCGGCGACTCGCTGCTGACGATCATCAACGACATCCTCGACTTCTCGAAGATCGAGGCCGGGCGGATGGACATCGAGCACCAGCCCTTCGATCTGCGCGAATGCGTCGAGTCGGCGCTCGATCTCGTCGCGCCACGCGCCGCCGAGAAGCGGCTCGACATCGCCTACCTGCTCGAGAGCGAAGTTCCGCAGGCGCTCACCGGCGACGTCACGCGCTTGCGCCAGGTATTACTCAACCTGTTCGCCAACGCGGTCAAGTTCACCGAGGCGGGCGAGGTGGTGCTCACCGTCAATGCGTGCACGCCGACGCGCAACGGCGATGTCGAAATCACCTTCGCCGTGCGCGACACCGGCATCGGCCTCTCGGCCGAGGGCATGAGCCGCTTGTTCCAGAGCTTCAGCCAGGCCGACAGCAGCACCACGCGCAAGTACGGCGGCACCGGCCTTGGCCTTGCGATCAGCAAGAAGCTCGCCGAGCTGATGGGCGGCAACATGTGGGCGGAGAGCGCAGGGCTGGGCAAGGGCTCGACATTCCGCTTCACGATCCGCGCGCCCATTGCGACGGCGGCGCCCACCTCGCGGCGCAGCATCATTGGCGAGCAGCCGGTGCTCAAAGGCAAGCGCATCCTTGTCATCGACGACAACGCGACGAATCGACGCATCCTCGCGCTGCAGGCCGCCAAGTGGGGCATGGTCGCTATGGACACGGCCGACCCTGCGCAGGCGCTGCCGATGCTCGCGGGCGAGCACTTCGATCTCGCGATCCTCGACATGCACATGCCGGGCATGGACGGCGCGACGCTCGCCGCGCGCATCCGCGAGGCCGGCCACACGCTGCCGCTGGTGCTCTTCAGCTCGCTCGGCCGGCGCGAGGCGGTCGAGGGGCCGGGCGGCGATCTCTTCGCTGCGACGCTCGCAAAGCCGCTGCACCAGAGCCAGTTGTTCGACTGCCTCATCACATTGCTCGGCAGCGACGCCGACGCCGCCGCGCTCGCCACGCCGACCGTCAGCAAACCCAGGATCGATGCGACGCTCGCGCTGCGCCACCCGCTGCGCATCCTGCTGGCCGAGGACAACGTGGTGAACCAGAAACTCGCGTTGCGCCTGCTGCAGCAAATGGGCTACCGCGTGGATCTGGCAAGCAACGGCGTCGAAGCGATCGAGAGCGTCGAGCGCCAGACCTACGACGTCGTGTTGATGGATGTGCAGATGCCCGAGATGGATGGGCTGGAAGCATCCAGACGCATCACGGCAAAGTGGCAGCCGAACGAGCGCCCGCGCATCGTCGCGATGACGGCCAACGCGATGCAGGGCGACCGTGAGGAGTGTCTGGCTGCGGGCATGGACGACTATGTGACCAAGCCGATCCGGGTCGATGCGCTGGTCGATGCACTTCTGCGCGTGGAGTCACGCTCGTGACGGCCGGCGCGTTGCAACGCATCGCCGCGCTGGCCTGGGCCGGGCAGCAGGCGCAGGCCATTGCGCTGGCGACCGAGGAGCTGGACGCAACCGGACTGAGCGCGGAGCTGCATGTCGGCCTACGGGTGCTGCGCTCCGAAAGCCACCTGCTTCTGGGCAACATGGCGAGCGCCGATGACGATGCGCAAGCTGCGCAAAGGCTGGCCAGACGAAGCCGCAACGCGGCCTTGCAGGCGCGGGCGCTGAACCTGCAGAGCTTGCTGCAGTTCCAGACCGGCGAGATGAACGCCGCGCTGGCCGCCGCCACCGCGGCCGCGAGGTTTGCCTCGCGCAGCGGCGACCCACTACTCAAGGCGCTGAGCCTGCTGTTCCTGGGCCGTGCGCAGAGCCTCAGCGGGGCGGACATGGCCGGCGGCGCCGACAAGATGGCCCGCGCGAGTACCCTCTTCGCGGCCTTGGCGCAGCCGGCATGGCAAGGGCGCGCGCTGTACTTCCAGGCCGTCGCGCTGTTCAGGCAGGGGCAGGCCGCGGAGGCCGAGCGCCGGGCGAACGAGGCGCTGGTGCTGGCGCGCCAGAGCGGCGACCTGCGCAACCAGGGCAACATCCTCAACCTGCTGACCTTCACGACGGTCGACGAGGCCATTCGACTGAAGCTGTACGGCGAGGCGCTCGCCGCATACCGCGCCGTGGGCGATGCCGGCGGGCAAGGCATCGTGATCGGCAATCTCGGTGGCACCTACCAGGAGCTGGGCTTGTTCCGTCGCGCGCAGCGGCTCGCGAGCGAGGCCCTGGACGGGCTTCGGCGCAGCGGCCGGCTGTCGTCGGCGATAGGCGTGCTTCTGAATCTTGCGATGGCCGAGCTGCAGGTAGGCAGCGTCGACAAAGCGGTAGCGCTGACGACCGAAGCCACCACCCTGGCGCGCACGCTGGGCAACCGGCTAGGGCAGCACCAGGCCACGATGGCGGCCGGGCGAATCGCGATGCGCCAGGGGCGGCCCGCGGAGGCAGCGCGGCTCTTCGCCCGCGCGCTGCGCCAGGCCGGCAACGACGCGCTGTCGCACCGCATCGACTACCTCAACCTGGCCGGCTGGGCACATCTGGAGGCCAACCAGCCCGCCGAAGCACTGGCGGCCACAAGCCGCGCCATCAAGCTGCACCGTGCCCAGGGTTCGGCCGCCATGGACGGCTTCGACGCCGTGGGCCTGTGGTGGCACCACCGCCAGGCGCTGCTCGCCAATGATTTGCGCGCGGAAGCCGACGAAGCGCTTGCGCAGGCCTACCGCTTCATTCTGGTCGGCATCGCCACGCTGAGCGACGAGGGCCTGCGCCGCAACGCGCTGAACAAGCTGGCGTCGCGCCGCGCGGTCGTGTTTGCCTGGCTGGAGCACGCCCGCCGGCACAAGCTGCCGCGTGGGCAGCGCGAGGCGCATCTGGCCGGCGAGGCGAACCTGCACGGGCCGTTCGAGCGGCTGGTGGACACGGGGCTGCGGCTCGACAAGACCAAACGCGAGTCCGAACTGCACGAGTTCCTGATCGACGAGGCCACCGAGCTCTCCGGCGCCGAGCGCGTGCTGCTGGTGTTGGAGACGCCTGGAGGCACCGTGCTGGCAGGCTCGCTGCTGCCAGCGGGAGAAGAAAGCGGCAGGAGTGGGCGCGAGAACGAGGCCACACTGCTGCACGCCATTGCGCCGTGGCTGGACGAAGCGCGCCTGTCCCGCGCCGTAACCCTGCGCCACGGGCCGGAAGGCGCCGACGCGCTGGAGCAGCGCAGCTGCCTCGTCGCGCCGCTGATCGCGCAGCGCGAGTTGCTGGGCTACCTCTACTGCGACATCGACGGCGCGTTCGGGCGCTTCCACGACGCCGACCGCGACCTGCTGGCGATGCTCGCCAGCCAGGCTGCCGCCACGCTTGCCAACGTGCGCCATGCCGAAGGCCTGGAGCGCAAGGTCGCCGAGCGCACGGCCGAGGCGCGGGCCGCACAGGCGCAGGCCGAGCAGCGCGCCGGCGAGCTGGCCCTGATCAACAGCATTCAGCAGGGCATGGCCGCCGAGCTGAACTTTCAGGCCATCATCGACCTGGTGGGCGACAAACTGCGCAAGGTGTTCAAGACCGGCGACATCGTCATCGCCTGGCGCGATGCGAAGTATCCGCAGGTGCCTCTCGTGCACAGTCTCTACGAGTACCAGCATGGCGAGCGCATATCCATCGCGCCGGTGCGGGTGAATCCCGAAGGCGCGATGTCGCGCGCGTTCGACGCCAGGCGCCCGGTCGTCGCCAACAACCGCGCCGAGATGAAGGCCTGGGGCCTGCGCGACATCAAAGGCAAGGAGCCGAGCCTGTCGACGGCGATGGTGCCGATCTACACGGGCGAGCGCGTGCTCGGCGCCATCGGTCTGCAGAACCGCGAACGCGAGAACGCCTTCGGCGAGGCCGAGGTGCGCCTGCTCACGACCGTCGCCGCGAGCATGGGCGTGGCGCTCGAGAACGCCCGCCTGTTCGACGAGACGCAGCGGCTGCTGAAGGAAACCGAGGCCCGCAACGCCGAGCTGGCGGTGATCAACACGATCCAGCAGGGCGTCGCCGGGTCGCTCGATTTCATGGGCATCGCCCGGCTCGTCGGCGACAAGCTGCGCGAGGTGTTCGATACCGGCAGCGTCAGCATGATGTGGTTGGACGAGACGACGAACCACATTCGCACGCTCTACAACTACGAGCACGGCAAGGCGATCCCACACCGTTCGACGCGGTCGCCGGCAGCCGAGGAACGGATGATCGGCGCCATCCGCGAATTGCGTGCTCCGATGGTGCTCAATACCCGTGCCGAGCAGACGGCGGCCGGCGTCACGCCGGCGCCGGGCACCGACTGGTGCCATTCGATGGTCGCCGTGGTGATCGTGGGCAGCAACCGCGGGCTGGGCATGATCGCGTTGCAGAACCATGCGCGCGAGCACGCCTACGGCGTTGCCGAGGTGCGGCTGCTGCAGACGATCGCAGCCAGCATGGGCATGGCGCTCGAGAACGCGCGCTTGCTGGAGGAGACGCGCCAGTCGCTCGAACGGCAGACAGCGTCGGCCGACGTGCTGCAAGTCGTCAGCGGCTCGATGGCCGATGCACAGCCGGTGTTCGAGAAGGTACTCGACAGTTGCCAACGCCTGTTTGGCACCAATGACATGGGCGTGTTCGTCGCGCAGGAAGGCATGCTCCATGTCGCCGCCTACCGCGGCGTGTTCGCCACCGAGGTCCGGACGGTCTACCCGCGCCCGCTCGCGGGCTCGTTGAGCGAGCGCGCGATGCAGACCAATGAGGTCGTGCACATCGACGACATCTCGAAACTGCCGGACATCCCCGCCTACGCGCGCGAAGTCATCGACGACGCCGGCAACTTCTCTTTCGTCAGCGCACCGATGTTCTGGCAGGGCCAGGGCATCGGCACGATCGACCTCGCCCGCTCACCGCCGCGCGCGTTCACCGACAACGAGGTCGCCATGTTGCGCACCTTCGCCGACCAGGCCGTGATCGCGATCCAGAACGCGCGCATGTTCCGCGAGACGAACGAGGCGCTCGAGCAGCAGACGGCGACGGCCGAGATCCTGCGTGTGATCAGCGAGTCGCCCGACGACATCCAGCCGGTGTTCCACGCGATCGTCGGCACCGCGTTCCGGCTTTTCAAGGATGCGTCGACTTTCCTCTTGATGCGCGAGGGCGACGGCTATCGCCCGATGTCGGTCGCCCGCCCAGGGCTGCCACTCACCGGCCCGTCGGCAGAGCTGGCGCCGCTCGATGTCGCGGCCAGCTTCCCGTCGCAGGTGATGCTCGGCAAGCAAATGTTGCATCTGCCAGACTGGCTCGCGATTGAACTGCCGCCACACGAGCAGCAGGTGCAGTCTGGCGAAGGGATACGCTCGTCACTGATGCTGCCGATCCTGCAGGGCGAGGAGTGCATCGGCGCACTCGGCATTGCGCGCCGCGAACCCGGCGCGTTCAGCGCCAAGGAGATCGCGCTGCTGCGCGCCTTCGTCGATCAGGCCGTGATCGCGATCCACAACGTGCGGCTGTTCAACGAGACGCGCGAGGCGCTCGAGCGTCAGACCGCGACCGCCGACATCCTGCAGGTGATCAGCGCCTCGGTGCGGGACCCGACGCCGGTGTTCGAGAAGATCCTCGCGAGCTGCGAACGGCTCTTCGGCGGCAGCCAGTTGATCGTGTTCCTGGTCGGAGACGACGGCCTGCTGCATCTCGCGGCCATGCGTGGGCCGAATGCCACGCAGGTCGAGCGCGCGCGCATGCTCTTTCCCAGACCGCTCGAAGGCACCGCCACCGATCTGGCGATTCGCGAGCGCCGGATGATCATCTCCGCCGACGTGCTGAACGACTCGCAGGTACCCGAAGGCATGCGGCGGGTTGCTGCACAGCTCGGCGAAACCTACTCGCTGGCGGTCGCGCCGATGATCTGGGAAGGCCGCGCGATCGGCTCGATCTTCGTTGGCCGCGAGAAGCTGCAGATCCTCGACACTAAGGAACAGGCGTTGCTCAAGACGTTCGCCGACCAGGCGGTGATCGCGATCCAGAACGCGCGCATGTTCAGGGAGACGAACGAGGCGCTCGAGCGCCAGACCGGTACGGCCGATATTCTGAAGGTCATCGCCGCCTCGCCGTCGGACGTGCAGCCGGTGTTCGAGGCCATCGCGACGAGCTCCAACCGCCTCATCGGCGGCTTCTCGACGGCGGTGTTCCGCATCTTCGACGACAAGCTGCACCTGGTGGCGTTCACGCCCACGAACGCGGCTGCCGATGAAGCGCTTCAGGCTTCGTTCCCGATGGCGTTCAGCGACTTCCCGCTTTCCGCGCCGTTGCGTGACGGCGCGATCGTGCGCATCACCGACACCGACGATGCCGCGAACGTGCCGGAGATGATGCGCAACCTGGCGCGCCTGCGCGGCTACCGCAGCATGTTGTTCTGCCCTCTGCTGCGCGACGGCAGGCCGATCGGCATGATCAGCGTCACGCGCAAGGAGCCGGGGCCGTTCGCGCCGCACCTGGTGGAGTTGCTGCAGACCTTCGCCGACCAGGCGGTGATCGCGATCGAGAACGTGCGCCTGTTCAACGAGACGAAGGAGGCGCTCGAGCAGCAGCGCGCGTCGGCCGAAGTGCTCGGCGTCATCAGCAGTTCGGTCGCCAACACGCAGCCGGTGTTCAGCAAGATACTGGAAAGCTGCGAGAGCCTTTTCGATGCCAAGCAGATGGCGGTTTCGCTGGTCGACGAACACGGCGTCGTGACGCTCGGCGACTGCCGCGGCGGAGACAGCGAGCGGGTGAAGGCCAACTTCCCGCGCCCGCTCGACAAGTGGGTGCTCGGCCCGGCGTTTCGGGAGCTGCGCGTCGTGCACTACCCGAGCCTGGCCGATGCCACCGAAGTGCCCGCCGGCATCCGCGACAAGATCGTCAGCACCTTTGGCAACGTCGCGATGGCCTTCGCGCCGATGGTGTGGCAGGGCCGCGGCATCGGCGGCATCGGTCTGTCGCGCAGCGCCAAGCGGCCATTCAGCACATCGGAGCTCTCGCTGCTCGAGACCTTTGCCGACCAGGCGGTGATCGCGATTCAGAACGCGCGGCTGTTCAACGAAGCGCAGGAGGCGCGAGAGCAAGCAGAAGTCGCCAAGGCCCAGGCCGAGACCGCCAACGAAGCCAAGAGCGCCTTCCTCGCGACGATGAGCCACGAGATCCGCACGCCGATGAACGCGGTGATCGGGATGAGCGGCCTGCTGCTCGACACAGCATTGAACGACGAGCAGCGCGACTTCGCGTCCACGATCCGTGACTCTGGCGACGCGCTGCTGACGATCATCAACGACATCCTCGACTTCTCGAAGATCGAGGCCGGGCGGATGGATATCGAGGCGCACCCGTTCGACCTGCGCGAGTGCGTGGAGTCGGCCCTCGACCTCATCGCCGCCCGCGCCGCCGAGAAGCGGCTGGACATTGCCTACGTCTTCGAGCCCGGCGCCGATGGCGACGTGCCGGCCGCCATCCTCGGCGACGTGACGCGGCTGCGCCAGGTTCTGCTGAACTTGCTGTCGAACGCTGTCAAGTTCACCGAGGCCGGCGAGGTGGTGCTCACGGCCCGCGTCGAGAACGACCTGCTGCATTTCAGCGTGCGCGATACCGGCATCGGCCTCACCGAGCAGGGCAAGAGCCGCCTGTTTCAGAAGCTTCAGCCAGGCCGACAGCGGCACGACGCGCAAGTACGGTGGCACGGGCCTGGGCCTTGCAATCAGCAAGCTGCTTGCCGAACTGATGGGCGGCAGCGATGTGGGTCGAAAGCGCCGGCCCGGGCTGCGGGTCAACGTTTCATTTCACGATCCGCGCGCCGCGCGCCGAGCTGACCGAGGGCACGTGGCGCGACTTCATCGGCGAGCAGGCGCCGCTCAAGGGCAAGCGCATCCTCGTCGTCGATGACAACGCGACCAATCGCCGCATCCTGGCGCTGCAGACCGCCAAGTGGGGCATGGTCGCCCGGGACACGGCGGACCCCGCACAGGCGCTGCCAATGCTCGGCGGGCGAGCGCTTCGACATCGCGATCATCGACATGCACATGCCGGACATGGACGGCGCGACGCTTGCCGCCCACATCCGCGAGGCCGGCCACACCCTGCCGCTCGTGCTCTTCTCCTCGCTCGGACGGCGCGAGGATGCCGACGGGCCGTTCGCGGCGACGCTGGCCAAGCCACTGCACCAGAGCCAGCTCCACGACACGTTGATCAACCTGCTCGGCCAAGCGCCCTCCACGCCGCGCGCGCCCGCGCCCTCCGCCAAGCCGCGGCTCGATGCCGGCATGGCGGCGCGCCACCCGCTGCGCATCCTGCTCGCCGAGGACAACGTGGTGAACCAGAAACTCGCGCTGCGCCTGCTGCAGCAGATGGGCTACCGTGCGGACCTCGCCTCCAACGGCGTCGAAGCGATCGAGAGCGTCGAGCGCCAGACCTACGACGTGGTGCTGATGGACGTGCAGATGCCTGAGATGGACGGGCTCGAAGCCTCGCGGCGCATCACCTCGAAGTGGCAAGCCGACGAGCGTCCGCGTATCGTCGCGATGACAGCCAACGCGATGCAGGGCGACCGCGAGGAGTGCCTTGCCGCCGGCATGGACGACTACGTCACCAAGCCGATTCGGGTCGACGCGCTGGTCGAAGCGCTGAACAATGTGAACTCACGCAGGGCCGCCCCATGACCGACACCCCCATCGACCTCACCACCTTCAACGATCTGCGTGCCACGGCGGGTGAAGATTTCGTCGCCGAGCTCGTCGACACCTTCCTCGAAGAGGCACCGCAGATGCTCAAGCGAGCTGCGCGGCGCGCTCAAGGACGCCAGCGCCGATCGCTTCCGGCGCGCGGCGCATTCGCTGAAGTCGAACGGCCTCACCTTCGGTGCAACGACGCTCGGCGCAATGGCGCGCGAACTCGAGCTCGGCGGCCTGCCGGCCGACGCCGCCGGCCTCGACGCCCTGCAACACGAATACGTGCGCGTGGCCGCGGCGCTGAAGCGGGCCTGCAATGGCTGACTTCGCCGCGCGGCTGCTCGTTGCCGACGACAACAAGGTCAACCGGCTGCTGCTCACGCGCAGCCTCGAGTTGCAGGGGCACCGTGTGGCCTCGGCAGAGAACGGCCGGGTCGCGCTCGAGATGCTGCGCAGCGACACCTTCGATCTCCTGCTGCTCGACATGGAAATGCCCGAGATGAACGGCTTCCAGGTGCTCGAGCAACTCGTCGCGCGATGCGAAGCTGCGCGACCTGCCGGTCCTCGTCACTTCGTCGCTCGAGGGCATCGCCCACATCGTGCGCTGCATCGAGCTCGGCGCCGACGACTACCTGTCCAAGCCGGTGAATCCAGTGCTGCTGAAGGCGCGCATCAACTCGAGCCTCGAGAAGAAGCGCCTTCGCGACCAGCAGAAGGAAATGATCCGCCGCTTTGCGACCTCCGAAGTCGCCGAGGACCTGCAGCAATCGGGCTTCTCGCTCGGCGGGCGGCGCGTGCAGGGCACGGTGATGTTCTCCGACATCCGCGGCTTCACCGCGCTCGTCGAATCGCAGCCGCCGGAAGAGACGATCGAGCTGCTCAACACCTACTACACGCTGATGTTCGACGCGATCACCGGCCAGGGCGGCGTCGTGAATCAGATGATCGGTGACGGCCTGATGGCGATCTTCGGCGCGCCGCTGCCGCTCGCCGATCCGCCAGGTGCGGCGGTGCGCGCGGCGCTCGACATGATCGAGATGATCGAACTGCTCAACGTCGAGCGTGCGGGCGTCGAGAAGACACCGATTGCGATCGGCATCGGCATCGCATCGGGCGAAGTGGTGGCCGGCTACACCGGCACGCAGCAACGCGCCACCTACACCTGCATCGGCGACACCGTGAACCTTGCGGCGCGGCTGGAGGCGCACACGAAGGTGGCGCAGCGCGCGATCCTGATCGATGGCGCGACGCGCGATGCGATCGGCGACGCGCTCACCGTCGACGCGATCGGTCCGGTGCCCTTCAAAGGCAAGGCCGAGCCGGTCGAGGTGTATGCGGTGGAGAGGCTGCGGCGCCACTGAGGGCGCCGCCGCTATCGAGGCCGAGATCGAGGCCGCCACAAGCGGCGGCCTCGTCGATCCTCAAGGCACCTTGGCGAGGATGGCGTCCATCTCCTTGGCGTTGAATGCGCGCAGCGAACGCGCGCGTACGTTGCCTTGCGATGCGATCGCGAGATTGAAGGACGCGAGCGCCTGCTCGCTGTCGGCCTCGAGCACCGCGACCATGTCGCATTCGCCCATGGTCCAGTAGATGTCGCGCATGTTGACGCCGAACTTGGCGGCAGCTTCCTTCGCGGCGGCGGCGCGCTTGGTGCGTGTCCTTGATAGCGCCGAAGCCCTTCTCCGTGAAATTCATCAAACCGATGTAGGTGATCATGTGGTGTTTCCTTTGTATTCGGAACCGGGGTCGAAGCACAGCCCTGTGTGCGCGACCCCTGGACGCTTCTCGGGCCTGTCGCCGGAAACGCATCCTCCACTCGATCACATGAAACAAGGTCGTCAGGCGACGACAAGAGACACCATACACGCTTGCACGGAAATGACCATCCCTAGCTAGTTGCATTCCTGGCTGACAGCGTGCAAGCGCCGCGCGTCGTCGGCGGCCTCACCCCTCAGTGCGCCGCACCCGCGTCCGCTGCCGCGCCTGCGTGTTTGGTGGGGCGTGCAAGCCAGACGAGCCCGATCATCAGCAGGAACAGCAGCTGCCGACCCGGCGAATACATCGTTCGCGCCGAGCATCGCAGCCTGTTGATCGACGAGCCGGTTCACGAAGGCGGCGATCTGCTCGCTGCCCAGACCGCTCGCGCGCAGTTTGGCGATCAGATCAACCGCGGCAACGCCGCTGCCGTCGCCGAGTTGCTCCGTCAGTTGCACGTGGTGCAGCGCGGTGCGACTCTCCCACAGCGTGGTCGCGATCGACGTGCCCATCGCGCCGGCTGTGATGCGCACGAAATTGCTCAGCCCTGCCGCTGCGGGGATGCGCTCGGGCGACAGGCCCGACAGCGTGAGCGTAACGAGCGGCACGAAGAAGAAGGCCATGCCGATGCCCTGGATCACGGTCGGCACGAGGATGGTTTCGATGTCCGCCTGCGTGTTGAAAAGGCTGCGCATCCAGAGCACAAGCGCAAAGATGAGGAAGGCGAAGGTCGCAAGCCTGCGCGGATCCACATGACCGACCATCTTGCCGACGAAGGGCATGCACACGATCGCGAGCAGACCGACTGGCGCCAGCACCCAGCCCGCCGCCGTCGCCGTGTAGCCCATGTACTGCTGCAACCACAGCGGCAGCATCACGACGTTGCCGAAAAAGAGCCCGTAGCCGACGCTGATGGAAAGCGTGCCGGTCCAGAAGTTGCGGTTCTTGAACAGTGTGAGGTCGACGATCGGATGTTCCTCGGTCAGCTCCCAGACGAGGAAGACGACGAAGGCGACCGCCGCCACCACCGCGAACGAGACGATCACGTCAGAGTGGAACCAGTCGAGCTCGCGGCCCTTGTCGAGCATGATCTGCAGCGCGCCGACCCAGACGACGAGCAGCGCGAGCCCGACGGCGTCGATCGGCAGCTTGCGCGTCGGCGACTCGCGGTCGCGGTAGATGCTCCACGTCAGCCCGGCGGCGAAGATGCCGACCGGCACATTGATGTAGAAGATCCACGGCCAGGAAATGTTGTCGGTGATCCAGCCACCGAGCAGCGGCCCCATCACCGGCGCGACAAGTGTCGTCATCGACCACACGGCGAGCGCCATGCCCGCTTTCGCCTTCGGGTAGCTTTGCAGCAGCAGCGTCTGCGACAGCGGGATCATCGGCCCCGCGACGGCGCCCTGGATGACCCGAAACAGGATCAGCATCTCGATGCTCGGCGCCAGGCCGCACATCCAGGATGCGAGGACGAACAGCAGCACGCTGCTCGTGAACAGCCGCACCATGCCAATGCGCTGCGTGAGCCAACCGGTGAGCGGCAACGAGATCGCGTTCGCGACCGCGAAGCTCGTGATGACCCATATGCCCTGGTTCGGGCTCACGCCGAGATCGCCCGAGATCGCCGGCAGCGAGACGTTGGCGATCGAACTGTCGAGCACGTTCATGAACGTGGCGAGCGACAGCGCGAAGGTGCCGAGCGCGAGCTGTGCGCCGCGCAGCGGTGGCGGCGGTGGAGGCGGCGCAGACCCCGAGGGCGCGCCTTGCGGAGCCGACATCAGAGCGTGCCCGATGCAGCGTCAGTGCGCCAGCGTGCCGCTTGGCGCGACCGCCGACGCCGCTGCAACCGCGTTGTCGGAAGGCATAGGCGCGGAAGGCATAAGCGCGGAAGGCACAGGCGCAGCGCGCGCGGCCTTCACCTTACCGGCCGGCGCAGCCTTGGCACCGAGCTGCGCGGCGATGACGCGCTGCACGGCTGCATCCGCCGCCTTGTCGGCATCCATGTTCTCGAACGCGCTCGTGTGGCGCGCCCCGTCCGTGCGCGGCGCGTCGGCGAGCGACTTGCCGCCTTGATCGCGTATGTCGACCGTCGCCACCATCGACAGGCCGATGCGCAAGGGGTGCGCCGCGAGTTCCTTCGGATCGAGCTCGACGCGCACCGGCACGCGCTGCACGACCTTGATCCAGTTGCCGGTCGCGTTTTGCGCCGGCAGCAGCGAGAACGCCGAGCCGGTGCCCGCGCCCAGACCGGCGACGCGCCCGTGGAACTCGACGTCGCTGCCGTAGAGATCGGCGACGAGTGTCACCGGTTGGCCGATGCGCAGGCGACGCAACTGCGGCTCCTTGAAGTTCGCATCGACCCACACCTGCTCGAGCGGCACGAGCGACATCAGCGGCGCGCCCGCCTGCACGCGCTGGCCGAGCTGCACGCTGCGGCGCGCAACAGTGCCGGCCACCGGCGCCGGCAGGTCGACCCGACGCAGCGCGAGGTAGGCCTCGCGCACGCGTGCCGCGGCGCGCTGCACCGCCGGATGCTGCTCGACGCCGACGCCACTCGTCATCACCTGGTTGGATGCCAGTTGCTCGCGCGCGGCGACGACCGCCGACTGCGCCGCGGCGAGCGCGCTCTTGGCGACTGCGAGCTGCGACGCGCTGTGGTTGAACTCCTCCTTGCCGACGGCGCCCGTCGCGAGCAGCGGCTGGCGGCGGGCGAGGTCGTCCTGTGCACGCTGCACGTCGCTTTGCGCGCGCGTCACGTCCGCTTCGCGCAGCGCGACCTGCGCCTGCAAAGTCGAGTTGTTGGCGTACAGCGTGCGCACCTCGCGCACCGTCTGCGCGAGCTGCGCCTCGGCCTGATCGAGCGCGACGCGCGCGTCGGCCGGGTCGAGCTTGACGAGCAGCTGACCCGCCTTGACGAAGTCGGTGTCCTCGACGTTGATCGCGAGCACGGTTCCACTCACCTGTGGCGTGATCTGCACCACGTTGCCCTGCACATACGCGTTGTCGGTGCTCTCGTAGCGTGCGCCGATCAGGAAGTGATGCGCGGTGAACGCGATTCCGAGCGCAGCGACACCGACGGCCACGATGCCAAGCGCCTTGCGCCGCTTGCCCTTCTGCCCCTTGCGTTCTTTCGGGACGCTCGCTCTGCGTCGCGTCTCTTGATGCTTCCGTCATGTCGTCCTCAGCGCGCCGCGACGGCGCTCTTCGAGTTGCCCTGGAGTTGGGCTTGCGCATTCGCGTTGTAGTTCGCGTCGTAGCCGCCACCGAGCGCCCGTGCGAGCGCCACCTGGCTGTCGAGCTCGCGAGCCTTCAGGTCGGCGCCGAGCCGGCGTTGGTTGAGTACATTGATCTCGGCGCTCAACACCGTGAGATAGGTGCCGAGGCCGGCGCGAAATCGTTGCAGCGCGAGGTCGTAGGCCTGCTCGGAGCGCCCCTGCGCGTCAGCCTGTTTGGCGCGCTGACGCGCGATCGACTGCACCGAGGCGATCTGGTCGGCAGCGTCGCGCACCGCCTCGAACAGCGCAGCGTTGTAGCTGTCGACGGCGGCGTCGAGGTCGGCCGTCTTGCCACGCACGTTCGCGCGCAGTCGGCCGGCGTCGAAGATCGGCAGCCGGACTGCGGCGCCCGCGCCGTACTGCTCGCTACTGGCATTGATCAGCCGGTTCACGCCAAGCGAACTCAACCCGGCGAACGCGACGAGATTGATGCTCGGATAGAGCAGCGTCTTCGAGTACGCCACCTCCTGCGTCGCCGCCTCGACACGCTGGCGCGCGACCTCGATGTCGGCACGCCGCCCGAGCAAGTCGGCCGGGATCGCGTCCGGCAGCGGCACTGCCTGGACAGAGCGCAGACGGGGATGGAGCGTGTCGAGCGCGTCGGGCGGCTGCGCGGTCAGTGCCGCGAGCGCATGCCGCGTGACCGCAATCTGTTCGTCGAGCGCTTCGATCTGCTGCGCCGTCTCGGGCACCGATGCTTCACCCTGGCGCAATTCGACGTTGGTGTCGAGGCCGGCCTCGACGCGCTGGCGAATCAGGGCGAGAATTTCTTCGCGCTGCGCGAGCGCGCGCTCGGCCACCTCGCGCTGCTCGAACAAGCGGCCAAGCTGAAAGTAGGTTCGCGCGACGTTCGCTGCAAGCAACACGCGCGCCGCCTGCGCCTCGGCTTCGGCGGCACGCTGAGTGCCCAGCGCGGATGCCAGCGCGGCGGCATTCTTGCCGAAGAAGTCAAGCTCCCAACTGCCCGAGAACTGCAACAGGCCGGTGTTGCCGACCGAACCCGCGATCGGCGGCGGCACCAAGCCGTTTTCGGTGTAGCGCTGGCGCGTGAGATCGAGCGCGCCGTCGACGCGCGGGCCGCCGTTCGCGCGCGCTGCGTCGGCGGCCGCGGTTGCACGTTCTATGCGGGTGCGCGCGAGTGCGAGGTTCGGATTCCCTTCAAGCGCAGTAGCGACGAGCGCGTCGAGCTGCGGCTCCTCAAACGCGCGCCACCACGCATCCGACAGCGGCGCGGCGGCCGCGGTCGGTGCGACGCCGACCCGGGCAGCGCTCATCGTTTGCGCCTGCGGCGCGATGCCGGCGCTGCTGACGCAGCCCGCGAGCGCCAGCGCTGCGCACAGCGCGACGAGCGATGTGCGGCCGCGCCGGGCGGGCTCGCAGGACGTGTCGCGTTGCAAGTTCATGCTCCTCGAAAACATGGATGGACGCGCCTGCTTCGACTCAGCCGCGGCCGGGGTTGTTCAGCGCTTCGCCATTGGCGAGCATGCGGCGCAGGTTGGATTTGAGCGCCTCCCACTCGGCCGGGGCGAAACCGACGAGGTGCGCGTTTTGCACATCGCACAGCACGCCCGGGATCTGGCGCGCAGCCTTCACCCCCTCTTCGGTCAGCTCGAGATTGACGACGCGCCGGTCGTCGGTCGAGCGCACGCGGCGGATGAGTTGCTTGGCTTCGAGCCGGTCGAGCATGCGCGTCATCGCGCCGGCATCGACCTCACATTCGCGCGCCAGTTCGGCCACGTTCACCGCGCGGCCCAGGTGCAGCTTGAGCAGCGGCACCCACTGCGCATTGGTCAGGCCGACCGATTCGAGCCGTTGATCTACGCCGTGCGCGATGCTCAGCGTGACGCGCCGCATCAAGTAGCCGACGCTCTCCTCGGCGCCATAGCTGCGCGCACGGTAGAACGCGGCGGGCTTGGATGTGGGAAGTGCGGCCGACGGCATGCGCGCAGTATACTTGCCTAGGCAAATACTGCGATGGCATTGTTTCCGGTGGGGTCAAGCGCCCCGCGCCGCCCACAGACCGCCGCTTAGACTCCTTCCATGGCCACCGCAAACACCCTCCCCGCCCGCCGCGCTGGCGCCGCCGAACGCGCGCGCAACGTCGGCCCGTTGCGCGCGCTGCTGCCCTTTCTGCGCCCGTACCGCGGCCGCATTGCGCTCGCCTTGCTGTTCCTCGTCATGGCCGCGGTGAGCACGCTCGTGTTCCCAGTCGCGCTGCGTCTGCTGATCGACCAGGGCATGGTCGCGACCGACCCCGGCGAGCGCGTGATGGCCCTGCGCAATCATTTCTTCGAGCTGTTCGCCGTCGGCGCCGCACTCGGCATGTTTTCGGCGGCACGCTTCTACATGGTCAGCTGGCTTGGCGAGCGCGTCACCGCAGACCTGCGCAACGCCGTCTACAAGCACGTCGTCGCGCAAAGCCCGGAGTTCTTCGAAACGACGCAGACCGGCGAGGTGTTGTCGCGCCTGACGACGGACACCACGCTCGTGCAGACAGTCGTCGGATCGAGCCTGTCGATGGGGCTGCGCAATTCGGTGATGGGCATCGGCGCAATGCTGATGCTGATCGTCACGAACCCGGTCGTGATGACGCAGGTGCTCGGCGTGCTCGTGCTCGTCGTGCTGCCCTCGCTCTACTTCGGGCGCCGCGTGCGCGGCCTGTCGCGCGCCAGCCAGGACCGGGTTGCCGATTCGAGCGCGATCGCCGCCGAGGTGCTGAACGCGATTCCCGTCGTGCAGAGCTACACGCAGGAGCCGCGCGAGGCCGCGCGCTTCAATGTATCGACCGAGAACGCGTTCGAGACCGCGGTGCGGCGTACGCGCCTGCGCTCCTTTCTGGTCGCCTTCATCATCAGCGCCACCTTCGGCGCGCTGCTGTGGGGCCTGTACCAGGGGACGCAAGCGGTCATCGCCGGCAAGATCAGCGCCGGCCACCTGGGACAGACGGTGGTCTACGTCATCATCCTCGTCTCGTCGGTTGCAGTGCTCGCCGAGGTCTACGGCGACCTGTTGCGCGCGGCCGGCGCGACCGAACGCCTGATGGAACTGCTTGCAGCGCGTTCACCGATCGTCACGCCCGCGCAGCCGGTGGCGCTGCCCGCGGTGCGCGGCGGCTCTTCGGTGACGTTCGAAGGCGTGACGTTCCACTACCCGTCGCGCCCGCAGCGCGCCGCGCTCGAACAGGTGTCGCTCGACGTGCGCGCCGGGCGAGACAGTCGCCATCGTCGGGCCGAGCGGTGCCGGCAAGAGCACCATGTTCCAGTTGCTGCTGCGCTTCTACGACGCGCGCCAGGGTCGGGTGCTCGTCGACGGCGTGCCGGTGCGCGAGGCCGCGCTTTCAGCGCTGCGCGATCGCATCGGCATCGTGCCGCAGGACGCGGTGATCTTTTCCACCAGCGCGCTCGAGAATATTCGCTACGGCCGCCCCGACGCGAGTGACGCCGAAGTGATGGCCGCTGCGCGCGGCGCGCACGCCGACGAGTTCATCGCCGCGCTGCCAGAGGGCTACACGACCTTTCTCGGCGAACGCGGCGTGCGACTGTCGGGCGGGCAGCGCCAGCGCATCGCGATTGCGCGCGCGATGCTCAAGAACGCGCCGCTGCTGCTGCTCGACGAGGCGACGAGCGCGCTCGACGCCGAGAGCGAGCGCATGGTGCAGGACGCGCTCGAACACGCGATGCAGGGCCGCACGACGCTCGTCATCGCGCACCGCCTCGCGACGGTGCAGCGCGCCGACCGCATCGTCGTCATGGAGCACGGCCGCATCGTCGAGACCGGCACCCATGCATCGTTGTCGGCCGCCGGCGGCCTCTACGCACGGCTCGCGGCGCTTCAGTTCGACGTGTGATGCACGAGGCCCCGGTTGCGCGGTACCGGCACGCAGCCGACCGGCTGCGCCTCGGATACAGTTCGCACATGAATCGAATTTTGCGGTCTTTCGGGGTGGCGCTGCGCGGCTTGGCTGGCGCGATGGCTGCTCGTCGCGGCGCTGTGCGGCGTCGCGGTCGCGCGGCGCCGCCGATGCGCCGTCCGCGGCACCGCGCGTCCGCGCCCGACTCGCTTGCTGGCAGGCCTTGCCCTGGCGGCGCTTCGCGTCCGGCGTGGCAGTGCCGCGGACGATGTCACGCTGACGATCTACAACCGTCCGATCATCACGTTTCGCGAGAATCTGCTCGGCCTGTCGCCTGCCGAGCGGGTGACGCGCGCCAGCTTCCAGATCGATCAGATCATGGACAAGGGCGGGCCGTTCAAGGTGACCTTGTCACCGTTCGAAAACGCCGACGATCGTGATGGTCGATGGCGCGCCGGCGTTTCCCTTCGTGCGCCACGACCTCGGCCCCGGGCAGACCGCGCAGGACGTCGCGGCCGCGCTCCAGACGGCGCTCGACGAGGCCCGCGCAGGCGCGGTCGCTCACCTTCATGCTGAAGGCCGTCGGCATACACGCTGGTCGCGGCGCATCGTGCTCGCTGCCTTCCTGTGGGGGCTCGACGCGCGCCGGGCGACGCCTGCGCGTCCGGCTCAAAGCGCTCGCCGATGCACACGGCGAGAAGATCTCGCTCGGCGGCGCGCCGTTGCTCGGCCGCGAGCGGCTGTTCCGCATCCTGACCGCTACGCTGAGGGTCTCGTTCTGGGTGCTGGCGTTGGTGGCCGATCACGGAGTGGATCGGCTTCTCGATGAGCCAGTTCCCGTACACGCGACGCTGGGGCGAGCAGATGCACGACTCCGCGCTCGAGCTCGCGAAGCTGATCTTCGGCGCGATCGCCCACTCGCTGCCGGGCCTGGCCGTGGCGCTCGCGATCTTTCTGCTCGCGCGCGCCGTGCTCGGCATGCTCGCGCCACTCTTCTCGCAGGTCGAGCGCGGCGAGCTCCATCTGCGCTGGGTCGACCAGGACACGGTGCGTGCCACGCGTCGGCTGGTGCAGATCGGCGTCTGGCTGTTTGCGCTCGCGATGGCCTACCCGTACCTGCCGGGCGCGCAGACCGAAGCCTTCAAGGGCATGTCGGTGTTGCTCGGCCTGATGGTGTCGCTCGGCGCGTCGAACATGCTCGGCCAGGCGATCAGCGGCCTGATCGTGACCTACAACCACACGATGCGCGTCGGGGAGTACGTGCGCGTCGGTGACGTCGAGGGCACGGTCACCGAAGTCGGCGCCTTCTCGACGCGCGTGCGCACCGGCATGGGCGAGGAGCTGACGATTCCGAACACGCTGATCGTCGGCAGCGTGACGCGCAACTACTCGCGCTCCGCTCCCGGGCTCGGGCTACATCGTCGACACCGCACTGACGATCGGCTACGACGCGCCGTGGCGCCAGGTGCACGCGATGATGATCGAGGCGGCGCGGCGCACCGAAGGCATCAGCGCGACACCCGCGCCGAAGGTGTTTCAGACCGCGCTGAGCGACTACTACGCAGAGTACCGGATCGTCGCCCACGCCGTGCCGACGCGGCCGCTGCCGCGCGCCGAGGTGCTCAACCAGTTGCACGCGAATCTGCAGGACGTGTTCAACGAGAACGGCGTGCAGATCATGTCGCCGCACTATCGCGGCGACCCCGAGCGCGCCAAGATCGTGCCGCGCGAGGAGTGGGATCCGCCGCTGGCAGGCAAAGGCTGACCGCGCCGTCCGCGACAATGCGACCTGGCGGCGCCAGCCGCCGCGCGGCCCGCGCCTTGGCCAGCACTTCAGTTCCACGCAAGCCCATGCCGATCGAGAACCGTGCCACCTGTGCGCAGCCAGTACGAAGACCTGATGCGCCATGTGGCGACGCACGGCGTCTTCAAGCCCGACCGCACCGGCACCGGCACGACGAGCGTGTTCGGCCACCAGATGCGCTTCGATCTCGCCGAGGGCTTCCCGCTCGTGACGACGAAGAAGGTGCATCTGAAGTCGATCATCCTCGAACTGCTGTGGTTCCTGCGCGGCGACGGCAACGCGCGCTGGCTGCAGGAGCGCGGCGTGACGATCTGGAACGAATGGGCCGCGCCGGACGGCGATCTCGGCCCCGTCTACGGCGTGCAGTGGCGCAGCTGGCCGACGCCCGACGGCGGGCACATCGATCAGATCGCGCAGGTCGTCGAGCAGTTGAAGACGAACCCCGATTCGCGCCGCATCATCGTCAGCGCGTGGAACGTCGCCGAGCTGTCGAAGATGGCGCTGATGCCGTGCCATGCGTTCTTCCAGTTCTACGTCGCGCAGGGCAAGCTGTCGTGCCAGCTCTATCAGCGCAGCGCCGACATCTTCCTCGGCGTGCCGTTCAACATCGCGAGCTATGCGCTGCTCACGCACATGCTGGCGCAGCAATGCGATCTGGACGTCGGCGACTTCATCTGGACCGGCGGCGACTGCCACCTCTACGCCAACCACGCCGAGCAGGT
The DNA here is from genome assembly GCA_963774675.1 of uncultured beta proteobacterium. Classification (GTDB taxonomy): domain Bacteria; phylum Pseudomonadota; class Gammaproteobacteria; order Burkholderiales; family Burkholderiaceae_C; genus CAIKUF01. The sequence goes on along the minus strand of CAVZFV010000014.1, from coordinate 774,268 downwards.
CGCGCTGCAGCTCTCGCGCACGCCCTACCCCTTCCCGACGCTGCACATCAAGCGCCGCCCGGCGTCGATCTTCGACTACGCGTACGAGGACTTCGAGGTGATCGGCTACCGGCATCACGAGCCGATCCGGGCGCCGGTCGCGGTCTGAGGATATGCAGTGCTGACGATCATCGCCGCCGTCGCCCGCAACGGCTGCATCGGCCGCGGCAATGCGTTGCTGTGTCACCTGCCCGAAGATCAGCGGCACTTCCGGCGCGTCACGATGGGCGCCCCGGTGATCATGGGCCGCAAGACCTGGGATTCGCTGCCGGCGCGCTTTCGCCCGCTGCCGGGACGGCGCAACATCGTCGTCACACGCAATCCGCGCTGGCAGCGCCGCGGGCGCCGAGGCAGCGTCACTCGCTGCAGGCCGCGCTCGCGCTCGCCGACGCTGCGTCCAAGGTCTTCGTCATCGGCGGCGGCGAGTTGTACGCGGAGGCGCTGCCGCTCGCCGATGAACTGGTGCTGACCGAGATCGATCGCGACTTCGACGGCGACACCTTCTTCCCGAAATGGGACCCGGGGCAATTCGACTCCCTGAGTCGCGAATCGCACCGCGCCGCGCCGCCGAACGACTTCGACTATGCCTTCGTCACCTACCGACGCAACGCAAAGGCGCGCGATGGCCGAGCATGAGTTCCACGTCCACGGGCTGCACGATCACGCGCTCGACCATGCCGCACACAACCCGCCCGACAGCTTTGCCGGGCGCCTTGCGGCGACGACCGCCATCCTCGCAACGGTAGGTTCGATCTTCTCGTACCTGGGCGGCGAATCGCAGGCGGCTTCGGCGCTGTACGCGAACGATGCGGCGATCAAGCGTACGCAAGCCGTCAGCCTGTGGGCAGAGTACCAGTCTGCCGGCACGAAGCAGGAGTTGCACGCGCTCGCGACCGATCTCGCTCCCGAGGCCCGACGCGACTTTCATAAGGACGCAGCCCAGCGCCACCTGGCGTTGATGGAGCGCGCCAGGACCGACGCAGAGAAGCTGGAGGCCGAGGCGGTCGCACTGGATGCCCGGGGCAACACCGAACTGCGGGCCCATCACCGTTGGTCGCGCGCGACGACGGTGCTGCAGATCTCGATCGCGATGGCAGCCATCGCGCTGCTGACCAAGCGCCGCTGGCTGCAGCTCGGCGTCTACGGCCTCGGCAGCGTCGGCATGCTGATGGGCCTGCTCGCCTGGCTGCGCCCCTGATCCGGGCCTCCCGGCAGTGCGTCAGGGCGGTGCTGGGCCCAGCAGCGGCGTGTCGTGCGCCACCAGCCACGCCTCGCCGCGTTCGAGGATGAAGTAGCGAAACGCCTCGGCCGCCGGCGACAAGAGCTTGGCCTGCAGGTTGACGACGTTCCATGTGCGCATCACCGGCGTGCCTTCGATCTCGACGCGATGCAGCAGGCCAGTCTTGAGTTCCAGTCCCACCGTGTGCAGCGAGACAAAGCTGATGCCCATGCCCGCCATCACGGCCTGCTTGATCGTCTCGTTGCTCGACACCTCCATCTTCACCCGCGGCTCGAAACGGCGCTCGCCGAAGAACGCCTCCATCGCGTGGCGTGTACCCGAACCGCTCTCGCGCACAATGAACGGATATGGCGCGAGTGCTTCGACGCTGTGGTTTTCGTCGGCGAGCAGGGAGTGGCCGGGCGGGCAGATGAAAACGAACGGGTGCGCTGCGAACGGCTCGGCGCGCGTCGCGAGCTCCTTCGGCGCGCGGCCCATGATCGCGAGATCGACGTCGTTGCTCTGCAGCATCGCGACGAGCTGTTCGCGATTGGCGGTGACCTGCAACTGGAAGTCGACGCCCGGATGCTCGTCACGGAACTGCACCAGCAGGTGCGGGATGAAGTATTTCGCCGTGCTGACGATACCGATGCTCAAAGTGCCGGTCTGCAGGCCCTTGAAGCGCGCCATCGCATCGTCGGCATCCTTCAGGGTGCCGATCAGGCGCTTCGCATAGAGCAGGAAATACTCGCCGGCCGTGGTGAGCGAAATTTGCCGCCCCTGACGCTCGAAAAGCGGCAGCCCGACGTGCGACTCGAGCTCCTTGACCTGCATCGTGACCGCCGGCGGCGTGAGGTGCAGGTGTTCGGCAGCGCGGACGAAGCTGAGCTGACGCGCAACTTCCGCGAACACTCTCAACTGACGGAAGGTGACGTTCTTCATTCAGCAATAGCTTAATTCAAAGCCAAGAAATTCTGAATTTTCTTTTCTCTTGCCGCTGCCTAGGATGCATTCCACGCGCCGAGATGGCGCACCTACCGGAGGAGCGGCAGATGAACAAACCAGTGGAAGTAGGCGTCATCACCGACGCGAAGACGCGATACAGCGCGGGTGTCCTGAAGTACCGCCAGATGGGCTACTGGGACGCCGACTACGTGCCCAAGGACACCGACACGCTGTGCCTGTTTCGCATCACTCCGCAGGACGGCGTGGACCCCATCGAAGCCGCCGCCGCCGTGGCGGGCGAGTCGAGCACCGCGACCTGGACGGTGGTCTGGACCGACCGCCTGACCGCCTGCGACAGCTATCGCGCCAAGGCCTACCGGGTCGAGCCGGTGCCGGGACAGGCTGGCCAATACTTTGCCTGGGTCGCCTACGACATCATCCTGTTCGAGGAAGGGTCGATCGCCAACATCACCGCGAGCCTGATCGGCAACGTCTTCAGCTTCAAACCCTTGAAGGCGGCGCGGCTGGAGGACATCCGCATCCCGGTCGCGCTCGTCAAGACTTTCAAGGGCCCGCCGACCGGCCTTGTCGTCGAGCGTGAGCGCCTCGACAAGTTCGGCCGACCGCTGCTCGGCGCGACGACCAAGCCCAAGCTCGGCCTGTCGGGGCGCAACTACGGGCGCGTCATCTACGAGGGTTTGAAGGGCGGCCTGGACTTCATGAAGGACGACGAGAACATCAACTCGCAGCCCTTCATGCACTGGCGCGACCGCTTTCTCAACGTGATGGACGCAGTCAACAAGGCGAGCGCCGCGACGGGCGAGGTCAAGGGCTCGTACCTGAACGTGACCGGCGCGACGATGGAGGACATCTATGAGCGCGCCGAATTCGCGAAGGAACTCGGCTCGGTCGTGATCATGGTCGACCTGATCATCGGCTGGAGCGCGATCCAGAGCATCGCCAACTGGGCACGCAGGAACAACATGATCGTTCACATGCACCGCGCCGGCCACGGCACCTACACGCGGCAGAAGAACCACGGCGTGAGCTTCCGCGTGATAGCCAAGTGGCTGCGCCTGGCCGGTGTCGACCACCTGCACACCGGCACCGCGGTCGGCAAGCTCGAAGGCGACCCGATGACCGTGCAGGGCTACTACAACGTTTGCCGCGACAGCTTCACGCGGCAGGACCTGCCGCGCGGCCTGTTCTTCGACCAGGACTGGGCCGATATGCGCAAGGTCATGCCGGTCGCTTCGGGCGGCATCCACGCCGGTCAGATGCATCAACTGATCGACCTCTTCGGCGACGACGTGATCCTGCAATTCGGCGGCGGCACGATCGGCCACCCGGCCGGGATCCAGGCCGGCGCGGTGGCGAATCGCGTGGCGCTCGAGTGCATCGTCAAGGCGCGCAACGAAGGGCGCGACATCCGCAACGAAGGCCCGGAGATCCTGCAACGGGCGGCGAAGTTCTGCACCCCACTTGCGCAGGCGCTAGAGACGTGGAAGGACGTGTCGTTCAACTACGCGTCGACCGACACGTCGGACTTCGCGGTGACGCCCGCGACATCGAACTGAGCACAGGAGAACCGAACCATGATGACGAATCCAACCGGCCGCATCACGCAGGGCCAGTTCAGCTTCCTGCCGGAACTCACCGATACCGAGATCGCGCTCCAGATCGACTATGGCCTTACAAAGGGCTACGCCTGGAGCGTCGAATACACCGACGATCCGCATCCGCGCAACACGTACTGGGAGATGTACGGAATGCCGATGTTCGACCTTCACGACGCCGCGGGTGTGCTTCAGGAATTGCAGGCCTGCCGCAAGACCTTTCCGAACCACTACATCCGAATGCTGGCGTTCGACGCGACGCGCGGCGTCGAGTCGATCGCGATGAGCTTCATCGTCAACCGGCCAGCGAACGAGCCCGGCTTCGGCCTCGTGCGGCAGGAGACTTCCGGCCGCACGCTGCGCTACACGGTGCACAGCTACGCGACGGATCGCCCCGAGACCGGGCGCTACGGCGCCTGAGGGGCCCACCATGTATCGCATCGCACCGTCCATCCTGTCGGCCGACTTCGCGCGCCTGGGCGACGAAGTGCGCGCGGTGATCGCCGCCGGTGCCGACTGGATTCACTTCGACGTGATGGACAACCACTACGTGCCCAACCTCACCATCGGCCCGGCGGTCGCGGCGGCGATCAAGCCGCACTGCGTGCGGATCGGCGGCAGCGCCGTGCCGCTGGACGTGCACCTGATGGTGCAGCCGGTCGCCGCGCTCGCGACGGCGTTCGCCGAGGCCGGCGCCGACCTCATCAGCTTCCATCCCGACGCCGAGGCGCATGTCGACCGCACCCTCGCGCTGATCCGCGATGCGGGCTGCAAGGCTGGCCTCGCGTTCAACCCGGCGCAGCCGCTCGACGTCCTCGAATGGGTGATCGACAAGGTCGACCTCGTGCTGATCATGAGTGTGAACCCCGGCTTCGGCGGCCAGGCCTTTGTCGCCTCGGCGCTGCGCAAGATCGAGCGGGCGCGGCGCATCATCGATGCGAGCGGCCGCGATATCGCGCTCGAGGTCGATGGCGGCATCAAGGCCGGCAACATCCGCGCCGCCGCCGACGCGGGCGCCGACACCTTCGTCGCCGGCAGCGCGATCTTCGGCCGCCCCGACTACGCCACCGTGATGGCCGAGATGCGCGTCGCGCTGGCGGCACAGGCGCCGCTGAGGCAGGCGGCATGACGCAGCCGCTCTACACGATCCCGGGCCCGGCGTCGTGCGCACCCGTCGCCGACACCGCGCCGGCGCCCCCCGCCGTCGCCCGCACTGTGGGCGACGTACTGGCGCAAAGCCAGGTCGAGGCTGTGCTCGACGAACTCGACCATGACCTCGTCGGCCTCGCGCCGGTCAAGGCGCGTATCCGCGACATCGCCGCGCTGCTCGTGATCGACAAGCTGCGGTTGAACCGGGGCCTCGTCGCGCAGACGCCAGGGCCGGCGCCGGGCAGTTCCGAAGCCGGCGCCTCCCCCTCGGGGGGCATAGGGGCCAATGTTTCGCTGCACATGAGCTTCACCGGCAACCCCGGCACCGGCAAGACGACGGTGGCGCTGCGCATGGCGGAGATCCTGCACCGGCTCGGCTACGTGCGCAAAGGCCACCTGGTGGCGGTGACGCGCGACGACCTCGTCGGTCAGTACATCGGCCACACCGCGCCGAAGACGCGCGAAGTGCTCAAGAAGGCGATGGGCGGCGTGCTCTTCATCGACGAGGCCTACTACCTGTACCGGCCGGAGAACGAGCGCGACTACGGGCAAGAGGCGATCGAGATCCTGTTGCAGGTGATGGAGAACCAGCGCGACGATCTGGTCGTCATCCTCGCCGGCTACAGGGACCGGATGGAGACGTTCTTTCGATCCAATCCGGGCCTGAGCTCGCGCATCGCGCATCACCTCGACTTTCCCGACTACAGCGGCGACGAGTTGCTGAAGATCGGCGACACGATGCTCACAGGCATGCACTACCGCTTCGGCGAAGGTGCGCGCGAGGCCTTCGCCGAGTACCTCGCGCGGCGCATTGCGCAGCCGCACTTCGCCAATGCGCGCAGCGTGCGCAACGCGCTCGACCGCATGCGACTGCGCCAGGCGAGCCGCCTGTTCGCGGACCGCGAGCGCGAGCTGACGCGCGACGATCTGACGACACTCCTGCCCGCCGACATCCGCGCCAGCCGCGTGTTCGGCACGCCCACTGCCTGACGACGCCTTCGAAGGACGACCATGCCGCTGTCGCACCGCTGGACCCTGACGCGCTACCTGATCGAGGAGCGCCGCCGCTTTCCGCAGGCCAGCGGTGACCTCAACGCGTTGCTGCTCGACGTCTCGATCGCCTGCAAGGCGATCGCGCGCATCGTCTCCTTTGGCGGACTCGGCGAAGTGCTCGGCGTGTCGGCTGGGCCCGAGGCCGGCACCGTCAATGTGCAGGGCGAGACGCAGAAGCCCCTGGACGTGATCAGCAACGAGATCTTCATCCGCATGAACGAGTGGAACGGCCACCTCGCCGGGATGGCGTCGGAGGAGATGCAGGCGCCGCGCCAGATCGCCGCGTCATATCAGCGTGGCAAGTACCTGCTGCTGTTCGACCCGCTCGATGGATCGAGCAACATTGACGTCAACGTCGCCGTTGGCAGCATCTTCTCCGTGCTGCGCGCTCCCGACGAGGTCGTACAGTCCGGCCGCGACGTGACCGAGGCCGACTTCCTGCAGCCGGGCGCGGCGCAGGTCGCCGCCGGCTACGCGATCTACGGCCCGACGACGATGCTCGTGCTGAGCGTCGGCAACGGCGTCGCCGGCTTCACGCTCAATCCGAACCTCGGCGAATTCATGCTGACGCACCCGTCGATCCAGGTGCCGGCGGACACGCAGGAGTTCGCGATCAACACCTCCAACAGCCGCTTCTGGGAACCACCCGTGAAGCGCTATGTCGACGAGTGCCTGGCCGGTAAGGCGGGCACGCGCTGCAAGGACTTCAACATGCGCTGGATCGCGAGCCTCGTCGCCGAAGCGCACCGCATCCTGATGCGCGGCGGCGTGTTCCTGTACCCGCGCGACACGAAGGATCCGCTGCGCCCCGGCCGGTTGCGCCTGCTCTACGAGGCGAATCCTATCGGCTTCGTGATCGAGCAGGCCGGGGGCCGCGCCAGCACCGGCCGCCAACCGATGCTCGGCGTGAAGCCCGCCGCGCTGCATCAGCGTATCGGCGTCGTGTTCGGATCGCGCAACGAGGTCGAGCGCATCGAACGCTACCACCACGAACCGATGAACAGGGAAGTTGCCAACCCGCTCTTCGCGGAGCGCGGCCTGTTCCGCGATTGAGGAGGAACAACCCATGTCGGAAAAGCACCCGATCATCGCGATCACCGGCTCGTCGGGGGCCGGTACTTCGTCGGTGACGCACACCTTCGAAGCCATCTTCCGGCGTGAGCGCGTGAGCGCGGCGATCATCGAAGGCGACAGCTTTCATCGATACAACCGCAACGAAATGAAGGCACGCCAGGCCGAGGCCGAGCGTGACGGAAACAGGCACTTCAGCCACTTCGGCCCCGAGAACAACTTGTTCGTCGAACTCGAGCAGCTGTTTGCAAGCTACGGCGAGAGCGGGACCGGCCGGCGCCGCAGGTACCTGCACGACGCCGACGAAGCCGCGCCCTACCAGCAGCCACCAGGCACCTTCACGCCGTGGGAAGACGTGCCGCCGGGCACCGACTTGCTGTTCTACGAAGGCCTGCACGGCGCGGTCAGGGCCCGGGATCTCGACATCGCGCGCCACCCCGACCTGCTGATCGGTGTCGTGCCGGTGATCAATCTCGAGTGGATCCAGAAGCTGTGGCGCGACAAGTCCAAGCGCGGCTACTCGACAGAGGCGGTGACGGACACCATCCTGCGCCGCATGCCCGACTACGTGCACTACATCTGCCCGCAGTTCACCCACACCCACGTCAACTTCCAGCGCGTGCCCTGCGTCGACACCAGCAACCCCTTCATCGCGCGCGAGATTCCCGCCCCCGACGAGAGCTTCGTCGTCATCCGCTTCGCGAACCCGAAGGGCATCGACTTCCAGTACCTGCTGAACATGGTGCACGACTCGTTCATGTCGCGCGCCAACACGATCGTCGTGCCGGGCGGCAAGATGGAGCTCGCGATGCAGCTCATCTTCACGCCCTTCATCTGGCGCATGATGGAAAGACGCCAGCGCGCGTTGCAGACCTGAGCGGCGCGAGGCGCCAGGGGCGACGTTCAGTCCGCGGCGAATGCCGCCAGCGCGGCGCGCGCGATCGCTACGCCGCTCTCCTGCACGAAGTGACCGGCATCTGCCACTTCCATCGGTGCTGGGCAGCCACGGATCAGCGTGCGCAGGTGGTGCATCGCGGGCGGACCGAGCACGGGGTCTTGCATGCCCACGGACATGAAGCTCGCGCCGCTCCATTGCGTCGACCACCACGTGCGCGCCTCGCGGGAGATTGCCGCGCCGTCGGCATCCGGGTGGTCGGGCACGAGGTTCGGGAAGCGCCGCACACCGGCCTTGTAGCGCACGTCGGGGAACGGCGCCGCATAGGCATCGCCCTCCTCGCGCGACAGCGCCGGCACGGAGCGGCGCATCAAGGCCGCGATGTCCATGTCGGGTTTGCTGTTGGAAAACTCGCGCCAGTCGGTGAAGCCCTTGCCGAGCGGCAGGTCGCCGGTGCCCAGGCCTGTGTTCATCACGATCAGGCGCTTGAACACGTCCGGCAGCGCCATCGGCAGCGTCAGGCCTAGCAAGCCGCCCCAGTCCTGGACGACGAGGGTGACGTTCTTCAAGCGGAGCGCGCGGACGAATTCAAGCAGCATCGCGCGGTGCCGCGTGAAGGTGTAGAAGGCTTCGTCCTCGGGCTTGTCGGAGCGGCCGAAGCCCAGGAAGTCCGGCGCGATGACGCGCTGACCGGCTGCGACAAACTCCGGCAGCATCTTGCGGTAGAGATAGCTCCAGGTCGGCTGTCCGTGCAGGCAAAGCACTGTGGCGGCCGCGTCGGCCCGGCCTTCGTCCAGATAGTGCACGCGCACGCCCTCGAAGCCCGGTAGCGCGGACGTGAAGTGTGGCGCGAAGGCGTAGCCGGGCAAGTCGGCGAAGCGCTGGTCCGGCGTTCGCAGCACGCCGGGCAGGGGCTGGGCCGTGGTGTCGTTCATGCGAACTCCTCGGTTGATTGCCGAGTATGAACGCCGGCGTCGCACGGCGGCTTCGATCGGCGTCAGCATTGCCCTGAGTGCGCGAGGCGGCTGGCGCATCATCTCGCCGCGTGATTGGGCGAGACGTCTTCAGACGATGGGTGAGCCAAGCCAATCGACGACGCGGGTGGTGAGCTCATCAATCGTCTGGCGCGCGTCGAGTACGAGCACACCGGGTTCGCCGCACGGATCTTCGAGCGTGTCGAACTGGCTGTCCACCAGGCCCGCCTTGAAGTAGTGGCCGCCGCGCAGCGCGACGCGGCGCTTCGCCTCCGCGCGGGTCAGCTCCAGATGCACGAATCGCAGCCCCGGCGCGGCATCGCGCAGCCGGTCGCGATAGCTGCGCTTGAGCGCCGAGCAGGTCAGCACGACACCCTCGCTGCGGTGAGCGAGTTCGACGCCCAAGGCATCGAGCCACGCCCAACGGTCGACGTCATCGAGCGGCGTCCCCGCACGCATCTTCGATACGTTGCTCGGTGGGTGGAATGCGTCGCCCTCGACAAACGGTCGACCCAGCGCGCGCGCAATCGCCAACCCCAGGCTCGATTTGCCGCAACCCGCAACGCCCATGACGACGATCGAGGTCATTCATCCTGCCGAGAAACTCGAGGGCCGGATGTTGGCACAGTCCACTCCGAACATGGGCCCACAGGGGACAGTCGTCGGCGGGACGCAAGCGCACTATCGTTGCGCGCACGGCACGAAGCGCCGTCGCGTCACGTACGGTGCGTTCGGCACCCAGGAGTCTGCATGCAACTCGCAACATGAAAGAGACGAGTTGTCCCGGGTCATCCCAGGGCATCTCGCGCTTCTTGCGGATCAAGGACTTGGGGCGGGCCGGTGTCTCGCAACGTCCACCGACAACCCATCCAATGCCATCGTCCTGGGGGTAGTTTTGGCGGTACCGTTCGGGCTGTGAGTGCAGACTTGTCGATGTTGAGTGCTGTAAAGGTCAAGACCGCGAAGCCCGCGGAGCGAGCCTACAAGCTGTCAGACAGCGGTGGGCTGTTCCTCCTCGTTCAACCGAACGGATCGAAGCTGTGGCGCTACAAGTTCAGGATCGGCGGCGTCGAAGGCTTGCAGGCGCTGGGCGCCTTTCCCGAGGTCGGCCTCGCTGACGCTCGTGCTGCGCATGCGGCGTCGAGGCACCTCGTCGCCAAGGGGATTAACCCCGTGCATGCGCGACGCGCGGCGCGCGAGTCGCGTGTGCTGGACGATGCGCGGCAAGCGAAGCAAAGCTTCGAAGCGGTGTACGCGGAGTGGGACGCGGCGACAAGTGTGGGGCTGAGCGCAAGCACCGCGGTGCAGCGCCGACGCGAAATCGACAAGGACCTACTGCCCGCCTTTAACGGGCGAGGCATCCCGTCGATCACCAGGCTCGAACTGACGACGGCGCTCAAGGCAGTGGAGGCGCGGGCGCCGGAAGTGGCCCGCAACCTGCGCAACCACCTGTGGCGCATCTTCGAGTACGCGATCGACACGGGGCTGATCGAAGACAACCCAGTGCCGCCGGTACGTGTGCTGCGCAAGCGCAGTCAACAGAACCACCCTGCCCTCGACTCTATGCGCTTACGCGCCTTCCTACGTCAACTCGAGGCCGCCGAGTCGCTGAACATCGAAACCCGCATCGCGATGCGACTCGTCGTGCTCACGGCGTGCCGCAAGAACGAAGTGGTCGGCGCGCGGTGGAGCGAGTTCGACCTTTCCGCTGCGGCGTGGGAGATCCCTGCAGAGCGGATGAAAGCGCGGCGCGCGCATTGGGTGCCGTTGTCGCGACAGGCCGTCGCCGCGCTTGGCTTGCTCCGCGAAGTCTTGCCTGAGGAGAACGCCTACCTCTTTCCGAACCGCGTCGATCCGACGCGGCCGATGGCCGACCGGAGCCTGAATGCGGTGATGGAGCGGCTTGGCTACAGCGGCGTTGGCACGCCGCATGGCATGCGCGCCGCCTTCAGCACGCACTTCAACTCTGCGGGCGCGAGCGTCGATGTCATCGAACACTGCCTCGCGCATGTACCGGCGAATCGAGTGCGAGCGGCCTACAACCGGCATCAGTACCAGGACGAGCGTCGGGCGATGTTGCAGACGTGGGCGGACTTCCTCGAGGCCTAAATGACGACGGGATGACCGCGCCTTCCGGTCCATTGGGAATGCTCGGCGTGAGTGGTTGCAAAGGCGACAATACACTAGGCAGCGGTCGCTGAATATCGTCAGCTGACGGGCAGTCCTCGGCCAGAAGCTGCCTCCCGAACCTCGTCTCCAAACCGGCCTCTCACCGCGCTGAGTGAGTGCCATTTGGGGCATACACAGGGTCGTCTCCCGTTGCTATCCTCAGCGCCTATGTCGTCCGAGCACGAGCAAATCCTCGCCGGCATCGCGGCGCTGGAGGCGCAACGCGCTGCACTCGGCGACGCGGTGGTCAACGCGTCGATCGCCGCGCTGCGCGCGAAGGTCCTTGACCTCACCGCCGGCCCCGCCGCGGTCACCGCGGCCGAACCTGCTCAGACCCTGCGCCAGGTCAGCATCCTCTTCCTTGATGTAGTCGGCTCGACCACGCTTTCGCAGCACCTGGACCCCGAAGACATCCACGCCGTGATGGATGGTGCGCTGACGCGCTGCACCGCAGTTGTCCAGACTCACCACGGCAAGGTGCTGCAGTACGCTGGCGACAACCTGCTGGCTGCCTTCGGCGCCACCGAGGCGAAAGAAGACGACGCAGAGCGCGCCGTGCGGTGCGGCCTGGCGCTCTTGGCCGAAGGCCGGGCGCTGGCAGCCGAAGTGCGGGCCGCCCACGGCCACACCGGCTTCAACGTTCGCGTCGGCATCCACACCGGCGGCGTGCTGCTCGGCGGCGGGGTAGATGCCGACGGCAGCATCCGCGGCATCGCCGTCAACATCGCCGCCCGCATGGAGCAGACCGCCCCTGCCGGCGCGCTGCGCGTCAGCCACGACACCTACGCGCAAGTGCGCGGCCTGTTCGACGTCGATGCGCAAGTGCCGCTGACGGTAAAGGGCGTCGACACCCCCATCCAGAGCTATCTGGTCACACGCGCCAAGCCGCGCCAGTTTCACACCACCGGTCGCGGCATCGAGGGCGTGACGACACGCATGATCGGCCGCGCTGCCGAGTTGGTTGCGCTGCTGGCCGCGTTCGAGAGCGTGCACGGCGGACGCCAGCTGGCGTGGGTCACGATTGTCGGCGACGCGGGGTTGGGCAAGAGCAGGCTGCTCGTCGAGTTCGAGCGCTGGCTGCGCGCCGAGCACGCCGAAGTACAGCTGATGCGCGGTCGCGCGCATCCACAGACGATCGGCCAGCCCTACGGACTGCTGCGCGACGCGCTCGCCTGGCAGTTGGGCATCACCGAGGGCGACAGCCTGGAGGACGCGCGACAAAAGGTCGAGGCAGGCATCGTGCCCTGGTTCGAGGCCGATGCCGGCCCGGCGCTGGCGCAGGCGCACGCCCATCTGCTCGGCCACCTGATCGGCATCGACCACGGCGCCAGCCCGCACGTGGCGGCCATCCGCGACGACCCGCGCCAGGTCCGCAACCGTGGCTTCTACGTCGCCGCGCAGCTGCTGCAGCGCAGTGGCGGTGGCGGCACGTCCGTGATGTTGCTCGAGGACCTGCACTGGGCCGACGACGGCTCGCTCGAGTTCCTGGGGTACCTGCGTGACGCGAACCGCGACACGCCGCTGCTCATCGTCGCGCTCGCGCGGCCCACACTGTTCGAGCGCCGGCCCGAGCTCGCCCGGCAAGCCGGCCTGCGCATTGACCTGCGCCCGCTCGACACGCAGGTCAGTGGCGCGCTCGCTGCCGAGTTGCTGCAGCGTCTGCCCGAGGTGCCGCACGCGCTTGCCCAACTCGTTGCCGAGCGCGCCGAGGGCAATCCGTTCTATATGGAGGAGCTGGTCCGGATGCTGATCGAGCGCGGCGCGATCTCGACCGGCGGCACGCGATGGACGGTGGACAGCGAGCGCCTGCTGCAGACCGAAGTTCCGCCGACGCTGACCGGCGTTCTTCAGGCCCGGCTCGACGGCCTGCCGCGCCAGGAGCGCGAGGTGCTGCAGCAGGCGAGCGTGATCGGCCACGTCTTCTGGGACCAGACGCTGGCCGCGCTCGACGCGCGCGCGCCGGACGCGCTGCCAGCGCTGGTGCGGCGCGAGCTCACGCTGGCGCGTGACGCCGCTGCGCCGGACGGCCTGCGCGAGTTCGCCTTCAGCCACAAGATCTTGCACGACGTCACCTACGACACCGTGCTCAAGCGGCGGCGCCGCGTGCTGCACGGGCGAGTGGCCGACTGGCTTGCAGCGCGGAGCGCTCGGCCAAACGAGTGGCTGGCCGCCGCGGCTGAACACTACGTTGCGGCCGGCAACGCGGCGCAGGCGGCCGAGTTCTTCGCCCGCGCTGCCGAACATGCGCGGACGCGCTTTGCCCACGAGGCGGCGCTGGCCCACTCCGCGCAGGCAATCGGGCTGCTCGACACGGCCAGCGTGGCGCCGAACGATCTTCTCGCACTGCGCTGGCGCCTGCTCGTCGTGCAGGAGCTCACGCTCAATCAGCTCGGCCGCCGCGACGAACAACGTTTGACGCTCGAGGCGATGCGCCAGTTCGCCGATGCGCAGGGCGACGACGTGGCACGCGCACTGGCGGCGCGACGCCGCAGTCTGCTCGGCCTACGCACAGGGGACTATGCACAGCAAGAGGCCGCGGCACGTGCCGCAATCGTCTTTGCAACGAGGTGCGGCGCCGATGAATCGCGTCTGGAGGCACAACGCCTGCTCGCCGACGCGCTCGGCGCGCAAGGCCACTTCGAAGAAGGCCAGGCCCTCGCCCTGGCCGGGCTGGCCGAGGCGCGCGCGGTTGGCTATCGGCGCGTCGAGGGGGTCTTTCTGAACGCGCTCTCGCACATGGCCAGCCTGCGTGACGACCAGGTCGCCGGCCTCGCCTACGACCTGCAGGATCTGCCGATCTGGCGCGAGCTCGGTGACCGCCAGGGCGAGATCGTCGCGCTCGGCAACGTCGGCGCCGATTGGCTGTGGTTCGGCCGGTTCGACGAAGCTCGGCGCTACCTCGAGGCGGCGCTCGATCTGTGCCGCGCGATCGGCGCGCGCCAGCTTGAAAATGGCCCGCTCGTCAATCTGGCCCTGCTCGCGCTGTGGCAGGGCGACTTCGGGCGCGCACTTGAAGTCGCGATCCAGGCGATCGCCGTCTCGGCCGCCGTCCAGTCCCCAGAGTTTGAGAGCAGCGGCTGGCGTTCGAGCGGCGACGCCCTGCTCGCACTCGGCCGGCTTGACGAAGCGGCGCGTGCGTTCGAGCGCGCCGAGACACTCGCCGACGCAGTCGGCCATGGAGGCCGGCACGACGCGCTCGCCGGCCGGGCGCGGGTGGCACTGGCGGCGGGCGACACGGCGACAGCGGTGGAGCATGTCGCGCTGTTGCTCGCACGGCGTGCAGACGGCGAGGCAAACTGGGACGGAGCCGACGCCCGCCTCATCCTGTGGGTCTGTCACCAGGTGCTAGCCGTCGCAGGCGATGCGCGCGCGGCTGCGCTGCTGGACGATGCGCATGCCGAGTTGCAGGCTCGCGCGGCGACGATCGGCGACGCCGCGCTGCGAGAGTCCTTTCTCGCCAACGTGCCGCACCACAAAGCCATCACTAACGCATGGGCGGCAGCCTCATAGGCAGTTCGCGCTCCGCATGCCGCACTCGGCTTACAGACGTTTGCTGGCACCTCCGGTGCCCCGGTTGTGCGCGGTCGAATAGCGGCCATTGCTGCAGGCAGGCACAGCGCAGTCGCTTCCCCGCTCAAGGACCATTGCGTAGCGCCTACGACTATGGCAAATGTCGCCAAGCCGCCCGTCACCCGCGGCAACTTGTCGCCGCATGCAGAGCTATGCATGACGGCCTAAAGCTGTCGAGATCGTCGGACTGCACTCGCGAGCGAACGCTGTAGCCATTCATCATTTGCCCCGCGGCGGTTGTGAAGGTCAAGTTCCAATGGAGCGGTCGCTCGCTGAGATCGCGAATGGCCGCTTCGTAGAGGCGAAACAAGAAAGGCGATGGCTCGCCGTCCGGCTGCTTTGGAGCAACCAGGCTGGCAGGTTGGGTCGAGGGCAGCTACTCCCTCTGTGACCCTAGTCGGCAGCTATGCGCCACAGACCTGCCCTTTGAAGCCCCAATGACGGCAATGTGAAGCACTGCCGTCGCTCGTCGTCGTCAATTGGCGGGCGGCCTTCGGCCATCAAGAGTCGTTCGCGAAGGTCGGTTTTGGTGCTGCCGTTGCCGCGGTCACCAATGATTGCGCCGGTGCTTTTCGCACTCGTTCGGTCGCGGCCGCGCCCAGGCGCGTCACGCTGGCGGTGCCGACGACCTCGGTCTTCCGCTGAGAGACCACTCGAACGGCGCCTGACCCAACCCATCGGGCCTCCACGAAGCGCAGGCGGTTCACAGGGTCGCTTTGGGTACCCCAAGGGCTCGTCTCAGTCTACTCGGCACGCGTCGAAGAGAAAGTCGTCGCCGCGCGCGACAACTCCGTCAGTCAACTTCGCGGGTTCGGCAGAATACTGCCGCCCCCACTCCTAGCGCGTTGTTTGAACTGAGGGGCCGGGTGCCCCCACGATCAATCTGCGGCGGACCAGCATGGTGCAGACGACAAGACCGGCCGCCGCGGCGGCAAGGTGTTTGAGCGTATGGCCGCTGACGACGTGGTGGTAGGCGAGCACTTGCGCGTCGAAGCTTTCCAGCAGCTTGGCCAGCACGTACCAGCCGAAGATGAAATAGAGATCGCTCGCGCGCGTGTAGCGCGAGGGTTTGAGCACCGCCATCATCAGGAGCACGAAGACGGCATAGGCCTGCAGCAGCGCATAGGGCAGGACGTTGCCCGCGCCGAGCCGTTCGGTGGCGATCCAGTACATCACGGAGGCGACGCCGATCCCAAGCATTGGCGCCAACAGAAGCAGGCCCGCGCGCACGTTGATGCGATCGACGATCTGCGCCGACACCAGCCCCATGAAGGCAATCGTCATCGGCAGGCGGTCCCAGAACAGCGTCTCGTTGTTCGGGTTGAGGTGGTAGTAGGTCGACCCGGCCGCGGTCAGCACCATGCCCACGAAGAAGACGACCCAGGGCCAGCGTTCGTTGGCGTGCTCGAAGTGCGTGCGTCCACCCAGCACGATGACCAGGCCGGAGATACCCGCCAGCAGAAAGGCGACGTTCGACACGACGTCGAAGAAGTGATCGATGCCGAGCGCATGGCGCTGATCGGCGAACTGGTGATAGTCGGGCGGCTGCGGCACAGCGGGCAGGAGCACCGCCGCGGACACCATCAGCAGCGTGAAGACGAGCAGGAACCAGGTCTGCTTCTTCACTTCACTTCGCTGCGCCGCCGATGCCTTGCTCGACCCGTTCCATCACGTAGGGGAAGAACGGGTTTGACGACATGCGTGCCAGCGAATCGAGCGTGATGATCAGCGTGCCGCGTTCGCCGCGCGTCGCCATCTCGCCCAGGTGCACGCCAAAATCCTCGTCGGAATCGGGCTGCATGCCATAGAGCGAATCGCTCATCGGGAATGTCAGCGCCAGATGCGACAGCGAAAACACCTCCCGCGGATAGCTCAGCCCGAGCGGGCGAACCTGCTCGGTGGTCGCGCCGGCCTCAGTCACGCGCTCGACCACCTCCGGGCTACGCCGGCTCTCGTTGGTGATCACGGTCGTGCGGAAGTTGCGTGGTGGCTCGGGCAGCAGCCGGGCCAGCACGGTGTCGGTGCTGCTTCGCAAAAGCGGCCCGAAGGTGGCGTTGCGATTCAAGTCGAAAAGCACCAGTTCGCTGCCGTTGGCCGGCAACCGGGCGTAGAGCGCATCGACGATGGCGCGCGTGCTGACGGTGAAGTCGACGACCGACTGGAAGGTCAGGACAGGTGCAAGTTCGGCGAGCTTGCCATCGTCCGCATGGCTCGCGATCTGCGCCTGCAACTGGCGCGCCACCAGCGACGATTGGCGTGCCCCGTTCACCGGAAAGGAGTTGAACTTGAAGGGGTTGAACTCGGGCACGATGCCCAGCCATGCGGCACTCGCGAAGGCCGGGAAGTAGGCTGGCCAGCCGAGCACACCGGCAAAGCGTGCCATGCTGGTGACGCCGATCATCGGCGAGAACAGCACGATGCGCGCGGGTCGCGCAAGCGACTTGTCATCGAGCGCCTCGAGCGCGTACTTCATGGCCAGCGCGCCACCGTTGGAAAAGCCCACCAGGTGCAAGGGCGCGTTCGGCCCGGCAATCTGTTGTGCGTGTCGCACCGCCAAGCGGGTGGCGGCGGTCCATTGCTCCCATTCGACCCCGGCAAGACCGGCAGGCACCGTACCGTGGCCGGGCATGCGAATCGCCACTGCGACAAAGCCGTCCTGCACGTAACGCCGCGCCACGTGCCGCAGGCTGTAGGGGGAGTCGGTCAGGCCATGCAGCAGCACCACCGCGCCGACCGGCTTGCCGGCGGGCATCAGCACATACGAGCGGTTCCAGTCGTGCGCAAAGTGGCCCGGGTAGATCGGGCTGTCGGCGAAGTAGCGGTTGGAGTTGACACGTGCCTCGGGCGGCAGCTTGTCGGTAACCTCGGTGCGCACTTCATCGAATGCCTTGGCTTCGGCCGCCAGGTATTGCGTCCAGTCCACCTTGTCGATCTGCGCCGCCGACAACTCGTGCGGCTCGAAGGTGTGCCACAACTCGAGCGGCGGGCCGCGTCGCGCCATGTACGCGCTCCACGCCAGCACCAGCAAGAGCACTGCCAGCAACAGGATTGCAATCCACTTCAGTGTTCGCGTCAGCATCTCAAGTCCATCTTCGTCAGGGTGTGGCGGCGGGCGGGTTGCTGCTCGAGGGGGGCCGTGCGCATTCTCGTCCAGCCGCTCGGGTGGCTTGGTCGAGAGTGGCGGCGCGTTGCGCGCTCGCGACCCGCACCAGCGCAGGGGGAGACCGGAGCGTTCATGCACTGGACGGTGGTCTGAGCGCCGAGGGCGGCATTCGTGGCCGCGGTACTGACGCTGGCGTTGTGGCTGTCAACTTGCATGTAGTCACGCTGCCACAACAATCTGGGGTGGCCAGCACCTCGGCGTGGCTGACGACGCGCCCGGCGGAATCCGCGAACGCCTCGCGCCAAGCATCCGCGCATTGCTGCCCCGATCAGCACGGCCTAGCTCGGCGCCACGTACGGTTGCGCCAGATTCAAGGATTGTGACCGGCGAGGCCGATCAAGCCGGCTTGCAGGTTTCCGCCGCCATACGCCCGATCGCCCACGAGACCACGCCCTGCTTCACGTACAGGGTCTGGTGCCCGTTCGTGAACGTCGTACCGGCTTCACCGAGCGCGGGCAGGGACACGGCGTCGGCCCCATTGACGCTAACTACGGCGGCCTCGCCGAGCAGTTTCACGGACAGCTTCGTGCCGCGCTCACACGTGTAGCTCTCGGTCGGTCGCGGCATGATTGACGCGGAGGGTTCGGAAGCGGCGGGCGATGGCGGACTTGGCGCGCACGCGGTAAGCAGGAGCACCGCCACTGTCGTCACCGCGAGCCATGCATTCATGTCCAGCCTCCTTGACTGCGCGTCGGTTCTGGAATCTTATCGGATGATCTGCAGAACGCTGCAATGAACGCCCATTTGCACCCCAACACTGACTGCTCTCGATCGACTGCTACAAACCAGCACCTCGGGCTTGCGGTGCGAACCGAGGTGATGCCAGCCAGGCAGCAGGTCGAGAGACCGCGTCGGCCCGGGCATCTAGGCCCGAGGCGGAACCAACTCAGATCATCACGTCAAGTCGACAGGGGGTCATTGACCGTCCGCTGATTGCCTTGCAAACTTCCAGATCGCTAGCCCAACCCTCCGAGAATCAAGAAGCCCATGCGACGCCATTTCTTTCTTGCTGCTGTATTTCTACTCACGCTCAGCGCCACCGGACGGGCGCAGACGCCAGTCACCGAGCAGCACAGCACGCTCTACCAGAACGTCCGCATCTACGACGGCACGAGTACCAGCCTTTCTGGTCCCAGCAATGTGCTGGTTCGCGGCGAACGCATCGAACGCATCTCGGCTACGCCGATCGCGCCGCCGCCGTCGACCACGGTCATCGACGGCGGCGGGCGCACCTTGATGCCGGGGCTGATCGACAGCCACTGGCACACGATGTTCGCTGCGCCACCGCTGGGACTGATCCTGGAAAGCGACGTCGGCTACATCACGTTGCTGGCAGCGGACGAGGCCCGTGCCACGCTGATGCGCGGCTTCACCACCGTACGCGATCTGGGTGGTCCGTCGTTCGCGCTCAAGCGCGCCATCGACGAAGGTCTCGTGGTCGGCCCGCGCATCTACCCGTCCGGCGCCATGATCACCACCACCGGCGGCCACGGCGATTTCCGCAGTCTTCATGAACTGCCGCGCAACATCGGCGGGCCGCTGCCGCTCGGGGGGCAGCTGAATGCCAGCCAGCTGGCCGATTCGCCCGACGAGGTGCGACTGCGCACGCGCGAGCAGTTGATGTTGGGTGCGTCGCAGATCAAGCTCATGGCCGGCGGCGGGGTGGCCTCGCCGCACAGCCCACTGGACATGACCACCTTCACCACGGAAGAGTTGCGCGCGGCGGTCGAGGCCGCCGCGAACTGGGGCACCTATGTTGGTGTGCATGCCTATACGTCAGCAGCCGTTCAGCGTGCCATCGGCGCTGGTGTCAAGGTGATCGAGCACGGCCACCTCATGGACGAGGACAGCGCCCGGCTGATCGCAGACAAGGGGGTGTGGTTGAGTTTTCAGCCTTTCGTCGACGACGGCTTTGCGCCGCAGATGCCGCCATCGAGCATGGCGCGTCTGCAGCAAATCTTCGCCGGTACCGAGCGTGCGGTGGCGCTCGCCAAGAAGTACAAGCTGAAGATGGTCTGGGGCAGCGACATTCTGTTTTCCGCCGCCAATGCGACGCGGCAGGGCACGATTCTTGTGGAGATGAACAAGTGGTTCACGCCGCCAGAGGTACTGACCATGGCCACAGGCAAGAGCGGCGAGTTGCTGTTGCTGTCGGGCCCACGCAACCCTTATCCCGGCAGGCTGGGCGTGGTCGAAGAAGGCGCACTCGCGGACCTGTTGTTGGTTGACGGCAACCCGCTCGAGAATCTGAAGCTGATCGAGACCCCGGAGCGCAGCTTCGTGGTGATCATGAAGGGCGGTGTGATCTACAAGAACCTGCTGTCGCGTTGATGGAGCGTTGCACTCTCCAGGTTTCCTCAACGACCGGAAATGTCTTGCAGCGCCAGCTCTGTCGGCGTTGGCGCTGACGACGAAGCCATCCGAATCACCCAATAGCCGGCGTTCGCGAGCGACTCGCTGTGGCCGGGTGTGTGAGATCACGAACGGCCGCTTCGTAGACGCGAAGCAAGAAAAGCGATGG
This sequence comes from uncultured beta proteobacterium, assembly GCA_963774675.1. Taxonomy (GTDB): domain Bacteria; phylum Pseudomonadota; class Gammaproteobacteria; order Burkholderiales; family Burkholderiaceae_C; genus CAIKUF01. The sequence goes on along the minus strand of CAVZFV010000014.1, from coordinate 753,884 downwards.
CTCGCCGTCCGGCAGCTTTGGAGCAACCCGGCTGGCAGGTTTGGGTCCAGGCTGTGTGAAAACCTCATCCGCCGCTTATATTGATCGCATCGTGCTGTCGGGGCCAGGACATGCAGCGATTCGTCGAAGGCGAAGATCGAAGCCAGATCACGCTGCTGCCCGAGTGTCTGGACGACTACGTCGGTGAAGACAACCCGGTCCGGGTCGTTGAAGTCTTCGTCGACGAACTCGATCTTGGAGCGCTCGGCTTCGAAGGGGTTGATCCGGCGGCGACAGGTCGACCGGCGTACCACCCTTCGGTGCTGCTGAAGATCTACATCTACGGCTACTTGAACCGCATCCAGTCCAGCCGGCGCCTGAAGCGCGAAGCCCAGCGCAACGTCGAGCTCATGTGGTTGACCCAGCGGCTGACGCCGGACTTCAAGACCATCGCCGACTTCCGCAAAGACAACGGTCGCGCGATCCGCAATGCATGCCGCCAGTTCGTGCTGCTGTGCCGCAAGCTCGATCTGTTCTCGCAGTCGATCGTGGCCATCGACGGCAGCTTGGTTCTTGGCGGTGAACAACCGCGACCGCAACTTCACCGACGCCAAGATCAAGCGGCGCATGGAGCAGATCGAGCAGAGCATCGAGCGCTACCTGGCGGCAATGGACACCGCCGACCGCACGCAGTCCGAAGTTGCCGAAGCCAAGACCGTGCGCCTGAAGGACAAGATCGACAAGCTCAAGCAGCAGATGCAGGGGCTCAAGGAGATGGAGCAACGCCTGCGTGAAGCGCCGGGCGGACAAGTCTCTTTGAACGACCCGGATGTTCGCTCCATGGCCACGAGTGGCCGGGGCACTGGCATCGTGGCCTACAACGTGCAGACCGCGGTCGACGACAAGCACCACCTGATCGTGGCGCACGCGGTCACCAACATCGGCAATGACAGGGCCCAGTTGGCGTCAATGGCGCAGCAGGCCCGCGAGGCCACCGGGATAGAGGACCTCACGGTCGTTGCCGATCGCGGCTACTTCAAGGGCGAGGAGATCCTGGCCTGCGAGCAGGCCGGCATCACGACTTACGTTCCCAAGCCGTTGACTTCGAACAGCAAGGCCGACGGCCGCTTCGGCAAACAGGACTTCGTCTACGTGCCCGAGAAGAATGAGTACCGCTGCCCTGCAGGGCAAAGCCTGATCTACCGCTACACCAACCTCGAAGCCGGCCTGACCACGCACGCCTACTGGACATCAAACTGCCAGCAGTGCGAGATCAAGGCTCAGTGCACCAAGCTCTCGTACCGACGTGTACGGCGCTGGGAGCACGAAGACGTCATCGACGCAATGCTGCGCCGACTCGACCGTGAGCCCGAGCGAATGAGGCAGCGACGCCAGACCGTCGAGCACCCGTTCGGAACGATCAAGCACTGGATGGGTTCGACCCACTTCCTGACCAAGACACTCGCGCGCGTGAGCACCGAGATGAGCCTGCATGTGCTTGCATATAACCTCAAGCGCGTGATGCGGGTGCTGGGTATCACCGAAACGATGAAGGCGATGCGGCTGGCAGGGGTGTGAGCCCCTTTTACAGCCATCAAGCGGTCAGGGAACGGCCCGCAGACCACCAAAACGCTGTTCGCGCGAGTGGCGACTACTGCGCGACTTCGTCGGCACGAAAGGGCTACTCGCGCTCACGTGCCAAACAAGGTTCGTCCGAATCGCGTTCTCGCACAGCCTGGGTCGATGGCGGATCGACGTGAACTCCATCTCGATGCGACAGACCTGCCGGTCGAACTGGCAAGCCAAACAGCCGACGACCGCTTCCATCACGTCCGACCAGAGCCGTCGCTGGCGACCGGGGGCCTCCGGGCACCTCAAGTAGAGGACTGGATGAAGGCACCCGCAAATAGAGCGGTAGAGCCGCCCTCTGAGCGACTGAGATGCTGCGCGCGGATTCAGGCTGTACGAGGCACCACCTCGCATGCCAACCATCCGCCGTCAGCCCAGGCGGGTGCTCGATGGGGCCTCCGATCGTTGACAATCGGCTCCCGCCGAACTTCAATCGATGCGCGCCGGGCGCAGTTCGCCAAGGTGCATGGAGCCTGCGCATGACCGCTGTCCAACCCCCTTTCGCCCGCACATTGACTGGCCTCGAAGGCTTCCTCACGCTGGCCAACGACCCGACGCAGATCCGCGCGTTCTACGACCTGCACAAGGGCTTGGAAGATACGCCGGCGATGCTGTCGTTCGAGCAAACGATGCTGGCTGTGCCCGAGATTGCGCAGATGGTCGACGAAGCTTGGGAGCCGCCGCAACACACGCTGGCCGAGCTGCGCCGGATGCCCGAGGGCTCGCTCGGCCACGCTTACGCCGCGCGGATGCTCGCCGACGGGCTGGACCCGGACGTGATCCGGCGCAACGCGGCATCGGCGGCGTTGGAGCCGGGTGAATCCGAACTGGCGCGCAAGGCGCGCTACCTGACGCGCCGGCGCACGATGACGCACGACATCCACCACACCGTGACCGGCTTCGCCACCGACCTGCCAGGCGAAGTCGGCATATCGGCTGTGTACCTGGCGCAGATCCACCAGCCGGTGAGCCTGCTGTACCTGTGTGCCGTCCTGCTGCACACGATGCCCGAGCCGGAACTCTACGGCCGCGCGCTGCACCGGCTGCAGGAAGGGCTGCAGATGGGCTGGAAGGCGCGCAACCTGCTGGCGCAGAGGTGGGAACTGGACTGGGAGCGGCCGCTCGCCGAATGGCGGCGCTCGCTGGCCATCGATCCCGCGCGGGCATAAATATCACCTGTAGAGCCAGCGCTGCATCAGCCGGGTGTAGCGAGGCATTACGACGTAGACCATCAGGAAGACGACAACCCCGGTGACGGCCAGGGTGTGCAAGGGCAGCGTGTCGGGAACGCTCAGTTTGTCGAGCACGGGCACGACAGCCAACGGCACCCCGAGCACCAACGGGTAGATGGCGGACCATGTCATCAGGTACTGCTTCCAGCGCACCGGCACCTTGGCGTTTGAATCAGGCGAAGTGAACCAGAAATCCAGGCCGCTGCTGACGTGCACGTCGTCCGGCGAGACGAGCAGCGGCCGCACGCTGTCGAGCAGCCGCGCTCGCTCCGACGACGCCATCCACTGCTGCAAATGCGCGCGGGTGTCGAACCGGATCACCACGGTGAACGTTTCCGGCAGCCCCTTGACGGGACGAAGGATGTGCCAGTCCAGGTGGCCCGGCCAGATCCTGCACAGTGGCTCGATCTCGTCCAGCCAGCGCTCGTATCGGGTATGTTCCCCGGTGCGCACCCGATGGGTAATGACCATCGTGGCACCTCGATCCTCGTAGCCTTCGGTCACAGATCGACTGTTCATGGGTGCTCCCTGTCGAGGCGGGCAATTTCGGGCACATCCGACGTTCGAGCGCGAAGAAATTCGCCGGCCGCTTCGCACGCACGTCGGCCATCGGTCAGACGGGCCGACCACAGCACCCAGGCGTGGACCATCTGCGGCCAGACCTCGAGCCGCACCGGCACGTCCGCCACGCCCAGCGCCCGGGCGAGCCGCGCCGCATCGTCCAAAAGCGTCTCGGCCGAACCCACCTGGATGAGGACGGGCGGCAACCCCGCCAGATCGGCGAAGAGTGGCGAAACCAGCGCATCACGTGGGTCATGGCCCGCCAGGTAGGCCTGCGCCAGGCTGTCGAGATAGGCGCGGTGGATGAGGGGATCGGCCGCGTCCTTGTCCGCCATGCTCGCGCCGCTCATCGTCAGGTCGGTCCACGGCGAAACCAGCCAGGCGCAACCCGGTAGCGGCTCACCGGCATCGCGCAGCCGCTGTATGCAGGCCAGCGTCAGGCCGCCGCCCGCGCTGTCCCCGCCGATGGCGATGCGTTGCGCGGCGAAGCCTTCGCTGCGCAAGTAGTGCCAGGCCGAGAGCGCGTCGTCGAGGGCCGCGGGAAACGGATGCTCGGGCGCCAGGCGATAGCCGAGCGCCAGCACCCGCATCCCGGCGGCGCGCCCGATGGCCGCGGCCATCGTGCGGTGACTGCGGATCGAACCCGAACAATAGCCACCACCGTGTAGCAAGAGCATGACCCGGTCGGCATCGACGCCCGGCGCCTGCGACCATTCCGCTGGAATCCCGCCGATCTCGACGGGCGTGAAAGCGACATCAGCCGGAGGCGCATCGACGGTCGCCACCTCGTCGAGCCGTGAGCGCCGCTCAGCCCAGCTGGTCGGCCGTGGCTTTGCGCCCAAGAGCGCCCGCAGATCGTCAATCTCGCTCGGCATGGGCTTCACCTCTCAAGTTTGTAGAAGACAGTTGCCTGTCGGCAGGGCGGCGTCTAGATCTTGCGTGCGACAGCGCCAACAATCTCGCGCCCGTCCAGGCGCCCGAGCTCGAAGGTCCCCGTGTAGGGGTAAAAGCGGGCGGCCACGACTTCAAAGCCCGCATGGGTGAGCTCTCGCCGCAACACCGTTGGATCGAGAAAGTTCATCGCTTTCGGAAACTGCTCGGGATTCAGCTCGCGCGGAATGCACGATCGAATGTCTGCGAAATGACCCGGCCAGGCCTCGCCGACCGCGATCCTCTGCTCGTACAAAGGAATCAACGGCTTGAAGACGGTTCGATAGATGGCGTCGTTGACCAGGAACAGCTCGCCACCGGGCCGAAGCCAAGCGTGAACCTTGCGCAACCCCGCCCTGACTCGTTCAGCATCGAAAAAATGGAACAGTCTGGCGCTATAGATGCAATCCAGCGACGACGCCTCGAAATCGACGGCTTCCGGAAACGCACCCAGGCAGCAAGCCAGCTTGTCCCTGTACCTCGAAGGCGTTCGTGACTGAATGATTGCAAGCTGACCGGCGTCGACTTCGTTGGCCCATACCCGGTCGGCGCCATGTTCGAGTGCGCTGACGGCCGCGTGGCCGTAGCCGGCAGCGATCTCGAGCGCCGTGCGTCCCCGCACGGCGTCCAGGTACATGTTTGTCACTTCGTCGACAAAGAGCCAGACCGCGCCCTGGCGATCGAGCGTCGGAATCATCGAGCCGTCCGCAACCGGATCCGGCATCTGGGGAGCGCTGGGCGGCACTTTGCGCTATCTTCAGTTGTGTTGTCACTCGACTGCTGGCGGACTGAGCTTCTCAGCGTAGGTCGTCTTCAGGTGACTCAGCAGATCGCGCGTCACGATCTTGCCGCGCATCGCCAAGCCCAGATAGCCATCCGGCCGGACGACAAAGGCCGAGAGGCCGACCGTGGCATACAGCCGCGCAAAGTCACCGCCCATGTCGCGGATCAGCGGCAACACCGTCGCCGCTACTTGTACACCTGCGGCGGCGATCAGATAGACGTCCATGTGGCCGTGCGCGGCGTCGCGCAGCGCCTGGGCCGTAGCCTCGAGCTCTGCCACGGCATGTCCAGCCAGCGCTTCGCCGGCATACAGCAGCGCCGCATGCTCGCGGCGACCGAGCAACGCGTACAGTCGCAAGGGCGCGGACACCGAGTCGCGTGTCAACCCGCCCGCGTCGGGCGCGCGGCTGCCCGCCTGCGGGCCGCCGCTGTCGTCGCTGCCACCGGCCACGATCGGGCTGCCGGCGTAGTCGATCAGCAACTGCGCCTCTCGCCGCACGACGAAGCTCGGGTCGTCGGAGTCGGCGCCGATCCCGACACGTGCACTTTGTACGGTGCGGCCGACGACGTCCTCACCGACCGGCCGGCGCTCCGCGTCGTAGCTGGCGAGCAGTTCGATGGCAGCCTCGCCGCGTACGGCGAGCGCGAGCTTCCAGGCCAGGTTGTGCGCATCCTGGATGCCGGTGTTCATGCCCTGCGCTCCGGTGGGCGGATGGATGTGCGCCGCATCGCCGGCCACGAACACGCGGCCACGGCTGTAGGCGTTGACGATCCGGTGGCTGATGCGGAACACCGATGACCAGCGCAGGTTGCGTGCCACGACCGGCCGCGGCGACAGCCGGTCGAGCACGGCCTGGATGTGGTGCAGTTCCGGTCGGCGGCTGCCCTCGAAGCCATGCACAACGCCGTCGGCCGCCCCACCTTGGTCCGTGGCCAGATCGTCGGCGACGCGCATCGACATGCGGTAGCGGCCACGCCCGGGCAGCGGCACGCACACCAGCACATCGTCAGTTTGACCGTCGGTCTGGTGCATGAAGCGCAGGGCCTGGTCGTGCGGCAGCGACCAATCCACCTCAATATCGCCCAGCATGTACTGCTCGGCGAAGGCGCCGCCCTCGAAACTCAGGCCCAGCGCCTTGCGCACCACGCTGTGTGCGCCGTCGGCACCGACCAGGTAGCGACAGTGCACGCGGCTGTCGCCGACGTCGCCGCTCAGCGTGGCCGTGACACCGTCGGCGTCCTGCTCGAAGCTGACCAGCTGCAGTCCGCGTTCGACGCGCACGCCGCGCATCGCGAGTTCCTCGCCCAGTACGCGCTCGGTTTCGTACTGGGGGATCGCGACAAAACCGAAGGGGACGTCGGCGGGCAAGGGCTGCGTTAACTGCGCAGCCATCTTGCCGTTCACACAAACAAGTTGGCCACGCAGCGGCACCGACGCGTCGAGGATCTGCCGCAGCATGCCCATGCCCTCGAAGATCTCCAAGGTGCGCGGCTGCAGGCCGACGGCCTTGGCATATCGCGGGGCCACGAGCAGTGGATCGACGATGCGGCAGGCGATGCCGCGTCTCGCCAGTTCGATGGCGGCGGTCAGGCCGACAGGCCCGGCGCCGGCGATGAGCACCTCTGTCGTGTTCATGGGCGAATTCGCACAGTGCAAGTATGTCCTGGGCGCGATTACAACACCCATCTTGACGCGATCCACATCCAAGCGTGAATCGCGGGCCAATTTAGCGACTTGTTAGAGGCCGGTCCGATGACAGCTATTCGGACGGCCGTTGAAGGAAATGGGCGACCGGTTTGGGTCGCGTGCGGGTCCTCGAGGATCCGGCCTGAATGGCCGGTGACGTGGATCAAGCCGCCGTCCCCGCCCGCCCGCCCGCGCTCAGGAACTGCAAGTTCAAGCGTCAATTCGACGCTCGGATTCGCTTCGCTGATTTTTTGTCGAAAGTCATCGCGCCCCACACCCGTGAAGGCGCCTAAAGTGCTCATCGAACGACACCAATCAATTCGTGATGAAGCGCGCCGCCGCCCTGCCCTCAACCCACGCTGACGAACCTCAGCGCTTTCTCGTACGCCTGCCCATCGTCATCAAGCTGACTGGCCTGGGCCGCTCGACGATCTACCGCTGGATCGCCAACGGCTCATTCCCATCACCCGTGCGCCTGGGTCCACGCACCATCGCCTGGCGCTGGTCGGACCTGGACCACTGGACGCAATCTCGATCGGATACCCACCACTGATTCCGGCGCCGCGAGCCGGGTCAAGGGCGGGCGAAGCCCGGCGCCAGCAACGCCTTGACGCGAGGCGCGGCGCTATCACGCTCTCGCTCGCGGGCAGGCGGCTTTTCAGTCCCTGCCCGGCGAGCCCGTCCGGCGGCGAGGACGGCCCCTCCCGGGGGAGGGGTGTGGGGTGGGCGTGTGGCGTGCGTCGTTCATCGTTCGATCTCAGGCTCCGGCCGGGTTCGTTGAGACTGCGTCATGGCGGTGTTGCTGCGAATCGGCTCGCGCGTAGGTGCCCTGCCCCATTCCCTCTGCGCAAACTCCCTTCGTGCCTCCTGCTCTGGAGGCTTGTATCGAACGCCCGGTAGATAGCGCGCGTAGTCGACGACGCGCCTGGCGAGCCTGCGGTCCTCGACGTTGTCCGACGCCGCCAGCGCTTTGGCGATTTCACACCAGGCCTTGGCCGCGTCGTGCCGCGCCTTTGTCAGCTTCATCGATTGCAGCTCACCGTCGCGCGGTGCCTCGATGCGCCCTGTCCTTCTGGCCTTGCGTTGCCACAGCCGTTCGGTGCGCCGGCTGCCACCGCGCGTGATCTGCGGCGAGGCTTCGGCATCGATGCCCCACTCACGCAGCCGCTCGGCGAAGGTCTCGCGCCAGCGTTGCAGATCGGCCTTGCGCGGGTTGAGCCGCTTGCCCTGCTTCGACGCGGCCTTGACGCTCAGGTGCACGTGCGGGTTGGCCTGGTGGTCGTGCAGGACCATCACGTAGCGGTGGTCTGCGAACTCGAACCTGGCGAATTCGCGGGCCGCGCGCTGGATGGTCAGCGGTTCGGTGCCGCGCGGCATCGACAGCATGATGTTGAAGGCTTCGCGTCGCGGGCTCACGGCGTCGATGCGGGCGCCGCCGACGCGCCATTGGCGCTCGATCTCGTGCAGGGACGTCCTTGCCGCGTTCGACAGCCCCGCGGTCGTCTTCGATGTCGAGGCAACCGTTCTTGGTGATCTAGCGCAAGTGGGCAGCGATCGCCGTCATGCCGCGGCCGCCGCCGGTGACCTTGACCATGACCTGCGGTGCGCGACGGACCGTGGCCTCGATGCGACTGCGGATTGCGGCGGCTCGGTCACCCGGCAGGTGTAGGCGCGGTGTGTGCGACTTGATCGCCCGGTTGGAGGGGTAGAAGAGTCGGTCGCCCCATTGGATGAGGACACCGTCTGTCGAGGGCTGGGTCATGGTCGTCTCCGCGACGGTTGGGGTGAATCGAGACTTGAACCGACGCGCATGCGCCTGCGGCGGTGCGAGTTCGGCGAGCACCGCCGCAGCCCGATCGAGGTGCTGGCGCACGTCAGCGTCGAGGCTGTCCAGCCGGGCTCGGTACGCTTGCGCCGCCCGGACTTCGCCTCTGCGCAGCAGATGGGTCAGCTGGTTGATGTCGCGGCTGAGCAGCGCGAGTTCGGCGGCCGATGCGCTGAGCGCGATGAATCCGGCGCGCCGATCGGTCGCGGCGACGACAGCGGGCGCGCCGTTGATCAGACCGGTGAGGTAGGCGCCGCGCGAGAGGCCGGCGGCGCGGGCCTTTCTGTCAAGACGCGCAGCCACCGGCCGCAGGATGCGAACGGACAGCTTGACTTGAAGCTGCGATGCGCGGCTGGCGCCGGTTGCCGGCGAGTTCAGCGTGTCGCGTTGGTCGTCGTTCAGCGCCACCGACAGCGCGCTGCGCAGCACGTCGGATTCGGTGAGGCCGGTCTCGGTCGCACGCCGGCTCAACGCTCCACGCAGTCCGCGCAGGTCGACGGTGAAGAACTCGCGAGGGGTGGCCGACATGTCACGCGCTTCGACTTCAGGTGAAGACACCACAGAACGCGGCCGCCGGCCTATCCTGCCATCTGTCTTTCTCAATCCTCTTCATCTCGCATCTTCAGCAAGGCACCGATGGGGCGTGGCGAAGTCGGACAGTCCGACCCCTACGCAAGCCAGCCGATCAGGTTCGCAACCCGCTGCCGCAGGGTCGCCAGGTCTGCCGCGTCAAGCTGCTGCGCGACTTGCTTGGTACGGCTCAGCGTCTGTTCGAGCCGCGCGCAATGGCTGTTTGCTTGTGCGACCAGGGACGTGCCGCCGCGCGTTGGATTTACCTGGACAGCGGGCGGTGGCTGCTCCGCGCGGACCGCGGCGATGGTGGCTCGCGTGATCTCGGACTCGCCTGCGATCAATGCCTTCGCCCGATCAGGCTGCGCTTGATGCAACTTGGCGAGCTCGTAGAGCGTCCGCGGCGACGTGCAGCGGCCCGACTTCAGTGCTTCGTCGAGTGCCGGCGGCAGGTCGAGCAACGCCAGGTGATGGGCCACGGTGGTCGGGTCCATGACCAGCTGTTTGGCGATCGAGGCGTTCGACTCGCCTTCGTCGAGCTTGGAACGAATCATGCGCGCCAGGTCGAGCGGTGTCAGCCCGTGGCGTTTCTGGTTCTCGGCGACCTGGGCGTAGGGGTCCGCCGGCGCATCGCGCACGACCACCGGCACCTCGGCGAGCCCTGCTCGCTTGGCGGCGCGCAATCGCTTGGCACCGAAGTGGATTCGATATCGCCCGGCCGCGTCGGCAGAATGCACGACGATCGCCTCCAAGATGCCACGCTCACGGATGTCGTCGGCGAGTTCGTTGAGCTGCGTCTCGGGAAACTCGGTGCGCGGGTTGTTTGGGTCTTCGTCGAGTCGATCGACGCGAACCATCAGGGGGCGGCCATCACCAGGCGCGACGACGGGCGCTTGCACTGTCGAAGCGGTGAGGTCGGCTGACCGAGTCGGTTGCCCATCGTGCTGCGACGGCGCCGTGTCTGGCTCCGCGATGCCATCCAGCAGATCGAGCTGGTCTGCTTCCTTCTTGCTCCACAGCCTGCGCATGGAGCGATCGTGCCGCGGCCTCTTGCTGCGCGAAAGTGGCCCTGCGATCCGAGCCTTAGATCCCCAGAAGTCCCAAGTGGTGCTACGTGATGCCGAGGCGTCTCAGAAGTGGCGCGCGCGTGTAACGCATCGTTTCACTTTCGTTTGACGGGGATGGACCGGACGACATTTCGTTAAAAAAAGATGGTTGTATTTTTAACGCTCTGAGAGCACACTGCAGCATGCCCTCCCAACGTTCGAACGCCAACGCCGGCCGCAAGGCCGGACCGATCCCGAAGGGGAGCGGTCCAGCATCGAGACGTGGGGACGCGCCACTGTCGCAGCCACCCAGCATCGCCCAGGAGATCGGCCGCCGCATCGCAAAGGCCAGCAAGGCCAACCCGGCGCGGGTGCATACCCCGTTCGACTTTCTCGACCTGGGTTCGCCCCACAGTGTCGGCATGGCGCTGATGCGCCTGGTCCGCAGCGGTGCCCTGCGTCGCTTGGCGCGCGGCCTCTACGACGTGCCTCGCCAGCACGCTCTGCTCGGTGAGCTTCAACCGACCGCCGACGAGATCGCGCAAGCCCTGTCTCGCCGCGACGGCACCTTTGTGCAGCCAGCGCAGGCGATGGCCGCGAACCTGTTGAACCTGTCGGAACAAGTGCCCGCGCGTGCCGTCTACGAAACCGATGGCCCGAGCCGCACGGTCAAGGTCGGCTCGCTGACCGTGCAACTCAAGCACCGACCGCCACGCCAGGTGCGCAGCGCCAGCCCGATGAGCAACCTTGTCTTCGCCGCACTGCGCGGTGTCGGCAAGGACAACGTCAACGAAGCGCGGGTTGCACACCTGCGCCAGACGCTGTCGGCGAAGGACCGTGCGGCCGTGCTGAAAGACCTGCCGCTGGCGCCCGCCTGGATGCACCCGTACCTGCGATTCATCGCGGCACCCGGGCAACGATCCGAACCGACGCCATTGGCGGTGAAGCGGCGCAAGCAAACGGCCTGACCACGCCGCACGATGAAGCCCTTCGCGACCCTGCCGGCTGCCGAGCGGGCACTGATCATCAACGAAGCCGCCGGCCGCCTGGGGCTGGTGCCGCTGATCGTCGAGAAGGACTTCTGGGTCAGCTGGACGCTCGCGCGCATCTTCGAGGTCGAGGCCGTGGCTGCGCATGTCGTGTTCAAGGGTGGCACCTCGCTGTCGAAGGTGTTCGGCGCGATCCAACGCTTTTCCGAAGACATCGACCTGGCCGTCTCGCCGCAAGCGCTCGGCTTCGCGGCGGCGGAACTCGACGAGGCGCCTTCGGCGAATCAGCGCCGTAAGCGCGTCCAGGCGCTCGAAGCCGAGTGCGAGCGATGCGTGGCGGAGCGCTTTCGGCCGGCGCTCGAAGCGGCCATCACGGCCAGGCTCGGCGCGCCGCCGCATGCGAACGACTGGCTGCGCTACGAGATCGATGCGCTGGCCGGCACGCCGAACTTGCTGTTCACGTATCCGACAGCGCTTGCGCAGGCTGGTGGCTACATCGCCAAGCAGGTGAAACTGGAGTTCGGCGCCCTGACGGACCAGCAACCCACCGGAACGCACAGCGTGGCTGCCCTGCTTGCCCAGACCCCCGGTGTTGATCTGTCGGGCGCCTACGACGACCTGCGAGCGAGCGTGGTGGCGTTGGAGATCACGCGCACGTTCTGGGAGAAGGCGACGATCCTGCACGCCGAGCACCATCGGCCGCCGGAACTGCCGATCCGTGACCGCTTCGCGCGCCACTACGCAGACTTCGAGGCGCTGTGGCGGCACCCGAGCCGCGCCGAAGCGTTGGCCAGGCTCGACCTGCTCGAAGATGTGGTTCGCCACAAGAGCCGCTTCTTTGCGTCAGCCTGGTCCCACTACGAGACCGCCAGGCCGGGGATGCTCCGACTCGTGCCGCCACCGGCGCGCCATGCTGCATTGGCGAGGGACTATGCGACGATGGCGCCGATGTTCATCGACGTGCCGATCGAGTTCGATGTCATGTTGCAGCGCCTTCGGACTGCGGAGCAACAGATCAACGATGGAAGCCTGCTTCGTCCCGCGTGATCCCCACATCTTGGGGGTATCAATGGGGGTAGCATCCGAAATAACAAAGACAATATTCAATATAATCAACGTCAAACTGCTATAATGAAACTTGCAACATGGAACGTCAATTCGCTCGCGGTTCGCCTGCCGCAGGTGCTCGACTGGCTCATTGCAAACCCGGTCGACGTCCTCGTGCTGCAGGAAACGAAACTCATCGATGACAAGTTTCCGCGGGCCGAGATCGAGGCCGCGGGCTACCGCGTTCAATGGCACGGACAGAAGACCTACAACGGTGTAGCGCTGCTGAGCCGCACCGAGGCCGCCGACATCGTGAAGAACATCCCGGGCCACGACGACCCGCAGGCGCGCGTGATCGCCGGCACGGTCGAAGGCGTGCGCGTGGTCGGCGGCTACATGCCAAACGGGCAGGCACCCGGCACCGACAAGTTCGAATACAAGATGCAGTGGTTTCGCGCGCTGCGAGACTGGCTGCGCGAGGAGATCGCGCTGCACCCGCGACTCGTGCTGATGGGTGACTTCAATGTCGCCCCGGAGGATCGCGACGTTCACGACCCGGAGGCATGGCGCGGCCAGATCCTGTGCACCGACGAGGAGCGCGGGCAGTTCCGCAACCTGATCGGGCTCGGCCTGCACGATGCCTTCCGCCTATTCGATCAGCCGCCGAAACTCTGGAGCTGGTGGGACTATCGCAACCTGGCGTTTCGGCGCAATCAGGGCCTGCGCATCGACCACATCCTCGTCAGCAACGCGCTGCGCGATTCGGTCAGCGCCTGCACGATCGACAAGCTGCCACGCAAGAACGAGCGACCGAGTGACCACGCGCCGGTGATCGTGACGCTGGCAGCCTCGAGCCCGTGAGTCCAACGCTCATTGGCGCCAGATAACCCGGCGCAGCGAGCATCGGGCGCCGCGCGGTCGTCAGAGCGCAGCGCTGCTCAGCTTGATATTGCCGCAATCGGCACCGAGCCAGCGACCGGTGACGTTCATCGCCATCGTGCGGGGCTTGCCGTCGTCCTGCGTCGTCACGCGCATCTTCATCGAATACGCCTGCGGACTTGTGATCGTCACGTCGCCTTCACCCTTGGACGGCGGATCGCTGCATTCGAAGCGGGTGTGAATGACGTTGCCGTTGCGTTTGACGTCGTGTTTGCAATTACCCTTTTTCGTCGAACGGCGGCTCGTCGCGCTCGGCCTGCTCCTTGCTGACGCAGACCTTCATCGTCATGCCGTTGCCCGTCATGTCGATCGAAATGCCACGCTGCGCCAGCATCGACTCCATCCTCTTGCTTTGCTCCGGCAGCAGCGCCGCCATCTGCTGGCGCGCCTCATCCATCTGGGCCTGCTGCGCCGGGTCGAGCTGGGTCTGCTGATGAATCTCCCACAGTCCGGGCTTCATGGTCTCGGCCTGGCTCGCGGCACAGCCGACGACAAGCGCGGCATATACGACAAGTCGAAGCGTCAACAAGTCGCGTCATCGTGAAACCATGGAGCTCTCCTTTTCGATACGGACCGCGCCGGGCGCGTCCAACACGGAGCATCGGGAGCGATCAGCGCCACAAAGTTTGCCATGAAAATTCGGCGCGAATCTGCGCGCCGACGGCTCCGTGGCAGGCGCGCCGGAGCGCGGGCTCTTCTATCGCGCCGCATCCGGGTCGATCAATCGTCGACCGGCGCACGTGCGCTCACGCGCCCGTTGCTGCCAGCAGCCGCGTGAAGTCGGCCTGCAGCGACAGATTGGCCCGGTTGCGTTGCAGGAAGCCGTCGCGCATGTACTGAGGGATATTCGGCAGCGCCACCGCGTGCACCCAATGCATCGCCTCGGTCATGCATCGGCGGGTGTCGTCGAGCCGGCCCGCCGAGCGCCAGACGGTGGCGCAGGTGTGCAATATCTCGGGAACGTAGAGGCTCGGGTAGCGGTGCTGCCGAGCCATTGCCTCAAGTGCCACCGCGGCATCGACGCTGCCTTGCATCGTCGGCCCCTGCCGGGTGCCGACGACCAACCGCTCGTGCTCGGCGAGCACGAGCAGCGGAAAGTACCCGCGCTCGCGCGCCATCACGCCGAGTTCGGCCAGATGCTGGTCTGCGCATTCGCCGCTCGCGGCCAGCAGGATGCTCGCATGCAGCCAGTCGAAGCGAGTCGACGGTCGATCGGCGGATTCACTGGCCTGCTCCAACAGGGCCGTGTCGTCGCGGCCGGATGCGCGGGCCAGCGCGGCGCGAACGATCAGCCGCTTGTGGGGCCGCATCCCCGGCGGTGCTTCGGCATCGAGCAAGCGGCGCGCCCGGGCCAGTTGGCCGAGGACGATCAACACGTCGGCAAGCCACTGCTCCTGCAGCGCCCGCAAAGCGCCGGTCTGGCCTTCCGATGCCGCCAGTTCTGCTTCGAGGATCGCCAGCCCTTCGCCATAGCGGCCGAGGCCGCACAGCATGTAGCCCATCCCGTTGCGGTTCCCGCGTGCCAGGTCTTGCGCTTGTTCGTCGCCTGGGTTCAGCGCCTCCGCCCGACGCGCATGCTCGACTCCCGCCTCGAGGTCGCCCCTGCGCAGGTTGTAGGCCGCAAGGTCCATCGTCGCGGTCATCTGGCGCTGCACGTCCCCGGCCCGTTCTGCGAAGGCGAGGAACTTGCAGACCCATGCCAGGCTCTCGGCCTGGCGGTCGTCCTGGATCAGCAGGTTGGCATACGCTGAGCAGAAGGCCGCGCTCAGCCCTGCCTGCTCGGCATCGCCGTCGCCCTCGAGGTGCTCCTCCCAGGGCCGCAGCAGCGCAAGGCCTTCGCTGGCGCGCCCCTGAAGACCGCAGGCCTGGGCGGCGTGAAGCGTGGCTTCCAGGCGCACGATTTCGTCGTCGGGTCGTGCCACCGCGAGTGCGTGGCGCGCTGCATGCTCGGCGTCCGCCGCGCGCCCGGCCCAAAGGTAAACCGAGGCCTGCTTCGCCCAGGCGAGCGCCTCCTGTTCGCCGTTTCCGACTTGCTCGACCAGCTCCTGAGTGAACCGCAGCGCGCGGTCGGGCCCGGCGCTGTCGAGCAGGGGCTCGACGGCGGCGAGCTTGGCGCCGAACGCATCTGGCCCTCGCCCGCCGCGCTCGAAGGCCTGCGCCGCCTGCAGCAGCAACTGGACCTGCTCGCGCGGCCGACCCATGCGCCGCGCCCGCGCCGCGCCTTCGAGGAAGGCCGGTCCGGCCAAGTCGTCGGCCCCGCCCGCCCACCAGTGCGCCGCGACGCGCGCCGGCTCGGCCGCGCGCCCCTGCAGAAACTGCCTCACGAGCTTGTGCGCGTGGCCTGCGACCGCCGCCGGCGTCGCGCGCAGCACCGCGTCGTGCACCAGGTCGTGCGCGAAGGCCTCGCCGTGCAGGATGTCGGCGACCTCGAGCTCCTGCCACGCGTCGGCCAGCGCAAGCGCCGGTGTCGCGAGGGCTTGGCTGGCGAGTTCGATCGAGAAGTCGGGCGCCGCGATCGCGGCGACGCGCGCCAGCGAGAGCGCTGGCTTCGACAGCCTCAACAGCCGACGGTCGATCAGGTGGGCGATCGTCTGCGGCCGCGGCAACGCGGGGACGGCGCCTGCCGCCAATGCCGGCCGCATCTGCGCCGCCGCACGCAGCGTCTCCAGCGCGTACAACGGGTTGCCGCCCGCATGCCGGGCGAGCGCCGGCGCAAGGCTCGCCGCATCGACGCCGGGCAATGCAAGGCTCGTCAGCAACTCGGCGAGATCGGCCTCGGCGAGCGGCGCGAGTTCGATGAAGCGGGCCCGCGGCGAGTCGGCGAGCGACTGCAGCAGCGTGGCATCCTCATCAGCCGCCGCGGCCGGGCGATGCGCGAAGGCCCAGGGCATCGCGGCCAGCGCCTCGGCGTCGACGAGCGCGCGCAACATCTCGACGCTGGCGCGGTCGGCGAAGTGCAGGTCATCGACAGCGAGCGAGAGGGCCTCACACTGCGCCACCGCTGCCGCGAGCAGCCGTTCGATCGCCGCCTGCAGGCGCAGCGTCTGACCCGCGCGGGCTGCCGCAGCGCTGTCGCCGAACTCGGGGACGACGCGCAGCAGTTCGCCGCGCGGCGCGCTTTCCAGTGCCGCAGGCACGGCCGCCACCAGCGCGCGCAACAGCCGCGCCAGCGCGCCGTAGGGCACCGCTGCGTCGCCCGGCCTCGCCTGCGCGTAGACGAACGTCGCCTGCGCGTGCGACGCGGCGAAGTCCTGCAGCAGCCGTGTCTTGCCGATCCCGGCCTCGCCGACAAGCACGGCAACCTGGCCGTCGCGTTGCGCTTCATCCAGCAGCGCGCCCGGGCTGGGCGCGGGCAGACGGCCGTGCTCGACGGTCTGCAGCAATTCCTGCGTTTCCGCCGACGGCCTGAGGCCGAGTTCGTCCTTCAGCACGCGCTCGCACGCCTCGAACGCGGCCACCGCGGCCGCGATGTCGCCGCGCAGATAGTGCAGCCGCATCAGCTGCCGGTGCGCGTGTTCCGAGAGCGGATCGTCGGCCAGCAGGCGCTGCGCAAGAACGAGCGCGCGCGCCAATTCGCCCGACTCCTCGCACGCCGACGCAACCGAAGCCAGCGCATCGCGGCGGCGCTCGGTCCATGCCTTGCGCTCGGCGGCGAGCCAACCTGCGAACTCGGTGGAAGCATCAAGTTCAACGCCTTGCAGCAGGTCGCCGTCCCACGCGTTCGGGTCGGCCTGCAGCGCTGCCAGGGCCGGCGCGGGATCGATGCGCAGGTCTTGCGCCGGGTGCGCGATATCCCCGACCTCGAGCAAGCGTGCACCCGTGGCTTTGCGCAGCCGGTGCAGCCGCTGACGCAGATTGTTCATGGCACCGCTGGCCGCCGCATCTGGCCACAAGAGACCGGCCGCGCGAGCGCTCGGCGCGCCGGGGTTCATGCAGACAAAGGCCAGCAGCGCGGCATCCTTGCGCGCCAAGGCAATCCTGGGGCCATCGGCATGTTCGGCAACCAGACACGGAACGCGCAGACAGCGAAGACGCCAGGCCTTGTTCGTGATCACTGCGCGGTCTCCTTTCGATCGGTGGTCAGGCTGCTTGCCCAGCAGACGTAGCGTCGCCTTCGACGGTTCGACCCAGGACACCGGCAATCACGCGATGTTGCCGTACGCCGCGACTCGCATCAATCATGAAGACCGTGAAATCATGAAGATCCTGAGTTGGATCACGGCAACAGCAGCGGCCGGGCCCGAAAAGCCGGCCCGGCCGGTGCGCCGCCGATGACGATGTCGGCCGTCAGTTCAGCGAGATCGCCGAAGCCTGCACGGGCGTCGGACGAGACTGCGCGCCGGCGACGCCAAGTTGTGCGCCTTGATTCGCACCCCAGCCCCACAGGCTGCCGCCCTCCAGACGTGCGACCGCATGCTGCCAGCCGCCTGCCAATTGCACGGCCTTGACGCTCAGGGCCAGTGGCGTCGGCACCGCCAGGTCGGCAGTGCCGCCCTGGCCGTTGGTGTCGTGATGGCCCCAGGTCCAGACCTTGCCCTCGGTCGCGAGGGCCAACGATGCGCCACCGGCAACGGCAATCGCGCTCACGTTGGCGAGCCCGGTTACTTCGGTGGGTGTCGTCACGGGCGACCCCGTCGAGCCGTTGCCAAGCTGGCCGAAGTCGTTGCTGCCCCAGGAGAGAACCTTGCCCGCCTCGGTCAACGCAAGGCAGTGCGAAAGGCCACACGCAATGCGCGCGATGCCTGACAAGCCGGCCACCTGCTGCGCGCTTCCGGCGTAGGTCTGGACCGGGCCGCCCGCGCCCATCACCGTCTCAACGCTCCACTTCAGCTCCCACACCGTGCCGTCGGTCTTGATCGCCACCGGCCTGAGCTTGTAGCCATCTACCGTGGCACTCAACGCGGCCAGCGCGCGCACGCCGGCCAGGCCGGCAATGCTGCGCGGCTCGCTGACCGCGGTGCCGCCGGACGCGAAGCTGAGCTTTCCGGGCCAGTGCCAGACACTGCCATCGGCCCGCAGGGCCAAGGCGTAAGACTGCGTCGCCAAGGCCTGGCGTACGTCCGTCACGCCACCCAGTGCCCTCGGCGCGTTGACGTTTCCATTGCCTTCGCTGCCGCCGAGCACACCATTGGTGTTCACGCCCCAGCCGTACAAGAGCCCGCCGCCCCCACCGCAACTGCATACACACGCTCCAGATCCACGGCCGCCGCCGATAGGCCGGTGAGCAGCCGCGCCGAACTGCCGGTCACCGTCGTAGAAGGCGCACGCGTCCACGGCACCTCCGAGGCCAGCTGCAGCACGCCGCCGTCGTAGCGGATCGCAAGCGTGATGTCATAGCCCGCGGCCAGGCCGGTGCCGTCCGCTCCAGTG
Source organism: uncultured beta proteobacterium (assembly GCA_963774675.1). GTDB lineage: Bacteria > Pseudomonadota > Gammaproteobacteria > Burkholderiales > Burkholderiaceae_C > CAIKUF01. Next base: position 735,297 of record CAVZFV010000014.1, on the reverse strand, counting down.
TCGACCGGCGTCACCGTGAGCAGCACCGCGCTGCTCGTCACCGAGCCCGCATCGCTGCTGACACGTACCGCGAACTGGGCACCGTCGTCGGCCGCCGCGAACGGCCCGACCGTGAGGCTGGCGCGGTTGGCGCCACCGATGTCGGTGCCGTCGCGCAGCCATTGGTAGATCAGCGTGCCGGTACCGGTGGCGGTCACGCTGAATGTCGCCGATTGCCCGACCTGGACGGTTGCGCCCTTCGGTTGCGCTGTGATCGCAGTTGCACCTGTCACGGTCAGCTTGGCACTGCGGCTGGACACGCCACCGGCCTCGTTCGAAACCACGACGGCGAAGCTTGCACCGTGATCGGCCAACGCAGCAGCGGCCAGGGTGTAGGCGTGTTCCGTAGCGCCGGAAATGTCGGCGCCATCGCGCTGCCATTGATAGCTCAGGCTCCCTTCGCCCGCCGCGACCACGTAGAACGTTGCCTTCGCGCCGACAGCCACGCCGGTGTCGCTGGGCTGCGCCTGGATCGTGGGCGGATCCGCAACAGCGCTTGCGCCACCGCCGTCACCACCTCCGCAGGCAAAGAGACCGATCGACAGGGCGCTCAGCAGCAGCCAGCGCCACAAACAGTTCATTGAAAACATCGCAGCCCCTCCAACAGGTCGCGGCAATCTTGCTCGCGCCCCGGTTGTAGAGGGGGTCAGTTACCAATACTGTTCGTTTAGATTATTCTGATCCACAATCGCCTTTGTCGCAACTCGACAACAGGCGGCTGGCATGGCGCGAACCAAGGCGGTGTTGGGCTCTGGGGCTCGGCTGAGTGAGTACCTGTCGGCGAGCCTGCTCGCGCGGGTGGTTTCTCCCAAGGTGGTTCATGCCGTGCTGAACGAGCACGGCTGCAATACGCAGCGCGTGCGCAGCTTCCCCGCAGTGGCCGGGATCTACTACTGCATGGCGCTGAGCCTGTACCCGGAGGCCGCCTACGAGGAGGTGTTTGCCGTGGTGGCGCAGGGCTTGGCCTGGGCCAGCGGCGCGGCGGAGCCCGCGCTGGTGAGCAAGTCTTCGATCAGCGGGCTTCGCAGCCGAATCGGATCCGCGCCACTGGCTGAGTTGGTACGGCGATGTTGCGTGCCGCTTGCTGAAGTGCACAACCATCCGCAGGCGTTCTATGCCGGGCTGAGGCTGGTGGCCATTGACGGCAGCGGCTTCGAGTTGCCCGACGAGACCGACAACGCGGCGACCTTCGGCTACCCCGGCAGCCGTACGAGCGTGGCCGGCCACGCCGGCTACCCGCAGGCCAAGTGCGTGGTCCTGGTGGAATGTGCCACGCATGCCATCCTGGGCGCCAACCTCGGGCCGTACCGCAGCGGCGAGTGGGCGCTGTGCGTGCCGCTGCTGCCTCGCCTGGTGCCGGGCATGCTTTGCATGGCCGACCGGGGGTTCAACGGCTTCGAGCAATGGCGCCAGGCACAAGCCACGGGCGCCGATCTGTTGTGGCGCTGCTCGGACACCCGGCAACTGCCGGTGCACACCCTGCTCGAAGACGGCTCTTACCTCAGCGTCCTTCGCCCTGCCGGTGTCGGCCGCGCCCAGGCCGCACAGCAGGGCGTCACCGTGCGCGTGATCGAGTACGCGATGCCCGGCGCCGACAGCGCCCAGCCGCGCTACCGGCTGCTCACCACGCTGCTGGACGCGAACGCCGCGCCGGCGATGGAGTTGGCGGCGCTGTACCACCAGCGCTGGCAGATCGAGGCCGTCTTCGATGAACTGAAGACGCACCTGCGCCAAAGCAAGCGCGTGTTGCGCAGCAAGACGCCAGAGCTGGTACGACAAGAGTTCTACGGCTGGGTGCTTGCCCACTACGCGGTGCGCTGGCTGCTTCACCAAGGCGCCACGCGACACCGATTGCCCCACGCCGAGTTGTCCTTCAAGGGGCACGTCGAACTGCTGCGACGCGCACAGCCCCGATCCGGGGCCTTTCCCCCCAGAGCGACCCAGACGCAGGCACCGGTGGTTGCGTGAATTGCTCGCAGCCAGCGCGTGCATCCGAGCCACGAGGACTCTCGACAAACGCTCGCCGCGCATGGTCAAGCGACGAAACTCGCAGTACGCTCCCCACGATCGCAGCGCGCCCACCAGGATCCCCATCGATTGCACACCGGTCGCGGTCGCCCCGCGTGCTTGCACGCCACGACGCAGAGTCCATCGCCCGAAGCCTTGGTCACCGCAGAACCCGACCGGTGATTTCATCTAAACGAACAGTATTTGGTCAGTTACTGTGCAGTTACCACAATGGCGTCGCCTGCTTTCGGCACCCGTGCGCGGGGTTCAAGCCCACACGCAGGACAAGCGCGCCGAGCGGGGAGGCTCGCGCAGGTTTACCTTTGGCATGGATTCGGCAGTCGGGAACGCTCGGGCGTGCCGCGATGCGTTGCGTCAGCACGATGCGACGACGTTGCGGAATCCGGCCGAATCCGGGCTTCAGTCCTCCAGCCCCAGTTCCTGGATCTTGCGCGTGATGGTGTTGCGGCCGATGCCGAGCTTTTGCGCGGCCTCGATGCGGCGCCCGCGCGTGACGGCCAACGCGGCCTGGATCAGGCGCGCCTCGAACTGGCGCGTCAATCCGTCCCACACGGATGGCGCGCCTGCCTGGAGCAGGGCCAGCGTCTCGCGTTCGAGGTCGTCGAGCCAAGCCGTTGCACTGACCGGCGTCGCGGCCGCGGTTGCCAAAACGCCGGCCGTTGGTGCGGGCGCCCCCGCGTCGACGGATAGCGGGCCGCCAGGCGCCGGCGCGGACGCGGACGCAGGCGGCGATGCAGACGCGGACGCCGTCGCAGTCGCAGTCGCAGTCGCAGTCGTCGAAAGAGCCGACGCAAGCTCCGGCGGCAGGTCCTTGGTCTCGATCACCTGCGCCGGTGCCATCACGGTCAGCCAATGGCAGATGTTCTGCAACTGGCGCACGTTGCCGGGAAAGTCGAACTGCCTCAACACCTGCAGCGCTGGTTCGCTGATGCGCTTGGCCTCGACGCTCAGCTCGCGCGCGCTCTTGGCGAGGAAGAAGCGCGTCAGCGCCGGAATGTCCTCGCGCCGTTCGCGCAGCGCAGGCAGGCGCAGGCGGATCACGTTCAGGCGGTGATACAGGTCCTCGCGGAACGAGCCTTGCTTGACGCGCGCCTCGAGATCCTGATGCGTGGCCGCAATCACGCGCACGTTGCTGCGCAGCGGGTTGTGGCCGCCGACGCGATAGAACTGGCCGTCGGAGAGCACGCGCAGCAGCCGCGTCTGCAGCTCGAGCGGCATGTCGCCGATCTCGTCGAGAAAGAGCGTGCCGCCGTCGGCCTGCTCGAAGCGGCCGCGCCGCGTCGTCTGCGCCCCGGTGAAGGCGCCGCGCTCGTGGCCGAAGAGCTCGCTCTCGAGCAGGTCCTTCGGAATCGCCGCCGTGTTGATGGCGACGAAGGGGCCGCCGGCGCGCGGGCTGTGCCGGTGCAGCGCGTGCGCGACGAGCTCCTTGCCCGAGCCACTTTCGCCAGTGATGAGTACCGTGACCACACTCTGGCTCAGGCGCCCGATCGCGCGAAACACCTCCTGCATCGCCGGCGCCTGGCCGAGCATCTCGGGCACTTCTGTGTGCGACTCATCTGCCACTTCCTCGCGCAGGCTCTCGTCGAGCGCGCGGCGGATCAACTCGACCGCCTTGTTGACGTCGAAGGGCTTTGGCAGGTACTCGAAGGCGCCGCCCTGGAACGAGGAGACAGCGCTGTCAAGATCGGAATAAGCCGTCATCACGATTACCGGCAGGCCGGGCTTCCTGGCCTTGACCTTGGCGAGCAGATCGAGCCCCGAGCCACCCGGCATGCGAATGTCGGATACCAGCACCTGTGGCACGGACTCGTCGAGCGCGGCGAGCACTTCGCGTGCATTCGTGAAGCTGCGCACCGCGAGGCCCTCGCGCGCAAGCGCCTTCTCGAGCACGAAGCGGATGGCGTGGTCGTCGTCAACGATCCAGATCGGTTTCATTTGCCCCCTGCGCTTAGCGTCACCACCTGCGGCCCGCCGCCGTGGCTGTCGCACGCTAGCACGACCCTGCCTAGGGCAGCGGGATGAGTATCTTGAAGATCGTCTTGCCCGGTTCGCTTTCGAACTCCACCGTGCCGCGATGCTGTTGCACGAAGGTCTGCGCCAGCGTCAGCCCCAGGCCCGAGCCGCCCTCCCGCCCCGAGACCAGTGGGTAGAAGATGCGTTCGCGCAGATCGGGCAACACGCCCGGCCCGTTGTCTTCGATATGCAATTCCAGTGCCAGGCGCCAGCGCTGCTTGTCGAGCGTCACCTGGCGCGCGATGCGGGTGCACAGCGCGATGACCGCATCACCCGCCGCGATGCGCGATTCGAGCGCCTGCGCGGCGTTGCGCGCGACGTTGAGCACCGCCTGGATGAGCTGCTCGCGGTCGGCGCGGAATTCGGGAATCGAGGTGTCGTAGTCGCGCACGACGCGCAGGCCGCGCGGGTGCTCGGCCAGCACGAGCGCGCGCACACGCTCGCAGACTTCGTGGATGTTGACGTCGCCGACGACGTGGGGCAGCCGGTGCGGCGCGAGCAGTCGATCGACGAGCAATTGCAGCCGGTCGGCCTCCTGGATGATGACTTGCGTATATTCGGTCAGCGCCCGGCCCTCGACCTCCATGCCGAGCAACTGCGCAGCCCCGCGAATACCGCCGAGCGGGTTCTTGATCTCGTGTGCGAGGTTGCGGATCAACTCCTTGTTCGCCTGCGCGAGGCCCTGGGCGCGTTCCTCGCGATCCTGGCGCGTCTGCTGTTCGATCTCGATCAGCTCGACGACGACCGGCCCGGCAGGGTCGGTCTGGCTCACGATCACATGCACCGGCAGCGGTTCGGTGTGTCCAGGGTGGCGCAGCAGGCCGTCGAAGCGGCTCGTCGAGTAGTCGTTGCGCGCGACGGCCGCCACCGTGTCGCTGATCGGTTGGGTATCCACGAACCATTCGAACAAGGGCGCGCGCAACACGCTGCGGCGCGCGAGGCCCAGCACGCTTTCGAAGGCGGCATTGGCGAACACGCAGCGGCCGTCGGCGTCGACGACGGCGACCATCGTTGCAAGATGGTCGAGCGCGGCGAAGGCTCGCAGTGCCTCGGACGCGGCCGCGTCGCCGCCGGCCGCATCAACCCGCTCGGCGTTCACTGCGGCAACTTGGAGAGCTCGCGCTTGATCGCCGCGATATCACTTTCCTTGCGCCCGATCGCGGCCTTCATGTCGGCGACGCGGTCGAGATAACGCTGGAAGTTGCGTTCGCTGCCCAGACGTTCCGGCTCGCCGTTGTTGAACTCCTTCTGCATGGTCGCGAGGTCCGTTTCGGCGCGCCGCAGTTCCGATTCCAGGATGCGTCGCGCGTCGCTGTCTCGCGCGCGCTGGGCGGCTGGATCGACCTTCGCATCCGCCGGGCGTGGCGCCGAAGCCTGCGGCGCCGCGCGTGAACGCGGCGATGCGATGACGGTGATCGGCGCGCCTTCGAGCATCGTGCAACCCTTGGCCTTGGCTTCCTGCGGCGTCAGCGAATCCGTGTAGAGCACCGGCGTGCCCGGGCAGCGATAGACCGGGCGGTCGCTTTGCTGCGCGAGCGCGAGACCCGGCAGCGCAGACACGGTCAGGGCCAGAAGGAACGCGGCGGACGGTTTCATGGCGTCATTGTGGCGCATGCCGAACGCTGCAACAGCCTGAACTGGCGGGCCTTGGCGGCGCACTTCATCGCCATGCGCTCGCAACCGCCGCCTCGGGCCGGTAGCAACAGTCAGGAACAGCGCGCTGGAAAACGCTCGGTGCAAGCCGCCGCCGACAGATGCAGACAGATGCAAAAAAGGGACGGCTCGCACCGTCCCTTTCTGTTGCGACCTTCCGGCCGTTCAGGCAGCGAAGTACATGTCGAACTCGAGCGGATGGGTCGTCATGCGAAAACGCGTGACTTCCTGCATCTTGAGCTCGATGTAGGCATCGATGTAGGTGTCGGTGAAGACGCCGCCCTTGGTCAGGAACGCGCGCTCGCGGTCTAGGTACTCGAGCGCCTGTTCCAGGCTCGAGCAGACGGTCGGGATCTTCGCGTCCTCTTCCGGCGGCAGGTGGTACAGATCCTTGGTCGCCGCCTCGCCTGGATGGATCTTGTTCTCGACGCCGTCGAGGCCGGCCATCAGCAGCGCAGCGAAGCCGAGATAGGGGTTGCACAGCGGATCCGGAAAGCGCGCCTCAATGCGCCGCCCCTTGGGGTTCGCGACGTACGGAATGCGGATCGATGCCGACCGGTTGCGCGAGCTGTACGCGAGCTTGACCGGCGCCTCGAAGCCCGGCACGAGCCGCTTGTAGCTGTTGGTGCCCGGGTTCGTGATGGCGTTGAGCGCGCGCGCATGCTTGATGATGCCGCCGATGTAGAACAGCGCGAACTCCGAAAGGCCCGCATAGCCGTCGCCCGCGAACAGGTTCTTGCCGTCCTTCCACACGGACTGGTGCACGTGCATGCCGGAGCCGTTGTCGCCGACAATCGGCTTGGGCATGAAGGTCGCCGTCTTGCCATAGGCGTGCGCGACGTTCGTGATGACGTACTTTTGCAGTTGCAGCCAGTCGGCGCGCTGCACGAGCGTCGAGAACCGGGTGCCGATCTCCATCTGGCCCGCGGTCGCGACCTCGTGGTGGTGAACCTCGACCGGGATGCCGAGCGATTCGAGGATCAGGCACATCTCGGAGCGCAGATCCTGCGCGCTGTCGACCGGCGGCACCGGGAAGTAGCCACCCTTCACGCCGGGGCGGTAGCCAGAGTTGCCGTGCTCGTACTCCTTGCCCGTGTTCCAGGCGCCCTCCTCGGCCTCGATCTTGACGAAGCATCCCGACATGTCGATGCCCCAGCGTACGCTGTCGAAGATGAAGAATTCCGGCTCCGGGCCAAAGAAGGCGGCGTCGCCGAGGCCGGAAGACTTCATGTACGCCTCGGCACGCTTGGCGAGCGAGCGCGGATCGCGCTCATAGGGCTTGCCGTCGGCGGGCTCGACGACGTCGCACGTCAGTATCAGCGTCGGCTCTTCGAAGAACGGGTCGATGTTGGCGGTGTTCGGATCGGGCATCAACTGCATGTCCGACGCTTCGATGCCCTTCCAGCCGGCGATCGACGAGCCGTCGAAGGCGTGGCCCGAAGAGAATTTGTCTTCGTCGAAGTGCGACACAGGCACGCTGACGTGATGCTCTTTGCCGCGGGTATCGGTGAAACGGAAATCAACGAACTTGATCTCGTTGTCCTTCACCATCTTCATCACGTCGGCGACGGTCTTGGCCATCAAAATGCTCCTGGCAGGCGTTGTAGTTCGGGGGTTTGGTTCTGTCTCGCCGCGGACCGGGCCGGTGGCCTCGTGCACACGGAGGAAAGACGAACAAATCTAGCAGAATCCGTGCCCGCATCCAGTCTGGCGGCGTCGGCGCGAGGCTCATCCGCCACGCGACCCCACGCACACAGTTGGTGCCTGAAATCGCCGTTACGGGCGCGAGAGGCCCTCAACGCACCATCTCGGCGCCCAACGTGGCACCATGATCGCGCAGGCCCGACATCAGCACGGCATAGGCCGCATCAAGCGCCGGCCCCCGCCCCTTGACGCCGAGTTCAATGTGCCGCCCCAGGCTGGGGTGATCGACGCTCGGCAGGCTGAACACCTTCACGCCGCTAAATTCTGCTTCGATACTCTGCATGAGCGGCGTGAGTGACGCCTCCATCGCGCCGAACACGATCACCGAGCGCTCGGCCTGCACCAGGCTGCCATGCAGGCTCGCATAGCGGCCGTCGAGCAGTGATTCGATCATCGGATGCGCCATCACCGGGAAGCCTGGCACGAAATGCACGTCGCCGATGGAAAAGCCCGGGATCTTGTTGAAGGGGTTCGGGATGATGCTCGCGCCCTCCGGGAACACGCCCATCTCCAGGCGTCGCAGCGTGTCTGGATGGTTCTCGTCCGCCGTCCAGCCCTTTTCCTCGGCCAGCTGACGCACACGCTGCATGATGAGTTCGCGCGCTTCGGGGTGCAGGACGAGTGGCACGCCGAGCGCCGCGGCGGCCGCCTGGCGCGTATGGTCGTCCGGCGTAGCGCCGATGCCACCACAGCAGAAGACGACGTCGCCGCCCGTGAAAGCGCGGGCGAGTTCAGCGCCGATGCGCGCGCGATCGTCGCCAACGTAGTGGGCCCACGACAGCGCGAGGCCGCGCGCACCAAGCAGTGCGATCACCTTCGCGAGGTGCTTGTCCTCGCGCTTGCCGGACAGGATTTCGTCGCCGACGATGATGAGGCCGAAGTTCATTTCAGAAGTGCAGGTGGGAGTGGCGGCGGCGGCGATGGCGATGGCCGCATCGGTTCGACATCGATCGCGGGTTCAAGGAGTTCTAGCGGCGCGAACCTGCGCTCGGGCGGCGTGGACGGAGGACCTTCGGCACGCAACTTCTCGAGCGCCGCGAGCAGATAGTGAGCAAACCAGAGTGCCGAGAACGCGAACACGAGCGTGTAGATCCAGATCGCAACCGGCACCAGCACCGGCGCCATCGCGATGAACAGCACACCCGACGCCCAGACGATGCTGGGCGCCGCGCCGAGGTAGCCTGTCAGTACGCCGATGCCGAGCAACGAAGCACGGTGGCGCCGCAGCAGGGTCCGGCGTTCGGCCCGGCTCGCGTGTTCGGCAAGCATGTCGTAGCTCAGCACGCGGTAGGTCAGCCAACCCCAGATCAGCGGCGGCAAGATCAGCACCAGCGGCGGAATGAACCAGAATGGAATCGACACCAGCAGCGCGAGCAGAGCAACGAGCGTCGTGCCGAGCGAGAGGAACGCGCTGGCGAGGAACGAACCGCCATGCTTCTTCTCGAGCCTCGGAAAGCGCCGCTCTGCGACGAGTGCGAGCATCGACGGCGACATCAGCACCGCCACCGCGAGCAGCGAGCCGACGACGATCACTGGCGTTGCGAGGAACACGACGACGAGCGGCGGGAGCGCAGCCTTGAAGCCCGGCAGACCGATGCTGACGAGCCAGCCGGCGAGCGTCGCCACGATGGACCACGACTCGAGTGTCAGGCGCACGCTGTCAAGCGCCGCGTCCCAGAAGAAGTAGCCCAGCCCCATCGCGATCGCGACCATCAGCACTAGCGGCAACAGGGACAGCGCGATGACGCGCGGATGCAGGCAATAGGCCGCAGCACGCCAGAAGGAGTCGAGCAGGGGATTCATTGCAGTGTGCCGCGTAGCCTATCGCAGGTTGCCGGTATGGCCGAGGCTGTAGCGGCCCGGCTGCGGCCATACCGTCAGGCCGTGCGGCTCGGCGCCGACCTTGATCTTCACCACCGCGCCGCTCGTCGTGTCGAAGCGATAGACGACGTCATCGAAGCGCCCCGAGAGCCAGAGATACTTGCCATCCGCGCTCACGTTGCCCATGTCCGGGCTGCCGCCGCCCGGCACCGGCCAATGGGCGATGACCTTCTCGGTGGCGAAGTCGATCACCGTCACGCCCCCGTCGCCCTTCTTCTTGCCGTGGATCTGGTGCGTGCCGCGGTTCGCCACATACAGGCGCTTGCCGTCGCGGCTCGGATACAGGCCATGCGTGCCCAGCCCGGTGGTGATGAAGCCGACTTCCTTGAACGAATCAGCGTCGATCACGTGCACGCCGTCGGCGTGCATGTCGGCGACGAAGAATCGCTTTCCGTCCGGCGAGGAGCGAATGTCCTGCGGCATCGTCTTCGATCCGTTGCACAACTCCGTTTCGCCCGGCGACCAGGGCTCGCCGGCGACGGCGCGCGGGCGCGACGTCTCCTTCAGGCGTGTCGTCGGCAGTTGCAAGCGCAGGTAGCCGAGCACCTGTCGGTTGACGAGATCGATCTTCGCGATCGTGCCCGAGAACTCGCAGGTGAAGTAGGCGATGCGACCGTCGATCGAGAAATCCGCATGGTTGATGCCGGGACACCCCGGTACGTCGATCGAATACTGCAGCGTCATCGTGTGCGGGTCGCGGAAGTCGAGCCGCTTGCGCGCTTCGGCGACGACAATCGCCGACTTGCCATCCGGCGTCGCGTACATGTTGTAGGGGTCGTCGACCTTCAGCGCCGCGCCCGGCTTGCCGGTGCGCGGGTCGATCGGCGTCAGGCTGCCCTCGTCGTGGCGCTCGGAATTGTTCGTCACCCACAGCGTGCGCAGATCCCACGACGGCACGATGTGCTGCGGACTTTTGCCGACCTTGAAGCGGTCCACCACCTTCATGCTCACCGGGTCGATGACGGTGACGTCGCCGCCACGCAGATCGGGAACGTAGATGCGCTGCAGATCGTCGCGCACTGCAGGGCTGAGCCGGTCGGCGCCGGTTTCGCTGTAGAGATTGCCCGCATCGATCACCGGCGGCATGCCGGGAACGGTCGTGATCGCGCTCGGGGATGCACCCGGCGCGGCGCCCGGCGGAGCGGCGAACGCCACAGCAGCGTGCAAAGCGGCGGCGGCCAGCGGAGCGCCAAGGATTGCCAGCCCGATCGACCGGCGAGCGCCCGCCTTGCCCTGTTTCTTCTTGTTCGTCGAAATCAGCATTCGCATCCGCATTCGAAATCCATCGCACTTGTTGCACCGAGCACGATTGTCATTCAAGGGCAATTGCAGGTATCGCCACAGACCCGCGTGCCTGAAACGCGGTTGCGTGGGGACTACCGCGTGCTGCGTAAAGCGCGAATCGACTTCACCGATGCGTCGACGATGTGGTCAACCCCAAGCTGACCGAGTGCTGCGGTTGCACGGCGCGGGTCACCGTCGGTGCCGCTGCCCGGCTTCGGCGGCGCGGGCCCGAGTTGCGCCTCGCGCACCAGCGCCGGATCGAGGGCCAGGGTGAGCGAGGTATCGGCCAACCCGGCGTGCACACCGATTTCATGCGCGCTGAAGCCGCGTGCCTCGAGCATGGCCACGTATTCCGCCTGCGATGCAGCGTAGTAGGCGAGCAACGCGTGCGCGCGCGCCGCTTCGCCGCGCTGCGCCCATTCGCGGTTGAGCCTTGTTGCGACGCGCACCATGTCCTGCTGGTAGCCGCCGTGGTCGCCGAGAAACACGATGTCTTGAAAGCCGTGCTGGTGCAGGCTGCGCGCGATCGACTCGAGCAACGCCTCGAACGTCGCATCGCTGATCGAAATCGTGCCGGTGTAGCGCATGTGCGCCTGCGGCGGCGCAATCCGCCCTTCCGGCACGTAGGCCAGCACGGGTGCCAAGACCGCATCGCCCAGGCGCTCGGCAATTTTCCCGGCAAGCAGATGGACGCGAACGTTGTGTTTGCCAAGCACCATGTGCGCTCCGTTCTGCTCGGTGCCACCGATCGGCACGAGCACGGTCGTCGCACCTGCGTCGATGCGCGCGCGCAGTTCGACCCAGGTCATGTCCTCGAGGTACGGCGTCGCTTTCGCGGCATGTGCCGACTGCAATCCGACAAGCTGCAACCCGACAAGCAATGCGCACGTCAACAGACACGCGCGCGTCGCATCCGCCAACACTGCCCGCCCCACCCACGCGTCCCACGCGCCAATCGTCTTCAGCATGTCCTGCGCTCCTTGCCGCCGGTCACAGGCCCGCCGCGGCCCGCGAGCCGAGCCCCGCGGCCCGTCACCGATTGTTTCACTCCTTCCCCAATCAGGGGGATCACACGCGCTGCACGGACTTGCACAATCGCCCGATGCGGAGCGAAGCATGACACTGCACCTGCCGACCCTGATCGTCGCCGCGATCGCGACGATGATGATGTCGAGCGCGCTGATGACGCTGTTCGGTCGCACGCAGCGCATCTATCGCGGCTTCTGGTGGTGGACCGCGGCACAGTGGATGGGCACCTTCGGCCTCGCATTGCAACTCCTGCGCGATTCGCAGCCGGAACTGCTGCCCTTGTCCAACCTGCTGCTGATGCAGTGGCCGATCGTCACCCTGATCGGTGTGCGCCGCTTCTATCCGCGCCAGGTGCTGCCGGTGCCACCGCTGGCCGATGTGCTGCTGCTGGCGTTCGCCTATCTGTTGTGGGCAGCGACCTGGGCCGCAGGTGGCGGTCTCGCGGCTCGGGTCGCCGCATTCGGTGTCGGCGCCTGCGTGCTGTTTGCCTACAGCGCTGCAATCATGGCTCTGCTGCACGCTCGGCATCGCAGCTCGGCCCTCAAGGCCTTGATCGCAGTGCAGGGCATCACGGCGCTGGTGCAGGCGCTGCGCGTCGCGCAGGCGGGCCTGGCCGAAATACCCTGGTTCGCGCGCGACGACGTGACCCTCATCGTCGGCTTCACATCGGCCATGCTCGCGATGGCGATGGTCTACCTGAGCCTGCTGCTGACCCACGAGCGCACGACGCTCAAGCTGGCCGAGTCGCAGCGCCGCCTGCGCACGCTGGCCTACACCGACATGCTGACCGAGGTACCGAACCGGCGCCACTTCTATGAGCTGGCGACCAAGGCGCTCGCGCTGCGCAAGCCGGGCACGGCGGCTGTTGTCACGTTCGACATCGATCACTTCAAGCAAATCAATGACAGCCTGGGTCATGCCGAAGGTGACGAGGCCTTGCGCGAAGTTGCGCGCTGCACGCGCGACACCCTGCGCGCAAAGGACGTCGCCGGCCGCATCGGTGGCGACGAATTCGCGATGCTGCTCCCGCAGACCGATGTCGAAGAGGCGCTCGCCGTCGTCGACCGCCTTTCGGCGCGGATCGAAGGCCAGCGCACGACAGGGAGCGGAAACACAATTGCGCTCAGCCTGAGCTTCGGGATCGTCCTTGCGCGCAAAGGCGAGAACGTCGCCGATGCGTTGCGGCGCGCCGACCAGGCACTGTACGAAGCAAAGCGCCAGGGTCGCAGCCGTGCCGTCGTCGCCGACGGCAGTGCCAACAGCCCGGTGTTCGGCGAAAGCCGCGCGATGGGGCTCGGCGCGCGCTGAGCGCTACAGGCCCAGCGCTTCCTCGGCGCTGACGTAGGGCAAGTCGAGCGCAAGCGCCACCGCCTCGCAGGTCACATTGCCGCGATGAACGTTGAGCCCGCGGCGCAGATGCACGTCCGCGGCGAGCGCTCCTTCGCCCTGTGCGGCGAGCGCAAGGCCGAAGGGCAGCGTCGCGTGATTCAGCGCGTGGCTCGCCGTCGTCGGCACAGCGCCCGGCATGTTGGCGACGCAGTAGTGGATGATGCCTTCCACCTCGAAAGTCGGCGCGTCGTGCGTTGTCGCGTGTGAGGTCTCGAAGCAGCCGCCCTGGTCAATCGCGACATCGACCAGCACGCTCTTGTGCCGCATGTGCGCAAGCATGGCGCGCGTCACGACCTTGGGCGCGTTCGCTCCGGGGATCAGCACCGCGCCGATGACGACGTCGGCTGCGAAGATTTCTTCCTCGACAGTCGCAACACTCGAGTAGTGTGTCCGCACGCGGCCCTGGAACAACTCGTCGAGCTGGCGCAGCCGCGGCACCGATCGATCGAGGACGCTGACTTCCGCCCCCAGCCCCGCCGCCATGCGCGCCGCGTGCGTGCCGACCACGCCACCGCCGATCACCACCACGCGCGCCGCCTGCACTCCTGGCACGCCGCCCAGCAACAAACCCATGCCACCGGCCGGCTTGCGCAGCGAGAACGCTGCCGCCTCGATCGCGAGGCGTCCAGCGACCTCGCTCATCGGTGCGAGCAGCGGCAGGCCGCCGTGCGCGTCGGTCACGGTCTCGTAAGCGACCGCGATGCAGCCCGAGTCGATCAAGCCGCGCGTCTGCACGGGGTCTGGCGCGAGGTGGAGGTAGGTGAAAAGGAGCTGCCCGGGGCGAAGCAGCTTCCACTCCGCCGCCTGCGGCTCCTTGACCTTGACGATCATGTCGGCCGCGGCGAAGACCTCCGCAGCGTTCGCCGCGATATGTGCGCCCGCAGTGACATAAGCTGCGTCGTCGGCGCCGATGCCGGCACCGGCGCCGGGCTCCACCAGCACCTCGTGGCCTGCGTGCACGTATTCGCGCACCGCCATCGGCGTCAGGCCGACGCGATGCTCCTGGACCTTGATCTCCTTCGGGACGCCGACTCTCATGGTGGGTTCCTTCCTCGACGATGACGGGTTGAATTGCGCGTGAGTCTAGGGCCGGTGAAGCGCGGGCGCGGTTGTCCAGTTTCGCCTTTTACGTTGCGCTTTCCGCATCTCGCTTCGGACTCATCTCGCGGGTCGTGATTCGAATGAGCGCCCGGTGCACGCAGCCAAACTGTCGCGCACCGACCCGGGCTATCGCGCCAGGCGCAGGACGCGCCAGCCCTGCGAACGGGCGTGCTCGAACAAGCGCTCGTCCGGGTCCACCGCGACGGGTTCGCCAACGGCTTGCAGCAGCGGCAAATCGTTGATCGAGTCGCTGTAGAACGCCGCAGTTTCGAGCAAGGCCGCAGACAATCCGCAGTCACGTAACCAGGCCTGCAAACGCGTCACCTTGCCCTCGCGCATGTTCAGCGTGCCGGTGGTGCGGCCGGTGCAGACGCATTCCGCCAGTTCGACTTCGGTGGCGATCAGCTCGGCAATGCCGAGGTGGCGTGCAGTCAGCTCGGTGATGACGCGGTTGGTCGCCGTCGTCAGGATCAGCGTGTGGCCGTGCCGGTGGTATTTATCCACCAGCGCGCGCGCCGACGCCGGAATGCGCGGCACCACGACGTCGTTCAGAAAGCGCTCGCAAAGCGGCTGCCACTGCGCCGGCGATCGCCCCGCGAGCGTGCCGACATAGAAGTCGCAGAATTCCTGCACCGTCACGCTCGCATCGGCATAGCGCCGCGCCATGTCGGCATTGCGCGACGCGAACCCGGCGCGGTCGAGGATGCCCTGCTCCATCAGGAAGTCGCACCACAGCACATCGCTGTCGCCCGACAGCAGCGTGTGGTCCAGGTCGAAGATCGCGAGCTTCACGCGCAGGGCGAACTCACAGCGTCTTCAAATGAAACGACTTCGGCCGGGTCAGGTGTTCGTAGCCGACCGAAGACAGCGTCGCGCCGCGGCCGGTGTTTTTCACCCCGGTCCAGGCGAGCGCCGGGTCGAGGTAGTCGCAGCGGTTCATGAACACGGTGCCTGTCTGCAACTGCTCCCCGATGGCGAGCGCGGCGGCCTCGTCCTGGGTGAAGACGCTCGCTGTCAGGCCGTAGGGGCTGTCGTTCATCAAGGCCACCGCCTCGTCGTCGGACTCGACGGCCATGATGCCAACGACCGGGCCGAAGCATTCGTCGTTCATCAGCGCCATGCCGTGATCGACTTCGATCAGGATCTGCGGCGCAACGTACGCGCTGCCCGGCTGGTCGAGTTCGAATCGCCGCGTGTCGATGAGCGTTCGCGCACCCTTGGCGACGGCGTCGGCGATCGTCTCGCGTACCGCATCGGCCGCCGACACGCGCACCACCGGGCCCAGCGTCGTCGCGGCGTCGAGCGGGTTGCCGAGAACGTACTGGCGCGTCAACGCGACCGCCTTGTCGACGAACTCGGAGTACAGCGACCGCTCGACGTAAATGCGCTGAATGCCGCAACAGCTCTGCCCCGAGTTGAAGAAAGCGCCGTCGACGAGCGTCTCGACAGCGGCGTCGAGCTGCGCGTCGGCGCGCACATATGCCGGGTCGTTACCGCCGAGCTCGAGCCCGACGTGAATGAACCGGCCCGCGGCTGCGCGCTCGACCGCCGCACCGCCGGCAACCGAGCCGGTGAAGCACACGCCGTCGACAAGCGGCGACGCGACGAGCGCCTGCGTGCCTTCGTGATCGGTATGCACGCATTGCAGCAGACCCTCTGGCAGCCCCCCGGCAACGAACGCCTCGACGATGCGCTCGCCCGCCATCGGCGTCTGCGCCGATGGTTTGAGGATCACCGCGTTGCCCGCCATCAGCGCCGGCACGATCGCGTTCACCGCCGTCAGCAGCGGGTAGTTCCACGGCGCGACAACGAGCACGACACCGAGCGGCTCGCGCCGGATGAAGCGCGTGAAGCCGACGATCGGCGCCGGCGTCACGTCCGCGAGCGCGTCTTCGGCAATCATGATCATGTGCCGTGCGCGGGTCGCGAAGCCATCCACCTCGCCCGGTGTGTAGCGCAGCGGGCGGCCCATCTGCAGCGTGATCTCCTTCGCGACGCGGTCCTTCATCGCGACGAAGGCATCGACGCCACGCTCGAGGATGTGCCCGCGCTCGGCAACCGGCAGCGCGCGCCATGAAACTTGCGCGGCGCGCGCGGCGTCGAGTGCCAGCTGCATCGCCGCAGCATCGAGATACGGGCGGCGCAGCAGTTTGCTGCCATCCACCGGGCTGATCGTCACGAGTTCGGAGGTCATCGGTCGGCCTTCAATCACATCGCGGCGCGAAACAGCCGCTCGAAATCGGCCGCAGCGCAAGGCCGCGGGTTGGTCTGATGGCAGATGTCGGCCGTCGCCAGCTCGACGAGACGCGGCATGTGCGCCGCCGTCACGCCGCGCTGGGCGAGACCACCGGTGATGCCGACGCGCGTCTTCAGCTCGCGCAGCCAGGGCACGAACGCAGCGCCACCACCAGCGACGCCGCACACATGCGCGAGCTCGTCGAACTTTGCCGGCACGGCCTCGGCGTTCCACGCCAGCACGGAGTCGATCATCAACGCGTTGGCGAGGCCGTGGTGCAGGTCGCACACGGCGCCGAGCGCGTGGGCGCAGGAATGCACCGCGCCCAGATCCTTCTGGAACGCGATCGCGCCCATCATCGAGGCCATCATCATGTCGGCGCGCGCGGCGATGTTGGCGGGCTCGGCAACCGCGATCGGCAACGCGCGTGCCGCGATGCGCGCGCCTTCGAGCGCGATGCCGTCACACAGCGGGTGGTAGGCCGGCGACAGGTAGCTCTCGACGTTGTGCGTCAACGCGTCCATGCCCGTCGCCGCTGTGATCGCGGCCGGCAGCGCGAGCGTCAACTCGGGGTCTGCGAACACCGCGCGGGCGAGGATCTTGGGCGAGAAGACGACGCGCTTGACGTGCGTGTCGTCCTCCGACACGACGCTTGAGCGCCCGACCTCCGAGCCCGTGCCCGAGGTCGTCGGCAGCGCGACGAAGTAGGGCAACTCGGCCGTGATGGGACGCACCTGGGGGTGGTCCCACACATATTCGAGCACGTCGCCGTCGTGCACCGCCATCACGCCGACGACCTTGGCGACGTCGAGCGCCGCGCCGCCGCCAAAGCCGATCACCGCATCGGCGCGATGCGCCTTGCACGCCGCCGCACCGGCCATCACCTGGCTCGCCGTCGGGTTGCCGAACACGCCGTCGAACACCGCAGCGTCGAGCCCCCCGAGATGGCCGCGGAACTCGGCCAGCACCGGCAGCGCGCCGAGCGCGCGATCGGTGACGATCAATGGGCGCTTGCAGCCGGCGTCGAGCAAGTGTTGCGCGACGAGCTTGCGAGCGCCGGGGCCGAAGTGGATGGAGGTGGGGAAAGAGAAGTTGGTAATGGTCATTTGAGAGGGGGCTTGAAGTCAGGGTTGGAAGCCTTCGGGTAACGCGCCACGTTGAGTCGACAGAGCCCTTCTCACGACTTCGGCTGCAGACATTTCAGTGATCGCATGACTCCTTCAGTACCTCGACTGCAACCAGTCGCCAAGGTTCCTTTGTCCTTTGCTTGCGTTGCAGGCGATACAGCATCGGGCGATATTGTCGCGGCTCACCAGCTGTACATCGTTGACGATGTGCTCCCAAGATGGGCTGGATCGGCGCGAAGGGGGTACGGGCTGAAACTAGATACCGCAATAAACACAGTGCGTGTCTCGCTGGACGACTTCGTTCTCCAGCCAATCCGGAATATTCCATCTATTCACGCTGAGGACCCTCTCGAAACCGGTAGCGCACCCACCTACTTCACTCTCACCCACCGCAACTCCACGATGTCGCTCGGCCATTGCACCGCCGTGACCTTCTTCGCCATCGCCCAGCTCAGCGTGCGGCGGTAGAGCGGCACGTACGGTAGATCCTCGCCGATCAGCTGCAGCGCGGCGCCGACCATCGCGCGCCGTTTGGTCGCGTCGGGCTCGACGCGGATGTTGTCGATCAGCGCATCAAGCTGCGGGTTCGAGTAGCGCCCGGCGTTGAAGGTGCCGCCCCCGTCCTTGCTCCAGGTGTGAAAGAGTGCATTGAGCGTCGCCCAGGCGTCGGTCGTCGGCGTCCAGCCAAATTCGATGAAGGACGAGGTGCCCTGGCTCAGGCGCGGGAAGAACTGATTCGTCGCCGACGAACGCAGCGTCGTGCGGATGCCGACTTGCGTCAGCATCGCCGTCGCAGCCTGGCACACGTTTTCGCGGTAGGCGATGTTGACGCAGTCGAGCGTCACCGAAAAGCCGTTCGGGTAGCCGGCCTCTGCGAGCAGCGCCTTCGCCTTGGCCGGGTCGTAGGGCAGGCGCTTGTCGAGTTCGGGCAGGCTGCCGTCGACGCGCGGGGAGAGAAACGCGCCGGTCGGCGTACCCTGCCCGCGCAGCACCTTCTGCACGATGAGGTCGACGTTGATCGCCTGGTAGACGGCGCGGCGCACGCGCAGGTCCTTGAACGGGTTTCGGCCTTTGATGTCGCGGCCTTCGAGCTCGTCGTGCCACTGATCGAAAGTGAAGTACTGCTGGCCGAGGTCAGCCGTCTGCAGCACGGTGAACTGCTTGTCTGCCTTCAGCCGCTCGACGTCCTGGAATGGCGGATCGAGCACGAGGTCGATCTCGCCAGAGGCAAGCGCGGCCAGGCGCGTCGCGTCCTGGCGGATCGAGACGAAGCTCACCTCGTCGAGGTTGCCGTTGCGCTTGTCCGAGCCGGGCAACGAGCGGCCCCACCAATTGGGGTTGGCCTTGAGCACCGTGCGCACATCGGGCTCGTAGCGCTCGAGGCGAAACGGCCCGGTGCCGTTGGCGTTGCGCACGGCGAACGTCTCTTGCTTGCCGTTGAAGTCCTGCGTGCGCTCGACGCCGTTCTTCACGCACCACGCGCGGCTCATGATCGCGAGGCCGACGAACTTTTCGGGCAGCACGGCATCGGGCGTGGCGAGTTGCACGTCCACCGTCAGGTCGTCGATCTTCTTCGCACCGGTCACGCCCTTGAGTTGAAAGGCGCGCTGCGACGTGGGCCCGAGTGCGCGCTCGATCGAGAACACCACGTCGTCGGCGGTAAAGGCGTTGCCATCGTGGAACGTGACGCCGGGGCGCAACTTGAAGCGCCACGTCGTCGCGTTGGTCGCCTGCCACGAAATCGCGAGCGACTGGTCCAGCGCGAACGTCTCGTCGCGGTTGACGAGCGAGTCGTAGACCTGCGTGACGATGCGGCTCTGGTACAGAAGCGCCAGCGCATGCGGGTCCATCGTCTGCGGGTCGAACCCGCTGGCGATACGCAATGGCGCCGCGAGCGCGACGGCGGTCACCAGGCAACCGGCCCAGGCAGGCAAAGGCCGAAGGAGAGCGCGAAGGAGTCTGTGCATGGCGCCGTCTCGCTAGGCGAGCAACTCGAACCCCGCGACCCGAGACGCGCTCTTGTCGAACGTCGCCGTGTGCGAACAGCCTGCGTCGGCGTTCAACTGGGCGATCAGGCAGTCCGAGAACCTGGCCGCCGGCGCGGCATCGAAGGCCTGCAATGCGTTGCGGACCAGACCCTTGCGTTCAACGACGATATTCGGCGTCGCAAGAAGGTTCTCGACGATCTGCACGAGTTCGCCACGCCCGGCGGCGTACAGGCGCGTGAGGACCCAGCACGTTTCGGCAAGCGTCACGACATTCACGTGCCCAGGCGCCTTGCGCGTCAGGCCGGTCTGCAGGAGGCGCCTGGCTGCTGCACCCTGGCGCGCATCGTCCTGCGCGAAGTAGCGCACGAGCACGTTGGTGTCGAGCCCGATCACCGGCCGTCCTCGCTGCCCATTTCGGCGATGGCGGCCTTGATTTCGTCGAGCGAGGCTGCCTTGGCCCGCCGGCCCTTAAACATGCCGCACAGCGCATTCAGGTCACGCTTGACGGGCACGATCACGAAGCCCTTGTCGGTGCCGACGAACTCGATTCGATCGCCTGACTCCAGACCCAACGATTCACGCACCGCCTTCGGTATCGTGACCTGGCCCTTGCTCGTCAGTGTTGCCTCGCTCATTGCGCGCTCCTTACTTCATCCATGGTCCTTACTTTAGCGTAAGGAAGATTAGATGATCTCGAAGTAGCGCTTCATCTCCCAGTCCGTCACGCCGTCGAGCCACTGGCGCCACTCCCACTCGCGCGTGGCGGCGAAGTGGTCGACGAAGTCGTCGCCGAGCCAGTCGCGGGCGATCGCGGACTGCTTGAAGTTGCGCGTCGTCTCGATCAGCGTACGCGGCGCGCGCGGGATGTTCTCGGCGCCGCCGTTCGTGCCAGTGATCGGCGGCTGCGTGAGCTTCAATCCCTTCTCGACGCCGTGCAGCCCGGCCGCGATGACGGCGGCCATCGCGAGATAAGGGTTGACGTCGGCGCCCGGGCAGCGCGTTTCCAGCCGTGTCGACTTCGGGCTGCCGGCAATCACCCGAAAGCTCGCCGTGCGGTTGTCGACGCCCCAGGTCGGTTTCACCGGCGCCCAGTAGCCGTCGACGAGGCGCTTGTAGCTGTTGATCGTCGGCCAAAACATCGGTGCAAATTCCATCAGGCAGGCGACCTGGCCGGCGAGGTAGCTCTCGAACAGCTTGCTCATCGAGTGCGGGCCCTTCGCGTCGTAGAACAGGTTCTGCTTGCCGTCGGTCAGGCTTTGATGCACATGCCCGCTGCAGCCGGGCAGCGACGCGTTCCACTTCGCCATGAAGCTCGGCATGATCCCGAACCGCGCGCCGATCTCCTTCGCGCCCGTCTTAAAGAGGATCGCGCGGTCCGCCTGTTCGAGCGCCTCGCTGAACGCGATCGCCGCTTCGTAGACGCCCGGCCCGGTCTCGGTGTGCAGGCCTTCGATCGGCACGCCGAAGGCGAGCATGTCATCCATCAGCGCGTTGAAGAATCCGCGATGCTGATTGGTGCGCAGCAGCGAATAGCCGAACATGCCGGGCGTGATCGGCGTCGGCCCGACGCCTCTTTTGTCGGCCCAGCTCTGCGGCGTCTCGAGGAAGTTGAACCACTCGAACTCCATCCCCGTCATGACCGTGAAGCCGAGCTTCTCGGCGCGCTTGAGTACGCGTTTGAGCGTCTGGCGCGGGCAGGCGCCATGCGGGCTGCCGTCGGGGTTGACGAACTCGCCGAGGAAGAAGGGCACGCCGTCGTCCCACGGCACGCTGCGATGCGTCGCGAGGTCGAGTCGTGCCAGCGCGTCCGGGAAGCCGTGCTGCCAGCCGGTGAGCGTCGTGTTGTCGTAGCACTGGTCGTGGGAATCCCAGCCGAAGACGACGTCGCAGAAGCCGAAGCCGCCGTTCGGGCCGGGGTCGGCGGCGCCAAGGAATTTGTCCTTGTGAAGCATCTTGCCGCGCAGCACGCCGTCGATGTCGCTGCATGCGACCTTCACGCGCTGGAACGACGATTCGCGCACCGCTCGCAGGGCAGGGTGCGGCTCGTCTGCCGATCTGCTCTTCGCCTTGTAGGGCGCAGTTGTGTTCGTCGTCACTTTGGTCGCCGTCACTCTTGTTGCCATCCAACCGCTCCTGAATTCTTCCACGTGCGCCAGTTCAGCCCGGCGTCGGTATGCCCATTTCGCGCAGCGCGTCACCCACGGCGTTGACGGCCTGCGTCATCTCGTTGCGGCCGATCGCGCCGACGCAACCGACGCGGAAGGTCTCGACTTCCGTCAGCTTGCCCGGGTAGAGGATGAAGCCGCGCGCCTTCGCCGCGGCATAGAAGCGCTTGAAGTCATAGGCCGGGTGCTTCGGCGCATGGAAGGTGACGATGATCGGCGCCTGCAGTTCGGTGCGCACGAAGGGTTCGAGGCCGAGCGCGCCGAGTCCCTCGATCAGGATGCGGCAGTTCTCGGCATAGCGCGCGCCGCGAGCCGGCTGGCCGCCCTCCTCGACGAACTGCGCCACCGCCTCCGCGAGCGCGACCATCACGTGCGTCGGCGGCGTGAAGCGCCACTGCGTCGTCTTCTCCATGTACTGAAACTGGTCGTACAGGTCCATCGCCAGGCTCTGGCTGTTGCCGGCGCAGGCGTCGAGGATCGCCTTGCGCAGGAACACGAAGCCCATGCCCGGCACGCCCTCCAGGCACTTGCCGCTGGCGGCGACGAGAGCGTCGAAGCGCATCGTCCGGGCGTCGATCTCGATCGCGCCGAACGAGCTCATCGCGTCGACGATCAGTCCTTTGCCGTGACGCTCGCAAACCGTGGCGACCTCGGCGAAGGGATTCAACACGCCCGTGCCCGTCTCGCAGTGGATCAGGATCACGTGCGTGATCGACTCGTCCTCGGCAAGCTTCGCGTCGAGCGCTTGCGGCGACACCGCCTCGTCCTCGGCGAACCCGAGCACCGAGGCGCGCCGCCCCATCATCTGCGTCAGCTTCGCCGCGCGTTTGCAATAGGCGCCGTCGTCGAGTACCAGCACGTGGCCGTCGCGAGGGACGACCGTCGCCACCGCCGCCTCGACGCTGAACGTGCCACTGCCCTGCAGCGGGACGACGACGTGGGTGTCGTGACCGTGCACGATGTCGAGCAACTGCGATCTCAGCCGCGCGGTGACGTCGTTGAAGTCGGCGTCCCACGAGCCCCAGTCCTTGAGCATCGCGAGCTTGGTGCGCAGCGTCGTCGTCAGTGGTCCGGGGGTGAGAAGGATGGGGTCGCGGTCCATGTCAGTTGCTCCAGCGTGCATCGCGCGAGCCGCGACGCATGAAACGGGCTTGCCTTCGCCTCGGGGACAGGTTCCCGCAGGCAAGCGGAGGGTATCGCGGTGTCAGCGCACCAAACCCGATCCGGGGCTCGCGGCCGGGTTCGGTGCCCCCGCAGAGGGCGGCCGCCAAGCGGCCGGGGGTCGTCAGTTTCATCTCAATTGTTCCACCGCGCGTGACCCGCGACGCACGAAACGCTGACGTCCTGGGGCCTCTCCGCGGGCATGGGTTGCTGATCGGCGGCGGGCTTGAATCTGAACCGCTTCGGCGTCGCGCCAGGCGATCCCCGTCGGGGGTTTCAGCGCTTCGGCGTCGCGCCAGGCGGTACCCGCCTGGCGCGACGGTTCTTCTCGGTCGTTGCGCACCACCACGCTTGCTGCAAAGGTGTGCCCGGGCAGGCTCCGGCGCACCTGCGGAGCGCCGAGCAGCACAGGGCTTGCAGACGCGCGCGTGAGCGCGCTTCGTGAACTGACTCGCCGCAATTGTTTGAGCGCAGTGCGCCAAGCGAACGCAGCGAGTTCGGCGGCGGGCCGCAGGACCGAGCAGCGCAGGGAAGTCGGCGCGCAGCGCCGACCGCGTAGGGAGCGCGCCGTGGCCTGCCCGGACACGCCTTTGCCGCGCGAGCCATCGCACTCCCAATGAAGCGCGGGACGTCTCACTTCAGGCTTTCCATGCTTGAGTACGGCGCTCGACCAGACGCGACAGCGCCCAGAAAATCAGTGTCGCCACGGTGGAGGCGGCGAAGATGAGCAGCGCCATCGCAGCCGCAGCGCCGATCTCGCCGGCTTCGTCGAGATTCAGGATGGCGATCGCCGCCACCTTCGTGTCGGGCGAATAGAGGAACACCACCGCCGAGATGGTGGTCATCGCGTTGACGAAGAAGTAGCGCGCGATGTCGACCAGCGCGGGCGTGCAGATCGGCAGCGTCACGCGCCAGAACGTCTTGTAGAAGGGCACCTTCAGCGATGCCGACACCGATTCGAATTCGGCGTCGAGCGACTTCAGCGCAGTCAGCGCCGTCAGGTGCCCGGTGGTGTAGAAGTGAATGATGGTGCACATCGTGAGCAGCGTGAGCGTGTGGTACAGCCCATTGAGCGGATTGGCCGGCTCGTTGAAGAAGAAGATATAGCCCAGGCCCAGCACGAGTCCCGGCACCGCCATCGGCAGCATGCACAGCAGCCGCACCAGGCTGCGCAGCGGGCCGGCGCCGTGCGTTTTCTCCAGCAGGTAGGCGGTGATAAAAACAAGCGCGGTGCCGAACACGGCCGTGCCCGCAGCCATGCTCAGGCTGTTGAAGAAGGCATCACCCACCTCGGCGTCAAAGAGGCCCATGTGGTAGTGGTGCAGGCTGAAGGACAGGTCGTAAGGCCAGAACTTGACGAACGACGCGAAGATCGCCATGCCGAGCATGCACAACATCAGCACCACGACCACGCCGCAGTAGAGCGTCATCACGCCGTCGAACAGCGCGTCGCGCTTCGGCCGGTAGGGCACGGCGCGCGCGCTCAGCATCGCGGTCTGCTTGCGCTGTACCAGGTGGTCTATGCCGAAGGTCAGCACCGCCGGCGCCAGCAGCAAAAGCGCCACTACCGCGCCCTTCTGAAAATCCTGCTGGCCGATTACGAGCTTGAAGATGTCGGTGGCCAGCACGTTGAAGCTGCCGCCGATGACCTTGGGAATGCCGAAATCGGTAAGGACGAGCGTGAAGGTCACAAGCGCGGCCGAGATGATGCCGTACTTGGCACCGGGCAAGGTGATCGTCCAGAACTTGCGCGCGGCGCCGGTGCCCATGCTGTCGGCGGCTTCGTAGAGCCGTGCGTCGGAGGCGGTGAGCGCGGTGACGAGGATCATCAGCGCGTGCGGGAAGAGCGCGAAACATTCGGCGATGACGATACCCGGCGCGCCATAGATCTGATCGATGCCTAAGTCGGTAAGCAACGCCTTCAACACACCCTGGTTGCCGAACCAGTAGATCAGCGAAATGGCGGACAGCAGCGAAGGTGCCAGCAGCGGGATCAGCGTGACGCCGCGCGCCAGCTTCTTGAAGGGCATGCGGCTGCGTGTCAGCGCATAGGCGAAGCCGAACGCCGCCGGCACGGTGACGATCGTGACCACGCCGGCCACCCACAGGCTGTTCCACAGCGAATCGAGCAGCGCGGGAGTACGCGCGTATTCGATGAAGTTTTGCAGCCCCACCCACTGGTCGCTCTTGTCCTGCAGCGACTTGAGCAGGATCGTGACCAGCGGCGCGGCCAGAAAGGCTAGCAGCACCAGTGCGACGAGCAGCAGCGCGACGTGGGCGATGCGCTCGCTCCAGTGCGTGCGCAGCTTGACGTGGCGCGCCGCTGCGACGGGCAAAGTGGCCGAACTCACGACCGTCAGGCGAAGAGGTGCATGCGGTCGGGCAGCAGCCGCAGCGGCAGCCGCGCGCCGACCTCGAGCTGCTGCTCGATGAGGAAGTTCAGCGACAGCGTCACGTTCAGCGGCTGCTGGCTCAGCGCGTCGGCGCGTACCTGCACCAGGCAATAGGAGCCAAGGAACTCGATCTTGTCGATGCGGGCCTCGAACACGTTGGCGTCACCCGGCGCAATCGGCTGTGCCAGCACGTCTTCAGGGCGCAGGTAGATGGTCACCTCGCGGCCGGCGTCGCCGTCGTGCAGGCATTCAAACGGTGCGCCGCCGAAGTGCACCCGATTGGCGCCGGCCAATGTGCCCGGCAGCGCGTTGATACGGCCGACGAAGTCGGCGACGAAAGCGGTGGCGGGATGGCGATAGACCTCGCGCGGCGAGCCGACCTGCTCGATCACGCCCTGGTTCATGACGACGATGCGGTCAGCCACGGCCAGGGCCTCTTCCTGATCGTGCGTGACCATGATCGTCGTCACGCCCAGCTTCTGCTGAAGCGCGCGGATTTCCTGGCGCAGATGCACGCGCACGGTCGCGTCGAGCGCTGACAGCGGCTCGTCCAGCAGCAGCAGGCCCGGTGAGGTGGCCAGCGCGCGCGCCAGCGCGATGCGCTGCTGCTGGCCGCCAGACAACTGCGCTGGGAACTTGGCCTCGCTGCCAGGCAGGCCCACGAGCGCGAGCAGTTCCTCGACACGCTGGCGCGCCCCGGCGCGCGGCATGCGTCGGTTCACCAGGCCATAGGCCACGTTGTCGGCAACGTTCAGGTTGGGGAAGAGGGCATACGACTGGAAGACAATGCCGTAGTCGCGCTGCGCCGGCGGCAGCGTGGAAATGTCCTTGCCGTGCAGCACGATGCGTCCGGCGGTCTGCGTCTCGAGGCCGGCGATGATGCGCAGGATGGTCGTCTTGCCGCAGCCCGAGGGCCCGAGGAAGCAGACGAATTCACCCTGCGCGATCTCCAGGTCCAGACCCTGCAGCGCGACGAACTGGCCGAATTCCTTGCGGATGCCGACCAGTTGCAGAAACGGGAGCTTGCCGGACGACGCGGCGCCACCGGCAGCAGCCATTACTTCTTCGGCTCGCTCTTCGCGCTGTAGCGCTTGTTCCACTCGGCCAGGATGCGCTCGCGGTTGGTGGCCGCGTAGTTGAAGTCCATCTTGATCAGCCGCGACTCGTAGTCGGCCGGAATGTTGGCCAGTTTCGGTGCCACGCCCGGCTGCGCGGTGATGGCGAAGTTCTTGCCGTAAAGGATCATCGCGTCCTTGCTCGAAGCCCAGTCGGCGAGCTTCTTCGCGGCGTCGAGCTTCTTCGTGCCCTTGTAGATCGCGAAGGATTCCAGGTCCCAACCCAGGCCCTCCTTCGGGAACACGAGGTCGATCGGCGCACCCTTGGCCTTGTTGGTGTGGCCGCGGTACTCGAACGAGATGCCCGCCACGTACTCGCCAGCGGCGGCCATGTTGCAGGGCTTGGAGCCGGAGTGGGTGTACTGCGCGACATTCTCGTTGAGCGCGTCCATGTACTTCCAGCCGCCGCCCTTGCCGTTGTCGTCACCCCACATCTGCAACCAGGCGATCACATCGAAGTAGCCGGTGCCAGAAGAGGCCGGGTTGGGCATCACGATCTGGCCCTTGTAGACCGGCTTGAGCAGGTCCTTCCAGGTCTGCGGCTCGGGGATGTTGCGCTTCTTGGCCTCGACCGTGTTGAAGCACACCACCGCGCCGTAGACGTCCATGCCCCACCACGCCGGCGGGTTCTTGCTGTCGCGGTACTGGCTCATGATCGCGTCCAGGTTCAGCGGCGTGTAGGGCTGAAGCATGCCCTGCTGGTCGAACAGGGCCAGGCCCGAAGCGGCAACGCCCCAGATCACGTCGGCTTGCGGGTTGTTCTTCTCGGCCAGCAGCTTGGCGATGATGACGCCGGTGGAATCGCGCACGAACTTGAGTTCGATGTCGGGATAGGCCTTGTTGAAGCCCTCCTGATACGCCTTGAGTTGATCGGTTTCGAGCGCGGTGTAGACGAGCAGCTCCGTCTTCTCGGCGGCGGCGCCAGCGGCGAACGCGAGCGTCAACGCGAGTGAAAGGCATTTCAGGGCAAAGCGCATCGAAGTCTCCTCGGGTGGTTTTCGGGACAGTGAACGAGAACGGCGTGTGTGCAATCGTTTGATGACAACGCCTTGTCTGAAATCTAACGGCCCCCCTGATCGCGTGTCAACGGTAGTTTGCCTATTGTTGACAATCTACCGCTTTCCCTCTGTAATGGGGCACCCTTGCCTGCGCCGGCGCGGCGAGTGCTTCGCGCGCCGCGCTGGCACAGGGGACATCACACGATGAGACTGATCCTGCTCTACCTTCACCTGCTCGCCGCCTTCGCCTGGGTCGGTGGCATGTTCTTCGCCTATTTCTGCCTGCGCCCGGCCGCCGCCCAGGTGCTCGCCCCGCCGCAGCGCCTGCCGCTGTGGGTTGCCACCTTCGCGCGTTTCATGCGCTTCACGGCGATCGCGGTTGCGATCCTGCTGCTGACCGGGTTCGCGATGTTCTTCGAGGTCGGCTTCCGGCTCGCGCCACCCGGCTGGCACGTGATGCTTGCGCTCGGCCTTGTCATGACCGCCGTCTTCGCGTTCGTTCATCTGACGCTGTATCCGAAGTTGCGCGCGCGCTGCGACACCGGCGACTGGCCCGCCGCCGCGACGACGCTCAACTGCATCCGTCGGCTCGTCGCCTTGAACCTCGCGCTCGGCGTCCTGGTGGTCGCCGCCGCGGTCTCGGCACGTTGACATGACCACAAGCGTCTCGGTGCCCCAAAAAACGCAGCGCGCGACGGAATCGGCGCCACAGCCCGCGCCGCGCACCGCGCGTGCTTCAGTGGCAGAGCCCGAACCGCCGACGGCGCTTGCGCTGCTGCGCTCGAGCTCACTCGCGAGCGCGGCGCAGCAGGAAATCGAGCGTGCGATCCTGCGCGGCGAGCTTGCCCCCGGCGCCAAGCTCAACGAGGCCGCCCTCGCGGAACGCCTGGGCGTGTCGCGCGGCCCGGTGCGCGAGGCGTTCCGGATGCTCGAACAGGCCGGCCTGCTGCGCCAGGAGAAGAACCGGGGCGCCTTCGTTCGCCACATCGACATCGGTGAGGCGATGGAAATCTACGAACTGCGCGCGATGATGGACGAAGCGATCGGCCGCAAGCTCGCCCGTGAAATCACACCCGAGCAGCTCAAGGCGGCGCGTTCGATCGTCACTGCCATGGAGCGCGCAGTGAAGGCCGGCGACACCGACGCCTATCACCTGCTCAATCTCGAGTTTCACGACACGCTGGTGGCGTTTACCGCCAACCGCAAGCTCACCTCGATGTACCGGCTGCTGATCAACCAGCTCTGGCTGTTCCGGCGCCTGAACCTCGCCGACGCCCGTGTGCTGCCGATTTCGGCTTCGGAACACATCGGCATCGTCAAGGCGATCGAAAGTGGCGACCCGGAACGCGCCGCGCGCGCGATGCGGGACCACGTCGAGCAAAGCCGCGAGCGGACTTTGCACAACCACCCGTCGGCGGCGATGGCCGCAGACGCCACCCCGAGATCCACCCCGAGATCCACCCCGAGAAGTCTCCACCATGCTTGAAGTCAACGCCCGGCGCTATGCGCTGCCCACCGAACCGACTGTCGTCGTCTGTGTTGACGGCTGCGAACCGGACTACCTCGCGCAAGCTGTCGCTGCCGGCATCGCGCCATGGTTCAGGCGCACGCTGGCCGAAGGCACCGCGCTGATTGCCGAATGCGTCGTGCCGAGCTTCACTAACCCGAACAATTTGTCGATCGTCACCGGCACACCGCCCGCCGTGCACGGCATCTGCGGAAACTTCATCTACGACGTCGCGAGCGACAGCGAAGTGATGATGAACGATCCGAAGTGGCTGCGCGCGCCAAGCATCCTCGCCGCAGCCGCTGGCGCCGGCCGCAAGGTCGCGATCGTGACCGCGAAGGACAAACTTCGCGCGCTGCTCGGCCATGGCGTGAACGGCGGTATTTGCTTCTCGTCGGAGAAAGCGGATCAGGCCACGCTCGCCACTAACGGCATCGACGGCCTGCTGGAACTCGTCGGCCTGCCGCTGCCCGATGTCTACAGCGCTGCGTTGTCGGAGTTCGTGTTCGCCGCCGGCGTCAAGTTGATGCAGACCCGCCGGCCGGACCTGATGTACCTGTCGACGACCGACTATGTGCAACACAAGCATGCGCCAGGGACGCAGGGCGCCAACGCCTTTATCACGATGATGGACGGCTACCTCAGCCAGCTCGAATCGATGGGTTGCGTGATCGCACTCACCGCCGACCACGGCATGAACGCGAAGACGCGCATGGATGCATCGCCCGACGTGATCTATCTGCAGGACCTGCTCGACGAGTGGCTAGGGGCCGCCAAGGCAAGAGTGATCCTGCCGATCACCGACCCGTACGTCGTGCATCACGGCGCGCTCGGCTCGTACGCGACCGTTTACCTGCCGTCGGCCAGCGAGACCGACATCGCGTCACTCGCACAGCGCATCGCCGCGCGGCGCGGCATCGAGTGCGTGCTGACGCGCGAGCAGGCCGCCGCGCGATTCGAGCTGCCCGCCGATCGCATCGGCGACCTCGTCGTCGTCTCGGAGCGTTCGACGGTGATCGGCACCTCCGCGAGCCGGCACGACCTGTCGGCACTCGAAGTGCCGCTGCGCTCGCACGGCGGGCTGTCCGAGCAGCGCGTGCCGCTGATCTTGAACCGCCGCATCGAAGGCCTCGACACCGAACACCGCTGGCGCAATTTCGACGCCTTCGACCTGGCACTCAATCGTGCGCAGGGAGCTTGAAGTGAGACTCCCGGTTCGCGCAGACGCCGCCGTGCGCGACACCGCAGCGTTCGATCGCAAGCGGTCGGCATATTCCGCGTGCAAACCCGCTACGCGGGCAAGCTCGCGCGACAAAAGCGTGCCCGGACAGGCCACGGCGCGCCCCCTACGCAGTCGGCGCTGCGCGCCGACTGCCCTGCGCTGCTCGGCCTTGCAGCCTGCCACCGAACTCGCTTCGCTCACTCCGTTCGCTACGCTCAAACAGTGGCGGCGAGTCAGTTCACGAAGCGCGCTGGCGCGCGCGGCTGCAAGCCCTGTGCTGCTCGGCGCTCCGCAGGCGCGCCGTGGCCTGTCCGAGCACGCGCTTGCTGTTGCATTTGCTCTTGGCAACGAAAGAGAAGAGCCGTCGCGGCGGGCGGTGCCCGCTGGGGGCGATTTGTTGAGCGACGAGGATCGCAGGCCAGGGGTCGGCGCGCGCAGCGCACTTCGTGAACTGACTCGTCGCAACTGTCTGAGCGTAACGAACGAAGTGAATGAAGCGAGTTCTGCGACGCGACCCCTGGCCGAGAACCGCAGTGCAGTCGGCGTCAAGCGCCGACCGCGCAACCATGAGCCCTCGGCGGGCACCGCCTGGCTCGACGCGCAAGCGCATAAGGTTCGCCGCGAAGCGCAAGCGCTTCACCTTCGACATGATGAGCAAGCGCTTCAGCTTCGGCGTGACACGCAAGCACCGCGCACCAACGCGAAGCGCAACTGAGCAACTGACATGCACACCGAATCCCTACGCATCGCCGGCGATAAAGTCGGCGCCGATCGCCGTGGCGACCGGATGATCGAGGTCTTCAACCCCTACACCGAAGCCGCGATCGGCAGCGTGCCAAAGGCGACGCGCGAGGAGGTGCGTCGCGCCATCGCGATCGGGCACGCCTATCGGCCGAAGCTCACGCGCTTCGAACGCGCGAACATCCTCAACAAGGCGGCCGCCCTGGTGCGTGAGCGCACGCAAGGCATCGCCGCGCTGATCAGTGCCGAATCCGGCCTGTGCATCAAGGATGGGCTTTATGAAGCGGGGCGTGTCGCCGACGTGCTCGCCTATGGCGCGACCGAGGCGCTGCGCGACGACGGTCAAATTTTCAGTTGCGACCTCACGCCGCACGGGAAGAAGCGGCGCGTCTATACGCAACGCGATCCGCTGCTCGGCGTGATTACCGCGATCACACCGTTCAACCACCCGATGAACCAGGTCGCGCACAAGATCGTGCCGGCGATTGCGACCAACAACCGCATGGTGTTGAAGCCGTCGGAGAAAGTGCCGCTCTCCGCGCTTCTATTTGCCGATCTACTTTACGAAGCGGGGCTGCCGCCCGAGATGCTCGCCGTCGTGACCGGCGATCCGCGCGAGATCGCGGACGAGCTGATCACGAACGCGCAGGTCGACCTCGTCAGCTTCACCGGCGGCGTCGCGATCGGCAAGGCGATTGCAGCGAAGACGGGCTATCGACGCATGGTGCTCGAACTCGGCGGCAACGATCCGCTGATCGTGATGGACGACGCCGACCTCGACGAAGCCTCGACGCTCGCGGTGCAGGGTTCGTACAAGAACTCGGGCCAGCGCTGCACTGCCGTCAAGCGAATCCTGGTGCAGCGCAGTGTCGCCGCACGCTTCACCGAGATGGTGGTCGATAAGACGCGCGCCTGGAAGCACGGCGATCCGAGCGATGCGGCGATGGACATGGGCACGGTGATTGACGAGGTCGCGGCGCGGCTGTTCGAGGCACGCGTCAACGAAGCTGTCGCCGACGGTGCGCGCCTGCTCGCTGGCAACGTCCGGCGCGGCGCGCTCTACGCGCCGACCGTACTCGACCGCGTGACGCCGCAGATGACCGTCGTGCGCGAAGAGACCTTCGGCCCGGTTTCGCCGATCATCGAGTTCGCCGACATCGACGAGGCGATCGCAATCGTCAACGCTTCCCCCTTCGGCCTGTCGTCGGCCGTCTGCACGCAGCGGCTGGACCACATCACGCGCTTTGTCGCCGAGTTGCAGGTCGGCAGCGTCAACGTGCGCGAGGTGCCCGGCTACCGGCTCGAGCTGACACCCTTCGGTGGTATCAAGGATTCCGGCCTGGGCTACAAAGAAGGCGTACAAGAGGCGATGAAGGGGTTCACCAACGTCAAGACGTACTCGCTGCCCTGGTGACCTGCCCATAACTCGAAGTGACACATCTACTTAATCTGCTCGCGGCGATCGCCCTGCTGGTGTGGGGCACGCACATCGTGCGCGCCGGCATGTTGCGCGTGTTCGGCGAAAAGCTCCGCTCGGTGCTGGCCCACAGCACACGCAACCGCTTTGCTGCCGCCGGCGCCGGCATGGGCGTGACCTGCCTCGTGCAGTCGAGCACCGCGACCGGGTTGATCGTCGCGTCCTTCGTCGGTCAGGGCTTGATCGCAACCGCGCCGGCGCTTGCGGTGATGCTCGGCGCTGACATCGGCTCGGCGATGATGACGGTCGTCTTCTCGTTCGATCTGTCGTGGCTGTCGCCGCTCCTGATCTTCGGTGGCGTCGTCGTCTTCATCATGCGCGAGAGCACCACCGCTGGTCGGCTCGGGCGGATCGCGATCGGCCTCGGCCTCATCACGCTGGCGCTGCAGCTGATCGTCGCTGCGACAAAGCCGCTTACCGGCTCCCCCGAGATGCAGGCTTTGCTGCTCGCGATGCCCAACGAGGTGCTGCTCGAAATCGTCGTCGGCATGCTGCTGACCGTCATAGCGTACTCGGGCCTTGCGATCGTGCTGCTCGTCGCGACGCTCGCCGCGTCCGGCATGCTGCCGATGCCGATCGCGCTCGGGCTCGTGCTGGGTGCGAATCTCGGCAGCGGCCTGCTCGCCATCATTGCTACCGCTCACTCGAGCGCCACGGCGCGCCGCGTGCCGGTGGGCAATCTGCTGTTCCGGCTGCTCGGCATCGCGGCCTTCCTGCCGTTGATGCCGTTCCTCAAGACGTGGCGCGAGACCTTGGCCATGCCGCTGCATGCGCAGGTCGTGGGCTTCCACCTGGCCTTCAACGTTGCGTTGGCGCTGGTTTTCATGGGCCTGACACCGTTCATCGCCGGTCTCGTCGAACGCTGGCTGAAGGAGCCGCAAGCACCCGCCACCGACCGGCCCAACCACCTCGACCCGGTCGCGCTCGATACGCCCTCGCTCGCGATCTCGTGCGCGGCGCGCGAGGCGCTGCACCAGGCCGACGTCGTCGAGACGATGCTGCGCGGGATGCTGACCGTGATTCAGACCGGAGACCTCGCGCTCGCGCGCCAGTTGCGCGCACTCGACGACACCGTCGACGCGCTCTACGGCTCGATCAAGATCTACCTGACCCAGATCTCGCGCGCATCGCTCTCCGAGCGCGAAGGCAGCCGCTGGACCGACATCGTCTCGTTCACGATCAACATGGAGCAGATCGCCGACATCATCGAGCGCGTGATTCAGGAGGTCGAAGACAAGAACATTCGCCGCGGCCGCCGCTTTTCCGATGCCGGCATGGCCGAAGTCACCGACCTGCACGAGCGCCTGCTCGTCAACCTGCGACTCGGGATGAGCGTGTTCCTCGACGGCCATGTGCGCGACGCGCACCGGCTGCTGCAGCAAAAGGCCGAGTTCCGCGATCTCGAGCGCGACTACGCGAACGCGCACCTTGAACGGCTGAGCGAGAACACGTTGCAAAGCGTCGAGACGAGCGCTCTTCACATCGACCTCATCAGCGACCTGAAACGCATCAACTCTCACATCTGCTCGATTGCCTACCCGATCCTCGAGCAGGCCGGCGCGCTCGCGCCGACACGCCTGAAGCAGGGCATGCGCTTCGAGGAGAGCCGGATGCGCGGTGCCACCCGGCCCGCCGCACTCGACGAGTGATACAGGGCCCGCGCGCAAATGCCGACCATTCTCGAAGACATCCATCAGCTCTTCGCCACCCGCGGCGCGGCGCAATACGAAGGCGAACCGGTAACGCAGCTCGAACATGCGCTGCAGACGGCGCACTTGGCCGAGCAGTCCGGCGCAGGCGACGAACTCGTCACCGCCTGCCTGCTGCACGACCTCGGCCACATGCTGCTCGCTGAACGCGAGACCCCGCACGACGACACGCCGACGCTGCGGGGCATGGACGACCAGCACCAGATTGCCGCACTGCCCTTTCTGCGCGAGCACTTCCCGCCGCGAGTGCTGGGCGCAATCGGCGGCCACGTGGACGCCAAGCGCTACCTGTGCCGCACCCGCGAGGGCTACCACGAACGTCTGTCGGACG
Organism: uncultured beta proteobacterium; assembly: GCA_963774675.1. Taxonomy (GTDB): domain Bacteria; phylum Pseudomonadota; class Gammaproteobacteria; order Burkholderiales; family Burkholderiaceae_C; genus CAIKUF01. The sequence continues at coordinate 701,006 of CAVZFV010000014.1, read as the reverse complement.
ACTCCAAACGCAGCCTGCAGCTGCAGGGCGGCGTCTTCAGCGACGACGAGGCCAAGTCGTTCGTGCTGCGCCCAGGCGCGCGCAACGCGATCGTGTTGCGCGTCTGGGATGACCTCGCGAAGCAGGAGGGGCTTGAAACACCGACGCTCGCGCACTTTCTCGAGCGCGCCGCGCGCTGCGTGAATGCTGCGGCGTGAATGCCGCTGCGTGAATGCAATTGCCTGACGCCAGTACTTCCCGCCTGGCATGACGCTCACCTGGCCGGTCGTCGCCGCGGTGCTGTTTGCGGCGGTGCTGCACGCGTCGTGGAACGCGCTGATCAAGTCGGGCAGCGACACGGCGCTCGACACTGCGCTGATTCACGTCCTGGGCTGTGTCGTCGGTGCCGCACTGCTGGCCGTCGTCGGCCTGCCGCAGCGCGCGGCCTGGCCCTGGCTCGCGGCGTCAGTCACCGTCCATGTCGGCTACTACATCGCGCTGGCGGGCGCCTATCGGCACGGGGACCTCGGGCTCACCTACCCGATCATGCGCGGCACCGGGCCGCTGCTGGTCGCGTTCATCCTCGCGATGAGCGGCGGCGCGATCATCGACGAGACCCTCTCGCTCGCCACCTGGCTGGGTGTCGCCGGCATCAGCAGCGGCGTGCTGCTGGTGGGCCTGTCGCCGTCGTCGCCGGGCGGCAACCACCGGCGTGCAGTGCAGTTCGCACTGCTCAACGCCTGCATCATCGCCACCTACACGATCATCGATGGCATCGGCGTGCGCGCGAGCGGCAACGCGCTGCAGTACGTGGCGCTGCTCTTCATGATTGACGGCGTGCCCTACTTTCTGCTCGTCATGCATCGTCGCGGCGCGGCCGCTCGGCCGGCCGCATGGGCGCACTTGCGCAAGCGCTGGCCGGTGGCGCTGATGGGCACCATGGCATCGCTCGGCTCCTATGGCATCGCGCTCTGGGCGATGACGCGCGCGCCGGTGGCGGCTGTCGCTGCCTTGCGCGAGACCTCCGTGCTGTTCGCGGTGCTCATCGGCGCGCTGCTGCTGAAGGAGTCCTTCGGCTTGCGGCGCGCGGCCGGCACCGCGTGCATCGTCGCCGGCGTGATGGCCTTGCGCCTCGCGCCGGCTTGAGCGAACCCTTCCAGACCGACCGCCGAACGGAGCAGACCCCATGACCCTTCCCACACAGGCCCGCATCGTCATCGTCGGCGGCGGCATTGCCGGCTGCTCGACGGCGTACCACCTCGCCAAGCTCGGTCAGACCGACGTGCTGCTGCTCGAACAAGGCCAGCTCACCTGCGGCACCACCTGGCACGCGGCGGGCCTCGTCGGCCAGATGCGGCCGAACCGCAACCAGACGCGCATGAGCACCTACGGCATCGAGCTCTATGCGCAGCTCGAGGCCGAGACGGGGCTTGCGACCGGCTGGAAGCAATGCGGCAGCATCAACGTCGCACGCACGCCAGAGCGCATGCAGGTCTTGCGCAAGCAGGCGGCGCTCGCGCGCAGCTTCGGCATCGAGGTCGAAGCCATCTCGGCGCAGCGCGCGGGCGAGATGTATCCGCTGCTGCGCACCGACGATCTGCAGGGCGCGATCTGGATTCCGGGGGACGGCAAGGCGAATCCTGCCGATTTGACGATGTCGCTCGCCAAGGGTGCGCGCAACTGCGGCGTGAAGATCGTCGAGGGTGTAGAGGTCGCCGCCGTGATGCATGAGCACGGCCGCGTGTCGGGCGTGCGCGTCCAGCTTGACGGCGAGCCGCACGACATCGCCTGCGAGATCCTCGTCAACTGCGCCGGCCAGTGGGCGCGCCAGTTCGGGCGGCTCGCCGGCGTCAACGTGCCGCTCTATTCGGCCGAACATTTCTACATGGTCACGGACCGCATCGAAGGCGTGCACCCGATGCTGCCGGTGATGCGCGACCCCGACGGCTTCATCTACTACAAGGAGGAAGTCGGCGGCCTCGTGATGGGCGGCTTCGAGCCCAAGGCCAAGCCGTGGACGGTCGACCCGATCCCGTCCACCTTCCGCTTCGAGCTGCTCGGCGAGGATTGGGACCAGTTCGAGATCCTGATGATGAACGCGATCCACCGCACACCGTGCCTGGAGACGGCGAAGATCAAGATGCTCTTGAACGGCCCCGAAAGCTTCACGCCGGACGGCAACTTCATCCTCGGCGAAGCGCCGGAGATGCGCAACTACTTCGTCGCCGCCGGCTTCAACTCGGCCGGCATCGCCAACTCGGGCGGTGCGGGCAGCCTGATCGCGCAATGGATCGTCGGTGGTGAGGCGCCGCTGGATCTGTGGGACGTCGACATTCGCCGCTTCGCGCCCTTCTCCGCGAACCGCAAGTCGCTCGCGTCACGCACCGGCGAGACGCTCGGCCTGCACTATGCAATGCGCTGGCCGCGCCAGGAACTGGAGACCGCGCGGCCGCTGCGCACGTCACCGCTCTACGACATGCTTGCCCAGCGCGGCGCCGTGTTCGGCGCGAAGAATGGATGGGAGCGTGCGAATGTGTTCAAGCCCGCCGGCGCGCCTGATGCCGCGCACGGTCTTGGTAGACCCGAATGGCTCGACTGGATGATCGCCGAGCAGCGCGCGACGCGCGAGGCGGTCGCGGTCTACGACCAGAGTTCGTTCGCCAAGTTCTACCTCGAAGGCCGCGACGCCCTCGCCGTCTTGCAGCGCCTCTGCGCGAACGAGATCGACGTGCCGGTGGACAAGATGGCCTACACCGCAATGCTCAACGCACGCGGCGGCTTCGAGAGCGACCTGACGATCATTCGTCTTTCGGCGCAGCGTTTCCTGATCGTCACCGGCTCGGCGCAGGCGACGCGTGATGCGGACTGGATCGTGCGCCATATCGAAGCGCACGAGCACGCTGTGTTGACCGATGTCAGCGCGCTCTTGTGCGTGCTCGGTGTGATGGGGCCGAAGGCGCGCGAGTTGCTCGCCCGCGTCGGGGTCGTGAATGCGGCGGCGAATGGCGCCGAGGATCTGGCAACGCTCAAGTTCAGCCACACACGCGAGATCGATCTCGGCCTGGCCCGCGTCCGCGCGGCACGCATGAGCTACGTCGGCGGGCCGGGGTTCGAGCTTTACGTGCCGGTCGAGATGACGCGTCATGTGTATCTCGCGCTGCACGAGGCCGGAGGCGACCTTAGGTTGACGGACGCCGGCTACTACGCACTCGACGCGCTGCGCATCGAGGCCGGCCGGCGCGCCTGGAGCGCCGAACTCGGACCCGACGAGACGCCGTTCGAGGCCGGGCTTTCGTACGCCGTCAAGCTCGACAAACCGGCCGATTTCATCGGCAAGGCGGCTCTGCTTGCGGCGCGAGGGCAGCCGCTGCGCAAGAAGCTAGTCAGCGTCGTGCTCGATGCGCCCGAGCCCTATATCTGGGGCGGCGAGGCGCTTTCGATCGAGGGCGAATCGGTCGGCGAACTTTCATCCGCCGGCTGGGGCTACGGCGCAGGGCGTTGCATCGGCCTCGCCTACCTGCGCGGCGCCGCGGCGAATCGGGTTCATGTCGGTACGCCGATCTCGATCGATCTCTGGGGCGAGCCTGTCGGTGCCACCGCCTGGGACGTGTGGCCGCCGAAGAAGGTCGCCTGAACGAAGGTCACGAAACAAGCTCCAGCAGCGCCATCCACAGCGGCACGCTGAACACGCAAAGGATGGTGGAGACCATCACCAGCCCGGCCACGAAGGGCCCGTTGCCGCCCATGCGCGCGGCAAGCACGTAGGACGCCGACGAGGTCGGCAGGCAGGCGAACGCGACGACCACAACGCGCTGCGCCGGCGGCAGCACGAGCAGCGCGGTCAACACGATCGCGACCAGCGGCAGCGCCAGGTGGCGGATCGCGAGCAGCGCGGTCGCGAGGCCCGGCGCTGCCTTGAGCTCACCCATGCGCAAGCCGGCGCCGACCGTCATCAGACCGAGCGGCAACGCTGCCAGGCCGATGCGCTGCATCGCCGTCGCGACCGGCTCCGGCCAGTGCACGCCGGAAAGATTGGCTACGAGGCCGACGACGGTGCTGATGATGAGCGGGTTGCGCGCGATCTCGCGCCCAAAGGTGTGCCCGCCGTGGCGCGCCAACGGCCACACCGCGGCCAGATTGCAAACCGGCACGCACACCGCGATCAGGAGCGCGACGACGGCCAGGCCCTGCGGCCCGCCGAGCCGTTCGGCAAGCGCGAGGCCGATGAACGAATTGAAGCGAAACGCCGTCTGCGCGCCCGACGCATGCAGCCGCGCGTCCACACTCGGCCAGAGCCGCAACGCATAGGCGAGCCCGACGCCGGCGAGCGTGATGCCCCAACCACTCAGCACGACATCGATCGCGGCGCCGGGATTGAGCGGCGTCTTGACGATCGAGTTGAACAGCAGGACCGGGAACAGCACGTAGTAGACGAGACGCTCGACGCCGTCCCACACACCGCGATCGAGCGCCGTGTAGCGGCACAGCAGGAAGCCGCACAGAATGAGCAGGAAGTCGGGGACGAGCATCAGCGCATTGGCCATGTGGTGAGTGTGCCAGCGCGTGAGGGAGTGCGAACCGTGGCGCGCTGCACGGGTATGCTCAGCGCGATGCCGTCCAAGCCGACCGATCACGACGCGCAGCGTCGTGCTTCAACCCTCGCCGCGGGGCGCACACCAGGAGAAATCGCGTTGCCGACCGCGTTCGAACGCAGCCAGGACGCCATCGACCGCTTTGCGGACGCCTTGTGGATCGAGGATGGCCTGAGCCCCAACACGCTTGCCGCGTACCGGCGCGACCTGACGCTCTACGCGCAGTGGCTGGGCGCAACCCATGACCGCGAACTTGACGCGAGCCTCGAGAGCGATCTGCAGGCGCACGGCGTCGCGCGCCACGACGCGAGCCGCGCCAGCACGGCCAACCGACGCCTGAGCGTTTTCAAGCGCTACTTTCGCTGGGCGTTGCGCGAGCACCGTGTGAGCGCGGATCCGACCTTGCGCCTGCTTTCGGCGCGCCAGCCGATGCGCGTCCCCAAGACACTGTCGGAGGCGCAGGTCGAGGCGCTGCTCGCTGCGCCGGACATCGAGTCACCGCTCGGCCTGCGCGACCGCGCGATGCTCGAGCTGATGTACGCGAGCGGCCTGCGCGTGAGCGAGATCGTCAGCTTGAAGAGCGTGCATGTCGGTCTGTCGGACGGCGCATTGCACGTCACTGGCAAGGGCGCAAAGGAGCGCCTCGTGCCCTTCGGCGAAGAGGCGCGCGGCTGGCTCGTGCGCTACATGGGCGGCGTGCGCGCACAGATCCTCCGGCGCCGCAACTGCGACGCGCTGTTCGTCACCGCACGTGGCGCCGGCATGACGCGTCAGAGCTTCTGGCTGTTGATCAAGAAGCATGCGCTCGCGGCCGGCATCGGTGTGCCGATCTCGCCGCACACCTTGCGCCATGCGTTCGCGACGCACCTGCTGAATCACGGCGCCGATCTGCGCGCGGTGCAGATGCTGCTCGGCCACGCCGACATTTCGACGACCCAGATCTACACCCACGTCGCGCGCGAACGGCTGCGCACGCTGCATGCGGCCCATCACCCTCGGGGGTGATCCCTGATGATCCTCGTGGGTAGAACCTGCACCACCCTCGTGGGCGAAACCTGTGTCTCCCTCCTGGGCGAGACCTGCAACGCCCCTGCGGTTGAACTTCCAGCGGGATTTCCGGTCAGCAGACGATGCTGAGAATTGCCTCTCCTCGCCGATGGCTGGCTTTCGTTGCGCTTGCCGCCGCGACGCTCGGCGGATGTGCAACGCTCGACCATCAACAGCGTCGCCTGATCTTCCAGCCCGCGAAGGAAACCTGGTGGGCCGGCGCGCAAGCGGCTGAGGGCATGACGCCGGTGTGGATCAGCTTCACCTCGCGCGAGGCCGGCGAGCCGGCGCAACTGCACGCGCTGTGGCTCGCCAACGAGAACCCGCACGCGCCGGTACTTCTGTACCTGCACGGCGCGCGCTGGGACGTGACGGGCAGCGCGCCGCGCGTGCGGCGCATGGCGGCGCTCGGTTACTCGGTGCTTGCGATCGACTATCGCGGCTTCGGCAAGAGCAGCGGCGGCGACGAACTGCCCTCCGAGGAGCGCGCCTACGAGGACGCGCGTGCCGCGTGGGCCTGGATCGAACGCGAGCATCCGGCGCAGCGACGCTACATCTTCGGTCATTCGCTCGGCAGCGCAATCGCGGTCAATCTCGCGGCGCAGGTAGACGACGCGAGCGGGCTGATCGTCGAAGGCAGCTTCACGTCGATCCCGGACGTGTTCAACACGCAGCCCTGGGGCTGGCTGCCGTTGACGGGCCTGATCACGCAGCGCTTCGACGCCGCAAGTCGCATCGCGAAGGTGCGCGTGCCGGTGCTCGTCGTCCACGGCAGCGAAGACACCCTGATCCGCCCCGAACTCGGCCGCGCGCTCTACGAGCAGGCGCGTTCGCCCAAGCGCTTCGTGCTTGTCGAGGGTGGCTCGCACCACAACGCGAACGCGCTCGGCCAGACGCAGTACGCGCAGGCGCTGCACGAACTGTTCGGGCCGACACTGTAAGCGGCCTGCGCGCCATGGTTCAATCGGTCTTCACCAAGATCGAACTGCCATGGTCACCCTGAAACTCAAGCCCAAGCCGGCCGCCAAAGTCGCTGCCGGGCGCGACCGTGTGCGCACCAGTGCACCGCGCCCGCGCCCGACACTCGCCGAGGCCAGGCGCGAGCGGGAAGCCCCGCCGGTGCAGGAGCGCCCGCATGAGCGATCGACCCGACCCGCACGAGAGCGCGATCGAACCGATCATGGACCCGAGAGAGGGCAAGCAGCGCCCGCTGCCGGGCCGTCGCGTGATCAGCGCGACGCACGGGTGCACACACCGAGTGACCGGCCGCAGCAGGCGCGGCGCGCTCCGACGCGCGCTCCGACGCGTGCCCCGACACATGCCCCGATGCGCGCACCGCCGCGCGAGGAACGCGGCGCCGTGCCGGAGGCTGCAACCGGCAGCATGCGCCTTTCCAAACGCATGAGCGAGCTCGGCATTGCGTCGCGACGCGAGGCCGACGAGTGGATCCCGAAGGGCTGGGTGCGCGTCGATGGCCAGGTCGTCTCCGAGCTCGGCTCACGCGTGCTGCCCGGTCAGCACATCACGCTCGACGCCAAGGCGCGCTTCCAGCAGGCGCAGCGCGTGACGGTGCTGCTGCACAAGCCGATCGGCTGGGTCAGCGGCCAGGCCGAGGACGGCTACGAACCCGCAATGGTGCTCGTCAAGCCGCAGACGCAATGGCGCGACGACCATTCGGGCATCCGCTTCTTGCTCAGCCACCTGCGCCATCTGGTACCGGCGGGGCGGCTCGACATCGACTCCACCGGCCTGCTCGTGCTGACGCAGGACGGCCGCATCGCGCGCCAGTTGATCGGCGAGGACTCCGAGGTCGAGAAGGAGTACCTGGTGCGCGTCGAGCCGCAAGGCGTGCCGCTGTCCGCTGCCGACCTCGCACTGCTCAACCACGGCCTCGAACTCGACGGCGAGGCGCTCAAGCCCGCGCACGTCGAATGGGTCAATGCCGAGCAGTTGCGCTTCGTCCTGCGCGAAGGCAAGAAGCGCCAGATCCGCCGCATGTGCGAGGCGGTCGGCCTGAAGGTGACCGGCCTGAAGCGCGTGCGCATCGGCAACGTGATGCTCGGCGACCTGCCCGTCGGACAGTGGCGCTACCTGCGGCTGGACGAACGCTTCATTTGATCCCTTCACCGGACCTTTCCCGCCTGTGGCCTAATCCCGGGTTGACAAACCTTCCTCAATGGAGTCTCTCGTGGGTAACAAGATCAAGACCGAAGCCGACCGCCGCGCCACCCCGCAACCGCCCGCGCCGATCGGCGTGACGCGCACTGCGCGCAAGGGCCAGCGCGTCAGCCTGGAGCGCGGCGTGGCCACGCGCAGCAAGAAGAACCCGGGCAAGCGCTCGAAGAAGGGCGGCTGAAGCTGCACGAAACGCGGGGGGATTGAGCCGCCGCGAGCAGTTCGTGGGCGCAGCGCCCTGAGGCCCCGCGCGGCAGAAAGTTGCAGGGTGCTGCAGGGCGCTGACGCCGCTCGCATGCGCCGCACGTCCTGACTGACGACTGCCGCACGCGCCGACCGACGACTGCCGAGCGCCGACCTCACACCGATGCTGCGCATCACCGAACTGAGGCTGCCACTCGGCGTCCAAGCCGATGCCGTGTTGCAGGCTGCAATCCTCGCACGCCTCGGCATCGCCGACACCAACCTGATCGCGTTCGGCGTCTTCAAGCGCAGCTACGACGCGCGCAACAAGCGCGCAATCCAGCTCATCTACACCATCGACTGCGAAGTGCGCGACGAAGCCGAGGTGCACGCGCGTTTCGCGGGCGACGCCCATGTGCGCACCGCGCCGGACACGACGTATCACTTTGCCGGGCATGCGCCAACCGACTGGCATGCCGGCGACGGCGCGCGCCCGATCGTCGTCGGCTTCGGGCCGTGCGGCATCTTTGCCGCGCTGATCCTCGCGCAGATGGGCCTCAGGCCGATCGTCCTGGAGCGCGGCAAGGCGGTGCGCGAGCGCACGAAGGACACCTGGGGCCTGTGGCGTCAGGGCGTGCTCGACCCGGAGTCGAACGTGCAGTTCGGCGAAGGCGGCGCGGGCACGTTTTCGGACGGCAAGCTGTGGAGCCAGATCAGTGACCCGCGGCATCTGACGCGCAAGGTCCTGACGGAATTCGTCAAGGCCGGCGCGCCGGAAGAAATCCTCTACGTTGCGAAGCCGCACATCGGCACCTTCCGCCTCGTGTCGATGGTCGAGAAGATGCGTGCCGAGATCCATGCCCTCGGCGGCGAGGTCCGCTTCGGCGAGCGCGTGACCGATCTGCTGATCGAAGGCGACGACGACGCGCGCAGCGTGCGTGGCGTGACGCTCGCCTCCGGCGAGCAACTGCGTGCCGACCATGTCGTGCTCGCTCTCGGCCACAGCGCGCGCGATACCTTCGCGATGCTGCGGGCGCGCGGCGTCTTCATGGAGGCCAAGCCGTTCTCGATCGGCTTTCGCATCGAGCATCCGCAAAGCCTGATCGACGCCGCGCGTTTCGGGCCGAGCGCCGGTCATCCGATCCTCGGCGCGGCGGACTACAAGCTCGTGCACCATGCGAAGAACGGCCGCTCGGTCTACAGCTTTTGCATGTGCCCGGGCGGCACGGTGGTTGCCGCGACGTCCGAGGTCGATCGCGTCGTGACGAATGGCATGAGCCAGTATTCACGCAACGAGCGCAACGCGAACGCCGGCATCGTCGTCGGAATTACGCCGCAGGACTATCGGCAAGACCGTATGGAGGAAGGCACCGTCAATCCGCTCGACGGCATCGCGTTCCAACGCTTCTGGGAATCGCGTGCCTTCGCGCTCGGCGGCGGCGGCTATGTCGCACCGGGTCAACTGCTAGCCGACTTCGTCAAGCTCCAACGCAGCACCGCCTTCGGCAGCGTGCTGCCATCGTACACGCCCGGCGTGCGGCCGACTGACCTGGCCGAAACCGGCAACGAAAGCCTGCCTGGCTACTGCCTGGACGCGATCCGCGAAGCGCTGCCCGCATTCGAGCGCCAGATCAAGGGCTTCGCGCTGCCCGACGCGGTGCTCACCGGCGTCGAGACGCGCACCTCCTCACCCTTGCGCATCACGCGCGGGCGCGACTTCCAGAGCCTGAACGTCAAGGGCCTCTACCCGGCCGGCGAGGGCGCCGGCTACGCCGGAGGCATCATGTCCGCCGGGGTCGATGGCATCGAGGTGGCGGAGGCTTTGGCGACACGGTTGCTGGCAGCAGACTGAGAATCAGAAAATCGCGCATCGCCGCTAGACTGCGATGCACCTTTCACGTCAGAAATCCGCCATGAGTTCGACAGCTTCCAGCGCCTACCACCGCACCTCAGACGACACGTTCGACGCCAGTGAACTGACGCGTGGGCCCTGGGACCCGGGCCATCAGCACGCCGGGCCACCTACCGCACTGGTCTGCCGGGCGATCGAGCACGCCGGCGCTGCGCACGGGCTGGCGCACATGGCGCGCCTCACCGGAAACCTGGTGCGCCCGGTGCCGCTGGGCCAGTTGATCGTCCAGGTGCACGAGGACTATGTCGGCCGCAATGCCGCGCACTACTCGGCCCGCGTATCGGCAGGCGGCAAGGACGTGGCCCGATTCACGGCGCTGATGCAACGCGAGGTCGAGACGCCGACACCGCCGGGCACGCCCGGCCATCCCTTGCCTGCCGCACCACGCCTTCCCGACCTCAGCGAGTCCACAGCGATGCCCTTCGCAGGGAGCCAGTTGGGGTACGCCGACCTGGTCGAAAACCGGATCGCCGAAGGGCGCCCATGGGCGGGCCCGTGCAGCATCTGGTTTCGCATGCGATACGCGCTGGTCGACGGCGAAACGCCCAGCCCTTACCAGCGCGTCGCGGTCGCCGCGGATTCGGGCAACGGCATCAGCGCGGCGCTCGACTTCAAACGCTACAGCTTCGTCAACTGCGACCTGACGATCAACCTGCTGCGCCGGCCGGTGGGCGAGTGGATCTGCCTGGACGCGCGCACGCAACTCGGCGGCAACGGCTGTGGTCTGGCCGAGTCAGCGCTGTACGACGAAGCGGGACTGATCGGGCGCGCGACACAGAGCCTTGCGGTCCGTGCACGGGACTGACCGTCCACAGGCCACCGGGCTCGGCGCCGTGCGACTCGGCTATGAAACCCGCTGACCGCGCCGCGCAAGGCTGCGCGCGAGTATCAACCCCGCTTCGAGTGTGAACGCGTCCGCGGCGAGCCGTTCGATCAGATCGTCCGGCTTCATGCACTCGAAGCGCGCCACTTCGCCGTCCTGGTTCACTGGCGCCAGGCCTTCGGGCACGACGGCCTCGAAGATGTCGATGTGCTCGACCATGTAGCCCTCGTGGACCGGTCGACGGACCTTGATGCGGTCGACCTTGGCCAGGCCGCGCAACGAATCGGCGCGAAGCCCTGCCTCTTCCCAGGTCTCGCGTTGCAGCGCGAGCGAATCGCTCTCGTCCGCCGCAACGAGACCGCCGACGAGCGTGTCCCACTGACCAGGATCGGTCGCCTTGTCGAGCGCACGCTGCTGCACCCAGACACCGCCCTGCGGCGTGAAACCAACCAAGTGCACCGCGAAGGTCGCGATGCCGAGCGGGCGCACGGCGGCGCGCTCAATCACAGCGTGGCGCTGCAACGATTCGTCTGTCACCGCGAGCAATTCGTCGCGCCATTTGCCACACAGGCCGTGCGTGGACATATGAAGTGCGATCTCGCCGAGCGCCGTGTCTGCCGCGCCGACGATCTGCCAGCCTCCACCGTTCGCGGTGATCGGCAGGCCGTCCGCCCGCAGCCGATCGGCCAGTGCCGGCTCGATCGACCCGACCGGCGATGCGCAGCCGGCAATGAAAAGCGCCGCGCGCAGCCGCCGCGGCGGCTGTTCGGCACGCGCTCGCAGTTGAATCATCCAGCCGGGTTCGGATGCGTTCATCGCGGTTTCGCCAAGGTCCGACGAAGCGTTTCGCCGACGCATTGTGATCGCGTTCGGGACGCGAATCCACGCACCACAACGGGCCGGACCGCGCCAGTCACGGCGGGAGCGCGCTTTGCCTGCGCTCCAATGAAACAGGGCACCCGAAGGTGCCCTGCATGTCTAGCGTTGATGCCTTGGCGTTCAGGCACGCTGGCGCCGACGCGCCACGAATCCGACGAGCGCGAGGCCCGCCAACATCAATGCATAGGTTTCAGGCTCAGGCACGGCACGCACCACGAAGGTCTCGCTGGCCGGGTTATTGGGTTGACCTCCCCAGGCAACAGGCGCGTTCCAGACATACCCGCCAAGCACATCGCTGTTGTCGCAATGGCTGTAGCCGCTGTTGAAGTAGGCCGACGCACACATCGAGCCGCCGCCGAACTGGGCCGAGAGATCGGCGTATCCGGTGAAGCTCGACGCGAACTCGCCAGCCGCAGCGACGTTCCATCCGTCGTGCATGACCAGGTCATTGCCGCAAGACGGGGCTGAAGGCGCACAAGGCGCAGCCCACGCCCATTCCATGCCACCCGCATTGACGATCAGGTTCGACGGTACGTCGACGGCCATTGCGCTCGTCATCCATGTCAGGCTGAACACCAGCGCGATCAAGCTCTTCATCATTTTCACGGTAAGCTCCTTAAGGTATTGAGATATTCGCGGATGGCGTCGGAAACCTCTGACGCCCGTACCGATGTTGCAGCGAAACGTGCATCGTGTGTCCCCCTGATCTAGGGGGATGCCAAAACATCGCCAAGGCTCAGGTTCGATCTGATTGCTCACCCGACGGACGACGCGATCACTGCATTCGTCGGCGGAGTACCCGCCCGGTCTTCCAGCAGTCTGGCCCGCTTGAGGGCACACGTCGCGCCTCAGAGCGGGACGCGGGCTCCGCATAAACTGCGTGTTTCGCGCGCGCAGCGCCATCCGCCGCAATCACCGAGGAAGACACCGCAATGAAAGCTGTACGTTGCCACGCCTGGGGGCCGCCCGAATCTCTGGTAGTCGAGGAACTCCCCGCGCTGCATCCGCAGGCTGGCGAGGTGCTACTCGACGTCGACGCCGCGTCGGTCAACTATCCCGACGTGCTGATCGTCCAGGGCAAGTATCAGATGAAGCCCGACTTGCCGTTCACCCCCGGCACCGAGATTGCCGGCACGGTGCGCGCGCTCGGCGAGGGTGTGGCGAACGTGAAGATCGGCGACCGCGTGATCGCCTTCGTCGGCCTCGGCGGCTTTGCCGAGCAGGCGATCGCCAAGGCGAAGTTGCTGATCCCGACGCCGCCCGGTATCGACGCCGAGGTGGCGGCCTCCTTCACGATGGCTTATGGGACCTCGCACCATGCGGTCGTCGATCGTGGTCAGTTGAAGGCGGGCGAGACGATGCTTGTGCTCGGTGCGGCCGGTGGCGTCGGGCTCGCGGCGGTCGAGATCGGCAAGGCAGTCGGCGCGCGCGTGATCGCCGCCGCGTCGAGCGATGAGAAGCTCGCCGTCTGCAAGGCGCACGGCGCGGACGTGCTGATCAATTACACGACGCAGGACCTGCGCGCCGCGATCAAGGAAGCGACCGACGGCAAGGGCCCCGACGTGATCTACGACCCGGTCGGTGGTGGCTACACCGAGCCCGCGTTTCGATCGATCGCGCGGCGCGGGCGCTACCTCGTGATCGGCTTCGCGAATGGCGAGATTCCGAAAATCCCCCTCAACCTTCCGCTCTTGAAGGAGGCGTCCATCGTCGGCGTGTTCTGGGGCGAGTTCGCGCGCAACGAGCCAAAGGCGAATGCGGCAGCGATGCTGCAATTAATCGGCTGGATGCGCGAAGGCAAGTTGAAGCCGCTGATCTCCGCGCGCTATCCGCTGTCGCAGGTGCCGCAGGCGCTCAACGCGCTCGCGTCGCGCAGCGCGACGGGCAAGGTCGTCGTCGTCCCGACGCTGCCCGACTGAGCAGGCGCCGTTGCGCGTGGCGGGTAAGAACGCGCGACCTGAATCGACCGAGGCTTGACCCTCGATCCCACCATGCCCGCCTACACCTTCAAGCAACGCGCCTGGATCTTCCTGCAGCGCTTCTGGCAACCGACGAGCGCATGCATGACCTGCATGCCCGGCAGCCTCGGCAACGTGATGAGCGCAGCGCACTGGGCGCTGGCGCTGCAGACCGGGCTCGTCACCGGCGTGCTCGCGCTCGTGGTGAGCTTCACGCCGATCGGCCGGCTGTACGGGAACCGTTGGGGCAATGCGCTCCTCGTCGGCGCCCTGACCGCATTTGCCGACGCGTGGTCACACCCCAACAACTACGGCTTCTGGCATGCCGAGGCGCTGTTGACCGGCCTCGTGTCGGCGGGGCTTGTGCTGGCCGGCTCGTTCCTGTTCGAGGATCGCGCGCGCCGGCTTCGTGCGGCGTGGGCGAGGTTACGTCCGAAGGTCTGATGCCCGATCGGCCACGCGGAGCTGAAGCTGCGGCGGTCGTTCAGATGAGCGGATGCACGTCGACGGATCCACGTCGAACGGACGCAGGGCGCCGCGGGTCGGCTTCGCGGAGCGGCGCTCGCGCGTCACACCGGCCAATGCCGGGCGAAGATCGGCGCGAACTTTGGATGCGCCTCGACACGCTCGCACAGCGCGTGCAGTGCGGGGCGCATGCGATGCAGGTGCGCGCGGGCGCCCGACCAGTGCGACACCACCGCAGCAAGCAGGTCGAGCGCGCCCGGCGTCGCGCCACCGAAGAAGGGTTCGGGTGCGCCGAAATCGTCGGCGAACACGTCCCAGTAGTGATGCAAGCGGGCGCGGGCGCCCTGGCGCAGGTTGTCGACGATGGCTTCACCCGGCTCTGCGCACCAGCGCTCCGGATAGTCGATGACACCGATTGCAGCGTAGCAGTTGGCGGCGATGAATACGAGGCCGCGTATCGCCTGCGCGCGCGGCGCCGCATCCTGCGGCAGCAGCCCGGACGCCGGATGCGTCAGCCCGAGGTGGATCAGGATGGCGGCACTTTCGGTGAGCACGCTGCCATCCTGCAGCACGAGCGTGGGCACCTGCTGCAAGGCGTTGGCCTGGCGCAATTCCGCAAGCGCCGACTCGGGTTCCCAGGTCGCCGCGGTGACAACGCGATACGCCGCGCCACACGCGGCGAGGGCCGTCTCGATCGCTGCCGAGCCCGAGCCATTCGAGCCGTAGAGGGTGAACATGGCTAAGCGCCCCGCGTTCAGCACTGCTCCCACGGCAGACCGTCGAAGCGCCAACCGTTCTCCGTGCCGCGGTGGCGGTTGTCGTCGAGATCGCCCTCGAAGCCGCCCAGCACGTTGCAGATCGCGGCGAAGCCTTGCTTTTCGAGCGCGATGCCGGCATCCACCGAGCGGTTGCCGCTGCGGCAGATCAGCACGATCGGGCGCTTGGCGTGATTGGTCCCGGCGAGCCGCGTGATCTGCCCGACGAAGTGCGGGTTGATCTGCCAGTCGGGGCCGTCGTTCCACGCCACGTTGAGCGTGCCAAGGGGATGGCCGACGAACAGGTATTCCATCTCGCTGCGGCAATCGACGAACAGCGCGTCAGGATGCTTGTGCAGGAATTCCTGCGTCTCGGTCGGTGTCAGGTGCTTCATGGGCGCTTCGCTCGGGTCGATGCCGGCCAGTATAGGAGCCGGCCGTTCAGCTCACCAAGCGTCAGCCCGGTCGGCGTCTTGCGGGCTCTTGCGCGCTTCCACCAGCTTCGACGTGCCGTCATCACGCAGCCCTTGGCGAGTCCCTCGGTTAGCATCCCGCCTGCATGAATCTCCCCTACGAATTGCAGATCGGCTGGCGCTACACGCGATCGGGCCGCAGCGGGCGGCGCAACGGTTTCATCTCCTTCATCTCCGGCGTGTCAATGCTGGGCATCGCGCTTGGCGTCGCGGCCCTGATCATCGTGCTGTCGGTTATGAACGGCTTCCAGAAAGAAGTGCGCGACCGCATGTTGTCGGTCGTTGCACACGTCGAGATCTACGACCGCAGCGGCGCGGCACTGCCCGACTGGCACGCCACGGCGGCGCAGGCGCGCCGCAATCCGCAGGTGCTCGGTGCGGCGCCGTTCGTCGCGGCGCAGGCGCTGATCGCGCGCGGCGAAGACATGCGGGGCGCGATCGTGCGCGGCGTCTCGCCCGACGACGAGGCGACCGTCACTGACCTCGGTGCGCGGCTGCACGACAGTCTCTTCTTGAAGCTCACGCCGGGCAGCTGGAACATCGCGCTTGGCGCGGAGCTGGCGCGTGCGCTCGGCGTAAGGGCAGGCGACAAGATCACGCTCGTCGCGCCGGGCGGCCAGTTGACACCCGCCGGCGTCGTGCCGCGGCTGAAGCAGTTCACGCTCGTCGGCAGCTTCGACACCGGCCACTACGAATACGACAGCGGCCTTGCGCTGATCAACGTGGACGACGCGGCGCGCCTGTTTCGCGTCGAGGGGCCGACCGGCGTGCAGTTGCGTCTGAAGGACCTGAATCAGGCACGTGAAGTCGCGCAGGCGCTCGCGACCGAACTCGGGCCGAGTGTGAACGTGACCGACTGGACGCGCACCAACCGCAACTGGTTCGCCGCGGTTCAGTTAGAGAAGCGCCTGATGTTCATCATCCTGACGCTGATCGTCGCGGTCGCCGCGTTCAACCTCGTCTCCACGCTCGTCATGACCGTGACCGACAAGCGCGCCGACATCGCGATTCTGCGCACCCTCGGCGCGAGCCCGCGCTCGGTCATGGCGATCTTCATGGTGCAGGGCGCAGCCTCGGGTGTGATCGGCACCTTGAGCGGCGTCGCATTCGGCCTCGTGATTGCGCTCAACATCGACGTCATCGTGCCGGCGATCGAGCGGCTGCTGCACGTGAGCTTCCTGCCAGGCAGCGTCTACCTGATCAGCCGCATGCCGAGCGACCCGCAGCGTGGCGACATCGTGCCGATCGTCGCCATCTCGCTGCTGCTCGCCTTTGTCGCCACGCTCTATCCGAGCTGGCGCGCGAGCCGCATGCAGCCGGCCGAGGCGCTCCGCTATGAGTGACGCTGCCCTCAAGATGCCTGCGGCGTCGCGCCCCAAGGGCCACGAAGGAGCGCCGACCGGGAGCCCGGCAAGCAACATCGTGCTTCAGTGCGCCGGCCTGGACAAACGCTTCCAGGACAGCGACATCGACGTCCACGTGCTGCGCGGCGTCAACCTGCATGTGCATGCCGGCGAGACGCTTGCCGTCGTCGGCGCGTCCGGTTCGGGCAAGAGCACGCTGCTGCACCTGCTCGGCGGCCTCGAGGGGCCGAGCGCCGGCAGCGTTGATTTGATGGGGCGCGACTTCGCCGCGATGAGCGCCGCCGCGCAGGGCGAATGGCGCAACCGGCACCTCGGCTTCGTCTACCAGTTCCACCACCTGCTGCCTGAGTTCAGCGCACTCGACAACGTCGCGATGCCGCTGCGCATCCGTCGGCTCGCACCTGATGCGGCGCGCGAGCAGGCGGCCCAGGTGCTGGCGCAGGTGGGCCTCGCCGATCGCGTGTCGCACCGGCCATCGCAGCTCTCGGGTGGAGAGCGTCAACGCGTCGCGATCGCACGCGCGCTCGTGACGCGGCCGGCCTGCGTGCTGGCCGACGAGCCCACTGGCAACCTCGACCGCGAAACGGCCGACGGCGTGTTCGAGCTGATGCTCTCGCTCGCGCGCCAGCAGGGCACGGCGTTCGTCCTCGTCACGCACGACGAGAGCTTCGCGCGGCGCTGCGACCGCATGCTGCGGCTCAAGCTCGGCGTGCTGGTCGGGCCGGACTGAAGCGCCGCCTGGCGCATTCCTGTGCGATAGCGAAGAGGCCGGGCCGCTCCGCCTGAGCGATCCGCGCTCGCGTAAATCGTTCGCTCTACGCTCGCGTGAATCAAGCGCTCGGTGCTCGCGTGAAGTCGGCCTGCACCGCAAGATGCGCTGCGCCGGAAGGCTCGATGTTGTGCATCACGATGCGCAAGCCTTCGGGCGCGGGCAGGTCGAGCGTGATGCGCCAGCCCCAGTCCGGTCCACTCGGCGCCGCATAGTGGCCGCTCAGTTTGACGACACCTGGCGCCCCGACCCCACCCTCGCACACCATCAGCTTCGCGTTCATGTGGAAGGAATCGCCCCAGGCCGCGCTCGCCGCGCCGGCCTCGTTGTCGTTGCCGACGATCAGCAGCCCTTCCTGCGCCTTGCCGTCGAAGGCCCAGCTGTAGGCGAAGGACAGGAACGAACCCTTGGCCACCGGCGTGACGACAAGCCGCGATGTCGAAGTGAACACGGGCCCGCCTTCGCCCTCCATCCAAAGCTGCTTCTCGCCTTGCCAGACGCCCAGCAGGCGCGCATGCAGATCACTTAGTTTCATGTGCTTGCTTCCGAAGTTGAATTTGCGTTGTCGGGGAGCGGCGGCCCGGGAGTGGTGGCCTTGCGCGCCAGCCTCGCCTCGACGCTCACCCTGCCGCGGCCAGCATAGCAATCGCCGCCGCACCGCGTGGCGGCCCATCCCGCGCTCGGGATTGCTGACACGAGATGGCTGGCACGAAATTGCTGGCACGATGCAGGGCATGCATTGGATCGACACCCACTGCCACCTCGACGCCGCCGAGTTCGACGCCGACCGCGACGCCGTGATCACCCGCGCCCGTGCGTGCGGCGTGAAGCAGATCGTGCTGCCGGCAGTGGACGTGGCGAGCTTCGGCGCCGTGCGCACGCTTGCCCATGCCCACGGGTTCGCGTACGCGCTCGGGATCCACCCGCTGGTCGTGGACCGAGCCGCTGACGGTGACATCACGCTGCTGCACGAGGCGCTCTCCGCGCTGCGCGACGACCCGCGCCTCGTCGCCGTCGGCGAGATCGGGCTCGACTACTTCGTGCCCGGTCTGGATCGCGCACGCCAGACGCACTTCTATGCCGCGCAGCTCGCGCTCGCGCGTGAGTTCGATCTGCCGGTGATCCTGCATGTGCGGCGCTCGGCGGACGAACTTCTCAAGCACTTGCGCAGCGCGGCGGTGGTGGGCGGCATCGCGCACGCGTTCAACGGCAGCGAGCAGCAGGCGCTGGCCTTCGTCGCGCTCGGCTTCAAGCTGGGCTTCGGCGGCACGCTCAGCTTCGAGCGCGCGCTGCGGATCCGAAACCTCGCGAAGACATTGCCCGATCACGCGATCGTGCTCGAGACCGACGCCCCCGACATCCCGCCGCAATGGGTGTATCGCACTGCCGAGCAGCGCGCCGGAGGCGCCGCACAGGCGCGCAACGAGCCGGGTGAGCTGCCGCGCATCGCGCAGACTCTCGGGGCGTTGCGCGGCTGGACGCTCGAGCGGACGGCGACCACGACTTGCGCCAACGCGCACGCGGCGCTGCCCAGGCTGGCGGGGCTCGAGGCGGATCTCGATGGCCGCGCCGACGCCGACCGCGACGTCGGGGATGGCTGCGACGTCATCACGAACGGCACCGGGTCCGCCTCGTGACGTCCGATCGCCTTCAGGGCCTGCCACCGGTGATTGCCCGCGGCACGAGGCTCGTCGTGCTGGGCAGCTTTCCCGGCGCGGCGTCGCTCGCGGCGCGCCAGTACTACGCGTACCCGCGCAACCAGTTCTGGCCACTCCTGTCGGCCCTGCTGGGCATCGATTTGCTTGCGCTGCCCTACGCCCGTCGACTCACCGTACTGCGCGAACGCGGCGTCGGGCTGTGGGACGTCTACGCAAGCTGCCGGCGACAGGGCAGCCTGGACAGCGCCATCGAGGACGCAACGCCAAACGATCTGGCAAGCCTGCGCAGACGCGCGCCGCGTCTGCGTGCCGTCGCCCACAACGGCGGCGAATCGGCGCGCTTCATGCGGGCAACCGCCGCGCTCGGTGTGCCCGTCATACGCCTGCCCTCGACGAGCCCGGCCAACGCGACTTGGTCCTTCGAACGCAAGCTCGACGCGTGGCGCGCGGCGTTCGAGGAATTCGGCGTCTTCGGCAAAGTCTGACCCCTTCTCGCGTCCTAGGGTTTGTGCGGGGAAATCCGCACTCGCCGCGATGCCAGAATCCATAACATCAATATTTACTGATGTTCAGGATGTCCTCGATGAACAAGCACAACTTCAGGCGCTGGCTCGGCAGGCTGACGGCGATCGGCCTCGCGGCGGCCGGCATGGTCAGCTGCGGCGGCAGCGACGATCCCATCGTCCGGCCCGCGACACTTGTTCTGCGCGGTGGCAAGGTGATGACGATGGATGCCAGCGGCACGATCGCGAGCGCCGTTGCGGTCAGAGGCCGGCGCATCGTCGCCGTCGGCAACGACGCCGCGATGACCAGCTACATCAACGACGAAACGAAAATCGTCGAGCTCGACGGCCGCATGCTGCTGCCGGGCTTCATTGACGCCCACATCCATCCGGTGCTCGGCTCGGAGCACATGAACGAATGCAGCGCCGGCGGCGAGGCGCTCAAGGTTGACGTGATCGTGCAGATCGCGCTCGACTGCGTCGCAGCCGATCCCGCGCCCGCCGATGACAAGTGGATCCAGGTTGTCAGCGTCAACCCGGCCACCTTCGTCGCGACGGCGACCGATCTGGACGCGATCAGCACGGTGCGTCCGGTGATTTTGATTGGCATCGACGGCCACACCTCATGGGTCAACCACAAGGCGCTGACGCTCGCCGGCATCACCGTCGCGACGCCCGATCCGGTGGGCGGGCAGATCGAGCGCGACGCTCACGGCAACCCGACCGGCTTCCTGAAGGATGCGGCGCAGGGGCTCGTGACTGCGTTGATTCCGCCACTGTCGTTCGCCGATCGCAAGGCCCTCGCGCAACAGGCGATCGAGCTCATCCGCTCGAAAGGCATCACCTCGGTGCAGGACGCCTGGGCCTCGGAAGATGCGATGGATACCTACGAGGCGCTCGCGAAGGACGGCACGCTCAAGATGCGAGTGCGCGCGACGCTCGCTTCCGAAGTCATTGACGATGAGGTCGAGTACAAGCGCCTGATCGCGCTCCGCGCGCGCTTCGCGAATCACCCGCTGATCCGGGCCGACGGCGTGAAGATATTCTCGGACGGCGTGATCGAGTACCCGACGCAGACGGCGGCAATGATCGTCCCCTACTACGACGGCCACGGCGGTGCGACGACGAACTACGGCGGTCGCTACTTCAAGCAGAGCGTGCTCAACGCCTACGTCACCCGACTCGACGCCGAAGGCTTCACCGTGCACACGCACTCGATCGGCGACTACACGACCCATGCCGTGCTGGATGCCCTCGCCTATGCCCGTGGCAAGAACGGGGTGACCGACAACAGGCACCAGATCTCTCACCTGCAGGTAGTCGATCCGGCGGACTTCCCGCGCTTTGCCGCGCTCGGCGTCGCCGCCAACATGCAGCTCTTCTGGGCGCTGCCCGACGTCTACACGATCGACGCCGTGCAGCCCTACATGCGACCCGATCGCTTCGAACTGATGTACCCGGCGGGCAGCCTGCTCGCCGCGGGTGCCGAATTGGTCGGAGGCAGCGACTGGCCGGTCGACGTGTTCCCGGACGACCCGATGCCCAACACGCCGCTGACGGCCACCGCGATCGCCCTCACGCGAGTGAACGAGTTTGAGCCGCAGTACGCTGGCCTGGTGCTCAACGCGAAGGAGCGCGTGACGCTCAAGGACATGCTCGCCGCCTACACCATCAATGCCGCGCGCGCGCTGCGACTCGATACCGAAGTCGGATCGATCGAAGTCGACAAGCTGGCCGACTTCGTCGTCCTCGATCAGGACGTTACGGCGATCACGCCAATGGAATTGCTCGCGGTGCAGGTGCACTACACGATCTTCGACGGCAAGGTCGTCTACGACAACACGGTCGTGCCGATGGCCGCGCCGGCAGCGTTGCGCTCGGTCGCGCTCGAGCAGCCGGCCAGCGCGAAGCGCACGCACGCTGCCCGCCGAAGCCACGACTTCTGCGGCAAGTTGACGCATCGCCATGTGACGGCCACCGCACCGTCCGTGCGACCGGTCGGCCAGGTCCTCGCGTCGGCAGGCGGGCGCTGAGCGCGCCGGGGCCGCGGCAGCCAGGCGACGGCAAGTTGACATCGCGCGCTAGCATGCGCGCGATGTCGGACGAGTCGGGCACGAGCTTCTACCGCAATCTGCCGCGCCAGAAACGCTCGCATGAGCGCGTCGCGCGCATCGTGCAGGCCACGAAGACGCTGCTCGAACGCGATGGCCTGCAGCGCCTGACGACGAACCATATCGCCCGCGAGGCGGGCGTGGACATCGCATCCGTCTACCAGTACTTCTCGGGCAAGGAGGCCATTCTCTATACGCTCGCGGAAACCTGGATCGCGCAGGTGCAGACGGTCTACGCACGCCACCAGACGCGCATCCTCGAGCAGCGGCCGAGCTTCGTCGAATCGCTGCGCGCTATCCTCGCCGACGTGATCGCCCTGCCCGACAACGACTGGAACTGGCGCCACCTCGCGGGGCCGATGATGATCGTCCCGGCCTTGGTCGAGCTCGAGGATGCGCACGAGACGCTGACCACGCAGTTCTGGGCTGCATTGCTGCGCTTTTATGGCGCGTCGGGTGACACCGACTTTCTGCTGGCGCTGGCCCGCATGTTCTATGTGCAGCTCGATTCCGCGCTCACGCTCGCCGCGCGGCTGCCTGACGCGCAAGCGGCGCACGTCAGGCGCTGGCAGCGGCGTCAGAGCATCGCGCTTTTGCGCGAAGCGTTTCCTCGACGCGCGCGAAGACCGCGATGACGCTCGAGCGTCGGCGCGATGTAGCCGTACCGAAGCCCCGTCACTTTGGCCGCGCTGCGCTCGCGCAAGAAGTTGCAGAGGGCGTGCCAGCGACGATCTCCGAGATCGCCGGCGTGCGTTACCTGCACCTGGACACGCCGTGGGTGCAGGGCGCGATGCGCATCAACAAGCCGCTCGCAATCGAACTCGACTACGTGCAGCGCATGATGGCGTGGATGCTGTGGCGCCCGAGCGAATCGCTCGGCGAGGGCCTCGCGGTGCAGCTCGGCCTGGGTGCGGGTGCGATCACGCGCTATTGCCACCGCAAGCTGCGCATGCAGACGCTTGCGGTCGAGCTCAATCCGTCCGTCATCAATGCGTGCCGGATGTGGTTTAGCCTGCCGGCGGACGACGCCCGCCTCACCGTGCTGCAAGGTGATGCCGCGCATTGGGTGGCAGACGCTGCCAACCGCGCGACAGTGCAGGCGCTGTGCGTCGATCTCTACGACCACGACGCCGCCGCGCCGGTGCTCGACGACGCGGCGTTCTACGCCGACTGCCGCGCCACGCTGGTCGATGGCGGGCTGATGACGGTGAACCTATTCGGCCGGGACGCGAGCTTCGAGCAAAGCCTGCGGCGCATCGTCGCCGCGTTCGGCGCCGAAAACGTCTGGCCGCTGCGGCCGACACGCGAAGGCAACAGCGTCGTTGTCGCGTCGTGTGGCGTCGCGCTGCCCGAACGCGCCCTGTTGAAAGATCGCGCCGGTTGGATCGAGACGAACCTGGACCTGCCGGCGCGCAAGTGGCCGCGAATGATCCGCAGCGTGGACTTGCCCCAGACTCCGAAGGCGGGCAACACGACTGCGTCAGAATCAACGCCATGACGAGCAAGAACGCAGCAGGGGCCACGATCGGGACGGCGATCGGGACGACGACCGGGACGACGACCGGGACCGCAACCGGTGCCCAAAACCAGAGCGAGCGCCCGAGGGTTGCGCTGACCTGGCGCAAGTTGCTGCAATGGCTGCGTGAAGACGGCCTGGTCAGTGCCGCAGCGGTTGCCGACACGACGCAGCGCTTCGGCACCAGCGACAGCCGCCAGCATCCGCTGGTGCGCCTCGGCAGCGCGGGTCTGGTGGACGCCAAGCGCGGCATCGACCTCGACGCCGAAGCCCTCACGCAGTGGCTCGCCGCACGCTCCGGCCTGCCCTATCTGCGCATCGACCCGCTGAAGGTCGACGTCGGCCGCGTCGCCGAAGTGATGTCGATCACCTACGCCGAACGGCGTCACGCGCTGCCGGTGCAGGTTGGCCCGCGCGAAGTCACCGTCGCCACCTGCGAGCCCTTCGACATCGGCTGGGTGCACGAGATCGAGGCGCACACGAAGAAGACGGTGAAGCTCGTGCTCGCGAGCCCGGTCGAGCTGCAGCGCTTCACGACCGAGTTCTACACCCTCTCGCGCTCGGTGCGCGCCGCGATCAAGAGCGGCGAGAGCTCGGCCGCGGCGAGCTTCGAGCAGCTCGTCGAGCTGGGGCGAAGCAACAAGCCGCTTGACGCCAACGACCAGGGCGTCGTGCAGGTCGTCGACTGGTTGTGGCAGTACGCGTTCGACCAGCGCGCGAGCGACATCCACCTCGAGCCACGGCGCGATTTGGGCGCGATCCGCTTTCGCATCGACGGCGTTATGCACACCGTGTATCAAATGCCGCCCGGCGTGCTCGCCGCCATGACGGCGCGCATCAAGCTCCTCGGCCGCATGGATGTGGTCGAGAAGCGCCGACCGCTCGACGGCCGCATCAAGACGCGCAACCCGAAGGGCGAGGAAGTCGAGATGCGCCTGTCGACGCTGCCCACCGCCTTCGGCGAGAAGATGGTGATGCGTATCTTCGATCCCGAAGCCGCCACCAAGAACGTCGCCGCGCTCGGCTTCGGCGCGCACGACGCGCCGCGCTGGGAGACCCTGATCGGCCGTACGCACGGCATCATCCTCGTCACCGGGCCGACCGGCTCGGGCAAGACGACGACGCTGTACTCCACGCTCAAGCGCCTCGCTACCGACGAGGTGAACGTCTGCACGATCGAAGACCCGATCGAGATGATCCAGCCGGCGCTGAACCAGACGCAGGTGCAGCCCGCACTCGACCTCGGATTTGCCGAAGGCCTGCGCGCGCTGATGCGCCAGGACCCGGACATCATCATGGTCGGCGAAATCCGCGACCTGGAGACGGCCGAGATGGCGATCCAGGCCGCGCTGACCGGCCACCTCGTCTTCAGCACGCTGCACACGAACGACGCTGCGTCAGCGATCACGCGCCTGGTCGACCTCGGCGTCGCGCCCTACCTGATCGGCGCCACCGTGATCGGCGTGCTCGCCCAGCGCCTCGTTCGCACGCTGTGCCCGAATTGCAAGCAGCTCGACGTCGACACGACCGCCGAGACACTGCACGAAGTCATCAAGCCCTGGCGCCTGACCGGTGAGATGCGCGCCCACAAGCCCGTGGGTTGCCTCGAGTGCCGCATGACGGGCTACCGCGGCCGCGCCGGCCTGTACGAACTGCTGGAGGTCACCGAACCCGCGCGCGCCGCAATCCACCCGGTCCCCGATATCTCGAAGCTGCGCACGCTCGCTCTCGCCGACGGCCTGCGCCCGCTGCGCATGGCGGGCGCGATCAAGGTCGCTGAAGGCGTGACGACGATCGAGGAGGTGTTGCGGGCGACGCCGACTTGGGATGGTTGAGGCGCGGTGCCTGACAGATCGCGGCGGCGCTGCACCTATGCTTCGTGCGAATCCGCCTGCGAATGCAGATGCAGCGTGCGCGTCGGGAAGGCGATCTGCGCGCCGTGGCGCTCGATGATCTCGCCGATTTTTAGCAGCACGTCCTGCTTCGCCTCGTGGTACTCGACCCACACCACCGTCTTCGTGAAGGCATAGATCATCAGATCGAGCGTCGAGGCGCCGAATTGCACGAAGTTGACGATCAAGGTCTGCGTGGCATCGATGTCGGGGTGCTCGCGCAGCATCGCCTTGATGTCGGCGGCGACCGGCGCGACCTTGTCGAAGTCGTCGTAGCGCAGGCCGATCGTCTCCCTGATGCGTCGGTGGCTCATGCGCGACGGGTTCTCGACGACGACGGTGGCGAACACCGAGTTCGGCACGTAGATCGGGTTCTTGTTGAACGCGCGGATGCGCGTGTGGCGCCAGCTGATGTATTCGACCGTGCCTTCAATCGCCTTGTCGGGTGAGCGGATCCATTCGCCGACGACGAAGGGACGATCCAGATAGATCGTCAGCCCGCCAAAGAAATTGGCCAGGATATCCTTGGCGGCGAAGCCGACGGCGATGCCACCGACGCCTCCGAGCGCCAGCAGCCCGCCGACCTGGAAGCCGAGCGTCTGCACCACCATCAGCGTCACGACCACCAGCGTCACCAGGCGCGCCAACTTGATGAGCGCGTCGATCGTCGTGTGATCCACCTCGTCGCCACGGTCAGTGCGCGCGGTGATGATGTTGCGGCCCACCTGCCCGATGAAGCGCATGACGAACCACGCCACGCACAGAATCAGGGCGACGTCACGCAGCGCCAGCACCTCGGTGATGAACGACTGTTCGATCTCGCGTTGCAGCACCCGGGCCATGAAGCCCAGGCCGATCACCCACATCGCCACCAATATCGGCCGGCTGGCGGTGCTGACCAGCGCGTTGTCCCACACCGTGCGCGTCCGGCGAGTGACTTTCGCGGCGTGGCGCAGCAGCACTTGCGCCACCTGATTGAGGATCAGCGTGACCAATGCGATGGCGATCAAGGACGCCACCCAGGGCTCGACGCCGACGTTGCGGCTGAGAAATTCGCTGATGTGCTTCATGCGGCCCACTGTAGCGCGCTGCGCCTGACGGGCTCAGCGCGCTGGTGCTCGCGGCGGTTCAGCGTTGCCCTAGCTGTGCCCCAGCACCGGATGCGGCTCGTAGCCCGCCTCGAGCTGCGTCAGCTCGTTGTCGCTCAACTTCAACGCGACAGCCGCCACTGCCTGATCGATCTGCGGCAGTTTGCTCGCGCCGAAGATCGGCGCGGTGATGCCCTTGTGCAGCAGCCAGGCGTAGGCGAGCGTGGCGTTGCTGACGCCCTTGACCGCTGCCATTGCCGTGACGCGCTCGACGGTCGCGAAGTCGCTCGCGCGGTAGTAGAGCTTCAACGCGATCTCGTCGGTATTCGCGCGTGACGTCGCGCCCGCCTTGGCGTCGTCAGCCTTGCGGTTGCCAGCAAGGAAGCCGCGCGCGAGCGGGCTCCACGGGATCAGCGCGACGCCCTGGTCCTTGCACAGCGGGATCATCTCGCGTTCCTCCTCGCGGTAGGCGAGGTTGTAGTGGTTCTGCATGCTGACGAACGGAGTCCAGTGGTTCGCGCGCGCCACCTGCTGCGCTTTGGCAAACTGCCACGCCCACATCGAGCTCGCACCGATGTAGCGCGCCTTGCCCGCCTTCACGACGTCGTGCAGCGCCTCCATCGTCTCTTCGATCGGCGTGTGGGGGTCCCAGCGATGGATCTGGTAGAGGTCGATGTAGTCGAGTCCCAATCGCTGCAGGCTGGCGTCGACCGCGTGGAAGATGCGCTTCCTCGACAGGCCGCTCGTGTTAGGCGGCGGCCGGTGGCCGTTCGCCTTCGGCGCGATGCCGCTCGAAAACGTCATGCTCACCGGATGGAAGAGCTTGGTCGCGACGACGATCTCTTCGCGGCGGCAGAACTCGCGCAGGAACTTGCCGGTCAGCGCCTCCGACTCGCCGGCCGAGTACATGTCGGCGGTGTCGAAGAAGTTGATGCCCTGCTCCACCGCGTGCTTGACGAGCGGCCGGCTCGCTTCTTCGTCGAGTACCCAGGGCCGCCACTTCGGCGTGCCGTAGGTCATCATGCCCAGGCACAGGCGCGAGACGACGAGGCCGGTGTTGCCGAGACGGGTGGTTTGCATGTGTTCTGCTCCTCAGACGATGGGATTAGCGATGGATGACTCAATCATGCGCCCCGCGCAGCGCCACGCTGCCTCATGCACGGCTGGGTGGCTACGACGGAAACATGCACTTCGCGCCGAACATGTCGGCCGCCGACGCGCCGGCCGCATGAACGCTGCGATGTGCCAGCAAGAACATCGCCGCATTCCAACTCTGCCCGGCCATGCCCATAGTCGCGAGCGTGCGCCCGTGCAGCCATTCGGTGAAGCGCCAGTTCTCGAGCGCGTTGACGCTTGCCAGGCGCTGCAGCGCTTCAACGGCCGCGTCCCGCATGCCGAGCCGCACCAGCACCAAGACCCAGAAACCGCCGACGAAGGGCCAGATGCCGCCATTGTGATACTGGTGCGGATGGTTCTGCTCGTGGCGCGCCATGTACGGGCGCCAGAGCTCATCCTCGCGCGACAGCGGGTGCAGCACGACGCGGATCGGGTACGGCTGGGCGCCGCCCGCGCCATCGATCGTGCGGGCGATGCGCCGCGCGGCTGTGTCATCCGCCAGCCCGCACAGGATCGCGAGCAGATTGCCGAGCACGTCGCCCTCGGCGCCGAAGCTCGCAAAGTTGACGAAGCTCAGGTACAGGCCCGGGTCGCGCCGGCCGCGCCGCGCATAGTGCTGCAGCAAGCGCGCACGACGGTACTCTGGCAGGTCGCGCTCGAACGGGTGGAAGAGGTGGTTGAAGTGGTGGCGTGTCGCTTCCGCCTCCGGCAAATCGAAGCGTGTCTTGACGGCGTACCAAAGCGCATTGCTGTAGAGCACGTAGCCCGAGCGCGGCATGATGTCGGCCCAGTCGCTCGCTTCGTTCTGTTGCAGCAGCCACAGGCGCTGATGCTCCTGCGCCTGCAGCCAGGCGATCGCACGCTCGATCTCGCGCGACCAGCGATCCTGCATGCCGCGGCCGTGGCGCCGCACGTGGTCCGCGGCGAGCAGCCACCAGAGCGTCGCGTCGATACAGCCCAGGTACCAGAAATCGGCATCACGCCCCTCGGGGTCGACATACTTCGCAATCTGCCCGTTGGCGGCCTGCTGCGCGGCGAGCGCATCGAGGCTGGCGACGGCCCCACGCTCGAGCGCCTCCACCCCGCTGCCGCACATTGCGAATACACAGACCGCCGCGTCGCGGCCGAAGATGCGCGTGTAGCGTCGCGCCTCGGCCGCCTCGGTGCGCGAGGCCGCGAGGATGCCCTGCGGCACGAGGTTGTGCTCGAGCAGCGCGAGCGATTCGCGGCGGCAGTGTTCGATCAGGTCGTCAGGCTCTGGCATGCCCCGCATCATCGCGCAGCGGGCCCGGTTCGCTTATCGACCTCGTAGCGGCAGCATCCGCAGCAGCGTGTTGTCGCGCGCCACGTAGTGATGGAAGAGCGCGGCGGCCGCGTGCAGCCCGATCAGGTAGTAGCCGATCGTGCCTATCGTCTCGTGGATTTCCTTCAGCTCGTCGTACAAGGCCTTGTCCTGTCCGATCAGCATCGGCAACTGGGCACCGAAGAACAAAATCGGCGCACCCTTGGCGCTGACGGCAAGCCAGCCGAGCAGCGGCATGCCGATCATGAAGACGTAGAGCGCGACATGGATCGCGCCCGCCAGGCGCTGCTGCCAAAGCGCGATGCGAGGTTTGATGCCGGGCGCCGGCCCGGAGAAGAATCGGGTCGCCACGCGCACGGCGACGAGCACGAAGACACCGAGGCCGAGCATGAAGTGCCAGGTTTTCAGGTCGGCGCGCAGTGCGCTGCCTTTCTCCACAACGTCGTGCACATTGATTACCGCGTAGACAGCGACCAGCAGCAACAACATCAGCCAGTGCATGCCGATCGAAAGCGATCCATAGCGGTCGGTCGTGTTTCTCCAGTTCATCGCGTTCCTTTGCGGCTTGGCTTCTGATCGCACATTCGAGGGGTGCCTGTTCGAGCACGCACCTGTCGAGGTTACGGGTCTCGCGCCAGCCTGCATTGATGATGGTCAGCCCCCGCGCGGTTGTGCAGCGCTGGCCTGGGCACGCGTCTCCAGCGCTGCGCAGTCGCAAAGGCACTTCGACTCACCGAATCAGTTCTCCGCTGCCATGGTCGCCAGCAGCTGCCCTGCCGGTCCGGTGATCTGTCGCGGCCCGTCGCCCCGGCTGAGGAAGTATTCCCCTGCCGGGCTGATCACCACCGCACGCGCCTTGCGCGCCGCCGAGAAGTACTGCCAGCCATAGGCCCCCTGGCCCGGCTCGCTGCTGTTGGCCACCGGCAGCAGCACCGGCGTCATCCAGTGTGCGCGGCCGTCGTGCGACCGTTGCTTGCGGACGCCGCAGCGCCCACCGGCATCGTGACGATCGTCGTCATGACGATCGACGCGGGCAACTTGCGCATCGTTGCGACAAGTGTCCTGTGCGGCGCGCGCCTGGGTGGTGCCGGCTTGTGCCACCGCAGCCCCGGTCACGATGGTCGTGGCCACGGCGATGGACTTCAGTAGTCGCATGGAAGTCATGATGTTCCCCTTCGCTTGAAACCCGATCCACAAGGACCGTGCCTGCAGTCTGAGCCGGGGTGCATGAACGACGCCTGAACGCGACGTTCATCTTCGGTTGCGCAGATCGCGGCGTCGAAGGGAATGGTGAACTGCAGCGTTGTCGGGGCTGCGCCGTGGATCTCATCCCTGCCGTGGGCAACGGATCGGTCGAACTGCATGAGTCTGGTCGGATGCCATCTCGCGTCGAGGAGCAACGTGTTGTCGTCGGTGGAAAGCGACGGGATCAGCCCTCGAAAACGATCAGATCCAGATCGGCTGCCTGCAGCCGCAAAGAGATCAGCGCCTGGTACGCGGGAGATTCATGCCAGTGCGTGGCGGCATCCAGGCTGGGAAAGCGCAGCACCACCGTATCGGTGTGCCGATGCGTGCCATCCCACACTGCCCGGCGTTCGCCTCGCAGCACCGGCTCGCCACCCCACTCGACCAGTGTCGCGGGCACACCGCTGCGGTACTCGGCCCAGCGTTGCGGGTCTTTCACCGTGACATGACCGATCACGTAGGCGGGCCTGCTCATGCCTGCAACTTCGACGTTCGAGAGCGCTCGCGGCGACCGGGTTCAGCAGTCTTTGCGCTACCGGTCAGCCCGGCGGGCCGGCGCGCCCTGCGGCTGATAGCTGCCCACTTCGGAACGGAACGGGACGGCAAGACGGTTCCAACCGTTGATAGCGACGATCGCCAACGTCAGATCGACGAGCGCCATTTCATCGAACTGCTGTCGCGCCTGCTCGTAGATCTCGTCGGACACGTCCTGGCTTGCCATCAGCGTCACCGCTTCGGCCCAGGCCAGCGCTGCGCGCTCGCGTGGCGAGTAGGCGGCGGTCTCGCGCCAGGCGGGCAGCAGATACAGGCGCTGTTCCGTCTCGCCGGCGGCGCGTGCATCCTTGGTGTGCATGTCAAGGCAATACGCGCAACCGTTGATCTGCGAGACACGCGTCTTCACGAGTTCGAGCAGTGAAAGTTCCAGCCCGCAACCATGCACATATCCCTCCAGCCCCAGCATCGCCTGAAATGCTCCTGGGGAGGCCTGCTAGTAGTCAATGCGCGTCATGTCGATTTCCTTTCGTGAAGTTGCCGCAGGGGCAAGCGCAGGGCTATCGGTCGGCAGCGGCGGTGCTCGAGCAGCTTGCCGCGATCATCGCTCAGCGCGGTGCGCCAGATGCAGCAGCGCGACGGGAAAGTCGCGCAACAGATCGGCAAGCGCGAGTTCACCCGCTTCGAAGGCGTGCTCGCGGCGGCTCAACACATCGGTCCAGCGTGCGCCAGCCGGCGCTTGGGGCGTGCCTGCGCCGGTCGGCCAGGCGAGCATCGAGTCGCCCCACGCGTCGCCCACCGGCGCTTGACCCGCGGCGACATCGAACGACGCGTAGAGCCGTGTCGCGACGACGATGACCCACGCGTCGCCCGCATGGCGCGCGAACGCAACCGCATGCGGGGCATGCGCTCCACGTACGTCGAGCGGCAGATAGCCGCCCGCGCGCAGCATGTCCTCGTAGCGCCGCCGCAAATGCAGCGCGGCCCAGGTGACTCGAAACTTCGCCTCGCCGCCGGCCGCGCGGGTCAGCAGATCGCGCAGATCGGCCGCGCGTGCCGCCGGATCGGTCAGCGCATCGCCGGCCTGCGCGCCAGCGAGCAGCGCACGCCGCCGCTCATGATCGACGGGCCGGCGATTGTCCGGATCCATCAGTGTCAGCTCGATTGCCGAGTGGCCCTGGTAGAAGTCGGGAACGCCGGGCGACAGGCACTTGATCGCGGCGAGCGTCGTGCTGTTGAGCGCGCCGTACCACGCGATGCGCGGCGCAAGCTCCTGCAGGTCGTGCAGAAAGAGGTTGCTCTCGCGGCGCTCAAGCAGCGCATCGACGAACCCCGCGAGCGCCGCTTCGTAGGCCACGTTCGGATTGAACCAGCTCGACACGACCTTCGCCTCGCGCACCGCCTTCAGCATCGCCTGCGCGATGCGCTTTCCGTAGTCGTCGAGTGCGGAGTCGTTGAGCGGCCCCGGCGGCAGGCTGCCGAGCAGCGTCTGGTAGAGCCAGTACTCGTCGTTTCGGCTCGGGGCCGGCACGCCGTCGACGACGCGCTTGTGGTGGCGGTTCATGCGGCTCCAGCGCCGCACCGTCAGCCGCCACGCGGCGGGCATCTCGCTGATGATGTTGATGCGTGCGCGCACGTCCTCGCTCCGCTTGGCGTCGTGCGTCGAGGTCGCAAGCATCGTGTGCGGCCAGTGGCGTGCGCGGTCCGCGCTCGCGGCGTGAAAGGCCGCGACCGACATGCCGAAGTCGTCCGGGTCGCCGCCGACGTCGTTGACGGAGAGCAGCCGGTTGTGGCGGTACAGCGCGGTGTCCTCAATGCCCTTGGCGGCGACCGGCGACGTGTACTGTTGTAGCCGGCGCGCGAAGGCGTTGTAGCGCGCGGCCAGGCCCGCAGCTGCGCCGGGCAGCGGCCTGCCGAGCAGCACGCGGCGCAGAAAATCGAACACGCTCGCGTCCGCCGCCAGGCTGCGCCGGCGCGCGCGGCCGATCGCCCAGTCGATGAAGCGCCTGTCCTGCGCGGTCGGCTTGTCGATGATGTAGGTGCGATAGACCGGAAACGACGCCACCGTATCGGCCAGCGCCCGGCGCAACGTGGCGAGAGTGAAGTCGCGCGTGCGCCGATCGGCGCGCGCCAGCCGCAGCAGCGCGGTCGCGAGCACCGACAGCTCGCCCGCGAGCGCGCCGTCCATCACCGCATGCCGGCAGCGCCACGAGAGTTCGTCGAAGTCCTCCGCCTCGTCACGCACAAAAGCGCGCCACGCGCGATCGAGCCGCGACTTGGCCTTGGCGTCGATCAGCAGGCCGTTGACGACGTTCGCGAATCGGTAGCCGGTCGTGCCGTGTATGGCCCAATCGGCGGGCACCTTCTCGTGCGGCGCGACGATCTTCTCGATCGCGACGTACAGCGGTTTCGCCGCCAGCGGCTCGCCGGGGTGGTCATCGAGTTCGACCCCCGCGAGCTCGGCATAGCGCAATTGCAGGCGCCGGAAGTAGCCCGCCGGATCGGCCAGGCCATCCGGGTGGTCGATGCGCATGCCGTCGACCGCCCCGCTCGCCGCGAGCGAAAGGACGAGCGCATGCGTCGCCTCGAACACCTCGGGCCGCTCCATGCGCAGCGCGGCGAGTTCGTTGACGTCGAAGAAGCGCCGGTAGTTGATCTGGTCCGAGGCGACACGCCACTGCGCGAGCCGGTAGGCCTGCTCGCCGATCAACGCATCGAGCGCGTCGAAACTCGCGCGCGTGCCGACCCTTCCGTTCAGGCGCGCGACCTCCGCGCCGATCGCGTCGCCGAGCGCCGGCTGCGCCTGCACGAGCCGCGCGAGTTGGCGCTTGAGCCCGATCTTGTCGCGCTGCCTGCACAGCGCCGCCTCGGGATCATCGTCGTCGCGCCGTGGCAGCGTGTCGAAGCGTGCGATCAGCTCATCGAGCGCCAGCGCCGCGTCGTCCGGCAGCGCGCGCCGTTCGATCGCGGCTAAGACGCGGCGCAGCAACGCGGGGTACGTGTTCGGATCGATCGGCAACTGGTGCTCGTAGTAGTGCAGCGTGAAGCGACCGGTCTGCGACGCGAAACGCAACTGCAATTCGCCACGCTCGAGCACGAGCCCGTACTGATCACCAAGCAGCGGCAGCAGCACGCGGCCCGCGAGCACCGGGTCGGCCGGTGCCCAGTCGATGTCGAAATACTCCGCAAACGCCGACGCGCGACCGTTCTCGAGGACGTCGAGCCACCATGCGTTGTCGCCGCCGAGCACGCCCATGTGATTCGGCACGAGGTCGATCAAGAGGCCCATGCCGTGCGCGTGCACCTCGGCGACGAGCGCGTCGAACTCGGCGCGGCTGCCGATCTCGGGATTGATCTCGCCGTGATCGACGACGTCGTAGCCGTGCAGGCTGCCTGCGCGCGCGCGCAGGAACGGCGAGCAGTAGAGGTGGCTGATGCCGAGCTGCGCAAGCCAGGGCACGAGCGCCGCCGCATCGGTGAAGCGAAAGCCAGCGTTCAACTGCACACGGTAGGTCGCGCGCGGGATGATGGCTTGCATCGGGACCCGGCTGGCATCGCGCGGCTCGCGCTTCGCCGCGATCTCGTCGTCCGGCTTCATCGCGGTGGCGCAGCCGTCATCACGAGCGCTCGATCGAGACGCGCACCGACCACGCCGGCCGCAGAGTTGAGCCCGCGCCGGCGACGTTCTCGTAGATCAGGTCGCCGTCAGGCAGGTGGCGCGCGCTCGCAGCGTCGTCAGCCAGGTTCGCAAGCAGATGCAGGCGGGCACTGGCGCCGGGCGCGTTCAATGGCCAGCTCACTGCAAGCATGCCAGTGCCCTGTACCGAAGCGACACCACTCGCCGCATGCGCCAGCAGCGGCACGACGTTTTCACGCCGGATTGCCAGCAGATGCCGATACAGCGCGAGCCACGCGGCATGCGTTGGCCCGCCGCGCTCCTCCCACGCGAGCTTGCTGCGCACGAAGGTGGCTTCGTCGTTCGGATCGGCGATCAGGCTGCGCGCGGCCGGGTCGGCAAAGCGCGCGAAGCGGCTGAACTCGCTGCGCCGGCCGTCGGTCACGGCGCGCGCCAGATCGCCCGAGAAATCGCAGAAGTAGAGGAACGGCGTCGACGCCGCGTATTCCTCACCCATGAAGAGCATCGGCGGTGCGGGTGCGAGCAGCACGCAGGCGAGCATCGCGCGCAGGGCATCGCCGCGGCCGCGCTCTCTTGCGAGCATCGCGATGCGTTCGCCGAAAGCGCGGTTGCCGACCTGATCGTGCGTCTGCAGCGCGTTGACGAACGCGAGCGGCGGCAGCGAACTCGACGGCGTGCCGTGCGACCGCCCGCCACGAAACGGCGAAGGCTCGCCCTGGTACGCGAAACCCTCGGCGAGCGCGCGTCCGAACAGATAGACCGGCCGCTCGGCGTAGTCGGCGTAGTAGCCGTCTCCTTCGCCGCTCGCGACCACGTGGAGGGCGTGATGGACGTCGTCGTTCCACTGCGCGGTGGCAAGTTCAGGCGTGCCGCCTTCGCCGCGGCGCAGTCGTATCGCGTCGTTGAGTTCGTTCTCGAGCACCAGGTGCACGTGGCGCTCGCGTCCCGGGCCTTCGCGCACCGCCCGCGCGAGTTCGTCGATGAAGTGCAGCGGCGACGCGTCGTGCATCGCATGCACCGCGTCGACGCGCAGGCCGTCGAAGTGGAATTCCTCCAGCCAGTAGAGCGCGTTGTGGATGAAGAAGTCGCGCACGGTGCGGCTGCCCGGCCGATCGAAGTTGATCGCCGCACCCCAGGGCGTGTGCACGTCGGCGTTGAAGAAGTCCGGCGCGTAGGCGTGGAGGTAGTTGCCATCCGGCCCGAAGTGGTTGTAGACAACGTCAAGCAGGATCATCAGCCCGCGTGCATGCGCCGCGGCGACGAGGCGCTTCAGATCGTCCGGCGTGCCGTAGGCGGCGTCCGGCGCGAACGGCAGCACGCCGTCGTAGCCCCAGTTGCGCCGGCCGGGAAACTCGGCGACCGGCATCAACTCGATCGCGGTGACGCCGAGCGCGGTCAGATCGTCGAGCCGTTCGATCACCGCCAAGAAAGTGCCTTCGGATGTGAGGCAGCCGACGTGCAGTTCGTAGATCACCGCCTCGTGCCAGGGCCGGCCACGCCATCCGCCGTCCGGCCAGTCGAAGGCTTGCGGATCGACGAGCGCGCTGGCGCCGTGTACGTCGTCGGGGTTGCTGCGCGACGCGGGATCGGGCACGGTGAGGCCGCTCTCGAGGCTATACGCATAGCGCGCTCCTGCCTTGGCTCCGGCCGCCCGCGACTCGTGCCAGCCGTCGACGTCGCGCTGCATCGCCTGGGCATTGCCATCGAGGACCAGATCGACACGTCTTGCCGCCGGTGCCCAGAGCCTGAACAAGGCGCCGCCCTCCGGCATCAGCCGCGCACCGAACGGCATTTCGTGCTGGCGCCTCATGCCGATGCTTCGCGTGCGACATGCTTCATACGCTTGCTTCGCGCGCGAAGCGCACCAGCGCGAGCGAGCGTCCGGCCTGGATATGCTCCTGGCGCGGATCGAACTGCGTTGCCGGCAAGGCGTCGTCGTCGTTCGAGGTATCGACCAGCAAGGTCCCCACGCGCGGTACCAGCGACTCTGGCAGCGTGAAGATCACGCCCTCCTCCGCCGCATTGAAGAGCAGCGCAAAGCTGTCGTCGCGAACCGCGCGGCCGCGGCCGTCCATCTCGGTCAGGCCGTCGCCCGAGAGGAAGACCGCGAGTGCCCGTGCATGGTCTTGCTGCCAGGCATCCTCACTCATTTCCGTGCCATCGGGCTGCAGCCAGACGATGTCGCGCACTTCGGAGCCGCGCAGCGGCCGATCCTGAAAGAAGTCGCGACGGCGAAACACCGGGTGCGCCGCGCGCAGCGCGATCAGGCGTTGCGTGAACGCGAGCAGCGAGCGTCGCCCCGCGCTGTCACCCCAGTCGATCCAGTTCAGCGCGTTGTCCTGGCAGTACGCGTTGTTGTTGCCTTGCTGCGTGCGGCCGGCTTCATCACCGGCGAGCAGCATCGGCACGCCCTGCGACAGCATCAGCGTTGCGATGAAGTTGCGCTGTTGGCGGGCGCGCAGCGCGAGCACTTCGGGGTCGTCGGTCGGGCCTTCGACGCCGCAGTTCCACGACAGGTTGTGGCCGTGGCCGTCGCGGTTGTCCTCTCCATTGGCTTCGTTGTGCTTGTCGTTGTACGAGACGAGGTCGGCGAGCGTGAAGCCGTCGTGCGCGGCGACGAAGTTGATGCTCGCGTAGGGCTTGCGGCTGCTGCGGTTGTAGAGATCGCTCGAACCCGTCAGGCGCTGCGCGAAGTCGCCGATCAGCCCGCCGTCACCTTTCCAGTAGGCACGCATGGTGTCGCGATAGCGGTCGTTCCACTCGGCCCAACCGGCTGGGAAGTTGCCGACCTGATAGCCGCCAGAGCCGAGATCCCACGGCTCGGCGATGAGTTTCACCTGCGACAGCACCGGGTCCTGGCGCAGGATGTCGAAGAAGGCCGAGAGGCGATTGACGGCGTGCAGCTCGCGCGCGAGCGCAGACGCAAGATCGAAGCGGAAGCCGTCGACATGCATTTCCGTCACCCAGTAGCGCAGCGAATCCATCAGCAGTTGCAGCACGCGGGGGTGCTGCATGTTGAGCGTATTGCCGCAGCCGGTGAAGTCCTGGTAGTGGCGCGGCGCGTCGGGCTCGAGCCGGTAGTAGGCCGCGTTGTCGATGCCGCGAAAGGAAAGCGTCGGGCCGAGTTCGTTGCCCTCGGCGGTGTGGTTGTAGACAACATCGAGGATCACTTCGATGCCCGCCTCGTGCAGCGTGCGCACCATGGTCTTGAACTCGCCGAGCTTGCCCGATGCGCTGTAGTGCGCTTCGGGCGCAAAGAAGCCGATCGTGTTGTAGCCCCAGTGGTTGGCGAGGCCGCGGTCGATGAGGTGGCGGTCGTCGATGAAGGCGTGCACCGGCATCAGCTCGAGTGTCGTCACACCCAGGCGTTTCAAATGCTCGACGACCGGCGCACACGACAGGCCCGCATAGGTGCCCCGCAGCGCTTGCGGCACCTCTGGATGCTGCATCGTCAGGCTGCGCACATGCGCCTCGTAGATCACGGTCTCATGCCACGGCACCTTCGGTCGCCGGTCGTCGCCCCAGCTGAAGGCGGACTCTACGACCTTGCAGCGCGGCATGTAAGCCGCACTGTCACGACGATCGAACGAGAGATCGCCCTCGCCATGTCCGATGCGATAGCCGAACACCGCGTCGTGCCAGCGCAGCGGGCCGACCATCTGGCGCGCATAGGGATCCAGCAGCAGCTTGTGGCCGTTGAAGCGATGCCCGTCCTTCGGCCGATACGGTCCGTAGACACGGTACCCGTAAAGCAACCCCGGGCGCGCCTGTGGCAAGAAGCCGTGAAAGATCTGGTCGGTACGCTCGCGCAGCGCGATGCGGTGCGTCTCGCGCCGCCCGGTGGCGTCGAACAGGCACAGCTCGACACGCTCGGCGTGTTCCGAAAACAGCGCGAAGTTGACCCCCATGCCGTTCCAGTTCGCGCCGCGCGGATAGGGCAGCCCGGGCCAGAGGGTGTCGATTGCGTGTTCTACGGCCATGTCAGTTGCCCCTCTGCGCTGCATTTGGACTGCCGCGCGAATGGCACCGCCGATCTGGCGCTCGCTCCCAGTCCGAAAGTGTCGATCTTGGAGTGTCGTCATCTGGGAGCGCTGCGGCGTCGTTGCCGGCGGGCCCTGGCGTGTCGCTCCAGGCGTGCCCTGACGCGTCGCTCCAAGCGGGCACTTGCGCGTCGCGGCAGGCGGTGCCCGCCGGGGGCTCATGGTTGCTCCACAAATCGCCCCCGGCGGGCACCGCCTGCCGCGCCGATTCTTCCCTTGCGTTGTTCGGGACGCACGCCACGGCTGTATCTGCAAAAGCGTGCTCGGACAGGCCACGGCGCGCCTGCGGAGCGCCGAGCAGCACAGGGCTTGCAGTCGCGCGCGACAGCGCGCTTCGTAAACTGACTCGCCGCCACTGTCTGAGCGCAGCGAACGTAGTGAGCGAAGCGAGTTCGGCGGCGGGCTGCAAGACCGAGCAGCGCAGGGCAGTCGGCGCAAAGCGCCGACCGCGTAGGGGGCGCGCCGTGGCCTGTCCGGGCACACCTTTGCCGCGCCAAATTCCGAACGCACCATTCCCGCACCAAACTCCAAACGCACCCTTCCCACGCCAAACCCCGAACACACCTTTGCTGCGCCAAACTCCAACCGCACCGAGCCCGTCGAAGTCCCGCGAAAAGGCCACTTCAGCCCGCCGCAGTTGCATCAAGGTTTGCTGCGATCACGCGGGAACCAACGCTCGATCAGCAGCGCCGCCCGGTCCCGGGCACCGAGCCCGAGCGCGAGTGCCGCCGCGAACACGACGCCGGCCAGCAGGATCAGGAAGGTCTGCTGAATCAGTCCGCCGCCGATGTCGAGATGGTCGATCGCGAGGAGCACGACGAAGACCATGATGCCGTACTGCGCAGCGCGGCCGAGCAGCTCGCCGTCGCTGATGCCGACCCGCTTGCAGTAGCCGCGCACCGCGCCACCGATAAAGCGCGCGAAGTAGCTACCGAAAATCACGACCAGCAGCGCAACGAGCAGGCGCGGCAGGAAGAGCACGATGTGGCCCAGCAGCTCCGTCACCTGCGTCAGGCCGAGGCTGTTGGAGGCGACGATGAGCGAGGCGAGGATCACGGCCGCGTACGCGAGCCAGCCAAAAAGATCGGTTGTGTCTTTCTCGGTTCCGCCTTGTTGCAGGAAGCCGTCGATGCCGGCGCGTTCGGTCAGCACATGAAAGTTCAGTGCCCGCAGCGCCTTCACCACCGAGAAGCGCAGCGCCTTCGCGAGCAGCCAACCGACGAACAGCAGGCCGATCGCCACGGCAAGGCGCGGCACGAAGGCGCCGATCTGCAGCATCAGACCACGCACCGGTTCGAACATGACGTCTATGTTTTCCATGGCCTTGTTCCTCGTTCAGTTGTCAACGCCGGCAAGCGCCGCGATGCCCGCGAGCGGCACGCCGATCCAGTCCGGCCGGTTGTCGATTTCGTAGCGCAGTTCATAAAGCGCCTTCTCGAGCTCGAACAGCCGCAGCAGCGGCGCGACCGCTTCGAACGCTGCGGCGTCGGCATACAGGCCCGCGTCGATCGCAACCCGTGCGTAGCCATCGAGGAACGCGGCACGCAACTCACGCTCCCAGCGGCGCGCAAGCGGCGCGAGGTGCGCCAGCCCGCTCACGCCTTTCGCGCTCGCGTGCAATGCGGTGTGGCGCGCGTAGTCGAAGGAGCGCAGCATGCCGGCGACATCGCGCAGCGCCGAGTGTTTGACGCGGCGTTCTTCGAAATTGCGCTGCGGCTCTCCCTCGAAGTCGATCAGCATGAAATCGTCGCGGCAGACCAGCACCTGCCCGAGGTGCAGGTCGCCATGCAGGCGTGTCTTCAAGTGCTCCGGCGCGAGCGCGGTGACTTCATCGATGCGCGACAGCAGCGTCGCCTCGGCGCCGAGGACCTGCGCAACGGGGTCGCGCAAAGGCTCGGGCCAGGGTTCGGCATGGGCGCGCAAGCGTGCGAGGGTCTGCGCGCACTCCTCCCGCACGGTCGCTGTCCAGCGGGCGAGATCGGCGTCGCTCGCCGGCTCGGGATCGAACGCCGCATTGCCGGTGCGGCGCGACAGCGCCACGTGCAGTTCGGCGACGCGCCGCGCCAGGACACGCATGTGCTCGGCCATCGCTGCGATGCTGGCTTCGGGCGCTGCGTTCGCGCTCGCCACGGCTGTGCCGGCAGCGTCGAGCAGACGCTCGAGCGCCTCGACCGTTGCGCCCCAGGCGTCGCCCTGGTTCGTGACTTGCGATTGCAGCAGCGCGAGCGTCCAGACACGGCCGTCCTTCGACTCGTAGTCCAGACTGCCGGCGACGGGCACGCTGTACGGATAGTGCGCGACATCGGTCAGGAAGCGGCCCATCTCCAACTCGGGATTCACACCCGCATGCAGATGCCTATAGGCCTTGATGAAGAGTCGCGGGCCGAGCAGACTGATCGAGTTGCTGCTCGTCGTCAAACGATGCAGCGTCAGTTCACCATCGAGCGCGTCGCCGACCACTTCGGCGAAGTTGGCACCCGGCGTGAAACGCAGGCGCCCGGCTTCGGTGCGCACCGTGCGGCCGGCGCCGATCGAATGCACCAGCGCACGGCAGAACGCGGCGTCGGCCATCGCGTCGGCGATCACGCCGACCTCGGCCTGTTGGCGCACCTTGGCGACGGCGACATTCGAGAGCGCGCGCATGCGGTCCTCCTCGCGGTCCTCGTAGGCCATCGCGAGCGGCAGGAAGTAGCGCGACGTGCGCGACGCGCCCTTCACGTCGGCGATTGAGATCAGCCAGTCGCCACCGTCGTGCTCGAGCACCACGCTGTCGGCAAGCTGCACCGCCTCGATCGCATCGGCCTTCGCGGCGTACCAGCGCTGGTGGTGGACGAAAGGCGGTAGCAGCGCGTGCTCCAGCTGATTGCGCGTCTTCTCGGCCAAGCCCATGCGCCAGGGCACGACGCGGCTGCGGAAGAAGCTGTTCCAGCTATCGAACAACACGAGCGTCGGCAGGTCGTCGAGCGAGCTGCTCTCGGCATGCCAGCTCGGCGGCGCTTCGTCGGTCGAGAGGCGAAACCAGAAGAAGCCGTACGCCGGCAGGGTCAGCAAATAGGTCAGGTCGCCGATCGGCGGGAAGGCGTTGCGCCCACTCATCTCGACTGGCACACGGCCCTTCCACTCGCGCAGCTCGAGCTCCACCGGCTGCGCGGTGCGGCTGACGTTGGCGACGCAGAGGATGACGTCTTCCTCGTATTCGCGCACGTAGGCGAGCACCTTGCGATTGCCCGGGTGCAGCATCGTGAAGCGCCCGCGGCCGAAGGCAGGCGTCGTTGCGCGCACCGCCAGCAGGCGGCGCGTCCAGTTCAGCAACGACGAGCCTTCGCGCGACTGCGCCTCGACGTTGAGCGCCTCGAAGCCGTAGATCGGGTCCTGGATCGGCGGCAGGTACAGGCGCTGCGGGTCAGCGCGGCTGAAGCCGCCGTTGCGGTCGCTCGTCCACTGCATCGGCGTGCGCACGCCATCGCGGTCGCCGAGGAAGATGTTGTCGCCCATGCCGATCTCGTCGCCGTAGTACAGCACCGGCGTGC
Source organism: uncultured beta proteobacterium (assembly GCA_963774675.1). GTDB lineage: Bacteria > Pseudomonadota > Gammaproteobacteria > Burkholderiales > Burkholderiaceae_C > CAIKUF01. Next base: position 659,501 of record CAVZFV010000014.1, on the reverse strand, counting down.
CCGGCATCGACAGCAGCAGGCTGTTCATCAACTCGATGCGTGCGCGGTCGTTCTCGAGCAGCGGCGCGAGGCGTCGTCGGATGCCGAGGTTGATGCGCGCGCGCGTATCCGACGCGTACATGCGGTAGAGGTAGTCGCGCTCCTTGCTCGTCACCATCTCGAGCGTCAGCTCGTCGTGGTTGCGCAGGAAGATCGCCCACTGGCAGTTCGGCGGGATCTCGGGCGTCTGCTGCAGGATCTCGACGACCGGATGGCGGTCCTCCTGCGCGATCGCCATGTACATGCGCGGCATCAGCGGGAAGTGATACGCCATGTGGCATTCGTCGTCGTCGCCGAAATACTCGCGCACGTCCTCGGGCCACATGTTCGCTTCGGCCAGCAGCAAGCGGCCAGGGTACTTGGCGTCGATGCGCTTTCGGATCTGCTTGATGACGTCGTGCGTCTCGCGCAGGTTCTCGTTGCTTGTGCCGTCGCGCTCGATCAGGTAGGGGATGGCGTCGAGCCGGAAGCCGTCGACGCCGATCTCGAGCCAGAACTCCATCGTCTTCAGCACCGCCTCGATGACGGCCGGGTTGTCGAAGTTCAGGTCCGGCTGGTGGCTGAAGAACCGGTGCCAGAAGTACTGCTGCGCGACTTCGTCGAAGGTCCAGTTCGACTTCTCGGTATCTGTGAAGATGATGCGCGTGCCGCTGTACAGCTTGGGGTCGTCGGTCCAGACGTAGAAGTCGCGCTCGGGCGAACCCTTGGGCGCCTTGCGTGCAGCCTGGAACCAGGGGTGCTGGTCCGAGGTGTGATTCATGACGAGTTCGGTAATCACGCGCAGGTCACGCCGGTGCGCCTCGACGACGAAGGCGCGAAAGTCGTCCAGCGTGCCGTAGGACGGATGCACGTCCTCGTAGTCGGCGACGTCGTAGCCGTCGTCGCGCTGCGGTGACGGATAGAACGGCAGCAGCCAGATCGTGTTGACGCCGAGCGACTGCACGTGGTCGAGCCGCTGCGTCAGGCCGGCGAGGTCGCCGATGCCGTCGCCGTTCGAATCGGCGTAGGCCTTGACGTGCAGTTCGTAGATGACGGCGTCCTTGTACCACTGCGGTTGGTCGCCGCCGGCTGCCGCGCGCACGGCAAGCGCTTCGAGGGTGTTGTCGGCTTTCAAGCGCGGCTCCTCACAGGAAATAGTCGAAATCGTTCTCGCGACGCAGATGCCGACGCATGCGCATCACGTGCACAGGGCTACGCTCTGGGTCGAGGCTGACGAAGTTGCGATCGCCGTGCCACAGGTAGTGCGCGCCGCTGATCGCATCGGCCATCTGGTAGCTCTGCTGCGGCGCGAGGCCGAGCGCGATCGGGTCGATCGTCAGCCACCCGCTCTGCACATGGTGCGGGTCGAGGTTGACGACGCAGACGACGATGTTCGACAGGTCCGGCGTCGCCTTCGCGTAGGCAATCATCTGCTCGTTGTCGATCGCGAGGAAGCGCAGGCCGGCGTCGCTTTGCAGCGCCGGGTTCTCGCGCCGCAGGCGGTTGAGCACGGCGATGAAGTCGGCGAGCGAGTCGGCACGCTCGCGGTCCCAGGCGCGCAACTGGAATTTCTCGGAGTCGATGTATTCCTCGCCGCCTTCGCGCAGCGCCGCGTGTTCGAGCAGCTCAAAGGCCGGGCCATAAATGCCGAAGTTCGCGCAGAGCGTGGCGGCGAGCGCGACGCGCGACATGAAGACCGGGCGGCCACCGTATTGCAACGCAGTGGGCAGGATGTCCGGCGTGTTCGGCCAGGCGTTGGGTCGGAAGTACTCGCGCCCCGCCCCGCGATGGAGTTGGGTGAAGTACTCCGTCAACTCCTGCTTGCTGTTGCGCCAGGTGAAGTAGGTGTAGGACTGGCTGAAACCCACCTTCGCGAGCCGATGCATCACGCGCGGACGGGTGAACGCCTCGGACAGGAAGATCATGTCGGGCCAGGTCTGGCGCAACCTTGCGATCGCCCACTCCCAGAACGGGAAGGCCTTGGTGTGCGGGTTGTCGACGCGAAAGATGCGCACGCCCTGTTCGGCCCAGTACTCGAAGACGCCGACCAGGCCGAGCCACATCGCGCGCCAGTCGTCGGACTCGAAATCGAGCGGGTAGATGTCCTGGTATTTCTTTGGCGGGTTCTCGGCGTACTGGACGCTGCCGTCTGCGCGCTTCCTGAACCAGGCGGGATGCTCGGTCACCCACGGATGGTCGGGCGCGCACTGGAACGCGATGTCGAGCGCGATCTCGAGGCCGTGTTCGGCCGCGCGTTTGATCAGCCGCTGCAGGTCGTCGAGCGTGCCAAGTTCGCTGAGGATCGCGTCATGCCCGCCTTCCGCCGAGCCGACCGCCCACGGGCTGCCGACGTCATCCGGCGTGGCGTCGAGCGTGTTGTTCTTGCCCTTGCGGCGTGAGCGCCCGATCGGGTGGATGGGCGGGAAGTACAGCACGTCGAAGCCCATGCGTTGCACATAGGGCAGCCAGGCCTCGCAGTCGGCGAATGTGCCCTGGCGCGTCAGGTCACCGCTCGCCGATCGCGGGAAGAACTCGTACCAGGCCGAGAAGCGGGCGCGCGCGCGCTCGACCGTGACGCCGTAGACCGTGGCATCCGTCAGCGCGTGGCGCAGATCGGGGTGGCGCAGGGCGATAGCGGCGCGCGCCTCGTCCAGGCCGAGACGCTTCAGCGCATCGGCCGACATGCCGTCCTTCACCGCAGACGCGATCTCTTCGGACCACGCGCGCAGCAGTTCGCCCTCGCCCGCCTTGTCGGCGCGCACTGCTGCCTGTGCGACCAGCGCTGCGCCCGAGCGCGCGGCGAGACGCAGGTCATCCGCATCGACGCGGCGCGCAAAATCGTGGCGCCAGGACAGGAAGGGATCGACCCAGGCGCGCAGCGTGTACTGCCACGTGCCAATCGCGTCGACGACGAACTCGCCGCGCCAGCGATCGTTGCCGAGCGGCGCCATTGGCGTCGCACTCCACGTCCCCGCCTCCACCCCCGTCCAGGCACGCCGCGACAGCAACTCGCAGGCGACAACATCGTGGCCGTCGGCAAAGCAGTCGGCCTCGACGACGAGTGTGTCACCCGCGACGCGCTTGACCGGAAAGCGCCCGCCGTCGACTGCTGGCGTGACGCTCTCGATGACGACGCGCACGCGGCCATCGGCGAGGCCGATCGGCGTCACCTCGGCAGGCGTCACCTTGCCAGCGCTTTTCGTCTGCGCGTCGCCCGGCTTCACTTCGGCGGTTGCTGCACTGGTCTTGCCCCTCATGGCACCGCCTTCTCGTATTCGAACACCAGCACGCCGAGCGGCGGCAGCGTCAGATTGAGCGAATGAAAACGCCCTTGCGACGCGACCGGGACCGTCTCGCAATGGCTCAGGTTGCCGACACCGCTGCCGCCGTAGAGCGTCGCGTCGCTGTTGAGCAGTTCGCGCCAGCGGCCGGCCGTGGGCACGCCGACGAGATAGTTGTGGCGCGGCAGCGGCGTGAAGTTCGCCACCACCATCAGCACACTGCCATCGCGCGCCTTGCGCAGGTAGGCGAGCACGCTGTGGTCGGCGTCGTCGGCCTCGATCCACTCGAAACCGGCAGATTCGAAATCGACCTCGTGCAGCGCCCGCTTCGCGCGGTAGAGGCGGTTCAGATCCTCGACCCAGCGTTGCAGGCCGCGATGGTGGTCGTTCTCGAGCAACTGCCATTCGAGTGCGCCCTCGTGCGTCCACTCGCGACGCTGGCCGAACTCACCGCCCATGAAGACGAGCTTCTTGCCAGGATGCGCCCACATGTGGCCGAACAGCAGGCGCAGGTTCGCGAACTGCTGCCACTCGTCGCCGGGCATCTTGTTGACGAGCGAGCCCTTGCCGTAGACAACCTCGTCGTGCGACAGCGGCAGCACGAAGTTTTCGTTGAACGCATAGATCATCGAAAACGTCAGCTTGCCGTGGTGCCAACGCCGGTGCACGGGGTCTTCCTGCATGTACTTGAGCGTGTCGTGCATCCAGCCCATGTTCCACTTCATGCCAAAGCCGAGGCCGCCCATCTCGATCGGGCGCGACACCATCGGCCAGGCGGTCGACTCTTCGGCAATCACTTGCACGCCGGGATGGTCGCGGTAGGCGGCCACGTTGAGCGCGCGCAGGAACTCGATCGCCTCCAGATTCTCGCGCCCGCCGTCGCGGTTCGGGATCCACTCACCTTCCTTGCGCGCGTAGTCGAGGTAGAGCATCGAGGCCACCGCGTCGACGCGCAGCGCGTCGATATGAAACTCGTCGAGCCAGAACATGCCGCTCGACAACAGAAAGGCGCGCACCTCGTTGCGACCGTAGTTGAAGATCGACGAGTTCCACTCCGGGTGAAAGCCCTGGCGCGGGTCGGCATGTTCGTAGAGCGCGGTGCCGTCGAAATTCGCGAGGCCGTGGGCGTCGGACGGGAAGTGCGATGGCACCCAGTCGAGGATCACCGCGATGCCGACCTGGTGCAGCATATCGACGAGGAACTTGAAGTCCTCCGGCGTGCCGTAGCGCGAGGTCGGCGCGAAGTAGCCCGTTGTCTGGTAGCCCCACGAGCCGTAGAACGGATGCTCGGTGATCGGCATCAACTCGACATGTGTGAAGCCCATGCCGGTGACGTAGGCGGCGAGTTGCACCGCCGCCTCGCGGTAGTTCAGCATCGAGCCGTCGGCGTGCCTGCGCCACGAGCCCAGATGCACCTCGTAGATCGACATCGGCGCGTCGAGCGCATTGCGCGCTACGCGCTGCGTCATCCACGCCGCGTCCTTCCACCGGTGCTCGTCGTCGCGCCACGCGATCGACGCCGTCGCCGGCGCGAGTTCGGCGTAGCGCGCGAACGGGTCGGCCTTCTCGAGCATCTCGCCGCTGCGGGTACGGATCGCGTACTTGTAGCGCTGGCCGTGCTGGACGCCGGGAATCTCGATCTGCCACAGCCCTGAGCCGTCGGCGCGCGCCTCGGCCGCGTGAGCCGTGACGTTCCAGCCATTGAAGTCGCCGATCACCGCGACCGCACTTGCGTCCGGCGCCCAGACCGTGAAGCGCGCGCCGTCGGCCGTGAAGCGGCAGCCGAGGAGGCGATACAGCCCCGCATGAGTGCCTTCGCGAAAGAAGTGAACGTCCTGCTCGCCGATCGCGGCTATTCCGGGCGACGCATGGCGCCCCACGGACGCTTCGGATGGCGCAGAGGTTTTGGCCGGCCTGGTCGCCTTCGCCGCTGCGGTCTTGGCAGCGACCGGTTTCGAGGCGCCAGGCGCTGCGGCCTTCCCTGCCTTCGCGGCAGGCTGGTCGGCCACCGAATCGGACGGGGCGGCCTTGGGTGTAGCTGCCTTGGTTGTGGTGGCCTTCGCCGCAGCGGGCTTGGCCAGAGCGGATTTGGCTGCAGCCGGCTTCGTCATGGCGGGCTTTGCGGTGCCTGGCTTGCGCTCGGCAGCCTGACCCGTGCCAAGCCCCTTGATGCGCACGCCCTCCTCCGGCAGCTTCGTGCCCCGCCCGGCGTTCCCCGATCCGATCCCCATGTCACCTCCCTTGCGTCAACGCGGTCCGTGCGGACCACTCGTGATGCAGCCGGCAAGGCCACAATCGTGTATTATATATTGAGACAAATCTATTGTACAGGGCAGCGCCAAAGCTAGCACCAGAACCCATGATGAACAACCCGTGAAGTACAAGACGCTCCACCTGCAATTACGGTTTCTGCTGCCGCTCATCGCGACGCTCGTCGTCGTCGCCTACCTCGCGGTGCACCTGATGGATGGCATGACGCTGCGCTGGTTCAGCCGCGACGTGAACAGCCGCGGCACGCTGGTTGCCAATGCGCTGTCCGATTCGGTCGCGGAGGCGATCGACACTTCGCGGCTCGAGCGCTTGCGCCCGCTCTTCGACCGCACGGTAAAGGGCGAACGCCTGTTCGCGATCGGGCTTTGCAGCCCCGACGGCCGGTTGCTGCTCGCCACCAACGCGTTTCCAGCGACGCTGACCTGCCAGGCGGCGCTCGAGTTGTCGCAACAGATCGATCCACGCCTCGCGCTGACGGGCGGCGCGGTACACGTCGGCGTCCACGATGTCATGGGGCATCTGGCGGCGCACGATGCCACGCAGGACGCAAACGCGGCTGCAGACGCCGACGCGGGCCCGCCGGAGTTGCTCGGCCGCCTCGTGCTGGTGCACGACATGAGCTTCATCGAACTGCGCAGCCAGGATTCGCGGCGCTACCTGATCGGCCTGATCGCGGTGCTCGGCCTCGTCTTCGCGGTGCTCACCGTCGTCGTCGCACAGCTCAGCTGGCGCGGCTGGATCAAGGGTGTGCGCGCGATCATGCGTGGCGAAGGGCTATTGAGCCCGCTGCAGACATCGGCCGATCTCGCACCGTTTGCTGCCGATCTGCGCGCGCGGCTGCGCGATCTGGAGGATGAATTCCGCCGCCAACAGGGCCCGCAAGGGGAGTGGACGGCGCAGCGCTTGCGCGCGCTGCTGGGCACGCAGTTGAGCGGCGACCAGGTGATCGTCGTCTCGAACCGAGAGCCCTATATCCACGAGCGCGGCGAAGACGGCATCGTCGTCAAGCGCCCGGCGAGCGGTCTGGTCACTGCCGTCGAGCCGGTGATGCGGGCCTGCTCGGGCACCTGGATCGCGCACGGCAGCGGCAGCGCCGACCGCGACGTCGTCGACAGTGCCGATCGCGTGCGCGTGCCACCGGGCGACGATGACTACTGGCTGCGCCGCGTCTGGCTCACGCCCGAGGAAGAGCAGGGCTACTACTACGGCTTCGCGAACGAGGGGCTCTGGCCGCTGTGCCATGTGGCGCACGTGCGGCCGGTGTTTCGTGAATCGGACTGGGCGGCCTACCGCGCAGTCAACCAGCGCTTCGCCGATGCCGTCGTCGCCGAGGCGCGCAGCGAGGACCCGATCGTGCTGGTGCAGGACTATCACTTCGCGCTGCTGCCGGCGATGGTGCGCGAGAAGCTTCCGATGGCGACCGTGCTGACTTTCTGGCACATCCCCTGGCCGAACCCGGAGTCGTTCGGCATTTGCCCATGGCGACGGGAGATCCTGCAGGGCATGCTCGGGAGCACGATCCTCGGCTTTCACACCCGCTACCACTGCAAAAACTTCATCGAGACAGTGGACCGTTATCTCGAAGCGCGCATCGAGCACGAACACTCGACGATCGCGTACCAGGAAAAGGAGACGCTCGTCGAGAGCTACCCGATCTCGATCGCCTGGCCGAGCGAGCAAACGGCAGCCGCCTGGCCGAGCATCGCCGAATGCCGGCGGCGCGTGAGCGAGCGCCTCGCACTGCCTGCAGATGCCTGCATCGCGGTGGGCGTCGATCGGTTCGACTACACAAAGGGCATCCTCGAGCGCCTCAACGCGGTCGAGCGACTGCTCGAGAAGTGGCCGGGCTGGATCGGCCGCTTCGTCTTCGTGCAGGTCGCCGCGCCGACACGCGGCGCGCTCGACGAATACAGCAGCTTCCAGGACCGCGTCCAGCGCGTCGCCAAGCGCATCAACGAGCGCTTCGGTGGCCCCGGCTACCAGCCGGTGCACCTGCTCGCGTTCCACCACGAACACGATGAAGTGACAGAGTTGTTCCGCGCTGCGGACATCTGCGTCGTGACGAGCCTGCACGACGGCATGAACCTCGTCTGCAAGGAATTCGTCGCCGCGCGCGACGACGACCAGGGCGTGCTGATCCTGTCGCGCTTCGCCGGCGCTGCGCGCGAGCTCGCGGAGGCGCTGATCGTCAACCCCTACCACGTCGAGGAAACGGCCGACGCGCTCAACCGCGCCGCGACCATGCCCGTCGCCGAGCAGCGCGAGCGCATGGCCAGCCTGCGCAGCACGGTGCGCGAGTACAACGTCTTTCGCTGGGCCGGACGTATGCTCAACGACGCCGGCCGCTGGCGGCTGCGTGCGCGCATCGAGGCGCGTGTGCGGCGCCACCAGACGAATTGAAACCGTGACCTGCGATCCCAGATCCCTGACTGCAATGAATCGAACACCTTGTATTGACGACACCTTTTTGCCGCGTGGTCCATCACGCGGCTGGGATACGACGACGACAGCCGAAGTTGCTCTGATGCGCGCGGGTTGGCGCGGCAACGGCGTGCTCGGACAGGTCAAGGCGCAGCTTGTACCGGCGCTCGGAGGCTCGTGCGGCAAATGCGTGCCCGGACAGTCCACGGCGCTTCACCTACGCGTTGGGCGCGAAGCGCCGACTGCCCTGCGATGCTCGGTCTCGCGGCCACGTCGCTCAACTCACTGCGCTTACTGCGTTCGCTACGTTCAGACAAGCGCGACGGGTCAGATCACGAAGCGCGCTGCGCGCGCGGCCGCGAGCCCTGTGCTTCTCGGCGCTCCGCAGGCGCGCCGCAGGCTGTCCTGGCACGCCTTTGCTGTTGCATTTGCTCTTCGCAACAAACGAGAAGAAGCGGCGCGGCAGGCGGTGCCCGCCGGGGGCGATTTGTGGAGCGATGAGGATCGCAGGACAGGGGTCGGCGCGCGCAGCGCGCTTCGTAGACTGACTCGTCGCAACTGTCTGAGCGCAGTGAGCAAAGCGAACGCAGCGAGTTCTGCGACGCGACCCCTGGCCGAGAACCGCAGTGCAGTCGGCGCCAATCGCCGACCGCGCAACCATGAGCCCCCCGCGGGTACCGCCTGGCGCGACGCCGAAGCGCTCGTAACGTGTGCGTGCTTGCGAATAACAAGCCACAGCAACCCGAAAGCACAAGAGCAGGAGCTTCGCGAGCCTCATGCTTCGCCAGCAGCAGATCGGAGCGCCTGAAGATGCAACATCTGTTCACCCCCGAAGGCGACGCCGCACTGGCTGCCTCGATGCAACTGCGCCCGCTGATGGCCTTTGACTTCGACGGCACGCTGGCCCACATCGTGGCTCATCCGGATGACGCCCGGATTTCACAGGCTGTCGCGATGCGCCTGAAACGACTCGCCACGCACCTGCCGGTCGCGATCGTCACCGGTCGCGCGGCGGACGACGTGCGCGATCGGCTGGGCTTCAAACCGCTCTACGTCGTCGGCAATCACGGTTCGGAAGATGCCGCAGACCCGCACGCCGCTTTCGAGTGCCGCGCCGCGCTCGACCCGCTGCGCGAATCGCTCGTAGCGCACACCGACGCGCTCGCGGCGGCCGGCGTGATGGTCGAGGACAAGGGGCAGTCGATCGCGCTGCACTACCGGCTGTCGCGGGATCGCGAAGCGGCGCAGGCGATGATCGAAGAACTGCTCGCGCCGCAGCAGTCAACGTTGCATGTCTTCGCCGGCAAGATGGTCGTCAACGTGACCGCGGCCGACGCGCCCGACAAGGCCGACGCGGTGCGGGCGCTGATGCGCCGCAGCGGCGCGCGCGCCGCATTCTTCGCCGGGGACGACGTGAACGACGAGCCGGTGTTCGAAGCGGCGGCACCCGATTGGCTCACGGTGCGCGTCGGCCGTCCGGAGATCGCCTCGCACGCGTGCTTCTACCTGCATGGCCCGCAGGAAATGGCGTTGCTTCTCGACCGCGCGCTCGGGCTGCTGGGATAGGGCCTGCTCACACCACTGGGAGGGACGTGAAGGCCGCCCACGCGAGCCGATTCCGGCTCAGCGCGGCGCCTGTGCGGGAATCGCGGGTGTCGCGACGGCGACGTCGCCGCACTGCGCGCGGTGGCGCAGCACATGGTCCATCAGCACGAGCGCGAGCATCGCCTCGGCGATCGGCGTCGCGCGGATGCCGACGCAGGGATCGTGGCGGCCGAAGGTTTCGACGACGGTTGGCGCGCCGCTGCGGTCGATCGACGCGCGCGGGATGCGGATCGAGCTCGTCGGCTTGATCGCGATGTTGACCGTGATGTCCTGCCCGCTGCTGATGCCGCCGAGCGTGCCGCCCGCGTTGTTGCTGCGAAAGCCTTCGGGCGTCAGTTCGTCGCCATGCTCGCTACCCTTCTGGGCGACGCAGCCGAAGCCGGCGCCGATCTCGACGCCCTTGACCGCGTTGATACCCATCATCGCGTAGGCGATCTCGGCGTCGAGCTTGTCGAAGAGGGGCGCGCCGAGCCCCGGCGGCACGTTCGTCACTTCGACACGGATGCGCGCGCCGACCGAGTCACCCGCCTTGCGCAGCGCGTCCATCGCGCCCTCGAGGCGTGCGATGTCGCTCACATTGGCGGCGAAAAAAGGATTATTCGGCACATGCTCCCAGCCTTCGAACGGGATCTCGATCTCGCCGAGCGCCGTCATGCAGCCGCGAAAACCGATGCCGCAGTGCTCGTGCAGCCATTTGCGCGCGACCGCACCAGCGCCGACCATCGGCGCCGTCAACCGTGCCGATGAGCGCCCGCCGCCGCGTGGATCGCGCAGGCCGTACTTGCGCCAGTAGGTGTAATCGGCGTGCCCGGGGCGAAAGGTGTCGAGCAGGTTGCCGTAGTCCTTGCTGCGCTGGTCGGTGTTACGGATCAGCAGCCCGATCGGCGTGCCGGTCGTCATGCCCTCGAACACGCCGGAGAGTATTTCGACGGCGTCGGGCTCGTTGCGTTGCGTCACGTGGCGGCTGGTGCCGGGACGGCGGCGGTCGAGCTCGAGCTGGATGTCGGTTTCGGCGAGCGCCATGCCGGGCGGGCAGCCGTCGATCACGCAGCCGATCGCCGGGCCGTGGCTCTCGCCGAAATTGGTGACACGAAACAGGGTACCGAAGGTGCTGGACATGGCGCGGCCGCAATGCAAAACACGGCCCGAGGGCCGTGTTCGGAAGATTGATTCTAGAGTCTGAATGTCTTGAACTCGGCCCGTCAGTTCGGCGCTGCCTTGCGCTCGTCGCCCGGCTCTTCGAGTGGCCAGTCACGGATGTAAGCCTTCAACATTCGGTTCTCGAAGTCCTGCGCATCGACGACCGCCTTGGCGACGTCGTAGAACGAGATCACACCCATCAGCATGCCCTGGCTCATAACCGGCGTGTAGCGCGCATGGTGGCCGAGCATCAGGCGGCGCAGTTCGTCGATCTCGGTCTCGGGCGTGCAGGTCAGCGGATGGTCGTCCATCACCTTGCCCACCGTCGTCCCGCCGATACTGCCGCCTTTGGCGACGAGCGCGAGCATCACCTCACGGAAGGTCAAAATGCCGGCAAGCTCGCCGTGATCCATCACTATCAGCGAGCCGATGTCGTGCTGCGCCATCGTCTCGACCGCCGACGACAGTGCCTGATCCGGCGTCACCGTGAAGAGCGTGCCGCCCTTGACTCGAAGAATGTCGCTGACCTTCATACATGCCCCCGATCTCGATGCAGACGGCCCAACATAGCACACAATGCCGCAGAAAAACACGCACAAGCATCAAGGCAGAGCCATCATGACAGGCGCATCCGACCCCGCATTCGACACCCTCGCGCTGCACGCCGGCGCCGCGCCCGACCCGGCCACCGGCGCGCGCGCAGTCCCGATCCACCTGACGACCTCGTTCGTCTTCGAGTCGAGCGAGCACGCGGCGTCGCTCTTCAACCTCGAGCGCTCGGGGCACGTCTACAGCCGCATCTCGAACCCGACGACTGCGGTGCTCGAGGAACGTGTCGCCGCGCTCGAAGGCGGCGTCGGCGCGATCGCGACGGCGAGCGGCCAGGCCGCGCTGCACCTCGCAATCGCGACGCTCGCCGGATCGGGCTCGCACATCGTGAGCTCGAGCGCGCTCTATGGCGGCTCGCACAACCTGCTGCACTACACCTTGAAGCGCTTCGGCATCGCGACGACCTTCGTCAAGCCTGGAGACATCGACGCCTGGCGGGCTGCAATCCGGCCGGAGACGAAGCTCTTGTTCGGCGAGACGCTCGGCAACCCCGGGCTCGACGTGCTCGACATCCCGACCGTGAGCACGATCGCGCACGAGGCCGGCCTGCCGCTGCTCGTCGATTCGACCTTCACGACTCCGTGGCTGATGAAGCCCTTCGATCACGGCGCCGACCTCGTCTACCACTCGGCGACCAAGTTCCTCTCCGGCCACGGCACAGTGATCGGCGGCGTGCTGGTAGATAGCGGTACCTTTGACTGGGACAGCTCGCCGCGATTCCCAGAGCTGACGCAGCCCTACGACGGTTTTCACGGCATGGTGTTCACTGAGGAGAGCACCGTCGGCGCCTTTTTGCTGCGAGCGCGGCGTGAAGGCCTGCGCGACTTCGGCGCCTGCATGAGCCCACACACCGCGTGGCTGATCCTGCAGGGCATCGAAACGCTGCCGCTGCGCATGGCGCGCCACGTCGAAAGCACACGCAAGGTGGTGGCCTTCCTCGCTGGGCACCCGATGGTCGCGAATGTCGGCTACCCTGAACTTGAAGGCCACCCGAGTCACGCCCTCGCGAAGAAGCTCTTGCCACGCGGTTGCGGCTCGGTATTCAGCTTCGACTTGGAGGGCTCACGCGAGCAGGGCAAGGCCTTCATCGAGGCGCTGCAGATCTTCTCGCATCTCGCCAACGTCGGCGACTGCCGCTCGCTCGTAATCCACCCGGCCTCGACGACGCACTTCCGGATGGACGATGCGGCACTCGCGCAGGCCGGCATCACGCCGGGCACGATCCGCCTGTCGATCGGGCTCGAGGATGCCGACGATCTGATCGACGATCTGAAGCGTGCCTTGAAGGCGGCGGAGAAAGCAGCGGGCAAGTCGGCCGACAGACCCGCGGCGAAGGCGGGTGCGTGATGGAACTCGTCGTCAACGGACACAAGGCCTACGCCTATACCGGCGGCAAGGCATTCGACCCCACCCTGCCCTGCATCGTCTTTATCCACGGCGCGCTGCACGACCACAGCGTGTGGAACCTGCTCGCGCGCTGGTTCGCGCACCATGGCCATGCGGTGCTGGCGATCGATCAGCCAGCGCACGGCCGAAGCGAAGGGCTACCGTTGCCCGACGTCGAGGCGCTCGCCGCCTGGACGCTCGCGCTGCTGACCGCCGCCGGCGCGCGCGAAGCGGCTTTCGTCGGCCACAGCATGGGCTCGCTGATCGCGCTCGAGGCAGCAGCGCGCGCGCCGGATCGCGCGACGAGGCTCGTGATGATCGGCACCGCCTACCCGATGAAGGTGTCGGAGGCCTTGCTCACCACGGCGCGCGACACGCCGCTGCGAGCGATCGACATGGTCAACGCCTTCTCGCATTCGAGCATCGCCTCCAAGCCCTCGTTCCCGGGCCCCGGCATGTGGCTGCACGGCAGCAACCGCGCGCTGATGCGACGCATGCAAGCCGGTTGCAGCGACCGCAATCTGTTCGAGCACGACTTTCGCGTTTGTGACGCGTATGCGAACGGGCTCGAGGCAGCGGCGAAGCTGCAATGCCCGGTCAGCTTCGTGCTCGGCGACCGCGACCAGATGACACCACCGCCTGCGACACGCGACATCGCCGCCGCCCTCAAGGCGCACGTCGTCACGCTGCACGCCGGACATACCCTGATGACCGAAGCACCCGACGCGTTGTTGAATGCAGTGCGTGAAGCTCTACGCTGAGGAGTGCCACCGTGAACCCCGCCACCAACGCCGCTGCGACCGATCCGCGAGCATTCAAGACCTTCGCCGAGTTCTACCCCTTCTACCTCGGCGAACACCGCAACCGCACTTGCCGCAGACTGCACTTCATCGGCTCGACCTTGGTGCTCGTCTGCCTCGCGATGCTCTTCATCACCGGCCGGCCGCAGTACATCCTGTACGCGCTGCTGTGCGGTTATGGCTTCGCGTGGATCGGTCACTTCGTGTTCGAGAAGAACCGGCCGGCCACGTTCAAGCGACCGCTCTACAGCTTCATCGGCGACTGGGCGATGTACCGCGACATCTGGCGCGGGCGCATCTCGTTCTGAAGATGATTCGCGGCGAACGCGTTGCGCTCAGGACGGTCCGCCGGACCGATCTCGACGCCCTCCATCTGCTGATCAACGATGCCTCGCTCAAGGGCGAGCACCTGTCGCCGCCGTTGCGTGCGGAGACCCCGTTTCGCAAGGAGTTCGACGAGACCGGCTTCTTCGGCCCCGATCGCGGTCGCCTCCTCGTCACAGACCTCGAAGACCGCGCCCTCGGCGACATGTGTACTTCAAGGTGAACTACATGGATGGCTTCGAGATCGGCTATCAGTCGTTCGACCCCGCGGCGCGCAACACCGGCCTGATGACAGAGGCCCTGCGCCTCACCGTGCGCTACCTGTTCGAGCGTCACAAGATCAACCGCCTGCAGATCGTGACCCAGCCTGGCAATGAGGCTTCGAAGCGGCTCGCGCAGAAGTGCGGCTTCCGGCTCGAAGGGACTCTGCGCGGCTTCGTGCTGCACCGCGGACAGCCGCGCGACGCCCTGCTGTATTCGCTTCTGCGCAACGAGGCCCTCAGCTGATCGCCCGCGCGCCTCAGCGCGCAACGACGTCAGCCAGCGTCAGGGCATCGAATTCGACGCGCTTCCAGAAGCCTTCGATTGCCGGCGATGCGCTCAGCAGCAGCAGGGCCAGCAAGGGCCGCGCCGGCGTCGTCTCCGGATCACACAGCAGCACATAGCGTGCGCCGGCGGGTTCGTCCAGCCGCCCAACCCAGTCGAGCTCGACGAGGGAATCGAGCAGTGGCTCGACATGCAGCGGGTCGATGCGCAACCGCATCCACAACTGCTCGGCACTCAGGCCACGCTCCGGCTTGCCCCGGGTGTCGATCAACTCGCGCAGCATTGCGACCGCGAGGCCGAAGCGCGCGCCAGGCGACTCGCTCAGCGGACGCATGCGCGACTGCAGGCTCGGCGCATAGGCGGCGATGACGGCGCCGAAAAGCACGATGAGCCAGCTCATGTAGGTCCACAGCAGGAAGATCGGCACTGTCGCGAAGGCGCCGTAGACGAGCGAGTAGCTCGGCACGCGCAGCAGGTACCAGGCCAATGCGCGCTTGGCGCCCTCGAAGGCGATCGCAACGAACAAGCCGCCGGCGAGCGCGTGGCGCCAACGCACGTGCGTGTTCGGCACATACCGGAACATCGCCGTCATCGTCGCTGCCAGTAGCGCAAAGGCGAGCAGTTCGAACGGCCAGCTCACGCCGCCGCGGCCCGGCCCCGCCAGCCCGCGCGACACGGAGATCGCGTACGACGCCGCGCTCAGGCTGAACCCAGCCGCCAGCGGCAACAGCGTGGTTGCGGACCAATAGACGAGCACGCGGCGCCCCAACGATCGCATGCGGCGCACGCGCCAGATCGCATTGAGTGCACGGTCGATCGTCGCCATCAGCGCGAGCGCGGTGATCACGAGCACGACGAGCCCCAGACTTCCGATCTTCGTCGACTGTGCAGCGAAGCCCGTCAGGCCCTGCATCACCGGTTGCGCGATGCTCGCCGGCACGAGTGTCTGCAAGAAGTACTGCTGCAAGGCGCCCTGGAAACTGCCGAACATCGGAAACGCGCTGAACACCGCGAGCATGACCGTGACCAGCGGCACGAGCGCCATGATCGTCGTGAAGGTCAGGCTGCTCGCGGTCAGCCCGAGGCGGTCCTCGCGGAAACGCTGGTGCAGAATCTTGACCGTTTCGAGCCACGGCCAGTTTTGCAACGCCTGCAGCGCGCGCGACACCTCCTCGCTTGGCGTTGGCTGGAGAGACTCTCGGTTCATTGCTGGCATGATAGCCAGCGATGTTGAGCCCGACGCCGACGACCACCCTCCGTGCGACCTTGCCGCCTGTCGTCGCCTGGACGCGCGCGATCGCGGTCGGCAGCATCGCAGGCTTGATCGCGCTCGGCCTCGCGTGGGAGCTCTGGCTGGCGCCGACTGGCAGCGGCTGGCTCGCGCTCAAGGTCGTGCCGCTCTTCATTCCGCTCGCCGGCCTGCTGCGCAATCGGCTCTACACCTACCGCTGGGTGACGCTCTTCGTCTGGCCGTATTTTATCGAAGGCGTGGTGCGTGCGGTGAGCGACCGCGGGCACGGCGCGACACTCGCGCTCGTCGAGATCGCACTCACGCTCAGCTTGTTCGGCGCCTGCGTCATGCATGTGCGCTGGCGGCTCGGTCAGGCGGCGGCAGCGGCTGGGGTAGCCAGAGGCCCCGCATGACGCCGATCGTCCGCGAGCTTCGAGAAGCAATCGGCGAGACGCAAGTGCTGACCGAGGGCGACCTGTCGACGTGGGAGATCGATTGGCGCAAGCGCTACCGCGGCCGCGCGCTCGCCGTTGCGCGGCCGGGCAGTGCGGCCGAGGTGGCCGCCGTGCTGCGCGCCTGTGCCGCGCACGGCGTCGGTGTCGTGCCGCAGGGCGGCAACACGGGGCTCGTCGGTGCTTCGGTGCCGGACTCGAGCGGCACGCAAGTCCTGCTCAGCCTCGCGCGGCTGAACCGCATTCGCGAGATCGACAGCGCGAACCTGACCCTCACGGCCGAGGCCGGCTGCGTGCTGCAGACAGTGCAGGAGGCGGCCGCTGCGCAGAACCTGCTGTACCCGCTCAGCCTTGCCGCCGAAGGCAGTTGCACGATCGGCGGCAATCTGGCGACGAATGCCGGCGGCACGCAGGTGCTGCGCTTCGGCAATGCGCGCGAGTTGTGCCTGGGCCTCGAAGTCGTGACACCAGACGGCCAGGTCTGGCACGGTCTGTCGGGCCTGCGCAAGGACAACACCGGCTACGCGCTGCGCGATCTCTACATCGGCAGCGAAGGAACGCTCGGCGTGATCACCGCGGCGACGCTCAAGCTCTGGCCCCGCCCAGCAGCAGTGGCGACGGCCCTCGCGGCATGCGCGTCGCTCGCAGATGCGGTCGCGCTGCTGGAGCTTGCACGTGCGCGCCTGGGCGCGGGGCTGACCGGGTTCGAGGTGATGGGCGAATTCGCGCTCGCGCTCGTCGGCAAGCACTTCCCGCAACTGCGCAGGCCGCTCGCGCCCAACGCCGCAGCACCGTGGACGGTGTTGCTCGAGCAATCGGACAACGAGGGCGAAACGCATGCCCGCGGGCTGTTCGAAGCCTTGCTTGAAACGGCGATCGAGCGCGGACTCGTCGCCGACGCGGCCGTCGCCGAGAACATCGCGCAATCGCGCGCGATGTGGCACCTGCGCGAATCGATTCCGCTCGCGCAGGCCGAGGAAGGCCCGAACGTGAAGCACGACATCGCGCTGCCGGTGTCGCGTATTCCGGATTTCGTCGCGTCGACCGATGCCGCGCTGCTGCGCGCGTTTCCCGGCGTCGGGCTCGTCGATTTCGGCCACCTCGGCGACGGCAATCTGCACTACAACGTGCAGGCGCCGCAGGGCGTCGCGGCTTCGGATTTTCTGCGTGAGAACGAAGCGGCGGTGAACGAGTTCGTCTACGACGCGGTGATGGCCCATGGGGGCTCGATCTCGGCCGAGCACGGCATCGGCGCGCTCAAGCGCGAAGAGCTGGTGCGGCGCAAGCAACCGCTTGCGCTTGATCTGATGCGCGCGATCAAGACCGCGCTCGACCCCAATGGCCGAATGAATCCCGGGCGGGTGCTATAGCCTCACTCTGCGTCCCCCAAGCTTGTCGCGCATTCGGCGAGCGCAAGCCCCTATGACATCCACCAACGCGACGCGACCCCGACCCGTGCTGCCCTGGGCGATGCTGTGGGCACTGACCGCTGCGTTCGCGATGAGCCAGGCCTTTCGTACCGTCGCCGCCATCCTCGCCGCACCGCTGCAGGCCGAGTTCCACCTCTCGCCGCAGCAACTCGGCACGTTCGCCGGCGCATTTCACTTCGCGTTCGGCGCCATGCAGCTGTTCGTCGGTATCAGCATCGACCTGCATGGCGTGCGCTGGACCGTGCTGATGGGGTTCCCGCTCGCCATTGCCGGCGCCGTGCTGTCGGCGCTCGCGCCGAGCTTTGGCCCGCTGTTGCTGGGCCAGGTGCTGATCGGTATCGGCTGCGCGCCGGCGTTCCTGGTTTGCACCGTGTTCGTCGCGCGCCACTTCCCGGTGCAGCGCTTCACCGCGCTCTCGGGCGCCGTGATGAGCCTTGGAGGCATCGGCATGCTGGCCACCGGCACGCCGCTCGCGTGGTTGGTGGAGGCGACATCCTGGCGCATGGGCTTCTGGGTGCTGGCCGGCTGTTCGGCCGTCGCGTGGGCCCTCATTGCATGGCGCGTCCATGAGCCCGATTTCAAGGCAGGCGGTACCAGCGCGCCGCGCGAGACCTTCGGCCAGGCAATGCTGACCTTCGTATCGCTGTTTCGGCTGCCGCATACGCTGGGCATCATCGCGCTGTCGTTCGTCTGCTACGCCTCGTTCATCTCGCTGCGCGGCCTGTGGCTGGGACCGCTCCTGATCGAGCGACATGGCTTCAGCCTCGTGCAGGCCGGCAATGTGGCGCTTGCCGTGTCGGCGGTATCGCTGATCGGCCCGGCGCTCTTCGGGCGCTTCGATCCCGGCGGCGACGCGCGCAGGCGCTGGCTCGTTGGCTACACGCTGCTGATGGCGGCCGGCTTCGTGTCGCTCGCGCTGGTGCAGGTGGCGGCGTTCGACGTCGCAATGATGCTCGCGATCGGCTTGCTGTCGGGCTACATGATCCTGCAGTACTCGGAGGTGCGCGCGTCGTACCGAAGCCAGCTCGTCGGCCGCGCGCTCGGGCTCTTCACGATGTCGATGTTCATGGGGGTCGCACTGATGCAGTGGTTCACCGGCTTCGTCGCGAGCGCAGCCAAACCATACGGCGTGGACATCTACACCGCGGTGCTGCTCACGATTGCCGCCCTCCTCACGCTTGGCGCTCTCGGCTTCGCCTGGCTGCCGAAGGCACCGCGGCCGGCGCCATAGCGACTCGCGCGTCGCACGCAAGACCGCAATCGACTACTGAAGCGGCCCCTTCAGCGCGTCGGGCACCGGCAGCGCCATGACCTCGATGCCTTCTTCGGCAAGCGCCTTGGCGTCGTCCGGCGAAGCTTGACCTCGGATGCCGCGCACCGGCACCTCGCCGTAGTGAATTCGGCGCGCCTCCTCGGGAAATCGCACACCGACATCTTCTGTATTTGCCATCAGCTTGCGCATCGCGCGCAGCCACTTAGCCTGCGGATCGTCCGGCGCGGGCAGCGCGTGCGTCGCCGGGGTCGTTTCAGTCGCGTGCGCCGGGGACAGATTCAGGCGTGGCGCGCTCGGCAGCTTTTGGACGTCGGCATCGCCACACAACGGGCAGGCAAGCAAGCCGCGCTCACGCTGCGATGCCTCGTCCTCATCAGAGGCAAACCAGCCCTCGAAGCGATGGCCTTGCGAGCAGCGCAGATCCAGAACCTTCATGACCGCATTGTCGTCGCGCGCGGCTCGAGGCAACGCCGGGCCGCCCCAAGTTTCCTTGGCCCCCGCAAGGGCCGGGCTGGGCGCAGCCCGGTCCAGGGGGCGCTCAGCATGCGGCGCGCCAGGCCAGCGGCCAGCGCCCTTCGCGCCAGCGGGCGAGCCAGAGCAGACCGACGAGCGTCTTGGCGTCTGTCAGTTCACCACTTTGCACCATGGCGTTGAGCTCGCCCTCGTTCGCCGTCGCAACGTCGACGAACTCACCGGCGTCGAGGTGTTGCGGCCCTGCGGTCAGGCCGCGCGCGAACCACACCTCGATCACTTCGGTCGAGTAGGCGATAGCGTTGTGCGTTACGCCGGCCCGCGCCCACTCACGCGCGTGGTAGCCCGTCTCCTCGACCAGCTCGCGCACGGCGCACTCGAAAGGCGGTTCGCCGTGCTCGAGCTTGCCGGCCGGAAACTCGAGCATCGCGCGGCCCATCGGGTAGCGGTACTGACGTTCGACGACGAGCCGCCCGTCGTCGAGCAAGGGCACGACCATCACCGCGCCGGGATGCACGATGTACTCGCGGGATGCGCTTGCGCCATCAGGCAGACGGACGATGTCGCAGCGCACGTCGAGGAAGCGCCCGCGATAGACCTGCGCGCCGCCAACGCCGTGCTCGACGAGCTGGGGATCTGCGGCCGGGTCGATCGGCTCGAGCGCCGGCGTCTGCGTCAACTTGCCAGCGCTCGCAGAATGGCCTGCGAACACAGCGCCATCAGACCGCCGGGCAGGATGCCGAACAGCAGGATCGCCGCGCCGTTCAGCGAGAGCAGCGCGCGCACGTCGCCACCGGCGACGATCGGCGAGCGATCCGTCGGCTCGTCGAAGTACATGACCTTGACGATGCGGATGTAGTAGAAGGCGCCGACAAGCGAAAGCAGCACCGCGACAACCGCAAGCGCGATGTAGCCCGGCTGGTTCGTCGTCACGATCGATTGCAGCACCGCCAGCTTGGCGTAGAAGCCCACCGTCGGCGGAACGCCGGCAAGCGAGAACATGAAGAGCGCCATCACGCCCGCGCACCATGGGCAGCGCCTCGACAGGCCCTTGAAGTCCTCGATCCGGTCGGCCTCGAAGCCGCGCCGCGAGAGCAGCATGATCGTGGCGAAGGCGCCGAGCGTCGTGAACACATAGACGATGACGTAGAACAACGCCGAGCTGTAGCCGTTGGCGGCCGAATAGGTGTTGTCGGCGACCACCGTCGGCGTGAAGCCGAGCAGCATGAAGCCCATGTGCGCAATCGCCGAATAGGCCAGCATGCGTTTGATGCTGCGCTGAGCGATCGCCGCCAGGTTGCCGAGCGCCATCGAGCCGACGGAGAGCACGATCAGCATCTGCTGCCAGTCGACCGCAAGCCCCGACAGCCCCTCGACGAGCAGGCGGAAGGTGATCGCGAAAGCGGCGAACTCGGGCGCACACCCGATGAGCAGCGTGACGGCTGTCGGCGCGCCATCGTAGACATCGGGCACCCACATGTGAAATGGCACCGCACTGAGCTTGAAGGCGAGACCGGAGACGATGAACACGAGTCCGAAGGCGAGCACTGTCTTGTTGACCTGGCCGGTCGCGATCACCTTGAAGACCTCGGGAATGTCGAGCGAGCCGGTCGCGCCGTACATCATCGAAAGACCATAGAGCAGGAAGCCGCTGGCAAGTGCGCCGAGCACGAAGAACTTCATCGCCGCCTCGGTCGACTGCGGGTGGTCGCGGCGCAGCGCGACGAGCGCGTAGAGGCTGAGCGACATCAGCTCCAGGCCAAGGTATATGACGAGAAAGTTGTTCGCCGACAGCATCACGAGGATGCCGAGCAGCGAGAACAGCGTCAGGCTGAAGAACTCGCCGTTCAGAATCTCGCGCTGCGCGGCGTAGGCGCGTGAATAGACGAGCACCGCCATCACCGCGAGGCAGGCGAAGAAGCCGAGCAGATGACCGAGCGGATCGGAGACGACCATGCGATCCATGCCGTAGACGGTCAGGCCGGCGTTGAAGTCGGCAAAGTGCATCGCGGCGACGACGGCGAGCGTCAGCTGCGTCACGACATACGTCGGCTTGTGCGCCGGATCGGTGACGAACAGGTCGAGCAGCGTGACAACGCACGCCATCGTCAGGAGGACGAGCTCTGGGTATATGGAAAGCCAGTTCATGTGTCAGCGGACCCTGTTCAATTCAGCTTGGACACGGCCACGTGCCGCAGCAGCTCGGTGACCGAGCTCTGCATCACGTCGGTGAACGGCTTCGGGTACAGGCCCATCCAGAGCACGGCGGCGGCGAGCATCACGAGCATCAGCAACTCGCGCGCATTGATGTCGTGCAGGGCGCGCACCTCGTCGTTCGCGATGGCGCCAAAGTAAACCCGCTTGATCATCCACAAGGTGTACGACGCGCCGAGGAAGAGCGAGAACGCCGCCAGCAAGCCGATCCAGAAGTTGAACTTGACCGCCCCGAGGATCACCATCCACTCGGCGACAAAGCCGGCTGTGCCGGGCAGGCCGACGTTGGCCATCGCGAAGAAGATGATGAACGCGGTAAAGGTCGGCATCGTGTTGACGACACCGCCGAAGCGGGCGATCTCGTGCGTGTGCATGCGGTCGTAGAGCACGCCGATGCAAAGGAACATCGCGGCCGAAATGAAGCCGTGCGCGATCATCTGCACGAGGCCACCGGCGAGGCCGAGCTCGTTGAAGATGAAGAAGCCGAGCGTGACGAAACCCATGTGCGCGATGCTCGAGTAGGCAATCAGCACCTTCATGTCTTTCTGCACGATCGCAACGAAGCCGATGTAGATGACCGCGACGAGCGACAGCGTGATCATCAGCCACGCCCATTCGTGCGACGCGTCAGGCGCGATCGGCAGCGAGAAGCGCACGAAGCCGTAGGCGCCGAGCTTGAGCATCACCGCCGCCAGCACCGCCGAGCCACCGGTCGGTGCTTCGGGGTGCACGAGTGGCAGCCAGGTGTGCACCGGCCACATCGGCACCTTGACCGAGAACGCGGCGAAGAAGCCGAAGAAGAGCAGCGTCTGGGTCGTCATCGGCAGCGGCAGCTTGTGCCAGGCGAGGATGTCGAAACTGCCACCCGACTTGTAGTACAGGTAGATGATCGCGATCAGCATCAAGAGCGATCCGGCGAACGTGTAGAGGAAGAACTTGAACGCGGCGAAGATGCGGTTCGGCCCGCCCCAGATGCCGACGATGATGTACATCGGGATCAGCGTCGCCTCGAAGAACACATAGAACAGCATGCCGTCGAGCGCCGTGAAGACGCCGATCATCAGGCCCGACAAGATCAGGAACGACGCCATGTATTGCGCCACGCGATCGGTGATGGCTTCCCAGCCGGCGATCACCGTGACGAGCGTGATGAAGGCCGTCAGCACCACGAACCAGATCGAGATGCCGTCGACACCCAGGTGGTAGTGCATGTTCAGGCGCTCGATCCACGAGAAGTTCTCCTGGAACTGCATCGCCGAGGTCATTGCATCGAAGCGCGAGATGAGCGGCAGCGTGACGAGAAGGCCGGCCAACGCGGCGACGAGCGCCAACCAGCGAACGGCCCTCGCCTGCGTGTCCCTGCCGAGCGCGAACAACAGCGCGCCCGACACGATCGGCACCCAGATGGCGAGACTCAACAAACCCATGTTCTTGTTCTCCGTGTCCTCGGCGCCCGCAAAGGACTGCCACCGGCGCTTTCAAAGGCCATGTAGCCGCGAGTGAAGTGTGCTTGCGGCCGCATCAGCGTGCGAGCAAGCCGCCGAGGAAGGGCCATAGCTGCCATGTCATGAAGCCGATGAGGCCCAGGATCATGACGAGCGCATACCAGTAGAGGTAGCCCGACTGCACGCGGCGCACCACGCCTGCGACGGCACCGACGGTGCGCGCCGAACCGTTGACGAGCATGCCGTCGATCAACCCCATGTCCGCGCCGTGCCATAGTCCGCGGCCCAGGAATCGCGACCCGGCGGCGATGACGTTCTCGTTGAACCAGTCGAAGTAGTACTTGCTGTCGAGCACTCGATTGATGAAGACGGTGCGCGCCTTGATCGCTGCCGGGATGTCGGGCCGCGCGATGTAGCACAGCCAGGCCGTCGCGAAACCCGCGAGCGCGAGCCAGAGCGGCGGCGTCGTGACCGCATGTAGCGTCATCGCCCAGGCGCCATGGAACTCCTCGGCCAGCTCGTGCATCGCCGGATGGCGAGCGGCGTCGATGAATATCGCACCGTCGAAGAAGCCGCCGTACAGGAGCGGGCCGATCGCCAGATAGCCGAGCACGACCGACGGAATCGCCAGCATCACGAGCGGGAAGGTCACGACCCACGGCGATTCGTGCGGTTCGTGCACCGCGCCGTGGTGGTCGTGCTCGCCCGGGAACGGCTTGTGGCGGAAGCGCTCCTCGCCGTGGAAGACGATGAAGTAGACGCGAAACGTGTAGAGCGCGGTGACGAACACGCTGGCGACCGAGGCGAAATAGGCGAAGCTGGAGCCGGCAAGGTGGCTCGCGCCTACCGCTTCGATGATGCTGTCCTTCGAGTAGAAGCCGGCCAGTGGCGGAATGCCCGCGAGCGCGATGCTGCCGATCAGGAAGGTGAGCCAGGTGATCGGCATGTACTTGCGCATGCCGCCCATGTTGCGGATGTCCTGATCGTGGTGCATGCCGATGATGACCGAGCCCGCGCCCAGAAACAGCAGCGCCTTGAACGCGGCATGCGTCATCAGGTGGAAGATCGCGACCGAGTAAGCCGACGCGCCGAGCGCGATCGTCATGTAGCCGAGCTGCGACAGCGTTGAGTAGGCAATGACGCGCTTGATGTCGTTTTGCACCACGCCGAGAAAACCCATGAACAACGCGGTCACGCCACCGATCACGAGGATGAACGAGAGCGCCGTATCGGACAGCTCGAACAGCGGCGACATGCGCGCGACCATGAAGATGCCGGCCGTCACCATCGTCGCGGCGTGGATCAGCGCCGAGATCGGCGTCGGGCCTTCCATCGAATCGGGCAGCCAGACGTGCAGCGGCACCTGCGCGCTCTTGCCCATCGCGCCGACGAAGAGGCAGATGCAGGTGACGGTGATCAGCATCCAGGCCCCACCGCCGAACGGATTCGCGAAGCTGAGCGCCGCCAGCTCGTTGCCCTTGGCAAAGGTTTCGCCGTAATTGAGCGTGCCGGCGTATGCAGCGATCAGGCCGATGCCGAGGATGAAGCCGAAGTCGCCGATGCGGTTGACGATGAAGGCCTTCATATTGGCGAAGATCGCCGACGGCTTGGCGTAGTAGTAGCCGATCAACAGGTAGGACACGAGGCCCACGGCTTCCCAGCCGAAGAAGAGCTGCATGAAGTTGTTGCTCATCACGAGCATCAACATGCTGAAGGTGAACAGCGAGATATAGCTGAAGAAGCGCTGATAGCCGCCCGGCGAGGTCTCGTCGTCGGCCATGTAGCCGATGGTGTAGATGTGCACCATCAGCGAGACGAAGGTGACGACGACCATCATCAGCGCGGACAGGCCGTCGATCAGGAACCCGACTTCCATCTTCAGGCCGCCGATGTTCATCCATTCGTAGACGGTCGCGTTGAAGCGCGCACCGTCCTGGACGACGTCCTTCAGCACAAGCACCGACAGCGCGAACGAAATCAGCACCCCGAGCGTCGTCACCCGGTGCGCGTTGGCACGACCGATGCGCCGGCCTGTCGTGCCGGCGATCACGGCGCCGACAAGCGGCGCCAGCGCAATGACGAGCAGGGTGGTCTGGGAGAGCTGCGCAGTCATCGGTTCAGCCCTTCAGCTCGTCGAGATCCTCGACGTTGATCGTGTCGCGGTTGCGGAACAGCACGACGAGGATCGCGAGGCCGATTGCCGCCTCGGCGGCAGCGACGGTCAGGATGAAGAAGACGAACACCTGTCCATCCATCTGGCCGAGGAAGTGCGAGAAGGCGATGAAGTTGGTGTTGACTGCCAGCAGCATCAACTCGATCGCCATCAGCAGCACGATCAGGTTCTTGCGATTGAGGAAGATGCCGATCACCGACAGCGCAAACAGCATCGCGCCGAGCGAAAGGAAATGGCCGAGCGTCACCGGGCCGACGCCGCTCATGGTTGCGCTCCCGGCGTCGGCGCGGCGGGCGGCGCCTCCACCGTTGGCGCGATCTGCACGATGCGCAGGCGATCGGCTTTCTTCGCCAGCACCTGCTGGTCGGGTCGCTGGAACTTGCTGTCCTTGCGGCTGCGAATCGTCAGCGCAATCGCGGCGATGATCGCCACCAGCAGCAACACCGAAGCCACCTCGAGCGGATAGATGTAGTGCGTGTACATCTCGATGCCGAGCAGCTTGGTGTTGCCAAGCTGGATCGCCTGCGCCGTCGCGGCCGGCGCTTCCGCGAGATCGAAGCCGCCGATCAGCACGGCAGCCATTTCAAGCGCAATCACGACGCCGATGATCGCGGCGAGCGGGAAGTGGCGCCAGAAGCCAACGCGCAGCGCATCGACGTTGATGTCGAGCATCATGACGACGAAAAGGAACAGCACCATCACCGCACCCACATAGACGAGCACGAGCGCGATCGCGAGAAACTCGGCCTTGAGCAGCATCCACACGCAGGCCGCCGTGAAGAACGCAAGCACGAGGTAGAGCGCCGCATAGACCGGCGTGCGCGCCGTGATGACGCGAAATGCCGCGAACAGCAGCACGGCGGAGAATGCGTAGAAAAGTGCAGTGGTAGTCGTCATGTGGTGCTTGCGCGGTCTCTTGGCCGAGTCGCTTCGGCACGCGGCCGAAGCCGCGAGCCGTCAACGGTACTTCGCGTCAGCCTCCCGGTTCGCGGCGATCTCGCGCTCATAACGATCGCCGACGGCGAGCAGCATGTCCTTCGTAAAATAGAGGTCGCCGCGCTTCTCGCCGTGGTACTCGAAGATGTGCGTCTCGACGATCGAGTCGACCGGGCAGCTCTCCTCGCAGAAGCCGCAGAAGATGCACTTCGTCAGGTCGATGTCGTAGCGCGTCGTGCGCCGCGTGCCGTCGGAGCGCACATCGGATTCGATCGTGATCGCCAGCGCCGGGCAGACCGCCTCGCACAGTTTGCAGGCGATGCAGCGCTCTTCGCCGTTTTCGTAGCGGCGCAACGCGTGCAGGCCGCGAAAGCGAGGGCTGAGCGGGGTCTTCTCTTCAGGAAACTGCACCGTGATGTGGGGCGACAGGAAGTGCCGGCCAGTGACCGCCAGGCCCTTGAAGAGCTCGGCGAGCATCAGGCTTCCCAACACGTTCTTGATGGAGGCAACTGCAGACATTGACGAGCTCACTTCCAGATGTTCCAGGGCGACTGGATCCACAGGCCGACTACGACGAGCCAGATGAGCGTGATCGGGATGAAGACCTTCCAGCCGAGTCGCATGATCTGGTCGTAGCGAAAGCGCGGGAACGTGGCACGCACCCACAGGAACATCGTGACGACGACGAAAGTCTTGATGCCGAGCCAGATCCAGCCCGGAATCCAGTTGAACAGCACGCTGTCGATCGGCGACAGCCAGCCGCCGAGGAAGAGCGTCACGGCGATGATCGAGACCAGGATCATGTTGGCGTATTCGGCGAGGAAGAACATCGCGAACGCCATGCCCGAATACTCGATCATGTGGCCGGCGACGATCTCGGATTCGCCCTCGACGACGTCGAACGGATGGCGGTTCGTCTCCGCCAGGCCCGAGATGAAGTAGACGACGAAGATCGGCAGCAGCGGCAGCCAGTTCCATGACAGGAAATTCAGGCCCCGGTCCGCAAAGAATCCGCGGTCCTGACCGAGCACGATCTCGGTCATGTTCATGCTGCCGCTGACCATCAGCACGACGACGAGCGCGAAACCCATCGCGATCTCGTAGCTCACCATCTGCGCCGCAGCGCGCAGCGCACCGAGGAAGGCGTACTTCGAATTCGACGCCCAGCCGGCGATGATGACGCCGTAGATTTCCATCGAGGTGACCGCGAGCAGCAACAGCAAGCCGGCGTTGATGTTCGCGAGCGCGACCTCGGGGCCAAACGGGATCACGACCCAGGCGACGAGCGCCGGCATGATCGTCATCACCGGCCCGAGCAGGAAGAGCGGACGATTCGCCGCCGAGGGCAGGATGATCTCCTTGAAGATCAACTTCACCGCATCGGCAATCGGCGTCAGCAGCCCGTAGGGGCCGACCCTGTTCGGACCCGGGCGGACCTGCGTCCAGCCTATGCCCTTGCGCTCCCAGAGCGTGAGGTAGGCGACGCAGACCATCAGCGGCACGACGAGCGCGACGATCTTGATCAGCGCCCAGACCGGCGCCCAGAACCCGCCGAGGAGCGAACTGCCGTAGGTCGTGAAGGTGTCGAGCATGCTCAGGCCTTCTCGACGTGGATGGCGCCGAACATGGCGCCGAGGCCCGCCGTCACCGCGTGACCAGCGGCGACGCGCACCGCGTTAGCGGCGAGCGTCGCATCGAGCAGCGCCGGCAACAGCGCCGAGGCGTCACCCTGCGACACGCGAACCTGATCGCCCGCCTTCAGCGCCAGTTGTTCCCAGAGCGCCGAGGGCACGCCGACAACCGGCGGCAGCGCGTCGCGCGTGAGCAGCAGCGACAGCGCGCGGCGCACGAGCGGATCGGTCGCATAGATCGGCACATCGGCGATGCGCTCGAGGCCGCGCTGCGCGTCAGGCGTCGCGGCTGCGGCGCTCGCATTGGCGTCTGCGCCCGCACCTGCACCCGCACGGTTGTCGAGACTAGCAGCGACGTCGATGCAGCCGATCGCGGCGGCACGCACGTCCTCCGAAGTCTCGAAGTCGAAGCCGGGAAGGTCGAGCAGGTTGCCGAGCACGCGCAGCACTTTCCAGCCCGGACGCGTCTCTCCGAGCGGCCTCACGACGCCGTGGAAGCCTTGTACGCGGCCCTCGGCATTGACGAAGGTGCCCGATGTTTCGGTGAACGGCGCGATCGGCAACATGACGTCGGCGACCTCGGCGCCAGCCGAGCGGAATGCGCTCAGCGCGACGACCATGTCGGCGCTGGCGAGCGCGAAGCGCGCGTTAGCGGGGTCGGCCACGTCGAGTGTCGGCTCCACATCGAACAGCAACACCGCCTTGAGCCCGCTCTGCGGCGAACACATGCGGCCGGCGTCGAGCCCATCGCCCTGCGGCTGGGCGCCGACGAGCTGCGCGCCGACGCTGTTACCCGATTCGCATAGATACCCAACGGTGGCACTCGTCTGCTCACCGAGCCACTCGGCCAGCGCGAGCAGCGCAGCCGCCCGCGGATGCTGCGCGGCAGCGTTGCCGAGCAGCACCGCCTTGCGTTCACCCGAGAGCAGGCCGCTCGCGATCGCCTGCGCGTCGGCCGTCGCCTCGCCCTGGGCCGGCGCGGCAACACCTTTGGCCTGCGCGACCGCAGCGCAGATGTCGGCCAGCGCACGCGGCCATTCACTCGGCGCGGCATTGATGCGCGCGCTCACGGGCATCAGCCAGTCGTCGTCGAGGGCGTGCAGCGCGAACACCTTCGCGCCGTGGCGTGTCGCCTGGCGGATGCGCTGCGCGAAGAGGGGATGGTCCTTGCGCAGGAAGGAGCCGATGACAAGCACACGTTGAAGCTCGGTCAATGCCGCGATCGGCATGCCGAGCCAGCGCGCACCGCGGTCCGGCGCCGCGTTCGTGAAGTCGGCGTGACGCAGCCGATGATCGATGTTGTCGCTGCCGAGGCCGCGCACGAGCTGCGCGAGCAGATGCAATTCCTCGACCGTGCGCTGCGGCGATGCGAGTGCGCCGACCGCCTGCGCGCCGTGCGACGCAACGATCTGCTTGAGGCCGCGCGCGACGTACTCGAGCGCCGTCGTCCAGTCGACCGTTTTCCACTCGCCACCGTGCTTGATCATCGGCGCGGTAAGCCGGTCTTCGCTGTCCAGTGCCTCGTAGGAGAAGCGGTCGCGGTCGGAGATCCAGCACTCGTTGACGGCTTCGTTCTCGAACGGCACGACGCGCATCACCTTGTGCGACTTGACCTGCACGACGAGGTTCGCGCCGGTGCTGTCGTGCGGGCTGATCGACTTGCGGCGCGAGAGTTCCCAGGTGCGCGCGCTGTAGCGAAAAGGCTTGCTCGTGAGCGCACCGACCGGGCAGATGTCGATCATGTTGCCCGACAACTCGGAGTCGATCGTGTCACCGGCGATCGTCGTGATTTCGGAGTGCTCGCCGCGGTGGATCATGCCGAGCTCCATCACGCCTGCGATCTCCTGCCCGAAGCGGATGCAGCGTGTGCAATGGATGCAGCGCGTCATCTCTTCCATCGAGATCAGCGGCCCGACGTCCTTGTGGAAGACGACGCGCTTTTCTTCGGTGTAGCGTGACGCCGATTTGCCGTAGCCGACAGCGAGGTCCTGCAACTGGCACTCGCCACCCTGGTCGCAGATCGGGCAATCGAGCGGATGGTTGATGAGCAGAAACTCCATCACGCTCTTTTGCGCCTTGAGCGCCTTGTCGCTCTTGGTACGAACGATCATGCCCTGCGTGACCGGTGTCGCGCAGGCCGGCATCGGCTTCGGGGCCTTCTCGATGTCGACCAGGCACATGCGGCAGTTGGCCGCGATCGAGAGCTTCTTGTGATAGCAGAAATGCGGGATGTAGGTGCCGGCCGCGTCGGCGGCATGCATCACCATGCTGCCCTCGGGTACCTCCACCTTCTTGCCGTCGAGTTCGATTTCAATCATGGCTTCAGGCGCTTTGCGCCTCGGTCTGCTCCGACCCGCGGTGGGCGACGGCAGGGTTGGGTGCATGCGCAGCGCCGGGGCCCACGAGGCAACGCTTGTGTTCGATGTGATAGATGAACTCGTCTCGGAAGTTCTTGATCATCGCGCGCACCGGCATCGCCGCCGCGTCGCCGAGCGCGCAGATCGTGCGGCCAAGGATGTCGTTGGCGACCGAATCGAGCAGCTCGATGTCCTCCATCCGTCCCTGCCCGTGCTCGATGCGCTCGACCACGCGCCACAGCCAGCCCGTACCCTCGCGGCACGGCGTGCA
Organism: uncultured beta proteobacterium; assembly: GCA_963774675.1. Classification (GTDB taxonomy): domain Bacteria; phylum Pseudomonadota; class Gammaproteobacteria; order Burkholderiales; family Burkholderiaceae_C; genus CAIKUF01. The sequence goes on along the minus strand of CAVZFV010000014.1, from coordinate 629,216 downwards.
CTGGCCGCAGCTTTCGTGCATGTAGAAGTAGGACAGACGCAGCAGGCTCGACACCATGCAGCGCGAGTCGTCCATCACGATCACCGCGCCCGAGCCCAGCATCGAACCGGCCTTGGCGATGGCGTCGTAATCCATCGTCGTGTCCATCATCACCTGCGCCGTCAGCACCGGCGCCGACGAACCGCCGGGGATCACGGCCTTCAGCGTGCGGCCCGCACGCACACCGCCGGCGAGTTCGAGCAGCTTAGAAAACGGCGTGCCCATCGGAATCTCGTAGTTTCCCGGGCGCTGCACGTCGCCGACAACCGAAAAGATCTTCGTGCCGCCGTTGTTGGGCTTGCCGATCGCGAGATAGGCTTCGCCGCTGTTGCGGATGATCCAGGGCACTGCCGCGAAAGTCTCGGTGTTGTTGATCGTCGTCGGCTTGCCGTACAGGCCATAACTCGCCGGGAACGGCGGCTTGAAGCGAGGTTGGCCCTTCTTGCCTTCAAGCGACTCGAGCAGCGCGGTCTCCTCACCGCAGATGTAGGCGCCGAAGCCGTGCGCCGCGTGCAGCTGGAAGTTGAAGCCGCTGCCCAGGATGTCGTTGCCGAGGTAGCCACCCGCGCGCGCTTCCTCGAGCGCCTCTTCGAAACGGTCGTAGGCCTCGAAGATCTCGCCGTGGATGTAGTTGTAGCCGACGCTGATCCCCATCGCGTGCGCAGCGATCGCCATGCCTTCGATCACGATGTGCGGGTTGAACATCAGGATGTCGCGGTCCTTGCAGGTACCGGGTTCGCCTTCGTCCGAGTTGCAGACGAGGTACTTCTGGCCCGGGAACTGGCGCGGCATGAAGCTCCACTTCAGGCCGGTCGGAAAGCCCGCGCCGCCGCGCCCGCGCAGTCCCGACGCCTTGACCTCGGCGATGACCTGCTCGGGCGCCATCGGCCCCGCGCCATCGTGGCCGGTCAGGACCTTGCGCAGCGCCTGATAGCCGCCACGCGCCACGTAGTCGGCAAGCCGCCAATTGCGGCCGTCGAGCCCGTCATAGATCTGCGCGCCGAGGTGCCGCCCGTGAAAGCAAGTTTCGGCGCCGCTCGATTGGAATTGCGAGAGATCCAGCATCGTCGTCGTCATCGCTTCATCCGGCGTGCGACTTGAGCGTCGCGAGCAGCGCGTCGAGCCGATCCGGCGTCATGTAGCTGCACATCTGGCGGTCGTTCACGAGCATCACCGGCGCGTCGGCGCAGGCGCCGAGGCACTCACACTCCTGCACCGTGAAGAGGCCGTCGACCGTCGTGCCGCCCTTTTCAACGCCGAGCCGCTCGCAGACGTGATCGAGCGCCGCCTGGCCGTCGCGCAACTGGCACGGCAGGTTGGTGCAGACGTTCAGCTTGAAGCGTCCGACCGGCTGCTGGTTGTACATGTTGTAGAAGGTCGTCACCTCGTGCACCGCGATCGGCGGCATGCCGAGGTAGGCGGCAACAGCGCGCTCGGTCTCGTCGCTGATGTGGCCCTGCTCCTGCTGCACGATGGCGAGGCAGGCCATCACGGCCGACTGCCTTTGGTCGGCCGGGTACTTGGCGACCTCCGTCGCGAAGCGCGCTTGGGTGGCGTCTGAGAAGCTCATTGGTAGCTCATCTGTCGATTTCGCCGAACACTATGTCCATGGTGCCGATCACGGCGACGGCGTCGGCGATCATGTGCCCGCGCGTCATTTCGTCGAGCGCAGCCAGATGCGGGAAGCCGGGTGGGCGAATCTTGAGTCGGTAGGGCTTGTTGGCGCCGTCGCTCACGAGGTAGATGCCGAACTCGCCCTTCGGATGCTCGACCGCCGCGTAGGCTTCGCCCTCTGGCACGTGAAAGCCCTCGGTGAAGAGCTTGAAGTGGTGGATCAGCTCTTCCATGTTGGACTTCATGTCCACGCGCGAAGGCGGCGCCACCTTGTGGTTGTCGACGATCACCGGGCCAGGATGCTTGCGCAGCCAATCGACGCACTGCAGGATGATGCGATTGGCCTGACGCATCTCCTCGACACGCACCAGATAGCGGTCGTAGGTGTCGCCGTGGGTGCCGACCGGCACGTCGAAGTCCATGTGCTCATAGGCTTCGTAGGGCTGATGCTTTCGCAGGTCCCAGACGATGCCCGAACCGCGCAGCATCGGACCGGTGAAGCCGAGGTTGAGCGCGCGCTCGGGCGATACGACGCCGATGCCGACCGTGCGCTGCTTCCAGATGCGGTTGTCGGTGAGCAGCGTCTCGTAGTCGTCGACGTTGGCCGGAAAGCGGCGGCAGAAATCCTCGATGAAGTCGAGCATCGTCCCGCTGCGGGCCTCGTTCAGGCGCGCCATGACCTTGGCGCTGCGCACCTTCGAGGCCTTGTACTGCGGCATCGTGTCGGGCAGGTCGCGATAGACACCACCCGGGCGGTAGTAGGCCGCGTGCATGCGCGCGCCGGACGCCGCCTCGTACATGTCGAGCAGATCCTCGCGCTCGCGGAAGCAGTAGATGAGCATGTTCATCGCACCGCAGTCGAGCCCGTGCGCGCCCAGCCACATCAGGTGGTTCAGCAGGCGCGTGATCTCGTCGAACATGACGCGGATGTACTGCGCGCGAACCGGCACTTCGATACCGAGCAGCTTCTCGATCGCAAGGCAGTAGGCGTGCTCGTTGCACATCATCGAGACGTAGTCGAGCCGGTCCATGTAGGGCAGCGACTGGATGAAGGTCTTGCTCTCGGCGAGCTTTTCCGTTGCACGGTGCAACAGGCCGATGTGGGGGTCCGCGCGCTGTATCACCTCGCCGTCGAGCTCGAGCACGAGCCGCAACACCCCATGCGCCGCCGGATGCTGCGGGCCGAAATTGAGCGTGTAGTTCTTGATATCAGCCATACGCCCCCCCGGTGGACGTCAACGGGCTGCGCTCAATTTCGGCGAAGGCTAACTTGGCGTCAGCCAAGTTAAGCGTGCAAAGCACGCGGCCGCAGCCAAAGTTCAGCGCGCACTGCTCGATGTCAGCCATGTCAGTGCAAGCCGCCGTAGTTGTCTTCACGGATGATGCGCGGCGTGATCTCGCGGGGCTCGATCGTCACCGGCTGGTAGATCACCCGCTTGCTCAGCTCGTCGTAGCGCATTTCGACGTGGCCGGTGGTCGGGAAGTCCTTGCGGAAAGGATGGCCGATGAATCCGTAGTCGGTCAATATGCGGCGCAGATCGAGGTGGCCTTCGAACAGGATGCCGTAGAGATCGAAGGCTTCGCGCTCGAACCAGTTGGCCGAGTTCCAGACCGGGGTGACCGAGTCGACGATCGGCATGTCGTCGTCCGGGCAGAACACCTTGAGCCGCACACGCCAGTTGTGGCTGATCGACAGCAAGTGGCTGGCGACGCAAAACCGCGGGCCTTCGTGTGCTTCGTCCTTCCAGGCCGAGTAGTCGAGGCCGCACAGATCCATCAGCTGCTCGAACCGCAGGTCGGAATGATCGCGCAGCGTCGTTGCGACGCCGAGGTAGTCGGCCGCCCCGACGAGGATCGTGATCTCGCCGCGTTCGCGCTTGAAATGCGTGATGCGATCGCCGAGGACGGCGTGCAGTGCCGCTTGCAGAGTGTCGAGTCGGGTCATCGGAGCCTCTCTTCCGACGAACCGATCAGCGGGCTGCGCAGGGCAAACGTCGACACGGCATTTCTCATGGGCATGTCCATCAGCGCGCAATCGTGTTTTCGCGGCGGATCTTGGCCTGCAATTGCAGGATGCCGTAGAGCAGCGCCTCGGCCGTCGGCGGGCAGCCCGGCACGTAGACGTCGACCGGCACGATGCGGTCGCAGCCGCGCACGACCGAATAGCTGTAGTGGTAGTAGCCGCCACCGTTGGCGCACGAGCCCATCGACAGCACCCAACGCGGTTCGGCCATCTGGTCGTAGACCTTGCGTAGGGCCGGCGCCATCTTGTTGCACAGCGTGCCGGCGACGATCATCAGGTCGCTCTGGCGCGGGCTCGGGCGAAACAGCATGCCGAAGCGGTCGATGTCATAGCGAGCCGCACCGGCGTGCATCATCTCGACCGCGCAGCACGCAAGGCCGAATGTCATCGGCCAGAGCGACCCGGTCTTGGACCAGTTGATGACGGAATCGAGGCTCGTCGTGACGAAGCCCTCCTTCATGACCCCTTCGATGCCCATGTCAGTTCAGCCCGGCCGCCCGAAGGCACTGACGCATCCCTATTGGGACGCGAACGAAGTGAGTTCGGCGTTGTTTCATATCAGTTTGCGGTGTGTCCGTTCATTCCCAATCCAGCGCACCCTTCTTCCATTCGTAGGCAAAGCCGACGACGAGGATGGCGAGGAAGACCATCATGGCCCAGAAGCCTGACGCGCCGATTTCATTGAGCGACACCGCCCACGGAAAGAGGAACGCGATCTCGAGATCGAACAGGATGAAAAGGATCGCCACGAGGTAGTAGCGCACGTCGAACTTCATGCGCGCGTCCTCGAAGGCCTCGAAGCCGCATTCGTAGGGTGATTGCTTCGCCGCGTCGGGCCGGTTCGGGCCGAAGACAAAGCCCAGCACCTGGGGTGCAACGCCGACCGCGGCACCCACCAGAATGAACAGGAGGACGGGGAGATACTCGGCCAGGTTCATGATGGGTAGCGGGCTGTGTGTGTGGTGCTCTTCTTGCGCGCATCCGGTGCAGGCTTGTGCCCGCGCGGATCGTTGGTGCCGACGGCGAGACTCGAACTCGCACAGCTTTCGCCACTACCCCCTCAAGATAGCGTGTCTACCAATTTCACCACGTCGGCGGCGCTCAAAACAATGTCTGGTTGGCATGAGGAGTTGCGCACCAGACAACCCGAAATTCTACCCGCAATCCCGAGCCACTTTGCCGCGTTCGCTGCATCGCAGCAACGCACGCGGGAGTGCTTGGATCACTTCGTCGGGATCGCCCCTACGCCCGATGCGGCCGGTGCGGGCGCGGTCGGCACGGGCACGGCTGCAGCCGGTACGGGGACCGGTGCGGCAGGCATCGGTGCGGTGCCGGGGATCTGCGTCGCGCCCTTTGCCGGCGGTGCGCTCGCTGCCGGCGCACTCACTGCGGGGCGATCGAGCGCGCTGCCGCCGGTGTCGCGCGTGCGGTCGTTGGAAATGAAGGCGAGCGCGAGCGTGCTGCCGAAGAACACGGCAGCGCAGACGGCCGTCGTGCGCGAGAGGAAGTTCGCGCTGCCGGTGGCGCCGAACAAGCTGCCCGACGCGCCACTGCCGAACGAGGCGCCCATGTCGGCGCCCTTGCCATGCTGAATCAGGACGAGGCCGATCATCACGAGCGCCGCAACCATCTGCAGCACGACGAGCGCATTGTGGAAAACTTGCATGTCGAAATGACTCCGAAAGGTTCAGCCTGCCGCGCGGCAGATGGCGACAAAATCCGCGGCCTTGAGCGCCGCGCCGCCGATCAGCCCGCCGTCAATGTCGGCTTGCGCGAAGAGCGTTGGCGCGTTGTCGGCCTTGACGCTGCCGCCGTAGAGGATCTGCATCGTGTCCGCAAGCTCGGTGGCAGCATGCAGCTTGGCGCGCAACACGCCGTGCACGGCCTGCGCTTCGTCCGGCGATGCGGTGCGGCCGGTGCCGATCGCCCACACCGGCTCGTAGGCGACGACGATCTGTGAAATGCAATGCGCGAGCGTATGAATCACGGCGGAAATCTGCCGCTTGACGATCTCGTCGGTCACGCCGGCTTCGCGCTCGGCGAGCGTTTCGCCGACGCAGACGATGGGCGTCAACCTGTGCGCGAGCGCGAGCTTGGCCTTGTCGGCAACGATCTGGTCACTCTCTCCGTGCATGGCGCGGCGCTCCGAGTGGCCGACGATCACGTAGCGACAGCCGAATTCGGCCACCATTGCGGCGGAAACTTCACCGGTGAAGGCGCCGGTTTCATGCGCAGAGCAATCCTGCGCGCCCCAGTTCAAGGTCGAATCAATCAGCCGCTCGTTCAACTGCGCGAGGTAAGGGTACGGTGCGCAGACCGCGACGTCGCAAGTCCAGGTGGCCTGCTCGCGCAGCAGGCTGTCGAGCAAGGCGGCATTCGCGGCAAGACTGCCGTTCAACTTCCAGTTGCCGACAACGAGTTTGCGACGCATCAGCGGTTCCCCCCGTTCATCACCCGGCTCACCATGTCAGCACCAGCTTGCCGATGTGCTGGTTGGTCTCCATCAGTGCATGGGCCTGCGCCGCGTCTGCGGCAGCAAACACGGTATGCACGACGGGCTTGACGCGACCTGCCACCAGCCAGGGCCAGACTTTCTCGCGCAGCGCGGCAGCGATCGCGGCCTTGAATGCGACCGGCCGCGCGCGCAGGGTCGACCCCGTGATGACGAGGCGGCGCCTAAGCACGAGCCCGGCGTCGAACTCTGCCTTGACGCCGCCCTGCACTGCGATGATGACGATGCGGCCGTCCTCTGCGAGGCAGCTCACTTCGCGCGCAACGTAGTCGCCCGCCACCATGTCGAGCACCACGTCGACGCCGCGTTTCTCGGTGATGCGCAGGGACTCGGCGGCGAAGTCCTGCGTCTTGTAGTTGATGGCATGGTCGGCGCCGAGCGCGATGCAGGCGGCGCATTTCTCGTCGCTGCCGGCGGTTGCGATCACCGTCGCGCCGTGTGCCTTCGCGAGCTGGATCGCCGTCACGCCGATGCCGCTCGTGCCGCCCTGAATCAAGAGCGTTTCGCCAGGCTGCAACCGGGCGCGCTCGAAGACGTTGGACCAGACCGTGAAGAAGGTCTCGGGCAGGCTCGCCGCCCCGACATCGCTCAGCCCTTCGGGAACTGGAAGGCATTGCCCGACGGGCGCGACGCACAACTCGGCATAGCCGCCACCCGCAACCAGCGCGCAGACGCGATCACCGACCTTGAAGCCGGCCGCGGCCATCGCCTGCGCGTCGCCGCTCACGATGCTGCCCGCGACCTCGAGCCCCGGCAGATCGGAGGCACCCGGTGGCGCCGGATACGCGCCTTTGCGCTGCAGTACGTCGGGCCGGTTCACGCCGGACGCAACGACGCGGATCAGCAACTCACCCGCGCCGGCGATCGGGTCCGGACGCTGCACCAGGCGCAGCACCTCCGGCTTGCCCGGCGCAGAGATCTCGATCGCGTTCATTGCATGCTTGCCGTCGCGCTCAGTCGCGCACCGGTGCCGGCTGACGCTCGAGCAATGCCTTCATCGACAGCTTGACGCGGCCCTTCTCGTCCGTCTCGAGCACCTTGACGCGCACGACCTGACCTTCGCTCAGGTAGTCGGTCACCTTCTCGACACGCTCGTGCGCGATCTGACTGATGTGCAGCAGGCCGTCCTTGCCGGGCAGCAGGTTGACGAGCGCGCCGAAGTCCAGGATCTTGGTGATCGGGCCTTCGTAGATCTTGCCGACCTCGACCTCGGCCGTGATCTCCTCGATGCGCTTCTTCGCATGCGCCGCCTTGTCGGCGTCGGTCGAGGCGATCGTGATCGTGCCGTCTTCGCCAATGTCGATCGTCGTGCCGGTCTCTTCGGTCAACGCACGGATCGTCGCGCCGCCCTTGCCGATCACGTCACGGATCTTCTCCGGGTTGATCTTCATCGTGTACAGGCGCGGCGCGAACTGCGAGACCTCGGCCTTCGCCTCGCCCATCGCCTCCAGCATCTTGCCGAGAATGTGCAGCCGCGCCTCCTGCGCCTGCGCGAGCGCGACCTGCATGATTTCCTTCGTGATGCCCTGGATCTTGATGTCCATCTGCAGCGCGGTGATGCCGGAAGTCGTCCCCGCCACCTTGAAGTCCATGTCACCAAGGTGATCCTCGTCACCCAGGATGTCGGTCAGCACCGCGAAGCGGTTGCCGTCCTTGATCAGGCCCATCGCGATACCGGCGACGTGCGCTTTCATCGGCACGCCGGCATCCATCAGCGCGAGGCAGCCGCCGCACACCGACGCCATCGAAGACGAGCCGTTGCTCTCGGTGATTTCGGAGACGAGTCGCAGCGTGTACGGGAAGTCCGCTTCGCTCGGCAGCGCCGCGGCGAGCGCACGCTTGGCCAGGCGGCCATGGCCGATCTCGCGACGCTTGGGCGTGCCGAAGCGGCCCGCCTCGCCGGTCGCGAACGGGGGCATGTTGTAGTGAAGCATGAAACGGTCGGTGAACTCGCCAGCCAGCGCGTCGACGCGCTGCGCGTCACGCGCGGTGCCGAGCGTCGCCACGACCATCGCCTGCGTCTCGCCGCGCGTGAAGAGCGACGAGCCATGCGCGCGCGGCAGCACGCTGTTGCGGATCTCGATCTGACGAACGGTGCGCGTGTCACGGCCGTCGATGCGCGGCTCGCCCGACAGGATCTGGCTGCGCACGATGCGCGCCTCGATGTCGAACAGCAACGTTTCGAGCTTGACCTCGTCGAACACGGCGCCTTCGGCCTTCAGCGAATCCTTCGCGGCCGCGTACGCGACGCGACAGGCCTGCGTGCGCGCCTGCTTGGAGCGGATCTGGTAGGCCGCACGCAGCGGCTCTTCGGCCAGCGCGTTGACCTTGGCGATGAAGGCCTCGTCCTTCGCCGGAGGCTGCCAGTCCCACGCCGGCTTGCCGGCGTCGCGGACGAGTTCGTTGATGGCAGCGATCGCGATGTTGCCCTGCTCGTGGCCGAAGACGACACCGCCGAGCATGATCTCTTCGCTCAACTGATCAGCTTCGGATTCGACCATCAGCACCGCGGCCTGCGTCCCGGCGACGACGAGGTCGAGCTTGGAATCGAGCAGTTGTGTCTTGCCCGGGTTCAGCACGTATTCGCCGTTGATGTAGCCGACGCGTGCAGCGCCGATCGGGCCGTTGAATGGGATGCCCGAGATCGCAAGCGCCGCGCTCGCGCCGATCAGCGCCGGGATGTCGGCCGACACCTCGGGGTTGAGCGACATCACGTGCACGATGACCTGCACCTCGTTGTAGAAGCCGTCCGGGAAGAGCGGCCGCAGCGGGCGGTCGATCAGGCGGCAGGTGAGCGTCTCGAGCTCGCTCGGGCGACCTTCACGCTTGAAGAAGCTGCCGGGAATCTTGCCTGCGGCGTAGGCCTTCTCGGTGTAGTCGACGGTCAGCGGGAAGAAGTCCTGGCCGGGCTTGGCGTCCTTCTTGGCGACGACGGTCGCGAGCACCACGGTGTCCTCGACGCTGACGAGCACCGCGCCCGACGCCTGGCGTGCGATCTCGCCGGTTTCCAGCGTGACGGTGTGTGATCCCCATTGGAAGGTCTTGCTGATCTTGTTGAACATGCTCATGAACAGTCTCCATACGTTTGGGCGCTAGGGATGAGTGGCAGCGCCCGTCGCCCGGAGCCAAGGTCACCGCGGCAACAATGCCATTCCAGCGTGCTTCGCCGCACCCTTGGGTGCTGGAAGCGCGTTGGAATGACACAGCAGTTGCCCGGTAGGCCCAACTCCAACAAATGCGAAAGGCCTGTGCTGGGGCACCCAGACAGGCTCGTTCGCGTGGCCTTCGCTTACTTGCGAAGACCGAGTTTCTGGATCAGCGCCGTGTAGCGATCGGCGCTGCGATCTTTCAGATACGCCAGCAGCCGCTTGCGGCGGTTGACCATCTTCAGCAGGCCGCGACGACCATGATGGTCCTTGCTGTGGGTCTTGAAGTGCGGCATCAGATCATTGATGCGGGCGGTCAGGATCGCCACTTGCACTTCCGGGGAGCCGGTATCGCCCGCGCTGCGCGCGTTGTCCTTGACGATCTCGGCCTTGTTCAGGCTGGCATTCGACATGATGTGTTTCCTGTGTGTGGCCGTCCGCTCGCCGATGTGGCAATCCGGTGTGACCATGAACTTGCGGTCGCAGGAGAAACGGTCCCGCGCCGTGCTGAAGCTCAGCACCCCGATGGGAGCAGAGCCTATCGATTATAGCTGAAGGGCGCGGCGCAATCGCTCCACGCCCAGCACCAGTCGCTGCGGCTCGCGCGAAGCAAAGCACCATCGCAGCCAGCCCTCCCCCGCCGCGCCGAAGGCGACGCCGGGAGCAAGCCCGAGGCCGTGCTCGACGACGAGGCGCTTGGCAAAGGCGAGCGAATCGTCCTGCCCGGCCACGCGGAAGAAGGCGTACATGCCGCCGGGCGGTGTGGCGACCGAGACTCCCGGCAGTACGCAGAGTAGCGGCAGCAGCGTGTCGCGCCCGAGTTTCAGGCGCTCGACGAGGTGCGGCACGAAGTCGTCCGCCTGCGCCAGCCCGGCCAGGCCGGCGCGCTGCACAAAGACCGGTGCGCACGAGGTGTTGAACTCGATCAGCTTGCCGACCGCGTCCATCAACCGCACCGGCACCACCAGCCAACCCAGTCGCCAGCCCGTCATCAGGAAGCTCTTCGAGAAGCTGTGCGCGACGACAAGGCGGTCGTCGGGAGCGGCGATGTCCAGAAAGCTCGGCGCAGCGCGCCCATCGCCGAACCACACGCGTTCGTAGACCTCGTCGGCGACGATCCAGGTGCCGGTGCGGCGGCAATGCGCCAGGATGGCCTGCTGCTCGGCGCGCGTCAGCGTCCAGCCGGTCGGGTTGTTCGGCGCGTTGACGAGTAGCACGCGCGTGCGTTCGGTGATGACCGCCAGCAGCGCGTCGAGGTCGAGCTTCCAAGCCCCGTTCACGACGTGCAGCGCGAACGGCTTCACGACGGCGCCGAGGATCGCCGGTTGCGCCGGCAGGTTCGGCCAGACCGGCTCGACGACGACGACTTCGTCGCCGGCGCCGACCAGCGCCTGCATCGCGATCATCAGCGCACTCACACCGGACGAGGTCACGGCGATGCGATCCGGCGTCACCTCGCGATGAAGGCCCGTCGTGTAGCGCGCGATCGCATCGCGCAACTCCGGCAGCCCGAGGTTGTGCGAATAGAAGGTCTCGCCGCCCGCCAGCGAGTCGACAGCCGCCTGGCGAATGAACTCGGGCGTCGGCTCGTCGCTTTCACCGAACCAGAACGCGAGCACGTCGCTGCGGCCGATGCCCGCGTTCGCGACTTCGCGTATCCGCGATCCCGGGAGTTGCTCTATGGCTGCTCGCATTTGAATGCGCCCCTGCGAGCGCCCTCTTGAAAACCGGAGCTCTCGCTCCACCTTCGAAAACATGGGCCGCAGCAAGGTGCCGCGACCCGCAAATTGTAGGAGTTCGTCATGCTCGTCCTGCCCGTTTCGTCCGCCCTTCACCGTCGTGCGCTGCGCGGCGCGGCCTTTCCCCGCACCCTTGCCGGTTGGATCGATGCATGCGACAGCACCGCTGCGCCGGCTTCATCGAACCGACGCGACGATGCCGCCTTCGTGCCGCCACTCGACGTCACCGAAACGGCCACCGCGTACACCGCGACGCTCGACATGCCCGGCATCTCGAAGGAGCAGCTTGATGTGTCAGTGAACGGGCGCCGCGTCGTGATCTCGACCGCCACGCTCAAAATTCCGGCATCTGGCGATGCTTCGCCCGACGCATCTCAAGTCGCCGAGGCAGCCGCACCGCGCACCCTGCTTCGGGAGCGCGCCACGCCCCGCTATGCGCGCACGATCGTGCTGCCTGAAGAGCTCGATGCCAGTGCTGCACACGCGCGCATAGAGAATGGCGTGCTGACGCTGACGCTGCCCAAGCGCATCGCCAACGGCGCAGCCAAGGTCACGGTGCAGTAGCCGGCATCGGCGGCGCGCCGCCGACTTCAGTCAACGACCAGCGCGGTCGCACGTCGAAGGCATAGTCGGTGCGCGTTTCGGCAATGCCGCGCTGCAGCCGCATGGCGGCGGCAAACGCGATCATCGCGCCGTTGTCGGTGCACAACTCGAACTCCGGGTAGTGCACCCGCGCGCCGCACCGGGCGCAGTGCTCGTTCAACTGCGCCCGCAGGCGCGCATTCGCGCCAACACCGCCAGCGACGACAAGACGATCGAGACCGGTGGCCTCTAACGCGGCGACCGACTTGCGCACAAGCACATCGACGATCGCCTGTTGCGTCGACGCGGCGAGGTCAGCCTTGACGCGCTCCCCCGGGTTCTCGCCGCACTTTCGCCACTGCGTCATCACCGCCGTTTTCAACCCGGCAAACGAGAAGTCGAGGTTCCCGCTGTGCAGCAGCGGCCGCGGCAATGCGAACGCTGCCGGATTGCCCGCGTCTGCGAGCAGCGCAAGCGCCGGCCCGCCCGGATAGCCCAGGCCGAGCAGATTGGCCGACTTGTCGAAGGCTTCGCCCGCCGCATCATCGATCGTCTCGCCGAGCAATTCGTAGCGCCCGACATCGTCCACTCGCATCAACTGCGTGTGCCCGCCCGAGACGAGCAGGGCGACGAACGGAAAGACCGGCGGGTCGCGCGATAGGAAGGGCGACAGCAGATGCCCTTCGAGGTGATGCACGCCGAGCACAGGCTTATCGAGCGCCATCGCGAGCGCGCAGGCGACACCCGCGCCGACGAGCAGCGCGCCGGCGAGCCCCGGCCCGCGTGTGTAGGCGACGACATCGATCTCGGGCAGCGCGATGCCCGCCTCGGCCAGCACCGCGATCGACAGTGGCAGCACACGCCGGATGTGGTCGCGCGACGCAAGCTCCGGCACGACACCGCCATAGGCCACGTGCATCTCGACCTGGCTGTGCAAGGCCTGCGCGAGCAGCGTCGGCACCGCATCGCCTTGAGTGCGCACGAGCGCGACGCCAGTCTCGTCGCACGAGGACTCGATGCCGAGGACGATCACGTCTTGCCCTGCCCGAGGTCGAAGCCCGGGTCGTGCCGTCTTGCGCGCCGCCGCCACCAGCGCCACAGCAGCCATGGCAGGCCGACGACGGTGAGCACAGCCCAGACGATCGTCGCGTAGTCGGCCGGCGTCCAGCGCGGCGGCAGCAGGTCGGCGTCGCGAAGCGCGTCGGGGAGAGGTCGCGGAGGTACCGGCACGATCTGCCTCAACGCCGGGTCGTTGGGCACCAGGGCGTGGTATTCCCAGGTCGAGATCGCGGGCGCGCCGCCGAACGCGCGGCTCGACGGAAACTGCGGGAAACGCAGAAACGCCAAGCCGGTGACGTCCTGCGCGAGCATCGCCGCCAGCTTGCCCTCGGGCGGCTGCGGTGGTGCGCCGGAGGCGATCGCGAGCAGGCTGGCGAACGCCTCCTCAAGCGCCGCGGCCGGCAGCAGCCGCGTCTGGTCGGTGCGCATGTAGTCGAACGCGAGCTTGGCCTTGCCGATCGACATGTCCTTCAGCGCGATGAACGGATAGCCGAGCCACGCGAGCACGCGGCTGCTCGGCCCGCGCGCCGGCACGTCCCAGCCGAGCGCGCGCAGCGTGTCGACGCTGATCGACGCGCAGTTCTGGTTCGGGTGGTAGTAGACGAGCTGATGGCGATAGAACTGGTTGAAGACGCGGTTCAGCGCCGACTGCACGAGCACCGCCGCGCGTTCGTCGTCGAGCACCGCAACGAGCATCGTCGAGGGCCGGTACCAACCCTGCCCCGCATTCAAGTCGGCGAGGTAATTGTCGAGCGGCACCGGCGCCGCAATGATGCCCTTCTCGCTTTCGACGTCGAGAGAATAAAAATTGTTGACGAGCCAGTCGCCGATGCTGCCGTCGGCCTGCACGCGGCCGGTGACGATCGCGAAGTGCCCGCCGTGCGCCTCGTCATCGTCGCCCTGCGCACCGTTGACCATCAAGCCGAGCACCGGCTTGCCGACCCATGCGCCGTTGTCGCCCGGTCGTTGCCAGAGCGTCATCGCCGCATAGGGGCTTTGCGCGCCGCCCTTGGGCATCTCGCGCATCAGCGTGCGCATCGCCTGCGTCGCGTCCCCCGCGGGCAACGCGCGGGTGGCGGGTGCGTCGGGGCCGAAGGCGAAGTCCCGCGGCCAGACCGAACGCGCAACGAAGCCCTCGGGCGTGAGCGTGCCGCGCAGCATCAGCCGGCGCGACTTCAAGAATGCAATCGACGAAGCGTCCGCATACGAGCGGTTGAGTTCGATCTTCGGCACGAACTTGAAGGGCATCGCCCCTGACGGCGTGATCAGTTCCTTGCCGTCGGATGCGAGTCGTGCATCGCGGATGAGCTGCGGCGCAGCGACCCAGACCAGCGGGGGATAGTCGAGCGCCGCGTCGGCGGCCCGCGTCGACGCCCAGTGCTTGATGTCGTCGAAGGCACGCACGCTAAGCTCGTAGCCCGCTAGCGGCAGCCCGGGCTTGGGCACGGCAACCGTTTCGCCGCGGAAGTACCAGGCCGCCTGGGGCGACGGCGGCAACGCACCCGCGCCTTCGATCGAAAGCGAGAACGCGTTCGCGTCGTAGAGACCGAGCCAGCCGTCGGTGGCGGCGTTTGCGTCCATGTTGGTGGTGGCGCTCGCATTGGCGCTGGCATTGGCCGGCGCGGCGGCACCCGTCGCGCCCGCAGCATCGACGGCATGCGCGGCACCGCTGGCGAGCGACACGCTGATGATCATCGCGCAGGCCACACGGAAACGCCTCGCGGTCCGGCCACGTTCAGCAGCATCACCACGGCCAGAAGCCTCCGGCCGACGGCGCGCGTTCACGCGGCGAGCACCGCATCGGCCTGCATCGCGAGACAGCCTTGGGCATCGCGCGCCCAAAGGCTCACGTTGGCGTTGTCGCCGCCCCTCCCGCAAAGTTCAAATGGTGCAGTGTTGAAGAGCGGCTGCAACGCCCGAAACGAGAAGTGCGCGAGTTGCGCGCCCGGGCGTTTTCGGCGCAGCAGGTCGACAAGCAACGTCGCAATCAACGGTCCATGAACGACGAGGCCGGGGTAGCCTTCCACGTCGCGTACATAGCTGCGGTCGTAGTGGATGCGGTGGCCGTTGAAGGTGAGCGCCGAGTAGCGAAACAGCAGCACCGGGTCGGGCGTGATCGCACGCGCGAAATGCTCATCCGTCGGCGCCCGTTGTGGGTCGGCGGCCGGCGTCGCGTTCTGTGCGGGCGCAGCGCGATAGACGATGTCGTGCTCCTCGCGCAACGCCATGCCCGCCGCGCCCGCGATCGCGTGCTCGACGCGCACGAATGCGAGCGGCCCACTGCGGCCCATCTTGGTCTGAATGCCTGCAATGCGCGAGGTGCGCGTCATCTCGTCGCCGATGTGCAGCGGTCGGATGAACTCGAAGCGTCCGCCCGCCCACATCCGTCGCGGCAGCGCGATCGGCGGCAGGAAGCCGCCGCGCCGGGCGTGACCATCCTCCCCTAGTGCGGACTGGCGGTCATGCGGAAGGAAGTAGAGCCAGTGCCACAGCGGTGGCAGCGCATCACCTTCCCGCGGTTCGGCGTCGTCGCGGTCCAGCGTCGCGGCCAGCGCCCGCACCGGCGCGGCGTGAACTCGGTCCGTCGTGACCGTCTCGCGGCCGATCCAATCCTCGAGGCGAAGCGCTTCACTCATTGCCCATCCAGCACCACACGCGACGTCGGCATCACCCGCATGTTCAGTGCTTTTCCTTCGCGTGATTGATCGTGTATTTCGGTATGTCGACCGTCACGTCCTGATCCGCCAGAAGCGCCTGGCACGACAGGCGGGACTGCGGCTCCAGGCCCCAGGCGCGGTCGAGCAGATCCTCCTCGCTCTCTTCGATCTCGCCGAGCGAGTTGAAGCCCTCGCGAACGATGACATGGCAGGTGGTGCAGGCACACGACAGTTCGCACGCGTGCTCGATCTCGATGCCGGCGTCGAGCAGCGCGCGGCAAATCGACGTGCCGACACCGGCCTCGATACGCACGCCGTCGGGGCAGCATTCGGAATTGGGCAGTACGGTGATGATCGGCATGCTTGGCGCTCGCAGTTCAGACGGCGTCGATGCTGCGCCCGGCGAGCGCCCGACGAATGCCGCGGTTCATGCGTTCGGCTGCGAAGGCCTCGGTGCCTTTGGCAAGCACCTCGACCGCGGCATCGATCGCATGGTGATCGGTGCTGCCCGCGACCTGTTGCTGCACGGCCGTCATCAGGGCGTCGATCGCGGAGCGCTCGGTGTCGCTCAGGAGGTCGGCATCGGCAGCGAGCGCCGAGCTTGTGCCCATCAGCATCCGTTCGGCTTCGACCTGCGACTGGCGCAGCGAACGTGCCTGCATGTCGGCGTCGGCACTGCCGAAACCTTCCTGCAACATGCGCGCGATGTCGTCGTCGGCCAGGCCGTAGCTCGGCTTGACCGTGATGGCCGCCTCGGCGCCCGAGCGCTCTTCGCGTGCGTGCACGCTGAGCAGCCCGTCGGCATCGACCTGGAAGCTGACGCGAATGCGCGCAGCGCCTGCCACCATCGGCGGGATGCCGCGCAACTCGAAGCGGGCGAGGGAACGGCAATCGGCGACCAGCTCGCGCTCGCCCTGCACCACGTGCAACGCGAGCGCAGTCTGCCCGTCTTTGAAGGTCGTGAAATCCTGCGCCCGCGAGGTCGGGATCGTGCTGTTGCGCGGGATGATGCGTTCGACGAGCCCACCCATGGTTTCGAGGCCAAGCGACAGCGGAATAACGTCGAGCAGCAGCAGGGCGTCGCCCTCGGCATTACCGGCCAACTGATTCGCCTGAATCGCGGCTCCGAGCGCGACCACCTCGTCGGGGTTCATGTCGGTCAGGGGCGTCTTGCCGAAGAACCCGGCGACCGCCGCCTGCACGTTGGGCATGCGGGTCGACCCGCCGACCATGACGACACCTCTGACCTCGTCGGGACTGGCTTTCGCATCGCGCATCACCTTCCGCAACGCGACCAGCGTGCGCTCGACGAGACCGCGCGTCATCGATTCGAACTCGGCGCGCTCGACGCGTACCGACAACTCAGCCCCCCCGAGCGGGCATGCGACCCTCGCATGATCGGCAGCGCTCAGCTTTTCCTTCGCCGCGCGCGCGGCGACCAGCACCGCACGCTTGTCCTGCGGCGTCGCAGCTTCGAGCCCCGCCTCGGCGAGCGCCCATTCGGCGAGCATGCCGTCGAAGTCGTCGCCGCCGAGAGCCGAATCGCCGCCGGTCGCGACGACCTCGAACACGCCCTGGCTCAAGCGCAACAGGGAGATATCGAACGTGCCACCGCCGAGGTCGTACACCGCGTACAAGCCCTCGGCGCCATGTTCGAGCCCATAGGCGACCGCGGCGGCGGTCGGCTCGTTGATCAGGCGCAGCACCTTGAGGCCGGCGAGTTGCGCCGCGTCCTTCGTCGCCTGGCGCTGGGCGTCGTCGAAGTACGCGGGCACGGTGATCACGGCACCGAAGATGTCGTCGTAGAAGCTGTCCTCGGCACGGCGGCGCAAGGCCGCGAGGATCTCGGCCGACACCTCGACCGGTGACTTCACGCCGGCCACCGTCTGCAACTGCAGCATGCCGGGCCGGTCGACGAACGCGTAGGGCAGCTTCGCGTGATCGCTCACGTCCGCAAGCGTGCGGCCCATGAAACGCTTGACCGACAAGATCGTGTTGCGCGCGTCGAGCGCAGCGTCGGCGAGTGCGTCGGCACCCACCTCGGTGCGCGCCTCGCCGTGCGCGTCCAAAAAGTAGCGTACCGCCGACGGCAGGATCGCGCGGCCCTGCGCGTCGGGCAGGCACTGCGCGATGCCGCTGCGCACCGCCGCGACGATCGAATGCGTCGTCCCGAGATCGATGCCGATCGCGATCCGCCGCTGGTGCGGGTTGGGACTCTGGCCGGGTTCCGAAATCTGGAGCAAAGTCATGGCGCTATTGTCCCAGCGCTTCGAGCCGGGCATCGACATCGCTCGCGAATCGCTCGACGAACATCAGGGCCCGGACCTGCCCGGCTGCGGCCGTGGCGTCACGCCGATCGTCCAGCGTCGCGGCGAGTTCGGCCAGCAGCGCTCGATGCTCGGCGGCAACTTCGGTCGCGAGCATCTCGACCGCGTCGAGGCTCGTCGCATCCTCCAGCGCCTCGCGCCACGCCATCTGCTTGATCAGGAACGCCGCGGGCATCGCAGTGTTGCTTTCGGCGTCGATCGCAACGCCGTGCAGGCCGCACAGGTAGGCGGCCCGCTTGAGTGGGTCCTTCAAGCGCTGGTAGGCCTCGTTGACGCGCATCGCCCACTGCATCGCCACGCGTTGCGCGGCCGCACCTTCGGCGGCGAATCGATCCGGGTGGACGTCAGCCTGCAAGGCGCGCCAACGCGCGTCGAGAACCTCTCGATCCTGCGCGAAGCGTCGCGCAACGCCGAAGAGCGTGAAGTCGTCGTCAGAAAGATTCATCGCACCAAAAAAACAGCGCGGCCGGCAGCCGCGCTTGCCCTCGATATCGCGACCACTAGACCCGGAACGACTCGCCGCAACCGCAGCGGTCCTTCTCCTTCGGGTTGCGGAACTTGAAACCTTCGTTGAGGCCTTCGCGCACGAAGTCGAGTTCGGTGCCGTCGAGGTAGGGCAGGCTCTTCGGGTCAACCAGCACCTTCACGCCATGCCCTTCGAACACGACGTCCTCGGGCGAGAGATCGTCGGCGTACTCGAGCTTGTAGGCCATGCCGGAACAGCCGGTGGTCTTGACGCCCAGGCGCACGCCAACGCCCTTGCCGCGCTTGTCGATGAAGCGCGACACGTGGCGCGCTGCTGCTTCGGTCAGAGTGACTGCCATGATTTGATTCGTCCGTTCAGTGCTTGCGCGCTTTGTAGTCGTTGACGGCCGCTTTGATCGCGTCCTCGGCGAGGATCGAGCAATGGATCTTCACCGGCGGCAACGCGAGTTCCTGCGCGATCTGCGTGTTCTTGATCGTTAGCGCCTCGTCGAGCGACTTGCCCTTGACCCACTCGGTGACGAGCGAGCTCGACGCGATTGCCGAGCCGCAACCGTAGGTCTTGAACCGGGCGTCCTCGATCAACCCGGTTACCGGGTCGACCTTGATCTGCAGCTTCATCACGTCGCCGCAGGCCGGGGCGCCGACCATGCCGGTGCCGATGCTGTCGTCGCCCTTGTCGAAGGAGCCGACGTTGCGCGGGTTCTCGTAGTGCTCGATGACTTTTTCACTGTAGGCCATGATGGTCCTCCAAAATTCTCAATTCAGTGGGCTGCCCATTGAACGGTGCTCACGTCGATCCCGTCCTTGAACATTTCCCATAGCGGTGAAAGTTCGCGCAGCTTGGCAACGTTTTCGGTGATGGTTGCGATCGCATAGTCGATCTCCTCGACCGTCGTGAAGCGGCCGATCGTCATGCGCAGCGACGAATGCGCGAGTTCGTCGCTGCGGCCCAGTGCACGCAGCACGTAGCTCGGCTCAAGGCTCGCCGAGGTACAGGCCGAGCCCGATGACACTGCGAGCCCCTTGATGCCCATGATCAGCGATTCGCCCTCGACATAGTTGAAGGAGATATTGAGGTTATGCGGCACACGCCGCTCGAGGTCGCCATTGACGAAGACCTGCTCGATGCCCTGGAGCCCCTTCAACAGCCGCTGCTGCAGCATCCGGATACGCTCGCTTTCGGCGCCCATCTCCTCCCGAGCGATGCGAAACGCCTCGGCCATGCCGACGATCTGGTGCGTCGGCAACGTACCCGAGCGCATGCCGCGCTCGTGGCCGCCGCCATGCATCTGCGCCTCGATGCGCACGCGTGGCTTGCGCCGCACGTAGAGCGCGCCGATGCCCTTGGGGCCATAGCTCTTGTGCGAAGCGAGGCTCATCAGATCGACCGGCAGCGTCGCCAGATCGATCGCGATCTTGCCCGTTGCCTGCGCCGCATCGACGTGAAAGACGATGCCGCGCTCTCGGCACAGGGCGCCGATCGCCGCCATGTCCTGGATCACGCCGATCTCGTTGTTGACGGCCATCACGGAGGCGAGGATCGTGTCCTTGCGCAGCGCCGACTTGAACACGTCGAGATCGAGCAGGCCGTCTTCATTGACGTCGAGATAGGTCACCTCGAAGCCCTGGCGCTCGAGCTCACGCATCGTGTCGAGCACCGCCTTGTGTTCGGTCCTGAGGGTCACGAGGTGCTTGCCGCGCGTCTTGTAGAAGTGCGCGGCGCCCTTGAGCGCGAGGTTGTTCGACTCCGTCGCGCCGGAGGTCCAAACGATCTCGCGCGGGTCGGCACCAATCAGCGCGGCGACCTGTGCGCGGCTCTTCTCGACGATCTCTTCGGCCTCCCAGCCCCAGGCGTGGCTGCGCGACGCCGGGTTGCCGAAATGCTCGCGCAGCCAGGGAATCATGGCGTCGACGACGCGCGGATCCACCGGGCTCGTCGCGCCGTAATCCATGTAGATGGGGAAATGCGGAGTCATGTCGTTGATTGTCGTTTTGCTGGGCGTGTGCGGCGGGCACACGGCGCTATGCCCGCACCCGACGCGGCACTATTCGGGGCACTGCCCAGTGCCCTATTTCGATACCGCGCTGCCGAGCGCGAAAACCGAGTTCGGCGCGGTGATCTTGATCGGCTTGACGACAGGCTGCGACGAGATGGCGCGCTTGATCGGTTGCTCCTGCACCGACACGCCCTTGGCGAGTTGTTCGTCGACGAGCTTGCGCAGCGAGATCGAATCGAGGTATTCGATCATCTTGGTGTTCAGGCTCGCCCACAGGTCATGCGTCATGCAGCGGCCCGAATCCTCACCCATGCAGTTCTCGCGCCCCTGGCAGCCGGTGGCGTCGATCGGCTCATCGACGGCGACGATGATGTCGGCGACTGTGATCTCGGCCGCCTTGCGGGCAAGCGAATAGCCGCCGCCCGGGCCCCGCGTGCTTTCGACGAGCTCGTGGCGGCGCAACTTGCCAAACAACTGCTCAAGATAGGAAAGCGAGATCTGCTGGCGTGCGCTGATCGCCGCCAGTGCCACCGGCCCGGTGTTTTCGCGCAGGGCCAAATCGATCATCGCGGTCACCGCGAATCGGCCTTTGGTTGTCAATCGCATGTCAAGCTCCTGTTCAGGGTATACCCGCAGGCCTCTGTTCAAACCCGCGCGCTTGTACCCGAGTAATTTAGTCAATCATACCTTATTCCGACTATTTTGGTCAAGATTGTCCCGAGAAGTTCCATCGATCTGGCCGCGCTCGGGATCCCCGCTTGCCTTGGCTTCACCTTGTCCTGGCGCAACGCGTCCGGCTACAGTGACGCTCGGGCGTCTTGCCGCCACCACCCGACCTTGACTCCCGCCGCCATCACCCGCACCAGCCAACGAGAGTGGAAGCTTTCGGGAAGCTGGACCGTGCACGGGCTCGGCGGTCTGGCACACGAGCTCGACGACGAGCCGTGCGAAGCGGGCGAAGTGGTGCTCGATGGCGCCGGGCTCGAAGCGATCGACACCGCTGGGCGCCTGGGTGCTGCAGCGTTGGCTGAGCCGGCACAACGCGCAGGCGACCCGGCGCGACTGGCCGCCCAAGCTCGACAAGCTCATGTCGGTCGTTGCCGCGCATCCGGAAGCGAAGGTCGTGCCCGCGCCGCGGCACCCGCCTCTGGCGCGCGTCGGACGGCGCGCTGTCGCGGCGTGGCAACAGGCGCGGGGCATGCTGCGCTTCAACGGCGAGATCGCGCTCGCGGCGCTGCGGATGCTCGCCCACCCGGCGCGCTTCCGCTGTCGCACGATGCTGCGCAACATCCAGATCGGCGGCTTCGATGCGCTGCCGATCATCGGCCTGACGTCGTTCCTGCTCGGCGTCGTCGTCGCCTACCAGGGCGCGGACCAGCTCAGGCACTACGGCGCGAACATCTTCGTCGTCGAGCTCGTCGGCTACTCGATGCTGCGCGAATTCGCGCCGCTGATCACCGCCATCATCATCGCCGGCCGATCAGGCTCGGCCTACGCGGCGCAGATCGGCACCATGCTCGTGACCGAAGAGGTGGACGCGATGCGCACGCTGGGCATCGACCCGATCGAGCTGCTCGTGTTGCCCAAGATCGCCGCGCTCGCGATCGCGTTGCCGCTGCTGACGGTGTTTGCCGACGTGACCGGCGTGCTCGGCGGCATGATCATGGCGCGCGCCCAGCTCGACGTCGGCTTCCCCGAATTCATCGATCGCTTCGGGCGCGAGCTGCGTGGCACCTCGCTGCTGATCGGCATCGGCAAGTCGTGGGTGTTCGCGATCATCATCGCGGTGATCGGCTGCTTCCAGGGCTTTCGCACGCGCGGCAGCGCCGACAGCGTCGGGCGCCAGACGACACTTGCCGTGGTGCAGTCGATCTTCATCGTGATCGTCGCGGACGCGCTGTTCTCGATCGCGTTCAGCGTCGCTCGGACTCTGACGCATGGACGACCCACGACGACGACCAGGTGATCGAGATGCGCGGCATCTGCACGCGCTTCGGCAGCCACGTGGTGCACGAGAACCTGGATCTCGAGGTGCGGCGCGGCGAAGTGTTCGCCATCGTCGGCGGCAGCGGCTCGGGCAAGACGGTGCTGATGCGCGAGATGCTGATGCTGCAGGTGCCGAGTGCCGGCTCGGTGCGCGTGCTCGGCAACGACCTCGCCGCGCTCGACGACGAGCAGGCGCTCGCGCTGCGTCGCCGCTGGGGCGTGATGTTCCAGCGCGGCGGCCTGTTCAGCGCGCTCACGGTGCGCGAGAACGTCGGCCTGCCGCTGCGTGAAACCAGCAAGCTCGACGATGCGCTGATCGACGGCATCGCCGAGTGGAAGCTCTCGCTCACCGGCCTGCCGTCGGACACCGGGTTGAAGTTTCCCGGCGAACTCAGCGGCGGCATGTTGAAGCGGGCGTCGCTCGCCCGCGCGATCGCACTCGACCCGGAGCTGCTGTTCCTCGACGAGCCGACCTCGGGGCTGGACCCTGCGAGTTCAGCCGGTGTCGACGAGCTGATCCGCCGCATGCACGCGCTCTATGGCCTGACGATCGTCCTGATCACGCATGACCTGGACTTGATGTGGCAGGTGTGCGACCGTGTCGCCGTGATCGGCGAACGTCGCGTACTCGCGATCGGCTCGATGGAAGAGCTGTCGCACCACGCGCATCCGATCGTGCGCGGATACTTCGACGATCCGCGCGCCAAGAACGCGCGCAACCGGGCGCAAGCCTAGGAAGGCGGGAGAGGCAGTGGAAGACAAGGTGAACTACACGCTGGTTGGCGCCTTCGTGCTCGCGCTCGGCGCAGCGTTGGTCGCCGGCGTGCTGTGGTTGGCGGCAGGCATCGGCGGGCAGAAGCGCTACGACCCTTATCAGGCGATCATGAACGAGTCGGTCGCCGGGCTCAACATCAATGCTCCGGTGAAGTACCTCGGCGTCGACGTCGGCAAGGTGCGGAGCATCGCGATCGATCCCGATCATCCGCAGCAGGTGCGTCTGATGTTCGAGATCGAACGCGGCACGCCGATCACGGAGGACACGCTTGCGGTGTTGAAGACGCAGGGGCTGACCGGCATCGCTTATGTCGAGCTGAGCGGAGGCCACCCGGACTCGCCATCACTCGTCGCGAAGGACGGATCGGTGCCGACGATAGGCACCAAACCCTCGCTCACCGCGCGGCTGGAGGCCGATGTCGCCACCGTGCTCGCGGGACTGAACCGTACGTCGACGGCCATCACCGCAACGCTCGACGCCACGAACCGCGAGGCACTTGCGCGCACGCTGGCGGACACCGCGACGCTGATGCACACGCTCGCCGCGCAGCAAGCCACCATCAGCGAAGGCATCCAGAACACCGCGCGTGCCGCGCGCAACACGGCGCGCGCGACCGAGCAACTCGCCCCGGCGGTCGAGCAACTCGGCCCTGCGATCGAGCGCATCACGCAAAGCGCAGCGTCGGTGCAGGAGATGGCCGACGAGATCGCGCGCACGGGCACCGACGCGCGCGTCGCTGTCGACGCCGCCGCGAGCGGCGTGCGCCGCTTCAACGCCGAAACCTTGCCGGAGTTCGACCGCCTGCTCGCGCAGCTCAACGGGCTCGCCGGCTCGTTGCGCCGCCTGAGCGAGCAGACCGAGCGCAACCCTTCGAGCCTGCTGCTCGGTGCGCCGACGCTTCCCCCGGGCCCCGGAGAAAAGGCCAGCCCATGACGACACGACCTCTTGCCGCCCCCAACTGGTGCGCCACCCGCCTCGCCGCGTGCCTCACGCTCTTGGCGCTAATCGGCGGATGCACCTCCTCGCTGCTGCCCAAACCGCCGCAACAGCCGTCGCTCTATTCTCTGAACGACACGACGCCCGTGCAGGCTGCGGCACCGCTCGCGACCACCGCCACGCGGCCGACGCTGATCGTCAACCCGCCACGCGCGGCCGCCGGGTTCGATACCTCGCACATCGTCTATCTGCGCGCACCGCATCAGATCGAGTATTTCGCCTACAACCAATGGGTCGACACGCCGGCGCAGATGCTCGCGCCCTTGATCGTGCGTGCCATAGAGCGCAGCGGTGCGTTCAGTGCGGTCCTGCTCGCACCGACCGCCGCAGCCGGGCAATTGAAACTCGACACCGAAGTGGTCCGCCTTCAGCAGGAGTTCGGCAGCACGCCGAGCCAGGCGCATTTCACGCTGCGCGCCGTGCTGCTCGACAACGCGACACGCCGCGTCGTCGCAGTGCGCGAGTTCGACGCCAGCGTGCCAGCACCGTCAGAAGATGCAGCAGGCGGCGTCAGTGCGGCGAACCTTGCGGTACAGCGCGTGCTCGATGAGCTCGCCGAGTTCGCGGCGAAGGCGGCTGCAGCGCCCTGAAGCTCTGAAGTGCTGGCGCTCTGGCGCGCCGACACGAACGGTTTCTGTGCCCGCGCCGAAGCATCAGGCGCGGCCAGGCGCAGGCAGGTCAACCGGCGCGATGTGGTCGCCGACGTTGGCGCCGAAGGCCTGTTCACGCAACAGCGCGAGTTGGTCGCGGACCCGCGCCGCCTTCTCGAACTCGAGGTTGCGCGCGTGTTCGAGCATCTGCTTTTCGAGTTGCTTGACGCGCTTCGCAAGTTCCTTCTCGCTCAAGCCTTCGAATTCCACCGCGTCCTGCGCAGCCTTCAGGTCGGCCTTGGCGCCGTCCGGGTTGTAGACGCCGTCGATCAGATCGCGTACCTCCTTCACGACGCTGCGCGGCGTGATGTCGTGTTCGGCGTTGAACTCAAGCTGCTTCGCGCGACGCCGTTCGGTCTCGCCGATTGCGCGCTTCATCGAATCGGTGATGCGGTCAGCGTAAAGGATCGCGCGGCCGTTGAGGTTGCGCGCCGCGCGGCCGATGGTCTGGATCAGGCTGCGAGCCGAACGCAGGAAGCCTTCCTTGTCGGCGTCGAGGATCGCGACGAGCGACACCTCGGGAATGTCCAGGCCCTCGCGCAGCAGGTTGATGCCGACTAGCACGTCGAACGCACCGAGCCGCAGATCGCGAAGGATCTCGACGCGCTCGACGGTATCAACGTCGCTGTGCAGGTAGCGCACCTTGACGCCGTTGTCGGCGAGGTAGTCCGTCAGCTGCTCGGCCATGCGCTTGGTGAGCGTCGTGATCAGCACGCGCTCATTGAGCTTCACGCGCTCATGAATCTCCTGCAGCACGTCGTCCACCTGATTGCTCGCCGGCCGCACCTCGACGGCCGGATCGATGAGGCCGGTGGGCCGCACCAGTTGCTCGACGACCTGACTCGCGCGACCGGTTTCGTAGTCGGCGGGCGTCGCCGACACGAAAACCGCCTGGCGCATCTTGCGTTCGAACTCCTCGAACTTGAGCGGCCGGTTATCGAGCGCGCTCGGCAGGCGGAAGCCGTACTCGACGAGCGTCGTCTTGCGCGCCCGGTCGCCGTTGTACATGCCGCCGAGCTGGCCGATCATGACGTGGCTCTCGTCGAGAAACATCAACGAGTCGGCGGGCATGTAGTCGACCAGCGTCGACGGCGGCTCACCCGGTGCCGCGCCGGACAGGTGACGGGTGTAGTTCTCGATGCCCTTGCAGTGGCCGATCTCCTGCAGCATCTCGAGGTCAAAGCGCGTGCGCTGTTCGATCCGCTGCGCCTCAACCAACTTGCCCGCGGCGACGAACTCGGCGCTGCGCGTGCGCAGCTCTTCCTTGATCGTGCCGATCGCCGCCAGCACGCGCTCGCGTGGCGTCACGTAGTGGCTCGACGGATAGACGGTGAAGCGCGGGATCTTTTGGCGGATGCGACCGGTGAGCGGATCGAGCAGTTGCAGCGATTCCACCTCGTCGTCGAACAACTCGATGCGGATCGCGAGCTCCGAGTGCTCGGCCGGGAAGACGTCGATCGTGTCGCCGCGCACGCGGAACGTGCCGCGCGCGAAGTCCATCTCGTTGCGCTGGTACTGCATGCGGATCAGCTGAGCAATGACGTCACGCTGACCCATTTTGTCGTGCACGCGCAGCGTCATCACCATCTGGTGGTAGGCCTGCGGCTCGCCGATGCCGTAGATCGCCGAGACGCTGGCGACGATCACCACGTCTCGCCGCTCCATCAGGCTCTTGGTCGCCGAAAGCCGCATCTGCTCGATGTGCTCGTTGATGGCGCTGTCCTTCTCGATGAACAGGTCGCGCTGCGGCACGTAGGCCTCGGGCTGGTAGTAGTCGTAGTAGCTGACGAAGTACTCGACCGCGTTCTTCGGAAAGAACTCGCGAAACTCGGCGTAGAGCTGCGCGGCGAGCGTCTTGTTCGGCGCGAAGACGAGCGCCGGCCGGCCGATGCGCGCAATCACGTTGGCCATCGTGAAGGTCTTGCCCGAGCCGGTGACGCCGAGCAACGTCTGGAACGCGAGGCCGTCCTCGATGCCCTCGACGAGTTTGGCGATCGCCGCCGGCTGATCACCCGCCGGCGGATAGGGCATGAACAGCTGGAACGGCGAACCGGGAAACGTGATGAACTCGCCCGCGGCGGGCGGCACGGCCTCGACTTCGCGGGGTGGGTGAGGAGCGGTGGCAGCGTCGGGCATCGGGGCACCTTGGTTCGAAGGCAGATCGGGTCGAAGATTAAAATCAGCGGGCTCGGCCGGTCTCGCTGCCGAGCGCAACAGATAAGCCTAACCGAGTCCCTCCCGTTGCGCCGAGCGCAGCCCTCTTGAGCCCCGCCATGTCCCTCTTTTCTGCCGTCGCACTTGCGCCGCGTGACCCGATCCTGGGCCTGAACGAACAGTTCAACGCCGACCCGAACCCAGCCAAGGTCAATCTCGGCGTCGGCGTGTATTTCGATGCCAACGGCAAGTTGCCGCTCCTCAAGTGCGTGACCGAGGCCGAGGCGCAGATGCAGGCCGCGCCGAAGCCGCGCGGCTATCTGCCGATCGACGGCATCGCCGCCTACGACAAGGCGGTGCAGGGTCTCGTGTTCGGCGCCGACAGCGCGGCGCTGGCCGAGGGCCGCATCGCGACCGTGCAGGCGCTCGGTGGCACCGGCGGGCTCAAGGTCGGCGCGGACTTCCTGCGCTCGATCAACCCGAACGCGCGCGTGCTGATCAGCGACCCGAGTTGGGAGAACCACCGCGCGCTCTTCACGCACGCCGGCTTCGAGGTCGACGACCTACCCCTACTTTGACAAGGCAGCGCAGGGCGTGAACGCGCAGGCGATGCTCGCCGCGCTCGATGCCGCGGCGCCCGGCACGATCGTCGTGCTGCATGCCTGCTGCCACAACCCGACCGGCTACGACCTGACGCCCGCGCAGTGGACGCAGGTCGTGCAGGTGGTAAAAGCGCGCGGCCTGGTCGCGTTTCTCGACATGGCGTATCAGGGATTCGGCCAGGGCATCGCCGAAGACGGCTCCGTGATCGGCCAGTTCATTGCCGCGGGCATCGACTTTCTCGTCGCGACGAGCTTCAGCAAGAGCTTTTCGCTGTACGGCGAGCGCGTCGGTGCGCTTAGCGTCGTCTGCGCCAGCAAGGACGAGGCGGCGCGCGTGTTGTCGCAGTTGAAGATCTTCATCCGCACCAACTACTCGAACCCGCCAACGCACGGCGCACAGGTCGTCGCAACGGTGCTGACGACGCCCGCACTGCGCAAGCTGTGGGAAGAAGAACTCGCCACGATGCGCCTGCGCATCCGCGCGATGCGCGTGGCGCTCGTCGAGAAGCTGCGCGCGGCGGGCACTCAAACGCGACCTTGGCTTCATCCTGCGCCAGCAAGGCATGTTCAGCTACTCGGGCCTGTCGGCAACGCAAATGCAGCGCCTGCGCAGCGAATTCGGCATCTACGGCGTCGACTCGGGCCGCGATCTGTGTCGCAGCGCTGAACGACGCCAACCTGGAAGCGGTCGTGCGCGCGATCGCCGCCGTCAGCGCCGACGACGCGGCCGCTTGAATCGGCGCTCTGCACAGCGCCGCCCACACCGTCGAACTTGTCACCTTGGTGACAAGTCCGGAGTCGTTTTCAAGCATCGAAGCGGTAGAAACACCGGGTTATTCCCGGTCAATACGTCCGTGCAAGGACAGCGAGATTCCCTAGAATGGTGCAACGCAGCATGATTGCTGTGCGTTGCTTGGCACCGCGTCGGGCGCGCCCAGTTTGCCGCGCCATCGCGGCAAACCGCAACCACGAGGAACTGACGATGCTCTATCAGATGTACGAAACCCAGCGCGCGTTGCTGAGCCCGTTTTCGGAGTTCGCCTACACCTCCGCCAAGCTCTACAGCCACCCGCTGTCGCCGTTCTCGCACACCCCGCTCGCGCCGCGCGTCTCGGCCGGCCTCGGGCCTGATGCACCGGCTGTCCAAGGAATACGAGAAGCCCGAGTTCAACATCCACACGGTCAACGTCGACGGCGTCGACATCGCGGTGCAGCAGCGCGTCGCGCTCGAGAAGCCGTTCTGCCGCCTGCTGCGCTTCAAGCGCTTCACCGACGACCCGCCGATGCTGACCGCGATGAAGGATCAGCCCACCGTGCTCGTCGTCGCGCCGCTGTCGGGCCACCACTCGACGCTGCTGCGCGACACGGTGCGCGCGCTGTTGCAGCACCACAAGGTCTACATCACCGACTGGACCGACGCCCGCATGGTGCCGGCCGAGGCCGGTCCGTTCCACCTCGACGACTACGTCGCCTATGTGCAGGAGTTCATCCGCCACATCGGCGAGGGCGTGCACGTGATCTCGGTCTGCCAGCCGACGGTGCCGATGCTCGCCGCCGTTTCGCTGATGGCGACGCACGGCGAAGCGACACCGCGCACGCTGACGATGATGGGCGGCCCGATCGACGCCCGGCTGAGCCCGACGACGCGTCGACAACCTGGCGACCAACAAGAGCCACGGCTGGTTCGAGAACAACGTCATCTACCGCGTGCCGGAGAACTATCCGGGCAAGGGCCGGCCGGTCTATCCGGGCTTCCTGCAGCTCGCCGGCTTCCTGGCGATGAACCCGGACCGGCACATGAAGTCGCACTACGACTTCTTCCTCGATCTGGTGCGCGGCGATGGTGACAACGCCGATTCGCACCGCGAGTTCTACGACGAGTACAACGCCGTGCTCGACATGCCGGCCGAGTACTACCTCGACACGATCAAGACCGTGTTCCAGGACTTCGCGCTCGTCAACGGCACCTGGAAGGTCGACGGCGAACTCGTGCGGCCGCAGGACATCACCGACAGCGCGCTGCTGACGGTCGAGGGCGAACTCGACGACATCTCGGGCGTCGGTCAGACGCACGCCGCGCACGGTCTGTGCAAGGGCATCCCGGAAGATCGCCGCTTCCGCTACGACGCCAAGGGCGCCGGGCACTACGGCATCTTCTCCGGCCGGCGCTGGCGCGAGAAGGTCTACCCCGAGGTGCGTCGCTTCATCGCGGCGCATCACGTGCCCGTCGACGCGACGCCGACATCGGCGCCGACGCGGCGCCCGCACGCATCGAGGCGCGGCAACTGCACCGGCGGCGAAGCCTGCGGGCAAGGCTGCAGCGAAGCCGGCACTGAGATTGCAGCGCAGGCCCGCGGCTCGAAGCCGGCGGCGAAACGGGCTCGCTGAGAGGCGCGGGCCGGGCGGCCTCGATAATCGGGCCGTGAACATCGGCCGCCCCATATCCTCGACCTCGCCGAACGACTCAACGACGCGCTGCCGCAGACGCAGTGCACGCGCTGCGGCTACCCGGATTGCCGCAGCTACGCGCAGGCGATCGCCGCCGGCGCAGGCCGGCATCAACCGGTGCCCGCCGGGCGGCGCCGAGGGCATCGCGCGTCTTGCGCGCATCACCGGCGCGGCAGTCGCGCCGCTCGATGCGTCGCGCGGCATCGAAGGTCCGCTGCGCCTGGCGCTGATCGACGAAGGCGCATGCATCGGCTGCACGCTGTGCATCCAGGCCTGCCCGGTCGATTGCATCATCGGCGCGGCCCAAGCGCATGCACACCGTGATCGACGAGCAATGCACCGGCTGCGAGCTGTGCCTGCCGGCGTGCCCGGTGGACTGCATCGCGCTCGTCGATGTCTCGAGCCCGCGCACCGGCTGGGCTGCGTGGAGCGCCGCGCAGGCCAGCACAGGCACGTGCGCGCTACGAGGCGCGCGCCGCGCGGCTTGCGCGCGAGCAGCGCGAGACCGAAGAGCGACTTGGCGCCACGGCGCAAAGCGTCAAGCCGGCCGACGAAGCGTCAGAGCGAGTCGCGGCCACAGTGCGATCGTCGAAGCCGCGCTCGCGCGCGCACGGCGCCAACGTGAGCAAGCGTCATGAAGTACCGCCGACATCGAGCCCTTCTTTGCCACGTTGAAGGACTGCCAACCCGCAGCCGGTGACCGAGCTCGAGTTCAGCAGCGTGTTCGAGCTGCTCGTCGCGGTGCTGCTCTCGGCGCAGGCGACCGATGTCAGCGTCAACAAGGCAACGCGCCGGCTGTTCGTCGTCGCCCACACACCGCAGCAGATGCTCGACCTCGGCGAAGAGGGCATTGCCGAATACATCCGCACGATCGGCCTCTTTCGCAGCAAGGCGCGCCATCTGATGCAGACCTGCCGCATGCTCGTCGAGCGCCACGGCGGCAACGTGCCGGGCACGCGCGAAGACCTTGAGGCACTGCCCGGCGTCGGTCGCAAGACTGCGAACGTGATGCTCAACGTCGCCTTCGGCGAGCCGACGATGGCGGTCGATACCCACATCTTTCGCGTCGCCAATCGCACCGGGCTCGCGCCGGGCAAGAATCCGCTGCAAGTGGAGCAGCGCTTGATGCAGCGTGTGCCCGCCGCTTACGCAGTCGATGCGCATCACTGGTTGATCCTGCTCGGCCGCTACGTCTGCCAGGCGCGCAAGCCCTTGTGTGCGCAGTGCCTCGTCGCGCGCTGGTGCGACTTCGAGCCCAAGACCTCGGCATGAGGCGAATTGCAACGCTCGGCGGGATGACCGGGTTGACGCTGGGTGCGAGGCTAGGTGCAGTGCTTCATGCAAGGCTTGGTGCCGCCCTTGTTGTTGCGCTTGTTGCGGTGCTTGTTGCGGCACCTGCATCGGCTCAGCCCGTCAGCGTCCGCGACGACAACGGTCAGGAGGTCAAACTCACGCGGCCGGCGCGGCGCGTCATCGCACTTGCACCGAATCTGGTCGAACTCGCGTATGCCGCA
Organism: uncultured beta proteobacterium; assembly: GCA_963774675.1. Taxonomy (GTDB): domain Bacteria; phylum Pseudomonadota; class Gammaproteobacteria; order Burkholderiales; family Burkholderiaceae_C; genus CAIKUF01. The sequence continues at coordinate 597,910 of CAVZFV010000014.1, read as the reverse complement.
GGCGGCGGTGCGGCGCTTGTCGGCGCGATTCGCTACAGCGACCATCCGCCCGCAGCGAAGCAGCTGCCGCGCGTCGGCGACGCCTTCGCGCTCAACCTCGAGCGCATCGCGCAGTTGAAGCCCGACCTCCTGCTCGTCTGGCAATCGGGGCTGCCCGAGCGGCAACGCGTGCAGTTGGGCGCGCTTGGCGTGCCCTTGTACGAGAGTGAGATCCGCCGCGTCGACGACATTGCCACGACGCTGCAGCGCCTGGGCGTGCTGTTCGGCACGAAGCCGGTTGCCGACGCCGCTGCGTCGACGCTGATGCAGCGTTGGCAGGGATTGCAAACTCGCTACGCCAGGCGCGCGCCGGTGCGCGTGTTCTATCAGCTGTGGCAGCAGCCGCTGATGACGATCAACGGCGAGCATCTGATCGCGCAGGCGATCACCGCTTGCGGCGGCGTGAACGTGTTCGCCGCGTTGCCGACGCTGACGCCGACCGTCGGATGGGAGGCGGTGGTGCAGGCCAATCCGCAACTCGTTGCCAGCGCGCGCGTCGACGACAACAGCCGCGTGCCACCGGGGCGATGGCCCGAACTAACGCAGATCGACGCCGTGAAGCGCGGCCATTTCGCACTGGTTCCAGGAGAGATCGACCGCATGAGCCCCCGCTTCGTCGACGGCGCGCAGGCGCTGTGCGAAGCGATCGACAAGGCGCGCTGAGCTGCCTGCCCGACAGCATCGCATCGGATCGCTTCGCGCGGCTCGACCGGGTGCTTAGCGCTCTCACCCCAGCGGTGAAGTTCACGTGGGCACGAGACTCATCGGTCATGCGGAGCAGCCCACGGAAGCAAGCGGTCAACTGCCGAATCCAGCTTCAAGCCACCGTGAGCCACGCGCCATCGGCCTGCCGCCAGCGACACCCGTAAATTGCCTCGAGCCGCGCGACGTCGAGCATCTGCGCGGCCGGTCCGGCCTCCCAGCGTCCATCGCCGTGCAGCGCAAGCACGTGCGTTGCGACGGCCGCAATCCAGTTCACATCGTGCGCAGCTGACGACGAGGCAGCGATCGTTGAGGGACGCCAGCCAGCGTGCAATCTGCAACTGGTGAGCCGGATCCTGGAACGCGACCGGCTCGTCGAGCAGCAGCAACGGCGCACCCTGCACGGCGCATTGCGCGAGCGCGACGCGCTGGCGTTCGCCGCCGGAGAGTTGCATCACGTTGCGCGAGGCGAGCACTTCGACATCGAGCGCACGCAACAGCGCTGCCAGCGCAGCGTCGCGCGGCACGCACACCGCAAGCTCGAGCAGACGCCGCACCGCGATCGGAAAGCGATCGTTGGCCTGCTGCGGCGCGAATGCGCGCACCGCGGCGGCGTCTGCCATCGCCCAGGCCGATTGTTCACGCCCCGTCCATTCAACGTGGCCGGCGCGCGCGGGCACCGACAGGCCGGCGAGAGCGCGCAGCAGCGTGCTCTTGCCCACTGCGTTGCGTCCGATCACACACCAGCGCTCGCCGATCCGCGCCCGCCAGTCGAGATCGGCGACGAGTTCGCGGCCGGCGGCGTGCAGCGTCAGGCCGCGCGCTTCGATCACGGGCGGGTTCATCAGCGTGAGCTTCGCAACAGGAAGCCAATGAAGAGCGGCGCGCCGATCAACGCCATCACCGCACCGACAGGCAACTCCATCGGTGCGACGACGGTGCGCGCCGCGAGGTCGGCGGCGACCAGCAAGGCGCCGCCACCGAGCGCGCTCATCCATGCCAGATCGCGCGTGCGCTGCACCCCTGCGAAGCGAAGCAACTGCGGCACGACGAGACCCACGAAACCGATCGCGCCCGCGGTCGCAACCGCGATTGCTGCCGCAAGCGACGCCGCGAGCAGCAACTCGTAGCGCCGCCGCCGCACGGGCTCGCCAAGCAATGCCGCTGCCTCGCTGCCGAGCATCATGCGATCGACGCTGCGCGCACGCAGTGTGAGCGCGAGCGTGAAAACAACCGCCGCAAGCACGCAGACCCAACCCTGCTGCGCGCCCGAGAGGTCGCCGACGAGCCAGAAGATTGCACCGCGCAGATACTCGTCGGGCGTGATCGTGAGCAGCAACGTCGTCGTCGCACCCGTGATCGCTGCGATCATCGCGCCGGTGAGGATCAGCCGCGCCGAAGCGTCGTCGCCCTCCGCGAGCGCCGAGCGCGCGAGCACGAGCAGCACGGCGCCTGCCAGCAGCGCGCCGGCGGCAGCGCCGAGCCACAGGCTCAGGCCGAGCAGCAGTGCAAGCAGCGCGCCGACCGCCGCGCCGCCCGAAGTGCCGAGCACGTAGGGATCGGCGAGCGGGTTGCGCAGCAGCACCTGCATCGCGAGGCCGGACAGCGCAAGCAGCGCGCCGACGCCGGCCGCGGCCGTGACGCGCGGTGCGCGCAAGGTGAGGATCACTTGCGCGTCGAGACCACCGCTGCCGAGCAGCAGCGCGGCGCCGATGAGCAGCACCGCCCCCGCGATGAGCAGTGCCGCGACGGTAGCGAGACGCTTGCCGGTCAGGTCCATTGCATTCGAAGAAGCCGACTACCGAATCTAGGCTCAGAGTGTCCAGCGCAGGCCGATGAACGCGCCACGCGCCGGCTGCGGGTAGCCGGAGACCGTCTGCCAGGCCTCGTCAGTCAGGTTCTCGATGCGGCCGAAAAGTTGCACGCCGTTGCTGATGTCGCACTGCGCGAGCAGATCGAAGACCGAGTAGCTTCCGAGCTTCACGCCGCCGCTGTCGTCACGCGAACCGGCATAAATCCATTGCGCGCCGACGCGCCAGGCCTTGATCGTCTGCCAGACCGAAAGCGACGCGAGCGTGCTCGAGCGGCGCAGCAGGCGGTCGCCGGTGATGGCATTGATCGGGTCCTGCAACGTCAGGCTGGCGGCGAGTTCGGTTGCAGCGATCGTGCCGTTGTACGAGAGTTCCAGCCCTTCGTTGTTCGTGCGTGCGATGTTCTGGAACGTGCTGGTCTGGTAGTCATACTGGAACTCGTTGCGCACCCGGCTCTTGAAGAGCGTGGCGCGCACGAGCTGGTCGTTGGCCGCGTACTGCAGGCCGAGTTCGTACGAGGTCGCCTCTTCCGGCTGCAATGCCGGATTGCCGAAATACGGCGTGTACAGGTAGCCAAGCGGTGGCGCGTTGAACGCGCTCGCGGCGGTCGCGATCGCCTTCCACGCCTTCGCAAACTGCCAGCCGTAGCCGGCGTAGCCGGTCGTCTTCGAACCGACGCCGCCGACATCGTCGTAGCGCACATTGAATTGCAGGCTGCTGGCGCCGAGCTCGGCCTGCGCACCCGCAAGCAGCGAGCGCACATCGCGCGACTCGTCGAGCAGCCCACCGAAGTCGTCATCCGATGTGATCGCCTGGTTCTGCCACTCGAGGCCGCCGCTCAGTCGCCAGTGCTCGTCGATCTCGAAGCGGTTGTTCCAGGTCGCGAGTTGGGTCGTGGTGGTGTATTGACTGTCGAAGCCGAAGGCGCCGCTTTCGTGCGCCTCGCTGGCGTCGCGCTGCCAGCCGAGCGCAGCCTGGCTTTGCCACTTTGCAGTGAAAGCGTTGCTGCTCGACAGCCGCGCGTTCGACAACCGGGTGCGGCTCGTCTGCACGTCGAGCGGAGTGGCAAACACGCTGTCGTAGTCAAGCCTGCCATCGCTCTGCGCGAGGGCGAGCGCGAGCGTGTGACCGTCGGCGACTTCATGCGAGATCGACGCCGAGCCGCTCAGGTTGCGATAGCCGTCACGGTCCGGATTGGCAACCGGATAGATGCCTGGGTCTATCGTCGAATAGCCCTCGGTCTGCTGACCCGAGACGCCGATCGAATAGCGCGTCGCACCGCTCTGCCCTGAGGCATTGGCTGCGAGCCGCGCATATCCAAGCGAGCCGCCTTCCGCCGTCAGATCGAGCACCGGTTTGCCAGCGCCACGCCGCGTGAAGACCTGGATCACGCCGCCGATCGCACCTGATCCGTAGATCGCCGAGACATTGCCGCGCACGATCTCCACGCGCTCGACCTGGTCGAGCATCAGGTGCTCGATGCTGATCGCGCCGGACGCGTCCTGGCGCGTCTGCGGCACGCCGTCGACAAGCAACAGCAACTGTGACGACGGCGCGCCGCGCAGGAAGAGCGTCGTCGCATTGCCGCGGCCGCCGCTGCGCGCGAGCTGCACGCCGGCTGCGCGCGCGAGCAGTGCGGGCAAGTCAACCGCCTGCGAGCGCTCGATGTCCTCGCGTGTCAGCACCGTCGAATGGGCGAGCGATTCGGTCAAGGGTTGCGGGTAACCGGTTGCAGTGACAAGCACCGGGTCGAGTTGTGTATTGGGAGTGAGTTGTGCCGCGGCGGGCAGGCTGGAGAGAACCGCGCATGCGGCGGCGAGCGTCAAAGGCAGCTTGCGCGCTAAACGTTGAAGAGACATGAAGGAGACTTCCGAACAAGGCGCCGGCCCCTCGCTTCCCCGCGAGAGATTGGCAATGCAGTGCGCCGCGACAGGCGCGAGCACCCCTTGTTGGCCGGTATCCGGGCTGGCGGAATCGACCCGAGCGACCTTCCCGAAGGCGCGGAGCCTTCAGTGGTGTGTGCACTCGAGCGGAGGCTGCTTCAAGAGCGACCTCGTCCGCCGTACCGTTGCGGGGGCAGCGCAGATTCGAAAGCGGCAACGACCGTGGGCCGAGGCGTCTTCTTCTGCTTCCCGTTTAACTGCGCCGGCAAGAACACCGGCGCGGGCACCAACATGGCCATTGTCGCAGAGCGCGCCCCTACAATCGCCCATCCTTTCACGCGACATTCAACCGCCACATGGCCACCGTCGAAGACCTCGCCTCGCGCGTCGAACGCCTGCTGCTGCGGCACGAGGAATTGCAGCGCACGGCGACGCTGCTCGAGCAGGAACTCGCCGGCGTCACGCAAGAGCGTGACAGCCTGCGCTCGCGGCTCAATGCGGCGCGCAGCCGAATCGACGCGCTGCTCGCGCGCCTGCCGGCCGATGCACCGAGCGACGGCGCCACCAACGCCGCCGATGCCACCACGGGAGCCCGCACGTGAAGCAGATCGAGGTCACGATCATGGGCCAGAGCTACGTGCTCGGCTGCCCGGAAGGCGGCGAGCGATCGCTGCTCGCTGCGGTGCGCCGTGTCGACGAAGAGATGAGCGCGATCCGCGATGCCGGACGCGTCAAGGCGCGCGAGCGGATCGCGGTGCTCGCAGCGCTCAACCTTGCGTACGCGCTCGCCGAGCGCCCGCCAACCGCGGGGACGTCCGACACCACGGCAGACGGCCATGCGGTCGACATCGCCGCGCTCGTGCAGCGCATCGATCAGGCGCTTGGCGCCGACGGTCAGTTGCTCTGAAAAGCACTGGTGTCGAGGTGTGTTTTCGCGCCCTCATCGGGCATCTTGCGACGTAGAATCAATTTGTCCGTTGCGCTCGCGGGAGTTTTATATTTCCTTGAACCGATGCTCTTGCCGAGCTAGGGCTTGGAACATCATCCGGCAGGCGTGAACGTCTCGCGTCAGATGATCCCAATGTCGGATTGACCTCGCCCACCTGAACCCTGGGTTCAGGAATGCGACTCCCGGCTCGCAACGGACACCCTCACACTTTCGCACGTCCTCGCATGTCCAAGGCGCGACAGTACTGGTTGATGAAGAGCGAGCCTTCAGAGGTCTCGATCGACGATCTGGCGCGCGCGAAGGCGCAGACGGTCGCGTGGTTCGGGGTGCGCAACTACCAGGCGCGCAACTTCATGCGCGACGACATGCGGGTCGGCGACGGCGTGCTCTTTTATCACTCGAGTTGCCCCCAACCCGGTATCGCAGGACTCGCCGAGGTGGTGAGCGCGGCCTATCCGGACTCGACGCAATTTGACGCGAAGAGCCCGTACTTCGACCCGAAGTCGTCGCCGGACGCGCCGCGTTGGGTCAATGTCGACGTGAAACTGCGATCGCGCGAGCGCCTGATCGGACTCGACGAATTGCGGGCCGAACCGGAACTGGCGACGATGCGCGTCCTGCAGCGAGGCAATCGGCTCTCGATCACGCCCGTGACGAGCGCCGAGTGGCGCACCATCTGCCAACAACTCTGGGGGCATGCGGACTGACAGTCGCGCAGCAATGCGCTCCGCATCGCTCAGTCGGACTCGAAGCGGATGCTCGCCAGCGTGACGTGATTGCCGCCGCGGCGCCGCGCTTCGGCGAGCGCCGTGGCGGAGGCTCGAATGAGCTCTTCCTGGCTCAGCGCGGTGTGCGGGAAACTCGATACGCCCATCGAAACCGTGAAGCCGATTTCCTGGCCATCGAGCATCACGATCTGCGTTGCGCACTGGCGGCGCAGGCCTTCCATGCGAGAGTGCGCGGTGGCCAGCCCAACGCCTGACAACAGCACGGCGAAGTGATCGTCGTCGACGCGACAGGAGGCGTCCATCGCACGCGTATTGCTGCGCAGCAATCCGCCAAGCGCCTCGAGAACGCGCACCCGCGCGGCAGACCCGAGCGCCAGCGCCTTCTCCGACAGCGGGTCCAGCGTGATCGAAACCAGCGCGAATTCGCGGTGTTCGCGCGATGACAGATCAACTTCGCGCCGCAATTGGTCTTCGAAATGGACCCGCTGGTACAGCCCGGTTTCGGCATCGCGCAGGTTGCCGTCGAGCGCCTCGCGACGCTGGGTTTCACCTTCGCGTTGCTGGGTCTCGATCTGCTGCAACGCGCGCTGCAACTGGGCGTCCTTCTGACGCTCGGCGGTCAATTCGGTCCAGATGCAGAGCAAGCAGCGCGGTTCGCCGCCACCCGAGGGCGCGAGCACACTGCGATAGACGCTGAACTCGCGCCGCTGACCGTCGCGTTCGATGCGATGCTCACTTTGTTGGAAGCCACGATGCGCCGCCGCAGATTGATCGGCTGCACGCAATGCCGTCCACTGGCCCGCCTCCATCATGTCGGCGTCGGACAAGCCGAGAACCTCCTGCGCGGGGCGACCGAGCAATTCGGCCATGCGCGCATTGACGTGAAGGTAGCGGCCGGTCGCAATCTCCTTCACCGCGAGCAGCGCGTCGGAGTGGTCGATGAAGCCCAGCAAGGCATCGCGCATCGCTTTCGCGGTGAACCCGGACGCATCCGCAATCGATCCGCCGCCTTCGGGCGATCCGGGCCTTGCAGAGGTTTCCGATGGACTCATGACGACTTCTTCCTTGTCACCGCAGTACTGCCCAGCTGGCCATTCAAAGGCCAAGGCTTCGCATACGAGCGGCGAAGCACAAGCCCGATCTTGGCCGGGTGGTTGCAACAATACAAGCACGTCCTCCGAGCAAGGGATACCCTCTCCCTAACTTGATGATACCGGCCGACCCCGAACCACCCCATGGGCAATTTCCACAGGCAAAGTGCCGATGAAGCGCTGAACAGCACACCACGCGCACGACGCCAGCGACGCCAGAGCATGCCCGTGCATCGGCCGCCGCGCAGTCTCAGCGCGCCTGAAGCGCCTCGGTCGCTCCACGCGCTGATTGCATTGAATGCTGACGGAATTTGACGTCGCCGTCATTGGCGCAGGCGCCGCCGGCCTGATGTGCGCCGGCCTTGCCGCGCAGCGCGGTCTGCGGGTGCTCCTGATCGACCACGCAGAGCGGATTGCAGAGAAGATCCGCATTTCCGGCGGCGGGCGTTGCAACTTCACGAATCGCAATACGACGCCAGGCAACTTCCTGTCCGACAACCCCGCCTTCTGCCGCTCGGCGCTGGCGCGCTACAAGCCGCGAGATTTCACCGATCTGCTGCAACGGCACGGCATCGCCTGGCACGAAAAGCACAAAGGGCAGTTGTTCTGTGACGATGGCAGCGAGCAAGTCATCGAGATGCTGCTGCGCGAATGCGACGCCGCAGCGGTCGTGCGCTGGCAGCCATGCGAAGTGCACGCGGTGCGCCACAGCGCCCGCGGTATGGAGCTCGACACGCAGCGCGGTGCCGTGCGCGCGAGCTCGCTTGTCATCGCCACCGGAGGCCTTTCGATTCCACAAATCGGTGCGAGCGACTTCGGCTATCGCCTCGCACGTCAGTTCGGCCATGCCATCGTCGAGCCCAGGCCAGCGCTCGTGCCGCTGCGCTTCGACGCGACCGAGTGGCAGCGCTTCGCTGCGCTCGCCGGGCTCTCCTGCGAGGTCGACATCGAAGCAGGGGACAAACCGCGCTGCACTTTCGCTGAAGACCTGTTGTTCACGCATCGCGGCCTGAGCGGCCCCGCGGTGCTTCAGGCGTCGAGCTACTGGCGTCAGGGGCAGTCCTTGCGCATCGCGCTTGGCGATCGCGAAGCCATCTTGTCGGCGCTCGAGGCCGCCAAGCGCACTTCGCGTCGCCAGTTGGGGTCCGAGCTGGCGCAACTTCTGCCGCAGCGGCTCGCGGACACGTGGCTGCAGGTGCAAGGCTTGGATGCCCGGCGAGCGATGTCGGAAGTGCGCGACAAGGACATCTCACGCCTCGCCGAGAGCCTGTCTCGCTGGGAGCTGACGCCTTCTGGCAGCGAAGGCTGGCGCAAGGCCGAAGTCACCGCCGGCGGGGTGGACACGCGCGAACTCAGCTCGCAGACCATGCAGAGCAGCCGAATCGTCGGCCTGTACTTCATCGGCGAGGTGGTCGATGTGACGGGCTGGCTCGGCGGCTACAACTTCCAGTGGGCCTGGGCGAGCGCCGCAGCCTGTGCTCGGGCGATCAAGCGCCGAGAGGTGTCTGCGCGGTCAACTTAGAGGTCACAAAAGCGATCTGGCAGGCCTCGGCCAAGCAAGCTATAATTGAATGCTTTGCTGCAGCTAGCAACGGCGCGCGCAGGCACGTTTCATCGTCGGCCGCGACAAGACGGGGTATGTCGCAGCAAGCCGGTCGCACCAAGCCGGTCGCAGCAAGCGTTGCACAACTTTCAGACTGATCACTCAATGACTACTGTTCGCGTCAAGGAAAACGAGCCGTTCGACGTCGCCCTGCGCCGTTTCAAGCGCACGATCGAGAAGCTGGGCCTGCTGACGGACCTGCGGGCCCGCGAGTTCTACGAAAAGCCCACCGCCGAGCGCAAGCGCAAGAAGGCTGCCGCGGTGAAGCGCCATTTCAAGCGTATCCGCAGCATGCAGTTGCCCAAGCGCATGTACTGAAGGGCACCCGACGCTGCCCTGTGCCATCGGCACTGCGGCGCTCCCGGGAAAGGCTGGCCTGAGCGGCCAGCCAGCCGCCACCGAAGCCCGCGACGGCAAGCCTCGCGGGCTTTCAACTTTCTTGAACGTCTTGCCCCAAACCGCCATGAGCCTCAAGGATCGCATCACCGACGACATGAAAGGCGCCATGCGCGCGCGTGAAGCGGACCGGCTGCTCGCGATTCGCGGGCTGCTCGCCGCGATCAAGCAACGTGAGGTCGATGAGCGCATCGAGCTCGACGACGCGGCGGTCACCGCAATCATCGACAAGCAGATCAAGCAGCGCAAGGATTCGATCGCACAGTTCGAAGCCGGCGGTCGCGCCGACCTGGTTGCCAAGGAGACTGCCGAGTTGGGCCTCCTCGAGGCCTACCTTCCCGAGCGGATGGGCGCCGACGAGATTGCGCGTGAGGTCACGGTGATAGCGACCGCGCTCGGCGTCGAACTGGCGCGCCCACTCGTTCCCGCTGACATGGGCCGCCTGATGGCGGCGGCAAAACGCTATTTCGCCGGCAAGGCGGACATGGGCAGCGTGTCGGCCGCCGTGAAGCGATCACTAGTCGCATAGCGTCACGCCGGGCGGCTGCCAGAATGAGTGGCCACCCAAAGGAGTCGACATGGCAGCCCACGACACTCACTACCTGCGCCCCCTCAGCCCCGAACTGAGCGTCGCGGCGCAACTCGATGCCGAGGCGATGGCCTGGGTCGCGCAGCAGGGATTTTGCAGCGTGATCAACAACCGCCCCGACTTCGAAGCGGGCCCGGATCAGCCGACGAGCGCCGACATCGAGGCCGCAGCGACCGCGGCCGGCCTCGCGTACGCCTACTTGCCCGTGGCCCCGGCGTATCAGAGCCCGCAGGAAGCGGCGCGAATGGCCGAGCTCGTCGCAACCCTACCCAAGCCGATCCTCGCGTTTTGCCGTTCGGGCACGCGATCGGGCAAGCTGTACCTCGCAAGTCAGCAACGCTGAACACGGGCGCCAGCCCGGTGTGGCCTGACGCTGCCTACGCGCGCTCGATCCGTGCGTAGGCCGAGTGGTTGTGTATCGACTCGAAATTCTCGACTTCGACACTGTAGCGGCCGAGGCGCACATCGGCGTTCAGGCGCAACGCCACATCACGCACGAGATCCTCGACGAACTTTGGATTCTCGTAGGCGCGTTCGGTCACCCACTTTTCGTCGGCGCGCTTGAGCATCGGCCAGATCTCGCACGACGCGCTGTCCTCGGCGAAGCGCACGAGCTCCGTCCACGCCACATCCTGCAAGAGCTCGGCGCGGATCGTCACGTTCGATCGCTGGTTGTGCGCGCCGTAGTCCGAAATCTCCTTCGAGCACGGACACAGGCTCTTGACCGGGACGACAACCTCGGCCCAGATCGTCGACTCTGCGGCACTGACCTCGGCAATCCAGCGGCCCTGGTATTCGAGCAGGCTTTCGACACCGGAGACCGGCGCGCGCTTGCGCAGGAAGAACGGAAAGCACGCCTCGATGCGGCCCTGCGTCGCGTGCAGGCGTTCGAGCATCTGGGCGCCGGCCCGGCGCAGACCCGCAGCGTCGAGCGGGCCCTCGAGCTCGTCGAGCCAGGCGACGAAGCGCGACATGTGCGTACCCTTTTGCTCGGCCGGCAAGGCGACGTCGAGCGACCAACGCGCCACCGTCGGCTGCGCCACCGCCCCGATGCGCAACTGCAACGGATAGCGCACGCGCTTGATGCCCACCTGCTGGATCACGAGATGGCGCTCGTCGCGCCCGCTCTGGGTGTCCGGTATGTGCAGCGCTTCTGATTTGTGACTCATGGATTTCATCGGGGACCCTCAGGTCGCGACTCGGCCTTGAAGCCGGCGGCCACCTGCAAATGCAGCGCTCGAGGATGCCAGCAATCGGGCAAACGCGCGCGCGCAAGAATGATTCTGCCGCGTCGTGTCAGTGATTGGCCGCCGGACGCACCAGTTGCGGCTTGACGGCGAAGCGCTGAAGGATCGAACGTTCGATACCCGCCGCATCCAACCCGCACATCGCGAGCAACTTGGCCGGGTCACCGTGCTCGACGAATGCGTCGGGGAGACCGAGCACAAGCACTGGCGTGTCCAACCCGGCGGCCTGCAGGGCCTCGATCACCGCGCTACCGGCGCCACCCATCATGCAGCCTTCTTCGACCGTTACGATGGCGTCATGTGTGCGCGCGAGTCGGGTGACGAGATCGACGTCGAGCGGCTTCACGAAGCGCATGTTCGCAACCGTGGCGTCGAGGCGATCGCCCACCACGAGCGCCGGATACAACTGCGGCCCGAAGGCCAGAATCGCAATGCGCTGGCCGCGGCTGGAAGCCTCGCGCCGCAGCTCGCCCTTGCCGAAGGGCAGTTCGGCGAGGCCCGGCTGAACCTGCGCCCCGATGCCCGCGCCGCGCGGGTAGCGCACCGCCGTCGGATGATCTTGCCGAAACGCGGTCGTCAACAACTGGCGACACTCGTTCTCGTCGGCCGGCGCCATGATGCTCATGTTCGGGATGCAGCGCAGGTAGGCGATGTCATAGGCGCCGGCATGCGTCGGCCCGTCGGCGCCGACGATCCCCGCCCGGTCGAGTGCGAACACGACGGGCAGGTTCTGCAGCGCCACGTCGTGGATCAACTGGTCGTAGGCGCGCTGAAGGAAGGTCGAGTAGATCGCGACGACCGGCTTCAGCCCTTCGCACGCAAGGCCGGCCGCGAACGTCACCGAATGCTGCTCGGCGATGCCGACATCGTGATAGCGCAGCGGGAAGCGTCGCTCGAATTCGACCATGCCCGAGCCTTCGCGCATCGCCGGCGTAATGCCGACAAGGCGCTCGTCAGCCGCCGCCATGTCGCACAGCCAGTTGCCGAAGACCTGCGAGAAAGTCGGCTTGCCCGGCGCCGCCTTGGCGAAGCCCTCGGCCGGGTCGAACTTGCCCGAGGCGAAGTGGTAGCGCACCGGCTCTGCCTCGGCGAGCTTGTAGCCGTAGCCCTTCTTCGTCACGACGTGCAGGAACTGCGGGCCCTTGAGGTGGCGCAGGTTCTCGAGCGTCGGTATCAGGTCGTCGAGATCGTGGCCATCGATCGGGCCGACGTAGTTGAAGCCGAACTCCTCGAAGATCGTGCCCGGCACGACCATGCCTTTGGCGTGCTCCTCGAAGCGCCGCGCGAGTTCGAAAAGCGGCGGCGCGTTCTTGAGCACCGTCTTCGCCGTATCGCGTGCGGCGGCGTAGAAGCGCCCCGACATCAAGCGCGCCAGGTGACCGTTCAACGCGCCGACCGGCGGCGAGATCGACATGTCGTTGTCGTTCAGGATGACGAGCATGTCGGCATGCGACACGCCGGCGTTGTTGAGCGCCTCGAAAGCCATGCCGGCGCTCATCGCGCCGTCGCCAATGATCGCCACCGCGGCGCGGTGCTCGCCCTTCAGGCGCGCGGCGACGGCCATGCCGAGCGCGGCCGAGATCGAGGTCGAGGAATGCGCGGTGCCGAAGGTGTCGTACTCGCTCTCTTCGCGACGCGGAAACCCACCGATGCCGCCGAGTTGGCGCAGCGTTGCCATCTGCTCGCGCCGACCGGTCAGGATCTTGTGCGGATATGTCTGGTGGCCCACGTCCCACACCAGGCGGTCGTGCGGCGTGTCGAACACCGCATGCAGCGCGACGGTGAGTTCGACCGTGCCGAGGTTGGACGACAGGTGCCCGCCGGTCTGCGAGACGCTGTGCAGCAGGAAGTCGCGCAGTTCAAACGCGAGCTGCTTGAGCTCGCTGCGTGACAGCCGGCGCACGTCGGCCGGGCTCTGGATCGTCTTCAGGAGGGCGTGTTTCATCTTGGAGCTGTGTTTCCTAGCTTTCTCGCTCGACGATCTTGTCGGCCAGCAGGCTCAGCCAGGCAGCCTGGGCAAGCCCGCTGCGCGCGAGTGCGGCGAGCGCCGTGTCGCGCAGTTCGGCTGCATGGCTGCGCGCCGCATCCAGGCCGAGCACCGTCACATAGGTCGGCTTGTTGTCGTTCGCATCCTTGCCCGCCGTCTTGCCGAGCGTCTCGGATTCCTGCGTCACGTCGAGGATGTCGTCCACCACCTGGAACGCCAGGCCGATCGTGTCGCCGTACTCGGACAGCGCCTGCCACGCAGCCGGTGTCGTCGTGCCGCAAGCCGCACCCATCAGCACGCTCGCCTGCAGCAGTGCGCCGGTCTTGCGATGGTGCATGTCGCGCAGCGTGCGCTCGTCGAGCGGCTGGCCGATGCTGACGAGATCGATCGCCTGCCCGCCCGCCATCCCGGCGTGCCCTGCGGCGCGCGCGAGCAGCGCACACAACCGCGCCTGCAAGGCGGGCGGCACGCCGGCTTCCGGCGTCAGCACCTCGAACGCGAGCGCCTGCATCGCGTCGCCGGCAAGCATCGCCTGGGCCTGGCCGTATTGCACGTGCACCGTCGGCTTGCCGCGACGCAGCACATCGTTGTCCATGCACGGCATGTCGTCATGCACCAGCGAATAGGCGTGGATCAACTCGACTGCGCAAGCCGCGCGCATCGCGGCGTCCTCGTTGCCATGCACTGCCTGCGCGGCGGCGAGCACGAGCAGCGGGCGTACGCGCTTACCGCCGTCGAGGACGCCGTAGCGCATCGCCAGGCCGAGGCCAGCCGGCGCGTCGGTTGGTACCCAGCGCTCGAGCGCCTGTTCGACGGCCTCGAGCTCGGTGCGTGCCCAGACGTCGAAATCCGCCAGTTTCATGCGTCGATCCAGGGCTTGAGTTGCCCGTCCTCGAGCACCTTGACCTGTGTCTCGACGGCGTCGAGCCGGCCGCGGCAGAAGGCGAGCAACTCGGCCCCGCGCCGATAGCTTTCGATCAGGCTGTCGAGCGGCATCTGCCCGCCCTCCATCGCGCCCACGAGGCGCTCGAGTTCCGTCAATGCGTCTTCGTAGTTCGCCGGCGCGGCTAGCGTGGGCGGATTCGGCGCGGCGTGGGAGGATTTGGCCATCTTGCTGGGTAAAGCGTGGATTGTAGTCAGCCCACTTACGATCGGTGTCACGCGCGCTGTCACCATTGGTATGGTGCGGCCGACGCCGCGCTGCGCGCTGGGTAGAATCGCCCGTCGACCAGAACCGTGATGCCGCCCGTCGGCTTCGCGGATTTAGGCGTCTTGCCCCACTTCGCGCGTGACTTGGCCGCGGCCGTGGCGCTTCGGCCTTATCCACACGGGAGATCTGCGGGACCATGTCCGACCTGAGCCATGCGCAGGGCACACTAGACCGCAGTCGCTCACAACTCCCGGTTTCGGCCTATTTCGATCCGACGCTGTTCGAACGCGAACAGGCGCGGATCTTCTCCCGAGCCGCGCGATACCTCGGCCACGAGTTGATGGTCCCCGAGGTCGGCGACCACTACGCACTGCCACTGGAAGGCGAAGGCCGGGCGCTGGTGCGCACTGCCCAGGGCGTCGAGCTGATCTCCAATGTCTGCCGCCATCGCCAGGCCGTGATCCTGCGCGGGCGGGGGCATACACAGGGCAACATCGTCTGCCCCTTGCACCGCTGGACCTACGATCTGCACGGCAAGTTGCTCGGTGCGCCGCACTTCGACGAAGACCCGTGCCTGAACCTGCGCAACTATCCGACGCAGACATGGAACGGCCTCGTGTTCGACGCCGGGGCATTCGATGTGGCTGCGGAACTCGCGCACGTCGACGCCCAGGCGAACTTCGACTTCAGCGGGCACGTGCTCGATCGCGTCTACGTGCACGAGTGCCCCTACAACTGGAAGACCTTCATCGAGGTCTACCTCGAGGATTACCACGTCGGCCCCTTTCACCCCGGCCTCGGCAACTTTGTGACCTGCGAGGATCTCCGCTGGCAGATGGGCGCGTCGCATTCGGTGCAGTCGGTGGGCGTCGCGAGTTCGCTCGGCAAGGCGCTCGGCCGCGCCGGCTCGCCCACCTACGAGCGTTGGCAAGGTGAGGTGATGCGCTACCAGCAGGGCCGCGCCCCTGCGCACGGCGCGGTGTGGTTGACGCTCTACCCGACCGTGATGGTCGAGTGGTATCCGAACGTGCTCGTCGTCTCGACCTTGCACCCGAAGGGCCCGCAACAGACCACCAACGTCGTCGAGTTCTACTACCCGGAGGAGATCACCGCCTTCGAGCGCGACTACGTCCAGGCGCAGCAGGATGCCTACCTGGAGACCTGCGAAGAGGACGACGAGATCGCGTTGCGCATGGACCAGGGCCGCGCCGCACTGCTGGCGCGCGGAGACAACGAGGTGGGCCCCTACCAGTCGCCGATGGAAGACGGCATGCAGCACTTCCACGAGTGGTACCGGCAGCAGATGCGCGCGCCGGGCTTGTCTTCAGCACGCAATGCGGGCTGACGCGACGTACCCACACAGTCCCCCTTTCGTCGCGCCCGCGTGAAAGCCGTCCTGCGCACCCCGGCGGGTCTGATGGTGATGTCGTCGCTGCTGTTCGCGATGATGGGGGCCTGCGTCAAGTTCGCCTCGGATCGCTACGCGCCGGGTGAAATCGTGCTCTACCGCGGCCTCGTCGGCGCGATCGTCATCGCACTGATGACGTATGTGCGCGGCGGCACGCTGCGCACCGCGGTGCCGGCGATGCACTTCTGGCGCAGCCTGACGGGGGTCATCTCGCTTTCGCTGTGGTTCTATGCGATTGCCAATCTGCCGCTCGCCACCGCAGTGACGCTCAACTACATGTCCTCGGTCTGGATGGCACTTTTTCTCATTGGCGGCGCCATCGCCCTCGGCGGCGCACGCGTCGATCCGCGCCTGATCCTGACCGTCCTCACCGGCTTCGCCGGGGTCGCCTGCGTGCTCCAGCCGGCGATCGCGCGCGACCAGGTCTGGGGCGGCTTGGCCGGCCTGCTGTCGGGCGTGCTCGCGGCAACCGCCTACCTGCAAGTCACCGCCCTCGGCCGCGCCGGTGAGCCAGAGTACCGCGTCGTCTTCTACTTCTCGTTCGGCAGCATCGCCGCCGGCGCGATCATGACGCTGCTCACCGGCGGCCTGCACGAGCACAGCGCGATCGGTCTGGCCTTGCTGATTGCAGTGGGCTTGCTCGCCACCACGGCGCAGATGTTGATGACGCGCGCCTATGGAAGCGGCCGTACACTCGTCATCGCGAGCCTGCAGTACTTGGGCATCGGCTGGTCGTTCGTGTTCGGCGTGCTGCTGTTCGACGACCCCGTGACGGCCATCGCACTGCTCGGTATGGCGCTGATCATCGTCGCAGGTATTGCTGCGGCGCGGCTGCGCCACGATGTCGACCCGGCACGCGAGGTGAAACCAGGCGTCGAAACATGAATCCCAATCCTGCCGCCGCGAAGTTCAAAAGCCCCCTTGTCAGTGCCGAGGCGTTGAAATTCGCCCTCGACGCGGGTACGGAAGCAGGTGCCCAGATCGTGCTGCTCGATGCAAGCTTCGATCTGTCGGACGTCGAAGCTGGCCGCCGCGCCTTCGCGCAAGCCCACCTGCCGGGTGCGCAGTACGCCGATCTCGACCGCGACCTGTCCGGTCCCAAGGCGGCACCTGGCCCAGGCTTCACCGGCCGCCATCCGCTGCCATCGCGCGAAGCCTTTGCGGCGACGGTCGGCCACTGGGGCATCGGCCCCCGCCAATGCGTTGTCGCGATGGATGCCCACGGCGGCCCCTATGCCTCGCGGCTGTGGTGGCTGCTGCGGTGGCTCGGGCACTCTCGCGTCTGGGTGCTCGATGGCGGCATTGCGGCCTGGCGCGAAGCCGGCGGCAAGCTGACGAACGAACCCACATCTGCACGACCGCGGCCCGTTTATCCGCGTCAGTCGCGCTCGATGCCGACTGTCGATGTCGCGGCGCTTTCGCGCGTACTCGGCCATGACTGCGCCCTCGACGCCCGTGCGGCCGAGCGCTTTCGCGGCGACGTCGAGCCGCTCGACCCGGTGGCCGGCCACATCCCCGGCACGCTGAACCGACCGTTCAAGGACAACCTCGTCCCCGCGAGCATGCGCTTCAAGGCGCGCGCAGAGCTCGCCCGCGAGTTGGCCTCTCTCATTGGCCGTCGCACGGCGGCGCAGACGGTCCACCTCTGCGGCTCCGGCGTCACGGCCTGCCACAACCTGCTCGCGATGGAGGTTGCCGGCCTGCCCGGGGCGGCGCTCTACCCGGGCTCGTGGAGCGAGTGGTGTGCCGATCCCGCACGGCCGGTGGCACGCGGCGAGTGAGTTCACTGCCCGGCGCTGTCGGCGACCTGATTCAGATCAATCTATAAGATGCAAAACGCTGCACCATAGGGTTCTCGGCGCACGACGCCCCGACTACGCCATAACTACGCCGCACTAGCGCCAAAGGAGTTCACCATGTTCAAGCGCATCCTCGTCCCGACCGACGGCTCCGAACTCACCGCCAAGGCCGTCACCACGGCAATCAACCTCGCCAAGACGCTCGGCGCAACGATCTACACGTTGAGCGTCAAGGAGCCCTTCCCCTACAGCGCGATCTCGGAGATGCAGCCCGTCCCGCCGCAGGAATTCTTCGATGCGCAGGAGCGCATCGCTGCCGAACGCGTCAACGCCGTGCGTGTCGCGGCCAAGGCCGCCGGGATCGCCTGCGAAGCGCACACGATCGAAGCGGTGCACCCCTGGGAGGCGATCATCGACCACGCCAAGGCGAATGGCTGCGACCTGATCGTCATGTCGTCCCACGGCCGGCGCGGCGTCACCGCACTGCTGCTCGGCAGCGAGACGCAGAAGGTGTTGACGCACTCGACGACGCCGGTGCTCGTGGTGCGCTGAGCCGGGCGCTGAAGCTGGTCCGGAGCCTGGCGCCGGGGCGGCCCCTCAGCCGCCGTGCACCACCCGCACCACGCCGACGACGATGCCGATGCCCGCCGCGAGCCACGCAAGTTGCGCGACGGTGTCCTTCCAGGGCATGCGCTGTTGCAGTTGCGGGATCAGGTCGGCAACGGCAACGTAGATGAAGCTGCTCGAGGCGACCACGAGCAGGAACGGAAACAATTCCTCCCACTGCCCGACGACGAAGTAGCCGATCACGCCACCGACCACCGCCGACAGGCCCGACAGCGCGTTGTAGAGCAGCGCCTTGCCACGTGAGAGCCCGGCGTTGAGCAGCACGATGTAGTCGCCCACCTCCTGCGGGATCTCGTGCGCGATGATCGCGAGCGAGGTGACGACGCCCAGGTGCACGTCGGTCAGGAAAGCGGCGGCGATGATGACGCCGTCGCAGAAGTTGTGGATGCTGTCCCCCAGCAGCACGCTCCAGCCGCCGCGCCCGGCCTGCTGCGCGTCGAAGTGGTGATGGTGGTGGTGCCCATCCCCTTCGTGATGGTGGGTGTGGCGGTAGAGCTCCGCCTTCTCGAGCAGGAAGAAGAACATCAGCCCGGCGAGCAGCGTGGCGAAGAGGCTTTGCGGGCTCGCGTGGCTCTCGAAGGCTTCGGGCAGGACGTTCAAGAGCGCGGTGGCGAGCAGCACGCCGGCCGACAGGCTGACGAGGCTCTTCACGATGCGCGAGAGCAGGCCGACCGTCAGGCTGGCGGCGATCACCACCGACAGCAGGCCGCCGGCGAGCGTTGCGAGCACGATGTACAGAAGAATCATCCGGCGTGCCCCGTGGGCCGCTCGATGGCGACCGCGCTGTGCGCACGCCGTGCGCTCGCACCCCCATCACGATGAGTCGCAAGCCGCATCAACTCACACCGTGGGCCTTGAACCACGCAATGCATCGCTTCCATCCGTCCTCGGCCGCGTCCTTGCGAAAGCTCGGTCGGTAGTCGGCATGAAACGCGTGCGGCGCGCCGGGGAAGACGACGAACTGCGATTCACGTGCCGCCGGGCTGCCGGTAGCGAGCGCGGCCTTCATCTTGTCGACGCTGTCGAGCGCAATGCCGGCGTCGGCACCGCCATACAGCCCGAGCACCGGCGCGTGCAGAACGCCCGCGAGATCGATCGGATACTTCGGCTGCAGCGCGTTGGGCGTGCCAACGAGCTTCCCGTACCAGGCGACGCCGGCCTTGAGCTTCGCGCTGTGCGCTGAATACAGCCACGTGATCCGCCCGCCCCAGCAAAAGCCCGTGATGCCCAGCCGCGCCGCGTCACCGCCGTTCGCGCCAGCCCAGGCGAGGCAGGCGTCCAGATCGGCCATCACCTGCGCATCCGGCACCTTGGCGATGACTTCCGACACCAGCTTGGCGATCTCGCCGTAGGACTGCGCATCACCCTGGCGCACGAAAAGCTCGGGCGCGATCGCGAGGTAGCCTAGATGTGCGAAGCGGCGCGCGACGTCTGCGATGTGTTCATGCACGCCGAAAATCTCGGAGACGACGAGCACCACCGGCAGTCCGAACCTGCCCGCGGGCATCGCGCGGTAGGCCGGCATCTTGAAGTCGCCGACCGGGATCATGACTTCGCCAGTGGTGAGCCCATCGCTCGTCGTCTTGATCGTCTGCGCGCCGACGGGCAGCACCGCGGCGGCAAACCCGCTGCCGACCGCGGTCGCAATGAAACCGCGGCGGCTGAAGTCGCGTGCCGGCGTCAGGCTGTCGATTTCATCTCTGGGAAGGCTTGCGATTTCGTTCGGCACGGCGATCTCCTCTGAGCGACACGGGAACCGCGATTCTAGGAAGCGCGAGCCCCGCACCGGGCGCCATCGTAAAAAGCCATGACAATTCGCCGATGGAGTCGAGCCCCAAGTTGACGCACGCGCCTTCGCAGGCCACCCGCTGGCCCGACCACCTGGCAGCGATCGACATCGGCTCGAACAGCTTCCGGCTCGAGATCGGCCTCGCGCCGCCGGGCCGCTATCGCCGCATCGATTACCTGAAGGAAACGGTGCGTCTGGGCGCCGGGCTCGACGCCGAAGGCAACCTTGACGAGGCAGCGACCGAGCGCGGCCTCGCCTGCCTTGCGCGCTTTGCACAGCGCCTCGCGGGCTATGCGCCCGCGCAGGTGCGCGCGGTCGCA
Organism: uncultured beta proteobacterium; assembly: GCA_963774675.1. Lineage (GTDB taxonomy): Bacteria > Pseudomonadota > Gammaproteobacteria > Burkholderiales > Burkholderiaceae_C > CAIKUF01. The sequence goes on along the minus strand of CAVZFV010000014.1, from coordinate 577,792 downwards.
ACGCAGACGCTGCGCGAGGCGCGCAACCGCGACGCCTTCCTCGCGCGCGCGCAGACCGTGCTCGGTCGCCCGATCGAAGTCATCTCCGGCCGCGAAGAGGCGCGGCTGATCTTCGCTGGCGTCGCGCGACTGCAACCGTCAGATGCGCGCCGGCTGGTGGTCGACATCGGTGGGCGTTCGACCGAGATGATCGTCGGCGCAGCTCGCAGCCCGAAGCGTGTCGAGTCGTTCCAGGTCGGCAGCGTCAGCCTGTCGATGAAGTGCTTCGCCGACGGCAGGCTGACCGAGGACGCGTTTCGCCGCGCGCAGATTGCAGCCGGCGCGGAGTTTGAAGAAGCGCTGATCCCGTTCGGCCGCAAGCATTGGCGCGAGGCGCTCGGCTCGAGCGGCACGGTCAGCGCCGTCTCGCAACTGCTCGCCGCCAGCGGCATCACCGATGGCAGCGTGACGCCCGAGGGGCTGCGCTGGTGCATTGCGCAGTGCCTGCGCGCGGGGCACATCGACCGCCTCGCGCTGCCGGGTCTGCGCGACGACCGTCGCGCGGTGATTGCGGGCGGCCTCGCGATCCTCTACACGCTGGCGACGCACTTCGGCATCGAAGTGCTGCACCCGGCACGCGGCGCGCTGCGCCAGGGCGTGATCTTCGATCTCGCCGAGCGCCGCGACGCGGCGCGCGACCCCGAACACGCGCACGACATGCGCGACCAGACCGTGCTCGACCTGCAGCGCCGCTTCATGGTCGACACCGATCACGCGGTGCGCGTCGCCACGCTCGCCGATGCGTTCTACGCGTCGGTGCAACCGCGCGCCGGAGAAGGCCAATCACCCGAACAACGGCGCGAACTGCGGCGCGAACTGCAGTGGGCCGCCTTGCTGCACGAGATGGGCATGATGGTCTCGCACCACGACCATCACCGCCACAGCGCGTACCTGCTGTCGCACGCGGACGCGGCCGGCTTCTCCCAGTCGCAGCAGCGCCGCCTTGGCGAGCTGGTGCTCGCGCAGCGCGGCAGCCTGCGCAAGAGCGAGGCCGCGCTCGGCGCGGAGGCCTTCGCCTGGCAGGTGCTGTGCCTGCGGCTCGCGATCATCAAATGCCATGCGCGATCGGAAGTGAGCCCCTCGGCGCTCAAGCTCACGCGGCTTGGCGGCGAGGCGCGGCTGGGCTTCGGGCGCGGCTGGATCGAGAGCCACCCGCGCACGATGTACCTTCTCGGCGAGGAGGTCGCCGCGTGGGAGCGGGGAACTTCGCTGCGGCTGCAGGTGGGCTGACGTCGGCTCGCGGCCCTCTCGGGCACTCCTCGGCGCTTCTTCCCGATTCTGGGCGATTCTTGGCGCCGCCCGCAAGCGGGTCCATTCGAGGCGGCGCGCCGTCGCGCCGCCTCGTCTACCGAAGCGCGATCCGCCCCGCTGAAAGTGCCTCGGCGCTGACCCCTTCTTCGACCAGATCGGCCGGTAGCGCCTTGCCGAACGCCAGCGCGCACGCGGCGCGCGCCAGCGCGGGCGCCATCTGGATGCCATAGCCACCCTGCCCCACCAACCAGAAGAAGCCGGGCACCCGCGTATCGAACCCGGCCACCGGTCCTTTGTCGGCTACGAAGCTGCGCAGCCCCGCCCAGCGGCTTCGCAGCTTGCGCACGACACTGCCGCTCGCCTGCTCGAAGCGATCGACGGCGATCGCGATGTCGATCTCCTCGGGCTGCGCGTCGCAGGGCTCCGATGGCGTTTCGTCGGCAGGCGAGAGCAGCAGCAAGCCGGCGTCGGGCTTGAAGTAGAAGGTTTCGCGCACGTGAATCGCGGCCGGCCAGGCCTTGGCATCGGCGCCACCGGGCACCTCGATCAGCAGCGCGCTGCGGCGCTTGGGCACCAAGCCGATCGGCGCGACGCCAGCAAGCCGCGCAATCGCGTCACCCCAGGCGCCTGCCGCATTGACGACGACGGCCGCGCGCAGCGTGGCCTGCGGGGTGCGCACGAGCCAGGCGTCGCCGTCGCGGGTGAGCGCTTCGACCGGGCTGTCGAACGCAACATGCGTGCCCTGGCGCCTGCATTGCACAGCGTGGCCCTGCAGCGCGGCCGCAACGTCGATGTCGGCGGAGTCGGGCTCGTACAGCGCACCGCCCAGATAGCCTGGCGCGAACACAGGAACGAGTTCGCGCGCCTGCGACGCATCGAGCAGGTGCGGGCGATCACCACCCTCGAGCGAGTCAGCGAAGACTCCGAGCGCGTCGGTGTCGCCCCGCTCGGCGAAGAACAGCGTGCCGCGCGGGGACACAAGCGGATGCGGCGCGAAACCCGCCGCCGGCTCGAAGTAGAACGCGCGGCTCGCGCGCGTCAACGCGCGGACGGTCGCGTTGCCGTAGAGCTCGCTGTACAGCGCGGCGGATCGGCCGGTGGCGTGATAGCCCGGCTGCGACTCGCGTTCGACAACGGCGACGCGCGCGTGGCGCGACAGCTGCGCCGCCATCGACAGGCCGGCCATGCCGGCGCCGATGACGACGAAATCGAAGTCTTCGGTCTTCATCTGCCGATCAAGCCGTGAGGCGTGGGGCGGGTGACGCCGCCGCAAATCGGTTGTGCCACCCCGTTGCGCTTCAGCGGTTCAGCTCTTGGCAGGGCCTTGGACGGCCAGCAGGGTGACCTCGACGACGCCCTCGCGCTCGCGGCGCTCGAACCACCAGACTGCACCTTTCTTGATCGACCAGGCCTGATCCGAGCCGCACAGCAACCGGGCCGCGACAAGGCCCAGTGTCGGCTGGTGGCCGACGACGAGGACCGTGTCGCCGCTGCCGGGCCAGCCGGCAGCCTGCAACAACTCGTCCGCGCCGCGATCTGGCGCGAGCATGGCGACTGTGGCGAAGGGTCGACCTAGCGGCTCGACCGTTTGCTGCGTGCGCGCCGCCGGGCTGACGAGAATGCGTGTCGACGCCGGCAGGCGCGCTTCCAGCCACTTGGCGACGCGCAGGGCCTGCCGTCGGCCCTTGGCGGTGAGTTCGCGCTCCATGTCGTCTTGGCCCGGACGCTGGATCTCGGCTTCGGCGTGGCGCCACAAGATCAGGTTCATGCTGGTAATTTGCGTTGGGTTGGATTGAGTTGCGTGAGAGAGAGTCACGTTCCGGGCCGTCAGCGGCTGGCCTGCATGCGCTCCATCAGCGCTTGTTGCGCACTCGCGCCGTCGGTGCCGACCGCCAGGTAGCTGCCGTCGCCTTGCTGCAGCCAAGCGTCCTTGGTATCGAGCAGATACGGTATCAGGCACTCGTCGATCACGCGTTGGCGAAGTGCTGCATCGCGCACCGGCCACGCAACCTCGATACGGCGAAACATGTTGCGGCTCATCCAGTCCGCGCTCGTCAGGTACAGCGCCTCGTTATGCGCGCCGGCCCCCCAGCAGAAGTAGAGGATGCGCGTGTGCTCAAGGAAGCGCCCGACCACCGATCGCACGCGGATGTGCTCGGTCAGCCCCGGCAGGCCGGGCGGCAGCAGGCAGGCGCCACGCACGACGAGGTCGATCTCGGCGCCCGCCTGACAGGCATCGATGAGCGCGCGAATCAGCGCCACGTCGGTCAGCGCATTGAGCTTGAGCACGATGCGCGCGCGCCGCCCGTTGCGTGCCGCGTGCGCCACCTGCTTGACACGGCCGAGCATCGCGCTGTGTAGCGTGAACGGCGCTTGCAGCAGCCGGTCGAGCGGGCGCGTCTTGCCCAGGCTCGCAAGCTGCTGGAAGACGCTTGCCGCGTCGGCAGTCAGCTTGGGGTCCGCGCTCAGCGTGCTGAGGTCGGTGTAGAGCCGCGCCGTCTTGGGGTTGTAGTTGCCTGTCGAGAGGTGCACATAGCGGCGCAGCACCGGGCGCTTCGGCGTGCCTTCGCGGCGCGTCACGAGCAACAGCTTGGCATGCGTCTTCAGGCCGACGACGCCGTAAACCACCTGCGCGCCGACCGCCTCGAACCGCTCGGCCCAGTTGATGTTGGCTTCCTCGTCGAAGCGCGCCTTCAATTCGACAACGCACATTACTTCCTTGCCGCGGCGCACCGCCTCGAGCAGCAGTTCCATCAGCGGTGACTCGCCACCGGTGCGGTAGATCGTCTGCTTGATCGCGAGCACATCCGGGTCGTGCACCGCCTCGCGCAGAAACTGCACCACCGGATCGAAGGACTCGAACGGGTGGTGCAGCAGGAGGTCGCCCTGCTTCAGCCGCGCGAAGATCGATTGCGTGCGCGGCCACGCCGCGGGCCATGACGGCGCATACGGCGGGAAGTACAGCGCAGGCGCCTTCGCGGCGTCGATCAATGCATTCAGCCGAACCAGGTTCACCGGCCCGTTGACCGCGTAGAGCGCGGCCTGCGGCAGCGCGAACTGGCGCAACAGGAAGTCCGACAGTTCGCGCGGGCAACTCTGCCCGACCTCGAGCCGGATCGCCTGCCCGTAGTGGCGTGTCGTCAGGCCCGAGCGCAGCGCGTGGCGCAGGTTCTTGACTTCCTCGTCGTCAACCGCGAGTTCGGAGTCGCGCGTGAGCCGGAACTGCGAGAAAGCCTCGACGCGCCGGCCCTGGAAGAGCTCCGCCAGATGCGCGCGGATCACGCTCGTCAGCAGCACGAAGGCCTGCTTGCCGTCCGAGAGCCGCGACGGCAGCTGGATCACGCGCGGCAGCACGCGCGGCACGCGCACGATTGCGATCGTGTTCTCGCGCCCGAAGGCATCCTTGCCGTCGAGCCGAACGATGAAATTGAGTGATTTGTTGGCAACCTGCGGGAACGGATGCGACGGATCGAGCCCGACCGGCACGAGCAGTGGGCGCACCTGCGACTGGAAGAACTCGTCGACCCAGCGGCGCTGCGCCTTGTCGCGCTCGGCATGGCTGATGACGACGATGCCGGCGCGCCGCAGATCGGGCATCACCTCGTCGTTGAACGCCTTGTATTGATCGTCGACCAGTGCGTGCGCCGCGCGCGCCACGGTTTCGAGATCGGCGTCGAGCGCACCGGCGCCAGGCAGGCGGGCGTCCTCGATGTAGTCGGCCAGACGCACCTCGAAGAACTCGTCCATGTTGGACGAGACGATGCAGATGTAGCGCAGCCGTTCGAGCAGCGGCACATCGGGCCGGCGCACCTGGGCCAGCACGCGGCGGTTGAACTCGAGGATCGCCATCTCACGGTTGAGCAGCGCGACGGCGGTGTTGGAAGTGGGCATACGCCGAGTTTATGAAGATTGTGCGACGCTTCGATGACAGTGCGCAACGGACGACCTCAACGAGGCGCGCAATGGACGTCGACACGGACGTGTCGCGTCCCGTTGCGCAGCGGGCCTCACCCGACGCTCAGTCGCCGACCAGCCCGTTGCGGATCGCGTAGACCGTCATCTCCGAGTTGTTCGTCAGGCCGAGCTTTTCGAGCACGCGCGCACGGTAGACGCTCACCGTCTTCGGGCTCAGGCTCAGCTCTTCGGCAATCGTCGAGAGCCGCTTGCCCGACGCGATCATCACAAGCGTCTGCAGCTCGCGATCCGAGAGCTTCTCGTGTGCCTGCGCGCTCACCGGCGTCGTCAGGCTCTCGACCAGCATCTGCGCGATGTCGGGTGTCACGTACTTGCGCCCCTGGGCGACGGTGCGCACGGCGGTCACGATCAGCGCCGGGTCGCCGCCCTTGTTGACATAGCCGAACGCACCTGCACGCAACGCGCGAATCGCGTACTGATCCTCGGGATACATGCTGACGACGAGCACGCGCAAGGCCGAGCCTTCGTCCTTGAGCACATGCAGCACATCGAGGCCACTGCGGCCGGGCAGGTTGATGTCGAGCACCAGCACGTCGCACGGCGTCGCGCGCAAGAGCGTACGCAACTCCCCATAGTCGCCGGCCTCGCCGACGACCTCGATGTCTGGCGCGTCCGACAACGTGTCACGAATCCCACGCCGAATCAGCGCATGGTCGTCGCACAACATGACGCGAATCATCGCGGTGACCCTCTGCTCAAGGCCCGACGCGATGCCCGTTGGGGTAATTGCAATCGCTTGTCGTGTGTCACCTGAACCGCCCTTGGAGATTCGCTTGCCGGGAGCGTCGCTGCGCCGCGGCAGGCGGTGCCCGCCGGGGGCTCATGGTTGCGCGGTCGGCGCTTGGCGCCGACTGCACTGCGGTTCTCGGCCAGGGGTCGCGTCGCAGAACTCGCTTCACTCACTTCGTTCGTTACGCTCAGACAGTTGAGACGAGTCAGTTCACGAAGCGCGCTGCGCGCGCCGACCCCTGGCCTGCGATCCTCGTCGCTCCACAAATCGCCCCCGGCGGACACCACCTGGCGCGACGGTTCTTCTGCTGCGTCGCGCACCACCGCGTTGCCTGCAAAGGCGTGCTCGGGCAGGCCACGGCGCGCCTGCAGAGCGCCGAGAAGCACAGGGCTCGTGGCCGCGCGCGCAGCGCGCTTCGTGAACTGCCCCGTCGCGTTTGTCTGAACGTAGCGAACGCAGTGAGCGCAGTGAGCGCAGTGAGTTGAGCGCCGCGGCCGCGAGACCGAGCATCGCAGGGCAGTCGGCGCTTCGCGCCGACCGCGGAGGTGAAGCGCCGTGGACTGTCCGGGCGCGCCTTTGCCACGCACGCCACCAATCACATTGCCACCAGTGCGTCGCAACCAATCGCCAAACGCGCGCACTCCACCCGTCCGCACGGCCCCATCGACGCGATTCGTCGCTCTCACCTCAAAGATCCCCCCACGCACTCGGGTCGCTCCCGGCGTCGCGTTCGCGGTCGCTGTCTGCAGCCGCCGGGTCGAACGCCGCTTCTTCGGTATCGAGCGGTACCGACAAGATCAGCGTCGTTCCGCGCCCGTGGCTCGAGAGGTCCACCCAGCCGCCCACCGTGCTCGCGCGCTCGTGCAAGCCGCGGATGCCGAACGAGCGCGCCTTCGCGAGATCCGCGCTGCGCACACCGCGCCCGTTGTCGCTGATCTCGAGAGTCAGCGTGCCGGCGGACAGCGTGAGATCGATCGCGACCTGCGTCGCGCCCGAATGCTTGGTGATGTTGGTCAGCGCCTCCTGCGCCGTGCGGTAGGCGACGAGCGGAACGCCCGCAGGCAGCGCGAGCGCATCGCAATCGCTGCGAAAGCGGCAGGCGACACCGGTGCGCCGCTCGAATCGGCTCGACATCCACTGCAGCGCGGCCACCAGGCCCTGCTCGAGGATCGCGGGGCGCAGGTTGTGCATCACGCGCTGGCTGGCCTCGATCGCGTGCGCGACGGTTTCGAGCGCGCTGCCAACGCGCTGGCGCACGGCGGGCGAGTCCGAGTGGCGCGCGATCCACGCGAGGTCGAAGTTCAGTGCGGTCAGCGACCCGCCGACGTCGTCGTGGATCTCGCGCGCGATCGCCGCGCGCTCGGCTTCGACGCTCGTCTGTAAATGCTGAGCAAGTTCGCGCAGGCGCTGCTTGCTCTGGCCGAGCTCATGGTCGGCCATCGCACGCGCCTGGCGTGTCTCGTTGGCCTCGACGGCACGCAGCAGCGCCGGCACGAGGCGCGCCATGTTGTTCTTCAGCAGATAGTCGCTCGCGCCATTGCGCATCGCCTCGACCGCGGCGTCCTCGCCGATCTCTCCAGACAACAGCAGGAACGGAATCGCCAGACCACTGGCCTTCAACAGGTCGAGCGCAACCAGGCCCGAGAAGCCTGGCAGGTTGTAGTCGGAGACGACGACGTCCCAGTCGTGCTCGAGCGCGCGCAGGAACTCCGGCTCGGAGTCGATGCGTTGCATCGACACGTTGAGCCCACCGCGGCGCAGCTGCGCGTAAGTCAGTTCGTGATCGAGCTCCGAATCCTCCAGGTGCAGGACGCGCAGGCAGCGCTCGGCGGCGGACGACATCATGGTGCGAAGTATGCCGCGTCCCGCCCGGCGGCCCGTGGGGCGAGCGCCAACCTCAGGAATCGCGCGGATTTGCCGAAATCCCTGCACGCACGGCCTGTTCACGCGGCATGGGAGTCGTCCCGGCAGCGTGGAAGAGTGCGGCAGACGAGCGCCCCCACGGACCACCGAGCACGACCCAGATGATGGCCAGCCCTGACGATGACCTGCGCCCCACGGCCGCGGGCCTGACAGCGTTCGCCGCCATCGAGCTGCAGGATCATCTGCTCACCGTCAGCAACGACCTCGATCGCCTGCAATCGCTGCTCGCGGATGCCTGCGCGAGCTTGCTCCAGAGCTTTCACGGCGCGCATGCGCAGTTGCTTGACATCGCCGCACCCGCCGCCGATCCGACCGCGAACGCCGGCACCGCCAGCGCCGTGCAGCAGATCGGCAACGCGATCGTCGCGCTGCAGTTCCAGGACATGGCGTCGCAACTGATCGAACACTCGCACCGCCGGCTTCGCAGTTGTGCGGATCAGCTCGCGCGCCTCACGATGCCCGACGACGACGACGGCCTGGCGATCGTCGAGGAAGCGCCGCTGCGCCCGAACCCGGTCACCCAGGACGAGATGGATGCCGGCTCGGTCGAGCTGTTCTAAAGCGTAACGGCCACCGGCCGATATCTCACGAGACTCGCGGAGTACCCCCTTATGCATTCGATCCTCGCCGTGGACGATTCGGCTTCCATGCGCCAGATGGTGTCGTTCACGCTCAAGAGCGCCGGCTATCAGGTCGTCGAGGCCGTTGACGGCCAGGACGCCTGGGAGAAGTCTGTCGGCCGCGAATTCGACCTCGTGCTGACCGATCAGAACATGCCGCGCATGGACGGCATCGGGCTGACCAAGAGGCTACGCGAAAACCCGAAATTCAAGGCGACACCGATCCTGATCCTGACCACCGAGTCGAGTGACCAGATGAAGCAGGCCGGGCGCAACGCCGGCGCCACCGGCTGGCTCGTCAAGCCGTTCGACCCGACCAAGCTGATCGAGGTGATCCGCAAGGTCATCCGCTGAGCGCGCGTGCTACCTCACGACCCGTCCGACGCGACATGAATACAGACGCAGCGAAAGCCGCCGCCGGCATCGATCTGACCCAGTTCTATCAGGTCTTCTTCGAAGAGGCGGGTGAGAACCTAGAGCAGATGGAAAAGCTCCTGCTCGCGCTCGACATCGCGGCCGCCGACGACGAGGAATTCAACGCGATCTTTCGTTGTGCGCACTCGATCAAGGGCGGCGCGGCGACCTTCGGCTTCGCCGACGTTGCCGAGCTCACGCACCAGATGGAGACCCTGCTCGACAAGCTGCGCCGACGCGAACTGGCGCCGAGCAGCGCGATGGTCGATGCGCTGCTGCAATCCGGCGACGCGCTGCGCGCCCAACTGGCGCGCCACCAGGGTGCCGGCGGCGATGCGGTCGACACCGCGGCGCTGCTGCAGGACATCCGCGCGTTGTCCGCAGGCAATGCCGTCGCACAAGCGCCCTCACCTGCGGCGCGCCAGACACCCGCCACGCCGGTTTCCCAATCGGCACCGGTTGCACCGGCTGCGCCGGTCGTCGCAACGGCGGCGTCGACCGCCGCGGCGAAACCGTCGTCATCGGGGTCCCTGCGCCAACTCGAGCTCACGGTCGGCCCGCTCGAACGCCCGAGCGAAGCCGACGACCTGGCCGTGCTGTTCAAGGAGATCACCGATCTCGGCACGATCGATGCGCTCGACGGCGGCCTCGCAGCTGACGGCATGCGCCGCTTCAAGATCGTGACGACGAGCAGCGACAACGACCTGCTCGATCTGTTCACCTTCCATGTCGCGCGGGAGCACATCGCGCTCACGCCGCTCGGCACGGGCTATGGCTTTCACGAGGGCGCGCCCGGCGCCCCGGAGCCGACGGCACCGGACCCGGGCTACGGCTTCTTCGAGCCGCTGCCCGAAGCCGCGGCTGCCCGCAGCGACGCGGCCAAACCCGGCGCCGCGTCAACGCGTTCCGGCGCTACGGGGCGCAGCGCGGCCGCCCCGGCGGCGGGGCTCGAATCGTCGACGCTTCGGGTCGCGGTCGAGAAGGTCGATCAGCTCATCAACCTCGTCGGCGAACTCGTCATCACGCAGGCGATGCTGGCGCAAAACAGCGCCGCGCTCGACTCGGCGCAGCACCAGCAGCTCGCCGCCGGCCTCGCGAACCTGGAGCGCAACACGCGCGATCTACAGGAATCGGTGATGTCGATCCGCATGATCCCGATGTCGATCGTCTTCAGCCGCTTCCCGCGCATGCTGCGCGACCTCGCGGCCAAGCTCGGCAAGAAGCTCGAGTTCGTCACGTACGGCGAGGCGACCGAGCTCGACAAGGGCATGGTCGAAAAGCTGACCGATCCGCTCACCCACCTCGTTCGCAACGCCTGCGACCACGGCATCGAACTGCCGGCCGAGCGCGCCGCCGCGGGCAAGACCGAGCACGGCACGCTGACGCTCGCGGCCTCGCACCAGGGCGGCTCGATCATGATCGAGGTGCGCGACGACGGCCGCGGCCTCTCGCGCAGCAAGCTTTTGAAGAAGGCGCGCGACAAGGGGCTGGACGCGCCCGATTCGATGAGCGACACCGAGGTCTGGAACCTGATCTTTGCGCCGGGCTTCTCGACCGCCGACGAAGTCACCGACGTCTCGGGCCGTGGCGTCGGCATGGACGTCGTCAAACGCAACATCACCTCACTCGGCGGCACGGTCGAGATCGACTCGGCCGAAGGCTTCGGCATGCGCGTCTCGGTGCGCCTACCGCTGACGATGGCGATCATGGACGGCATGTCGATCGGCGTCGCCGACGAGGTCTACATCGTCCCGCTGTCCTCCGTCATCGAATCGTTCCAGGTCCAGCCGGGAATGATCCGCACGATCGGTGGCAATGGCCGCGTCGTCGAAGTGCGCGACGAGATCATGCCGGTGCTCGACCTGGAGCATGTCTTCAAGGTACCGCGCGACGGCGCAGCGCAAGCGGTGTCGATCATGGTCGTCGTCGAAGCCGAGGGCGGCCGCGTCGGCCTGCTGGTCGACGAACTACTCGGCCAGCAGCAGGTCGTTGTCAAGAACCTCGAAGCCAACTACCGCCGCGTCGACGACGTGTCGGGCGCAACCATCATGGGCGACGGCCGCGTCGCGCTGATTCTCGACATCGCGAGCATGGTGCGCCGCTCGCGCCACTGAATCTGGCCCACCGCGAGCCGATAACACCTCTGCCTTCGACCCTGCTCGAAGCCCCACCCACCGTGCCCGGCGCACATCCTCGAACCGGAAATTTCACATGACCAGACCTCCCCTCGTAGCCGCCCTCGTCGCCAGCGTCTTCGCGCTGCAGGCCCACGCCGCCGACGGCCATGCGTCTGCCGCCGAAGCCACCGCGATGGTGCAAAAGGGCGTCGCTTACATGAAGGCCAACGGCAAGGACAAGACCTACGCCGAGATCGGCAACAAGCAGGGCCAGTTTACCCACCTCGACCTCTACCTCGTCGTCTACGGTCTGGACGGCACCGTGCGCGCGCACGGCGCGAACGAGAAGATGGTCGGCAAGAACCTGATCGACCTGAAAGATGTCGACGGCAAGGCCTTCGTCAAGGAACGCGTCGAACTCGCGCAGGCCAAGCCGACCTTCTGGCAGGACTACAAGTTCACGAACCCAACGACGAAGAAGATCGAACCCAAGAGCATGTACTGCGAGCGTGTGGACGACGCCGTGCTCTGCGGCGGCATCTACAAGTAAGTCGGCGCCGCATCCGAGTACACGCACGTCACGCAGGAGAACCGATGAAGCTGGGCCTGAAACTGCTCGCCGCACCGCTGATCACCGCCGCCGTCGTGCTCGGCGTCGGCGCGTTCAGCTCGCTGTCGTCGAGCCGCGAAGCGGCCGCCAACCAGGCGACCTTCAAGGGCCTGCTCGAAGACGTGCGCACGCTCGCCCGGGCGCAGCACGACGCGAGCCAGATCCACACCAGCGTGTACCGCACGGTGGCGTTGATCGGTTCGATGTCCGACGCCAAGGTCAAGGCCTATCGCGCCGATCTGGCGAAGCACCTCGCGCAGGTCGACACCGAGATCGGCGCGCTCGCGCAGTCCGTGCCGGACGACGCGGCGCTGGCCGCAGCGGCCAAGGCCGCCGGCACGCAGATCGCGCTCTACGCGAAGCAGGCGGATGAAGCCATCGACCTGTCGTCGGTCGACCCGAACACGGGCGTTGCGGCGATGCAAAGCGCCGATGCGAGCTTCGGTGAACTCAACAAGACACTTTCCGCGATGGCGGCACGGATGCAGGGCCTGGCCACCGCGTCGCTCGACGAGTCGCTTGCGCGCAGTGATCGATTGAGCCTGGTGCTCGGCCTGTTGGGCCTCGTTGCGGCAGCTGCCGCAGTCGGCGGCGCCTGGATGGTGCAACGCAGGATCGTCGCCGAGCTGCAGCGCGCGGTCGTCGTCACCGACCAGGTCGCGAGCGGCCGGCTCGATGTCGACGCCCACACCGACCGCACCGACGAAGTCGGCGACCTGATGCGCGCGCTGTCGCGCATGACGGCGCAGCTGAAGACTTCCCTCGGCTCGGTACTGCAGGCGTCGGAGTCGATCCGAATCGCGTCGACCGAGATCGCGACCGGCAACCTCGACCTGTCGACACGCACCGAGCAGACCGCCGCCAACCTGCAAAGTGCGGCCTCCAACATGGGCCAGCTCGACGGTGCGATGCAGCACAGCGCCGAATCGGCGCGCCAGGCCTCGCATCTCGCGCAAAGCGCGGCCGAGGTCGCCGCGCGCGGCGGCGCCGCCGTCGCCGAAGTCGTCAACACGATGGCCGACATCAATGCCAGCTCGCGCCAGATTGCCGACATCATCGGCGTCATCGACGGCATCGCGTTCCAGACCAACATCCTTGCGCTCAATGCCGCGGTCGAAGCGGCGCGTGCCGGCGAGCAGGGCCGCGGCTTCGCGGTCGTCGCGAGCGAGGTGCGCAACCTCGCGAAACGATCGGCCGACGCCGCCAAGGAGATCAAGAGCCTGATCGGCGCCTCGGTCGAGCGGGTCGAATCCGGCAGCCGCCTCGTGCAGGACGCGGGGACGACGATGACGGAAATCGTCGCCTCGGTGCAGCGCGTGACGCACATCATCGGCGAGATCACGACGGCCGCATCCGAGCAATCGCAGGGCATCGGCCAGGTCAACCGCTCCGTCACGCAGCTCGACCAGATGACGCAGCAGAACGCCGCCCTCGTCGAGCAGAGCGCCGCCGCAGCGGAGAGCCTCAAGGCGCAGGCGCAGACGCTGCGCGAGATCGTCGGCGGTTTCTCCTTCGATGCGCGCGCCGCGCATGCCAGCTGAGGACGTCGCCGCGCCGTCCAGACGACCAGCCGAACTCATTTCGCCAACACGATCGCCACGACCCGAGCCGCAGACCATGGACTTCATTTCGTTCACCCGCCAGTTCAGCATCCGCACGCGCATGATCGGCGCGATTGCGCTTGTCATCGCGCTCCTCGCCGCCGTCGGCGGTGCCGGCATCGCAGGCATGCAGGGCCTGCAGCAGCAAGGCCAGGCACTTGCCGCGACACTCGCCGCCCAGGGTGACGGCGCGGCGCAGTTGACTGCGATGCAGCAATCGATGTCGCAGACGCTGTGGACGCTCGGTGTCCTCGTCGGCGTGTCGCTCGTCCTCATCGTGCCGCTCACGCTCGTCAACATGCACGGCATCTGCAGCCCGATCGACGCCGCACGCGCGATGATCGACCGCATCGCCGGGGGCGACCTGTCGCAGCCCGTGCAGGCCGAGGGCAACGACGAGCCGGCGGCGTTGATGCGATCGCTCGCGCAGATGCAGCAGTCCTTGTCAGCCCTCGTCTCGCAAGTGCGCGCCTCGACCGACAGCATCTCAACCGCCAGCGCCGAGATCGCGAGCGGCAATCAGGACTTGAGCCAGCGCACCGAGCAGGCTGCCTCCAACCTGCAACAGACGGCAAGCTCGATGGAGCAGCTGACCGGCACCGTCAAGCAATCGGCCGACTCCGCCCGCCAGGCGAACGCGCTTGCGTCGTCCGCCGCGGAAGTGGCCGCGCGCGGCGGCAGCGTCGTCTCGCAAGTCGTCAACACGATGGGCGAGATCAATGCGAGCTCGAAGAAGATCGCCGACATCATCGGCGTCATCGACGGCATCGCGTTCCAGACCAACATCCTCGCGTTGAACGCCGCTGTCGAGGCGGCTCGCGCCGGCGAGCAGGGCCGCGGCTTCGCGGTCGTCGCGAGCGAAGTGCGCAGCCTCGCGCAGCGCTCGGCCGAAGCGGCGAAGGAAATCAAGGGCCTGATCGGCGCCTCGGTCGACAAGGTGGATTCGGGCTCGCGCCTCGTCGCCGACGCGGGTGAGACGATGAAGGAGATCGTCGGCTCCGTACAACGCGTCTCGGACATCATCGGCGAGATCACCGCCGCAGCGACCGAACAGAGCGCGGGTATCGGCCAGGTCAACGGCGCGGTGACGCAACTCGACCGCATGACGCAGCAGAACGCAGCGCTCGTCGAGCAAAGCGCGGCCGCCGCCGAAAGTCTGAAGGAACAGGCGGTCAGCCTCGCGAACGTGGTCGGCACCTTCCGCCTCGGCGCGCATGGCATCGCCGCAACCCCGTTCGCCCGGCTGCCGGCGCCTGCCACGCCGCGGCCGACTGCCGCGCCCGCGCGCGTCCCGGCCGCGACAGCGAAACCGCGTGGCGTCTCGACGCCGAAGTCGGCGCCTGCCGCGCCGCCGTCAAGAGGTGCGGCCGACGATGAGTGGGAAAGCTTCTAGGCTTGTTCCGACTGAGGGCGACGGACACGCCCGCGCTGACGAGCCAAAGACTTCAGACCCGCGCTCGAAGCGCCGATACACCCTGCAACGGCATGCGTCCGCTGCCGCGCGACAGAGAGGAACGAGTATGGACATGATCACCGAAGCGAGCCACGTGGCACGTCATGAGGCCGCCCGCCAGACCGTGCGCCAGACGCCGGTCGGCGGCGAGTACCTGACCTTCCGCCTCGGCGCCGAGGAATACGGCATCGACATCCTGAAGGTGCAGGAGATCCGCTCGTACGAAGTGCCGACCCGCATCGCCAATGCGGCCGCGTTCGTCAAGGGCGTCGTCAACCTGCGCGGCGTGATCGTGCCGATCGTCGATCTGCGCATCAAGCTCGGCTGCGAGAGCGCTGAATACAACGCGTTCACCGTCGTCATCGTGCTCAACGTCAAGGGCCGCGTCGTCGGCGCCGTCGTCGATTCGGTGTCCGACGTGCTCGAACTCGCGAGCGGGGCGATCAAGCCCGCGCCCGAGCTGGCGTCGTCGATCGACAGCAACTACATCACCGGGATCGGCAGCGCGGGCGAGCGCATGCTGATTCTGATCGACATCGAATCGCTGATGGCAAGCCCGGAGATGGGCCTCGTCTACAGCGCAAGCTGAGGCTAGGCCGCGCTACCGCGGAGCGCACGGTCTCGCGCTGGTGCCCTATTCCGCGGCGCGACGCAGCGTGTCGATGACCGGCTGGCGCAGCACCTCGCGCAGGCCCCACCAACCAGCCCCCAGCGCGAGCAGCGCACCCGCAGCACCGCCCAGGACAGGCACCCAGGCGGAAGGGTTCCAACTGAACTCGAACACGTAACGGGCGAGCGCCCAGCCGATCGCCATCGCGGCGAACGAAGCGAGCAGCCCCGCGAGCGCGCCGACGCCGAGCAGCTCCGCCCGCTGCACACGGCCGAGCAACGAGGCGCTGGCGCCGAGTGCGCGCATCACCGCGAACTCGCGTGCGCGCGCCTCGCGCGTCGCGGTGACGGCCGAGAACAACACGACGAGGCCGGCAGCGAGCGTGAAGCCGAACAGAAACTCCACCGCCCGGATGACCTGGTCGAGCACGCGTTGCACCTGGCCGAGCGAAGCCGAGACGTCGACGTTCGTGATGTTCGGGAAGTTCCGGCTCAGCGCGTTGTCGAAACCAGCGGTGGATGGCGCACGAAACGCCGCGATGTAGCTTGTCGGCACGTCGGGCAAATGCGCGCGCGGGAACATGACGAAGAAGTTGACCCGCATCGAGCCCCAATCGACCTTGCGCAGGCTCGTGATGCGGCCTTCCGTGGGCACACCCGCGATGTCGAAGCGCAGCCGATCGCCGAGCTTCAGGCCGAGCGTGTTCGCCAGACCCGCCTCGACGCTGACCGCATCGGCTTCCTCGCGCTGCCAGCGTCCGCCAACGAGCTCGTTGTATGGCGGCAGGTCGCTTGAGGTGCTGAGATTGAACTCGCGATCGACCAGACGTTGGGCGCGATCGTCGGTGTAGTCCGCGGGTGCGACCGGCTTGCCGTTGACGGCGATGAGCCGGCCCCGAATCATCGGATACCAGTCGAATCGATCGACGCCGTCGGCGCGCAGGTGCGCGCGAAAGGCATCGCCCTGCTCGGGCTGGATGTTGATGACGAAGCGGTTCGGCGCATCGGGCGGCGTCGCACGCCGCCAGGCCGAGATCAGGTCGGTGCGCAACAGCACGAGCAGCACGAGCGCGAGCAGGCCGACGCTCAGCGCCGACACCTGCAGCACCGCGAACGCGGGCCGCGCGGCAATCTGGCGCGTCGCCAGCACCATCCAGCGCGGCGCACGCGCCTCCGGCACGGCCCGCTTCAAGACCTGCACCGCGAGCCACGCGGCGGCGGCGAAAAGCAGTACCGCCGCGGCGAAACCACCGACCGCGATCAGCCCAAGCTGGATGTCGCTCGCCACCGCGAGCAGCAGCGCGACGAACCCGAGCACGCCCGCCCCGAGCACCGCCGCCGAAGCCGGTTTCAACGCGCCCATGTCGCGCCGGATCACACGCAGCGGCGGCACCCGCGCGAGCTGCAGCACCGGCGGCAGGCCAAAGCCGAACAACAGCGTGAGCCCGACACCGATGCCGAACACCGCCGGCCAGGCGGACGCTGCCGGCAGCGCGGCGCCGACCAGTCCGGCTAGCAGCCAGACGAACACGTAGTGCACCGCGAAGCCAATGGCAACGCCGACCACGCTGGCGAGCATACCGACGGCGGCGAACTCGGCAATGTATTGCAACGCGATCGTGCGCTGCGACTGGCCGAGCACGCGCAGCATGGCGCAGTCGTCGAGATGCCGGTTCGCGAACTCGCGCGACGCGATGCCAACCGCGACCGCCGCGAGCAGCGCGGCGAGCAGCGCGACGAGGTTGAGGAATTTCTCGGCCCGGTCGATCGTCTGGCGCATCTCGGGCCGGCCCGAATCGAGGGACTCGACGCGCATCCCGGGCAGTGCCTCGCGCTTGACATGCGCATCAGCCCAGTCGACGAACTCGACCACCGAGACGGCGCGGCCGGGCGGCGCGGCGATCGCGAGGCGATAAGTGACGCGGCTTGCAGGCTGGATCAGGCCGGTTGCAGCGAGATCGGCCTGATTGAACATCACGCGCGGTGCAAAGCTCATGAAGCCTGCGCCGCGGTCCGGCTCGAGCACGATGATCCGCGTCAGGCGAAACGCCGCGTCGCCGAGCAGCAGCTTGTCGCCGAGTTGCAGGCGCAAGGCATCGAGCAGCCCGGCGTCGACCCAGGCCTCGCCCGGCGCGGGCGCCTGGGTGACGGTCTCCACCGGCGTGTCGGCCCCGGCCCTTAACTGCAGTGCGCCGCGCAGTGGGTAGGTGGGGGAGACCGACTTCGCGGCGACAAGCTTGGTGCCGCCGCCCTGGGCGTCGCTGGCCCGCGCCATGCTGGGGAATGTCGCGCTCGAAGCGACGTTCAGGCCGAGCGAGCGCGCTTTCGCTGCGAATTCCTCCGGCGCCGGTTGGTCGCTCGCGATCACCGCGTCGCCGCCGAGCAGCTGGCGCGCGTCGCGCGTCAGGCCGCTGGAGAGGCGGTCGGCAAAGAAGCCTACCGCCGTCAGCGCGGCCACCGCGAGCATCACGGCGAGTGCGAGCAGCCGCAACTCGCCGGCGCGAAAGTCACGTGCCAACTGGCGTGCGGCGAGTGCCCACCAGGAGGCGGGCGACGGTGCATTGCTCGGGCTTGTCATGCGGTGGCAGTCGTTTGAGTCGGGCGACGATACCGCACGCCGGGCTGACAGCGTTGGTGCAAGGGCATGCGGAGGCGCTCACCGCACGAGGACACTCTGGCACGACGGCGCTAACACGCACAGGCTGAACGGTGTGTGCAACCGGCGCGAATGCACGCCGCGGCCGGCAGTGCTTCAATCACGTGATGGAACTGCCCTCGCTCTTCGTCTCCCACGGCTCGCCGATGATCGCGCTCGAGCCGGGCGCCGCTGGGGCCTTCCTGCAGCGCCTCGGCCCGGCCCTCGACGCGACGTTCGGTCGGCCGCGTGCGGTGCTCGCCGTCTCGGCCCACACGACGGCGCGCGCGCCGGCGCTGCTCGCCGCGGCACAGCACGACACGGTGCACGACTTCGGTGGTTTCCCGGACGCGCTCTATGCGCTGCGCTACGACGCGCCCGGTGCGCCCGCGCTCGCCGAGGCGGTCGAGGTGCGTCTGGCGGAAGCGGGCATCGCGGCACCGCGCCTGAACCAGGGTGGGCTCGATCACGGCATCTGGACCGTGCTGCGCTTTCTCTACCCCGCGGCCGACGTACCGGTGCTGCCGCTTGCACTCGTGCCCGACATGGCACCTGCGCAGCTCTTCGCGCTCGGCGAGGCGCTCACCGCGCTGCGCCGCGACGGCGTGCTCGTCCTCGGCAGCGGCAGCATCACGCACAACCTGCGGCTCGCGTTCGCCAGCCGGCCGCACAGCGGCCTCTTGCCGGGCCGGACGACGGAGCAGGATACCGCCGCGAGCGACGAGATTCCCGAAAGCCTCGCGTTTCGAAGCTGGTTCGCCGAGCGCAGCGCGGCGCGCGACTGGGACGCGCTGTTCGACTACCGCCGGCAGGCGACGCACGCCGCGCTGATGCACCCGACCGACGAGCACCTGCTGCCCTGGTATCCGGCGGCGGGTGCAGGCGGGCGGGCGGCGACGCCGCAGCGCCTCTACGAAGCCGTCATGCTCGGCAGCCTGGGCATGGACACCTATGCCTTTGGCGAGACGGCGCATGGGTTGCAGGCGGCGCTGCTGTAGCGTCAGTTCAACCTGCGGTCGGCGACGCAGCGTGCTCAGTGCGCACGGACCTCGACCGCGACCCGCGACTTCAGCCGCCGCCCGCTTCGCGCATCGCGTCGCGCACGGCAGCGAGCTGACGGCGCGAGACGGCGAGCCATTCATCGATCGGGGCGACGCGCACCGCCCAGCCGTCGCCGCCTTCCTCGTCGCCGTCGCCGACAAGCGCGCGGTGCCCGAGCTCACGCATCGCACTTCTTGCCACGAGCGCATTGCGATGCACGCGCAAGAACGCCTCTCCCAGGCGGGATTCGAGCTCGCTCAAGGCTTCGTCGAGCACATGCGTGCGTTCGGCGGTGCGCAGCGTCACGTATTTCAGCTCGGCTTTCAGGTAGAGCACCTCATGCAGCGGCACGCGCACGACGCGGCCGAGTTCGGTGATGACGATGACCGGCGGTTCGCCCGTCTTGGCCGCGGTCAACGGCGCTGTCGACAGCGCGCTCGAGAGCGCGCTCGAGAGCGCGGCCGAGTTTGCGGCAATACGCTGGGCCGCGCGTTGCAGGGCTTCGTGCAACCGCTCGCGGCGCACCGGCTTCGTCAGATAGTCGACCGCATTCAGCTCGAAGGCGTCGAGCGCGCGCCCGTCATGCGCTGTGACGAAGACGACGGCGGGCGGCCGCTCACGCCGGTTCAACTCGGTGGCGAGCGCGATGCCGTCCTTGCCGGGCATGCCGATGTCGAGCAGCAGCAGATCACACTCATGCGCGCCGAGCCAGGCCAGCGCCTGCGCGGCATTGGAAGCCTCGCCGACGACTTCCGCCTTGGGCGACGGACATTCAGCGACCAGGCTGCGCAGCCGCATGCGGGCGAGTTCCTCATCATCGACGAGCAGCACGCGCAGTGCATCAGCCATTCAAGAACCTCCAGCTCGAATGATCACGGCATGAGCTTGCCACGCGGCCTGTGCAGTGCCGCCTGGTTTCCTGCCCGCGGCCCGAGGATGTGGCTCGCGTCGCGTCGCCATCGCATGGCGCGTTTGCGTCGCGCCAGGCGGTACCCGCCGGGGGCTCATGGTTGCGCGGTCGGCGCTGCGCGACGACTGCACTGCGGTTCTCGGCCAGGGGTCGCGTCGCAGAACTCGCTTCACTCACTGCGTTCGCTGCGCTCAGACAGTGGCGGCGAGTCAGTTCACGAAACGCGCTGCGCTCGCCGACCCCTGTCCTGCGATCCTCGTCGCTCCACAAATCGCCCCCGGCGGGTACCGCCTGTCGCGACGGTTCTTCTCGTTCGCCGCGCACCACCGCGTTGCCTGCAAAGGCGTGCCCGGACAGGCCACGGCGCGCCTGCGGAGCGCCGAGCAGCACAGGGCTTGCAGCCGCGCGCGCCAGCGCGCTTCGTGAACTGACTCGCCGCCACTGTCTGAGCGAAGCGAGTTCGGCGGCGGGCTGCAAGACCGAGCAGCGCAGGGCGGTCGGCGCAAAGCGCCGACCGCGGAGGTGAAGCGCCGTGGCCTGTCCAGGCACGACTTTGCTGCTCAACCCTCCGAAAGCCAGCACGCGGCGCGCCGCGGACTGTTCGGGCGCGCCCTCGCCACTCAAATATCCGCAAGGACCTCCGCAAACACCGCTGCCGACACCACAAAGCTGCGCGAAGCATCCCCCCGTCGCGCCAACAAGCGCGCTTCCACCGTTGCGACAATGCGGCTTCACTTCATGCTGGCACGACGATGCGCACGCGGTACACGTCGCCATCGGCCTGGGCATCGAACGAGGCCGCGACATCGTGCATCAGGTGCAGCCGTTCGCGCACGTTGCGCAGCGCCATGCCAGCACCAGGGCGCGACGCACGCGTCTGCAGGGTGTTGTCGATCGTGATCACCGCGTGACCGCGGCGCAGCCGCGTGCGCACGCGGATCGTGCCGCCGTCGGGCGCGGGCTCGACGCCATGGCGCACGGCGTTCTCGACCAGTGGCTGCAGCATCAGCGGCGGCACGCGCGCCTGCGCGGTGGCGGGGTCGAGATCCCAGCTCACCTTGAGTCGGTCGCCGAAGCGCGTCTGCTCGATCGCAAGGTAGCGCCGCGCGAGCTCAACCTCGGCGCCAAGCGTGACGGCTGCATCCGTGTCGGCAAGGGCAACGCGAAACAGCTCCGCCAGGTCCTCGAGCAGACCCTCGGTTCGTGCCGGGTCGACGCGGGCGAGCGCGATCGCGGTGTTGAGCGTGTTGAAGAGAAAGTGCGGCCGGATGCGCGACTGCAGTTCAGCCAGGCGCGCGCTCGAATCGGCGGGGCCCTGCGCGATCGCACGCAAGCGCAGCCAGTAGAAGAGCGCCGCGGAGAACGCCGCGCCGGCTAGCGTCGGCGCGAGCCAGCGCGCGGGCGCGTAGCCCTGCCCTTCAGAGAGCGCGCCGAGGCCGACGAACGCCTGCAGCGCCCAGGAGCCGCCGCCGCACGCCGCGCCGAGCGAAACCGCCGCAACCCATTGAGCCGGCACCGGCAGTGCGGCGAGCCGGTCCTTCGACACGCACGAGAACACGAGCCACAGCAGCACGCCGGGCAGCGCGACGCCGGTCGCAAGCGCGAGTTGCGTCAGCCAGGCTTCGAAACCAGCCGCGCCGAACATCAAGCCGAGCGCCAACGTCAGATGCACGAACAGCACCGCGCGCAGCACGACGCCACCGTGGCACATGTCGAACGCCGAACCCGGGCCCGCGGCACGCGGCACGCCCACACGCGGCAGTTCGAAGCCCGTGCTCGCGAAATCGCGGCTGTCGTTCAGACGCGATGATTCGGGCCACAGACTGGCCGGGCGGCTGCCCGTGGGCTGGAAATCTCTTTCGGGGGTCGAGGGCATCGAAGTGCGAGCCAAGCGAGTGCGCCAATAGAATCGGTGGCGCCGGTGATTTCGCATTGTCACCAACTCTATCGGCCGCGCGGGTGGGAATCGGTAAGCAAATCGGCGCGGCCTGTTCTCACCCCTCACGTCGCAGCATGGCAAGCAACCCCCTCGACACCAAGTCCACCGCCTGGTCGGCGCTGTTTTCAGAGCCGATGAGCGAGCTCGTGCAGCGCTACACGGCGAGCGTCGGCTTCGACCGGCGCCTGTGGCGGGCCGACATCGCCGGCAGCCTCGCGCACGCCGAGATGCTCGCCGCGCAAGGCATCATCTCGAACGACGACCAGCAGGCGATCGAGCGCGGGCTGGCGCAGATCGCGACCGAGATCGAGTCCGGCAGCTTCGCATGGAAGCTCGAACTGGAGGACGTGCATCTCAACATCGAGGCGCGGCTCACACAACTCGCCGGTGACGCCGGCAAGCGACTGCACACCGGCCGCTCGCGCAACGACCAGGTCGCGACCGACCTGCGCCTGTGGCTGCGCGACGAGATCGACGCCATCGGCGCGCTGCTCGTCGAACTGCAGCGCGCGCTCGTCGAGCTTGCAGATGCGCATGCCGACACGATCCTGCCCGGCTTCACGCATCTGCAGGTCGCGCAGCCGGTGAGCTTCGGCCACCACATGCTCGCCTACGTCGAGATGTTCTCCCGCGACGCCGAGCGCATGGCGGATGCAAGGCAGCGTACAAACCGCCTGCCGCTCGGCGCGGCGGCACTCGCCGGCACGAGCTATGCGCTGGATCGCGAGCGTGTCGCGCGCACGCTCGGCATGGTCGACGCTGCCGGCGACGCGTGCGTCTGCCAGAACAGCATCGATGCGGTCAGCGACCGCGACTTCGCGATCGAGTTCAGCGCTGCGGCGAGCATGGCGATGATCCACGTCTCGCGCCTGTCCGAGGAGCTCGTGCTGTGGATGAGCCAGAGCTTCGGCTTCATCGAACTCGCGGACCGCTTCTGCACCGGCTCGTCGATCATGCCGCAGAAGAAGAACCCCGACGTGCCCGAGCTCGCGCGCGGCAAGACCGGGCGCGTCGTCGGCCACCTGATGGGGTTGCTGACGCTGATGAAGGGCCAGCCGCTCGCCTACAACAAGGACAACCAGGAAGACAAGGAGCCGCTGTTCGACACCGTCGATACGCTCAAGGACACGCTGCGCATCTTCTGCGAGATGGTGGGCGGCATCGTGGTCAAGCCCGAAGCGATGGAGCGCGCGGCACGCAAGGGTTACGCGACGGCAACCGATCTCGCTGACTATCTCGTCAAGAAGGGCCTGCCGTTTCGTGACGCGCACGAGGCGGTGGCGCACGCGGTGAAGCAGGCGATCGCCGAAGGCAAGGATCTGTCCGAATTGCCGCTCAAGACGCTGCAGCGCCTGCACCCGGCGATCGGCGACGATGTGTTCGACGTGCTGACGCTGGTCGGATCGCTCGCCGCGCGCGAGGTGCTGGGCGGCACCGCGCCGGTGCAGGTGCGCGCGCAGGTCGCGCGCCACCGCGCGCGGCTCGGCGCATAGGCCCGGGTTGATCAAGGCAGGGCCTGGCTTGCCTTGTAGACCGCAAAGCTCGTCTACACATGCGCCGAAAGTGCCGCGTCAACTTAAACATTGATCTGTCCGCTTTGATCCGGGCCAGTCCCGAGGTTCGGACGAGGCCGCGAACCGTATGATCGCCGACACCTCGACGCAACGCATGCCCACGTCAACGCTTTCCACGGACCTCGACGCGGTGCTGTCGAGGTCCGAGACCACGATCGGCGCCGCCAGCGTGCTGGCGCAGGCCTTGCCGATACCCGACATCATCTTCGGCGGCGGCCTGCTCGTCATCGTGATCATGTTTCACGCGTTCTGGATCCGGTTCGTCACCGGCTCGTTCCTCAAGCGCACGCAGGCAATGAGGGACAACGTCAAGGTCTGGCGTGCGGATTTCCTGTTCGCGATGACGGTTGTGGCGCTGCTGACACTGCACCTGACCGAAGTCGTTTTGTGGTCAACCGGATTCGTGTTGGGCGAGATCGTCACGAACTGGAGCAAGGCGACCTGGTTCGTCTTCAACTGCTACACCGCGCTCGGCGAACCCTTCCACCTATCGCGCGAATGGCGGCTCGTGCCGTCGATGATCGCGGCGTCGGGCATCTTCACCTTCGCCTGGACAGCGAGCGTGCTGGTGAACTTCGTCGCCCGCTACAACGAGTTGCGGGCCAGCATCATCGCGCGCAAGAGCCCGGCGCCGGTCGAATTCGACGACGGCTAGTGCGGCGCGCCTACAGCATCGGCGCAACGAGCGACGCCAGACCCTCGAGGAGACGCTCGCGCGCCGGTCGCGCGTACCACGTGGCGGCGTCGATGCCGCGCGCATCGCTTTCGTAGGTCTGTTGCAGCGCGCGCAATGCGGTGTTGAAACCGCGGTCGTAGACCGCGAGCATCAGTTCGAAGTTCAGGTGCAGGCTGCGCATGTCGAGGTTGACGGTACCGAAGAGCGAGAACTCGTCGTCAACCACCACGCTCTTGGTGTGCAGCAGGCCGCCCTCGAACTTCAGCACCTGCGCACCCGCCCGACACAGGCCGTCGAAGAATGCCCGGCTCGCGTAGGTGACGAGCTTCGAGTCATTCACTGCGGGCAGGATGATCCGCACGTCGACACCCCGCATCGCAGCGTTCTGCAGCGCAAGCGCGAGCGCCGGATCGGGAACGAAGTACGGCGTCGTGAGGACGATGCGGTGACGCGCCATCGCGACGGCATCGACGAGGATGCGCAGATTGGCGGCGACTTCGACGCCCGGCCCGGAGGGCACGACCTGCACTCGCGCCGCGCCACCGACGGCGCGCCGCGCAATGAATGCGGCAGAACTCGCCGGCACATAGGGCTCACCGGTCTGCAGCTTCCAGTCGAACAGGAAGACCGCGCGCAATGCAGCCACCGCCGGGCCGGAGACGCGCACCATGGCGTCGATCCACTCACCCACGCCTGCGTCCTGCTTGAAGAACCGCGGATCGACAAGGTTCATGCTGCCGGTATAGGCAATGCGTTCGTCGATGACGACGATCTTGCGGTGCAGCCGAAGGTCCGCGCGCTGGAAAACCAGGCCGAGCACGCCGACCGCGAGTGCCACTTCGACCTGGATGCCGCCCGCGCGCAGGCGCGCCGGCCACCTGCCCTTGAGGAAGGGCTTGCTGCCGATCGCGTCGAGCAGGACGCGGCACTTCACGCCCCGCGCCGAAGCGCGTTCGAGTGCCTCGCCGACTTCATCGGCGGTGCCGCCCTCGTTCCAGATGTAGAACGCGATGTCGATGCTTTCGTGCGCGAGTTCGATGTCGGCGATGATCGCGCGCAGGATCTCTTCTGCGCCCGCGTGCAGCGCGAGCGTCGAGCCTTCGAGCACCGGCATTCCGGCTGCGTTTTCGGCGAGCTGCGCGATGCCCTGCAACTGCTTCGGCAGCGTCCGCCTGTCGGCAACGTCAGGCTGCCACAGCGGTGTCGCAACGTCCGGAAACGCCGCGTAGAACGCATGCGCGCGGCGCAGACGCTCGCGCCCGATCGGTCGCTCGCCGAACAGCACGTACATCAGAATGCCGACGTAGGGCAGCAAGGCAACGAGCAGCAGCCACGCAAACGCACTGCCCGCCGGCCGATGAACCCAGATCACGCGCACCGCGACGCCGCCGACGAAGGCGAGATGCAGTACCGCGAGCGCGATGTCAGTGAACAGCTGCGCGTTCATCGAGCCTGGCCGCACCGGTTCGTCGAATCGAATTGCGGGCGTGGCGCGCGCGATGCGCTGCCGCCCCGGTGAGTGGCGCTGTCGCCGCTCAGATCAAGGTTCCAGCACGATGTTGGCGACGTAGCCGAGGCTGCGCGCCTTCGTGTTGTCGGCATCGGCGCCAATGCCGATCGCCGTGACCATCGGCACCTTGTTTGGACTCTCGTCCGAAAAGAGCTTCTTGAAGTCAGCATTGACATCGCGCTTCTCGCTCTTCCACTGCTTGAGCTTGCCGGAGCCGCTTTCCAGCACGATGTAGCGGGTGCGACGCGAAAACGCGTTGTCGAGCGCGGTGCCGATCGGCAGGTTTGCGTCCCAGACGTAGCAGACGTTGGCCGTCGCGAGCGGTTCGTCTGTCTTCGCCTGGCCGATCTTGAGCAATTGACGCTCTAGGAACGGAACATCATCCATCGGCAGGTCGAACGACACGCAGACCTTGAGCGCCGTATCGTCACCCTGCTTGATGCGCAGATCGGCCTTCGGTACCGGATCGTCGACCCGCCACTGCCACGACAGCTTGGCCGTGGGCGCGGTCCACTTCACCCGGTCCACAAGATTGCCGAACGACTCCTTGGCCTCGACGCGAAGCGCCTTGCGGCCGTCGAGTTCGACCACTGAGAACGTCGTGAACGGCTTGCTCTGCGGATCCTGCCCCGGCAGCCCAACCACATGCCAGGGCGCGGGCGGCTCCCCCGCATCCTTGAACGGCACGAGCGCCACAGCGTCGGCGGCAGCGGCCGGCAGCAGCACGGCGGCAAGGGCCACACCGAGCGCGATACGAACGGGAAGTTGGCTTTGCATGGTGGCCTCGTCTTGGAGTTTTTCTCTGGCGTTCAGCGCCCGAGCACGTTGAGGGACGCATCGTAGTCGAGATAGCCGAACCGCATCGCCCACCGCACGGTGATCGGCACGGGGATCGGCGCGGCGACCAGCACGGCAATCGGCGCGCCAACCGAGCTGCTTCGTTTCATGGGTGCTGCCGCATCAGTGCAAGTGCTTCCAGCCAGCGATTACGCGGGTCACGATCGTCACGCCGCACAGCGCCGCGAAGACATAAGCGAATGCTCGCGAAGTGCGCCGGCCACAGGCACATCAGGACGAAGCAGGCGATGGTCTCGGTCGCCTCGGTCAAGCCACCGAGATAGAAGATGCCCTTGGCCGGGAAAGTCTTGCTCGCAAGCTGGCGACGCTCGGCCATCACTGCGTAGGCGAGGAAGCCCGAGCCGGTGCCGACGAACGCCGCGAGCAACATCGCGGCAGCGAGCGCGTTGGCGCCGGGGTCGGCGAATGCGAATGCGAGCGGGACGCTCGCGTAGAACAGGAAGTCGAGCGTGATGTCGAGAAACGCGCCGCGGTCGGTCGGCGCCGTCAAACGAGCGACCGCGCCATCGAGCCCGTCGGCCAGCCGGCTCACCAGCAGCAGTGCGAGGCCGAGCTCGAACTGCCGCTGCGTGATCGCCAGGGCGGCGCCCATGCCGATCGCAAACCCGGCCCAGGTGACCGCGTCGGCGGCGACGCCGGCGCGCACGAACAGCGCCGCCGCGCGATCGAGACCCGGCTTGAGCCAGCCGATCGCGAAGCGGTCAAGCATCTGCCACGAGCTGCTGGGCCGGGCAACGACGGACGGACCGCCTGAGGAATTCGAGGTCGTTGCGGCGAATGCGCGCACACGCCGATTCGACGCGCCTCAGCCTTCGCACCGCTCGACCCTTTGCAGCCAGCGACAGCGCAACGCGTCGGCAAGCCATGCGGCGAAATCAAAGTCCTCTCCAGGCGCCGTCAATGCATCTGACAAGCAGGCGGCGCGCGCAATGGCCTGCATGAACGCGGCGCCGGGCGCGCCGATGCGATGAACGACGCCGCGAAAGCCATCGCGCGCTACCACTGCCGCCTCGCCCACGCCGGCCTGGATCTGCTCGCGCGCGCGCTCGAACAGCGCTTCGTCGGCGTTCGCCGCATGCGCAGCATGCAAGGTGACGATCGGCCAGCGCGACGTGATGCACTGAACGCCGGGCAGCAGGTGCAGCCGCAGCGCGCCGGGATCGTGCGTGTCCAGCAACGCAAGCGTCGTGGGTTCGATCGCCGCATCGCTTGCGCGTTCGCAACGGTGCAGCGCGAGATCGAGCCGCGCGCAGTCGGGAAGGTAAGGCCACTCGGCAAGGGCAGCATGCGCGGCCAGCCACGCCGGCAGCGCGTCCCCCCAATCGCCCAGGTCGCCCCGCTGTGGTGGATGCGCATGCCAGAACTCGCGCGCAAGTTGCGCGAAGTCCTCGGCTCCGATCAGGACGCGCAGTGTCGTAAAGGTGACCGCAAGCGCCCGCTCGGCGGAGGCGTGCGCATTCGCGCGGTAGGCGCGCAGGCCGGCTTCGGCGTTGTCGTCGACATGGAGCGCGGCATCAAGCTCCTTGGCGTCGGAGGTGCGGGCGGCGAACAAGGCGCCGAGCAATAGGCGCTGGCGCTCGCTTTCGGCAGCCACGCCAGCCGCGTCGGCCGCGCCAACCGGGGTGGTCGCGTTGGCCGTGTTAGCAGCGCTGCCGACTGCCAGTTGCGCGTCTGCACCTCGATCCGGATCTCGTGCCGACGCAGTCATGCGCTCGCGACTTCGCGTTGCTGCAACCAATCGGCGTGTTGCGCCTCGCCGAGCAGGACGTCGAGCGCGGGCAGATCGGTGTCCCACTCGATGAGCGTGGGCGTCGGCCCGAACCGCCGCAGAGCGTGCGCATACGCCTTCCAGACGGCTTCGCGCACGCGGCTGCCGTGGTCGTCGATGACGAGGCCGATGTCGCTCGTGTCGTTGTAACCGGCCAGATGAATTTCGCCGACGATGCGCGCCGGCAAGGCGTCGATGGCGCGGCAGCACACAGCGAGCGGGTCGTCCGACTTCGCGTTGATCGCGTTGACCATCAGGTTGTTGACGTCGAGCAGCAACTGGCAGCCACTGCGCTCGCACAGCGCGGAGAGAAAACTCGTCTCGGCCATCCGGTCGGGCGCGTCGAAGTTCAGGTAGCCGGCGATGTTCTCGACAAGGATCGTTCGGCGTAATCGCTCCTGCACCTGCGACACACTGCGCACCATGATCGCGAGCGCCGCCGGCGTAAACGCGATCGGCAGCAAGTCGTTCGCGTGCAGCAGCGGCCCGTCCTCGCTCGCTCGCGCGCGGGCAAACGCGGCATGGTCCGACACGCGCACGGGCTGCACGCGGTCGACGAGCTGCGCGAGGCGCTCGAGGTGCCAGCTGTCGACGCCGGCCGCCGACCCGAGGCCGAGGCCAACGCCGTGCAGACTCACCGCGTACTGCGCGCGCGCCGCATCCAGCACGGCGAGCGCCGCGCCGCCGTCGGCGAAGAAATTCTCGGAGTGAACCTCGAGAAATCCCAGCGCCGGCCTGGACTCGAGCACCTCTGCGTAGTGCGGTTGGCGCAGGCCGATGCCGGTCGAAGTCATGTCGGGAGCGCCCGGCC
This sequence comes from uncultured beta proteobacterium, assembly GCA_963774675.1. Lineage (GTDB taxonomy): Bacteria > Pseudomonadota > Gammaproteobacteria > Burkholderiales > Burkholderiaceae_C > CAIKUF01. Next base: position 548,728 of record CAVZFV010000014.1, on the reverse strand, counting down.
GATCGCAACGGGCGTGAGTGATGCCGCTACTTCTTCTGCGCCGGCTTGGCCTCGTCGGCGGTCTTGCCGCCGAGCTTCTGGCAAGTGCCCTTCGCGACGTACTTCCAGTCGTCCGGGCTCTTGTCGGCCTTCGCCTGGCCCGCGCATGAATGCGTGCCCGACAGATTGGCGCAATCGTTCTGCCCGGCCTTGGCGATGCCGTAGCACTTCTCCTTGCCTGCCGCATCGGCCGCCGACGCGGTGTTGAGCAGGCCGAGCGCCAGCACCGAGGCGAACGCCGAAGAAACGATCAGTTGTTGCTTGTCCATGCGGTGACTCCTTGCAGTTTCGCGAACCGTTACGCGTCGCGCGGGGACGCCTCCAAGGCTCGCAACACTTTCCGATCCAGACGAAACATCATAGTTCGGCAGCGCCGAAGCCGCCGCCGCCCGGCGTCTCGATCACGAACACATCGCCCACCGCCATTTCGGTGCTACCGATGTGAGCGAACGTCTCCCGGCGGCCGTCGGCACGCTCGACGCGATTGATGCCGAGTGCACCGGGTTCGCCGCCAGCCATGCCGAAGGCCGGGACTACGCGGCCGTTGGAGAGGATCGAAGCCGTCATCGGCTCCAGGAATCGCACGCGCCGCACGCCGCCGTCGCCGCCGCGCCAGCGTCCCGCCCCGCCCGAGCCAGCGCGAATCGCATAGCTCTCCAGGCGCACCGGGAAGCGGAATTCGAGCACCTCGGGGTCCGTCAGGCGCGAGTTCGTCATGTGCGTCTGCACGACGCTCGTGCCGTCGAAGCCGCCGACGACGCGGCCAGCATCGTCCGCCCACGCACCAGCGCCCGAGCCGCCGGAAATCGTCTCGTAGTACTGATAACGCGCGTTGCCGAAGGTGAAGTTGTTCATCGTGCACTGGCCCGCGGCCATCACGCCGAGCGCGCCGTAGAGCGCGTTCGTGATGCAGGTGGATGTCTCCACGTTGCCGGCAACGACCGAGGCCGGCGGCTGCGGGTTGAGCATCGAGCCTTCGGGGATGATGACCTTGAGCGGCTTCAGGCAGCCGGCGTTGAGCGGGATGTCGTCATCCACCAGCGTGCGAAAGACGTAGAGCACGGCCGCCATGCACACCGCCGTCGGCGCGTTGAAGTTGTTCGCGAGTTGGGCAGAACTGCCGGTGAAATCGATCTCGGCGCGGCGTGTATCGACGTCGACTCGAATCGCGACCTTGATCTGCGCGCCGTTGTCGAGCGGCAGCGTGAACTGCCCGTCCTTGAGCTTCGTGATGACGCGACGCACCGATTCCTCGGCGTTGTCCTGCACATGGCACATGTAGGCCTGCACCACGTCGAGCCCGAATTGATCGACGATGCGGCGCAGCTCTTGCACGCCCTTCTCGTTGGCGGCGATCTGCGCCTTCAGATCGGCGAGGTTTTGCTGCGGGTTGCGCGAGGGGTGGGCGCCGCTCGATAGCAACTCGAGGATTTCCGTGTCGCGCAGGCGGCCGCGCTCGACAAGCAAGACGTTGTCGAGCTGCACGCCCTCCTCGTCGATGCGGGTCGAGAACGGCGGCATCGAGCCGGGCGTTGTCCCGCCGATATCCGCATGATGACCGCGCGATCCGACGTAGAAATCGGGCCCGCGCGACGCGCCGGCATCGTCCAGATACACGGGTGTCACGACCGTGACATCCGGCAGATGCGTGCCGCCGTGATAGGGATCGTTGAGGACATAGACGTTGCCCGGCTGCATCGTCCCGACGTTGCGCGAAATCACGGTCTTGATTGATTCGCTCATCGAACCGAGATGCACCGGCATGTGCGGCGCATTGGCGATCAGGTTGCCCTCGGCGTCGAACAGCGCGCAAGAGAAATCCAGCCGCTCCTTGATGTTGACCGAGTACGCCGTGTTCTGCAGCTGCAGCCCCATCTGCTCGGCAATGTTCATGAAGAGGTTGTTGAACACCTCGAGCATCACCGGGTCGACCGCGGTGCCGATCGCATGGCGCGTCTCGCGCGGCTGTACGCGCTCGAGCACGAGGTGGTCGAGGGTCGTCACGCGTGCCTGCCAGCCAGGCTCGACGACGGTCGTCGCGTTGCGCTCCGCGATCACCGCCGGGCCGCCGACGAGCTGGCCGGGCCGGGCCTGCTCGCGCAGCACGAGCGCGGCGTCGTGCCAGGCGTCGCCGCTGAAGACACGTACGCGATCAACAACAGGCGCGGCGCCGCTCTCGATCACATCACTACGCGCTTCGGCCGGCGCATCTGCGGCGCCGATCGCCTCCACCGATACCGCCTCGATGACGAGCGCGCGCCCCTGCATCAGGAACGAGAAGCGCTGACGGTAGGCCGCCTCGAACGCGGCTTCGACCTCCTGCGCGCTGCCAAACGGCACGACGAGTGCGCTGTCCGTCCCCTGGTACCGCAGGTGCACGCGTCGAAGCATGCGCACGCGCGCCGCTGCGACGCCTTGGCGCTCGAGCTCACCGCGCGCCTCGGCCGCGAGGGCGTCGAGCCGTGCCGCGGCGTCCGCAAGGCCGGTCGCGAGCGGCTGCTCGATGGCCGCCTCTCGCATCACACTCTGGTCTGCAAGGCCCATGCCGTAAGCCGACAGCACGCCGGCGAGCGGATGGACGAAGACGCGGTTCATGCCGAGCGCGTCGGCCACGAGGCACGCATGCTGGCCGCCCGCGCCGCCGAAGCATTGCAGCGCATAGCGCGTGACGTCGTAGCCGCGCGCGACAGAGATTTTCTTGATCGCGCCCGCCATTGCACCCACGGCAATCGCGATGAAGCCCTCGGCGACCTGCTCGGGCGTGCGCTGCTGCCCCGTCGCCGCCGCGATCTCCGCGGCGAGCGCCTCGAACTGCGTGACGACGATCTCATGGTCGAGCGAGTCATCGCCCGCGACGCCGAACACTTTCGGAAAGTGCGCCGGCTGCACCTTGCCGAGCATCACGTTCGCATCGGTCACCGTGAGCGGCCCGCCGCGCCGATAGCATGCGGGGCCGGGGTTGGCGCCCGCGCTTTGCGGCCCGGCGCGCAGCCGTGCGCCATCAAACGACAGGATCGAACCGCCGCCCGCGGCAACGGTGTGGATGCTCATCATCGGCGCGCGCATGCGCACGCCGGCCACCTGCGTCTCGAAGGCGCGCTCGAACTCGCCCGCGTAGTGCGACACATCGGTCGAGGTGCCGCCCATGTCGAAGCCGATCACGCGCAGCCCCGCCTGCCCTGCCACGCCGAGTTCGTCTGCCGCGAGTTCGGCGGTGCGCGCCATGCCGACGATGCCGCCGGCCGGGCCCGAAAGAATCGCGTCCTTGCCCTGGAAGGCGTGGGCGTCGGCCAGCCCACCGGATGACTGCATGAAATACAGCCGCACACCCGGCATCTCGGCGGCGACCTGCTCGACGTAACTGCGCAGGATCGGCGACAGATAGGCATCGACCACCGTCGTGTCGCCACGACTGACGAGCTTCATCATCGGGCTCACGCGGTGCGAGGTGCTGATCTGCGTGAAGCCCTCTTCGCGCGCTATGCGTTCGGCGGCCAACTCGTGCGCCGTGTGGCGCCAGCCATGCATGAACACGATCGCGACGCTGCGCAGCCCGGCGTCGAACGCAGCCCACAGGCGCTCGCGCAGATGCGCCTCGTCGAGCGGCTGCACCACCGTGCCATTGGCATCGACACGCTCGTGCGCCTCGATCACGCGGCTGTAGAGCAGCTCGGGTAGTACGATGTGGCGGTCGAAGATGCGCGGCCGCTCCTGATAGCCGATGCGCAAGGCGTCGCGAAAGCCGCGCGTCGTGACGAGCAGCGTCGCCTCGCCCTTGCGTTCGAGCAGCGCATTGGTCGCGACCGTCGTGCCCATCTTCACGCACTCGACCCGATCGGGCGTGATCGGCGCGTCGTCGGCCAGACCGAGCAGACGGCGGATGCCGGCAACCGCGGCGTCGCGGTACTGCGCCGGGTCCTCGCTCAGCAGCTTGTGCGTGACGAGCGCACCGTCCGGCCGCCGCGCGACGATGTCGGTGAAAGTGCCACCGCGATCGACCCAGAACTGCCACTTGTCGCCTGCGGGGCTCGCGTTCGTTGTCATTGCCGTGTTCACACGCTGTTGGTTCGGCGGATAAGGCGAATTTCAGGGCGCATCGCGCCCGCGCAGTGGCGATTCACGCGCTGTCGATGCAACATGCGCGGCATCGACAAGACCGTGGGCAAGCCGCACGAGGCGCTCGCTGTCATTGCGCTCGGCGTCATCGAAGTCGGTATCCCGCATGACAAGCGACACAGGTCTGGTTCAGCTTGCTCAACGCCGCCAGCACGGGCTTGAGGTCCCCCGTCGCCGAGGCATCTTTGGCCACCAGTGCAAACTGACTGGCGCTGCGGTGCATCGCCGTGCCCGCATCCTGCATGCCCTTGGGCATGAACTGCGCCACCTCGTGGGCACCGTGCATCTCCAGAGACGACATGCCCAGCCGCTGCTCGGCAAGCTCACTTGCCCTGTCGAACGCGCCGCTCGCCAGCGCGCCCTGTATCTCACCCAAGGTCTGAAGGTGATCCCGCATGTTGGACAAGGTGTGGACGCGCAGCATGCTGGGGAATTCCACGAGTTGACGATCATCCCTTGTCGCCTGCGGTGTCGCTGACGCGGCGCCGGCTTGATCCATGTGGTGATGCGCAGCGTGCCCTGCCTCGTCGGCCGCACTTGTCGCACCGGCAAGCCCGCCGCCGAGTGCTACCGCAAGACCGAATACCCACCTGTTCATCGAAATGCCTCCGTTGTTCACGCGAGAGGAAAGCTCGGCGCGCGCAATGAGCGTGGGTGCACTCTCATCCTTGCCGTGATTCTCGCGCCAGCGCGTGCCAGCGTTCGTGCAGCATCGTGCGGATGTCGTGTACCGGCAAACCGATCGCAGCGCGCACCGCATCGGCGTAGGGCGGCATGTTGGTGCACTCGAGCACCAGCGCACGCAAGTCGGGGCGGTGCGAGACGAGGCGCAGAGCCGCCGCCACCACGTCGCGCTCCGCCTGCGCGGTGTCGAGCGCGACATCGCCGTCGAGCAGCGCGTTGGAGGTGGCAGCCCGGCGCGACGCCTTCGACCGGCGTCGCCGGATCGGCTCGGGCGGCGCGCAGATGCGCGGCGCCGAGCGCTGTGGCGTCGATCGTCATCACGCCGACCGGCCCGGTACGCTGCAGCGTCGGCAGCGCGAGCAGGCTCGACGTCCACACCGGCACCGGCAGCGCGGCCTGCAGTTCGCGCTGGAAATGCACCAGAAAACCGCAGCTCTTGGTGATCGCCGCAGCGCCCTCGGCGACAAGCGCGCGCCCGGAATCGATGAAGGGTTGAAGCAACGCGACATCACCCGCGCGCACGACACGCTGCGGCGACGCGCCTTCGACAACCCGGTAGCGCACGGGGAAGGCGAAGCTCGCCGGGTGGCCGACGTCGCCCGGCACGCGCTCGAAGCGCGTCTCGAGCATCAGGACGCCGAGCCAGGCGCCGCCTTGCGCCGGCGCTTGCGACGCTGCGGCGCCGTCACGCGCAAACCCCGACGGCGCGGTTGCGCAGCAGGCCGTATGCTCGCCCTGTCCATCACCACGCTGGAGTTCAACGCTCATGAAGACCTCTGCCCCCCTTGCCCGCATTCTCGCCGCGACCGCGCTGTCGCTGCCGCTGCTCGCCGCCGCGCAGACCAACTGGGACCTGCCCGCCGCCTACCCGGCGAGCAACTTCCACACCGAGAACCTGACGCAGTTCGCTGCCGATGTCGACAAGGCAAGCGGTGGCAAGCTCAAAATCACGGTGCACGCCAACGCGTCGCTCTTCAAGGCGCCCGAAATCAAGCGCGCGGTGCAGGGCGGGCAGGCGCAGATCGGCGAGATCCTGCTCGTGAACTTCGAAAACGAGAATCCTATCTACGGCGCTGACGGGCTTCCCTTCCTCGCCACCGGCTACGCCGACGCGAAGAAACTCGCCGCGGCGCAAAAGCCCTTCCTCGACAAACTGCTCGCGGCGCAGGGCATGAAGCTGCTCTACACCGTGCCGTGGCCGCCGCAGGGCATCTATGCAAACAAGGAGATCGACTCAGTCGCCGACATGAAGGGCCTGAAGTGGCGCGCCTACAGCCCGGCCACGGCGAAGATCGCCGAACTCGTCGGCGCGCAGCCGGTGACGGTGCAGCAGGCCGAGTTGTCGCAGGCGCTCGCCACCGGACTCGTCAACAGCTACATGAGCTCGGGCTCGACTGGCTACGACACCAAGACCTACGAGTCGCTGAAGTACTGGGTCGACACCCAGGCCTGGCTGCCGAAGAACGCGGTCATCGTCAATCAGGCTGCGTTCAACGCGCTCGACGCGGCGACGCAGCAAGCGGTGCTCAAGGCCGCGGCCGACGCCGAAGCGCGCGGCTGGAAGGTGAGCCAGGAGAAGAACGACTGGTACAAGAAGGCGCTTGCCGAGAAGGGCATGACCATCGTCACGCCTTCGCCCAAGCTGACCGAGGGGCTGAAGAAGGTCGGCGACGTGATGATCGTCGAGTGGGAGAAGAAGGCTGGCGCCGACGGTGCGGCGCTGCTCGCGGCCTACCGCAAGTGAGGCCTGACCCGCACGCTTGACATGCGCAAGGCGCTCGACGCGCTCTACGACGCGGCGGGAGCGCTCGCAGGGCTGTGCATGGTCGGCCTGCTGGCTATGGTTGTGTTGTCCATCGTCAGCCGGCAGTTGAACTTCCACGTCCCTGGCACCGATGCCTACGCGGGCTACCTGATGGCCGGCGCCGGCTTCCTGGCGCTTGCGCAGACGCTCAAGCACGGTGAGCACATCCGCGTCACGCTGATCCTGTCGGCACTGCGCGGCCGCACGCGCCACGCGCTCGAAGTGTGGGCGCTATTCGCGGCGTCGCTGTTGGCCGTCCTCTTCGCCTACTACGCATGCCGCCTGTCGTGGCAGTCCTATCTCTTTCACGACATCTCGACGAGCAGCGACGCCACGCCGCTGTGGCTGCCGCAGATCGCGATGGCGGGCGGCAGCGTGGTACTCGCAATCGCCTTCGTCGACGAATTCGTGCTCGAGCTGCGTGGTGAGCGGCGCGAGGTCAAGCGCGGCGAGGCGGCGCACGTCGAATGAAGGCCCTCACGACGCCCGCCCCCGCATGAACGACATCGCGGTCACAGGCCTGCTGATCGCCGCGCTGTTCCTGATCCTCGCCAGCGGCGTGTGGATCGGGCTCACGCTTTCGGGCGTCGCCTGGATCGGCATGGAGCTCCTGTCTTCGCGGCCGGCGGGCGACGCGATGGCGGTGACGATCTGGGGCTCGGCGTCGAGCTGGACGCTGACCGCGTTGCCGCTTTTCATCTGGATGGGCGAGATCCTGTTTCGCACGCGCCTCTCCCAGGATATGTTTCGCGGCCTCGCGCCGTGGATGCAGCGCCTGCCGGGGCGGCTCTTGCACACCAACGTGATCGGCTGCGCGATCTTCGCCGCGGTGTCGGGCTCGAGTGCAGCGACCTGCGCGACGATCGGCAAGATGAGCCTGCCCGAGCTCGCCAAGCGCGGCTACCCGGATCGCATGGCGGTCGGCTCGCTCGCCGGCGCAGGCACGCTCGGCCTGCTGATCCCACCCTCGATCATCATGATCGTGTACGGCGTGATCGCAGACGTGTCGATCGCCGAACTGTTCATTGCCGGCGTCGTCCCCGGCATCCTGCTCGCGGTGCTGTTCTCCGGCTACATCGCCGTCTGGTCGCTGCGCAACCGGCATTTGATACCGCCGCGCGACGCGCCGCTGACGCTGGCCGAGAAGCTGCGCGAGTCGAAGAGCCTGATCCCGATCATCCTTCTCATCCTTGCCGTGCTCGGCTCGATCTACGCTGGCATCGCAACGGCGACGGAGGCGGCCGCGCTCGGCGTCGTCGGCGCGCTCGTGATCTCGGCACTGCAGGGCTCGCTCGACTGGGCGACGTTTCGAAGCTCGCTGATGGGCGGCACGCGGCTCTACTGCATGATCGCGCTGATCCTCGCCGGGGCGTCGTTCCTGACGCTGTCGATGGGCTACATCGGCCTGCCGCGCCACCTGGCGGAATGGATCGCGTCGCTCGGCCTCTCGCAGTTCCAGCTGATCCTGATGCTCGCCGCGTTCTACGCCGTGCTCGGCTGCTTTCTCGACGGCATCTCGATGGTCGTGCTGACGATGGGCGTGATCATGCCGACAATCCAGAAGGCCGGCATCGACCCGCTGTGGTTCGGTATCTTCATCGTGCTCGTCGTCGAAATGGCGCAGATCACGCCGCCGGTCGGCTTCAACCTGTTTGTCATGCAGGGCATGACGGGGCGCGAGATCACCTGGATCGCGCGTGCGACGCTGCCCTTCTTCCTGCTGATGGCCGCTGCTATCCTGCTCGTCTTTTTTTTCCCGCAGATCGTGACCTTCCTGCCGGCCCAGATGCGAGGCTGAGGCGCCACCACGAGCGCGCCGGGCACGCGCGAGAGGTGCTTAGCGCCGGGACGAACGCTCTGCCGGCAGATCAAAGAGTTCGAACGATGACGACAAGTTGTTGCGGCATGGGTCGACCCGGCGGCACCTAAGCTGCGCGCCGTGCCTAGTGCCAAGCGGGCGCCAAGCAGGCGCCAAGCAGGCGCCAAGCACGCGAAATTGCGAAACCGAACCCCTCACTCCCGGAGCCTCCAAATGACCGATTCCCTCAAGACCCCCATCATCGTCGTCGGCCGCGTACTGCTGGCGCTGATGTTCGTTCTTTCGGGCTTCGGCAAGCTCACGAGCATCGAAGGCACGGCCGGATATATTGCCAGCGCCGGCCTGCCATTGGCGACCGCACTCGCCGTCATCGTCGGCCTGCTCGAATTCTTCGGAGGCCTGGCCATCGTGTTCGGCATTCACGCCCGCTGGGCGGCGCTCGCGCTCGGGCTGTTCACGCTCGCCGCGAGTCTGCTGTTTCACAACTTCTGGGCGATGCCTGCGGACAAGGCTTTCATGCAGCAGTTGATGTTCATGAAGAACCTGTCGATCGCGGGCGGCATGTTCATCGTCGCGGCGCTCGGCGCGGGCCCGGCAAGCTTCGACGCCTGGCGCGCGAGGAACTGATCTGCCTCGCCGGCCGATCACTGACCGGCGCGCTGGGGGTAGGATGCGCTCCTTCCATGTACCTCCCGACGCATTTTGAAGAGCCCCGCACTGAGCGCCTGCACGCGCTGATCCACAGCTATCCGCTCGGCACGCTGATCACGCAGGATCGCGGCGGTCCGTTGCAGGCCGATCCGATACCGTTCATCCTTGACTCCGGCCCGGGCGAGCACGGTACCTTGCGCGGCCACGTGGCGCGCGCGAATCCACTGTGGCGCGAGACGCGCGAAGACGCCGACGCGCTCGTCGTGTTCCAGGGCGCACAAAACTACATCAGCCCGGCTTGGTACCCCGCCAAGGCCGAGCATGGCAAGGTGGTGCCCACCTGGAACTATATCGTCGTCCAGGCACGCGGCCGCCTGCGTGCGATCGACGATCGCGAGTGGCTGCGCGCGTTCGTTACGCGCCTGACCGAGCGCCACGAGGCGCGGCAGCCACTGCCCTGGCAGGTCACCGACGCGCCAGCCGACTATATCGAGACCATGCTCGGCTCAATCGTTGGCATCGAGATCGAGCTTTGCTCACTCATCGGCAAGTGGAAAGCGAGCCAGAACCGCAGCGCCGCTGACCGTAGCGGCGTCGTCGAAGGATTGACAGCGCTCGCCGCGCGCGACGGCGATGCCGGGGCGGCTGCAATGGCAGCCGAAGTGGCTGCCGAGATCGCGCGCCGCGAGCGAGGTTGAAGCTTCAAGCGCGCTTGCCTGCTTCCCAGGCCGCCACGCCAATCGTTTGCTCGGCGACTTGCGCCGGTACGGCTCCGAGCGTAGTCGCCAGCAGTTGAACCGCCATCTTCAGGGGCGGTATCTATTTTTGGCCGTGACGACGCGTCAAGCCGCGATGCGGTCCGCCTGCGTCGACAGGGCGTGACGCAGCGCGTCGTCGATCTGCCATTTCCGGCCTTCGCCCTGCGCCGCGTCGAACGCATCGACGGACATTGCCTGGCGCAGCGCGGCGACCAGCGCCGACCAACGCTCTTCGGCTTTCAGCGGGCGCTTCAGGCTCAGCCGTTCGCGCGCCAATTCGACTGCGGCGACGAGGCGGGTCGCCGTCTCCAACCGACGCTCGGCGTACGCGAGCCTGGCGCAGTCCTCGAGGCAGCCGAGAAGTTCGGCGCGCATGCCGAACGCGCTGAACGCTCGCATGGCGTCGCCAAGCCGGGCGCGGCCCGAGTCGAAGTCGCCGGTGACGAGATCGAGCTGGCCGATGTGCCAGAGCGCATTGGCCTCGCCGCGCTTGTTACCACCTTCGCGGCAGACGATCAGCGAGCGCTTGAAGTGTTGGCTGGCCCTGTCGTGCGCGTCGCTATCCACGGCAGCCTCTCCGAGGTGAAGTTCGCATTCGCCCTCGACGTCCATGATCTTGATGTCGCGCGCGATCGCCAGGCACTGTTCAAGCCGCGACCGCGCCTCGTCGAGCTCGCCGCGATAGATCGCGATCTGACCGAGATGCAGCAGCCCGATGGCCTCGCCGACGCGGTCACCGAGGTCAATGAAGATCTGCAGCGCCTCGCGCTCGCCGATCTCGGCGCCGGCCATGTCGCCGACCTGTAAGTGCACCAGCGACATCGTGGACAGCGTGGCCGCAATTTCCACCGGGCTGCCGACGGCGCGGCGCAGTTCGAGGCAGCATTCGAGCATCTTCAAGGCCTCGGCCAGGTCGCCCTGGCTCTCGGCCAGGCAAGAACCCGTATAGAGCGCCCAAGCCTGCGCCACGTCGGAGGCCTGGATCTCTGGCAATTGGAGCGCGGCGCGGAGCACCGCTCTGCCCTCGGTGGAGTAGCCGCGCAGGATCCAGAAGTTCGACATCGCCACGGCGTACTTCACGGCCATGACCGGGTCCACGCCGCCCGCTAGTGCCAGCGCGACAGCCGCGCGCACGTTGTCGAGTTCGGCCTCCACGCGCAATACCCAATCGGCCTGGCCCGGGCCTTCCAGTCCGTGGTTCGCTGCGTTCGCCATGACGAAGTAGTGGGCACAGTGGCGCGCCAGCGTGGCGTCAAGTTCGCCGCTCTGCTCGAGCTTCTCGCGGCTGTAGTCGCGGATCGTCTCGAGCATGCGGTAGCGCGTGCCCTCGTCGCGGTCGTCGAGCATGACGAGCGACTTCTCCAGCAGCGACTCGATCAAGTCGAGCACATCTTCGGCAAGCACAGGCTCGGCGCCGCACACGGCCTCGGCAGCCGGCATGTCGAAGCCGCCGACGAAGGCGCTCAGCCGCGCCAGCACCCTCTGCTCGGCTTCGGTTAGCAGCTCGAAGGACCAGTCCACCAACGCGCGCAGCGTCTGCTGGCGTTCGTCGTGCACGCGGGCGCCGCCGGTGAGGATCTTGTAGCGATCCTTGAGCCGCATGTTGATATCCGCGACCGACAGTGAGCGCACCCGCGCCGCGGCGAGTTCGAGCGCGAGCGGGATGCCCTCGAGGCGGGTCACCAGCGCCGCCATTGCCGGGGCATCGAGCTCGCCCAGTTCGAAGGACGGCTTGTGCGCCTGGGCTCGATCGACGAACAACTGCACCGCGGGCGAGCGCAGGAGTGCCTGCAAGCCGTCGCCCTTGCGCGGCAATGGCAACGGCAGGATGGGAAACACCACCTCGCCCGGGATGCGCAGCGCTTGGCGGCTCGACGCGAGCAGGTGGACATGGGGCGCGGCTTTGACGACGGCGTGGGCGAGATCGGCCGCCGCCTTGATCAGGTGCTCGCAGTTGTCGAGGATCAGAAGCACGCGCTTGGTCTTCAGGTGCGCGCACAAGGTCTGGATCAGCGGCCGGTCCGGCTCCTCGCGCACACCCAGGGCCTGCGCGGTTTCGGTGGCCACGAGTGCGGGCTCCCGGATCGGCGCCAGGTCGATGAACCAGACGCCGTCCGGGTACTCGTGCATCGAGTCGGCGGCGACCTGAATCGAGAGCCGCGTCTTGCCGAGCCCTCCCATGCCGAGCAATGTGAGCAGCCTGGCACGGTCGAGTTGCGAGCGGACTTCTTCGAGCTCGCGTTCGCGCCCGACGAAGGACGTGCCCTGCTGGGGCAGGTTGTTCGGCACCTCGCGCAACGGCATCCACCAGTCGCCTGCCTGCACGACGCGAAAGACCTTGTCGCTGTCGGCAGGCGCCTGCATGCGCGCGTCGGGCTCGCCGACCTCGAACAGCTCCAGCGGATCGGCCACGCCCTTGACCATCCAGTGTCCGTGCGACTGCAGCTTGTGCGTCGTCTTGCCGAGATCCCCGCGCGCCTCGGCGGAGAGCAGCGTCTGGCCGCCGTTAGCGATCGACATCACACGCGCGGCGACCGGCTTGGCCAGACCTTCGACCTCCAGCGGCTTGGCGCCGCGCGCGATGTCGGCGGCGTCGTTCTCGCGCAGCGTTACCGCGCCGACGTGCAGCCCGGCGCGCGCGTGCAGCGGCGTCGGCAGCGTCGCGAGGGCGCGATGGTAGGCGAGCGCGTAGCCCACCGCGTCGGCGGCCGAATCGAACAGCGACAACATCCCGTCCGACTTGTCGATCTCGCGCCCGCGCCATTCGGGCAGCAGGTCGCGCGCCACCCTATCGTGCGCGGCCCAGATCTCGGCCATCGCCGCATCGCCGAGCTTCTCCGCCAACCTGGTGCTGTCCACCACGTCGGTCAGGAGCAAAGACCGTATGTCAGCCATGTTGTGGGATCGTAGTCGCGGCGCGATGCGCCCCGCCGCGCAAAGCCAAGCCGCGACTGTAGGTGCTGGCGCCGACGGAGCATAGGCCATCGGCGCGCATGCCGTAGACCGCCGTGCCAGCGCCGGCCACGCCTTGGATCGCCCAGAGCCACAAAGCGCGACACGATCGCCCTCAACGGCACCCAACTCTGGGCGCCCGCCTCTGCGGGACCACCTCGTCCGATAGGTTGCCCCATTCGAATGCGTTTAGTGAGGTAGGGCCATCACGCCCTGCTTCACCCAATCGCACAAAGGACATTCCATGGCCACGTTTCTCTATCAAGCCACATACTCCCCCGCCGCCTTCAAGGGCATGGTGACCAAGCCTTCCGACCGCCAGGCGGCGGGGAACGCCTTGCTCGCTGCCATCGGCGTCAAGATGATCAGCTTCTACTACGTGCCAGGCACCTCAGGCATCGCGGGCATCATCGAAAGCACAACGGAACAGGCCGCCACGGCGGGGATGGCGCTGTGTGCCAGCGGCGGCTTCACCTCGTTCGAATCGACCGAGGTGCTGTCGAGCGACCAGATGAACCGCGCGATGAAGAACGCGGCCGAGCTTGCCGGCAAGTACCAGGCGCCGAACTGAGCGTGGCGGCGCCGCGGGGCCGCCTTCAGGGCGCCGCAGTCAGCGCCTGCAGGCGCGCCCGCCAGGGCGAAGTCTCGTCCTGAGCGTTCACGCTGCGCTGCAGATCGGGCAGCAGTTGCGCCAGTTGTTCCTGTCGGTGGCTGGCGCTCAATACGGCCATCAGGTCGAGTCCGATCGGTACGAGGTTCGGATTCGGCCCGCCGCGCCAAGCCAGGGCTTCGCGCCAGGCCCGGCCGAGCCACTGCTCGGCTTCGGTCGATTGCCCATCGTTTGCGGCCAGTCGGCCGCGCAGGGCCCAGGCGGCTTGGTGCAGCGCCGGAAAGGTCGCCGGCAGGCTGAAGTCGACGCGATCCAGCAAGATCGCCGCGCGCGCGGCGTGGCCCTGGACCAGTTCAAGTTCCACCTGTAGCAATTCGCTGCGCAGCCGCTCGGCCTCGTGGCTGGGCAACTGCTGGTGGAAGGCCAGGGCCTGCGCCAGCAAGGGCGCCGCCTCGGCGGGCCGGTTCATCCAGATCAGGGTCCGGGCCCGATCGCGCAGCCAGGCGGCCTGGGTGATGGGTGGCAGGCTGCGCTGTTCCGGCGTCAGTGCCAGTGCCACTGTCCAGATCTGATCGGCCTCGCGCAGACGCCCGGCGGCCATGTGCACCCGCGCCAGGTCCGCCTGGATGTTTCTGGCGCGCATGGTGTTCTGGTCGCGGCCGCGGGTTTCGATCTGCAGCGCGGCCTGCAGTTCCTGCATCGCCTCGTCGAGGCGACCTGCGCCCATCAAGACATAGGCCAGCTTGTGTCGGCCAATGCCCACGTTGTTATTGTCGGCGCCATAGCGTTCGGCCCAGCCGGCCACCGCCTCCCGTGCGCGGGCCTCGGCCTCGGTGTGGCGCTGCATGTCGCTGAGCAGGCTGCCGTAGGCCTCCAGTGACCCCAAGGCATCATCGTCCAGCGGTGTCTTGCTGGCGCTGAGCCTCAGCGTGAGCTGACGCTCGGATTCGTCCAGCCGACCTTGAAGCCGGTACACGCGTGACAGGTTGTGCCGGGTCGAGAGCGTCACCTCGGCCTGGGCACCTGCGGTGCGGGTGCGAAGCTGCACGGCGCTTTCGAGCAGGGCCTGGGCTTCTTCCAGCTGACGCCTGTTCATCAGCGCGATGCCCAGGCTGTTCTGCGCGTTCGCAATTTCGGGCAGGTTGCCTGGGTCATGCAGCTGCAGCAAGGCCAGGTTGCGGCGCGCCGGCGCTTCGGCCTCGTTGTAGCGCAGGCTGTTGTTCAAAGCCAGGGCCAGGCGGCGCTGCGCCTCGGCTTCGGCCAGCGGCTGGTTCAACTGCGCGGGGCTGTAAAGCTCTGCCACCGCGCGAAAGGCATCGGCAGCCTCGGGCAGCTTGCCGATACGCTCATACACGTCGCCCAGGATCATCTGCAGCCGCGCGCGGGTGTTGGGGTCGGCCGCCATCTGCTGCTCCAGCCGCTCGCGGCCGGCGGCCAATGGAATGGTCTGGGAAATCTCGGGCAGGCCCATCTTCTTCGGGTCGGCCCCGGTGAAAAGGGACATCAGCAGGCGTGCCGTCTCGCGCGTCGTCTGCACCTCGTTCTCGGCGCGCTGCCGTTCGGCCAGCGCGATGTCGCGCTCTTGTGCCAGCTGCAAGGTGAACCCTCCCGCAGCCACCAGCGCGACCGTCATGACGGTGGCCCAGGCCCAGCGCCGACGCAGCAGCTTGCCTGTCCGATAGGCGACCCCGCCCGCCATGGCCGCCACCGGACGATGAGTCAGCCAATGGTGCAGATCACGCCGCAGCACGTCGACGTTGGCGTAGCGCTCGCCGGGTGTCTCGGCCGTGGCACGGGCGATGATGGCGGCAAGCTCCCGGTGGCGCCGCTGCTTGTGTAGAACCGATCGCAACATGGCCTCCAGCAGGCGGCCGAGACCGTAGACGTCGCTGGCCACACCGGGCCGCCACCCCGCGATCTGCTCCGGGCTGGCAAACCCGGGGGTGAACGCGGCGCCGAGTTCGTCGGCCTGGCCTTGCAGTTGCGCAATGCCGAAGTCCAGCAATTGGGCCTGCCCATCGGCCGAGACGCGCACGTTGTCCGGCTTGATGTCGCAGTGGATGACCAACTGGCGGTGCGCATGGTCAACCGCGGCGCAGACGGTGTCGAACAAGGCCAGCCGATCGTTCAACCCGAGCGACTGCGCTTCGCAGTGGGCGTCGATCGGCTGCCCCTCCACCAGTGCCATCACCAGGTAGGGCTGGCCGCGCGGCGTGGTGCCGCCATCGAGCAACCGGGCAATGTGGGCGTGGTCCAGATTGGCCAGAATCTGGCGCTCGCGCGTGAAGCGCGCCGCCGCATCGGGCCCCGACCAGCCACGCAGCAGCTTGAGCGCCGCGCGCTGCTCGTAGTGGCCGTCGCTGCGCACGGCCAGGAACACGCGGCCCATGCCGCCCTGGCCTAGCGAGCCCTGCAGCGTCCATGCGCCCAGCACGTCGCCTTCGCGGAGTTCGTCGTCCAGCTGCCGGGCGGCCTGCGCCAGGGGTGCCGAAAAGTGAGTCCGGCCATCGGCATGCCCGAGCAAGCTCATGACTTCGGCCAGCGTGGCGGCGTCGGCGCCCTGCGCATCCAGCGCCACGCGCTGTGCGGCCGCGTCGGGCAGGTCGCAGACCGCCAAGAACGGCGCCTTGACGCGCAGGTGTCGCGCGGCGTCGTCCATCGGGATGCCGTCTTCAGGCTTCAAGGTCACGCTGCAGTTGAGCGCTCAACCAGGCCCGCGCAAATCGCAGCTCGCGGTCGATGGTGGGCACGGAGAGCTCCAACAGCGCAGCGATCTCTTGACGCGCCAGCCCGCCGAAATAGGTGAGTTGCAGCACCTCGAACGCCCGCGCATCCACCGTTTCCAGACGGGTGAGCAAGGCGTCCAGGGTCAGCAGATCGGCGGCATTCGACTCTTCGCCGACATTGGCCAGGGTGTAGGTCACACGTTGCCATTGCCCGCCGCGTTTGTCGGCGGCGCGCGCCCGGGCGTGGTCGACGAGGATCGAGCGCATGGTGACAGCCACAGTGGCAAAGAAGTGCGACCTGTCACGCCATTGCGGTGCAGTGCCCATCAACTTCAGTACGGCTTCGTTGAGCAGGTCGCCCGCAGCCAGCGAGGGCGTGTCTGCCCCCCGCAGGCGCGACAAAGCCATGCGCTGCAACTCGCCATTGACATGTTGCATCACGGAGCCGAACGCGTCCTGATCGCCCTGCCCCCAGGCTTTCAGAAGTTCAGTCAAGGGCGGTGCAGGCGGCGGACTCATGAACCCTCCTGATCAGCAAGATGATTCAGCCATCGCAGGTCTAGCTCACGCTGTGAGCCACTTCGCTGCGACGATGGCTCATCTGAACAGGAGCTTGGCCATGGCGCAGAACAAGGTGCAGTACCAGCGGGGTCTGTCGATGCCGGAATTCTTCGACGGTTACGGTTCGGTCGAGCAATGCGAGGCCCTTGTGCGTGGCTGGCGTTGGCCCGATGGCTTCGTCTGCCCACGCTGCCAAGGCAGCTGGCACAGCGAGTTCCGCCGCCACACTCGGCTGTACTTGCAGTGCACGGGATGCCGCTATCAGTGCAGCTTGGTCAGCGGCACTGTCTTCGAGTCCAGCAAGTTGGCGCTGCCAACGTGGTTCCTGGCCATGCACCTGATGACGCAGGCCAAGAACAACGTCTCGGCCCTGGAACTCAAGCGCCACCTGGGCGTGTCCTACCCCACGGCGTGGCTGCTCAAGCACAAGATCATGCAGGTGATGGTCGATCGCGAGCAGGGCCGCCAGCTCACCGGCAGGGTCGAGATCGACGACGCCTACCTCGGGGGCGAGGTCCGGGGCGCCAAGGCCGGCCGCGGCTCGCCCAACAAGGTGCCGTTCGTGGCCGCCGTGCAGACCACCGCGTCCGGCAAAGCCGTGCTCATGTGCCTGTCGCAGCGGCCCTTCACCAAGGAGTCGATCAGGGAGTTCGCGCAAAGGTCGCTCGCGGCACCGGCAACCCTGGTCTCAGACGGTCTGGGCTGCTTCACCGCAGTGCGCGGCACGAGCATCCTGCACGAGCCTCACGTCACCGGTGGCGGCGCGGCCAGCATGAAGAGTCCCGACTTCCTGGCCGTCAACACCGCGCTGGGCAACATCAAGACGTCGCTGGCCGGTACCTACCATGCCTTCGGCTTCAGGAAGTACGCTCATCGCTACCTCGGTCAAGTGCAGTACTTGTTCAATCGCCGGTTCGATCTGCGCACGATCCTCGGGCGACTCGCCCGGGCCGCCTGTCAGGCCGCGCCGTGTCCGCAGCGCGCCGTTCTTGCGGCTGAAACATCTTGCTGATCAGGTGAACCCATGGTGACACGGTTGAGCGCAATGACGTGTCGCAACCCAGTTCTGGACCGCTCGCAACCCTTCGTCGCGTTGCAGTTGGGGCCGCCGCGTTCCGCCGCTCTGAATCGCGCAAACGAACTTCGACGATCGCGATTCTCGGCCGCGCCAGGAAGTTCTCCTGCAGTTGCCTCACATCCACTGATTGCGGAGCATGGTCGCCCTCCTGCAGTCGGCATGCCAATCCCCTGCCGGTGGCGGGCAGTTGCGGTTGGCCGTGACCGACAGTTCGGGGCCGAGCCCCGCAGTGGTTCTTCGACCGCAATCGCTGAACGGCTCAACGGCTGCTGTCGGCGAGCCCTGCGCACGGGTCGTCGCGACCATCAAGCGACATCAGTATCCCGAGCTGAATGACGGAACACGCCTGAATGCTGTCACCAGGCGCACACCGCAGGGCAACGGCGCAAGATGCCCGACGGCAGCGTGCAAGCCGCGATAAGTTGGCTCAGGCGGTACGCGGATCCAGTGCATCCCGCAGCGCATCGCCGACGACACTGAGCGAATAGATCAGCCCGAACATCGCCGTCACCGTGCCGGCCAGCGGCCACCAGATGTCGTTGGTGAGGTCTTGTGAAGCGCCGCTGATTAGCAGGCCCCAACTCGCGCCGTCCTGCACGCCGATGCCGAGGTAGGTCAGGATCACCTCGGCCTGCACCGCGCTCAGCAGCACCAGCGAAGCGGTGACGATACCCACGTGCATCACGTTGGGCAGGATCTCGCCGAACATGATGCGAGGCGCACCCGCGCCGAGCGCCTGCGCCGCGAGAACGTACTCGCGGCCCTTGTGCTTGAGCACCTCGCCGCGCACCAGCCGCATGATGCCGACCCAATAGGTCGCCGCCAGCGCCACGCACATCGATTCGAGCCCGCGGCCCAGCGTGTACGCAATCGCGGTGATGAGCAGGATGCCCGGGATCGACACGATCACCGAATACAGCCAGGTGATGAAGGCATCGACCCAGCCGCCAAAGTAGCCCGCCGCGAGGCCGAGCGCCGTGCCGAAGGGAATGACGAGCGCGGTCGTCAGGAAGCCGATCGTCATCGCCGTCTGCGCGCCCGCGAGCACGCGGTAGAAGACCGAG
Source organism: uncultured beta proteobacterium (assembly GCA_963774675.1). Classification (GTDB taxonomy): domain Bacteria; phylum Pseudomonadota; class Gammaproteobacteria; order Burkholderiales; family Burkholderiaceae_C; genus CAIKUF01. The sequence continues at coordinate 529,866 of CAVZFV010000014.1, read as the reverse complement.
CGGCCGAGCACGTCGGTGCCCAGCAACAACGCCCAGTGCCATGACGGCGGATCCTGGCTGCCGCCGACCGTGGCCGCGTGGTCGGGCAGGAAGCCGGCGTAACCGGCGAGCGCGATGCCGGTGTACATCAGCAGCAGCAACATGCAGACCCGCGATTGCGGCCGGCGCCAGAGATACCGCAAGGTGTTGCCCATGGTGGGATGCTCTCAGCTCAGCCGTACGCGCGGGTCGGCCCACGCGTAGAGCAGGTCGGAGAGCAGGTTGAACACCACCAGTGCCAGCGCGCCGATCACCGTCACCGCTTTCAGGATCGGCAGGTCGCCGCGCGAAAGCGCGTCGATCGTCAGGCTGCCAAGGCCGGGGATCGAGAAGAAGCGCTCCATCAGGAAGGCGCCGAGGATCAGGAACGGGATGTTGACGACGTTGGTCGTGATGATCGGGATCCAGGCGTTCGGCAGCACGTGGCGCAGCAGCACGCGGCCCTCGGTGGCGCCCTTGGAGCGCGCGGTGCGCACGTAGTCGGCGTTCGTCTCGTCCAGAAACAGCGTGCGGTAGAGCCGGATGTCCGGCCCCATCGAGACCAGCAGCAGTATCAGCCACGGCAGGCCCAGGTAGATCACCGCCTCGGGCCCGCGCTCGTAGCCCGAGATCGGGAACCAGCCGAACTTGAAGGCCAGCAGGTACTGCAGCACCAGGATGTAGACGAGCGTCGAGATGCTCATGCCGGCAATGAACAGTGCGCGGCTGGCCTTGTCGACCAGGCCTTCGCGGTAGCGCGCGATGAACAATGCCAGCGCAACGTTGACCGCGCCGCCAACGAAGAACGGCGGCGCCATCAGCGACAGGCTGACGAGCGCGCCGGCCTTGAGTTGCGTGCCCAAATCTTCGCCGGTTACGAAGGACACGCCGTAGTCGAAGGTCACGATCTGGCGCAGGAAGCCGATGAACTGCGCGACCGGGGCCTGGTCCAGGCCCCACAGGCGGCGCAGGTTGGCGATCGCCTCCGGCGTGGCGTGCTGGCCGAGCGCCACGCGCACCGGATCGGGGCCGAAAGTGTTGAAGAGCAGGAAGGTCAGCAGCGCCACACCGAAGATGGTGGGCACGGCCAGCAGCAGGCGGCGCAGGATGTAGGCCGTCACGGCAGGCCCTTTTTCTTCAGCGCCATGTCGACATCGAGGTACATGTACTCAGGGGCCATCAAGTTGCGCTTGAAGTTGTGCAGCCACTTCTGCGTGATGCCGAAGCGCAGCGAGTTGGAGCCAAGCACGATCGGCATTTCATCGAGGATGATCTGGTTCATCTTCTTGAACAGCACCAGGCGCTCGGGGCCGTTGGGCATCAGACGCGCCGCTTCATAAGCCTCGTCGTAAGCCTTGCTGACGAAGCCGGACTGGTTGGGCCCGGGAGCGACGTTCTTGCTGTAGAGCAACTGGTAGAAGTTTTCCGCGTCCGGATAGTCGGCCTGCCAGGAGGCTTCGGCGAGTTGGAAGTTGCCCGTTTCCAGATTCTTCAGGAACGTCGGGAAGTCGCTGTACACCGGCTTGAGCTGCACGCCCGCCGCGCCGAACTTGGCCTTGGTCAGGTCGGCGGCATTGCGGGTGGCGGCTGTGCTGCCACCGTAGATCACGGTCAGCGGCGGCAGGCCTTTGCCGCCCGGATAGCCGGCCTCGGCCAGCAGGCGCTTGGCCTCGGCAAGGTCGTATCGCGGAAAGTGCGCGCCGGTGTCGCGTTCACTGCCCCATATTTCCAGCGGCACGATGCTGTTGAGCGGGACGCCGCGGCCGTTGAGCAGCACGTCGATCTGGGTCTGAGTGTCGGTGAGCCGCGCGATGGCCTGGCGCAGCAGCGGGTTCTTGCCGAGCAGCCCGTCCTTCAGGTTCAGCACCGTGTAACTGGCGTCGAGGCCAAGGGTCCAGTAGATATCGAACTTCGACGCAAACTCGTCCTTGAGCTTGAACTTGCCGTCGCCCACCCGCAGGATCATCTTCGTGAAGTTGGCGCGGTCCAGGCCCTGCCAGTCGAGCTCACCCTTCAACAGCTTCAGCATGGCCGGCTGAGCTTCCTCGATCAGCGGCATCTCCACCACATCGACCAGCGGCAGCTTTTTGCCGGCGTCTTTCAGCAAGCCGCGCTCGGCGTCGCCCGGCGCGCCGACGGTCGGGTAGGTGCCGAAATAGTTCGGGTTCTTCAGCAGCCGCAGCACGCCCTTGCGGTCGACGTCCTTCAGCGTGAACGGGCCGGTGCCCACCGGGTTGACGTCGAAGCGCGCCTTGTACATCTCCACGGCCTCGTGCGGCACGATCGACGACGCACTGGTCGCCAGCGCAAACAGGAACAGTGCGCTCGGCCGCGTCAGTCGGACCGTCAACGTGTGGCTGTCAATCTTGCGCAGCCCGGCGATCTCGAGCTTCGACAGGTCGCCATTGGCGCCGGCCTTGGCGGTGGCGGCGCGGTAGTCGTCGAGCCCGACCACGGAGCCTTCCATCATGAACCAGCTCTTGGTGTTGAGGTTGGCGTCGGCGAAGCGGCGCAGCGAATACAGCACATCGTCGGCCACCAGCTCACGGCCCTTGCCGCCGGGGAAGCAGGCGTTGTCGTGGAAGCGCACGCCCTTGCGCAGACGCAGCGTGTAGGTCAGCCGGTCGGCGCTGAGCTCGGGCATGCGCTCGAGCAGGTCAGGCTCGAGCTTGAACGGGCGCTCGAGGTAGGCATAGCGCAGCAGCGAGCTGTAGACCATGCTGACGAGGTCGCTCGATGCCCCGTCAAATTGCCGCACCGGGTCCAGCGAACTGAACTGGGCCGTGCGCACAACGGTCAGCACTTTCAGGTCCTGCGCGGTGGCCGGCGTGGCCAGACCGCCGGCCATGGCGGCCACGGCCGCGGCGAGCGCGAGAAAGCGGGTCAGGCATGGCAGCGAAATCATGGCAATCCTTTCTTCTTCAACGCCATGTCGACGTCGAGATACATCAGCTCCGAAGCGAGCACGTTGCGCTTGAAGTTGTGCAGCCACTTCTGCGTGATGCCAAAGCTCAGCGCGTTGCTGCCCAGCACGGTGGGCACCTGGTCGAGGATGATCTGGTTCATGGTCTTGAACAACGCCACGCGCTCGGGCCCGTTGGGCATCAGGCGTGCGGCCTCGAAGGCGCGCTCGTAGTCGGCGTTGACGAAGGCGCCACTGTTCGGGCCGGGCGCCTGGTTCTTGCTGTACAGCAACTCGTAATACACCTTGGCATTCGTGTCGCCGACCCAGCCGCCGTCGGACAACTGGAAGTGGCCCGATTCGTTGGCCCGCAGCCAGGTCGGGAAACTCATGTACTCGGGCTTGAGTTGCACACCGGCGGCGGCTGCCTTGGCCTTGCGCAAGTCCCCCAGGTTGTGCGCGTCGAGGTCGGTGGCGCGGTAGATGATGGTCAGCGGCGGCAGGCCCTTGCCACCGGGGTAGCCCGCCTCGGCCAGCAGCCGGCGGGCCCCGGTCACGTCGTAGCCCGGCCAGCGCGCCCCGGTGTCGCGTTCGTTGCCGGGCGTCTCGATCGACACGATGCTGTTGAGCCGGGTGCCACGGCCATTGGCCAGCACGTCGATCTCGGCCTGCGCGTCGAACAGCCGCGCGATGGCCTGGCGCAGCGCCTTGTTCTTGCCCAGCAGCGGTTCCTTCATGTTGATCGTGGTGAAGGAGACCTGAAATGTCGGCGTGTGGTACAGGTTCAGGCTCGAGTCGAACGGTGGCTTGAGCCGAAACTGGCCCGGCCCCGGCCGCTCGACCATCTTCGTGAAGTTGGCGCGATCGATGCCGATCCAGTCGAGCTCGCCCTTGAGCATCTTCAGCATCCGCGGCTGCGCTTCCTCGATCAGGGGCATCTCGATCTCGTCGACCAGTGGCAGGCGCTTGCCGGCGTCCTTCAGCAGGCCCTTCTCAGCGTCGCCCGGCGCGCCGGCACTCGGGTAGACGCCGTGGTGGCGCGGGTACTTCAGCAGGTGCAGCACGCCCTTGCGGTCGACGTCGGTCAGCGTGAACGGCCCCGTGCCGACCGGGTGGGTGCTGAAGCGATCCTTGTACATCTCCACCGCCTCGTGCGGCACGATCGAAAGCTGAACGAAGCTGAGGTTCCACAGGAACATCGGGTTCGGCTGTGTCAGCGTGATCGAGAAGCGCCGCGGCCCGAGCTTCTTGAAGCCTGTGATCTCGGCCCGGGCAGGGTCGAAGCCGGGCTTGCGCGAAGCCGCGTGAAAGTCGTCGAGCCCGACCACGGCGCCGTCGAGCACGAACCAGGTCTTGGCGTTGATGTTCGCGTCGGCGTAGCGCTTGAGGGAATACAGCACGTCGTCGACGCCGAGCTCGCGGCCCTTGCCACCGGGAAAGCAGGCGTCGTCGTGGCAGCGCACACCCGCCTTCAGCTCGAAGCCGTATGTGAGTTTGTCGGCCGACAACTCGGGCATGCGCACCAGCAGGTCGGGCTCCAGCTTGAACGGGCGTTCGAGATACGAGACGGTCAGCAGCGTGCTGTAGACCAGGCTGACGATGTCGGACGAGGGCTGGTCTTGAAGGCACGCCGGGTCGAGCGTCTCGAATTGCGCCGCGCGCGAAATGGTCAGCACCTTGGGCGCCTGCGCCGCGGAGATCCCGCAACACAGCGCCAGCAGGATGGCTGCAACGGCCCGGATCGGACGAGTCCCGTGCTGGCCTGCGTTCACGTTGTTGAGCTCATGTTGAAGTCGCGGCGTCAGAGCAGGTGGCAGGCGGCGGCATGGCCGGGCGCTGGGCCCGGCATCGGCCGCAGCAGCGGCACTTCCTCGCGGCAGCGCGGTATCGCGAGCGGGCAGCGGGCGTGGAAGGCGCAGCCCGGCGGCGGCCGGCTCGGGCTCGGCACGTCGCCTTGCAGCGGCGACTGGGTGCGGCGCTGTCGCGGGTCGATGGCCGGCACCGCCGCCAGCAGCGACTGCGTGTACGGGTGCAGCGGTGTGGCGAACAGGGCCGACGCGGGCGCGGTCTCGACGATGCGGCCCAGGTACATCACGGCCACCGTGTCGCACAGGTACTGCACGACCGAGAGGTCGTGCGAGACGAAGACATAGCTCAGGCCGAGCTGCGCCTGCAGCTTCACGAGCAGGTTCAGCACTTGCGACTGGATCGACATGTCCAGCGCCGACAGCGGCTCGTCGAGCACCACCACCTTGGGCTGCAGCGCCAGCGCGCGCGCGATGCCGATGCGCTGGCGCTGGCCGCCGGAGAATTCGTGCGGGTAGCGTTGCAGCTGCGCCGCGTCGAGGCCGACAAGCTCCATCAGCTCGACGATGCGCCGCTTGCGCTCGGCGCCGCCGGGCAGGCCGTGTACCTTGAACGGCAGGTTCAGAATCTTGCCGACGCGCTGGCGCGGATTGAGTGACGCGAACGGGTCCTGGAACACCATTTGCACCTGGCGCGCCATCTGCTTGCGCTCGGCCGGCGACAGCGCCCGCACGTCGCGGCCATTGACGAGCAGCCGGCCGCGCGTGGGTGTGTAAAGACCCGCCAGCACACGCGCCAGCGTCGTCTTGCCGCAGCCCGATTCACCGACCACGCCCAGCACCTCGCCCTCGCGCAGCGTCAGGTCGACGCCGGTCACGGCCTGCACGCGGCCGACCTCGCGCTGCAGCACGCCGCCGGTGATCGGGAAATGCATGTCCAGGCCTTCGGCCTGCAGCAGAGGTGTCATAACAGCCCCTCGTCTGACGGGTACGTCAGACGATCCCCCGGGGGAATGCGGGTCGTCTTGGGAGCGGCCCGGCGCTCGGCCCGCGGCAACGGAGTCAACTCCGCGTTTCTCATTACGCCGGCGTCAGCAGGAAGCACGCGGCTTCGTGACCGGGGCGCACCGGCTCTAGCACCGGCTCGGCTTCACGGCAGCGCTGATGCACGTGCGGGCAGCGCGCCTGGAAGCGGCAGCCGAGGCCGCGCTCGTGCGGCGCCGGCAGGCTGCCGGGGATGACGTTGAGCACACTGCCGTCGTGGCGCGTCTGCCCGGGCTTGGGCCGGGCGTGCAGCAGGCCCACGGTGTACGGATGCGCCGGGCGCTCGAACAGATCGACCACCGTGGCGCGCTCGACGATGCGGCCGGCATACATGATCGCCACCTCGTCGGCGATCTCGGCCACCACGGCCAGGTCGTGGGTGACGAAGATGATGCCCATGCCGATCTCGCGCTGCAGCTCGGCCAACAGGTTGAGCACCTGGGCCTGGATGGTGACGTCGAGCGCCGTGGTCGGCTCGTCCGCGATCAACAGGGCGGGCCGGTTCGCAATCGCCATCGCGATCATCACGCGCTGCTTCATGCCGCCGCTGAGATGGTGCGGGTACTCGCCGTAGCGGCGCGGCGCGTCGGGGATCTTCACCCGCTCGAGCATCTGCAACGCCCGCTCGCGCGCCTGCTGACGCGTAGCACTGCCGTGGATGCGATAGACCTCGGCGATCTGGTCGCCGACGGTGAGCACCGGGTTCAGCGCTGTCATCGGCTCCTGGAAGATCATCGCCAACTCGCTGCCGCGCAGCCGGCGCCGGGCATCGTCGGGCAGCTTCGCCAGGTCCTGGCCGCGAAAGACGATTTCGCCGGTCTCGATGCGCGCGCTGTCGGGCAGCAGGCCCATGATGGACAACGCGGTAACGCTCTTGCCGCAGCCGGATTCACCAGCGATGCAGAGGGTCTTGCCGGCGCGCACGCCAAGCGAGATGCCATCGACGGCGCGAACTGCACCGTTCACGCCATGGAACGCGGTCACGAGGCCCCGTACTTCCAGGGCCATGTCGTTGTCGATGGAGCCCTCCTTCAGGGGCGACGAGGCTACGCTCGACAGCGCGCGCGACACGTCTCTTGTTTGTGATGCTGCTTGATAGCACGACTCATACCGGGTGAACCCCCGTGCTGACCCTCAGTCCTGCCTCCACGTTGCGTATCGAGAGCGGCACTTTGCCACTCCAAAATCCGACGTGATCGGTTGCGATATCAGAGTACAGAAACAATGTCGTCGCCACCACGGCAACGTGGCTGGAGTGCCGGCGGCTCGGCAGCGCCAGTGCGAGGAGATGTGCCAGGGCACAAGCAGACTGTGAAGGTCGAGCGTTGACGTTCTCGCCCTGCCGAGCGTGGGACGCCGGTGGCCGGTGGCACCGAAAGTCGGCTGGCTAGAGCTGACAAGGTTTCCGACCCGCAGTAGCGCTGCGCTGCGACTTTGCAAATCGACGCACGTCGCGCACCGCAAACGAACGACGGCAATCTCAGGGGCGGGAACCTTGACTGCGTCCCTGAGCTGATGTCGATCGGCGGCCGGGATGGGTTTGCGAATGGCAATTGCGCCTCCAGATCGGTCGTGAGCGTGGTGACTCTCCGACCGATTGCATGACCGGAAGTGGTCGAGAGCCAGGATCAAGTCTCCCTCTACTTGGCATGTGGCACAGCCACCTCGACCGATTCGAACGGGCCCGAACGGCAGGTGCCGACGCTGAAGGTCGAGCACCTGACCTCCGCCTCAAAGCAGGAATGACTCCGCCTACGACCATGCTCAGGCTTGACTCGGCGCTGCACGATCGCGATCGCTTCGCAGCCCCGCGCTCGCGTCTTCGGTCACGGACGTCAGCACGGGCGTGGGCTCGCGCTCGAGTCCCGCGCCGCCAGATGCGCCAGGACGAAACCTGATCTCGAATCGCGTCCAACCGTCGACGCAGGTTGCCATGATCGTCGCGCCGTGTGCCTGGACGATGGACTTCGTGATCGCAAGGCCGAGCCCGACACCGTCGCTTGTCTTTTGACGCGACGGGTCGACGCGATGGAAGCGCTCGAAGACGCGCTGCAGATGTTCGGTCGGGATGGCCTCGCCAGGGTTCTCGACACAAACCTCGGTTTCGCCGGACGGCCCGGTCGCGATGCGCACTCGCACCGTACCGCCGCGCGCCGTGTGGCGAATCGCGTTGGACAGCAGGTTGCCGAGGGCGCGACGCATCATCAGCGGATCGCCCTCGATAGCGCCTGCCCCGCTCAGCGCAAGGCCCACGCCACGCTCTTCGGCATAGGCCTCGTAAAACGCGAACAAGGCCTGGGCTTCCAGCGCCAGATCGACGCGTTCGCGCCGCGGCACCATCAACCCGTGGTCGGCCTGCGCGAGGAACAGCATGTCGGTGATCATGCGTGCGAGCCGCTCGTAGTCCTCGAGGTTGGAGTACAGCACCTCGCGATACTCCTCGGCGCTACGCGCCTTGGACACGGCCACCTCTGTCTGCGTCCGCAGGTTGCTGATAGGAGTGCGCAGTTCGTGCGCCAGATCGGAAGAGAAGTCCGACAGCCGTTGGAACGAAGCCTCGAGGCGCGCGAGCATGTCGTTCAATGCGCTCGCCAGTTCGACGAGCTCGGCAGGCACCGCGGCAAGCGGCAAGCGTTCACCAAGGCGGCTTGCCGAGATGTCCTGCGTCACGCGTGCCATCGTCCGCATCGGCGCGAGCCCGCGGCGCGCCGCAGCCCAGCCGAGCAGCGCCGTGAGCGCGATGCCGCCCGCGATGGCGAGCGCCAGGCTTTTGTGAAACGCCGACATGAAGGTGAAGTGGTGCTCGATATCGAGCGCCAACGCCACCGTGGCCGGCGGCTGACCCGGAATGCCGGTTACCGCGTTGGCTACGATGCCACGATAGCTTCGGTCGTCGTGCCGCCAGACGCGCGGCTCGAGCGGATCGAGCGGCTTGAGCGGCTCGATCGGCGCTGCGCTGCCCGCCCACGCAAGCAGCGCAGAGGGGAAACCAGCATGCCCGGAAGCGACCAACTCGCGCCCATCGGGCGCGATGACGAGCACCGCCAGATCGTGATGCCCGACGAGTGCGTCGCTCAGGGTGGCTGCCGCGTCGCCCAGTTCGCCCGGCGCGCGCACCCGAGCCAGACGATGGCGCACGAGCTCAAGCTTGCCGGTGAGTTCGGTCAGGTCCTGCTGCTCGAAGTGCGCCTCGACGCGCTGGCTGACGAGCACGCCGACGCCGATCAGCACCGCCGCCGACGCGGCCGCGAAGAGCAGCGTCAGGTGCAGCGTGATCGACGTCCGCGCGCGCATCACGCAGAGCCTTCGGCGTCGAGCACATAGCCCATGCCGCGCACGGTGCGGATCAGCTTGGTCTCGAAGCCGTCGTCGATTTTCGCGCGCAGGCGTCGCACGGCGACCTCGATCACGTTGGTGTCGCTGTCGAAGTTCATGTCCCAGACCTGCGAGGCGATGAGCGAACGCGGCAGCACTTCGCCCTGACGCCGCAGCAGCAGTTCGAGCAACGCAAATTCCTTGGCGGTGAGGTCGATGCGGCGCCCGCCGCGCGTCACGCGTCGACGCAGCAGGTCGAGGTCCATGTCGGCGGCGTGCAGCCGTTCGGCTTCGACCGCCTTGCCGCGCCGCAGCAGCGTTCGCACTCTTGCCAGCAGTTCGGCAAACGCGAAGGGTTTGAGCAGATAGTCGTCGGCGCCCGACTCCAGGCCCTTGACGCGATCCTCGACCTGGTCACGCGCGGTCAGGAACAGCACCGGCATGTGATGGCCTGCGGCGCGGATGTCGCGCAGCACTTGCCAGCCATCGATCCCGGGCAGCATGACGTCGAGCACGACAAGGTCGTAGTCCTGCGTCAGCGCCTGATGCCGGCCGTCGATGCCGTCGCGCACGAGGTCGGCGACGAAGCCGGCTTCGGTCAGCCCCTGCTTCAGGTAGTCGCCCGTCTTCGGTTCGTCCTCGACGATCAGGATCTTCATGTGCGCCCTCAGTGGCGACATTGTGCGCGGCGCGCGGGCATGCGCGGGTGTGCACGGGTGTGAAAAAACGGAAGATGACGAACTTGTAATCCGGCTGCAAACCACACGTCAGGCGCGCGCCTTCAGCATACGCGGCGTTCCCATGCAAATGCCCCGAACAACAATGCAACCGTCTCTGAACCAACTGCCTGCGAAACACCTTTCCCGGCGCCGCGTCGCCATCGCGCTTGCCGCGCTTGCCGTGCTCCCGCTCGCGCCCGCTGCGCTTGCCAAGTCCGGTCCGCTCGTCGAAGTCTGGAAATCGCCCACCTGCGGTTGTTGCAAGGACTGGATCGCGCATCTCGAAGCGAACGGCTTTCGCACCCGCACACACGACGACGGCAACACCGATGCCCGCGCGCGGCTCGGCGTCGACATCCGTTACGGGTCGTGCCACACGGCGCTCGTCGGTGGCTACGCGATCGAAGGCCATGTGCCGGCGCGCGAGATCAAGCGCCTGCTGAAGGAAAAGACCGTCGCGATCGGCCTGGCAGTGCCGGCGATGCCGCTCGGCTCGCCCGGTATGGACGGCCCGGCCTACGGCGGGCGCGAGGACGCCTACGACGTCCTGCTGCTGACGAAGGGCGCCGACGCGAGCGTCTTCCAGGCCTACCGATGAGGTGGCTTGCGGCGTGCGCGCTCGCGTCGCTCGCCGCCCTTCCACTGCACGCGCAGACCCACGCGCAGACCCACGCGCAGACCCACGCGCAGACGCTCGCGCAGGCCCTCGATCAGGCTTGGGCGCGAGCGCCGCAGGCCAGCGCCTTCGCGGCGCGCGAGGCCGAGGCGCAGGCGCGCGCAGAAGTCGCGTCCGGCGTCTTGCCTCTGCCACCGTCCGTCTCGCTTTCGACCTTGAACGACAAGCTGGGCAGCGATCAAGGCCGCCAGGAGTGGGAGCTCGAGCTCGCGCTGCCGCTATGGCTGCCCGGCCAGCGCTCGGCGCGCGAAGGTGAAGCGCAAAGCATCGCCGCCGAAGTCGCCGCGCGTCGCCGCGCGCTGCGCCTGCAACTGGCCGGCGAACTGCGCGATGCCTGGTGGGCGCTGGCCGCCGCACGCGCCGCGGTGTCCCTTGCCGAGCGCCGCGCGAACACCGCCGCCGCGCTCGCGGCCGACGTCCAACGGCGGGTGAAGGCGGGCGATCTGGCGCGGGTCGACGGCAATCTGGCGCAGGGCGAGCGGCTTGCCGCGCAGGCCGAGCAGCTCGAAGCAGCGGGCGCGCTGCGCACGGCCGAGCAGGTCTGGCGCCACCTGACGGGCAACGCGCCGCCAGCGAACTTGGTGCCCGAGCCGCCCGCAGGATTGACAGAGACAGCGACCGGGGCAACGACCGCAGCGGTGACCGCGAGCACTACCGCGACCGAGAAGGCGACCACGACAGTGATCAGGCCAGTGAGCATCACGCCAGAAGATCACCCCGCACTCGCCTCCGCGCTCGCCGCGACGCGGGTGGCCCAGGCGAAGCTCGTCGTCGCCGAGGCCACGCGCCGCGACGCGCCCGAGCTTGCACTGCGCTACTACCGCGAACGCGCGACCTACAACGATGGACAGGCCAATGCCATCGGCTTCAAGCTCACCGTGCCGTTTTCTTCGAGCGCGCACACGCGCCAGGAAAGTGCGGGCTTGCAGGCCGAGGCGGCTCAAGCCGACGGCGAGCTAGCACAGGCGAAGCTCAGGCTCGCACTCGATGCCGAACGCGCCAACCTCGACCTCGAAGCCGCGCGCCGCCAGATCGGCCTTGCGCGCGAACGGCGCGAGCTCGGAGCCGACACCTTGCAGCTCGCCGAGAAGTCGTTCTCGCTCGGCGAATCCGCCCTGCCCGCGCTGCTGCTCGCGCGCGCTACTGCCTACGAAGCCGAGGCCGCTCTCGCACGCCAACAGATTGCGGCCGACGCCGCGCAATCGCGCCTGAACCAGGCGCTCGGAGTCCTGCCATGAAGCGTCTCGCGACGATGCTCGCCCTGACCGTGCTGGCGCTCACCGCGCGCGCGCACGGCGGCGAAGACCACGGAGACGAAGCCGCGCCGACGGCCGTCGTTGCCGAAGCCGGGCCGCGCGCGATCGCCGCGAGCGAGGACTTCGAATTCGTCGCCCTGCCGCAGGGCGGGCAACTCCTGATCTACCTCGACCGCTTCGCGACCAACGAGCCGGTCGCAAACGCCGAGGTCGAAATCGAAAGCGGCGCGTTCGAGGCGGTGGCTGCCGCCATCGGCCCTGGTGTCTATGCGGTCGCGGGCGACACTTTCAAGGCGCCCGGCCGTCATCCGCTGACGGTGACGATCCAGACCGATGAGAAGTCCGGCGGCATCTCGGACCTGCTCAGCGCAACGCTCGAAGTCGTGCCGCCCACCGCAAGCGTTGCGCCCGCGGCGAGCCGCTGGGCAAGCGGCGCGAATCTCGGCGCGGCGGCACTTGCGCTGATCGCGCTGCTGGCGACGATCGTGGTCGTCCGTCAGCGGCGCGTGCGGCGCGAAGCAATCCATGCGGAGCAGACGCCATGACGACGATGATCCGATGTGCACGCATCGCGCTGCTCGCGGCGGCTGCATTCGTGGTGACAGTGGCAGCGGCGCACGGGGACGAGGACCACAACCAGGACAAGGCGCCAAACGCGAACGGGAACACAAGTGGGGTGGGCGCCGGCACGGCCCAGCCGACGGGCACCACACCCCAGCGTCAAAGCGACGGCAGCCTTTTCGTGCCGAAGGCGGTGCAGCACCAGCTTGGCATCCGCACCCAACTCGCAAAGCTGGAGCCGCTCGCGGCGACGGTCGAACTCAACGGCCGCGTGATCGCCGATCCGAACGCGAGCGGCCGCGTGCAGGCGAGCCTGCCGGGCCGCATCGAGCCGGCCGCGGGTGGGCTGCCGACGCTCGGCCAGAAGGTCACCAAGGGGCAGTTGCTCGCCTGGCTGCGGCCGACCGCAAGCAGCATCGATCGGGCGAACCAGCAGGCACAGCTCGCTGAACTCGACGCCCAGGCGGCGCTTGCCGCGACCCGGCTCGCGCGCGTCGAGCAACTCGAAGGGGCGCTGCCGCAAAAGGAGATCGATGCCGCCCGCGTCGAACGCGACGCGCTCGACAAGCGGCGCGCCGCGGTGCGCGCGAGCGTCGCCGACGCCGAGGCGCTGCGCGCACCGGTGGCGGGCGTGATCAGCGTTGCACAGGCCAGCGCCGGGCAGGTCGTCGAAGCGCGCGACACGCTGTTCGAAGTGGTGGATCCGGATCGCCTGGGCGTCGAGGCGCTCGCCTACGACCCTGCCCTCGCGCAGGGCATCACCACGGCATCGGCCGCGCTGCCGGGGGGCGACGCGGTGAGCCTGCGCTTCGTCGGCGCCGGACGGCAGCTGCGCGAGCAGGCGCTGCCGCTGCTGTTTCGCGTCACCACGCCCGCCGCCGCGCTCGCCGTCGGCCAGCCCCTCGCGGTGACGGCGCAGACTGGCCGCAAGATCGATGGTGTCGCGCTGCCGCGCGCAGCGCTCACGCGCAATCCGGCCGGCGATTGGGTCGTATGGCTGCATACCGGTGCCGAGAGCTTCGCGCCGCGCAAGGTCACTTTCGAGCCGCTCGATGCCACCCGCATCGCCGTGACCGCGGGCGTGCATGGCGGCGATCGCGTCGTGACCGTCGGCGCGAGCCTGCTCGGGCAAGTGCGCTGAACAAGTGCCATAGATGTTCGAAGCCCTGATCAACGCGAGCCTGCGCCAGCGCCTGCTGGTGCTGTGCGTCTCGCTGTTGCTCATCGTCACCGGCGTGCTGACGGTGCGCCAGATGCCGGTGGACGTGTTCCCCGATCTCGACAAGCCGACCGTCACCTTGATGACCGAGGCCGGCGGCATGGCGCCTGAGGAGGTCGAGCAACTCGTCAGCCTGCCGATCGAATCGGCGATGAACGGCATGCCCGGCGTGACGCGCGTGCGCTCGGTATCGGGCGTCGGCCTGTCGATCGTGACTGTGGAATTCGCCTGGGGCAGCGACATCTATCGCAACCGCCAGCAGATCGCCGAACGACTGAACCTGGTGCGCGAACAGATGCCGCCCGGCGTGCTGCCGCAGCTCGGGCCGATCTCCTCGATCATGGGCGAGATCCTGCTCATCGCGCTGCCGGCCGACCCCGCCATGGTGAGCGCGATGCAGGTGCGCGAGTACGCCGACTGGGTGCTGCGCCCGCGGCTGCTGACGATCGGCGGCATCGCGCAGGTGGTCCCGATCGGCGGCGAGGTGCGGCAATACCGCGTCGAACTGCGCCCCGCCCAACTGCAGGCGCTCGGCGTCGAGCGCGAGAAGGTCGACGCCGCGCTGAAGGACTTCGGCGCCAACACGAGCGGCGGCTTCCTCGAGACACAGGGGCGCGAGCTGCTGATCCGCCAGATCGGGCGCACGCACCGCATCGAGGACCTGCAGAGCATCGTCGTTGCGGTCAGGAACGGGCAACCGATCCTGCTCAAGCAGGTCGCCGACGTAACGATCGCCGCGGCCAACAAGCGCGGCGACGCGAGCTACAACGCCAAGCCTGCGGTCGTGCTCTCGGTACAGAAGCAGCCCGGCGCCGACAGCGTGAAGTTGACGCACGAGGTCGAGGCGGCGATCGCCGCGCTCGCAGGCAATCTCCCCGCGGGTATGGAGGCGCCGCACTTCCTGTTCCGTCAGGCCGACTTCATCGAGCACTCCGTATCGAACGTCGAGGAGGCGCTGCGCGACGGCGCGATCCTCGTCGCCATCGTGCTGTTCCTGTTCCTGCTCAACGTGCGCACGACGCTGATCTCGCTCGCCGCGATCCCGGTTTCGCTGCTCGTGACGGCGCTCGTCTTCAACTACTTCGGCCTGTCGATCAACACGATGACGCTCGGCGGCCTCGCGATCGCGATCGGCGAACTGGTCGACGACGCGGTCGTCGGCGTCGAGAACGTATTGCGCCGCTTGAGGCTCAATCGCGCGCTGTCCGCGCCGCGGCCGGTGATCGAAGTGATCGCGAAGGCGACGCTCGAGGTGCGATCGGCCATCGTCTACGCCACCGTCATCATCGTGCTCGTGTTCGTGCCGCTCTTCCTGTTGCCGGGCATCGAAGGAAGGCTCTTCACGCCGCTCGGCGTCGCCTACATCGTCTCGATCCTTGCGAGCATGATCGTCTCGGTCACGCTCACGCCGGTGCTCGCCTACTACCTGCTGCCGGGCATGAAACGGCTCGATCATGGCGACAGCCCGGTTGTCGCCTGGCTCAAGCGCTGGGATGCGCGGATGCTGAACTGGTCTTTCGCACACGCGGGAGTGCTGCTCGTCGGCGCACTCGCGGCGGTCATCTTCGCGGCGGCGAGCGTCGCGCTCTTCCCGCGCTCGTTCCTTCCGCCGTTCAACGAAGGCACCTTGACGATCAACGTGCTGCTCAGCCCCGGCACGTCGCTTGCCGAATCGAGCCGCGTCGGCACGCTGGCCGAGCAGCTCATCGCGGCGGTGCCCGAGGTCACGCAGGTCGGCCGGCGCACCGGGCGCGCCGAACTCGACGAGCATGCCGAAGGTGTGCACTACAGCGAGATGGACGTCGACCTGAAGGCCTCGGCACGCAGCCGCGACGAGATCGTCGCCGACATCCGCAGCCGCCTCGCGGTACTGCCGGCGGTGAGCAACGTCGGCCAGCCGATCTCGCACCGGCTCGACCACCTGCTGTCGGGCGTGCGAGCGCAGATCGCGCTCAAGATCTACGGCGACGAGCTCGACACGCTGCGCAGCCTCGCCGCGCAACTGCGCGAAAGGCTGGCGAAGCTCCCGGGCATCACCGACCTGCAGATCGAGAAGCAGGTGCTCATCCCGCAGGCCACGATCCGCGTCGACTACGACCAGGTCGCGCGCCACGGCCTCGCACCGGGCGCCCTGCTGCGCTCTCTCGAGCAGATGATCGAGGGCGAGCGCGTCACGCAGGTGATCGAAGGCAATCGGCGCTTCGACCTCGTCGTGCGCCTGCCCGAGAGCGCGCGCGACCTGCACTCACTCGCCCGGCTCCCGATCGAGACGCCGCTCGGCACGGTGCCGCTCTCCACACTCGCGACCATCGAGGACGGCGACGGGCCGAACCAGATCAGCCGCGAGAACGCGCGCCGGCGCATCGTGATCTCTGCCAACACCGACGGCAGCGACATGGCGCGCACGATCGCCGCGGTGCGCGCCGAGCTTGCGTCGAAGCCGCTGCCCGAGGGCTACTTCACCGCGCTCGAAGGCCAGTTCCAGGCGCAGGAGCAGGCGTCGCGGCTGATCGGCTTGCTCGCGCTCGTCTCGCTCGCCATGATCTACCTCGTGCTCTACAGCCGCTATCGTTCGGCGGCGCTGTCGCTCATCATCATGGGCAACATTCCACTTGCGCTCGTCGGCAGCGTCGTCGCGCTGTGGATCTCTGGGCAGCCCTTGTCGGTCGCGGCCCTGGTGGGGTTCGTCACGCTCGCCGGTATCGCAACGCGCAACGGCATCCTCAAGATCAGCCACTACATCAACCTGTGCGCGTTCGAGGGCGAGACATTCGGCAAGCCGATGATCGTGCGCGGTTCGCTCGAGCGGCTGACGCCGGTGCTGATGACGGCCCTCGTCGCCGCGTTCGCGCTCGTGCCGCTGATGCTATCGGCCGACGCGCCGGGCAAGGAGATATTGCATCCGGTCGCAGTCGTCATCTTCGGCGGGCTCGTCAGCTCGACGCTGCTCGACAGCCTGCTCACGCCCTTGATGTTCTGGCGCTGGGGCGGGAAGCCCCTGGCGCGGCTGCTCGCCGCGAAGTCCGCGGAAAGTTTCTGACCCCCCTTTCACTTCAACGTCAGATCAGGAAACCACCATGAAGAAGACCCTTGCCTCGACCGTCCTCGCCGCCCTGCTTTTGAGCGCGGGTACGGCGTTCGCGCACGACGACGCCACCCTCGACGCCACCGCCACGCCTCACGGCGGGCAAATGCGCATGGCGGGCATATATCACTTCGAGCTCGTCCTCGCGAAGGACAGCAAGAGGGCGAAGGACAACGCGGTCTTCGTCTATCTGAGCGACCATGCGGGGACCAAGATCGCGAGCGCCGGCGCAACCGGCACGGCGACGCTGCTCGGCGCTTCCGGCAAGGCAACCACCACGCTGCAGCCCGACGGCGACAACCGCTTGAAGGGTGTCGCGAAGTACGCATCCGCGCCAGACACGAAGGTCGTTCTGTCGATCACCCTGCCCGGCAAGCCACCCGAGCAGGCGCGCTTCACGCCGTTCGCGCAAATGGACAAGGATTCTGCGGCGAAAAAGTAGCAAGCGTCGGCGCGGCTGCGGTCCAGCTCGTCACTTTGCAGTGGCGCGTGAACGAACACCCCCAGCCGCGATCGAAGTACCTGACGGCCAGACTACATCGATGTAATGCAGGCGTCATCTGGCCGTTGGTCGCTGCCGGTCAACATACGAGTCGGTTCGCGCGCGACGCGAGATCGGGTTCGCGCCTGCGTCATGCAGCGACGCCGAAGTTGCCCGATTGCCCTCGCCACCACGAATCGCGCCAACCAGGAGTCCGAAATGACAAGCACACGCACGAAATCCATCTACGCTTTCATCGCGGCATTCTCGATCCCGCTTGCAAGCCATGCAGCCACGCCGGATTCGCATGACAGCCACCATCCGACAAGCGCCGATGCGGTTCAGATCGCCCAGGCGATGCCGGCCAATCCCGGCACGGGAATGGGCGCCCGCGTTGCCATGCCGGGCTACACCCAACAAATGCAGGCGATGCAGCAGATGCACGACAAGATGTTGGCTGCCAAGACACCCGACGAGCGCAATGCCTTGATGCTCGAACAGATGAATCTGATGCACGGCGGCATGGCCATGATGGGCCAGATGGGTTCCACCACCATGCCGGGCGTATCGGGCCACATGGCCGGGCCTGACGGCACGCTAGAGCAGCGCATGGAAATGATGCAGTCCATCATGCAGCTGATGATGGACCGCATGCAGTACGCGCCCGCTGCAAAGTAGGCAGTTGCGCCCTGCTGCCAGAAGGAGATGCACATGTTCTACGACGGCGGGTTCGGCATGGGCGGCATGCACGGAGCGTGGTGGATCTTCTGGATCCTGCTCATCGGCGTGATCGTGTTCGTTGCCTGGGGTCGCCGCGGGCAACGGCGCGAGACGCCGCATGACGTGCTGCAACGGCGTTTGGCCGCCGGCGAGGTCACGCCCGAGGAATACGAGAAACGCAAGGCGCTGCTCGATCGCGACGTGCCCGGCTCGAAGGGCTGACACGGTGAGCGCGCCGTCGGATCGCAAGGCGCAGGCTGCGGCCCACCGTGGCGATCATCGTCACAAGGAGGGTACGCCGCCGGTGCAGCACGCCGCAGCCGAGACTGGCACGATCTACACCTGCCCGATGCACCCGGAAATCCGGCAGGACCATCCCGGCAACTGCCCCAAGTGCGGCATGACGCTCGAGCCGCTGATGCCGACGCTCGAAGACGATGAGGACCCGGAACTGGCCGACTTCCGGCGGCGCTTCTGGTGGAGCCTGCCGTTCACCGCGGTGGTCGTCGCGCTGGCGATGGGCAGCCACCGATTCCATTTGTTCGAGGGCGACACGCAGAACTGGGTCGAACTCGTACTCACGCTGCCGGTCGGGCTGTGGGCAGGCTGGCCGTTCTACCTGCGGGGCGCGCAATCCGTGATCAACCGCAGCCCCAACATGTGGACGCTGATCGGTCTCGGGACGAGCGTCGCGTTTGTCTACAGCGTCGTCGCGACGCTTGCGCCGCAGGTCTTTCCGCCGACTTTCGTCATCGACGGGCGTGTCGCGGTGTACTTCGAAGCGGCGGCGGCGATCATCTCGCTGACGCTGCTCGGCCAGGTACTCGAACTGAAGGCCCGTTCGCAGACCTCGGCGGCCATCAAGTCTCTGCTCGGCCTCGCGCCCAAGACGGCGCGACGCATCAACGCCGACGACAGCGAGGAGGACGTGCCGCTGTCGCACGTGCACGTTGGCGACCGGCTGCGCGTTCGCCCGGGTGAGAAGGTGCCGGTCGATGGCGTCGTCATCGAAGGCAGCAGCGCGCTCGACGAATCGATGCTGACCGGCGAGCCGCTGCCGGTGACCAAGCGCGCCGGCGACACGCTGATCGGCGCCACCATGAACACGAGCGGCGCGCTGGTGATGCGCTCGGAGCACGTCGGCTCGGCCACCGTGCTATCGCAAATCGTCCAGATGGTCGCGCAAGCCCAGCGTTCGCGCGCGCCGATGCAACGGCTGGCCGACGTCATCGCCGGCTACTTCGTCGTTACCGTGGTGGGCATCGCGCTCTTGACGTTCTTCGTCTGGGGCTTCTTCGGGCCCGAGCCGAGCTGGATCTTCGGGCTGATCAATGCGGTGGCGGTGCTCATCATCGCCTGCCCCTGCGCGCTTGGCCTCGCGACGCCGATGTCGATCATGGTCGCCACCGGCAAGGGGGCGACGAACGGCGTTCTCTTTCGCGACGCCGCGGCGATCGAGAACCTGCGCAAGGTCGATACGCTGATCGTCGACAAGACCGGCACGCTCACCGAGGGCCGCCCCGTGTTCGAGAAGGCGGTCGGCACGGACGCCTTCGGCGAGGAAGACGTGTTGCGGCTGGCGGCGAGCCTGGACCAGGGCAGTGAACACCCGCTCGCCGCCGCGATCGTCGCCGCCGCACGGGAGCGCGGGCTCACGCTGACGAGCCCCACACAGTTCGATTCAGAATCCGGTATCGGTGTTCGCGGCCAGATCGACGACAAGTCACTCGCGCTCGGCAACACCGCGCTGATGGATCAACTCGGCGTCGACGTTTCCGCGTTGCGCGAGGTGGCCGAAACGCTGCGCGGCCAGGGCGCGAGCGTGATGCACCTGGCCGTGGACGGCCGGCTGGCCGGTGTGCTCGCGGTATCCGACCCGGTGAAAGCGACGACGCCCGAAGCCTTGAAGTCGCTGCGCAACGCCGGCTTGCGAATCGTGATGGCCACCGGTGACGGCCTGACCACGGCGCGCGAGGTCGGCGCCCGCCTCGGCATCGATGAAGTGCACGCCGAGGTCAAGCCGGCCGACAAGCTCGCGCTGGTCGAGAAGTTGCAGGCCGAAGGGCGCATCGTTGCGATGGTTGGTGACGGCATCAACGACGCGCCAGCCCTCGCGCGCGCCGACGTCGGCATCGCCATGGGCACCGGCACCGACGTCGCGATGAACAGCGCGCAACTCACGCTCGTCAAGGGCGACCTGCGCGGCATCGCGACTGCACGCACATTGTCCGTGGCGACGATTGCGAACATGCGGCAGAACCTCGCGTTTGCCTTCATCTACAACGCGCTCGGCGTGCCGCTCGCCGCCGGCGTGCTGTACCCGTTCACCGGATGGTTGCTGTCGCCACTGATCGCCGCGCTGGCGATGAGCCTCAGCTCGGCATCGGTGATCGCCAACGCGCTGCGGCTGCGCAATGCGGAGCTGCGGTCCGATTGAGACTTCGCCAAGGCCGGGAGCCGGACGAGCAGCTTGCGAAATCGGTTGAGCGAAAGCGCTTGTGAACCGCGCTGGCGCTGCCGAACCAGGCCCGCCTTGCGAACGAACTCCTTGTTGGCTAGCCGCGTACTAGCCGAGATCTATGGTTCAACCCGCCGCCAGAAGTCGTCCCTCGTCCGCAACCCCCGATGACTCGACTCGCTTGGCCGTCATCGCTTCGCCCCAACGCCGCGTGCAGGGCGGCTCGGGACGGCAGCGTACTATTTGCAGCAATCTTCTTGGTGCGCCCCTCGCTTTCTGGGAGGTGATGAGCACAAGCGGAAGCCCACCAATCACGACCGCCAAGGAAAACGATCTGGCATGGATGACCCGAAGCACCGTGGCCCTCTGGCGAACAAGCGTCCGCCAGGGGCGACGGCGACGTTCTGAGGTTCGGCCAATGGCCTTGAACTGAAGCTGATGTCACGACCCGACTTGAAGGCGGCTGAGCCACGCGACCCCTCCCTGCGCGATGCTGACGAGGTGGCCCGTGGCCTGGACGCTGACCTGATCCAGGGCCTGAGCTCACACGAGGCGTCGCGACGGCTCGCGCGGGACGGCCCGAACGAGTTGCGCGCGGCGGCGGTGCGACCCTTGTGGCGCCGCTTGCTGGCGCAGTTCCAGGATCCGCTGGTGTACCTGTTACTCGTCGCGATGGCGATTGCGCTGGTCGCCTGGCTGATCGAGGGGCGCGTCGGCTGGCCGGTGGATGTGATCGTCATCGGGGTGGTCGTGCTGCTCAACGGCACGCTCGGCTTCGTCGAAGAGGCGCGCGCCGAAAACGCCGTTGCCGCGCTCGCGCGCATGACTGCGGTGAGTTCGACCGTGCTGCGCGACGGCCGCGAGCAGCGTGTGCCGAGCGCGCAGTTGGTGCGCGGTGATGTGCTCGTGCTCGGCGAGGGCGACGCCGTAGGCGCCGATGCGCGGCTGTTGCAGGCCAACACCTTGCGCGTACTCGAAGCCTCGCTCACCGGTGAAAGCGAGGCTGTGCTGAAGGATGCCGCAACCCTGCCCGCTGCCGCGGCGTTGGGCGACAGATTGAATCTCGTGTTCAAGGGCACCGCCGTCGTGCAGGGCACTGGACGTGCCGTGGTCACGGCCACCGCCATGCACACGGAGATGGGTGCGATTGCCGGCATGCTGGACGCGACGGCCGAAGTGCCGACGCCGCTGCAGATGGAAGTCGTACGCATCGGCCGCATGCTGAGCATCGCAGTGGTGGCGATCGCGATCGTCGTGGTGGGTACCATCCTGCTGCTGTCCGACATCCGCAGCGCATCGGACGTCATCACGGTGCTGCTGCTTGGCGTGTCGCTGGCCGTGGCCGCCGTGCCCGAAGGCCTGCCGGCGATCCTGTCGGTGGTGCTGGCGCTCGGGGTGCAGCGTATGGCCAGGCGCAACGCGATCGTCAAGAAATTGTCGTCGGTGGAGACGCTGGGCTCGGCCTCGGTGATCTGCACCGACAAGACCGGCACCCTGACACGTTCGGAGATGACGATCGAGAGAGTGCTGACCGCCTCCGGCGGCAGCCACGTCAGCGGCGTCGGCTACGCGCCGCAGGGGCAGGTGCGCAACGAGAGTGGCGAGCTCACCAGCGGTCCACTCCATGCCGAGCAGCTCGTCGTGCTCAGTGGCGGCAGTCTCGCCAACAACGCCGATCTGCGCCAGGCCGACAACGGCGCGTGGGAGATCCAGGGCGACCCGACCGAGGCTGCGTTCCTGGTGGCCGAGCGCAAGCTGGGTGTGAACGACCGACGTGAAAGGCGTTTCGAGCGCGTCGCCGAGATCCCGTTCAGCTCGGACCGCAAGATGATGTCCACCATCGAGCGCGACCTCGAACATGGCGGCGCGCTGGTCGTCATCACCAAAGGAGCACCCGACGTGCTGCTGGAGCGCTGCACGCAGGTGCGCGTGGGCATGGACGTGCTGCCGTTCGATGCCGAGCGTCGGGCGCGCGCCGCAGCCGATGTCGACGCACTGTCGGACGAGGCCTTGCGCACGCTCGCGGTGGCCTACCGACCTCTGGAAGCGGACGAAGACCCGCAGGCCGCGTCGAAGTTGGAACAGTTGGAACAAGACCTGATCTTCGTCGGCACGGTCGGCATCATCGACCCGCCGCGCGACGAGGCGGCAGTCGCGATTCGCGAGGCGCAGCGGGCAGGCATCCGCGTGATCATGATCACCGGCGACCATCCGCGGACGGCGGCGCGCATCGCCACCGACCTGGGGCTGGTGGCGCACGGTGCCGCGGCCTTGACCGGCGCCGACCTGGACCGGCTCGACGCTGCCGGTCTTGCCGCCGCCGTGCGCGAGACCTCGGTCTTCGCCCGCGTGGCGCCGGTGCACAAGCTGCGCATCGTCGATGCGCTGCAGGCCGACGGCAACATCGTTGCCATGACGGGCGACGGCGTCAACGACGCGCCGGCGCTGAAATCGGCCGATATCGGCGTCGCGATGGGCATCACCGGCACCGAAGTCACCAAGGAGGCGGCCAAGATGATCCTGGCCGACGACAACTTCGCGACGATTGTCGAGGCGGTGCGCGAGGGCCGCGGCATCTTCGACAACATCCGCAAGTTCCTGCGCTACCTGCTGTCGTCCAACATGGGCGAAGTGCTGACGGTGTTCCTGGGCGTGGTCGGCGCCGGCGTCATCGGCCTCGGTGCCGGCGGCGAAAGCGGCGCGCTGGTGCTGCCGCTGCTCGCAACGCAGATCCTGTGGATCAACCTCGTCACCGACTCGGGTCCGGCGCTGGCGATGGGTATCGACCCTGCAACCGACGACGTGATGGCGCGCCCGCCGCGCAAACCGAGCGAGTCTGCGATCGACGCGCGCATGTGGGGGGGCGTGATCGAGATCGGGCTGGTGATGGCGGTGGCCACGCTGCTGACCATCGACCTCTACCTGCCCGGCGGGCTGATCGAGGGCACGCGCAATATCGACAACGCGCGCACGGCCGGCTTCACCGTGCTGGTGTTCGCCCAATTGTTCAACTGCTTCAACGCGCGCTCAGAAACCATCAGCGCCTTCCACCACCTGTTCGTCAACCCGTGGCTGTGGGGCGCGATCGCGCTGTCGGCGCTGCTACAGGTGGCGGTGGTGCACGTCGGTTGGCTCAACATCGCGTTTGGCACGGTGCCGATGAGTCTCGCTCAGTGGGGCGTCTGCGTCGCGATGGGCAGCACCGTGCTGTGGTTCGGCGAACTGCGCAAGTGGGTGTTGCGGCGCTGGCGATGAACTCGCTGCCATGGCTGCTGTTGCAGTTCGCGATTTGCGCGGCGCTGATCGCGCGCGCCGGCTACGTTCTCTCCGAGAGCGCCGACGCGCTGGCCGATGCGAATGGCTGGGGGCGCGGCTGGGTCGGGCTGGCCCTGCTGGCCACGGTGACGTCGCTGCCCGAACTGGCCTCAGGCATCAGCGCCGTGGCGCTGATCGATGCGCCCGACCTCGCGGTCGGCAACGCGCTCGGCGCCTGCGTGTTCAACCTCGTCTTCCTGGTGGTCGTCGATGCGCTGCGGCCCAGCCAGCCGATCTACCGTCACGCCAGCCCGACGCACCTGCTGACGGCGGCCTTCGGCGTCGTCCTGCTCGGGCTGGCGGCGCTTGGCCTGCTGGCCGGCCCGCGCTTGCCGGTAGTGCTGAATCTGGGGTTGACCAGCCCCGCGCTGCTGGCTCTGTACCTGCTGGCATTGCGCAACGTACACGCGCACGATCGCATCATGCGCGCCGCGGAGGCGGCCGAAGCCGTCGCCGACGCTGCGGCCGCCGCGGCCTCGCGCACGCCGCCGCGCGAGGCGGCTCGCCGCGCCTGGTGGCGATTCGGTGTGTCGGCGCTGGTGGTGCTGGCCGCCGGCAGCTGGTTGCCCGAGGTGGCCGACCGGCTCGCGCTTGCGTTCGGGCTGTCTCAAAGCTTCGTCGGCACCGTGTTCATGGCGATCGTCACGACCTTGCCGGAGATGGCGGTGACGTTCGGCGCGCTTCGGCTGGGCGCACTCGATATGGCGATCGGCAACCTGCTGGGAAGCAACCTGTTCAACGTCACCATCCTGGCCATCGACGACCTGTTCTACCGGCGCGGCGCGCTGCTGGCCGACGCCGCGCCAGTGCACGCCGGCACCGCGGTGACGGCGACCGTAATGACGGGGCTGGTGATGATCGGGCTCGTGCTGCGCCCGCAGGGCCGGGTGCTTCGCGTGACGAGCTGGGTCAGCATCGGGCTGGTGGCGGTCTATCTGCTGAACTCGGTGCTCGTTGCGCTTGCCGGCGTCTGAGAAGAGTGACCCCCGTGGACAGTGATCGAGCCA
Organism: uncultured beta proteobacterium; assembly: GCA_963774675.1. GTDB lineage: Bacteria > Pseudomonadota > Gammaproteobacteria > Burkholderiales > Burkholderiaceae_C > CAIKUF01. The sequence goes on along the minus strand of CAVZFV010000014.1, from coordinate 505,285 downwards.
AGGACCGAAGTGGCTGGATCGTCGATGGCGCGGCTGGCAGGCATCGCACCGCAAACGGGAAGCGTCATTCGTAGCCCGTGTGCACCTTGCCGCGGAAGACCCAATACACCCCGGCGGTGTAGACCGCAATGATCGGCAGCACCACAACGCCGCCGTAGAACAGGAACTGCAGCGACGCATCGGGCGCGGCCGCACTGGCCACGGTGACCTGGTAGGGCACCATGTAAGGCCAGAACATCACGCCCAGGGTGAGGAAGGCACACAGGAAGAACAGCACCGTGAAGGCGAACGGCCCGTGGTCACGCCGCGCACGCGCCGCCAGCACGGCGGCCACCAGTGCCACCACCCCCAGCAGCGGAAACACCAGACCCCAGGGGCGGTCGCGCAAGTGGCCCTGCGCGACCGCACCGGCATCCACCGTCAGCACGACGACGAAACACAAGCCGATGATGGCAAACACGATGGCAGCCAGCCTGGGTATGCGCGCGTTGGCCCAGTCGCGCAATTCGCCTTCGCTCTTCACGACCACCCAGCCCGCGCCGAGCAGCGCGTAACCAAAGACGAGCCCGATGCCGGTGAGCACCGAGAACGGATGCAGCCAGTCCAGCGAGCCGCCGGTGAATTGCCCATCGCGCACGGCGATGCCGCGCATCATCGCGCCCACGGCCGCGCCCTGCACGAAGGCCACGACGATGGAGCCGAGGAAGAAGCCCGCATCCCACAGCCCGCGGAAACGTTGCGTGCGGTTGCGGAACTCGAACGCCACGCCACGAAAGATCAGGCCGAACAGCAGCAGCAGGACGGGCAGGTAGAAGGCCGACATGAACACCGCGTAGACGACAGGAAAGGTGGCGAACAAGCCAGCGCCGACGATCACCAGCCAGGTCTCGTTGCCGTCCCAGAACGGCGCAATCGTGTTCATGATCTGCACCCGCTGGTGCTCCTGGCGCAGCGTGCCGAAGAGTATGCCCACGCCGAGGTCGAAGCCGTCGAGGATCACGTACACCATGATCGACAACGCGATCACGCCGGCCCAGAACAGCGCGAGGTCGCTGGCTTGCAACTCGCTCATGACGCTTTCCCGCTGCTGGCGCCGGTGGCGGTGTCGGCATCGCCGGCAAAGGCCAGCGGCCGATTGCCAGTGGCATTGGGCGCGGGCAGGTTCGTCTTTTCAAGGCGCGGCCCGTCGTGCAGCAGCTTGTAGATGTAGTACAGCCCGAAGCTGTAGACCACCGCATAGACCAGCACGTAGCCGGCCAGCGAGAATGGCGACGTCGCTCGTCACCAGCGATGGCGTCACCGCATCCTTGGTGCGCAGCAGGCCGTAGATCACCCACGGCTGGCGGCCGACTTCGGCGGTGTACCAGCCGGTGAGCACGGCGACGAAGCCGGCCGGAAACGACAGAATAGGTGCCCCACAGGAACCAGCGCTGGGTCTCCAGCGTGCCGCGCCAGCGCAGCAGGTTGCCGAACCAGGACACCGCCAGCATGATCAGGCCCATGCCGACCATGATGCGAAAGGCCGAAGAACGGGATCACCACCGGCGGTCGGTCTTCCTTCGGGAACGATTCGAGGCCGACTTCGGCCGAGGTCCAGTTGCCCGAGGCGATCATGCTGCCCAGCTTGGGCACGGTGATGGCGAAGAGGTTGCGCTCGTTGGCCTCGTCGGGCCAGGCGATCAGCACCTCGCTGGCCGGCTGCTCGTTCTTCCAGCGCGCCTCGATGGCGGCGAACTTGGCCGGCTGATGCTTCGAGCACGTACAGGCCCGGTCAGGTGGCCGAAGAACATCTGCACCGGAATCAGCACCGCCACCAGGCCCAGACCCCAATGCAGCATGACACGCCCTTCGTCGCGGTGCACCTTGCGCAAGGTGTACCAGGCGCCGGTGGCCGCCACGCACATCGCTGATGGTCAGGAAGGCGGCCAGCAGCATGTGCGGCCAGCGCACCAGCTGCACCGGGCCGAGCACGATCTGCATCCAGTCCTTGGGCACGATCTTGCCGTCGATGATCTCATGGCCGACCGGCACCTGCATCCAGCTGTTGTTGGCCAGGATCCAGAACGACGAGAACATCGTGCCCAGCGAGACCATGCAGCAGGCGAAGAAGTAGAAGCGCGGCGACACGCGGTTGCGCCCGAGCAGCATCACGCCGAAGAAGGTGGCTTCGAGCATGAAGGCGGTGAAGCCTTCGTAGCCGAGCAGCGGGCCCTGGATCGAGCCGGCCTTGACCGCCAGCACACTCCAGTTGGTGCCGAACTGGAAGGCCATCACGATGCCGGTGACGACGCCCATGCCGAAGGACACGGCGAAGACCTTGAGCCAGAAGTCGAACACGCGCCGATACACGGCCTTGCCGGTGAACAGGTGCGCGCCTTCGATCGTCGCCAGCCACGCCGCCAGGCCGATCGTGAAGGCCGGGAAGATGATGTGAAAGCTGATCAGGAACGCGAACTGGATTCGCGACAGGATGACTGGGTCGAGTTCCATGGGTTGGCGCTGCCTCTTCGCGTCGAATGCTAACGCTCCCACGCGCCGACGTCCTCGACCCATGCCGGCGGCACGCGTGGCGAACTCGAATCTTCAGGCGGCGCGCCGCGGTTCGCCATGCCAACCGCAGTAACGGGATCGAAAATTGCCGCATTCACGGCCGACTTCGCCTGCATGGGCATCGATCGCATCGGCCGACTTCTTGCCTATGATGCCCAAAGATTCGTCAGTCAATCGGCGCACATGCAGCACCCGGACTGACCTGACGTGGCACATTGCCCGCCGTCACCCACCCGGAGGATCCCATCCATGGAACGAACCGCCCGACTCAGCGCCCTGGGCCAAAGCCTGTGGCTCGACAACATCACGCGCAAGCTGCTCGCGAGCGGTACCTTGCAGCACTACATCGACGAGTTGTCGGTGACCGGCCTGACCTCGAACCCGAGCATCTTCGATCACGCGATCAAGGGCAGCACCGACTACGACGACGACATTCGCCGCAAGCTGAAGGAGGGCAAGTCGGGTGAGGCGCTGTTCTTCGAACTGGCGCTCGACGACCTCGCGCGCGCGGCCGATCTGTTCATGCCCGTCCACGCGCGCACGCACGGCGTCGACGGCTGGGTCTCGCTGGAAGTCTCGCCGCTGCTGGCCTACGACACCAAGGCCACCATCGCGGCGGCCCGCGATCTGCATGCACGCGCCGCGAGGCAAAATCTCTTCATCAAGATTCCCGGCACCGCCGAGGGCCTGCCCGCCATCGAAGAGGCGATCTTCGCCGGCGTGCCGGTGAATGTGACGCTGCTGTTTTCCAGCGCGCAATATGTCGCCTCGGCCGAGGCCTGGCTGCGCGGCATAGAACGGCGTATTGCAGCCGGCCTGTCGCCGTACGTTTCGTCGGCGGCGTCGCTGTTCGTCAGCCGCTGGGATGTTGCCGTCGCGGGCAAGGTCCCTGCGGGGTTGAACGTGAAGCTTGGCATCGCCATCGGGCAGCAAACCTACAAGGCGTACTGCGATCTGCTGGCCACGCCGCGCTACCGCGCCGTGCTGAACGCCGGTGCGCCAGTGCAGCGCCTGCTGATGGCGAGCACGGGAACGAAGGACCCGAAGGCCTCCGACACGCTGTACGTCGAAGCGCTGGCCGCGCCGTTCACGATCAACACCATGCCCGAAGCGACGCTCGAGGCGTTCGCCGACCACGGCAAACTCGGCGCCGCAATCCCCGCCGACGGCGGCGACTGCGAGGCCGTGCTGGCGCGCTTCCGCACCGCAGGAGTCGATCTGGACGCGCTCGCCGCGCGCCTGCAAACCGAAGGGGCAGCCTCGTTCGTCAAATCGTGGAACGAGTTGCTGGGCGTGATCGCCTCCAAGAGCTCCGCGCTCGCAACGGCCTGAGGCGCACCATGAACGTACTCGTGATCGATGTCGGCGGCAGCCACGTCAAGATTCTCGCTTCCGGCGAGATGGAGCCGCGAAGCTTCGACTCGGGCCCGAACATGACGCCCGAGCAGATGGTTGAAGGAGTGAAGAAGCTCGCCGAGGGCTGGAAGTACGATGCCGTGTCGATCGGCTTTCCCGCCGTCGTGAAGCACGATCAGCCTGCCACCGAACCGCACAACCTGGGCACCGGCTGGGTCGACTTCGACTACCCCGCCGCCTTCGGCTCCCCGGTCAAGATGATGAACGACGCGGCGATGCAGGCGCTCGGCAGCTACAGGCAAGGCAAGCTGCTGTTCCTCGGCCTCGGCACCGGGCTCGGCTCGACGATGGTCATCGAAGGTATCGTGGTGCCGATGGAGCTTGCCCACCTGCCGTACCGAAAGAAGACCTTCGAAGACTACGTCGGCGAACATGCGCTCGAGCACGACGGCAAGAAGAAGTGGCGCAAGCGCGTGATCGACGTGATCGCGCGCCTGCGGGCGGCGCTCGTGCCCGACGACATCGTGATCGGCGGCGGCAACATCCGCCACTTCAAGAACTTGCCGCCCGGCTGTCGCGCGGGAGACAACGCGAATGCGTTCGCCGGGGGTTTGCGGATGTGGGAAGGCCCCGCTGGAGCAAGCACAAAACCTGCAAGCGGCGCCGCCCAGCCTTCGACGAAGAAGCGACCTGCAGCGCCGCGACGCCGCGACGCCGCCGACAACTTGAACAAGGGCTGAAGTTCGGCATGAGCAACACCCAGACCCCCTCGGTGACCCATTGCGCTGCCTGGAAGGCGCTGTCGGCCCACCACGCGGACGTAGCAGGGCTGCGACTGCGCCAGCTCTTCGCTGACGACCCAGGTCGTGGCGAGCGGATGGCGCTCGACGCGGTCGGAATCTATCTCGACTATTCGAAGAACCGCATCACCGACGAAACCTTGCGCCTGCTGCTGGCACTGGCCGACGAGGCGGGCCTGCGCACGCGCATCGATGCGATGTTCCGCGGCGACAAGATCAACGTGTCGGAGAACCGCGCCGTGCTGCACACCGCACTGCGCGCGCCGCGCGGGTCGTCGATCGCCGTCGATGGCGTGAACGTCGTGCCGGCGGTACACGAAGTGCTGGACCGCATGGCCGCCTTCGCCGATCGCGTGCGCAGCGGCGCCTGGAAGGGCCATACCGGCAAGCGCATCAGGAACGTCATCAACATCGGCATCGGCGGCTCCGACCTCGGCCCGGTGATGGCGTATGAAGCGCTACGCCACTACAGCGCGCGCGACATGGTGTTTCGCTTCGTCTCCAACGTCGATGGCACCGATTTCGCCGAAGCCACGCACGACCTGGCGGCCGACGAAACGATGTTCATCGTGTCGTCCAAGACCTTCACGACGCTTGAGACCATGACCAATGCGCACTCGGCGCGCGCGTGGGCACTGGCCGGCCTCGGTGGCGATGCGAGCGCGGTTGCCAAGCACTTCGTCGCAGTGTCGACCAACGCCGCCGAGGTGACGAAGTTCGGCATCTCGATCGACCACATGTTCGGCTTCTGGGACTGGGTCGGCGGCCGCTACTCGATGGATTCGGCAATCGGCCTGTCGACGATGCTGGCGGTAGGCCCGGACAACTTCCGCGCGATGCTCGGCGGCTTCCACGCGATGGACGAGCACTTCCGCAGCGCGCCCTTCGAGCGCAACCTGCCGGTGCTGATGGGCCTGATCGCGCTGTGGAACAACAACTTCCTCGGCGCCAGCACCGTCGCAGTGCTGCCGTACGAGCAGTACCTGAAGCGCTTCCCGGCCTACCTGCAGCAGCTGACGATGGAGAGCAATGGCAAGCACGTGCGGCTCGACGGCGCGCCGGTCGGCTGCGAGACCGGGCCGGTCTACTGGGGTGAGCCGGGCACCAACGGCCAGCATTCGTTCTACCAACTGATCCACCAGGGCACGCGGCTGATCCCGTGCGACTTCATCGGCTTCGGCCAGTCGCTGAACCCGCTCGGCGAGCACCACGACATACTGCTCGCCAACGTGTTTGCGCAGGGCGAGGCGCTTGCCTTCGGCAAGACGGCTGATGAAGTGAAGGCCGAAGGCTCGCCAGACTGGCTGGTGCCACACCGCTGCTTTGAAGGCAACCGGCCGTCGAACACACTGCTACTCGACAAGCTGACACCCGAAGCGCTCGGCAAGCTCGTCGCACTCTACGAACACAGCGTGTTCACGCAGGGCGCGATCTGGCATATCGATTCGTTCGATCAGTGGGGCGTCGAACTCGGCAAGGTGCTCGCCCAGCGCATCATTGCGGAACTCGCCGTGGATGCACCTACGCCAGCCCACGACAGCTCGACAAATGCGCTGTTACAACGCTACCGAAAGCTCAAGGGGCCGTGAACTGCCCGCCGCCAGCGCGGTCCCGAATCACCCCGATCCACCAAGGAGAACTCATATGCAACTCGGAATGATCGGCCTCGGCCGCATGGGCGCGAACATGGTTCGCCGACTGATGAAGGACGGCCACCAGTGCACAGTGTTCGATATGGCGCCGAAGGCGGTGGCCGAGCTTGCGAGGGAAGGCGCGACCGGCGCATCGTCGCTCGCCGATCTCGTCGCCAAGCTCGCCAAGCCGCGCGCCGTCTGGCTGATGGTGCCTGCTGCCGTCGTCGACAAGACGATCGCCGACATCCTGCCGCACCTCGAAGCCGGCGACACGCTGATCGACGGCGGCAATTCCTACTACGTTGATGACATTCGGCGCTCGAAGGAGCTGGCCGCGAAGAAGATCGACTACGTCGACGTCGGCACCAGCGGCGGCGTTTGGGGCCTGGAGCGCGGCTACTGCATGATGATCGGCGGGCCGAAGGCCACCGTGCAGCGGCTCGATCCGATCTTCAAGACAATCGGCCCGGGCATCGGCAACATCGACCGCACCCCGGGCCGTGAGAAGGCCGGCGGTACCTGCGAAGAGGGCTACCTGCACTGCGGCCCCAGCGGCGCCGGCCACTTCGTGAAGATGGTTCACAACGGCATCGAGTACGGCATCATGGCCGCGTATGCCGAGGGCCTTTCGATCCTGAAGTCGGCCAACGTCGGCAAGCAGCAGCATGAAATCGACGCCGAGACGACGCCGTTGCGCGACCCCGAGCACTACCAGTACGACCTGAACCTGCCCGACGTCGCCGAGGTCTGGCGCCGCGGCAGTGTGATCTCGTCGTGGCTGCTCGACCTGACGGCTTCGGCCTTGATCGAGGATCCGGCGCTGGCCAAGTTCGGCGGCCGGGTGTCCGATTCAGGCGAAGGCCGCTGGACCATCAAGGCGGCGATCGACGAGGCCGTACCGGCGCCGGTGCTGACGACCGCGCTCTACGAGCGCTTCGCTTCTCGCGGCGAGGCCGAGTTCCAGAACAAGCTGATGTCGGCGATGCGCTTCCAGTTCGGCGGCCACCACGAAAAGCCCGCCGGGAAATGAACCTGAGCACCGCACCATGAGCCGACCCTCACCGTCCGCCGCCGACGCGCTCGTTTTCTTCGGCGCCACCGGCGACCTGGCGTACAAGAAGATCTTCCCGTCGCTGCAGGCGATGATCAAGCGCGGCACGCTCGACGTGCCTGTGATCGGCGTTGCCAAGGCGGGCTGGGGCATCGAGCAGCTGCGCGAACGCGCGCGCGACAGCCTCGAGAAGCACGGCGGGCTCGACCTCGATGCCTTCGCCAAGCTGCAGGGTCTGCTGCGCTACGTGGATGGCGACTACGGCGACGCCGCGACCTTTGCCGCACTGCGCAAAGAGCTCGGCTCGGCGAAGCGTCCGATGCACTACCTTGCGATCCCGCCGACACTGTTTGCCAGTGTCGTCGAGCAGCTCACCGCAGCCGGCTGCACGGCCGGCGCGCGCGTCGTCGTCGAGAAGCCCTTCGGCCGCGACCAGCCCTCGGCGATCGAGCTGAACGATGTGCTGCTGCGCACCTTCGACGAGCGCCACATCTACCGTATAGACCACTATCTCGGCAAGGGGCCGGTGCACAACATGCTGCACTTTCGCTTCGCCAACGGTTTCCTGGAGCCGTTCTGGAACCGCAGCCATGTCGAAAGTGTGCAGATCACAATGGCCGAGGATTTCGGCGTTCAGGGCCGCGGCGGGTTCTACGACAGCGTCGGCACGGTGCGCGACGTGGTGCAGAACCACCTGTTCCAGCTGTTGTGCAACCTGGCGATGGAGCCGCCGGTGCGCACCGACAGTGAGTCGATCCGTGACGAGAAGATCAAGGTCCTGCGCGCGATGCGCACGCTCGCGCCCGAAGATCTGGTGCGCGGCCAGTTCGAGGGCTACCAGGCCGAGCCGGGCGTCGCATCCGGGTCGAAGACCGAAACGTTTGCCGCGTTGCGCCTCTACATCGACTCGTGGCGCTGGCAGGGCGTGCCGTTCTACATCCGCGCCGGCAAGAACCTGCCAGTCACGTGCACCGAGTTGCTGGTGCGCCTGAAGCCGACGCCATCGGTCTACTCGATCGGCACCCCGGCAACTAACCACGTGCGGATGCGGGTCAGCCCTGAGGTGATGCTGGCGATCGGCATGAACGTGATCTCGCCGCGCGACGAGAGCATCAGCCTGCCTGCCGAGATGCTCGCGAGCCGCCACCCCGCCGCCGGCGAGATGGACGCCTACGAGCGCGTGCTCGGCGACGCCCTGCGCGGCGACGCGACGCTCTTTGCGCGCGAGGACTATGTCGAAGAAGCGTGGCGCATCGTCGACCCGGCGCTGAACGCGGACACGCGGGTCCACCCGTACCAGCCGGGCAGTTGGGGGTCGGACGCGGCGCAGACCGTCGCCCCGCCCGGCGGCTGGCACAACCCGCGCCTGGACTGAAGTCAGATGCAGATCGAGACGCTGGCTGATGCTGCAGCCGTCGCGCAACGCGCTGCCGAGTTCATCGCGGAGCAGGCCCGCGCCGCGGTGCAGGTGCGCGGCCGGTTCCTCTTCGCCGTCAGTGGTGGCCACACGCCCTGGCAGATGCTGCGCCTGCTCGCGAATGAAGACCTGCCGTGGCAGGCAGTGCATCTGTTCCAGGTCGACGAGCGCATCGCGCCCGCCGGGGACCCGGACCGCAACCTGACGCACATCCGGGAGACATTGCTTGCCACTGCGCCACTCGCGGCCGCCCATGTGCATGCGATGCCGGTCGAGGCGAGCGACATCGACGCCGCGGCCCGTGAGTACGCGCAGACACTGCACGCCATTGCCGGTTCGCCGCCGGTGCTCGATCTGGTGCATCTGGGCCTGGGGCCTGATGGACACACGGCCTCGCTGGTGCCGGGCGATGCGGTGCTTGACGTGACCGATACCGAGGTCGGCCTCACGGCGCCCTACATGGGCCGCCGCCGCATGACGCTGACCTGCCCGGTCCTGAACCGCGCCCGTTGCGTGCTGTGGCTGGTGACCGGCACGGAAAAGCGCAAGATGCTTGCGCGCCTGCTGGCGGCCGACGTATCGATTCCGGCCGGCCGCGTCGAACAGCGGCACGCAATCGTGCTGACCGATAGGGCCGCCATCGCTTAGGGCTACTGGATGCTCGACCGGAACCTGTACCTTTGCGTGCAGGCATCGACAAGGGAGATCACATGGCAACCAAGCCCAAGCGGTGCGACGAAGATAAACGCCTCGACGAGGCGCGCGACAAGGCAGTGCCGTGGCGGCGCTGGGGCCCTTACGTCAGCGAACGTCAATGGGGCACCGTGCGCGAGGACTACAGCCCGGGCGGCACGGCGTGGGAGGCGTTCAGCCACGATCAGGCACGCTCGCGCGCCTACCGCTGGGGTGAAGACGGCATCGCCGGTGTCTCGGACGACCAGCAGCAACTGTGCTTTGCGCTGGCGCTGTGGAACGGTGCCGACCCGATCCTGAAGGAGCGCCTGTTCGGACTGACGGGCAACGAGGGCAATCACGGCGAGGACGTGAAGGAGTACTACTTCTACCTCGACAACGTGCCCAGCCACGCGTACATGAAGTTCTTGTACAAGTACCCGCAGCAGGCCTTCCCGTACACGCAGCTGCTCGAAGAGAACCGACGCCGCGGGCGCGAGGACGCCGAGTTCGAGCTGCTCGACACCGGCATCTTCGACGGCGACCGCTACTTCGACGTCTTCGTCGAGTACGCCAAGGACGGCCCGAACGACCTGCTCGTGCGCATCAGCGCCGCCAATCGAGGCCCCGACGCCGCACCGCTGCACCTGCTGCCGACGCTGTGGTTCCGCAACGACTGGTCGTGGTCGGGCGACACGGCGCGGCCGCGCATCGCGCCCGACGCCAAGCGGCCGAACGTGCTGCGCACCGTGCACCGAACGATGGAGTCGTTTTGGCTTTACTGCGAGCCGTCGCAGGACATGCTCTTCACCGAAAACGAGAGCAACGGCGCGCGGCTGTGGGGGCTGCCGCCTGGAGGCTTCGCGAAAGACGCATTCGATGCGTTCGTCGTTCACGGCCAGCACGATGCAGTGAACCCGGAGCGGATCGGCAGCAAGGCCGCGCCGCACTACCAGCGGCTCGTCGCGGCCGGCGAGACCTGCGTCATCAAGCTGCGCCTTTCCAACCGCGGCACGATCGAGGATGCACTCGGCAACAAGTTCGACGCCGTCTTCGCGCGCCGCATCGCCGAGGCCGACGCGTTCTACCGGCGCGTCACGCCGTTCGAAATGCCCGAGGACATGCGCAGGGTCCAGCGCCAGGCCTTCGCCGGCATGCTCTGGAGCAAGCAGTACTACCACTACGTGGTCGATCACTGGCTCAACGGCGACGCCGTCGGCACGCCGCCACCGCCCGAACGCAAGCACGGGCGCAACCACACCTGGCAGCACTTTGGCGCGGCCGACGTGCTGTCGATGCCGGACAAATGGGAGTACCCGTGGTTCGCAGCCTGGGACCTGGCGTTTCACTGCGTCGCTTTCGCGCTCATCGATGCCGACTTCGCGAAGGCGCAGATGCTCCTGCTCACGCGGGAGTGGTACATGCATCCGAACGGCCAACTGCCGGCCTACGAATGGGCGTTCAGCGACGTCAACCCGCCGGTGCATGCCTGGGCCGCGATCCGCATCTGCCAGATCGAGCAGAAGATGACCGGGCGCTTCGACCGGGCCTTCCTCGAGCGCATCTTCAGGAAGTTGCTGATCAACTTCACCTGGTGGGTCAACCGCAAGGACTCCGAGGGCAACAACCTGTTCGAGGGCGGCTTCCTCGGGCTGGACAACATCGGCGCCTTCGATCGCAGCTCGGGCCTGCCCTCTGGCGGGCAGCTCGAGCAGGCCGACGGCACGAGCTGGATGGCGATGTACTGCCTCAACATGCTCAACATCGCCCTCGTGCTGGCGCGCGATGACCCGACTTACGAAGACGTAGCGACCAAGTTCTTCGAGCATTTCGTCTACATCGGCGAAGCCGTGAATCGCATCGACGCGCACACCGGTGGCCTGTGGGACGACGAGCACGGCTACTACTTCGACGTGCTCAAGCTGCCCGACGGGCGCAGCTTCCCGGTCAACGCCTACACGATCGCCGGGCTGATTCCCCTGTTCGCGATCGCGGTGGCGGACCAACCCACCATGAGCGCCTTCAAGGACTTCGAGGCGCGCTATGAATGGTTCGTCAAGAACCGCCCCGAGTTGCTCGGCAACCTGGCCGACATCACGCACATCGGCGTCGACGAGCGCACCCGCCTGGCGCTGGTGGATTCGCACAAGCTCGGGCGCATCCTCGAGCATGCGTTGAACGAAGCGCACATGCTCAGCCCGCACGGCATCCGCTCGGTGTCGAAGGCGCACGCGGCGCAGCCTTTCACGTTCGACATCGACGGTCAGCACTACTTCCTCGACTACGAACCCGCCGAATCAACCTGCGGCATGTTCGGCGGCAACTCCAACTGGCGCGGCCCGGTGTGGTTCCCGCTCAACTTCCTGCTCATCGAGTCGCTGCAAAAGCACCACTACTTCCTCGGCGACGAGTTCAAGGTCCGAGAGCCGGCGGATACAGGTAGGCAACTCAGCCTGTGGCAGGTGACGAGCGATTTGTCGGAGCGGCTGATCAAGCTCTTCGTGCGCGACGAGAACAGCCGCCGGCCGGCGCACGGACGCTACGAGAAGTTCCAGACCGACCCGCACTGGAAGGACCTGATCCTCTTCTACGAATACTTCGACGGCGACACCGGCGCCGGGCTGGGCGCGAGCCACCAGACCGGCTGGACCGGCCTCGTCGCCAAGCTGATCCAGCAACACGCCGAATACACCTTGCGCCACAACGCCCACAACGCGGTGGATGAGCAGCAAATCAGGCCGGTCGCGCCTACGCGGTGAGCGCGCTACCTGAGCTCGATGCCGAGTGGCTTGAGAGCGACCGCCTGGGTGGTTTCGCGTCGGGCACCGTGGGCGGCTATCGGACGCGGCGCTACCACGCCCTGCTGCTGACGCCGCAGCGGCCGCCAGCCGAACGGGTGGTGCTGGTCAATGGCTTCGAGGCCTGGGTCGAAATAGCGGGGGCGTCGTTTCCGCTGTCGACGCAGAACTACGCACCGGACGTGACCTACCCGCGAGGCATCGATCATCTCGTCGCCTTCGGGCATGAGCCCTGGCCGCGCTGGAGTTTTCGGCTGCCGGGTGGCGAAACCTTGGTGCACGAATGCTTGGTCGATCCGGTCGATGGCAGCGTCGTGCTGGCGTGGCGGCTCGAAGGTGGCGCTGGCGCCGGTGCGGTCAGGCTCAGCGTGCGTCCCCTGCTGTCGGGGCGCGACTATCACGCGCTGATGCGCGAGAACGCCAGCCTCTCGTTCGATGCCCGCGCGTCCACGGGCAACGCGACCTGGCGCCCGTATGCTGGGCTGCCGGCAGTGGCGGGTCTCAGCAATGGCCGCTACGTGCACGAGCCGCAATGGTTTCGCAACTTCTTCTACGCCGAGGAAGCGGCGCGTGGGCTCGACGCGATCGAAGACTTGGCGTCGCCGGGCAGCTTTCACTTCGATCTGCGCGCGAACGAAGCGGTGCTGGTGCTGCGCGCCGGCGACGGTATCGCGGTGGACGCCATGGCATTGACTCAGCGGGTGCGCAAGATCGAAGCGGCCCGCCGCGCGCGGCTGACCTCGATCGACCGCGCCGCCGAGGCCTACGTCGTGCGCCGCGGACAAGGGCACACCCTCATCGCCGGCTTCCCCTGGTTCACCGACTGGGGCCGCGACACCTTCATCGCCATGCGCGGTCTGGTGCTAGCGCGCGAGCGGTTCGAGCTTGCCGGTTCGATCCTCGACGCCTGGGCGGGCACGGTCTCCGAAGGCATGTTGCCGAACCGTTTCCCGGACCATGGCGAAACGCCCGAGTTCAACGCCATAGATGCCTCACTTTGGTACGTGATCGCGATGTACGAATTCATCGCCGCCGCTGCGCCCCGGCGTGCATTGCGAGAACGGGTGCTGCGCGCGGCCGACGCCATCCTCGACGGCTATGTGGCCGGCACGCGCTTTGGTATCGGCATGGATCGCGTTGACGGCCTCATCGCCTGCGGTGTCCCCGGCGTTCAGCTGACCTGGATGGATGCAAAGACCGGTGACCATGTGGTGACGCCGCGCATCGGCAAGCCGGTCGAGATCCAGGCCTTGTGGATCAATGCGCTGCGCGGCACTGGCGGGCGCCATGCCGCGCTGGCCGAACAAGCGCAACGATCATTCGCCGAGCGATTCTGGAATGCCGATGCGCAATGCCTGTATGACGTGATCGACGCCGATCACGTTCCAGGTCGCGTCGATGCGAGCGTGAGGCCGAATCAGATCTTCGCTGTCGGTGGCCTGCCGTTTGCGGTGCTCGAAGGCAAGCGTGCGGCCGCCGTCGTGGCGAAGGTCGACGCCGAGTTGCTCACGCCGATGGGCTTGCGCACGCTCGCCCCCAGCGACCCGGCGTATCTGGGCACTTACACAGGCAGCCCATTCCAGCGCGACGGCGCCTATCACCAGGGCACCGTATGGCCGTGGCTGATCGGGCCGTTCGTCGACGCCTGGCTGCGCGTCAACGGCGACACCGCCGCGAAACGAAAGGCAATTCGCAAACGCTGCCTCGCGCCTTTGCTTGCGCACCGCGAGGTGGCAGGCCTCGGCCACGTGAGCGAGATCGCCGACGGCAACGCGCCACACGCGCCACGCGGCTGCCCGTTCCAGGCCTGGTCGCTCGGCGAACTGATCCGCGCGCTGGCCCGCACCGAAACCTAGCCGCCGGCGGCGGGCAAGGCTCGGCCGAAAGCAACCCTCAGCGCCATGGCGCCTAGGCGAGTACATCACCGCACGGAAATCGGCGTTGCAGCCGCCACCTCCGGCGCATCCCCAAACCCGCCGCCCAGCGCCTGGTACAGGCGGATGCGGTTCGCCCGCTGCGCCGCGCGCACCATGATCACGTCGGACTGCGACGCAAGCTCCGCCGTCTGCAGCTCGGCCACCCACAGCAGATCCTGCCGCCCGGCCTTGAACTGCACAGTGCCGATGCGCACCGCGTCAGTCCGCGCGCGCAGCGAACTCTCGTCGAACGGCAGCTGCGCAGCGAGCAGGCGCTCGGCAGCGAGCGAATCCTCGACCTCGCGAAACGCGTTCAGCGTCACGCTGCCGTAGTTGGCCACCGCCTGCACCTGCTGCGCAGTGGCGATCGCCACCTGCGCCTTCAGCGCCCCGCCTTCGTAGATCGGGATCGACATGCCGATCGCGGCGCTGGCGAGCCACGGGTTCAGGCTGAGCAGCGAAGTCACGATGTTGCTCAGGCGTCCTGCATCGAGCGAGAGCCCGAAGCTCGGCAGCAGCGCGAGCTCGGCCGATTCCTGCTGGCGAAACGCCGCGAACACGATGCGCTCGGCAGCGACGATGTCGGCGCGCCGCTCGAGCAGCGCCGACGGCACGCTGGCGCCGCTCGTGCCCGGCAAGGCGCCGAACACCGGCGCGATCGCGATCTCGGCCGCCGGGTAGCGCCCGAGCAGGGTTTCCAACGCGCGCTTCGCCGCGCCGAAGTTCTGGCGCGCGGCTTCGACCTTGCCGCGCGCGCTGTCGAGCTTGGCGCTGACGACGGCGACGTTCAAGTCAGAGTCCCTGCCCGCCTCGCGGCGCACGGTGACGAGCTTGAGCAGATCGGTATAGACCACGACCGCCTGCTCCGACAGCGCCAGCAACTGACGTGTCTCGATGCACAGGAACCAGCTCTTGGCCGTGAGTGCGGCAAGCGATTCGCGCGCCCACGCATAGTCCAGCGTTGCGGCCTGCGCGCCGTACTCGGCGCTGGCTTGCTGGGCGCGCAACCGGCCCCAGACGTCGAGCTCCCAGGCGACGCCGGCATAGCCCAGCGTCGAATGGTTCGCGCCGCCGGAGTCGTGGTCGTAGGTCGAACGCCCACCGAGTTGCACGCCGACTTGCGGCTTCATGGCAGCACCGGCGACGATGACCGATTGCTGCGCCACTTCGACGCGCGCTGCCGCGGCGCGCAGGTCGGTGTTGTGGGCGATGGCCTCGGCAACGATGGCGTCGAGCTGGGCGTCGTTGAAGGTCTTGACCCAGGCCGTGCCGACGGCGGTTCCCGCGCCGCCGGCCTGCCATGCGGGCGGCAGCGGCGTCGTCGGCAAGGCTTGCTGCAGCACCTCGTCGTGCGCAGGCGGTGTCTTCAGCGCGCAGCTGGTGAGTAGCACCGCTGCCACGAGGAAGCCAATGCGGCGCATGGCACTCATCCGGAGAACGGATAAATCCAGTTGAACCACGAATAGGTGCGGATCGCAATCTTGCGCAAGATGCTGAAACCACTCGCCGGATTGGTGTAGATCGCAGCGCGCCCCTGGGTGCCGAGCGGGAACATCTTCTGGTCCGGGGCGTCGATCGTGATGGCGACCGCGAACTGGCCCTGCGGCAGCTCGGACGGCACGAACTTGAAGTCGGGCAGTACGCCGCTCGGGAGCATCTGGCCGCGTCCGCTACCTTGCCAGATGGCCTCCACCTTGCCGTTGAATATCTGCCCCGGGTAGAGGTCCATCGCCAGTTCGACCGTCTGGCCGGGCTTGACGTACTTGAGGTTCTCCTGGAAGTACTTGGCCAGTACGTAGCGGCCATCGTCGACGATGAAGGTGGCGATGGCGCCGAAGCGCACTTCGCCGGCGACCATGCCCGGGCGCACCTGCAGGTTGATGAGGTAGCCGTCCTCGGGCGCGACCATCAGCGTGTTGTCGAGGTAAAAGCGCGCCAGGCCGAGCTCGGCCTCCATCGCGGCCACGCTGGTGTTCACGCCGCCGATGTCGCTCGTCGCGTGCAGCCTCGCACGCTGCGCTTCGGCCTGTGCCTCGACGATGCCGGCTTCGCTGGCCGCGACTTGCGCGGCCCAGCGCTGCGCATCCTCTTGCGGCCCGGCGCCTTGCTTGGCCAGGCTGGCGGAGAGCGTTTGCTGGTACTGCGCAAAGACGAGCTCGCTCTTGAGCCTGCGCACCTTGGCCACGGCGGCGTCGACTTCGGCTTTGCTGATGCGCACGTCCTGCTTGGACCGCGCGAGCTGTGCTTCGAGTTGCTGCACCTTGAGCTCGTAGGGCCGGCGATCGAACTGGAACAGCGGCGTGCCCTTCTTCACCGGCACGTTGGGCTCGACGAGCACGGCCATGACGAGCGTGGGCTCGCTCAGACGCGGGGTGAGCTGGATAGTGTG
This sequence comes from uncultured beta proteobacterium, assembly GCA_963774675.1. GTDB lineage: Bacteria > Pseudomonadota > Gammaproteobacteria > Burkholderiales > Burkholderiaceae_C > CAIKUF01. Next base: position 488,702 of record CAVZFV010000014.1, on the reverse strand, counting down.
CTGGATGACCTGGGCGTCGGTGGAGGCCGGGGTGACGAAGCGCAGTCCGAGCAGGAAGATGATCAACAGGTGCAACCCCACCGACACCGAGACGATGCCCCAGGGGATGTTGAACTTCATCCACTTGAACTTGAAGAACACCAGCCACACGACGAAGGCGTAGCCGAAGAGCAGGACGAAGCCGAACAGCATGGTCTAGACCTCGCCGGCGTGCTTGTTCGCGGCGGTGGTGCTCGCGACCGGCGTGGTCGGCACTGCGGGTGGCGCTGTGGGCTGCACCGCGGGCGGCGCTGCGGGTGCGCTGTCGCCCTTGGCGAGGGTGGCGAGCTTCTCTTCCCGCTCCCGCGTCCGCTCGACTCCGGGCACTTCGCCCTTGAGCCGTGCAATCTCCTCGTCGTTCGCCCTCGCCTCTTCGCGCGGGAAGCGCCGGATGTCGATCTTGTCGGTGGGCTTGAAGGCCCAGATGAAGGCCTGCATCCAGGGCCAGACGGCGAGCAGGCCGGCCCAGCCCATGACCGTCACCGCCTGCGCGTCCGGGTGCCTGCGCGACACTGCGATGCGGCCGGGCAGGCCGCCGATGAAGACGATGATCAGGATGAACGCCACGCCGGCAAGCGCCAGCGAGACAAAGGTCGCGTAGTCCCAGAAGTCCAGTTCGAATCCAAGCATGCTTCAGCCTCCCAGCTCGCTGCGCCACCTTGCGAGGTGGCTCGAAGTGGCGCGCAGTATCGTACCCGAGGGTCCTGTGCCACTGTTGCCAGTTCCGTTGCCAAGAGGCCCAGAAAGACTAAAGGGTCAGCAGGCGCCAACCTGCTGACCCTCGTCTTTTCTGGTGCGGCTGGCAGGAATCGAACCCACGACCCCTTGGTTCGTAGCCAAGTACTCTATCCAACTGAGCTACAGCCGCACAGCGCGGGATTTTAGCACTCAACCAATTTGCGAGGCCGCGGCGTAGCAGTCGGCGGCGCGTGCGGCGTCCCCCTCCTCGTGGGCGAGTTGCGCAAGCTGCCGCCACGCGCGGCGGCGCGACGCGGCCGGCAGCGTGGTGTCGTCCGCCGCCTGCTGGAGCGCGACGCGTGCCTTGCCCCACAGCTGCCGCTCGGCCAGCGCACAGCCAGCGGCGAAAGCGACGGCGCCCTCGCGCGGGTAGGCGCGCGACGCCGACTCGAGCCGCGGCAGCCAGTCTGCGCCGATGCCGACGACACAGGCCACGAGGCCGTGCGCGATCACCTCGCGATCCTCGGCCCCGAGTTCGGCCACACCGTCCCAAAACGGGCGCAGGATCTGGCGGCCCTCGTCGGTGGCGCCGAGTTGCGCCATGCGGGTCGCGGCGCGGGCCGCGACGAATGCATCGCGCCGGTCGGCGCTGTCGAGCTCTTGCCAGTTGCGTCGCAGCTGGTCGGCATCGCGCGCGGTATCGAGCGCCTCGAACGCAAGTGATCGCAGCAGCCCCACGGCCGCCGCCTTCGAAAAACCCTGGTGATTGGCGAGCAAACGCGCGGTCTTGAGCGCCTCGAGCGGCTGGCGCGCGAGCCGTGTCGCCTGCAGCTTCAGGCGCAGCGCCTGCGTGCGGCGGCCGACGCCCGGCGGCAGCTCGGCAAGCAACTCCAGCGCGCGCTGCGCATCGCGGTCATCGAGCGCCCATTCGGCGGCGAGCATGCGCGCGCCCTCTTCGGCCGAGCGCGCAGCCGCGCTGCGATGCGAAATATCAAGCGCCTTGTGCAACTGCTCGTCGCGCGGCGCGCGGTCCTGCAAGCGGTGCAGGCTGCCGGCTGCGAGCAGGTGGCCGAGGACCGTGAATTCATTGTCCTGCGCGAGTTCGGGCGTGTCGGCCTGGATCTCGAGCGCGCGCTGCGCTGAACGGTGTGCGCGGCTGTAGCGCCCGCCAAAATATTGCGCCAAGGCGTCGCGCAGCCATGCCTGCGCACTCTTGTCGCGGCGCGCGACGCGCCACTGCAGCGCGCGCTTGGGCAGGCCGACAAGTGTGCTGACGGTCTGGATCACCGTCACAAGCGCAAAGCAGGTGCCCACGAGCACGAGCAGGAAGAGGTTGAGCGAGACATCCATCCGCCAGCCGTTCCAGTAGAAGCTGACGATGCCGTCGTTTGTGCCAAGCGTCGTCGCCGCGACGACGGCCGCGATGAACAGCAGCGTGAACCAGATGACGGCGCGCATGCGTGCGACTCCGCGGCGCCTAAGTCCTAACGCCCCGCCGCCGCCGTCGCGAGCGCCGCCAGCGTGTTGTCGGGGCGTGGCAGGTCGGTCTGGCGCGCCTGCTGCTGCACCTGACGAATGAGCGAAATGGCAAGTTGCGTGCGGCGTGCCTTCGGATCGAAGTAACGCTCGATCGCGGCGAGCGCGCCCTGCAGGTCGCTTTGCACGATCGAGAACTGGCGCGCGAGCAGCGCGAGCCGCGCATTGAGCAGGCGAAGCTTCAGGTTCTCGCGCAGGAAGAACACGTGCTCGGGCTCGAGCAGCATGGCTTCGGGCTCTTCGATGCGCGTGACGCGCACGAGCGACTTGGCTTCGACCCAGACGCGTTCGCTGAAGTCGTCCCAACGCGCCATCCAGGGCTTGAGCCAATCCGGCATCGAGGCGTCCGGCGTCGCGGGAGCGGACGCCGCTGCCCGCGCGGCCTTGCCGGCGCTCTCGGGCGAGGCGGGCGGGCGCGCGCCGTCCTTGTGCAGGTCGGGCTGCGCGCGCAACGGCAATTCATCGACCAGGCGCACCACTTCGTCCAGTTTGATCGTGAGCGCTGAAACGTCGATCATGCTCTCGCCCTTCACGCGGTCGAGATCGCGCGCGATCGCACGGCGCACGCCTTCGAGTCGAGGCTGGTTGTAGCGCGCCAGGCGTTCGTCGGCCTGCTTGAGGGTCGACACAAGAGGCTCGACACTGCCGGTGAGCGCCGACTGCTGCATCGCGACGCGCAGCGCGGCATCGATATCCACCACGACGTTCTCGTCGCGCGAGCGCGAAATGCTCTGGATCAACTCCTCGATCTGGCCGCGCTGCACGGTGACCTCGGACAGCCGCACTTCGAGCAGCGCGACCTTGGCTGCCGCCTCGCGCGCCGCATCCTGCGCCTGCTTGGCGAGCACTTGCGCCTCGGCGGACTGCGCCTGCATCGCCTGCTGGCGGCGCACAAGTTCGAGCTCGAGGTTATGCTCACGCTGCATCGTCTGCCACACCAGGCCGATCGCGGCAACGGCCAGCAGCCCCACCACGACAACCGTGATCCACAGCCAGAGTTGCGTGGGCCGCGATGACGCGGTCACGGGCGCATCGAATGCGTGGCGACGCAGGGTCTCGGGAGCAGCGTCGCCCTGCGCGGGCTCAGGGCTGGAAGGGGTGTCTGTCACGCAACGATTGTATGCAGGCCCTCACCGATTCGAGGTCCGGGCGCGAAGGCGCCACACCGCCGAAGCCCGACCGTTGCGCGCGGGCTGCGATACGCGGGTGCGTCGTCAGCGCGCACGCATGCGACCAGTCTGCGCCCGGCCCGACGAGCGCATCGAGGTTGTCGATTGCCTCCGAACTGCTGAAGAACCACAGGTGCGCATGCGGCTCTGCCTGGGCGGCGGCGAGCTGGGCGCGTTGCGACTCGTCCAGCCGCGGTGCGCCGCGGCGATAGGCACACACGGCGCTGACCTCAGCGCCCGCCGCGCGCAGCGTGTCGGCGAGCCACTCGCGCCCACCGTCGCCACGCACGACCAGCACGCGCGCGCCGCGCCAGTCGGTCGTGCGCAGTTGAGCCCACAAGGCTTCGGAGTCGAACTGCGCCGCATCGCTCGCCGGCTCGACGATCAGCGTTTCGCCCAGGCCGAGGGCGCGCAGAACGCGCGAAGTGCCGGGGCCAACCGCCGCAGCACGCGTGCCCGGCGGCCACGCAGCGCCCGCAGGCCGTGCCGCGATGAAACGTTCTGCCGCGTTCGGGCTGACGAAGACGACAAGCTGCATCGACGCCAGATCGGCCCAGGCGCTGCGGACGGCCGCCGCGTCTGGCGCGTCCTCGATCGCGATCAGCGGCAGCGCAGCGGCATCGACCCCCGCATCGCGCAGCCGCGCCACCCAGTCCGCGGCCTGTTGTGCGGGGCGCGTCACGAGCACGCGCAGCGATGTGCTCACGCGCCGGACGCCGCCGGACCGGGCGTGGTCGCCGCCGCCGTGGCGGCCGTGGCTGCCACGGCCGACGCCGTCGCAGCGTCGAGGTATTCCGCGTGCGCCGCGTTCGATCAATTGCGTTGCGGCTTGCAGGCCGAGCGCTTCGGCTTGTGCATCGTGGCTCACGCGTGCAATCACACTCGCGCGCAGCAGTGGTCGATCATGCTGCTCGGGGTGGCCGAGCAGCGCACCGACGCTCAGGCCTTCGCCCTGCCAGACGGCATGCGCGGCCAGGGGCACGCTGCAACTGCCGCCGAGCGTGCGCGACACGGCGCGTTCAGCGAGCACCGCGAGCCAGGTCGTGCGATGGTTCAGCGTGGCCAAGCGCTCGCGCAGGCCGTGCGCGTCGCTGCGCAGTTCGATGCCGAGCGCGCCCTGTCCGGCCGCCGGCAACATCTCGCGCGGTTCGAACAGGCTGCGGATGCGCGCGGCCAGGCCCAGGCGCACGAGACCCGCCGCCGCCAGCACGATGGCGTCGTAGCCACCGTCGTCGAGCTTGCGCAATCGGGTGTCGAGGTTGCCGCGCAGCGGCTGCACGTCCAGATCGGGCCGCATGCGAGAGCAGCTGCACCTGCCGGCGCAGGCTCGAGGTGCCGACACAGGCGCCGCGCGGCAAGGCGTCGAGATTCGCGTAGGCGATTCGACACGAAGGCGTCGCGTGGGTCTTCGCGCTCGAGCACCGCGCCGAGCGCGAAGCCCGGCGGCAGCTCCATCGGCACGTCCTTCAACGAATGCACGGCCAGATGCGCGCGCCCTTCTTCGAGTGCCGTCTCGAGCTCCTTCACGAACAGGCCCTTGCCGCCGACTTTCGAGAGTGTGCGGTCGAGTATCTGGTCGCCGCGCGTCGTCATGCCGAGCAACTCGACCGACAGGCCGAAGCGCTCGCCGAGCAAGGCTCGAACATGCTCGGCCTGCCACAGGGCGAGGCGGCTCTCGCGGGTCGCGATCAGCAAGGTTTCCGGCATGCCCAATGCTAGCAGTCGCTTGCAGTGCGTCATGCGGTCGCACGCCCGCGCCCGAGTCAGCGCCAAGGCGACTGCTACGATCGAATCGCGACTCCTCCATCTGCTCGGCACACCCAATGACGAATCCCCGCAAGCCCGCCACGCCTGACAAGTCCAGTGGCCCCCGCCGCGCAAACACCGCACTCGCGGCCCCGCCTGCGACCGCCGACGTTGCGGCGAAGAACCGGCCGCTGGTGGAAGACATCCGCCTGCTCGGGCGCATCCTGGGCGACGTCATCCGCGAGCAGGAGGGCAAGGCCGGCTTCGAGCTCGTCGAGCGCGTGCGCCAGCTCTCGGTCGCGTACCGGTTGAAGCGCGACGCACAAGCCGGTCGTGCGCTCGACCGCTTGCTGAAGAACCTGTCGAGCGACCAGACGGTGAGCGTGATCCGCGCCTTCAGCTATTTCTCGCACCTCGCAAACATCGCCGAAGACCGCCACCACGTGCGCCGACGCGAGCATCACGAACGCCAGGGTCATGTGCAGGACGGCTCGCTCGCGATGTGCTTCGAGCGACTCGCGAAGAACGACATCCGCGCCGACGACATCGCCGGCGTACTCGATCGCGCCTACATCTCGCCGGTGCTGACCGCGCACCCAACCGAGGTGCAGCGAAAGAGCATCCTCGATGCCGAGCGCAGGATCGCCGTACTGCTCGGCCAGCGCGACAGCCTGCGCAGCGATACCGAACGCGCCGAGAACGAGGCGCTGCTGCGCGCGCGAACGACGCAGCTCTGGCAGACGCGCATGCTGCGCTACACCAAGCTCACCGTCGCCGACGAGATCGAGAACGCGCTGTCGTACTACCACTCGACCTTCCTGCGCCAGATTCCGCGCCTGTACCGCGACATCGAGTCGGCCCTGCCCGGCCGTACGATCGCGCCGTTCTTCCGCATGGGCAACTGGATCGGCGGCGACCGCGACGGCAACCCGAACGTCGGCGCGGATTCGCTGCGCCTGGCGCTCGCACGCCAGTGCGAGACGGCGCTGCGCTTCTACCTGACCGAACTCCACGAGCTCGGCGCCGAGTTGTCGATCTCGGCGATGCTGGCGCCCGTCACGCCCGAGATGCGCGCGCTCGCCGCACGCTCGCCGGATCACAGCGCGCACCGCGAGGACGAACCCTACCGGCGCGCGCTGATCGGCATGTATGCGCGCCTGGCAGCGACGCTGACCGAACTGACCGGCGCCGAGGCGCTGCGCCACGCGGTCGCGCCGCAGAGCCCGTACCGCGAGTCGAGCGAGCTGCAGGGCGACTTGCGCGTGATCGAGACGTCGCTCAAGTCGCACCACGCGCACTCGCTCATCGCGCCGCGCCTCGCGCCGCTGTTGCGCGCTGTGCAGGTGTTCGGCTTTCACCTCGCGACTGTGGATCTGCGCCAGAGCTCGGACAAGCACGAGGCGGTACTCGCCGAACTGCTGCTCGTCGCGCGCATCGAGGCAGACTATTCGGCGCTTTCCGAACCCGACAAGCGCGCGCTGCTGCTGCGCCAGCTCAACGACGCGCGTCCTCTGCGCGTACCGACTGCCGACTATTCGGAGCTGACGCAAGGCGAGCTCACGGTGTTCGAAACCGCGCGCACGATGCGCGAGCGCTACGGCCGCGAAGCGTTGCGCCACGCGATCATCTCGCACACCGAGGACGTGAGCGACCTGCTCGAAGTGCTGCTGCTGCAAAAGGAGGTCGGCCTGCTGCGCGGCACGCCGGAGACAGGCGATGCGGTCGCCGACCTGATCGTCTCGCCGCTGTTCGAGACGATCGCTGATCTGCGCAACGCGGCGCCGATCATGCGCGACTACTACGCGCTGCCGGGCATCGCCGCGCTCGTCGCGCGCTCGGGCGGCGAGCAGGACGTGATGCTCGGCTACAGCGACAGCAACAAGGACGGCGGCTTCTTCACAAGCAACTGGGAGCTCTACGAGGCCGAGCTCGCGCTCGTCGCACTCTTCACCGAGACTGCGCAGTGAGCACGGCATCGTGCTGCGCCTGTTCCATGGCCGTGGTGGCACCGTCGGCCGCGGCGGTGGGCCGAGCTATCAGGCGATCCTCGCCCAGCCGCCGGGCACCGTGAACGGGCAGATCCGGCTGACCGAGCAGGGCGAAGTGATCGCATCGAAGTACGCGCACCCCGAGATCGGCCGGCGCAACCTGGAAACGCTCGTTGCCGCGACGCTCGAGGCGCGCCTGCTGCACCGGACGAAGAGCGCGCCGCGCGTCTTCATCGAAACGGCCTCGGCGCTGTCCGACAGCGAGCATGGCCGCCTACCGCCGCCTCGTCTACGAGACGACGGGCTTCACCGACTACTTCTACGACACGACGCCGATCCGCGAGATTGCCGAACTCAACATCGGATCGCGGCCCGCGTCACGCAAGGCGACGCGCGCGATCGAAGACCTGCGCGCGATCCCCTGGGGCTTCAGCTGGGGCCAGTGCCGCGTCGCGCTGCCGGGCTGGTGCGGCTTCGGTTCGGCGGTGCAGAGCTTCCTCGACCAGCGACCCCGCGGCGCGCGACGTACGGCTCGCACTGCTGCAGCGCATGTATCGCGCAATGGCCCTTCTTTCGCACGCTGCTGTCGAACCTCGACATGGTGCTCGCGAAAAGCGACCTGGCGATCGCAGCGCGCTATGTCGAGCTCGCTGAGGACCGCAAGAGCGGGCAGCGCATCTTCGGGCTGATCAAGGCCGAATGGCAGTCGACGTCGGAGACGCTCGCGCTGATCACCGGCGAGGCGCGCTACCTCGCATCGAACCCATCGCTCGCGCGCTCGATCGAGCATCGCTTTCCGTATCTCGATCCGCTCAATCACCTGCAGGTCGAGTTGATGCGCCGCTACCGCCAGGGGCGCGAGAGCGACCCCGCGCGCGACCGCGTCAAGCGCGGCATCCACCTGTCGATCAACGGCATCGCGGCCGGGCTGCGCAACACCGGTTAATTCAAGTCACGGCGCTAGGGTGCCGACGACGCCCGGCACGAAGTAGCTCATCGTCGCGATCTGCGCGTCGGGCATCACGCCGGCCTGCAGGCGCACGCGACCCTCACGATCGACGATGCGGCCAGAAAACGGATGCAGACGCCCGGCCTTGATGTCGGCCTCGCGCGCCGCGACGAGCGCGGCGACGTCCTTGGGCACCGACGGGTTCAGCGGTGCCAGGCGCACGAAGCCGTCCTTCATGCCGCCCCAGACCGGCTTCACGCGCCAGTTGCCGTCGATCACCGAGCGCGCCACTCTCGTGTAGTAGCCGCCCCATTCGTGCGTGATTGCGGTCAGCTGTGCATGCGGCGCGATGCGGCGCATGTCGCTCTGGTAGGCGATGACGCCGACACCCTTCTCCTCGGCCGTCTGCACGACAGCGGTCGACGCGCTGTGGTTCGTCAGCACGTCGGCGCCCTGGTTGATGAGCGTGAGCGCAGCGTCGCGTTCGCGCGCCGGATCGAACCAGGTGTCGAGCCAGACGACCTTCACGCTCGCGCGTCGGATTCGCGGCCCGCATGCCGAGCGCGAATGCATTGATGCCCTGGATCACCTCCGGCACCGGGAAGCCTGCGACATAGCCGGCGACGCCCGATCTTGCTGACCTTGCCGGCGAGCAGGCCGGCGAGGTAGCGTCCCTCGTAGTAGCGCGCGTTGTAGGTGTTGAGATTGGGCGCGGTCTTGTAGCCGCCGGTCTGTTCGAAGCGTACGCTCGGGAACTCGGCGGCGACGCGCAGGGCTGGTTCCAGGTAGCCGAAGCTCGTCGCGAAGATCAACCGGTTGCCCTGGCGCGCCAAGTCTCGCATCACGCGCTCGGCGTCCGGCCCTTCGGCGACCGACTCGACGACCGTCGTACTGACCTTGTCGCCGAGCGCCTCCTCCATCGCGCGCCGCCCCAGATCGTGCTGGTACGTCCAGCCGGCGTCGCCGATCGGACTGACGTAGACGAAACCGACTTTCAGCGGCTTGCGCTCATCAGCGCCGGCGCCTGTAGCGCGAGCCCGGTGGCGAGGATCGCGCACAGCAGCGCGCGGGCGAGGTTTTTGTGCATGGTGTTCCTCTACATGGCCACAAAGAGTGTGCAACCGCTCCGGCGGTGGCACGCCGGGGGCTGCTTCTGAACGCGCAGGACTTGCTCGGGCGCTCGGTCTGTCCGCCGTTCAGCCTTCGTCTGCCCTGGAGTCCCTGAACGCGCGGCTGATGCGCGGGCCTGCGCGATCCGTCGTGCGCTTGCGCAGGCGGATGTTGAGCATCTCGACGCAGACCGAGAACGCCATCGCGAAGTAGATGTAGCCCTTGGGTACGTGATTGCCGAAGCCCTCGGCGATCAGCACGACGCCGATGACGACGAGGAACGACAGCGCAAGCATCTTGATCGTCGGGTGGTTCGAAACGAAGTGCCCGATCGGCGCTGCGAACAACATCATCAGCGCGACCGAGGCGACGACCGCTGCGATCATCACGCGCACGTCGTCGACCATGCCGACCGCGGTGATGATCGAGTCGAGCGAGAACACGATGTCGAGCAGCATGATCTGCACGATGACCGCGGTGAATGTCGCCTTCACCGCGCTCGACGTCGGGCCTTCCTCGCCTTCGAAGCGACTGGTGGATCTCGCTCGTGCTCTTCCAGAGCAGGAACAGGCCGCCGACGATCAGGATCAGGTCGCGGCCCGAAATCCCCTTGTCGAATACGGTGAACAGCGGCTCGACGAGGCCGACGATCCAGGCCAGCACGAGCAGCAGGCCGACGCGCATGAACATCGCCATGAACAGGCCCAGGCGGCGCGCGACCTCGCGTCGTTCGCGCGGCAGCTTGTCGACGAGGATCGAGATGAAGATGATGTTGTCGATGCCGAGCACGAGCTCGAGCGCGGTCAGCGTCGCGAAGGCGATCCACGCCTCGGGGGAGGTCAGCAGTTCAATCATGCGGCGGGTAGCTTGTGCGTCAAGGGCATCAGGTGGCTGCGAATGCGGCATCCAGCGCCGCGGTCCAGCGCGCCTTGTCGGTGTCGGCGGCGAAGCTCGCCTCGAAACTGTTGGCCGCAAGACGGTAAGCGTCACGTGGGCCGAGCGCAGGCAGCGCGGCGAATGTCTCGACGAAGTTCTGGTTCAGGTAGCCGCCGAAATAGGCCGGGTCGTCGGAATTGATCGTCGCGCACAGACCCGCTTGCAGCAGCGCCGGCAGGTTGTGGTCGGCAAGCGTTCGGAAAGACGCACAGCTTCACGTTGGACAACGGGCAGACGGTCAGCGGCATGCGTTCCCGGGCGAGGCGCGCGACCAGATCTGCATCCTCGACGCAGCGCACGCCGTGGTCGATGCGCTCGACCTTCAGCACGTCTAGCGCGCTGCGGATGTAGTCGGGCGGGCCTTCCTCGCCGGCGTGCGCAACGACGTGCAGCCCCGCCTCGCGCGCCTTGGCGAAGACGCGCGCGAACTTCTCCGGTGGGTTGCCGCGTTCGCCGCTGTCGAGGCCAACGCCGATGAAATGGTGGCGCCAGGGCATCGCCTGTTCGAGCGTCGCGAGCGCATCGTCTTCGCTGAGGTGGCGCAGGAAGCACAGGATCAGCTTCGCGCTGATGCCGAACTCGCTGTGCGCCCGCTGGCAGGCATGGTCCAGGCCCTTGATCACGGCCTCGATCGGCACGCCGCGCGCGGTGTGCGTCTGCGGGTCGAAGAAGATCTCGGTGTGAACGATGTTGTCGGCCGCAGCGCGTTCGAAATACGCCCACGCCATGTCGAAGAAGTCCGCCTCCTTCAGCAGCACCGACGCTCCGGCGTAGTAGATGTCGAGGAAGCTCTGCAGGTCGGTGAACGCATACGCCGCGCGCAGCGCCTCGACGTTCGCATAGGGCAAGGCGACACGATTGCGCTCGGCAAGCCGGAAGATCAGCTCGGGTTCGAGCGAGCCTTCGATATGCAGATGCAGCTCGGCCTTGGGCATTGTGCGCAGCAGCGCGGGCAGGCGGTCTTGAGGGATGGCGTCGAAGTCGATCAGCATGGCTTGCAAAGTTTCGCATGAAAAAAGAGCCGTCCGGCGCAGCGCGCCGGACGGCCCGATTGACCTGCAGTCCGCTCAGCCGCCTACTTCTCGCCAGGCATCTTTGCGTCGACGCCCTTGACGTAGAACTTGATGCCGCCGAGAAACTCGTCGGTGGCAACCTCGTCCTTCTTCAGCACTTCCTTGCCGGCCTGGTCGTAGATCGGGCCCTTCCAGATTTCGAGGCTGCCGTCCTTGAGCCCGGCCTTCGCGGCCTCGGCCTTGGCCTTCACCTCAGGCGGCACCTTGTCGGAGATCGACACGAGGTCGATCGCGCCCTCCTTCACACCCCACCAGCTCTTGCCGGTCTCCCAGGTGTTGTTCAACATGGCGTTGACTTGCTGGATGTAGTACGGCCCCCAGTTGATGACGGCCGAGGCGAGGTGCGCGTTGGGCGCATACGCCTGCATGTCGGAGTCCCAGCCGAAGGCGTACTTGCCGGCCTTCTCGGCCGCTTGCAGCACGGCCGACGAGTCGGTGTTTTGCATCAGCACGTCGGCACCGGCGTTCATCAGCGATTGCGCGGCCTCGGTTTCCTTCGGCGGGTTGAACCATTCGTTGACGAACACGACCTTGGTCTTGACCTTCGGGTTGACCGACTGCGCACCGAGCGTGAAGCTGTTGATGTTGCGGATCACTTCAGGAATCGGAATCGAGCCGACTACGCCGAGCACGTTCGTCTTCGTCATGCCGCCGGCGATCACGCCCGCCATGTACGCGCCCTGGTAGGTGCGGCTGTCGTAGGTGCGCATGTTGGGCGCCGTCTTGTAGCCCGTCGCGTGTTCGAACTTCACGTCCGGCGTGTCGGCCGCCACCTTCAGCATCGGCTCCATGTAGCCGAAGGTCGTGCCGAAGATCAGCTTGTTGCCCTGGCCCGCGACGTCGCGCAGCACGCGCTCGGCGTCGGCCGACTCGGGCACCTTCTCGACGAAGGTCGTGACGACGCGGTCGCCGAACTCCTTCTCCACCGCCTTGCGGCCGTTGTCGTGAGCGAAGGTCCAGCCGCCGTCGCCGACCGGGCCGATGTAGAGCCACGCCACCTTCAGCGGTTCTGGCCTTGGCCGCAGCCACCGAGGCGGCCGAAGCCGGCGCGGGCGCCGCTGCCGGTGCCGCCGCTTCTTCCTTCTTGCCGCAGCCGGCGAGCGCCGCAGCAGCGGCAAGCACGCTCCAGCCGGCAGCCTTGATCAGGGTACGTTTCGAAATCTGGGTCATGGTGTCTCCAAGGTAGGACGAGAGAGATTCAATCGGGCGCTCAACGCTGGCGCGCCCGGGCATTATCGAACATCAGCTTCCGGGGAAGAACGGCTTGCCGATCGAGGCCGGCATGTTGGCCTTGATGAAGCTCTCGTTGCGCGAGATCAGCACCAGCACCACGATCGTCGCAAGGTAGGGCAGCATGGTCAGGAACTGGCTCGGAATCTGCACGCCCTCGCCCTGCAGCGCGAACTGCAACATCGTCACCCCGCCGAAGAGGTAGGCACCGAGCAGCACGCGGATCGGCCGCCAGGTGGCAAACGTCGTCAGCGCAAGCGCGATCCAGCCTTTACCCGCAACCATGCCTTCGACCCACAGCGGCGTGTAGACGACCGAGACGTACGCGCCCGAGATGCCGCACAGCGCACCGCCGGCGATGACTGCGAACATGCGGATGCGCCGCACCGGGTAGCCAAGCGCGTGCGCCGACTCGGGCGATTCGCCGACCGCCCGCAGCACAAGCCCGGCGCGCGTCTTGTAGAGAAACCACATCAACCCGAAGGTGAGCAGTATCGCGACATAGACCATCGGGTGCTGCTTGAACAGCGCCGGGCCGACGAACGGGATGTCGGCCAGAAACGGAATCTCGAAGCGCAGGCGCTCGCTGAGCTTCTCGGGCGCGTAGCCGATGCCGACGAACGCCGACAGCCCGGCGCCGAACAGCGACAACGCAAGACCTGTCGCGTACTGGTTTGTGTTGAACCAGATCACGAGTACGCCGAAGGCTGCGGCCATCAAGGCGCCGGCAGCGGCGCCGGCGGCAAACGCCATCACGTCACTGCCAGTGTGAAAGGCGGTCGCGAAGCCGGCGACCGCGGCGACCAGCATCATGCCCTCGGCGCCGAGGTTGACGATGCCCGCGCGCTCGTTGATCAAGAGGCCGAGCGAAGCGAACGCGAGCAGCGTGCCGGCGTTCAGAGTCGCGGCGATGAGCAGTGCAATCGAATCCATCATGCTTCCTTCGCAGTTGCGGGCACGACCTTCGGCGCAACGGGCCGCGACACGGCCCAGCGGATGCGGTAGAAGATCAGCGTGTCGCAGGCGAGCAGCGCGAACAACAACATGCCCTGGAACACGCCGGTGAGCGCCTTGGGCAGCCCGAGGCGCGACTGCGCGAGCTCGCCGCCGATGTAGAACATGCTCATCAGGATCGCCGAGAAGACCGCACCCACCGGATGCAGACGCCCGACGAAGGCGACGATGATCGCGGCAAAGCCGTAGCCGGCGGGCACGTGCGGTGTGAGCTGGCCGAGCGGGCCGGCGACATCGAGCGCGCCGGCCAGACCCGCCATGCCGCCCGACAGCAGCAGCGCCGTCCACAGCATCTTGCGCGACGAGAAGCCCGCGTAGCGCGCGGCGGCTGGCGCGAGGCCACCGACCTGAAGTTGAAAGCCGGCGTAGGTGCGAAACATCAGCACCCAGAAAGCGCCGACTGCACCGAGCGCAATCAACACGCCGATGTTCGTGCGCATGCCGTCCATCAGACGCGGAATCGTGGGTCGCCGCGGCGAACGTGATGGTCTGCGGGAAGTTGTAGCCCTGCGGGTCCTTCCACGGGCCATAGACGAGGTAGTTGAGCACCATGTCGGCGACGTAGACGAGCATCAGGCTGACGAGAATCTCGTTCGCGTTGAAGCGGTCGCGCAGCAGCGCGACGATGCCGGCCCACACCATGCCGCCCAGCACGCCGGCGAGCAGGATCGGCACGACGATCCAGTGGCTCGTCGTCGGCCCGGCCTGCATCGCGACGCCGCCGGCGAACACCGCGCCGATGATGAACTGGCCCTTCGGCGCCGATGTTCCAGACGTTCGAGCGAAAGCACACCGCAAGGCCGAGCGCGATCAGGAGCAGCGGCGTCGCCTTCATCGCGAGTTCGGACAAGCGCATAGACGCTTCTCACCGGCTCGATGAAGAAGACCTGCAGCCCCTTCAGCGGGTCCTTGCCGAGGATCACGAAGAGCGCGACGCCGACAACGACCGTGATCGCAAGCGCAAGCAGCGGCGATGCGATCGACATCACGCGCGAGGGCTCGGGCCGGGTTTCGAACTTAAGCATGGGACACCTCCTTCGACGCCGAGGCGCCCGCGGCGGGCTTGTCCCACAACCCCGACATCCATTCACCGATCATCTCGATCGTCGCCTGCGCGGTCGGCACCGAGGGCGAAACCTTGCCCTGCGCGATGACGACCATGCGGTCGCAGATCTCGAACAGCTCGTCGAGCTCCTCGCTGACGACGAGCACTGCGCAGCCTTCGTCGCGCAATGCGAGCAACGCGCCGCGGATCTGCGCTGCCGCGCCGACGTCGACGCCCCAGGTCGGTTGCGAGACGATCAGCAGCTTCGGCTTGGCGTCGATCTCGCGCCCGACGATGAACTTCTGCAGGTTGCCGCCGGAGAGTGACTTGGCGGCCGCCCCTGCGCCACCGGCGCGCACGTTGTAGCGGCTGATCAGGTTCGCGGCGAGCAGTTGCACCGCGCTCACGTTGATCCAGCCTGCGCCCGACACCGCCTCGGTGCGCGTGAGCAGCGTGTTCTGCGCGAGCGACAGCGTCGGCACCGCACCGCGGCCGAGGCGTTCTTCGGGCACGAAGTGCAGGCCCTCCTTGCGTCGTCGCCGCGGCGAGTGGTTGCCGATCGGCTTGTCGAAGAGCGTGATCGCACCCGGCGCCGCGCGCGCGTCCTCACCCGAAAGTGCGGCCATCAACTCCTGCTGGCCATTGCCCGAGACCCCGGCGATGCCGACGATCTCGCCGGCGCGCACTTCGAAGCCGATGTCCACAAGCGTCATGCCGAACGGGTCTTGCTTGGGCAGTGACAGCCGCTGCACCTTCATCACCGTCGCGCCCGGCTTCGCCGCGCGGTGCTGCAACTGCGGTGGCTCGGCGCCAATCATCAGGCGCGACAGGCTGGCGTTCGTCTCCTTCGACGGATCGACCTCGCCCGTCACCTTGCCGCCGCGCAGCACGGTGCAGTTGTGGCACAGCGCGCGGATCTCGTCGAGCTTGTGGCTGATATAGAGGATCGAGCAACCCTCCGAGGCGAGCTTGCGCAAGGTGACGAAGAGCCGTTCGACAGCCTGCGGTGTCAGCACCGAGGTCGGTTCGTCGAGGATCAGGAGCTTCGGGTTCGTCATCAGTGCGCGCACGATCTCGACCCGCTGACGCTCGCCGACCGAGAGCGAATGCACCGGCCGCAACGGTTCCACGTCGAGACCGTAAAGGCCGGCAACTTCGGTGATGCGGCGCGTCACCTCGGCAAGCGTCAGCGACTTGTCGAGCCCGAGCCAGACATTCTCGGCCGCGGTCAGCGTGTCGAACAGCGAAAAGTGCTGATAGACCATGCTGATGCCGAGCACACGCGCCTGCGCCGGGCTCGCGACCTGCACCGCCTGGCCGTTCCAGCGGATTTCGCCTTCGTCGGGCCGCACGGCGCCATAGATCATCTTCATCATGGTCGACTTGCCGGCGCCGTTCTCGCCGAGCACGGCATGGATCTCGCCCGGCTTGACGCGCAGGCTCACCTTGTCGTTGGCCTTGACCGCGGGGTACTGCTTGCTGATGCCGATAAGTTCGAGTCGCAGCATGTCGGTGTCTCCTCAATCGTTGTGCGTGGCCGCGACGTTGCGGCTTGCGGCCGGCGTGTCGCCCGGGCGATTGCCGTCGCGCCGATACGGTTCGCGCCGATACCCTTGGCGCCGATATCGTTCGCGCCCCGCAACATACGCGGCGACCATATTTCGCTCGTCGCCGAGGGTGATCCACGCGAAGGCACGCTCGTGCAAATCACGCGCGTGTTCGAGTCGGCGCTTGGCAACAGGTCCCACCGCCCAATCCCAGATGCAGACGTCGCCGGCGCATCCGGTGTCGAAGCTGCCGATTTCATGCTCGAGGCCAAGAGCGACCGCCGCGCCGCGCGTGGCCGCGTGCAGCGCCTTCCACGCGGTCAGGCGCTCGCCGGCCATCGCCTGCACCTTGTAGGCGTCGGCCATCGTGCGCAGCATCGACAGGCTCGTGCCGCCGCCGACATCGCTCGCGAGACTGACTGCCGCGCCCGCTGCCTCGGCCGCGCGCCAGCCGAAGAGGCCGCTGCCGAGAAAGAGGTTCGAAGACGGGCTGTGCGCAATCTGCGCGCCGCTGTCGGCAAGCAGCGCCCGATCCGCATCGTCGAGCCAGATGCCGTGGGCGAGCACGCTGCGCGGGCCGAGCAACCCGGCGCGCGCATAGACGTCGAGGTAGCTGCGTGCTTCGGGGAAGAGCTCATGCACCCATTGCACCTCGGCCTTGTTCTCCGCCACGTGCGTCTGCATGTAGAGGCCGGGCGTCGCGGCGCACAAGGCGCCCGCCATCGCAAGCTGCGCCGGCGTGCTGGTAGGCGCGAAGCGGACCGTGACGGCGTAGGCGAGCCGATCACGGCCGTGCCAGCGCGCGATCAGGTCGGTGCAATCGCGCTCTGCCTGCGCCACGTCGTCGCGCAAGCCATCAGGCGCGTGACGGTCCATCAGCACCTTACCGGCGATCAATCGCATGCCGCGCTCTGCGGCTGCGCCGAAGAGCGCGTCGGCCGAGACCTTGTGCACCGTCGGGAAGACGACCGCGGAAGTCGTGCCGTGCGCGAGCAGCGCATCGAGGAAATCGGCGGCACCATCCGTGGCGACCGCAGTATCGGCATAGCGCCTCTCCGCCGGGAAGGTGTAGGAGTTCAGCCAGTCGAGCAGTTCGGCGCCGTAGCTGGCAATGACGTCGAGCTGCGCGCTGTGCACATGGGTGTCGATAAAGCCGGGCAGGATCAGGCGGCCGCGATGGTCCTCGCAGCGCCACTCCGGCCCCGGCGGCTGCGAGGCGGGTTGCGCGCCGACGATGCGGCCACGCTCGATCAGCAGCCAATGGTCGGCACGCCAGCGCACGCTTGAGAGTCCCGTGTCGCCCCAGACCGGTGCGGCGGTGAAGTCGAGCAGGTCGCCACGCAGAGCAAGGCGGTCGGGCGCAAGCGCGAGCATCGGCATGAATGTTCAGGCTGCGCGGGCAGCGTTGACGGCACGGCCGGACAGGCCAGCGAGGCCGCCCGAACCGAGCTGGCGCGCGACGCCTTGCACCTGTTCGCGAAACCAGCGCATCGAGCTCGACGCATGCGTCAGGTCGTGCCACAGCTGGTAGTAGGTGAGCGGCGGGAGTGGGACCGGGCAGCGCACGATGCGCACCGGCAACGTGTCGACATAGCGCGAGCAGAACAGCTTCCCCGTCGTCAGCACGAGCAGGCTGTCGGCGACCATCAGCGGGATCAGGCTGAAATGCGACGCGCGCACGACGATATTGCGCTCGAGCCGCATCGCCTGCAGATGCTCCTCGAGCACGCCCACCGCGCCAGGATGCAGCGGCATCGGCGCGACGTGCTCGCAGGTGAGGTACTTGTCGATCGTCCAGCCGCGTGTGCCGGCGCCGCGTGTGCCAACGGTGCGCGCGACGGGATGCTTGTCCGCCACGAGGCAGACGATCTCGTCGCTGAACAAGCGGCCGAGGTGCAACTCACCCGGCGGTTGCAGCCAGTTGCCGATCACCAGATCGACATCGCCGGTCGCGAGGTGGCGGCGGTAGTCGAAGTCGTTCGACAGTGGCATCAACTCCATGCGCACGCCGGGTGCGACGCGCTTGATGTGGGCGACGAGGCGCGGCAGGAAAAGCGGGTCGAGGTAGTCGCTCGCGGCGATGCGAAACATCGCCTCGCTGCCGGCGGCGTCGAATCCAGAAGCCCGGGTGCGCGGGCTGAACAGGCGCTCCGCCTCGTGAAGCAGCGTGGCAGCGGGGCCGACAAGTTGCAGCGCGGTCTCGGTCGGCGTCATTTCGTTGCCGGCGCGCACGAGCAACGGGTCGCCCGTCAGCTGGCGCAGGCGCTTCAATTGCGCGCTCACGGCAGGCTGCGTGCTGTGCAGGCGCAAGGCGGCCCGCGAAACGCTGCGTTCGGTGATCAAGGTGTGCAGGACCCGTATGAGGAACAACTCGATCTTGTCGAAATCCGCCCGCTGCGTCATACCGGTTTGCCGATAGATGTTATGTGGTCCATCGTATACACACAGTGAGCTTCAGGCGCTACTCTTCGGGTAACTCCTATGAAGGCGGC
Organism: uncultured beta proteobacterium; assembly: GCA_963774675.1. Lineage (GTDB taxonomy): Bacteria > Pseudomonadota > Gammaproteobacteria > Burkholderiales > Burkholderiaceae_C > CAIKUF01. Next base: position 470,150 of record CAVZFV010000014.1, on the reverse strand, counting down.
AGCATCACCTCCGGGCCGCCCGACAGCCGAAGGACAAGCATGAGCCAGCGACCGATTCGCTTTTTCCACCGCGGACTGATCGTCGAAGTAGACGCCGCCGCGCCGACCCGCAGCGTGCTCGACTGGCTGCGAGAAGACGCGCAATGTGCCGGCACCAAGGAAGGTTGCAACGAAGGCGACTGCGGCGCCTGCACAGTTGTGATCGGCGAGATCGCCGCGGCAGGCGACCCGCGCGCGGTGCGCGGCATGGCGCTCACGACCGCGAACGCCTGCATCCGTTTCCTGCCGACGCTCGACGGCAAGGCGCTGTTCACGGTCGAGGACCTGAAGGCGCTGAACGGCGATACGTTGCATCCGGTGCAGCAGGCGATGGTCGATTGCCACGGCTCTCAGTGCGGTTTTTGCACGCCCGGGTTCGTGATGTCGCTGTGGTCCGCCTACGAGCATCACGGCACGAACGGCAGCGTGCCGAGCCGGCAACAGCTCGCCGACGAGCTTTCGGGCAACCTCTGTCGCTGCACCGGCTACCGACCGATCATCGACGCGGGCCAACGCATGTTCACGTTGCCGGCGTCGAGGCTCGAAACGGAGCCCGTCCTCGCCGCCCTGCGTTCGCTGCGCAGCGACGACGACTTCGATTACGGCACGCAGTTTCACGCGCCGCGCACGCTCGAACAGCTGGCCGCGTTGCGCGAGGCGAAGCCCGACGCCAAGATCCTGGCCGGTGCGACCGACATGGGGCTGTGGGTGAACAAGGGCCTGCGCGATCTGGGTGAGCTGATCTACGTCGGCGAAGTCGCGGAACTGAAGCGCATCGAAATGCGCGATGGCAGCCTGCGGATCGGCGCCGGCGCATCGCTCGAAGACGCGTGGCGTGCGCTCGCCGCGCGCTGGCCGGCGCTCGAGGACGTGTGGCTGCGCTTTGCGTCGCCGCCGATCCGCAACGCCGGCACGATGGGCGGCAACGTCGCCAACGGCTCGCCGATCGGCGACGCGCCCCCGGTGCTGATGTCGCTAGGCGCGCAGGTCGAGTTGCGCAAGGGCGCGCGCCTGCGCACGATGCCGCTGCGCGACTTCTACGTTGACTACATGGTCAACCGCATGGAGCCGGGCGAGTTCGTCCAGGCGCTCACCGTGCCCGCTCCGCGACCCCCGCAACCTGGCTGGCAGGTGCGCGCCTACAAGCTCTCGAAGCGATTCGACTGCGATATCTCGGCCCTCAGCGCCGGCCTCGCGATCGCGCTCGACGGCGACACGGTGAAGGCAGCGCGCCTTTGCTTCGGCGGCATGGCCGCCACCGTGCGCCACGCCGAACGCGCCGAGGCGGCGATCGTCGGCAAGGCGTGGACGCAGGCCACGGTTCAGACTGCGATGGAAGCGATGGTCGAGGACTTCAAGCCGCTCACCGACATGCGCGCGAGCGCCGAATACCGGCTTCAGGCCGCGCGAAATCTGCTGCAGCGCTTCTGGCTCGAAACCCGAAGCACCGATCCGCTGCCGGCAAGCGCGCTCAGCGTGTGGAGCGCAATGCCGCACGACACCGGCGCCACGGTCGCCGTCGCAACGGCGCAAAGAGAAGTCTCATGAGCCGCGAAAGAGGGGCCCCGCGACGCGGGGATCGAAGCGAGCGAGTGAGACTTTCTGCCGACGGCTCGATTGACCAACTGCCACTGAATACCGGAGGCACAGCATGAACAAGCCGATCGATGCCCCCTTGCTGCGTCAGGCCGAGACCTGGCCCGACCATCTGCACCACGAGGCGACGCGGATCGATGCGGTCACGGAGTCACGACGACAGCGTGACGGCGCGCGCGTCGGCATCAGCCGGCCGCATGAGTCCGCGCACTTGCACGTGGCGGGCGCGGCGCCCTATATCGACGACATGCCCGAGCTAGCCGGCACGCTGCACGCGGCGCTCGGCCTGTCGCCTGTCGCGCACGGGCGCGTCACTGCCATGGATCTCGATCGCATCCGTGCGCTGCCTGGCGTCCTTGCGGTGCTAAGCGCGGCCGACATCCCGGGAACGAACGATTGCGGGCCGATCGTGCACGACGACCCGATCCTCGCCGACGGCCTCGTGCAACACGTCGGCCAACCGGTGTTCGCGGTGATCGCCGAGACGCGGGAAGCCGCGCGGCGCGCCGCAGCGAAGGCCAAAGATGTACTGACGATCGAGCCGCTGCCGGCGATCTTCACGCCGGTCGAAGCACATGCTGCCCAAAGCTACGTCCTCGACCCGATGCACCTGCAGCGCGGCGACGCGCGCGCCGCAATTGCCGCCGCACCGCACAAGCTCAAGGACACGTTCGACGTCGGCGGCCAGGAGCAGTTTTACCTCGAGGGGCAGATCAGCTACGCGATCCCGCGCGAGGACGACGGCATGCTCGTGCACTGCTCGACGCAGCACCCGAGCGAGATGCAGCACCTCGTCGCCCACGCGCTGCAATTGCACGCGCACCACGTGCAGATCGAGTGCCGACGCATGGGCGGCGGCTTCGGCGGCAAGGAGTCGCAGTCGGCGCTGTTCGCCTGCGTCGCCGCGGTCGCCGCGAAGCAGCTCGGCCGGCCCGTCAAGCTGCGCGTCGACCGCGACGACGACTTCCTGATCACCGGCCGGCGCCACTGCTTCCACTACGAGTACGAGGTCGGCTACGACGACGATGGCCGCGTGCTCGGCGCCGAGCTGACGATGGTGTCGCGGGCTGGCTTCTCTGCCGATCTGTCGGCGCCGGTGATGACGCGCGCGATCTGCCACTTCGACAACGCCTACTGGTTGCCCGACGTCGCGATCCACGGGTTCAGTGGCAAGACCAACACGCAGAGCAACACCGCGTTTCGCGGTTTCGGCGGGCCGCAGGGTGCTATCGCGATCGAGAACATCCTCGACTCGATCGCGCGCCGGCTCGGCAAGGATGCGCTCGACGTGCGGCGCGCGAATTTCTACGGTGTCGGCGAGCGCAACCTGACGCCCTACGGCATGGAGGTGTCCGACAACATCATCCATGCGCTCACCGACCAGCTCGTCGCGAGCAGCGACTACGCGGCGCGGCGCGCCGAGATCGACCGCTTCAATGCGGCGAGCCCGATCCTGAAGCGTGGCCTAGCGCTGACGCCGGTGAAGTTTGGCATTTCATTCAACGTCGTGCACTTCAACCAGGCCGGCGCGCTCGTGCACATCTACAGCGACGGCTCCATCCTCGTCAATCACGGCGGCACCGAGATGGGCCAGGGGTTGAACACGAAGATGGCGCAGGTCGCGGCGCACGAACTCGGCGTCGCGTTCGAGAGCGTGCGCGTCACCGCGACCGACACGCAGAAGGTCGCCAACACGTCGGCCACCGCAGCGTCGAGCGGCGCGGACCTGAACGGCAAGGCAGTGCAGGACGCTGCGCGTCAGCTGCGCGATCGGCTCGCGGCGTTCGCCAGCGAACAGCATGGCGGCAGCGCCGCATCGGTGCGCTTCGCGAACGGCCAGGTCGTCGTCGGCGGCAAGATTTTCAGCTTCGCCGACATGGTGATGCAGGCCTACATGGCACGTGTGCAACTCTGGTCGGACGGCTTCTACGCCACGCCCGGCCTGCACTGGAATCGCGAGACGCTGCAGGGCAAGCCGTTCTTCTACTTCGCCTATGGCGCGGCGGTGAGCGAGGTCATTGTCGACACGCTGACTGGCGAGAACAAGCTGCTGCGCGCCGACGTGCTGCACGATGTCGGCCGCTCGCTCAACCCCGCCATCGACATCGGCCAGGTCGAAGGTGCGTTCATCCAGGGCATGGGCTGGCTGACGATGGAAGAGCTCGTCTGGCACCCGAAGACGGGCCTGCTGACGACGCACGCGCCGAGCACGTACAAGATCCCGACCGCGAACGATTGCCCGCCCGTGTTCAACGTGCGCCTGTTCGAGGGGGACAACCCAGCGGACACGATCCATCGCAGCAAGGCGGTCGGCGAGCCGCCGCTGCTGCTGCCGTTCTCGGTGTTCTACGCGATACGCGATGCAGTCTCTGCCGTCGGCGGCCACCGCGTCGACCCGCCGCTGTCAGCGCCGGCGACCTCCGAAGCCGTCCTGCGCGCGATCACTGCGGTGCGCGCGGCGAGTCCTGCCTGATGCAATCGGTCTGACGTGGTGGATCTGCATACGCGCCAGGCCGCGCAAGCTGCGCTGACCGAAGACCGGCGCGCGATTGTTGTCGAAGTGACCGAAGCGCTCGGCTCGGCGCCGCGCGAACGCGGCACGCGCATGCTCGTGATGCGCGACGCCACCTTCGGCACCGTGGGCGGGGGCCATCTCGAACTGAAGGCGATCGAGACTGCGCGCGTCATGCTGGGCGGTGACGCCGCGCAGCGCAGCGAGCACTTCCCGCTCGGCCCTGCCCTCGGCCAGTGCTGCGGCGGCGCGGTGACGCTGGCCTACGAAGCGCTCACGCAGGATGCGCTGACGCGCTGGCCGGAGCCCGCGCCGCTCTTTCATCTGCAACTCTACGGCGCCGGCCACGTCGGGCGGGCAATCGCAACCCTGTTGGCCACGCTCGACGCGCGGGTCGACTGGATCGACGAGCGCGAGGAGGAATTCCCGCCCGTGACAGCGCTCGGCACGCCCTGGCCTGCGCACATTCGCAAGACCTGCGTCGATGCAATCGAGGGCGAAGTGCGGCTGGCGCCGGCCGGCGCCTACTACCTCGTGCTCACGCACAGCCACGATCTGGACCTTCGCATCTCCGAGGCCATTCTGCGCCGCGGCGACTTCGGCTTTTTCGGCCTGATCGGCTCGAAGACAAAGCGCGCGCGCTTCGTGCACCGCTTCGAGCAGCGCGGCATTGCCGCCGCGACGATCGCGCGGATGACGTGCCCGATCGGTGTCGAAGGTATCGCGGGCAAGGAGCCCGAAGTGCTTGCGCTCGCCGCGGTCGCGCAGTTGCTGCAGGCGGCATCACGCCGCGCTTCGATCGCCTGAGCGGTGGCGTCAGACGACGCGTGGCCGGTGCTGCAGCGGCGTCAGCCGCCGCCGATGCGCCGCAGTGCCTGCACGTCGAGCACGCGCACCGTGTAGCCCTCGACCTCGATCACGCCTTGGTCTGACAGTGTGCGCATCAGGCGCGACATCGTCTCGGGCGTCATGCCGAGCTGCGACGCGATGTCGCTCTTGCGCTCGGCGAGCTGCACGACAGCGCGACTTGGATCGGCGTCAACCGGCATTTGTCGTGCGGCGAGCCAGCTCGCGAGCCGCGCCGGCGCGTCCTTGTGCATCAACTCGTGGGTCTGCATCGTCAGCCGCCGGATCTCGCCGCGCGAAGCTCACGAGCATGCGCTGGGCGAGCGACGGACGTTGATCAAGCAGCACCTGCAGGGGGTCGCGCGCCAGTTCGGCCACACGCACCGGCGTGAGCGCCACGGCATCGAGGACATGCGAGGAGTCGAGCCAGACCGAACTCGCATCGAGCCAGGCCGGACCGTGTACCAGGCGTTCGGTGCGCATCGCGCCACCCGGCGCCGCCATGCCCATCGCAACGTCACCGCTGAGCAGAACCACCAGCGTGCGTGACGACTGACCATGCGCGAACACCGCTTGGCCGGCCGCGACATCGCGGACCACAGCCAACGCGTCGAGCGCGTCACATTCGGCGCGCAAGGGCGCCGGCGAACCCGAGCACGTCGCCCCATCGCACGAGACCGCCCGCCGGGGCGGCTCGCACCGCGTCTCGCAACTGCGGCACGCGCGGCGGCCGGGCAATGATCGGGGTGGCGGTCACTGAATTCATGTCTGGCGATTACGCTCCTGGTCGGCGGAACATCCACTGCTCGTGTGGACTTTCGCTTGCCAGGCACTGTGTTGTGTTGCGCCAGATCAATGACCAGGGAAGCGCCCGCAGCCCATTGCACTCGCAATGATCCAGTGCAGGTCGGGCGCCTCCGCCGCGCCGCGCGTCGCCCGGCTTCGGGGCAGCGAACGCTCAGTCGGCGCGCATCTTCTCGAGTGCTTGCTGCGCGCCCGTCAACCATCAGCCGTGCGTCGGAGCCGATCGTCACGAAGCGAAACCCCTTGGCGATGCGCGCGCGCGCGAACTCGGGCGAGCCGTTGTGGATGCCCGCCTTCACCCCATGTGCCGTCGCGCGTTCGAGGATGTGGTCGATCGCCTGAGCGACCTTCGGATCGACTTCGTCGAACGCCGGCTTGCAGCCGAGCGCGAGCGAGAGGTCCGATGGGCCGATGTAGATCGCGTCCAGCCCTTCGACCGACAGGATGGCGTCCAGGTTGTCGAGCGCCTGTGCGGTCTCGATCATCGCGAAAGCGACGATCGTCTCGTTGGCGTGCTGCGGATAGTCGGCGCCGCCATACAGAAGCCCGCGGATCGGGCCGAAGCTGCGCGTCCCCTGCGGCGCATAGTGGGTGTAGGCGACGAGCTTCTGCGCGTCCTCACGCGTATTCACCATCGGGCAGATCACAGCATAGGCGCCGGCGTCGAGCGCCTTCATCAGGATGCCGGGCTCGAGCCAGGGCACGCGCACCACGGGGACGACCGACGTGGTCGAGATCGCCTGCAGCATCGTCACCATCGTCTGGTAGTCGACGACGCCGTGCTGCAAGTCCACCGTCAGCGTGTCCCAGCCCTGGTGCGCCATCGTTTCCGCTGCAAAACTGCTCGGGATCGTGAGCCAGCCGTTGACGGCGGCGCGGTCTTCGTTCCACAGCGTGCGCAGGCGGTTTTGTCTCATCGCGAGTCTCCAAAAGCCACAGAACATTTTCTTCTCTGGCGGGCAAGCTGGTGCCAGACCGAGTTGTGGCCAATTGTCGCCTTCGGGTCACCGGCGTGAGAGTGGGAGGTCCCAACAAGGTGCGCTTGACAATGCGCCCTCCCTGCACCTCAAGGACGTCGCTGCGCGACGGCAGCCGCCTGTAAAGCGAACGTCGGAACCCGTATGTGAGTTTCGACGACGGATCACAGCCGCGGCTGCAGGCCCACGCCCTACTTCACGACGAGTCGGTTGTCGACCGACTTCACGCCGTCGACGGCTTGCGCAAGCTGCGTGGCGCGTTCCATCGCTGCGGCGTCGGGGGCAGTTCCGTTGAGTGTCACGCGCCCTTGCGCCGTGTCGACGTCGATGTTCATCACGCTCAGCGCTGCGTCTTTCGCGAGACTTGCGTTGATTTCGGTTGTGATCGCGGCGTCACCAACAGTCTGCTTCGCGCTTTCCGCCATGGATGAGGCCTGATCCTTCAGTTCAGCGGTCGTCTGCTTCGCATCGGACTTGAGCTCGGCGCCTTTTTGCTGCGCCGTTGCGACGGTCTGGTCAAGCTTCTGGCCTGCGGTCTGCTGCGAATCGCTGCAAGCGACCAGAAAAACTGCAGAGGCCATCGCTGCCAGCGTGGTGAGTTTGAAGGTGGGATGCGATTTCATGTTGAGTCCTTTCGTTGGAACCTGATTCGCCCGGTCGACCGCCGAGCCCGCATATGCAGGCCCGGCGGCGCGATCAGACGCGTTCGCGATGCGTTAACGCGGTCGGTCCGTCGAGAACCAGGCGTCGGTTGCGCTGCGCTCCCAGCTCGCAACCTGACGTTCGGCCTCGTCCTTGGCGATGCCGTAGCGCTCCTGAATCTTGCCGGCGAGCTGATCGCGGCGGCCTGCGATGACGTCGAAGTCGTCGTCGGTGAGCTTGCCCCATTGCTCCTGGGTCTTGCCCTTGAGTTGCTTCCAGTTTCCCTTGATTTGGTCCCAGTTCATGTTGAACTCCTTTGTTGATTGAAGGTTGATCGTTCGACGCGCATCAACTGCTGCGGACAACGATCGCGTTGTGCACCGACTTCACGCCTTTGACCTCGTATGCAAGGCGTTCGGCGGTTGTCTTCTCGGCGCTGCTCCTGGTGAAGCCCGAGAGCATCACCGTGCCCTCGAGGGTCTCGACGCTGATGGCCGCGGCATCGACGGCCGCTGCATCGGCGAGCTTGGCCTTGACGCTGACGGTGATCGCGCTGTCGTCGACGTAGGAGCCGACAGTTTCCTGCCCGCGCGTCACGGCGCAGCCCGGCAGGGCAAGCAGAAATGCAGCGGCGCTGACGGCCGAAAGGCTGTGGTGCAGTTTCATTACGGTACTCCTCTCAGCTTGATGTCCTGAAGGTCGAGACGGTGCGATGGCGCAGCCCGTTTTCAGCGCCGGGCACGCGTGAAGACCGATCCAAGCGCGACGAGAGCGGCGCCGGCAGCAGCCGCCATCAGCACCGATTTGACTGGCTCGTGGCGGATGTAGTCGGCCGATACTTCTGTCGCGCGCTGCGCCTTCAGGCGCAACTGCTGCGAACCGTCGCGCACGGCCTCGAGCGTATGGCGTCCGAATTGCTGCGACTGGTCGAGCGCGCGCTGCAGGCTCTGTGTGGTGGCGGCGCTGGCGTCGGCCATGGCGTCTGACGCGCTGTCGATCGCATGGTTGGCGGCGCGCCTCGTCTGGCCCACCGTCGCGTGCGCTGCGCGCGCGCTCTGATCGACGAGATCCTTGGCGGTATCCGCTGCAGGCTGTGTGTCGGAGAAGGTCGTTGGTGTCATGATGTTCCTTTCAGCGGTTCGAACGGGTTGGGTGATGGGACGGGCGGCCAAATCGGTGCAGACGCGGCGCGCCGTCGAGCGGTGCTCAACCTCGCCTGACCAGCCCGAACAGGAAGCTGGCGACCGCCAGCACGATGAAGACGAAGAACAGCACCTGCGCGATGCCCGCGGCGCCGGCGGCGATGCCGCCGAAGCCGAACAGCGCGGCGATCAGTGCGATGACGAAAAAGACGACTGCGTAATGCAACATGACAGTGCTCCTGTGGGGTCGATTGGATCGAAGCGCTGGGTCGCGTCTCGATGACCCTACTTTAGGAAGAACACACTGCCGCGGGCAGCGGCGCAGGGCGCATCGGGTTGTGGGTGAAACGGGACAACCGCTGTAGGACGACACCCACAGCGGCTGCGACTGCGACAACCCCTCGCGGTTAGCTCACGCTGGCGTCGGCTCGCAGCGGCAACCTTGCGCTGACCGAGGTTCCCTGTCCGCGCGCTGATCGGAGCTGCAACTCACCCCCTTCGGCCTCGACCCGAAATCGCATGCCGAGCAGGCCGCTGCTGGCGGCCTTGACCTGCCGTGGGTCGAAGCCCTCACCGTCATCCCGCACCTCAACCACAGCCTTGCCGCCTTGCTCGCCAAGCGTGACGTGCACGCTGTGCGCATTTGCGTGCTTCGCGATGTTGGTCAACGCTTCCTGCACCAGGCGGTAGACGGTGAGTTCGCACGCCGGCGGTAGGGACACAAGCTGCAGATCGCAGTTGACCTGGATCTCGCTGCGCTGACCGAACTCCTCGGCGAGGATGCGAAGCGCTGCGACGAGACCAAGGTTGGCAAGCGACGACGGCCGCAGGTCCTCGATGATGCGTCGCTTGAGCGAGATGCCGCTGTTGAGCATCTCGGCCAGGTGAACGAGCCGCTCGCCCGCCTCGGGCGAGAGCGCGGTGATGCGCGTCTTGATACGCGCGACGTCGAGCTTGGCCGCCGTCAGCAGCGCGCCGAGCTCGTCATGCAGCTCACGCGCAAGGTGCGCGCGCTCGTCCTCGCGCGCGGTCAGCAGGTGGCGCGACAGTATCGTGAGCTCGGCGGTGCGGCGCGCGACCTCGACCTCGAGCTGGTCGCGCTCGGCCTGTATCTCCGATTGCTGGCGCGCCCGTTGCACGTCGAGGGCGCGTACCGAGCGCAGGTACAACAGCAGCGCCATCAGGCTCAGCGCCGTCATCACGGCGACGCCGACGCGATTGAGCATCAAGGTGCCGGTGATGCGCTGGCGGGTTGCTTCGCCACCGCGTGCCTCGTCCGCGAGCATCGCCTCGGAGGTCGTGCGCAGCACGTCCATGCGCTCCTTGCCGATGTTGGACAGCAGCACTTCGCGCGCTGCTTCGAGCCGGCCCGACTCGTAGAGGTTCATCACGAGCTCGAGCTCCGACAACTTCTCGGCGACAAGTTCGTCGAGTTTGGCCATCGCGCCTTCGAGCACCTCGCGCCCGGCGTAGTGCCGGCGCAGCCATTCGCGCGTCTCGGGCAGGGACTTCATCGCCGCGAGATAGGGTTCAACGTACTCTTTGCGGCCGGTCAGCAGGTAGCCGCGCTGCGCGGTCTCGGCGTCGGTCACGCTCAGCAGCAGACGCTGCACGTGGATGCGTGCGGCACTGATTTCACCCATTTCGGTCAGCGCGGCGCGCGAACGCCAATGCGAGGTCTCGCTGATCACGAGCACCAGCACCGCCGCCAGCCCGGCGGCGAAGACTGCCACCAGATGGCCTTGCAACCTGGCAGGTTCCTTCATCGGCTTAGCCCTGGGTTGCCGGGAAGGAGTCGGCATGAATGCATGCGATGGCCCTTTCGATGCCTGGGCAGAGTGGTGTCGATACGCTCGCAGCGATCCAGGCGCGCGTGCCGGAACTGCCGATCCTGGTTCTTTCGGGCTTCCCGGAAGCGCACTACGCGACGACGATGCTCAAGCAGGGGGCGAGTGGCTACCTGAACAAGGAATGTGATCCCGAGGAAATCGTCAACGCGATCCGCACCATCGCGCGCGGGCGCAAGTACATCTCGACAGCGGTCGCCGAGCAGCTCGCGAGCGGGCTCGACCCGACGGCGTCGAAAGAGCCGCACGAACTGCTCTCCGAACGCGAGTTGCAGGTCTTTTTGCGTCTTGCCAAGGGCGAGACGATCGGCCACATCGCCGACGGCATGTCGCTCAGCGTGAAGACGGTGAGTACCTACCGGACAAGGGTGATGGGGAAGATGGCACTCAAGTCCAACAGCGACCTGACCTACTACGCGCTGAGGGCCGGGCTCATGCAGTAGGCCGCACACTCGGCGGCGCAGCGGGCCACACGCGCCGGCCATCGTTCAGGCCGAGGGTTCGCGACCACCGGCGTGGGTGTCGTTGTCAGTGTCGACGCTCTCGCCGGCCGCCAGCCGTTCGCAATAGCGGATCAGAGCGTCGATGTCGTTGGACTTGTCGAATACCTTGTCGGCGCCGAGGTCAAGGCAGCGCCGCCGAACGTCTGGTGTCGCGAAGTTGCTCAGCACGACACGCCGGTGCGGCCAGGGCGCGTCCTTCAGCGCGCGCAACACGCCGAAGCCCGAACCCTGCTTGAGAAAAATGTCGACGATGCACAGGTCGCAGCCCCCGCCGCAGTCGCGCAGCCAGCGAAGGGCGCCAGACTCGTCCTCAGCGTAGCCGACCACCTCCAGCGGCACCAGTTCCTCGAGCGTCGCGATCAGGTTCTCGCGGATGACGGGGCTGTCTTCGACAATGAAAGTGCGCAGTTTGGACATCGGATGCTGGCAAGCGCCAGTCTCGCAGGACGCTGGGCGACAAGGCTATTGCCTTGAGCATGCCCGCTGCAACCGTCACACGCAAGTGGCCGGCTCGCAATTCGCATGTAGGCGGTTTCCTACATGACTTCCTGCCGAATCGACCTGCTGCAGCGAGCGCTGCGCAAACGCTCGTTCACAAAACGAGCAGCGCGCGAAAATCGTTGACGTTCGTGAATGTCGGCCCTGTCATGACCAGATCACCGAGCGCAGCGAAGAAGTTGTAGGCATCGTTGCGGTCGAGGAACTCCTGCGCCTTCAGCCCCGCAGCTGCAGCGCGCGCGAGCGTATCCGGCGTGACGATCGCGCCGGCGTTGTCTTCGATGCCGTCGATGCCGTCGGTGTCCGCGGCGAGCACGTACACATCTTCAACGCCCTGCAACGCGATGGCGCAGCCCATCAGGAACTCGGTTGCGCGCCCGCCCCGGCCTTCTTTCGATTTCACCGTCACCGTCGTCTCGCCGCCGGAGAGGATCACGCACGGCTTGGCGAACGGTTCGCCACGCCGCCCTACGGCGCGCGCGATGGCCGCATGAACGCGGCCGACGACGTGCGACTCGCCCTCGATCTCGTCGGACAGGATGTGTGCCTCGACGCCCGCCTCGCCTGCAAACGCGGCCGCCGCCTCCAGGCTTTGCTGCGGCGTCGCGATCATGTGCACCTCGTGGCCCTCGAAGCAGGCGTCGCCGGGCTTGGGCGTCTCGAACGCGCCGCTCGTCAAGCCTTCACGCGCGGCGCGCGGCAGATCGATTGCATAGCGTTCGAGAATGCGCAGCGCATCGGCGCAGGTGGTCGAATCGGGCACGGTCGGGCCGCTCGCGATCACCTCGGGCGCGTCACCCGGCACGTCACTGATAAGCAACGTCACGACACGCGCGGGTGCGCACATCGCCGCGAGCCGTCCGCCCTTGATCGCCGAGAGGTGCTTGCGCACGCAGTTCATCTCGTCGATCGCCGCGCCGCTCTTGAGCAGCGCCTTGTTGATGGCTTGCTTGTCCTCGAGCGTCAGGCCTTCGGCCGGCATCGCAAGCAGTGCCGATCCGCCGCCCGAGATCAGGCACAGCACCAGGTCGTCGGCCGTCAGCCCGCGCGCGAGTTCGGCGATGCGCCGCGCAGCTTCGCGTCCGGCCGCATCGGGCACCGGGTGCGAGGCCTCGACGACTTCGATGCGCGCCCGGCCTTGCTGCTGGCGCGAGGCGTAGGCAGGCGGCACGTGGTCGTAGCGCGTCACAACGAGGCCTGACAGCGGCGCATCGGCCGGCCACAGCGCATCCACCGCTTCGGCCATCGCGCCGCCCGCCTTGCCGGCCCCGAGCACGACAGTGCGCCCCTTTGCCGGCGTAGGAAGGAAGGCGGCGGTGTTGTGCGCCGGCAGCGCGCGCATGACGGCAGCGTCGAACAGATTTCGCAGGAACGCGCGCGGGTCGGTCAGCGGCTGGCTCATCGAGTTGCTCTGGTGGCTTCGCGCTGGTAGCGTCGCTCTGGTTTCGTCACTCTTGTGGCATCACTCTGGCGGCTTGACTCTTGTGGCGTCAGCCTTGCGTCGGCGCGCGGTTGTCGCGTGCCCCGCGCTCAGGCGTCCGGCATGACGGCGTGATGCGCCATCAGCTCGAGAGCCTTGACGAGCGCCGAGTGGTCCAGATCCTGCATGCCGTTGGCCGCACACGCCTGCATCAGTTGCGCAGCGCCGGCAGTCTGCGGCAACGCCACACCGAGCGCGCGCGCGCCTTGCAGCGCGAGGTTCAGGTCCTTCTGGTGCAGCCCGATGCGAAAGCCCGGGTTGAAGGTGCGCTTGACCATGCGTTCGCCGTGCACTTCGAGGATGCGGCTGGCGGCAAACCCACCCATCAGCGCCTGGCGCACCTTGGCCGGGTCGGCGCCGGCCTTGCTCGCGAAGACGAGTGCTTCGCCAACGGCAGCGATGTTCAAGGCAACGATGATCTGGTTGGCAACCTTGGTGGTCTGTCCGTCGCCGTTGCCGCCGACGAGGGTGGTGTTCTTGCCCATGAGCTCGAACAGGGGCTTGACGCGCTCGAAGGTGGCTTCGGGGCCGCCGACCATGATGGTCAGGCTGGCAGCCTTGGCGCCGACTTCGCCTCCGGAGACGGGGGCATCGAGGTAGTCGCAGCCGAGTTCGTTGATGCGCTTGGCGAAGACCTTGGTCTCGATCGGGGAGATCGAACTCATGTCGACGACGGTTTTTCCCTTGGAGAGTCCTGCGGCGACGCCCTCCTCGCCGAAGAGGACGGCTTCGACGTCGGGGGTGTCAGGCACCATGAGAAAGACGATGTCCGCGCTCTCGGCAACCGCCTTGGCGGTCTTGCACACGGTTGCACCGCTCGCGGCGATCTCCGCAGGCACTTTGCTGCGGGTGGTCACGAATAGCGTGTGGCCGGCCTTGGCGAGATGGCCCGCCATCGGAGATCCCATGATCCCGAGGCCGATGAAGCCGAGCTTGAGGAATGTCGTTGCCATGAATTGGTTTCCTTGTAAGAGTTGATGGCGGCGCGAGCGGACGATCAGCCGCGCGCCCGCGCGAGCCAGCCCAGGCCGGCTTCGGTCGTCGTCGCCGGCTTGTACTCGCAGCCGATGTGACCGTCATAACCGATCTTGTCGAGGTGCGCGAACAAAAAGTCGTAGTTGATCTCGCCGGTGCCGGGCTCGTTGCGGCCCGGGTTGTCGGCGAGCTGGATGTGGCCGATGCGCGCGAGGTGCTTCGCCAATGTCGCGGCGAGCTCACCCTCCATGCGCTGCGCGTGATAGATGTCGTACTGCACGAAGAGGTTATCTGAGCCGACATCGTCGAGGATGGCGAGCGCCTGCGCGGTCCGGTTCAGATAGAAGCCCGGAATGTCGAAGGTGTTGATCGGCTCGATCACTAGACGCAGGCCGGCCTTCTTCATTTCGCCCGCGGCAAACTTCAAGTTGGCGACGAAGGTCTCGCGTAGGGCCGCCTCACTCGCGCCCACCGGCACCTTGCCGGCCAGGCAATTCAGGCGCGGCGCGCCCAGCGTCGTGCCGTACTCGATCGCTGTCGCAACGCCGCGGCGGAACTCGTCGACCCGATCGGGTAGACACGCGATACCGCGCTCGCCAGCGTCCCAGTCACCGGCGGGCAGGTTGTGCAGCACGAGTTTCAGGCCGTTGGCATCGAGCCGGGATTTGATCTCGCCCGCAGGGAAGGCGTAGGGGAACAGAAACTCGACCGCATCAAAGCCCGCTTTCGCGGCGCGCTCGAAGCGGTCGAGGAACGGCACCTCGGTAAAGAGCATCGTGAGGTTGGCGGCGAACTTGGGCATGCAATCTCCTGTATGTCCCTCCCCGAGTGGGAAGCGTGACTCTATCAATCCAGCAAACTCAATCCAGCAAGCCGACCGCAGTCGGTGCGTCTTCACGGCCAATGGCGAGTTCCTCGAACTCGTTGATCGCGTCGATCTCGGTGCCCATCGAGATGTTCGTCACGCGCTCGAGCATGACCTCGATCACGACCGGCACCTTGAACTCGGAGATCCACTTCTGAGCCTGCTGGATCGCCGGTGTGATCTCTTCCTGCTTGTAGACGCGGATGAACTTGCAGCCCAGGCCTTCGACCACGAGCTTGTGATCAACGCCGTAGCCTTCAAGCTGCGGCGCGTTGATGTTGTCGAAGCCGAGCTGCACGCAGTAGTCCATCGAGAAGCCGCGCTGGCTCTGGCGGATCAGGCCGAGGTAGCTGTTGTTGACGACCATGTGGATGTAGGGGAGCTTGAACTGCGCGCCGACCGCCAACTCCTCGATCATGAACTGGAAGTCGTAGTCACCCGACAGCGCGACGATGGTGCGCGACGGGTCGGCCGCGCGCACGCCGAGCGCGGCGGGAATCGTCCAGCCGAGCGGACCGGCTTGGCCGCAGTTGATCCACTGGCGCGGGCCGAAGACGTGCAGAAACTGCGCGCCGGCGATCTGGCTCAAGCCGATCGTCGACACATAGGTCGTGTCGCGCGGGAAGTTGTTGTTCATGCACTGATAAACGCGCTGCGGCTTCATCGGCACCGCCTCGTAGTTCGTCTTGCGCAGCATCGTGCGCTTGCGTTCGCGGCACTCGGCCACCCAGGCGCTGCGGTCCTTCAGCTTGCCGGCGGCCTTCATCTCGCGTGCGACGGCGACGAACTGCTCGAGCGCCGCCTTGGCGTCAGAGACGATGCCCAGATCAGGTCCGAACACGCGCCCGATCTGCGTCGGCTCGATGTCGACATGCGTGAAAGTGCGCCCCTTGGTGTAGACCTCGACCGAGCCGGTGTGGCGGTTCGCCCAACGGTTGCCGATGCCGAGCACATGGTCAGCCGCGAGCATCGTCGCGTTGCCGTAGCGGTGGCTCGTCTGCAGGCCGCACATGCCGGCCATCAGCGGATGGTCGTCGGGAATCGTGCCCCAGCCCATCAGCGTCGGGATCACCGGCACGTTTATGAGTTCGGCGAACTCCTGCAAGAGCGCGCTCGCGTCCGCGTTGATGACGCCACCGCCGGAGACGATCAGCGGGCGCTCAGCAGCCTGCATCATTTCGATCGCCTTCTCGACCTGCGCGCGTGTCGCTTTCGGCTTGTAGACCGGCAGCGGTTCGTAAGTGTCGATGTCGAATTCGATCTCGGCCATCTGCACATCGAACGGCAGGTCGATCAGCACCGGCCCCGGCCGGCCCGAGCGCATCAGGTGGAAGGCCTGCTGAAACGCGCGCGGCACCTGTGCCGGCTCGCGCACGGTGACGCTCCATTTGGTGACCGGCTTGCTGATCGACTCGATGTCGACCGCCTGGAAGTCTTCCTTGTAGAGGCGCGCGCGCGGCGCCTGGCCGGTGATGCACAGGATCGGGATCGAATCGGCGATCGCCGAATAGAGGCCCGTGATCATGTCGGTGCCGGCCGGGCCCGAGGTGCCGATGCACACGCCGATGTTGCCCGCGACGGCGCGCGTGTAGCCCTCGGCCATGTGCGACGCGCCCTCGACGTGGCGCGCCAGCACATGCGCGATCGTGCCGCGCTCGCGCAGGCATGCGTAGAGCGGATTGATCGCAGCGCCGGGCACGCCGAAGGCCTGGCTCACGCCCTCCTTCTCCATCACCAACACTGCGGCCATGACGGCCTTCATCTTTGCCATGAGTTGCTCCTTGCCCGCATGTTGCAAGCCAGGGGCAATGCTCGCGCAATGGCGGCGGCTTGGGAATCCCAGTGAGCGGATAAAACCTATTCCGGGGCGGAATGGCGCGCCGCGTGCTTCAACCCATCAGCGCCGCTGGCAGCCAGGTGGCGAGCCCCGGGAACACGCACAGGATGACGATCGCGAGCACCATGCACAGCATGAACGGGAAGGCACCCTTGAGGATCGTCGGCAGGCTCACATCGGGCGTTATGCCGTTGATGACGAAGAGGTTCAGGCCGACCGGCGGCGTGATGAGGCCCAGCTCCATGTTGATCGTCAGGATCACGCCGAACCAGATCGGGTCGAACCCGGCCGCGTTGATCACGGGCATCAGGATCGGCGTCGTCATCAGGATGATGGCCGCCGGTGGCAGGAACATGCCGGCAACGAGCAGCATGAGATTGATCGCCGCCAGGATGACCCAGCGGTTCACCTGCAGCTCGCCGATCGACGTGGCCACCGCCTGCGTGACCTGCAACGACGACATCATGTAGCCGAACAGGATCGAAGTGCCGATGATCAGGAGCAGCATGCCCGACTCGCGCAGGCCGTCACGCAGGATCAGCCAGAGCGCCATCGGCTTCCAGACGCGATAGATCACGATCACCATCACGAGGCAAAGCGCAGCGCCGACGCCGGCCGCTTCAGATGGCGTCGCGATGCCGCCGTAGAGCGCATAGACAACGCCGACGATGACGGCCATGAAGGGCAGCAGCCGCGGCACAAGCTCGAACTTCTCCTTCAGCGAATAGATGCGGTCCCGGTCGACGAGCACGGTGCCGCGCTTCCAACTGATGAACAGCGCCCACGCCATGAAGAGCGCAGTCAGCAGGAGGCCGGGAATGATGCCCGCGATGAACAGCCGCCCGATCGACGTCTCCGACGCGATGCCGTAGAGGATCATCGTGATGCTAGGCGGGATCAAGATGCCGAGCGTGCCGCCGGCGGCGATCGCGCCGGTCGCCAGATCGGCGTCGTAGCCGCGCCGGCGCATCTCCGGGATGCCCATCTTTCCGATCGCGGCGCAGGTCGCGGGGGAGGAGCCAGTGAGCGCCGAGAAGAGCGCGCAGGCGCCGATGTTGCTGATGACGAGTGAGCCCGGCACGCGGTGCAGCCAGCGCGACAGCGCTTCATACAAGTCGCTGCCGGCGCGCGACGACGCGACCGCCGCGCCCATGATGATGAACATCGGCAGCGAGACGAGCGTGAAATCGGAGAGGCCCGCGAACACCGTTTCGGGCACGAAGTGCACGCTGTTCCAGCCGTCGAAGACGATCATGAACAGCAGCGACACGGCGCCCAGACCGAACGCGATCGGCAAGCCGGTCGCGAGCAGCGCCGTCGTGAGGACGAAGACGAGCAGGCCGATGGTGAGCGGGGTCATGACAGCCCCTCGCCCGACGCGTACATCGGCCGATCCCCACGGGTCACGAAGTGGCCCCTTCGTGGCCCTGGGATGCGGGCCGGCTTGGGAGCGGCCCGGCGCTCGGCCCGCCGCCAGGGCATTGACACAGCGTGTCTCATGAGTTCGCAATCACCAGCGCCCACTCAAAGCCTGGCGTCCGGCGCGAGGCCGAAAGGATCGGCCCGGCCTGCCGCGACGAGATAGCCGTCCGCGATCAACTCCAGGCACAAGAGTGCGAGCCCGACCGGCACCGACAGATATGGAATCCACACCCGCGCACGCCAGATCGACGACGTCGTCTGCCCGGTGCTCCAGGCTTCGAACCACCACGGCACGGCAGCGTAGAGAAAGAAGGCGCAGAACACGAAGGCGACAAGATGGCCGAACAGAAATAGCATCCGCCGCGCAGGCACGCCGACCAGCAAGGGCAGCACGTCCACCGCCACATGGCCGCGGGTGAGAAGGATGTAGGGCGCGCCGAGAAACGTCGCGGCGACGAGCGAGAAGGTGACGAACTCCGTCTGCCAGATCGATGACTGCCCGAGCACCGCGCGCACGAACACCATCTGGCAGACGACGCCCACCGACAGCAGGATCAGCCCCGCGGCGGCGACGCCGAAGGCGCGCGACACCGCATGCACGGCCGCGACCCACAAAGGCAGCGGCCGCGCCGATGCTTCACTTGACACTGAGCGCCATGTCGAGCAGTGCCTTGCCGCCGGGCACCTTTTCGGCGAAGACCTTGTACGAGGTCTTTTGCGCCACCGCACGCCAAGCTTCGAACTCGGCTTCGTTCAGGAACACGACCTCGGTCTTGTTGGCTTTGAAGGTCTCGACTAGCTTGTCGTCGAGTTTCTTCGACTCGCCCTCGAAGTAGTCCTCGGCCTTCTTGGAGGCCGCCATCAGCGCCTTCTTCTGCGCATCGTCGAGCTTGTTCCAGCTCTTCATGCTGATCAACACCGGCTCGTACATGAACCACAGCGCGTTGTCGCCGGGCGCGGTCAGGCACTTCAGCTGCTCATACAGCCGGAACGAAACGAAGCTGCCCGACGAGGTATCGGTGGCGGTGGCCACGCCCTGCTGCAGTGCGTTGTAGACCTCGTTCGACGGGATCGAGACGATCGACGCGCCAGCCCCGGCCCACATCTGCGAGAAGGTGGCGCCGGCCGAGCGGAACTTCTCGCCGTTGGCGTCTTCGGGCTTCTTGATGCACTTGTTCTTGCCAGCGAAGCCGCCGGCCAGCCAGGCATCGGCCAGTACCTTCACGCCGCCCTGTTCGATGATGCCTTTGATGTCCTTCATGAAGGTCGAATCGTTCATGCGCCGCGCATGCGCATGGCTCTTCACGAGGCCCGGCATCAGCGTGGCGCCGAACTGCGGGTGGATGCCCGACGCGTAATCCAGCGGGAACGAGCTCATGTCGATCTGACCGCTGAGCATCGCCTTCCATTGCTCCTGCGCCTTGACGAGGCTGGAGCCGGGGAAGACCTTGATCTCGAGGCCAACGTTGGCAGCGGCGACGTCGCGCGCGATCATCTGCACCATCTCATCGCGGACATCGCCCTTGCCGCCGGGGAACTGGTGCGATGCCTTGAGGGTGATGTTTTCGGCGAAAGCCGGGGTGGCAGTCGCAGCGGCGACAAGCAACGCCGCAAGGGTCTTGACGAAGGGTCCGGTTTGCATGGCGTATCTCCTGTGTGAATTGGATGAGAGGGCGACTCGGGCAATGTAAGCGCACGCGCCGCGTCGACATGACCGACGACTGTAGTGAATCGTCGCCGCCTGCCTGTCAGTGAAATCCATGACACCCAGGGTTCGCCAACACGCGCGCGCTGCGACGCTACAGTTCGCGCATGGACACCGTCGCCGGCCTGCAGCTCTTCATCCGCATCGTCGAGACCGGCAGCTTCAGCAAGGCTTCGGCCGATTTCGGCATCACGCAGCCGACGGCAACGAAGCACGTCGCCGCGCTCGAGGCCAAGCTCGGCGCACGGCTTCTCAATCGCAACACGCGCGGCGTCAGCGCGACCGAAATCGGCGCGCTCTACTACGAGAAGTGCAAGGCGATCCAGCGCGAGATCGACGAGGCCGACAACCTCGCCGCACTGTTCCAGAGCAAGGTCGGCGGCAAGCTGCGCCTCAGCACATCGGTTGCGTTCGGGAGGCGCGTGCTGACGCCGCTCGTGCTGCAGTACATGCAGGCGCACCCGGAGGTCAGCATCGACCTCAGCTTCGACGATCGCTATGTGAATCTCGTCGAGCAGGGTGTCGATCTGGCGTTCCGCATGGGGCGGCTCGCCGATTCGTCGCTCGGGGCGCGCTATCTCGGGCTCAACCCCTGGGTGCTCGTCGGGGCGCCGGGGTATCTGAAGCGCCGCGGCGTGCCCTCCTCGCCGGGCGAACTCTCGGCGCACGATTGCCTCGTCTACAGCAGCGTGCAGGGTGACGACCGCTGGCATTTCGGCGGCACCCCGGGCCGCGAGACGGCGGTACCGGTGTCGGGCCCGCTGCGTTCGAACAACCTGTCGACGCTGCTCGCCGGCGTGCAGGCCGGCATGGGCCTGGCCATCCTGCCGCGCTATGTCGCGCAGCAAGCGATCGCAAGGGGTGAAGTGCGCGCGCTGCTCGAGCGCTACACCCTGCCGACGCAGGAAATGCACGCCGTGTTTCCATCGCCCAAGCTCGTGCCGTCGAAGGTGAGCAGCTTCATCGCCTACCTGCAGCAGCGGTTCGAGGGCGAGTGGTGGCGGCGTTGAACCGGCATTGCCCGCGCCGCCTCAAAATCGGCCGACTTGATAGCGCTGGCCGACGACTTCCTGTATTTCGGAAACAACCTTGAAGGCATTCTTGAGTTGCGTGCGCTCGAAGTGCGACAGTTCTTCGGGCACCAGGAAGTTGTCCGGCGTCTGGTCGGCCGCCATCTGACGCGCCTGGTGCTGGATGCGCAACGCAGACAGGAATTCCTGTGCGTCGCGCAGGTCGTGCGACCCTTGCTCGCTGAGTTCGCCCCCGTGCACCGCCATCTCGAGCCGGTGCCGGGTGTTGACCGCGCTCTGCCCTGACGCCAGCGCGAAGATGCGCGCCAGATCGACAATCGGCGCGATCGCAAGCAGCTTGAGGTCGATCGTGCCACGGTTGGGCCCCGAGCGCGCGGTGTTGAGGCCGCCGAACAGTGTCAGCGGCGGTTTGCGATCGAGCGCGTTGCGCGCGAGGTGCGCCAGGAAAATGCCGTTGGCGCGCGTGCTCGCCAGCGTCTCGCTTCGCAGATCGTCGAGCAAGGCGGCGTCGCCGTAGATGCGGCGCAGATCGAAGAAGACGCTGGTAAGCATCAGCGCCTTCGGCTCGGGAGTGTTGATCCACTTATGGAAGTACTGCTTCCACTGCGCCCGAGGCTGGCGCCAGGTGTCCGTCATCGCCATCATCTCGCCGGGACAGAAGATGTAGCCGCAGGCATCCAGCCCGGTGCAGACCTCGCGCGAGAGCGTGTCGAAGTATTCGCCGTGCAAGGCAGCGTCGTAGTCGTCGGCGAGCACCATGCAATTGTCCTGGTCGCTGCGTGCGGTCTGTTCGCTGCGCGCTTGCGAGCCGGCGGCGACCCACGCATACGCCACGGGCGGCGGGCCGAGGCGCGCCTCGGCGAGTTGTATCAACCGCGTCGTCAACGCGTCGGTGATGGCCGAGATGATCTGCCCGGTCGCGTAGGCCGTCGCGTCTGCTGCCGCGAGGTTGCACTGCAATTCGCGCACGCGCGCGCTGATGCGCTTGAGGCCCTCGACATCTTCCTGGCGGTAGATCTCGCTCGCCATGAAGACGGCCGACGTGCTCGCATACCGGTTGACGTCGGTTGCGGTGATTATGCCGACGACCTTTTCGCCATCCATCACCGGCACATGGTGAACATTCCTGCGCGCCATCAGCAGCAGCGCATCGAAGCCCGTCGTGCGCACGTCGACCGTAAGCGGGTTGGCGGTCGCAATGCCGATCACCGGCGAACCGATGTCGAGCCCGGTGGCGACCACACGGTCGCGCAGATCACGGTCGGTGACGATGCCGACCAGCCGACCCGCCTCGACGATCAGCACCGACGACACGCGCGCTGTGCGCATGCACGCCGCGGCTTCGCGCACCGACGCGCCGGGCGCGATCGTGACCGGCTCGCGTCGCAGCAGCGCGTGTACCGGTGTGGCAGTCAGCGCCAGGCTCGGGTCGCTGGCACGCGTTGCGCTCGCCGTTGCCGAAGTCGCGTCTTTCGACGGCGTGGCGCTTGTAGTGGGCGAGGATTCGGACTCGGACTCGGACTCGGACTCGGATTCGGATTCGGATGCGGATGCGGATGCAGATGCCGACTGCATATCGGGCGGGGTGCTCGTTGTGTCGTCTGCGCTCGTCATGGTGTTCGCCGCCTTCGCCAGTTCATGGGGTCGAAGCCGGATCGTACCGAGGCTTGCGGGAAAACCCCTTGTCCTGAGGCACATCCGTCGTGAATCGCAGCTTTTTCAGGGTATCCCCCTGTGAAATGGACGCGAGTTGGGGCCGCGGAGTCAGAAAACGGTCAGGGTGGAACCCGACACTGGCGCCGCACTTCAACATGTGCAGAAGCGACTGCAGCATTCACCGACCGAAGGAGGAGACGACGATGAATCATGATTCGCAGGGCTACTGGAAGGCCACGTTGAACCTATTGACCAAGATTTTGGTCGTCTGGTTCCTGGTTTCCTTCGGGGCCGGCATCCTGTTCGCCGACTGGCTGAACAACTTCCACCTCGGCGGTTATCCGCTCGGGTTCTGGTTCGCACAGCAAGGTTCAATGTACATCTTCATCATCCTCATCTTCTACTACGGCAAGAAGATGGGCGAGATCGACCGCAAGTTCGACGTGCATGAAGAATAACGAGGACTGACGAACATGGATCTTCAAACCACCATTTACCTCGTCGTCGGGCTGAGCTTCGCGCTCTACATCGGCATCGCCATCTGGGCGCGTGCCGGTTCGACGAGCGAGTTCTACGCCGCTGGCGGCAACGTCAACCCGGTCATGAACGGCATGGCCACAGCGGCCGACTGGATGAGCGCGGCGTCGTTCATCTCGATGGCCGGCCTGATCTCCAACATGGGCTACGGCGGCGCGCTGTTCCTGATGGGCTGGACGGGCGGCTACGTGCTGCTCGCGATGCTTCTCGCCCCGTACCTGCGCAAGTTCGGCAAGTTCACCGTGCCGCAGTTCATCGGCGACCGCTTCTACTCGAAGTCGGCCTCGACGGTGGCGGTGCTGTGTCTGCTGATCGCCTCGCTCACGTACATCATCGGCCAGATGACGGGCGTGGGTGTCGCGTTCTCGCGCTTCCTCGGCGTGTCGAGCGACACTGGCATCTACGTTGGCATGGCGATCGTGTTCATGTACGCGGTGTTCGGCGGCATGAAGGGCATCACGTACACGCAGGTGGCGCAGTACATCGTGCTGATCCTGGCCTACACGATCCCGGCGATCTTCATCTCGCTGCAACTCACCGGCGTCGCGCTGCCGCAGCTCGGCCTCGGCGCCGACCTGACGGGGCACAGCGTGTCCCTGCTCGCCAAGCTCGACCAGGTCGTGACCGAGCTAGGTTTCGGCAAGTACACAACTTCGCTGCCGGGTAGCCAGCTCAACATGTTCATGTACACGCTGTCGCTGATGATCGGTACTGCGGGCCTGCCGCACGTCATCATGCGATTCTTCACCGTGCCTTCGGTGAAGGCGGCGCGTTCGTCGGCCGGCTGGGCGCTCGTGTTCATCGCGATCCTCTACACCACCGCACCTGCAGTGGCGGCGATGGCCAAGATGAACCTCCTGCGCACCATGACGCCTGGCATCGTGATGCAGGATTCGAACCCGTTCGCCAAGGATGCATCGCTCGAAGGCGCGAAGCGCCCTGACTGGATGAATCGCTGGGAGAAGACCGGCTTGTTGAAGTGGGACGACAAGAACAAGGACGGCCGCATCCAGTACTACAACGACAAGACCAAGGACGCAACGGTCCTGAAGAACGCCGAGGAAGCCGGCTGGAAGGGCAACGAGTTGACGGTCAACGCCGACATCATCGTGCTGGCCAACCCCGAGATCGCGCTTTTGCCTGACTGGGTGATCGCGCTCGTCGCGGCGGGTGGTCTGGCGGCCGCGCTGTCGACGGCAGCCGGCTTGCTGATGGCGATTTCATCGGCGATCTCGCACGATCTGGTGAAGAACGTCTTCGCGCCGGACATCAGCGAGAAGGGCGAGCTGATGACCGGCAAGATCGCGATGGCCGTCTCGATCGTCGTCGCCGGCTACCTTGGCCTGAATCCACCGGGCTTCGCGGCCGGTACGGTGGCGCTCGCGTTCGGTATTGCCGCGAGTTCGCTGTTCCCGGCGATCATGATGGGCATCTTCAGCAAGAAGATGAACAAGGAAGGCGCGATGGCCGGCATGTTGTCGGGCCTGTTCATCACGCTGTTCTACGTGTTCGCGCACAAGGGCATCTTCTTCATCAAAGGCACCGAATACGTTGATCTGATCGGCGGCCCGAACAGCTTCTTCGGCATCACGCCTGAAGCCTTCGGCGCGGTCGGCGCGATGGTCAACTTCGCGGTTGCGTTCTTGGTGGACAAGGTGACGAAGGAGCCGCCGGCGCACATCCAGGCCATGGTCGAGGCCGTGCGCATCCCGCGTGGCTCCAAGGCCGTCAGCGGATCGCATTGAGGCCGGGTGACCCGCTGAGTTCCGCGGGTCCGTAATATCGAGGCCCCGCCGGTAATGCCGGCGGGGCCTCTCCTTTTGGAGCATTCAATGCAAAACCCCAAAGCTCACTTCGTTCGCGGCCCCGTTGACCCGGAAGGGCCGCTGCGTGGCACCTGGGCGCCAGTGCCCTTCGGGCGGCCGGGCGGGCACTGAGATGCAATTCGACGTTGGCGTCGCCCTGACGTGGATCCTGTACCTGGCGCTGTTTCCAATGGCGTTCTTCTGGCTGCGTCGGGCCTGGCGCATCGGCTTCAAGCGCGATTACTCAGAAGTCGCGCTGCGCCGCGGCACGCCCCCACCGGACGCGCATCGCTGGGCACCGTACGAGCTGGCAATCAACGCGATCGCCGGCGTGGTCGTCGTGTTCGTTATTTTCGCCGTGCTGTTTGCGGGGCTGCCCTACGACACCTGGACCGCAATCGCAGGTACGACAATCTGGAGCAAGTTCATCGCCAGCTTCGCGCTCGGCTATCACGCCAGCAAGTTCGGCCAGGGCGCGAATCGCTGACAAACCGCGCCGCCGGCGCGCGCCCCAGATGCCCGATCGACCCGCTGCGGCATGCTATGGTGTTTCCGATCCGCGGCCGGAGCGGGCAATCGGAGGTTGAACGAAGTTGACCAAGAAGCTGGTCTGGATCGCCGTCGTGGCGATCGCCGTGATCGCCGCGGCCCTGTTCTGGTGGCGCCAGCACGAGCTGGCATCGCCCGCCCCTGTCGCGCTGCCGGCGCCGATCGAGCAGACGCCCGGGGCAGCGCAAGGGATGGCACCGGCTTCGGCCCCCGCCGCCCTCGTGCCCGCGCACCCGATCGAGGCCGCCAGCGACGCCGCATCGGGCGCTCAGGCGGCGTCACCCACTGTCGAGGACGCGCTGATCACCCTGCTCGGCCGCAAGGCTGTGCTGTCGATGATGCAGCTCGACGACTTTCCCCGTCGCTTCGCGGCGACTGTCGACAACCTCGGTCGCTCGTCTGCACCAACTCGCCTGTGGCCGATCAACCCGACGCCGGGGCGTTTCACGGTCGAAACGCGTGCCGACGAAAGCTTCATCAACGCCGACAACGGGTTGCGCTACACGCCGTTCGTGCTGATGGTCGAATCGGTGGACATGCCGCGCGCAGTCGCGCTCTACAAACAGTTCTATCCGCAGATCCAGGAGGCCTACGAAGTTATTGGGTTTCCGAACCGCTACTTCAACGATCGACTGGTCGAGGTGATCGACTTGCTGCTCGCGACGCCCGAAATCGAGACCCCGTTGAAAGTCGTGCTGCCTCCCATCAACGGCCCGGTGCGCCCGGATCGCCCCTGGGTGCTCTATGAATTCGCAGCGCCCGAACTGCAGTCGCTGTCAGCGGGTCAGAAGATTCTGCTGCGCAGCGGCCCGGTCAACGCACGCCGCCTGAAGGCCAAGCTGGCCGAGATTCGCAGTCTCATCACCAAGGCGCCGGTGTCGCGCTGAAGCGCGAACGCGGAAGCGCTACTGCGCTGGCCAGCTCGACGGCCGGCCTCCCAAGAAGAAGGGGAGCTCCTTGGCGCCGCAAGAGCCCGTCACTTCACCGTCACCCAAGACCATTCGAGCCAGTTGTCCGCCCGGTGCACCACGGCCACGTTGTTGCGTGCCGCCCACGGGATGAACTGGCGATGCAGCGGGATGTGGTGGACGGCGTCGTTGTGCAGCTTGAAGCCTTCCTTGATCAGCGCCTTGCGCTTTTCGGCGTCGGGCTCCTTGCTTTGTGCGGCGGCCACGGCGTCGAGCTTGTCGTCGGTGTAGTTGCCATAGTTGTAGGAGCCGATGCCGCCTTCGCCGCGATTGCGGTAGATCGGAGTGAAGGTGGTCTCGGCGTCAGTGATGGAGCCGCCCCAGCCGAGCATGTAGAGCGAGGTGTCGAGCTTCTCGAGTTTCGGGAAGTAGGTCGAACGTGGCATTGCATTGACGTTGACCTTGACCTTGATCTGCGCCCACATGCTGGCCAACGCGATGCAGATTTTCTCGTCGTTGATATAGCGATTGTTCGGGCAATCGAGCGTGACCGCGAAGCCGTCGGGGTAGCCCGCCTCGGCCATCAGCTTCCTCGCGGCGGCGACGTCGTAGGGCAGGCGCTTCTCGATTTCGGGGTCGTTGAAGCTGCCGAGCGGCGACGGCACGACGGCGCCGGTCGGGATCGACTGACCATTCATCAGCTTGGTCTTCATCGTCTCGATGTCGATCGCCTGGTACAGCGCCTTCCTGACCCGCACATCCTTGAACGGGTTCTTGCCCTTGACGCTGCTGTAGAGCAACTCGTCGCGGCCCTGGTCCATGCCGATGAAGACGATGCGGTTCTCGACCCCTTCGATCACCTTCACCTGGCCGCCGCCGCGCAGGCGCTCGAGGTCGCGCGGCGGTGGGTCGAGCACGAAGTCGATCTCGCCCGACAAGAGCGCCGCAAGCCGCGTCGCGTCCTGCTTGATCGGCGTGTAGATCACATCCTGCACGTTGCCCTCGGGCTTGCCCCACCAGTTGGGATTGCGCTTGTAGGTCGTCTTCACGTCCGGCTCGCGCTTGACGAGCATGTAGGGCCCGGTGCCATTCGCGTTGTAGGCGGTGTAGGCCTCTTCCTTGTTCTTGTAGTCCTGCGGCTTGGTCGCCTTGTTCTTCTCGCTCCAGCTCTTGCTCATGATGAAGAGCGTGTTGATGTGCTGCAAAAAGATCGGGTTGACCTGTGAGAGGTTGAATTCGACGGTGAAGTCGTCGATCTTCTTCACATCGCCGACAGGGTTGGCGTAGACGGCGATCTGCGAGGTCGGCTCCTTCGCGCGGTTGATCGAGAACACGACGTCATCGGCCGTGAACGGCGAGCCGTCGTGGAACTTCACGTTCGGCCGCAGCTTCATGCGCCATTGCAGCGGGCCGGTCTGCTTCCACTCGGTTGCGAGTTGCGGCACCAGATTCAACTGCTTGTCACGACCGACCAGGACTTCGTAGACCTGCCCGTTCATCGCGTTCGTCAGGCTCTCGTTTTGCGAGTGCGGGTCCATCGTCTGCGGGTCACCCTGCGAGGCCCAGCGCAGCGTCTGCGCCTGCACGGCACCCACCTGCAAGAGTAGTGCGGCGAGCAGCGATCGGATCAGCAAGTGCTTCATGAGTTCGATTCCTCCATTGCGCTCGAGCGGCTCGAGTAGCTCAAGTTTAGCGATGGGTGTGCGCGCCGAGGCGCACCCGGATCAAGGATTCGCCAGGGGAAACCACGACTCGCGCCGAGAAGCTGCCCGCAACCCCAATCCTCACGCCGGGGCGTAGCCTTCCTCGGCGAGCGCCGTCACGAACACTTCGGCGGGCTGCGACGATTCGATGCGCACGCGGTGTGTCGGCAAGTCGATTTGCGACGTCGCCTTCGGGTCGACGCGCTGCACCGTCTCGGTCACGGTCTTCACGCAGTGGCCGCAGGTCATCGTGGGGAGTGTCAGTTCGATCATCGTTGTCCTCAGGTTGGCATCAAGGCCTGCATTGTTGTGCTTGCCACGGGGGCAAGGTCAAGAGCAACGATCGGGCCAGGTGCGTGCGAGGTGCGTGCAAAGAGCGGGGCTTGATTCAGGGAACTTGACCTTCACATCATGTCAAGGTTTATCGTCGCGGCATGACTTCTTCCATCGCCCCTGAATCAACCCTGTCGCTGCCGATTGTCGGCATGACGTGCGCGAGTTGCGTTGCGCGGGTCGAAAAGGCGCTCACGCGCGTGCCGGGCGTCGGCGCGGCAACGGTCAACCTCGCGACCGAGCGCGCGAGCGTGCAGACCCGCGGCAAGCTCGAACCCGGCGCGCTCGTCGAAGCCGTCGAGCGCGCCGGCTATCACGTCGCGAGCGACAGCGTCACGCTTGCGATCGAAGGCATGACCTGCGCGAGCTGTGTCGGCCGTGTCGAAAAGGCGTTGTTGAAGCTGCCGGGCGTGACGCAGGCCGAAGTGAACCTCGCGACCGAGCAGGCGCGCGTGACGCGTCTCGCCGGCAGCGCGAGCACGGCCGAGCTTATCGCCGCCGTCGAACGCGCCGGCTATGCCGCACACGAGCATGGCGATGCAGCGGCACGCGCGGCCGACACGCAGCCGTGGCTCAGCGACGGGCGGCGCGTCGCGCTCGCCGCATTGCTGTCGGCACCGCTCGTGCTGCCGATGATCGGCGACGTGTTCGGTCGCCACTGGATGCTCGACGGCTGGCTGCAGCTGCTGCTCGCGGCGCCGGTGCAGTTCTGGCTCGGCGCGCGCTTTTATCGCGCCGGCTGGGCCGCGCTGCGCGCCGGCAGCGGCAACATGGACCTGCTCGTTGCGCTCGGCACGAGTGCCGCCTTCGGCCTGAGTCTCTTCACGATGTTCACGTCGAACGAGGCAATGCCACCGCTCTACTTCGAGTCGGCGGCGGTCGTCGTCACGCTCGTGCTGTTCGGCAAGTGGCTCGAGTCGCGCGCCAAGCGGCAGACGACGGACGCAATTCGCGCGCTGCAGGCGCTGCGGCCGGATGTCGCGCGCGTGCGGCGAAATGGCGTCGAGCGTGAGGTGCCGATCGCCGAAGTGCGCGTCGGTGACGAGGTCGTCGTGCGGCCCGGCGAACGCATCCCGGTGGATGGCGAGTTGCTCGAAGGCCGCACCCATGTCGACGAATCGCTGCTCACCGGCGAGAGCCTGCCGGTCGCGCGCGCACCCGGGGACCGGCTGACTGGCGGCGCGGTAAACGGAGAAGGCGCGCTGCTTCTGCGCACGATAGCCGTCGGCGCCGAAACGCAGCTCGCGCGCATCGTGCGGCTGGTCGAATCGGCGCAGGCGAAGAAGGCACCGATCCAGCGCCTGGTCGATCAAGTGAGTGCGGTGTTTGTGCCAATCGTCGTCGTCGTCGCCATCGTCACCGGCGTCGGCTGGGTGCTGGCCGGCGCTGCGGTCTCGACCGCCGTGCTGCACGCGGTCGCGGTGCTCGTGATCGCCTGCCCCTGCGCGCTCGGCCTGGCGACCCCGGCGGCGATCATGGTCGGTACCGGCGTCGCCGCGCGCCACGGCATATTGATTCAAGACGTCGTCGCGCTCGAGACGATGCGCCATGTCGGCGTGATCGCCTTCGACAAGACCGGCACGCTGACCGAAGGCCGTCCCGTGCTCGCCAAGGCGCTGCCGATAGCAGGCGAGCGCGCGGATTTGATCGCGCACGCTGCAGCCTTGCAGCAAGGCAGCGAGCATCCACTCGCACGCGCCGTACTGCAGGCGTTGCCGGCGGGCGAAACTGTCGCCGCGGCAAGCAACGTGCAATCGGTTGCCGGGCGCGGCGTGCAAGGCTCAGTGGGCGGCCGGCAACTGATGCTCGGCAGCACGCACTGGATGGCCGAACTCGGCGTTGCAACTGATCCGCTCGCAAACGAGGCCGCAGCGCTGCAATCAGCCGGGCACAGCGTTTCGTGGCTCGTCGAAGCGGCGGGGACCGGCGCACCGCCGAAGTTGCTCGGTCTGCTCGCTTTCGGCGATACCGTGAAGCCCGAGGCTGCGTCAGCCATCGCGCGCCTTCATGCACTCGGCGTGCGCAGCGTGCTCGTCAGCGGCGACAACCGCGGCAGCGCCAACGCGGTCGCGGCGATGGTCGGCATCGACGACGTGCGCGCCGAGGTGCTGCCGGGCGACAAGGCGGCCGTCATCGCCGAATTGCGCGCATCGCTCGCTCACGGCGCCAAGGTCGCAATGGTGGGTGACGGCGTGAACGACGCACCGGCGCTCGCGGCGGCCGACGTCGGCATCGCGATGACCGACAGCGGCGGCCGCGGCACCGACATCGCGATGCAGACGGCTGGCATCACGTTGATGCGCGGCGACGTGTCGCTCGTCGCTCAGGCGCTGTCGATCTCGCGCGCGACGACGCGCAAGATCCGGCAGAACCTGTTCTGGGCCTTCGTCTACAACGCGATCGGCATCCCGCTCGCCGCGCTCGGCTTCTTGAGCCCCGTCGTGGCCGGCGCGGCGATGGCGATGTCGAGCGTCAGCGTCGTCACCAATGCGCTCTTGTTGCGGCGCTGGCGGCCCGAAGCATGAACATCGGCGAAGCATCGCGCGCGTCGGGCATCTCGGCCAAGATGATCCGCCACTACGAGAGTCTCGGCCTGCTGCCGGCCATCGCCCGCAGCGCTGCGGGCTACCGGCAGTACGACGCGGCGACGGTTCACACGCTGCGCTTCGTGCGCCGTGCGCGCGACCTCGGCTTCGGCCTGCACGAGATCGAGACGCTGCTGCAGCTCTGGGCCGATGGCAGCCGCGCGAGCGGCGACGTCAAACGCATCGCGCTCGCCCACGTGGCCGACCTGGAGCAACGCATCGAGCGGATGCAGGCGATGCAGCGCACGCTCGAGCAGCTCGCCCATGCCTGCCACGGCGATGCGCGGCCCGATTGCCCGATCCTCGACGATCTGGCCGGCGAACGCTCGGCCGAGGAGCCGGCGCCTGCGCCGCCTGCATCTACCGTCGCAGCACCTCGGCGCCGGCCCACAGCTCGTCGAGGTGGGTGAACTTCCACTCGTGATTCGATTCGCGGCCGGTGATGCGGTCGGAGCAGCCCGGACGCGACAGATCGACCAGCTCGGGCGTGATGTGCATCTGTGAACGCGTCGAGAAAAACACCCTGACCAACGGCGCGGTGAGTGACGCTGCGTTTTGCTCGACCACCACGGCGAGGCGGCCCGACTTCATCCGCACCAGCGAGCCGGTCGGGTAGATACCGAGGCTCCTGACGAAGGCCTGGAACACGCCCTCGTCGAAGTGCCCGCGGCGCCACTCGGCCATGCGACCGATCGACTCGGCGGGGTCCCACCCCTGCTTGTAGGGGCGGTTCGAGGTGATCGCGTCGTAGACATCGCACACCGCGCCCATGCGCGCGTGCAGGCTGATCTGATCGCCCTTGAGGCCATGCGGATAGCCGCTGCCGTCGGTCTTCTCGTGATGGTGCAGGCAGACGTCGAGCACCGTCTCGCTCGCCTCGCCGGACTTCGCGAGCAACTCATGCCCGCGCTCGGGGTGGCGCTTGATGAGAGTGAATTCTTCGTCCGTCAACTTGCCGGGCTTGTTGAGCACCTCCGCAGGCATGACCGCCTTCCCCAGGTCGTGCAGCAGGCCCGCGGTGCCCGCGGCGCGCACCGTTTCGTCGTCGTGACCGAGCTGGCGCGCAAGCGCGATCATCAGCGCGCACACCGCGACCGAGTGCATGTAGGTGTAGTCGTCATGGCGCTTGAGACGCGCGAGGCTCACCATCGCGCCGCCGTGGCGCATGACCGAAGCGCTGATGCTCTCGACGAGCGGCAGGCAGCTCTTGGCGTCGACCGCAAGGCCCATGCGCGCCTGGCCGAACATCTCGACCACCGCCTCGCGCGATGCGTCGAGCAGCGCGACGCTGCGCTTGAGTTCGTCCTGCTGCGAGACGCGCGCCGGCGTCGGCTCGGGCGCTTGTCGAACAGGTGGCGTGCCGACTGCCGGCTCGCTCGACGCCGACGCATCTGGCGCAGGCGCAACGTCGAGCCCCTTGGTGACGTCGATCCAGCAATGCGTCACGCCGCAACCGCGCGCCGCTTCGAGCGTCGGCAGATCATTGAGAGTGAAGCGCGTGCGCCAGAATGGCAGCTCGAGCCATGAGCCGCAGAACTCGTGCACATGCATGCCGAGGCGCAACTCTTCAACCGCGATCTTCTTTCGCATCCCGGAAATCAATCGATTGGCGCAAGGCCGTCCATGAATCTATCGGGCCAGGCGCGGCGCACTTGAGCCTTTCAGGCGCGAACGACGCGGCGCAGTGCTGCACAGTGCCGCACGGTGTCGTCCTTTCAGATGCGGCGTCCGCTTCAGTCCGTGACGGGAAATGCCGATATCCGATCTGCGAGCAGGGCATTGCGCATTCGCGAACCCGGTCCCTGCGTTCGCCCATCGATTCACCGCCGCAAAAGCACACACCAGATGTCCGCCTCCGCCGCAATCCAGAAGCCCGCACTCGACGTCGATGCGCTCGTCAGCAGCATCTCGATCCCGCCGCGACCGACCCTGTTGACCGAACTGCAGGCCGAGATGGCCGGCGCCGACCCCGATTTCGACCGCATCGCGCACCTCGTCGCGAGCGACGTCGCGCTGACTGCCGCCGTGCTGCGCACTGTCAATTCGCCCTTCTACGCCCTATCGCGCAAGGCGACGACGATGACCGAGGCGATCTCGCTGCTCGGCCTGCGCCAGATCGGCGCGCTCGTCACCGGTTTCATGCTGCGCAAGTCGGTCGGTGGCGACGGCGCAAATCTGACTCGGTTCTGGGACGTGACAACCAAGCGTTCGTTTGCGCTCTCACGCCTCGCGCGCGGGCTGCGCGGCGTCGATGTCGACGTGGCACAGACCTTCGGGCTCTTCTGCGATGTCGGCATTGCGCTGCTGATGCAGCGCTTCCCCAACTACGCGCTAACGCTCGGCGCCGCCAATCGCAGCAAGGTGGAAGCCTTCACCGAGATCGAACAGGCCGCGCACCAGACCGATCACGCCCTCATCGGGGCGCTGATGGCGCGCGCCTGGGGGCTGCCGAAGATGGTGAGCGATGCGATTCGCGCGCACCACGACTACGCCGTCTTCCAGGACCCGCAGTCACCTGAAGTCGTGACGCGCCTGATTGCGATGGGGCTCGTCGCGGAACTCGCGATTCAGCGCTTCGCAGGCATGAACGAAAGTCGGGAGTGGGACAAGGGCGGTGACGCCGCAGCCGGTGCCCTGATGCTCGGCGACGCCGACATCGACGAGTGGATCGAGCAACTGGTCGAGGACTTCGCCTGCGGTCTGGCCTGAACGCTGAGCCGCGTCAGCGAATGGCGCGCGCGATGCGCGCAACCCGCCGCGATTAGCGGAAGCGCGCTTCGGGAACCGTCTTGACGTCGCCCGGCAGGGAGCCGATGTACTTCGCGAGCTGCTTTAACTCGGCGTGGTTGAACTGAGCGGCCATGCCGACCATCACCGGGTTTTCACGCCCGATGCGCAGGTTGTTCTTGGTCTGATATTCCTTCAGCGCGATGAACAGGTAGTCCGCGTGCTGGCCGGCGAGCTTCGGCGTGTTCGCATCGATCGGCTGGTTGAAGTTCTCGCCGTGGCACGCCGTGCAGCCGCCTTTTTGCAGCAGCGCCGCGACCGGCTCGGCTGGTGCCGGCGGCGCGCTCGCCACTGCGGCGTCGGTGGATTTGCCCTGCTGCGCATAGAACGCGGCCAGATCAGCCATGTTCTGCTCGGTCAGCGACTCGGTGATCGCCCGCATCGTCGGGTGCTTGCGAGTGCCCTTCTTGTACTCTTCGAGCGCGGCGGCAATGTACTTTTCGCTCTGGCCGGCAATCATGGGCACGCGATGCACTTCGGGAAAGCTCGCCCGGTAGCCCGGAATGCCGTGGCAGCCGATGCACATCGCGTTGATCTTCGCACCCGCCTGCGCGTCCCCGGCCTTCACATCCTGCGCCTGCGCGCCCGGCATGAGGCCGGCCAACAAGGCCGACAGCGTCAAGGTCGAGAGTATTTTCTTCATGTTCCAACGGAGGCAGATTGGGGGAGCAGGTACGCGGCTAGCGGCGGATTATAGAGGCGACATCCGTCAACTTATACTGGCCCGCCCTCTCATCGCAGCGCACCTCCATGAAGTTTCAAGGTACCGACAACTACGTCGCCACGCAGGATCTGATGCTGGCCGTCAACGCCTCGATCACGCTCAAGCGCCCGCTGCTCGTAAAGGGCGAACCGGGCACCGGCAAGACGATGCTGGCAGAAGAGGTGGCGCAGGCACTCAAGATGCCGCTGCTGCAATGGCACGTGAAAAGCACGACCAAGGCGCAGCAGGGCCTCTACGAATACGACGCCGTGAGCCGGCTGCGCGACAGCCAGTTGGCCGACGCCGAAAGCTCGGAGCGCGTAAAAGACATCAGGAACTACATCGTCAAGGGTGTGCTCTGGCAGGCCTTCACCGCCGAGCAGCCGGTCGTGCTGCTGATCGACGAGATCGACAAGGCCGACATCGAATTCCCGAACGACCTGTTGCGCGAAATCGACCGCATGGAGTTCTACGTCTACGAGACGCGCGAGCTCGTCAAGGCGCGCCACCGCCCGCTCGTCTTCATCACGTCGAACAACGAGAAAGAGCTGCCCGACGCCTTCCTGCGCCGCTGCTTCTTCCACTACATCAAATTCCCGGATGCCGAGACAATGCAAAGCATCGTCGACGTGCACTTCCCGGGGTTGAAGAAGGCGCTGCTCGGTGCCGCGCTGAAGAGCTTCTACGACGTGCGCAACCTGCCCGGGCTGAAGAAGAAACCGAGCACCTCCGAGCTGCTCGACTGGCTTAAACTCCTCGTCGCCGAGGACATCCCGCTCGAAGCGCTGCAGAGCAAGGACGAGAAAGTCAGCGTGCCGCCGCTCGTAGGCGCACTGCTGAAGAACGAGCAGGATGTGTCGCTGTTCGAGAAGCTCGTCTTCATGCAAAGGCACAACCGGTGAGCCGGCCGGAACCACAACAACGCACGGGGCAAGAAGTGAGTTGGCTCGCCCCCATCACTTTGACAGGCACCCACGCGACGCTGGAGCCGCTGTCGAGCGCCCATGCGGAGGGCCAGATCGAGGCGGTGCGCGACGGTGAACTTTGGAAGCTCTGGTACACCGCCATCCCCGCACCTGAGCAAATGCCAGCCGAGATCGAGCGCCGCCTCGGCTTGCAGGCCGCCGGCTCGATGCTGCCTTTCACGGTGCGCGACGCCGAAGGCCGCATCTCGGGCATGACGACCTACATGAACATCGACGAGACACACAAGCGCGTCGAGATCGGCTCGACCTGGTACGCAAAACGCGTGCAGCGCACACCGCTCAACACCGAGTGCAAGCTGATGCTGCTGACGCACGCGTTTAAGGTGCTGGCGTGCATTGCGGTCGAGTTCCGCACCCACTTCATCAACCAGCAGAGCCGGCGCGGCATCGAACGCCTGGGCGCCAGGCTCGACGGCATACTTCGCAACCATCAGCGCACCAGCAACGGCACGTTGCGAGACACCTGCGTCTACAGCATCACCGCCGACGAGTGGCCGACGGTTAAGGCGCACCTTCGCTTCCAACTCGACAAACAGCGCTGACGCATTTCCCCCGCGTCGCCGGCAACCGCCCGTTCCACTCACCACGCAACGACCCTATGCCGGCATCCAAGACCAAGACATTCACGATCGACGATCTGTGGAAGATCGAACGCCTGAGCGGCGTCGCGCTGTCGCCCGATGGCGCGCAGGCGGTGTGTTCGGTTGCGAGTTACTCGATGCAGGACAACAAGGGCGAATCGAGTCTTTGGCTGCTATCGACCTTCGGCGGCGGCCCGCGGCGGCTCACGAGCTGCGGCGAGAAGGACGGCCAGCCCGCCTGGTCGCCCTCGGGCGACGCGATCGCCTTCATCGCCAAGCGCGAGCAGCAAGGCAAGAAGGACGAGTCGTCCCAGCTTTATCTGATCGCGGCCGACGGCGGCGAGGCGCGGCGCGTGAGCAACTACGCGCCCGGCATCGACGCCTTCAAGTGGTTCCCTGACGGGCAGCACATCGCCTTTGTCGCCTGGGTCTGGCCCGAGCTCAAGGGAACAAAGGCACAGGCGAAGAAGTGGCGCGAGTTCAAGGATCGCAAGGAAAGCGCCTACGCGACGAGCGAAACGGCATACCGCTTCTGGGACCACAACCTGCCGATGGGGCGCGTCGCGCACCTGCATGTGCTCGACGTGAAGACCGGCCGCGTGCGCGACCTGTTCGAGGGCAGTGGCTATGAATTGATGCGTACTGACCCGGACGCGAACTGCTTCGACATCGCGCCCGATGGCCGCAGCATCGCTTTCGCGTTCGACCCGGCGCCCGTCAAGCGCATCGACAACCGCTTCGCACTCGCCGAACTCGATGTGCGCAGCGGTAACATCGAAACCATCGCGCTCGATGCCGACTGGGATTTCTCCGCGCCGCGCTTCAGCCCGGACGGGCGGCGCGTCGCTTTTCTCGCCTGCCATCGGGCCAAGCGCCACACGATGCCGGATCAGCTTGCGGTGCTCGAACGCGGCGGGCGACGCAGCAAAGCGGGGTGGAGGCTCGTCGGCGCCGAGTGGGACCGCGCAATCGATGCGCCGCTGCGCTGGTCGACGCAGGATGACGCCGTGCTCTTCACGGCCGAGGATCGCGGGCGGCGCAATCTTTATCAGCTGGCGCTCGATGCCGCGGAGCCACAACTCCTGACACGCGGCGGTTGGGTGCAGGGCTTCGATATCGCGGGCGATGTCATTGTCACGGTGGCCGATGCAACGCACCACCCGGCACGCATTCACGCCCAGCGCATCGGCAGCATCGACGCGCCACTGCGGCTCGAACGCTTCAACGACGATCTGCTCGCGCCGTTCGCCTTCAGCCCTTGCGAAGAAGTCGAAGTGCGCGGCGCGAACGGCGACTCGGTGCAGATGTGGCTCACCTTCCCGCCCGGCTTCTCGAAGAAGGCCGGCGCGAAGTCAAAGAGCAAGGCGAAGAAATACCCGCTGCTGCACTCGATCCACGGCGGCCCGCACGCCTGCACCGGCGATACCTTTCACTACCGCTGGAACTCGCAGCTCTTTGCGGCGCAGGGCTACGTCGTCGCCGGCGTCAACTACCACGGCTCGAGCAGCTTCGGCTTCAAGTTCCTCGACAGCATCACGCATCGCTGGGGCGAGCTCGAACTGCAGGACGTCGAGGCCGGCACCGACTGGCTGCTTGCGCAGCCCTGGGCCGACGCGAAGCGCGTGTTCGCGACCGGCGGCAGCTACGGAGGCTACATGGTCGCCTGGATGAACGCGCACGTCGCGCCTGGGCGCTACAACGCCTATGTGTGTCACGCAGGCTGCTTCGACTGGACAGCGATGTTCGCCGGCGATGCCTACACCTGGTTCGCGAGGGAGATCGGCGCCGACTACTGGGCTGACATGGCGAAGGTGCATTCGCAAAGCCCGCACGCCTTCGCCGCGACGATGCAGACGCCGACGCTCGTCATTCACGGCGCGCTCGACTACCGCGTGCCCGATGCGCAAGGCCTGGCGTACTACAACACCCTCAAGGCCAAGGGCGTCGACGCACGCCTCGTCTGGTTCCCGGACGAGAACCACTGGATCCTGAAGCCGCGCAACAGCCGGTGCTGGTATCAGGAGTACCTTGCTTGGCTCGAGCGTCACACGAAGGCGGGCGGCTGAGCGGCGGCAACGCGCGCTCGACGCGCCAAGCAACCGCCACAGCTACATCGGCACTTCGAAGCGCTGCCCGCGCATCGAGAACACGGCCGACTTCGGTTTGATGTTCTCCAGCGTCAAGCCCGGCGCCACCGTGCTGCCTTCGCGCTGGACATCGCCGTTGACGATCACCATCCGGCTTGCGGGCGCGGCGGAGTAGACGAGGCCACCGAGCTTGAGCGCCGGCACCTGGCGGCGCACGTCGTCGGGCAACTCGGTGAGCAGGGGCACACGTTCTGCGGCGGCCTGCGGCGGCGACGCCTTGGCCGGCGCCTTGGCCGATGACTTGGACGCCGGCGCTGCGTCGGGCTTGGCATCGGTCCTGGCGGCAACCGCTGCCCTGGGTTCCGCTGACGAATTCGCTTCCGCTTTTCGCGACTTGGCGGCCACCGCGCTGGGTTGGGCGCCTGCTCCGACTTCCGGCCTCTCCTGCGGCGCTTCGGCGCGCGTCGGGGCAACTTCCTTTGCGCGATCCTGCGAAGGCGCAGGCGCTTTCGCCGCGTCTTGCACAACGCCTTGCTTCTCGGATTCCGTGACCGGATTCGCGCCATCGCCCGATGCAGGCAAGGCGGCCGCCGATGAAGCCGCCATCGACGCCGGAGGCGTCGGCGCGGCTGCCGTCGGCATGGCGATCGGGGGCGTCGCTGTCGTGGCGGCATCGACCGCAGGCGCTTCCGAGCCCGTCCAATGCCAGGCCACGCCAGCGATCAGCGCGAGTCCGACACCCGAGAGCAACCACAGCCAGGGCCAACTGCGGCCGGCAGGGTCGCCTTCGAAAGCGGCCTCCGGCAACATCGCCTGCGCATGCAGATCGGGCACGGCGCCGCGATCACGCTCGGCGTCGGCCTTCTTCAGCGCTTCGAGGATGTAGGACATGGCGGTTTCACTTCGCCGAAGGAGACGATGCAGCCTCTGGGACCACTGGGGTCGATGAGGCCGCTGACGGCGCTTCGGGCGACGCAGGCCATGCAGCCGATGCAGCCGAAGCCCCGGCCTTGACCCGGGCCGTGCGCGATGTGTCAAGCATCCAACTCGCCGCAGCGAACAGCCCGGCGCCGAGCACGACACCGAGCGCAATTGCAGCCGGCAGCCGCCAGCGATGCAATGAAGCACGCCGCCGGCGCTCGCGCATCGGCACCCGCGTTTGAAGCACCTCGCGCGCTGCCTTGTCGACGATCGCCGCGTCGACCATCGCCGCGCCGCTCGCATAGGCGCCGAGCAGCGCGCGGTCGCACAGCAGGTTGATGCGGCGCGGCACGCCGCGCGAAAGTGCATGGATGCGCTGTACGGCGCCGCGGTCGAAGGGCGCGGCGCGCGTCAACCCGGCGACGATCAGGCGGTGGTGGATGTACTTCGCTGTTTCTTTCGCCGACAACGCCGACAAGTGGTAGCGCGCGATCACGCGCTGCGCGAGTTGCTCGAGCCCCGGGCGCGCGAGCATGTCGCGCAGCTCGGGCTGGCCGATCAGGATGATCTGCAGCAGCTTGCGCTCGGCTGTCTCGAGGTTCGTCAGCAGGCGCAACTGCTCGAGCACGTCGGCGCTCAGGTTTTGCGCCTCGTCGATGATGAGCACGTTGTTCTGGCCGACCGCGTGCGTTTGCAGCAGGAAGTCATTCAGCGCATCGACATGCTGCTTCGCACTCGGCGCCGCGCCCTCGCCGCGCGGAATGCGGAACTCGTCGCAGATCGAGCCGAGCAGTTCCTCGACCGTCTGCTTCGGGTTGAAGATGTATGCCACGTTGCAGCGGCGCGGCACGCGCTCGAGGAAGCAGCGGCACACGGTCGTCTTGCCCGCGCCGATCTCGCCCGTCAGCAGCACGAAGCCACCGCCCCCGCGCAACCCGTAGAGCAGGTGCGCCAGCGCCTCACGATGCTGCGCGCTCATGAACAGGTAGCGCGGATCGGGCGCGATCGAGAACGGCTCGTGCCGCAGGCCGAAGAACTTGGCGTACATCGTGGGCCGCATGGTAGCGGCCCCGGGCTCGGGGCATTGATCTAGGGATGGACAGTGCCCCGCAAATTCACAAACTCACGCGCTGGCAGCGACCGCAGATCGCGACCCGGCTCCGACCGTGCAGGGTCGAATCGAATCAGCCTTCGGGGCTCGAGCCACCCCGCGCACGCCTGCCGTGCATATGTCCGACTTCACAGGAGATCCACCCATGGCAATCAACTTCAAGCATCGCGGCCGCATCGGTTCGTCAGCCCTTGTCGCCGCAGCGGGCGCGCTTGCATCCTTCAGCGCGCGGGCGACCGTGTTCGATCTTCACTACACGGGCTGGTTGGGCAGCGTCGAGGCGCTGAACCTGCAGTCCGATACGAACCCCACCTATTTCGACGAGGCCACGCCCTTCTCGCTGATGGCGAGATTCGACGAAGCGAGCCCGAACCTGGTGCCACCCTCACCGCCCGCGCCGCCGCCCTTCGCAGGATTTCGCGCCTACGCGCCGATATCCATGAGCATCGACGTCGCCGGCATGCATTTCACCGTGAACGACGTTGACAATCCCTTGCTCAGCGTCTCGATCTTCGACCGCAACAGCTTCACGCCAGGCCGCTATGGCGTCGGTTTCATCGTCGACCCGGCAACCGATGGTGCCGGAATCATCGGCGACTTCATGTCGGCATTGCCCGATTTCGTCGTCTCCGACCTGAACCCGACAACCTTCGGCGACTTCGCGGGCGCCGGTCACAGCTCGGGTACCTGCATCAGCGGCATGCCGCCGAATTGCCCGCACAACGTGACGCCCGTCATCCTGCGCGATGCCGGCAACGTCGCCTGGAATCTGACGCTCGGCTTCTATTCCAAGGACTATCCTGAAGAGGGGCGCAACACGGCCGTACTGACGGCCGTACCCGAGCCGTCGACCTACGCGCTGATGCTCGCCGGACTCGGCGCACTCGGCTGGGCCGCGCGCCAGCGACGACGCTGAGAGGCTGAGTCGCGCGAACGCGCAAGCGCCGCTCACCGCTGCGCGCATGCGGTTTGCAGCGCCGGGCAAGGGTGGCTGCAGCCCGCTATCCTTGGCGGACAAGCGCTGCGCAATCCACGCGGCGCCGCCGCGGCCTCGCGCCGGGGCGATTCGACGTCGTTTGCGCGAGCCCGCCCCATGCTGATCAACTTTTTCTTCACCCTGCGCGCCGCGAAGCTGCCGGTCTCCGTCAAGGAGTATCTGGTCCTGCTCGAAGCGATCAAGTCGGGCGTCATCGATGGCGACGACAACAGCGTGCCGACGGTCGACAGCTTCTACTACCTGTCGCGCGCCACGCTCGTAAAGGACGAGGCCAATTACGACAAGTTCGATCGCGCCTTTGCCGCGTACTTCAAGGGCGTCGAGTTGCTCACCGACTTCTCGCAGGACATCCCGCTCGAATGGCTGCAGAAAAGGCTCGAGCTCGAACTTTCGCCCGAAGAGAAGGCGGCGATCGAGAAGATGGGCTGGGACGAGCTGATGGAGACGCTGAAGAAGCGCTTCGAAGAGCAGAAGAAGCGCCACGAGGGCGGTAGCAAGATGATCGGCACCGGCGGCACCAGCCCCTTCGGCGCCTATGGCTACAACCCGCAGGGCATCCGCATCGGCCAGGACAAGGGCCGCAACAAGAGTGCCGTCAAGGTCTGGGATCAGCGCCAGTTCAAGGACTACGACGACTCGCTCGAACTCGGCACGCGCAACATCAAGGTCGCGCTGCGCCGGCTGCGCCGCTTTGCGCGTGAAGGCTCGGAGGAAGAACTCGATCTCGACGACACGATCCGCAGCACGGCGGCGAACGCCGGCTGGCTCGACATCAAGATGGTTCCCGAGCGCCACAACAAGATCAAGGTGCTGCTGCTGATGGATGTCGGCGGCACGATGGACGAGCACATCCATCGCGTCGAGGAGCTCTTCAGTGCGGCCAAGAACGAGTTCAAGCACCTCGAGTTCTTCTACTTCCACAACTGCGTCTACGACTTCATGTGGAAGAACAACCGGCGCCGCTACAGCGAGAAGTTCTCGACCTGGGACATCCTGCGTAAGTACAACAAGGACTACAAGCTGATCTTTGTCGGCGACGCGACGATGAGCCCCTACGAGATCCTGCAGCCCGGCGGCAGCGTCGAATACAACAACGAGGAAGCCGGCGCCGAATGGCTGCAGCGGCTGACGAACACGTTCCCCAAGTTTGCCTGGATCAACCCCGAGCCGCAGGGCGTGTGGGGTTACCGGCAGAGCATCGCGATCATGCAGCAGTTGATGAACCACCGCATGTTCCCGCTCACACTGCCGGGGCTCGAAGGAGCAATGCGTCTGCTCTCGAAATGATGTCGGTTCGCCGGTTGCGGAAGCGTACATGCTCGACGCGCCGCGTGCGAGCATGGGCGTCGCGGTCGACGACGCCGCGCTCGAGTAGCAACGCGGAGTGAGCGTTAGCGCGCGACAACGGTCGGGCGGTGCCTTGGCGCGCCTCGCGTTGGCGTTGCTCGTCGCGATCACGCTCGCCGGCTGCGCCAGCATCGAACCCTTTTTTGATGAGTTCAAGCCGAAACCAATCGCCACGCCGGACGCGGACGCGGGCGAGATCGGGCCACCGGAGGCGGATGTCTATCGCCTCGAAGTCGATGGACCGGAGCCGTTGCGTTCGCTGCTCGAAAAGCATCTCGACCTGGCGCGCTTTCGCGACGCACGTGTCGCCGGCGCGGTGACCCGCCTCGAGCTCGACCGTTTGATCGCAGGGGCACCGGCACAGGCCCGATCGCTCGCCGAAACCGAGGGCTACTTCGACGCCCAGGTCGAGGCATCGCGCGACCGCGCCGAGGTTCCGCTGGTGCGCGTCGTCGTCGTGCCGGGGCCGCGCGCGCGCGTTACGGAAGTCGGGATCACGTTCGAGGGCCCCTTGCAGACGGCGGGCGAGGCCGGCGACGAATTCGCGCGTCGCACGATGAAATCGATCGAGGACACGTGGCCGCTCGTGCGCGGCAATGCGTTCACGCAGTCGGCGTGGGCCAGCGCCAAGATCGGCACGCTCGCACGGCTGCAGGGCGCGGGCTACGCGCTCGCGCGATGGGCGAACACATCGGCGACGGTCGACGCCAATGCCCACAGCGTGACGCTCGCGCTCGTGGCCGACAGCGGACCGCTGTTTCGCATCGGCGCGCTGCGCATCGTGGGCCTGTCGCGCTACGAGGAAAGCGCGGTGCGCAACCTGCTCGACTACACGCCTGGCCAAGTCTATTCCGAAGCTTTGCTCGCGTCCTGGCAGCGCCACCTGCAACG
Organism: uncultured beta proteobacterium; assembly: GCA_963774675.1. GTDB lineage: Bacteria > Pseudomonadota > Gammaproteobacteria > Burkholderiales > Burkholderiaceae_C > CAIKUF01. The sequence goes on along the minus strand of CAVZFV010000014.1, from coordinate 426,942 downwards.
ATCCGAGCTGTTCGAGGCGGCAACGGTCGAATTGCTGGTCGACGCCGAGCAGGCCGACACGGCGACCGTGCTCGTCACGCTGAAGGAGCATCCCTTGCAGCAGGCGACGGTCGGCATCGGCTACAGCACCGACACCGGTCCGCGCATGACGCTCGACACCATGCACCGGCGGCCTTTCGGTTGGGACATGACGGCTACGAACAAGCTGCAGATCGGTGGTGCCAAGAACGCCTGGACCGGGCAGGTCATCTCCCACCCCTTGCCAAATCACTACCGGGATCTGGTCTCCGCCGGCTTCGAGCGGCTCGACCTGAACGACGAACTGCGCACCTCGGCGAACGTGCGCCTGGGCCGGACCCAGGATACCGATGATTTCGGGCGCCAGTACTTCGTCGCGGTACAGGGCGCCAGAGTCGAAAGCGCGGCGCCGACCACCTCGGCATGGGCCGCCACGCTCAATTACAACGCGGTTCTACGCCGCATCGACAGCATCGCGCTGCCGACGCGTGGCGTGGTGTTTGCGGCCGAGACGGCGGCCGGCTATTCGTTTCACACCAGCGAAAGCAACGGCGCGCTGGCGCGCGTGCTCGGCCGCGTGACGGCGTACCACCCGTTGACGGACCGGCTCTTCATGCAGGGCTATGTCGAGCTCGGCCAGGTGTTCGCGCGTGCAGATACCGGCATACCCGACACGCTGCTGTTTCGCGCCGGCGGGCAGGATTCGGTACGTGGCTACGACTACCGATCTCTAGGCCCGGTCGTCAACGGCGTGGTGACGAGCGGCAACAAGATCTTCACCTCGAGCCTCGAGCTCGCGGGCCCGATCTCGAGCGACTATCCAACACTGTGGGCGGCCGTGTTCGTCGACGTCGGCAACGCGGCCAACCAATGGTCGCAGCTCAATCCGGTCGTCGGTGTCGGCCCCGGCATCCGCTGGCGCAGCCCGGTCGGCGCGCTGAGGGTGGACCTGGCCTACGGCGTCGAACACCACAGCTGGCGCCTCGAGGTCAGCCTCGGCATCGCGCCTTGACAAACGCCATGAGCGAATCCGCCGCCTCCACCGCGCCCGCCCGGCCCCCCGCGCCGACGCCAAAGCGCCGTCCCGAGCGGCGCTGGCTGCGCGCGCTCGCACTGACGCTCGCGCCGCTGCTGCTGTTCTTCGCCTTTGTTTCGGCCGGGATCGGGTGGCTGCTGAACGACGAACTGGGTTCGCGCTGGCTGCTGCGCGTGCTGCCCGGCGTCACGGCCACGGGCACGCGCGGCAGCCTGCTCGGCGAGTTCAGCGCCGAGCGTGTCGAGATCGTGCTGCCCGGCGCAGCGGCTGCGGTGGCACATCGCGACCGCATCGTGATCCACGCGTTGAGCTGGAGTGGCATCGGCTTCGAGTGGCCGGTGGCGCTGTCGAGCTGGGCGCGGGTTCGCTTCGACCGCGTGCAGGCGGACCGCGTCGACGTGCAGATTGTTGGCGACCCCGCCGCGCCACCGCTTGCGCTGCCGGCGAGCCTGGCGCTGCCGATCGAACTCGATCTTCACGCGCTGCGCGTCGGCACCGTGCACGTCACGGCGCTCGGCGAGGAACCGCTCCGCGACCTCGAGGCGCGCCTACAGCTCGGTGCCGACGGCGGGGCGTCGCACCGCATCGATGGCATCACCTTCGCCTGGGATCGCGTCAAGGTCCATGGCGACGCCCGCATCAGCACGGCGCCGCCTTTCGGCGTCGAAGCACAACTCGCGCTTTCGCCCCGCGAGATGACGCCGCGCGAGATTGCGCCAGGCCAAATTCCGCCAGGCGAGAGGCAGAGCGACAGCGTCCTCGCCGGCTTCGACGGCACACTGACGCTCGCGGGGCCGCTCGACGCGCTCGCGCTCAAGGCGGACCTGCGTGGGTCAGGGCGGGTGCAAGGCGCAACCGCGCAATCGCTCGTGCTCGAAGCAACGCTGAAGCCGTTTGCGCCCTGGCCGCTGGCGACGCTTGCCGCACAGACGCAGGCGCTCGATCTTGCGGCCCTCTACAGCGGCGCGCCGCGCACCGCGCTGAGCGGCAACGTCACTGTGGACAGCGTCGCGTCGGATCTACCGGCGACGGTCAACGTGAAGCTCGACAACGCGCGCGCCGGACGCAGCGACGAAGGCATGCTGCCGGTGCGATCGCTGCGCGCCGAATTGCGTGCCCGGCCCGACGACGTCGAACAGGTCGAGATCCGGCAGCTCGCGCTCGAACTCGGCACGCTGCGTGAACGCGGCGGCAGCGTCACCGCGACCGGGCGCTGGACGCCGTCTCGCGCCGTGCTCGACGCAAGTTTCGTCGGCATCGCGCCGCACGCGCTCGACACACGCGCACCGCCGATGCGCCTTGGCGGCAACGTCCGGCTGCAGGCCGACGACTGGTTCGCAGCGAATGGCACGACTGCGGCGCCGCAAGGTGAACCGACCCTGGCGCTGCGCGGCCGCATCGATGGCGAATTGCCGCAAGGCGGGCAGACGCACAAGGTGCAACTCGACCTCGACGCGACGGCGACGCCGCGGCGCATCGTGCTGCGACAGGCGGGGCTGCAGGCGGGCGCGGCGCGCGCCGAGTTTGCCGGGGCGGCACAGCAGCAGGCACAGGGCGGGTGGCAGGTCAAGGGCGGCGGCCAGCCTTGAACAGTTCAACCCGGCGCTGTGGTGGCGTGGCGCGGAGGGTTCGGCGTGGCAGAGCGGCGTGCATCGCCTCAACGGCAAACTCGACGTCGACCTGCTCATTCCCGGCCAACACTGCTGCGATGACGCTTTCGCAACTTGCGCGATCGCAGGGCCAGGCCACGCTGAACATCACCGACAGCGAACTTGCGGGCACGCCGATTTCCGGTGAACTCACGTTGCGCGGCGAAGGCGCCGCCGGGATGGATCTGCGCGGCCAGCTCGCACTTGCGAGCGCCAGCGTGGGCCTTGACGGTCGCTTTGGGGCCGATACCAATGATCATTGGGACGTTGAGCTGCATGCGCCTGATCTCGCGCCGCTCGCACCCGTGCTGCGGCTCGGGCAGACCGCCGGCAAGGCGAAGCCGACACTCGCCGGTGCGCTAGACGCCACGACGCGCATAGAAGGCCGCTGGCCGTCTATGCGCAGCCAAGGCAGCTTGACTCTGAAAGACGGGCGGCTCGGTGATTCGCGGCTGGCGCGTGCTGCGGCACGCTGGACGTTCGGCACCCTGCCGCAGGCGCCGCTCGATCTGCAGATCGAGCTGACGCAGGGCAGCGTCGGCGTGCGCAAGCTCGACAGCCTGACGCTCGCCATGCAGGGCACGACGGCCGAGCATCGCATTTCGATCGATGCCGCCAGCCCGGTGCGCCCGCCCTCCTGGGTCGACACCCTGCATGGCGCGGCACCCCACGTCACGCCGTTCACCGGCACACGCGCAGAACTTCGCGCCAAGGGAACACTGAAATTCGACCCCGACTGGCAACAGCCCGCGCAGTGGAGCCTGCAACTCCAGCAGCTTCAGGCGCTACGCCGCGGCAGCAGCCTGCATACGCCCTGGTTCAGCGCGAAGGGATTCGATGTCGTCGCGCGATACGACCCGCTGACGCGCACCCCGCAACTCGACCTCACCGCCGGCCGCGCCGAGTTGACGAACCTGGCGCTGCGCTGGAGCGCGCTGCGCTGGCGCGGCGGCGAAACGCCCGCGCTGGATGTTCAGGCCGAAGTCGAGCCCTTCAGCGTCGCGCCGTTGATGGCACGCATGCAACCCGAGTTCGGCTGGAGCGGGGACCTGGTCGTAGGCGGCAAGATCGACATCCACAGCGCGCCGAGTTTCGTCGCCGACATCGAGTTCGGCCGCCGCAGCGGCGACTCTGAGCGTGACCGACGAAGTCGAGACGCACAAGCTCGAGCTGACCGATCTGCGCATCGCGCTCGACGCCGAGAACGGCGTCTGGCATTTCACGCACGCGCTCGCCGGACGCACGCTCGGGGCGATGGCCGGCGCGGCGACGGTGCGCACCACCGCGCGCGCGATCTGGCCGCCGGCGGATGCGCCGCTGCAGGGCGTGATGGAGCTGCGCATCGACGACCTCGCCGCCTGGGGTGCCTGGGTGCCTGCCGGATGGCGCCTGCGCGGCGCGCTGCACGCAAGCGCCTCGTTCGGCGGCCTCTTCGGTGCGCCCGAGTTCACCGGCAAGGTCGAGGGCAGCCGCCTTGGCATGCGCAACCTGCTTGAGGGCATCGATTTGCACGATGGCGAACTCGAGGTCTCGCTGCAGGGCGAGACTGCGAAGATCGTCAAGCTGGAGGCGCGCGGCGGCGACGGCAAGCTGGAGGTGAGCGGCGGTGCGACCTTCGGTGAGAGCCCGCAGGCGACGTTGCGCGTTATCGCTGACAAGCTGTTGGTGCTCGGGCGCGTCGATCGCCAGATTGTCGCCAGCGGGGACGCGACACTCAAGCTCGATCCGAAGCGGCTTGCCGTTGCGGGCCATGTCAACATCGACAAAGGGCTGATCGACCTGAGCCGCGGAGGCGCGCCGACCCTCGCCAGCGACGTGACCGTGCTGCGCGAGCCGACGCCCGAGCAGGCGCTGAACGGGTCGACCGCGGCAGCCGGCGGACGCGAAGTCGACGTCGAGCTCATGCTCAACCTCGGCCAGGCGCTGCGGCTGCGCGGTCGCGGTCTCGACACCTTGCTGCGCGGAGAGCTCAAGCTCACCACGCCCGGCGGCCGCCTGGCGCTGCAGGGCACGCTCAACGCGACCCGGGGCACCTACGCCGCCTACAACCAGAAGCTCGACATCGAACGCGGCGCGGTGATCTTCAACGGCCCGCCCGACAACCCGCGGCTCGACATCCTCGCGTTGCGACCGAACCTGGATATGCGCGTCGGCGTCGCCGTCACCGGGACGGCGGCGGCGCCGCGCATCAGTCTCTATTCCGAGCCCGACCTGCCCGACAGCGAAAAGTTGTCGTGGCTCGTGCTCGGCCGCGCGCCGGACGGACTCGGCGGATCCGACATCGCGCTGCTGCAGGCCGCTGCCGCTGCGCTGCTCGCCGGCGAAGGCAATACGCCGAGCGCCCAGTTGACCCAGCTGATCGGGCTGGACACGCTGTCGGTGCGCCAGACTGCTGGCGACGTACGCGACACGGTGGTGAGCGTCGGCAAGCAACTCACCCGCCGCTGGTACATCGGCTACGAGCGCAGCCTGAGCTCGACTGCCGGCAACTGGCAACTCATCTATCGCCTCGCGCAACGCTTCACGCTGCGCCTGCAGACCGGAATCGACAATTCGATCGACCTGATCTGGACGTGGCGCTGGGACTGAGGTCTGGACAGGATTCGACTGGTGGGTTGATGTGGCGTCCCGCCAGGAATCGAACCGTAGCAGTGATTTACCAGTGAAAGAATGCCACTTTCGACGACGGCGTGATCATAGGTTGCCCCAAAAGTTGCCCCTGCGCTGCCCCAAGTTCAGCAGCACTCGGTTCTAGAGTCCGGGGGCAATCGGCATCGCACCGCTACCTGCCTACTTGCGCGCAACGGGCACCCAAACAAAAGCCCCGCCGAAGCGGGGCTCGCTGAGACGAAGCTTCGCGGTCAGGCGCTGCGGCGACGGGCGACGAACCCGATCACGCCCAAGCCGGCGAGCATCAGCGCATAGGTTCCAGGCTCCGGGATCGGGGCCGAAATCTCCAGGCTATAGACCCAGTCTGCGCTGCCACCGCCAGCGAAGGAGTAGTCCGGCCACCCGGACACGGCGACATAATGCACCCCCGCCATCACCGGCATGGCAATGTAGGAGTCGAAGCCGGGGCCGCCATCATCGTCGAAGGCAAGCGGGGCAAAGGCGGCGTCGAAGAGGCCGAGCATCGGGTCGTTCGCATAACTGGGGCCGCCGGGGGTGTTGACGGCAAGCATCAACATCGTCGGCACCGTCACGGTAATCTTGTAGTAATCCGCAGTGTCGGTACCCGGCAGGGCCATGAGGCGCGAGCCGAACAAGTCGGTAAGGGTGCCGGGGCCCACCATGCCGAGGTCCTGTGCCAAGGCAAAGGTGTCGTTCGGCCCCGTCGCCATGAAGGCTTCGCCTTCGAAATACGATGTCGCCTGCGCGCTGGACATCGCCACCGCACTAAGAACCGCCAGCGGGAGAATCAATTTCAACTTCATGATCACCCTTTCAACCGGGAAAGACTTCCCTTCTTTGAGTATAGGGGACCGCAAACAAACATCGCCGCTTCATTCTAGGGGGATATGGAGCGATCGGGTGACCCTTCCCCTCACAGATCTCCTGGCGCAGCGGCCAAATCAGGGCCAGTGTCGCGGTCGCATAGCCACTTTGCTACTACTCGCAAGTTTCGTACTCGTGCTCACTTGGGCTCCTTGTTGGTGGCTAGGACGAGCGCACATGCTCGCTTAAGAACACTACAGTGCTCAGTCCATGCGCACTATCCCTAGTAGTTCGTTCCATTAAAGCAGATACATATCAAACCACACCGAGGTCGAACTTGTGTAAGCGTCTTGCCGTGGCATCTTGATGCCGGTCGACGTTTGTAGGAGCCTCGTGTCCACTCAGATTCTTGGTGGACACGTGCACACTATCTCCAACGAAGTCAGCGGCGGGCGTCGACGTCGACGCGAACACAGCGCCGAGTTCAAGGCGCAAGTCGTCGCGGCCTGCAGCGCGCCTGGCGTGTCGAGCGCCGCAGTGGCGATGGGCCATGGTCTCAACCCGAACCTGGCCCGCCGCTGGGTCCGAGAGGCCGAGCGGCGCGGTGGCGGCGCGCTGGTCAGGGCTGCGAACAGCGCTGTCCCCACGGCCTTCGTGCCGGTGCAATTGCCGCCCGCCCAGGCTGCGCCTGCTGACATCCGCGTCGAACTGCGGCGTGGCCCGGTCGCCATCAGCGTAAGTTGGCCGTGCACCGCCGCCTCGCAGTGCGCGGCGTGGATGCGCGAGCTGCTGCGGTGATCCGGATCGACGCCGTCTGGCTGGCGGTCAACCCCATCGACATGCGCACCGGCGTTGACCGGTTGCTGGCCAGCGTGGTGCAGGTCTTCGGCGCCGCACAGGCTCACCACGGCTACCTGTTTGCCAACGCCCGCTCAACACGCATCCGGCTCTTGGTGCACGACGGCTTCGGGGTGTGGTGCGCCGCACGACGGCTGAACAAGGGCAGCTTCGAGTGGCCACGCAACATCGCGACCGACGCCGCACCGCTGGCACTGACCAAAGATCAATTCGACGCTCTGGTGCTCGGACTGCCTTGGCAGCGCCTGGAGCAGATGAGGGTGATCACGCGGATGTGATCGACTGGGGCGACGGCAAGGGCCGTCGTTTGCCCCGTGCAGCTCGCTCAGCGAGCGTCTTGATGCGAGTCCCCTCAATGCCCACTGATGCGCCGCACGGCGCCGAGCAATTCGAGGGCCTGTGTTGACAGGGGCACGGTGTGCTCTGTTTTCATCTTCATGCGCGCCGCAGGAATCCTCCACAAGGCGCGCTCGAAGTCGAACTCCTCCCACCGCGCCCCGCGCAATTCGCCGGGGCGAACGGCCGTGAGCATCAGCAGCGTCAATGCTGAGACTGTCGTCGGGTCGCCTTCGTAGTCCGCGAGCCGGCGCAGGAACGTCGGCACATCGCGCTCGGCAAGCGCAGCCCGGTGTTGAACCTTGCGAGGCTTGAAGATTTCGGCGGGCTTGAGCGGATAGCTCGGATCGGTGGTGATCAGGTCATGCGCGATGGCGTAACGGAAGATGGCGTGCAGTCGCTGAAACACCCGGCTTGCAGTCTCACCCACGCCGCGCCTCTATGCGCTTGACCAGTTGCCGAATGTCAGCGGGCTGGATATCGGCAATGGGCCGCTTGCCCAGGCCCGGGAACACGTCGTTCTCAAGCGAACGCAGGATCGTCGTCCGCGTGCGCTCTACCCATGCGTCGGTGCGATGGTCGAGCCACGCGAGCGCAACCGCCTTGAAGTTGTTTAGCGTGGCAAGTTGCCTTGCCCTCGCATCGGCCTTGCGAACTTCGCCGGGGTTGGTGCCATCGGCCAGCAGTTGCCGCGCGTGGTCGCGTCTCTTGCGCGCCGTGGTCAACGCAACGTCGGGGTAGGTGCCGAGGCTCAGGCGCTTTTCCTTGCCGTCAAAGCGGTACTTGAAGCGCCACCACTTGCCACCGCTCGGGGCGACTTCGAGATATAGGCCGCCAGCATCGAACAAGCGCAATGGCTTGTCGCTTGGCTTTGTCTTGCGGATCGTGGCGTTGGAGAGTGGCATTGGGGGCAACTTTCTCGGGCTGGGGGCAACTAGCCTCGCTGTTGCCCCCAAATGCCCCCGGCTTCAAGTGGAACGTGCGGGAACTTGCCGGAAAGAAATCGGCCCCATAACGTCGATTTCTCTAGGGTCTTCGGATTTCTCAGCACTTTCTGAGTCATTCATCTGGCGGCCCCGCCAGGAATCGAACCTGGATCTGCCCCTTAGGAGGGGGCTGTTCTATCCATTGGACTACAGGGCCTGAGGGCGGAATTGTGCAGCACGGCGCTGCACGATTCGGCGCGTCGCCCAGCGTCGCTGCGAGCGTCACGCGCGGGGCGCGCGTTCGCGCATCGCGCGCGACAGCAGCAGCACCGGGATCAGCCCGACGGCGACGATCGCGATCGACGGCAGCGCGGCTTCGCCGAGGCGTTCGTCGCGCGCGAGCTGGTAGGCGACGACGGCGAGCGTGTCGCTGTCGAAAGGGCGCAGCAGCAGCGTCGCGGGCAGTTCCTTCATGACGTCGACGAACACCAGCAGTGCCGCGGCGAGCGCCGAACGCTTCAACAGCGGCACATGCAGCTCGAAGAACATGCGCCGCTGCGGCACACCCAGCAGGCGCGCGCTCTCGTCGACGCTGACTGGCACGCGCGCGTAGCCGGCCTCGACCGACTGCAGTGCAACGGCCGAGAAGCGCACCAGATAGGCATACATCAGGCCGAAGGCGGTGCCGGTGACGAGCGCCGTCGTGCCGATGCCGGGCGCGACGGCTTGCAGCCAGCCCACTGGCAACAGGATGCCGACCGCAATCACCGCGCCCGGCACCGCGTAGCCGAGCGCGACGACGCGGGTCGCGAAGTTCAGCAGGCTGCCGCGCTGGGTGCGGGCGGCAAACGCGAGCGTGAGCGACAACGCGACCGCGAGTGTCGCGGCCATCAGTGCGAGGCGCAGGCTGGTCCAGCCCCAGCCGGCGAAGCGCGACCAGGCGGCAGCGTCGAGCGCTCCCGCGTCGTGGGCCTCGATCGCGACGAGCCGCAGCAATACGGCGACCGGCAGCGCGAAACCGAGCAGCACCGGCAGCATGCACAGGGCGAACGCGAAAGCGGCGGATGCGCCGTGCAGTTCAATTGGGCGCGCCTCCGCACCGTGCGCCGCACCGCGACCCCCGGTCGCAAAGCGCAGGCGGCGCTGCGCTCGCCGCTCGAGCCACATCAGCAAGGCGACGCCGGCGAGAAGTACCGACGCCAGCTGCGACGCCGCAATGCGGTCATCCATGCCGAGCCAGGCGTGGTAGATGCCGGTCGTCACGGTCGTGAGGCCGAAGTAGGACACGACGCCGTAGTCTGCGAGGGTCTCCATCAGCGCGAGCGCGACGCCAGCAGCAAGCGCCGGGCGGGCAAGCGGCAACGCCACCTCGCGCACGCGCCGTGCGCTGCCGGCGCCGAGCAGGCGCGCCGCCTCCATCAACGGTACCGCGCGCTCGCCGAGCGCGGCACGCGTCAGCAGGTAGACGTAGGGGTAGAGGCACAGGATGAAGAGTGCAACGGCGCCCGGCAGGCTGCGCACGTCGGGCCACAGCGCGCCCTGCGCGCCGGTGAGTTCGCGCAGCGCCGTCTGCAGCGGGCCGCTGAACTGCAGGAAGTCGGTGTAGGCGTAGGCCAGCACGTACGCCGGCATCGCGAGGGGCAACAACAGCGCCCACTCGAAGACCCGACGCAGAGGGAAGTCGAACAGCGTCACCACCGCTGCCGTCGCGCCGCCGAGCAGCGCAACGCCGATCGCAACGCCAAGCGCGAGCAGTCCCGAGTGCCACAGATACTCGGGCAACACGGTCTGCCATTGGTGCTGCAGTGTCGCCAGGCTCTCGGCATCGGACACGAGCCAAGAGCCGAGCACGCCGAGCACCGGCACGGCGAGCAGCAGGCACACGAGGGTAACAGCGCGCAGCATGAAGGCCGTTCAGCGCGTGCGCAGGCGGCGCGCCGGGGGCGTGGGATGGTGGCTCGGCCAGTGGCGCGCCAGGCTGCACGTCTTGCAGTGCATCCGGCAGCGCCTCCAGCACCACGACCAAGCCTTCAACGCCTCATCGCCTTGCAAACACCGCCACCATAGATGAGAACCATTTTCATTTGAATGCGTATCATACGGAGCATGTTCCTCCGCCTCGAACAGGTCTCGATCACCTACCCAGGCGCCAGTGCAAAGCCGGCGGTGGACAACGCTTCGCTCGTCCTCGCGGCGGGCGAAATCGGCGTGCTGATCGGGCCTTCGGGCTGCGGCAAGACATCTCTGTTGCGCGCGATCGCAGGCCTCGAGCGCCTCGCGCAGGGGTGCATCGCGATCCGCGATGAGACGCTTGCTGACGCCCGCAGCGGCGTGCACCGCGCGCCCGAGTCGCGCCGCATCGGCATGGTCTTCCAGGACTACGCGCTCTTCCCGCACCTGAGCGTTGCACGCAACGTTGCCTTCGGCATCGCCCACCTGGCGCGCGACGAGCGCGAGCGGCGTGTGGCTGAGGTGCTCGATCTGGTCGGGCTCGGCGCCGTCGCGCAACGTGCGCCGCACCAGTTGTCGGGCGGGCAGCAGCAGCGCGTCGCGCTCGCCCGCGCGCTCGCGCCCGGGCCGCGCTTGCTGCTGCTCGACGAGCCGTTCTCGAACCTGGACATCGACCTGCGTGAGCGCCTCGCGCAGGAGCTGCGCGCGATCCTCAAGGCCGGTGCGACGACGGCGCTGTTCGTCACGCATGATCAGCTCGAGGCGTTTGCCGTCGGCGACAAGATCGGCGTCATGCGCGACGGCCGTCTGCTGCAGTGGGACGACGCCTACACGCTGTACCACCGGCCGGCGTGCCGCTTCGTTGCCGAGTTCATTGGGCATGGCGTGTTCGCACCGGCACGCATCGTGGCGTCGGCCGCGGGCCCGGTGGTGCGCACCGGGCTCGGCGACCTGATCGATGCCGCCGAATTTCCGCTGCCCGACGCCTATCCGGAGGGCGTGTGCGACGTGCTGCTGCGCGCCGACGACATCGTTCACGATGACGCCGCGCCCGTGCGCGCCTGCATCGAGCGCAAGGCGTTTCGCGGGGCGCAATTCCTCTACACGCTGCGGCTTGCGAGCGGCGAGCGTGTGCTCGCGCAGGTGCCTTCGCATCACGATCATCAGGTCGGCGAATGGATCGGCATCCGTGCCGAGGTCGACCACGTGGTCACCTTCGGGCGCGAGTCGGCATCAGCCTGAGGGCGCGCCGGCTGCATCGGCCGGATCGGCCCCGTGCGGCCATCGCCTACTTGTAGCCGACCTCGTCGAGCAACCGCTGCACCTTTATCTGGTTCATGCCGATCACGGAGACCGGAAGCGTGTCGGCCTTGAACGGCCCCATCGCGTCGAGCGCGGGGTTGGCGATTCTGATGCCCTTGACCACAGGCCACTCGTTGTTGCCATCGGCAAAGTGACGTTGTGCGTCGTCGCTCGCAAGATATTCGAGGAAGCGCACGGCGTCCGCGCGGTGCTTCGCGTGCCGGGCGACGGCACCGCCGGCGATGTTGACGTGCGTCCCCCAATCCGCCTGGTCAGGGAACACCATTGCGATCTTGTCGACCACCGCGCGATCTTCGGGCTTCGTCGAGCGCATCAGCCGCGCCAGGTAGTAGGAGTTCGTCACCGCCACCTGACACTCGCCGCTCGCGACGGCGCGTATCTGGTCAGTGTCACCCCCCTTCGGCGCACGCGCCATGTTGGCGACGAGTCCGGCGAGCCAGGTCTTCGTCTTCGCCTCACCCATGTGTTCGAGCTGCGCGCCGAAGAGCGACAGGTTGTACGGGTGCGAGCCCGAGCGCGTACACACCCTGCCCTTGTTCACCGGGTCGGCGAGCTTGGCGTAGGTGTCGACATCGGTGGCCTTGACGCTCGCCTTGTTGTAGACGATGACGCGCGCGCGGGTCGAAAAGCCGAACCATTGCGATCCTTCGCCGCCGTCCTTGCCGCGCAGCGATGCCGGAATGCGTGCCTCGAGCTGCTTGGACGCGACTGGCTGAAAGAGGCCATCCACTTCGGCGCGCCACAGCCGCGACGCATCGACGAGCAGCACGACATCGGCCGGGCTCGCGCTGCCCTCGCTCTTGAGGCGCGCCAGGACCGCGGCGTCATCGGCGTCGATGCGTCGGATCGGAATGCCTGTCGACTTGGTGAAGGCTGCATAGAGCGCCTCGTCGGACGCATAGTGGCGTGCGCTGTAGACGTTGAGCTCGCGCTCCTGCGCTGTCGCGGCAAACGCAAGAACGGCCAAACCGGCGGCGGCCAGGGTACGCAAGGTCTTCGGGATTTTCATTTGCCCTCCGTTGCAGTCGATGGGCGAAGCATATCACTGAATGCGAATGAGTCGCATTGCCATACATTCAGTCTGCGCTTCGGCGTGCCTCGGCGGTAGGCCGGTCAGCTGAGCCTCGGGGGAGGCTCGGATGAGGCGCAGGTTAAGAACGGGTTAAGAAATGGCACGCGAAGCGCCACCCCGGTCGCCGATCCCTGCGGCAGATGCAACTTTCCGGCCCTAATGCGACTCCACCGCCGAAGCGGGATTACATATACTGGCCTACTACCCTCTATTTTCTAGAAGCGGGATATTCATGAGTTCGAAATGGAAAGTCAGCGGCTGGATCGCGGTCGGCGTCGTCGCCGGGGCGCTGGGCGCGATACAACTGCAGGCGATTGCTCGCAATTCGGTTGCCCAGCTTCCGCTCGAGGAACTGCAGCAGCTCGCTGCCGTGTTCGGCATGGTGAAGTCGGACTACGTCGAGCCGGTCGACGAGAAGAAGCTCATCAATGACGCAATCGCCGGCATGGTGGCGGGGCTCGACCCGCACTCTCAGTATTTCGACAAGAAGTCGTTCAAGGAATTTCGCGAAGGCACGACCGGCAAGTTCGTCGGGGTCGGCATCGAGATCGGCATGGAAGACGGCCTCGTCAAGGTCATCTCGCCGATCGAGGGCACGCCCGCGTTCCGCGCCGGCTTGAAGAGCGGCGACCTCATCACGAAGATCGACGACTCGGTTGTCAAGGGCCTGACGCTCGACCAGGCGGTGAAGAAGATGCGTGGCGAGCCGAACACGAAGGTCACGCTGATGATCTTTCGCAAGTCGGAGAGTCGCAGCTTCCCGGTCACGATCACGCGCGAGGAAATCCGCCAGCAAAGCGTGCGCGCCAAATTCATCGAGCCCGGCTACGCCTGGGTGCGCGTGAGCATCTTCCAGGATCGCACGGTCGAAGACTTCGCGCGCAAGATGGAGGAGCTTTACAAGCAAGACCCGAATATCAAGGGCATCGTGCTCGACCTTCGGAACGATCCGGGCGGGCTGCTCGAGGGCGCGGTCGCGATCGCGTCGGCCTTCCTGCCGGGCGATGCCGTCGTCGTGACCACCAATGGTCAGATCGTCGACAGCAAATCGACCCTCAAGGCCTCGCCCGAGTACTACATGCGGCGCGGCGGCACCGATCCGCTCAAGCGGCTGCCCGAGGCGATCAAGCGCGTGCCGCTGATCGTGCTCGTCAACGAAGGCTCGGCATCGGCGAGCGAGATCGTCGCCGGCGCATTGCAGGATCACAAGCGCGCCACGATCATGGGTGCGCAGACCTTCGGCAAGGGCTCGGTGCAGACCGTGCGTCAGCTCTCGGCGGACACCGCACTCAAGATCACGACGGCGCGCTACTACACACCGTCCGGCAAGTCGATCCAGGCCAAAGGCATCGTGCCCGACGTCATGATCGACGAAACGGCCGACGGCAACGTGTTTGCCGCCTTGCGGGTGCGAGAGGCAGACCTCGACAAGCACATCGCCAGCGGGCAAGGCCCCGAGCAAGAAGACAAGGCACGCGAGAAGGCACGCGACGAGGCGCGCAAGAAGCTCGAAGACGAGATCGCGAAGAACGCGTTGCCCAAGCCCCTGCCTGAATTCGGCAGCGACAAGGACTTCCCGCTGACGCAGGCACTCAATCGCCTCAAGGGCCAGCCGGTCCTCGTCTCCAAGACGATGGTCGAGCGCAAGCCTGAGACGACGACGAACTGAAATCCGCGCTGTCCGACGGCGACCAGCGCCCGCGCGAACCGCGGGCGTTGTTCATTGCGGACCTGACGCCAGGTTTGCCGCTCGCGTTTGCCGATATGCTCGTGTGATGAACGACGACCAGTTGCTGCGCTACTCGCGCCACATCCTGCTCGACGACATCGGCATCGAAGGTCAGCAACGCATCCTCGCCGGTCGCGTGCTCGTGATCGGCGCCGGCGGTCTCGGCTCGCCGGTCGTGCTCTACCTCGGCAGCGCCGGCGTCGGCAGCATCACGATCGTCGATCCGGACACGGTCGATCTGACCAATCTGCAGCGCCAGATCGCGCACCGCCTCGCGCGCGTCGGGCAACCGAAGGCGCAGTCCGCGGCACGCAGCATCGCCGAGATCAATCCGGACGTACGCGTCCACGCGCTCGAGTTGCGCGTCGACGCGGCGTCGCTTGTCGAACTGGTCGGACAGGCCGACGTCGTCGTCGATTGCAGCGACAACTTCGCGACACGCCATGCCGTGAACGCCGCCTGCGTACAACAGGGCAAGCCGCTGGTGTCCGGCGCGGCGCTCGGCTTCGACGGCCAGGTGTCGGTCTACGACACGCGGTCCGGCCCATGCTACGCCTGCGTGTTTCCGTCCGAAGCAGCCTTCGAGGAGGCGCAATGCGCGACGATGGGCGTCTTCGCGCCCCTCGTGGGCATCATTGGCACGGTGCAGGCGGCGGAGGCGCTCAAGCTGCTTGCGGGCATCGGCTCGTCACTCGCTGGGCGGCTGCAGATGCTTGACGCCCGCACGATGACGTGGAGCGAAATCAATGTCGTGCGCCAACCCGGCTGCGCGGTGTGCGGCGATGTCAACGGCTCGTCGAAGGCGCACCCACCGGCCCGTTAAGCTCTGGGCTCAATCAATACGGACAACCGCATGGACAAGCGCAAGAATCTGACGGCGCGCAACTTCCCGAGCGCGCAGCAGGAGGCCAAGGGTGTCGCCGCGCTCGAGCGCTACGACGGTCCGGAGAGCGCGTACCGCCTCGCATTCACGGATACCGAATTTCTGTTGCGCGAAGAATTGCGCCCGGTGCGCATGCAGCTCGAGTTACTCAAGCCCGACCTGGTGCAGGCCGAACAAGGCATCGTCTCGACGATCGTCATCTACGGCAGCGCGCGCATCCTGGCGGCCGATGTCGCCGCCCAGCAGTTGCGCAACGCGCAGGCCAGTGGCGACGCCAAGGAGATCAAGCGGGCCGAACAGCAGGTGCTGATGTCGCGCTACTACGAAGAGGCGCGCAACTTCGGCGCGCTCGTGACGCGCAAATCAAGCGAGCTCGAGACGCCGATCTACGTCGTCACCGGCGGTGGCCCCGGCGTGATGGAGGCCGGCAACCGCGGCGCTTTCGAGGCGGGCGGCAGGAGCATCGGCCTGAACATCGTGCTGCCGCACGAGCAGACACCGAACCCCTACATCACGCCTGAGCTGTGCTTCCAGTTCCACTATTTCGGCCTGCGCAAGATGCACTTCCTGATGCGCAGCATCGGCCTCGTGTGCTTCCCCGGCGGCTTCGGCACGCTGGACGAATTGTTCGAGTCGATGACGCTGATGCAGACTGGCAAATGCCGACGCAGCCCGATCATGCTTTTCGGGCGCGAATACTGGACGCGCCTGATCAACTTCGATCTGCTTGTCGAGACCGGCATGATCAGCCCGCAAGACATTGATCTTTTCCACTTCGTCGAAACGGCCGAAGAGGCGTGGGAAGTTCTTGCCGCTGAATACGGCTTCGACTTGCCGGAAACGCAGACCGGCGACTTTGCGCTTGACATCTGACACTTCCAGCGCCACACGCCCTCTTGAACGCCACCTCCTCTCGGACCCTCAGCCTGATCGGCGCGCCGACCGACGTCGGTGCCGGCTCGCGCGGCTCGAGCATGGGCCCGGAGGCCTTGCGCGTCGCTGGCATCCAGAGAGCGCTCGAGGCGCATGGCATGACGGTCGTCGATCTCGGCAACCTGAGCGGCCCGATCAACCCCTGGCTGCCACCGGTCGACGGCTACCGCCATCTCGACGAGGTCGCGACCTGGAACCAGACGGTGCACGAGGCGGTGTATGCGGAATTCAAGGCCGGGCGCCTGCCTGTCCTGCTCGGCGGCGACCACTGCCTTGCGATCGGCTCGATCAGCGCCGTTGCGCGCCACTGCCGCGAGGCGCGCAAGAAGCTGCGCGTGCTGTGGCTCGATGCGCATGCGGACTTCAACACCAACCTGCTGACGCCAAGCGGCAACACGCATGGCATGCCGGTCGCCTGCCTGTGCGGCAATGGCCCGCAGGCGCTGATCGAGATCGGCGGCACGACGCCCGCGATCAACCCGAAGTGGGTGCGCCAGATCGGCATCCGCAGCGTCGACGCGGGCGAGAAGCGCCTGGTGCACGAGGCCGACCTCGAAGTCTTCGACATGCGCTACATCGACGAGATGGGCATGCGCCACGCGATGGAGCTCGCGCTGGCGACGATCGACGCCAACACGCACCTGCACGTCAGCTTCGACGTCGACTTTCTCGATCCGGATATCGCGCCCGGCGTCGGCACCACCGTCAAGGGCGGTCCGACCTACCGCGAAGCGCAACTCTGCATGGAGATGATCGCCGACACCGGCCGCCTCGCGTCGCTCGATGTGATGGAACTCAACCCCGCATTCGACGACCACAACCGCACCGCCGAGGTCGCGGTCGATCTGATCGAGAGCCTGTTCGGCAAATCGACGTTGATGCGCAAGTAGCGCAGGAAGTGCGCAAGGCGGGCGCTCCGCCCGCGTGCGCAATTCACTCAACAGCCATCGCAATCGGGGGTCGCCCCGCGCTTGGGGGATGGTTGTGGCGCGGCCGGTTTCCTACGATGGGTCATCCCGTCACCGAGAGATCGCGCAATGAAATTCACCCACCTCGCAATCGCCGCCACACTCGCCGTCGGCGCCCTCTCGGCGGAGGCCGCCAACCCGACGGCCTCGCTCGACAAATCCTTCGCCGAATACACGGGCGCCGGCCCGATCGGCAACAACAACCTCAACATCAACACGTTCTACTGGATGTTCGAGAGCAGCGGGACCTACGCGGGTCAGGCTGTCAACTCCTGGTTCCTGATCTGGGATCCGACGAGTGCACGCGTCAAGGGCAGCGTCAGCTTCGATGCGCCGATCCTGTTCGTGCACGATGACAAGGCCGAACTGGTCGCCACCTCCAGCTTCCAGAAAGCCGGCGTCACATACGACTATCGCAACAGCTTCGTCGGGCTGGAAGCCGGCGACAAGGCCGGAACCAGCTTCGCCGGATCGACGCTCACGCTCAACTGGAACGCCAGCAATCCGGGCGACCACGTTCGCGTCATGACCGCCGTGCCGGAACCGCAGACATATGCCCTGATGGCCGTCGGCCTGGGGGTGGTGGGCTGGTTCGCGCGTCGCCGCCGCGCCGGCTGACGAGCCCTCGCCGAGTCAGACCTGGGCTGCCAAGCGCGGCCCTTTTCGCGCCGGGCGAGCACTGCAACCCACCGCAAAGCCGCGTGCGTCGCTACCGCGCCGCCGCCTCCACCAGGTCGCGCGCGAGTCGGTTGTGCCGCTCAATCAAGCGCGGCAGTTCCACCGGCGTGAATCGCCCGTCGCGCACGACGACGCGACCGTTGACGATGCTGTGACGCACCCGCGGCACGTGGCAGAAGAAGAGTGCCGCGAGCGGGTCGTGATGTGCGCCGGCCATGCCGATTTCGTCGAGCGGAATCGTCACGATATCGGCCGCCATGCCGGGCGCGAGGGCACCGATGTCGTCGCGATGGAGCACTTTCGCACCGCCGAGGGTGGCGATCTCGAGGACTTCGCGCGCGGTCAGCGCCGACGGCCCCTTGACGGGCCCGTGCGCGACGCGCTGCAGCAGCAGCGCAAGGCGTGTCTCACCGAGCATGTGCCCGCTGTCGTTGCTCGCCGATCCGTCGACCGCGATCGATACCGGCACACCGGCGTCCCGCATGGCGCGGATCGGCGCGATGCCTGAGGCCAGGCGCATGTTCGACCCCGGGCAATGCGCAACGCCGGTGCCGGTACGCGCAAACAGCTCGATGCCGGCGGCGTCGAGCTTCACGCAGTGCGCGTGCCAGACGTCAGGGCCGACCCAGCCGAGCTGTTCGGCGTACTCCGCCGGCGTGCAGCCGAACTTCTCTCGCGTGTAGGCAATGTCGTTGTCGTTTTCGGCGAGGTGGGTGTGCAGCGACACTTTGTGCGCGCTTCCAAAGGACCGCGCGAGCAGCGCCGCATCGCGCATCAGTTCGCGGCGGACCGAGAACGGCGAGCACGGCGCGACGACGATGCGCAGCATCGCGAAGCGCGCGGGGTCGTGCCAGCGCTCGATCAGTCGCTGCGTGTCCGCAAGGATCGCCGGCTCGCGCTCGACCACGCTGTCGGGCGGCAGCCCGCCCTGGGTCTGGCCCACGCTCATCGAACCGCGTGCGGCGTGAAAGCGCATGCCAATCTCTTGCGCGCCCTCGATGCTGTCGCCGAGGCTGACACCATTCGGGAAGATGTAGAGGTGATCGCTCGTCGTCGTGCAGCCCGACAACAGCAGCTCGGCCATCGCCGTCTGGGTACTCACCCGCACCATCTCGGGCGTCAGCCCGGCCCAGATCGGATACAGCGTCTGCAGCCACTTGAAAAGCTCACAGTCCTGTGCCGGCCCGATGACGCGGGTCAGCGTCTGGTACATGTGATGGTGCGTGTTGACAAGGCCCGGTATGACGACCTGGTCGCGCGCGTCGATTACCTCGTCGGCCGTCTGCGGCAGTTCGGCGCTGGCGCCGACGGTTTCGATCACGTTGTCGCGCACGAAGACCCCACCGTCCGCGATCTCGCGCCTTGCCGCATCCATCGTGACGAGCAATCGGGCGTTGCGGATCAGCAGCGTGGACATATCGGTTTTGGCAACGGATTCGGCCGCGACCGCCTTGCAGCGGTTGCGGCCGATGATTCAAGCATCAGGCGATGCCTGTGCTCAATGTGCTTCTGCAGCTTTCGCGGCCTCGATGGCACCAGCCGTATCGCCCTTGGTTCCGTTGAAGAAGAGGTTGAGCAGCACGGCAGCGATCGAAGTGAGCAAGATGCCCGACTCCAGCAGCGGATGCAGTTCATGTGCCATCTGCTGCATCCAGCGTGGCGCGACAAGCGGAATCAGCCCGAAGCCGATCGCGAGCGCGACGATGTAGAGGTTGTGGCGATTGCCCTTGTAGTCCACCGTGGACAGGATACGGATGCCGGTGGCGGCGACCATGCCGAACATCACGAGCCCGGCGCCGCCGAGCACGAACTGCGGAATCGCCTCGACAAGCGCACCCATCTTCGGCAGCAGCCCGAGCAGGATCATGATGATGCCGCCGGCCACCGTCACGTAGCGGCTGCGCACACCGGTGACACCGACGAGGCCGACGTTCTGCGAGAAGCTGGTGTACGGGAAGGTGTTGAAGATGCCGCCGATCAGCGTACCCAGGCCGTCGGTGCGCAGGCCCGCCGCCAACTCGGGCTGGCTCAGCTTCTTGCCGGTGATGTCCGAGAGCGCAAGAAACATGCCGGTCGACTCGATCATGACGACGATCATCACGAGCGACATTGTCAGGACCATCACCGGGTCGAAGGTCGGCATGCCGAACGCGAGCGGTGTGACGATATCGACCCATGCGGCCTTGCCGACCTTGTCGAAGTTCATCTGGCCCATGCCGAAGGCCAGGATGCAGCCGGCGATGATGCCGAGCAGCACGGAGATGTTGGCGAAGAAGCCCTTCGCGAACTTCACGAGCAGCAGCACGATGACGAGCACGAAGGCCGCCACCGCCATGTGGCCGAGGTCGCCGTAGCTCGGGTTGTCAATCATCGGGATCGGCCCGAGCTTGATGTCGGAGGCCGCGCCCGAGGCTGCGATCGCGACGGCCTTGGCCTTGTCGACCATCTCGACCAACTTCGGGACGTCGGTGCGCTGCGCGAGGAAGGCCGGCCCGCCCACCGCCCAGCCCACCCCAACGCGCATCAGGCTGACGCCGATGATCGTGATGATGGTACCGGTGACGACCGGCGGGAAGAAACGCAGCATCTTGCTGACAACCGGCGCGATGAGCATCGCGACGATGCCCGCGCCGATGATCGCGCCGAAGAGGGCCCGCGCGCCGTCCTCGCCCGGCACCGCATTAGCGATCGCCACCATCGGCCCGACGGCGGCGAAGGTCACGCCCATCATCACTGGCAGCTTGATACCGAAGTATTTCGTCATGCCGAGCGACTGGATCAGCGTGACGATGCCGCAGGCAAACAGGTCGGCCGAGATCAGCAGCGCGACGTGCTCGGGCGAAAGTTTGAGCGCGCGCCCGACGATCAGCGGCACGGCGATTGCGCCTGCATACATCACCAGCACGTGCTGCAGCCCGAGCGCCGTGAGGCGTGGAAGCGGCAGCTTCTCGTCCACCGGGTGGACAGCGGTTGCGTTCATGGAATCTCCTCCGTCGGGTTTTCTTGTCCGGCAGCACCCCAGGGTGTTCCACCGGCGCTCCTGCAATTCGCGATCGGCTACTTGACCGGCGCGCCTTCTTTGAACCAGCGCCCGATCAACGCACGTTCGGCGTCGGTGATCTGGGTCGCGTTGTTGAGTGGCATCGTCTTCAGGATGAAGACTTGCTGATTGATCATCTGCGCCTGCGCGGTCAGCGTTTCCGCCTTCGTCAGGTTGACGTTCTTGCTCGCGAGTTCGTCGTTGTGACACATCACGCAGCGCGTGTCGAGCACATGGCGGAGCTCGGCATACGTCACCGGCGCTGACGCTTCGACCTTGGGCTGCGGCGGCGGCATCAACCACACCGCGAGGGCGAGGATCATGACGGTGCCGATCACGGCGTAGCGCCACGGCACCGGCTTGCCCTGCACCAGCGCCTTGTGGCGCGCGACGAAGGAGTGTCGGATCAGAGCGCCGGCCACCATCAGTTCGACGAGCACCATCCAGTTGTTCGGCGCGCTGTACAGGAAGCCGTAATGGTTGCTCAGCATCGCGACGAGCACCGGCAGCGTGAAGTAGGTGTTGTGCACGCTGCGCTGTTTGGCGCGCTGGCCGTGCACCGGGTCCACCGGTTCACCAGCACGGAGCTGCGCAATCACCTTGCGCTGGCCGGGAATGATCCAGAAGAACACATTCGCGCTCATCGACGTCGCCATCATCGCGCCGACCAGCAAGAAGGCCGCCCGCCCCGGGAACAGATGGCACGCAAGCCACGATGCGAAGACGACGAAGACCGTGACCCCGATGCCAACGGTGCGGTCGCCCTTCTCGCCCTGGCCGAAGAGGCGGCAGATCGCGTCGTAGACGAGCCAGAACACAACGAGGAAACCGATCGACGCCGCACCCGCCGCCGTGGGCGACCAGTCCATCAGGTTCTTGTCGATCAGGAAGCTGCTCGCCTGATACAGATACAGCACCGTGAACAACGCGAAGCCGGTGAGCCAGGTCGAGTAGCTCTCCCAGTAGAACCAGTGCAGGTGATCGGGAATCTTCTTCGGCGCGACCGCGTATTTCTGCGGGTGGTAGAAGCCGCCGCCGTGGATGGCCCAGAGTTCGCCGCTGACGCCCTTCTCCTTCGACAACGCGTCGGTCGGCGGCGTCAGGCTGTTGTCGAGAAATACGAAATAGAAGGAGGAGCCGATCCACGCGATCGCGACGATGACGTGCGTCCACCGCAGCAGCAGGTTGACCCAGTCGAGAACATAAGCTTCCATGCAGTCACCCTCGGGTTGCCAGACCTCGCCGTTTCGGGATGAGGTCGGGGTGCCTTACCACTGCGGGCGCTGTAAGGTGGGAATGTCGCGACCCGTTCGTCGATCGAGGCTCCGCGGCGACATGCAAATGGACTGTATACACTTTGTTCGCAACAGGTATACAGTACAAACCCCTATGCGATGCATCCGTCGGCGCCTTGGCTGCCTCAGCTACCACGGTAGGTCGAGTAGGCCCAGGGGCTGGCGAGCAGCGGCACATGGTAGTGCGTCGCGGCGTCCGCCAGGCCGAAATCGAGCGGGACGGCGTCGAGGAAGGGCGGCTCGGGAAGCACGACGCCGCGGGCGCGAAAGTACGGCGCGACGTCGAACACCAGCCGGTAGCTGCCGAGGACGAAGGCGTCGCCTTCCAGCAGCGGCGCATCGGCGCGGCCGTCGTGGTTCAACGTCAACTCCTTGACATGTGTCTGCGCGCCGTCTTGCAAGCGGTAGAGCCGAACCCGCATGCCCGCGGCGGGGCATCCGTTCATTGTGTCGAGCACATGCGTCGTGAGCTTGCCCACAGTGATCCTTTCTCGCGGCACAGGGCCGACAGTTCAAATTGGGGTTGCAGAATTCTAAAAAGTGTATACAGTTTAAACCGAAGCGCAAGCACAATTTGATGATCTCCCTCGAACCCGCCATGGCCAAGTGGCCCCGCAAACCGCATGCCTCCGCGCCCGCAGTGGCAGTGGTGGCGGCGTCGACACGCCGGCCAAAATCGGTCGAGGCGCCGCGGCCCGACAGCACGCGCCAGATCGTCGAGTCGATCACGGCGGCGATCGTCGAGCGCCGGCTGATGCCGGGCACCAAGCTCGCCGAGCAGAAGATCGCGGACATCTTCAAAGTCTCGCGCACGCTCGTGCGCCAGGCACTCAACCAACTCAGCCGCCACCACCTCGTGACGCTCGAAGCCGCGCGCGGCGCACGCGTCGCCACACCGAGCGTCGAAGAGGCGCGCCAGGTGTTCGAGGTGCGCAACATGCTCGAGGCCGCCATGATCCGCCGCCTGTGCGGGCGCCTGACGGCAACTCAGCTCGCCGAGTTGCGCGCTCATCTGCGCGACGAGAAGACGACGCTTGCACGTACCGACATCCCGGGCCGCACCCGTCTGCTCGCCGACTTTCACATCGTGCTCGCGCAGATGCTTGGCAACGACGCGCTCGCGCAAATGCTTGGCGAACTGCTGTCGCGCTGCTCGCTGATTGCGCTGATGTACCAGTCCGCGCACTCGGCCGAACACTCGTTCGAGGAGCACGTGGCGATCGTCGATGCGCTCGAGCGCGGCGACACGCGCGCCGCGGTCAAGCTGATGGAAGACCATCTGCACAACGTCGAGCGCAACCTGCAGCTCGACCCGCGCGTGCCCGACCTGCGTCAGGTGTTGCGCCCCGTCAACTGAACATCGACGCCCGAATGCCATGTCCCCAGAAGACTACCCGCGCGACCTGATCGGCTACGGCCGCAACCCGCCCCACGCCCGCTGGCCGGGCGGCGCGCGCATCGCGCTGCAGTTCGTGCTGAACTACGAAGAGGGCGGCGAGAACTGCGTGCTGCACGGCGACCCCGCGTCGGAGACGTTTCTGTCCGAAATCATCGGCGCGCAGGCCTTCGAGACGCGCCACCTGTCGATGGAATCGATCTACGAATACGGCTCGCGCGTGGGTGCCTGGCGCATCCTGCGCGAGTTCGAGAAGCGCGGCCTGCCACTGACGGTGTTCGGCGTCTCGATGGCACTGCAGCGCAACCCGGAGTTGACGCAGGCTTTCGTCGATGCCGGCCACGAAATCGCGTGCCACTCCTGGCGCTGGATCCACTACCAGCACATGGACGAGGCCGAGGAGCGTCAGCACATCGACATCGGCACCCGCATCATCCGCGACCTGACGGGCGGTCAGTGGCCGCTCGGCTGGTACACCGGTCGCGACAGCCCCAGCACCAAACGCCTGGTCGCCGACCACGGCGGCTACGAGTACGACAGCGACTACTACGGCGACGACCTGCCGCTCTGGATGCCCGTGACGAAGACCGACGGCACGAGATTGCAGCGCCTGATCGTGCCCTACACACTCGACACCAACGACATGCGCTTTGGCTCGGCGCAGGGATTCAACACCGGCGACCACTTCTTCCAGTACCTGAAGGACGCGTTCGACGTCCTCTATGCCGAGGGCGATCCGGCGGGCGACGACCGACCAAAGATGTTGAGCGTCGGCATGCACTGCCGGATGCTCGGCCGGCCCGGCCGCTTTCGCGCGCTGCAACGTTTCCTGGACTACGCACAGCAGCACGACAAGGTTTGGATCTGCCGCCGGATCGACATTGCACGGCACTGGGCCACCACGCATCCGGCGTCCGACGGCGGCGCTGCGCAACAAGGCGAACCATGAATACGACGACGATTACCCTGGACCAACTCAATGCCGCGTCGCCCGCACAAGCGCTCGCGTGGCTCGACGGCCTGTACGAGCATTCGCCCTGGATCGCCGAACAAGCACTTGCGGCGCGGCCGTTCGCGAGCGTTGCGCAGCTCAAGCACGCACTCGTCAGCGTCGTCAGCGCTGCAAGGCGCGATGCGCAGCTCGCCCTCGTGCGCGCTCACCCGGAGCTTGCAGGCAAGGCTGCCGTCGCGGGCGCGCTGACGGCAGAATCCACGAACGAGCAATCGAAGGCGGGCCTCGGCGGCTGCAGCGCCGAGGAGTTCTCGCGCCTGACAAAGCTGAACGCGGACTACAACGCCAAGTTCGGATTCCCGTTTATCCTCGCAGTTCGCGGGCCGCGCGGGCTCGGGCTTTCACGCCAGCAGATCATCGACACCTTCGCGCGCCGCCTCGAAGGCCACCCCGATTTCGAACTCGCCGAATGCCTGCGCAACATCCACCGCATCGCGGAGATCCGTCTCGACGACAAGTTTGGCGTTACGCCTGAACTCGGCAACCTGGTGTGGGACTGGGCTGAGGAACTCGCCGCCGAGAGCGACCCCGGCTACAAGGAGCAAGGCCAACTCACCGTCACCTACCTGACGCCCGCGCACCAGGCGTGCGCCGTCACGTTGCAGCGCTGGATGAAGGACTGCGGCTTCGACGATGTGCACGTCGACGCGGTCGGCAATGTCGTCGGCGTGTATCACGGCAGCGATCCGAAGGCCAGGCGGCTGCTGACGGGCTCACACTACGACACGGTCAGAAACGGCGGCAAGTACGACGGCCGCCTTGGCATCCTGGTGCCGATGGCCTGTGTGCGCGAGCTGCACCGTGCGCGTCGCCGCCTGCCCTACGGCATCGAGGTCGTCGGTTTCTCCGAGGAAGAGGGCCAGCGCTACAAGGCGACCTTCCTCGGCTCAGGCGCGCTCACCGGCCACTTCGACCCGACCTGGCTCGACCAACGCGACGCCGACGGCGTCAGCATGCGCGAAGCGATGCATGCCGCCGGCCTGCCAGGCACGCTGGAGACGATCACCGCCATGCAGCGCGACCCTGCCAACTACCTGGGCTTCATCGAGACGCACATCGAGCAAGGGCCGGTGCTGAACGAGCTCGACCTGCCGCTCGGCGTGGTGACATCGATCAACGGCAACGCGCGTTTCGTCGGCGACGTGGTCGGCATGGCGAGCCACGCCGGCACGACGCCGATGGATCGTCGGCGCGACGCCGCGACCGCGGTGGCCGAACTCGCCCTCTACGTCGAAAAGCGCGGCGCAGAGGCGCCGCACCTCGTCGCCACGATGGGCATGTTGCAGGTGCCGTCGGGTTCGATCAACATCGTGCCAGGCCGCTGCCAGTTCAGCCTCGACATCCGGGCGACGACGAATGAAGTGCGCGACGCCTGTATCGACGATGTGCTCGCCGAGTTGCAGCGCATCTGCGAACGTCGCGGCCTGCATTACAGCGTCGAGGAAACCATCCGCGCCGCCGCTGCGCCGTGCGCCCCCGAGTGGCAGGCGCGCTGGGAGAAGGCCGTGGCCTCGACCGGCCTGCCCGTGCACTGCATGCCGAGCGGCGCCGGCCACGATGCGATGAAACTGCACGAAATCATGCCGCAGGCGATGCTCTTCATGCGCGGCGGCAATTCGGGCATCAGCCACAACCCGCTCGAAGAGATCAGCAACGACGATACCGAATTGTGCGTGCGCGCCTTCCAGAACCTACTCGAACAACTTGCACCAGAACAAGCATGAACACCCCACGCGAACAACTCGACGCCTGGATCGATGAACACTTCGACGAGGAGGTGCGCTTCCTGCAGGCGCTCGTCCAGGTGCCGACCGACACGCCGCCCGGCAACAACGCGCCGCACGCCGAACGCACGGCCGAATTGCTCGCCGGCTTCGGCTTCGAGGCCGAGCGCCACGCCGTCCCGGCGTCAGAGGTGAAGGACTACGGCCTCGAATCGATCACCAACCTGATCGTGCGCCGCCGTTTCGGTGATGCAGGTGATGCAGGCGATGGCGGGAAGGGCGGGAAGGCGCCCGTCCAAGGCCCCGTGATCGCGCTCAACGCACACGGCGACGTCGTTCCGCCGGGCGAGGGCTGGACGCACGGCCCCTACAGCGGCGAGATCGTCGACGGCAAGCTCTACGGCCGCGCGTCGGCGGTGAGCAAGAGCGATTTCGCCTCTTTCACGTTCGCGCTGCGCGCACTCGAAGCACTCGAAGCAACTGGGGCAAAGCTCAAAGGCGGCGTCGAGCTGCATTTCACCTACGACGAGGAATTCGGCGGCGAGCTCGGCCCCGGCTGGTTGCTCGAGCACGGCCTCACGAAACCCGACCTGCTGATCGCCGCCGGCTTCAGCTACCAGGTCGTCACCGCGCACAATGGTTGCCTGCAGATGGAAGTGACGGTGCACGGCAAGATGGCGCACGCGGCGATCCCAGACACCGGCATCGATGCCCTGCAGGGCGCGGTCGCCGTGCTCAATGCGCTGTATGCGCAGAACACGCTCTACAAGCAAGTCCGCTCGAAGGTCGAAGGCATCACGCATCCGTACCTGAACGTCGGCCGCATCGAAGGCGGCACCAACACGAACGTTGTTCCCGGCAAGGTCGTGTTGAAGCTCGACCGGCGCATGATTCCTGAGGAAGACCCCGCCGAAGTCGAAGCCACGATCCGCCGCGTGATCAACGACGCGGCGGCTGCCTGCCCCGGCGTCACGGTCGATATCAAGCGCCTGCTGCTTGCGCGTTCGATGCAACCGCTACCCGGCAACAAGGCGCTTGTCGAGGCCTTGCAGCGCAACGGCCAGGCCGTGTTCGGCGAGCCGATCCCGACCTCTGGCACTCCGCTCTACACCGACGTGCGCCTGTACTGCGAGCACGGCATCCCGGCCGCGATCTACGGCGCGGGGCCGCGCACGGTGCTCGAATCGAACGCCAAGCGCGCCGACGAGCACTTGGTGCTCGAAGACCTGCGGCGTGCGACCAAGGTCGTCGCGCGCACGCTGGCCGATCTGCTCGCCGCGGGCTGATCGCACGGCGCAATGAACAGCTTCGCCCACCCCGACCCGACGCCCGACCAGATGCTGCGCCATCTGCGCCGCGCGAACGAGGTCGCCCGGCGGGCGATGGCGCTCGGGCGTCATCCGTTCGGTGCGCTGCTCGTCGCGCCCGACCACGAGACCGTGGTTGCCGAGCAGGGCAATGTCGACAGCGTGAACCATGCCGAGGCCGTCCTCGCCCGCACCGCGGTGCTCAACTTCGCGCCCGACTACTTGTGGAACTGCACGCTCGTGACGACCGTCGAGCCCTGCTGCATGTGCGCCGGCACGCAGTACTGGGCGCACATCGGGCGGCTCGTCTACGGCCTCGAGGAGCGGCGTCTGCTGCAGCTCACCGGCAACCACGCCGAGAACCCGACCATGGACCTGCCCTGCCGCGACGTGTTCGCGCGCGGCCAGAAGCCGCTGCGCGTCTGGGGCCCTCTACCCGAGGCCGAAGCCGAGATCGCCGCCCTGCACGCGAGCTTCTGGCGCGCGCCGCACGCCGACCCGGCTTGACGGGCTGACGGCCGCCGCGCAACTGGTGGACTCTAGGCGCCTGACGTGCCTGACGTGCTTACCGTGCCTGCGGTGCCTGCGGTGCCTGTGTCGCCTGACGCGCCTGACGTACTTCCAGGTCGCGCCGTTCAGCCCGGCACCAGCAGAGACGACAGCATTGTTGCGATGCCGAGGAACGAGAAGAAGCCGACAACGTCGGTCACCGTCGTCAGGATGATCGACGACGCGAGCGCCGGGTCCTGCCCGAAACGCTTGAGCAACACCGGCACCAGCGCACCGGCGAGGCCGGCGACGAGCATCGATATCGTCATCGACAGCATGCACACCAGCACGAGACCGGGCGAGCCGCTCCAGAAATAGACGCCGAGACCGGCCGTCACCGCAACGGCGAGGCCGTTGACGAGGCCGACCACCGCCTCCTTGCCGAGCACGCGGTACCAGTGGCGCAGCGTGATTTCGCGCAGCGCGAGCGCGCGCATCGTCACCGCGAGCGCCTGCGCTCCGGCATTGCCCGACTGCCCGGCGACAACCGGCAACAACACCGCAAGCGCGGTGAATTTGGCGATCGTGCCTTCGAACAGGCCGACCACCGCGGCGGCCAGAAAGGCCGTCAACAGGTTGATCTGCAGCCACGGCAGGCGACGCGAGACGGCGAACGCGGGTGTCGACAGCGCGCGCTCGTCGCGGCTTGCGCCGACCATCGCCTGCACGTCGAGGCTGGTCTCCTGCTCGACCGCGGCGACGATCGCAGCTTGGCGGATGACGCCGACGAAGCGGCCTTCGATGTCGATCACCGGCAGCTCGGTGATCGGCTGCTGCTGCAGGCGATCGACGAAGTCCTCGCGCGGCTCGAGGTCGTTGGCGACAGCGAGCAGCGGCTTCATCAGCGCGGCAAGCGGCGTTGCGCCGTCGGTGACGGCGAGATCCTGGATCTCGACGCGGCCGATGAGGCGCGACTGATCATCGACGACGAAAAGCTCGCGCAGGCCGCGCGTCGTGAGCGACTTCAGCCGCAGCAGCGCGGCGCCAACCGTCATGCCGGTGCGCAAGGGCGCGACACGCGGGTCCATCAGAAAGCCGGCGACATCGCGCGGATACGCCATCAATTCGCGCAGCTCGCGCGCGACCTCGCCCTGAAGGCGCGCCAGCAGCGCCTCACGTGGCGCCTCGTCGAGCTGCGACAGCGCGGCGGCGCTCGCCGACGGCTCGGCCTCCGCGAGGACGAGCGCGGCGGCGTCAGCGGGCAAGGCCTCGAGCAGGCCTGCGGCGACATCCGACGCGATCGATTCCCACACCCGCACGCGCACCGCGTCGGGCTGCTGCGCGAGCAGCCGCGCGGCGGCGGCGATCGGCATGCGCTCGATCTGCTGCGCCGCCTCGCGCGGGAAGTCGAGCAGATAGCGCCTGCCGAGCGTCTCCGCCGCGGCATGCAGTTCGCCGTTCGGCACCGGGCTATCGGCAACGCCCACCGCTTCGCTCATCTGGGCGCCTTTGTGTCGACCAGCAGCGCACCGAGCAAGCCGTGGATCAGCGCCGCAACCGCCTGCCAGTAGCCGGCTGCGGCCAGACCGACGGCCGTCGTCCCGACATCATTCGGCCGCTCGGCGGATGCGCTCGCCGCGTCGCGCAGGTCGGCGAGCGTGACGGTGCCGAGCAAGCGGCCGCCATGTTCGACGACGGCGGCAATGGGTTCGCGCTCGAGCGCAGGTGCTTCGAGCGCGGTCTTCGCCGGCATCAGCGCCGGCAGGCTCAGGATCGCTCGCGCCAGCCCGCCGAGTGCCATTGCCGCGGCGCCTTGAGCAGGCGTCCGGCGCTGACCCAGCCACGCAGCACACCCGCTTCGACCACGAAAACGCCATCACCCGCCGTGCCTTCGCGGCGCAATGCGTCGAGCGCCTGCGACGCCGAGGTCGCGGTGTCGAACACCGCGATTTCGGTATGCGCCCGTGCGCCGACCGAGTCGGCCGGATAGCGCAGCAGCGCGCGACAGGCGAGCGCCTGCGCACTCGGCAGCCGCTCGAGCAATGCGGTGCGGTGCGGCTGCGGTACGTGTCGCAGCGTCGCCGCGATGGCGCTCGTGCGCAGCGCGTTCAACACCAGGGTTGCGCGCTCGGCATCGAGTGCGCAGATCGCCTCGGCGCCCACGCGCGCTTGCATCTCCGCGAAGACCGGCGCGATCACGCGCGCCGGCAGCGCTTCGAGCAGCGCGGCCGTCTCCGCCACCGGCATGCCTTCCAGCTCGCGCGCCGCCTCACGCGGGTGCGCCTCGAGGAAGGCGACCGTCAGCGTGTCGAGCTCGTCATTCACCGACCACGCCTTCCGCCCGGGGCGCGAGCAGCACGACCGGCTGCACGCTGAAGAGATGCCCCGGCACGCTCACCCGGCCTTGATCCGATTCGAGCAGCACGCCTTTGTCGTCGATCTCGAGGATGCGGCCCTCTATCTCGCCGACACGGATCAGCTGGCCGGGCGCGAACTGACGCCGCGCCTGCTGCACGCCGATCAGGTTGGCCACATGCTGGCGCGCGCCGAGGCTGACCGCGATGACTGCGCCACCCACCACCGCTGCCGCGATCGCCCCGACGAAGATCGCGAGAAAGGTGACCTTCACGCCCATCTGGTCCGCGCCCACGAGCAGCGCGCCGGCCAGGATCGCGACCTGCGCGGCACGCCCGGCAACGACGCGTTGCGCCAACGGCAGCGCGCTCGCATCGAGCACCAGTTCGGCGACGAAGCGCGACAGCAGATAGCCGCCGGCGATGATCAACACGCCCGCGAGCAGGGTCGGCAGGTGATCGAGCAGCCGCGCGATCCAGGCGGTGAATGCTTCGAGCCCGAGCAACTGCGTCGCGGTCGCGATGAAGAACAGCATCACGGCCCAGAACACGACGCCGCCGAGCAAACCGGCCGAACGCCCGAGGCGGATGCGCGCTGCTCGGCCCGGGCCGAGCAAGCGCTCGAGCGCACTGTCCGACCATTGCAGCAGACGATGGCTGAAGGCGCGCAGCAAGCGGGCAAGCAGCCAACCCACCAGCAACAGCAGCAGCGCACCGAGCAGGCTGGGCACGAGCGTGACGGCGCGCTCTGCCACGATCTCGCCCATCTGCAGCACCTGCTCCTTCAAGCTCAGCGCTTCGTTCATCGGTCGCCCTCACGAAGAGTCCCGGCGCGCCGGCTGCGCACTCGGGCTGCGACCATTGTCCATGGATTCGCGCGCAGGACTGGCGCGCAGCGCGAGCGCTATCGCTTCGGTGGCGGCACCAGGTAGTCGGCCGTCACGCCGCGCCGGCCGCGTGCGCGCGCCAGTTCGTGGCGCGCGACGACGCCGAGGTGCACCTCGTCCGGGCCATCGAGCAATCGCATCGCGCGACCCCAGGTCCACAGGTAGGCGAGCGGCGTGTCGCTCGACAGGCCCATCGCGCCGAACACCTGCATCGCACGGTCCAGCACGCGCGTCTGCAACTGTGCGGCGACGATCTTGATGGCCGACACCTCGGTGCGCGCCGCGGCGTTGCCGTCGCGGTCCATCAGCCAGGCGGCGCGCAGCACGAGCAGGCGCGCCTGGTCGATCTCGATTCGGCTGTGCGCGATCCACTCGCGCAGGTTCGCGAAGCCCGACAGCGCTTGGCCGAAGGCCTTGCGCTCGAGGGTGCGGTCGCACAGCAGTTCGAGCGCCAGTTCGCACTGGCCGATGCTGCGCATGCAATGGTGCACGCGCCCCGGGCCGAGGCGAGCCTGCGCCATCGCGAAGCCTTCGCCCTCGTCGCCGAGCAGGTTCGCGGCCGGCACCCGCACGTTGCGAAACACAATCTCGCAGTGGCCCTCGACCGCGCGGTGCTGCACGATGGGAATGTTGCGCACGATCTGGAGCCCCGGCGCGTCCATCGGCACGAGGAGCAACGAGTGGCGATGGTGCGTGTCGGTATCCTGCGCCGCGTCGCGACGGGCCTCGTCACTGGTTTCGCTGATGCCCATCACGATCGCAAGCTTGCAACGCGGATGCGCGGCGCCGGTGATGAACCACTTGCGGCCGTTGACGACGTAATCGCCGCCGTCACGCACGATGCGCGTCCGCAGGTTCGTGGCGTCACTCGACGCCACATCGGGCTCCGACATCGCGAAGCACGAGCGGATCTCGCCTTCGAGCAGCGGGCGCAGCCAGCGCGCCGACTGTTCGGGCGTCGCGAAGAGGTGCAGCAACTCCATGTTGCCGGTGTCGGGCGCGCTGCAGTTGAACACCTCCGACGCCCACGGAATGCGGCCCATGATTTCGGCAAGCGGCGCGTAGTCGAGGTTCGAAAGGCGCGTGCCCGGCTCGTCCTCGCGCAGCGCCGGAAGGAACAGGTTCCACAGCCCCGCCGCCTTGGCCTGCGCCTTGATCGGGTCAATGACGTCGAGCGGATAGACGCCTTCGTCGGCCCAGCGGTGCCAATCGCGGTTCGACGGCAGTACCAGGCGCTGCATGAAGTCGCGCACGCGCGACTGCAACGCGAGGCTGGCGGGGGAGAACTCGAAGTCCATGGTGCGTGAGCGAACTCACCGCTTGAGCGCGGCAGCCGATGGTGCGCGATCGACGCTTATCAACACAAGCCTCATCTGCCCCCACCTTGGTTTGCATCAACACGACAGCGGGCAATAGGAGCGCCCACGGCCCTTCGGGCAGCGCGACACCGCGGGCCGGATTCGCAGCCGCGTCAGATCGGCGCCGACCCGAGCAGTTATCGAGCCATAACATTCTGACCATTTCGACGGCGAAGGGAT
This sequence comes from uncultured beta proteobacterium, assembly GCA_963774675.1. Taxonomy (GTDB): domain Bacteria; phylum Pseudomonadota; class Gammaproteobacteria; order Burkholderiales; family Burkholderiaceae_C; genus CAIKUF01. The sequence goes on along the minus strand of CAVZFV010000014.1, from coordinate 394,106 downwards.
TGATGACAATCAGGAACGGCGAGACACCCACCACCTTGGTTCGGTGACGATGAAACCGCTTCGCTCAACTTCTGGAGACCATGATGAGAATGAAGATGCCACTGCGCTCGGTGATGCTGGCTGCGTGCGCGACTCTGGCGATGGCCAGTGGCGTGGCCCGCGCCGATGAAGTGCCGCTCGTCACCGGTGAGCAATGGACCAAGTCGACCGCGGAGGTGAAGAAGGTCTACCTGATCGGCATTGCCAACACGCTTCAGGTCGAGTCGGCCTACGAGGGCGCAACCCCACCCGGCGATGCGCAGAGCCTCGTCCCGCGCTTTACCAAGGGCCTGAAGGGCCAGACGCTCGACAGCGTGCGGGAGCGTCTCGATGGCTGGTACGCTGCGAACCCGGGCAAGCTGAACCGGCCCGTGCTGGAAACCGTCTGGTTCGAGATCGTCGTTCCGGCCACCCCGAAGTCCAAGTAGTCGAGGTTCAACATGAAGCGAATTCAAGCGATCGTGGCCATCGGCGCCCTGACGGCCGTGGTCGGGTGCACAAACATGACGCCGCAGCAACAGGGCACGATGAGCGGCGCGGCCATCGGCGCCGGCGCCGGTGCCGGCATCGCTGCCATCTCGGGCGGCAATGCCTGGACCGGTGCCGCCATCGGTGGCGTGGCGGGTGGCGTCACCGGCAACATCCGAGGCAGCAACCATTAGTAATGGCGGGCGGCTGCGGCCGACTTGGGCCGCGCCGAACCCAGTGGGTTGATACCGACGACCAGTCGCCGCGCCGCGACGCTCCGCGGGTCGGCCCGGGGTCGACAAGGCGCTCGCGGCGAGCCAGAGCCAGGAGCTGCTGGTGTAGTGCACGGAGCCAACAACACGGTGGCGCTGGCCGATGCGCAGGCGGCACAGTTGCGCCACTTCATCGGCCGACGCATGGTCGTGCTGGCGTTTCTGTAGCCGTCGGCCGGCTCGAGCCTGACGTACTTCACCGATGTCGGCAACGCCAAGGCGTCGGTCGAACCCTTCGCGCGGCTGATCGAGATGCTGGCCACCAACACCCGCGATTCGGCGACGAGCCGGGCCGCTAAATCGATGTCGTCGACCGTGTCAACGTCGTCGCCAACCCAGGATCCGTGGGTCAGCGGCGACCTGCTCAGGCTCCCGCTGCTGAACGCCGACCCGGCGCGGCGCGGCCTGGATGGACAGGACGCCATCGTCGGAAGTCGCTGCTGGACGTATCCACCCGACTTCAGCGACCGCGTGGTGCGGCTGTTCGTGCCGGCAACGGCCTCGGCCGCAGCAACAACCGGGCCCCGCTCGGCGCCGCGCTGACCAGCAATGCCGGGCTCAGATCGAGACGCGCGCCCTCGCGCATTCGGCCTGCATGTCGCAACCGCGGCGGCGGTGCATCGCGCCGCTCAGCGCGAACCCTCACAGAGGCGTGCGAAAGTCCACGCAGGGGCTGGCCGCCGTCCTCAAGCTGCGGCACCATCACCACCTCATGCCATCACCCACCGCTTTGCAACCGAGCGCGCTCGAGACCGACTCCTTCTACGATTCGGTCAAGGTCTTCGACCGCTTCGATCAGGTCGCGGACACGGCGCTTTACACGCCCTTGTCCGACAGCTGGGTGATCGGCAATGCCGACATCGTGAAGTCGACGCAGGCCAAGGCCGATGGCCGTGGCAAGGCGGTGAACATGGCCGGCGCCGCGGTGATCGCCGGAGTGACGAATGCGCTCGTGGGCGAGGACATTCCCTACGTGTTCGGCGGCGACGGCGCGAGCTTTGCGGTTCCAGCGCGGCTTGCCGAGGCAGCGAGCATCGCGCTCGCCGCCGTCGCTGCATGGTCCACACACGAGCTCGAATTGCCGATGCGCTGCGGCATGGTGCCCGTCGCAGCTATCCGCGCGGCCGGGCTCGATGTGCGCGTGGCGCGCTACGCCGCGTCGGCGGACGTGCACTATGCGATGTTCGCCGGCGGCGGCCTGCGCTGGGCGGACGGCCAGATCAAGTCCGGTCGCTTTCAGCTCGCCCCCGCTGCGCCGGATGCGCGACCCGACCTGACCGGGCTGTCGTGCAACTGGGAGCAGGTACCCTCCTCGCTCGGCACGATCCTGACCGTGATCCTCGTGCCGCGCGGGCGCTTCGACGAGCCGCTTTTCACCGAACTCGTGGGCCAGCTCAACACACTGCTCGTCGACACCACGCAGGCGCGCTGCCCGCTCCCGGCGCACGGCCCGCCACTGCGCTGGCCGCCGTCCGGGCTCGATCTGCTCGTGCGGGTGAGGCGCCGGCCGGGCGAGGGGACGAACTGGCTGAAGGCCAGGCTCGCGCTCGAAACCCTTTTCAATGCAGTGCTGATGTGGACCGGCTGGAAGGCCGGGCGGTTCGACCCGGCGCGCTACCGGCGCGAGCTCGTCGCCAATGCCGACTTCCGCGGCTACGACGACGGCTTGCGCATGACGCTCGACTGCACGCTCGAGCAGGCCACGCGCATCGAGTCGCTGCTCGCGGACGCCCGCGCGCGTGGCGTTGCCCGCTACGGCACGCACCGCGATGACGCTGCCCTGATGACCTGTATCGCGCCGCTGCCCTCGCGCAGCGACCATGTGCACTTCATCGACGGTGCGTCGGGCGGCTACACGCTCGCCGCGATGCAGATCAAGGCCGACGTCTGATCCGACATTGGAGCCAGGTGCCGATCTGCGGCGGGGCCGCAACACCGGTCGCCCAAGCGGCACGCGGGCGTCGATTCCTGCTCAGTCCGGGCTGGCTTGCGTCTCGAATGCGCGCGCGCGGGCCCTATGCTGGCGCGGTCTCAGCCCGTCAACTGCATACCGATGAAATCGGACCCGCCGTGGCTCGCCTCCCAGCCCGATCAACCCGATACCGCCGCGCAAGGCCTGGCCGAAGTGCTTCTCACCGACCACAGCGTGGTGCAGGGCGATTTGCTGCCGTTTCGCGAGACCGATATTCAGCTTCGAGTGGCGCTGCACCCGAGCGATGCGCCGATGATCCTCAAGCGCACGGCACTGCGCGCAATCAAGTTCGACGGCTGGCCGGCGCAAACCAACGCCAACGCACAGGCGCAACCCTTTCGCTTCGAGTTTCATGACGGTGAGTTGCTGAGCGGCGAGTGCGTCGCCGCCCGCGCCACGCCGCATGGCGCGTGGCTCGCGGTGAGCGCCGGCAACTCCGCGCGCCAGCAGTGGTTCGTCGACTGGCGCGGCTGCCTGCTCGCGCAGGTGGGTGGGCAGGCGCTGCGTCCCGGTGCTTCCGGTCCTGACCCCGGCCCCGAGCCACGCGAACCGGCGCCGGTGATGCGACCCGCCGGGCTCGACGCGCTGCGCGCGTTGCTCGCAAGCACACCGCCGCCGCACGCGGCGGCGCCGCGGCTCGGCGCCGCGCTGCTGCGCAGCGGGCTGATCGGTCGTGAGTCATTGCTGCACGCACTGGCTCAGCAGCAGAGTTCGCAGCCGCATCGGCCCCTCGGCCGCATCCTGATCGACGACGGCGCGTTATCCGAGATGCAGCTGCGCATCGCCCTTGCGGAGTGGCTCGGCGTGCGCGTCGTCGATCCGCGTGACCTGACGCCCGAGCCGCGCGCGCTGGCGCTCGTGCCGCGCATGACGGCCGAGCGTGAAGGCGTACTGCCGTTGCTCGTCGACGAGGACGACGCACTCGTCGTGCTGCTCGCCGACCCGTGGGACAAATCGCTGCTCGACGAACTGCGCTTTGCCACCCAGCGCCCGGTGCGCGCGGTGATGGCGCAGCCGGGCACACTGATGCCGGCCATCCACCGCAGCTATGGCGCCGCACTGACGGCGCGCGCATCGCAACAGGCAACGGGGCCGCGCGCCGCGACGGACGACGTGCACGTCCTGGCCAAGCAGCTGCGCGATTCACCCGAGTCGATCGATGCCCCGACCGGCGAGGCCGTCACCGATTCGGACAACGTGCTGGTGCGCCTGATCAATTCGCTGATCCACGAAGCGATCGCGCGCCGCGCCTCGGACATCCACATCGAGACGACAAGCTCGGAGCGCGGCGTGCGCATCCGCCTTCGCATCGACGGCGAACTCGTCCCCTACATCGATCTGCCGCCGCGGCTGCGCTTTGCGATCGTCGCCCGCATCAAGATCATGGCCGACCTCGACATCGCCGAGCACCGCAAACCGCAAGACGGCAAGATCGACTTCGCGCGCTTCGGCGGGCCGCATGTCGAGTTGCGCGTCGTCACCGTGCCGACGACACGCGGCCTGGAGGACGTCGTGCTGCGGCTGCTGAGCGGCTTGAAGCCGATGCCGCTCGACGACATCGGCCTTGCGCCGGAGAACCTCGCGGCGCTGCGCGCCGTCGTCGCCAAACCCTATGGCCTGATCCTGGTCTGCGGTCCGACAGGCTGCGGCAAGACGACGACGCTGCACTCCGTGCTGCGCGACATCAACACCGACGGGCGCAAGATCTGGACTGCCGAGGATCCAGTCGAAATCACGCAGGACGGCCTGCGTCAGGTACAGATGAACGCGCGCATCGGCTGGACCTTCGCCGCAGCGATGCGCACCTTCCTGCGCGCCGACCCGGATGTGATCATGATCGGCGAGATGCGTGACGAGGAGACGGCGCGCATCGCGATCGAGGCCTCGCTCACCGGGCACCTGGTGTTTTCGACGCTGCACACCAACTCGGCGCCCGAGAGCATCGCGCGCCTGCTCGAGATCGGCCTCGATCCGTTCAACTTCTCGGATTCGTTGCTCGCGATCCTGGCGCAGCGGCTGGTGCGCCGGTTGTGCAAGCACTGCCGTGAGGCCCAGCCGGCGAGCGAGGATGAGTTCGAATCGCTTGCCCGTCACTACCTGAACAGCGGCCGCGCGAGCACCGACCCGGTAGTCGCAATCGCTGCGCTGCGCAAACGCTGGCAGGCCGACCACGGCGACGCCGAAGGCCGCGTGCGGCTGTATCGCAAACGCGGCTGCGACCGTTGCGGCGGGCACGGCTATCTGGGCCGCCTCGGCATCCACGAGCTGATGCTGGCCGACGACGCAGTACGCCGGGATATCCGCCATCGCGAGGATGCCGGCGTGCTGCAGGCAGACGCGCTCGCCGCTGGCATGAAGACCTTGCGCCAGGACGGCATCGACAAGGTGCTCGCCGGCTTGACCGATCTCGGCGAGGTGATCGCCGCAACCAACGCCTAGCGCGAACCGCTCCGCAGGGATCCGCCATGACATTCGATCCACAAGCTTCGCGCGCCGCCGCTGGCGACTCGGCAACCGGCCTGGCGCTGGCAAAGGTGCCGCCCGAGGTGCTTGCCAAGGCCGGCGAGACCTTTGCCGCGGCGGCATTCGATCTGCAGCGCCAGATCGGCAGCCTCGGCGCCGTCCCGCGTGAGAAGCGCGGTGCGATTCTGCGCAACGTGCGCGACGAACTCGCGCGGCTCGAGCACCTCGGCGTCCAGGTGCAGCAGGTCGCGCGCGTGCTTTCGGGCGAAGGGCAGGCGACGGTCGAGTCGTTCGACCTTGCCGCTGCGGCACGCCAGACGCTCACAGAGTGGGCCGCCGCTGCGCAGCGCCGCGGCGTTCGCCTCGAGGGGCCGACCGAACCAATGTTCGTCCAGGCGGTGCCGGCCGTGATCGAGCAGTTGCTCGATCTGGCGCTCGACTACGCAATGCGCATCGGCACGCGAATCGAGGTCGGCGCCGCCATGCAAGGCGAGCCGGCGCGACCCATGCTGACGCTGCACGTGGAGTGCGCCGAGGCGCACGGCGGCGGCAACGATTTCGACGATCTGCACTGGCAGCTGTTCGTCTTGCTCGCGCGGGCCTGTCATCTGTCGGCGCAGCGCGTCGCAGCCGGGCGCGCAGTCATGCTGATGCTCGGTTTCGCGACGCGCGAAGAAGCCGCGCCCGATGCCGTCCGCCCGGCAAAGCTGCTCGAGCGCACGACGATGCCCAGCGGTCGCCATGCCTTGCTGCTCGAGCCGCGCGACCCGACAAGGTTGCAGGCGCATCGCCTGCTGCAGGCGGCGGGGCTGAAGGTCGATGCTGCGTCAACGCTCGAACAGGCGCATGCCGCGCTGCGCGATCGCCGCCCTGACACGCTCATCACCGGCGTGCCGATCTCGGAGCCCGGATGCGCCACGCTGATCGACGCGCTGCGCGCGATGCAACCGCGGCTGCGCGTGATCGAGCTCGTCGACGACGACAGTGCCTTTGCGCTGTCGGTGCCGGGCTCGGACCAGCCCGGCAGGGTCGGGCGACGCGATCTCGCGCGCACGCTTATTTCGGCCGTGTCGCAGGAACTCGACACCGCGCTCGAAGCTTGAGCGACCGCAAAGACCGTGCTGCGCGCGCGGTCGCTGACCGGCGCTGATTCGGTATCCTGCCGCCTCGGCGTCTTTCTCGCCGCATTCAAGCCCAGTTGGAGAGTTCCCAATGACCCGCGTTTTCAATTTCAGTGCCGGCCCTGCCGTGCTGCCCGAACCCGTGCTGCGCCAGGCGGCCGACGAGATGCTTGACTGGCACGGCTCGGGCATGTCGGTGATGGAGATGAGCCATCGCGGCAAGGAGTTCATCTCGATCCACGCGGAGGCGGAATCGCTGTTGCGCGAGTTGCTCGCCATCCCCGCCAACTACAAGGTGCTGTTCGTGCAGGGCGGCGCGATCGGCGAGAACGCAATCGTGCCGATGAACCTGCTGGGCGGGCACACCGGCGCCGACTATGTGAACACCGGCGAGTGGTCGAAGAAATCGATCAAGGAGGCGAAGAAATACTGCACCGTCAATGTCGCCGCGTCGTCGGTGGCGAACGGCTTCACGAGCATTCCGGCGCGCGAGGGGTGGAAGCTCGACGCGAACGCCGCATACTTGCACATCTGCTCGAACGAGACGATCGGCGGCGTCGAATACCACTGGACGCCCGATACGGGCGACGTGCCGCTCGTCGCCGACATGTCGTCCAACATCCTTTCGCGCCCGATCGATGTCTCGAAGTTCGGCCTGATCTACGGCGGTGCGCAAAAGAACATCGGCCCCGCGGGGCTGACGATCGTGATCGTGCGCGACGACCTGCTCGGCCGGGCGCTGCCCGTCACGCCCTCGGCCTTCGACTACACCCAGCAGGCCGAGAACGACTCGATGCTCAACACGCCGCCGACCTACGGCATCTACATCGCCGGGCTCGTCTTCAACTGGATCAAGGCGCAGGGCGGCCTGGTGGCGATGGAAGCACACAACCGCGCGAAGGCGGCGTTGTTGTACGACTATCTCGACGCGTCGGGGTTCTATTCGAACCCGGTCGCGAAGCCCGACCGCTCACTGATGAACGTGCCGTTCAAGCTGAAGGATGCGGCGCTTGACGACGCCTTCCTGAAGGGTGCGCAAGCGCGCGGCATGCTGCAGTTGAAGGGCCACCGCTCGGTCGGCGGCATGCGCGCCTCGATCTACAACGCGATGCCGATCGAGGGCGTGCGCGCGCTCGTCGCGTACATGAAGGAATTCGAGGCTTCACATGTCTGAGCGATTCAAGCTGCTGGTGCTCAATGCCGTATCGAACAACGGCCTCAAGCGCCTGCCCGCCGAGCGCTACACGACGGGCAAGGACATCGCCGCGCCCGACGCGATCCTGCTGCGCTCGGCCGATCTGCATGCGGTCGTGATCGCGCAAAGCGTGCGCGCGATCGGCCGCGCGGGCGCGGGCACCAACAACATTCCGGTCGCCGCGATGAGCGCGCGCGGCGTACCGGTGTTCAACGCGCCGGGCGCGAACGCGAATGCGGTGAAGGAGCTCGTGCTCGCCGGCATGCTGATCGCGGCCCGCAACATCGCGCCCGCGCTGCGTTTCGTCGCCGCGCTCGACGCCACCGCGCCGGACATGGACAAGACAGTCGAGAACGGCAAGAAGGCCTTCGCCGGCTACGAGCTCGCGGGGCAGACGCTCGGCGTGATCGGCCTCGGCAAGATCGGCTGCCTGGTCGCCGACGCCGCGATCAAGCTCGGCATGAACGTCCTCGGTTACGACCCCGACATCACGGTGGACGCCGCATGGAGCCTGCCGGCCCAGGTCAAGAAGGCGGCGAGCGTCGCCGAGGTGCTCAGGCACGCGCAGTTCACGACGCTTCATGTGCCGCTTGTCGCCGCGACGCGCGATCTCGTCGACGCCGGCAAGCTCGCCCTGGCGCGCCCGGGCAGCGTGCTGCTCAACTTCTCACGCGAGGGCGTCGTCAACGAGGCCGCCGTGGTCGCAGCGCTCGAAGCCGGGCAACTGGGCAGCTACGTGTGCGACTTCCCGAGCGCGGGCCTCAACGCCCACCCGCGCGTCGTCGCGCTGCCGCACCTCGGCGCCTCGACGCGCGAAGCGGAGGAGAACTGCGCGGTGATGGTCGTCGATCAGCTGCGCGACTATCTGGAGAACGGCAACATCGCGAATGCGGTGAATTTCCCGGCAGTCGCGATGGCGCGCGAATCAGCGCATCGCGTCGCGATCGCCAACGCCAACGTGCCCAACATGCTCGGCCAGATCTCGACCGCGATGGCGGGTGCGGGCCTGAACATCCACAACATGGTCAACAAGTCGCGCGGCGACATGGCCTACACGCTGGTGGATGTGGACAGCCCGGTCGAGGCCGGCGCACTCGCCGCGATCGCGGCGATCGAGGGCGTGCTGTCGGTGCGCTACCTGCCGCACGCGAGCTGATCGCGCGCCAGCGTCAGCGCCCCGCTACTCCCAGGACTTGGGCAACGGGAAGACGAGTGTGAACATCAGTGCCGAGTTGCCGAGCAGGTCGAGCTCACCGTAGATGCGGTCGGTGAACTGGTAGCCGATGCTCGGCACGAAGCCGGGCGAGAAGCCGTTGTTGTTGAAGGGTACCTTGTCCTTGTACTCGCCGACGTAGCCGTAGAGCAGGCCGCCGGTCCACTGCAAATACCACTTCTTCCAGCCGAAGGGCTCGACGTAGCGCTGGCCGACGAAGGCATACGCGCTCGGCTGGCCGAATGAGTTCGAGAACGCGATGCCGCCGGCGATCCAGTTGTTTTCCAGCCGGCGCAACAGGCCGACCGAATAGACGTACTTGTGATCGTCGCTGTAGTGAAAATGGTAGCTGTAGGGACTGACGATCAAGTCCCAGTTGCCTCTGGGCTCGGCGTCTTGCGCCATGGCGCGTTGCGAAACACCACAAAGTGCAGCCAGCGCAAGCGCGCCGACAATGCGTCCGATTCGTTGAAGCGGTGGATTCATGGGCAGGATGAGGTGGTTGATGGATCGGACGACGCGGTGGTTCGCGATCGCCGCTGCGGCGTGGATTGTCGCGACTTTCACCGGATGCGCCTGGATCGACGCCCAGCAAAGGGCCAAAGTCTACAAGCCGATGGCGGGGACGATGGTCGACTGGCAGCCGGTCAGCGCACACGACGAGCCGATCTGGATTGACGTCGACGCCGCGCAGCCCGCGCCCGGCACTGGTGCCGCGCCCGAGCGCCTGCGTGCGATCTGGGTCCCGTCCGACGACGCCGGCGCGCCGGCGGTGCTCTATCTGCACGGCACATTTCGCAACCTGTACTTCAACCGGCCCAAGATCGCCGCTATCCATGCGGCGGGGTTCTCGGTGCTCGCGATCGACTACCGCGGCTGGGGCGAAAGTACGAAGCTGCTGCCGTCGGAGGAGACGATCCTCCAGGACGCCGAGGTGGCCTGGGCAACGTTCACGCGCCGTGTGCCGCAACCGCAGTCGCGCGTGATCTTCGGTCACTCGATGGGCAGCGGCGTCGCGGTCGAGCTTGCGCTACGCCATCGAGAGCCGCTCGGCTACGGCGCGCTCGTCCTCGAGTCGAGCATGACATCGATGCCCGACCTGGTGCGCGACATCAACCCCTTTGGCATTCTTCTCGTCCCCCTCGTGACACAGCAGTTCGCGTCGATCGACAAGATCGGTCGCATCGATGCGCCGAAGTGGTTTCTGAGCGGCACTGCCGACAAGACGGTGCCGCCACAGCAGACGCAGCGCCTCTATGACGCGGCGCGCGAACCCAAGCATCTGGTCTGGTTCGAAGGCGGGTCCCACAGCGGGCTGCACAATGAATTCGCAGCGCGCTACCGAGCAGTGTGGCAGGAGGTTGGCGAAACCTTACGCAACGAGAACGTCGCGCGGGGCGCGCGGGGCGCGGGGGACGCGGGTGGCGCAACGGCGCGGGCCCCGGGCGATGCGCGTTGACCGCCACGGTCTACAGATCGCCCGCCACCGCAACGCCATGCTCATCACCCACAAGCTCCGGCCCAACATGCGCGGTCAGGCGGTCAGGTCGATGCGAGTTTGAACCCGACGCGCGCGATTGCTTCCCCGTCGGCGTCGAACACGGCGACCCGGTAGGCTGCGGCAGAACCCGAATCCGTCGGCTCGCTCGCGCCGGCAGCACGGGCAAAGAGCGTCTCACCTTCGCGCGGCGTGCGGTCGAGAGCGATGTTCACCTCGACGCCGGCGACCGGCGCCAGGCCGCGCCCCTTCGTCGCCATGACCCACGCGGCATCAGCGAGCGCGAAGACGACGCCGCGCTCGCAGCGCCCCTCGGCATCCAGATGCTCGGCGCGCAGTTGCACGCTTGCGATAGCGGCGCCCTCGGCGTCCGAACCTTGTTCGATGCCGAGCCACGTCGAGTAGGTGTCGAATCGCGTTCCCTGCAACCCGTGACGTGGCATGTGTTCGACGCCGCCGCCGTTGGCGGCGTGGCGCGCGCGCAGTCGCCGTCCGCGCCCGGCGCTCTGCGCGTGCGCATCGATCTTCTCGATCAGCGCGTCCAGGCCCTCGCCGATGCTCGCGGCAACCGCGATCACTGCCACCTGCCAGCCGAGTTCGGTGGCCTTGGCGGCATCGGCCGCGACCGCGCGCACCCGCAGCATGTGCTGCAGATCACTCGCCGTCGCGCGCGCACCTGGCAGGTCGGCCTTGGTGACGACAAACAGATCGGCGATCTCGAGAATCCCGGCCTTGATCGCCTGCACATCGTCACCCAGCCCCGGCGGGCAAGCAACGAGGCAGGTATCGGCAATGCGAGTGACTTCGACCTCGGACTGCCCGGCGCCAACTGTCTCGACGATGACGGTGTCAAAGCCTGCAGCGTCGAGCACATCGATCACACCGCGCGTCGCCAGCGACAGGCCACCGAGCTGCCCGCGCGAAGCGAGCGACCGAATGAAGACGTTCGGATGCTCACCATGCGCGTCCATGCGCACCCGGTCGCCGAGCAGCGCGCCGCCACTGATCGGGCTCGAAGGGTCGACTGCAACGACGCCCACCCGTTCGCCGCGTGCGAGCAGCGCACCGAGCAATGCATTGACGAGCGTGGACTTGCCCGCGCCCGGCGCGCCCGTGATGCCGAGCACGTGGGCACGGCCCAGGTGTGGTGCGATCGCGGCGCGCAGTTCTGCGGCACCGGCCGCACCCCGCTCGATTGCGCTCATCGCACGGGCGACTGCACGCCGATCGCCGGCGAGCAGATCGGCGTGCAGGGCATGCAGCGGCGTTAGGAAGCTCGGTCGTGTCGATGGCATGTCCGGACTGTATCGCCCTGCGCACGCCGGGGGGCGCGGACGAGGCACCGGAGGCACGCCGGAAGAGTGCCGCAAGAGCGCCACAGCGTTTCGCGCGAAGTTTGTCAGCGCGAAGCGGACTCGTCGACAGCCTGCGTGGCGGCGACCCTGACCGCAGGCATGTGCAACGCCGCTCGCTGCTGCGCGCGCAGCGTCTCACCATGCGCAATCGACGCATTGAGCGTCTGCACATAGAGGACGAGGAGGACGATCGCGCACAAGCCCGCCAGCGCGAATACCCCCGGATGAACGCCTTCGCGAGTCTGCGCCAACTGAAGAATTCTTCGCGCTGAATCAAGCATGGTCATGGCTCCCAGTGTCGATGCGCGATCGTCCCTCGGCACGCGGTCGGCGATCGTAGGTCGGGCCCATTGCGAGGTGTAGGACAGCGCGCCGTTACGTGTCGACACGATCAACATCGATTGCGCTCTTTGCGTGACCCGACGCGCTCGTCAAGCTCGACTACTGCGCCGGCACGACGGTGCGGTACTCCTTGAGCACACCGCCGCCTTCGACCGAGCCGGAAACCGTGCCGTGGCCGAGCGCCATCTGCTCGCACGCATTGCGGTCGGCTGCAGCGACCGCCTGGCAACGGCGTACCGCGTTGGCGGCAAGAGCCTGCGCGTCCTCGTCGGATGATTTGGCGCCCGCGCGGCGCGCGTCGGCCAACGCAGCCCCTGCTTCCTTCAGGCAGGTTGCACGATCCTCGGACGATTCGCCTTTCAGGCATGCGGCACGCTCACTCGCATAACTCGCCTTTGCGGCGGCAAGTGAATCGGACGGCGCAGGTTGGGCGGCGAAGGCCGGGACAAAGCACAGCACCGCGGCCGCGGCGGCGAGAGATTGGCGTGCAAGGCGGACTGAACGGATGCAGTTCATGGAGTTGTCCTATTCGTTTGGTGCCATGTGGCAGGGTGCGGTGTCGAGCCCCTGCAGCGCGAACGACCCCGTTGCCACAATGCTACAAGGACCGAAGCGCCGTGAGGCAAGGACGACACCCCGTTGTGCAGTAGGACGATGCCCCAACAACGGCAGCGATCCGTCGAAGCGACATAGACCGCCGGAAGCCGGTTCCAGGCCGGAGATCGATCGGCCAAACGGCGGAGGCGGCCGTACGCGTTCAGCGCTGGCGACGGCGCCTGCGTTGCACGTACCACGTCGCGACGCGTTCGGCGAGCGACGGCGCGCCAGCTTCGGCGCCCGGGCCGGCATCGTGCGCCGACAGATCGAGGTCGCCGCCGCCGGCGCGATACATGTTGGAGAAGATGTCGAGCACACGGCTCTTGACCATGCCGCGCAGCGGGATGTTGGCCATCAGGCCATAGGTCGGGGCCGACCCCTGGCGCGCAAGCGAGGGATCGGCCTTCACTGCAGCGACGGCGGCTTTCAGGTCGACAAGGTAGGCATCCACGCTTTCGAGGTGCTTGGCCGTCACCATCGCGTGCAGCCCTTCGGGGAATTGAAGCCGGTTGATCTGCCAGCCGCGCGCGTCCATCTGGTCGCCGACCGCGTAGATGTCCACCGCCGGGACGCGCGAGCCGTAGCCGAGCAGCGGGCCCTTGGGGTCGCCGAAAACGCGCAGTTCAGGCATCGCGGCGATGCCCGCCTTCATGCGATCGAAAGCGAGGATCGTCCGGTGTGCCAGATCGCGATAGCCGGTCTTGCCGAAGAACTGCATTGCCGCCCAGGCCGCGGCATAGGCGCCGCCTGGGCGGGTGCCGAGCAGCGCCGGCGACGCGAAGATGCCGCCCGGCCAATCCTGGTAGACGAACATCTGGTGTTTGAGCAGTTCCAGATTGCGGTAGGTGATCGTCGATGCGCCCTTGGACGCGAAGCCGTACTTGTGGATGTCGGCCGAGATCGAGCTGACACCCGGCACGCGATAGTCCCACGGCGGGAGTTCGATGCCGTTCATCGCCATGAAGGGCAGGATGAAGCCGCCGACGCAGGCGTCGACGTGCAGCGGCACGCGACGCTTCAGCGCGATCGCGCCGAGCGCCTCGATCGGGTCGATCAGGCCGTTCGGATACTCGGGCGCCGAGCCGAGCAACATCACCGTGTTGCGGTTGACGAGGCGCGCGACCTTCGCCACATCGAGCCGGAAGTCGTCGCCGCGAGGCACGAGGCGGACCTTGACGCCGAAATACTCGGAGGCCTTGAACCAGGCGACGTGCGCCGTTTCCGGAAGCACCATCTCCGGCCGGCGCACGCCGCGCTTCGCGCGCGCCAGGTCGCGGTAGGTCTTGACGGCGAGCAGGCAGCTTTCGGTTCCGCCGGAGGTGACGACGCCGCAGACCTCGTCGGTGCCGTGCAGCAACTCAGCGACCGCCGCGATGATTTCGTTCTCGAAGCGCTTCAGGCTCTTGAACGCAGTCGGGTTGAGCCCGTTCGCGCTCGAATAGAGTTTGTAGGCTTCGGCGAGGAAGTCGGCGTAGCCTTCATCGAGGTAGTACACGAGGCTCCACACCCGGCCGTGCTTGTAGTCGGGGTCGGCGTCGCCGAAGCCGCGGAGTTCGCGCAGCACGTCAGCCGGTGGGCGGCCCGTCTCGGGCAGCGTCATGTCGATGTGGCCTTCGGTGTGGACTTCGATTTCGCGCGGGAGCGCAGGCGGCGTACCAGTATGACCAGCGCGACGACACCGATCACCCCCGCGAGCAGCCAGCCCTGCGCCTGCTGGATCGCCGGCAAGATCTCTTTCCAGCGGCCACCGATATAGCGCACGCCGAACACGAGCAACGGCAGTTCGATCGCCGCCGCCAGGCCGTTGAAGAGGAAGAAGGTGCGGTACGGAATCTTCAGCGTGCCGGCGGCGAAGAAGAGCGCGGTGCGGATGCCGGGCAGGAAGCGGATGACGAAGATCGACGCCGGGCCGCCGCGCTGCACGCGGTGCTGCATCGCCGTCAGGCGCTGCTCGGGCAGGATGCGCGCGAACCAGCGGTGGCGCAGGATGCTCCCACCGTAGCGATAGCCCCAGTGGAAGATCAGCGCGTCGCCCGCGATCAGGCCGAACCAGGCAACGGCGATGAGCGGTATCGGTTGCATCACGCCGGTCAGCGTCAGCGCGGCCGCGGCGAGCAGCACGATGTCCTCGTTCATCGGCGCGCCGATGCCGCAGGCGACCAGCAGGCCGAACACCAGCGCATACGCCGGCAGGCCTTGCAGCAGTTGAAGTTGTTCGAGCCAGCCGTCCATCGTCGGTCCGGGGATAGACGGACCGCCGGCCGGAGCCCGATTCAGCGCAGGCCGAGGCTGCCTTGAAGCGCGCGCACCGCGCCGGCGCCGATCGATGCGCCGAAACGCTTGGCGAGCCGCTCGGCGACGTTCTCGCGCGGCGTGTAGTCGATGACCTCCTCGGCCTTAACCACCTCGCGCGCGACGTAGTCGAGATTGCCCAGGTGATCGACGAGCCCCATCTGCACCGCCTGGTCGCCGTTCCAGAACAGGCCGGAGAAGGTCTCGGGTGTCTCCTTCAGCCGCCTGCCGCGGCCTTCCTTGACGACGGCGATGAACTGCGCGTGTATCGCGTCGATCATCGTCTGCGCGTACGCGACCTGCTTCTCGTTGAGCGGCGAGAACGGGTCGAGCATGCCCTTGTTGTCACCCGCGGTCAGCAGCCGGCGCTCGACGCCGGCCTTTTCCATGATGCCGGTGAAGCCGAAACCGTCCATCAGCACGCCGATCGAACCGACGATCGACGCCTTGTCGACGTAGATCTCGTCGGCGGCGACGGCGACGTAGTAGGCGCCCGAGGCGCAGGTGTCCTCGACCACCGCGTAAAGCTTCTTCTTGTGCAGGGTCTTCAGGCGCCGGATCTCATCGTTGATGATGCCCGCCTGCACCGGGCTGCCGCCCGGCGAGTTGATGCGCAGCACGACGGCGCGTGCACCCGTGTCCTCAAAAGCGGTCTTGAGCGCGGCGACCATGTTCTCGGCGCTCGCCTCCGAATCGGCAGCGATCTCGCCGCGCAACTCGATCAGCGCAGTGTGCGGCCCGTTGGACGCAGTCGCAAGATTGCGTTGCACGATGAACGCCCAGACGATCGCGATGAAGATCGCAATCCACAGCAGGCGAAAGAAGATTCGCCAGCGGCGCTCGCTGCGACGGTCTTTCAAATAGTCGCGCGCGAATTGATCCGCAAGCCGGTTCCAACCGTCAGCGGCTGCGGTGGCCGGCGCCGGTGCGGAAGTGGAAGGCGGAACGGAAGGATCGGTCTGCGAACGCGCAGCCGCTTCGAACGGGTTTTCAGGGGTGCTCATGCAGGGCTTTCGATGGCGTACGACTACTCGTCGTCGAACACGGGGCGCGTGTCGCGGGAAGGATACCAATACACATCGCCGTCGCGCTCCTCGACGCGAAGCGTCGTCAGGCGGCCGCGCCCGCAGGGGCCGGCGGCGCAGCGCCCGGTGAGCGGCTCGTAGGCAGCGCCGTGCGTCGCGCACAGGATGAACTCCTGCCGGCTGTCGAGGAACTCGCCCGGCTGCCAGTCCATCTCGGAGGGCACATGCACGCAGCGATTCAAGTAGGCGACGAGGCGGCCGTCGAAACGCAGCACGAAGGCGCGCGCCGGCTCGCGCCACTGCAGCACGTCGAACACGAAGGCGAGACCCTTCTCCGCGAGATCGTCGCTCGCGCACAAGCGCACCGGCGCCGGCACCGGGCTCGAAGCTTCAGCCATGGGTCAGCAGCCAGTGCTCGAGTTCGGCGACGTTGTGCGCCACATGGCGCGGCGCAAGCCTGCCCAGCGCGTCGGTCGGATGCGCGCCGTAGCTCACCGCGAGGCTCGCCGCACCGGCATTCGCTGCGAGTTGCAGGTCGTGCGTCGTGTCGCCGATCATCAGCGTGCGGCCAGGCTCGGCGCCGAGCTGGTCCATCAGTTCGTGCAGCATCCTCGGATCGGGCTTGGACGCCGTCTCGTCGGCGGTACGCGTGGCGTCGAACACGCCTTGCATGTGCGCCGAGGCCAGCGCCTCGTCGAGCCCGACGCGCGACTTGCCGGTCGCCACCGCGAGCAGATGCTGGCGCGACTTGAGCGCCTGCAGCAACTCGAGCGCGCCCTCGAACAACACCAGTTCGTGCTGGCGCGCCTGGTAGTGATGGCGGTAGCGCAGCGCGAGCTCGCGGTAGCGCTCGCGCGGCAGGCTCGGCGCGGCGTGCAACAGCGCGTCCTGCAGGCCCATGCCGATGACGTAGCTTGCGTCGCGGTCGGCCGGTCGCGGCAGGTCGAGATCGACACATGAGTCCTGGATGCAGCGCGTGATCAGCGCCGTCGAGTCGAACAGCGTGCCGTCCCAGTCGAAGACGATAAGATCGAAGTTGCGTTCAGTCATGTGCGGGCTCGATGACGATCTCGCTCAGCACCGAGGTCGCCAGAAAGCACTTGTCGTGCGCTTCGTGGTGCAGGGCATCGAGCGCCTCGCGCGAAGGCTGTGCGGCGCCGTCAAAGGTGACGCGAGGACGCAGCGTGACCTGCGTGATCGCCATGCGCCCCTGCGCGTTCTTTGCCATCACGCCGACCGCGGCATCGTCGTAGCTGCGGACGCGAAAACCGCCGCGCGCGGCCATGTCGAGAAACCACAGCATGTGACAGCTCGCGAGCGAGGCGACGAAGGCCTCCTCGGGATCGACGGCCGCCGCATCCGACATCGGCAGGGAGACAACCTGCGGCGAACTCGACGCCCGAACTTCGGTTCCACCGTCGAAGCGCCAGACGTGCGCGCGGCTGTAGCGGTGGGCGAGGAAGTCGCCGTCGTCGCATTGCCAGTTGATCGTGGCCTGGTGGCGTGACATCGAGGGTCGTGAATCTATGTGGAGGACGCCCGCGCATCGGGCACACGCGAAATTGAAGCCGCGTCGGCGTCGAGCGCAGCGGGGTTTGAATTCGCGGCCGCGTCGAGCGCGGCGGCATTCGAAGCCGCGTCCGCCTCGAGCGCGGCCACGAAGGCCCCGCATTCTGCCGGCAGCGGCGCCTCGAGCTCGATGACCTCGCCGCTCGTGGGGTGCTCGAAGCGGAGCCGCCGCGCATGCAGGAACATGCGGTCGAAGCGCTGGCCCGCAACACTTGTCCCGCGCGCCAACGCACGGTTGAGCCCGAAGTCGCCGTATTTCGGGTCGCCAACGATCGGATGCGCCTCGTGCGCCAGATGAACGCGGATCTGGTGCGTGCGGCCGGTCTTGATCGTGACGTCCAGCAACGAAAACGCCGGCCAGACCTTCACGAGCCTGACGAGCGAGATCGAGCGTCGGCCGTCCGCATGATCGGCATCGACGACGCGCACGTGGCGCTCGCCGGCAGCGTCGAGTGTCTTGTGCAGCGCCAGATCGATCACCTTGTTCGCCTTCGGCCAGGCGCCGTGCACGAGCGCCGCATAGGTCTTGCCCGTCTCGCGGCGACGAAACTGGTCCTGCAGCGCGACGAGCGCAGCGCGCTTCTTGGCGACGAGCAGCAGGCCCGAGGTCTCGCGGTCGATGCGGTGCACGAGTTCGAGAAAACGCGCCTGCGGCCGCGCGCGACGCAATTGCTCTATGACGCCGAAGGCGACACCGCTGCCGCCATGCACGGCGACGCCAGCCGGCTTGTCGATCGCGATCAGCGCCTCGTCTTCCCACACGATCGGGAACTCGCGCGCCGGCGCCGTGCTGCGCGCCGCGGGTTCTGGCGCGGTGCGCACCGGCGGCAAGCGCAACTCGTCGCCGAGCGCGAGCCGGGTGTCGGCCGCGGCGCGGCCCTTGTTGACGCGCACCTCGCCGGAGCGGATCACGCGATAGACGTGCGTCTTGGGCACACCCTTCCAGTGGCGGATCAAAAAATTGTCGAGGCGCTGGCCCTCCCCGGCCTCGTCAACCGACACGCGCTCCACCGCGAAGGATTGCTCGGCGGACGGTGGCGGGCGTGTTTGCCCTGCATTTGCAGCGCTTTTCCGCGCGGCCGCCAAGGTGTCATTGCCCCCTATAATCCGTGACACCGCGAACGTGTCCTAAGTGGTTGATTTATCAGAGTTTACCCGGGGTCTATGCGCTTCGTCTCTGGCACTTTGGACATGCGGTGGCGCGATCGGGCATGTCCCGGTCGCACCCAGGTGATGCAACGTTGGCCCTGCGTGGCGGGTTTCGGACCTCAAGAGACGAATCAGCCGGGCGCGGCAGGCGGCCAGAGCAAACGAATGAAAAGAACACCCGCGCGGTTGCCCAGGCGACCGGACGGGATGAACAAGGTTTCCAAAGAGCAGGAGGCAACGGTCGAACCGATAGCGCGCAGTGCGCTTGTCGGTGTCTGGATGCCGTCACCTACTGCCCGCGTCAAGTGATCCTGCGAATGTTGCCCCCGGCTTTTGCCTCCCCTTCCCTGCCAAGCCAGTTGCGTCCGCGTCCCGCGGCGCCGCGCTGCGCAGCCATGGGAGAGCGGCGCAGCCGATCGGGCAGCCGCCACGTCACGACCGCGCATGCGCCAACGCTGAGCGGCCCGCCGATCGACTGATCGATCTCGCGGCCCCGGTCCAGGGCGATTCCTTCCGAAGTTCCTTTCCCGTTTCTCGTGCATCTGATCGTCGCGCTGCCGGCTCAACCGGCGGGCGGCTGAGGTGAAAGGCGCCCGGGCGCCGCGCGCGATGCGCGCGTAGTCCGGCGCACAGGAGCACACATGAAACGCATGCTGATCAACGCGACGCAGCCCGAAGAGCGTCGCCTCGCGATCGTCGACGGCCAGAAGTTGATGGACTTCGAGACCGAAATAGAGGGCCGCGAACAGCGCAAGGGCAATATCTACAAGGCGATCGTGACGCGCGTTGAGCCTTCGCTCGAGGCCTGCTTCGTCGATTACGGCGAGGACCGCCACGGCTTCTTGCCGTTCAAGGAGATCTCGAAGAACTACTTCCGCGAAGGCGCGAGCGTCAAGGATGCACGCATTCAGGACGTGATCTCCAACGGCACCGAACTGCTGATCCAGGTCGAGAAGGAAGAACGCGGCAACAAGGGCGCCGCGCTGACGACTTTCGTTTCGCTCGCCGGCCGCTACCTGGTGCTGATGCCCAACAACCCGCGCGGCGGCGGCGTCTCGCGCCGCATCGAGGGGGAAGATCGCGAGGAACTGAAGGAAAACCTCGACCAGCTCGAATACCCGAAAGGCATGAGCTTGATCGCGCGCACTGCCGGCATCGGCCGCACCGCGCCCGAATTGCAGTGGGACTTGAACTACATGTTGAAGCTCTGGACCGCCATCGACGGCGCGTCCAAGGCTGGCAAGGGCGCCTTCCTGATCTACCAGGAGTCGAGCCTCGTCATTCGCGCGATCCGCGACTACTTCACCGCCGACGTCGGCGAGATCCTGATCGACACCGACGATATCTACGATCAGGCCCAGCAGTTCATGAGCCACGTGATGCCGGAGACGGCGCACAAGGTCAAGCGCTACCGTGACGACGCGCCTCTCTTCTCTCGCTTCCAGATCGAGCACCAGATCGAGACCGCGTTCTCGCGCACGGTGAATCTGCCTTCCGGTGGCGCGATCGTGATCGACCACACCGAAGCGCTCGTTTCGGTGGACGTGAACTCCGCGCGTTCGACCCGCGGTAGCGACATCGAGGAGACCGCGACGCGCACCAACCTCGAGGCCGCCGACGAGATCGGGCGCCAGATGCGCCTGCGCGACCTGGGCGGCCTGATCGTCTGCGACTTCATCGACATGGACGAGAGCAAGAACCGACGCGAGGTCGAGATGCGCTTGCGCGACGCGATGCGCCAGGACCGCGCGCGCGTTCAGCTCAGCGCGATCAGCAAGTTCGGCCTGCTCGAGATGAGCCGCCAGCGGCTGCGCCCGGCGCTGTCCGAAGGCAGCCACATCACTTGCCCGCGCTGCAACGGCACCGGCCATATCCGCGACACCGAATCCTCGGCGCTGCAGATCCTGCGCATGGTGCAGGAGGAGTCTATGAAGGACAACACCGCCGCGGTGCACGTGCAAGTGCCGGTGGAAGTGACCTCGTTCCTGCTCAACGAAAAGCGCACCGAGATCACGAAGATCGAACTCAAGCAGCGCATCACCGTGCTGCTGGTGCCCAACAAGAACCTCGAGACGCCGAACTACCGCCTCGAGCGGCTGCGTCACGACGATCCGCGCCTCGAGAACCTGCAGGCGAGCTACACGATGATCGACGAACTCGACGAAGAGGTCGGCATCACGCGACGCGAGAAGGGCAAGGCCAAGCAGGAGCCCGTGATCAAGGGCATCCTGCCCGAGTCGCCCGCGCCCGTGTCCGCGCCGAAGGTCGAGCCCGCACCGCAGGCAGCGCCGGTGCACTCCGCGCCCGCGCAAGTCGTCACGCCCGCGGGCGGCGGCTTCTTCGGCTGGATCAAGAGCATCTTTGGCGCGCCGGCCGACGTCCGGCCCGCCACTGACAAGCCTGCAGTCGTTGCCAAGCCGGTCCCGGCCGAAGCGCCGGGCGACAAGCGTGAGGGACGCGGCGGCCGGGGTGGGCGCGGCGGCGAGCGCGGAGGACGTGGCGAACGTGGTGGGCGTAGCGGTGAAAAGCGCGGTGAAGCGCGCAGCGAAGCGCGTGGTGAACAGCGTGACGGCGAACGCGCCGAAGGTCGAGGCGGCCGCGGTGCCCGGCGTGGCGAGCGCGAGGAACGCGTCGACACGACGACGGCGGCGACCGAAGAGGGCCGCAGCGAGGGCCGCCGGTCGACGCGGGGCGAGCGCGGTGGTCGGGGCACGGCCGCCGAGCGAACCGAACGCAACGGCCGGCCGGCCGAGACGACGGAGAACGCGAAGGCCGATCCGGCAGTCGAGAGCGAGGCAAACACAGCCGCAAACGCAACCGCAACTGGGTTCGCCGACACTCAGCCAGGGGCCATCGCCGAGGGCGGTGAGAACCGCGGTGAACGTGGGCGCCGCCGTCGCCGTCGCGGTGGGCGCGACCGTGACGAGGCCACGGCGGAGACGAGCGCCATTGCTGTAGCAAGCGGCTCCTCGGACGTCGCAACAGACACCGGCGAGGCGACCCAGGCCGAGCCTGCGTCGATGCCGACTGACGCATCGATGGAAGGTGCAACTGACCGCGTCACCGGCACAACCGACGCAGATGCGGATGCCAATGCCAATATCGAGACGGGTGCCGTTGCGGCCGCAGCCTCGGATACGGCGCAGGACGGCGCTGTGCGCGAGCGCGAAGGCCGGCGCCGTGGCGGCCGCGGCCGGCAACGGCGCGAGCCGCGCGAAGCGGCCGAGAGCACAAGCGAACTCGTGAGCGACGCCGAGTTCTCGCGTTCCGACGAGGGCGCGGGCGGAGCGACCGCCGAAGCCCCCACGCTGCAGCAGCATGAGGCGCCGGCGCCCGTTGTTGCACTTGCAGCGGAACTGCCGTCGAACGAAACTACGACGGCGACAGCTGCTGAAGTGTCGACGCCGGTTGCGGCATCGGTCGAGAAGGCCGTGACGCCGGTGGCTGGCGATACGCCGCCGCAGCCCGCGGTGGCCGACTTCGCACTGGACGCGGACCAACTGCAAGCCGTCGCAGCTTCAGCGGGCCTGCAATGGGTCGGCTCCGATGCCGCGAAGGTCGCCGCGGCGCGCGAGGCCATGGCGCGCGAGCCCGCGCCGGTACATGTGCCGCGTCAGCCCAATCCGGTCGAGCTTGTCGACGAGGGGCCGCTCGTACTGGTCGAAACGCGCAAGGATCTGTCGCAGATCCGCCTGCCGTTCGACTCCGCAGCCGGGGGCGCGCAAAGCCACCCGCAGAGCTGACCCACCGCGCCGCGCCTGCCTCAGGGCAGGCGTTCGAGCGCGTGTTGGTAGGCCGGGTGGTGCATCAGATCGTCCCAGCCCAAGGGCGCCGACTGCGGCAGGAGCGCGCGACGTCGCGCCTCGCTGTCGGGGTCAGCGTGCCACAGCCCGCCTATGCGTGAACGTTCGAGGCCATCGAGCCACAAATCGAGCACATCGCTGCCGACAGCCGACTGATTGCACAGCAGCACCAGGTCGCACCCCGCGTCGAGCGCGACGCCGCCTGCTTCGGCGAAGCTCACTGGGGCGCCGGCGATGTGGCGCGCGCCTTCCATGCTCAGGTCGTCGCTGAAGATCGCGCCGGAAAAACCGAGTTGCAGACGCAGAACATCTTTCAGCCAGCGCGCCGAGAAGCCGGCCGGCAGCGCATCGACTTTCGGGTAGATGACGTGCGCCGGCATCACGCTCGCGAGCGTCGTGGAGAGCCACTCGTAGGGCAGCGCATCGTCGGCGAGGATCGCCTTCAGGCCGCGCCGGTCGACCGGCACTTCAAGATGCGAATCGCCGCGCACGAAACCGTGGCCGGGGAAGTGCTTGCCGCAGTTGGCCATGCCAGCGAGTGCAAGGCCGTGCATCAGGCTCTTCGCGAGCAGCGTCACGACGCGCGCGTCACGATGGAAGGCACGGTCGCCGATGACGCCGCTCGGCCCGTGGTCGAGGTCGAGCACCGGCGTGAACGACAGATCGACGCCGCAGGCGCGCAACTCGGCGCCGAGCACGTAGCCGGTCGCGCTTGCGGCATCGGTCGCGCTCATCGCACCGCTGCCCGCGCCGCGGTTGCCGTCGTGCATCCACATCTCGCCGAGCGCGCGCATCGGCGGCAGGTGCGTGAAGCCATCGGTGCGAAAACGCTGCACGCGTCCGCCTTCGTGATCGACGCAGATCAGCAGGTCGGGCCGAAGCGACTTGGCCTCGGCGCAGAGTTGCGTCAGCTGGTGGCGGTCCTGCCAGTTGCGTGCGAAAAGGATCAGCCCGCCGACAAGTGGGTGCCAGAGGCGGCGGCGATCGTCGGCATTGAGCGCGAGGCCGGCGACGTCGATGATCGCCGGCGCGTGTTCGCTTGCGACGGCGAGCGAAATGCGATCCTTGCGTTTCGATTTCATGCTGGGGATTGTGCCGTCTCGACGACGACGAACGCGACGGCGTAGTCCGATTCGTCGCTCACCGACACCGTCGCACGCAGCCCGCGCGCAGCGAACCATGCTGCGAGTTCACCGCGCAATTCGATCACTGGTTTTCCACTCGGCGCATTGAGTATCTCGCAGGCACGCCACGTCATCGGCATGTGGATGCCAAGGCCGATCGCTTTGGCGAACGCCTCCTTCGCCGCGAAGCGCGTCGCAAGATAGCGCACACTGCGTACCGCGACACGCTCGCGACGGGCGAAGAAGACAGGCAGTTCGCGCGGGCCGAGGACCTTGTGCGCGAAGCGTTCGCCGCGGCGCATGAGTGCCGCTTCGATGCGGCGGATATCGCAGATGTCGGTGCCGATGCCGTGAATCATCGGGCTGAAGCCAGAACGGGCGCCGGTTTGCGGCTCAACGCGGCTGCCCGGCGTGGACGCAGCGCAGATACGCGCGCACCGTCTCTGTGTAGCCGAGCTCGAGTGCGTCGGAGATGAACGCATGGCCGATCGACACTTCGAGCACGCCCGGCACCGCCGAGAGGAAGTCAGCGAGGTTCGCGCGATTCAGATCGTGCCCGGCATTCACGCCGAGCCCGGCGACCTGCGCGGCACGCGCCGCCGCCGCGAACTGCGCGAGTTGATGCGCCTGTTGCGGTGAGCCGTGGGCGGCCGCATAGGGCTCGGTGTAGAGCTCGACGCGATCCGCGCCGAGCTTGCGCGCGGCGGCCATCGCTTGCGGATCGGCATCCATGAAGAGGCTCACGCGCACACCGAGTGTTCGGGCCTCGTCGATCAGTGGCGCGAGCCGCGCACCATCGCGCGTCACATCCCAGCCGTGATCCGAGGTGGACTGCCCCTCGTCGTCCGGCACGAAGGTGCACTGCGCAGGGCGCCACTCACGCACGAAGTCCATCAGGTTGTGAAACGGGTTGCCTTCGATGTTGAACTCGGCCGCCGGCCAGTCCTTCAGCAATGCGGCCAGCGCGCCCACATCGTCGGCGCGGATATGACGGGCGTCGGGCCGTGGGTGCACGGTGATGCCTGCAGCGCCGGCTTCCAGCACCTGGGTCGCCGCCCGCGTCACGCTCGGGATGCCGAGCGCACGGCGGTTGCGCATCATCGCGACGAGATTGAGGTTGACCGACAGCGCCGTCGCACCGCCGCGCGCATCGAGCCCGGTCGTGACGAGTGGGTTCATCCTACTTCCGGTAGTTGGACGCGCCCGAGTGGGCCGTGATGCGGTGCGCTGGCAAGGCGCGACGACGCTGCGGGCTCATGCCCGCGAGGGGGAGCAACGCCGCCCGCGTGCCGCAGCGCGGCTCAATCGGGCGCGTAGCGCGCTCGCCCGAATGGTAAGAGTGGCCGTGGGCCCGAAGATCAAGAGTCATGCGGTTTGGCCAGCGGAAGGTAGCGGTCAACTGCCGGAAGTAGGATCACAGAGTTTGCAACTCGAGCATCACCTGCCTTGTGCGCATTGTGGGTGTGCCGAGATGATAGTGAAGCAGCGCGCGCAGCGCCGTCTTGAACGCCGGGAGCGCGCTCGCGCAGACCTGGCGCAGGGCGGCCATGCTGTCGTGTTCGAGCGCGGCTTGCGCGCCGATCAACACGCCGCCGGGCAGGCCCGGTTCGGCGCCAAGCGCAAGCGCCACGCCCGCCTCGGGTCGCAGCACGAGCAGGTCGCCCCCTCGCACTGCGCGCTGCGTCGCGGTGACGACGCTGAGGTCAGGCAGCAGGCCGATTTCGCGCAAGAGCACGAGCTCGAACGCACGCAACGCGGCCTGCACCTGCGCATCGTCCGCGCGCATCAGCACCGGCAGCGTCTGCGCGTAGGCGTCGAAGAGCCGCGCATGTGGGTCGCTGCGGGCGAGTAGCTTCATCAGCAGTTCGTTGCAGTGAAACCCCGCGAAGAGCGCCGCGCCGGTCAGCATCGCCGCGCCACCGGCCCATTCGGCGCCACGCAACGTCTGCACGTCCGGCGGCGCTTCGTCTTCGGCGCCGCGGCGCGGGCGGGAAAGCGTCACCTGCACCTGCTGGAATGGCAGCAGGACGGCGCGCAACTGCGAGTACGGCCGCTTCGCGCCCTTGGCCGCGACTGCAAGCCGACCCTGCTCGCGCGTGAACAGATCGAGGATCAGGCTCGACTCGCTCCAGTCGTAACGGTGCAGCACGTAGGACTGCAGAGAGGCCGGCTGGCGAACCGGGGCCATCGTGAACTTGCTGTCGCCTTGGGGCCGGCTATTCGTAGCCGTAGCTGCGCAAATGCGCTTCGTCGTCGGCCCAGCCCGAACGCACCTTGACCCACAGCTCGAGGAACACTTTCGCACCGAGCAGCGTTTCGAGCTCGACCCGCGCCTGCGCGCCGATGCGCTTCAAGCGATCCCCACCAGCGCCGATGACGATGCCCTTGTGCGCCTCGCGCTCGACGATGATCGAGGCGGCGATGCGTCTCAGCTCGCCTTCTTCCTCGAACTTGTCGATGACGACCGTCGAGGTGTAGGGCAGTTCGTCGCCGGTCAGGCGGAACAGCTTTTCGCGGATCAGCTCGCTCGCGAGGAAGCGCTCGCTGCGGTCGGTCAGCGCCTCCTCATCATGGAACCAGGGCTGCTCGGGCAGATAGGGCCTGACGATCGAGAGCAGCCGTTGCGTGTCGGCCGCTTTGCGTGCAGACAAGGGGACGAATTCGGCGAACGCATACCGCTCCTGCATGCTGCGCAGCCAGGGCGCGAGTTCGGCGCGGCGGCGCACCTCGTCAAGCTTGTTGGCGACCAGGATCACCGGCCTCGCGCCCGCACCCGGCGTCGGCATCAGCGCCAGCACCTTGGCGTCATCCAGGCTGAAACGGCCCGCCTCGACCACAAAAAGGATGACATCGACGTCAGAGAGCACGCTCTTGACGGTGCGATTGAGCGTGCGGTTAAGCGCAGCGCCGTGCTGTGTCTGGAAGCCCGGCGTATCGACGAAGACGAACTGACTTTCGCCTAGCGTGCGGATGCCGGTGATGCGATGGCGTGTCGTCTGTGCCCTGCGCGAGGTGATGCTGACCTTTTGCCCGACGAGCGCGTTGAGCAGCGTCGATTTGCCGACATTGGGCCGCCCGACGATCGCGACCAGGCCGCAATGCGGGGCCGGGCCAGCTTCATTCGCGCGATCGATCGGCGACGCAGATTCAGTCATCGAAGTGTCGTGCTCAGTTGCGCAGTGGACCGCCCGGCGTATCGTTCGCCTTGAGCAGGTCGAGCATGCGCCGCGCCGCCTCCTGCTCGGCCTGGCGGCGCGAGCGGCCCTCGCCGCGCTGCGCGACACCGAGCGCGCCGGCGCTGCATTCGACCTCGAAAGTCTGCGCGTGCGCCTGACCGCGGGTGGCGCAGATTCGATAGACCGGCACCGGCAGACGGCGCGCCTGAAGCCACTCTTGCAGTTCGGTCTTCGCGTCCTTGGCCCACGACTCGATGTCGGTCGTCGCGATCAGCTCGCCGAACAGGCGCCGCACGAGCGCCTGCGACTGATCGAATCCGCCCTCGATGTAGGTGGCGCCGATCAACGCCTCGAGCGCATCGGCAAGGATCGAGGGGCGCTGCGCGCCGCCGCCGCGCGCCTCACCCTCGCTGAGTCGAAGCACGTCGGGGAGGCCAAGTTCGAGCGCGACGCGGTGCAGGCTGTCCTCACGCACAAGGTGCGCCCGAACCCGCGTCAGATCGCCCTCGTCGGAGCCGGAAAAGCGATCAAAGAGCAGGCCCGAGACTGCTGCACTCAGGATCGCGTCGCCGAGAAATTCGAGCCGTTCGTTGTGATCGGCACCGAAGCTGCGGTGCGTAAGCGCGCGCGTCAGCAGTTCGGGCTGCGCGAAGCGGTAGCCAATGCGTTGCTGAAGTGCTTCGAGCTTGCGATCCACCCCTAGCGGCCTGTCACTGGGATACCGGCTTCGAGCGACCGGAGTACTTGATCAGCAGGTAGACCGGACTTGCGAGTTCGATCTCCTTCTCGTATTCGAAGCGGATCACCACCTTGTCGTTTTCCTTCGTGATCTGCAAGTCCTGGCCGCCGATCGAGGAGATCGAGTATTCGATCTCCTTTTGGCGCTCGAACGCGGCGCGGATCTCTGGCACCGTGCCGAGCCCTTCGGCCGCCACACGGTCCACCGATCGCTGGATTGTCAGGTACTCGTTGATGGTCGGCAGCACGCGCAGCGCGATGAGCGCGATCATGCCGATCACGATAGCCCACATCAAGAGCCCGAGCAACGTGATTCCGCGCTGCCGGCGGGACGATTCACAGACCATGCGTCAATGCTCCCTCAGTTCAATGCGAAACCACGGGTCAGCGCGCGGCGCGTCAGTTGAACGCGCCGATGCGCTTCAGGTCGCCGAAGTTCATCCAGACGAAGAATGCCTTGCCGACGATGTTCTCGTCCGGCACGAATCCCCAGAAACGTGAATCTTCTGAATTGTCGCGGTTGTCGCCCATCATGAAATAGTGTCCCGGCGGGACTTTGCAGGTCAGCCCTTCAGCGTTGTAGGTGCAGTTCTCGCGAACCAGTGCCGTGCGTCGCTCGTCGCCGCCGTAGAACGGCTGCAATTTCGGGTTGACCAGAATCCGGTGATCGGCATTTCCGAGCGTTTCCTTGAATTGCGGCGCGTAACGCATGCTGTCTTCGTCGTAGTACTCGGGCAGCGGCTCGGTGGGAACGCGCTCGCCGTTGACGTACAACTGTTGCGCACGGTAGCTGATCTCGTCGCCCGGCACGCCGACGACACGCTTGATGTAGTCAATGCTCGGGTCACGCGGAAAGCGAAAAACCATCACGTCGCCGCGTTCAGGGTCGTGGTTGGCGATGACCTTCTTGTTGATGACGGGCAGACGCACGCCGTAGTGGTACTTGTTGACGAGGATGAGGTCCCCCACCATCAGCGTCGGAATCATCGAGCCGGACGGAATCTTGAAGGGCTCGAACAGGAAGGATCGAAGCAGAAAAACGACCAAGATGACAGGGAACAGGCCCGCAGTCCAATCGAGCCACCAGGGCTGCGCGAGCACGGCGCGCTTGGCGGCCGCCACATCACCATCGACCTTGGAGATGCCAAGTTGGTCGAGCTTGCTGCGGCGCTCGGCGTCCTGTGCCTCGAGCGTGGCCGCCGCGGCGCGGCGGCGCGGCAGGAACACGAAGCGCTCGGCAAGCCAGTAGCAGAAGGTCACGACCGTCAGGACGAACAACAGTAGCGAGAAGTTGCCGCTCCAGTAGCCGAAGTACCAGCCGCCGAGAAAGAGGCCCAGAAAGGCGTAGAGCAGTCCGGTCAATGAACCCATTGAAAGCTAGTCGTCCACTTGAAGTATGGCCAGGAAGGCTTCCTGCGGCACCTCGACGGTGCCGATCTGTTTCATGCGCTTCTTGCCGGCCTTTTGCTTCTCGAGAAGCTTGCGCTTGCGGGTGATGTCGCCGCCGTAGCACTTGGCAATCACGTTCTTGCGCAGGGCCTTGATTGTCTCACGCGCAATGATGTTGGCCCCGATCGCGGCCTGGATCGCGACGTCGTATTGCTGGCGCGAGATCAGCTCGCGCATCTTGGCCACCACCGCGCGGCTGCGGTAGAGGCTCTGACTGCGGTGGACGATGATCGAGAGGGCATCCACGCGGTCGCCGTTGAGCAAAATGTCGACCTTGACGACATCGGCGGCACGGTATTCCTTGAACTCGTAGTCCATCGACGCGTAGCCGCGCGAGGCGCTCTTGAGCTTGTCGAAGAAGTCGAGCACGATCTCGGCGAGCGGCATGTCGTAGGTCAACATCACCTGGCGGCCGTGATACGCCATGTTGAGCTGCATGCCGCGCTTCTGGTTCGCAAGCGTCATGACCGGGCCGACGTAGTCCTGCGGCATGTACAGGTGGACGGTGACGATCGGCTCGCGGATCTCGCGGATGCGCCCGAGGTCGGGCATCTTCGACGGGTTCTCGACCTGCAGCACTTCGCCGTTGTTGAGCTCGACCTGGTAGACGACCGACGGTGCCGTGGTGATCAGGTCCTGGTCGAACTCGCGCTCGAGCCGCTCTTGCACGATCTCCATGTGCAAGAGGCCCAGGAAGCCGCAGCGAAAGCCGAAACCGAGCGCCTGGCTGACCTCAGGCTCGTAGCGCAACGAGCTGTCGTTGAGCTTCAACTTTTCCAGTGCGTCGCGCAGCTGGTCGTATTCGCTCGCCTCGGTTGGATAGAGGCCTGCGAAGACCTGCGGCTGGATCTCCTTGAATCCCGGCAGCGCCTCGGTGGCGGGCCCGAGGTTGTTCGGTAGCTTCTTCTCGACCGTGATCGTGTCGCCGACCTTCGCCGCCTGCAACTCGCGGATGCCGGCGACGATGAAGCCGACTTCGCCCGCACACAATCGCTCGCGCGCAACCGACTTCGGCGTGAAAACGCCGAGATTGTCGGCAGCATAGACGGCGTCGCTGGCCATCATCCGGAATCGCTCGCCCTTCGACAGCGTGCCGTCGACGACGCGCACCAGCATGACGACGCCGACGTAGTTGTCGAACCAGGAATCGACGATCATCGCGCGCAGCGGTGCGTCGGGCTTGCCGCGTGGTGGCGGCATGCGGGTGATCACGGCCTCGAGGATTTCGTCGATGCCCTCGCCCGTCTTTGCGCTGCAGGGGATTGCGTTGTCGGCGTCGATCCCGATGACGTCTTCGATTTCCGCTTTCGCGTTTTCCGGGTCCGCCTGCGGCAGATCCATCTTGTTGAGCACCGGCACGACCTCGACGCCAAGCTCGATCGCGGTGTAGCAGTTCGCCACCGTCTGCGCCTCGACACCCTGGCTCGCATCGACGACGAGCAGCGCACCCTCGCATGCAGAGAGCGACCGGCTGACTTCGTAGCTGAAGTCGACGTGCCCCGGCGTGTCGATCAGATTGAGTTGGTAAGTCTTGCCGTCACGCGCGGTGTATTCGAGTGATGCCGTCTGCGCCTTGATCGTGATGCCGCGCTCGCGCTCAATGTCCATCGAGTCGAGCACCTGCGCTTCCATCTCGCGCTCGGAGAG
Organism: uncultured beta proteobacterium; assembly: GCA_963774675.1. Classification (GTDB taxonomy): domain Bacteria; phylum Pseudomonadota; class Gammaproteobacteria; order Burkholderiales; family Burkholderiaceae_C; genus CAIKUF01. Next base: position 363,599 of record CAVZFV010000014.1, on the reverse strand, counting down.
CCCGCCGCAACGATGAATCAGCCGATCCGCAAGCGTCGACTTGCCATGGTCGATGTGGGCGATGATGGAGAAATTGCGGATGTGATCCATGCTTACTGCGATGTATTCGGAGCGCGCCTTGTCGAGGGAGACACAACGGCGAAGCCGTTGCAGTGCAAGCTCATATCGCGTAGCGCCATGCTGGAGCTACAACGACGAAGTCGTTGCGTTGGAGGCTCATATCGCGAAGCGATGTGAAGGCCCGCAGGGCCGGGCCAGAAACAAAAAAAAGGCACGTCGAACGATTGACGCGCCTTCCAACAAAATGTTTGGCAACTGCTTGTTGGGCTTTCATTGTAGTCAAAACGTACTGGCTGGAAACCGCGCCGTTGCTTGATTTCACGCCGTTGCACGTCACCAACAGCAAATATTGTCAACAGGTTATCAACAGGATCCTGTGGACGACCTGGGGATACTTTTCCAACCACCAACTCGTTGACGCAAGTGGCTAGAAAGTGTCCCAACACGCGCCGCATTATATGCGTCCACAGGCTCAATCCGATGCTGCTAGCAAGATGTTTGCGCTTACAAACATTCTAGACACTCGATAGCCGATTTGGCTTGTTCAAAATGCGCTCCAGATGCAGAGCTATCGCTCCCACATTGTGGAAATCAACGCTCGTCCTACTTGACAACCGGGATCCGAAGGAATTGCGCCCAATCACCGCGCAGCACCGTGACCGGGAGCGAACGCGACTTGTCCGCCTTCGTGATCACTGCGTCGAACTGCTTCAGGTCAGCGACATCAGCGGTGCCGACGCCCAGGATGATGTCGCCCTCACGCATGCCCACTGCCTCCGCACCGTCGGCAACCGCCACCACCTTCACGCCACCCGCACCCCGCAGGGCGCGGCGCTCGCTGTCGGTCAGATTCGCAACCGTCAGGCCCCATGTCTTGGCAGCGTTGGATGTGCGGCGATCAGGCGCGACGGGATCGGACCGCTCGGTGGCCGCCGTCTGCTGGTCAGCCTCGGCGAGGACGACCTTGAACTCCATCGACTTACCGCGGCGATTGACCTGCAGATTCACCGACGTACCGGGCTTGAAGCCGCCGAGCGTGCGGCGCAGATCGGCCGCACTCTCAACCGGGTGAGCGTTAACCGAGATGATCACGTCACCGGGCTGGATGCCGGCCTTTTCACCCGGCGCACCCGGCACGACGAGCCGCACGAAGGCGCCGCGTGATTTGTTCTTGCCGGTGTTGAGCCCATACTCTTCGGCGAGTTCGCGAGGCACGTCTGTAGGCTGGATGCCGAGATAGCCACGTACCACGCGCCCACCGCTGCGCAATTGATCGACGACACGCATCGCCTCGTCGATCGGAATCGCGAACGAAATGCCGATGTAGCTGCCGATCGGGCTCAGGATCTGCGAGTTCACACCCACCACCTCGCCGCGGGTACTGATCAGCGGGCCGCCGGAATTGCCGGGGTTGACGGCCACATCGGTCTGCAGGAGCGCAATGTCCGTGCCGGTCTCACGCTGCTTGGCGCTCACGATACCCGCGGTTACGGTACTGTCGAGTCCGAATGGCGAGCCGATCGCGAGCACCCATTCGCCGACGCGCAGGCTGCTGACGTCGCCGATGCGCACCGTCGGCAGGCCGCTCGCCTCGATCTTGACCAGGGCGACGTCGGTTCGCACGTCGGCGCCGACGATCTTGGCCTTGAACTCGCGCTTGTCGGTGAGCGTGACCAAGACTTCAGAGGCGCCATCGACGACGTGCGCATTCGTGACGACGTAGCCATCGGCGCTGATGATGAACCCGGAACCCTCGCCGCGTGGCGTTTCATCTCCGGGTGGCGCCGGCGGCCGGCGACGAAACGGAGACGGGCGCGCGCCCTCTTCGTTGCGCTCGGTGGTGCGTTCGGTGGTCCGGATATTGACCACTGCCGGCGCGACCTTTTCGATCAGATCGACAAAGTCCGGCTGACTCTGCGCCGCCGAAGCGCCCGCAGCCGTGCCGAGCATCGCGCCGGCCAGAAGTGAGGCCAGCAACGTGCGCCGACGCCCAACGCCGGAGGCAAGGAATGCAAGTAGACGCATGTGCAGAAGACCTCAACTGTTGAATCGTTTCCGGGCGACGCCCCGGCGCGGGAGCCGACACGGGAATCGGCACGCGAGCCTGCAAGAGAGCAGCCCGCGTGCGTCAAACTGGATATGTCGGCAATCGACCTATTTGATGCGCGTCAGCGCGGCCGCGAAATCGTGCAGCGTGGCGGGTGGCACATCGCCCACCACCGTCACCCACCAATCGCCATCGCGGCGCATCATGGTTTGAGTCGCGCCGATCGACGTCTCCATGCTCGTGCCGTGGCGCTGCGCATCATAGGGCTCGATGAACACCGACACACTTGCCAGGCCATCGGAATAGACTGCCTGCAGCACGTTGGCCGGCGCGTCCGGCGCATCGTCTCCCGGCGCGCTCAGCGGTCGCCTGACGCAGCCAACCTGCGCGAAGCCAGGAACGCTCTTGCTCAAGCGCCAGCCTTCGGCCTCGAAATCCGCCGGCGTCAGCTTGCGGCGCACGACGCGGTAGCCCTCGAGCTGGCCCATCGGCGCGAGCACGTTCTGCGGCTGCGGCTTGGCGCCGATCGCGAGCTCCGAGAACGCCGCCGATTCGAGCACCCCGCCCCGGGCGTCGAGGACTTCGGCGCGCAACAAGAGGCCGCTCGCCTGATCGGCCCACAGCCTGTATGCGTAGCGTCGATCGTCCTTCGGGCTGATCGACAGCACGTTCGCAGTGCGCCCGGCGACCCTTTGCACGCCGTCAGCACGCACGTCGTAGTGTTCTGCAATGTGATCGCCGCCAGACTGCAACAGCGCCGGAAACCGCGTCTGCAGGTCGCGCTGCTCGACCAGCGCAAGGCGACTTTGCGGCCACAAGGTGTAGACGAGCTTGTTGTGGCGCAGCACGTTGCGCGCCTGACCGTCGAGCGTTTCGATGCTTTCGTATTGGTCTGCGCCAAGGCAATAGTGCGCAATGCGCGCGCTCGACACCGCACCACCCGCGCTCACGACAAAGGTGCCTTGATAGTTGCGGCTGCTCGCCGCCTTGTGAATGCGCACGAGCCAGGCGCGAACTTCGCTCGGATCGACCGGCGCGACTGCAGTGGCAACCGCGGCCGTGGCGGCTGCGGACGCAGTGAAGTGGCTCGCCGCGCAGACGAGCGCGAACAGCATCCGGCCGAACGCGAGGCGCATCAGCGATCCGGCGTGCGGGTCGTCGCAGCGCGCAGGAAACCCGATGGCGCGCCGAGTGCCGAACTGCCACCGAACTCCATGTGCGCGGTCAGGTAGCGGTCGAGCCGTGCGTCGCGCATGAGATTGCCGTCGGCAACCAGGGTCTGCGGCTCGACGATGCTGCCGGCCGCAACCATCTGGCCGCCCGCTTGCGGCGCCGCCGTCGCCATGATGGCGCGACGCTCAGGCGCCACCTTGGCGAGCACGACACCGTCGCCGCCCGGCGTCACGGGAGTGACTTGCGTCACGACGAGCACACTTGCCACCGCCATGAAGCCGGCCGCTACTGCGGCGGGCGCCAGCCATGCCCAGCGCGTTGAAGCGCGTCGCGCAGGCGCGATGGACTCGAGCGGCTCCGGCGCGAGCACCGCCGGCTCGGCAGTCAGGCGGTCGCGCAGCCGATGCAGGAAGCGCTCGTCGTGTTCGGCAGCCGTGGCCAGCGCGTCCGAGCGCAGTACATCGCCGATCAGGTGATAGGCATGCCAGCGGGCGCGGGCTTGCCCGTCGTCGCGCCAGTGCTGGCAGGCGCGCTGCGTCGACTCGGCATCGAGTTCGCCGTCGACCAGCGCCGAGAGCGTGTCCGTCGGGTGTTCAGATTCTTTTTGCATTTGTGTTCCCTCTGCGCCGCCGAAGCTTGCTGCCGCCTGTCGCCCGCCCTACCACCGCTCGCCCGCCTGCGTGTCCAGCAACGGCCGCAGCCGCAAGGCGATCGCCTCACGGGCACGAAAGATGCGGGAGCGGACGGTGCCGATCGGGCAATTCATGATGTCTGCAATGTCCTCGTAGCTCAATCCTTCGATCTCGCGCAGCGTGATCGCCTGGCGCAGATCGTCGGACAGGGCTTCGATCGCCGCGTTCACCGTCTGGGCGACCTGCTTGCTTGCCAACAACGACTCGGGCGTCTCGCCGTCGGTTAGTTCGTTCTCGACCCGGGAAGTTTCGTCGTCATCGTCGCGCGATGCGAGTGCTGCCTGAGTGACCAGCGGATCGCGTTTGAGTTCCATCAGCGCCTTCTTCGCCGTGTTCACCGCGATTCGGTACAGCCAGGTGTAGAAGGCGCTGTCACCCCGGAAATTGGGCAGCGCGCGGTACGCGCGGATGAAGGACTCTTGAGCGATATCCGGCACGAGGTCCACGTCCCGCACCATGCGGCCGATCAGGCGCTCGACGCGGCGCTGGTACTTGACGACGAGCATCTCGAACGCGCGCTGGTCCCCACGCTTGACGCGCTCGACGAGCGGTGCGTCGACATCGACGTTGACGCGCACGGGCTTGTCAGTCATGCCCCGCCTCTGGCACTGCCGGCGCCGCTGGGCGTGGCGCGTAGACGGCGCAACGCAGCGCGTGCCATTGCGCCTCGAGGCCACGACGCTGCAACGGGATCCAGCGCGCGCTGCCGCCAGCAAGCTCAGGGACGAAGCGCAGCAACATCCACCCGCCCAGATCGAGCGTGACGGTCAACTCACCTGACTCTGACGGACGGTTGCCGCGTTGCAGATGCCACAGCCCGCCGCTTCGCTTTAGCGCCAGCGGCGGCAGGCGCAAGCTCGACAATGCAGCCACGACTGCGACAGCGACGCTGAGCGCAGCCATGGCGCTCATCAACGCCGGCGCCGGCCGGGCCAGCCACCAGGCCGCCATCGCTGCGCAGACCGTCCCGGTCAACGCCAGCACTGCGGCACGCCAGACGCCGAAGTTGACGATATCGATTTCGAGTGACGGCCGGGCGCGCATGTCTGCCAAACCGTCACGGGCCGGGCGGCGTCGCGACCGACGCGGTCAGACACGCTGCAGAACGAGCGTGCCGTTGGTGCCGCCGAAGCCGAAGTTGTTCTTGACGGCGATGTCGATCTTCATGTCGCGCGCGGTGTTGGCGCAATAGTCCAGGTCGCACTCGGGATCCTGATTGAAGATATTGATCGTCGGCGGAGACACCTGATGATGCAAGGCAAGCGCGGTGAAGACCGACTCGATACCACCCGCACCGCCGAGCAAATGCCCGGTCATCGACTTGGTGGAATTGACGACCAGCTTCTTCGCGTGATCACCGAACGCGAGCTTGATCGCGTTCGTCTCGTTCACGTCGCCCAGCGGCGTCGAGGTGCCGTGCGCGTTTAGGTATTGCACCGCATCGGCGTTGATGCCGGCGTTGCGCAGCGCGGCGCGCATCGCCCGCTTCGGGCCATCGACGTTTGGCGCCGTCATGTGGAAGGCGTCAGCCCCCATCCCGAAGCCGATCAATTCGCAGTAAATCTTCGCACCTCGACGTCTCGCATGCTCGTATTCCTCGAGCACCATCACGCCGGCGCCTTCGCCGAGCACGAAGCCGTCGCGATCCTTGTCCCACGGGCGCGAGGCCGTTTGCGGATCGTCGTTGCGCAGCGACAGCGCACGCGCGGCGGCGAAACCACCGACACCGAGCGGCGACACGGTCGCCTCGGCGCCACCCGCGACCATCACGTCGGCATCGCCGTCCACGATAAGCCGGCCGGCGAGGCCGATCGAATGCAGGCCCGTCGTGCAGGCGGTGGCGATCGCCAGGTTCGGCCCCTGGAAGCCGAACTTGATCGAAAGGTGGCCCGAGATCATGTTGACGATCGAAGCCGGCACGAAGAACGGCGAGACGCGGCGCGGGCCGCGCGCAACGAGTTCGGCGTGCGTTTCCTCGATCAGCGGCAGGCCGCCGATACCCGAACCGACGAGGCAGCCGATGCGCTCGGCCTGCTCCTCGCTCAGCGCATCGCCGGTCGTCAAGCCGGCGTCGCCGACGGCCTGTATCGAAGCGGCGAGGCCGTAGTGGATGAAGCTATCCATGTGCCGCGCTTCCTTGGCGGAGATGTACTCCTCCAGCGGAAAGTTCTTGACTTCGCCCGCGAAGCGGCAGGCGAAGTTCGCGGCGTCGAACTTGGTGATCGCACCGATACCGGAGCGACCGGCAATCAGATTGGCCCAGCTTTCGGCAACCGTGTTGCCCACAGGGCAGATCACGCCCAGGCCAGTGACGACGACGCGACGGCGGGTCATGCGCGGAATGTGCCGGCGGCCGGCCTGTCAGGCCTTCTGGTGCGTCAGCGCGTAGTCGATCGCGAGTTGCACAGTCGTGATCTTCTCTGCCTCCTCGTCCGGAATTTCGATGCCGAACTCGTCTTCGAGAGCCATCACCAACTCGACGGTATCGAGCGAATCGGCGCCCAGGTCGGCAACGAATGCCTTTTCATTCGACACGTCGGATTCTGGAACGCCGAGTTGTTCGGCGATGATCTTCTTGACGCGTGCTTCGATATCACTCATGTCTCCTCCAGGAGAGTTGCTTTAAACAGGCCGAGATTCTAAGGCTTGGGGCCGTCCGCCCCGCCGGGCAGGCGGGCGGGCTCAATTCATGTACATACCGCCGTTCACATGCAGTTCGGTGCCGGTGATGTATCCGGCGCGCGGCGAGACAAGAAACTCGACCGCCGCCGCAACCTCTTCCACTTCGCCAAGCCGCCCGAGCGGGATCTGCGCGAGCAGCGCCGCCTTCTGCGCCTCGGGCAGCCCTTCGGTCATGTCGGTCGCGATGAAGCCCGGTGCGACGCAGTTGACGGTGATGTTGCGGCTGCCGAGCTCACGCGCGAGAGCGCGCGCCATCCCCGCAACCCCGGCCTTGGCGGCGGCATAGTTGGCCTGGCCAGCGTTACCGCTGGCGCCAACGACCGAGGTGATGTTGACGATGCGCCCATAGCGCTGCTTCATCATCGGCTTGATGGCCGCCCGGCAGGCGCGAAACACCGCCTTCAGGTTGGTGTCGAGCACCGCGTCCCAGGCGTCGTCCTTCATTCGCATCGCGAGCGTGTCGCGTGTGATGCCGGCGTTGTTGACGAGCACGTGCAGGCCGCCGTCGGTGGTGACGATGCCATCGATCGCCGCCTCGACCGCCAGGCCCTCGTTGACGTCGAGGCAAATGCCGCGGCAACCGTCAAAGCCCGCGAGCGCAGCGCCAATCGCCTGCGCCCCGGCCTCCGTCGTCGCAGTACCGATCACTTTCATGCCGGCAGCGGCGAGCGCCTGTGCGATCGCTCGCCCAATGCCGCGCGATGCGCCAGTGACAAGCGCGACCTGCCGCGTGGCGCCCGAGGCTTCGCTCACGACTTCGCTCACGCCAGCAACGCCCGTACTTCGGCGAGGGCCTCAGGATCGAGCACGGTGCCGGTCACGGCATCTCCGTCGATGCGCTTGACCATGCCGGAAAGCGCCTTGCCGGGGCCGCATTCGAAGATGTGAGTGATGCCCTGCGCGCGCATCGCCTGCACGATCTCGACCCAGCGCACCGGCGCAAAGGCCTGACGGTAGAGCGCATCCCGGATGAGCTGCGGGTCGGTCTCGCAGCGTACATCGACGTTGTTGAGGACCGGGATCGAAGACGCAGCGATATGTGTCTCCACAAGGCGCACCTTCAGCCGGTCGGCCGCCGGCTTCATGAGGCTGGAGTGAAACGGCGCTGAGACGGGCAGCACCAGCGCGCGCTTCGCGCCGGCCGCCTTGAGCGCGACGATCGCCTGCTCGACGCCCGCCTTGCTGCCGGCAATCACCGTCTGCTTGGGGTCATTGAAATTGACCGCCTCGACGACCTCGCCGGACGACACCGCAACCGCTTCGCAGCCCGCGCGCACGGCCTGCGCGTCGATGCCCAGAATGGCCGCCATCGCGCCGGCGCCGACCGGCACCGCGTCCTGCATCGCCTGAGCGCGAAAGCGCACCAGCGGCAGTGCGTCGGCCAAGCTCAGTGCCCCGGCCGCGACGAGTGCGCTGTATTCACCAAGCGAGTGCCCGGCGACGATCGCCGGCGCAAGGCCGGTTTCCGCAAGCCAGGCCCGATAGCAGGCGATGCCTGCGGTCAGCATCACGGGCTGTGTGTTCGTCGTCAGGTCGAGCTTTTCCTTCGGGCCATCGTGGATCAGCGCGGCGACGTCTTCGCCGAGCGCCGCCGAGGCTTCGTCGAGCGTCTGGCGAATGGCCGGATGGTCGCCCCAGGCGTCGAGCATGCCGACCGATTGAGAGCCTTGGCCGGGGAAGACGAACGCGAAAGAGGTCATCCTAGTGGCGCCCGGCCGCCCGAAGGCATTGACGCGCCCAGGGGCCACGCAGTGGGCCCTCCAGTTCCACGGGGCAGCGAACGAAGTGAGCTTGGGGTTGTTTCATCCTAGTTTCCTGTCGAGAATGCTCGCCGATCAGTAGTCGAGCAACACCGCGCCCCAGGTGAAGCCGCCGCCCACGCCCTCGAGTAGCAACGTGTCGCCCCGCGCAACCCGCCCACTGCGCACCGCATGGTCGAGCGCGAGCGGGATCGACGCGGCCGAGGTGTTGCCGTGCTCGTCGACGGTGACGATGAGCTTGTCCATCGGGAGCTTGAGCCGGCGCGCAGTGCCCTGCATGATGCGCAGGTTGGCCTGATGCGGGATCAGCCAGTCGATGTCGCCCTCGCTGCGGCCAGCCTTCGCGAGCACCGCGCGCGCGACATCGCCGAGCACGCCAACCGCGAGCTTGAACACGGCCTGGCCGTCCATTTTCAACAGCGGGTCGCCGCTGACGCGGCCCCCAGCCACGGTACCCGGCACGCACAGGATGCCGACGTGCCGGCCATCGGCATGCAGTTCGCTCGCCAGCAGGCCCGGCGTGTCGCTCGCCTCGAGCACGACCGCGCCGGCACCGTCGCCAAACAAGACGCAGGTCGTGCGATCGGTGAAGTCGAGAATCCGCGAAAAGATCTCGGCCCCGACGACGAGCGCCCGACGCGCGGCGCCGCTGCGGATGATGGCGTCGGCAACCGACAGGCCGTAGACGAAGCCAGAGCACACCGCCTGCAAATCGAACGCCGCACAGCCGTGGACGATGCCGAGCTTGGCCTGCAGGATGCACGCGGTCGACGGGAAGATCATGTCGGGCGTCGAGGTGGCGACGATGATCAGGTCCACGTCTTCTGGCTTGCATGCGGCGGCTTCGAGCGCATGCCTCGCCGCATCGAGCGCCATGTCGCTGCAGGCAACACCGTCCGCCGCAAAGTGGCGCGCGCGAATGCCGGTGCGATCGACGATCCACTGGTCCGAAGTCTCGATGCCCTGCGCGGCGAGCTGGCGCGCAAGGTCGTCGTTGCTCAGGCGGCGCGGTGGCAGATGGCTGCCGGTACCTGCGATGCGTGTGTAGCGCGGGGGCGAAGCGGAATTCATGCGACAAACTTCAAGTCGGAGTCCGGGGTCGACGGGTTGTCGCCTGCCTCGGGAAGCGCCTGCAGCGTGTCGTGAATGCGAACTTGAACGCGTTCGAGCAGGCCGTTTCGCGCTGCATCATAAGCCCGCGCGAGCGCCTGCTCGAAAGCGAAGGCGTCGGCCGAACCGTGACTCTTGAACACGAGGCCGCGCAGGCCGAGCAGCGCCGCGCCGTTGTAGCGGCGCGGGTCCACGCGCTTCTTGAAGTGATTCAGCACCGGCAATGCAACGACCGCGGCAACTTTGGCAAACGCCGTGCGCGTGAACTCTTGCTTGATGAATTCCGACAACATCGTGGCCAGCCCCTCAGAGGCCTTGAGCACCGCATTGCCGACGAAACCGTCGCACACGACGATGTCGGTCGTGCCCTTGAAGATGTCGTTGCCTTCCACGTTACCGTGGAAGTTGAGCAGGCCGCGTTCGGCCGCGCGACGCAGCAGCTCGCCCGCCTGCTTGATCGTCTCGCTCCCCTTGATCGCTTCCTCACCGATGTTGAGCAAGCCGACGCTCGGCTCGTCCTTGCCGTCGATCGCGCCCGCGAGCGCGCTGCCCATGACGGCGAACTGAAGCAGATGCTCCGCAGTGCAATCGACGTTCGCGCCGAGATCGAGCACAGTCGTGAAGGCGTCGCGCTGATTGGGCATCGCGTAGGCGATTGCCGGCCGGTCGATGCCGGCGATGGTCTTGAGCAGGTAGCGCGCGAGCGCCATCAGCGCGCCGGTGTTGCCGGCCGAGACACAGGCGTTGGCCGCCACTGCGCCGGAATCGTCGGCCTTGAGTTGGCCGATCGCAACCCGCATCGACGAATCCCTCTTGCGGCGCAACGCGACCTCGATCGAGTCGTCCATCTGCACCACTTCGGTCGCCGCGATCAGCGTGCAACGCGGCCAACTCGCGGCGGGCGCGAGTGCCTCGGCGCGGCCAACGAGCAGCAGTTCGACCTGGGGATGCTTGGCGAGGAAAGCGCGGCACGCGGGCAGCGTGACGCTCGGGCCGTGATCGCCACCCATGCAATCGACGGCAATACGAATCGGCGAGCGCTGCGCGGGTAGGTCTGTCGTCATGACCGCCGGGCGGGGGCAGTACGAAACAACTTCGGGCCTGTGCGACGCGCGGCGGCTCGGGGTGCCCCGCTGGCGGCGCCTCGGCCCGGATTCAGGCGTCCGCCTTGGACTTCAGGACCTTGCGTCCACGGTAAAAACCCGTCGCGCTGATGTGGTGACGGCGGTGCGTTTCGCCCGTCGTCGGCTCGATCGCCATGCCGGGCGTCACGAGTGCATTGTGCGAACGGTGCATGCCGCGCTTGGAAGGCGACTTCTTGTTTTGTTGAACGGCCATGATGTTCTCCTGGATCGACCGGCGCAGTCTGCGTCCCTGCCGACCGCGGGGTGCGGATCGATCGCACCCCGACTGATTTGAATTGACGAACGCCGCAGACCCGGACGCGGGCCCACCGACGAAAAGCCTTGGATTGTAGCATCGCACCTGCACATGACGCCCGGTCGCGCATGGGGCGCCGCGGGCGTGACCGGTTCAATGTTGGCCGCGCTTGAGCGCGGCCAACGCCGAGAAGGGATGCGCCGAATCGCGTTCTGCGACCTCTGCCTCCTCGACGGCGGCCTCGCCCAATGGCAGCAAGGGCTGAGGACACACCGCATGCCGAGGCACGAGCGGCAGGGCGAGCAACAGTTCATCCTCGGCCAGTGCGTGCAGATCGAACGCACGCGTGCTCGCGAGCACGTCGTCCTCGCTGTCGGCGTCGAGTTCGGCGGCCTGCTGCTCGCCCTCGACGAAGTGGAACCAGCGATCGACGGCAAGCGGCGTCTCGATCGGTGCCAGGCAACGCTGGCAGGTGAGGTGAACCTGCGCGTCCAACTCGAGCCGCAGCCAGGCGTCCGCGCCCGCGCCCGGTCGCCGCCGGCGCTCGCCCTTCGCCGTCCAGCGCACGGGTTGAGCATCGGCGCTGGGCGGCGCCGGATCAGCCAATGCCACAAGGCGTGTCATTGTGGAAAGCGGCCATTCACCGTTTAGTTGTCCGCCCTCGGTCGCGAAGCGCTCGATGTCGAGTCGGCGGGGATCGTGCTCGCGCTGTTTCATCGGGTCAGTGTAAATCGCTGCCCGGCGACAATCGCTTGATGCCGACTCGCCCCGAACTGATCCTCGCCTCGACCTCGCGCTACCGGCGCGAGTTGCTCGAACGCCTGCGGCTGCCGTTTGAAGTGCGCGCGCCCGACGTCGACGAAACACCGCTGCCGGGTGAAATGCCGGCGGCACTCGCCGACCGATTGGCGTTCGCGAAGGCGCTCGCGGTGGCCAAGGGGCATCCGAACGCGATCGTCATCGGCTCGGACCAGGTGGCCGACCTCGACGGCCAGGCGATTGGTAAGCCCGGCACCCACGAACGCGCGGTCGCGCAGTTGCGCGCGATGAGCGGGCACACGCTCGTCTTTCACACTGCCGTCGCCGTGGTCTGCCCAGCGCGGGGCTTCGAGCGGCGCGCTTGCGTGCCGGTGACGGTTCGGGTGCGCCGGTTGAGCGAGAGCGAGATCGAGCACTATCTGCGCGCCGAGCAGCCCTACGACTGCGCGGGCAGTGCAAAGGTCGAGACGCTCGGCATCGCGCTCCTGGAGGCGATCGAGTCCGACGATCCGACGACCCTCGTCGGCCTGCCGCTGATCCGCACCTGCGAGATGCTGCGCGCGGCGGGCATCGATCCGCTTGCGCCGTGACTTCGTGTCGACCATCCCACGCGGTCAGTGACGCCATAGCATCTCGCCGCGGAACAGATCGCCCGGCATGAATGCGCGGAAGTTCGGCCGCCTCCTGCTCGTGCCTACGCCGCTCGATTTCGGCATCAGCACCGGCAGCGGCGTAACCACCGACAGCGAAAGTGGAGTCTTCGACCTGCAGGAGCACTTACCGCTCGGCGTGATCCGCCAGGCCGCCGCCCTCGAACATTGGGTAGTCGAGAACGCGAAGACAGCGCGCGCCTTTCTCAAGCGCGTCGATGCGATCGTGCCCCTGGCGAAACCGTTGCAGGCGCTGACGATTCGCGAACTTCCACGCCAGCCCAAGGGCACAAGGAACGCAGCGCTGCCAGACCTCGACGGATTGCTTGCGCCAGCAACAGCCGGTCACGACATCGGCCTGGTGTCGGAAGCGGGGCTGCCCGCGGTGGCGGACCCTGGGGCGGCACTCGTGCAGGTTGCCCATCGCCTGGGCATCACTGTCGTCGCCCTACCAGGTGCAAGTTCGCTGCTGCTTGCGCTCGCCGCGAGCGGCTTCAATGGCCAGAGCTTCGCCTTTGTCGGCTACCTGCCCATCGAAGACCAGGCACGGGCGGCGCGCATCCGCGAACTCGAGGCCGCGTCGCGGCGCGTCGCGCAGGCGCAATTGGTGATCGAAACGCCCTACCGCAATTCAGCGCTGCTCGGCGCAATGCTCGAGCAGCTTCAACCGACGACGCGGCTCGCGGTCAGTTGCGGACTGGGCTCGCCCACCGGCTGGAGCCGCAGCGACACGGTTGCTGCGTGGCGAAGTCAGCCATCAGGTATGGCGAACGACATCCCCGCCGTTTTCGCGTTCCAGGCGGGTTGAAGGGCGCACCATCGCTGCACCCAGGCCGCCGAATTCGAATCCCAAACCGAATTCAATACCCTCGGACGCAAACGGGGAGCGCGGGCATAGCGCGCCGCCCGCTCCTCAATCCGCCGGCTTGCCCCCGAACAGCGCGGCGACGCGGCGCTTGGGTTTGATATTCGGCGACAGGCCGCGCGCCACGACAGGCCCCGTGGCGGACTTTTCCCAAGCCGGCGTCTCAGTCGCGGAGGCCTCATAAGGCTTGTCGAAGAACGGGTCGGTGGACCTGGTCGGTGCGGCGGAGCGCCGCGTCGATGGCCCGGCGCTGCGCCGGCTGTCGCCCCGATCGCCATCCTCGTCCGACCGGTGGCGCGGACGCTCAAAGCGCGGCGGGCGCTCGTCGTCGAGTTCAAGCGCTTCGATCTCGATGGGCTTCTTGATCAGCTTTTCGATGTCGGCGACGAGCCGGCTGTCGTCACGCGACACGAGCGTGACTGCCAGCCCGGAGGCGCCGGCGCGGCCAGTGCGGCCGATGCGATGCACGTAGTCCTCGGCGTTGAAGGGCACGTCGAAGTTGAACACGACCGGCAGGTCGGCGATATCGAGGCCGCGGGCGGCGACATCGGTCGCGACCATCACGTCCACTTCGCCGCTCTTGAACGCGTCGAGTGCCTTCAGGCGCTCGTCCTGCGACTTGTCGCCGTGCATGGCGGTGGCCTTCAGGCCGTCGCGTTCGAGCGATCGCGCCAACCGGGCGCAACCGAGCTTGGAATTGACGAACACGAGCGCCTGCTTGATGCCGCGCTGCTTCAGGATGCCGCACACCGCTCGCCGCTTGTCGTCCGGGGCGACGCTGTAGAAGCGCTGCTCGACATTCGTCGCCGTCGCATTCGGGCGCGCCACCTCGACCAAGACCGGATCTTGCAGATAGCTTTGTGCGAGCTTCCTGATCTCGGGCGAGAAAGTGGCCGAGAAAAGCAGTGTCTGTCGCGCCTTGGGCAAATACGACAGGATGCGTTGCAGATCGGGAAGAAAACCGATGTCGAGCATGCGGTCGGCCTCGTCGAGCACGACGTACTCGACCTGGTTCAACACGCAGTTCTTCGCCTCAATGTGGTCGAGCAAGCGGCCCGGCGTCGCAATCAGCACCTCGACGCCCTGCTTCAGGGTCGCCGTCTGCGGCTTCATGTCGATGCCACCGAAGACGACCGTGACGCGCAGGTTCGAATGCTGCGCATACGATTTGATGTTGGCCGCAACCTGATCCGCCAGTTCACGCGTCGGCGCCAGCACCAAGGCACGCACCGGATGGCGCGCGGGCGAGGCGCTGTTGTTCTCGTGACGCAGCATCTTGTGCAGCAGCGGCAACGAAAACGCCGCCGTCTTGCCGGTGCCGGTCTGCGCCGCACCCATCACGTCGCGCCCGGCAAGCACCAGCGGGATCGCCTTCGCCTGGATCGGCGTCATCTGCGTGTAGCCTTGGTCGGCCACCGCCTGTTCAAGCTTGGGCGCGAGACCCAGCGCGGAAAATTCCATCGGCCCGGTGGGGGCGAGTTCGTTGCCCACCTCGTCTTCGGCAGCAACGATGGGTTCAGCAAAAGCAGTTTCACTCATAACCAGTAATTATCGCCCTTCATGCGTGCGCAGTGCAGCAATTCACGACTTCAATTGGAGCGACGCCACTAGAATCGGGCGCCGCGGCACCTCTCCCACGCCCTCGTGACACCGGGGCCGAAAGCAACCCGAATGATCCTTGTGACAGGCGGCGCCGGCTTCATCGGCGCCAATTTCGTGCTCGACTGGCTGGCTGGCTGCGACGAGCCGGTACTCAATCTCGACGCGCTGACGTACGCTGGCAATCGCGAGAGCCTCGCATCGCTGGAGGGCGACTCGCGACACGTGTTCGTGCAGGGCGACATTACCGACCGCGCACTGCTCGACACCCTGCTCGCGCGACACAACCCGCGCGCGATCGTGCACTTTGCCGCCGAAAGCCACGTCGACCGCAGCATCCACGGCCCGGGTGCGTTCATGCGGACGAACGTCGAGGGCACGTATTCGCTGCTCGAGGCAACGCGCGCGCACTGGACAACCCTGTCCGCCGACGCAAAGGCAGCGTTTCGTTTCCACCACGTCTCGACCGACGAGGTGTATGGGTCGCTCTCCGCGAGCGAGCCGGCCTTTGCGGAGACGCATGCCTACGAGCCGAACAGCCCCTATTCGGCGAGCAAGGCGGCAAGCGATCATCTGGTGCGTGCATGGCATCACACCTACGGGTTGCCGGTGGTCACGACGAACTGCTCGAACAACTACGGGCCGTTTCACTTTCCGGAGAAGTTGATCCCGCTGATGATCGTCAACGCGCTCGCCGGCAAGCCGCTGCCAGTTTACGGCGACGGGCAACAGGTGCGTGACTGGCTCTATGTGAAAGACCATTGCGCGGCGATCCGCGAGGTGCTTGCGCGGGGCCGGGTCGGCGAGACCTACAACATCGGCGGATGGAACGAGAAGCCCAACATCGAGATCGTGCAAACCGTCTGCGCTCTGCTCGACGAATTGCGGCCCGACCCGGCCGGCCCCTACGTCCGCCTGATCACCTACGTCACCGATCGCCCGGGCCACGACCGGCGCTACGCTATCGACGCTCGCAAGATCGAGAGCGAACTCGGCTGGCGACCCGCCGAAACCTTCGAAAGTGGCATTCGCAAGACCGTGCGGTGGTATCTCGACCACGCCGAGTGGGTCGCCCATGTGCAAAGCGGCGCCTATCGCGATTGGGTGGCGACGAACTACGCCGGCCGCGAGGCCGCCTCATGAAAATCCTGCTGCTCGGCAAGAACGGCCAGGTCGGCTGGGAATTGCAGCGCGCGCTCGCGCCGGTGGGCGAGGTCGTCGCGCTCGACTTCGACAGCCCCGGCCCGCTTCGGGCCGACTTCGCAGCACCCGAGTCACTTGCCGCGACGGTACGCGCCGTGGCGCCACAGTTGATCGTCAATGCCGCCGCACACACCGCGGTGGACAAGGCCGAGGCCGAGCCCGATCTCACCCTTGCGATCAATGCCACATCTCCCGGCGTCATCGCGCGCGAGGCCAGCGCTCTTGGCGCCTGGCTGGTCCACTACAGCACTGACTACGTGTTCGACGGCAGCGGAATCATGCCAAGGGCGGAGGACGCGCCCGCCGGCCCGCTCAATGTCTATGGCCGCACCAAACTCGAAGGCGAGAAGGCGATTCGGGCTTCGGGCTGCCGCCACCTGATCTTTCGCACGAGCTGGGTCTATTCAGCGCGCGGCGGCAACTTTGCGCGCACCATGCTGCGGCTTGCAGCCGAGCGCGACTCGCTCGAAGTGATCGACGACCAGATTGGCGCCCCCACGGGTGCAGACCTGCTGGCCGACATTACCGCGCATGCAGTTCGCGCCGCGATGTCGCGGCCCGAACTCGGCGGCACTTACCATGCTGCTGCGTCTGGCGAGACGAGCTGGTGCGGCTATGCGCGGCATGTAATCGGATTCGCGCGCGACGCGGGTGAGGCGCTCAAGGCGACGCCCGAGGCAGTGCGCCCGGTGCCGACAAGCGACTATCCAACGCCGGCGCGGCGACCGCACAATTCGCGCCTCGACACGACCAAGCTTCGCGCCGCCTTCGATCTGACGCTGCCCACTTGGCAAAGCGGCGTCGAGCGCATGCTCGTCGAGGTGCTGAGGCGCTGACACTTCGGCCAACCCACCGCACCATTCACCGCACCATTACGACTCCCCATGAATCGCAAAGGCATCATCCTCGCAGGCGGCTCAGGCACACGGCTGCACCCCGCCACACTCGCGATGAGCAAGCAATTGCTGCCGGTGTACGACAAGCCGATGGTGTACTACCCGCTGTCGACGCTGATGCTCGCGGGTATCCGCGACATCCTGCTCATCAGCACGCCACAGGACCTGCCGCGTTTTGAGGCGCTCCTCGGCGACGGCGCGAAATGGGGGTTGAGCATCAACTACTGCGTGCAGCCAAGCCCCGACGGGCTGGCGCAGGCTTTCGTCCTGGGGCGAAGCTTCATCGACGGCGAGCCGAGCGCGCTCGTGCTCGGTGACAACATCTTTCACGGCCACGATCTGCAACCGCTCCTGCGGCGCGCCGCGGAACAGGACGCCGGCGCGAGCGTCTTCGCCTACCACGTGACCGATCCCGAGCGATACGGCGTGGTCGAATTCGACGCCCGACACCGCGCGCTGAGCATCGAGGAAAAGCCCAAGGTGCCGAAGAGCAATTTCGCAGTCACGGGCCTCTACTTTTACGACACCCAGGTCTGCGACATCGCCGCCGCGATTCGACCCAGCGCACGCGGCGAGCTCGAGATCACCGACGTGAATGCGACCTATCTGAACCAGGGCGAACTCGGCGTCGAGATCATGGGCCGCGGCTTTGCCTGGCTCGACACCGGCACTCACGACAGTCTGCTCGAGGCAAGCCAGTTCATCGCCACGCTTGAGCGTCGCCAGGGTCTGAAGGTTGCCTGCCCGGAGGAGATCGCCTGGCGAAGTGGATGGATCGACGCGGCGCAACTGGAAGCCCTCGCGCAACCACTGCTCAAGAACGGCTACGGCCAGTATCTGATGCACTTGCTGCGCGACCGCGCCGTGCAATGAAGCTGGTGCCGACAACCATCTCCGACGTGCTCGTCATCGAGCCGGAAGTCTTCGTCGATGGGCGTGGCTGGTTCATGGAAAGCTTTAACGAAACGCGGTGGCGCGCGGCGTTCGCCGAACGGGAGCTGATCGCGCCGCCCGCTTTCGTGCAGGACAACCACTCCTGCTCGCGCCGCGGCGTGTTGCGCGGCCTGCACTATCAGCGCGCGCCCCACGCGCAGGGCAAGCTTGTGCGCGTGGTGCAAGGCGCAGCCTTTGACGTCGCGGTCGACATCCGGCCGGGCTCACCAACCTTCGGTCGTTGGGTGGGCGAAGAATTGAGCGCCTCCAACAGGCGTCAGATGTGGATCCCAGAGGGCTTCGCGCACGGCTTCTTGGCCCTCGAGGACGAAACCCACTTCATCTACAAGGCGACTGCCTACTACAACCGGGCGAGCGAAGCATCGATCCTGTGGTGCGATCCGCAACTTGGCATCGGCTGGCCAGGTGATCGGGGACTGTTTGCCCTCAACGAGAAGGATGCCTGCGCTCCGTCGTTCGCCGCGGTACGCGACGCACTTGGTCGACAAACCACGTAGCTTCCAACGCGCAAGAGTCCAGAACCATGCAATTGACTTCTCCCACTGTGGCCGTGGTCGGCCTGGGCTACGTCGGCCTACCGCTTGTCGTCGAATTCGGCAAGCACACGTGCACGAACGGATTCGACAACTCGACCGGCAACGCGGCGTCGTGTCTCGACGGGCACGACCCGTCGCGCGTGCGTGACGCCAACTTCATCCTCGTCGCCGTGCCGACGCCGGTGGGCATTGCTCACACGCCCGACTTCGGCCGGCTCTTCGGCGCGGGCCGCGCGATCACGCCGAACCAGAAGGCCAGTGCGATCGTTGCAGCTGTCGCGCACAAAGGCTCAAATCGCTCGGCATCAGTAACTCGCGAGCATGCTCGTCGCCGGCGGGGCGTTTGTCGAAGTCAAGTCGGCGTTCGACGAGTCGGCGCTGCAGCGCCGGCCGGCGCGAAGGGCTGGCGCGTGTAGGCTTGCGCGTCGACTACCTCTTGGACACCATCCAGCCCGGCACCTTGAACCGAATGATCTTCCCGTACAGCAAAATGTAGGACAGCGCGAAGAGCACGATGCAGACGCCGAGGACGCGCGAGTTGTCCCAGAACAGAATTGCCGGGACGACCGCAAACATGCTGAGCAACCACAGATAGGGTGCGGTGCGCGAGTTGCGCTTCATCATTGCCGCCGCGTCCTGCCTGCCTATCGCCCAGCGCAGCATGCGACGGTAAACGAGGCTGTGCAGATGCAGTCCATCGGGCATGCCCACCGAGCGACCGCGAATCACCTTGCGCCGGTACATTGAGAACACCGTCTCGAACACCGGGTAGATGCATGTCAACAAGGGGAAGAGCGGCGAAACCTGCGGATTGCGTTGCAACAGCAAGAGTGCCACCTGCGCAGCGAGAAAGCCGATGAAATATGCACCGCCGTCGCCGAGGAAGATCAGCCCTGCGGGGTAGTTCCAGATAAAGAAACCGAACACCGCCCCTGCCCCGGCAAGCGCGAGTGAGAACACGAGCGTGTCTCCAACTTGGAAGGCCACATAGGCGATGGCGAGGAAGATCATCGCCGAGCACATCGACGCCAGCCCGTTGAAGCCGTCGATGATATTGATCGCGTTGGCGATGCCCGCGACCGCGAACACGGCAAGTAGCACGGCGCCCGTCGCAGTCGAAGCAATCCAGTCGAGCCCCCAGATGTCGGTGCGATCGATCACGGTGCCAAGTACGAGCGCCGCCAGCAATCCCGATACTGCCGCTGCGCCGAGCCGGCTGATCGGCGAAACGCGCTTGGTAACGTCTTCTAGCAGCCCCATCGCAAAGACCGGCAATCCGCAAGCGAGCAACAGCGAAAGTTCACGTGCAAGCGGGGCATCGATCCACCAGGAAGCCAGCATCAGCACAATGAGCGCGCCGACAACCGCGACGCCCCCGACACGCGCCACCGCCTTTGCGTGAACCTTTTGCGGCCCGCTGCGATCGTGATCTTTGGTGGCCGACCCGCGATGGCGCAGCAGCCTGACGACCAGCAGCGTCAGCGCCGCCGACAGCGCGAAGGTGAACAGGAAGACGATCATCGGGCAGCGAGTCTAGCAAGCGACGCTGCGCAAGGTCGGAGTGGTGTGCGCTGAAGCACAATACGCAGTCTTTGCCCATCCAATGCAGCTTCAGAGCCTTCCGTCGACCCCGCGCCGGCGCGACCCCGTCACGATTCAACGCGCGGTACTGTTCGCGCTGGTGGTGCGCGATCTGCGGTCCCGAGTCGAAGGGCGCTGGCTCAGCCTGCTGTGGATGGTCTTTGAGCCGCTATCGCATGTCATGCTGATTGTGGCGCTCATGGGCGTTCGCAACAGTGCGGTGTTGCCAAACGTCGACTACCCAGTCTTTCTCGTCACTGGCTTGTTGCCATTCTTCATCTTTCGCAACCTCGCACGCAAGTTGCCGCCTGCGATCAGCGCGAATCGGAGCCTGTTCGCCTATCGGCAGGTCAAGCCCATCGACGCGCTGGTGGCAAGCGCCATTGTCGAGATCGCCCTGTATAGCGCGGTC
This sequence comes from uncultured beta proteobacterium, assembly GCA_963774675.1. Taxonomy (GTDB): domain Bacteria; phylum Pseudomonadota; class Gammaproteobacteria; order Burkholderiales; family Burkholderiaceae_C; genus CAIKUF01. The sequence goes on along the minus strand of CAVZFV010000014.1, from coordinate 343,240 downwards.
TATCTGATTGCACTGTGTCTGCTGGGCTGGATGGGCTACCGCAGCGTACCGCACGCGCCGCTCGAATTGATCGTGGTCAGCGCGGTGCTGCTGCTTTTTGGCGTTGGCCTCGGGTTGCTGTTCTCAGTATTGGCTCACCGGCGGCCCAAGGTCAATACCGTGATCGGCTTCGTGTTCTTCCCACTTTACTTCGCCTCGGGAGTGATCTTTCCGCTTCACAACCTTGCTCCGGATATCCGTCACTGGTTGCTGTTCAACCCGGTCTTGCATCTGGTCGAGCTCTCAAGGCTCCACTTCATTCCGAACTACGTTGCGTTGCCCGGCGTCTCCTTGGTCTATCCTGCTGCGTGGGCGCTTGTTGTCGCCGCACTCGCAATGAGTTTGTACCGCGTGAACCGGCATCATTTCCTCACTGTCGGCTGACGCCACATGCTCGAACTTCGCAACCTCACCAAGTGGTACGCCACGCCGCGGGGCCGGCGCTATGTCTTCCGCGATTTGAGTTTCACGTTTCCGAGCGAGGCAAGCATTGGACTGATAGGTCGCAACGGCGCCGGCAAGTCGACACTATTGCAACTGCTCGGGGGCAACGACACACCCAATTCGGGAGCGGTGGTCAGCGATGCGCGTATCTCATGGCCGGTCGGACTTTCGGGAGGATTTCAGACTTCTCTCACGGCACGCGAGAACGTGCAGTTCGTCTGCCGGGTTCATGGCGCTACGGGTCGTTCGATGCGCCGCATCGTGGAATTCGTCGCTGAGTTTGCCGAGATCGGCGAATACTTCGATTTGCCAATGAATTCCTATTCTTCAGGCATGCGCTCGCGAGTCGCCTTCGGTATGAGCATGGCATTCGACTTTGACTACTACCTGATCGACGAGGTCACCGCCGTTGGCGACCCTCAGTTCCGAAGCAAGAGCCAAGCGGTCCTCGAAGAGCGCCTGAAGCGCTCCAAGGTCATCATGGTTTCCCACGCGATGGCCGAGATCGCAAAATTCTGCGACGTTGTCGTCTTGGTCGACGGAGGCAACACCGTGCTCTACGAAGATGTCAAGAAGGGCATCGATGCCTACCAACGCCAACGGGGGCCCGCGAAGGCGACTCGCAACAATCCTGCTCCTGCCGCAGCGAAGACGCCAACGCCGTCTCAGGTATCGATGGGCACGACCCAAGGGCCCAATCACGCATCACCAAGCTCAACATGATCGAACTCAAGGACTTCACGTCGCGGCGACTCATGGCCGTAGTCATCGCCGCGCCGATGCTTCTCGCGACACTGTATCTCACTGTGTTTGCGGCCGACCGCTATGTCAGCGAGTCGACAGTGGCATTGCAACAGGCGGGCAACGATCTGACTTCCATCCCGGGCGCGGCACTGATGCTCGCCGGATTGAGCTCACCGTCCCGCGGCGAGACCTTGTATCTGTTGCAGTACGTGCAGTCGCTCGCCTTGCTGAAGGATCTCGACGCCAAGTTGAATCTTCGCAAACACTACGAGGCAGAACGACTCGACGTGTTCGCGCGACTTTGGGGCGGTGCGTCGCAAGAGCGGTTTCTGGAGTACTACCGGAGCCGGGTGGAGGTTGTGCTTGACGATGCATCGTCAACGCTGACCGTGCGCACCCAGGGCTTCGATCCGGCTTTTGCCCAGCAGCTGAACAAGGCCATCCTCGAAGCAAGCGAGAGATTCGTCAACGAGATGTCGCACTCGCTGGCGCGCGAAAAACTCGACTTCGCCGAGCAGGAACTAGCACGGTCCGCGCGAAGGCTTGAGTCGGCTCGGACCGAAGTCCTCGCCTTCCAAGCCAAGAACGGGTTCCTCGATCCCGGCATCCAGGCCGAAGCGAGCGGCGCGCTCAGTGCGCAGATGCAGGCTTCGATATCCAAGTCTGAAGCCGAGTTGCGCGGCCTGCGTTCGTTCATGACAGAAGACGCTCCTCAGGTGAAAGCCCTGCGTTCTCAGATCAATGCGACGCAGGCACAACTCGAGGTGGAACGCGCCCGAGCCACGGGCACCGGAGCGAAGAGCGATCAGCTCGGCGCCTTGACACTCGATTTTCAAGGACTGCGAATGAGGGCCGAGTTCGCTCTCGACGCATACAAGGTGGCACTGGTCGCCATCGAGAGTGCGCGCATCGAGGCCACACGCAAGGTCAAGAGCCTGGTCGTCATCCAACCGCCCACGCTGCCGGAGACAGCGCAATTCCCGCGGCGTTTGTACGACCTGACCACGCTACTGGTCGTCTGCCTGCTGGTCTACCTGGTCACGCGGCTCGTGATCGCGACGATTCGCGAGCATCAGGACTGAGCGTTCCGCTACACCCTTCCTCACCCTTGGATGCCTGCAGGATCGCAGAACGGCCCCTGCGATAATCCGGGGTTTCCCGTAGCCGCCCGACAAGGGAGCGAATGAAAGTACTGACCGTGTTCGGCACCCGACCGGAAGCCATCAAGATGGCGCCGCTGGTCAAGCATCTGCAGACCGTGCCGGGCATCGAGTCGAGCGTTTGCGTAACGGCCCAGCATCGGCAGATGCTCGATCAGGTGCTTGAGCTGTTCGAGATCGAGCCGGAATACGACCTGAACCTGATGCGACCGGGGCAAGACCTGTACTCCGTCACGGTCGACATCCTGCAGTCGCTCAAGCCGGTGTACGAGGCGCATCGCCCGGATCTGGTGCTGGTCCATGGCGACACCACCACGACGTTCGCCACGACGCTCGCGGCCTTCTATCAGCGGATTCCGGTCGGCCATGTCGAAGCCGGCCTGCGCACCGGCAATCTGCTGTCGCCCTGGCCGGAAGAAGCCAATCGCAGGCTCACCGGTGCTCTCGCACGGCTGCACTTTGCACCGACGAAGGTTTCGCGCGACAACCTGCTGCGCGAGAACGTTCCCGAAGCGCACGTCGTCGTGACCGGCAATACCGTGATCGACGCGCTCTTGATGATTCAGGCGAAGCTCGAGCGCTCGCCGGGGCTGAGCGCGACGCTCGCCGCCCAGTTCCCGTACTTGCGCAACGCGGCACGGCTGCTGCTCATCACCGGACATCGGCGCGAGAATTTCGGTGACGGCTTCGAGCGTATCTGCCAGGCCATCGCTCAACTCGCGCGCCGCTACCCGGACCTTGACCTCGTCTATCCGGTGCACTTGAATCCGAATGTTCGCGAGCCCGTGGGGCGACTTCTGAGAGACATCGCCAACGTGCATCTGGTCGAACCGCTGGACTACCTGCCCTTTGTCTACCTGATGACGCGCTCGACCGTGATCCTTACCGACTCTGGCGGTATTCAGGAGGAGGCACCCTCGCTCGGAAAGCCGGTGCTCGTGATGCGAGACACCACCGAGCGCCCCGAGGCGATCGATGCCGGCACCGCCCGCCTTGTAGGGACCAACGTCGAATCGATCGCCGGCGGCGTGTCGCTGCTGCTCGACGATGCCGCGGAGTACCAGCGCATGAGCATTGCGCACAACCCCTACGGCGACGGGCACGCGTGCGAGCGCATTGCAAGCACGCTGCAGTCCTTTCGCGGCTGAACACACGAACAATAGCCCATGAACGAAGCACAACCCTTTTCTACCGTCGCGATGATCGGCCTCGGCTACATCGGCCTGCCGACCGCGGCCATGTTCGCCGCCCGCCGGGTTAAGGTGATCGGAGTCGACATCAACCAGCATGCGGTCGATACGATCAACCGCGGGCAGATACACATCGTCGAGCCCGAACTCGACATGATCGTGCACAGCGCAGTGACCGAAGGCTTCCTGCGCGCAACGACGAAGCCCGAAGCCGCCGACGCCTTTCTGATCGCAGTGCCGACGCCGTTCAAGGGTGAGCATGAACCCGACGTCAGCTACGTACGTTCGGCCGCCGAATCGATCGCCCCCGTCCTGCGCGCCGGTAATCTTGTCGTGCTCGAATCGACCTCGCCGGTCGGCACGACCGAACAGATGGTGCAGTGGCTGGCCGCGGCGCGCCCGGACCTGCGCTTCCCTGCGCCCGGTGTCGACGCCGTCGACGTGAACGTCGCCTATTGCCCGGAACGTGTACTGCCGGGCCACGTCGTGCATGAGCTCGTCGAGAACGACCGCATCGTCGGCGGCCTGACACCACAGTGTTCCGAGCGCGCCGTCGCGCTCTACCGGACCTTTGTCAAAGGCGACCTGCTCGTCACCAACGCACGCACGGCGGAGATGTGCAAACTCACGGAGAACTCGTTTCGCGACGTGAACATTGCGTTTGCGAACGAACTTTCCATCATCTGCGACAAACTTGGCATCGACGTCTGGGATCTCATACGCCTGGCTAACCGGCACCCGCGCGTCAACATCCTGCAGCCCGGCGCTGGTGTCGGCGGCCACTGCATTGCAGTCGATCCCTGGTTCATCGTCGACAGCTCTCCCGACGAGGCACGCCTGATCCGCACTGCGCGCGAAGTAAACGATGGCAAGCCCGCTTGGGTCATGTCCAAGGTCCGGGAGCACGTTGAACTCCTGGGCCGCGAAGGCCGCGACACCTCCACACTGACGATCGCGTTGTTGGGTCTCGCCTTCAAACCCAACATTGACGACCTGCGCGAAAGCCCAGCCTTGCATATCGCTGAAGCACTGACCCGCTCTATCGATGCCCGCTTCCTGATCGTGGAACCGAACGTGTCAGAACTCCCGGTCTCGTTGCGCGGACACGCTCTGGTCAACGCCGAAAGGGTCATCGCCGACGCCGACATTGTGGCGCTCCTGGTCGCGCACAAGGAATTTGTCGCTATCGCGCCCGCGTTGGCCGCCAAGCACGTGATCGACGCGGTCGGCCTACTGAAGAAGTAGGCCCAGCCCGCCGAACGGCCTCGAACATCCCTGCCCGCTAGCCGCTGATCGGCGCCTCTGAATCCGCAGCCGACACGCGGCGCGCGGTCAGGCGGTGCAGCTGGTGCCGCAGCGACAATCGGGCGTTGACACTGCCTCGTTCCCGATGATTCTGAAGCGCTGGCTCTCAGCCATTCGCAGCACGCCTGCCCCGGTCGGCCCCCACGCCGCACTGAAAATCGCGCTCGTCGCCGACGATTTGACGCACACCTGCCTTCGACTGAGCAGTCACGTCCTCGACCTGACGCCCGAGAACCTCGAACGAATCCTGCGCCGCGAGCGTCCGGATCTGGTGTTCGTCGAGTCGGCATGGCAAGGTTGGCGCAACCAATGGAAGTACCGCATCGCGGCCTACCCGGATCACCCGGATCGCACCAATCACGATCTGCGGCGCGTCGCAAACGTCGCCCGTGACCTCCACATCCCGACTGTGTTCTGGAACAAGGAAGACGGCGTTCACTTCGATCGCTTCATCGAGAGTGCGGAGTTGTTCGATGCGATCTTCACGGTCGATGCCTCGTGCGTCCCGCGCTATCGCGCAGTGGTCGGCGCCGATGTTCACGTCGGCGTGCTGCCGTTCGCGGTGCAGCCGGCGATCCATTCGTACAACGGCATCGACGAGTCCGCGCGCCGCGGCGCGAGCTTCGTCGGCAGCTACAGCCGGCACATCCACGACGCGAGGCGCGTTCGACAAGACGTGCTGCTGGAAGCGGCTGCGGCGACACTCGGCCTCACGGTGTACGACCGCAACTCCGATCGCCGCGGCGGGCACTACCGCTACCCGGATTTCGCGGGACTCAAGGTGCACCCGAAGGTGCCCTATGCGCGCACGGCCGCAATCTACAAGTCGCACCTCGCGTCGCTCAATGTGAACACGGTCGAGGATTCGGAGACGATGTTCTCGCGCCGCCTGATCGAGATCCTTGCCTGCGGCGGGCTCGCGGTGTCGACGCCGGCGCTTGCGATCCGTCACATGTTCAGGGACTGGGTCCAGGTCGTTGACGGCGCCGAGACCGCACACGAACTGTTCGCGCGGCTCGCGCGCGACGGCTACTCGCCACGCGACCGCGAGATGATGCGTGGCGGTGCAGAGCACGTGCTGGCGCATCACACCTGGTCGCACCGCCTGGATACGATTCTCGATGCCATCGGACGCAAATCGCGCTGAGGCGGCTCAGGCCGTGACAGGAAGCGGCTGTCTCGTCGCCCGCAATCCCGGCCTGCTGCTGGTGCACGGGTTGCAGCACTTTCTTGACCTGCCGATCGTCTTTCGACCTTTCGGCACGCCGCCGCGTGAAGCGCAGGCCGTCATCGGCTGGGGCTTGAAGGGTGTCGCCCTGCGCGCGAAGGCAGCTGCAGACCGATATGGGCTGCCCTACCTGGCGCTGGAGGACGGCTTCCTGCGATCGGTCACGCCGGGCAAGCAAGAGGGCCCGCTCACGCTGTGCGTCGACGACGTCGGCATCTACTACGACGCGCATGCACCTTCGCTGCTCGAGGCAGCGATCGCCACGCCGCACAGCGACGGGCAGAGGCAGCGCGCCGACACGCTTGCTGCGGCATGGCGCCAAGCGCGCGTCTCGAAGTACAACCATGCGCGCGAGGTTGCACCGCCGATCGACGGCCCGTTCACGCTCGTCGTCGACCAGACTTTCGGTGACGCCTCGATCGCCTACGGCATGGCGAGCGCCGCGAGCTTCGCGCACATGCTCGAGGCCGCACTCGACGAGCACCCGGGCCTGCCGGTGCTGCTCAAGACGCATCCCGACGTGATCGCCGGCCGCAAGCGCGCGCACTTCGACGCGCTGACGCCAGGACAGGCGGCGCGCGTCACGCTGTTCGCCGCGAACGCGCACCCCCCTGCGCTGTTCGAAGCGGCGGCAGTCGTTTACGTCGTGACATCGCAGATGGGCTTCGAGGCGCTGATGTGGGGCCGGCCTGTGCGCAGCTTCGGCATGCCGTTCTATGCAGGTTGGGGCTTGACGCAGGACGAACTGCCCGCGCCCGAGCGGCGGCTCACGCCGCATGCGGTGCCGTTGGCCGATTTGGTGCATGCGGCGCTCGTGGACTACCTGCGTTGTATCGACCCCGAAACGAAGCTGCGCTGCGAGCCCGAACGTGTGATCGAGTGGATGGGCTTGCAACGCCGCATGCGCGAACGCTTCGCGCCACAGGTGCAGGCGGTGGCGTTCTCCCGGTGGAAGCAGCCGATCACGCGCAGCTTTTTCGGCGGTAGCACGCTGCGCTTTGTCGAGGCATCCGAGCCGCTAGCGTCGGGCGAAGCGCGCGCCGTGTGGGGGCGCGGCGATGCCGACACTCCGAATCGTGTGCCGAGCCGTTCTGAAGAAGTGCTGTTGCGTGTCGAGGACGGCTTCCTGCGATCGGTAGGCCTCGGCGCGAACCTCGTCCAGCCCTTGTCGTGGGTGATCGATCAGCGCGGGATGTACTACGACGCGAGCGCATCGTCCGATCTGGAAGTGCTGCTGGAGGCCGGCAGGTTCGATAGCGCGACGCTCGCCCGCGCACGCGCGCTGCGCGAAGCTATCGTCACGTCGGGCATCACCAAGTACAACGTCGGCGCCGGCGCCTGGCACAGGCCGGCGGGCGCGCGACGTGTTGTGCTCGTACCCGGACAAGTCGAGAACGACGCCTCGATCACCTGGGGCGCGCCGGGGGTGTGCACGAACCTCGGCCTGCTGCAGGCGGTGCGCGCATCACTCCCGGACGCTTGGATCGTCTACAAGCCGCACCCCGACGTGATCGCCGGCAAACGACCGGGGCACGCCGAAGCGGAGGCGTCGCGCCGGTGGTGCGACGAGATCGTGACCGATGTGCCGATCCACCGGCTTTTCGAACAGGTCGACGAAGTGCAGGTGCTGACCTCGCTCGCCGGCTTCGAGGCGCTGCTACGCGGACTGCCCGTGACTTGCCACGGCAGTCCGTTCTACGCCGGCTGGGGCCTGACGCGCGACATACTCGTCCACCCACGTCGCACACGACGCCTCGATCTTGACGAATTGGTGGCCGGCACGCTGATCGTCTACCCAAGCTACGTCAGCCGCACGACCGGCGCGTTTACGACGCCCGAGCGCGTCTTATTCGAGCTTTCCCACTGGGACGCGTCGGCACCCCCCAAGGACGCGCGCGCCATCGGCCTGCTGCGCAGCTTGAAGCGGCGCCGCGACGCCCGGCGAGGCCCACGCTGAGCAGTCACCTGAGCTCAATCGGATTCGGATCGACTGCAAGCGGGTCAGGCATTCAGCGGGCCGGTCTCTTCGGCGCGTGACTCGCAGGCGAGTCTACGAGCGCATCGCCGATGCGCTGCTGGCATTGAATTGTCATGCGGAAGTGCCGTCCGCTTGCTCGTCCGTCTGCTCGCGTGAAGCGTGTAGATGTTGCAGCACGATCGCGGCGGTCGTCTCGATGTCTGAGGGCGTATAGGCCCAGGCGTCGCCGGGAGCCTGACACCAGCGCAACACGTCAGAGCGCAACTGGTCGCCGGCGGCCGGATCGATGTCTCGGGCAAGCGAGCGGCGCAAGTCGTCGCCGAAGCTGGCCTTGGTTGCCCGTACCAACACTGCGTTGTCGGCATAGAAGCTCGGCCCGAAGCAGATCACGCGCATGCCGCGCACGAGTGACTCGAAGCCGACCGTCGAGTTGATGCAAACGACGACCGGGCGCGCCTTGTCGAAGCGCGCCAGGTTGCCGCCTACCCAGCGCGCGCCCGCGGGCAAGCGATCGCGCGACGCGTCCATCGGATGGCGCTTGAACAGCAGTAAAGCATCTGGTGCCTCCACTCGCACCTGCGCCGAAACGAAATCGATGAACGCCTGGTTCGTCGCGAACGGCGAATAGAGCACGAACTGCGAATCGCTCGGTAGTTGCAGTGGCACGATGACGAGCGGCCGTCCGGCGAGGTCGTCAACCTCGTCAGCGTCGGTCCGGCGGTGGTGATGTTCGGTACGGAATTGCGACCATGCAAGGCGCAAGTAGCGGCGTAGCGAATAGCGCTTGTGCTGGATCAGATCGCGTTCGGGACTTCCCAGGCGCGCCAGCGCGTTGCGCGCGAGGAACACGGCAAAGCGCGTTCGCAGCCAGGGCTCGGTCGGTCGCCGCAACAGCGAAGCGTCGGCCGGCATGCCATCGATACCGCCGGACATGCGAGCGCGATCAAGGCTGAAGCGGGCATTCAAACCGTGCGTACTCAGACTCGAGGTCGCGAAGCGAAACGCGCCGCGTTCGAAATAGAGGCAGACGACACCGAGTTCCTGCGCCGCAAGCCGCGCGGCGACCGAGAACGGCCGCGCATCGGAGAAGACGAGGCACAACTCGACGCGCTCCTGGGTCAAGCGCTCGATGAACCATTCGACCGCATGCGAGAAGACCGCCGCGGCATCCGGATCGCGTAATGCGGCCCATTCGGCGCGCTCGAACTCCGCCGGCCAGTCGTAGCGGTGCGCCGACCTTCCGGGTGGCCAGACGAAACTGCGATCGCCCTGCGTGTACTGCCGATATGCCGGCGAGGACAGCAAGGCAACCGAGCGACCGCCAGTACGCGACGCGACGCTTGCTGCGAGATCGTGGAAGTGGCAGCTGTAGGCCGGGTCGAGGTAGGCGACGTTCATCGGGCAGACGAGGCCGGCACCGCCGCGCCGGCGCCCTCGGACGTCGCGCTCGCCTCGCCGCTGGCGTGAGCTTCACCGTCGGCGTGAGCTTCACCGCCAGCCGGCCGATACTCGACCACCATCTCAGCGAGAAATCGTTGCACCTGTGCGTCACTGGCCGTCCTGCGCTGCGTCGCCCAAGCGAGCATTGCCGGCACGCGCTCGGCGTTCGACGCGATGCGCGAGACGTGGATGCGCGGCACGTGGGTCGGCACGGTGGCGTCGGCGTCGGCAAGCAGTTCTTCGTAGAGCTTCTCGCCGGGGCGCAGACCGCTGTAGATGATCTCGATCTCGCCGGCATCGTGGCCCGCGAGGCGGATCATTGCGCGCGCCAGATCGACGATGCGCACCGGCTCGCCCATGTCGAGCACCAGCACCTGGCCGCTCTCGCCGATCGCCGCTGCTTGCAGCACAAGGCGCGCCGCTTCGGAGACGGTCATGAAGTAGCGGATGATCTCCGGGTGCGTGACCGTCACCGGGCCGCCCCGCGCGATCTGCTCCTTGAATTTCGGGATCACACTGCCGCTCGAGCCGAGCACGTTACCGAAGCGCACCGCCATGAAACGCGTCGCCGGATAGCTCGCAGCGAGGTCGCTGACGACCATCTCGGCTGCTCGTTTGGTCGCGCCCATCACGTTGGTCGGGTTCACCGCCTTGTCGGTGCTGATGAGCACAAAGCGCTCGGCGCCGGCACGCGCCGCAGCCAAGGCCACCTGCCAGGTACCGACGAGGTTGTTCTGCAGCGCCGTCCAGGCGTTGTCGCGCTCGACGAGCGGCACGTGCTTGTACGCCGCGGCGTGGAACACGACCTGCGGGCACCAGACCGTGAACACCTCGGCGAGGCGCTCGCCGTCCTTCACGTCGCCGAGCAGCCGTGCGAGTTCGAGCGCGGGAAATGCAGTGCCGAGCTCCTGCTCGATCGAATAGAGGTTGAATTCGCTTGCCTCGAACAGCACGAGCCGTGCCGGCCCAAAGCGCGCGACCTGCCGGCACAGCTCGGCGCCGATGCTGCCGCCGGCGCCGGTGATCAGCACCACCTTGCCCGTCAGGCATTCGGCGACCCCGGCCTCGTCGAGCCGCACGGGCGCCCGGCCGAGCAGGTCTTCCGGCAGGATTTCGCGCACACGCAGCGCCTGCACGCCTTCGCGCAGTTCCTCCTCGCCGGGCACGGTGAGCACCTGCAGCCCGGTCTGCGACGCGAGGGCGAGCACCTCGCGCCGGCGCGTCGGCGACGCGTCGGGCATGGCGAGGATCAAGTGCGTTGCACCACCCAGCACGCCCGGCGACTTCATCGCGGCGAGCGACCCGAGCACCGGCACACCAGCGAGACGCACACCGACGAGCGCGGGGTCGTCGTCGAGCAGGCCGAGCACGATCCAGCCCTGGCGGTGAATGCCCGCCAGCAGACGGCGTGCAGCGTCGCCCGCGCCGAGCACTATCGCCCGACGAATCTCGGCGTCGCCGCCGGTGATGCGACTGCGCGCGTGCTCGTACACCATGCGATAGAGGATGCGCACGACGCACACGCCCATCAGCGTGACGATCGGGTGCAGCGCGAGCACCGCACGCGGCACCTGATCGAGGCCGAGCCCGCGCACCGCGAGCCCGCTGACGACGCCAGCGATGATGCAGGCGATCGTAAGCCGCTTGACTTCGCCAAACCCCGCGAAGCGCCACATACTTTGCGGCACGCGCGTCAGCACGAAGGTGACGACGTAGATAGCGACGACGCCGAGCATCACCTCGTCGTCGTAAGTCGGCCGCTGCGTTTCCCAGCGCTCGAAGCCGAGCCGGAACAGGTAGGTGATGTGCCAGCACAACGCGACGACGATCGCGTCGACCGCAAGCGTCAGCATCGTGCGCCGCGTGCGCAGCCGCGCGAGGAAGATCTCGAGCCGGTGCCAGACCGTCAACCCTGCGGGAGCAGACGTCGACTTTGTCACGAAGACCCCAGCAGGCGCAAGGTACGCAGCAGCACCTGAAGATCGGTCCACAGCGTGGCGTGCTCGGCGTACGCTGCCGCTTCGCGCAGCTTGGCGGGCATCAACACCTCGACGTATTCGCGCTCGGGGTCTGCCACGCGTGCGAGCTGAGCGCTCTCGTCCGCATGTGCGAGCGAGACCGGGTCGGTGATGCCGGGCCGCACCGACAGCACCTTGTCGCGCAAGGCTTGCGGATAGAGCGCGACGTAGCGCGGCACTTCGGGCCGCGGGCCGACGAGGCTCATGTGGCCGACGAGCACGTCGATCAACTGCGGCAGCTCATCGAGCTTGCGCGCGCGCAGCCACGCGCCGGCACGCGTGATGCGCGCGTCGGCCCCGACCGTGATGTCCGGCCCGAGCGCCGGCGCGCCTTCGACCATGGTGCGGAACTTGTGGATGTGAAACGGCCGGCCGAAGCGCCCGACGCGCTCCTGCCGAAACAGCGCCGGGCCGGCCGAATCGATCCGCACCCAGAGCGCGAGCCCGATGAGCAGCGGCGACAGCAGCAGCAGGCCGAGGCCAGCAAACACGATGTCGAACACGCGCTTGGCCATCGAACGCGGTTCACGCCGGCGGGCGCAGCAGATCGCGGACCGTGGTGACGACGCGCTCGACATCGGCATCGCTCATCCTTGTGTAAAGCGGCAGCGTCAGCATCCGCTCGTACGCGTGCTGGCTGTGCGGGAACTGCGCCGGCCGCAGGCCGTAGCGATCACGCCAATAAGGGTGGAGATGCAGCGGGATGTAGTGCACGCTGCAGCCGATGCCTGCTTCGAACAGACGCTCGATGAAGCGGTCACGCGCGAGTGGAGCGCTGTCCATCAACCGCACGACGTAGAGATGCCATGCATGCCGGTCACCCGGCGCCGGGCGCGGCGGGGTGACGAGCGGCAAGTCGGCAAACGCGGCGTCGTAGTGCGCCGCGATCGCCTCGCGCCGATGCTGAAAGCCTTCGATGCGCTTCAACTGCTGCAGCCCGAGCGCGGCGGCGATGTCGGTCAGGTTGTACTTGAAGCCGGGGGCGATGATCTCGTAGGCCCAGCTCGGCACGGTGGACGTGAAACGGTCGAATGCATCGCGGCTCATACCGTGCAGGCGCATCACCCTCACGCGCTTGGCGAGCGCCGCATCGCGCGTGACGAGCATGCCGCCCTCGCCGGTCGTGATCGTCTTGTTGGCATAAAAGCTGAACACGCAGGCGTCGCGCGCCGAGCGTGCCGACGAGCGCGCCACCGCAGGTCGTCGGCAGTGCGTGCGCAGCGTCTTCGATGACCTTGAGGCCGTGGCGCCGTGCGATGTCGAGGATCGCACCCATGTCGGCCGCGAGGCCCGCGTAGTGCACCGGCAGAACAGCCTTGGTGCTCGGCGTGATCGCCGCCTCGACCGCGCGCGGGTCGATGTTGAGCGTGGCCGGGTCGATATCCACCAGCACGACGTCGGCGCCGAGGTAGCGCACCACTTCGGCCGTCGCGGTAAAGGTGTGCGTCGTCGTGATGACCTCGTCGCCGGGGCCGATGCCGAGCGCCTCGAGCGCCAGGTGCAAGCCTGCGGTCGCCGAGTTGACGGCAATCGCCTGCAGCGAAGGGTCGCCGAGGAAGGCAATGAAGTCCTCCTCGAAACGCTTCGCCTTCGGGCCGGTCGTGATCCAGCCCGAGCGCAGCGTGTCGACGACTTCGGCGATCTCTTCTTCGCCGATCTCGGGCAGGGCGAAAGGGAGGAAGGGTTGCGACATGCGGGATCGACCTTCAGTGGAGAACGACGAGGTTCTTCTTTGCCGCGCCGCGCACCGCCTCGACGGCGATGCCGCGGTCGAATGTCACCAGACGCCCGGCGTTGGCCGCCGCGAGCGCGAGCAGGTAGGCATCGGTGATCCGGCGCGAACTGAGCACGCGATCCCAGGCGATGCGCTCAGGCTCGAGCAAGCTGAAGGTATCGGGCCAGAAGGCGTGCGCATCGTCGACCAGCGCCAGCGCCAGACGCTCGGCGACGGTCGCCGTCGGCTGCGGGTTGGGATAGGCGGGCAGCGACAGGATGCGCAGGCAGCCGTTTTGCGTCAGCGGGCAAGAGGCCCAGCCGTGGCGCAAGTTGGCCGCCAGCCAATCGGTCGCCACGCGGTGGTGCAGGTGCGCCGCGTCAAGCAGCGCGACGAGCACGTTCACGTCGAGCAACGCGCGCAAGCTCAGAGGCCCTCGGCTTCGCGCAGGCGCTCGACGTGCTCGTCGGTGACGACCACACCGGTCGGCGCGTCGAAGGGCACGAAGCCGGCGACCGCAGTGCGCCGCGAGCGCGCCGACCTCGCGGGCGCGGCCGCACCTGCACCGGTCAGCGAGCGCCGCAGCAGGCGCGAAACCACCGCGCCCGCGGTCGCGCCTTCGCGCCGCGCCAATTCCTTGGCCGCGAGGAGCAGGTCGTCGTCGATGTCGAGCGTGGTGCGCACTTGGGCTCCGTGCGAGGCAATTGATGCGGTGATGTTCTGATGCTCGCAGTCTAACTGACGCACCCGCGTCGCTTCAGCGCGCCCTCTCCGCCCAGGCGAGCAAATGCGTACGCAGCAGCGGCAATACATTGAGCAGCGTGTAGAGCGACGGATGAAAGCGGCACACCGTCCGTGCCAGCGGCGGCGCGAGCGTCACGCGGCGCGCAGCAATGCGTGCCTCGGGTAACAACGCCCGAACGCGCGACAGCGGCACGCCGCGCACGTCCGGGTTGCGCGGGTTGTCGAACGTGAAGTCGTACCAGAGACACCCCCGCCAGGCCTGAGCCAGCGCCACATCGCGTCCGCGAGGTGCTGCTGGAAGGCAGTCGTCGAGCAACGACGAAAAAACGACCGACGAACACCACGTCCTGCTGCCGAGGCGACTTCGGCCTGCAGGCATCGCCATGATGAATGTCAGCGCGGCGGGCAACACGTGGCGCGCCGCGCGCAACGCTCGGGCAACAGTTCGATGGCGGTCAGGTGTTCCGGCACGAAACCGAAGCGCAGGAAGTCCAGCAAATGGCCGCCAGCCACAGCCGACATCGACCAGCTTGAGCCGTCGCAACGCGGCGTCGTCGTAGCCGCACACACCTGCCAGCAAACGCAGCATCTCGCGCTGCCATTCCTGCGTGCTCGCCACGACCTCCGGTCGCAGGATGCTGTAGAGGCTTCCCGAGCGCCGACGGGCGTAGCGTTCGGCGACGGCAAGCGCCTCGGCATGGGGTTCGGGTTCGGTGCTCATCGGGAGGCATTGTGAAGGCGTCGCATCGCGCAGGCGGGGCTACAGCACGCCACGAATCAACCGTACGTAAATCGAAGACACGAAGTGCGTCAACGTATACACGTACGCCATCGCGCCCAGCCCCCGTCCCGAGCGCAAGCGGTACTTCTGCAGCATCGCCAAGTGCCGGCGCACCATCCGCCACTTGTTGCCCGAAATCTGGTTCGCCTGCTGGCGGTAGTGAACAAGCGCGACCCGAAGCTTGATACTGTGATCGATGAGTTCATGCATGCGAATGAAACAGTCGGTGTCCTCGCGGGCCTTGAAGGCAAGGTCTTCGTTGAACGGGCTTCTCAGCATCAGGGAGCGTCGCACGACGATGCTAGAGGTGGGCGTGCGGTACTTCAGCAGTTGCTTGACGAGCGTGATGCGCTCGATTGCTGGCCGCTGCGGCACGGCAGCCATGGCGATTCGACGCTCGTCGCGAAAGTCGATCATCCGCGTGCTGCACATCTGCGCACCGTGTTCGGCCAGGGCCAGGATCTGCAGTTCCAGCTTGCGCGGGTGCCAGATGTCGTCGGCGTCGAGGAATGCGATCCACTCCCCGTGGGCAGCACCGACGCCGGCGTTGCGCGGCGCGGCCGGAGCGCCCGTGTTGCGCGGCATGCGCAGGAGTCGCACGCGTGAGTCCTGCGCCGCCATCTTCTCGACAAACGCGTCGGAGCCGTCGGTCGACGCATCGTCGACGACGATCAGTTCCAGCATCCGATAGGTCTGTGCGAGCACCGAGCCCAACGTCGCCGACAGAAAGTCGACGCTGTTGTAGCAGGGCACTACGACGGAAACCAGCCTTTCCTGCGCGACTGCGGTCGCCGTTCCCATCAGACGTGGACCTCCCTCGCCGACACCCGGGCATGCCGAATCACGGGTTCGGCAAACAGGTTGATAGAGCCAATCTTCCGGGCGATCTTCGAAAGCACCTTCATGCGTTCAGTTCCTCGCGTCCGCCCTTGTCTTCCCACCGAGGTGCCACGCGGCGGCGAACGTGACTACCGCGCCCAACCCCGTCACCAAGCCCGCCAGCACCGCATAGGCCGACGGTCTCGAGGTCGCGCCCGGGGTCAGAGAGACCCAGGCGGACCAGATAAGCAAGGCTCCCACGCAAGCCGTCGCGTTGAGAAGCAGTAGCCGCGATTCATGACCGGCAACAATCAGGAACGAACTCCAGAAGTCCGCAGCACGGAGCAGGCCAATCACCGCGAACCACAACAGCAGCGGTCCTGCGGCCGCGTAGTCCGGGTACCAGTGTTGCACGATGAGCCCTGCAACCCAGCCTGTCGGAACCAGCACGGCCAAGCCGCCGGCAAAGATTAGGACAGTGAGCTTCATGCTCACCCGGAATGCTCCGAATGGCCCCTCGACCGCGTGACGCCTAGCGATGAGAGGATATCCCGACGCGTTGATCAGCGCCTGACAGGCCTGGGCGATCGACAGCACGATCGCGGCAAAGGAGTAGAGCCCGAAAGACTTGACCTCCAACAAGCCCGACGCAAGCCAGCGGTCGACGTTGACCATGGCGAACGAGACCAGCATCACGCTCATCATCGTCAGCGCCACGCGCCACTGGACCCACCGCAATCGATGCACTGCCGCGGCAAGAATCAGCGTCAGCCGAACGCGATTAGTGCGATCGCCCTGCAGCGTGATCGTTTTGACGGCGATAAGTGTCACGGCGGCCTCGCATGCGATCAATTCGATCGCGCCGCCGCCGTTGAGGACCGCCGTCAGGCCAACACCCAACATCGCCGCACTGCGCGCGAATTGCTGCCGAGCGTACTGCAGAGCGTTGCCGGCACTCCGGCTCTCGGTGGTCACTATCAGGAAGAATTGCTGCGCAACCCCGTGGACAATGGCCATTGCGAGCACGCCACCCACGAGCCCGGCCACCGACAGTCCGCCCGCCGACGCGGCCATGAGAACCGACCCGGTAGCGACGGCCGCGACCATACATTGCGCGGCGCGCACCCGGCCGCGAAGGTACTGCCCGCGGATCATGTACACGGGCCATTCGCGCTGCAGCATCGGCATCAGCCCGGCGCAGCCCAGCATGCAGAAGCTACTTGACACCAGCACACACGCACTCACAGCACCGAAGCCCTCAATGCTCAGGAAGCGCGCGTAGGCGAGCAGGCGCACCAACGCGAGCGCCATCGCCAGACCGAGCAGCGGACCGTACCAGAGCTGCTGGCGGCGTCGCGGAGTGAACGCCGGAAGCCAGTCGGTCAGGCGGGCCATCACGGCGACTCAGACCAGCATACGCAGATCAATCGCGGAGCGTCGGTCGTGCATGACGCCGCAGTCGAACAACGTGTATCGCAACGCAGCAGCAGGTGCTGAGCGCCCATTGGCGTGGGGCCGCCGAATGCAACGCGGCGTTGAAGTACTGGGCGCGCAGGTTCGGGTTGCCCGACCGTACCCCGGCGTGACCGCGATCGACGAGGTGGGGCGAAAGGGCTCTCTTCCATGCGAACCTTGCATGTCGCAATCTGCGCTCGCAATCGCCGCGTGTGCATCCGACGTCGCGACACGGCGACTAGCCTTCGCGCGCCGTCTCAGCGAGCCACCTCACGTGCCAGCGTGTACCCCGGCCGCAAAGGCAGGGCGCTGTCGAAGTGGCTCAAGCGCGACATGATCGGATTGCGTTGTCGAAACGCGACCACCCTACCGGTCGCCGACCGGCATCCATTGGCGGACACTGTCGATCGGACGAAAGAGGAACCGCCGCCGCATCGGCAGGTAGCGCCTCTCTTCGGGTGCCAGCGCCTGCAGCAGCCCCTGCCGATCGCCGCTTCGATCTGCTGCAGCACCGCGTCCTCGTCGGCACTGTCTTCGGCCTGGCCCTCGTCGTCAGCGCGGAGCTCGCCGGTGGTCAGCAAATCGATGAAGCGCTGCGGATCGGCACTCAGGTCGTAGCGAAAGCGCGTGGTCGCATCGGCGCGGACGAAGCGCGTGTATTGCGGTACGCGGTGCGCCATCGTGTAGGCGAAGCGAAGTGTCAGGCGAGAGATCGTCGCCCGGCGCTCGTCGCGCTCCAACGCGTCCAGCATGTCGTCATGCAGACGAAGCGCCGGCAGTTGTTCTGGGGCAACTACGGCGTCGCGAAATCCGGCTTCCTGGTAGATCGAAGGCGCGATAGCGATGACCTGCTTGCCGAGGATGCCTGCTTCGAGCGCAGCGCTTCCGTTGGCGACGACGATCGCGTCGCACTGCTCGATCAGCGCGAGCGTGCTCGTCGCGTCTGCGCTCGCAACGACGTGCACGCCGCGCCGCGCCGCCCAATCGGCGTAGTGCCGCTCAGAGTGCTCGCCTCCCTGACGGCCGATCCGCTCGGCCCAGTTCGGATGGCAGCGAAGCACCAGGTCGCTTGCTGCGAGGCGCAGATGTTCGATCAGCGCATCGTAGGCCGCCAGCGGGTCGGGCCAGCCCGACGCCCAGTCCGGATGACCCCAGACCTCGTTGCGGCTGCTCGGGATGAGCAGAATCTTGCGCCGCCCGCCGTCAACCGGCCACGCCGCGGAGCGTGCATTGACGTTGTAGGCTCGCCACTCATTAGCGTTCTGGCGCAAAAAGCGCCGAGCCACGTGCGACGCGCCAAGTAGCGCTTGTGCGCGCGTCAAAGGTCGGTCGCGCCAAGTGCCGACCAACCGGTGGACGCTGCCCAACCCCAGACACAATTCCTCTGGGTACAACTGTAACCCGTCGCTGAACCAGGTGCGCTCCATGCTCACCACGCGAACACCGAGCGAACGCGCAGCCTCGAAGACCGCGCGGGTGGCGTCCATCCGACCGTTGAACACGCACACGGCGTCCAGGCGTTGCCCGCGTATCCACGCGCGCGCAGCCTGGTAGCTGATCTGCACCGCCGGCTGAAGTCGCTCGGCGAGGTCCGCGAAAGCGGGACTCTTATAGTCGGCATCGGATTCGAAACGGCCCAGCGTGCTCACGCTCGAGAACGCCCATTGCGGCGCGGCGCGCGCGGTGTCGTGAGGCGCGTGGTCGCCAATCGATGCGACGTTCCGACTCGCGTACGAGCGAATGCCGCCGGCTCGGCACTCCAGGCATTCCCGCCAGGCCGGGCGGTCGCGCATCTGGCGCGTGTAGCAGGTCGGCAGGTCGGCGTCGCAGGTTAGGAAGAAGGCACTGTGGCCGGCTCTCTCGGCCAACTGGGCCAGAAACCAGGCGTGCTCGACATGCGGCCGCCAAGCGTAGATCGTCGCGAAGCCGATCCGCAGCGCCGTCATTCCAGGTCGTCCCAGGAGACCGGTGTGGCGAATCCAACGTCGCGGCGGACCACGCGACCAATCACGCGATCGAGGTGCTTCGGCGCAAGGCCGTAGCCCGGCCGGACGCTGCGCACCGCATCCGCGGTGACCGTCTCGCCAGCCGCAAGCGGCCTCACGAAGTACAACGAGCGTCGGAATTTCACGTTGCCCTGCTCGCTGGACTTGCGCCCGTAGTCGACGCTGCCGAACGCTTCCCAGGCAGTGCGGCTGTCGCGGCACAAGGCGGCGAACTGCGCGGGCTCGAGCGAGAAGCTGTCGTCTGGCCCACCGCCACTGCGGTCAAGTGTGAAGTGCTTTTCCACGATGGCCGCGCCGAGAGCGATGGCAGCCAGTGCCGTGCTGTTGTCGAGCGTATGGTCCGAAAGGCCGATCACGGCATCGAAGCGTTCGCGCATGTCAGCAATGGTGCGCAGGTTGTAGTCGGAGGCAGGCGCTGGATAACCGCTCACGCAGTGCAGGAGTGCTAGTTCGAGGCAGCCGCCTGATCGCGCCGCCTCGACCGCCTCGCCAATCTCCTGCACGTCGGCCATGCCGGTGGAGATAATCATCGGCTTGCCGGTGCGCGCGACATAGCGGATCAACGGCAGGTCGACTGCCTCGAAGGAGGCGATCTTGTAGGCGGGGGCACCAAGGCTTTCGAGAAGGTCAACCGCGCTTGCGTCGAATGGCGAGCTGAAGATGATGATACCGGCGTGTCGCGCGTGTTCAAACAGCGGGCGGTGCCATTCCCAGGGGGTTTGCGCCTGACAGTACAGTTGGTAAAGGCTTCGGCCGACCCACAGCCCATCGCGGAGTTGGAAGTCCTCCGCGTCAGAATCCAATGTCAATGTATCCGGACGATAGGTCTGGAGCTTGACCGCCGACGCGCCAGCTGCCTTGGCAGCATCAATGATCGCGAACGCAGTCTCGATTTTTCCGTTGTGATTGGCGGACATCTCCGCAATCACGTAGGGCGGAAACGCGGCGCCTATGCGAACACCGGCGATCGCAAAGCTAGCTCCGAACATCGATCTTCTCCAGAGTGATCATGTAACGACACCCGTGTAGGTCGAAGAATGCCGGATAACGCTGTGGATCACAGACGCGCAACAAGTTGAATTGCTCCGCAATCGTGCGAAAGGGGTCGATCAGGCTGTCCGACGGATTGCGCAAGCGGTAGTAGGACGACTCGACATCCGTCCGCTGCGGCTTCGGGTCGACCCTGTGTCCCAAGTCGACGGCAAAGTCGAGCAGATCCATTTCGGCCCGAAAGAGCGCAGCGTGGAAGGCAGCCCTCAGTGCAGCCTTCGAAATTGGCAGCGCAGTCGATTCCATGCCCCGCGTCAACTTCGTCTTCAGCGGCGAGAAGGGTCACAGTTATCTGCGTCGCTCCGGCAATCAGCTGCCAGATGTGCGGGTTCCATCCTCGCCCGTGCGGCAGGGCGCTCGCGTGGAGCACCAAGGAGTTCGACCTCACTCGATCTCCGTCACGATCTCCGCGCAAGACTAGCCGAACAAGAAGTCTCCACCCTGCACGTCACGGCGAGTCGGTAACGAAATCTCGAGCTGCCCTTCCGCGCCCGACCCAAGTTCGATGGATGCGTTCACGGGGTGGGTTTCCGAAGTGCACAAGATCGTGATCTTCATGGTCTTGCCCCTAGCTCAACCATTGCTGCCAGGGCTCTCATACTGTCCCAAGGCCATCGACAAGGTCGGCCGCCTTGGTACCCATTCGAGCCAGTTCAACTGGGTCAATTGCATCGCGCGTTGCAGCATCAAAGCATGCGATCTCGAAGTCCGCGCCACGCCAACGAGCATTCAAAGCAATGGCTGCGCCCGCCGCTTGCAATGCGCATTGAATGCTGCGTTGATTGTCCGCAAGCGCGACCACGATCGACGGCAGACCGAGACAGCATCTCTCCCACGACGTCGTGCCAGCGGCGCCGATAGCCAAGTCAGCCTCGACCATCAACGCTGCCATGTCAGCCACGTCGACCAGCACCTGCGTCGGCCATCGCATGTGAGCCGCCCTCTCCCGAACAGCCGCAAGCGCAGGAGCCGACCGACCCATCACGACCTTGATGCGCAGCAGCGGAGGGAGGTTGCAATTGCCGAGTGCCTCGAGCATCGCGCCTGTTGCGTCGCCGGCATCGACGCCGCCCATGGTTACTAGCAGCTGCTCCAACACCGGTGCACGCCGCCGCGCCAGACTGGCAGCCCGCAACGCCGCGACTCCGGTCGCAGCAGCGCAAACTGCGACCCGGCAAGCACACGGCAGCCGACCGGCACGAGCGCCACATAGTCGACAGCGTTCCGGCCGAGGTTCTGATCGAGCAGTAGATCACATGCAGCCGACGATCGGCCACGGTCGTCGATCACGAGCAGGCGCTGCACGTGCGGGCGCAGCGCCGATTCCCGATCCGGCGTCGAGCGCGTAGTGGTCGATGACCAGCCAGTCGGGCCGCTCGCCTGCAAGCGCGCCGATCACCTGCGCCGCGTCTGCCGGCCAGTCCGCCTCCAGCCATGTCGGTGCGCCGGCGAACCGGCGGCGGCGCACGTTGGCTGGCTGAGGAGGGCAGAACTGTGACGTCATACCGGCCAGTGACACCGCTTCGAACATACGTCCGGACAGCGCGCGCCCGCAACTGCAGCGCGCGCCCTGCTCGCGCAGCGCATCGGCCAGCGTCAGGCAGCGCATCAGGTGCCCGGTGCCGATCTGCGACGACGCATCGGTGCGCAGCGCCACCTTATCGCCGGGCCTGTCGGGCACTCAGCGCGAACATCAGTTCGGCGCGGACCCAGTCCTCCTCGGTGTCGATGTCCTGCACCAGGTGCACGCATGGCACCGCCACGCGGGACCGAGCGCGCTGAGTAGAGCACCACGTCGTCGAGGCGCGGCCCCAGTAGAACTGCCCGGCGTCGTGAAAGGTCTCTTCGAGATCCTGCGAACGGCGGGCGATGTTCTCCGGCCAGACTCGGCTGCACCGGCCCTCGGCGTCGATGCGCAGCGCGCGCTGGATCGGGAACGGAAGCTGGTGACCGAGAAGGCGAACGACTTGCCGCTCGCAGCCAGGCGATCGAGCCCCTCTGCCAGGTCCCCGCGGCTCCACGAATGGCGCGGTCGCGTAGATGCAGCAGACCTGGTCGGGCAGTGGCCCGTCGCGCGCTGCCACTGCACGGCGGATCGCGTGGCCACACGGGATCGTGCCGGTGTGATCGTCGGACAACTCCGGCCGGCCGCATGAACGGCGCTCTGCGCCCCGGCTCGCGCGCGACCTCGGCGATCTCCTCGTCGTCGGTCGACACCACCACCTGGTCGAACAACCCGCAGGCACGCGCCGCGTCGATCGACGTGGCGATGATCGGCTTGCCGGCGAACGGCCGCATGTTCTTGCGCGGGATGCGCTTGCTGCCGCCGCGCGCCGGGATCACCGCGAGCCTCATGCGAGCGCCTTGCGCAGCGCCGCGACGACCTCGTCCTGCTGCGCGTCGCTCAGCGTCGCGAACATCGGCAGGCTGATCGCCTCGCGCGTAGTAGGCCTCGGCACCGCGGAAAGTCGCCGCGCCGGAACCCCATGCGCCGGTAGTACGGCTGCGTGTGCACCGGGATGTAGTGCGACGTTGACGCCGATGCCCGCCTGCCCGCAGCGCGTCGAACACCTCGCGGCGGCCGCCGACAGCGCGTCGACGTCGACCTGGACCGGATACAGGTGCAGGCCGAGTGCGCGTCGTCCGGACGCGCCGGCACGATCAGCGGCAGGTCCGCCAGCAGTGCGTCGTAGCGCGGCGCCAGCCGTGGCGGCGCTGCACGTAGTCGTCGATCCGGGCCACCTGGCTGACCCGAGGGCCGCCTGGATGTCGGTCATGCGGTAGTTGTAGCCGAGCTCGACCTGCTCGTAGTACCACGGGCCGTCCGGCGTCGCGTCTCATCTGCGCCGCATCGCGCGTCATGCCGTGGCTGCGCAGCCGCTCCAGCCGCTGCGCGAGCGCGGCGTCGTTGGTGAGCGCCATGCCACCCTCGCCGGTGGTGACGATCTTCACCGGATGGAAGCTGAACACGGTGATGTCGCTGAACGCGCACGTGCCGACCGGCTCGCCGCGATAGCGGCCACCGACCGCGTGCGAAGCGTCCTCGACGATGCGAAAGCCGTAGCGCTGCCGAGCGCGTCGATCGCCGCCATGTCGCAGCTCTGCCCGGCGAAGTGCACCGGCACCACCACCTTGGGCAGGCGTCCCTCGCGCGCCGCCTGCTCGAGCTTGGCCGCCAGCGCGTCGGACCATGTTGTAGGTGCGCGGGTCGATGTCGACGAAATCGACGCGCGCGCCGCAGTACGAGCGCGCAGTTGGCCGAAGCGACGAAGGTGATCGGGGAGGTCCACAACCAGTCGCCCGGCCCGAGACCGAGCGCCAGGCACGCGATGTGCAGCGCCGAGGTCGCGCTGTTCACCGCCACCGCGTGCGCGCGCCGCAATACCCGGCCAGCGCCTGCTCGAAACGTGGCACCGCCGGCCCTGCGTCAGGAAGTCCGAGCGCAGCACCGCATCGACGGCGTCGATGTCGGCCTGCGTGACCTCCTGGCGCCCGTAGGGAATGTGTCAATGCGCCGATCATCTCCGGTTGGTCTACCTCGCGGAACTCGTCGACGCTCAGCCACTCGCGCGTTGTTGCCCGAGTTGTATTCGAAGCCCTCGGCAACCGGTCGCCCGTCCGCCGAGGCGATTGGTGGTGTAGTCCATCTCCAGTGAAAAGCGGATGGTCGGCAGGATCTCGAAGTGGTCGTCGAACTCGAGCGTGAGGTGCGAGTCGTCGGCCGCCCATCATCTGTCGTGCAGCTTCTCGCCCGGGCGGATGCCGACGATGTCGAGCCGGCAGCGCGGCGCCATCGCGCGAGCGAGGTCGGCGACGCGCATCGACGGAATCTTCTGGACGAAGATCTCGCCGCCCTGCATGCCCTCGAAGGCATGCCAGACGAGGTCGACGCCCTGCTCCAGCGTGATCCTGAAGCGCGTCATGCGGTCGTCGGTGATCGGCAGTACTCCGTGCGTCGGCGATCAACCGAGGAAGAACGGGACCACCGAGCCGCGCGAACCGACCACGTTGCCGTAGCGCACCACCGCGAAGCGCGTGTCGTGGCCGCCCGCCTATGAGTTGGCGGCGACGAACAGCTTGTCGGAGGCCAGCTTGGTGGCGCCGTACAGGTTGATCGGGTTGCTCGCCTTGTCGGTGGACAGCGCGATGACCCGCTTGCACGCCGTTGTCGATGCAGCGCCTCGATCACGTTCTCGCGCCGTTGACGTTGGTCTTGATGCACTCGAACGGGTTGTACTCGGCAGTCGGCACCTGCTTGAGCGCCGCCGCGTGGATGACGAAGTCGACGCCGCGAGCGCCCGATGCAGCCGCTCCGGTCGCGCACGTCGCCGATGAAGAAGCGCACCGTCGTCGCCGTGGAATGCCTCGCCATCTCCCACTGCTTCAGCTCGTCGCGCGAGAACACCACGATGCGCCGCGGCTTGTAGCGCGAGAGGGTCATCGGCACGAACTGCTGCCGAACGAGCCGGTTCCGCCCGTCATGAGGATCGATTTGTTCGAAAGCATGGGGGACGGGTTGGAGTACGCTGGCTCTGCCGGCTCACGACTCCGCAGCGAGCAGCTTGCGGAAATAGTCGATCGTCGCGCGCAATCCCTGTTCGAGTTGCACGGTAGGCTGCCAGCCATCGAGGCTCCGGCGTGCGAGCGAAATGTCGGGCATGCGTTGGCGCGGGTCGTCAGACGGCAGCGGAGCGAGTACCACTTGGCTGGGCGAGCCGGTCAGCGCCAGGACCTGTTGAGCCAACTCGAGCATCGTGAATTCCACCGGATTGCCGATGTTCACTGGCCCGGTAAAGTCGCCGTCAGTCGCCATGACGCGAATCAAAGCTTCGATCAGGTCGTCAACATAGCAAAAGCTACGCGACTGCGACCCATCGCCATAGATCGTGAGGTCATCCCCCCGCAGCGCCTGCACGATGAAGTTCGACACGACCCGACCATCGTTGGGGTGCATTCGCGGTCCGTAGGTGTTGAAGATGCGCACGACCTTGATCTCCAGGGCGTGCTGGCGTCGGTAGTCGAAGAAGAGCGTTTCGGCACAGCGTTTGCCTTCATCGTAGCAACTGCGTATGCCGATCGGGTTGACTCGCCCCCAGTACGACTCGGTCTGAGGATGCACTTCGGGATCGCCATAGACCTCGCTGGTGGAGGCTTGCAAGATGCGCGCGCCTACCCGCTTCGCCAGGCCGAGCATGTTGATCGCGCCGTGCACGCTCGTTTTGGTCGTCTGTACCGGATCGTGCTGGTAATGCACGGGTGAAGCCGGGCACGCCAAGTTGAAGATCTGGTCGACCTCGACGTAGAGGGGAAAGGTCACGTCGTGCCGCATCGCCTCAAAACGCGGATGGTCGAGAAGATGGACGATATTTTCCTTGGTGCCCGTGAAGTAGTTGTCGACGCACAAAACGTCGTTACCCTCGGCCAACAGGCGCTCACAGAGATGCGACCCGAGGAAGCCGGCGCCACCTGTCACGAGTATCTTTTTCATGTCCCCTATCCGATCGGGCATCCCTGATTTCGCAGCATCGGGGCAAACACCCGCTCTAAGCGCCTTGCCTTCCGCGTCGATTGTAGGTGGGCCTCAATGCCGCCCCGAACGACCAGGGCGCCGGCAACTAGAATTCCGGTTGGATTGAGAATGCATATGACGTCAGACAGCGCAACGCCAGCCATCGCCGCAGACAACAGTCCGTTGATTGCAGAAAGGCGCGCCAAGCTCGCCTCGATCCGCGCCGAGGGCGTGGCCTTCCCGAACGACTTCAAGCCCCGCAACCACGCCGGCGAGTTGGTGCGTCAGTACGACCCACCTCCCGGCCGCGGAGCTCGAAGCCCTCGGCGTCAAGGTCAGCGTCGCCGGCCGGATGATGTTGAAGCGCGTGATGGGCAAGGCGGCGTTTTGCACGCTGCAGGATGGCTCGATGGGGCCGGGCGGGAGCCGCATCCAGCTTTTTGTGACCAAGGACGCGCTGGGCGACGCTGTCTACGACGCCTTCAAGCACTGGGACCTTGGCGACATCATCGGTTGCGAGGGCACGCTCTTCAAGACGCGCACCGGCGAGTTGTCGGTACGCGCGAGCACGCTGCGGCTGCTTACGAAGAGCCTGCGGCCGCTGCCCGACAAGTTCCACGGCATGGCGGATCAGGAGCAGAAGTACCGCCAACGCTATGTCGATCTGATCACCGACGAGTCGGCGCGGGCGCGCTTTGCGGCGCGCAGCAAGGCGATCAGCTCGATTCGCCAGTTCATGGTCGAGCACCACTTCATGGAAGTGGAAACGCCGATGCTGCACCCGATTCCCGGGGCGCGAACGCGAAGCCTTTCGTCACGCACCACAACGTAGGGACGCCTTGAAGAGGCTCTACTACGGAAAGGCGAATACGTCGCTTCCCCGGACTGATAGCGGCGCTCGGGCGAAACGGCTCAAGCGGCTGTAGCTCCCGCTCTCCGCAGTGGCGAAGCCATTCGCCATCGACCGCAGGGTCGAGCAAACAAGGCTCGCAAGGGTGTTGGGAAACCACGCATACGCGATGTCCGCGCTGCGCCAGCGCGTTTGCCCAGCGCTGCAAGTGAATCGAGTTCGCCGGCCCGAGCAAGGCAAGCCTTGTCGTCACAGCGACGGCTCCTCGGCGGCGGCAATCGCCTTGGCATGGAGCACGAAGACCATCGCCGCGGCCGCTGACGCCAGCGCCCAGACCGCGCACATGGGCAGCAGGCCGGGTGGCAACGGGAGCACGAAGCCTGACGCCAGCACGATCCATCGCGCGGCCTCGGATCGCACTGCGATCCCTGGTCGACCCGCAGCGCTGGCCTGAGCGGTCAGCACACGCGACGCCGCCTCGGCCGCCCCGCCAACAAGCAAGATTGCCAGTGCGTGGGCCGTGCCTTCGTAGGCCGGTCCCAATCCGAGGTCGGGCCAAAACGATGAACCCGACCAGGCGAGCGCGGCAGCGGCGAGCATCATTGAGAACAACGTGGCCGCCCATCGCCGCGAGGCGCGCGCGCCGGGCTGCTCCATCCAGCGTCGGAACAGCAAGGGCGCTGCGTAAGTCACTGGCGTCAGCGGCAGGCGCACCAGCGTCAGCGCCATCGTGAACTGACCGAGCGCCACCAGGCCTTCGCGGCCCTCGACCCAACGCTGCGCGGCAAGGGTCGCCGCAGTGCCCAGCACCGTGGCAATCCAGGTCGCGAGACCGTAGCGACCGAGCTCTCGCCATCCCGCGCGCTGCGTCGGCGGGTCCTCGCGCGTCGCGCCAAGCTTTCGTCCCGATACCAAGGCTGCACTGCCGTAGGCGATCGCGAACACCGCGAGCCAGCTCGGCATCGCAAATGAGGCTGACGCTCCCTTCCAAACGACCAGGCCAACGCCAACGAGCACCAGCACCTGTGGCAGTGCGGTCATGACGTTGAACCATTCCGTCCGCAGGCGAACCAGCAGCAACCCGCGCAGTTGTCCGTGTGCCACGAACCCGCCGACCGCCGCACCGAACAGCAGCAGCACACGGCCAGCCATGGGGGTACTGCATCAGTGCGTACAACGCACCGATCGGCACAGCCAGTGCCGCGCTCCCGAGTGCCCAGCTCATCGCCGCACTGTTGCCAAGGCGCCCAGACTTCACGTAGAAGAAGAGGGACTGCGGCAGGCCGAACATGGCCAAGGCCCCGATCAGCTCGATCTCAGCCTTGGTGCGGCTGAATTCTCCTTGCACCTCGGGCCCGAGACTTGCCCCAAGCAACAGCGTGGCCAGCAGTACGGACGCCGAGCCCGCGCCCTGCAAGGCGAACGAAGAGAGCAACTGGCGTCGCAAACTCAACGTGACGGCCTGGTTGCAGCGTCACGCGCTGGCCGACGAGCCGCGACGAAGAGATTCGACCCGAGGAGCCTGCGCCCGAAGGGCCGCACCCCCATGGCGACGGCGAATGTCGCGCGGCGCAAGGTACGGGCGGGCCACGCGCCAGAGAACTCGGCTCCCAGGCGTTGCCGGCGCAGGGCGCGGCGGGCGGCTTCCGCAGGTGTTTCGTGGAACCAGACACGCGCCTGGGCCGCAATCTCCAGCCCCGCACGCTCGAACAAGGCAACGCCCTGCGCGTACGAGTACCGGCGCAGGTGGCCCGATACGTCGTCGGGTCCGTAGCGGCGGCGCATGTTCAGCCAGTTGTCCTCGAGCGGAAGGTTGACAAGCGTGATCCCAGCGAGTGCCGACGCATCGCGCAGAAAGACTTCGTCGTCGGGCACATGCTCCAACACGTCACTCATGATCACGGCGTCGAAGTCGGAAGACACCGTGTCGCGAAAGTCGCCACATTGAAATTCGACCCCGGGATGACGCACGCGCGCCACGGCGATGCTGGCCGGGGATATGTCGATGCCGACCTTGCGGCCCCCGGCCTTCACAGGCATCGCGGCTATCAGTTCGCCTGTGGCGCATCCGATTTCGAGCACGCTAGCGATTTCGCCCCCTCCAGCTAGCAAGGCGAGCAAATTCGGCAACTTGAAGAGACGCACCTCGATGTCGATCTGCGCCTCTTCAAACGAGCCGGCGCGCCGACGCGCGACGTACTCGGGATGCTCGTCGTATAGCGCGGCGAAGTCGACTGGCGTTTGCATGGTGCGATGAATCGTTCGAACCGCGGTGCGCGAACAGGAATTCTAAGAGTCGCCGGGCCTGTCCATCGGACAGTGAACACACCCAATCGCCGCTTGCTCGGTGCACCCGTAAAATTTAGGCCTCGCAGAAAGCAACCGATGACCGAAGAAACCTCTCTGACCACCGAGCGCCGCGCCAAGCTCGCCGCCATCCGCGCCGAAGGCGTGGCGTTCCCGAACGACTTCAAGCCCCACCACCGCGCCGACGAGCTGGTGCGTCAGTACGACCCACTGCCGGCCGCGGAGCTCGAGGCGCTCGGCGTCAAGGTCAGCGTCGCCGGCCGGATGATGTTGAAGCGCGTGATGGGCAAGGCGGCGTTTTGCACGCTGCAGGACGGCTCGATGGGGCCGGGCGGCAGCCGCATCCAGCTGTTCGTCACCAAGGACGGGCTTGGCGATGCGGTCTACGACGCCTTCAAGCATTGGGACCTCGGCGACATCATTGGTTGCGAAGGCACGCTCTTCAAGACGCGGACCGGCGAGTTGTCGGTGCGCGCGAGCACGTTGCGGCTATTGACGAAGAGCCTGCGGCCGCTGCCAGACAAGTTCCACGGCATGGCGGATCAGGAGCAGAAGTACCGCCAGCGCTATGTCGATCTGATCACCGACGAGGCGGCGCGGGCGCGTTTTGCGGCGCGCAGCAAGGCGATCAGCTCGATCCGCCAGTTCATGGTCGAGCACCACTTCATGGAAGTGGAGACGCCGATGCTGCACCCGATCCCGGGTGGCGCGAACGCGAAGCCTTTCGTCACGCACCACAACGCGCTCGATCAGCAGATGTTCCTGCGCATCGCGCCCGAGTTGTACCTGAAGCGCCTCGTCGTCGGCGGCTTCGAGCGCGTGTTCGAGATCAACCGGAGTTTCCGCAACGAGGGCATCTCGGTGCGGCACAACCCCGAGTTCACGATGATGGAGTTCTACGCCGCGTACTGGAACCATCACGATCTGATGGACTTCACCGAGCAGGTGCTGCGCCACGCGGCACGCCAGGCGACGGGTTCGGCGATCGTCAGCTACGCCGGGCGCGAGGTGAACCTGGAGCAGCCTTTCGCACGGCTGAAGGTGCGCGATGCGCTGGTGGTGCATGCGGGTCTGAGTGACGCCGAGGCGGCAGACGCCGGCGTGCTGCGCGCGCAACTCAAGACGCTCGGCCACGATGCGCCGGGGCACTGGAAGCTGCCGGAGTTGCAGTTCGGCCTGTTCGAGGCGGCAGTCGAAGAAAAACTCTGGCAGCCGACTTTCATCATCGACTATCCGGTCGAGGTCTCCCCGCTCGCGCGCGCGTCCGACGCCGACCCCACGGTGACCGAGCGCTTCGAGCTTTTCATCACCGGGCGCGAATACGCAAACGGCTTCTCGGAACTGAACGACGCCGAGGATCAGGCGGCGCGCTTCCTCGCGCAGGCCGCGAACAAGGAGGCGGGTGACGAAGAGGCGATGTACTACGACGCCGACTTCATTCGCGCGCTCGAATACGGCATGCCGCCGACCGGCGGCTGCGGCATCGGCCTCGACCGGCTGATCATGCTGCTGACCGACAGCCCGAGCATCCGCGACGTGATCCTCTTCCCGTCGCTGCGCAAGGAAGGCGGCGCGTGACGAAGTCGGCGCGGCGCGCGACTTGCAGGTAGAGTCGCGGCCATGATGCGACACCTGACTGCCCTGGAGGCCATCCGCGCCGAGGTGTGGCAGCAATTGACCAAGGCGACCGAAGACAATCAGCATGCTTGGCGCACGCCGGTGCTCGCCACCGTCAACGGCAGCATGGCCGACGCGCGCACCGTGGTTCTGCGCGAGATCGACACGCGCGAGCAGCGCTTCCTGATCTACACCGACGAACGCGCGTCCAAAGTGCCGCAGTTGCTCAATCACCCTGTGGGCACGCTTGTCATGTGGTCGGCCGAGATGGGTTGGCAACTGCGCTGCCGGGTGCATCTCGGGCTCGAGATGACGGGCCTGGCCGCATCATCGCGCTGGGCGCGCATCAAGCTGACGCCCGCAGCGCAGGACTATCTCTCACCGCTGCCACCTGGCACTCCACTCGACACCACACCTGGGTCTTTGCCTGCGCCTGCGCCTGCACCCACGCATCAGCCGGTCCCGCGCGACTACTTCTCCGTCATCTCCGCGAAGGTAATCTCGATCGACTGGCTCGAGCTGCACGAGCAGGGCCATCGCCGCGCGCGCTTCGAAAACGGCTCGGCGCGCTGGCTGCAGCCTTAGGAGTGACGGCCCCAAGAGCGCTTCGGGCTCGCCACCCAAGGAGAGCTCGGGCCGCTTGGGGCGGCTTGGCGCTGGGCCTTACTCAGCGGTGCTTGAACTGGGGCGCGCGCTTGTTGACGAAGGCGTCCATGCCTTCCTTCTGATCCTCGGTCGCGAACAGCGAGTGGAAGATGCGTCGTTCGAACAGCATGCCTTCGGCGAGTGGAGATTCGTAGGCGCGATTGACGCATTCCTTGGCGAACGCAACGCTCGGTCCGCTCATCGCGCAGATCGTCTGCGCGGCGGCGAGTGCCACATCCTGCAGTTCGGCGAGCGGCACGACGCGCGAGACGAGGCCGGCGCGCTCGGCTTCCGCCGCGTCGATCATGCGGCTCGTCAGCACCATGTCCATCGCCTTTGCCTTGCCTACCGCCCGCGGCAGGCGTTGCGTGCCGCCGGCGCCCGGGATGATGCCGAGCTTGATTTCGGGCTGGCCGAACTTTGCGTTGTCTGCGGCGATGATGAAATCGCACATCATCGCCAGCTCGCAGCCGCCGCCGAGCGCGAAACCGGCGACGGCCGCGATCACGGGCTTCCTGACGCGCCTGATCGTCTCCCAGTTGCGGGTGATGAACTCGCGGCCGTGCACGTCCATGTAGCTCGAGGTCGCCATCGCACCGATGTCGGCACCGGCGGCGAAGGCCTTTTCGCTGCCGGTGATGACGATGCAGCCGATCGCCTCGTCGGCGTCGAAGGCGAGCAACGCGGCCCCGACTTCGTCCATCAAGCCGTCATGCAACGCGTTGAGCTGCTTGGGGCGGTTGAGCGTGATGAAGCCGGCGCGGCGCGGGCCGTCGCCGCGGACGTCGATGAGGATGAATTCGGTTGCCATGGGAGCTCCTGGGTGAGTGAACGAATGGCGTAAGCCTACTGCGGGCGCAAGCCTACTGCGCCGCGATCTCCGGCCGGCGTGCAATCACGAGATCGATGTAGGTGTAGGCATCCTGCTCGATACGGATCCGCACCGGCAGATAGCGCAGCTGCGGCGCGAACCAGATTTCGGCGGTGAGTACGTTGCCGCGATCCTTGATGCCGCGCGGCTTCAGATGGGCCGTCTGCAGCGTGCCGAACGGCGTCGCCGTCTCCTCCATCCCGATCACGTCGTAAGTGAAGAGGCCGACGCGGTTGCGCAGCGCAATCAGCATGTCGATCGTGTTGCCGGACCGCAGCAGTTCGGGGTGGGTCGTGAACTGTGCGGCGAGCTGGATGAATTGGCTTGCCGCGTCCTGCACGCCGGGGGCGCGCGCCAGCTTCTCGCCATTGGGCAACAGGATCTCGTCAGGCCCGAGCAGGATCGTCACCCGCTTCGGCTTGCGCATCAGCACGCTCGTGTCCTCGTCGTAGCGAGTGGGGTACAGGCTGTCGCCGACGAGGTCGCCCTCGCTGCTCATGCGGCGCGTGATGATCGGCGCGAAGCGCGCGCCGATGCCGAGATCGACGTGCACCTGGTAGCGGGAGCCGACGCGCACCCACTCGACCTGCGCGTCGCCAAGCACCTCGCCGCGGTAGTTGCCGCTCAGCGCGTAGGTCAATCGCGTCGACACAGGCCAGTCGAAGGCCTGGGCTGTGGCATCAGACGCTGCACTCGCCGGACTTGCCGCGGCAAGGGAGGTGGCGGCGTCAGATGCGGCCGAGGCGGTTGCGGAGGGCGGCGACAGAGCGGCCGTGGACTCGGCCGGCGGCGCTGGGGTGGAGGCGGCGGCAGACGCCGCCTGCGCAGCGGCCCATGCCAAGGCCCGCGCTCGCAGTGCCGCTTCGTCTTCCGCCGTAGGCTGCGGCGCGGTAGGTTGCGCTGCGGTGGGCTGCGGCGCCGATGCGGGCGGCGCGGATGCGGACGGCGCCGATGCGGACGGTGCTGCGGGCGTTGCCACCGTTGTCGGCGTGCGCGCAGGCGGCGCGACGACGACGGGGGCTGCAGCCGGCGGCGCCGCGAGCTCGAGCTCGCGCACATAGGTCACGCGGATGCGCTCGGGCATCTCGCCCGCATGCACGAAATCCGCCAGGCTCTGCGCGACCTGCCGCGTCACGACGAGGTGAAGCGCAAGGACCATCGCGACCAGCAGCGCCGCACCGACGAATCGGCGCGTCCGCCGCGCCGCGTTCAGCCGGCGAGCCATGCCCGCCGCAACGCGCGCGCGCTGGAGCTGGCGGCAGCGTCGGCCGTCAGCTGCACGCTGCCCTTCACTTCGCCCGCATCCGGGGGCGCGAGCGGCAAGCGGAGCATGCGCTGGTCCCGCGCGACGAGCAGCTTGACCGGCGCCGTCGCATTCGTTTTCACTTTCGCTTGCGCCTTCACCGCGGCCGCCGCCTTAGCCACCAGTGCCTGCACGTCATCCAGGCGCCGCAGCCGCCAGCCATCGGCGGCGATCAATTCATCGCCCGCGGCGAGCCCTGCGCGCTCCGCCGCGCCACCGCGCAGCACGTGCGTGACCTTCACGCCGGTCAGCGCGCTCTCGGCCACGCGCAGGCCCCAGCGCTGCGCAAGCGTTGCAGGTTGTGCTCGCCACTGAACGCCTGTGCGGCTCAGCAGATCAGCCAACGGCAGGTCGTCGGTGCCATGCACCCAGCGCGAGAGCTCGGCGGCCATCACCTTCCCGCGGCGCGGCCCGGCGACGGACGCCACCGCGGCGAAGATGTCGGCCTCGCTGATCGGCCCGCCGCTGCTCGCGGCCCACAGCGCGCGCATCACGTCGTCGAGCGTGGCCTTGCCGCCCGATGCGCCGCGCAACGAGAGGTCCAGCGCGAGCGCGACGAGCGCGCCCTTGGCGTAATAGCTGATCGTCGCGTTGGGCGTGTTCTCGTCGCTTCGATAGTACTTGACCCAGGCATCGAAACTCGCCTGCGCGACGCTTTGCACCTTTCGGCCGGGCGTTGCGAGCACCGCATTGACGTTCTTCGCGAGCAGACCGAGGTAGCGCGCCTCGTCGACCAGGCCCGCACGGCGCAGCATAAGGTCGTCGTAGTAGCTCGTGAAACCCTCGAAGAACCACAGCAGCTCGGTGTAGTTTTCCTGCGTGTAGTCGAGCTGAGCGAACTCGGCCGGGCGAAGCCGCTTGACGTTCCAGGTATGAAAGTACTCGTGGCTGATGAGGCCGAGCAGGTCGACATAGCCCTCGTCGCCCACGTTGGTGCCAGCGCGCGGCAGCTTGCGCCGCGCCGCGATGAGTGCGGTGCTGGCGCGGTGTTCGAGACCGCCCTGCCCTTCGTCGACCGCATTGAGCATGAACGTGTAACGCTCGAATGGCAGCTCGCGTGCGCGCGCCTTCGCGCCATGCCAGAGTGCGATCTCGGCTTCGCAGATGCGGCGCGTGTCGGCAAGCAGCCGTTCGCCGTCGAAGCCGGGCCAGGCACCTGCGACGATGAACTCGTGCGCAACACCACCAGCGACCAAGCTGCCCTGCCAGAAGTTGCCAAGCTCGAAGGGATGATCGACGAGTTCGTCGTAGTCTCCCGCGACGAAGCGGCGGCGGGCCGCTGCCGGCGGCATCGCGGTCGCGATCTGCCAGCCGCGCGGCAACGAACCGAAGATAACCGCGTGCGGCTCGGCTTCGCGGCCGTGCACCCGCAGGCACAGGCTCGTTGCCGTTGAAGAAACCGCGCTGCGCGTCCAGAAACGCCGCGCGCACCGACGGGTCGAATGCATGCACGCTGAAACTGATCGACAGCGTCGCGCGCCCCTCGCAGCACACCAACCAACTGGCCTTATCGAGCTGGCGCAGCGGCAAGTCCCGTCCGCCCTGCCTTGCCCGCAGATCCGAGAGATGTCGCGCGAATTCGCGCACCAGGTAACTGCCGGGGATCCACACCGGAAGGCTGGTGCGCTGCTCGCGCGCCGGGCGCGGGATGCTGAGCGTGACGCGAAACCGATGCGCGCGCGCGTCGGCTTCGGTAACGTCGATTCGATAGGAAATCATCGCTGTGAGGGGCTGGCCGTACCTGCCGGCATTGTGCCGCCCATCACCGAAGGCATGACGCCGCGGCGGAACACCGCGTCAAGGCGGCGGCAGAACCGCAGGCTCAGCGTTTTGCGCTGCTCGCGACGAGTTGCTTTTCGAACTCTTCGGCGCCCACCGCACCCGGCACGCGCGTGCCGTCCTCAAAGATCACCGACGGCGTCGAGTTGATCTTGTGCTTGCGGCTGAGCGCCAGGTTGCGTGCGATCGGTGTTTCGCAGGCACCCATGCTGCGCGGCGGCGTCTTGCCTTCGATCATCCACTCGCGCCAGACACGCGTGCTGTCTTTGGCGCACCAGATGTTGGTCGCCTTCTCGGGTGAATCCCCACCAAGTATGGGGATTAGGAACGTATAGACCGTCACATCCTTGACCTGCTGCAGATCGCGCTCGAACTTCTTGCAGTAGCCGCAGTTCGGGTCTGCGAACACCGCGACCTTGCGCGAACCGTTGCCCTGCTTCCAGACCATCGCGTCCTTCAGTGGCAGGCTCTCGAAGTCGATCGCGCTGAGCTTGTTCACGCGCGCCTGCGTCAGGTTGACGCGCGAGCGGGTGTCGATCACGTTGCCTTCGATCACATAGTTGCCTTGCTCGTCGCTGTAGAGCACCTCGGTGCCGATGCGCAGCTCGTAGAGGCCCGGTATCGGCGTCTTGCTCACCTCGTCGATCTTCGGGAAATCGGGCAGGCGCGCGGCGATGTTCTTGCGGATCGTCGCTTCCTGCGCCTGCGCGGGCTGGATGGAAAAGCTCAGAGCGGCGAGCGCAAGCATCGCCGCGAATGCGGTTCGTATATTCATCGGTACCTTGGAAGGGGTCGGCGGGTCATGAACCCAAAGCGCGCGAAGCGAGCCAGCGCTTGAGCGGCGGGAGTCGATTTACAAGAGTCAATCCGCGGTTGCGAAGTTCCTTCACCGCAGGGTCAGAGGCCGAGAACATTTGCAGCAGGCCGTCGGTTACGCGGCCCATCGCCCAGGTCGGCGCAGCGCGTTCGCGCACGTAGCGGCGCAGCAGTTTTTCGTCACCGAGCGCGCGCCAGGGTTCTCGATCCCCGATCACGCGCGTGAGCGCCTCGACGTCGGCCAGCCCCAGGTTGAGCCCCTGCCCCGACAACGGGTGCACCACGTGCGCAGCATCGCCGAGCAGCGCCCAGCCATCGCCGCACCAGGCATCCGCGGTGGCAAGCATCAGCGGCCAGGCCGCGCGCGGCGCGGCGAGGCGCAGCCCGCCACAGGCGCCGCCGGTGGCATCGAGGAGCGCCTGCTCGAACGCGGCGCCATCCAGCGCGAGCAGCGCCTCGGCACGATCGTCCGGCAGCGACCATACGAGCGCGTACGAGCGCCCGGGTTCGGGCGCGTCCATCGGCAGCAGCGCGAGAACGTCAGGTGCGCGAAACCACTGCCGGGCGGTGTGCTGGTGCGCTTGATCGGCGAGGAGGCGGGTCGCTATGGCCTTGTGCGCGTAGTTGGTGCGCGCCATCGTCACGCCCAGCGCCGCGCGCGTCGCCGACGCCTTGCCCTCGCACAGCGCGACAAGCGCAGCCGGCGGCGCAGCGCGCGCCGGGTCGGCGAGCGTGACGTGCGGCGCGAATCGCACGGCATCTTCGAGTTGCCGCTCGAGAACCGCCGCATCGACGATCCACGCGAGTTCGGCGACGTGCTGCTGCCAGGCCGAGAAGTCGATCCCACCACTCGCGGCGTCGCCATGGACCCGCATGTCGTGCACCGCAGTCTTTGCCTGCGCCGGCAGCGCATCCCAGACCTTGAGGCGCTTCAGCAGTTCGACCGACGCGGCGTTGAGCGCATAGGCGCGGATGTCTTCACCCGCGCGCGCTGCCGCCGTCGCGCCTTCGGGCAGCAGCGCGACTTGCAAACCCTGGCGTGCAAGCGAAAGGGCGAGGCTCTTGCCGACGATCCCGGCGCCGCGCACACAGACATCAAAGCGTTCCATCGTGGGGATTGTAGAGACGCGGGTTCGAGGAGCGGCCGACGCGAAGCAGCCATCACGCACGGGAAAAGCGGTCGCGCGCCGCTGCCGCTTCAACCCAGGTTCAGCGTGGCGGCAGCGGGATGAATTCCGTCTCACCCGGCACCGGGTCGAAGCGCTGCGCTTCCCAATCGTCCTTCGCCTGCTCGATGCGCTCGCGCCGGCTCGAAACGAAGTTCCAGCCGATGAAGCGCGGCCCGAGCGGCGCGCCGCCGACCATCGCGATGCGGCACGCCGTGGGCGCGCGCAGCCTCGGTATGCGGCCGACCTCGAGCACTGCGAGCGTGAAGGGCGGAATGACCTCCCCATCGAGCTCGAACGCAGCGTCGACGCTATAGAGCGCGCGCTCGGCTGCGCCGTCGGCGCCGAGGGCGGGCAGCACAAGTTCGGCACCGGCCTGGCACTCAAGCATCAGGTAGAGCGTCTCCGACAGTGTCGCGACGGGCGACGCGGCGCCGAACGCGCTGCCGATCAGCACCCGGACCTTGACGCCATCGACCTCAAGCTCCGGCAGTTGCGCAGCCGGCGTGTGGACGAAGGCAGGCGCATCCTCCTCGTGCGCCTCGGGCAACGCGCACCAGAGCTGCAGGCCGTGGCTGCTGCGCGTGACGGCGCGCAAATCGTCAGGCGTGCGCTCGGAGTGCACGATGCCGCGCCCGGCCGTCATCAGGTTGATCGCTCCCGGTTCGATGCGCTGCACCGCGCCGAGGCTGTCGCGATGCATCATCGCGCCTTCGAAAAGGAAGGTCACGGTTGCGAGGCCGATGTGCGGATGGGGCCGCACATCGTGGTTGTCGGCCGGCCCGGCGGTAACGGGGCCGAAGTGATCGAAGAACACGAACGGGCCGACCGCCCGGCGCTCGGCCGCCGGCAGCAGGCGGCGCACGCGAAATCCGCCGCCGAGGTCGTGTTCGCGTGGCGATATGAGTGTGGTCGTCATCGCATCCTCGCGCGTTTACGTCTTGAGAGGGCCAGTGTAGGTCGGCGGCTTAAACTCCCCCGTCCCCTTCTCCCCGTTTCGCGAAAGCTTTCAATGAGCCTCCAATGCGGCATCGTGGGCTTGCCCAACGTCGGCAAGTCCACCCTGTTCAACGCGCTGACCAAAGCCGGCATTGCAGCCGAGAACTACCCGTTCTGCACGATCGAACCCAATGTCGGCGTCGTCGAGCTGCCCGACCCTCGACTGGCGCAGCTCTCGGCGATCGTCGAGCCCGAACGCGTCGTCCCGGCAGTGGTCGAGTTCGTCGACATCGCCGGGCTCGTGGCCGGCGCCTCGAAGGGCGAGGGTCTCGGCAACCAGTTCCTGGCGCATGTGCGCGAAACGGATGCGATCGTCAACGTCGTGCGCTGCTTCGACGACGACAACGTGATCCACGTCGCCGGGCGGGTCGATCCGATCTCCGACATCGAGGTGATTCAGACCGAGCTTTGCCTGGCCGACTTGGCGACGGTGGACAAGACGCTGCAACGCTCGCTCAAGGCAGCGAAGTCGGGCAACGACAAGGAGGCGGCCAAGCTCGTCGATGTGCTGCAGCGCTGCCACGACGCATTGAACGAGGGCAAGCCGGCGCGCGGCATCGCGTTCAGCAAGGAAGAACTCGCGATCCTCAAGCCGCTGTGCCTGATCACCGCCAAGCCGGCGATGTTCGTGGCCAACGTCGACGAGCACGGCTTCGAGAACAACCCGTATCTCGACAAGCTTCGCGCTTATGCCGAGGCCCAGTCCGCTCCGGTGGTTGCGATCAGCGCTCGCACCGAGGCCGAGATGGCCGAGATGAGCGATGAGGACAAGGAGATGTTCCTCGCCGACATGGGGCAGACAGAGCCGGGGCTGGCGCGCCTGATCCGCGCCGCGTTCAAACTGCTCGGTTTGCAGACCTACTTCACCGCCGGCGTGAAAGAAGTGCGCGCCTGGACGATCCACATCGGCGACACGGCACCGCAGGCGGCGGGCGTGATCCACACCGATTTCGAGCGCGGCTTCATCCGCGCGCAGACGATCGCGTTCGACGACTTCATCGCCTACAAGGGCGAGCAGGGCGCGAAAGACGCCGGCAAGATGCGCGCCGAAGGCAAGGAGTACGTGGTGAAGGATGGTGACGTGCTGAACTTCCTCTTTTCCCCGAAGTAGGCAAGTCATCTGTGCCGGTGACCTACGTCCGCACCCGCACCCGCCGCACGCCGGGGTCCGGCTTCGATGTCTGATCGCGCCAACCGACGCCAAATGCCCTCCGTACAGCCAGACATGAGCCGTCCGGACGCACGCAGATGAACGCAGGCGCGGGTGCACGGGGTTGGCGCAACCCGGTCCTGACACTCGGCGTGGCGATCGCCTACGCCATCGTCGCCTGGCTCTCGTTGCGGTTGTCCCAGCCGCCGAGCGAGGCGTCGCCCCTGTACGCGCCGGCCGGGCTCGCGCTGGCCTGTGCTCTGCGCTACGGATGGCCGGGATTGGCGGGCGTCGCGCTCGGCGCGCTGGGGGTCGCTGGCGGCACGCTGGGCCTTCAACACAATCCTGTTCCGGGCCTGCTGGCGATCGCCGTCAGCATCGCGTGTGGTGCAACCTTGCAGGCCGGCGTCGGGACGGCGCTGGTTCGGCGTTTCCTGCCCAGTGCGCTGACGCTTGCGGAGCCACGCGATGTCGCGCTCTTTCTCCTGCTCGGCGCGCCGATCGCTTCCCTGATCAGCGCAAGCGTCGCCGCGCTGTCGCTTGGCCTCGGCGGCATCGTGCCGCGCGAAGCACTCGCCGCGAGCTGGTGGATCTGGTGGACCGGCGACACCTTCGGCGTGCTGATCGGCGCGCCGATCGTGCTGACGCTGATCGGCCGGCCGCGCGCGGACTGGGTGCCACGCCGCCTGACCTTGGGTTTGCCGCTGGCCCTCGCGACGGTGCTGTTGGCCGTGGCGATCGCGCAGGTGAACCGCTGGAACGAGGAGCGCGCGCGCGCGCTGTTCGAACGTGAGGCGGCACAGGCGTCGTCAATGCTGGCGTCGCGACTCGAGCAGCCGATCGAGGCCTTGCAAGTGCTGCGCGGCGCATTTGCGGTATCGAGTGCGCCGGCACCTCAGGCCTTGCGCCGTACGGCGCGAAGTTGGCTGACCGACGACGCAGCCACGCAGGCGGCCAACAGCAGCGTGTGGTTGCTCGGCTACGCCCAGTGGGTCACGAACGCAGAAGTACTCAACACGCCCTTGCCAGCCGAGGGCAATTCCGGCCCCCTCGCCGTGGATACAACCATGGGCGGCGCGACGTCGGCAGGTGGCGCGGCCGACAAGAGCGCGCTCGTCGTGCTGCAAGTCGAACCGGCCGCAGCGAACGCGCCGCTCCGCGGATTCGACCTGCTGTCGCTCGCGCCGCTGCGTGAGGCGGTCGAGCGCACGCTGCGCACTGACGGGCCGGCCGCGAGCGCGGGTTTCGCGCTGGCCGGAGGGCCTGCGAACGACGCCGCCGTGGCACTGGTGCATGCACTGTTCGGCAGCGAGCACCGAACCATGAGCGAGCGCCTCGCCGACCGGGCCGGGCTCGCCTTCGTGCTACTGCTGCCGCAGATCGTGCTCGAGCAGTTGCGACCGTCGCTGCCTCCTTCGATCGAACTGTGTCTGATCGACACCGACCCGCAGGCCACGCGGCGGGTGCTGGCGGGGCGACCCGACTGCATGGAACTCGCGCCCGACGCGTTGCTGAAGGTGCGCAATCTGGACTACGGCGGCCGCAGCTGGGACATCCGCGCGAGCGCGTCGCACCAGGCGCTGCTGGCCGGCGGGCGTGACAGCGTGCTTGCCTTCACGCTCGTCGGGCTGCTCGCAACGGCCATGCTCGGCGCACTGCTGCTGACGGTCACCGGGCGCACTCGCCGCATCGAGAACGCAGTGATGGCACGCACCGCCGAGCTCGAGCGGGAGATCCGCGAGCGCGCGCAGACCGAAACCGCGCTGCGCGAAAGCGAGCAGCGCTTTCGCAATATCTTCGACAACGCGCCGATCGGCGTGATCTACACCGATCTGGATGGCAACGTACTGCAGAGCAATCCGCGCTTCTGCGAAATGCTCGGCTATAGCGCTGAAGTGCTTGCCAACATGAACCTGCGCGACTTCGCCCATCCCGACGAATGGGCGCTGGAGACTGAACTCACGCAAGGCCTGCTGCGCAGCGGGTTGCCGTCGGCCAGCGCGCACCGGCGCTTCCTGTCCGCGAGCGGCGAAACGCTGTGGGTGCAGCGCTCGGTCTCGCTGCTGCGCGACGCCAGCGGCACGCCGCAATGCCTGGTCGGCGTCGTCGAGGACATCACCGAACACCTGCTTCTGCAGGACGCCGAACGGGCACGCGAGGTGGCCGAACAATCGAACCGCGCGAAGAGCGAATTTCTCTCGCGCATGAGCCATGAGCTGCGTACGCCGCTCAACGCGATGCTCGGTTTCGCGCAGTTGCTCGAGCTCGACCAACGCCACCCGCTGGACGACGCACAGCGCCCCTGGGTGGCGCAGATCCAGGGCGCTGGCTGGCATCTGCTAGAGATGATCAACGACGTGCTCGACCTTTCGCGCATCGAGGCGGGAACGATGCGCCTGCAGCCCGAGCCACTCGCATTGCCGCCACTGCTCGCAACGACGCGCGCGATGATCGAGGGCGACGCCGGGCGACGCGGCATCGTTGTCACCCAGCACTTCGACGATGACGTCACGCGCGTGCTCGGCGACGCCACGCGCGTCAAGCAGATCCTCACCAACCTGCTCTCGAACGCGATCAAGTACAACCATGACGGCGGCCGCGTTCACGTGATGGCGCGCGCCCGCGAGGACGATCAGATCGAGATCAGCGTGACGGACACGGGCCTCGGGATGACGCCTGAGCAAATCGACAGCCTGTTCCAGCCGTTCAACCGCCTCGGCCGGGAACACACGGTGCATGAGGGCACCGGCATCGGCCTCGTGATCAGCCGGCGGCTGGCAGAACTGATGGGCGGCAGCCTTCGCGTGCGCAGCAGCGCGGGTGAAGGATCATCCTTCATCCTCGTGCTGCCTCGGGTTGCGCCGTCCGACACGGTGCCTTCGACGCTGGACGCGCCCTACACCACATCCTCGGGCTACCACCGCCGCATCGTCCACTACGTCGAGGACAACGAGACCAATGTCGAGGTCATGCGCGGCATTCTTGCGCAACGCCGCCAGGTGAAGCTCGAAGTCTCAATGACAGGGCTGGATGCACTCGCCACCCTGCGCCAGCGCCGCCCGGACCTTATCCTGCTCGATATGCACCTGCCGGACATCGATGGCCTGGAACTGCTGCGCCACTTGAAGGGCGATCCGGAATTGGCGGACATCCCCGTCGTCGTCGTCTCGGCCGACGCCATGCCGGCGCAGGTCGACGCAGCGATTCAGGCGGGCGCGCTGCGTTACCTGACCAAACCGGTCAGCGTCGCGGCGCTGCTGGCAACAGTGGACGAACTGCTGGAGCGGGTGGCGACGCAGTTCGGCTGAACGCGGCTGAGGGCGGCTGCGCTCCTCCCAACCCGGTCAACCCGGTCTTTTTCATCAGCACTCTCGATGGTCGAGTGCTAATATGGGGGAACAAATGGAGTTTCAAACACTCCAACCCTGCAATGAACGCTACCTTGCCAATGACTCTGCCCTCCTCCGCCATCGTCAAACGCGACGTTTGGGCGCTGGTGCCGCCACTCGGCAACCTGGACGCCTACATCTCCGCCGTGAACCGGGTACCGCTTCTGACGCCCGAGGAAGAGTTGCGCTTCGCAAAGCGCCTGCGCGAGCATGGCGACGTCGAGGCGGCGGGAAATCTCGTCGTCTCGCACCTGCGACTCGTCGTTTCGATCGCGCGCCAGTATCTCGGCTACGGCTTGCCGCACGGTGACCTGATCCAGGAAGGCAACGTCGGCCTGATGAAGGCGGTGCGTCGCTTCGACCCGGAACAGGGCGTTCGGCTCGTCAGCTATGCGATGCACTGGATCAAGGCCGAGATTCACGAGTACATCCTGAAGAACTGGCGCATGGTCAAGGTCGCGACGACCAAGGCGCAGCGCAAGCTGTTCTTCAATCTGCGCTCGATGAAACAAAGCCTGAAGGAAGACGCGACCGACGTTGACGCCCACCGCGGCACGCTGACGCAGGGCGAAGTCGACACGATGGCGCGGCGCTTGAACGTCAAGCGCGAGGAAGTGCTGGAGATGGAGACGCGCATGTCGGGCGGCGACGTGGCGCTCGAACCGCAAGTTGATGATGGCGAAGAGGGCTTTGCGCCGATCGCTTACCTGGCAGATGAAAGCACAGAGCCGACGCGCGTGATCGAAGCCCACAGGCGCGATTGGCTCGCGACCGACGGCATCGCCCACGCACTCGACGCGCTCGACGCTCGCAGCCGCCGCATCGTCGAGGAGCGCTGGCTGAAGGTCAACGACGACACGACCGGCGGCATGACGCTGCACGAGCTGGCGACGGAATACGGCGTCAGCGCCGAGCGGATCCGCCAGATCGAGGTCGCCGCGATGAAAAAGATGCGCAAGGCCCTGGCCGAGACGGCCTGAGACCTGCGCCTCAGCCGACGCCGGGCCGCCCCAAGGCGGCTGAGCTCCCCTCGGGGGCGCGAGCATCGCGAGCTTGGGCCGTCGAATCACCCGACGCCGGGCCGCCCCAAGGCGGCTGAGCTCCCCTCTGGGGCGCGAGCATCGCGAGCTTGGGGCCGTCGTATCACCCGATGCCGGGCCGCCCCAATGCGGCTGAGCCCACCCTCTGGGAGCGCGAGAATCGCGAGCCTGGGGCCATCGTTTCAGCCTTCGGCAAGCACCTGCTTCAGGTCTGCCTGCAGTTGCTCGGTTGGCATGCCGTAGCGCTCGAACAGACGCAAGTTGCCCTTGGCATCGATCACGTACGACCCTGCCGTGTGATCCACGGTGTAGCTGCCCGGCGTCTTGCCGGCCACCTTGGCGAAGAACACCTTGAACTCGCGCGCCGCGTCGGCGGTCTGCTCGGGCGTCCCTCGCAAGCCGACAAAGCTCGGGTCGAACGCCGCCAGGTAGGCCTTGAGCACCTCCGGCGTGTCGCGCTCCGGATCGACGGTGACGAAGATGGCTTGAATGCGATCGCCGTCGGGCCCCAGCGCGCGTTTGATCAACGCGAGTTCGCCCATCGTCGTCGGGCAGACGTCGGGGCACTGCGTGTAGCCGAAGAAGACGACGCTGACCTTGCCCTTGAAGTCCGCAAGCGTGCGCTCCTTGCCCTCGGCGTCCGGCAGCGACAGCTTGCGGCCATAGTCGGCGCCGGTGATGTCGACGCCATGAAAACTTGGCTTGCCCGAGCCCAGGCCGAGCTTGTCGCACCCAGCCAGAGGCACGGCCAGCAGCACGGGCAACAGCGTGGCGAACATGACGCCCCGGCGGGAAATCGATTGCGGCTTCACAGCAGCGGCCTCAAGTAGTGATCGAGCAGCAGCGCTGCAAAGAGCAGCGCTAGGTAGAGGATCGAAAAGCGAAACGTCCGCCGCGCCAGGGCATCGCTGTAATC
Organism: uncultured beta proteobacterium; assembly: GCA_963774675.1. Taxonomy (GTDB): domain Bacteria; phylum Pseudomonadota; class Gammaproteobacteria; order Burkholderiales; family Burkholderiaceae_C; genus CAIKUF01. The sequence goes on along the minus strand of CAVZFV010000014.1, from coordinate 298,768 downwards.
GCGCCATAGCACGAAGGCATAGGTGGTGAAGACGCCGCCGAGCGCGATCGCGGCAATGAGATAGATCACGCCGCTCATGCCGAACAGATAGGGCAGCAGCGTCGCGGCGAACAGCACCACCGTGTACAGCAGCATCTGCAATCGGGTGAATGCCGACCCATGGGTGACAGGCAGCATCGGCAGGCCCGCGCGCCGATAGTCCTCGACGCGGTAGAGCGCGAGCGCCCAGAAGTGCGGCGGCGTCCACAAGAAGATGATGAGGCACAGCATCAGCGCTTCGGGCCCCACCTCCCCGCGCATGGCGGCCCAGCCGAGCACCGGCGGCATCGCACCCGATGCGCCGCCGATCACGATGTTCTGCGGCGTCGCCGGCTTCAAGACGACGGTGTAGATGACGGCATAGCCGACGAAGGTGGCGAACGTCAGCCACATCGTCAGCAGGTTGACGAACAGACCGAGTAGCGCGCTGCCGAACGCGCACAGCACAACCGAAAAGGCGAGCGCCTGCGCATCCGTCAGCTGACCTTTTGCGGTGGGCCGCCACGCGGTGCGTGCCATGCGAGCGTCGATGCGCTTTTCCACGAGGCAGTTGAACGCCGCAGCCGCGGCGGCGACGAGCCAGATGCCCACGCTTGCGGGCAGCACGAGCCGCCAGTCGGGCAGGCCGGGTTCGGCGAGCAGCATGCCGATCACCGCGCAGAACACGATGAGCTGAACCACGCGTGGCTTGGTCAGCGCGTAGTACTGACGCACGCGCGACGCTGCGGATGTCCGCTGGGGCTGCGATGGGGACAGCGCCTGCGTCATCTGGAATCGATTCGGCGCCCGACCGGGCGGTGCGAGCACGGTCGCCCGAAGTGAGACCTTAGGGCGGCTGCGTACGTGAAGGGGAATGAAGCGAAATGCATCGGCAGGGGCCATTCTACGAAGCGGCGACCGACAAACGCCCCGCATCGCGCGCCGCGGCAGTTTGGCGCGCCTGATGCGCCCTTGTCAGCAGCACGGTCATCAGCACGACGATCATCGCCGCGCCGCCGGTATGCGCCACGGCGGCGACCAAGGGCCATCCGAGCACGACGTTCGACAGCCCGCTCGCCAGTTGCCACAGGGCCACGCCAGCGAGCGCGAGCGCCCAGCGCTGCAGCGGGGGATGTTCTCGGCCTGCGCGCCAGAGGCGCCAGGCGAGCCAGGCGAGGCCCGCGAGCACGACATAGGCCATCAGGCGATGCATGTAGTGGATGGCAGTCAGTGCCTCAAATGGCAGCCAGCCACCGTCCTTGCCTTCGCCCAGCGCGCGCCAGATCGTGAAGCCGTGGTCGAAGTCCATCGCCGGCCACCACGCGCCCTGGCAGGTTGGAAAGTCCGTGCAGGCGAGCACGGCGTAATTCGTGCTGACCCAGCCGCCGAGCGCAATCTGGATCACGCAAAGGACAAACACGACAAGCGCCGCGCCGTAGAGCCCGCCCGGCAGCGGCAAGGGCGCGCGGCGATAGCCTTCGAGCTGCGCCGCGAGCAGCGCCAGCAACCCGAGCCCGCCGAGCAGGTGCAGCGTCACGATCGCGGGGTACAGCTTCATCGTCACCGTCAGGGCGCCGAAAGCGCCCTGGATGGCGACCCATACGAGCGTGGCGGTCGCCCACCAAGGCGAGACTCCCCTGCCACCTTCACGCCTGCGGCGCCTCGCTTCGAACCAGCTCGCGATCGCGAGCACCGTGATCAGAACGCCGACGCCGGTCGCAAGATAGCGGTGGATCATCTCGACCCAGGCCTTGCCGTGTGTGACCGGGCCGCTGGGCATCGCGGTCTGCGCGGCGTGGATGTCGGCGCTCGCGCCGAGCGGGCTCGCATTGCCATAGCAACCCGGCCAGTCAGGGCAACCGAGCCCAGAATCGGTAAGCCGCGTGAAGGCGCCGAACAGCACCAGATCGAAGGTCAGGAACAGCGTCAGCAGCGTCAACGCGTGCAGCCGGCCGACGTTGCCCACTTCGCGATTGCGCAACCAGACCCACGCCAGCGGGCCAGCCGCGAGCGCGATGCCCATCAGCGCGACGCGCACGATCGGCGCCAGATCGTACAAAGGCTGCGCGCTGTCCATGCGTCAACGGCCCGGCAGATCCCACGACGCCGAAGCGCGCAGCAGGCGTTCGATATCGCGCTTGAGCCTTGGCGGATCCGGATCGGCCGGTACGCGCATCATCCACCGGCCCATCGGGTCGATGATGTAGAGGTGCTGCTCGAGCAAGTGTCCGGCCGCCGGCGACAGCCAGCGCGCAAGCGCCTCGCGTGGCGCTCGAAGCGTCGTGACCGCAACACCCGCCGTGGTCGCGGCGGCCACTTCCGGTCGCATCGGTGCAGCGTCGGTGACTAGCCAGACCTTGTCGACGCGTTCACGCTCTTTGCCGAGCGTCTCGCGCAGTTGCCGCTGCAGCACGAGCAGGCCTTCGCATCGCGCATCGCAGTCGGCGCCCGCAACGACGACGAGCAGCCATTGCCCCTTGAGGGTCTCCGCCGCCACCGCACCGCCTTGCATGTCGGTGAGCAGCAGTTCGCCGGCGTCGGGCATGGGCAGCGGCGGCGAGATGAGCTCGCTGTAGTTCGCCCCGCCTTCGGGGCGCACGACATAGAAGGTGAAATAAGAAGCGATGACGGGAGCGGCACACACGAGCAGCACGGCAAGCATCTTGATGCGCCCGCTGCGCGTGCGCGCCTGCTCGGGCAACACCGGCTCGGGGAGCCGATGCACGGTCAGCCCGACGCTGTCGAGCGCGTCCTCAGCGTCGGACGCGGGCAAAGCGGGGGCGGATGAGTTGGTACCAGACATAGAGTCCTGCGATGAGGGCGCTCATGGCCCACCACTGGAAGGCGTAGCCGAAATGGGTGTTGACGTTGAGCGCGGGTCGCGGCCAATCACGCAGCAGGCCGTCGGACGTCGACGCGCCTTCTTGCTGCACCGAGATCGGCGCGAGCGCGACGCCGATCTCACGCGAGTAGTGTTCAGGATCGATATTTTGCCGGATCGAGCCGCTGGCAGCGGCTTCGAACTCGTACAGCCGTGACGGCGGCGGGGCAATCCGCCCTTCGAGACGGACAATGCCCTCAGGCGTTGCCAGCTCAGGCACACGCGTGCGGTCTTCGAAGCTGCGTGGCGCCCAACCGCGCTGCACCAGCACCGCGCCGCCTTGCCATTGAAACGGCGTGACGACGATGAAGCCCGTGCGCGAGCTCAGCGGCCGGTTGTCGAGGAACACCGTGCGCTCGGCAAGCCAGCGGCCTTCGAGCCGAACGCGCCGGAACTGCAGGCTGTCGTCGCCTGGGCGCAGTGACTCGAGCTCAAGCGCGCCGACCGGCGGCATCGCGCTGCGCGCGTCGAGGGCAGCCTGCAGCGCTGTCTTCTGCGCCGCGCGGTCCCACTGCCAGTAGCCAAGCCCGGCCCCGATGCCAGTGCCGATCACGGCCGCGAACAGCAATGTCGCGTGCGTGGCCGCACGCCTCACATCCACGCGGCGTGGGCCTCGAGCGGATAATCGCTTCGCATGAAGTTCGCGATCGGCATCGTTCTCGTCATGATCCTGTCCGCGCTCGCCGTGGCCGGCGTTGCGATGCTGCGTGGCGGGCGTGAAGGCGAGCCCAAACGCCACACCATGATGCATGCACTGGCCTGGCGCATCGGCCTGTCGGTGCTGCTCTTCGTCTGCCTGCTGGTCGCCTACTGGTTCGGGTGGATCCACCCGACTGGCTTGCCGTTGAATCGCTAGGCCGGTGGCGTCGTTGCGAGGCGTCACTCACGTCGGCATTGCAAATCGTTGACCCTGGGCTACTCACTACGGCTACGCCCACGACTAACGGAGTGCGAGAGTGAAGCGCCGCCGCGGCCGCGCTCCCGCTGCTCGCGAGAACCGCCAACCGTCAGAGCCAGTAGATGACGATGTAGAGGCCGAGCCAGACGACGTCGACGAAGTGCCAGTACCAGGCCGCGCCCTCGAAGCCGAAATGGCGTTCGGGCGTGAAGTGGCCCTTCTTCAGGCGCAGCGTGATGAAGAACAGCATCAGCATGCCGACAAAGACGTGAAAGCCGTGAAAGCCGGTCAGCATGAAAAAGGTCGTGCCGTACGCACCGGAGTCGAGCCGCAGGTTGAGTTCGCTGTAGGCGTGCGTGTACTCATAACCCTGCACGATCAGGAAGGTCAGGCCGAGCAGCACTGTCAGCCACATGAAACCGATGCACTTGCTGCGCTTGTTGGCGAGCAGCGCGTGATGCGCGATCGTGATCGTGACGCCCGAGCTCAGCAGCAAGGCCGTGTTGATCGTCGGGATCGGCCACGGGCCCATGGTCGTGAATGCGTCGACGGTGCCGGCCGGCGATGCGGTGATGCCCGCCTGCACGGTCGGCCAGATGCCCTTGAAGTCGGGCCACAGCAGCGCGTTCTCGATGCTGCCAAGGTTGGGCACCGAGTGCACCCGCAGCCAGAACAACGCGCCGAAAAAGGCGCCAAAGAACATCACCTCCGAGAAGATGAACCAGCTCATGCTCCAGCGGTAGGAAGCATCGACGCGGTGGCTGTAGAGGCCGCTCTGGCTTTCGGCGATCGAGGTGCGAAACCACTGCTGAAGTGTGAACAACCACAGCGCGAGGCCGAAAAAGAGCGAATAGGCGCCCCAGTCGTGCCCGTTGACCCACTGGGCGGCGCCGAGGATCACGAAGAAGAAACCGATCGCCGTCGTAACCGGGAAGCGCGAAGGCTCCGGGATGAAGTAGTACGGCTGTTGCCCTGGCGTAGTCGTTGCCGACATATCGTTCTCTCCTGCAGATCAGTTTCGTTTGCGGATCACGGGGCCACGGGCCGTGCGATCCGGTTCAACCATTCGCGCCAGCGACGCCGCTGGCGATCACCCAATTGACAAGTACGACGAGCGCAACGATGAACGCCAACCCGCCGATCACCCCCGCGATGATCACATGCACCGGATTGAGCTGACTCAAGTCGCGCTCGTAAGCCGATGACTTGCGAATCCCGAAGAACGACCACGCGACCGCTTTCATCGTCTGCATGAACGAACCCTTGCGCGCGACCGCATCCTTGAGCGGCGCCGTCATGTCCCCGGCCTCGTCAACGCAAGCGCGGCCTGCTGGCGGGCATCTGGCGCGGCAGGAACCCTGCCACCGACCTCGAAGAAGGTATAGGACAGCGTGATCGTCTTCACGTCCTTCGACAGCTTCGGGTCGATCACGAACACGACGGGCCAACGCTTGGACTCGCCCGGCGCAAGCGTCTGCTCGGTGAAGCAGAAACACTCCAGCTTGTTGAAATAGGGCTCGGCCTGCTTGGGCGCATAGCTCGGGATCGCCTGCGCAACCATCGCGCGCGACTGCACGTTCCTGAACTCGTACATCACCGTCACCAACTCGCCCGGGTGCACGTCGATCGAGCGCTGCTCCGGTTTGAACTCCCACGGGCCGCGCGCATTGGCGTCGAACTCGACGCTGATCGTACGGCCGAGGTCGACCTGGGTGCTGACCGCATCCGCACCCGTGGAAAGGCTGGCGGCCCGGCGTTCCGAGATCGACAGCACGTTGATGCCGAGCTGATTGCAGATCGCGCGATAGACCGGCACGAGCGCATAGCCGAAGGCGAACATCAGCACTGCAATGACGCCGAGTTTGCCCACCATGCGCAGGTTGTCCCGGCGCAGGAGTGCGTTTGCGGCGTCGGCGTTCGGGCGCGTCATCTGGCGCGTCAGATTCCGAACACGGCCGACTTGACGATGAAACCGACGAAGAGCGCGATCGCGACCGACCCCAGGATCAGGCCAAGCCGAAGATTGGCGCGCCGCTGCTGGCGCTGCGCGGGCGTCATGCGCGCCTCGTCGACATCCACCATCGCGTTCAACCGATCACCTTGGTGGCCGCGGCGTTGAGCTTGGGCGGATGCTCGAAGGTGTGGAACGGCGCCGGCGACGGCACTTCCCATTCCAGCCCTTCTGCGCCTTCCCAGGGCTGTTGCGGCGCCTTGACGCCCTGCCCGCGCATCGCGGGAATGACGATGAAGAACAGGAAGTAGACCTGCATCAGCCCGAAGCCGAAGCCGCCGATCGAGGCCAGCATGTTGAAGTCGGTGAACTGCAGCGGGTAGTCGGCGTAGCGCCGCGGCATGCCCGCGAGGCCGAGAAAGTGCATCGGGAAGAAGGTGACGTTGAAGAAGATCAGCGAACCCCAGAAATGGATCTTGCCGCGCGTCTCGTTGGCCATCACGCCGGTCCACTTCGGCGCCCAATAGTAGAAGCCCCCGAACATCGCGAACAGCGAACCGGCGACGAGCACATAGTGGAAGTGCGCGACGATGTAGTAGGTGTCCTGGATCTGGATGTCAATTGGCGCGACGGCGCACACGATGCCGGTGAAGCCCCCCATCGTGAACACGAAGATGAAGCCCACGGCCCACAGCATCGGCGTCTCGAAGGTCATCGAGCCGCGCCACATGGTCGCGGTCCAGTTGAAGATCTTCACGCCGGTGGGCACCGCGATCAGCATCGTTGCGTACATGAAAAAAAGCTGCCCAGTGACCGGCATGCCGGTCGTGAACATGTGGTGCGCCCAGACGATGAACGACAGGATCGCGATCGACGCCGTCGCATAGACCATCGAGGTGTAGCCGAACAGGCGCTTGCGCGCGAAGGCCGGGATGATCGCGCTCACGATGCCGAACGCCGGCAAGATCATGATGTAAACCTCGGGGTGGCCGAAGAACCAAAAGATGTGCTGGTACATCACCGGGTCGCCACCGCCCGCCGGGTTGAAGAAGCTGGTGCCGAAGTGGCGGTCGGTGAGCGTCATCGTGATCGCGCCGGCCAGCACCGGCATCACCGCGATCAGCAAGTAAGCCGTGATCAGCCAGGTCCAGCAAAACAGCGGCATCTTCATCAGCGTCATGCCCGGCGCGCGCATGTTCAGTACCGTGACGATGATGTTGATCGAACCCATGATCGAGCTCGCGCCCATGATGTGCAAGGCGAAGATCGCCATGTCCATCGACGGGCCCATCTGCAGCGTGAGCGGCGCGTAAAGCGTCCAGCCCGCGGCCGGCGCGCCGCCGGGCACGAAGAACGAGCCGGCGAGCATCAGCCCGGCCGGGATCAGCAACCAGAACGACAGGTTGTTCATGCGCGCGAAGGCCATGTCGGGCGCGCCGATCTGCAGCGGGATCATCCAGTTCGCGAAGCCGACAAAGGCCGGCATGATCGCGCCGAACACCATGATCAGGCCGTGCATCGTGGTGAGCTGGTTGAACAGCTCCGGGTTGACGAACTGCAAGCCAGGCTGGAACAGCTCGAGGCGGATCAACATCGCCAGCGTGCCGCCGATCATCAACATCGTGAGCGAGAACACGAGGTACATCGTGCCGATGTCCTTGTGGTTGGTCGCATAGGCCCAGCGGCGCCAACCGTGCGGTGCGCCGTGATGGCCGTGATCGGCATGGTCGTGGCCGGGAAGACCCGGGTGGTCGATGACTGCACTCATGAGGGCGTTTCCTGCTAGTTGTCGCTGGGTGCGGCCGCTTACTTGCGGGCGGCTTGCACGTCGGCCGGTTGCACCAGCTGACCGGTCTTGTTCGACCAATGGTTCTTCGTGAAGGTGATGACGGCCGCGATGTCGGTATCGCTCAGTGCCTTCCAGGACGGCATGGCGCCGTTGTTCTGGCCTTGCAGCAGGACATGGATCTGCTTCGTCTTGTCCTCGTCGAGCACGACCACGTCGCCATCGAGCGCCTTGATCGGTCCCGCGCCCTTGCCGCTGGCCTGGTGGCAGGCCGCGCAATTGGCCAAGTACACCTTTTCACCGCGCACCAGGATCTCGTCCATCGTCCAGACCTTGGACGGATCGTCGGCCTTGGCCGCGAGCTTCTTCATCTCGCCATCGACCCAGGCCGTGTAGTCGGCGGCCGAGACAACCTTCACGTGGATCGGCATGTAGGCGTGCTCCTTGCCACACAGCTCGGCGCACTGGCCGTAGTAGTCACCGATCTTCTCGGCGCGAAACCAGGTGTCGCGCACGAAGCCTGGAATTGCGTCCTGCTTGATGCCGAAGGCGGGCACCATGAAGGCGTGGATCACGTCATTCGCAGTCGTGATGATGCGCACCTTCTTGTTGACCGGGACGACCAGCGGGTTGTCGACCTTCAACAGGTAGTTGTCACCGCTCGGGTGGCCCGAGTTCGACATCTCACGCTGCGCCGGGTCGAGCGTGGAGACGAAGCCAATACCCTCGCCTTCGCCCTTCAGATAGTCGTAGCCCCACTTCCACTGGATGCCGGTGGCCTTGATCGTGAGATCGGCGCCGCTCGTGTCCTTCATCGCCACGACGACCTTGGTCGCCGGCAGCGCAAGCAGGATGACGATGATGAACGGCACCACGGTCCAGACGATCTCGACGGTCGTGCTTTCGTGGAAGTTCGCCGCCTTGTGGCCGACAGATTTGCGATGCTTGATGATCGAATAGAACATCACGCCGAACACGCCGACGAAGATGACGATGCAAACAATCATCACGAAGTAGTGCAGCCAGATCTGGTCCGCAGCGATCGAGGTGACTGGCGGATGCAGATTGAGCTGGTTGACCGCCGGCCCGCCCGGAAGGTCATTCACCGCACGCGCGACGGTCGTCGCCAGTGCCGCGGGAAGGGCGAGCGCAAGTTTCGAGGCAACTCGCCACAGCGCGCGAGTTCGGGGGTTCAAGATGTTCGTCATGGTCGTCATGGGGTCAAAACTCTCGCGGGTTCGCCGGAGCGCCTCAGGATGCATCGTTCTCGCCAAGGGAGTCGCCGGCCGCGGCGACAAGCCGCCCTGAGGGCTGTTCTTCCCGTTGCGCTCCGCGCCCGGCGCGTTGCTGCCAGCGGCGCAACGCCCAACGCAGTTCCTCGGCCAGCTGGACGCGCAGTTCGGGGCGCACGAAGCGGCCGACAGAGATGCGTTGCCCCTGGCCCGACAGATCGATCATCGATCGATCGCCGTGACGAGGTTCGACACGCACCCAGGCGGGTTGGAAGGCGACGCGCTGGACGCGGCTGCCCGACGTGTTCTCGACCGTCAGGCGGTCCCCCTTCAACGCGATGCGTTCGCCGTCGGCCGCATGGCGCGCGTAGACGACCACGCCGACACCGACCAGCAGCAGTTCGATCCACGCGAATGGCATCACCATCGAAGCGCCGCGCAGCCAGAACACACTCGCCAGACCCAGGGACAACACGCACAACGAGGCGTAGAACCACAGCACCTGACGCGGAGCAAAGGCACTGTTGCGCTTGAACACCCACTCCACCGACCATGGCGCGCGCGACTGCATGGCAGTGGCCCACGGCGCGCCGGTCTCCCGCCCGAAGCGAAACTCGACCCGGTGCGAGCTGGCGCGCCAAGCGGGGGACGTGATGCTGGTCAACATGTTGCTGGCAGGAATGATCAAGAATACCGTTGCGGATGACCTTGCGCGAGGCGGATAGCCGGTAAAGCCAAGCGACACTGCAGCAAGGCGGAGTCTGGCTCGCCGTTTGGCTCACTACAGGCCGCGGATTCTATCCCGGCACTCAATCACCCTTCCGCCAGAGCCCATCACCGACGTCGCTCGCGCGTCGCGCGCAACATCGATCTCATGTCCTGCACCGACACCGTGGTCGGCTCGCCGGCACGCACGCGCGGTGCGGCCTTGAACGCATGCCCGTAGACGATCTCGAAGCTCAGACCCAGACGTCCATCGCCCGTGCTCAACGACGCGAGCGCGTACTGCAGGCGCGCGCGCCAGCGCGGCGTGCGCAGGCCGGCGAAACGCTGAGGCGATGCGTTGCCGCCTAGCTGACGCAGTTCGGCCAGCAGTGCCTGCGGGCTGTCCCAGGTCAGCGTGAGCCGCTCCTGGTCCATCACGGGGTCGGCAAATCCGGCCTCGATCAGCATGTCACCGAGGTCATGCATGTCGACGAACGATGCCCCCGGCGGTGGCCAGCCCAGGCGCCGGTACAGCGCGTGCAGCTCGCGCAAGGTATCCGGACCGAAGCACGAAAACATCAGGAAGCCATCTGCCGCAAGTGCCCGCTGCCAGCGCGCCATCAGCGTCGGCGGGTCGGCGACCGCATGCAGCATCATGTTGGCCCAGAGCAACTGCGCGGCGCCAGCTTCAGGCTCGCCTTCGCAAACTTCGACCGCCGCAGCGCTCCAGCGACGTGCGCTCCACCAGGGTCGCTGCGCGGCTTCGCGGCTGCGTTGAAGCAACGCGTCGCTTGGTTCGACGACGACGCGCCGCGCCTTCGGATAGGCGCCGTGCAGCAGTTCCCCGCTCGCACCGGCGTGGCCCCACCAGTCAAGCACCGCCGCCGGCTGCAAGCGCACGACTTGCAGGCGCTCAGCCATGCGACGCGCCACCTCGGCATGCAGCCACGGCGCCTGCGAATCGCGCGCCATGCGACGCAACGCGGCGGCGATCGCGGCCTCGTCAATTGCGCGGGCGCCCTTGCCGGCGACGGCCGGCGCTGGTTTGAGATCGGTCACGGCAGACATTGCGGGCCAGTATATTGAGCCGATGAAGAGCGCCCAATTCTTCGACGCGCTGACGTTGCCGCTGCGGCGCCTGCCGACGCAGTGCGCGCTGTGCCGCGGCTGGGCGCGCGAGCGCTTGTGCGAGCCCTGCATCGCCCGGGTTCGTCACGCCGATACCGCGCTGCCAGCGCTGCGCGATCGGTGTCCCCGATGTGGTTTCGCACTGCGGCGAGTACCTGCGCCATCCACCGCCGTTCGAACACGCCGTCGCCGCGGTCGAATACGAATCGCCGTGGAGCGACCTCGTGCGCCGCTTCAAGTTTGATGCCGCGCTCGACCTCGCCGACGCGATCGCGCAGCGCAAGCTCGATGCGATCGGGCGCAGCGCGGCGCCACGCCCCGACCTCGTGCTGCCGGTGCCGCTCGCATACGAACGCCTACGCGAACGCGGCTACAACCAGGCCTGGGAGCTGGCACGCCGCATTGCCCCGGCCCTGGGCTGCGAATCCAATACACGTCTGTTGCTGCGCACGAAACACACCGCCCACCAGCTTTCGCTGCCGCCCGCCGAGCGCGCCGCCAATGTGCGCGGCGCGTTCGCGATCGAGCCGCGCAGACAGCAGATGTTGCGCGGCCGCCGTGTCGCGGTGGTCGACGACGTCATGACGACCAGCGCCACCCTCGCCGAGGTCGCGCGTACATTGCTGCAGGGTGGCGCGGCGTCGGTGCAGGTCTGGGTGCTCGCGCGCACGCCGCGGCCCGAAGGCGCTTGAGGCTTCTCGCGATTCCGGCAAGAGCAGCAAATTCAGCATGTTCAACATCGTCCTCGTCACGCCCGAGATCGCACCCAATACCGGCAACGTCATCCGACTCGCGGCGAACACCGGCTGCACGCTGCACCTCATCGAGCCGCTCGGCTTCGCGATGGAGGACCGCCTGCTGCGCCGCGCGGGGCTCGACTATCACGAGACGGCGTGCGTGAAGCGCCACGCATCGTGGTCGGCATTCGTGCAGGACGAAAAGCCCGACGCCGCGCGGGTCGTGGCCTTCACGACGCGCGCCTCCGAAAACATCAGCGAGGTCGCCTGGCTCGCCGGGGATTGGCTCGTGTTCGGCAGCGAATCTGCCGGCCTGCCAGCTCCAGTGCGCGACGCCTGCCCCCGGCAGGTGCGCCTGCCGATGCGCCCCGGCCAGCGCAGCCTGAACCTGAGCAACGCGGTCGCGGTCGCGGTGTTCGAGGCCTGGCGTCAGAATGGCTACGCGGGTGGCGTGTGACGCGCCCCTGCAGTTCTCACCCGATCGTCATTCCATCTTCACGCCCGCCGCCTTGATCACGCGCGCCCAGTTGTCCCGCTCGCTGCGCATCAACGCGGCAAGCGCCTCGGGCGTTGTGCCGGCGGCGGTGAAATACAGACTCAGCATGCGGGTGCGTACGGCGTCGCTCTTGATGATGCGTATCAGCTCGGTCGAAACGCGATCGACGATCGCCTGTGGCGCCTTCGCAGGCGCCAGCACCGCCTGCCAAGAGATCGCCTCGAAGCCCGGATAGCCCTGCTCGGCGAAGGTCGGCATCTCGGGCAGCGATGCGACGCGCCCGAGCGTCGTCACCCCCAGCGCATTGAGTTTGCCCGCACGCACCTGCCCCATCGCCAGACCCGGCACCATGAACGCGGCCTGCACCTGGCCTGACAGGATCGCGTTGACGACCGCCGGGAAGCCCTGGTAGGGCACGTGCACAAGGTCGAGCTTGGCGCGGGCCTTGAAGAGCTCCATCGCGAGGTGCGACGCGCTGCCCTTGCCGACGCTGCCGTAGTTGAGCGCGCCGGGCTTGGCGCGCGCGACTTTCACGAACTCTTCGAGCGTCTTGGCGCCGAGCTTCGGGTCGACCACCAGCACGTTGGGCGAGGTCGCCACCAGCGTCACCGGCATCAGATCCTTCACCGGGTCGTATCCGAGGTTCTTCGTCAACAAGGGCGCAGTGACGAGCGGGCCTTGGATCGTGAGGAGGAACGTGTAGCCATCGGGTTCCGCGCGCGCTGCCGCCCCGGTGCCGATGTTGCCGCCGGCGCCCGGCCGGTTGTCGATGACGACGGTCTGCCCGAGCGCCGCGCCGAGCGGCTCACCGATCACGCGCGCAATGATGTCGGGCGAGCTGCCGGCCGGAAACGGCACGATCAGCTTGATCGGCCGCGACGGCCAGGCCTGCGCCGACGCCGGCAGCGCGAGCGCCACAGCAGTCGCGGCGAAGGTATTGAGTACGTGGCGACGGTCCATCTCGTTTCTCCTCGGTTTGGAACTGGAATGCTTGCAAGAACGTCGGCCGCGGGCCTGACGTTCAGGCTTCGGCGCGCGCGCTGCGCCCCATCAGTTGTGCGAGCGCCTGCATCGACGTGGCTTGCCCCTGCAGGACCTGCACGACGGCCTGCGTGATCGGCATCTCGACGCCGAGCCGCTGCGCGCGCTCGTTGACGGCAGTCGCGCACAACACGCCCTCGGCCACATGGCCGAGTTGATCGAGGATCGTCGCCAGATCCTGCCCGCGCGCCAGCATCAGGCCGACCTGGCGGTTGCGCGAGAGATCGCCCGTCGCGGTCAGTACCAGATCACCGAGGCCGGACAGGCCCATGAAGGTTTCGGCCCGCGCCCCGAGGGCGACGCCGAACCGCGTCATCTCCGCAAGGCCGCGCGTGACAAGCGCCGCGCGCGCGTTCTGCCCGAGCGCGAGGCCGTCGGCAATGCCGGTGGCGATCGCCATCACGTTCTTGACTGCGCCGCCGACCTCGACGCCGATCGCGTCGTCCGAGGTGTAGATGCGCAAGGCATCGCTGTGCAGCGCCTCGATCGTAGCTTTGCACAGCAGCGCGTCGGTGCTCGCGGCGACGAGCGCAGTCGGCTGGCTGCGCGCGACCTCGATCGCGAAGCTCGGCCCCGAGAGCACGCCGACGCGCGTCAGGCCGGGCGCGTTCGCCTGTGCGACCTCGTGCGGCAGGCGCGCGCTGGCGTGCTCCAGCCCCTTGCAGAGCCACAACACGCCGGGCGCGTCGACGCCGGCCTGCGCAATCCGATTTAGCATTTCGCCGAGTGCCGCCATCGGAGTCGCGACAACCGCAAGGCCGCCACGCGCGTGCGCCAACGCGGCGCCCATGTCGGAACTGATCGCGAGTCCGGCCGGCAGCGCAACGCCTTCAAGGTAACGGCGATTGACGCGCGATTCGCGCATCTGCACACACTGCGTTTCGCTTCGTGCCCAGAGCAGCGTGTCGTTGCGCTCTGCCGCGCTGGCGGCGAGCGCCGTGCCCCAGGCACCGGCGCCGAAGAAGGCAAGGTTCATCGCTTGCGCGCCGGGCGGCGCTGCGGCCGACGTGCCCGCTGCGCCGGGATCACGCTGAGGTGATGATGCCCGCGGGCGAGGTCGAGCCGTTGCCGTTGGCAGCCGCTGCCTGCTGGCGCTGCGCTTCGTACATCGCCTGGAAGTTCACCTCCGACAGCACCACCGGCGGGAAGCCGGCGCGCGTGCAGACGTCGGAGACAATTGCGCGCAGGTAGGGGTAGACGATCTGCGGGCAGGCAATGCCGATGATCGGCTGCAACTGCTCTTCCGGGAGGTTGCGGATCTCGAAGATGCCGGCCTGCTTGGCTTCGATCAGGAACAGCGTCTTGTCCGCGATCTTGGTCGTCACGGTTGCCGTCACGCAGATCTCGTAGATGCCTTCGGAAACCGGCGCGGCCGCGAGGTTGAGGTTGATCTCGACCTGGGGCTGCTTCTGCTCAAGCAGGATCGTCGGCGAGTTGGGCTGCTCGAGCGACAAATCCTTGAGGTAGATGCGCTGGATCTGGAATACGGGGGTCGGTGCGGTGTCTTCAGCCATGGAGAAATCTCACTCTCGAAATGAAAGGCCCGCAACCGGAAGTGGCGCGGGCTGTAAAGGCATTATCGCCGAGCGCCAATGACGGATCGGCCTCGAAGAACCGGCGACTGGCCGCCCAGCGCATCGTTCAGCCGGCAGCGAGCATCGCAGCAAGCTCGCCGCGCCTGTCGAGTGCGATCAGGTCGTCGCATCCGCCAACGTGCGTCGAGCCGATGAAGATCTGCGGCACGGTGCGCCGGCCGGTGAGTTGCATCATCGTCATGCGTTCCTGGGGAAACTCATCGACGCGGATTTCCTCGATCTTGTCGACGCCGCGCCGTTGCAGCAGGCTCTTGGCTTGCACGCAGTAGGGGCAGTAGTCACTCGTGTACATCTTTACGTGCTGCATCGTCGCCTCGTGCGTCAAGCTGATTTCTCGAGCGGCATGTTCGCCTCGCGCCAGGCGGCAAGGCCGCCGGCAAGCACCTGCGGGTTCTCGAATCCGAGCTTCTTGAGTGTCGCCACTGCGCGCACGGAACGCGTCCCGCTCGGGCACACGATGACCAGCGGCAGTGCCTTGTTCTTCGGCAGGTTGTTCGATGTTTCCAGCCCCTTGAGCGGCACGCTGCGCGAGCCCGCGGCGTGCGCATTGGCGAATTCGGCAGGCTCGCTGACGTCGATCAGCACGCCCTTCTCACGATTGATGAGACGCACCGCCTCGTTGACGTTGATCTTGCCGCCATAGGTGCCGCCCTTGATCATCGGCCACAGCAGCAGGCCACCCGAAACGATGGCGACGAGCACGAGATACCAGCTCTCGACGAGAAAATTGAACAGATTCACAGGTAGGCCCCGGGAGGTGCGCGGCGGCATGCCGAATCGCGAATTATAAAATTGGCAGCTTGTCCGCTGACCTTTGCAGCCTTTGCCGGTTGAACACCCATGTACAAGCTCGTCCTGATCCGCCACGGCGAATCGACCTGGAACCTCGAAAACCGCTTCACCGGCTGGACCGACGTCCCGCTCACCACCACCGGCGTCGAGCAGGCGCGCCAGGCCGGCCGGCTTCTCAAGGCCGAGGGCTATGACTTCGACATCGCCTACACCTCGGTGCTCAAGCGCGCGATCTGGACGCTCTGGCATGCACTCGACGAGATGGACCGCGTCTGGCTGCCCGTCGTCAACGACTGGCGCCTGAACGAGCGCCACTATGGCGCGTTGCAGGGCCTGAACAAGGCCGAGACGGCCAGGAAGTTCGGCGACGAACAGGTGCTCGTCTGGCGCCGCAGCTACGACACGCCGCCACCCGCGCTCGATGCCGGCGACCCCCGCAACGAGCGCAGCGATCGGCGCTACGTGGATCTCGCACCCGGCCAGGCGCCGCTGACCGAATGCCTGAAGGACACCGTGACGCGCGTGATGCCGTTCTGGAACGACACCCTCGCCCCGGCCATCCGCGCCGGGCAGCGCGTCGTCGTCTCGGCGCACGGCAATAGTATGCGCGCGCTGGTGAAATACCTCGACGGCATTTCGGACGCCGACATCGTCGGCCTGAACATCCCGAACGGCATCCCGCTCGTCTACGAGCTCGACGCCGAACTCAAGCCGCTGAAGAGCGCCTACCTGGGCGACGCCGGGGCGATTGCGCGCGCCGCCGCAGCGGTGGCGAATCAAGGCAAGGGCTGAGCCAGCGCAGCCACAAGCGCGTGGCGCGGCAGGACACGACACGACAGAAGGCGTGCTCAGGTCTGGCCTGATCCGCGCGTGGACCGCTCCAGCGCGTCTTCAATGTCCTGCCGCAGCGTCTGCGCGAGCCGGCGCCGGTCGGCTTGTCGCACCGATCGCGCCGGCAGGATTTCGACGTGCACGGCCAGGCCCTGCGCACAGGCGATCGACCAGACGCTTTGCAACAGCGTTGTCTCGCCGAGGAACAACACCGCCGGGCTGATCGGCTGCGCGGCGTCGAAGTAGCGCAACGCGACGGGCTGCACCGGCGTCTCGGTCGCGATCGCCGCCTGCAGCAGGTTGGCGTGAAACGGCAGCAGTTCGGCGCCGTCGCCTGTCGTACCTTCCGGGAAGACGGCGACCGTGTCGCCCGCCTGCAGCGCCTCGGCCATCTGGTGCACGACGCGCAGCGCGTCACGTGGCCGTTCGCGTTCGAGGTAGAGCGTTCCCGACGCGCTCGCCAGGCCGGAGAACACTGGCCAGCGCTTGACTTCGGCCTTCGAGACGAAGCGCGCCGGTTCGACGGCGTCGATCGCGAGGATGTCGAGCCAGGAGATGTGGTTC
This sequence comes from uncultured beta proteobacterium, assembly GCA_963774675.1. GTDB lineage: Bacteria > Pseudomonadota > Gammaproteobacteria > Burkholderiales > Burkholderiaceae_C > CAIKUF01. The sequence goes on along the minus strand of CAVZFV010000014.1, from coordinate 282,113 downwards.
GCAACCAGCAGCTTCGCCCCGGGCGCGCTTGGCCATGCACCGCTACCTGAACGCCGAGCAAATGCAGGAAGCCCGTCGACCAACGCCTTGCCTGACGCATGCGCAGCGCGGGGTCGTCGCGGCCGAAGCGCGTCGCGACGAGCGCGACCCCGAACAGCAGGTGATTGCAGGCCCGTGCCACGCGCCACAGCGCGCGAAACTTGCGAGCAAGCGATGGCGTGGGCGGCGGACGAAGCTGCGGCGTATCGCCCGGCACCATCGCGGGCGTCAGACGCCGTCAGCCAGGTAGGCCACCTGGCCGGCGACGAGCGTGCAGCGCACGCGCGCGGGCAGCTCGATCGCGCTCGTCTCGAAGGCGAACGGCGTATGGCGGCCCTGACTCAGCAGCTGCGCCGGCTGCACCGTCCAGCGTGCCGCCGGGTCGAAGACGCAGACATCGGCGACGCCGCCGACCACGAGCCGACCCGCGCTCGCCGCCAGCGAGCCGAGTGCATCGCCGAGCACCCGCACCGGCGCGTGCGTGATCACGGCGAGCGCACGCGCGAGGCCTGCGCCACTCGCCTCGCCCCAGTGCAGCGCGAGGCTGAGCAGCAATTCGAGCCCGGTCGCGCCGGGTTCGGCCTCGGCGAACGGCAGCGTCTTTTCGTCAGCGCTGACCGGCGTGTGGTCGCTCACGAGGGCGTCGAGCGTGCCATCCGCCAGACCCGCGCGCAGCGCGTCGCGGTCGCGTTGCTGGCGCAGCGGCGGCACGAGGCGCATCGCTGGGTTGAAGTAGCCGATGTCGATGTCGGTCAGGTGCAGCGAATTGATGCTGACATCGGCCGTGACGGGCAGGCCCTCGGCCTTCGCCCCGCGCACGAGTGCGACCCCCGCCGCACTCGACAGCCGGCACAGATGGACCCGCGCGCCCGTCTCGCGCATCAGCTCGAAAGTCGTGTGAAGCGCGATCGTCTCGGCGCTGACAGGCACGCCGGCCAGACCGAGCCGCGTCGCGACCGCACCCCTGGCCGCGACGCCGGCGCCAAGCCAGCGATCCTGCGGGCGCAGCCAGACCGTGTAGCCGAAGGTCGCGGCGTATTGCAGCGCGCGCTGCAGCACCTGGGTGTCACGCACGGCGACTTCGGCCTGCGAAAAACCGATGCAACCGGACTCGGTCAGCTCGACCATCTCGGTCAGCACCTCGCCGGCCAGGCCGCGTGTGAGCGCGCCGAGCGGGAACACGCGGCAGCGGCTCAGTTTGCGCGCGCGAAACTTGAGCATCTCGACGAGGCCGGGCTCGTCGAGCACCGGGTCGGTGTCGGGCGGGCAGACGAGACTTGTCACACCGCCCGCGGCCGCCGCCTGCAGTTCGCTTTCGAGCATGCCTTCGTGCTCGTGCCCCGGCTCGCGCAGCCGCGCGCACAAGTCAACGAGACCAGGTGCGATGACGCAACCCGCAGCGTTGATCACCCGCTCTGGCGCGAAGTCCGCTGGCGCCTTGCCGACCGCGACGATGCGCCCGCCGGCGATCGCCAGATCGCCCGGCGCGTCCAGGCCGGAGCCCGGATCGACGAGGCGGCCGTGCTCGATCAGGAGCCTCATCGCGCCCCTCGCGTGGGTCGACTCGCACCAGGATTCACGTTTCGTTCCCCGCGATGATCGACATCACCGCCATGCGCACCGCGATGCCGAAGGTGACCTGCGGCAGGATCACGCTTTGGGTGCCGTCGGCCACCGCCGAATCGATCTCGACGCCGCGGTTGATCGGGCCCGGGTGCATCACGATCGCGTCCGGCTTCGCCGCGGCGAGTTTTTCCGGCGTCAACCCGAAGCTCTTGAAGAACTCGCCCGCGCTCGGCAGCAGCGCGCCGCCCATGCGCTCGTGCTGCAGGCGCAGCATGATGATGACGTCGGCGTCGCGAATGCCTTCGACCATGTTGTGGCACACGCGCACGCCCATCGCTTTCATGTCCCCTGGCACCAGCGTCTTCGGGCCGACCGCGCGCACCTCGGCGACGCCGAGCGTCGTCAGCGCGTGGATATCCGAGCGCGCGACGCGCGAATGCACGAGGTCGCCGACGATGGCGACGACGAGCCCGCTGAAGTCGCGCTTGAAGTGGCGAATCGTGTACATGTCGAGCAGCCCCTGCGTCGGGTGCGCGTGGCGCCCGTCACCTGCGTTGACGACATGAACGTGCGGCGCGCAATGCTGTGCGATCAGATACGGCGCGCCGCTTTCGCCGTGGCGCACGACGAACATGTCAGCGTGCATGGCCGACAAGTTGGCAATCGTGTCAAGCAGGCTCTCGCCCTTGGCCGCGCTCGAGCGCGCGATGTCGAGGTTGATGACGTCGGCCGACAGGCGCTTGGCGGCGATCTCGAACGTCGTGCGGGTGCGCGTGCTGTTCTCGAAGAACAAGTTGAAGACGCTCTTGCCCCGCAGCAGCGGCACCTTCTTGACGTCGCGGTCGTTCACGCTCAGGAACGTGCCGGCGGTGTCGAGGATGTGCTCGAGCACGTCGCGCGGCAGGCCCTCGATCGAAAGCAGATGCACCAGCTCGCCGTGCGCGTTGAGCTGCGGATTGGCGCGACCGGTCCTGAGCGCCGCCACTTATCCCGCCCTGACGTGAAAGCTGAACACGCCGGCATCGCTGCGTGCGAGCGACAGGCGCTGCTCGCGCGGTAGGCTGATGCGTGCCGCCGAGACGGCCGCCTCGATCGGCAGTTCGCGCCCGCCGCGATCGACGAGCACCGCAAGCTTCACGCTCGCCGGTCGGCCGAAGTCATACAGCTCGTTCAACACGGCGCGGATCGTGCGGCCGGTGAAGAGCACGTCGTCGACGAGCACGATCGCCTGGCCTTCGATCGCGAACGGCAGCTTGGTGGCGTCGGCGCCGGCGGCCAGGCCGCGCGAACCGAAGTCGTCGCGATGCAGCGTGCTCGAGATCACACCGTGCGTCCCCGGCAGTTGCAGATCGTGATGCAGCCTTTCGGCCAGCCACGCACCGCCCGACCAGACACCGACGAGCACCGCATCGCCACGCACGAGCGGACGCACCGCTGCGAGCAGATCGACGTACAGCGCCTCGGCGTCGAGCGCGATTAGGCTCATTCGAGGCCACCCAGGAACTGCTCGAGGATGATCGCCGCCGATGCGGCGTCGAGATCCCGCGCGCCGCGCGCCGCGGCCTCGACCGTCGAGTAGCGTTCATCGACCTCGTGCACAGGCAACCCGAAGCGCCCGCCCAGTTGGCGTGCGAAGCGTTGCGCGCGCAGCGTGTTCTCGTGCGCCGCGCCATCCGGGTGGCGCGGCACGCCGACGACGAGCGCCTGCGGTTGCCACTCGGCGATCAGCCGGGCGATGCTGTCGAAGCGCGCGGCACCTTCGGCGGCGATCGTCGTGAGCGGCGTTGCGGAGCGCGTCAGGGCGTTGCCGCTGGCAACACCGACGCGACGCGTGCCGAAGTCGAAGGCCAGAAAGGAAGTCGCCGAAACGGTTGATCGCGCTGCCGCAAGCTCGGGCGACGCCACCATCATGCGTGCCCCGCCTCCTGGCTCAGCACCGACAGGTCGATGCCGAGCAGCGACAGCGCGCGCTCGTAGCGCTTCTCGGCCGGCGTGTCGAAGATGACTTCGGGCGTGGCGCCCACGTTGATCCAGCCGTTACGGCTCATCTCTTCTTCCAGCTGGCCGGCGCCCCAACCGCTGTAGCCGAGGGTGACGAGCACGCGCTTCGGGCCGGAGCCGCTGGAAAGCGCCTCCAGCACGTCCTTGCTCGTCGTCATTTCGAGCCCGCCGCCCGGAATCGCGAGCGTCGAGTTGTACGCCGCGCTGTCGGAGGGCTGCTTTTCGTGCAGCACGAAGCCGCGCTCAGTCTGCACCGGGCCACCGAAGTACACCGGCGCGTCGGCCAGATCGTCGCGATCGAGCGTGAGCTCGACCTTCTCGAACAGGTTCTTGAGCTTGATGTCGATCGGCTTGTTGATGACGAGCCCGAGCGCGCCCTTCTCGGTGTGCTCGCACAGGTAGATCACCGCGCCGGCAAAGGATTCGTCGGCCATGCCGGGCATGGCGATCAGGAACTGGTTGGTCAGGTCGATGGGCGCGCCGGGCATGCCCGCATTTTAGGCCCCGCCCACCGCGGGCGGCGGCGGAGGTGCGTCGGCGCGTGTGAATTTGGAATCGTGGACACTTGCCGGCGTGGACAAATCACTCGATGCGGCGCTCGTTTGGTTCCGGCGCGACCTGCGTGCGAGCGACCATGCCGCGCTCTACCACGCGTTGCGCGAGGCGCGTCGCGTCTGGTGCGTGTTCGTCATTGATCGCGACATCCTCGACCCTCTGCTGGCGCAGGGGTCGAGGGCCGATCGCCGCGTCGAGTTCATTTACGACAGCGTCCGAGCGCTCGATGCGGACCTGCGCACCCTGGCCGCAAGCGTCGGCGCCGAAGGCGGCGGGCTGATCGTGCGCCACGGTCATGCGGTCGACGAAATCGCGCGGCTCGCGCAGGCGCTGCAGGTTCAGGCGGTGTACGCCAACCACGACGACGACCCCGCAGCGCTCGCGCGCGACGCCAAGGCGCGCGGCGCGCTAGCCGACCTTGGTATCGCGCTGCACACCGCGAAAGACCATGTCGTCTTCGAGCGCAACGAGTTGCTCACCGCCAGCGGCACGCCCTACAACGTCTTCACACCCTACAAGAAAGCATGGCTCGCGAAGGTCGATGCGTTCTACCTCGGCGCCTATCCGGTTGAGAAGCAGGCCGCGGCACTGGCCGCGCCGCCGATGCAGACGCAGACGCAGACGCAGACGCATACGACTCTGCCGTCGCTCGAATCGCTCGGTTTCGAGCGCACCAACCTGCATGCGCTCAGTCTCGACGGGGGCAGCGAACACGGCGAGGCGCTGCTGGGCGACTTCCTGGGGCGCATCGATCACTACGACACGGCGCGCGACTTCCCGGCGCAAAAAGGGCCGAGCTATCTCTCGGTGCACCTGCGCTTCGGCACGTTGTCGGTGCGCGCCCTCGCGCGCGAGGCGTGGTTGCGCACGCACGCCGGCTCACGCGGCGCTGGCGTGTGGCTGTCCGAGCTGATCTGGCGCGACTTCTATCACCAGATCCTGCACCACCACCCGCATGTCGTCGATTCGGCATTCAAGCCTTCGTTTGACGCGCTGCGCTGGGAGCATGGCAAAGCGGCCGACGCGCATTACGACGACTGGGTCGCCGGACGCACCGGCTACCCGCTGGTGGACGCCGCGATGTCGCAGATCGCGCAAACGGGCTATATGCACAACCGACTGCGCATGGTTAGCGCGAGCTTCCTCGTGAAGGATCTCGGCATCGACTGGCGGCGCGGCGAAGCCTACTTCGCGCGCCAGCTCAACGACTTCGACCTCGCGTCGAACAATGGCGGCTGGCAGTGGGCAGCCTCCACCGGCTGCGACGCACAGCCCTGGTTTCGCATCTTCAACCCGGTCACGCAGAGCCGCAAGTTCGACCCGCAAGGGCGCTTCATCCGGCGCTACCTGCCCGAGCTCGCCGCGCTGCCCGACGCGGTGATTCATGCTCCTTGGCTGGCGTCGCCGGTCGTCCTCGCGGCGGCGGGCGTGGAACTCGGCGTCACCTACCCGCGCCCGATCGTCGACCACGCCGAGGCGCGCAAACAGACGCTGGCGCGTTATGCAGCGGTGAAAGCAAAGGAGTAAATCGTCGGCCCTGTCCCGCTGCCGCTGCAATCTGCCGGCGTCCGCGAACGCGTCTAGGCGTCGACGCTACTCGTCGTGTAGCGCCCGACAAGCGCCAGCAGGTCTTCTTCCGAGTACGGCTTGCCGAGGTAGTGCTCGACGCCGAGTTCGGCCGCCACGTCGCGGTGCTTCTGCGCGATACGCGACGTGATCATGATCACCGGCAGATCGCGCAGGCGTTCGTCGCTGCGGATGTTGCGCACGAGGTCGAAGCCGTCCATGCGCGGCATCTCGATGTCGCTCAGCACGACTTGCGGCTTCTCCTCGGCGAGGCGCTCGAGCGCATCGAGCCCGTCCTTAGCGACGACGACGCGGTAGCCTTCGCGCACCAGCAGGCGCTGCGTCACGCGGCGCACGGTAAGCGAGTCGTCGACCACCATCACGAGCGGCGCCGTGTTCGCGGCGGCCGCCTCAGCGGCTGGCACCCCGGCTTGCGGCGCCTCGGCTTCGGCGCGCATCATCGCGTGCGCGCTATCGGCATAGAGCGTCGCGAGCGCAACCGGGTTGTAGATCAGCGCGACGGCACCGGACGCCAGCAGCGTCATGCCAGCGAGCCCCGGCAGGCGCGACAGTTGCGGGCCGAGGTTCTTGACCACCGCCTCCTGGTTGCCGAGCACTTCGTCGACGTGCAGCGCGATTCGTTGCTGCGCGCTGCGGATCACGACCACCGAGCGCATGCGCCCGCCTTCGATGCCGCGCGCGCTCTGATGCAGGAGGGCGCCGAGCCAGAAGAACGGCAGCCTGCGTTCGCCGAGCGGGTAGGCGCCGCTGGCATAGGCCTGCTCGACCTGCTCGGGCGTCGCGCGCTGCACGACCTCGACGAGCGTGGAGGGCACCGCCACCGTCACGCTGCCACAGCGCAGCATCACGACCTGCGTCACGGCCGTCGTCAGTGGCAGCACGAGCTTGAAACTCGTGCCCTTGCCGGAAGCGGTCGCGGTCTCGATGCGCCCGCCCATCCCGTTCACGTCCGAGCGCACGACGTCCATGCCGACGCCGCGGCCGGCGAGTTCGGTCACGCTGCCGGCGGTCGAAAGCCCGGGGCTGAAGATCAGGTTCGCGAGTTCCGCATCGCTGTACTGCACGTCCGCGCTGATGAGGCCGGCGGCAATTCCCTTTTCGCGGATGCGCGGCAGGTCGAGCCCGCCACCGTCGTCGCGGAACGTGACGGCCACTTCGTTGTGTTCGTGCGCGAGGGCCACGACGATGGCGCCCGTCGCATCTTTGCCGGCGGCGACGCGCGCCTCGGGCGACTCGATACCGTGCGTCACGCAATTGCGCAGCAGGTGTTCGAACGACGCCGTCATGCGATCGAGCACGCCGCGGTCGAGTTCGATCGAGCCGCCGACGATGTCGAGCCGCACCTGCTTGCCCGTCTCCTTCGCCGCCTGGCGCACGACGCGATAGAGGCGATCGGCCTGGCTTTCGAATTCGATCATGCGCGTTCGCAGCAGATCGTCCTGCAGATCGCGCGTCAGGCGCGTCTGCGCCGCGAGTTCGTCCTCGGTGCTCTGCACCGCGCGCTGAAGCGTGCGCTGCACGGTGGCAACGTCGTTGACCGACTCGGCCATCATGCGTGTGAGTTCCTGGAAGCGCGTGAAGCGGTCCAGCTCGAGCGGGTCGAAAGTCTCTGCCGCAGCCTTCGCCGCCTCGAGGCGCGAACTCATCTGCGTCTCGCCCTGCAGCTCGAGCTCGCGCAACTGTTGGCGCAGCCGCTCGAGGTTGTCGGTCAGGTCGACGAGCGAGTTCTTGATCAGGCCGACCTCGGCCTCGATGCGCGTGCGCGTGATGCTCACCTCACCGGCCTGGTTGACCATGCGATCGAGCAGCGGCGCGCGTACCCGCACCGCCGCCGACGACGCCGGGCCGATGGCGCGGTCCGCCACGTGCTGCTCGTGCGGCAGGTCGGCGCCGAAACGAGACCAGTCGATCTCGGGCGGGGTCTGGGCGACCGCGGGCGCTTCGTGTTGCGCTTCCTGTGGCGCTTCGGTCGTCGCTTCTGGCGAAGCTTCCGATCGTGCTTCTTTTGGAGCTTCCGCAGTCGCTTCCACAGGCGACGGTTCGTGCGGCTCGAGGGCCTCGTCGGCCGGCGCAGCGTCCGCCTCATTCTTCCGGCCGGCAACTTTCTCGTCGTCGACGGGCGCCACGGCTTCGGCCGGGGCTGCCGCTTCAATCACTTCGGCGGACTCGAACGTGCCTGGCGCTGCATCGGCAGCCGCCTGCACCGCGGCGGCCGTTGCCTCCGCATAGGCTTGCGCGTCGCGCGATCGCAGCGCCTCGAACACGGCGAGCAAGGCATCACCGCGCGCCTGCAGCGCTTCGACCTGCCCGGCATCGACCGGCGTCTGCGCCGTCAGGTGTTCGATCCGGGTTTCGAGCCGGTGGCACATCTCGCCCAGCCGCATTGCACCGGCCAGCCGCGCACCGCCCTTGAGCGTGTGCAGGGTGCGCATCGCCCCGGCCGGGGAACCCGGGTCCGTTGGGCGGCGCGCCCATTCGCGCAGACGCGCCGAGAGCTGCGGCAAGAGCTCCTGTGCCTCTTCCTCGAAGATCGGGAACAGTTCGGCATCGACGGCATCGATCGCGTCGATGTCGTCTTCCGCATCGTCGGCGTCCTCGCGCACATGGACGAGTTCTGGCTCCGGCTCGGGCAGTTCGGCAAGATCCTTCAGTTCGGGCAGGCCGAACGCGCCGTGTTGGCTGTCTGCGCCAGCGAACGCCGAAGCCGCGAATGCAGACGGCCTGGCGTCGGGTGACGCCTCGGGCGTGTCGGTCGATTCGACGGCGGCCTCGAAGCCCGCCTGCGGCTCAGCGTCGGCGGCGGGTTGCAGCTCTTGGCTGGCTTGTTCGGCAGATGCTTCGGCTGATTCTTCGGCCGCTGCTTCGGGCTCGGTTTCGGCCGTCGCTTCGGGTGCCGTATCGCGTGCCGTATCGCGTGCCGCTTCGGGCGCCGCCACCTCGGGTTGCGCCGCGCCCTGCGGCCCGCCGTCGTCTTCGGATTCGCTGCGCGCCTGCGCCAGGCGTTGCGCCGCGGCCTCGCGGGTGGCGAGTTGCTCGAGCAGCCCCGGCTGCGGCGACTTCAGGAAGCCGGCCGCGAACTGGTGCAGCAGGCGTCGAATGTCCTCGGCCACGTCGACGTAGAGACGCGCCTCGTCCGAATTGCCGAAGCCGACGCTGTGCGAGCGCTCGAGCGCATGTTCGAGCGCTCGCGCAAGTTGCGAGAGTTCACGGAAGCCGACCGTTGCCGAGCTTCCGGCAAGCGAGTGCGCGAGCGCGATGGCACTCTCCCCCACCGGCCGGTGGAGCTCCATCGCCCACTCGGCGAGTTCGATACCGAGGCGGCGCGACAACTCGTCGGCCTCGTTGAGATAAATGTTGAACAGCGGGATCGCGATACGCAGCTCGCCAACCTGCTTGAACTGCTCGTCTTCGAAGAGCTCGGACGGCGTCTCATCGTCGTCGGCACTCCCTGCGTCATCGCGCAGGAAGCTGCTGTCGATCGCAGTGTCGCTGAACTCCGGCGGCTTCTCGCTGTCGGGCACCGGTTCTGGCACCGGTTCTGGCACCGGTTCTGGACGTCGGACACCGCGTCCGGCACCCCGTCCAGGCGTGGCAATTCAGCGTCAGGTTCGGCAACATCCAGCGGCGCATCGGCCTTGGCGTCGCTCGGCGTCTCGTTCTCCTCGCTCGCGAGCCGATCGTGCGGATACGCTTGCGTGGCGAACATGTCGAAGCCGACCGGCGCGGTTTCAGCAGGCGCGGGTTCGGCCGGCGCGCCTTGGTCGGGCTTGGGCGCCTCGGCGACACCCCCTTCGCCAAACACATCGAGGTCGAAGTCGAAATTGAGCTCGGTGGCTTCGGCCACCGGTGCGGCCGCCTCTTCCTCCTGCACATCGACACGCGCAGCATCTGCTTCGCTCGCGTCGGCGGCAGGCTCGGTGCCGAAATCGAGCGTGAACGCGATGTCCTCGTCGATGCCCGGCTCGGTCTGCGGCGCTGGCTCGGGCGGCGTGTCGTCGGCCAAGCCAGCAGAGAGCGCGGAGGTGTTGGACCATGCCGGGGCGGGCGACGGCACCTGTGCCGCAATGGCACCCGTCAATGCGTCGGCGCGCGCCTGCATGAGGTCGGCATGAAACGCGTCCACCGACCCGCCCGCGGCAATCGCGTCGGCCCACTGCCCGAGTTCCTCCAGCGCGGCCGCCGTGAAATCGAGCAGCGCCGAATCCGCCCCGCGCTGTTCGGCCAGCACGGTGTTGTATTGCTGTTCGCAGATCCAGGCTGCCGCGCCGTAGTTGTGCAGGCCGACCATGCGGGAGCTGCCCTTGAGCGTGTGAAAAGCGCGCCGCAGCGTCGTCAGAAGTTCGAGATCGGCAGATTCGCTTCGCAATTCGGCGAGCGCCGCGTGGGCGTCGTGCAAAACCTCGCGTGCTTCCTCGAGGAAGACTTCGCGCATCTCGTCGTCGCCCGTGAGGTCGCCGCCTGCCGGAGGCGACGCCGGCGCGGTGCTGTGTGCGGGCGCCACGAGTTCGAGGCTGGCAACGTCGGTCGCGGTGTGGACGAACTCGACCAGCGCTTCGGAAAGTTTGCCGCGCGCGTCGGCAACCGCCTGCGCATCGGTCGCGGCTTCAAGCGCCGCCTGTGCGTGGGCGACGGTGGCGGCGAGCTCGGGCTGGTCTGCAACCTGGGCCTCGTGCGACAGGCGCTCGAGATCGCGCGTGACGTCGCCGAGTTCGACATCGTCGCGCGCCGAGCTCAGCGCCAGCGTCTGCGCCTGTTCGATCAGGCGCGGCGTTGCGGTGGATGAACTCGGCGCAACGGACTCACCCGCCGCGCCTTGTGCCGATCGCTGTCCCATCACCGAGAGCAGCGTGCCCGATGCGGCATCGAAGCGGAACAGCGACTTGGCCATCTGCGGCTGGACGCTGAACATGTCGATCAGGAAGCCGAGCGCACCCAGATTGCCGGCGAGACGGTCGAAAGTGCCGGTCTGCGCGCCGCGCGCGGGATCGACCTCGGTTTGCAACAGGGCGTCGACGTCGTCGCGCATGCGCAGCGCGGCCTGCGACGCCTGATCCAGGCCGAGCACGGAAAGCACGCCACGCATCGCCTGCAACTGCCCGGGCACCGCCGTCAGCACCTGGCGTTCGGCCGGGTTGCGGAAGTATTGGTCGATCAGCTTTTCGGACTCGGAGAGCGCGGCGCGCATCTCGTGGACGACGCTGCCGAGCGTCTGGCGCTCGGAGACGCGACGGTACAGCTCCTCCATCCAGCCTTCGAGCGCCTGCGGCGGCTTGCCCGCGCGCACGTCGGCGATGCGCTCGGCGAGCTTGTTCACACGCTCGCGCTGCCAGGGGCTATCGAACTCGCCGTCGTCGAGCGTGGCGTCGAGATAGAGCAGGCTCGTCGCCACCTCCATCGCGAGCGGCGCGTCGGGCGCAGCGCCCGAATGCTGGGCTTGGGTGATGGTGGTCTGCAACTCGTCCGCGAGCACCTCGCCCGCCGGGATCAGCCGGCGCAGCGAATCGCCGACAAGCGAGAACTGCTCGGACAAACCAGCCAGGCGATGAACGTCGCCGCCGGCGACCGCGCCCCAGGCGTCCTTGGCGCTCGTCACGCGCTTCTTTGCCTGCCCGACGAGGGCGGGATCGAAGCGGCCGAGAACGCTCACGTTGTAGTCCGCTGGCGGCTCCTCGCCGAGGTGGTAGCTCTGGCGGACCGCGGCCAGGCGCGGCGCATGGCGGCCGGCGCCGGGCGAATCGGCCTGCGCGCAGAAGAACAGCAGATCTTGTGCGAGGCGGTCGGACACATCGTCCTGCCCGCCCTGCAGCATGCGGAACTGCGGCAACAGGCGCGACGCCGCGCGCTTGCTGAAGACGTCGGGCTTGAGCAGGCCCTGCGCCTGCGCCTCGAAGACGGCCGCGGCGAGCTTCCACAGCGTCGCCACCTTTGGCTGCTCGGTGCCGGCGCCGAGGCCGGCGCAGACGTGACTCATGCGGTCGAACGCTGCCGCCTGCTTGGCGCCGACCGGCGCGCGCATCAGGCCGAGCAACTGCTGTTCGAGCAGCTGCTCGCTGTGGGCGTCGGTCTTGACCGGCTGCGCCGAAGGGTCGTCCGGCAGCGCCATCCAGCGCCACTCGCTCACCCACAGATCCGATGGATGAACGCGCTCGGCGCCGGCAAGCTCCTGCACCGCGCGGTACTGCGGGAACATGGAGAGCGCCGAGACGCGCTTGCCCGCGAGCAGGCGGCCAAGGTAGTCGAGCAGCGCGAAAGAGGCACGCTCGATCGCATCGACCGTCTGCGGGCCGACGCGCCGGGGCTTGGCGACGAGGCGCTGCACGACCGATTCGCTGGCGCGCAGCACGAGCGCCGCGGCCGGCAGGCCGACCAGTTCGAGCGCACCGACGCCCTGGTGGATCTGCTGGCGCGCAGCGCGCAAAACGGACGGATCGACGTCGTCGGTGTCGGCATCGAACACCGTGTCCGAGTCCTTCATGAAGCGACGGAGGGCCTTGTGCGCGGCTTCGAGCGAGCGACGCAACTCGTCGTGCACCCAGGCCAGGGCGCTCAGGTCGATCTGATCGTGGCGTTCGCTGTCGGCGCGCAGGCTGTCCATCGGAACCTTCGGGCAGTGGTATTCGTGTTCGTTGAGTGATCGGCTACCGCTAGCTGATCTTGAAGCGCGCCACCGACTGGCTGAGTTCCTCGGCCGTCTTCGACAGCTCACGCACCATCTGCGCCGTCGAGCGCGTACCCTCGCCGGTCTGCTCGGTCACCGCGAAGATGTGCTGGATGTTGGCGGCGACGACGTTGGCCGATTTGGCCTCGGACAAGGCCTGGTTCGAGATCTGCCCGATCAGCTCGGCGAGCTGGCGCGACACGCGGTCGATTTCGCCGAGCGCGGTACCCGCCGCGTCGGACAGGTGCGTCCCCTCGACCACCCCCTGCGTGCTGCGCTCCATCGCGCCGACCGCGTCCTGGGTGTCGGTCTGAATCGTCTTCACGAGCGCGGCGATCTGGCGCGTCGCATCGCCGGAACGTTCCGCCAGACGCTGCACTTCCTCGGCAACGACCGAGAAGCCGCGCCCCGCTTCGCCCGCCGACGCCGCCTGGATCGCCGCGTTCAGCGCGAGCACGTTGGTCTGCTCCGTGATGTCCGAGATGAGTTCGGTGATTTCGCCGATCTCTTGTGACGACTCACCCAGCCGCTTGATGCGCTTGGAAGTTTCCTGGATCTGATCGCGGATCGCGTTCATGCCGCCGATCGTGTTCTGCACCGCGTGCAGGCCCGACTCCGCCGCCGCGAGCGACTGGCGCGCAACCTGCGCGGTCTGTTGCGCCTGCGCCGACACGTCGTTGATGCGGCCGGCCATTTGAAGCACGGACTCGCCGGTGTCGCGAATCTCACGCAACTGCTCGCTCGACGCGGCCATCAGTTCGGTCGAGGTGGCCTCGACCTGTTGCGTCGTGTCGGTTACCCGGCCGACCGTGCCTTGCACCTGCGAGACGAGCGAGCGCAGCTCCTCGACCGTGTAGTTGACCGAGTCGGCGATGGCGCCGGTGATGTCCTCGGTCACCGTCGCCTGCTGAGTCAGGTCACCTTCGGCGACCGATTGCAGTTCGTTCATCAACCGCAGAATCGCCGCCTGGTTGGCGTCGTTGACGCGCTTGGCCTCCTGCTCCATGCGCTCGGCCTGAAGGCGCTGCGTCTCGGCGACCGCTGCGCGTTGCGACTGGTCCTGCATGTACAGGCGCAGGAAGCCGAAGCCGCCGCCGATCAAAAGCAGCGCGAACAATGCCATCCCCGCCAGCTTCGCGCCCGAGAAACCGCCTTGCAGGCTCAATTGCATCTGCACCTCTTCGAGGCCCTGCCGCAGCGGCTCGCTGTCGGCAATGATCGAGGTCTGCGCCTTGCGTACCGCAAGCAGGCCCGGCAGGTTGTCCAGAATCGCAGCAGCTTGGGCGCGCGTCTCTTCGTATTGATTGAGCAGCTTGCTCAGCGCGGCGCGCGACTGCGCATCGCGCGCCGCCGGCAGGCGCAGCGCGCCGCTGCCGTCGAGCAGGCCGACGCCGATCTCGCGGAAGCTCTTCAGATCATTGCCGAGCAGCATCATCGACTGCTGGCTTGCGCCTTCGGCGGTCAGGAATTCGTTGGCGCTCTTGCCGATACGCTGCGTCAGCATCACGAGTTGACCGGCAGCCGACAGTTCGGAAGCGGACGCCTCCTGCTGAAGCTTGAGCAGGGAGACGCTTTCGGCCGTCTGCAGCAGTTCCGAGGACTGGCGGTTGATCGTCTGCAGCGCCTGGCCGACCTGGGTCAGCACCTTCTGGTGGGCGAGCACGACGCTGGCGTTGCGCGAGGCCCGTTCGACGAGCGGTACGAGCGGCTCGATCGCTTCTTGTACTTGTCTTGGCGCGGCAGCGATTTCGGCGTCGCCGCTTTGCAGACCGAACACCGTGCGCGACAGTGCCTCCGAGCTCTCGCGGACCTCGCCGAAGGCCTTGGCGTTGCCGATCGCCGCCTGCGAAACCGACTTTGCCAGCCGTTGAGACTGCATCAGCGCCTGGCCGCTGGCGTTGAGTTGCGCTGCGCTCTTGCTCGCCGAGTTCAGCGCCAGGAACATCATCAGCAACACGCCGGCGATGCCGACGATGATGGTGCCGCCCAGAATGCGCTGCTGCGAAGCGAGCGGGCGATGACCGATGAAGGGCAGCACCGCGACGTCGGCCGCTTCGGCGCGCTGCGCATCTTGCGCGTCGGCGTAGGCGCCGAGGTCGCTCGGTGCCGCCTCGGTGATGATCGATGATTCGCCTGATTCGGTCTGTTGCATCGTCGCTTCCGTGTAGGTCTCCGGCTCGCTGCGCGTCGCGTGCATCACCGGCATCGCCGGCATCGTGTGCATCGCTGCGCCACCCGCACCGACGGCGACGAGTTGCGAGTCGAAGCCGTCGAATCCGGCGCGACCCGACCCGGCGCCGCTGCGCTCACGCCCGCCGCCCACCAAGCCCTTGATCATGTTCATCAGACTCATTGGAAACCCTCTCGTGCTCGCGACGGCCGCGCCGACTGGCTCAGCCGACGACCCTCAAAAACGACTCATGCCGCGCCAGTTCGGCCAGGCGCAATTCCTGCCACTCCCGCCCGGCCGCATCCCGATAGCGTTCGCCGACGAAGGCCGGTCGCGGGACCGCGGCGACAGCGGCGGCCGGCTCGACCACCATCTGCGTGGCGCTTCGCAAACCGGCGAGACGATCGACGAGCAGCGCGCAGTTCAGTTCGAGTGCAGCGTTGAACGCAACGAGTTGGACCCGTTCGCGCCCCGGCTCGGCACCCCGTTCGGCACCCTTGACGCCGAGGAAGGCGGCGAGATCGACCACCCCATGCAGCCCGCCGCGCAGGTTGGCGACGCCGAGAAACCAGGGTTTGGCATGCGCGACCGGCACGATCGCCGTCAGCGCGAAGATCTCGCCCGCCTCGTGCAAGGGCAGCAGAAAGCCGCGCCCTGCGCATTCGACCGCCAGCCATGAAACGCTGGCCGCTTCGGTGCGCGCAGTCTTCAGCCGCTCGGCAAGGCGGGTCTGGAGTTCGCGCAGGGCTTCCTTGTTGGCCATCGAATCGGAATTGTCTTGGGGCGGGCGGGCGGCGAACTCAGTCGAAAGCCTTGATCTTCTTCACGAGTTCGTCCGCATCGACCGGCTTGACGATGTAGTCGCGCGCACCCTGACGCATGCCCCAGACCTTGTCGGTCTCCTGGTTCTTGCTCGTGCACATGATCACCGGCACGCTGGTGAAGCGCGCGTCGCGCGTGATCGAGCGCGTCAGCTGAAAGCCGTTTTGCCCGGGCATGACGACGTCCATCAGGATCAGGTCAGGCGTGTCCTCGCCGAGGCGGCGCATCGCGTCTTCGCCGTTCTCGGCGGTGCGGACCTTGTACCCGCGCTTGGTCAGCACGTCGGACAGGAAATGCAGTTCGGTCTTGGAATCATCGACCAGCAGGATTTTCTGGATTGCCATGGGTTTGAGTCCTACGGAGTCTGGCTTGCGCGCGCGTTGGGTTGGGTGGCACGTGACGAAAGGCGGCGCTCAGGCGAGGACGCGCTTGTGCTGTTCGACCGCCAGCAGCAGTTGATCTTTCGTGAACGGCTTCGTCAGATAGTCGTCGGAGCCGACCATGCGGCCGCGCGCCTTGTCGAAGAGGCCGTCCTTCGACGACAGCATGATCACCGGCACATTGGAGAAGCGCGGGTTGCGCTTGATGATGGCGCAGGTCTGGTAGCCATCCAGACGCGGCATCAGGATGTCGCAGAAGATCAGATCGGGGTCGTGGTCGTTGACCTTGGAGAGGGCGTCGAAGCCATCCTCCGCGAGCAACACTTCGTAACCGCCCTGGCGCAGGAAGATTTCCGCGCTGCGCCGGATCGTGTTGCTGTCATCGATGACCAGCACGCGGGCGGCCTGGAGCGGCGCTGCAGCCGAGGCTTCGTTGCTCACCGGACATTCTCCTCAACGGACACAAGGCTCGCCCCCTGGCGCGCCATCCTGGGCTGTTATCGGCAGCGTCGGGTCAGAGCTGAACCATTTCGAAGTCTTCCTTGCGCGCGCCGCATTCCGGGCAGGTCCAGTTCATCGGCACGTCTTCCCAGCGCGTGCCCGGGGCGACACCGTGTTCCGGATCACCCTGCGCTTCGTCATAGATCCAGCCACAGATCAGGCACATCCAGGTCCGCATTTCGCTCACGTCGCTCCCGCCGCATCACTACAATGAGAAAAGATTGTAGCCACGGCACCAAGCAAAAACTCAATCAGTCGTAGGCACATACGCAACATTCCTCACTATTCGCTAGAGGTTTGTTGCGGCCTCTTTCCACTGCCTCGCTGCGCCGCGCGCGCAGCCGATCCGACGCGAGCAGCCTGCCATGCCAGCCACCTCCTCGACTGAAGCCACCGACGAAGTCGGTGCCCCTTCGCTGCAAGAGCAGCCGCCCCCGGCCTGCGTGATGAGCTTCAACGCGAGCGACGCGACCGGAGCCGGCGGCATCGCTGGCGACGTCGCGACGATTGCCGCGATGGGCGCCCACGCGCTGCCGGTCGTGACTTCCGTCGTGCTGCGCGATACGGCGGAAATCTTCGAACACCATGCGCTCGACGCCGAAGTTGTCGTCGAACAGGCGCGCAGCGTGCTCGAGGACGTGACGATCAGCGCCTGGAAAGTGGGCTTTCTCGGCTCAGCCGAGGGCGTGAGCGCGGTGGCCGAGGTGTTGACGGACTATCCCGACGTGCCGCTCGTCGCCTACCTGCCCAACCTCGCCTGGGTCGAGGAAGACGATCAACAGGCCTATCTCGACGCGTTCCGCGAGCTCGTGTTGCCGCAGACCGAGGTGCTCGTGGGCAACCACCAGACGCTGACCGACTTTCTGCTGCCGGACTGGAGCGCCGAGCGCCCGGCGTCGGCGCGCGAGCTCGCCGTCGCCGCCGGTCGCCACGGTGCGCGCTACGTGCTCGTCACCAGCATGCTGCTGCCCAACACCGCCGGCGCCGAGCAGTTCATCGACAACGTGCTCGCGTCCCCGCAGGGCGCCGTCACGGGCGAGAAGTTCGAGCGCTTCGACGTCGCCTTTGTCGGCGCGGGCGACACGCTGTCGGCGGCGCTCGCGGCGCTGCTCGCTTCGGGTGCGGAGCTGCACGCCGCGGTGGGCGAGGCGCTCGCGTTTCTCGATCAGGCGCTCGACGCTGGTTTTCGGCCGGGTATGGGCAACGTGATCCCGGACCGGTTTTTCTGGGCGCTCGCGCCGGAGGACGAGGAAGAACCCGGCGCCGAGGACGGCGGCGAGTTGACGCCGAGGGATCCACGTCATGTCCACTGATCAACACCCCCACGACCGAAGCGACGCCCTCTTTGCGCGCGCACAGCGCGTGATCCCGGGTGGCGTGAATTCGCCGGTGCGCGCGTTTCGTGCCGTCGGTGGCACGCCGCGCTTCATCACCCGCGCGCAGGGGCCGTATCTGTGGGACGCTGACGGCAAGCGCTACATCGACTACATCGGCTCCTGGGGCCCGATGATCCTCGGCCACGGCCACCCGGCCGTGCTCGAGGCGGTCGAGAAAGCGGCGCGCGACGGCTTGTCGTTCGGCGCGCCGACCGAGCGCGAAATCGAACTCGCCGAAGAGATCCTGAAGCTCGTGCCAAGCATGGAGCAGATCCGCCTCGTCAGCTCGGGCACCGAGGCGGCGATGAGCGCGATCCGACTTGCGCGCGGAGCGACCGGGCGCGCCCGGATCGTCAAGTTCGAGGGCTGCTACCACGGCCATGCGGATGCGCTGCTCGTCAAGGCCGGCTCCGGCTTGGCGACGCACGGCCACCCGACGAGCGCCGGCGTGCCGCCCGAGGTCGTGCAGCACACGATCGTGCTCGAGTACAACAACTTCACCCAGCTCGAAGAGGCCTTCGCGCTGGAGGCTAGCGAGATCGCCTGCGTCATCATCGAGCCGATTGCCGGCAACATGAACTTCGTGCGCGCGAGCCCGCCCTTCATGCAGCGGCTGCGCGAGCTGTGCACGGCGCACGGCGCGTTGCTCGTGTTCGACGAGGTGATGACGGGTTTTCGCGTTGCACTCGGCGGCGCGCAAAGCCTCTATGCCCAGGCGCTTCCCGGCTTCGCGCCCGACATGAGTGTGTTCGGCAAGGTGATCGGCGGCGGCATGCCGCTCGCCGCGTTCGGGGCGTCGCGCGCCATCATGGAGCAACTCGCGCCGCTCGGCCCTGTCTATCAAGCCGGGACGCTGTCGGGCAACCCGGTCGCGACCGCCTGCGGCCTGGCGACGCTGCGCGAGATCCAGCGCCCAGGCTTCTTCGATACGCTCGCCGGCAACACGCGCGCGCTCGTCGCCGGGCTGCTCGCCGCTGCGCGCGATGCCGGCGTGCCGATGTGCGGCGACAGCCTGGGCGGCATGTTCGGCTTCTTCTTCACCGACGCACTGCCGCAGAACTACGGCGAGGTGATGGCGACCGACAAGGCGCGCTTCAACACCTTCTTTCACGCGATGCTCGATCGCGGCGTGTACCTGGCGCCGGCGCTCTACGAAGCCGGCTTCGTCAGCGCTGCCCACGACGAAGCCGATTTCGCCGAGAGTATCGCGGCGGCCCGCGAGGCATTCCGCACGCTGGCGGGCTGACAAGCCGACACGCCGAAGCCTTCGCTCCGCACGCGGCCCGCGCGTTGCCGGTGCGTTGCCCCTACAGCGCGGCAGCCCGGCCAGATCGCAATCCGAATCGAACCCCATGCACATCCACATCCTCGGCATCTGCGGCACCTTCATGGGCGGGCTCGCCGCGCTCGCGCGCGAGGCTGGCCACAAGGTCACCGGCTGCGACGCGAACGTCTATCCGCCGATGAGCGATCAGCTCGGCGCGCTCGGCATCGAGCTGATCGAAGGCTACGGCGCCGATCAGCTCGCGATCGCGCCGGACCAGTTCGTCGTCGGCAACGTCGTCACGCGCGGCAATGCGCTGATGGAGGCGATCCTCGATGCCGGCGCGCCCTACACGAGCGGCCCGCAGTGGCTCGCCGAACACGTGCTGCAGAGCCGCCATGTGCTGGCGGTCGCGGGCACCCACGGCAAGACAACGACAACTTCGATGCTCGCCTGGGTGCTGGAAACGGCTGGCCTCGCGCCGGGCTTTCTGGTCGGCGGTGTGCCGCTGAATTTCGGCGTCTCGGCACGGCTCGGCCGCACCGGCCCGGGCGCGCGGCCGCCGTTCGTGATCGAGGCTGACGAGTACGACACCGCGTTCTTCGACAAGCGCAGCAAGTTCATCCACTACCGGCCGCGCACGGCGGTGCTCAACAACCTGGAGTTCGACCACGCCGACATCTTCGATGACCTCGACGCGATCGAGCGCCAGTTTCATCATCTGGTGCGCACCGTACCGGCAAGCGGCCGGCTGGTCGTCAATGCACGCGACGAGAGCCTGGAACGCGTGCTCGCGCGTGGCTGCTGGAGCGAGGTAGTGCGCTTCGGCAACCGCAAGGAGGAGCCCGGCGCACTGCGCGCACGCGGCGATCCGCACGACTTCGACGTGCTGCGCGGCAGCCTGAAGATCGCCCACGTCGAGTGGAAACTGCTCGGCGAACACAACCAGTTGAACGCGCTCGCCGCAATTGCCGCTGCCGAACACGTGGGCGTCGCGCCGGAGCTTGCGGCCGAAGCGCTCGCGAGCTTCCAGAACGTGCGGCGGCGTCTGGAATTGCGCGGCGAGGCGGGTGGCGTCAAGGTGTATGACGACTTCGCGCACCACCCGACCGCGATGCGCACGACGGTCAACGGCCTGCGGCGCAGCCTGGATGCCGATTTGCTGGCCGGTGCCGAGATCCGCCCGCGCATCCTCGCCGTGTTCGAGCCGCGCTCGAACACGATGAAGCTCGGTTCGATGAAGGCGCAACTGCCGTGGTCGCTCGAAGAGGCCGACCTCGCGTTCTGCCACAGCGCCGGGCTGGGTTGGGATGCCGTCGAGGCCCTCGCACCGATGGGCAAGCAGGCGCGCGTCTGCGACAGCATCGATGCACTCGTTACCGCAGTTGTCCGCGAGGCGCGCCCGGGAGACCATGTGCTGTGCATGAGCAACGGCGGCTTCGGCGGCGTCCACGCGAAGCTGCTCAAGGCGCTCGCCGCGCGCAAATGACGGCCACGCCGCCTTCCCGGCCCATCTCGCCGCCACCCATCTCGCTGCCACCCATCACGTCGCGCGCGTCCGTCGCGCAGCCGTCAAACGCACAAGCAGCCCGCCCGCGACTGCCCGTCACCCACCTGCTCTACCTGCACGGCTTTCGCTCATCGCCGCAATCGTTCAAGGCGCGCCGCATGGCTGCCTGGCTCGCCGCGCAGTGCCCGGACGTCGAATGGTTCTGCCCGCAACTCGCGCCGGCACCACGCGTGGCGATGCGCGACGTGTTCGAACGGGTCGCGCGCTGGCCGCGCGAGACGACCGGCGTCGTCGGCAGCTCACTCGGCGGCTTCTACGCGATGGTCGTTGCCGAGCGGCTCGGGCCTGACTGCCGTGCGGTGCTGCTCAACCCGGCGGTCCACCCGGCACGGGACCTGGCGGGCTACGTCGGCGAGCTCGAAGCCTGGCACAGCAGTGAACGCTTCGAGTTCCGCCTCGAGGACGTCGATGCCCTGCGCGAACTCGAGCCCGCGGACCTCACTGCGCGCGAACGCTACTTCGCCGTCATCGCAAAGGGCGACGAAGTGCTCGACTGGCGCGAGATGATGGCGCGTGTCGCCGGTTGCCAGGTCAAGCTGCTCGAACGCGGCGATCACGCGCTGTCCGGCTTCGACGATCACCTGCCGGAAGTGCTCGCGTTTCTCGGACTTCAACAGACTGCCTCAGCCGCATAGCAATACGGGCTGGCTACGACACTCAAGCGACAATCCGTCGGATGTTTGCACTCTATGAAGACGGTGGGCGGTTCTACGCCGGGCGCGTGCTCGCGGCGAGCGACGCTTCGCTGCAGGTCGAGCTCGAGTCGGGCAAGCGCGTCAAGGTCAAGGCGGCGAGCGTGATGTTGCGCTTCGAACGCCCGACGCCTGCCGAACTGACGAGCGCGGCGCAGGAGCTTGCGGCCGAGATCGATCTCGACCTCGCGTGGGAGTTCGCCCCAGCCGAAGACTTCGGCTTCGCTGATCTGTCGCGCGAGTACTTCAACGACAACGCAACAACCGAGCAACAAGCCGCGATGCTGTTCGCCTTGTTTGGCGCGCCGCACTACTTCCGGCGCCTCGGCCGCGGCAGTTTCAGGAAGGCGCCAGAGGACATCGTCAAGGCCGCGCTGCTCGGCATCGAGCGCAAGCGGCAGCAGGCGCTGCAGGTCGACGCGTGGGCGGGCGAGATCGTCTCCGGCCAATGCCCGGCGCCGGTGCGCGAGCAGCTCTACAAGATCCTCTTCAAGCCCGACAAGAATGCGCCCGAGACGAAGGCCGTTCTCGAGGCCGCGCGACGCGCGCAGAAGTCGCCCCTCGATCTGCTGACCGCGGCCGGCGCGATCGAGAGCCCCTACCAGTTCCACTGGCGGCGCTTCCTGTTCGAGAACTTCGCCAAGGGCACTGACTTCCCGGCGGTCCAGGCGCCGTCGATCAAGGACGAACTGCCGCTGGCCGCGGTGGCGGCCTTCTCGATCGACGACTCGGCGACGACCGAAATCGACGACGCGCTTTCGGTGCAGGGGCTGGGGACGGGCAGCGTCACGCTCGGCATCCACATCGCCGCGCCGGGGCTTGCGTTCGCGCCCGAGTCCGCGCTCGACGAAATCGCGCGCGAGCGGCTCTCGACCGTTTACATGCCGGGCTGGAAGCTGACGATGCTGCCCGACGAGGTGGTCGCCGCCTACACATTGACGGCCGGCCAGGACTGCCCGGCCGTTTCGCTCTACGTCAGCTTCGACGAGGCGACGCTTGAAGTGCGGAGCACCGAAACCCGACTCGAGCGCGTGCCGATCGCAGCCAACCTGCGCCACGACCAGCTCGACGAGGTGATCACCGAGCCGTCGCTCACCGGAGAGGCGCCAGCCGACTATGCGCATGCCGACGCGCTCGGCTTCGCGTTTCGACTCGCGCGCCACCTGAAGGCGCAGCGCGAGGTCGTGCGCGGCAAACCGGAGCTCTTCAACCGCCCGGACTACAGTTTCAGCCTCGTGCGCGAAGGTCCCGACGCCGACGAACCGCGCGGCAACGAGCAGGTGCGAATCGTCACGCGCAAGCGCGGCGCGCCGCTCGACCTGATCGTTTCCGAAGCGATGATCCTCGCCAACAGCACCTGGGGCGGCTGGCTCGCCAGTTGCGGCGTGCCAGGTATTTACCGCAGCCAGGCGAGCATGGCGCCCGGCGTGAAGGTGCGCATGGGCACGAAGCCGGCGCCGCACGCCGGCATGGGTGTGGCGCAGTACACCTGGGCTACGTCACCGCTGCGCCGCTATGTCGATCTGGTGAACCAGTGGCAGATCATCGCCTGCGCGCGGCACGGGCGTACCGCGGCGCTCGCCGCGCCGTTCAAGCCGCGTGACGCACAGCTCTTCTCGATCATCTCGGGCTTCGACGCCGCCTATACGGCTTACAACGGCTTTCAGTCTGCAATCGAACGCTACTGGGCGTTACGCTCGCTCGCGCAGGACGGCGTAAGCGAACTCGACACGAGCGTGATGAAGGATGGCCTGGTGCGAGCCGACACGCTGCCACTCGTGTTTCGCGCCGCCGGCGCCGAAAGCCTGCCGCGCGGTGCGCATGTGCGCGTGCGCGTCGGCGAGGCCGACTTGCTCACGCTGGATCTGCACGCGAGCGTTGTGGCGCGCCTCGACGCCGAGCTGCCGGCGGCCGGTGAAGCGCCCGCGGACGAAGCCGATGCGCAAGAGGAAGAACTTGACGAAGGCGACGGCGCCGGGCCGTTGACGCTCGCCATCGGCTTGAATGATGACGGGGACGGCGCCGCGCCCGAGCCGGCCGCCGCCGCATAACCGACATGTCGCTGCGGCTGTCGAGCCTTCAGATCGCGCTGCTCATCTCGGTGGGTGTGCACGCCGCGCTGCTCACGCTGCGCTTCGTCGATCCCGAGGGCTTCAATCGCGTGTTTCAGGACACGCCGCTCGAAGTCATCCTCGTCAATGCGCGCTCGGGCGAAGCACCGACCAAGGCGCAGGCGATCGCGCAATCGAATCTCGCCGGCGGCGGCGACGCGCAGCAGGGCCGGGCAACCTCACCGCTGCCGCCTTCGGCGCTGCTCGAGACCGGCAACGCAAGCGAAGAAGCGCAGCGCCAGATCGAGCAGTTGCAGCAGGCGCAACAGCAGTTGCTCGCCCACTTGCGGCGCGAGATGGCCCTCCTGCCGCAACCCGAACCCAAACGCGACGCCGGCACGCTCGAAGCGCGCGCACAGGAGGAGCGGCGGCGCCAGTTGATCCAATTGCTCGCCGAGATCGAGAAGCGCATCAACGAGGAGAACGCACGGCCGAAGAAGCGCTATATCAGCCCGGCGACGCGCGAGGAGGTCTATGCGCAGTATTACGACCAGTTGCGGCGCAAGATCGAAGACCGCGGCACGCGCAACTTTCCCGAACAGCAGGGCAAGAAGCTCTATGGCGAGCTGACGATGAACGTGACGATCGACGCCGAAGGCCGCGTTGTCGAAACAGAAATTCTGCGGCGCTCGCAATCGCCGGTGCTCGACAAGCGCGCGATCGCGATCGTCCAGGCCGCAGCGCCCTTCGGCCCGTTCACGAGCGCGATGCGGCGCAAGGCCGACCAGCTCGTCATCACCTCGCGCTTCCGATTCACGCGCGACGAGAGCCTAGAGACAAGCCTGAGCGCGACGCCATGAAAACCGAAGGCCTGGACCGCTACGCGGTGATCGGCCACCCGGTCGCCCACAGCCGCTCGCCGTTCATTCACAGCGAATTCGCGCGTGCGACGGGGCAGGCGATGGTGTACACGCGGCTCGCCTGCCCAATCGACGGCTTCGAGAGCGTTCTGCGCGGCTTTGCCGCAAGTGGCGCGCGCGGCTGCAATGTCACGCTGCCATTCAAGTTCGACACGCCGCGGCTCGCCGCACGCGTCACCGCGCGCGCATCCCTCGCCAGTGCTGCCAACACCCTGCGCTTCGACGCCGAAGGCTGGCTCGCCGACAACACGGACGGCATCGGGCTCGTGCGCGACATCGAACGCAATGCGAGCGTCGGGATCGCCGGGCGACGGCTGCTGCTGGTCGGCGCCGGCGGTGGCGCGGCAGGAGCGCTCGGCGCGTTGCTTGCGGCGGCACCTTGCGAGCTCGTCATCGCCAATCGAACATTGGAGAAGGCGCGCGAACTGGTCACGCGCCATCTCCACTTCGCGCAGCGCTTCGGGGTCGCGCTCGGCGCGGCACCGCTCTCCGACTGCGGCGAAGCTTTCGACATCGTTGTCAACGCGAGCGCGAGCAGCCTGCACGGCGCGGCGTCGCCGGTTCATCCAAGAGTGCTCAAGCCGGGCGCGCTCGCACTCGACATGATGTACGGACCGGCCGCCGCGCCGTTCCTCGCCTGGGCCAGCGCGCAGGGCGCGATTGCGCGCGATGGGCTCGGGATGCTTGTGGAACAGGCGGCGCAGGCCTTCGCACTCTGGCGCGGCATCGTGCCCGACACGGCCGCCGTGCTCGCCGCCTTGCGCGAATGCTGGGACGACACGCCGTGAGCGCGAATGAGCTCGCGATAGCGGCGGTCACTTCGTCGACGAGGCGGGCCCGAGCCTGAACCCGTGAAAGGCATGGCCGTATCGCTCGCGCGCATGGCCGCACTCGTGCTGCTGTGCGGCCTCGCATTGCAACTCTATTTCCTCGCCCGCATCGCGCTGATGATCGTCATCGATCCGCAGTCCACGACCTTCCAGCGGTCTGAGATCTGGCGTCTGCTGGTCGAACGCCAGTCCGTCGCCTGGAGCCAGGAGTGGCGGCCCTACGCGCAACTGGGTGCGCCGATCAAACGCGCGGTGATCGCCTCCGAGGACGCGCGCTTCGCCGACCACAGTGGCGTCGAATGGGATGCGCTCGAGGCGGCGTGGGAACGCAACCAGCGCGCCCAGGCGCGCGCCGACAAGCTCAATGAACAACAGGCCCGGCGGCGCGACGCTGGCGAGGGTGCGGCGCCCGGCCGAGGTGCGCCGAAGACAGTGCCGATCAAGGTCGTCGGCGGCTCGACGATCACGCAGCAACTGGCGAAGAACCTGTTCCTCTCTGGCGAGCGCAGCTTCGTGCGCAAGGGGCAGGAGTACGTGATCACGCTGCTGCTCGAAGGCTTGCTGCCGAAGCAGCGCATCCTCGAGATCTACCTCAACAATGTCGAATGGGGCGAAGGCCTGTTCGGCGCGCAGGCCGCCGCGCGGCACTACTTCCACGTCGACGCCGATCGCCTCGGCTCGCTGCAGGCGGCACGCCTGGCGGTGATGCTGCCGGCGCCCAAGCGATTCGAGAAGCGTGCCGATTCGCCCTACGTTCTCGACCGTGCGGCAACAATCGCCGCGCGCATGGGCGATGTCGAGTTGCCCTAGAACGGCGACACCGGGGTTCCGAACCCCCGTGCCACATCACGAGCACCTACAAGCACCCACGAGCACCCGCGGCGGCTCCTAGAATGAGCCGGTGAACTCGCCCAGCTTTTCAACAGAAATCGCCGCCACCGCCGCGCGCCTGGTGGTTGAAGACGGCATGGAGTACGGCCCCGCCAAGCGAAAGGCGGCACAACTCCTCGGCCGCCGCACGACGCGCAGCGCTGCGCTGCCCGACAACGAGGCCGTCGAAGACGAAGTGCGTGCTTACCTGGAGCTTTTTCACGCCGAGACGCAGCCGGTCGAGCTCGCCGCACTGCGCGAGGTCGCGGCGCAGTGGATGGAGCGGCTTGCCGAATACCGACCGCACCTGACGGGTGCCGTGTGGCGGGGCACGGCAACCAGGTTGGACCCGGTGCATCTGCAGCTTTTCTGCGACGACTCGAAGGCGGCGGAGATCGCACTCATCGACCGCGGTATCGCCTACGAGGTCGATTCCTGGCAAGGGCCGCGCGGCGAGCCGGTGGACAGGTTGATTCTCACGACAAGCTGCCCCGTGCTGGGCGAGCGGGTGACGCTTTGTCTGACCATCCTCGACCACGACGACCTGCGCGGACTGCTGCGCCCGGACGCGCGCGGGCGTACGCAGCGGGGCGACCTCGCTGCGCTGCGTCGCTTGATGCAGGCAAGGCCATGACGCGGCGCCGCATCCTGTTGATCGGCGCCGGGGTCGGCCTCGCGAGCGTCGGCCTGGGGTGGACGATGCGCTGGTTCGCCGAGCGCGGGTCGGCCGCCAATGCCGTCGCCAGTGGCGCTGGCTCGACGCAGGTCGAAGGCTCGGGCCCTCCGGTCGACATCTGGCCGCTGCGCTTCGAGCGGCCCGAGGGTGGCGAACTCGCGCTGGCCGATTTGCGCGGCCGTCCGCTCGTGCTCAACTTCTGGGCCACCTGGTGCCCGCCCTGCGTCGAGGAAATGCCGATGCTCGATCGCTTCCATCGAGCGCAAGGCGCAAACGGCTGGCAGGTTGCCGGCCTGGCGATCGACAGCGCCGAGCCGGTACGGGAGTTCCTCGGCCGCCACCCGGTCGGCTTTCCGGTCGGGCTCGCTGGCGTGAAGGGCGTGACGCTGGCGCGATCGCTCGGGAACCAGCGCGGCGCGTTGCCGTTCAGCGTGGTCTACGACGCGACTGGCAAGGCCATCGCGCGCAAGCTTGGCGCCCTCACACCCGAAGAGCTTGCCGGTTGGGCGAAGGAAAGTTGAGACGCCGCGGTGCGGGACGGGGCATTAAATGCTCTAAACTGCCGACAACGTGAGTTAACTTTCAACTTTTCAGGTCGACCAGGCGAGTCATGTGAATT
This sequence comes from uncultured beta proteobacterium, assembly GCA_963774675.1. GTDB lineage: Bacteria > Pseudomonadota > Gammaproteobacteria > Burkholderiales > Burkholderiaceae_C > CAIKUF01. The sequence continues at coordinate 254,966 of CAVZFV010000014.1, read as the reverse complement.
CGCTGACTCGCGGAAGCGGCCCCGCAAGCCCCGCCCGAATCACCCAGAAAGCTGCTCGCGCCCGAGATGCAAGGCACTATAGTTCGACCGTTCATGAACTCGATCGCCGCGGATTGGCGTGCGATGAAGGGCGTAGGCGCCCGGATTGGGCTCTTGTCGCCACCCTCCCTTCGCGACCCGCTCCGTTTCGGCACTTCCGCTTACAACAAAGAATATCTCGGAGACCCACATGGACCTTCGCAAACTCAAGACGTTGATCGATCTGGTTTCGGAATCGAACATCTCGGAGCTCGAAATCACCGAGGCCGAAGGCAAGGTGCGCATCGTCAAAGCCGATCCGCAGCGCCAGGCGCTCCCAGCGATTGCAGCCCCGGCGCCGCCAGCAACGGAGGCGGCACCATCGGCCGCGGTCGCAGCGCCGGCCAGCGCCGAGCCGGAAGTTGAACAGGGGCACACCGTCACATCGCCCATGGTCGGCACCTTTTATCGCTCGGCCAGCCCAGGGGCCAAGCCCTTTGTCGAGATCGGCGACGCAATCAAGGAAGGCGAGCCGATCTGCATCATCGAGGCGATGAAGATCATGAACGAGATCGAAGCTGACAAGTCCGGCACCGTCGTGCGCATCCTGTGCGAGAACGGGCAGGCAGTCGAATTCGGTCAACCGCTGTTCATCCTCGAATGAAGCGCATCGTCGCGGGACTGCGCCGAGGCGGCCATGTTTAAGAAGGTACTGATCGCAAACAGGGGGGAGATCGCCCTTCGAATCCAGCGCGCCTGTCGCGAAATGGGCGTCAAGGCGGTGGTCGTCTACTCGGCAGCCGACCGCGACGCCAAATACGTCAAGCTCGCCGACGAAGCGGTCTGTATCGGGCCGGCGGCCTCTAGCGCAAGTTACCTCAACATGCCGGCGATCATCGCGACCGCCGAGGTGACCGACGCCGAGGCGATCCATCCGGGCTACGGCTTCCTGTCCGAGAACGCCGACTTCGCCGAGCGCGTCGAGCGCAGCGGCTTCACCTTCATCGGCCCGACGCCGGAATCGATCCGCACCATGGGCGACAAGGTCGCCGCCAAGCAGGCGATGATCAAGTCGGGTGTGCCGTGCGTGCCGGGATCGGAGGGCGCGCTGCCGGACGAGCCGAAGGAAATCATCCGCCAGGCGCGTGCGGTCGGCTACCCGGTGATCATCAAGGCCTCTGGCGGCGGCGGCGGACGCGGCATGCGCGTCGTGCACACCGAGGCGGCGCTGCTGCACGCGGTGCAGACGACGCGCGCCGAGGCGGGCGCTGCCTTCGGCAATCCCGAGGTCTATATGGAGAAGTTCCTCGAGAACCCGCGCCACATCGAGATTCAGGTGCTTGCCGACCAGCACAAGAACGCGGTCTGGCTGGGCGAGCGCGACTGTTCGATGCAGCGACGCCACCAGAAGATCATCGAGGAAGCGCCGGCCCCCGGCATCGCGCGGCGCGTGATCGAGCGCATCGGCGACCGCTGCGTCGCCGCCTGCAAGAAGATCGGCTATCGCGGCGCCGGCACCTTCGAGTTCCTGTACGAGAACGGCGAATTCTTCTTCATCGAGATGAACACGCGCGTACAGGTCGAGCACCCGGTGACGGAGATGGTGACCGGCATCGACATCGTGCAGATGCAGATCCGCGTCGCCGCCGGCGAGAAGCTGCCCTTCACGCAACGCGCGGTGCAGATGCGCGGCCACGCGATCGAATGCCGCATCAACGCCGAAGATCCCTACAAGTTCACGCCGTCGCCCGGGCGCATCACGATGTGGCACCCCCCGGGCGGGCCGGGCGTTCGGGTCGATTCACATGCCTACACGAACTACTTCGTGCCGCCCAACTACGACTCGATGATCGGCAAGATCATCACCCATGGGGACACCCGCGAGCAGGCGCTGGCGCGCATGCGCATCGCACTGTCGGAGACCGTCATCGAAGGCATCTCGACCAACATCCCGCTGCACCGCGAGTTGATGGTCGACGCCAAGTTCGTCGAAGGCGGCGCCAGCATCCACTACCTCGAAGGCTGGATCAACAGCCACCGGCGCTAGTTTCGCGAGGGCGCGGCGCGTGATGGTCGAACTCGCCCTGCTCGTGCCGGAGGACCGCGTCGAATGGGCGTCCGACGCGCTGATCGAAGAGCTGGGCGCTCTTTCGGTCTCGGTCGAGGATGCCGACGCCGGCACCGAAGACGAGCGCGCGCTGTTTGGCGAACCCGGCTTGCCCGCGCCCGGCGGCGCGTGGCAGCACTCGCACTTGAAAGCCTTGTTCGACGACGACAAGGCCGCCACCGAGGCGCTGGCACAACTCCTCGCGCAGGATGAATCCGCGGGCCTAGGGAAGCACTCGATCACACCGGTGGCAGATCAAGACTGGGTACGCCTGACGCAATCGCAGTTCGAGCCGGTCGCGATCACGCCCGACTTCTGGATCGTGCCTTCCTGGCATACGCCGCCGTCCGCGGCAAAGCGCGTGATCCGCCTCGACCCCGGGCTGGCGTTTGGCACCGGCACCCACCCGACAACGTGCATGTGCCTGCGCTGGATCGCGCAACAAGCCGCGCAGCGCGCAGCGCCGTGGTCGCGCGTGCTCGACTACGGCTGCGGCTCCGGCATCCTCGCGATCGCCGCCGAATTGCATGGCGCGACGCAGGTGGACGCAGTGGACATCGACGCTGCCGCAGTCGAGTCCACCCGCGCCAACGCGGCTGCCAACGGCGTCGAAGTCAACGCCGCCAAACCCGATGCCGCGCGCGGGCACTATGGGCTCGTGCTCGCCAACATCCTGGCGACGCCGCTCAAGTTGCTGGCGCCGTTGCTGTGCGGGCACGTGCAGCCGGGTGGCGACCTGGTGCTCGCCGGCATCCTCGAACGGCAGGCCGACGAACTCCGCGCCGCCTATGCCCCGTGGTGCGGGCTGACCGTTGCCGACTGTGACGACGGCTGGATCCTGATGACGGGCCGCATGGCATGAGTTCCCGCATCAACGGCGGATGCACCTGCGGCGCGGGCCACCCGGGCCGCTGGCGTTGCGCACCCGCGCGCCGCGGCGAGGACCTGTGAGCCTCGCGACGCGCTGCACGTCGTGCAACACGGTGTTTCGTGTTGTGCAGGATCAGCTCAAGGTTTCCGAGGGCTGGGTGCGCTGCGGGCGCTGCCACGAAGTCTTCAATGCGCTCGAGAGCCTGTTCGACCTGGAACCCGCAGCATCCGTGACGGCGGATTCGCCGATGCCAATCGAAGAGAGCCTGCATGCAGGCGCCGAGAACGGTGAGGCAGCCCCGCCTTCCCCGCCCGCCCTGACCTCCCCGGCCACCTCGCCCGAAGCCGACACGCCGTGGGCCGAGAGCGCCCATCCCGCGCAAGCATCGCCAGCAATCGATCAGCCGCCGGCGGCCGCACCTGACGGACCGATGGGCGCCCCGGCCTTTCCACCGTGGCCTTCGACGCCGGCGCCCGCCTTTCACGCGCCAGCCGATGCGCTTGCCGAAGCGGGCTTTCACGCCCTGTCACGTGTAGCGGCGCCTGCCGCCACGCCATCCCAGCCCCCACAGCATTCGTCGGCTGATGAAGACGATGACGACGCCGAACCACCCGCGCCTGCGGTTGCCGACGACACCCCCGCCGCGCGCCTTGATGCGCGCGACCGCCACGACTTCGCCGACGCACGCTTCTTCAACAGTGACTTGCCCGCGAAAGAAGGCGCCTCGGCGCCTGACGAAATGGGCGTCGAGGTACCCGACGAAGCGATCGAGCCCAAGCTCTCCGCGGATCTCGCGACCGATGGCCAGCCCCAAGCCTCGTCGCCACTCGAGTTTCTGCGCCGCGCAGAACAGCGCGCGCGCTGGAACCGGCCGGGGGTCGTCGCCGTGATGGCTGTCGTCTGTGCCGCGCTGCTGCTCGCTCTGGCGGCACAGGCGGCGTATCACTTTCGCGACCTTGCCGCAGCCACTTGGCCCTCGGCACGACCGACGCTCCAAGCGATGTGCCAAACAGCGGGTTGCCGCATCGAGCCGGTGCGCCGCATCGACGACATCGTGATCGAGAGCAGCGCGCTCACCGGCGCGCCATCCGGCGACGCCGTGCGCCTGGCGGTCGTGCTGCGCAACCGCGGTACGCTGCCGCTCGCAATGCCCTCGATCGAGCTGACCCTGACCGACGTCGGCGGCCAGATGCTGGCCCGCCGCGCGCTGACGCCGGCCGAGTTCGGCAACAAGAGTGCGACACTGCCGGCCGCGTCCGAGACGCCATTGCAACTCGTGCTCGCCGTCAGCGGGCGGCGTCCGTCCGGCTACACCGTCGAGCCCTTCTATCCCTGAAAGTACCCCTGAACGCGTCGTCGTCAATTCGTCGCCGCTACAACCACCGGAGCCCTGCATGCCCGCCTTGATTTGCGGATCACTCGCGTTCGACACCATCACCGTCTTTCCCGGCCGCTTCGCGCAGCAGATCCTACCGGACCAATTGCACATCCTGAACGTGTCGTTTCTGGTGCCGACCCTGCGGCGCGAGTTCGGAGGCTGCGCCGGCAACATCGCCTACACGCTGCGCCACCTGGGCGGCGAGCCGCTCGTAATGGCGGCCGTCGGTGCGGACGGCGCGGAGTACGTCGAACGCCTGCGCGGCTGGGGCGTCAGCACCGAGTTCGTGCGCACGGTGGATGACAGCTACACCGCGCAGGCAATCATCATCACCGACACCGACAACAACCAGATCACCGCGTTCCACCCCGGCGCGATGCAACAGGCACACCAGACGGTGATCGCCGCGCGCGCCGACATCGCACTTGCGATCATCGCCCCGGACGGACGTGACGCGATGCTCACCCATGCCGCACAGCTCACCGCGGCCGGCATCCCGTTTGTTTTCGATCCCGGCCAGGGGCTGCCGATGTTCGACGGCAGCGATTTGAAGCAGTTCATCGCGCAGGCGACTTGGGTCACGCTGAACGACTACGAGGCGCGCATGCTGTGCGAGCGCACCGGCGAGACGCTCGACTCGCTTTCGCGATCGCACCTGCGCGGCGTCGTCGTCACGCTCGGCGCTGAAGGCTGCGACATCTGGCGTGACGGCGTGCGCACGCATGTGCCTGGCGTGGTAGCAACCGAGGTCGTCGATCCCACCGGCTGCGGCGACGCGTTTCGCGGCGCGCTGCTTTACGGGCTCGAACGCGACTGGCCTCTCGAGCGCTGCGTCGCGCTCGGCAACCAGATCGGCGCGCTCAAGATCGCCTGCCGCGGCGGGCAGAACCACACGATCGATCGCGCGGCGCTCGGCCTGTGACGACGGTCGCGGCGCTTGAACCCGGCGCACGCCGATTCAGGCTCACGGCCTGCTGACCCGGTTCGGCACCCCATGATCCGCCGTGCCGTCGCCTTGCTGCTGTGGCGTGCGCTCGCGCTCGTCTGCGTCGCGCTCGCGATCGTCGGTGTCGTGCTGCCGGGCCTGCCGACCGTGCCTTTCCTGCTCGTCGCCGCCTGGGCTGGCGGCCGCGGCTGGCCAGCACTCGAAGCGCGCGTGCTCGCGCATTCGCGCTACGGCCCGATCGTGCGCCAGTGGCGCGAACGCGGCAGCGTGCCGCGGCGGGCGAAATGGGCCGCGAGCGTGATGATGGTTCTGAGTGCGGGGGTGATGTGGTTCGCCGGCACGCCGCGCTGGGTGCTTCTCGGGGTGTGCTCGATCATGCTCGGCGTCGCGATCTGGTTGTGGCGGCGGCCGGAGAGCTGAGGCTGGCGGCGACCCCGTGTTGCATCGCCATTTGTGGTAGCGCAATCGCTTCGGTCATCGAAGTTCAGTCATCGCCCCACGGCAGCATCAAGGTCACGAGCAGCAGCTTTTCGAACTCGGTCGCGAAGCGATCGATGATCTGTTGCGGGTGCGGGCACAGGCGCTCGTCGGTGATGAGGCTGAACTGCACGCCACCGCCGTAGGACAGGATGCTGATGCCGATACCGACGTCGCCCGACGCCGGCACCCAGACGATCGACTGGCGTAGCGTCGAGCCGCACAGCTTGAGCGGCACCGCCGGGCCGGGCACGTTCGTCATCACCGCAGTCGATTTCCTGGCAAAGATGCCCAGCAGCGCATCCTGCATCGGCTTGACGAGCAACCCGGCGACGGCGAGTACGCCGAACGCGAGCAGCGGCTGGTAGCTGCCCTTCATCTCGCGCATCCGCTCGCGCACCGCGTAGACGCGCTCGATCGGATTGTCGATGCCGATCGGCAGCCTCAACGGCGCCAAGCCGAAGCGGTTGCCGAGCTGCCACGCCTGATCGAGCGGGCGTAGATTCACCGGCACCATCGCGCGGATCTCCTTGCCAGTCGGGTCGTCACCCAAATCGCGAAGATAGTCGCCGATCGCGCCCGCCGCGCAGGCGAGCAGCACGTCGTTGATCGAGCAGTTGAGCGCCTTACCGATCGACTTCACATGATCGAGCGGCAGCGGTTCGTTCCAGGCGACGACTTTCCTGCCGATCGGTTTGCCCTTGAGCAGCGTCGGCGAGTCGTCCGCCATCAGCGCGAGTGCGGCCGCGTCGCGTGCGACCTGCAAGCCGGTGCGCGCGACGTCGAGCGAGCCGAGCAACTGCCGCGGCTGCGACAGGACTTCCATCGTCTTCACAACGCCGCTCCCGTACATGCCGATCGCTTTCACCGCGACGTCAGTGAGCGGCTTGATCACGGCGTCGGACAGCCAGTCGCCCTCGTCATGTTCCTCGCCGACGCGACGCCTGCGGCGCGGAGGCTCGCCGCCGCCATCGGTGATCGAGAGCATCACCGAAATGAGCGCGATGCCGTCGCCGATGCAATGGTGAATGCGCGCGATCATCGCGCTGCCGCCCTCGTATTTCTCGATCAGCTCGAACTGCCACAGCGGGTGTGCGGGGTCGAGCGCAGTTGTCGCGAGTGCGCCCGCTCGTGCCTGGAGCGCGTCTTGCTCGCTCTGGCCGCGCTTGCGGGTGAGCTTGGAACTGAACACATGGCGCGCGATATCGAAATCCTCATCCTCGACCCAGTTTGCGCCGAGCGCGTCGTGCACGACCTTCTGCCTGAAGCGCGGGTACTTGAGCAGCTTGGAGGCAATGCGTTCGCGCAGCGCTTCGAGATCGAGTGCAGGCTCGAGGAGCCAGATGCCGACGATCATCATCAGGTTGACGTCGTTGTCCATCCGCAGCCAAGCGGTATCCACGCGCGACATGCGCTCTGTGGTTTCAGACATCGAATGACTCCTCGTTGGGTTGCGCTGGCGGCCGCTCTGGCGGCTGCAGCGTGCTGGGTAACATAGCGGCGGCGATTGCCATTTTCACCCAGAGTCTCAATTCAACGGAGCGCATCACCATGGCCGACCTGAAATCAAAGTTCGAACAAGCCGTCAAGGACTCCAAGGGCCTGCCCGAGAAGCCCGACAACATGACACTTCTGAAGATCTACGCGCTGTACAAGCAAGCCTCGAGCGGTGACGTCGACGGCAAGCGCCCCGGCTTCACCGACATGATCGGTCGCGCCAAATGGGACGCCTGGAACGAGCAAAAGGGCAAGGCCGACAACGCCGCGATGCAGGAGTACGTCGACCTGATCGAATCGCTCAAGTAAAAAGCACAGGGCGCACTGGCAACGCACCGCGCCGCCACGTTCACAGCTACTTTCGCGGCCTCTTCGTTGCCGGCTGCGCCGCGCGCTTTGCCGCCGGCTTGCCCGCTGGCGCCGAGACTTCCGCCTCGCTCTTGGCGAGCAGCGTGTCGAGGTTGGAGAGGACTTCGTTCTCGATCGTCTTCGCAAACGCGCCGAGCAGAAAGCCCAGACGCGCATGAAGATCGAAGTGATCGGCGGCAACGATCAGTTCGCCGTTCACGCCCGAGCGGGTGAACGACACCGTGTCTGAGAACTCGCCTTCGGTCACGCCGCATTCCATGCCGAATTTCTCCTCGACTTCCTCGGCCCACTTCCAGGCGATCTTGCGTGCCTTGGCGAGGCCCAATGTGTGTTCGCGGTGGATACGGATGTCGGCCATGGCGGCTTCTCTTTCTAGGGGTCAAGGGTTGCGAGTTTGGCCCGCCGCTCGTCCTTGGGCAAGTCGGCAAGGCGTTTGACTTGCGCGTAGAAGCGCGCCGGATCACTGCCCTGCTGCTCGAACAGCTTGTCAAACGCGGGCACGAGTTCGGTGTAGGCAGCCAGCACACCGAGCGATGCGTTGTTCGCGTTCGCGATCCAGGCATCGTAGCCGGCGTAGCCCTTCCATGGGCCGTCGCGGAGTGCGGCGTAGTCCTCACGCAGATGCTGCATCAGCGCCACCTTGGCGCTGCGCTTGTCAGCGTCGCTCGCATCGCTCTTGTAGAGCGCATCCAGCGCGTCGCGCGTGCCTGCGGTCAGCGCACGAAGGCCCCTTCGCCGCGCGTCGAAGGCCAGGTAGTCCGCACGCGCCTGCGGGCTCGCGTGGCCGTCCATCCAGCGCTGGCTGCCGATGCGCTCGACGGTCGTCGCGAACGACTCATTGAACATTGTGTCCCCGCTCGCAAACGCGACCTGGTGCGACAGCTCGTGGAACATCAGCCGCGCCAGTTCGACTTCGGGGTATTCGATGAAGGTGCTGAGCAGCGGGTCGGCGAAGTACGCACCCGGCAGCCGGCCGAGTGTCGAGTACGCCGGCACGCCGTAGACGCGGACTTCCATGCCCTGTTCGCGCAACGTCGCGGCGAAAGCCTCGGCCTCGGCGCGGTCGAAGTAACCGCGATAAGCGACGCAGCCGACGACCGGAAAGCACCACGTCTGCAGCTTAAGGCTGAGTTCGGGCGCGGCGACGACGTTCCACACCGCAGCGCTGCGCTTCAGGTGCGCGTAGCGGCGGTAGCTGTCGTTGTCGGGCAGCGCGAGATCGGTGACGGCGAAGGCGCGCATCTGCTGACTCAGCTCGAGGCGCGTGCGCAGCTTCTCGGGCGTCGCCGGGTCCGCCTCCCACTCGGTCACCGGTTTCGCCGCATTCAGGATAGCAAGATGCCCGCCCACCGATTGCGCGAGATAGCCCGCCGAACTGCAGCCGCTCGCCAGGCACAGTGTGGCGCTGGCGATCGCGACGACGGCAAGGGTGACGAGGCCGGTCATCCACAAGGCTTTCTTCGCACGACCGGCGCGCATCGCTTCAGCGCGCGCAGCCCGGCAGGCACTGTGTCAGGCGCAAGCCTCGACCTCGACCAAGCAGTCGTAGAAGGTCGGCCCTCGGCCGATGTCGGTCAGCCGCTGGTGCGTCAGCTGGTTCACGTTCGTGCCGTCGAAGCCGAGCTTGCGCCACCACACGCCGAGGCCATTGACGACGCCGGCTCGCGCACGACCGCTCGTGACGCGCAACCGGCACGTACTGCGCCCGCGGTCGTTGAAGACATGGACCAACTGGCCGTCGACGAGGCTGCGCGCCGCGGCGTCGTCGGCGTGCATTTCCAGAATCGGCTCACCCTCGATGTCACGCAGGCTCTTGACGTTGACGAAGCTCGAATTCAGGAAGTTGCGCGCCGGTGGCGAGATCATCGCAAGCGGATAGCGCTCTGCCAACTCAGGTGCCGACGCCGCCGATTCATAAGGCGCGACATAGTCCGGCACACCCAGGCCCGGCGCGTCGATCATGCAGCGGCCGCTCGGCGTCAGGAAGCCGCCCTCCGCGAACGGTGCGTTCTTGCGCGGCAGTTGCACCCAGCCGCGCTCGCGCAGTGCGTCGTACGACACAGCTTCGCCGAAGGCGGCGTGGGTGAGGGTTTCATCGCTGTCGGCGAAGCAAGGCTCGGCAAAGCCCATGCGCACCGCGAGCTCGCGAAAGACCTGCGTGTTCGGTTTGCTTTCACCCAGCGGCGCGATCGCCGGCTCGTTGAGCAACACCGAGGTGTGACCGTAGCTGCCGTGCACGTCCCAGTGCTCGAGCTGTGTGGTCGCTGGCAGCACATAGTCGGCGAGGTCGGCGGTGTCGGTCATGAAGTGCTCGAGCACGACGGTGAACAGATCCTCCCGCGCGAACCCCTGCGCCACTTTCGCCGACTCGGGCGCGACGGCCACGGGGTTGCTGTTGTAGACCACGATGGCCTCGATCTTCGGTCCGAAGCCGGGTGACGCGTCGGCCAGCAGCGCGTCGCCAATCTGCACCATGTTGATGGTGCGCGGCTTGCACGCGCCGAGCAGGTCCGGCCGCTGCAAGGCCTGGCGATCGACCGGGAACCAGCTCGAACACGACAGCAGCAATCCACCCTCCGGGTCGCGCCAGGCGCCCGTCAACGCCGGCAGGATGGCGATCAGCCGCGTCGCGTTGCCGCCGCCGCGCACACGCTGCAGGCCGTAGTTGGCGCGGATCGCCGCCGGCTTCGTCGTCGCGTAGTCGCGTGCCAGGTTTCGCACCTCGTCGGCGGTGATGCCGCACACGGCCGCGGCACGCTCGGGCGACCACTGCAGCGCGCGCTCGCGCAGGGCAGGCCAACCTTCGGTATGGCGATCGATGTAATCCTGATCCAGCCAGTCGTTGACGATCAGTTCGTGCATCAATCCGAGCGCGAGGGCGCCGTCGGTGCCAGGCAGCAGCGCGATGTGCTGATGGCACTTATCGGCCGTTTCGGTCTTGCGCGGATCGATGCAGATGAGCTTGGCGCCGTCGCGCTTGGCCTGCTGCGCAAAGGTCCAGAAATGCAGGTTGGATGTGATCGAGTTGCTGCCCCAGATCAGTATCAGCTTGCTCCGCGCGAAATGCTCGACGTGCATGCCGAGCTTGCCGCCCACGGTCGCGGCGAGCGCCTCGCCACCGGCGGTCGAGCAGATCGTGCGGTCGAGCAGCGACGCACCGAGTTTGTGGAAGAAGCGCCGGTCCATGCTCTCGCCCTGCACGAAGCCCATCGTGCCGGCGTAGCTGTAGGGCAGGATCGCTTGCGGGTCGCGCGCAGCGATCTCGCGCATCCGTGCGGCGATGTCGGCCAGCGCCTCGTCCCAACTCACCCGCACGAAATGGCCTCCACCTTTCGCGCCGACACGCTTCATCGGATGCAGCAGGCGCTCGGGGTGGTAGCTGCGCTCTGCGTAGCGCGACACCTTGGTGCACAGCGCGCCGTGCGTGGTCGGGTGGTCGGGGTCGCCCTGCACCTTGACGACGCGCCCGTCCTCGACCGTGATGCGCAAGGCACAGGTGTCCGGACAATCGTGTGGGCAGGCGCCGCGAACAACGCGGCTGGCAGAGGGATTCGCAGAGAGATCGGTGACGGTCTGGCTCATGGTTCTCACTATTGCACAACGGCAAGGCGCGGGGCGAGTGGGGGCAGTAGAGGCAAGTGCGGCTGCATAGGGCGCCTCCCTTGCGCAGCTTGTGTGCCGCCCGTGCACCGCCCACGATGCACGGGTAAACTGGATTTTCACCCCGGCACGACCCTCACGGAGCCAGCACCATGAACCTGATCGAACCCATCCTTGCCGACGCCGCTGCGGTCGCGGCGATCCGACGTGACATCCACGCCCACCCCGAGTTGTGCTTCGAGGAGCAGCGCACTTCCGATGTGATCGCCAAGGCGCTCACCGACTGGGGCATCCCGATCCATCGCGGCCTCGGCACGACGGGCGTCGTCGGCATCCTGAAGAACGGTACGAGCGATCGCGCTGTCGGCCTGCGTGCCGACATCGATGCGCTGCCGATGAGCGAGCACAACCACTTCGCGCATGCCAGCAAGCACGCCGGCAAGATGCACGCCTGCGGCCACGACGGTCACACCGCGATGCTGCTTGCCGCGGCCAAGTATCTCGCCAAGCATCGCAACTACGACGGCACGGTCTACCTCATCTTTCAACCGGCCGAAGAAGGTGGCGGCGGCGCGCGCGAGATGATCAAGGATGGCATCTTCAAGCTGTTCCCGATGGAGGCGATCTTCGGCGCCCACAACTGGCCGGGCGCGGATGTCGGCAAGTTCCTGTTGAAGAGCGGGCCGGTGATGGCGTCGAGCAACGAGTTCAAGATCACCATCCGCGGCAAGGGCGCGCACGCGGCGATGCCGAACAACGGCATCGACCCGGTGCCGGTGGCGTGCCAGATGGTGCATGCCTTCCAGACCATCATCTCGCGCAACAAGCGGCCCACCGATGCCGGCGTGATTTCGGTGACGATGATCCACACCGGCGAAGCAACCAACGTGATACCCGAGAGCTGCGAGATCCAGGGCACGGTACGCACCTTCACGATCGAGGTGCTCGACCTGATCGAAAAGCGCATGCGCGAGATCGCGCGCCATACGTGCGCGGCCTTCGACACCGAGTGCGAATTCGAGTTCGTGCGCAACTACCCGCCGACGATCAACCATCCCGCGGAGACCGAGTTCGCGCGCAAGGTGCTTGGTGACCTGGTCGGGCCCGAGAACGTGCTCGAGTTCGAGCCGACGATGGGCGCCGAGGACTTCAGCTACTTCCTGCTCGAAAAGCCCGGCTGCTACTTTCTCGTCGCCAACGGTGACGGCAGCCATCGGGAGGGCGGCCATGGCATGGGTCCGTGCATGTTGCACAACCCGAGCTATGACTTCAATGACGAGTTGATCCCGCTCGGTGGCACGATGTGGGTGCGTCTCGCGGAGCAGTGGCTCGCGACGCCACGCGAGGATGACAGCCCCAAGATGCCTTCGGCATCGCCCCCCGAGGGGAGCTCGGGCCCCTTGGGGCGGCCCGGCGGTGCCCGAGTCTGAGAGGCCGACGCCCATGTTCGATCGCACCGTGTTTTCCCAAAGCTACGCCGAAGCGCGCAGCAAATTCCTCGCCGCCACGGAGGCCGCCGGGCTCGACGTCCACAGCCACCTGCATCCGTTGCTCGGCCGCGACGGCGAGCCGCTGGCGATGGACGTGGTGCGCGAAGGCCCGGCTGATGCGACGCGGCTGCTGATCATCAGCAGCGCATGTCATGGTATCGAGGGCTACTGCGGTTCGGGCGTGCAGATCACACTGCTCAGGGACGATGCGTTTCGAGCCGAGGCGCGCAGCAAGGGCGTGGCCGTGCTCTACATCCATGCGCTCAACCCGTACGGCTTTTCGTGGTGGCGGCGCACGACACACGAGAACGTCGATCTGAACCGCAACTTCCACGACTTCAGCAAGCCGCTGCCAGCGAACCCCGGTTACGACGAGCTCGCCGCGCTGCTCGTGCCGCCGACCTGGCCGCCGTCCGAGGCGGTGCAGGCTGGCATCCATGCATACGCGGCAACGCACGGCATGCCGGCGCTGCAGGCCGCCTATTCGGGCGGCCAGCACACGCACCCCGAGGGGCTGTTCTACGGTGGCGTGAACCCGACTTGGAGCAATGTCACGCTGCGTCACGTTTTGCAAGACGAGGGGCGCCAAGCGCAGCGCGTCGGCTGGATCGACCTGCACACCGGGCTCGGCCCGAGCGGCCACGGCGAGCGCATCTTCGCCTGCCGGGACGACGCGGCCGCACTGGCCCGGGCGCGCGCCTGGTGGGGCGATGCAATCACCTCGATCTACGACGGCAGCTCGACATCCGCACGGCTCACCGGCCTGATGTGGATGGCCCTCGAAGAAGAATGCCCGCAAGCCGAGTACACCGGCATCGCGATGGAATACGGCACCGTGCCGCTGATGGAAGTGTTCGACGCCCTGCGCGCCGATCAGTGGCTGGAGAACCACCCCGAGGCGCAGGATGCTCAGCGCGCGCAGATCAAAGCCCAAGTCCGCGACGCGTTCTACACCGACACCGACGAATGGAAGCGCCGCATCGTTGAACAGGGCGTGGAAGCGTCGACGCAGGCCGTGCGCGGACTGGCTGCTGACTGACGCACACCACCGCGGGCGATCGCCGCCTACCCGCCTTCGGCTTCGGTAAGAGCTCCTCCTGGATCGAGCGACTTCAGCGCGGCTTCACAGTCGCGCACGTCGCTGAAGTGAATGGCCTGCCAGCCGAGCTGGCGCGCCACGTCGACGTTGTGCGCCAGGTCATCGATGAAGACCAGCTCGCCCGGCGCGAGCCCGAAGCGCCGTGACGCCGTCCGGAAGATGGCCGGCTGCGGCTTCGCAAGTTGAACGCGCGACGAGAACACGCCGTCATCGAACCAGTCCATGAACGCATGGCTGCGCTCGAGGTGAACGGCAAACGGGGCCGGCATGTTCGAAAGATAGAAGAGACGATGGCCGGCCTCTTTGAGTCGCTGCAACAGTGCGACCGTCTCGGGAATGGGTTTGAGATGACCCGGGATCGCGTCGACGAACTCGAGCACGTCGCCTTCGCTCAGTTCGGTACGGCGCGCGATGCGCCGCGCCAGCACCTGCACATCGACATCGCCGCGGTCGAACGCCGCCCAGTCACCATGCGGCGCATAGTGCTGGAGCATGTCGTCGGCAAGCTCGCGCGCGGCGGCCTCGTTATGCGCTCGCAGCGGCAGGGTCGATTGCAGCAACGCGAGCGGCCGCCAGTTGAAGACGACGCCGCCGAAGTCAAAGACGATATTCATCGCGCGAGCTTATCGCGCGCTGGCGCCCTGCAGCGCCGACGCCTGCCGCGCCGACGCGCATTGGCTTGCGTGCATGACGGCCGAGGAGCGCAAGGCGCTCACGCGCATCGGCCGCTCGTCATCCCGAAGAGGGCAGACGCCGCGGCGGCGATGCGCTGACGCGCGGGAAGATGACGTTGCGCGCCTGAGCAGATGCCGCGCGCCTGCGCAGACTCAGCCGATTTCCGAGAGCAGCGGCGTCAGGCCGTAGAGCCGCGCCAGGTCGGCGAGCCGCGCGGGCGCGTGCACGAGCGCAAAGCGCTTGCCTTGCGCCTGCGCGAGGCGCTTGAGCTCCAGCAGCACGGCGAGCGCGGATGTGTCGAACCGGACCAGTGCCGAGGCGTCGAGCGTCACTTCGGCGCCCGTCTCGCCGGGCACGGCGCGCGCGAGCTCGCGCAGCGCCGCGCTCGCCTCGGTGATGGTGACGGTTGCGGGCAGGGTGAGCATCGCGCTCAGCCCTTGCCCGACGCAGCCTTGTTCTTCTCGGCGAGCTTCGCGATCAGGCCGTCGATGCCGCCGGCGTTGATCTCCTGCGAGAAGCTGTTGCGGTAGTTTTCGACCAGCCAGACGCCCATCACGTTGACGTCGTAGATCTTCCACGGGCCGGTCGATTTCTCGAGCCGGTAGTCGAGCTGGATCGGGTCGCCGTTGCCGCGCACTTCGGTGCGCACGACGACGTCGTCGTCTTCGGGCTTGTTGCGCATCGGCTTCAACTGCACCGTGGTCTGCTCCTTCACTTTGGACATCGCGCCGGCATAGCTGCGCACCAGCAGCAGCTTGAATTCGTCTTGCAGGCGCTGCTGCTGCTCAGGCGTCGCCTGGCGCCAGTGTTTGCCGACCGCGGACGCCGTCATGCGCTTGAAGTTGACGCTCGGCATGACTTTCGTATCGACGAGCACGAGAATGCGCGACACGTCGCCGGCCTGGATCGCCTTGTCGGCCTTGACGGCGTCGATCACGTCGGTGGAGATGCGCATCACGAGCGCGTCGGGCGTCTCCTGCGCGTGAGCGCCGAAGGGCAGGAGGGCCGCGGACAGGGTCAGCGCGGCAATGAACGATCGTCGGGAGTGCATGTCTTGATGTCCAGGTCGGTACAGGCCGGCGGGCGGCTGCACGGGGCGCTGCGTCGATTCGTTCGACGCGTGGCGCCGGATGCAGCTTGCGGGTCAGGCCCGAAAGCCACGAAGTGCCCTATTTTGCCGCCTTCGACGCCGGGGGCCCGACTGGCATGACCACACCCGGCACCAGGGCGCCCTGCGCCGCCGAAGCGGGCTGCGCCGGCGGGGCTGCCGGCAGGGGCGCCGATGCCGGCGACTGCGGTGCAGCCGGCGCCGCGAGCGCGGCCGCTGCAGAGGCCGCCGATGACGGCGCCGCCGGCGAATCCGCCGGCGCATCGTCATCCTTTGTCGGGTCGTATGGCGGCTCGTCCTCGCCGTCGCGAATCATGCTGCCGCGGCGTTGCAGGTAGGCATCGCGAATGAAACTGTATTTGTCGAGCGCGATCTGCTCGAGCAGGTCAGATGCGTCGAGCAGGCCGGCGCGCGTGTTGACAAGCCGCAGCGACCAGATCGCGATCGGCGTTGCGCCGCCGTTGAGCAGGTTCATCGGCGACATCGCATAGTCCAGCGGCAACGCAATCGAGTCGCGCACGGTCGACGAGCCGATCAGCGGCCATACGAGATAGGCCCCAGGCTGGGCGCCCCAGACGCCGAGCGTCTGGCCGAAGTCTTCGGGGTGGCGGTCGATATTCATGTCGGCCGCGACGTCGATGATCCCGAGGATGCCGAAGGTCGAGTTCACTGCGAAGCGAAACGCGCTTTGCAGCGCGATGAAGGGCTTGCCCTGCAGCAGGCTGTTCACCGCCGACCAGGCGTCCGCCATGTTGGCGTAGAAGTTGTCGACGCCGCGGCGGACGATGGGCGGGAAGACTTCCGCGTAGACCTTCGCGATCGGCTTGAGGATCGCCTCGTCCAAGCCATCGTTGAAGTCGAACACCTTGCGGTTCCAGGCCTCGAACGGGTCGGCCCGTTGCACCGGGGTCGCGTCGGGCGGCAGCGTTGCGCAGCCTGCGGTCGCCGCCAACATCACCACCAACAGCATGAGTCGGAAGCTGCCAGCGAGGCCGGACGTCGGCGGCGCCCTTCCACCCTTTGCAAAAGCATTTGCGTTCACTTCGCGGGCACCGCTTCCGTGTTGCCAGCGGCGCCGGCCGCCGACCCGGCCTCGGCGGCGCGGCTGTTGATGAACTGGCCGATCAGGTTCTCGAGCACGACTGCGGACTGCGTCTGGCGGATGACGTCGCCCTCGCCGAGCATCTTCTCGTCGGCGCCGGGCTCGAGGCCGACGTACTGGTCGCCAAGCAGCCCGGCGGTGAGGATCTTGGCCGAGGTGTCGCGCGGGAACTGGAGCTTGCGGTCGATATCGAGCACGACGACGCCCTGGTAGGTCTGCGGATCGAACGAAATCGATGCGATGCGCCCGATCGTCACGCCCGCGCTGCGCACCGGCGCGCGCGCCTTCAAGCCACCGATGTTGTCGAACCGCGCCTGCAGTGAGTACGTGTCGCCGCCGCTGAAGCTCGCCAGATTGGCGGCCTTCAGCGACAGGAACACGAGGCCCGCCATGCCCAGCAAGACGAACAGGCCGACCATTGTTTCAATGCTTTTCTTGCCCATGGTTCTCTCAAGTCGTGTTATCGGTCAAGGCGTCGAGAACATCAGCGCGGTCAGCACGAAGTCCATACCCAGGATGCCGAGTGAGGAGATGACCACCGTACGCGTCGTCGCGTAGGCGACGCCTTCGGGCGTGGCCTGCGTTTCGTAGCCCTGGTAGAGCGCGACGGCGGTGCAGATGATGCCGAACACGAAGCTCTTGACGACGCCGTTGCCGACGTCGCGCCAGACATCGACCTTGCTTTGCATAACGGACCAGAAGTTGCCCGCGTCGACGCCGATCAGCAGCACGGCGACGACATAGGCGCCGAGAATGCCAACCGCTGAAAAGAGGATCGCGAGGATCGGCATCGAGACGATACCTGCCAGAAAGCGCGGCGCGAGCACCCGGCTCTTGGGGTCGATCGCCATCATCTCCATTGCCGAGAGTTGCTCGCCCGCTTTCATCAGGCCGATCTCGGCCGTAAGCGACGTGCCGGCGCGCCCGGCGAACAGCAGCGCGGTGACGACCGGGCCGAGCTCGCGCACCAGCGCGAGGTTGACGATCAGCCCGAGCGACTCGGCCGCGCCGTAGGTGACGAGCGCGTAATACATCTGCAGCGCGAGGACGAAGCCAACCGCCATGCCGGATGCGAGGATGATGACGAGCGAGCGGTTGCCGATCGCATGGATTTGCGCCACGACGAGACCGAAACGGCGCAGCGACGCCGGCATCGCGCGCAGCAAATCGACGAAGAAGAACGCCGCATGGCCGAAGCTGCGCAGGACTTCGAGCGTTCGCGCACCAAGGAGGGCGAGCGCGTTCATGCCGGCGTGCCTGCCACGACGCCGAAGTCCTCTTCCAGGCTCGGCGCTGGGTAGTGAAATTTCACCGGCCCGTCGGGCTCGCCGCGCACGAACTGGCGCACCTCCGGATCGGTCGAGTCCATGAGTTCTTTCGGCGTGCCCTGGGCGACGATGCGGCCCTGCGTTGCCATCAGCACGACGTGATCGCTGATCGCCATGCACTCGGGCACATCGTGCGATACGACGAGCGAGGTCGCCCCCGTGACGTCGTTCAGCGTGCGGATGAGGTTCGCCGCGACGCCCATCGAGATCAGGTCGAGCCCGGCAAACGGCTCGTCGTACATGATGAGTTCAGGGTCGAGCGCGATTGCGCGCGCCAAAGCGATGCGCCGCGCCATGCCGCCCGAGACCTCGGCAATGCGAAGTTGCGCCGCGCCACGCAGGCCGACTGCATTGAGCTTCAGCAGCACGATGTCGCGGATCATCGACTCGGGCAGCGTCGTTTGCTCGCGCAGTGGAAAGGCGACGTTGTCGAACACCGAAAGGTCGGTGAACAGCGCGCCGAACTGGAACAGCATCCCGAGCCGCCGGCGCAGGCGGTACAAGCCTTCGCGATCGCTCGCATCGACCACCTTGCCGTCGAAGCGCACCTCGCCACGATCGGCGCCGTGCACGCCGCCGATCAGCCGCAGCAGCGTCGTCTTGCCGCAGCCCGAGCCGCCAAGTAGCGACGTGACCTTGCCGCGTTCGAACGAGAGCGTCACATCATCGAGGATCGTGCGGCTGGCGTCGTAGCCGAAGCTGACGTGGTCGATCTCGATCAGGTTGTCGGCTTGTCGCCTGTCGTCAGGATTCACTCGGCAGCGCGCGAAAGGGGTGGATGGCGATCGCCAGGCAAACGCCGTGCGATGCACGCGTGCGGGCCCCGCAAGATCGGGCGGGTCATTCTCGCATGGCCCGCTCAGGGCCGCCGGGTACGAACTATCGCGGCAACTCGCTTGCGCCCATCAGGAATTCGTCGATCGCGCGGGCGGCCTGTCGGCCTTCCCGAATCGCCCAGACGACGAGCGACTGGCCGCGGCGCATGTCGCCGGCGGCGAAGACTTTCCCTATATTCGTCGCGTAGCCGCCTTGCGCGTCTGTGTGGGCTCGCGCGTTGCCGCGCGCGTCCTTGTCGACACCGAAGGCTTCGAGCGTGCTTGCGAGAGGGTTCGTGAAACCCATCGCCAGCAGCACGAGATCGGCCGGCAAGGTCTGCTCACTGCCGGGTACCTCGATCATCCTGGCGCCGTCCCACTGCACGCGTACCGCCTTCAATGCCTTCACCTTGCCGGCATCTTTGCCTTCGCCAGCGACGAATTCCTTGGTCGCGATCGCGAACTCGCGTTCGCAGCCCTCTTCCTGGCTCGACGAGGTGCGCAGCTTGATCGGCCAATAAGGCCAGACGAGCAGCTTGTTCTCCTGCTCCGGCGGCATCGCCAGCAGCTCGAACTGCGTCACGCTCTTCGCACCGTGGCGATTGCTGGTGCCGACGCAATCGCTGCCGGTGTCACCACCGCCGATCACGATCACGTGCTTGCCGTCGGCGCGGATCTGCGCGATGCCCGCGCTCTTGAGCTTGTCACCCGCGCTCACCTTGTTCTGCTGCGGCAGAAATTCCATCGCGAAGTGGATCCCCGCGAGTTCGCGCCCCGGCACCGGCAGATCACGCGACACCTCCGCGCCGCCACTGAGCAACACGGCGTCGAAATCCGCGCAAAGCTGCTCGGCGCTGATCGACTCCTTGGCCCAGTTCGTGATTGCGCTGCCCTCGGGCAACGCGCCGATCAGTACACCGGCACGAAGACTCACACCTTCGGCCTGTATCTGTTCGATGCGGCGATCGATGTGGCTCTTCTCCATCTTGAAGTCGGGGATGCCGTAGCGCAGCAGGCCGCCGATACGGTCGTTCTTTTCGAACACAGTCACCGCGTGGCCAGCGCGCGCGAGCTGCTGCGCCGCCGCGAGACCGGCAGGGCCGGAGCCGACGACGGCGACCGTCTTGCCCGTCTGCTGCGCGGGCGGCTTCGGCACAACCCAGCCTTCGGCCCAGGCGCGGTCGATGATCGCGTGCTCGATGCTCTTGATCCCGACCGCGTCGTCGTTCACGTTCAACGTGCAAGCCGCTTCGCACGGAGCCGGGCAGATGCGGCCGGTGAACTCGGGGAAGTTGTTGGTCGAATCCAGCACCTCGAACGCGCGCTGCCAATCGTCGCGATAGACGAGGTCATTGAAGTCCGGAATGATGTTGTTGACCGGGCAGCCGCTGACACAGAACGGCGTGCCGCAATCCATGCAGCGCGCGCTCTGGATTCGTGACTCTTCGGTCTTCAGGCCGATGACGAATTCCTTGAAGTTCTTGACGCGCGTCTGGACCGGCGCGTAGCCCTCTTCCAGACGCTCGTACTCCATGAAGCCGGTGATTTTTCCCATGTGCGTGATGCTCCTGTGCGCTCGCTTAGCGTTCAGCCCTTGCCGGACGCGTGCGTCGCGAGCTCGGCAACCTTCGCCTTGGTAATCGTGTTGTCCGCTTCGCGCGCGGCGTGCATCTCGCCGAGTGCCCGCTTGTATTCGTGCGGGAAGACTTTGACGAACTTCGCGCGCCGCTCAGCCCAGTTGTCGAGGATCTCGCGCGCACGCAGCGATCCCGTCCAGCGGTGGTGCGATTCGATCAGATTCTTCAGCAGCGTCTCGTCCGCCTGCGGCTGGCCGTCGACGCGATGCCAAAGCGCCCTGTCCGCACTCGCCGCCTGCTCGGTTGCCGACAGCACGGGCTCGAGCGCGACCATGGCCCGATTGCAGCGCTTGGCGAACTGGCCATCCTCGTCGTAGACGTAGGCGATGCCGCCGCTCATGCCCGCGGCGAAATTGCGCCCCGTAGTGCCGAGCACCGCGACCGTGCCGCCTGTCATGTATTCGCAGCCATGATCGCCCGTGCCTTCGACGACCGCGGTCGCGCCCGAGAAGCGCACCGCGAAACGCTCGCCGGCGACGCCGCGGAAGAACGCCTCACCGCTCGTCGCGCCGTACAGCACGGTGTTGCCGACGATGATGTTCTTCGTCGAATCACCGCGAAACTCGATGCTCGGACGCACGATGACGCGCCCACCCGACAAGCCCTTGCCGGTGTAGTCGTTCGCATCGCCGATCAGGTACAGCGTGATGCCCCTCGCAAGGAAGGCGCCGAAGCTCTGGCCGCCGGTGCCTTCCATCTGCATGAAGATGGTCTGGTCGGGCAGGCCCTCGGGGTAGCGGCGCACGAGTTCGCCCGACAGCATCGCGCCAACCGTGCGGTTGCCGTTCTTCACTTCCTCCATGAACTGCACCTTCTCGCCGCGCTCGAGCGCCGGCAGGCACTTCTGGATCAAGCGCACGTCGAGAGCGCGGTCCAGGCCGTGGTCTTGCGCCTCGACTTGAAAGCGCGGCACGTCGGCCGGCGCATCGGGCTGATGGAAGATGCGGCTGAAGTCGAGCCCCCGCGCCTTCCAGTGCTCGATGCCCTTCTTCGTGTCGAGCATGTCACTGCGGCCGATCAATTCATCGAACGTGCGCAGGCCGAGCTGCGCCATGATGCGGCGCGCTTCTTCGGCAACGAAGAAGAAGTAGTTCACCACATGCTCGGGCCGGCCCTGGAATTTGGCCCGCAGCAACGGGTCTTGCGTCGCCACGCCGACCGGGCAGGTGTTCAAGTGGCACTTGCGCATCATGATGCAGCCCTCGGCGACGAGCGGCGCGGTCGCGAAGCCGAACTCTTCGGCGCCGAGCAGTGCGCCAATGACGACGTCGCGCCCGGTCTTCATCTGGCCGTCGGCCTGGACGCGGATGCGGCCACGCAGGCGGTTGAGCACCAGCGTCTGCTGCGTCTCGGCCAAGCCGAGTTCCCACGGTGTGCCGGCGTGCTTGATGCTCGACCACGGCGACGCGCCGGTGCCGCCGTCGTGGCCTGCGATCACGACATGGTCGGCCTTCGCCTTGGCGACGCCGGCCGCGACGGTGCCGACGCCAACCTCGCTGACGAGCTTGACGCTGATGCTCGCGCGCTGGTTCGCATTCTTCAGGTCGTGGATCAGTTGCGCCAGATCCTCGATCGAGTAGATGTCGTGGTGCGGCGGCGGTGAAATCAGGCCGACGCCGGGCACCGAGTAGCGCAGCATGCCGATGTATTCGCTCACCTTGCCGCCCGGCAGCTGGCCGCCCTCGCCGGGCTTGGCGCCCTGTGCCATCTTGATCTGAATCTGGTCCGCCGAGCCGAGGTACTCGGTCGTGACGCCAAAGCGCCCCGAAGCGACCTGCTTGATCTTGCTGCGCAACGAATCACCCGCCTTGAGTGCGTAGTCAGCGGCGATTACCTTGGCGCCGACGACATCGCCAAGCGTCGTGCCATCGGCGATCGGAATGCCCTTGAGTTCGTTGCGATAGCGCGCGGGATCTTCGCCGCCTTCGCCGGTGTTACTTTTGCCGCCGATACGGTTCATCGCGACGGCAAGCGTCGCGTGTGCTTCGGTCGAGATCGAGCCGAGCGACATCGCGCCGGTGGCGAAACGCTTGACGATCTCGGACGCCGGCTCGACCTCTTCGAGTGGGATCGCCCTTGCCGGGTCGAACCTGAATTCGAACAGCCCGCGCAGCGTCATGTGGCGACGCGATTGGTCGTTGATGATCTGCGCAAACTCCTTGTACGTATCGAATCGGTTCGCGCGCGCGCTGTGCTGCAGCTTGGCGATCGCGTCTGGCGTCCACATGTGCTCTTCACCGCGCACGCGCCAGGCGTATTCGCCGCCGGCCTCGAGCGCGTTCGCGAGCACCGGATCGGCGCCGAACGCGGCGCGGTGCTGGCGGATCGCTTCTTCCGCGATCCGGAACACGCCGACGCCGCCGATCTGGCTCGCCGTGCCGCGGAAGTACTTGTCGATCACCGGCTCGGCCAGGCCGATCGCCTCGAACAACTGCGCGCCGCAATACGACATGTAGGTCGAGACGCCCATCTTCGACATGATCTTCGACAGGCCCTTGCCGACCGCCTTCACGTAGTTGGCAATCGCCTTCTCAGGCGACAGATCACCCGGCAATTCGGCGTGCAGGTTCGCGAGCGTCTCCATCGCAAGATACGGATGGATCGCCTCCGCGCCGTAGCCGGCGAGCAATGCGAAGTGATGCACCTCGCGCGCCGAACCGGTCTCGACGACGAGGCCGGCAGTCGTGCGCAGGCCCTCGCGCACGAGGTGCTGGTGCACGGCCGACAGCGCGAGCAGCGCCGGGATCGCGACGTGATCGCGGTTCATCCGTCGATCACTGATGACGATGATGTTGTGGCCACTCTTGAGCGCGTCGACCGCCTCGGCGCACAGCGACGCGAGCTGCGCTTCGACGCCTTCAAAGCCCCAGGCCAGCGGGTAGGTGATGTCGAGTTCGTAGCTCTTGAACTTGGCGCCGGTGCGGCGCTCGATCTGGCGCACGCGCGCCATCGCCTCGAAATCGAGAATCGGCTGCGGCACTTCGAGCCGCATCGGCGGATTGACGGCGTTGATATCGAGCAGATTCGGCTTCGGGCCGATGAAGGACACGAGCGACATCACGATCGCCTCGCGAATCGGGTCGATCGGCGGGTTCGTCACCTGCGCGAAGAGCTGCTTGAAGTAGTTGTAGAGCGGTTTGTTTTTGTCCGACAGCACGGCCAACGGCGAATCGTTGCCCATCGAGCCGATCGCCTCTTCGCCGGCCGTCGCCATCGGCGCGAGCAGGAACTTGATGTCCTCCTGCGTCATGCCGAAGGCCTGCTGGCGATCGAGTAGCGACTCTGCGAAGCTCGGCAGCCCGGCAGGCGTGGCGAGCTCGATCGAGTCGAGCCGGATGCGCACGTTCTCGATCCACTGCCCGTACGGGCGCGCGTTGGCGAACTGGTTCTTCAGTTCCTCGTCATCGATGATGCGGCCCTGCTCAAGGTCGATCAGGAACATCTTGCCAGGCTGCAGCCGCCACTTCTTGACGATCTTGTTTTCCGGAATCGGCAGCACGCCCGATTCGGACGCCATCACGACGAGATCGTCATCGGTCACGATGTAGCGCGCCGGGCGCAGGCCATTGCGGTCGAGCGTCGCGCCGATCTGCTTGCCATCGGTGAAGACCATCGCCGCCGGGCCATCCCAGGGCTCGAGCATCGAGGCGTGAAATTCATAGAACGCGCGGCGGCGTTCGTCCATCAACTCGTGCTGCTCCCAGGCCTCGGGGATCATCATCATCGCCGCGTGCGCGAGCGGGTAGCCGGACATCGTCAGCAGTTCGAGCGTGTTGTCGAAGGTCGCCGTATCGCTTTGGTGCTCGAAGCTGAGCGGGTAGAGCTTTTGCAGGTCGTCGCCGAGCACGGGCGACTTCATCACGCCCTGGCGGGCGCGCATCCAGTTGAAGTTGCCCTTGACTGTGTTGATCTCGCCGTTGTGCGCAACCATGCGGTAGGGGTGCGCGAGCGGCCACTCGGGGAAGGTGTTGGTCGAGAAGCGCTGGTGCACGAGCGCGAGCGCGGAGACGACGCGCGTGTCCTGCAAGTCGAGGTAGTACTGCCCGACCTGGTCGGCGAGCAGCAGGCCCTTGTAGATTACCGTGCGGCACGACATGCTCGGCACGTAGTACTCGCGGTTGTGCTTGAGCTTCAAGCGCTGGATCGCGCTCGAGGCCGTCTTGCGAATAACGTAGAGCTTGCGTTCGAGCGCATCGGGCACGATCACGTCCGGCCCGCGGCCGATGAAAATCTGGCGGATCACCGGCTCCTTCGTGCGCACGTTGGGCGACATCGGCATCGACTTGTCCACAGGCACATCGCGCCAGCCGAGCAGCACCTGGCCTTCGCCCCTGACGGCGCGCTCGAGTTCCTGCACGCAGGCCAGGCGCGAGGCGTTCTCCTTCGGCAGGAAGACCATTCCGACGCCGTACTCGCCGGGCGGCGGCAAGGTGATGCCGCGCGTGGCCATGTCGGCGCGATAGAAGTCGTCCGGGATCTGGATCAGGATTCCAGCGCCGTCGCCCATCAGCTTGTCGGCACCGACCGCGCCGCGATGGTCGAGGTTCTCGAGGATCTTCAAGCCCTGCAGCACGATGCTGTGCGCGCGGCGGCCCTTGATGTCGGCGACAAAACCGACACCGCAGGCGTCGTGCTCCATGCCCCGCGCGTACAGGCCATGCTGCGCGGCGGACTCGATTTCCTGCGCGGATGGCGGCGCGGATGGACAAACCGCAGCCGTCGCCATCGCCGAAGACGAGCCCGACGCTGACCCAGGTTCGAAGTCAGCTCCGCTGGTTTTGTTTTCGTGCATCGCGCGCTCCCGGCCCAGATTTCTGAAGGAGCCAAGAATAGTGCAATGCAGCAATCGCCTCAAGCTGATTTAATTGGGGTCAGACTCCTATAATCTAGTTGCTACATTCGCATCCAATTAATTGGGGACACAGTCATACGCCAACTTCCTTCGTTTTGGGCGTCGGGCGTCCGGGTTGTCCCGGGCGTGTTCGGCGCGCCGTGGCGCGCTCCAGTTCCGCGGCAAAGGCCGATGAGCCAAGCACCCAACCCTTGCGCGCTGTCGCTTCGATTGCGAGTGCAGCCTCACTTCCGAGCCCACGCTCCAGCAGTGCGCGGTGTGCATCTTCCCGCTCGAAGGGCGTATTGCCGCTTTCCCAGTAAGTGGGCGGGTCGCTGACCAAGGGGTCGATCACAAGCCCGAGATGATGGCGTGCGCTCGACCACCGATATTCGCCCGCGGTGAGCACGAGCCCGGCACGCAACGGCGCCGACTCGACAAAGCACATGCAGTCGCGCAGGTGCAAGGCGGCCTCGATGATGGTCGAGCGGAAACGCCCGTCCCAGAGCGTGCCGCTGCGCGCATGGCGGCGATTGAAGTACGCGACATAGCGGCGACCGAGGCTTTGCATCGTGCGCCCGAGCCCGATCGCATCATCCGGCGTCCCGAGCATCAGGAATTCGTTGTCCGTCAACGCGTAAGCGTGAATCGCAAGCCGATTGGACCGCGCCGCTTCGGCCAACATCGCCAGGAACCGGCGTCGATCTTCGTCGTCGTGGACGATAGGCTGCGCGTTGTTGCCGCGCTGGATCACGAGGTGCACTTGGCCCGCTGCCGCGAGTCGTGCCAGCCGCGCCATCAGCCGCCTCCCCCCCCTCCGGCGAACAAGCTCATGGGAAGAGCGTCTCGCCGGTCAGACGCTCGTGCTCTCGCAGCGCGAATCGATCGGTCATGCCGGCGATGTAATCGGCGATCGCCCGGTGGCGCTTGGGCAACGCCACGACAGCGGGCGGCAGCGTCGTCTCATCCGCTGAATAGATTGCAAAAAGATCGGCGATCACACGTCGCGCCCGATCGGTCGTTTCGACCACCTGCGGATGGCGGTAGAGGTTCGCGCGCAGAAACTGCTTGAGATGCACGCATCGCCCGGCCATCGGCACCGAAAAGCGCACCAGCGGCGGCGACGCGCGGACCGCATCGACGCTCGACGGCGCGGCGGCGTGGATCGCCTCGCCGGTGCAGGCAATCAGGTCGTCGACCTGCCGTCCAATCATGCGGCGAATGATCTCGAACAGCAGCCGCCTGCCGTCCAGCAGCGGGAAGGCGGCCCGCGCTTCGGCGTGGCAGGTGGCAAACATCTCGACATCGTCGAGCTGTTCGAGCGTCAGCAGCCCGGAACGCACACCATCGTCAATGTCGTGCGCGTTGTAGGCGATCTCGTCGGCCAGGTTGCACAGCTGCGCCTCCAGGCTCGGCTGCGTGCCGTCGAGAAAGCGCGCACCGACCCCACCCGGTTCGCGCGCTTCGATCTGCAGCGCATGGCGGCGCGAGCAGTGCTTGAGAACGCCCTCGCGCGTCTCGAAACACAGGTTGAGCCCGTCGAAACTCGGGTAGCGCTCCTCAAGCACATCGACGACACGCAGGCTCTGCAGGTTGTGCTCAAAGCCCGCGTCGGGCGGATGTGCTGCGCGCAGGCAATCGTTCAACGCCTCCTGCCCCGCGTGACCGAAGGGCGTGTGACCGAGGTCGTGCGCGAGCGCAATCGCTTCAACCAGATCTTCGTTCAGGCCCAACTCGCGCGAGATCGACCGGCCGAGCTGCGCCACCTCGAGCGAGTGCGTCAACCGCGTGCGAAACAGGTCACCCTCGTGATTCAGGAAGACCTGCGTCTTGTAGACCAGGCGCCGGAACGCGGTGCAGTGGATGATGCGATCGCGGTCGCGCTGAAATTCGTTGCGTGTGGGCGCCGCGGCCTGCGCGTAGCGGCGGCCGCGCGAGTGGCGCGGGTCGCACGCGTACTGTTGCATGGTCACTCAGGCCGTGTGCGCGGCAAGTACGGCGGTGACGACTGCGTCCGGCGCGGCGCGCACAGATGCGCGCCCCGGGCCGTCGAGCACGACGAAACGGCAGTCGCCGTCCTCGGCCTTCTTGTCGCCCCGCATCAGCGCCAGATAGCGCTCGGCACCGAGCGCCGGCCCGACAGTTGGCAAGCCCGCACGCTCGATCAGCGCCGTGAGCCGACGCGCATAGACCACATCGATCAGCCCGAGGCGCACCGAGAGATCCGCCGCCATCACCATGCCGCAACCGACCGCCTCACCGTGCAGCCACTCGCCATAGCCAAGCCCGGTTTCGATCGCATGGCCAAAAGTGTGGCCGAAGTTCAGAATTGCGCGCAGCCCGCCCTCGCGCTCGTCCGCCGCAACAACCGCCGCCTTGATCTCGCAGGAGCGTTGCACCGCATGCGTGAGCGCCTGGGTGTCGCGCGCGAGCAAGGCATCGATGTTGGCTTCAAGCCAGTCGAGGAAGTCGCTGTCGGCAATCGGCCCGTACTTGATGACCTCGGCGAGCCCGGCCGCGACCTCGCGCTGCGGCAGGCTTGCCAGCGTGTCCAGGTCCGCGATCACACGCAGCGGCTGGTAGAAGGCGCCGATCATGTTCTTGCCGCGCGGATGATTGATCGCCGTCTTGCCGCCGACCGACGAATCGACCTGCGCGAGCAGCGTCGTCGGCACCTGCACGAACGCGATGCCGCGCATGTAGCAGGCAGCGGCAAAGCCGGTGATGTCGCCGACAACGCCGCCGCCGAGCGCATACAGCAGCGTCTTGCGGTCGCAGTTCGCAGCAAGCATGGCGTCGAAGATCACGTCGAGCGAGGCCCAGTCCTTGTGCGCCTCGCCGTCGGGCAAGTCGATCTGCAGCACACGGGCGTGACGCGCCCCGAGGACATCCCGCAAGCGCGACGCATACAGGGGCGCAACACGCGTGTTCGAGACGACCACGGCACAGGGCGCTGCGGGCAGACCGTCGAAGCTTTCGGCACTGTTGAGCAGGCCGCGACCGATCAGGATGTCGTAGCTTCGATCGCCGAGCGCGATGCCGACGCGGATTTGGGTGGGCAGCGGCGCAGACATGTCGCGCAGTGTACGGGGCGTACCCGCCATCGCAGGGCACCGAAGCCCGACGCATGCGCGGCCACGGGCAAGAGTCAGCCGGCCTCAGGTTTCGAGCACGCGCGGCTCGACCGGCGACGGCACGAGCGCGGGATCGACGAGGCCGGCGAGCTCGAGCTGCATCAGGATCATGTTGACGAGGTTCGGGATCGAAGGCCGCCCGGTGTCGATCGTGAAGTGCGCCATCCGCCGGTACAGCGGGTCGCGCTGCATGAACAGCTCACGCAGCTTGCGCAGCGGGTCGCGCACCTGAAGCAGGGGGCGATGGGTGTCGTGCCGCAAGCGCCGAAACAAATCTTCGGGCTTGGAGCGCAGATAAAAAACCGTCGAAGCGTCACGCAGCGCCTGCCGGTTCGCGTCCCGCAGCACGGCGCCGCCACCAGTCGCGAGAACGCCCTCGTCAAGGCCAGCGAGCTCGGCGATCACGGCTTGCTCGATGTCGCGGAACGACGCCTCTCCCTCACGCTCGAAGTACTCGCGAATCGTGCAGCCGAGCCGCTTCTCGATCTCACTATCGGAGTCGACGAAACGGCACGACAGGCTTCGCGCCAGATGTCTGCCGACGGTGGACTTGCCAACGCCGGGCAGGCCGATCAGGCAGATCAATGGCAAAGCGTCGAGCCAGTCACAGCAGTGTCGCTCTGTGAAACTCCTTGACTGATCGTTGTCGTCAATCCGCTCGGCGACGTGATGTTGAGCGTGATCGTGCCCGAAGTGACTGCATCCGAGAATGCGACCGACACCGTGACGAAGGTTGCGTTCAGCGAACTAGGCACCGGCGACCCTCCCGCCACGGCCACGGTTAAGCCGTTGGTTCCAGTGACGGACACGAGCGTGCCGGCCGCCACTGGGTTGAGGCGAACGGGATTGTGGTCGGCAAGCAGGAAGGAAACCAGACCGGACTTTGGCATGCCGTACAGCGACGTCGAGCCGGACAGTGCGGTGTACGCCTTCGGGCGGAGAGCGACGGCCGTTACATCGTTGTAGCCAGCGATGAGGTTCTGCGCCATGCCTGGATTGGAGGTCGTATCTTGAACCAGCGGGCAGGTCGATCCCGGATTGGCATACAGCTTGGCAGGCACAGTGTTCCACATTGGCCTTGCGACTGAGGTGGAGAGCACCGTTTCCGTCGCGCGCCGTACATAGGCGCCGCCCCATTCACCGTCGCATGTGTTACCGCCGACAGTCGGAATCGTCGCGTTCAGCGCCAGAAGTGGCGAACCAATAGGAACGCATGCCTTGGCAGTCCCCGCAATCTGGAGCGGGATAAGTTGATCGACCGCCTGCTGGTACGTGGTGATGAATGAGCGACTCATGAACATCGCGCCCAGATCCTGAAACTGCGTGTCGGGCGGCTTGTCCCAAACATTGTTGCCGTTGGTGTCGAGGAATGACTCCTCCCCCAAGGTGTAGGTCAGGACCGTGACCCGGCCATCGAGGGGGCGGGGCGAAGCAGACACGAAATTGGCAGTGGCGCGCGCCAGTCCGTTGACCAACGCCGTGGTCTTGATCGGCTCGATCTGACCACCTTCGGCAATGAAGTTGATAGATGTGCCCGTGGGAACCGGATTGGCGAGCCTGTCCGAAGCGATGATCGAATAGGTGTTCGTCGTGCCGTCGATGTCGTAGCCTTCGATGTTGAATTTCCCTTGCGAGAGCGAGAAGTTCAACTCTGAAGGCACGCCTACCGCGATCGACAGCGAGCGCGAAACCGTGGTCGCGCCGTTCAGCGTTGCCTTGATACCGACGGGCGTCGGCACGGTACCCGAATTGATCAACACGCCGACTTGACCCAAGCTGTCGCTAAGCTTTGTGACTGCCAACGAGCCGCCATCGATCTTCAGCCCGCCCGCGAAAGTGGTTGCCGTAAGCGTGACGGATTGATTCGGCAAGCCATTTCCGGCCGTATCGACAACCGTAAACACTACCGTCGAGGTTTCCGTCAATCCGGAGCCCTTGAGATAGATGACCTCGGGCGTTGCGGACGTGAACGTTACGCTGGAAACCTGGGGGCCGGTAAGACCGATATTCAGCGAACGCGTGTTGCTGGTTCCAACAATCGAGGCTCGCACGGTGTCAGTCGCTGCAATCGCACCGCATCCGCCATCGCGATAGGTGAACGTTGCAACGCCGGTCGAGGTCGAGATCGTCGCCGGAGTGATAGTGGCCTTGCCCTTCGCCACGCAGTCCGACGCAACAGCCACGTCGATCAACGCGCCGGGCGCTGCTCCGGTAACCGACACGGTGAGGTTGGTTTGCCCATAGGCTTCGAGCGCACCGGGGCTAACGTCCGCCTTGAAGTCCGCAATGGTCGCCACTGGAACAACCAACTGGAACCCTTGCGACGCTTGGAGTGGTGATCCATTGACAGTTGCGGCGGCAATGACCTGATCAGCGCCACCCGCTCCGCCCCCCACTGCCGACAGCACCACCGATGCCGAACCCGTCGCATCGGTAAGAGCCGAGTTGAAGTTGAATTTGCCAAGGCTGTCGACAGTGCTGAACTTGACGACCTGGCCTGCTACGCCGGCGCCCGTCGTGTCTTTGACAACGGCAACTACCGTCGCCGGCGTCGAGGCTGTAATGAGGGTATTAGACAGTGTGAGTGTGATCGACGGCGTGCCGGTGGCGGGCGCGCCTGTAGCTACCGCCGAGAAGCCCGCGGTGGCGGTCACGCTCGCTCCAGCCACAACGGCTGTTGCGACGGCCAGGTCGGCACCATTCGTGGTTGTGGTTGCAGGCGAGAGCTTGACGCTCACCGTTCCATTGGCATCGCTGAGCGCGGAACTGGGATTGAAGGCACCGAGGCCATCGATTGTGTTGAACTTGACCACCACTTTAGAAAGTGGGTTGCCGGCTGCATCCTTGACTGTCGATGTGACGGTTGCGGGCGCCGTCGATGTGACTGTCGTACTCGACAACGCGATTGACATCGATGGTGATCCGACCGGTGGGAGGCTGCTTGGCGTGACCTGAAAGCCAATCGTGCCCGAGGCATCAGTCTCTGCGACTGTAGCCTGGGCGACGACGAGGTCGGCGCCGTTGGACGTTGGGCTGGCAGGCGACAACTCGACGGTCGCAACGCCGTCAGACCCGGTCAATGCGGTGGCAGCGCTGAACGCGCCAAGGCCGCCATTCGTAGAGAAACTTACAACCTGCCCTGCTTGAGCAACTCCCTTGCTATTGCGTACCGTGGCGGTTACTTTGGCCGACTCACTTGACGTGATCGTAGTCGTCGAGATTGAGACGACCACAGAGGGCGCGCCAGTTGGCCCACTGCCGTCGCCGTCCGTGGGAACGCAACCCGGCCCGCAGTAGGGCACATCGCTGCCGCCGCCACAGGCCGCGAGGAACAGCCCGACCATCATCGTCAAAATCGCCTGAATGATCTTTCGCATCGAATCAACTCCTGCCAGCTCGCTGTGTTTTATGTGGTTGGCGACGACGCGCTAGCGCGAAGCGCGATCGCTGATTACCTTCGGGGTAAGGAAGATCAGCAGTTCGGTCCGATCCGAGCGCGTGGTCGTCGTCTTGAACAGGTTGCCGAGGTAGGGGATGTCGCCCAGGAGCGGCACTTTCGAAACGTCCTTGCCTTCGACCTGCTCGAAGATGCCGCCGATGACGACTGTGCCGCCGTTCTCGACGAGCACCTTGGTGACGATCGACTTGGTGTTGATCGACGGCACGCCGGCGAAGACTTGGCCGACGCTGTCCTTGTCGATCTTCACGTCCATGATGACGTTGCCTTCGGGCGTGATCTGCGGCGTGACTTCGAGCTGGAGCACGGCGTCGGCGAACGAAACCGCGGTAGCGCCGGACGAGGTGGCCTGCTGGTAGGGGATGCGCGTGCCCTGCTTGATCGATGCCTTCTGCTGGTCGGCCGTGATCAGACGCGGGCTGGAAACGACCTTGCCCTTGCCGTCGGCTTCCATCGCCGAGATCTCGAGGTTCAGGAAGCGGGCCGCGCTCGTCGAGAAAAGCGACAACGCGAAGGTGGCCGGGTTGAAGCCGCCCTGCGCAGTTGCCGGCAGGTTCACGAACTGGGTGTCGTTCCACAACGGCCCCGGAATCTGGCCCGTCTGGCCGCCCACCGCGGCGAGATTGCCGCCCGCCGTGGCTCGATTGTTGCCGCCGATGCCGACGCCCGGCGCATAGCCGTTCTTCAGGCTCAGGTCCGCAAAGCCGAGCTTGACACCGAGCGAGCGGCCGAAAGTGTCGTCGGCAATCACGATGCGGGCTTCGATCTGCACCTGGCGCACCGGGATGTCGATGCGGGCGATGACCTGCGCCACTTCCTCGATCTTGGACGGAATGTCGGTGACGAACACCTGGTTAGTGCGAATGTCGAACGCGACGCTGCCGCGCGGCGACAGGAGCCGGTTGCTATTGCCACCGCCGCCAGACTGCTGATTCGAGACCGCCTGGTTGGCGACGATCTGCTTCATGATGTCTTCGGCCTTGGCGTAGTTGAGCTGGAAGGCCTGCGTCTTCACGACTTCGAGCGCGAGCACTTCCTGCTCGGCTGCGAGCCCTGCCTTGCGGCGCGCGGCCAGCTCTTCCTTCGGCGCGATCAGGATCACGTTGCCCGACTTGCGCATGCCCAGGCCCTTGGCCTCGAGGATGATGTCGAGCGCCTGATCCCAGGGCACGTCCTTGAGACGCAGCGTGACGTTGCCGGTCACGGTGTCGCTCGTCACGACGTTGAAGTTCGTGAAGTCGGCGATCACCTGCAGCAGCGCGCGCACCTCGATGTTCTGGAAGTTCAGCGACAACTTCTCGCCCGAGAAGCCGGGGCCCTGCACGAGCTTGTTGGGGTCGACCTTGATCGGCCGCACTTCGAGCACGAACTGGTTGTCCGTCTGGTAGGCGCTGTGCTCCCACGCACCCTGCGGTTCGACCACCATGCGGACGCGATCGCCGTTCTGGGTCGTCGTCACCGAGGTCACCGGCGTGCCAAAGTCGGTCACGTCGAGGCGGCGGCGCAGGTTGTCAGGCAGCGTCGATTTCAGGAAGTCGACCACCAACGTCTTGCCCTTTTGCTGGATGTCGACGCCGACCTGGCTGTTCGGCAGTTCGACGACGACACGGCCGGCGTCACCCTGACCGCGGCGAAAATCGATGTCGCGCACTGCGAGCGGCGAGGTGTTCTGGCTCGGCGCGAACTGCACCGCGACGCTGTCGTTGCTGGCCTGGTTCTGCGCCGACGGCACGTTCTCCAGCACGACGAGCAGCGCATTGCCCTGGATCTGCGTCGTGTAGTTCGCGGGCGACTTCAGGTTGAGCACGAGGCGAGCGCGATTGCCCGACACCGCGACGTTCGCCGAACGCAGGTTGCCCTGGTTGATCTCGACCTTGGGCTTGCCCATCGCATTGCCCACGCCCGGCAGGTCGATCGCGATGCGCGGCGGCGTCTGCACGGAGAACCCTGCAGGCGACGCTGTCAGCGGTTCGCTGAACTCGACGCGGACGACTTCGGCGCCGGATTGCACCGTGCTCGAAATCGAACGGATGGCGTTTTCGGCCCAGGCCGAGATCGTCGCGGTGGCCAGCAAGGCGATTGCCAGCGACCGTGCGGGCCAGTTGCGCATCATTCGTTTCTCCTGGGGTGTGTTCATCGCGTCCGCTCCTGAAGCTGGAGGGAGCTCGGGCGCTCGATCCATTCGCCGGCCGCGTCTTGAACGATCTCTCTCAACGCGACATCGGTTTCCGTGATCTTGATGATCTTGCCGTAGTTCTGACCGAGGTAATCGCCCAGTTTGACCTGGTAAAGCAGGTTATCAACGCGCAGCAGTGCGTACGGCTTGCCGTTCTTGAGCACGCTGCCGACCATCGTCATGCTGTCCAGCGGAAAGGCCTCGAGCGGCTCCTTGCGGCGGTTGTATTCGGCCGCAATGATCGAGTTCGGCTGACGAGATTCCTGTTTCAACGCCACCGTGAGTTTTTGCGGGCTGAAGGGCTCGACGCCATCGCTCTGCGCGTAGGGCTGGGGGTTGAACTTCTTCGGCGGCGAAAGTGGCTCCACGTTGGGCTTGACCTCGCGCTTTTGCTGGTCCATCCACTGCTGCAGCTCTTGCTGCTCGCCGCTGCACGCTGTGAGCGTCAGCACCGCCAGCGCGGCCACGACAAGTGGTTGCGTCAGTCGGCGGCTCATTTCTTCGCTCCCGGCTTCACGGTCGTCTTCTTCTGCGCCTCGATCTCGTTCGAGTCGAGATAGCGGTAGGTGCGCGCCGTGGCTTCCATCGAAAGTGTGCCGCCCGGGTCCTTGCCGGAGACGATGCTCATGTTGTGCAAAGTCACGATGCGCGACAGGTTGGCAACGTCAGCGGCGAACGAGCCGATGTCGTGATAGC
Source organism: uncultured beta proteobacterium (assembly GCA_963774675.1). Lineage (GTDB taxonomy): Bacteria > Pseudomonadota > Gammaproteobacteria > Burkholderiales > Burkholderiaceae_C > CAIKUF01. The sequence continues at coordinate 220,155 of CAVZFV010000014.1, read as the reverse complement.
GGCCCGTGACCTTGATCGAGATCGGCAGCTCCGCGTAATAGTCCTTGACGACAACCTGGCCGGGGCGGAACAGCTCGAACTGCAGGCCGCGACCAAGACCGGCCTGGTTGATGTCGGACAGCAGCGCATCCATCTCGGCCTTGCCGGGGAGCTGCTTCTCGAGCTGCGTCACGTACTCCTCGACCTGGAGCTTTTGCTTGCGCAGTTCCTCCAGGTTCACCGCCTGGCCGAGTTTGTTGCGGTAATCCTGCTTGAGCGTCGGCTCTTTCGCCCGCTCGGCGTCGAGTTCGTCGTGCGCGTCCGAAAGCAGCAGGAACCAGCCCACCACCACCACCAGGATGGCCAGCACGACCCAGGCCGTCGCCTTCGGCAGCCAGGGCCACTGGCCAGGTTCGTTCGGATTGAGCCCGCGGAACTGCGACGCGGCGCGCTCGAACATCGCGCCCACTTCGATATTGCCGGATTTAGCTTTCGTCGCCATCGCTGCCACCTCAGGACTTCTTGACCGACTTCGCAGCGCCGGACTTGGTTTGCGCAGCGTCGTCGGGCTTCGCCTCTGGCGGCCGCTTGATCTCGACCCGTATCGAGAAGTCGAACAGGCGCTTCTGCTCGCGTGTCGCGGTCTGGACGTTGGCGGCGCGGATCTCGACCAGATCCGGTTTGGTCAGCCATTCGGCGTTGTAGGCCAGGTTTCGAAGCAGCTCGGAGACGCGCTCGTTGGTCTGAGCGATGCCGCTCAGCACGAGCGTCTGGTTCGTCTGCTTCACCGAGGTGAAGTAAACGCCTTCAGGCGTCTGGCGTACGAGGTCGTTGAGCACGTGGACCGGGATGTTGCGATCGGTCTGCAGGTTTTCGACCGCCTTCTGGCGCGCCTTGAGGGCTTCGATCTCGGCCTTGAGCGTCGCGATGTCCTTGATCTGGATCTCGAGCTTGGAGATCTCTGTCTTCAGGAACTGGTTGCGCTCCTGCTGGGCGGAAGTCAGTTGCAGCACCAGCAGGTACCAGGCGCCGACGATCACGAGGCCGGCCACCGCCGCCACGCCGAGACCGGCAAAGAACGCCACCTTGCGCCGCTTGCGCCGTTCCTCCCGGTGCGGGAGCAGGTTGATGAGGATCACTTCGCGAACCTCCGCATCGCCAGTCCGCAGGCGGTCAGGTAGGAAGGCGCCTCACGACGCAGCTTGCTTTCGCGCACCGCCGAGCCGAGCTTCATGTTCTCGAACGGGTTGACCACCATCGAGGCAAACCCCGTCAGCTCCGTCACCCGGTCCTTCAGGCCCGGCAAAGTCGCGGTGCCCCCGGCCAGCATCACGTAGTGCACCTTGTGGTGCGGCGTGCTGGTGAAGAAATACTGCAGCGCGCGGCCGATCTCCTGCGACAGGCTGTCGACAAAGGGCACCAGGATCGATGCCTCGTAGTCTTCGGGCATCTCGCCAGCGAGCTTCTTCTGCTCCGCCTCCTCGAACGAGAAGCCATATTGGCGCGAAATCAGCTGTGTGAGCTGCGAACCGCCGAAAGCCTGATCGCGGTCGTAGAGCATCTCGTCGTCACGCAGCACCTTGAGGCTCGTCGTGTCGGCGCCGATCTCGAACAGTGCCACGAGCGCGTCCTGTCCCTCGTTGGGCAGCGCAGCGACGAGACGGCTCATCGCCAACCGTGAGGCATGCGACTCGATATCGAGCACCAGCGGCTTAAGTCCCGCGGCCTCCGCCAAGCCCTGCCGGTCCTGCACCAAGTTCTTGCGCGATGCGGCGATCAGCACCTCGACATCGCCGACCGACGTGGCGCTCGGCCCAATGACGCAGAAGTCCAGACTCACTTCGTCGAGCGAGAAGGGAATGTACTGGTTGGCCTCGGTCTCGACCTGGACTTCGAGCTCTTCCTCGCGCAGCCCGGCCGGCAGCATGATCTTCTTGGTGATCACGGCCGACTGCGGCATCGCCATCACCACATGCTTGGTGCGCGTGCCGCTCTTGGTGACCACCTTGCGTACCGCTTCGGCGACCTCGTCGAACTTCTCGATCTGGCCGTCAGTGATCCAGCCTTTCTCGAAGCTTTCCGAAGCAAAGCGCTCCAGTACGTATTCCCCGCCGGCGGTCTGCTCGAGTTCGACCAGCTTGACGCTGGACGAGCTGATGTCGAGCCCGATCATCGGCGGATGCTTGCGCCCCATCAACACATCCAGAAAGCTCACGTCGCTGTTCCCCCAACGCGCCACGGCGTGCGCTGGAATGTTAAGAAGTCACTTCAATGCTAGCAGCAAAGATATTGACTAACAAAGGAGTTCGCCGCCATTGCGAGCCCCGCACGTTGCAAATCTCACACGCCGAGTCGACTTGAAATTCGACTTCCAATCCTGCTCCTGCTCCCTTATCGGCACGCACCGCAGCCAACTTCAGCGGACTTTGAGCCCTAAATACAGTCGCTTTCTATAATCTGCGCCACCCCCACTGGAAATTCATGAGCGAATCCGAGCGTCCGGCCAAGCGCGCCGCCGCAGCACCGTCGCGCGACAAGTCATCGGCTCGACCGCTTTGGGCGGCCTGGCCGCTCAGGGCCCTTGCCGCACTTGCCACCCTGCTTGCCGCGACGGCGGTCTCGGTGATCCTGCTCGTGGCGATCGCGCTCGCGGTGGCCTATCCCAACCTCCCGGCGATTGGCGGCCTGACGGACTACCAGCCCAAGCTGCCGCTGCGGATCTATTCCGCCGACGCCGTGCTGATCGGGGAGTTCGGAGAAGAGCGGCGCGATTTCACACCGATCGCAGAGATCCCGAAGGTCATGCAGCAGGCCGTGCTTGCGGCAGAGGACGCGCGCTTCTATGAGCACGGAGGCGTCGACTACAAGGGCGTGCTGCGCGCCGGGATGGCCAATTTCAGCGGCCTTGGAAGCCAGGGCGCGTCGACCATCACGATGCAGGTGGCAAAGAACTTCTACCTGTCGACCGAGAAGACGCTGACGCGCAAGATCTACGAGGTGCTGCTCGCGCTCAAGATCGAGAACAAGCTCACCAAGGATCAGATCCTCGAGCTCTACATGAATCAGATCTACCTCGGCCAGCGCGCCTACGGTTTTGCTTCCGCGAGCGAAGCCTATTTTGGCAAACCCCTGAAGAACATCACCGTCGCCGAGGCGGCGATGCTCGCCGGGCTGCCCAAGGCACCTTCGACTTTCAACCCGATCGTGAACCCGAAGCGCGCCATCGCCCGCCAGCACTACGTGCTCGACAGGATGCTGGAAAATGACTTCATCACGCCCGCGCAGCGGGATGCAGCGCTCGAGCAAAAGCTCATCTACCGCCCGCGCCAGGAGTTGCCGGTGCATGCTGAATACGCTGCCGAGACGGCGCGCCAGCTCGTCTTCAACCAGTACGGTGCCGAGGCGTATACCCGTGGGCTCAACGTGACGCTGACGATCAATTCGGTTGACCAAGCGACGGCCTATCGCGCGCTGCGCCAGGGCATCATGACCTACGAGCAGCGCCAGTTCTACCGCGGCCCGGAAGCCTACGTCGACCTGCCGGCCGACCCTGTGCAGATTGACGCGCGCATCGCCGAGGCACTTGCCGACCATCCCGACAACGATGAATTGCGCGCCGGCGTCGCACTGGAAGTGAGCCAGAAAAAGGTCGTCGCGGTGCTGCAGGACGGCGAGCAGGTCACCGTCACCGGCGCCGGCCTGAAGCCTGTGGAGTCGGGCCTTGCCGCCAATGGCAACCCGAAGACACAGTTGCGCCGCGGCGCGGTCATCCGCATAGTCAAGGGCGACAAGGACAGCTGGACGATCACGCAGCTGCCCGAAGTCGAAGGCGCGTTTGTTGCGCTCGACCCACAGACCGGCGCGGTGCGCGCGCTCGTCGGCGGCTTCGACCATGCTAAGAGCAAGTTCAATCATGTGACGCAGGCCTGGCGTCAGCCGGGGTCGAGCTTCAAGCCCTTCATATATTCGGCGGCGCTCGAAAAGGGCTTCACGCCGTCGACCGTCATCAACGACGCGCCGCTGTTCTTCGATGCCGACACCACCGGCAGCCAGCCGTGGGAGCCGAAGAACTACGACGGCAAGTTCGAAGGCCCGATGCCGCTACGCACTGCGCTGGCGAAGTCCAAGAACATGGTCTCGATCCGCATCCTGCAGGCGATCGGCCCGGCATATGCCCAGCAGTGGGCGACGCGCTTCGGCTTCGATGCCGACAAGCACCCGGCCTATCTGACGATGGCGCTCGGCGCAGGCTCGGTCACGCCGATGCAGATGGCGACGGCATATTCGGTGTTCGCCAACGGCGGCTATCTGGTGAGCCCGGTGCTGATCAGCAAGATCACTGACGACCGGGGGCACGTGCTGAACGAGACCAAGCTCGAGCCACCGACGGATGCCGAGCGCGCGATCGAGCCCCGCAACGCCTTCATCATGAACAGCCTGCTGCAGGAAGTCACGCGCTCAGGGACGGCGGCATCGGCGAAGGTCAAGTTGCAACGCGGGGACATCTACGGCAAGACGGGCACCACGAACGACTCGCTGGACGCCTGGTTCGCCGGGTATCAGCGCAGCGTGGTGGCGGTTGCATGGATTGGCTACGACACACCGCGCAAACTCGGCGCGCGCGAGACCGGGGGCGGGCTTGCGCTGCCGGTCTGGATCGATTTCATGCGCGTCGCACTCAAGGGCGTTCCGATCGAGGAGCAGATGCCCGTGCCCGCAGGCGTGGTGCAGCAAAACGGCGAGTGGTACTTCGACGAGTTCACCCAGGACGCCGGCGTCAGCAGCCTCGGGCTCGATGACAAGGTGCCCGAGGCGCCGAGCGAGGAAGAAAGAAAGAGCATCCTCGACATCTTCCGTCGCTGAACGCGCTTCACGGCGCGTCGCCCCGGGGCCGGGGACCCACTGGCCGCCGGTCCGACGCTTGGCACTTGTTGTTCGCTCCGGGGAGGCGAGCGGAGTGAACCTGAGGTCACCCTCTCAGCCTGGCGGCAAGATGCGCAGCGGCAGGCCCGCGTGCGCGCTCGCGCAGGAAGAAAGCGCCTCGAAGAACTCCCGTCCATCGCGCGTGTCGAGCCAGCGGCCCTGCACGTGCTTGAAGTGATAGCCCCCCGAGCGCGCCGCCAGCCACAGTTCCTGCAAAGGCGGCTGCGTGTTGACCACGATCTTGCTGCCGTCGGTGAAACCGAGTTCGAGCAGACCGCCGCTGCGGGCGGTGTCCACGTCGGCTACGTCTTCCTGCAACCAACGGTCGGCCGCGGCCTCGATCGCGGCCAGCACGACGCCGGTCAGCGTGGCGTATTCGGTGTCGGTCAACGGTGTCGGATCGAGCGCCATATGGGGTCGCTAAGATTGCGCATGTTCAAGTCGAATTCGAGTGTAGCGTCGCGCTCGCGCACCCTTGCCCGCGTGGTCAAGAGCATGGGCATGGGCATGTGCATGGGTCTGGCCGCAGCCGCTCTCACGGCCGGCTGCGGGCAGAAGGGGCCGTTGACGCTGCCCAAGCCTCTGCCCGCCACGGGCGCGCCGGCTTCGCAAACGTCGCCCGCACCGGGCGCCGCCTCGGCGCCCCCCCTATCGCCGGCTTCCTCGGCACCCACCCCATCGCCACCTAATTGAGCCCCACAATGCTGCCCGGTTCACCCTACGTCGCCTATCGCGACGCCCGCCTGCACGTCGAAGGCTGCGCGCTCGACGAACTTGCCGCGCGCTTTGGCACGCCGCTCTATGTCTACTCGCGTGCTGCAATGCTGGCGGCGCTCGCGGACTACCAGCGCGCACTCGACGGACGCGAGCACCTGATCTGCTATGCGCTCAAGGCCAACTCCAACCTCGCGGTGCTGCAGTTGTTCGCGCGCGCCGGCTGCGGCTTCGACATCGTCTCCGGCGGTGAGCTCGAACGCGTGATCGCCGCCGGCGGCGATCCGGCCAAGGTCGTGTTCTCGGGCGTCGGCAAGACGCGCGCCGAAATGCGGCGCGCACTCGATGTCGACGTGATGTGCTTCAACGTCGAAAGCGTTCCCGAACTCGAAGTGCTGTCGGAGGTCGCAACTGCCGCCGGCACAACGGCCAGCGTCAGCCTGCGCGTGAACCCCGACGTCGACCCACGCACGCACCCGTATATCTCGACTGGCTTGAAGGGCAACAAGTTCGGCATTGCGCACGACGAAGCGCTCGCCGCCTACCAGCGCGCGGCTTCGCTGCCTGGGCTTGCAGTGCAAGGCATCGACTTTCACATCGGCTCGCAGATCACCGAGACAGGGCCCTATCTGGACGCACTCGACCGCATGCTCGATCTCGTCGAGAGCGTCGAAGCGCAGGGCATCACGCTGCATCATCTCGACCTCGGCGGCGGCCTCGGGATCACCTACACCGACGAGCAGCCGCCTTCGGCGGAGGCGCTGGTGGGCGCGCTGCTGGCCCGCATCGACGAGCGCGGGCACGGCAAGTGCCGCATTCTGCTCGAGCCGGGACGCTCGCTGGTCGGCAACGCTGGCGTGCTGGTGAGTGAGGTGCTCTACCTCAAGCCCTCAGCGGTGCGCAACTTCTGCATCGTCGACGCAGCGATGAACGACCTCGTGCGTCCAGCGATGTATGAGGCGTGGATGGCGATCGTGCCGTGCGCGCAACGCGACCTGCCAACGCAAACCTATGACGTCGTCGGCCCGGTGTGCGAATCGGGCGACTGGCTCGGCCGCGATCGGGCGCTCGCGGTCGAACCGGGCGATCGCGTCGCCGTGCTGTCGGCGGGCGCTTACGCGATGAGCATGGCAAGCAACTACAACACGCGCGGCCGCGCGGCCGAGGTGATGGTGTCAGGCTCCGACGCGCGGCTGATCCGCGACCGCGAGCAGCCGCACGAGCTGTTTCGAGGCGAACACCTGCTATGAGGCGCTCCGTGTAGACCCTCTGGCGGCGGGCCGAGCGCCGGGCCGCCATCAGCCAGAGGCCGATGGCCTTCGGCAGGCACGGTCAGTCCGCAGGGACTGCCCGTGTCCGGCCTTAGCTCGCCAAGCTGGCCCGCATCCCAAGGCCCCCGAAGGGGCCCCTTCGTGGCGCATGGGGATCGGCCGACGTGCACGTCGGCCGAGGGATCGTCATACGCCCGGATCAGCCGATGCGCCCTTCCTGCACCGCGTGGCAGGCGACCATCGCGGAACCGGTCATGAACTGTAGCGGCCGCTCGGTTTGGCAGCGATCGTTCGCGTGCGGGCAGCGCGGGTGGAACGAGCAGCCGCTCGGCGGATCGAGCGGGTTGGGCACTTCGCCCTGCACCGGGTTGCGCTCGCGTCCGGTCATGTGGATGTCCGGAATCGCGTCGAGCAACATCCGCGTGTAGGGGTGGCGCGCGCGGTTGAAGAGTTCGGCCTTGTCGGCGAGCTCGACCAGCCTTCCGAGGTACATCACGCCGACGCGGTCGCTGACGTGGCGCACGACCGCGAGGTTGTGCGAGATGAACAGATAGGTCAGGCCCTGCGCGCGCTGCAGGTCCTTCATGATGTTAAGCACCTGCGCCTGCACCGACACGTCAAGCGCGGAAGTCGGCTCATCGCAGACCAGAAATTCGGGTTGCGTCGCGAGCGCGCGCGCGATCGAGATGCGCTGGCGTTGGCCGCCGGAGAACTGGTGCGGATATTTCACCATGTCGGCCGCAGCGAGCCCGACCGACTCCAGCAGTTCGCCAACGCGCGCCGTCATCGCTTCTTTCGACTTGATCAGCCCGTGCTCGTGCAGGGGCTCGGCGACGATGTCCTGAACGGTCCAGCGCGGGTTCAGGCTCGCGTACGGGTCCTGAAAAATCATCTGCATGCGTCGTCGCAGCGCCGACGCGCCGGGCGCGGCCAGGGCCTTCGCGCTGTCCTCGCCGTCGAAGTGCACCGAGCCCGCGCTCGGCGCGTACAGGCCGACGAGCATCCGCGCCACCGTGCTCTTGCCGCAACCCGATTCGCCGACAAGCGCGAGCGTCGTACCGCGCTCGATCGCGAAGCTCAGGCCGTCGACCGCATGCACGAACTGGCGCGGCTTGTGCTCGACCACGCGGTTCAGCCAAGGCGGCGAGACGTCGAAGGTCTTCGCCAGGTCGCGCACTTCGACCAGCGGCGCGGCGCTCGCTGTACTCATGCCGCGACGCGCTCCTCTGATGAAGCGACCAACCAGCACGCGGCGCGCGAGGCGCCTGCCGGCATCAGCTCAGGGCGCTCGATGCGGCAGCGGTCGAACGCCTGCGTGCAGCGCGGGTTGAACGCGCAGCCGCGTGGAATGGCATTCAGGCGCGGCATCGCACCGTCGATTTGCAGGAGCCGCTCGCGGTCCTCGTCCATCGCCGGGATCGACCCCATCAGCCCCGCGGTGTAGGGGTGCGCGGAAGAGTGGATGACGTTGTGGACCGGGCCGATCTCGACGATGCGGCCGGCGTACATCACTGCGACCCGGTCGCAGGTCTCGGCAATCACGCCCATGTCGTGCGTCACCAACATCACGGCCGCGCCGTGCTCGCGGCACAGGCGCTTGAGCAGTTGAATGATCTGCGCCTGGATCGAGACGTCGAGCGCCGTCGTCGGTTCGTCGGCAACGATCAGCCGCGGCTCGGCGGCGAGCGCGAGCGCGATCACGACGCGCTGGCGCATGCCACCCGAGAACTGGTGCGGATACTGGTCGATCCGCTGCGCCGCGGCCTGGATGCCGGTCTCCTCGAGCAAGCGAATCGCACGTTGACGCGCTTCGGCATCACTCATCGGCAGATGCGTCTGGATCGTCTCGGTCAGCTGGCGGCCGATCGTGTAAAGCGGGTTGAGCGAAGTGAGCGGATCCTGGAAGATCGCGCCGATCTGGCGCCCGCGCACCTTGCGCATTTCCTCGTAGGGCAGGTCATCAATGCGCCGCCCGTCGAAGCGGATCTCGCCTGCCGCGATGCGCCCCGGCGGATCGAGCAGGCCGATGATCGCCGCGCCGGTGAGCGACTTGCCCGCACCCGATTCACCCACCACGCCGAGAATTTCACCGGGCGCGATTTCGAACGAAACATCGTCGAGCGCGACCAGGGTGCCGCGCCGACCGGGAAACTCCACCTTCAGGTGTTTGACCTCGAGCAGCGCGCCGGTCATGCGACCCTACTTGGCCGGTGCCGGCGTACAACCGGGGACGGGTTCCTCGAAGTCCACGCGCGGGGTGAACTCGTTTTGCAAGGGGTTTTGCTTGACGGCGACGAGGTAGTAGCGCGTGCAGGGCTTCACATCGAGCTTCATCGTCTGGGTCAGTTGCAAATCGACCATCGTTGGTGGCCCCTGCAACTGCACTTCGCGCACGCCAGGGTCGACCAACACGGGTACGCCGCCAACGAACGAGCGGCCATCGACCGCGAGGATGAGCACCGGGTAGGTGTCGATATTGGTCTTGAAGTAGCGCGTGCCGACGAGTTGCGAATAGTGATAGCCGGTGCCGGTGCTTGCGCAGCCGGCCAGCAAGAGCGCGAGTGCGGCGGCCGCGATGGGCGAGGGATTGCGGTCAGGATTCATCATGTCGTCTCCGATTCAGCGCAGGCGCGGGTTGAGCGCGTCGCGCAACCAATCGCCCAGCAGGTTCACGCTGAGCGTGATCAGCACCAGCACCGCGCCCGGGAAGATGGTGATCCACCATTCCCCAGAGAACAGAAAGTCGTTGCCGACGCGGATCAACGTCCCGAGCGACGGCGAGGTGGGCGGCACGCCGACGCCAAGGAAGGATAGCGTTGCTTCGGTGATGATCGCGAGCGCCACCTGGATCGTCGCCAGAATCATCACCGGCCCCATCACGTTGGGCAGCACGTGGCGACGCATGATGCGCAGCGAGGTGACGCCGATCACACGCGCCGCCTGCACGTACTCCTTGTTGCGCTCGACCATCGTCGAACCGCGCACGGTGCGCGCGTATTGCACCCAGCCGGTGAGCGAGATTGCGATGATCAGCACCGCGAACGCCAGCGTGTCGTGCGCATTCGGAAACAGCGCGCGGCCCACGCCGTCGATCAAGAGTGCGATCAGGATCGACGGGAAGGACAGCATCACGTCGCACACGCGCATGATGAAGGCGTCAACGCGCCCGCCAGCGAAGCCCGAAAGCAGGCCCATCGACACACCAACGAGCATCGACACCATCACCGACGCCAGCCCGACAAAGAGCGAAATGCGCGCGCCATACATCAGCGCCGAAAGGATGTCCCGCCCCTGGTCGTCGGTGCCGAGCAGGTAGCGCGACGTGCCGCCTTCGGACCACGCCGGCGGCAGGCGCGAATCGCCAAGCTCGAGCGTCGCGAGGTCGAACGGATTGTGCGGCGCGACCCAGTTGGCGAACACCGCGCAGAAGAGGCAGACAAACGCGATCAACGCCGCGATCATCGCCGTCGGCGACGTGCGAAAGCTGTACCAGACGTCACTGTCGAAGAAGCGGCGCACCGGGCTTGCCATCAATTGCCAGCCGCTGCGGACCCGTTGCGCGCCGCGATGCTCACTTCACGACGACCCACTTGAAGAACATGCGATTGTCGGGCAACTGAACCAGTGTCACCTTCTTGGCCGCGCCCCAGGCGAGTGCCTGCTGGTGCAGCGGAATGTGGCCGACATCGTCCTGATGAATCTTGAACGCCTCGCGGATCAACTCGTTGCGTTTCGTCTGATCCGTCTCCGATTGGATCTTGGCGGTGAGCTCGTCGAGCTTCGGATTGCTGTAGCTGCCGAGGTTGAACTGGCCCTGGCCTTTGCCGTCGGGTGTCGCCATCAGGTTGCTCAAGGCGTCATGAGAGTCACCGGTGCTGGGTGTCCAGCCGAGCAGATAGAAGCTCGTGTTGCGGCTCAGGATTTTCGGGAAGTACGACACCTTCGTCTCAGCCTGCAGATTGATCTTGATGCCGACGCGCGCCAGATTGGCCGCGATCGCCTGGCAGATCGCGCTGTCGTTGACGTAGCGATCGTTCGGGCAGTTCATCGTCACTTCGAATCCGTTCGGATAGCCCGCTTCGGCGAGCAGCTTCTTCGCCGCCTCGGGGTCGTATGGCAACCGCTTGTTCATGTCGGCCTGGAAGCCGCGTATGCCGGGCGCCACCATCAACGCGGTCGGCGTTGCCGCGCCGCGCATCACCTTTGTCTTGATCGACTCGATGTCGATCGCCTGGTAGAAGGCCTTGCGCACGCGCACGTCCTTGAACGGGTTCTTGCCCTTGACGCTGGAAAACAGCAACTCATCGCGTTTCTGGTCCATGCCGAGGAAGATCGTGCGCAACTCGGGGCCTTGCATGACGACGAGATTCGGATTTGCCTTGACGCGCTCGACGTCTTGCAGCGGCACCGGCTCCATGACGTCGATCTCGCCTGAAACCAGCGCAGCGACGCGCGTCGCGTCGCTGCCGATCGGCGTGAAGACAACCTCGTCGACGTTGGTGTCGACCTTGTCCCAGTAGTTGAGGTTGCGCACGATGACCGTGCGCGTCCCGGGCTGGCGCTCCTTCAGGCGAAACGGCCCAGTGCCGTTGGCCTTGAACGAAGCCGTGTTCTCGATGCCCTTGCGGCGGTCGACGGGCTTCTCGGCCTTGTTCGTCTCGCTCCACTTCTTGCTCATCATGTAGACGTTGGAGATCACGTCCGGCAGGATCGGAAACGGCGCCGTCGTTTCAATCTCGACCGTGTAGTCGTCGATCTTGCGTACTTCCTTGAACGACGAGGTGTAGCCGCGCATGTCGCCGCCAGGATCGGCAGCGCGATTGAACGAGAAGACAACATCGTCGGCGTTGAACGGCGTGCCGTCGTGGAATTTGACACCCTTGCGCAGTTCGAAGCGCCACACATTGGCCGAGACTTGCGTCCACTTCGTCGCCAGCAGCGGCACGAGCGACATGTCCTTGCCACGCCCGATCAGCGGCTCGTAGACGCTCGCGGTGAAGCTCAGTTGCAGCGTCTCGTTGAGCGAATGTGGGTCCATCGACTGCACGTCGCCGACGTTGGAGACGCGCAGCGTCACGGCCTGAGCCGCGGCGCAGGTGAGCACGAGCGCGGCGGCAAGCAACGGGGTCTTGAATTTAGACATGGTTCTCTCCAGTGACTCGGGGTGAAAGCGTGGGCGATCGTAGCGCAGCAGGCGGTTTTCAGTGCGCACCGGCTGCGCGTTCGATGCGCAGGCGCGGGTCGACAGCGAAATACAGCAGGTCGACCACCAGATTGATGACGACGAAGATCAACGAGATCAGGCACAGATAGGCCGCCATCACCGGGATGTCGGCGAACGTGACTGCCTGGATGAAGAGCAGGCCCATGCCGGGCCATTGAAAGACCTGCTCGGTGATGATGGCGAAGGCGATTAACGAGCCGAGTTGCAGGCCGGTGATGGTCATTACCGGCACCAGCGTATTCTTCAGCGCATGACCGAAGTAGACCATCCGGTTGGGCAGCCCGCGAGCTCGCGCGAACTTGATGTAGTCGGAGCGCAGCACCTCGAGCATCTCCGAGCGTACGAGCCGCATGATCAACGCAAGCTGAAACAATGCGAGCGTGATCGACGGCAGAATCAAATGCTTCAGCCCTTCGACGGTCAGAAAGCCGGACGTCCAGCTGCCGATTGACACCACGTCGCCGCGTCCGAAACTGGGCAACCACTTGAGCGTGACCGAGAAGACGAGTATCAGCAGGATGCCGATCAGGAAGGTCGGCAGCGAAACGCCGAGCAGCGACAGCGTCATCAGCGCCTGCGATGAGAACGTGCCGCGCCGCAGGGCCGCATAGACGCCCATCGGTATGCCCAGGCCAAGCGCGATCAACGCGGCGCTGGTGGCAAGCTCGAGCGTCGCCGGGAAACGCTCGACGATGAGCGACGAGACCTTGCGCCCCTGGCGCAGGCTGAGGCCGAAATCGCCTTGCAAGGCGTTGCCTACAAAGCGCGCGAACTGCACCGGAAACGGCTGATCGAGCCCGAGGTCGGCACGCAACTGCGCGCGCTGTTGCGGCGTCGCGTCCTGGCCGAGCAGGTTCGTCACCGGGTCGCCCACGTACTGGAACAGCATGAACGAGATGAACGCAACCGTGAGCATCACGATCACGGCCTGCGCCAGTCGACGAAGAATGAATGCGAGCATGCGAAAGAGTTGGTTGCTCAGGGGGCCACAGTGGGCAGCGCCGGATGCGCCGCGTGGCTCGCCGTTGGCAGAGGCTGGCTCACCCGACGATGAGACCAAAAGCGCTTCAGCGCGTCAAACGGGAAACTCCTTAGCGACGTCGACGCAACATCAACCCGAGCGCACATGAAAAAGGCCGCCCGAAGGCGGCCTTTGCTGATTCAGCACCTGCGCAAGGCAGGCGCTGGGAATCAGAAGGAGTGACGAACGCCGAACTCGAAGCCTTGCGAGTTCTCGTTGGCTTGAGCACCACCCGCGGCAACGCCGCCCAGGGCGCCGACGATGAAGCGCGCACCGTCCGAATTGCTGATGTGCGAATACGTGCCATACAGCGCGGTCCGCTTGGACAGGTCGTAGGTCGCGCCAAGCGCGATCTGGTTCGCGCTCTGGTTGTCCCAACCCGCGGCAAATGGCTCAATGCCACTGCGCGACACTTGGCCGTAGGTACCCTTGACCGTCCACAGGCCGATCGGAGCTTGCAGGCCGATGTACCAGTTGGATTGGTCAAGTGCCTGGTACGTCAGGTTGCCGTAGTAGGCCGAGGCCTTCACGACACCGAAGTCCCACGAACCGCCCAAGTTCCAGTTGGTGCCGCTCGAATCGCCAAGACCGAACGGCGGGGTCACACCAGGCACACCACCGGTAACTTGCGTCCTGCCCCAGGCACCAGCGACGTTGAACGGGCCGCTGGCGTAGCCGAGGCGTCCGCCCATGTACTTCACGCCATTCGAGCCTTGGCCCGCAGCGAGTTGAAACTGACCATACAGGCCCCCCGCGATGCCGGACGGCAGGAAGTAGCCGACCATGTTGTTGTCGCGAACCAGGGTGCCGTAAGCACCGCCGGCAGGCAGGTTCGGCGAGACGAGGTAGAGATTGCCCGAGCTACCGATACCGTTCGTGCCGAACGGATCAAAGATCGTCGCGTTCCAGAAGGTCGCGGTGTAATCGCGGCCGAGACGGACTTCACCCCAGCCACCGGAGAGGCTGACGGTCTGACGGCGCTGCCAGCTCTGGCCGGCGGCGGTACCGTTTTGCGGGTTCACAGCGCCTTCAATCCAGAAGCTGGCGTTCAAGCCACCGCCCAGATCTTCGACACCGCGGAAGCCCAGGCGGCTGCTGGCGTTGCCGTCCTGATTCATCTGATATTGCGAACCGGCGCCGTTATCGACGTAGCGAAGGTTCAAGTCAACGACACCGAAAAGGGTCACCGACGACTGGGCCGAAGCGGCGCCAGCAAAAGCGCCCAGCACTGCGAGAGCGAGAAGAGATTTTTTCATTGCGACTATCTCCTAGGTTGAACAAGAGGTCCCGATCGGGATGTACCCGCGAGGGCAGATCAGGCCAACCTCCTCATCGGAAGTTGTGTGTATTGCACCAGACCAAGGGGCCGGTTGCAAAGGTTCGGGGCAGAAAAGGCTCATTATGTTGTCTGAGCACAACGCGACCGGAGTGCAGTGGAATGCCGCCGTTGCGGGGCGGCGCTCTCGGGGGCGTCGCGCAGCGCCGACCGGCCCGGCGGGCTGCGATATGCTCTTTTGAAGTTACGGCTCGCATTTCCCCCCATGTCATTCCTTTCACCCTTGGATCGCCTGCTCGCAACGGCCGACAACGCGTTGCGCACCCTGTCCGGCGCCAATGTCGCGGCCCGGCCCTGCCCCGGCGTGCCTTCGGCCGTTTCGCCCGAGCCGCTGGACGAGACGCAACGGCGCCTTTCGGGCGCCCTGATGCGTGTCAATCACGTCGGGGAGGTCTGTGCCCAGGCGCTCTATCACGCCCAGGCACTCGCCTCTGGCGACACCACGCTACGCGCCCGCTTCGAGTCCGCCTCGCGGGAGGAAACAGATCATCTGGCGTGGACGCAGCAGCGTCTGCGCGAGCTCGGCGGCCGAACCAGCCTGCTCAACCCGCTTTGGTACGCGGGCGCTTTCGGCATCGGCTGGATCGCCGGCAAGACAAGCGACGCGTTGAGCCTCGGGTTCGTCGTCGAGACCGAACGCCAGGTCGAGCACCATCTTCAGGGTCACCTCGAGCGCCTCCCTGCGGCGGACGAGGCGTCGCGGGCCATCGTCAAGCAGATGAAGGAGGATGAGGCGGGGCACGCGCAAATGGCCGAGCAGGCTGGTGCCGCAACGCTCCCGCCGCCCCTTCGAATGGCGATGCGCGCCGCGGCCAAGGTCATGACGACGACGGCGCACTACATCTGAAGCGCGTCTGAAGCGCGTCTGAAGCCCGACGCCGGCTGCCACGCTGCAACAGTCGCGCCAGACCACGGCCGCGCGAGACGATCAGACCTCGATCAACTCGAAGCTCGTGCTGATTTTCGCCGTCTGCGCAAGCATGATGCTCGCCGAGCAGTATTTCTCGTGTGACAGCGCGATGGCCCGCTCGACCGCCGCCGGCGTCAGCCCCCGCCCGCTGACGACGAAATGCATCTGTATCGCGGTGAACACCTTGGGATCGGTTTCGGCGCGGTCGGCCTTGATGGCGACTTGGCAGCCGCGCACGTCGTGGCGCCCGCGTTTGAGGATCAGCACCACGTCGTAGGCTGTACAGCCGCCGGTGCCGGCGAGCACGGTTTCCATCGGTCGGGGGGCAAGGTTGCGCCCGCCGCCGTCGACCGCCCCATCCATCGCGAGCACATGGCCGCTGCCGGTTTCAGCAAGAAAGCTCATGCCGCTTGCGGGCAGCCAGTTGATCGTGCATTCCATGCACGCATTGTGCCGCGCCTATGTGGCTTTCGAGTCGCGCCCCTAGGTTCAACCGCTGCACGCATATTGCAGCGCAGCATTTCCGCGCATACACTCGATTGCACCGTGAGGAAGCGCCCGGTATTCGGGTGGCCCCTCGCAAACGTTGTCTCCTCCACCCCTCGGGTGGACTTCAGCCCAAGGCAGCAATGCCTTGGGCCTTTTTTTCGCCCGTCGCGG
The DNA here is from genome assembly GCA_963774675.1 of uncultured beta proteobacterium. GTDB lineage: Bacteria > Pseudomonadota > Gammaproteobacteria > Burkholderiales > Burkholderiaceae_C > CAIKUF01. The sequence continues at coordinate 204,117 of CAVZFV010000014.1, read as the reverse complement.
GGTGCGGGCCTCCGCAGGGGTCCCGCTCTTTGGCCCGATTCTCTGGCCTGATGTGGTGCTCGCGTAAGATGCGGCGCCGCAACACGTCAAGAAGACACACTCCCCGATGGCAGGCTCGCCGCGTACCAGAAAAAGTCCGACTTCTCGCGTGGGCAGCCGCCCAGCCGCGGCCCCTGACTATCTGCAGCGGGTGCTGACCGCCCGCGTTTACGACGTCGCGATCGAATCGTCGCTTGCGCGCGCCGCCAATCTGAGTGAGCGCCTGGCGAACAACGTGTTCCTCAAGCGCGAGGACGAGCAGCCGGTGTTCAGCTTCAAGCTGCGCGGCGCCTACAACAAGATGGCGCACCTGAGCGCGGCGCAACTCAAGCGCGGCGTGATTTGCGCGTCGGCCGGCAACCACGCCCAGGGCGTCGCCTTCAGCGCGCGGCAACTCGGCTGCAAGGCGGTGATCGTGATGCCGGTGACGACGCCCGCGCTCAAGGTCGACGCGGTGCGCACGCTGGGCGGCGAAGTGGTGCTGACGGGCGACAGCTACTCCGACGCCTATGTCCATGCGCTCGAGATCGAGCGCGCGCGCGACTTGACCTTCGTCCATCCTTTCGACGACCCCTACGTGATCGCGGGCCAGGGCACGATCGCGATGGAGATCCTGCGCCAGCATCAGGGGCCGATCGACGCCGTGTTCGTCGCCATCGGTGGCGGCGGGTTGATCTCTGGCGTCGCCGCCTACATCAAGGCCGTGCGCCCCGAGATCAAGGTGATCGGCGTGCAGACGACCGACTCGGACGCGATGACGCGCTCGGTGCGCGCGGGCAAGCGCGTACAGCTCACCGATGTGGGGCTCTTTTCCGACGGCACCGCGGTCAAGCTCGTCGGCGAAGAGACTTTTCGCCTCACGCGCGAACTCGTCGACGACTTCATTCTTGTCGATACCGACGCCGTCTGCGCCGCGATCAAGGATGTGTTTCAGGACACCCGCAGCATCCTGGAGCCGGCGGGTGCTCTGGGCGTCGCCGGGATCAAGCAGTACGTCGACACGCACCGGGCCAAGGGCCGCACCTTCGTCGCCGTCACCGGCGGCGCGAACATGAACTTCGACCGACTGCGTTTCGTCGCCGACCGCGCCGAGGTGGGCGAGGAGCGCGAAGCGATGTTCGCCGTCACCATCCCCGAGGAGCGCGGCAGCTTCAAGCGCTTTTGCGAGTTGATCGGGCCGCGCAGCGTGACGGAGTTCAACTACCGCATCTCCGACGCCAAACTCGCGCACGTGTTCGTGGGCCTGACGACGCACGGCCGCGACGAATCGACCCGCATCGCGCGCGGCTTCAAACGACACGGCTTTCGCACACTTGACCTGACGCACGACGAACTCGCACGCGAGCATTTGCGCCATCTGGTCGGCGGACGCTCCGAACTCGCGCACGACGAACAGCTGTTTCGCTTCAACTTCCCCGAGCGCCCAGGCGCGCTGATGCAGTTCCTCGCCAGTCTTCACCCGGGGTGGAACATCAGCCTGTTCCACTACCGCAACCAGGGTGCCGACTACGGCCGCATCCTGGTGGGCATCCAGGTGCCGCCGGGGGACCGCCGCGCGCTGCGCGATTTCCTGGCCACGCTTGCCTACCCGTGCGTCGATGAGACCGAGAATCCGGCTTACCGGAAATTCCTGCGCTGAAACGGGCTTGCGCACAACACGTGGCGCCGCTGTTTGTTTGACGCACGGCCTCACAATGCACAGTTGGCTCTGATCCGCATCCGCCGCCATGTCGATACACCGCTCGCTGATCACCCCCACGTCCAACCCACTCCTCGAGCAGGCGCTGCGCGACAAGCTGCAGCGTCGCGCAGAAGTTGCTGGCGGGCTGGGCGAACTCGAACCGCTCGCAATACGCCTCGGGCTAATCCAGAACACGCTCAAGCCCCGCTTTCGCGCGCCGCAACTGCTGCTGTTTGCTGCCGATCACGGCCTCGCGGTCGACGGTGTGGGCGCTGGAGAGCGCCAGACAACGCAGGCGCTCGTTCACAGCCTGCTTAATTCTCGATTGCCGGTGTCGGTGTTTGCGGCGCTGCAGGGGTTCGAGCTGTCAGTTGTCGACTGCGGGATTGCCGAGCCGATGACACCGCACCCCAAACTGCTCGCGCGCAAGATCGCGCACGGGACACGCAATGCGCGTGTCAGCCCGGCGATGTCGCTCGACCAGGCGCAGGCCGCGATCCGCGCCGGCATGGAGATCGCCGACGCGCTCGAGGGCAATGCCGTCGCCTGCGCCGGCATCGGCGTCGGCTCGCACGAGAGCGCTGCGCTTGTGCTGGCCCGGCTGACCGACACGCCGGTGCGCGACCTGATCATCTCCGGTCCGCAGATGTCGACCGACGACATCGCGCATCTGCAGGTTGTGATGCAGGGCGCGCAGGGCCGGCATCGCGACGCAGCCGATCCGGTCGAAGTACTTGCCGCATTCGGCGGCTTCGAACTCGCGATGATGGTCGGCGTCATGCTGGTCGCAGGCAGCAAGCGCCAGCTCATCCTGGCCGACGGAATGTCCGCCTGCGCGGCGCTGATGGTTGCGGCGCAGATCGCGCCCGCCGTCACCGACTATTGCGTGTTCTGCCGCAGCAACAGCCATCACGGGCTCGATCAGGCGCTCGCACTGTTTCACGCTTCGGCACTGCTCGAACTCGGCATGGAGAGCACCGATGGCACCGGCGCCACACTCGCCTTTCCGCTCGTCCGAAGTGCGGCTGCGCTGCTGACAGAAGTCGCCGAGGGCGAAGACCCCGGGCCGACACTTCCGGGCGACCTGGGCCCGGCGTCGAATTTCGGCGCACCGGTCTGACGCTGCGAGCAACGCCGCGGGTGACACCGCGCGTAACACCGCGAAAGCGCGCACGCCTCGCGCAGCGTGTTGATCGCTGAGTCAGCGTACCGCCGGGTTGGGTAAGTCGCTGCGCCGCGTCGGTAGCGGCGCCGCCGGCACCCCTTCTTGATACTCCCGAACTCCTGGCGGCGCCCCCGCAGGCATGGCCTGCGGGGGCGCGGGTTCATATTGCGACCTGGCCACTGGCAGCGTGCCGGTTGCTGGCGCCGCGGGGGGCGGCAGCTCGAGCACCACGCTTGCCGCGCCACCGGCCGGTCCGATCGAAGCCGAGCGGCGGCCGACCGACTGCAACACCAGCCCCGCGTCGAGCGCCGCACCCACCGCGTAGGGCCGCGCCGTCTTGCCGTCGACCGCGATCAGGGCCACACCGAACTCGGACGCCGCCGTCGAGCCGGCACGTGGCACCGGCGCGAGCACGCCGAGTAATTTGAAGCGGCTGCTCTCGGCGACCGGTGCCGGACCTTCGGTTTCGACGATCGTCGCCCGGCCGAAGAGTCGGGTGAAGTCACCGCCTGGGGTGACGTCGCCGGGCACCGATTGCACATGCGCGGGCAGCGCCGCAGGGCGCACCACCAGCCGCAGCCCCCAGAACGCTACACCGGCGGCAACCAGGGCCCAGATCACGAACGCTGACAATCTAGCCTGCATGGCGCGATTATGATCGAGCGTCCCCAGCGCCCCATGCGCGGAAATGACCCCCAAAGCGCACCGGTATTCGGCGCGCCAATCGAGCGGTCCCCGCGCGATCGTGGCGGACACTCAAAGCAATATGCCGATGATCCCATTCCCCATGCAATCGCGCCGCCCGCGCGGCTTCACCTTGATCGAGCTGATGGTGGTGCTCGTCATCATCGGCGTGCTCGCCGCACTGATCGTGCCCAACGTGCTCGATCGGGCCGACGATGCGCGCGTCACGGCTGCGCGCACCGACGTCAACAACCTGATGCAGGCGCTCAAGCTCTACAAGCTCGACAACCAGCGCTATCCGAGCAGCGAGCAGGGCTTGCAGGCCCTGTCCGCGAAGCCGACGGTGGGCGCCATTCCGCCCAACTGGAAGCCCTACCTCGACAAGCTGCCCAACGATCCCTGGGGCCGGCCCTATCAATACGCCAACCCGGGCGTGAAAGGCGAGATCGATGTCTACAGCTTCGGGGCCGATGGGCAACCCGGCGGCGAAGGCAAGGACGCGGACATCGGCTCCTGGCAGTAGGCCGCGCCACGCGGCCCCCTGCCCGACTTCCCGCCGAGCCGGCGCGCCGCACGCGCGCGGCTTCACGCTCATCGAGCTGCTGCTGGTGGTCGCGCTGATCGCCGTCGCGAGCGCCGTCGCCACACTCGCGTTGCGCGACCCGGCGGCGAGCCGCCTTGAGCAAGAGGCGGCGCGCCTGACGGCGTTGCTCGAATCGGCCCGTGCTGAAGCACGCGCGCTCGGCCTATCGGTGATTTGGCAACCCGTTGCCAACGATACCGCCGCCGCCGCGGCCGAAGACGGCGCCGATTTCCGCTTCATCGGTCTGCCGCCGAGCAACACGCTGCCCAAGCGCTGGCTGGACCGCGCGGTGACGGCGGACATCGTCGGCGCACCGGCGCTCGTGCTCGGCCCCGAGCCAATCATCGGCGCGCAACGCCTGACGTTGCGACTCGACGAGCAACACCTGACGCTCGCCACCGACGGCATCGGGCCGTTTGCCGTCGTCGCCGATGAGCCGGCGCAGGCCGCTCGGTGAAGGCAACAACGATGCGACCCGCATGCGCGCACCCGCGCGTTGCACGGCCGCCTACGATGCAACGCGGCGCACCCCGAAGCGCGGCCGGTTTCACGCTGATCGAAGTGCTGGTGGCGCTCGCGATCGTCGCCATCACGTTGGCCACCGGCATCAAGGCTGCGGGCGCGCTGGTGCGCAATGGCGAGCGCCTTGCCGAGGTCAGCGCGGCGCAATGGTGCGCCGACAACACGCTCGCCGGCCTCAAGCTCGAACGCCAGTTCCCAGGCGTCGGCGACGCCGATTTCGGCTGCGAGCAACTTGGTGTGGCCTATCAAGGCAAGCTTGTCGTGCGCCCGACGCCGAACCCGAACTTCCGCCGCGTCGAAGCATTCATCGCAGACGCGCAAGGTGTGCCGTTGTATTCGCTTTCAACCGTGCTGGCGAGGTATTGAGGTGCGGCCGGCGACTTGCATCGAGAAGCGGGCTTTTGGCAGTGCGGCGTGCGTTCTCGGGTCGATCCCAGGTTGCTCGGAGCCGAATGCATGCGAGGTTTCGAGCGGCAAAGGCGTGCCCGGACAGGCCACGGCGCTTCACCTCCGCGGTCGGCGCGAAGCGCCGACTGCCCTGCGATGCTCGGTCTCGCGGCCGCGTCGCTCAACTCACTTCGCTCACTGCGTTCGCTCCGTTCAGACAAACGCGACGGGTCAGATCACGAAGCGCGCTGCGCGCGCGGCCACGAGCCCTGTGCTTCTCGGCGCTCAGCAGGCGCACCGTGGCCTGTCCGGGCACGCCTTTGCTGGCGCATTTGTTCTGCTTCACGCAAGAGAAGTACGGTCGCGGCAGGCGGTGCCCGCCGGGGGCGATTTGTGGAGCAACGATGAGCCCCCGGCGGGTACCGCCTGGCGCGACGCACAAGCGCTGAACCCCCCCGCGGGTAACGCCCGGCGCGACGCCCAAGCGCTGAAACCCCCGAAGGGTACCGCCTGCCGCGACGCACAAGCGCTCCGGAAGCGCAACCTTTCGCGAACGACAACGAGAATTCAGGCGCAAACAACCCTGGCGGCGCGCTCGCTGATTTCCAGGCAACGTGCGGAGCATCTGACCGCATGAGGCTCGCCGCCCGACGCCCGGCAGACCACTCGCGCGGCTTCACCCTCGTCGAAGTGCTCGTCGCGTTGCTCATCATGAGCCTGCTGGCGGTGATGGCGTGGCAGGGCGTGGACGGCATGGTGCGCGCTCGCGACATCAGTCAGCAGAGAATGGAGGCGACGCTGCGGCTCAACACCGCGCTCGCGCAGTGGCAGCAGGATCTGGCTTCGATCCAGGACTCGCCTTCCGTACCCGACCTGCGCTTCGACGGTGCCTCGCTGCAACTCACGCGGCGCGCGGCCGACGGCCTGCAGATCGTCGTCTGGTCGCTGCGCGACGGGCGCTGGCTGCGCTGGGTCGGTCAAAGCGCGACGACGCAGCGTGAATTGCAGGACAGCTGGTTGCGCAGTCAGCAACTGCAGGGCGCCGAAGCGTCGCAGTTGCAGGTGCTCGACGGCATTTCGGCCTGGCAGATTTATTTCTTTCGCGGCAACGCCTGGAGCAACGCACAGTCGAGCGCGGATGTGCCCGGCCCCGGCGCCAGCGCGCCGGGGCGCGTGACGGGCGTGACTCTGCCCAACGGCGTGCGTCTCGTCCTGACCTTCGCTCCCGGCAGCGGCTTTGCCGGCACGCTGACGCGAGACACCGTACTGGGCCCGCAGCCATGAGGCATTGCCGACATCAGCGCGGCGCGGCGTTGCTGACCGCGATGGTCATCGTCACGCTTGTCGCGACACTCGCGGCGGCGATGGTGTGGCAACAGTGGCGCGCGGTGCAGGTCGAAGCGATCGAACGCTCGCGCATGCAGGCGGCATGGATCCTCGCCGGCGCGCTCGACTGGTCGCGCCTGATCCTGCGCGAGGACGCGCGCGCAGGCGGCCCGGACCATCTCGGCGAGCCCTGGGCCGTGCCGCTTGCCGAGGCGCGCCTGTCTTCCTTCCTTGCAGCCGACAAAGACAACACGGACGACGCGCCCGAGGCCTTCCTCTCGGGCAGCATCACCGACGCCCAGGCCCGCTACAACCTGCGCAACCTGTTCCAGGAGCAGGAGGGCAAGGTGATCCCAGCCGAGTTGGCAATTCTCAAACGCCTGTGCGAGTCGGCCGGCGTCGCCAGCGACGTCGCCGACCGGCTCGCCAACGCGCTCGCTGCGGCCAACAAGGGCGGCGAGGACGCGGCGCTGATGCCGCAGTCGGTCGCGCAACTCTCGTGGCTCGGCTTCGATGCCGACACGCTGCGCCGCCTCGCGCCGCTCGTCGTGCTGCTGCCGGCACGCACGCCGGTCAATTTGAACACTGCCAACGCCGAGGTCATCGCCGCCACCATCGCCGGCGCCCAGCGTGGCGACGCCGAGCGTCTGGTGCAGGTGCGCCAACGAACGCCGTTTCGCAGCCTCGCCGAAGCGCAGACGAAACTGCCCGAGGGCATCGCGCTGTCGCCGAGTCAGGTCTCGACGACGACCCGCTATTTCGACGTGCAGGGCCGGCTGCGCCTGGGCGACCGTGTGTTGCAGGAGCACTCGTTGCTCGAACGCCGCGGCGCCACCGTCCTTGCCGTGCGGCGCGAACGTGTGAACCTGACCGATCCGGCGTCCTGAGTTGCCGCAGCGCGCCGGCCCCGCCGACGCCGGAAGAGACTGCGCGACCCGGCCCTTTTCGGCCATTCAAACTGTTTCCAGTCTGCTACAACAACAAGTCCTAAGTCTTTGATTTGGTGAGGCTTGCCTTGGTGAGCCACGGATAATCCTTGTAGGTCTTCTTTCTCCCTCATGTCCACCCTCGTCGTCCAGTTGGCGCCACGCGGCAGGCTGCGCGCCCGCAGCGCGGCCGATAGCGGGCGCGCGATGGCAACGACCGCTGGCGAACTCAGCTACGTCCTGAGCCGCGACGGGCTCTCGGTCAGCGCCCAAGGGGCCTGCGCGCCGGCACTGCTGCCGCGCGCCGACACGGTGGCGCTTGTGCTCGCAGACTGCGACCTGAGCTGGCACCGCATCACGCTGCCGAAAGCACCCGCGGCGCGGTTGCGTGCCGCACTCGCCGGTGTGCTCGAGGAAGCACTGCTCGACGATGCAGCCAACGTCCATCTCGCACTCGCGCCGCAGGCCGTGGCCGGCCAGCCGACCTGGGTCGCAGCGGTCGACCGCCACTGGCTGACCTCCGAACTGGCGGCACTCGAAAAGTCCAACGTCTTCGTCGATCGCGTCCTGCCGGCGAGTTGGCCCGACGATCCGCCGAGTGGGCACTTCGCCCATGCCGATGAAGTCGAGCCAAGCTCGCTCGCGCTGCACTGGTCACACGCCGACGGCGTCGCCACACTCAGCCTTCAAGGCGGCCTGACGCGTGCCCTGCTGCCGCAGCCGCTGCCTGCCGGCGCACGCTGGAGCGCGACACCCGCCGCCGCAACCGCTGCCGAGCGATGGCTCGATGCGCCGGTCGTTGTGCTGTCGGCGGCCGAGCGTGCTTTGCAGGCGACGCGGTCGCTATGGAATCTGCGCCAGTTCGAACTCGCCCGCCGCAGCAAGGGCACGCGGGCCCTACGTGATGCGCTGCGCGGCCTGCGCAGTCCTGCGTGGCGGCCCGCACGCTGGGGCCTCGCCGCGCTCGTGCTGACGCAACTGATCGGGCTCAACTTGTGGGCCTGGCATCTTCAATCGACGCTCAGCGCCAAGCGCGTGGCGCAGGTCACACTGCTGCAAACAACCTTCCCGCAGGTGCGCGCCGTGCTCGACGCACCGCTGCAAATGCAGCGCGAGGTGGCCTTGCTGCGCGCCGCAGCCGGTCAACCCGACGAGTTGGACCTGGAACCCCTGCTGCAGGCCGCCGCCGCCGCTTGGCCAAGCGACCTCGCGGCGGTCGATTCGATTCGCTACGAGCCCGGGAAGCTGACGCTCGCGGCGTCGAGTTGGGACGCCGAGCGCATCGAACAGTTTCGCGCCCAGCTGCAGCCGATGGGGCTGCGCCTGGACGTGACCGATGGCCGCCTCGTGCTCAGCCGCGCTGCGCGTGACGGAGGGCGTACGTGAGACACCTTGTGTCAATGCCAGCACCGTGGGCCGAGCGCCGGGCCGTTCCCAAGTCGGCCCGCATCCCTGGGCCACGAAGGGGCCCCTTCGCGGCCCCTGGGGGTCGGTAGATGTACCCAACTGACGAGGGGCTGTCATGAGCAATGCGACACTCGCGCTGCCGGCGCCGGTCGCCCAATTTCGGGCGCGCGCCGCCGCACGGTGGCATGCGCTTGCACCGCGTGAGCGTCAGAGTGCGATGCTCGCCTTCGCGCTGGTCGGCGTTGCATTGATCTGGTTCGTGGCGGTGCAGCCCGCACTGCGCACGCTGCGGACGGCGCCGATCACGATCGACCGGCTCGACGCTGAACTGCAACAGATGCAACTGCTTGCAACCGAAAGCCGGGCGCTGCGGGCGGCGCCGCCGGTCGCCCCGGCGCAGGCCGCGGCCGCGCTGCAAGCCGCTGCGGCGCGTTTGGGCGCGAAGGTGAAACTCGTTCAACAAGTCGGGCGCACGACGCTCACGCTCACCGGCGTCGATGGCGAAGGATTGCGCAGCCTGCTGGCCGAAGCGCGCAGCACCGCGCGCGCGCGGCCGATCGAGGCGCAACTCGTGCGCTCCGCGGCCGGCTATGACGGCACGCTGGTGCTCGCAGTCGGAGGCCCATCGTGAGGCTGCCGCTGAAACGCTTCGCACGCGGCGCTGGTATTACGGCGCCGGGCTCGCTCCACTGGCCCGAGTCGACCTACGCGCATCAATCCTGGGAGAGCGCGCGCGCAGCGAGCTCGCGCTGGGCTGTGGCGGGCGCGGTGATCGGGGCGTTGATTGGCATCATCGCCTTCGCGCCGGCGAGCTGGCTGACCCGCGCCGTCGCCTCGGCCAGTGGCGAACGCCTGTTGCTCGCCGACGCACGCGGCAAGGTTTGGTCGGGCAGCGCGGTGCCGGTGCTCACCGGCGGGCCGGGCAGCCGGGACGCCGCCGCGTTGCCAGGGCGCCTCTCGTGGACGCTTGGCTGGCGCGGCGCCGGGCTCGAGATCCGCGTCACCCAGGCCTGCTGCTTGAACGGTGTACTGACCTTGCGCGTGAGCCCCGGCCTGTCGCGCTGGACCATCACACTCGTGCCGCCGCCCGGCTGGATCGGCCAGTGGCCGAGCGCCTGGCTCGGCGGCCTCGGGACGCCGTGGAACACGCTGCAGCTCGGCGGGAGCCTGCGCCTGCTGTCGCCCGGCTTCAGCCTCGAATGGATCGCCGGCCGCTGGCGGGCGGACGGCTCGCTCGACATCGAACTCACCAACGCGTCGTCAAGCCTTTCGACGCTGGAGACGCTCGGCAACTACCGGCTGCGCCTGGTCGGTGATCCGGCCAACGGAGGCCAGCCCACCCTGAACCTCAGCACGCAGGATGGCGCCTTGCAACTCAGTGGCGACGGCACCTGGGGGCCCGGTGGCGTGCGCTTTCGCGGCGAGGCACGCGCAGCGCCGAACGACGAAACGGCGCTCGCCAACCTGCTCAACATCATCGGGCGGCGCGATGGCGCGCGATCCGTCATTTCGATTGGATGAACATGATCGAGCGCATCGACCCCGTGCCCGCGCGACACCCGCGACCGTCGCGTCTGGCCGTCGGCATGTTGTGCCTAGCACTCGCCGTCGGACCGGCCGCACAAGCACAGTCGCAGTCGCAGTCGCAGCCGGAGTCACCGGCACCCTCGGCCAAGAACAGGTTCAAGGGCGAACCAGTGACGCTGAATTTCGTCAACGCCGACATCGAAGGCGTGACGCGCGCGGTCGGCGCGATCCTGAAGAAGCAGTTCGTCGTCGATCCGCGCGTTCGCGGCAACATCACGCTGTACAGCGACCAGCCCCTGACGCCGCGCGAGGTCTATCTCAACTACCTCGCCGCGCTGCGCGGCCTGGGCTTCACGGTGGTCGAGGTCGGCGGCCTGTTCAAGGTGGTGCCCGAAGCCGACGCCAAACTGCAGACGGGCACGGTCGCGGTCGAGGCGGCGACGCGCCAGGGCGATCAGGTGCTGACGCAGGTGTTCCGCCTGAATCACGAAAGCGCGAACAACCTCGTCGCCGTGCTACGCCCGCTGATCAGCCCGAACAACACGATCAACGCCAACCCCGGCAACAACTCGCTCGTCATCACCGACTACGCGGACAACCTGCAGCGTATCGCGAAGATCATCGCGGCGATGGACATTCCCGCGAACGGCGACGTGGAGGTGATTCCGCTCCAGAACGCGGTCGCCGCCGATCTGGCCGTGATCGTCCAGCGGCTCGCCGATTCGGGCGGCGCACCGGGCGGGGCGCCAGGCGCGGCCGCGCCGCTCATCATGATCGATGCGCGCAGCAACTCCCTCATCGTGCGCGCCGCCAATCCGGCACGGCTCGCGCTGATCCGCTCGCTCGTCGCCAAGCTCGACCTGCCCTCCGCTTCGAACAACGGCATGGGCAACATCTGGGTCGTCTACCTGAAGAATGCCGACGCCGTGAAGCTCGCGGCGGTGCTTCGTGCGGCCTTCAGCGGCCAGGCATCGAGCGGGGGAGGAGGCGCGTCGCCGACGCCCTTGCCAGCGGCCTTGGCAGCGAATGCGCCAGGCGGGGCGCAGCCGGGCGGACTCGGCGGCGGGAGCCCGGCGACGACGCCCGTCTCGGCCTCGGCCGGCCCGTCCACCGGCGGCTTCATCCAGGCTGACCCGTCGACCAACTCACTCATCATCACGGCCAGCCTGCCGCTGTATCAGCAGTTGCGCAACGTCATCGACAAGCTTGATACGCGCCGCGCGCAGGTCTACATCGAGTCCCTGATCGTGAAGGTGGATGCCGAGAAGATGGCGGACATAGGCATCCAGTGGCAGGGCATCTCGGGCAACGAGAACAGCAACACGCGCGTCGCCGGTGGCACGAACTACGGCGATCCGAACATCGTCAACCTGACCGCCGCTGTCAACCAGGGGTCGGCGGGCCTGGTCGGGCTCGCGCTGCCGCCAGGGCTCAACATCGGCATCCTGAGGAAGGTGGGAGACTTCCTGAACATCGGCGCGCTCGCGCGCTTCCTCGAGACCAAAACCGATGCCAACGTGCTCGCGACGCCGAACATGGTCTCGCTCGACAACGAGGAAGCCAAGATCGTCGTCGGCCAGAACGTGCCGTTCCTGACGGGCTCATACTCCAACACCGGCGGCAACGGCGCGGTCAATCCGTTCCAAACCATCGAACGCAAGGACGTGGGCCTGACGCTGCGGATCAGGCCGCAGATCGGCGAAGGCGGCACGATCCGGCTTGTGATCTACCAGGAGAACTCGACCGTCGTGCCGTCGAGCCGGCTTTCGCCGCAGGGTCTGACGACCGACAAAAGCGCGATCGAGACCACGGTCGTCGTCGATGACGGGCAGATCATGGTGCTCGGCGGCCTGTTGAAGGACGAATACGGCGGCAACGTCAGTCAGGTGCCCTTCCTCGGTGACTTGCCGGTCGTCGGCCCGCTGTTTCGCACCGACAGCCGCACCCGGACCAAGAGCAACCTGATGGTGTTCCTGCGGCCGATGGTGATCCGTAGCCAGGACGATTCGAACAAGCTGACGATGGACCGCTACGACCTGATGCGCACGACGCAGCAGACCGCTGGTCAGCCGCGCCAGAGCGTCGTGATGCCGATCAACGATGCTCCCGTCACCGCGCCGCTGCCCGCACCCGAGCCCGGTTCGCCGTTCAAGGGCAGCAACGTGCCGGCGCCGTTGTCGATGGAATCGGTGCCGCCGCGCGGCGCTGGATCGGCACCGCCCTCCGCCGCGCAGGCCACCCCCGCTCCGCCGCCGCCACCGCCGAGCCGTGGCCCGGTCGGGCCGCAGCAGATGCAGATGCCTTGAGCGTTGCGCCGGGAGTGATGAAGCGAATGAATCTCACCAACGCAGCCGCGCCCACAGGCAGAGCGCGCGCGTTCGGCGATCGGACACGGCGCACAGGTGGCAATGTGCTTGGAGGACTGCGCGGCAAAGGCGTGCCCGGACAGTCCACGGCGTTTCACCTACGCGTTGGGCGCGAGGCGCCGACTGCCCTGCGATGCTCGGTCTCGCAGCCGCTTCGCTCAACTCACTTCGCTCACTGTGTTCGCTACGTTCAGACAAACGCGACGGGTCAGTTCACGAAGCGCGCTGCGCGCGCGGCCACGAGCCCTGTGCTTCTCGGCGCTCTGCAGGCGCGCCGTGGCCTGCCCGAGCACGCCTTTGCAGGCAACGCGGTGGTGCGCGACGCAAAAGCGCTCCGGAAGCACAACCTCTCGCGAACAGACCACAAGCCTAGCGAGCAGGCAGACGTCAAACGGCCAGCGTTTCGCCCATCTAGCATTGAAAAAGCGCGCATTGGAACAGGGGACATGAAATGAGCGCCCGCCACCCCCTGCCCTATGCCTTTGCGAAGGCGCACACGCTGCTGCTCGAAGACGATGGCGAGCAACTCGTGCTGTCGGCCCCCGAGGGCGCTTCGTATCCCGCGCTCTCGGAAGTGCTTCGCCTCTACGACATCGACGTGATGGAGTTCGAGGCGGCGGCGACGCTTGCGCAGCGCATCGCAACGGCCTATGCGGGTGGCGAGTCGAGCGCAGCGACGGTGATCGGCGAGGTCGAGAGCAAGGTCGACCTGTCGCGCATGATGCAAGAGCTGCCGGCGGTGGAAGACCTGCTCGAGGCGGGCAGCGACGCGCCAATCATCCGCATGTTGAACGCGTTGTTGACACAGGCCGCGAAGGACGGCGCGAGCGACATCCACATCGAGCCCTACGAGCGCAGCAGTTCGGTGCGCTTTCGCGTCGACGGCACGCTGCGTGAGGTCGTGCAGCCTAACAAGGCGCTGCACGCGGCGCTGATCTCGCGCCTGAAGATCATGGCCGAGCTCGACATCTCCGAAAAGCGCCTGCCGCAGGACGGCCGCATCTCGCTGCGCATCGGAGGGCGCGCGGTGGACGTGCGTGTCTCGACGCTGCCGTCGTCGCACGGCGAGCGCGCCGTGTTGCGTCTGCTCGACAAGGCGGAGTCGAAGTTCACGCTCGAAGGCCTCGGCATGAGCGGCGACACGCTGACGCGCTTCGACAAGCTCGTCCACCAGCCGCACGGCATCGTGCTCGTGACCGGGCCGACCGGCTCCGGCAAGACGACGACGCTCTACGCGTCGCTGGGCCGCGTCGATACGTCATCCACCAACGTGCTCACTGTCGAGGACCCGGTCGAGTACGAGCTCGCCGGCATCGGCCAGACGCAGGTGAATCCGAAGATCGACCTCACCTTCGCGAAGGCACTGCGCGCGATCCTGCGCCAGGACCCGGACGTGATCATGATCGGCGAGATCCGCGACTTCGAGACCGCGCAGATCGCGATCCAGGCTTCGCTCACCGGCCACCTTGTGCTCGCCACCGTCCACACCAACGATGCGCCATCGACGGTGACGCGACTGACCGACATGGGTGTCGAACCCTTCCTGCTCAGCTCGACGCTGCTCGGCGTCCTGGCGCAACGACTCGTGCGCAAGCTTTGCCCTCGTTGCAAAAAGGTTGATGCACGCGGCCGCTACCACCCGGTCGGCTGCGCCGAGTGCGGCCACACTGGCTACAAGGGCCGCACCGGCGTCTACGAGCTGATGGTCGCCGACGACAAGCTGAAGAGCCTGATCCACAGCCGCGCCGCCGAATCGCAACTCTTCGTCGCCGCCGAGCAGGCGGGTTTGCGCTCGATGCGCGAAGACGGCGAAAGGCTTGTCGAAGAAGGGATCACATCGGCTGAAGAAGTGATGCGGGTGACCAGGGAATGAGTCACCGTTTCAGCGGCCTGGGGTTCTCGCAACGCGGGCATCGAGCCCGCGCTGCCTACCGATCGCTGCGCTGGTCGATCCCCGTAGCCGGGGCTCCCCGCTCTTCGCTTCGCTCTCCATGCCCGCCTACAGATTCGAAGCGCTAGACGCTGCCGGCAAGTCGAGCAGCGGGCTGCTCGAGGCCGACAACGCGAAGGCGGCGCGGTCGCAGTTGCGCGCGCAGGCGCTCGTCCCGCTCGAGGTCACGCAGGTCGAGGCAGCCAACAGTGCGCAGGCGACGCGGCACTTCAGCCGGCGCGTTTTCAGCAACACCTCGCTCGCGGTGTGGACGCGTCAACTCGCCGGGCTCGTCGTCTCCGGCTTGCCGCTTGAGCGCGCGCTCACTGCGCTCGGCGACGAGGCGGAAGACGCTCGCCAGCGCGAGCTCGTCGCCCACTTGAAAAGCGAGGTCAACGCCGGCTCGCCCTTCGCGCGCGCCCTCGCGAGCGCGCCGCGCGAGTTCGACGACGTCTATCGCGGCGTGGTCGCCGCCGGCGAGCAAAGCGGCGCGCTCGGCACCGTGCTCGACCGCCTCGCGAACGACCTCGAAGAGCGTCAGGCGCTGCGCGGCAAGCTCATCGGCGCGGTCGCCTACCCGGCGATCGTGTCGGTCATCGCGGTCGTCATCGTCGTCTTTCTCGTCACCTACGTCGTGCCGCAGGTCGCCTCCGTGTTCACGAGCAGCAAGCGCGCGCTGCCGGGGCTCACGGTCGCGATGCTTGCCATCAGCGCCTTTCTGCGCGATTGGGGCTGGCTGCTGCTGCTCGTGCTCGCCGCGGCCGGCGCAACGCTCAAGCTGATGCTGCGCAGCGATCCGTTTCGCGAGCGCTTCGACGCGGCGCTGCTCACCGTGCCGCTCGTCGGGCGGCTTGCGCGCGGCTACAACGCGGCGCGCTTCGCTGGCACGCTCGCGATGCTCGCCGGCGCCGGCGTCCCGATCTTGAAAGCCCTGCAAACCGCGGCCGAGACGCTTTCGAACCGCGCGATGCGCGCCGATGCGCTCGATGCGCTCGTGCAGGTGCGCGAAGGCGCGCCGCTCGCGTCGGCACTCGCGACGAAGAAGCGCTTCCCGGGCCTGCTCGCGATGTTCGCCCGCCTCGGCGAGCAGACGGGCCAGCTGCCGCAGATGCTCGACCGCGCCGCGCGCCAGCTCGGCGCCGAGATGCAGCGCCGCGCGATGGCGACCGCCACGCTGCTCGAGCCGCTGCTGATCGTCGCGATGGGCGGCGTCGTGATGCTGATCGTGCTCGCCGTACTGCTGCCGATCATTCAGCTCAACAGCTGGGTCAAGTAGGCGCGCCGATTGCCCCGGTTGGCGGCGCTGCGGCGACTTCTCGACCATCAACTCGGGGGGTGGCACGCGACGCAGACGCAACAAGCGTGGATTTTCCGCTTTGTTCCGGGACCCAAGTCAGGCTAGTCTTTGCTTGAATGAACTTCGGCACAGTGCCGCTCGGAGGTCGGATGGACGCTTCCCAGGCCATGGTTCCCTACTCGCGCGGCGGGCTGCCGATCGCCCGCATGCGCAGCGTCTATCGCCTCGACGACGTCGGCGCGAAGCTCGGCAAGCTCCCGGCCAAGGAGCACGAGAGCTTGCGTGCGACCTACGAGCGCATGCTCGAAAAGGGTGCGGAGCGCTTCCAGGTCAAGCCTTCTGGGCTGCCGCAGATGGAGCACCTCTACGACGAGCTGCCGAATTTTCACGACGTGCTCGACGACGTGCGGCGCCAGCTCGCGCTGTGCGAGGACAGCCGCGACGCGCTGGAGATCACGCCGCTGCTGCTGCTCGGCCCACCGGGTGTCGGCAAGACGCATTTCGCGCGCGAGCTGTCGGTGCTGCTCGGCACCGGCATGGGTTTCATCTCGATGAGCAGCCTGACCGCCGGTTGGGTGCTGTCAGGTGCGTCGAGCCAGTGGAAGGGCGCGCGCCCCGGCAAAGTGTTCGAGACACTCGTCGATGGCCAGTACGCGAACCCGGTGATGGTGGTCGACGAGATCGACAAGGCCGGCGGCGAGCACGCCTACGACCCGCTCGGCGCGCTCTACAGCCTGCTAGAGCAGGACACTGCCGGCCACTTTACCGACGAGTTTGCCGAAGTGCCGGTCGATGCGAGCCAGGTGATCTGGGTCGCGACGGCAAACGACGCCCGCGCGATCCCCGAGCCAATCCTCAATCGCATGAACGTCTACGAAGTGCGCGCGCCGGATCGAGACGCCGCGCGCGGCATCGCCCGACGGCTGTACCGCTCGATCCGCGCCGCCCACGACTGGGGCCAGCGCTTCGACGCCGACGCGAGCGACGCCGTGCTCGAGCGCATCAGCGAGATGGCGCCGCGCGAGATGCGGCGGGCGTGGATGACGGCGTTCGGCAACGCCAAGCTCGACCACCGCGACCATGTCCTGCCGCGTGACCTTCCGGAGCCGGCGCACAAGCGTTCGGCGATCGGTTTCGTGCAGTAGGAGTGGGCGGCTCAGCGCGCGTGTTGCAACGAGGGCCACGCCGTAGCGACGCACGCGGCCGCACCCGGCGGCGGCGTGCGGTCGCACTCAAGGCAAGGGCAGGGACAAGCGCAACTGGATGAAGTTCTGGCCCGGGTTGGGAAGCTCGATATCTGCGTTCGAGAAATGCTCGAAGCGCAGCGAGACTTCATATTCGCGCGCCGGCCCGAAAACGGCCCCGATCGCGATCTGGTCACCGAAATTGAAGCGCGTCGAAAAGGCCCTGCCTTCGGCCACGTAGACCTTGTTCGTGTAAGTCGCGCCAATGCCGCCCTCAATGAACCAGGGGACGTTGTCGCCCGCCGGCGTGAAGCGAACGACAGGCGTGAAGCTCAGTTGCCCGAGATTCGAATAGCCAGTACCGTTCGCTGCCTCGTAACGCCAGCCGGAGATCGCCGCCGCCCAGTAGCCGGAGACGACACCGGGGTCGAGCGCCCACTGCCGGCTCCAGCGCCAGGTCAACCCCACGGTGACCGCGCTGGTGTCCTCGGCAACGCCAACTTGCAGTAAGGCACCGGTTGGGGCAAATGACGGCTCCGCCGACGCAGGACGCGCCGCAACTGCGGCCACCGCCAGAACGACGAGCCAGGGCAACTTCAGGCCAAGCCTGACAAGTATTTTTTCCTTCATTCGCGGTGCCCTGCCATCGCGGGCCAACCTCCATCGCGCTGTTCGCGGCTCAGCGAAGTCTATCGGCTCGCGCGCTCACCACTGACCATCGGCGGCCGGCGCGCGCCATCGGGCGCCGCGCGGCCGAGATGTGACGGAGTTCTCGGTGGAGGCCCACGTCTGCGGGGATTGACGGCGCTTTCCCCCGCGCCTGTGGGGCGTGCGTTACACCTCAACGCCCGCACTTCGAATAATTTCTCCCTGTTCGTTCATGGCACACCCACAGGGAGCGATTTCGATGCGCAACACACTTTCGCTCATCGCCGCGGCCACCGCCTTTTCCATGGCCGGCGCTGCGCAGGCCGGCACCGTCGTCGCGACCAGTCTGCTCGGCGGGCCACAAGTGATCGACGGCACGACGACCGTCTCGCTCGCCGGCTCGGCCGCGCTCGGCACCAAGACGATCAACGGCGTCACGGCCGTAGGTGTGTCGGGCGGCGCAGCGGGCAACGAGATCGACATCGGCGAGCAGATGACGGCGTCGTTCTCGTCGGGCCTGTACGTCGGCAACGTGCAGCTCGCCTTCCTCTACGACGGTCCGGAATACAACGACGTCAACGAGATCGCGCAACTGACGGCGACTCTTTTCGGCGGCGGGACGCTGGTATCCACGCTGACGGCCGTCGGCACGACGAGCGCGATCGCGAGCATGGGCTCAGCCAGCATCGTCGGCGGGCAGGATGCCGACAACGTCGGCGCAGCGCTGTGGAGCTGGGACAACCCGTTCGGCAACGCGCTCGTCACGTCGATCACCTTCGAGGCGATTCCAGGGCTGCCTGCCCCTGGCTGCACGTATTGCGACAACCAGAGCGACTACAGCGTCTACAGCCTGACGACCGCCGTGCCCGAGCCCGGCACCTATGCTCTGATGATCGCGGGACTCGCCGCGATGGGCTTCATCGCGCGTCGCCGCCGGGCCTGACCAGGGCGGACAGCGCGCCTCGCGACACACGCCCCCTGGGGGCGTTGTTCGACATACGCCCCTGTGGGGGCGTTTCTCATTTGCTCCCTATCATTGCCCATGCCCGCCTCCCTGCATGGTCAGCTCGTCGTCGCGATCTCGTCGCGCGCGCTGTTCGACTTCGAGGAGGAGAACCGGGTTTTCGAGGCGGATGACGACCATGCCTACATGGCGCTGCAGCTTGCGAAGCTGGACACGCCAGCGCTCCCCGGCGTCGCGTTCTCGCTCGTCAACAAGCTGCTCGCGTTCAACCTGCCCGACGCGCAGCGGGTGGAGGTCGTGATCCTCTCGCGCAACGATCCGGTGTCGGGCATGCGGGTGTTCCGCTCCGCCAAGCACTACGGCTTGTCGATCCAGCGCGGCGTGTTCACGCGCGGCGAATCGCCGTGGCGCTACCTGCGGCCGCTGGCAGCGAACCTGTTCCTGTCGACCAACGAGGCCGATGTGCGATCGGCGCTCGCCGCCGGCGTGCCGGCCGCGCGCGTCTACCCACATTCGGCGCGCGCGTCGGATGCGCACCCGAACGAGGTGCGCATCGCCTTCGACGGTGACGCGGTGCTGTTCTCGGACGAAGCGGAGCGCGTCTTCCAGCGTGCCGGCCTCGCCGCGTTCCAGGCCCACGAGGACGACCAGGCGGCGACGCCGCTCGGCGCAGGGCCGTTCAAGCCGCTGTTGCAGGCGCTGCGCACGTTGCAGCGCGATGCCTCGCCCGCTATGCGCATCCGTACCGCGCTCGTCACGGCGCGCAGCGCACCGGCGCACGAGCGCGCGATCCGCACGCTGATGGACTGGCGCGTCGAGATCGACGAGGCCATGTTCCTCGGCGGCCTCGCGAAGGGCGAGTTCCTGCGCGAGTTCGAGCCCGACTTCTTCTTCGACGACCAGACCGGGCATGTCGACAGCGCGGCGCCGCATGTGCCTTCGGGGCACGTCGCCTCGGGCGTCGCCAACGGCTGAGGGCCGGCGCCGAAGGGCACCCGGAGCCTCGGGGCGCTTGCATCTCGTCACAAATTGGCGCGCGCCGCATCGTCCATCCCCCTAGGACGCCAGTTGCGCGCGTGAGGGCGCGTTTCTATTCTGGGTTGGCCACTTCCACCCACCCAAGGAGTCATCATGGCCACAGCCAAACGCGACCAGCGCAGCGTGCCGCTCGAGATCCGCGCCGCGATCACGGAGCGCCCTGCAGAACTCACGAGCGTCGTCGCCTACGCGTTCAGCCAGGGCGGCGCGCTGCTCGACATGCAGCCACTCGACAAGGGCGGCAACGCGAAGCTTTCGCTGCCCGTGGGCAAGGAAGCGCAGGCCGTGCGCGTCGTGCTCGGGCCGGAGATGGACAAAGGCGACTTCGACGTCGGCGAACTGTTGCGCCGCGGCGGGCTCGATGCCCACGTCGCGCTACGACCGAACATGGAGCGGCTGCCACCGCTGCAATTCGAGGTCGGCCCCGACGTCTGGCGGCATTGGATCGGCCGACGCTGCCTCGTCAAGGGCACGCTGCTCAAGAGCATTGTTGCGGGCGGCATCACGCTGAAACTGCCGGTCTGCAATGCGGCGATCGACATCTACGAGGTCGACCCCTGGCCGCTCATCATCATCAAGCTGCCCGAGATCGAGATCGACCGCTTGCGCGACATCGTGGTCGGACCGTGGCCGCCGATCGACCTGCCTGTGCCGCCGCGCCCACCGGAGCGCTTCGCAGGTGCGTTCCGCATCGATCTGACCGGGGAGGTCAGCCTGAACCCGCAGCCGCTGCCGCCTGGGCCGCCCGATCGAATGCGCGCGCGGATCACCGACCCGGGCACGATCCGCGGCTTCAACCCGCAGCCCGATCCGCCGATCGAGAGGCTGCGCTCACTCGCGCTGCCGACTGAACTGCAACTCGCCGCGCGGAGCTCGCGTCCGGTGTTCGAGCGCGCCATCGCGGCGCACCTCGAACTGCTGCGTCCCGATCCTGTGCTGGCTGTTCCCGATGTTCGTCAAGCGCACCAAGCTCGTGACGGTGATGACGGACGAGTGCGGGCACTTCCGGGCGGTGATCTGGCGTTCGTACTTCAATCTCGACGTGCCGGACCTCTACTTCGTCGCCCGCCAGCGCATCTGGCCGGGCTTCTGGGTCACGATCTACGAGCCGACGCCAGTCGCCTGCCACACATGGTGGAACTACCTCTGCGGCACCGAGGTGACGCTGATCACGACGCACCCTCTCGCGCACGCCTGCCCGCCGTGCCCGCCGATCGTCGCGCCCAACAACTGGGTGCTCTTCATGGCGGTGGGAAACTCCTCGGTCTGGCGGATCCACGGCGCGAACGACACCACCAAGGTCGGCGCTCCGGGGCACGAGCCGGCCAAGCTCGGGCTGCTCGACGACAGCGCGCCGTGGGGCGGGTCACTGCGGCCGCGCCTCGAGTTCGACAGCTCTCTGCGCAGCGACCTGGGGGTGCGCTACTACCGTGTGTCGTACAAGCGCCCGGCGGAAGCTGAAAGTGAATGGCGCCCCAACACCGATGCGATCAACCGGCACTACACGCATGAGGTCGGCGGAGATCTGATCCTCGAGCAGTATGCGCTCGGCCCGCAATCGGTCGGGGCATCGGCGCATCTGTGCGAGATCCCGCCCGCGCTGCCGCCGACCGGGCAGTGGTCGACGCCCAACGTCGTGCTCGACACCCAGAGCGCGGTCATTCCGACCGTCGCCGTCGCGCCGGGTACCGGCTTCGATGCCGGTGGCAACCCGGTCGGCACCGACCAGGGCGGGCTGTGGCAGATCAAGGTCGAGCTGTTCGATGGGGCGGGCAACCTCGTCGACCCGGAGGCGCTCGGCATCAAGTGGCGCGTGCCTGCAAGCAACGACCTGAGCGGCACGATCCAGACGCGCGATGCCGCCCTGCTCGGCCTCGTCGACGCGGCGCAGAACCGCATGGTGCTCACCCTGCGCGTGGACAACAACGCGACCTTCGCGCGCATCGATGCGCCGAGCGTCGGCGGAAGCACCGCGGCCGACGAATGCGGCGTGATGAACTACGCGTCGCGCGCGCTCGGCGTAGACGTGCCCTTCCTCGCGCTGCAGCGCAATCGCTTCGCGACCTACTCGTTCTATGTCCAGCGCGGCGCTGTCTCGCCGGCCGAGTACAGCGCGGCCGGCGCGGCGGCCGCGAATGCCGCCGGCATGCCAGCGGCGATTCCGCCCTCACCGCCCGGGGACCCGTTGCCGACCGTGGGCAGTCTGCTCGACCTTTGCGTCCTCGCGGGCTTCACCGAAAACCTGTACG
Organism: uncultured beta proteobacterium; assembly: GCA_963774675.1. GTDB lineage: Bacteria > Pseudomonadota > Gammaproteobacteria > Burkholderiales > Burkholderiaceae_C > CAIKUF01. The sequence continues at coordinate 182,194 of CAVZFV010000014.1, read as the reverse complement.
TAGCGCACCGCGCTACCGATGGCTGGTCGCGCCAAAGCCAATACGACAGCAGCACGGCACGCGCCTTCGTGCTGGCGCCGGGGCCGACTTCCAATTCCTGAGCGTCTCCTACCTCGTCACGCGGCGACCTGGCCGCCGTGTGATCTGCGCGCGTTGCCGCAAAGGCGCGGCACCCGCATCAGATGCTTTGGCGCAGGCCCTCCAGGTCGAGGACGCGCAGGCCGCCGTATTCGATGCGGATGCAGCCGCGCTGCTGCAGCGTGTGAAGTGACTCGTTGACGCGCTGGCGCGACAGGCCGACGAGGTAGCCAAGCTCCTGCTGCGTGATGCGCAGCAAGTCGCCCACGCCGGGATAGAGCGTCGGGTGGAAGAGCGCCGCGAGGCTGCGCGCGACGCGCACGTCGGGATCGCTCAGGCGATCGATCTCGCGGGCGCCGATGAACTGGCCGAGCCGCTCGTTGAGCTGTCGCATCACGAAGCCGTTGAACGCGATGCTGCGCGAGAGCAGCCAATGGAAGGTGTCGACATTCAGGCCGGCGACGACGCTCTTTCGCAGGGCCTGGATGTTGTAGCGGTAGGGCTCGCGCTTGATCATCGTGCCCTCGCCGAACCAGCCGCCCCTGGGCACGCCAGTGAACGTGATCGGCACGCCGTGCGCGGTGTCGCTGCTCATCTTGAGCAGGCCGTCGATGACACCGAACCAGTACGTCGCCGGCCGCCCGACGCGGCACAGCAGTTCGCCGGCAGCGACTTCGACGACGAGGATGTCGGCCTCCGCGCGCGCGCGTTCATCGGAATCTTCGAGCGCGACGAGCCAGTGAATGCCGGCAAGCTCGTCGGCCGTTGCCGCGCGCGCCCGCGCATGCAAGGGGCCTACGGATGTGTGCATGGGCGGGATCTCTGGCGGGCGGGCATGGCGGATCGGTGGATGTCGCAGAACTGCGGGGAAACACTGAGGGGGTGAACCCGAGCAATGTCGTCGCAACGACAACTTGGCGTCAAACTCAAGCCTAGCATTGCGGCTGTTCAACACCGCCATGTGTGAACTTCGGAGCCACAGGTTGCAGACGACGTTTCCAAGATTGATGCTCGAACACGCGAAGGCGCGCCCGACCGCGGCCGCCCTGCGCGTCAAGGAATACGGCATCTGGCAAACGATGACGTGGGCGGCGCTCGCCGATCTGGTACGCGACATGGCATGCGGCTTGGCGGCGGCCGGCCTCAAACGTGACGACCACATGGTGGTGGTGGGCGAGAACCGGCCGCGGCTCTATGCGTCGATGCTCGCCGCGCAAGCGCTCGGCGCGGTGCCAATACCGCTCTATCAGGACGCGGCGGCGGCCGAGTTCAAATTTCCGATCAACAACGCCGACGTCGCGTTCGCCGTCGTCGAAGACCAGGAGCAGGTCGACAAGATGCTCGATCTGCGTGAGGAGTGCCCGCAGCTGGCCGCCATCTGGTACGACGATCCGCGCGGCCTGCGCAACTATGACGAGCCCGGGCTGGCGCCGCTCGAGGCGTTGATCGAATCAGGCCGCGAGTTTGCCAAGGCGCACCCCGGCTTCTTCGACGCCGAAGTCGCCAAGGCGTCACCAGACGACGTGGCGGCGCTCTTCTTCACGTCCGGCACGACTGGCAAGCCCAAGGGCGTGGTGCACAGCCACTTCACGCTGCTTGACCGCGCGAAAGCGGGGGCGGACTTCGACAAGCTCGGCCCGAACGAGGAAGTGCTGGCCTACATGCCCCCGGCGTGGATCGGGCAGAACATCTTCAGCTATGCGCAGTGGCTTGCGTGTGGCTACGTCGTGAACTGCCCGGAATCGGCGTCGACGGTAACGATCGACCTGAAGGAAATCGGGCCGACCTACTACTTCGCGCCGCCACGCATCTTCGAGGGGCTGCTGACGAGCGTGATGATCCGAATGGAAGACGCCGGCGCCCTCAAGCGCTGGCTGTTCCACTATTTCATGGACGTCGCCAAGCGCGTCGGCCCGGCGCTGATGGACGGCAAGCCGGTCGGCCTGTGGGATCGCCTGCTCTACGCGAAAGGCAACGTGCTCATCTACGGGCCGCTACGCAACACGCTCGGCTTCTCGCGCGTGCGGGTCGCGTACACCGCGGGTGAGGCGATCGGGCCCGACCTCTTCACCTTCTACCGCTCGATCGGGATCAACCTGAAGCAACTCTATGGCCAGACCGAAACCGCCGTGTTCGTCTGCCTGCAGCCCGACAACGAAGCGCATGCCGATACGGTGGGTGTCCCGATCGCAGGCGTGGAGATCCGGCTGGCCGAGAACGGCGAGATTCTCGTCAAGTCGCCCGGCCTGTTGAAAGAGTACTACAAGAACCCCGAAGCGACGGCCGAGGTGCTGACCGGCGACGGCTGGTACCACACGGGCGACGCCGGCTTCATCGCCGCGAGCGGCCACCTGAAGATCATCGACCGTGCGAAGGATGTCGGCCGTATCGTCGGCGGTGCCAACGACGGCGCGATGTTCGCGCCCAAGTACGTCGAGAACAAGCTCAAGTTCTTCCCCTTCATCAAGGAGGCCGTCGCCTTCGGCGACCAGCGCGACCGCGTCTGCGCGTTCATCAACATCGATGTCGAGGCGGTCGGCAACTGGGCCGAGAAGCGCAACCTGCCCTATGCCGGCTACACCGATCTGGCGCAAAAGCCCGAGGTCTACGCGCTGATTCGCGACTGCGTGGAGAAGGTCAACGCCGACCTCGCGCAGGACGACCTGCTCGCGGGCAGCCAGATGAGCCGCTTCCTGATCCTGCACAAGGAGCTCGACGCCGACGACGGCGAGTTGACGCGCACGCGCAAGGTGCGCCGCGGCTTCATCGGCGAGCGCTATCAGGTGCTCGTCGACGCGCTCTACGGCGGCAAGGCGAGCCAGTACATCGAAACGCAGGTCAAGTTCGAAGACGGCCGCACCGGCATGGTTTCGGCCGACCTGCGGATCGAGGATGCCAAAGTGTTCCCCGCTGTGAAGAAGGCGGCCTGAAATGAAGCCCCCATACTCGCTTGCGCTCGCTGCCCCCCGAGGGGGCGCTCAGTGCCTTCGGGCGGCCGGGCGCCACTGAGATGGCGACCCGCGACATCGGCGAGGTGATCCTCGAAGTCAGCAACATCAGCCTCGCGTTCGGCGGCGTGAAGGCGCTGACCGACATCAGCTTCAATGTTTGCGAGCACGAGATCCGCGCGATCATCGGCCCGAATGGGGCGGGCAAGAGCTCGATGCTCAACTGCATCAACGGCGTCTACCAGCCGCAGCAGGGCACGATCGCGTTCAAGGGGCAGACGTTCAAGCACATGAACTCACGCCAGGTCGCGGAGATGGGCGTGGCGCGAACCTTCCAGAACCTGGCGCTCTTCAAGGGCATGAGCGTGGTCGACAACATCATGACCGGGCGCAACCTCAAGATGCGCTGCAATCTCTTCCTGCAGGCGCTGCGCATCGGCCCGGCGCAGCGCGAGGAAGCCGCGCAGCGCGAGTTCGTCGAGCACATCATCGACTTCCTCGAGATCCAGCCCTATCGCAAGACGCCAGTCGGGCGCATGCCCTACGGCCTGCAAAAGCGCGTCGACCTCGGGCGGGCGCTCGCGATGGAACCGGAGGTGCTGCTGCTCGACGAGCCGATGGCCGGCATGAACGTCGAGGAGAAGCAGGACATGAGCCGATTCATCCTCGACGTCAACGACGAGTTCGGCACGACGATCGTGCTGATCGAGCACGACATGAGCGTCGTGATGGACATCAGCGACCGCGTCGTCGTGCTCGACTACGGCAAGAAGATCGGTGACGGCACACCCGAAGAGGTGCGCGCAAATCCGGACGTGATCAGCGCCTATCTGGGGACAAGCCATTGAAAGCCGACGACGCGACGGGCCCGGCGCCGGGCCGCCTCAAGGTGGGCCAGAGCCCCACGGGGGGTGGTTCGGCGTACTCGACGAACCGGGGGCACCGCTGAGATGGGCTTTTTTATCGAAACCCTGATCGGCGGCCTGATGTCGGGCATGCTGTATTCGCTCATCGCACTCGGCTTCGTGCTGATCTACAAGGCGAGCGGCGTCTTCAACTTTGCGCTGGGCGCGATGGTGCTGTTCCCCGCGCTCGCGATGGCGCGCTTGGCCGAGTGGATCCCCGGGCTGGATCGGCTTCGAGAGCCAATGGCTGGGCAACGTGCTCGGCTTTATCGGCGCGGCACTGTTGATGGTGGTGGTGGCCTGGGCGATAGAACGATTCATGCTCAGCAAACTGGTCAACCAGGAAGGCATCACGTTGCTGATGGCCACGCTCGGCATCAGCTACTTTCTCGACGGCTTCGGGCAGACGCTGTTCGGCAGTGACATCTACACCATCGACGTGGGCATGCCCAAAGAACCGATGTTCCTGTTCGAAAACGTGTTCCCGGGCGGCATCCTGGTGAACAAGGAGGACGTCGTCGCCGCCATCGTGGCAGCCGCATTGGTAGCGGTGTTGGCGCTCTTCTTCCAGAAGACCTCCACCGGCCGCGCGTTGCGCGCCGTGGCCGACGATCACCAGGCGGCACAGTCGATCGGTATTCCGCTGAAGCGCATCTGGATCATCGTCTGGTCGGTTGCCGGCTTCGTCGCGCTGGTGGCAGGCGTCATCTGGGGCAGCAAGCTCGGCGTGCAGTTCTCGCTGTCGTTGGTGGCGTTCAAGGCGCTGCCGGTGGTGATTCTCGGTGGGCTGACGTCGGTGCCCGGCGCCATCGTGGGCGGCTTGATCATCGGCGTGGGCGAAAAGCTCTCCGAGATCTACATCGGCCCGTTCTTTGGCGGCGGCATCGAAATCTGGTTCGCCTACGTGCTCGCGCTCGTGTTCTTGTTGTTCCGACCGCAAGGGCTGTTTGGGGAGAAGATCATTGATCGCGTTTGACGCAAGGCAGAGCTGACCATGTTCTACCGAGAAAACGGCCAGTTCAAGACCAGCTATCGGTCCGACGACCAGATCTTCCCGATCCGGCAGGACCGCACCGCAATTGCGCTGCTGCTCGTGCTGGCCTTTGTCGTCGTGCCGTTTGCCGCATCGGAATACATGATGCGCGCGATCCTGATCCCATTCCTGATTCTCGCGTTGGCCGCCATCGGGCTGAATATCCTGGTTGGCTACTGCGGTCAGATCTCCCTCGGGACTGGCGCCTTCATGGCGGTGGGCGCCTACGCGGCCTACAACTTCCAGGCGCGCATCGAAGGCATGCCGCTGATCGCCGCGTTGCTGCTCGGCGGGGTGTGCGCCACCGTCGTGGGTGTGATCTTCGGTATTCCTTCACTTCGCATCAAGGGCCTGTACCTCGCGGTGGCCACGCTCGCGGCGCAGTTTTTCGTCGACTGGGCGTTCCTGCGCATCGGCTGGTTGACGAACAACTCCTCGTCGGGATCGGTCAGCGCGTCGGGGCTGAATGTGTTCGGGTGGCCGATTCAGTCACCGGTCAGCAAATACATGTTTTGCCTCGTCTTCGTCACGGTGTTCGCACTGCTGGCGAAGAACCTCGTGCGCGGCGCCATCGGCCGCGAGTGGATGGCGATGCGCGACATGGACGTCGCCGCGAGCGTCATCGGCATCCGCCCTGTGTATGCCAAGCTCACCGCCTTTGCCGTGAGCAGCTTCATCGTCGGCGTGGCCGGCGCGTTGTGGGGCTTCGTGCACCTAAGCACCTGGGAGCCGGCCGCATTCAATCTAAACCGATCGTTCGACCTGCTGTTCATGGTGATCATCGGCGGGCTGGGATCGATCATGGGCAGCTTCTTCGGCGCCGCCTTCATCGTCGTGCTGCCGATCGTGCTGGCCAACCTGCCCTATTGGTTCGACATTCCGGTCGACACCGCGCTCGCATCGCACCTGACGTCCATGATCTTCGGCGCGCTGATCGTCTTCTTTCTCGTCGTCGAGCCTCACGGCCTGGCGCGACTCTGGTCCACGGCCAAGGAAAAACTCAGGCTCTGGCCCTTCCCACACTGAAGGCACACTAAGAAACGCTTTCTCTTTCTTTCCGCACTCGAGAAGTGCACCACCCCCTAGGAGGCAGACATGAAAATCAAGTCTTTGTTAGTGGCGGCGGCGGTTGCCACCGCCGGCCTGGCCAGCCTGGTCAGTACACCGGCAGCCTTTGCGCAGGCCAAAGAGCAGTTCTACCCGCTGCTCGTCTATCGCACCGGCCCGTACGCACCGAACGGCACGCCATGGGCGAACGGCAAGCAGGACTACCTCAAGATGGTCAACGCGCGCGACGGCGGCATCAACGGCGTCAAGCTCACCTTCGAAGAGTGCGAGACGGGCTATGCCACGGACAAGGGCGTCGAGTGCTATGAGCGCCTGAAAGGCAAGAACGGTGGCGCCAGTCTGTTCGATCCGCAATCCACAGGCATCACCTTTGCGCTGACCGACAAGGCGCCGATCGACAAGATACCGCTCATCACCCTGGGCTACGGATTGTCGGCCTCGCAGGACGGCATGATCTTCAAGTGGAACTTCCCGCTCATGGGCAGCTACTGGACGGGTGCGGACATCTTGATCCAGCACGTCGCCAAGAAGGCCGGCGGCTTCGACAAGCTCAAGGGCAAGAAGATCGCGGTCCTCTACCACGACAGCCCGTTCGGCAAGGAGCCGCTCCCGATGTTCCAGGAGCGCAGCAAGATGCACGGCTTCGAGCTGCAGCTGATCCCGATCACTGCGCCCGGCGTCGAACAAAAGGCCGCCTGGCTGCAGGTGCGCCAAAGCCGCCCCGACTACGTGATGCTGTGGGGCTGGGGCGTGATGAATTCGACCGCGCTGAAGGAAGCGCAGGCCACCGGCTACCCGCGCGACCAGATGTACGGCGTGTGGTGGGCTGGCGCCGAGCCCGACGTCAAGGACGTGGGCATGGGCGCGAAGGGTTACAACGCGCTGGCACTCAACACCTCAGGCACGCAACCGAAAGTGATGCAGGACATCCTGAAGTACGTGCACGCCAAAGGCGAAGGCACGGGGCCGAAGGACGAGGTCGGCTCGGTGCTCTACACCCGCGGCGTGATCATCCAGATGCTGGGCATCGAGGCCACCCGCCGCGCGCAGGAGCGCTTCGGCAAGGGCAAGGTGATGACGGGCGAGCAGGTGCGCTGGGGCTTCGAGAACCTGGCGCTCGACCAGAAGAAGCTCGACGCGTTGGGCTTTGCCGGCGTGATGCGGCCGCTGAGCACGTCCTGCGCCGACCACATGGGCTCGACCTGGGCACGCATCCACACCTGGGACGGCACCAAGTGGAACATGTCGTCCGACTGGTACGAAGCCGACGAGCAAATCCTCAAGCCGATGGTCAAGGCAGCAGCTGAAAAGTACGCCGCAGAAAAGAAGTGGACCCGTCGTACGGCGGCGGATTGCCAGAGCTGAGCCGCGAGGCAGTTCGCGTCGTCGCTGCCTGAACCATGGAGCGTGCGGCTGCCCTCTGCGAGGGGCATCCGGGCGACGCGAACTTGAAGACCGTGCAGTACGGAGCGGCTCCTCGCGGAGCCCTCTTTCAAGCGTCGCGCGCGGCGCTTGAAAGAGTGAAAGAGATCACATGAGCGAAGCCAACATCCTTCTCAACGTCAACGGCATCGAGGTCATCTACAACCACGTGATCCTGGTGCTCAAGGGCGTCTCGCTGCAGGTGCCCGAGGGCAAGGTGGTCGCGATCCTCGGCGGCAATGGCGCCGGCAAGACGACGACGCTGCGCGCGGTGAGCAACCTACTGCGCGCCGAGCGCGGCGAGGTGACGAAGGGCTCGATTGAACTGCGCGGCGAGCGCATCGAGAAGCTCAGCACTTCGGAAATGGTCGAGCGTGGAGTGGTCCAGGTCATGGAGGGCCGCCACTGCTTCGCGCACCTGACGATCGAAGAAAACCTGATGACGGGCGCCTACACGCGCAAGGATGGCAAGGCTGCCGTCGCGCGGACGATGGATAAGGTCTACGGATACTTTCCGCGCTTGAAGGAGCGCCGCAGTTCGCAAGCCGCGTACACCTCGGGCGGCGAGCAGCAGATGTGCGCCATCGGCCGCGCGCTGATGGCGAACCCGAAGATGGTGCTGCTCGACGAGCCGTCGATGGGCCTCGCACCGCAGATCGTCGAGGAGGTGTTCGAGATCGTGAAGGACTTGAACACGAAGGAGAACGTCACCTTCCTGCTCGCCGAGCAGAACACCAACATGGCGCTGCGCTACGCGGACTACGGCTACATCCTCGAGAGCGGGCGCATCGTGATGGACGGCGCCGCGGGCGACCTGGCGAACAACGAAGACGTGAAGGAGTTTTACCTTGGCATGGGCGGCGGCGACCGCAAGAGCTTCCGCGACGTGAAGAGCTATCGCCGGCGCAAGCGCTGGCTGGCCTGAGCACCCGCCCATGGCGCCCTCCGACCCCGCCGCGCTCGCGACCTTGCTGCCCCTGTTGCGCCAGTTGCGCGACATCAGGGGCGTGCGCGAGGTCAAGCCCGGCATCTTCCACTGCCGGGGCGTGGCCTTCGTGCATTTTCATGACGACCAAGGCACCCTGCACGCCGCCCTGAAGAAGGCCGGCGGCGGCGGATTCGACCGCTATGCGCTGGATACCGCGCCGGCCCAACGAAAGCTGATCGATGACGCCAGGCGCCGAGCGGGCCGCGGCGACGACGACTGAACCATGTCAAACCACTACGACGAAGCCGAAACGCGAGACCCGCTGGTGCGCGAACGTGCGCTGATGGCTGAGTTGCCGCGACTTGTGGCCCAGGCGCAAGGCAAAACGATGGCGTTTGCCGACATCCTGCGCGACTTCGATGCGGTCGCCATCACGGGCCGCGACGCGCTCGCGCGACTGCCGGTGACGCGAAAGCACGATCTGCTCGACCGGCAGAAGGTGGCGCGTGAAGCCGGCCCGGGCAACCCGTTTGGTGGCTTCTCCGCGATCGGGTGGCGCGGCGTTTCGCCGTCGCGCGGCGCGCGCAACGTGTTCCAGTCGCCCGGGCCGATCTACGAGCCGCAGGGCCATGGCGCTGACCACTGGCGCATGGCACGCGCCCTCTTCGCCGCCGGCTTTCGCGCCGGCGATCTGGTGCACAACAGCTTCAGCTATCACCTGACGCCTGCCGGTGCGATGGCCGAATCGGGCGCGCACGCGCTCGGCTGTACTGTGTTCCCCGGCGGCGTCGGCAACACCGAATTGCAGTTGCAGGCGATGGTCGATCTCGGCGCCCACGGCTACGTCGGCACGCCGAGCTTCCTGCGCATCGTGATCGAAAAGGCGGCCGAACTCGGCGTCGCCGTGCCGTCGTTGAAGAAGGCACTGGTCTCGGGCGAAGCGTTTCCGCCGCCGTTGCGCGACTGGCTGATCGAGCGGGGCATTGCAGGCTATCAGTGCTACGCGACCGCCGACGTCGGCCTGATCGCGTACGAAACCCCGGCGCGCGAAGGCCTCGTGCTCGACGAGGGCGTCATCGTCGAGATCGTGCGCCCGGGCACGGGCGATCCGGTCGCCGAGGGCGAAGTCGGCGAGGTCGTCGTCACTGTTTTCAATCCCGACTATCCGCTGATCCGCTTTGGCACCGGCGACCTGTCGGCGATCCTGCCCGGCGTCTGCCCGACCGGGCGCACCAACGCCCGTATCAAAGGCTGGATGGGGCGCGCCGACCAGACCGCGAAGGTCCGCGGCATGTTCGTTCAAGCGGCGCAGATCGGAAAGGTGGTGCGCCGTCACCCCGAAGTTGCACGCGCCCGCCTCGTGATAAGCGGCGAGATGGCAAACGACCGAATGACTTTGCGGGTCGAAGCGACGAACCGTCCCGAAGGCATCGCTGAACGCATCGCGCAAAGCGTGCGCGAGGTGACGAAACTGCGCTGTGAAGTCGAGTTGTGCGCGCCGGGGAGCCTGCCCAACGACGGCAAGGTGATTGAGGACGCGCGCGCCTACGACTGAGCCACCGCCGGGCCGCCCCAAGGCGGCTCAACTCCCATCGGGGGGTGCGAGCCAAGCGAGGCTGGGGCAGTCACTGCTGACTGACGGCGCGCCTCAGGGATTCTTCTGCGCCACGATGCAGCGAATACCTGCCGTGTCGCGGATCGTCGTGAAGGTCGTCGAGATGCCCTCGACGTAGTCCTCCGTCGAGATCCGCCCCAGGTCGAAGCGCGAGGTCAGATCGACGAAATACGTGCTGTACAGGTTCGACCCGGGATTCATCAACTGGCTGATCGTGATTTCGCCGATGCGCATCGTGCCGCAGTTCTTGTCGACCTTGTTCAGGAACGTGTCGTAGATCGGGTTGGGCTTCCACGCGTCGGGCGCGCAGCCACTCAATGCCACAAGTAGCGCGGCAACGGGGAGCAAATAGCGGGACGACCTTTCCGGCGCGTTTATCCGGGGGTGCAAAGGCCGCGGGTGTGAATGCGACTGCGCTGAACGGGACATTGGCGTTCCTTCCCTGTGGCGAAAACAGGATGCTCCATGGCGACTGCCGGTGGCAGACGCGCATTATGCCCATCGCGCGTACCGCGATCAGCGTCGCACGACGATGGGAAGCGTCACCGGCCCGTCGTTGACGAGATGCACCTGCATGTCGGCGCCGAACTCGCCGCACGTCACCGGCGAGTGCAATGCGTGCGCGGTGGCGACGACGCGCTCGTAGAGACGCCTTCCGACTTCAGTCGCCGCCGCGCCAACAAAGCTCGGCCGATTGCCGGCTGTCGTGTCGGCCGCGAGAGTGAACTGGCTCACGAGCAACAGACCCCCGCCCACTGCGCCGAGGTCCAGGCTCATCTTGCCGGCACCGTCGGCGAATACGCGCAGCTTGATGAGCTTCGCCACGAGCCGGTCGGCAATCGCCTCGTCATCATCCGACTCGACGCAGACGAAGACGAGAAGGCCGAGGCCGATGGCGCCAACGACGCGGCCGGCGACTTCGACGCGCGCGGATGTCACGCGTTGCACGAGCGAGATCACAGCGGGTCCTTCAAGTCTCCGAAGTGCGCCTCGACGTCGAGCGGCAGCAGCTGAATCGACGCCCGCAGGCCCGGGACTTCGCTCATCAGGGCCTGCTCGACGCTGGCACGCAGTGCGGCGGCGCGGCCGAGCGTCCAGTTCGCCGGCATGTGCATGTGCACGTCGACGAACAGGCGCTGCCCCGCGCGCCGAGTGACGAGGTGGTCGAAGCGAATCGCATGATGCGCGAACTGCGCCAGCGCTGCGTCGATCTGGGCCCGCACCTTCGCATCGACTGCGCTGTCCATCAGCCCATCGACCGATCGCCACGCGAGGCGCGCACCCTCGCGCAGGATGTTGAGCGCAACGCCGATCGCGAGCAGCGGATCGAGCCAGAGCCAGTCGGTCGCGCTTACCAGCAACAGACCGACAACGACACCCGCCGAAGTCCACACATCGGTGAACAGATGGCGCGCATCCGCTTCGAGGGCGATCGAGCGATGTACCCGCGATGCGGCAAGCATGTGCCACGCGAGCACGCCGTTGACGATCGAGCTGACGATCGACAGCCCGAGACCCCAGCCCAGCGACTGCAGCGGCTGCGGCTCGACAAAGCGGTGCGCTGCCGCCCAGATGATCGCAACCGCCGCACCCAGGATCAGCAGGCCTTCGAAGCCGCTCGAGAAGTACTCGGCCTTGGTGTGACCGAAGGGGTGATCCTCGTCGGCGGGACGCTGGGCGATCGTCACCATCGCTATCGCGAAAAGCGCCGACGCGAGGTTGACGAAGGACTCCATGGCGTCGGACAGCAGCCCGACCGAGTCGGTGATCCACCAGGCGAGCGTCTTCATGACGATGGTGGCAATCGCCGCCGCCACCGAGAGCTTCAGGAAGGTCTGGACCGAAGGGGTCGTTGCCACGTTCAAGGTCCTCGGACCGCGCCAGCGCGCACTCGACATCGCGTGCGCTTCGGTGGGCACACGAGTGTGCGCATCGGTGTGCGCATCAGTGTGCGCGATCCATGCGTGCAAGCTCTTCGCGCAAGGCCTTGGCCGCGGCCACTGAGCGTCCGTCCGCAAAGCGAACCTGATAGGGCTCGCCGGTGGTGCTCGATCGCGAAGCAATCTGTTCGATGAACTGCGCCGCCGTCGTCACGTGCTCGCCCATCTTGGCGTACTTGGCGCGCAGGAACAGCGCCGCCTCGCGGCACGAATAGGTCTTGCCGTTGCGCACGAAGCTGGCGCGCTTCAGCGCCTCGACATAGCGCAGCAGCCGCTCGATGCGCGCCTGCTCCATGTCGTCGGGCGCGGCCCAGGACGCCCCCGCCATGCCCGTCATCAGCGCCATCAGCGCCGCCAGCAGCGAGCGGCGGCGCATCATCACGCAGTGATCGTGACGCGCGCAAACCGGCGCTTGCCCACTTGAACGACATAGCAGCCAGGCGACAGCCGCAAAGCCTTGTCGGCGATCACCGTGCCATCGACGCGGACGCCGCCGCCATCGACGAGACGCATCGCCTCACTGCTCGACGGCGCGAGGCCCGCTTGCTTCAACAGCGCGCCGATCGCAAGCGGCGCACCGCCGAGGGTGATGGCAGCGATATCGTCGGGCACCCCACCGCGGGCGCGCAGTTCGAAGTCCAGCTCGGCCGCATCGGCCGCCGCGGCACCGTGGAATCGGGCGCAGATTTCCTTCGCAAGCAAAGTCTTGACTTCCTTCGGGTTTCGCCCGGCTGCAACCTCGGCCTTGAGCGCCTCAATTTGCGCTTCCCCGCGAAAGCTCAACAGCGTGAAGTAGCGCCACATCAATGTGTCGCTGATCGACAGCAGCTTGGCAAACATCGTGTTGGGTGCCTCGGTGAGGCCGATGTAGTTGCCCTTGCTCTTGGACATCTTCTCTACGCCGTCGAGTCCTTCGAGCAACGGCATCGTCAGGATGCATTGCGGCTCTTGTCCGTACTCGGCCTGCAGGCTGCGACCGACAAGCAGGTTGAACTTCTGGTCGGTGCCGCCGAGTTCGAGGTCCGACTTGAGCGCAACCGAGTCGTAGCCCTGCATCAGCGGGTACAGGAACTCGTGCACCGAGATCGGCGTGCCGGCCTTGAAGCGCTCGCTGAAGTCGTTGCGCTCCATCATGCGCGCCACCGTGTAACGCGAAGCGAGCTCGATCATGCCGCGCGCGCCGAGCGGATCGCTCCATTCAGAGTTGTAGCGGATCTCCGTCTTTGCCGGGTCGAGCACCAGGCTCGCTTGGCGGTAGTAGGTCTGGGCGTTGGCCTCGATCTGCTCGCGCGTCAGCGGCGGACGCGTGCTGTTGCGCCCCGAAGGGTCACCGATCATCGAGGTGAAATCGCCGATCAAGAAGATGACGGTATGGCCGATATCCTGCAGTTGCCGCATCTTGTTGAGCACCACCGTGTGCCCGACGTGGATGTCCGGCGCGGTCGGGTCAAGCCCCAGTTTGATGCGCAGCGGGACGCCAGTCGCCTCCGAACGCGCCAGCTTGGCGACCCAGTCGGCCTGCGGCAACAGTTCATCACATCCGCGCAGCGTGATCGCCAAAGCGTCGCGCACACGGTCGGTGACGGGGTGGATGCTTTTCTCGAAGGGCTGTGACATGGCAAAGATGACGGCGGGGATCGGGCTGTTGATCTGGGGCAAAGACACCGATGTCGGGGGCTTTCCCGCAGATGGGGGATTGCCAGCGGCGGATATACTCAAGGCTTCTCGTCGCGAGCGCGGTTTTTCTAGGCGCCCCGGCCGTTGCCCTTGTGCCCCAGAGGCCGGAATTCTAGTGGACAGCCCGCGACCCTTCGACTCCTTGCACACGCTGAGCGCCAGCCCCCTCGAACCCGAGCCGGCCGCGTTCGACGCTATCGCTGCGCCTGAACCTGCGCCCATGCGCCCGAACAAAGAACTCCAGCCCCTCCAAATGATCGACGATGCGGCCTTCGCGGCGGCAGCGTCGATTCGCCGTTTCGTTGCCCGTCATCCGCGCGGTCTGGCCTCCGCGGTGGTGGTCTCGCTCACCGGCTTTGCGGCCACAGCGTTCGGCATCGCGCCAATCGCGCCTGATGCGGCGAACCTGACGCGTACCGTGCTCAGCGAAAGCGTTCCGCTCGACAGCATTGCCGCGCAGCTCGATCAACTTGCCGAGCATGAACTGACGCTGTATCGCGGTGACTTGACGCGCCGCAGCGACACCGCCGACAGTCTGCTTCGCCGCCTGAATGCCGACGATGACGAGATGGCGCAGTTCCTGCGCCGCGACCCGACTGCGCGCAAGCTGCTCGACGGGCGTCCGGGCAAGATGGTGCAGATCCGCACCGATGCTCAAGGGCACGTCAACGAACTCGTCGCGCGCTACCCGGCGCAGAGCACGCAGCAGTTCAGCACCCATTTCACCCGCTTGCGCGTCGAACGTGTGAGCGGGGTATTGCAGGCGAGCACCGAAACCGTTCCGCTCGAAACCCAGGTCCGCCTGGGCAGCGGCACGATTGAATCGTCCCTGTTCGCGGCGACCGACGATGCGCGCATCCCCGACGCGATCGCGACCCAGATGGTCGAGATGTTCTCGACCGAGATCGATTTCCATCGCGAGCTGCGCAAGGGCGATCGCTTCACCGTGATCTACGAAGCGCTCACCGCGGACGGCGAACCGATCACCTGGGCCAGCGGCGACGAGATGACGGGACGCGTCGTGGCATCCGAATTTGTCAATCGCGGCCAGTCGCATTCAGCAATGTGGTTCGCCGAGCCTGCCGCCGGTAGCAAGGGCGCGTATTTCGGCCTCGACGGGAAGAGCAAGCGCCACACCTTCCTCGGAAGCCCGCTCGCGTTTTCACGCATCACGTCTGGCTTCGCGATGCGCATGCACCCGATCATGCACACCTGGCGCGCGCACCGTGGGGTCGACTACGGCGCGCCATCCGGTACGCCGGTACGCAGCGTCGGCGACGGTGTCGTCGACTTCGCAGGCTGGCAGAACGGCTATGGAAACGTGGTGCAGATCAAGCACAGCAACGATCGCGCAACCACCTACGCGCACTTGAGCCGGATCGATGTACGCAAGGGTCAGCGCATCGATCAAGGCGCCATGATCGGCGCGGTCGGCGCCACAGGCTGGGCGACCGGGCCGCATCTGCATTTCGAGTTCAAGGTCAAGGGCGAGCAGCAGAATCCGCTCGCAATGGCCAAGGCGTCAGAAGCGGTGGCGATCTCGCCTACCGCCAAGGCACAGTTCGATCGCCTCGCCTTGCAGGCCCGCAGCGAACTCCAAGTTGCTGCAACGATGATAGGCCGCGACGGTTTCAGCGAATAAGCGCAGAAGCGCGGCGCGAGCAAGCGACAGGCCCGCTCATGCGGGCCTTTTCCATCGGCGACTCGCTTTGCGCGGCGGCACAATCGACGCATGCAATCGGACCTATACATCGGCGTGATGTCGGGCACCTCGCTCGACGGCATAGACGCCGTGCTGGCCAGGTTTCCGACCGATGGCGGTTTGCACTTGCTGGCGCATACGCATGCTCCGTTCGATGCACGCTTGCGCGCCGAACTCCTAGCGCTCAACACGCCCGGCGCCAACGAGCTGCATCGCGCGGCGCTGGCATCGAATGCTATCGCCCGCGCCTATGCCGAGGCCGTTGACCGGCTGCTTCAGCCGTTCGCGGGCGGGCGGCCTGCAGTGCGCGCTATAGGTGCACACGGACAGACGGTGCGCCATCGTCCGCACGAGTTCGACGCCACCGGCTACACCGTGCAGTTGTTGAACGCTGCGCTGCTCGCCGAGTTGAGCGGCATCGGTGTCGTCGCCGATCTGCGGAGCCGCGACGTCGCTGCCAACGGCCAGGGCGCGCCGTTGGTGCCGGCATTTCACCGCGCCATGTTCGCCCGCGAAGGAACGACCGTCGCCGTGCTGAACCTGGGGGGCATCGCCAACATCACCTTGCTCGACGCCGACGGCGCAACCACTGGCTTCGATTGTGGCCCGGCCAATGCACTGATGGACCACTGGTCCGCGCTACACCTCGGCCGGCCCTACGACGCCGAAGGCGAGTGGGCGGCAACGGGAACGGTAAGCGTCGCCTTGCTCGACGCACTCTCGAGCGATGCCTATTTCGCACTGGCGCCGCCCAAGAGCACCGGGCGGGATCACTTCAATCCCGAATGGCTCGCGACGGCGCTCGCGGCTGCGGCTGCGGCTGCGGCTGCGAGTGCGAGTGCGAGTGCGAGTGCGAGTGCGGCTGCGGATGGGGTTGTAACGGTGGCGCGGGATGTACAAGCCACGCTTGCGGAACTGACCGCGCGCACCTGTGCAGCCGAACTGCGGCGCCACGCGCCCGCTGCCGTCGAATTGCTCGTCTGCGGGGGCGGCGCGCTCAACGTCCATTTGATGCGACGCCTGTCGGCCCTGCTGCCGGGGGTTTCGGTGATGCGAACCGATGCGCGCGGTCTGCCGGCGATGCAGGTCGAAGCCGCAGCCTTCGCCTGGCTTGCGAGTGCGCACTGTGAACGACGGCCTGCCAATCTGCCGTCGGTTACCGGCGCCGCCGGCCCTCGGGTGTTGGGAGCCCTGTATCCCGCCTGATTCGCGTGACCGTCAGGCCGAGAAGCTGGACCCGCAGCCGCAGGTGGTCGACGCGTTGGGATTGCGAATCACAAACTGGGCGCCCTCCAGATCGTCCTTGTAGTCGATCTCGGCGCCGGCCAGATACTGCAAGCTCATCGCGTCGATCAGCAGGGTGACGCCGTTCTTCGCCATCTGGGTGTCGTCCTCGTTGACGACCTCGTCGAACGTGAAACCGTACTGGAAACCCGAGCACCCACCCCCTTGCACAAAGACGCGCAGTTTCAAGTCAGGGTTGCCCTCTTCGTCGACGAGCTCCTTGACCTTGGACGCCGCGCTGTCGGTGAAGATCAGCGGCACTGGCGGAGCGTCGGCGATGTCGTGGATGTTTTCGGTGACGGCGTTCATCTGGGTTCCTTCAACGGGTACTGCCCGCATTATCCGTTGCATCTCGCTGGCGACCATGACCCTGCGGTCTTTCCGGCCTTTGCACCTGCACGTCGAGGCACGCCGCTCGACGTTAAAGCAAGAGCGGATATAGAAACGACAGAGGCCGCGCTGTGCGCGGCCCCGGAGTACGTCGCCGCGCCGAAGTGGCCGGCGACAAGTGACTTCGATCAGCGCTTGCTGAACTGCTTGCGACGGCGCGCGCCGTGCAGGCCGACCTTCTTGCGCTCGACCTCGCGCGCGTCGCGCGTGACGAAGCCCGCGCGGCTCAGGTCGGGCTTCAAGGCCGCGTCATAGTCGATCAGCGCGCGCGTCACGCCGTGGCGCACCGCGCCGGCTTGACCCGACTCGCCGCCGCCGTGCACGTTGACCTTGATGTCGAAGGTCTCGGCGTTGTTGGTCAACATTAGCGGTTGCTTGACGATCATGATCGAGGTCTGGCGCCCGAAGTACTCGTCGACGGCTTTGCCGTTGACGAGAATCTGGCCCGTGCCCTTCTTCATGAACACGCGCGCGACCGACGACTTGCGCCGGCCCGTTCCGTAGTTCCAGTTTCCAATCATCGACGCGCTCCTCAGAGTTCCAGCAACTTGGGTTGCTGGGCGGTGTGCGGATGCGTGGCACCGGCGTACACCTTCAGCTTCTTGACCATCGCGAAGCCGAGCGGCCCCTTGGGCAGCATGCCCTTGACGGCCTTCTCGAGCGCGCGGCCCGGATGCTTGGCCTGCATCTGCTTGAAGGACGTGGCACGGATACCGCCCGGATAGCCCGTATGCCGGTAGTAGATCTTGTCTTCGGCCTTGTTGCCGGTGACGCGAATCTTCTCGGCATTGATGATGACGATGAAATCACCGGTATCGACGTGAGGCGTGTAGATGGCCTTGTGCTTGCCGCGCAATCGGAGTGCCACTTCGCTGGCAACACGTCCGAGCACCTTGTCGGTGGCGTCAATCACAAACCACTCGTGCGTCACTTCGGCCGGCTTGGCGCTGAAGGTCTTCATGAGGTACTTTCAAATTCACCCGATCCGTTGCGCGTGGCGCACACAGACTAGGCTCAATGACAGGTTCAGCGAGCAATCGACTCGCTCTTGCGTCCCTCTGCACCCTCGGCGCCGCTTATGGAGGCGGCCTCTCAGGCTGTACGGCCAGGAAGCTTTCGCCACCGAGCCTTGGACACAAGTCTCTCCCGGAACCCGGTTCGGGAAAGCCTATGAGTATATCCCAGGATGGATCCGGAGGGATCGGTCGAAATTGTCGCGCAGCGAACGCTGCGCCTTCGGAAAAAACACAACAGTTGTGACAAGTGTCCGCGCACTTCCGGGCGGCCGAGCGAATTGGAGTCCGCTCCCCATTTCGGGGCACTTTGCATCGGTGATTCAGGTCTAGACTTAGGGTAACCACTAGGTTCGCGGCATGCAGATGCCGCAACCACGATAATGCAAACTGTACAAACAACTCTACCCCTGCCGTCGGCGTTGCCCGCCGACGCGCCCGCTCAAGGTGACACGCCGCAGAGGCATCGCTCCTGGATACCGGTTCGCTCGCTGACGTCGCGCCATCGCGATCGACTGCGGGAGCACTTGCTCGCGCTCGAAGAGTCGGACCGCTATCTCCGGTTCGGCTACGCAGCCTCTGACGCTCAGATCCAACACTACGCCGACACCCTCGACTTCGAGCGCGACGAGGTGTTCGGCATCTTCAACCGCCGCGTCGAGTTGATCGCGATGGCCCATCTGGCCTACGCACCTGCGCCGCAGATCGAGGGCCAGCCGCCGATGGCCGAATTCGGCGTCAGCGTCAATCGGGCTGCGCGCGGCCGCGGCTTGGGCGCGCGCTTGTTCGATCATGCGATCCTTCATGCGCGCAACCGTCGCATCCGCAAGATCTTCGTCTACGCCTTGAGCGAGAACACGGCAATGCTCAAGATTGCCCGCAATGCCGGAGCGGCCATCGAGCGCGCTGGATCGGAGTCCGAAGCATGGCTGACACTGCCGCCCAACGATCTGGCGTCCCACGTGGATGAAATCGTCGAGACTCAGGCCGCCGAGTGGGACTATCACATGAAGTCCAACGCCAAACGGCTCCACGACATCCTCGGTTCGTGCTTGCTGGATCGAAGCAGCGCTTAGTAGCTGGGGTGGCGTCGCAGCGTGCCAACGCGGCGGCCGGTTTTTTCGTGTTGGATTTCCACGCCAACGACGCTCGCCACCGAACAGCGGGTCCCTCCTAGTGGGCCGACTGAGATTCGTCGGCTAGAGTGCCAGTTGAACGAGTGCGGCGCGCCGCCGCGGCTCGAACGTGGCGGTTTCGCCCCCGATCATGCAAACCCTCCCATGGATCATCGCGTTGACGGCGGTGGCACTGCTGGCTTCGATGAGCACCGTCCTTTGGCTGCGCGCGCGCCAACGCCCGCCCGCCGCGCAGCCCTTGCCGAACGAATGGGCGCTGTCGCCTCGCCCGGTGTTCAGCAGCGACGAGCGCCGCGTCTACCGCCTGCTGCGCGAAGCCTTGCCGCACCATGTCGTACTGTCCAAGTTGCCGCTGATCCGCTTCTGCCAAGCAGCTGACCCGGCGTTGACGCGCTACTGGTTCGAGTTGCTCGGCTCGCTACATATCACGTTCGCCGTCTGCAGCGCCAACGGGCGCGTCCTCGCGGCGATTGATCTGGACACGGAGCGTGGCAGCTCGCGCCGCGCGATGCAGATCAAGCAATCGGTGCTCGGTGCCTGCCGAGTGCGTTACCTGCGCTGCCCCGTGGACAACCCGCCGACGATTGCCGAACTGCAGTTGCTCGTACCGCAGAGCGGGCTTGCAGCACGCGGACCACTGGCAGCGCCGCGCCCGCTGAGCGAGGCGCGCGACACCTTGAGCCACACCGTGGCCAATCGGCGCGCGGAACGCAGCGCGCTGTGGCAGGACTCGACGAACTTCCATGACTCGTTCTTCACGCCGGACAATCGACTGGACGGATTCGGCAACAGCGAGTTCAGCGCACTCAGGGGCAGCAGCGCGCGCCGCCGCGCCGATGCGGACGACCCGCGCGCCACCGGTTTCGCCTCACCTGAAGACGTTGCCGGCGTCGTGATCGAAGAATCGGGCGAGTTCGTCACCCGGCATTGAGCAAGTCGGGGCCTTGCGCCACCGCATGGAAGTGACTTTGCAAGCGTGGCGGCCTGCGCAAGCGTCCTTTATCATCGAGGCATGACCGCTTCCGAAGCGCGGCCCGATGTGGCGCGCATCCGGCTCGACAACGCACTCGCCCTGTTCGACGAGTTCGTTCGCGCCACTGTCAAGCACCCCGACGCGGCGACGCTGCGTGGACTTGAGGGGCGTTTTGCCGAGCGACTGCAGATCCAGCCCAGTTACTGGAGCCAGATCAAGAGCCGCGCCCGGCAGATCGGCGAACGCCTCGCGCGCCAATTCGAAATGCTGTGCCACAAGCCCCACGGCTGGATGGACGAAGCACACGTTGCATCGGACGCTCCGCGCGCGAGGCTCGCGCCGACGGCCGTGACCGCTGGGCGCGTGCGCGTTGGCAGCGCGATCGCAAATCCGCCACCGACCGGCCATGCCAGTGCACAGGACATCGGGCTGATCGGAGAACTCGACGACGACGAACGCTTCATCGTCGGCCTCGTCCTCACCTACTACCGGCGCCATCCGCAGCGCGCGCGCACGAAGTTGCTCGAGTTGCTCGGCGAAGTGCTGATCCCGTCTGCCACCGAGCCGCCCGCAATCGGTCAGCGCGCGCCCGACGTGCAAGACGAAAAGATGCTCTGGGAGCGCACACGCAAAGGTGTTGCGCCGCTGAAACACAAAAGCTGAAGAGCGGCCCAAGTCCCACGAACTAGGGGGCAAACCTACTTGCGCACGAGAGCAAGTCGTTTATCATTTGCGTAAGTTTGCATCGAGAGGGAAATCTCCGGCGCAGACGAGTCGCCCTCAACTCCAACCCACGAATGCCCATGTTCCTGACTGACCTCCGACCGCGAATCGCAAGCGCTCCCGCTTGCAGGCCCGATGAAGCGACGCGCATCGCGCCCGCCCTTCGGGCATTCGATGTCGATGCCAGCGTGGCACTTGCGGCTGTCGTGAGCAACCTGCAGTCCCCGCCCGGGGCGCCGAACGGCTGAGCAGCATCGCTGCATGCCGCCAACGGCCCGGGTTGCGATCGCAGCCCGGGCCGTTTCAATTTGGACTGGAGAACATGATGAAACAAGTTCTTTCGATTGATGTGCCGACGCTGCGTCCGCGCAATCCCGTCGCCGCCCTCGCGCGGATGCGGCGTGCCGGTCCTCACGGCCCGAACCGTGGCGCGCAGCGGCAGCAGGCGCAACGCCAACTGCAGCGCGACCTGCAACGTGAAGTCGGCGGCGTTCACTCACACCGACCACCGCCAATGAAGCCCTGATTCCCTCGCACTGCGGCCCGCTGGGCCGCGACCGGAGAAACGAAATGTCCAAGTTGCTGATCCTCAAACGCACGAGCGCCTTCGGCTCGCGCAGCGCGCTATCGCAGCCCGCGCGGCACGCTGCGGCGCGGGCATTCGGCGCCGCAAGCATGCTGCTCGGCCGCTTGTCGGCCGCGTTGAGTGCGTCAGATGCACGCGCCGCCGAGCGCGAATTGCCGCCGGTGCTGGAGTTCTACGCCGACGCTGCGGCGCCCGAGGGCGCGCTCTATCTCAACGGTGAACTCGTCGGCACGCTGCACGGCGTCAAGCGGCTCTAAAGTGACTCGAAGGCGGCACCAGCGCGGCGGGCGACAGGACTCAGGTCGTTGCCCGCCCGTGACCGGCTCCCATGGCGGCCGATCCCCGGATGCCGCCTCAAGCGTCACCAGTGAATGATGATCAGGATGATGTGCCTGAAGATCGCGATGTTGAAAGTCGTCAGCACCACGAGCGAGGACCAACGGAAGAAGCGAACGGCCATCAGCCGCGGCCCTTCAGCGCCGCTCGCGAGGTGGGCGCCGAAATAGAGCACGCAGGGCACGGCGGTCAGCAGCAGCAGAATTCCGGCGATCCAATAGAAGACAGTCATGGCTTGCGTGATTCGGTCAAAGCGTCAAAGCATCAAGGCCAGCCGCTCGAGGATCAACACGGCAAAGAAGCCGAGTCCCGCCACCAGCGTCCATTTGACGATACGCCATCCGAGCACCACCCAGCGCTTTTGACCGGTGCCGGCGTACATCGCGAAGCACAGGATGGCCGCGACGAACAGCAGCCCGAACAGTGCGCGCGCGATCAGCATCGGGTCGCGACGCGCGTCGATCTCACCATGCCGGCGCCAGTTCGGCAAACCCCGCGGGTGCGGTCGAAGCGTCGTCGAAGGTGACGATCTCGTAACTCGTCTTGTCGGCCAGCACCTCGCGCAACAAGCGGTTGTTCAGTGCGTGGCCGCTCTTGAAGGCGCTGTACGCGGCGAGCAACGGATGGCCGAGCACCCACATGTCCCCGATCGCGTCCAGGATCTTGTGCTTCACGAACTCATCGTCGTAGCGCAGCCCGCCCGCATTGAGCACGCGCTGATCGTCGACGACGATCGCGTTGTCCATGCTGCCGCCGAGCGTGAGCCCGCGCGATCGCATCAGCTCGACGTCCTTTGTGAAGCCGAAGGTGCGCGCGCGCGCGATGTCGCGCTTGTACTGCCCCGAGCCCATGTCGAATTCGACGCGCTGCCCGGTCTGATCGACCGCCGGGTGGTCGAACTCGATCTCGAACGAAAGCTTGTAGCCGTCGAAGGGGTCGAGTCGCGCCCACTTGAGCGTCGCCCCTTCGCCTTCGCGGACCTCGACCGGTTTGAGGATGCGCATGAACCGCTTCGGCTTGTCCTGCATCACGACACCAGCGCTTTGCAGCAGGAACACGAACGACGCCGCCGAACCATCGAGGATCGGCAACTCGTCCGCGGTGATGTCGACGACAAGGTTGTCGATACCGAGGCCCGAGCAAGCCGACATCAGATGTTCGATCGTCTGCACCCGCGGCGCACCCGGGTCGCCACCCGCCGAGATCGTCGAGGCCATGCGCGCATCGCTCACCGCGTGCGCCGAAACGGGGATGTCGACCGGCGACGGCAGATCGACGCGCCGAAACACGATGCCGCTGTCCGGCGGTGCCGGGCGCAGGGTGAGCTCGACGCGCTGCCCGCTGTGCAGCCCCACGCCCACTGCGCGCATCATCGACTTCAGGGTGCGTTGCTGCAGCATGGGTTCATTGTAGGAATGCCGACTGGGGAGCGCTCCCCAGCCGGTCGAACCGCGCTCCCCGCTGCTGCGAGACGCGATCAGGCTCAATCCGCCTGGCGTCGCAGAAAGGCCGGGATCTCGATTTCGTCCATGCCGTTGTTGACGAGCGCATCGACGCGCGACGATGCGGTGCGGCTGGTGCGCCAGACGCTCGGCGTGCTCAGGTTGCTGTAGTCGTGCGTCGGCGCAGCGCCGCCCGCGACCGCCTGCGTCATCACCGGCAGGTTGTCGGTGCCGGTGCGCTGAACAGGTGCGCTGTGCACGACGCTCATCGGCGCCTGCGCGCGGCGGGCGGATGACAACCCGGTTGCGATCACCGTGACGCGCAGTTCGTCGCCAAGGGTCTCGTCGTACGCGGTGCCGTAGATCACGTGGGCGTCATCGCTCGCATACCGACGGATCGCGTTCATCGCGTTGCGACTCTCGGCGAGCTTGAACGTGTTGCGGTTCGCCGCGATCAGCACCAGCACGCCGCGCGCGCCCGACAGATCGATGCCTTCGAGCAGCGGGCACGCCACGGCCTGTTCAGCAGCCTTCGTCGCGCGGTCCGGGCCGCTCGCCTGCGCGGTGCCCATCATCGCCTTGCCGGGTTCGCTCATCACCGTCTTCACGTCCTCGAAGTCGACATTCACGAGGCCCGGCATGTGGATGATGTCGCTGATACCGCCGACCGCGTTCTTCAGCACGTCGTTCGCGTGCGCGAAGGCCTGGTCCTGCGTCACGTCGTCGCCCAGCACGTCGAGCAGTTTGTCGTTGAGGATCACGATCAGCGAGTCGACGTTCGCCTCGAGTTCGGCCAGACCCGCATCGGCCGCCTTAGTGCGGCGAATGCCCTCGAACTCGAACGGCTTGGTGACGACACCCACCGTCAGGATGCCCATCTCCTTGGCGACGCGGGCGATGATCGGCGTCGCGCCAGTGCCGGTGCCACCACCCATGCCCGCAGTGATGAAGAGCATGTGCGCGCCTTCGATCGCCTGACGGATACGCTCCTCGGCCTCGACCGCGGCCGCCTTGCCCGCTTCGGGCTTGGCGCCAGCGCCGAGACCCGTGCTGCCAAGCTGGATCAAGTGGTGCGCGCTGCTGCGGTTGAGCGTCTGCGCGTCGGTGTTGGCGCAGACGAATTCCACTCCCTGAACACCCTGCGTGATCATGTGCTCGACGGCATTGCCGCCGCCGCCGCCAACGCCGATGACCTTGATCTGCGTGCCCTGGTCGAATTGCTCGATCATTTCTATTGCCATTTGGTGCTCCATTCCTTCAATGCAGTTGCCGTTGTCCGATGTCTTGCGCTTGCTTGCCTCTTGCTTGCACTTTCGCTCACTTTTTCGCTTGCCCCACACGCTGTTTGCCACGGTCGCCCGGCGGAGCAAGGGTCCGCGGTCTGAGGTGTTCTTGATGTACGCGACGGCGTGCGCCGCCGGCTTCGTATTCGTTCGTCGATGAGTGCTTCATAACGTGCTCGATTCAGAAATTGCCGAGAAACCAGTCCTTCAAGCGGCCCATCGATGTCTTCATCGATCCCGCCTGCTGCGCCGCGCGCAATCCGCGCGCGCGGCCGAGGCGCGCCTCTTCGAGCAGACCCATCACCGTGGCCGAACGCGGATTCGCGACCATGTCGTGCAGCGCGCCGCTGTAGGTCGGATTGCCTTTGCGCACGGGTTTCAGAAAGATGTCCTCGCCGAGCTCGACCATGCCTGGCATCACCGCCGAGCCGCCGGTGATGACGATGCCGCTCGAGAGCAGCTCCTCGTAGCCGCTCTCGCGGATCACCTGGTGCACGAGCGAAAAGATTTCCTCCACGCGCGGCTCGATGACGCCGGCGAGCGCCTGGCGGCTGAGCATGCGCGGAGCGCGATCGCCAAGGCCCGGGACTTCGAGCTGCTGGTTCGGGTCGGCGAGGAGTTGCTTGGCAACGCCGTATTCGACCTTGATCTCCTCCGCGTCCTTGGTCGGCGTGCGCAGCGCCATCGCAATGTCGCTCGTGATCAGGTCGCCGGCGATCGGGATCACCGCCGTATGGCGGATCGAACCGTCGGTGAAGATCGCCACGTCAGTCGTTCCGGCGCCGATGTCGACGAGCGCGACGCCGAGGTCCTTCTCGTCCTGCGTCAGCACCGCGGCGCTCGACGCGCTCGGGTTGAGCACCAGACGCTCGACCTCGAGCCCGCAGCGGCGCACGCACTTGACGATGTTCTCGGCCGCACTCTGCGCGCCCGTCACGATGTGGACCTTGACCTCGAGTCGCCCGCCGCTCATGCCGATCGGCTCCTTGACTTCATGGCCGTCGATCACGAACTCCTGCGGTTCGACAAGCAGCAGCCGCTGGTCGTTCGGGATGTTGATTGCCTTCGCCGTTTCGACGACGCGGTTGACGTCGATCGGCGTCACCTCTTTGTCGCGCACGATCACCATGCCGGTCGAGTTTTGGCCGCGGATGTGGCTACCGGTGATGCCGGTGTAGACGTGCGTGATCTTGCAGGCGGCCATCATCTCGGCCTCCTTCAGTGCCTGCTGGATCGACTGCACGGTGGCGTCGATGTTGACGACGACGCCGCGCTTCAAGCCATGGGCGCCGGCGACGCCGAGCCCTGCGAGTCGCAGCTCGCCGTCTGGCAATACCTCGGCGACGACCGCCATCACCTTGGCGGTGCCGATGTCCAGGCCGACGACGAGATCCTTGTATTCCTTGGCCATTTAGTCTCTTCTCAGTGTTTCGGTGTCTTCGCGTCCGGCGCCGGTACGACGAGCGTGGCCACGCCTTGCAGGCGCAGCGCATAGCCTTCGTTGTGACGCAGGTCGGCGTACTCGAGCGCGCGCCCGTAGCGCGCAGTCACCTGCGGGAGCGTGGCGACGAAGCGCTCTGCCCGCGCGATCACTTCGTCGTCGCTGCCACGGCCCAGCTCGATGACAGCGCCGTTGTCGAGCTCAGCGCGCCACGAGCCGCGCGCGGACAGCGAGAGCGCATCGATCTGCGCCTTCATGGGCGCCGCGACCGGCCCAAGCCGCTGCCACATCGCAAGCACCTGCGGCGCGCTGCCCTCCGGTCCGCGCAGCGTGGGCAGGCCGTCGTCCTCGACGTCGCCGATGTTGGCCTCGAAGACCTCACCGTGTCGGCTTACGAGCTTGCGCGCCTCGGGCTCGTCACTGCCGCCCCAGAGCGCCGCGGCCTCGAACTCCTCGAGCCGTACGTTGAGCCGGTCGGGCCACTCGCGACGCACCACCGCCTGGCGCACCCAGGGCACCGACTCGAACGCACTCTGCGCCTGACGCAAGTCCATCGTGAAGAAGCTGCCGGCGAGTTTGGGCAGCGCGTTGGCGCGGATCGTCGCCACGTTGTTGTGCGCCACGTCACCTTCGATGCCGATCGAGCGAATCGCGAACGCCGGCAGCCGAAGCGCCCAGTTCAGCGCGAGCGCGACGATGCCCAGCAGCAGCAGCGTGACGAGCAGCATCGCTGTGCCCTGCATCAGGCGCACGTCCAGCGGCAGGGCCGGCGGCGGGTTCGATTGCAGCAGCGTCGCCATCGCGATCAAGCGTCGAGTGCGGCGTCTTTCAGCAGCCGCAGGCAAAGTTGTTCGTAGCTGATGCCGGCGGCACGCGCCGAGATCGGCACCAACGAATGCCCGGTCATGCCGGGCGACGTGTTCATCTCGAGCAGGAAGGGCTTGCGATCCGACGCGCGCACCATCAGGTCGGCACGGCCCCAGCCGCGGCAGCCGAGCGTGCGGTAGGCCTGCAACACGATGCGCTGGATCTCGCGCTCTTCCGCTTCGGGCAAGCCGCTCGGCACGACGTACTTGACGACATCGGTGAAGTACTTGTTCTGATAGTCGTAGGCGCCGTCGGGCGCAACGATGCGCACCACCGGCAGCGCGACCGCGCCCTCACCGCCACCGAACACCGGGCAGGTCACCTCGTCGCCGTCGATGAACTCCTCGCACAGCACTTCGGCGTCGTAGCGTGCGGCAAGCGCCACCGCGCCCGCCATCTGCGAATACCCCATCACCTTCGTGACGCCGATCGACGAGCCTTCGTGCGGCGGCTTCACGATCAGCGGCAGGCCGAGTTCGTCCGGCACGCCCTGCACGCGTGTGCGATCGGTCTGTGCGTCGCGCGCGAGCGCCACGTAGCGTGGTGTCGGCAGGCCCTCGGCGGACCAGACGCGCTTTGTCATCACCTTGTCCATCGCGATCGCCGAAGCCATCACGCCCGAACCGGTGTAGGGGATGCCGAGCAGTTCGAGCGCGCCCTGCACCGTGCCGTCCTCGCCGTGGCGACCGTGCAACGCGATGAAGCAGCGCGCAAACCCTTCCCGCTTGAGCTCGGCGAGTTCGCGCTCGGCCGGATCGAACGCGTGCGCGTCCACACCGAGCGAGCGCAACGCTGTAAGCACGCCGTTGCCCGAGAGCAGCGAGATCTCGCGCTCGGCCGAAGTGCCGCCCATCAGCACAGCGACCTTTCCAAGGTCGGCCACAGCAACGTTTCCAATGTCGAGCACGGCGACCTTGCCGAGCGCCTTGACGTCGACGGAGGTCGTCATTCGCCTACCCCCTGATACGACTCAAACGACCGCGCCACCTGCGCCGCCACCGCGCCGATCGAACCGGCGCCCATCACGATCACGACATCGCCGTCGCGCGCTTGCTCGGCGATGGCGGCCGGCATCGCTTCGATCTCGTCGACGAAGATCGGGTCGACGCGCCCCGCGACGCGCAGCGCGCGCGCGAGCGCACGGCCGTCGGCGGCGACGATCGGCGCCTCGCCGGCGGCATAGACCTCGGCAAGCAGCACGACGTCGGCGGTGCCGATGACCTTGACGAAGTCCTCGAAGCAGTCGCGCGTACGCGTGTAGCGGTGCGGCTGGAAGGCCAGCACGATGCGGCGCCCGGCAAACGCGCCGCGCGCGGCAGCGAGCACCGCCGCCATCTCGACCGGATGGTGGCCGTAGTCGTCGATCAGCGTGAAATGCCCGCCCGCTGCAGCCGGGTGATCGCCATAGCGCTGGAAGCGCCGATCGACACCGCTGAACTCGGCGAGCGCCGTGACCACCGGCGCGTCGGGCAGTTCGAGCTCGGCTGCCACCGCGATCGCAGCCAATGCATTGAGCACGTTGTGCTCACCCGGCAGGTTGAGCGTGATCGCGAGGTCGGGCATCGCGACACCGTTGCGCCGTTGCGCGACGAAGCGCATCTGACCGCCGGACAGCGCCTGCACGTCGACTGCCCGCACCTGCGCGTCGGCACCGAAGCCGTAGCTGACAACCGGGCGCGAGATCATCGGCACGATCGACC
The DNA here is from genome assembly GCA_963774675.1 of uncultured beta proteobacterium. Classification (GTDB taxonomy): domain Bacteria; phylum Pseudomonadota; class Gammaproteobacteria; order Burkholderiales; family Burkholderiaceae_C; genus CAIKUF01. Next base: position 153,704 of record CAVZFV010000014.1, on the reverse strand, counting down.
GCACACCCGGGTCGTCGCCGCAGAGGATCGCCGCGCCATAGAAGGGCATGCGGTGCAGGAATTCGACGAACGCCGCCTTCAGTTTGGCGAAGTCGTGGCCATAGGTGTCCATGTGGTCGGCGTCGATGTTCGTCACGACCGACAGCACCGGCATTAGGTTTAGGAACGAAGCGTCCGACTCGTCAGCCTCGACGACGATGTAGTCACCCGCGCCGAGACGCGAATTCGCGCCCGCGCTTGCGAGCCGCCCGCCGATGACGAAAGTCGGGTCGACGCCCGCCGCTGCCAGCACGCTCGTGACGAGCGAGGTCGTCGTCGTCTTGCCGTGGGTGCCGGCGATGGCGATGCCCTGCTTCAGCCGCATCAGCTCGGCCAGCATCACCGCGCGCGGCACGACCGGCACGCGCCGGGCGCGCGAGGCGATCACCTCCGGGTTGTCGCCTTTCACCGCCGTCGAGGTGACGACCGCCTGCGCGCCCGCGATGTTCGCCGCGTCGTGACCGATCGACACCTTGATGCCGAGCGACGCGAGACGCCGCGAGGTCGCACTCGCACTCTGGTCCGAACCCGACACCGTGTAGCCGAGGTTGTGCAGGATCTCGGCAATGCCGCTCATGCCCGCGCCGCCGACGCCGACGAAGTGGATGTGCTTGACCGCGTGTTTCATGCGCAGCCCTCCCGCACAGCGGTGCCCTTCGTCGGCACGCTTGGACCTTCGACGAAGTGGATGTGCTTGACGGCGTGCTTCATGCGGCCACCAGCCTTTCGATCTCATCACCGACCTTTGCCGTTGCACGGGGCTTCGAGAGCGCGCGCGCCTTCGTCGCCATCGCGAGCAGTGCTTCGCGCGTCAGCCCGCGCAGAAACTCCGCGAGCCGTTGCGGCGCGAGTTCCCCTTGCGGCAGATGGATCGCCGCGCCGTGGGCCGCCATGTGCGCGGCGTTGTCGCGTTGATGGCTCGTCGTGCTGACGACGAGCGGCACGAGCACGCTCGCCACGCCCGCGGCGCACAGTTCGCTCACCGTCACCGCGCCTGCACGACAGACGATGAGGTCGCATTCGGCAAGACGCTGTGCCATGTCGTCGATGAAGGGCAGCAGTTCCGCCTCCACACCGGCGCTGGCGTAGCCGGACTTCACGCTCTCGAGGTTGGCCTCGCCGGTCTGATGTGTGACCTGCGGACGTTCATCGAGTGGACACAACGCGATCGCCAGCGGCACGCACTCGTTGAGCACGCGCGCGCCGAGGCTGCCGCCGACGACGAGCAATCGCAACGGCCCGCTGCGGCCGGCGAAGCGCGCTTGCGGCGCGGGCAAGGCTTCGATCTCGACCCGCACCGGATTGCCGGTGACGACCGCCCGCTTCGTGTCACGCGCCGCGGCGCCGTCGAAACCGAATGCGATGCGGTCGGCAACCGGCAGCAGTGCGCGGGTGCTCATCAAGAGGCTGGCGTCGGCGTTGACGAGCACCAGCGGCTTGCCGAGCAGCGCGGCCATCATCCCGCCCGGGAAGCACACATAGCCGCCCATGCCGAGCACGGCGTCGGGCTTGCGACGGTGCAAGATGCGCAGGCAGCTCCAGAATGCCGCGAGCAGACGCAGGCCGCCGGTCAGCGTGTGCAGCAGGCCCTTGCCGCGCAGGCCGGTGAAGGCGATCGCGTCGAGCGCGATGCCACTTGGCGGCACGAGGCGGTTCTCCATGCCCGTCGTGGTGCCGAGCCAGGACACGCTCCAGCCCCTCGATTGCATCTCGCGCGCGACGGCGAGGCCCGGCATCACGTGCCCGCCGGTGCCTGCGGCCATGACGACCAAGTGACTCATGCGCGGCCTCCACGCATGAACTGGCGGTTTTGGCTTCGGCACGCGCTCTGCGCGCGCTTCACGTCGCTGCGCGACATGAGCCTGCAGCGGAACAGGCAACTCATGCGCGGCCTCCGCGCATGAGTTGCCTGTTCTCAATATCAACCCGCAGCACGATCGCCAGCGCAACGAGGTTGACGACGATCGCCGAGCCGCCGAAGCTCATCAGCGGCAACGTCAGACCCTTGGTCGGCAGCACGCCGAGGTTCACGCCCATGTTGATGAAGGCCTGGCCGCCCATCCAGATGCCGATGCCCTGCGCGTAGAGCCCCGCGAACACGCGATCGAGCGCGATCGCCTGGCGGCCGATGTGGAAGATGCGCCGCGTGAGCCAGAAGAAGGCGACGATGACGACGGCGACGCCGATGAAGCCAAGTTCCTCGCCGATCACCGCCAGCAGGAAGTCGGTGTGCGCTTCGGGCAGGTAGTGCAGCTTCTCGACGCTGCCGCCGAGCCCCTGGCCGAAGATCTCGCCGCGGCCGAAAGCGATCAGCGAATGCGAGAGTTGGTAGGCCTTGCCGAGCGTGTATTTCTCGTCCCACGGGTTGAGGTAGGCAAAGATGCGCTCGCGCCGCCATTCGCTCATCGTGATCATCAACACGAAGGCGCCCAGCAACACGGACGTGATGAGGAAGAACATGCGGCCGTTGACGCCGCCGAGGAACAGGATGCCCATGGCGATCGCGGCGATCACCATGAAGGCGCCCATGTCTGGCTCGGCGAGCAGCAGCAGGCCGATGACGGCGACCGACACCGCCATCGGCAGCACCGCCTGCAGGAACTTCTCCTTCACGTCCATCTTGCGCACCATGTAGCCGGCGGCGTACATCGCGATCGTCAGCTTCGCAAGTTCAGATGGCTGAAAGTTCATCACGCCCAGGGGGATCCAACGCCGCGCCCCATTCACGCCCTTGCCGACGAACGGCAGCAGCACGGCGACCAGCAGCAGCAGCGACGCGACGAACAACCACGGCGACCAGCGCTCCCACTGCGCGATCGACACCTGCAGCGCGACGAGCGCGGCGATGAAGGCAATGAAGATCGAGATCAGCTGCCGGGTCAGAAAATAGGTCGGCGCGTAGCGCGCGAACTTCGGGTTGTCAGGCAGCGCGATCGATGCCGAATAGACCATCACGACGCCGAGTGCGAGCAGCGCAACGATGACCCATACGAACGTCTGGTCGAAGCCGAGCAATCGGGTCGGGCGTCCAGCCGAAACGCTGATCCAGTCGCGCACCGGCACCGCCGCATCGCGCGCCGCTTCTCGTGCCGAATGTCGCGCCGAACCGCGCCCGAAGAGCGCCTGCACCCGCGCCTTCCACGCGTCCCAACCAAAGCGTGCGCTGCTCGCCGTCATGCGATCGCTCCCGCTTCGTGCGCCAGTTCATGCACCGCGGCGACGAACACTTCGGCGCGATGCCCGTAGTTGCGAAACATGTCGAGGCTGGCGCACGCGGGGCTGAGCAGCACGGCATCGCCCGGCTCGGCCTGCGCGAAAGCCCAGCGCGTTGCGGCCTCGAGCGTTTCGAAGCGCCGGCTTTCGAGGCCGAGGCCCGCGAGCGTCTGCACCTCGATGCGCCCGGCGTCACGGCCGATCAGCGCGACCGCGCGGGCGTGACGCTGCAGTGGCGCGCGCAGCGGCGCGAAATCCTGACCCTTGCCGTCGCCACCGAGAATGACGACGAGCCGCGCCGGCACGCGATCTGCACCCAGGCCTTCGAGCGCAGCGACGGTTGCGCCGACGTTCGTGCCCTTGCTGTCGTCGAAGCTGTCGATGCCGTTGACGTTCGCGACGAAGGCGACGCGATGCGGCTCGCCGCTGTACTCGCGCAGGGCGTGCAGCATCGGCGCGAGCGGACAACCGATCGCCGTCGCGAGCGCGAGCGCGGCGAGCGCATTGGCCGCGTTGTGGCGCCCGCGCACGCGCAGCGCATCGGCCGGCATCAGGCGTTGAAGATGGATCTCCTCGACTTCGCCGGCGCGGCGGCGAAGCGTCGGGTCGGCTTCGAGCGCGCGCGTGAGCCAGGCCATGCCGCCTTCGACGACGAGACCGAAGTCGCCCGGATGTTGCGGCGCCGTGACGCCGAAGCGCACCAGCTTGCGCGGCACGGGCTTTGCACCGCGCGGCTTGCCACCGTGCAACTTGCGGGCGCCCTTGGCCGGCGGTGGCGGTGCGGCGACGCGCGCCGCGACGGCGGCGACCGCGGGGTCGTCGCGGTTCACGACGAGCGTCGAGTGCTCGCCGAAGATGCACGCCTTGGCTTCGACGTAGGCATCCATCGAACCGTGCCAATCGAGATGATCCTCGCTGACGTTGAGGAGTGCGGCGGCGTCGGGCTCGAAGCCTTGCACCTCGTGAAGCTGGAAGCTCGACAACTCGAGCACCCAGACTTCCGGCAGCAATGCGTTCGGGTCGGGTGGTTTCTCCCCTTCCGTTGGGGCGCCTTCCATGGGAACACCATCTGTGCGCGCGGCATCTGCCTGCGAACCTTCTGTTCGAACCTCCGCCACCGCGGGCGCTTCATCGAGCGCCCGCGCGAGTGTCTCGAGCATCGTCGGCCCGATGTTGCCGGCCGTCGCGACGCTCTGGCCGGCACGCTCGACAAGCAACGCCGTCATCGCAGTCGTCGTCGTCTTGCCGTTGGTGCCGGTGATCGCGAGCACCTGCGGCGCGTAGTCACGCTCGGCTTTCAACTTGGCGAGAGCCTGCGCGAAAAGGTCGAGTTCGCCTTCTATCGCGATGCCGCGCGCGGCCGCCTCAGCGAGCAGCGGCGCGATGCGTTCGTCGTGCGGCGCGAGGCCGGGGCTCTTGAAGATGCGCTGCACATCGGCGAGCTCGCTCTCGTCGAGCGCACCTTCGAGCAACCGCGCCGAGGGTACGCTCGCCGCGAGCGCATCGACCTGCGGCGGGCTCTGCGCCGTACCCAGGCGCGAGTCCCAGACCCGCACATCGGCGCCGCAGCGCGCGCACCATTGCGCCATCGCGAGACCCGATGCGCCAAGGCCGAGCACAAGTACCTGAGTGTTCGCAAGGCTCTTCATATTTACCGCAGCTTCAGGCTCGCTAGGCCGACAAGGCACAGCAACATGGTGATGATCCAGAACCGGACGACAACCTGCGTCTCGGTCCAGCCGGACTTCTCGAAGTGATGGTGCAGCGGCGCCATCTTCAGGATGCGTCGGCCCTTGCCGAACCGCCGCTTCGTGAACTTGAACCAGCTCACCTGCAGCATCACCGACAGCGCCTCGACGACGAAGATACCGCCCATGATCGCGAGCACGATCTCCTGGCGCGTGATGACGGCCAGCGTGCCAAGCGCGCCGCCGAGCGCGAGCGCGCCCACATCGCCCATGAAGACCTGCGCCGGATGGGTGTTGAACCACAGGAAGGCGAGGCCCGCGCCCGCCATCGCGGCACAGAAGATGAGCAGCTCGCCCGCGCCCGGGATGTAGGGGAAGAGCAGGTAGCGTGAATAGACCGAACTGCCGCTGACGTAGGCGAACACGCCGAGTGCCGAGCCGACCATCACGACCGGCATGATCGCCAAGCCGTCGAGCCCGTCGGTCAGATTCACCGCATTGCTGCTGCCGACGATCACGAGGTAGGTCAGGATGATGAAGCCGAACACGCCGAGCGGATAGCTGATCGACTTGAAGAACGGCACGATCAGGTCGGCCGTCGGCGGCAGGTCGTTCGAGAAGCCGCTTTGCACCCAGCGGATGAAAAGTTCGAGCACGCGCAGGTTCGATGTCTCGGACACACTGAACGCGAGGTAGAGCGCGGCGACGAGGCCGATCACCGATTGCCAGAAGTACTTTTCGCGAGAGCGCATGCCCTCGGGGTTCTTGTCCACCACCTTGCGCCAGTCGTCGACCCAGCCGATCGCGCCGAACCCGAGCGTCACGAGCAGCACGATCCAGACGAAGCGGTTGCTCCAGTCGAACCACAGGAGAGTCGAGACACCGATGCCGATCAGGATCAACACGCCGCCCATCGTCGGCGTGCCGCTCTTGGCGAGATGCGACTCCATGCCGTAGCCGCGGATCGGCTGCCCAATCTTGAGCGCGGCGAGGCGGCGGATCACCCACGGCCCGAACGCGAGCCCGATCAACAACGCGGTGAGCGCCGCCATCACCGCGCGGAAGGTCAGGTACTGGAAGACGCGGAAGAAGCCGAACTCCGGCGACAGCGTCTGCAGCCATTGCGCGAGGCTAAGCAGCATCCCGCCTCCTGATTCGCGCCAGGCTAAGCAGCATGCTGCGCCCTTTCGGTCGACACGGCGGGCTGCGCCTTGAGCGCTGCGACGACCTGCTCCATCTTCATGAAGCGCGACCCCTTGACGACGATCGCCGCTGCGGGGGGGGAGTCGGCCTGCCCGCCGATTAACGCGTCTTCGAGCGCGGCGATCAACACCGCGGTCGATTCGAAGTGACGTGCCGCCCCGTGTGCCTGGGACGCCGCGATGCCGAGCGCGCCGACCGTCCACAGCCGCTCGATGCCGCGATCTTTCGCATACGCGCCCACCTCGGCATGCAGCGCCGGGCCATCGGCGCCGACTTCGCCCATGTCGCCGAGCACCAGCCAGCGTGGGCCGGGCAGGCTCGCGAGGACGTCGATCGCGGCGCGCACCGAGTCGGGGTTCGCGTTGTATGAGTCATCGATTAGCGTCGCCTCGCGCCCACCGATCACGATGCGCTGCAGCTGCGAGCGGCCCTTCACCGGCGCGAAGGCCTCGAGGCCGGCGCGCACCGCATCGAGCGGGCAGCCGGCGGCGAGTGCACATGCGGCCGCGGCGAGCGCGTTCTTCACGTTGTGCCTCCCGGCAATGCGCAGGCGGATCTCGCAGTGGCCTGACGGCGCGGCTGACGGCGCCGCCAGCGCAACGAACCAATGGTCGCCACGCCATTCGCAGCGCCCTTGCACATCCGCCTCGGACTCGAGCGCGAAGCTCAGCGTCTTGCGCGCGCCAGCGAGCCCGCGCCAGACCGGCGTGAATTCGTCGTCGGCCGGGAACACGGCGATGCCATCGGCGCCGAGCGCGGAAATCACCGAACCGTTTTCGAGTGCGACGGCGCGCACGTCGGCCATGAATTCGAGGTGCTCGCGCTGCGCGTTGTTGACGAGCGCGACGGTCGGCGCCGTGATCCGGGCGAGCGGCGCGATCTCGCCCGGGTGGTTCATGCCGATCTCGACCACGCCCGCGCGGTGCGAGGTCGCGTCGTCCTGGCGCAGGCGCAGCAGCGTGAGCGGCACGCCGATGTCGTTGTTGAAGTTGCCCTCGGTTGCGAAAGCGCCCGCGCCGACCCAGGCGTGCAGGATCGCGGCGATCATCTGCGTCACGGTCGTCTTGCCGTTGCTGCCGGTGACGGCGATCAGCGGCAGGTTGAAGCGCCGCCGCCAGGCCGCGGCGAGCGCGCCAAGTGCGGCGCGGCTGTCGCTCACGAGCAGGCCCGGCAGCGCGGCCTCGGCGAGGCCGCGCTCGGCGAGCGCTGCTGTGGCACCCGATTCGCGCGCCTGGAACAGGAACTCATGCGCGTTGAAGCGCTCGCCGCGCAGTGCAACGAACAAATCTCCGGCGCGCAGGCTGCGGGTGTCGGAGTGCACGCGGCGGATGGAGGTCCCGCCATCGCCGACGAGCCGCACACCGGGCATCGCGTCGGCAAGCAGCGCGTGGGCCTGGGCGAGCGTCATCATCGCCGTGCTCACAGGAGCCCCCGGTTCGCGGGCACCGCGCTCATGCCGCACCGCCCGAGGCGCGCACCGCGAGCAGCGTGCGCGCGATGCCGACATCGCTGAACGCCTTGCGCTCGCCCGCGATCTCCTGGTAGTCCTCATGCCCTTTGCCAGCGATCAGCACGACGTCATGCGCATCGGCCGCCTGCACCACGTAGGCGATCGCAGCGTGACGGTCCTCGATGACGTCGACATCGTCGTGTCCGATCACGCCGACGAGGATCTGCGACAGGATGAAGCCCGGCGACTCGTGACGCGGGTTGTCGCTCGTGAGGACGACATGGTCGGCGAGACGTTCGGCAATCGCACCCATCAGCGGGCGTTTGCTGGCGTCGCGATTGCCGCCGCAGCCGAACACGCACCACAGCTTTCCGCCGCGCTCGCGCGCGAACGGCTGCAACGCGATCAGCGCCTTCTCGATCGCATCTGGCGTGTGCGCGTAGTCGATCACGATTTCGGGGAGTTCATCGACGCGGTGCGCCCGGGTGCTGGGGCGCCCCAAACCGGGCGCGTTCTCCGCGGAGGATCGATCGCGGTTTTGCGCGATCGAGGGGTCAGCCTCCACGCGTTGCATGCGCCCAGGCACCGGCGTCAACTGCGCGCAGGCGGCGACGGCGTCGGCCAGCGAAACGTCGAGCGCGCGCAATCCGCCGATCACGCCGAGCAGATTCGCGACGTTGAACTCGCCGATCAACCTGCTGCGCACCGGCAGCGTCGCGCCGCCTTCTTCGCTCACGTCGAAGGCGAGGCCGCCGTCGCGGTACGCGATCGCGCGCGCGACGAGGCGCGCGGGCGCTCCGCTCGATACCGTCCACAAGTCCAGGCTGCGTGCCGCCGCGCGCTGCGCCAGCGCATGCCCGCGTTCGTCGTCCAGATTGACGACCGCTGCGGCCAGCTCCGGCCAGTCGAACAGCACCTCCTTCGCCCGCCAATAGGCCTCCATCGAACCATGATGATCGAGGTGGTCGCGCGTGAAATTGGTGAACAGAGCGACGCGAAACGTGCAGCCCGCAAGACGTTGCTGCGACAGGCCGATCGATGAGGCCTCGATCGCGCAGGCGACGAAGCCCTCGTCGGCGAAACGGCGCAGCGCGGTTTGCAGCACCACTGGATCGGGCGTCGTCAATCCGCTTTGCAAGAGCGCCTCCGCCTCGTTCGCGCCGGCGCGCGGCGGCTCACCGATGCCAAGCGTGCCGACGACGCCGCAGCGGCGTCCCAGCGCCGTCAACGCCTGCGCGAGCCACCATGCGGTTGAGGTCTTGCCGTTCGTGCCAGTGACGGCAAGCATCGCAAGCTGACGGCTCGGCTCGCCGAGGAAGGCGCTAGCGATCGGCCCGGCGGCGGCACGCAAGCCGTCGAGCGTGGCGATGCGCTCGTCGGCGAACGCGAAGCGCGGCGCAGGTTTGCCCTCGCCCTTGCCCTCGTGTTCGCCCTCCACGAGGCAGGCGAGCGCACCGGCGGCGAGCGCCGGGGCGACGAAGGCGCGGCCGTCATGTACCTCACCCGACCATGCGACAAAGGCGTCACTAGGCTCCACGCGCCGGCTGTCGGAGGCGAGCCCGCGCACGCCACGCGCGCGCAGCCACGCAACCGCGGCGTCGTTCGAGGCGAGCTGTATCGACGCCGCCATCAGAAGCTCTCTTCCTCGGCCGGCAAGGGGTGCGACACGATCTGTGGCTTGACTTCGAGATCGGGCGGCACGCCGAGCGTGCGCAAGGTCTGCTGGACGACGGCAGAGAACACCGGCGCTGCCACGTCGCCACCAAAGTACTTGCCCGCCGTCGGCTCGTCGACCATCACCGCAACGACGATGCGCGGATCGAGCGCCGGCGACATGCCGACGAACCAGGCGCGGTACTTCTTCTGCGAGTACGACTTGCCCTCCTGCTTGTAGGCGGTGCCGGTCTTGCCGCCGACGGTGTAGCCCATGGTCTGCGCCTTGGGCGCGGTGCCACCCGCCTGCGTCACCATGAAAAGCATCTCGCGCACCGCGCGCGCCGTCTTGGGTGAAAGCACGCGCACGCCAGCGGTCTGCATGACGCCTTGCGCGCCGCTGCGCTCTGCGCCTTCCGGCGCTTCGGGCAGCTTCTGGATGGACGACGGCAGCAACTCGCCGTCATGCGCGAACATGGTGTAGGCCCGGGCGAGCTGGAACAGGCTCGCCGACAGGCCGTAGCCGTAGCTCATCGTCGCCTGCTCGATCGGGCGCCAGCTCTTGTACGGGCGCAGGCGCCCCGTCACCGCGCCTGGGAAATCGATCTGCGGACGCTGGCCGAAGCCCACCGCGCTGAAGAGTTCCCACATCTCGCGCGGCTGCATCTGCATCGCCATCTTGACGGTGCCGACGTTGCTCGATTTCTGGATCACCTGCGCGACCGTCAGCACGCCATGCGGGTGCGCATCGCTGATCGTCGAGCCGCCGATCGTGATGCGACCGGGTGCGGTCTGGATCGGCGTCTCGGGCGTGACGCGGCCAGACTCCATCGCCCAGCCGGCGATGAAGGGCTTCATCGTCGAGCCCGGCTCGAAGATGTCGGTCATCGCCCGGTTGCGCAACTGCGCACCGGACAGATTGCGCCGGTCGTCGGGCTTGTAGCTCGGGTAGTTGGCCAGCGCCAGCACCTCGCCGGTGCGCGCATCGAGGACGACCACGCTGCCGGCCTTGGCCTTATTCTCGATCACCGCATCGCGCACGCGCTGGTAGGCAAAGAACTGCACCTTCGAGTCAATCGACAGCGCGATGTCCTCGCCATCTTCGGGCGCCGTGCTGTCGCCGATGTCCTCAACCACGCGGCCGAGCCTGTCCTTGATCACGCGGCGCGAACCGACATGGCCGAGCAGTTCGTTCTGGAACGCGAGCTCAACGCCTTCCTGGCCGCGATCCTCGATGTTCGTGAAGCCAACTACGTGCGCCGCCGCCTCGCCTTCAGGATACTGGCGCTTGTATTCGCGCACCTGGTGCACGCCCTTGAACTTGTGCGCGAGCACCTGCGCGGCGAACGGCTCGTCGACCTGACGGCGCAACCAGACAAAGTTCTGGCTTTCGCCGATTCGCGCCTCGAGCTCCTTGGGCTTGAAGCCGAGCGCTTTCGCCAGTTGCGCACGCACGGCAGGGTCGCTGTCCATGTCCTTCGGGATCGCCCACAGCGAGGGCACGGGCACGCTCGCGGCAAGGATCAGCCCATTGCGATCGAGGATGCGGCCGCGGCTCGCCGGCAACTCCAGCGTGCGCGCATAGCGCGCCTCGCCCTGACGCAGGAAGAACGGCGCATCGACGATCTGCACGTAGACGGCGCGGCCGAGCAGCACGCAAAACGAAGCACCGACGAAGGCGACGAGCAGCTTGGAGCGCCACGGCGGCGTCTTCGATGCCAGCAGCGGGCTCGATGCATATTCCACGCCGCGCAGGACGTTGCCGCGTGCACCACCTTTGGCGCCACCCCTAGCGCCACCGCCAGCGCCGCCATTCCCGCCACCAGCCGGCCGCCGCGCCTTGCTCATCGTGCGACTCCTGCCACGCCAGACGCCGCTGCCTGCGCGTAGGTCACATACTGCGTGACCGCCGGGGTGGCAGTGCGCATGCCGAGTTCCTTGCGCGCAACTGCCTCGACGCGCGACGGCGTCGCCTGCGATTGCTTCTCGGCGTTGAGCCGGTCGAAGTCGATCTCGAGCTGACGTGCCTCGCGCTGCGCCTTGTCGAGCTGGGTGAACAAGCGCCGCGCGTCGTAGCTCACGTGGACGAGGCTGATGCTGGAGAGCAGCACGGCCGCCAGCAGCAACAGGTTCAGCCGCGTCATGCCGGGGCTCCCATCGACACGTCGGTGCGTTCGGCGACACGCATGATCGCCGAGCGTGCGCGCGGGTTGGCGCGCAGCTCCGCAACGCCCGCCCGCACGCGCGCGAGCGCCTTCAGCCGCACGGGCGCCGGCTCGGCGAACGGGGCGCGCCGGTCGTAGACCGACTTGCTATGGCGCGCGATGAAGGTCTTGACGATGCGATCCTCGAGCGAGTGAAAGCTGATCACGACCAGCCGCCCGCCTGGGCGCAGCAGCGCGAGCGCCGCGTTCAGCCCTTGTTCGAGTTCCTCAAGCTCGGCGTTGACGAAAATCCGAAGAGCTTGAAATGTGCGCGTTGCAGGGTTCTGGCCCGGCTCGCGGGTCTTGACCGCACCAGCCACGACTTCGGAAAGTTCGGCCGTGGTTCGAACCCCGTGCCCGCCTGAGCGGCGAGCAACAAGCGCCTTTGCAATCGAAACAGCAAACCGTTCTTCGCCGTAGTCACGTATCACCTCCGCGATCTGTTGTTCGCCCGCACGGGCCAGAAAGTCCGCAGCGCTTTCGCCGCGGGTCGTGTCCATGCGCATGTCCAGCGGGCCGTCGAAACGGAAGCTGAAACCGCGCGCAGGGTTGTCGATCTGCGGGCTCGAGACACCGAGGTCGAGCAGCACGCCGTCCACTTGCGCGATGTCGAGCTCGGCGAGTTCCTCGGCCATGCGGGCAAAGCGCGCATGGCTGATCGAGAAGCGCGCGTCGGAAAGTCGCTCGTCGCCCTCGCTCGCAGCGGCGATCGCGTCCGGATCGCGATCGAAGGCAATCAGTCGCGCCGACGGCGACAGCGACGCCAACAGGCGGCGCGAGTGCCCGCCGCGGCCGAAGGTGGCGTCGACGTAGATACCGTCGGGGTCGGTCACGAGGGCATCGACCGCCTCGACCAGCAGCACCGTCGTGTGTTGCCAGGAGGCGGGCTGCGGGGTTGCAGCCATCAGAAGCTGAAATCCTTGAGCGCGTCGGGCATCTCCGACTGCATCACCTGCGCCTCGTGCGCGGCGTAGGCGGCTGCGTCCCACAGCTCGAGATAGCTGCCCATGCCGAGCAACATCACATCACGCGTGAGGCCGGCCGCGGAGCGAAGTTCAGGTGACACCAGCACGCGCGATGAGGCGTCGATCTCGACGTCCATCGCGTTGCCGAGAAAGACGCGCTTCCAGCCGCTGACGGCCATCGGCAGCGCGGCAACTCGATCGCGAAAACCTTCCCAGGCCGGGCGCGGAAACACCATCAGGCAACCCTGCGGATGCTTGGTCAGCGTCAATTGACCGCCTGCGGTGGCCTGCAGCACGTCGCGATGGCGCGCGGGCACCGTCACCCGGCCCTTGCCGTCGAGCGTCAACGCCGAAGCGCCCTGAAACACGAAATTCGCCACCCCACCTCCGCCGACGCCGTTGGCCCATTTCGCCACAAAAATGCACTATTTGCCACTTTAACGCAACGATCTGAGCGAATCAACGCGCTGTCCTGAAAATTTCAGTGAAATCAATCACTTAGACGACCTTTAGAAAATTCGATGCGCAGGAAAATCCACGCAAAAATAATGACTTGCGCTTGGTAGTCAAAGTGATAGGTGAGATTGGCCCGGGGAAAACCCCCATAGCGCACCTGCTACAGCGTTCGAATCGGCCTGGAGTCGGACCGGCAACGTGCGCCCCGACAATCGGCGCATGGATTTCGTCAATCTGCCGATGCTCGCGGCCGCGGGGCTCGTCTTCCTCAGCGTGCTGGCCGGCCTGTTCTCGGTGCGCATGGGGTTCTCGTTCCTGCTTGTCTTCCTCGCTGCCGGCATGCTTGCCGGCGAGGACGGCCCGGGGGGCTTCCGCTTCGACGACTTCCGGCTCAGCTTCTGGGTCGGCAACCTGTCGCTGGCGGTCATCCTGCTCGACGGCGGCCTGCGTACCGAGTACCGGCGATTTCGCACCGGACTGCGCCCTGCTTTGTTGCTGGCGACCGTCGGCGTACTGGTGTGCGCGGGTATCACGGCGCTCGCGGGCGTCTGGTTCGTCGGACTGGATGGGTGGACTGCGCTGTTGCTGGGCTCGATCGTCGGCTCGACCGATGCCGCCGCCGTGTTCGCACTGCTGAGCCGTTCGGGCGTGACGCTGAATGAGCGCGTGGCAGCGACGCTCGAGATCGAGTCGGGCATGAACGACCCGATGGCGGTCTACCTCACGCTCGCGTTCATCGCGCTGCTGGCGGGCGGCGCCCCGACCGCATCGGCCTGGAAGGTGATGGCGCTGTCCTTTGTTCAGCAGTTCGGCTGGGGCACGCTCGTCGGCGTGATGGGCGGCTTTGGCGCCGCGTTGCTGCTGCGTTACGTAGCATCGCGCAATGCCGAAAGCGGCATCCTGGCGCTGTTGATTGCCGCCGCCGGGCTGTCGATCTTCGCCGCCACCGGCATGGCGGGCGGCTCGGGCTTCCTGGCGGTCTATCTGTTCGGTTTGATCGTCGCCAACCGCGCCGCAAAGATCGTTGCCCCGACCCTGGCGGCGATGGACGGCTACGCCTGGCTCGCGCAGGCGGGCATGTTCCTGCTGCTCGGCCTGCTGGTGACGCCGAGCACGATGCTGGATACAGCGGGCCCCGCGCTGGCCGTGGTGCTGGCGTTGATCTTCGTGGCGCGGCCGGTGGCTGTCTGGTTGTGCCTGCTGCCGTTTCGCTATACGGCGCGCGAAACCTGGTTCATATCCTGGGTCGGGCTGCGCGGCGCCGTGCCTATCGTGCTGGCGTGCTTTCCGCTGCTGGCCGGCACACCGCATGCAGCCCTGCTGTTCAACGTCGCTTTCGTGGTAGTGCTGGCGTCATTGCTGACACAGGGCAGCACGATCGCCCTGATGGCGCGCCGGCTTGGCGTGGCGCTGCCGGACCCGGCCGATGAACAGCAGGTGCGCGCTGTGTTCCGGGACTTTGCACTCGACCCGGCTGCCACGGTGGGTTCGGTGTGCGAGTTCTACGCCTTGCCGACGCCAGCAGATGCATCCGCATCCCTCGGCGACTGGATGGGCGCCGAACTGCGGCGTCGACCGGTGGCTGGCGACAGTGTGCAGATCGGACCGGCCACGCTGGTGGTCCGCGAAGTCGAAGGCGGCCGCATCTCGCGCATCGGGCTCGGCCTGCAGGCTTGAGCGCGCTCGACGCGAGCTTGCCCAGATCGATTGGGCGGGCACTCCTCGAGCGCTGTCCTCAGGGCCGCCATACCGGCGCGTGCGTTCGAGCTGCGATCTCGCCGAGCAACAACTGGCGCAGGACGACGGCATCGTTGTGCGCCTCGTCGCGGGCCGAGTAAACGAGCGTGATCCGACCCGCGCGCACCATGTCGCGAAGTTGCTCGAACGCCTGCGGATGCTCGCCGAGCTCCTGCGCATAGCGGTCCTGAAACTCTGCCCAGCGCGCCGGTTCGTGGCCGAACCACTTTCGCAGCTCGGTGCTCGGCGCCACATCCTTCAGCCAAAGATCGACCGCCGCAGCAGTTTTGGTCAGGCCGCGCGGCCACAACCGATCGATCAACACCCGCGTGCCATCGCCTGCGTCTGCAGGCTCATAGGCACGCTTGAGCTTGACGTTTGCGGTTGCGATGCGCGTGCTCATCGACTAGGGCATGTTAACACTACGCAGCCATCGGCGATGAGCACGAAGTTGATGAAGCCGATGAACAGAGCATCCAATTTCTCGAAGCGCGAGAAAATGCGCCGGTAGCCCTTCAGGCGGCGGAACAGGCGCTCGACCTCGTTGCGGCGCTTGTACATCTCGCGGTCGTATTCCCAAGGCTCGATGCGGGTCTTCAGCGGCGGCACGACGGGGATGAAGCCCAGGTCGAGTGCCAGCTGGCGCGTCTCGTTGCCCTCGTAGGCTCTGTCCATCAGCAAGTGCAGGGGTCGATTCGGGGCGCCCCGTCGGCTCAGTAGCGCGCGACCCTCGGGCGCGTCATGCGCCTGACCTGGTGAGAGCGAGAACGTCACGGCCGTACGAGCATCCGCGGCAACCATATGAATCTTGGTGTTCCATCCGCCGCGCGATTTGCCGATGGACTGCGGGCTGTCTTTTTTAGCGCTCCTGTGCCATCCGGATGCACCTTGACGCTGGTGCTGTCCAGCGACACGGCTTCGATCTTGATGCGCACGACCTGCGACTGCTGCAACTGCTCGAACACGCGGTCGAGTACACCGGCCTTGGACCACCGGTTCATGCGCGTGTAAATGGTGTGCCAGTTGCCAAAACGCTTGGGTAGACCACGCCACTTGCAGCCGTGCTCGGCTACGAAGAGGATGGCATTCAAAACCTGCAGGTTGCTCAAACTGACATTGCCTCGCTGCGTAGGCATGCAGTGTTCGATCTGCGCGAATTGGCTTGCTGTGATCTCCATGCACGAAGTATCTCGCGGTATGTGGAGTCAAATCAGTTAGTGTTAACATGCCCTAGTTCGCTCAGGTGGGTTTGCCGCTTTGCTTCGCCGCAACCTGGTTCATCGTGTCGATCGCCAGGTTCGAGTGCGCATAGGCGCCGCCGGCGCGCATTTCGGCGGCGACCCAGATCGCTTCCATCACCTCCTGCTGTGTCGCGCCCTTGCGCAACGCGCTCGCGGTGTGGCCGCGGATGCAATACGGGCATTGGGTGACGTGGGCGACGGCGATCGCGATCAGGTCCTTCGTCTTGGCGGACAGCGCGCCATCCGCGAAGACAGCCTGGTTGAACGCCTTGAAAGCAGCGGCAGCGGCAGGCGCGAGCTCCTGGCGTTGGCGGTGCAGTTCCATCGATGCTTCGGGGTACATGTGCTGGTCCATGGCTCGATCCTTCGGGGTGGTTGCGAATGGCAGACGTCGATCACTCGCTTGCGGCAAGCGCGCGCTCGAACTCGACTTCGCTGCGCAGGCCTTCGAGGTCGCGCTGCACGACGGCGACGGCGAGCTGTGTCCCGCCACGGCTGTAGCTGATCTTGCAGTCTCGTGCAGCGAGCGTGCCGTCGATGTCGACGCGGTCGACCCCTTCGGCATGCCCGACGTAAGCCAGGGTGAAGTCGTATTGCTCGGTCCAGAAGAACGGCGCTGCGTCAAACGCCTCTCGCCGGCCGAGCATGTTGCGCGCGGCGACCTGACCCTGACGCTGCGCAACCACCCAATGTTCGACGCGGATCGGCGCGCCGCTCAGCCGGTCGGGCCAGCGTGCGATGTCGCCGGCAGCGTAGACGCCGGCCGCACTCGTCTGCAGGTAGCGATCGACGCTGACACCGCGATCGATCCTCAGCCCGGCCTGCTCCGCGAGGGCGATCGCCGGACGCACGCCGATGCCGACGACGACGAGGTCACACGCCAGCGACTCCCCGCTGGTCAATGTGACGGCGCTCTCCGCGATCGACGCCACCGTCGCGCCGAGATGAAACTCGACGCCATGCTCCTGATGAAGTCCGAGCAGGAATGCGCCGACCTCGGCGCCGAGCACACGCTCCATGAGCACCGTTTCGCGCCCCACGACATGCACATCGATGTCACGCGCGCGCAAGGAAGCTGCGACTTCCAGTCCGATGAAGCTGGCGCCGATCACGACTGCGCGCCGCGCCTTCGCCGCCGCAGCGTTCAACGCGCGGCTGTCGGCCCAGGTTCGCAGGTAGTGCACGTGCGGCAGGTCGGCGCCCGGTACGCCGAGCTGCACCGGCTCGGCGCCGGTCGCGAGCAAGAGCGCCCCGTAGGTGTGGTCGCTGCCGTCGTCGAGCATCACCTTGCGATTCGCGATGTCGATGCCGACGACGCGCGCATTCAGCCTGACGTCGATGCGCTGTTCGCGATAGAACTCCGCCGAGCGCAGCGCGATCCAGTCTTCGGGCGCGCTGCCCGCAAGGTAGTTCTTTGAGAGATTCGGTCGATCGCAGGGCAGCGAGTCATCGGCGCTGAGCAAGGTGATGCTGCCGTCGTAGTGTTCACGCCGCAGCATCTCCGCTGCGGCGTCGCCTGCCGCGCCGCCGCCGATGATGACGATGGATTCCGGTCGATCCGGCGCACTCGTCCTGTCCCGCGCGGGCGCTGCAGGCGTCGAAGCAGGTTCGATCCGATCGCCGACATGGACCTTGCCGTCGCGCTCGTCCACCCGCCAGCAGGAAACCGCGTTCAATGCCGGCGCACGCAATGCCTCTCCGCTGCGCAAACTGAAACATGCGTGGTGCCACGGGCAACGCACGGTGTCGCCGTCGACAAGCCCTTCGGCCAGCGGGCCGCCGTAGTGCGTGCACACGGCGCCGATGGCAAACACCTCCTTGCCGCGGCGGACCACGATGATCGGCTCCCCTTGCACATGCCCGATCAACGGCACGCCTTCGAGGAGCGTCGACGCGGGCACTCCATCCCCGAAGTCGGGGCCCACCAGTTCGACGTTCTCTTCGCTCATGACGATCCTCGGCAGATCTCGCGTTCACGCGGCAAGGGACTTGGGGGCCATCATGGCGCTGAACGGACCATCAGGTCGTTGCCATGGCTATTGCGCCGCGCGTGGCCCGGCCGAGGTGCACGTGCTCGATCGCCCGGCGCGTGCGCGTAAATGCATTGACGCGTCTTCCTTGTGGTCGATGTCACCGGCACAATGGCGTCGACACGCCGGCCGGCCGCAACCCTGCAATCTCACGCACGAGGAGTTCACTATGTTTCGCAAGATCCTGGTTCCCACCGACGGTTCTGACGCGTCACTGGCAGGCGCGTATCGCGCAGTGCCGCTCGCGAAGCTGGCATCGGCGACCCTCACTGCGGTGTACGTGCAGGACGTCTATCCCTTCGCGGGCATCGGCGAGAGCAACATCGCGGGAATGGAGACCTATATGGATACCGCCCGCGCGCAGGGCATGAAAGCCCTCGAACGCATCGGCAACGAGGCGCGCGCGGCCGGCGTGGCGATCGAATCTCTCATCGTCGAGGACGCCCAGGCCGCGCGCGGCATCGTGACCGCCGCGCAGACCAGCGGCGCCGAGCTCATAGTGATGGGTTCGCACGGCCGCACGGGCGTGGCCAAGATGGTGCTGGGCAGCGTGGCGACTAAAGTGCTCGCGCTGTCGCCGATACCGGTGCTCATCATCAAGCTCGGAGGCGCCGAGAGCGCGTCCTGACGCAGCCCTCGGGACGTCACCCGCGGCGCTGGGCGCGCGCCGGTCCAGCCCGGCGCCACGCTTCGATGACGTCGACAGGGCCGGCGCAGCATCCCTGAACGGCGATTGTCAGCTCGCCGCTTGCCGGGGGTTAGCGCTTGCGCTCAACCCCGCGCGGCATGCGCCCCGCGGCATCCCACGCCGGCCCCTCGAACCACGCGTCGCCATGCAGGTAGGCGCCAAGCATGTCGAGCGAATCCAGGCCCCAGAACATGCGGTCGTCGACCTCGATCGTCGGTACACCGAAGACACCGCGCGCGGCGGCCGCATCCGTTGCTGCGCGCAAGGTCTGCTTCACCGCGTCCTGTGTCGGGTCGCGCTGCGGCTGCAAGGCCGCGGTGAGCGCGACCATCCGGTCCGCATCGTTCGGGTCGCCGCCGCCGTGCCAGACGTGGTGGAACAGGCGTTCGCAGACACGCCGGCTCGGCGTGCCGATCGTGCAGTTCGTGCAGTTCGTGCCGCTCGTGCCACTCGTGCCGCTCGTGCCGTCAGCGAGCGCCGGCGCGCAGACCAGCGAGAGTCGCAGAAGCGCGAGCGGGTTGAACGGATGCTGCGTCGGTATGTCGAGTCGAATGCCGAGGCGATGCGCAAGCCACGCCACCTGACGGAAGGTCCAGGCGCGCTTGGGCTCGAACTCGGCGGGACCCTTTTGCCCCCAGTGTTGCAGCAGTCCGGCGAACAGCAGCGGCTGGTAGCTCACCTCGACTGACAGGCCCGCGAGCGCCTGCGGCAGCCGCTCGAACGCGAGGTAGGCGTAGGGCGAAACAAAGTCGAAGCAGAAACGCAACTGCTTCATCAGCCCTCCCGCCGGGCCACGCGCTGCGCGCTCGCCGCCTCGCGGCGCGGCGCGAGCGCCTCGACGACGGCGCGCTTGCGCCACTCTTCGAGCGAGGACCAGGACGCGATCTCGTCCAGTGTTCGATAGCAGCCGAGGCACCAGCCGCTGCGTGCGTCCATCTTGCAGACGTTGTTGCAGGGGCTGGCCACGGGCGTGGCGTCGGCGTTCACGTCGTCACGTCCTCGACCGGCGCCTCAGTGAGGCTGACGAGCTGCGCGGGCGTGAGCAGGAAGACGCCATTCGGATGACCGGCGGCGGCCCAGATCGCGTCGAAGCGGAACAGTTCGCGGTCGATCAGCATCACCGGCTTCGTCGAGTGGCCAACCGGCGCGACGCCGCCGATCGTGAACGACGTTGCGCCCTTGACGAAGGCCGCGTCAGCGCGGCCGACGGGCCCGACACGCGCCGCGACTTTCGCCTCGTCGACCCGCTTGTCGCCCGAGGTGACGACGAGCACCGCGGCGGCGTCGCTGCGACGCCGAAAGACGATGCTCTTGGCGATCTGCCCGACGCCGACGCCGAGCGCATCCGCCGCCTCCTGTGCCGTGCGCGCGGCGACCTTCAGAAACACCGGCGCATGCGGATGGCCGCGCGCGGCGAGCGCATCGCTGACGCGGCGAAAGCCTTCCGGCCTGTCGGGGTCGCGCTCATCGTTGGCAGGCGATGCGGACACGTGCGCACTCATGCCGCGAGGGCCACCGCGCGCTTCGCGAGCAGCGCATTGCCCGAGCGCGACACCGGTTTGCGGCCGAGCACGTCGGAGATGTACTTTGCAGCATCGACGAGTGCATCGAGGTCGATGCCGGTCTCGATGTCGAGGCCGCGCAGCATGAAGAGCACGTCCTCGGTCGCGACATTGCCAGTCGCACCCTTCGCGTAAGGGCAGCCGCCGAGCCCGGCCACGCTCGCGTCGAAGCTGTGGATGCCGAGTTCGAGGCAGGCGTAGATGTTGGCGAGCGATTGGCCGTAGGTGTCGTGGAAGTGCCCGCTCACCTCTTCGATAGGGAAGTGCTTCAATGCGCGCTCCATCGCCGCCTGCACGCGCCGCGGGGTGCCGACGCCGATCGTGTCGGCGATGCCGCAGTGGTCGACGCCGATCGCCTTCATCAACACGACGACGCGCTCGACTTCGTCCGCGCTCACCTCGCCCTCGTACGGGCAGCCGAGCGCGCACGACACCGCTGCGCGCACCTTGATGCCATGCTCGTGCGCGGCGGCAACAACGGGACGGAAGCGCTCGATGCTTTCCTCGATGCTGCAGTTGATGTTGCGCTGGCTGAAGGCTTCGCTCGCCGCGCCGAAGACGACGATCTCGTCCGGCTTGCTCGGCAAGGCGGTTTCAAGCCCTTTCAGATTCGGCGTCAGCACCGAGTAGCGAACACCCGGTTTGCGCATGAGTCCCGCCATCACGGCCGTGTTGTCGGCCATCTGCGGCACCCACTTCGGGCTGACGAAGCTCGTCACCTCGATCTCGCGCAGGCCCGCGGCCTGCAGGCGGTGCACGAGCTCGATCTTGACGGCGGTGTCGACCGGCTGCTTCTCGTTCTGCAGCCCGTCGCGCGGGCCCACGTCCACGAGCGTCACATGGTTCGGCAGCTTCATCGTCATCGTCCTTCGTGGTTCACAGCGGCGCGAGGCTCAGCAATTCCCCGCCCTCGTCGACCTGATCGCCGGGCGCGTAGAGCAGCGCCTCGATCGTGCCGTCGCGCGGGGCCGAGATGGTGTGCTCCATCTTCATCGCCTCCATCACCGCGAGCGGCTGGCCGAGCGTGACGACGTCGCCCGCCTTGGCGAGGAAAGCGATCACCTTGCCCGGCATCGGCGCGGTGAGGCGCCCGCCCTCGGCGGCGCCGTCGCCGGCGTGTGCGATCAAGTCGACTTCGTGCGCGGTGCCCGAACCTTCAGGCGCGAAGACGCTCACCTGTTCGCCGCTCGCGTACACGGCGACGACCCAGCGCTGCCCATCGACCGCGATCTCGTGGCGATCGGCGTCGAGCTGGACGCACGTGAACGGCCAGCGTGCACCGCCGACGACGATCCATTCGGCCCCACCATGCGTGCGCTCGAGCGCCACGTGGTGATGCTCGCCACGCACCTCGATATCGAAGCGCCGAAGCGCCGCGCCGTACATCCGCCAGGCATCGGCTCGCGACCACGGGTCGGCCGTCTCGCGCCCGCGTTCGAGTGCGAGCGCACGCGCAACGACGCCACCGACGACGCATTGCAGAGGCAAGGGCGGCGCCTCGAACAGCGCCGCATGTTCACGCTCGATCAGCGCCGTATCCAGATCGGCACCCGCGAACGCCTGCGAACCCACCACGCGCCGCAGGAAGGCGACGTTGGTGTGCAGGCCGACGATGTGCGCCTGCGCCAGCGCCATATCGAGCCGCGCGAGCGCCTGCGCGCGGTCGGCGCCCCAGACGATCAGCTTGGCGATCATCGAGTCGTAGTGCGGCGAGATCGTGTCGCCCTCGCCGAACCCGGCGTCGATGCGCACCGGCGCCGCGTCGTGGAACGACTCGCCGTCGGCGTTGCGGCAGAACGCGACATGCGCCGGCCAGCGCGCGACATCCAGGTTTCCGATCGCCGGCATGAAACCGGCATCCGGGTTCTCGGCGCAGATGCGCGCCTCGATCGCATGGCCGCGGATCTTCAGGTCGCTCTGCTCCATCGGCAGCGGCTCGCCGCCCGCGACGCGCAACTGCCATTCGACGAGATCGACGCCGGTGATCGCCTCCGTCACCGGATGCTCCACCTGCAGCCGCGTATTCATCTCCATGAAATAGAAGCGCAAGTCGCTGCTGTCAGGCGTCGGCTCGGCGATGAACTCGACCGTGCCCGCGCCGACGTAGCCAACCGCCTTCGCCGCCGCGACGGCCGCAGCGCCCATTTCCGCGCGGCGCTCGGCGCTCATGCCGGGCGCGGGCGCTTCCTCGAGCACCTTCTGGTGGCGCCGCTGCACCGAACAGTCGCGCTCGAAGAGGTAGACGCACTCGCCTTGCGTGTCGGCGAAAACCTGGATCTCGATATGACGCGGGCGCGTGACGTAGCGCTCGATCAGCACCTTCGCGTCGCCGAAGCTCGATTGCGCCTCGCGCTGGCAGGAAGCGAGCGCGGCTTCGAAGTCGGCGCTCTTCTCGACACGCCGCATGCCCTTGCCGCCGCCGCCTGCACTCGCCTTGATCAGCACCGGGTAGCCGATCGCGTCGGCCTGCTCGCGCAGGAACGATGCCTCCTGTCGCTCACCGTGATAGCCCGGCACTAGCGGCACGCCGGCCGCGCCCATCAGCGCCTTCGCCGCCGACTTGCTGCCCATCGCGGCGATCGCCGAGGCCGGCGGGCCGATGAACGCGATGCCGGCTTCGGCGCACGCCGTCGCGAAGCCTGCGTTCTCGGAAAGGAAGCCGTAGCCCGGATGCACCGCCTGCGCACCGGTCGCCTCGGCTGCGGCAAGGATGCGATCGGCACGCAGGTAGCTTTCCTTCGGTGACGCACCGCCGATCGCGACCGCCTCGTCGCACACGCAAACGTGGCGCGCGCGGGCGTCCGCGTCGGAGTACACGGCGACGGTGCGGATGCCCAGCCGGCGCGCAGTAGCGGCGACGCGGCATGCGATCTCCCCCCGGTTGGCAATCAGTATTTTGGTGAACATCAACCGTACCTCGTCGCGTTCCGCGGTTGGAATTGGCGCCCGCTCATTCTCGTCAGATCCTGCCGAGCACAGTGGGCGATCGGGAAAACCATCGTCGCATGAGTCGAAGCAGGAAGTGGCCCAGCCACCACAGCAGCACCGCCATGGCCGCCAGCGCAAGCGCGAGCAGCGGGAAAAACACCCACGGATGCGCGAAGGCAAGCCACAGCGCGAACGGCACTGTCGCATCGCCGAGCAGCGACAGGCCGATGTTGGAGAAGGGTTCAGGCGAGGTATTCACCGCGGCGCGCGTCGTCGCCTTCGCGAAATGGCTCGTGGCGGCGAGTGTGCCGCCGAGCAGTGCGGCAACGCTGGCGGCGGTCGCCTGATCGGCGCCAAAAACCGCGGCGGCGAGGGCCGCGCCGGCAGGAATGCGTATGAGCGTGTGGATCATGTCCCACAGCGTGTCGACACCGGGAATCTTGTCGGCGAAGAACTCGACGCAAAGCATGAGGCCGCTGGCGCCAAGCATCAGCGGATGCTGCAGAAGGTGAAGGCCCGAAGGCAGATCGACCCAGCCCATGAAGCCTGCGAGCCCGACCAGAAAGAGCACCGCATAAAGACGCAGCCCGCTCGCCCAGCCGAGGGCCGCGGCAATCGCGACGAGTTGCGGCGTGTCGAGCGTGGACATGTCAGTTGTTCCACCGCGCTTCGCGCGACCCGCGACGCATGAAACGGGCTTGCCCTCCCCTCGGCGACAGGTTGCCGCAGGCAAGCAGGGGGTACGGCCGTATTGGCACGCCGAGCCCGATCCGGGTCTCCCGGTCGGGTTCGGTGCCCCTGCGGGGGGCGGCCGCGAGACGGCCGGGAGTCGTCAGTTTCATTTCCGGATTCACGCGCGTTCGGCCAGCATCAATCGCAGCGCGAGTGCGATGAAGAGGATGCCCGTCGCGCGATTCAAGCGCCGTGCAATCGACGGCTTGCGCAGCAGACGCTCGCCCAGGCTGCCGGCACTTGCGCCGAGCAACATGTAGGCGATCGCCGTGATCAGCGCGAACACGAGGCCCATCACCAGCATCTGCGCGCCAACCGCGCCGAGCCGCGGGTCAGCGAACTGCGGCAAAAAGGCCATGAAGAAGAGCATGACCTTCGGGTTCAGCGCGTTCGTGAGCGCGCCCTGCAGTACGCGCGTCGAGGCGCCGATGGGCGTTTGTGCGCGGGCGGCGCGATCGTCTGCCACCGGCAGCGCGCGACGCTCTCGCAACGATTGGACGCCGAGCCACAGCAGGTAGGCGACACCCACCCATTTGACGAGGCCGAACAGCGTCTCGGAGGCGGCGACGATTGCCGAGATGCCGAGCACCGCCCACAGCGTGTGCGTCAGGCACCCGATACCGACGCCGAGCGCATAGGCCATACCTTCGCGGCGCCCGCGCGACATGCCGATCGCCAGCGTGTTCATGCTGTCCGGGCCGGGTGCGGCGATCACGATGCAGGCCGCGACAAGATAGGCCGCGAAGAACTCGGGGTTGAGAAATGTCGTCATGGTCGTCAATCTTGGGCCGGGCTCGCGAGCCAGCCGGGCGGGCGCTTGTCGAGAAAGGATCGCACGCCTTCCTTGCCCTCGTCGCTGGCGCGGATGTCGGCGATGCGGCGCGCGGTGTCGGCGCGCAGCACTTCGGTGATCGGCGCGCCAGCCAGATCGCGCACGAGTTGCTTGCAGGCCCGCACCGCGCGCGGGCCGTTGGCGACGATCGCGGCAACGATCGCGTCGACCGTCGCGTCGAGCACGTCGGCCTCGGCGACTTCGTGTACGAGCCCGACGCAACGGGCCTCGGCGGCGCTGAATCGCTCGGCTGTCGTAAAGTAGCGGCGCGACGCGCTCTCACCCATTGCGCCGACGACGTAGGGGCCGATCGTCGCCGGCAAGAGGCCCAGGCGTGCCTCGCTCAGGCAGAAGGTGACACCGCTCGCCGCGACGCGCACATCGCACACCGCGGCGAGGCCGACGCCACCCGCATAGCAGTCGCCATGGATGCGCGCGACGACCGGCACCGGGCAACTCTGGATCGCCCACAGCATGTCGGCAAGCGCCTGCGCATCGGCGCGGTTTTGCTCCCAGTCGTAGCCGGCCATCTGCTTCATCCACGACAAATCGGCGCCGGCGCAAAAAGCCTTGCCTTGGCCGCCGAGGACAATCGCGCGCAGCGAGTCATCCGCCGCAAAGGCGTTGAACGCCTGCGTGAGTTCGGCGATCACGGCCTCGTTGAACGCGTTGCGCACTTCAGGCCGGTTGAGCCAGACACGCGCCACGTGCGGGCTCGCGCGTTCGATGACGAGGGTCGAACTCATGTTGCTTTGCTCTCGGCCTGAAGCATCCACACCAGATCGAGCTGCGGGCTGTCGCGCCCCATCGCGGTCAGCGCGGCGCTGATCTGCCCGCGGTGGTGCGTGCCGTGGTTGAAGACGTGGGCCAGGGTGGAGGCGAAAGGCAGCGACATCGCGACGCCCTGGGTCGAGGTGTATTCCAGCGTGGCATCGGCATCGAACCGCGCCTCGGGCCACGACTCGATCAGCGGCTGCCAGCGCGCGGCGCCGTCGAGCAGCCGGTTGCGCAGGCGCTCGCGCTCGGGCTCGAGTTCAGCGTCGAGCGCGAGCGCCGGCGACACGTCTTCGGCGAAGCGGCGAAACCACAGCCCATGCTCGCCGACGAGCAGGTGGTTCAGCGTGCCATGCAGGCTCTTGAAGAAGAGCCCGGCGTCGCGCCGGTAGTCGACCTCGGGGACGGCGTCGAGGTGCTCGAAGAGCCGCCGCGTGGCCCACAGGTTGTAGCGCGCAAGCGTTGCGAAGTGTGGATGCGGATCCATGCGCGGGTTCGACTCAGCAGCGGTCAGCAGCAGTCAGCGACGGTCAATGGAGCAGGCGTGGCCGATCATGACCTACATTCTGAACACGCCGAACTTCACATCCGGGATCGGCGCATTCAGGCTCGCGCTGATCGCGAGCGCAAGGACGCGGCGCGTGTCGGCCGGGTCGATCACGCCATCGTCCCAGAGCCGGGCGCTGGCGTAGTACGGATGCCCTTGGAGCTCGTACTGCTCAAGGATGGGCTGGCGAAACGCCGCCTCTTCCTCGGCCGACCAACTGCCGCCCCTGGCTTCGATGCCGTCGCGCCGGACGGTCGCGAGCACGCTCGCCGCCTGCTCGCCGCCCATCACGCTGATGCGCGCGTTCGGCCACATCCACAGGAAGCGCGGGCTGTAGGCGCGGCCGCACATGCCGTAGTTGCCGGCGCCGAAACTGCCGCCGATGATGATGGTGAACTTCGGCACGTTGACGGTCGAGACGGCGGTCACCATCTTCGCGCCATGCTTGGCGATGCCCTCGGCTTCGTACTTGCGCCCGACCATGAAGCCGGTGATGTTCTGCAGGAAGATGAGCGGGATCTTGCGCTGGCCGCACAGCTCGATGAAGTGCGCGCCCTTCATCGCCGATTCGGAAAACAGGATGCCGTTGTTGGCCACGATGCCGACCGGCATGCCCTCGATGTGCGCGAAGCCGGTGACGAGCGTGGTGCCGTAGCGCGCCTTGAATTCGTCGAACTCGCTGCCGTCGACAATGCGGGCAATGATCTCGCGCACGTCGTAGGGCTTCCTCGTGTCGGTCGGGATCACGCCGTGCAACTCTGCCGCGTCGAACAGCGGCGCACGTGGCGCGACAAGTTGCTGTTCGTGCGACTTGCGCCAGTTCAGGTTCGCCACCGACGCGCGCGCGATCGCGATCGCATGCGTGTCGTTGTTCGCGAGGTGGTCGGCGACACCCGAGAGCCGCGTGTGCACGTCGCCGCCGCCCAGGTCCTCCGCGGTGACGATCTCGCCGATCGCAGCCTTCACGAGCGGCGGCCCGCCGAGAAAGATCGTGCCCTGCTCCTTGACGATGATCGATTCGTCGCTCATCGCCGGCATGTACGCCCCACCCGCCGTGCACGAGCCCATCACGACAGCAAGTTGCGGAATGCCTTGCGCGCTCATCTGCGCCTGGTTGTAGAAGATGCGGCCGAAGTGCTCGCGATCGGGGAACACGTCGTCCTGGTTCGGCAAGTTTGCGCCGCCCGAATCGACGAGGTAGATGCAGGGCAGGCGGTTTTGCTGCGCGATCTCTTGTGCGCGCAGATGCTTCTTGACGGTGAGCGGGAAGTAGGAGCCTCCTTTCACGGTCGCGTCGTTGCAGACGACGACGCACTCGACGCCCGCGACGCGGCCGATGCCGGCGATCAGCCCGGCGCCTGGCGCAGCATCGACGCCGCCTCTTTCCTTGTACATGCCGAGCGCGGCGAGCGGCGCGATCTCGAGGAAGGGCGTGCCGGGATCGAGCAGCATCTCGACGCGGTCGCGCGGCAGCAACTTGCCGCGCGCGACGTGCTTGGCGCGCGGCGCGGCGCCGCCGCCCTGCGCGATCTGCGCCAGCTGCGTGTTGAGGTCGTCGACCAGCGCACGCATCGCCGCCGCGTTCGCCAGAAACTCTTCGGAACGCGGGCTGAGCTTGGTGGCGAGTGCCGGCATGAAATCTCCTCGTCGTGGGGCGCCGCGCCTGGTCGCACGCCATCGGTTGACGTGTGCTTCAACCGGTCGGGAATTCTAGTCCGCGCCCTCTCGAAGCCGAGAGCAGCGCACGTTGCCGCGTGTGTCGTCTGCGTGCGCCGCGGGCTGCGCTTCAGGCGTCCTTCTTCGTCTTCTCTGCCGGCTTTGTCTTCTCCGCCGTCGGCGCGCCGGCTTGCTTCCACGCGCCAAATCCGCCCTCGACGTGGGCCACGCGTTCCATGCCCATGTCCATCAGGGTCTTGGTCGCGAGCGCCGAGCGCCAACCGGCGGCACAAAAGAGCACGTATTCCTTGTCCTGCGCGAACACGTCCCGGTGGTACGGCGACTCCGGATCAACCCAGAACTCCAGCATGCCGCGTGGTGCATGCACCGCGCCCGGGATCACGCCCTCGCGCTCGAGTTCGCGCACATCGCGCAGGTCGACGAACTGCACGCCCGGGTGGCCATGCAGCGCGCGCGCCTGCTCGACGCTGTAGGTGGTCACCTGCAGCATCGCCTCGTCGACCAAAGCCTTGGCGGTCTTTTTCATCAGAAAGGTCCTTGCTCCAGCCAGCGCTCGATCTGCGCGCGCCGGTCATTGCCCCAGAACGGCTCGCCGTCGACGACGAAGAAAGGCGCGCCGAAGACACCGGCGGCGATCGCCGCGTCGTTCGCCTGCTTGAGCCGCAGCTTCCACTGCGGATCGCTCCAGACCAGCTCAGCCTCGCCGGGCGCAAGGCCGAACTCACGCGTCAATGCTTCGAGGGCATCAGGATCGCTCGGGTCCACGCCCCGCGCGAAGTAGGCGCGCAAGCCGCAACGTGCCCAGGCTATGGCGCGCGCAGCGTCGATGGATTGCAGGTACCAGAACACGCACGCGGCGTTTTGCGTCGGCACCGGAAACTTCGGCGGCATCGTGAGCGGCACGCCTTCGAATCGCGCCGAGCGCTCGAAATCGCGCAGCGCGTATTCGCGCTTGATAGGGTAGGCGACCGGGCTCTTCAGCTCGGCGGCCTGGAATGTTGCACCCAGCAGGATCGCCTTCCAGTCGACCGTGCGGCCGTGACGCGCGGCGAGCGCCTCGACCCATTCCGACGCGATGTAGGAATACGGCGACGAGAAGTCGAAGTAGAAATCGATCGGGCTCGCGAGCTGCATCGTCGAACCATACATCAGCGGCGGGGCGAATCGCGGCCGCGCGCCAGAATCGTGAGTGGCAGGAACCCAGGCGCGTCAACGACGGTCGACGCTCAATCTTCGTCCTTCGCCCGCACGACCTCGATAAAGCTATAGACCATCGCCGCGACGCCGATCAGGATGACGATGATCATCGCCGGCTCCTTGAGCTTGAGCACCGGCGGCAAAAAGAATGCGATCGCCATGCCGATCGCGATGAGCCCCATCACGATTCTTGCGAATCTGCTCTGCATCGTAGCCTCCTTCAGTCGTTTGCGCCGCGCTCATGCGCCTGAACCCAGCCCACGAGCCAGCGCGCAGTGCGCAGCAAGCGGGCGTCGTCTCCGCGCCGGCCGATGAGTTGAATGCCCATCGGCATGCCATTGTCGGCGTGCAGCAGCGGCAGCGTCACCGACGGCATGCCGGCGTAAGTCCAGAGCGTACAAAACGCCGGACTGCCTGTCGATTCGAGCCCCTTCGGCGCCGGTCCGGCGGCAGCGGCGGTGAGGATCGCGTCGCAGCGATCGAACATCTCGTCGAACGCGCGGTGCGTCGCCTCGATGCGATCGACCGCGTCGTTGTAGTCGACCGCCAAGACTCGTCGGCCACGCTCGATCTGACCGCGCAGCGACTCGCTCATGCGGTCGGCGCCGCGTTCATGGTCGCGACGGTAGTTGCGCGCGATGTCGGCCTCGTTGATCGTCGCATGCCAGGCCCAGGCGTCGCGAAAAACACTCGGCACCTCGAACGGCAACGCCTGTGCTCCGAGCGCCTGCCCGACCTCGTCGAACGCGAGGCGCGTTTGCTCTTCGGCATCGGCCCAGTTCGGTGTGCGCGTCAGGGCAAACACGGGCGGTAGCGGCGGTTCCTGCATTGCCACTTCGCGCAGTGCGGGGCGCGTGATCGGCCGCGTGTCGGGATCGCTCTCGTCGTATCCGATGAGCGGCTCGGCAATGATCGCGAGGTCTTCGACACTGCGCGCAAAGACGCCAACCTGGTCGAGCGTGCGCGATTGCTTGAGGATGCCATCGCGCGGAATCAGCCCGAACGTCGGCTTGAAACCGTAGACGCCGCAGTACGCGGCCGGGCGAATCACGCTGCCGTTGGTCTGGGTACCGATCGCGACCGGCACCATGTGCGCCGCGACGGCCGCCGCCGACCCGCTCGACGAGCCACCTGGCGTGTGTTCCGGGTTGACGGGGTTGCGCGTCTTGCCCGGCGCGTAGGTCGCCAGCTCGGTCGTCACCGTCTTGCCGAGGATGATCGCGCCTGCCGAACGCAGGCGCGAGACGATCGTCGCGTCATGCGTGGGCCTGCGTCCGGCGTGCAGCAGGCTGCCGTTCTCGGTCGGCATGTCGGCGGTGTCGATGATGTCTTTCACACCCACTGGCAGGCCATGCAGCGCGCCCATGGCGTGGCCCTCGCGTCGCACGCGGTCGACATTCCTCGCCTGCTGCAGAGCGCGCTCCTCGTCGACGAAGGCCCAGGCCTGCACACGCTCCTCGTCGGCGCGGATGCGCGTCAGACAACCGCGAACCACCTCTTCGGCGCTCGTGCGCCCCTCTTGCAGCGCGCTCAGAAGCTCGGCCGCGCCGAGCGTCGTCACATCGACGGCGTCGTTGGCACTCATGGCGTCGCAAACGGGCTAGTTGCCATAGAAGACATTCGGCAGCCAGTACACGAGTTGCGGAAACACATAGACCAGTAGCATCGTCACGAACACCAGGCTGAGGAACGGGAAGCATCCCTGGAAGATCGTCCATAACTGCACGAAGGGTGGGGCGACACCCTTCAGATAGTAGGCCGACATAGCCATTGGCGGCGACAGGAACGAGGTCTGCAGGTTGAGTGCGACGAGGATGCCGAAGAACAGCGGGTCGACGCCGAAATGCGGAAGCAGCGGCAGGAAGATCGGCACGAAGATGATGATGATCTCGCTCCACTCCAGCGGCCAGCCGAGCAGGAAGATGATCGCCTGCGACAGCAGCAGGAAGGTGATGGTGTTCAGGTTCATGCCGAGCACGAAATCCTTGATCAGGCCTTCACCGCCGAGGTACGAAAAGATCGACGAGAACGTCCAAGAGCCGACGAACAACCAGCACACCATCGCCGAGGTGCGTGCGGTCAGGAACACCGCCTCCTTCAGGCGGCCCCAGGTGAAAGCCCGGTAGAGGACGGCGAGCAGCATCGCCCCCAGCGCGCCGATTGCGGCCGCTTCGCTCGGCGTCGCCAGGCCGAACAGGATCGCGCCAAGAACGGACAGAATCAGCACGGCGAGCGGAAGAAACGCCTGCAGCAGCAGCACGACCACCTTGACCCAGCCGATGTCCGATTCTTCCTTCGGCAGCTTCGGTGCGAGCTTGGGGTTCAGCGTGGCACGGATGATCACGTACCCGACGTACAGGCCGGCGAGCAGGAAACCCGGAATCAGCGCCGCCGCATACAGCTTGACAACCGACACGGCCGACGTGGCGCCGTAGACGATGAGCATGATCGACGGCGGAATCAGGATGCCGAGCGTGCCGCCGGCGCAGATCACGCCCGACGACAGCTTCTCGTCGTAACCTGCCTTGAGCATTGCCGGGAAGGCGAGCAGGCCCATCAGCGTGACGACCGCGCCGACGATGCCTGTCGCGGTCGCGAACAGTGCGCAAGTCACGAGCGCGGCCACCGCCATCGCCCCCGGGATCGCGCGCAGAGACACCTGCAGGCTGTAGAACAGCCGGTCGAGGATGTTCGATCGCTCGATCATGTAACCCATGAAGAGGAACAAGGGCACGGCCGTCAGCGTGTCGTTGTTCATGATGCTGAAGGTGTTCTGCGACAGCAGGTAGAAAACGCGGCTGTCGAAAAATTCCTGCCCTGGCACGTAGTACGCGTAGTAGCCGAACATCACGCCCATCGCCATCAGCGTGAAGGCAATCGGGAAGCCAAGCAGGATAATGAAGACGAAGCTGCCGAGCATCACCAACGCGAGTTGCGGATTGCTCATTTGGCGCCTTTCGCAGCGCCGCGCTGTTCGTATTCGCGTTCGTGCAACACCATGGACTCGAGCTCCTCCACGTCGTGGAGCTTGCGCGGCCAGCTACCGGTCTGGATGCACAGGATGCAGCGGATCACCTGCGCGATGCCCTGGATGAAGAGCATGATCCCGGCCGCCGGAATCAGCGCCTTGAGTTGCCAGATCGGCACCCCGACCGGGCTGTTGACGCTGACCTCGCGGTAGCCGAAGGAGTCGTGCGCGTATCCATAGCCGGCAATGATCAGCGCGGTGACGCCCGGGTAGAAGAAGATGAAATAGAGCACCAGCTCGATGCTCGCCTGCGCACGCGGCGGCAGCAGCCTGAAGATCACATCGCCGCGCACATGGGCATCGCGCGACAGCGCGTACGCGCCGGCCATGATGAACAGGCCGCCGTACAGGATGTAGCTCATGTCGAACGCCCAACTCGTGGGGTTGTTGAGTACGTAGCGCATGAAGACCTCGTACGAGGTGCCCAGCGTGAGGATCAGGATGCACCACGCGAACGCATGTCCGACAGCCATGCTGAAGCTGTCGATCATCAACAGGAATCTCTGCAACATGGCAATGCGTCCTTCGACAATCGTGTGTGGCGCCCCACGTGCATCGACACGTGCGTCGTCAAAAAAAGCGGCGCATCACTGCGCCGCCCGTGGTTCACATCTCGCAACACATCGGGTCGCTGCGAGACGCGTCTTCCTAGAACCCCAACGGGCCGTACAGGTGCTCGTAGGCCAGCTTGTAGTCGGCTTCGTTGATGAAGCTGTAGTAGCCGACACGCTTGGCCCAGGCCTTCTGCGAATCCCAGACCTTCTTGAAGAACGGGTCTTCATCCGACAGCCGCTTGACGATGACGTCCCAGGACTTGATCTGCGCAGCGAACACGTCCTTCGGTGTGCGCATGACCTTGACCTTGTCCTTCGTGATCAGCTCCTGCAGGTCGGTAGAGTACTGGTCCATCGCGAGCGCGTAGTTCGACGTCGATGCCGCTTCGGCCGCGTACGCAAGAATCGCCTGCAGATCCTTCGGCAGCGATTCGTACTTCTTCTTGTTGAAGTCGATCTCGAAGAACTCCATGGCCTGGTGGTAGCTGCCCATGTAGTAGTTCTTCGCGACGTCCTGGGCGCCGAAACGGCGGTCGGACGTCGGGTTGTTGTACTCGAAGGCGTCGATCACGCCGCGCTCCATCGCCGGCACGATCTCGCCGCCAGGCAACTGCGTGACCTTCAGGCCCATGTCCTGCATCAGGTCGGCGGCGAGGCCGACAGTGCGGTACTTGAAACCCTTCAGATCGGCCGCGCCGTTGATCTGCTTTTTGAACCAGCCCAGTGGCTGCGTCGGCATCGGCATCGCAAAGAACGCGACCACATTCAAATTGAGCTTCGCGACCAGCTCATTGTAAAACGGCATCCCTTCTCGGTGGATCCAGGCGAGCATCTGGTTGGCATCGCAACCGTTGACCGGGCCGGAGCCGAACAGCGATGCCACCTTGCTCTTGCCATACCAGTACACCGCGACCTGGTGCGCCGCATCAATCACGCCCTTGCTCGTCGCGTCCATGACTTCGAACGGCTTGACGACCGAGCCAGCGACGAGGTAGTCGATGCGCATGCGCCCGCCGGCCATCTCGTTGACGCGCTTGACGTACTGTTCCGCCATCTCGTTGAATATGTCCTTCGCGCCCCATGCGCCCTGCATCTTCAGCACGATCGGTGATTGGGCGACCGAGATCATCGGCACGGACATCGCCGCGACGCCCGCCGCCCCGGTGGCGGCTGCACCCAGGAAGCGCCGGCGCGCCGGTTTGGGTTCTTCGGCGGTGACGGCCACGGCCTTCTTGACTTCGGTTGTTGCGCTCTCTGTCATGCGATCTCCTTGACTTGGTTTTGAGGGCCCGTACGCCGCGACGGCGAAACGGGAGTGTCAACCATCAGTATTGATGCCAGGGGCGGTCCGGGCAACCGGGTTTCCCCTTCCACCGCGATTGCCAACTGCCGGTGCTTCCGGGTCCTGCCCGGCCAGGCGCATAGAACCAGCGATGCCAGGGTCTTGCAAATGGTACGCGGCAGCCGGTTCGGCGCCTACGCCAGTGCCCGGCCGATAAGTAACTTCTGAACATCCGACGTGCCTTCGTAGATCTGGCACACGCGCACGTCGCGGTAGATGCGCTCGACCGGGAAGTCGCTCACGTAGCCGTAGCCGCCGAAGACCTGGATCGCCGCGCTGCACACGCGCTCGGCCATCTCGCTGGCGAAGAGCTTGGCCATCGCCGCTTCCTTCAGGCACGGCACACCGGCATCCTTGAGGCTCGCCGCATGGTGCAGCAACTGGCGTGCGGCCTCGATCTGCGTTGCCATCTCGCCCAGTCGGAACTGCAGCGCCTGGTGCTCGTAGATCGGCTTGCCGAAAGCGACGCGCTCCTTCGCGTAGACGAGTGCCGCATCGAACGCCGCGCGCGCCATACCGACCGATTGCGCTGCAATGCCGATGCGCCCGCCCTCGAGTCCCGAGAGCGCGATCTTCAGCCCCTGGCCTTCGTCGCCGAGCAGATTGGCGGCGGGAATGCGGCAGTCCTCGAACACGATCTGCGCGGTGTCGCTCGCATGCTGGCCGAGTTTGTCCTCGATGCGCGCGACAACATAGCCCGGCGTCGCGGTCGGCACGACGAAGGCGCTGATGCCCTTCTTGCCGGCGGCCTTGTCGGTGACGGCAATCACGATCGCGACATCGCCGTTCTTCCCGCTCGTGATGAACTGCTTGACGCCGTTCAACACGTAATCCCCGCCATCGCGCCGCGCCGTCGTCTTGAGGCCATCGGCTTGTGAACCGACATGCGGCTCGGTGAGGCAGAACGCGCCGAGCATCTCGCCACGCGCAAGTGGCTTCAACCACTGCTCCTTCTGCGCATCGTTCGCCCACGCCACCAAGATCGAGCAGACCGGGCAGTTGTTGACGCTGACGACGGTCGAGGTTGCGCCGTCGCCGGCGGCGATCTCTTCGAGGATCACGGCGAGCGCGAGATAGTCGAGCCCGGCGCCGTCCCATTCGGTGGGCACCGCGATGCCGTAGCAACCGAGCGCGGCGAGGCCCCTCAGTTCAGCGGCCGGAAAGTGGCATTCCTTGTCCCAGCGCGCGGCGTGCGGCGCAATCTCCTGCTGCACGAACGCGCGCACTGCATCCTGGACCGCACGGTGATCGTCATTCAGCAGCATGGCAATCGCTCAGGTTGGGAGTTTGCGATCAGGCCATCTCGATCGCCATCGCCGTCGCTTCGCCGCCGCCAATGCACAACGCGGCGACGCCCTTCTTCAACCCACGCTTCCTCAGCGCACCGAGCAGCGTGATGACGATGCGCGCGCCGCTCGCGCCGATCGGGTGGCCGAGCGCGCAGGCGCCGCCGTGGATGTTGACGATCTCATGGGGAAGCTTGAACTCCGTCATCGCCGCCATCGTCACTGCGGCGAAGGCTTCGTTCACTTCCCACAGATCGACATCCTTGGCCGCCCAGCCCGTCTTGGCGAGCACCTTCGCGATGGCGCCGGCCGGCGCGGTGGCGAACAGATTGGGCGCCTGTGCATGCACCGCGTGGGCGCGGATGCGCGCGAGCGGCGCCATACCCATCTTCGTGGCCGTCGACTCACGCATCAACACGAGCGCCGCCGCACCGTCCGAGATGCTCGACGCGTTCGCCGCGGTGATCGTGCCGCCCTTCTTGAACGCGGGTTTGAGGCCCGGGATCTTGTCGAGCCGCGCCTTGAACGGCTGCTCGTCGGCCTTGACGAGCACTTCGCCGCCCTTGCCGGCGACCGCCACCGGCGCGATCTCCCAGTCGAAGCTGCCGTCCTCGTTGGCGCGCTTGGCGCGCTCGGTGGAGGCGATCGCGAAGGCGTCCTGCGCCTCGCGCGTGAAGGCGTACTTGTCGACGCACTCCTCGGCGAACACACCCATCGCCTTGCCGCCACCGCTCGGCAACCGTTCATAGGCATCCTCGAGCCCATCCATCGCCATGTGATCGAACATCTGCGCTGCGCCATAGCGCACGCCCTTGCGCGCGAACAGCAGGTGCGGCGCGTTCGTCATGCTCTCCATGCCGCCGGCGACGACCACGTTCGCCGTTTCGGCCCTGAGCATGTCGTGCGCGAACATCATCGCGCGCATGCCCGAGCCGCACATCTTCGACAGCGTCACCGCGCCGGCCGATTGCGGCAGGCCGGCGGCGAGCGTCGCCTGGCGCGCGGGCGCCTGGCCCTGCCCCGCCATCAGGCAGTTGCCCATCAGGACCTCGTCGACCACGTCGCCCGGCACGCCCGCGCGCTGCACCGCCGCGCCGATCGCCGCCGCGCCAAGTTGCCATGCGGCGACGCTCGCGAAATCGCCGAGCATGCCGCCAATCGGCGTGCGTGCGCCTGAGACGATGACGATGGGGTCGGTTGCGGACATGGTCGGGCTCCTTCTCGGAAAGGGCATCAGGCCGGCGCCGGCGACGGGATCGGGGCAGGCGCGCGGGGGAATCGCTTGTGTGGATCGTAAGGGAACACGTCGAGCACGTGGCCGGCCAGGATGCGTTCCTTGTGGCCTTGCCAGAACGCGGCGTCGAGCAGGTCGGCGTGGTGCTTCATGAACACCTCGCGCACGGCCGGGTTGCCGAGCAGAAAGGGTTCGAAGGTCTCGGGGAAGACGTCCTTCGGCGCAACGTGATACCAGACGTCGGCCGACATCTCCTCCTCTTCGTTGCGCGGCGTGGGCACGCGGCGAAAGTTGCAATCGGTCAGGTACTCGATCTCGTCGTAGTCGTAGAACACGACCTTGCCGTGGCGCGTGACGCCGAAATTCTTCCAGAGCATGTCACCCGGGAAGATGTTGGCCGCGACCAGATCCTTGATCGCGTTGCCGTACTCGACGACGGCGCGCGCAATCTCATCCTTGGTCGCATCGTGCAGAAAGATGTTGAGCGGGATCATGCGTCGCTCGATGTAGACGTGGCGAATGATGAGCGTGTCGCCTTCGCGCTCGAGCAGGCTCGGGCAGAACTCCTCGAGTTCGGCGATGAGTTCGGGTTCGAAGCGCGAGAGGGAGAAGGCGACCTTCGAGTATTCGAGCGTGTCGGCCATGCGCCCGACTCGGTCGTGCTGCTTGACGAGCAGGTACTTGCTCTTGATCAGCTCGCGCGTCGTGTCCTTCTGCGGCGGATAAAAATCCTTGATGACCTTGAAAACGTACGGGAACGACGGCAGGTCGAACACGAGCATCACCATGCCCTTGATGCCGGGCGCGATGCGAAAGCGGTCGCTGCTGTGGTGCAGGTGGGCGAGATAGTCGCGATAGAACAGGTTCTTGCCCTGCTTTTGCAGGCCGATCGCGCTGTAGAGCTCGCTTCGTGGTTTCCTCGGCATCATCGAGCGCAGGAACTGCACATACGCCGAAGGCATCTCCATGTCGACCATGAAATAGGCGCGCGCGAAGCTGAACAGCAACACCATCTCGTCCTCGCCGAACAGGACGGCGTCGATGATGAGCCCGCGCGAGCCGCCGCTGCCCGACACCGGCTGGGCATGCAGTATCGGCAGTGAAAACGGTATCTCCCGATAGCCGTTGATGATCTTGCCGACGAGGTAGGCGCCCTTGTTGCGAAAGAACAGCGACGACAGCACCTGGATCTGAAAGTTCGCGCGGAGCGTGAACTCGCCCAGCTCGGACCGGACCGCGGCGACGACGTGATCGATGTCGCCCGCCAGATCCACAAACGGCACTTCGAGGCCGAAGTGGTCGACGATGCTGGTGAAAGT
Organism: uncultured beta proteobacterium; assembly: GCA_963774675.1. Taxonomy (GTDB): domain Bacteria; phylum Pseudomonadota; class Gammaproteobacteria; order Burkholderiales; family Burkholderiaceae_C; genus CAIKUF01. The sequence goes on along the minus strand of CAVZFV010000014.1, from coordinate 116,125 downwards.
CTCGTGCAGCGTCTGCGGCGTCGGGTAGTACGCGCGGTAGGTCGGCGACGAGTCCGACTCGTCGATCTCGATGTACTCGGTCGAGATCGCCGGACGCACGAAGATGAAGTCGTTGCGGAAGTAGCTGCGGTGCAGGATCTTGGTCGTGACCGAATTGAAGAAGGTCTCCGCGCATTCGGGCTGGTGATGGTTGGTCAGCAGCCCGATGTAGTGCAGCTTGACCTGATGCCAGACGTCCATCGGCAGCGTCGCGGCCTCGAACTCGCTTTGCAGCCTTTCGGCCGCCTCTTCGACGCGCTTGTCGTAGAACTCGATGCGCTCGCGCTGCGCGCGCTGCTGGCCGTGCCAGTCGGCGCGCTCGAAGCGCTGCTTGGCCGCAGCGCTCGTCTCGCGAAAGAGCCGGTAGTGGCGGTTGAAACCCTCCAGCATCGCGAGCGCGATGTCAAAGCCGCGCGCGTCCGTCAAATGCTGCGGGAACGTCGCCCCGCGCACTACGGCCTGCCCTTCTTGCGGATCGCGTCGAAGCGCGTCTTGAGTGCGCCAATCGCCAGGCCGTAGGCGGCAGCGACCTTGGCCGCGCTGCCGACCGTCATGCGCAGGTCCTGCAGCAGCCCGTTGTGAAGGCCATAGACCCAGCCGTGCACTTCCACGCCCTGCCCGCGCTCCCAGGCGTCCTGCACGACGGTCGTCTCGCAGACGTTGAGCGATTGCTCGAGCACGTTGAGCTCGCACAGTGCCTTCAGGCGCAGCTCCTCGTCGTCCATGCCGTCGAGCCACGCGCGGTGTTTGTTGCGCACATCCTGCACATGGCGGATCCAGTTGTCGGCGAGGCCGATGCGACGGTCGAGCATCGCCGCGGCCACGCCGCCGCAGCCGTAGTGCCCGACGACGATCACGTGGCGCACCTTGAGCATGTCGACCGCGAACTGCATCACCGACAACGCGTTCAGGTCGGAGTGCACGACGACGTTGGCGACGTTACGGTGCACGAACACATCACCCGGCAACAGGCCGAGGATCTCGTTGGCCGGCACGCGGCTGTCCGCACAACCGATCCAGAGGTATTGGGGGGCCTGTTGCTGCAACAGGCGACTGAAGAAGCCCGGCTCGCGCTGTTCGGTCTCGGCCGCCCAGCGTCGATTGCCTTCTAGCAGTTCGTGGAGTTCGTCGGACATTATGGTGCGGTGCGGCAATTTTCCCGTCAGTGTACGCACCCCGCGAAGCACCTCGACACGCACCTCACCACGCACGCACCGCGTCGCGGAGGACTTGTCGGCGGGGGGTCTGTCGTTTTGCGCTACGCGGCCGGTGCCCGCTGGCCCGGTGCGCGCTCGTCGAGCGCAATGTCGAGCATCATCTCGTTGGCGAGGCCCTCGAGCCTGCCGAGCAGCGCATCGGGTGCGAGCCCGGCCGGCGCAAGCAGGTGCGCAGAGACCCTGAATTTCGGCTTGCCGCCGGCCGTGTTGCCGACGAGCTCGGTGAGGAGCTGATCGATGCTGATCCCCTGCTCAGACAGCGTGCGCGTCAGCCGGCTGACGATGCCGAGCCGGTCCTCGCCGACAAGTTCGAGGTGGAAACCGCGCAGGCCTCCCGGTGTTCCTGCGGCGCCGCTCTTGGCCACGACGAGTCGCAGGTCATTCGACTCGAGGCCACGCAGCGCTTCGGCGAGCGCATCGGCGTTCGCATGCGGCACCTCGAGATGCACCATGCCGGCGAACTCGCCTGCCAGCCGCTCGAGACGGCTCGCCGCCCAGCTCGCGCCGAAGCCGAGCGCCCGCTCGGCGATCTGGCTCACGATGCCCGGCCGATCCGGCCCGTTCACCGTGACGACAAGCGCCGTCATCGCCCCCGGGGCGTCCTCCGCGACCACCACCGGGCGGCGTATCATCGGCGCGCGCGTCGCGAAGCGCGGGTCCTGCGCATGCGCAGGCAGCGCGTCGTGCTGCTGCGCATGGCGCACGACGCGCGCTAGCAGCGCCAGCCCCATCGGCGCGAGGGCGCGCTCCCAGAGCTCGCGTGCGGTCTCGCCTTTGGCGACGAAGCACCAGTCCTGCGCAGCGATCGCGCCTGCGTCCCAGCCGTCGGCAAGGTGATAGACCGAACCGCCGGCGATCGCGTCGCCTTCGAGAATCGTCCATTCGACCGCGGCGATGCCCCGATGACGTGGCAGCAATGACGGGTGATAGCCGACGCCGCCGAGGCGCGAGCGGGCGAGCGCCTCGTTGCTCACGCGTGCGTGGGTGTGCGCGGCGAGGATCAGGTCGGTCCCTTCCGGGATCGCTTCGCCCGGGACGATCTTCGGATTCGCGAGCAGGTGCAGTTCGATGCCGGCCGCTCGTGCGGCGAGCGCGAGCCGGTCGTCGTCCGCCGGTGCGACGACCCGTACGACATCAGCCGCGCTTTCACGGAGCAGCCCGTCGAGCACCGTCGCGCCGAAAAAGCGTGATCCGACGAGTACACATTTCATTGAGTGCAGCCCTGCATACTTTGACGGCAGCCCTGACGGCTGGCGATTCTCGAATGGCCCATCACATCGTCTCCGCGAACAACTCGCGGCCAATCAGCATGCGCCGGATCTCCGAAGTGCCGGCTCCAATCTCGTAGAGCTTGGCGTCGCGCCAGAGTCGGCCGAGCGGGTACTCGTTGATGTAGCCATTGCCACCGAAGATCTGGATGCCCTCGCCCGCCATCCACGTCGCCTTCTCGGCGCACCACAGGATGACGCTTGCGCAATCCTTGCGCACCTGGCGCACATGCTCCGTGCCGAGCAGGTCGAGGTTCTTGCCTACTGTGTAGCAAAACGCCCGCCCGGCCTGCAGCACGGTGTACATGTCCGCAACCTTGCCTTGGATCAGCTGAAACTCGCCGATGCTCTGGCCAAACTGTTTGCGATCGTGCGTGTACGGGACGACGTTGTCCATCACCGCCTGCATGATGCCGATCGGCCCGGCGGCGAGCACCGCGCGCTCGTAGTCGAGCCCGCTCATCAGCACCCTGGCGCCGCCGCCGACACTGCCGAGCACGTTCTCGGCCGGCACCTCGACGTTGTCGAACACCATTTCGCCGGTGTGGCTGCCGCGCATGCCGAGCTTGTCGAGCTTCTGCGCGGTGGAAAAGCCCTTCATCCCCTTCTCGACGATGAAGGCGGTGACGCCGCGCGCGCCCATCTGCGGATCGGTCTTGGCGTAGACCACCATCGTGTCGGCATCCGGGCCGTTCGTGATCCACATCTTCGTGCCGTTGAGCAGGTAGTGGCCGCCTTTGTCTTCGGCCTTGAGCTTCATCGAGATCACGTCCGATCCCGCGCCCGGCTCACTCATCGCGAGCGCGCCGACGTGCTCGCCGCTGATCAACTTCGGCAGGTATTTCTTGCGCTGCGCGTCGCTGCCATTGCGCTTGAGTTGGTTCACGCACAGGTTGCTGTGCGCGCCGTACGAGAGGCCGACCGACGCGCTCGCGCGGCTGATCTCCTCCATCGCGATCATGTGCGCCAGGTAGCCCATGCCGGCGCCGCCGTACTCCTCACCGACGGTGATGCCGAGCACGCCGATCGCGCCCATCTTCTGCCACAGGTCCATCGGGAATTGATCCGACGCGTCGATTTCGGCTGCGCGCGGCGCGATCTCGGCATCGGCGAAGCTGCGGACCGCGTCGCGTAGGGCGTCGATGTCCTCGCCGAGTTGAAAGTTCAGGCCGGGCAGGTTCATGGTGTGACTCCTTTGTTGTCGATGTATCGTGATGGCGTCAATGCCGCAGCGCTTCACGCCCGCGCACCGTCATCACCGTTGCCGTCATGGTGGCGACGAGCTTCTCGTTCGTGCCGTCATCATCGGCTTGCAGCGCCCGCCCGTTGACGACGCTGATCGTGCGGCCGGGCTTGACGACGACGCCCTCGAAGCGAAAGCGCGGCCCGCGGGCCGGCGCGAGCAGGTTGATCTTGAACTCGATCGTCAGCACCGCCGCGTCCTCCGGCATCAGCGTGAACGCGGCATAGCCACACGCCGAATCGAGCGCGGCGGCGACGATGCCGGCATGCAGGAAGCCGTGTTGCTGCGTCAGTTCGTCGCGGTGCGCCATTAGCAGCTCGACGCGCCCGGCGTCGATCGCGCCGATTTGCGCGCCGAGCGTTTTCATCGCCATCTGGCGCTCGAACGAGTCGCGCACGCGCTGCTCGAAGCCGGGTTGCGCGTATTGGGCGTATTGGGACTGCGGTCCGGCATGCATGGAGTCTCCGCTTTGCTGCACCGTCAGGTGCTCGCCGGTTTGCCAATTCCCATGGCACGCGCTGGTTCGGTCTCGGGGATCATGGCTACACTGGGATTGACGTTTAGTGAGGGTGCCCCAAGGCAACTGTTCCGGTTGCCGCCCCCGAAGGAATTCGACACCCCTGGGACCGGCAGGCGGCTGTCGGGAACGAGAAGTCTACCAATGGCCAACGCACGCGAATCCGAACTCGAATACCCGCTGGGCGATACGCTGCCCGCCCTCGGCGAGACGCTCGAGATCGCGCCCGGCGTGCGTTGGGTGCGCATGCTGCTGCCATTCGCGCTCGACCACATCAACCTGTGGCTGATGCGCGACCGGATCGACGGCATCGAGGGCTGGACCATCGTCGATTGCGGCATCGCCAACGCGGCGACGATCGCGGCCTGGGAGCAGGTGTTCGCCAACGAGCTCGACGGCCAGCCGGTGCTGCGCGTGATCGTCACCCACATGCACCCGGACCACATGGGCCTCGCGCACTGGCTGACGCAGCGCTGGGGCGTGGACGGTCGTGACTGCCGGCTGTGGATCAGCGCCACCGACTACGGCGCCGCGCGTCTCGCCAGCGCGAGCACGACGACCTTCGGCGGCGAGCTCGCGGCCGCCCACTTCATGCGGCACGGCCTAACCGATCGGGAGTCGATCGCCAAGGTGCGCGCACGCACGAGCTACTACGCCTCGATGGTGCCCGCGGTGCCGGAGCGCTTTCGCCGGCTGATGGACGGCAACCGCATCGCCATCGGCGCGCACGAATGGCGTTGCATCGCCGGCTACGGCCACGCGCCGGAGCACATGGCGCTGTACTGCCCCGACCTCGGTGTGCTGATCTCAGGCGACATGGTGCTGCCGCGCATCTCGACCAACGTCATGGTGATCGACCTCGAGCCCGAGGCTGATCCGCTGACCTTGTATCTCGATTCGATCGAGCGCTTCCGCACCCTGCCCGAAACGACGCTCGTGCTGCCATCGCACGGCCGGCCGTTCACCGGGTTGCAGCCCCGCATCGACCAGTTGCGCGAGCATCACGAAGAGCGTTTTGCCGAAGTGATGGCAGCCTGCACCGAGCGGCCCCACAGCGCTGCCGATATCGTGCCGATCATGTTCAAGCGCGAGCTCGATCTGCACCAGCTCACGTTCGCGATGGGCGAGGCGATCGCGCACCTGCATGGGCTGTGGCTGTCCGGCAAGCTCAAGCGTGTGGCAGGCCCCGACGGCGTGTTTCGCTTCGCGCCTGCAGCGCCGACATAGGGGGCGCTCACCGCGGTCCAGTTCGACTTGCCGGCTCGAGCGCCGCCGGTCGTCGCTGCCCCTCCGCGGCCTGCTAATCGAATACCGGCAGCACGTCGCCCTTGAGCGCGCCACGCGCGCCGTCGAGGTCCGGCACGACCGAGCGCACGACGTCCCAGAACTTCGGGCTGTGATCCATGTGGCGCAGGTGTGCGAGTTCGTGCGCGACGACATAGTCGATCGTCGCCATGCCGAAATGCACGAGGCGCCAGTTCAGGCGCAGCGAACCGTCCGCGCTCGCGCTGCCCCAGCGCGTCTGCGCCGAACTCAGCGACAGGCGCCGCCACTGCACCTTCAGGAGCGGCGCGAAGTGGTGGCACCGCTCCTCGAAGATGCGACGCGCCTGACGCTGCAGCCAGCTTTGCACTGCATCGCGAATCTGCTGGGGCGAAGCGTCGTATGGCAAGCCAACATGCAGCGTGAGCCGCGGCACGCCGGGCAGCGCATCGGCCGCAGAGTTGAGCACCGCGCCTGCCGCCTGCGCGCCAGCGCGCGGGTCGAGCACGATGATGACGCTCTCGCCGAGAAAGGGGATCGTCGCGCCATCGCGCCACTCGACACGCGCCGCCTGCAGCCGCTGGTCGCGCTCGCGCTGCTCGGCGAGCTTGCGCACGATCCATGTCGCCTTCTCGCGCAGCGCTTCCTCGATGTCGGACAGCTTGACCCAGCGCGGTGCAGCGACCGTCAGCCCTTCCGCACCGACCGCAAAGCCGATCGTGCGCCGGCGCGAACGCCGCAGTTCGTAGGCGACGATGTGAACGCCGAGACGCAGTTCGCGTTGCGCGCGCGGATGGCGAAATTGCGTGTGCGGCTCCGCGGGGCCGTGCGCAGCCGGGCGCGGCGCTTGCGGGTCGTCTTGAACAAGCGTCGAGCGTGACGACGATGTGTCGGGTCGCGGTGCGAAGCCAACCGCATCGGAAACCGGCGGGTCGTCGAACAAGCCCAACTGCGCGGGACCGGATTGTGAGTGGAGACTAGGCATGCTGCTTCAGGCGCGCGCCGGAGCCGGCGCCGGAGCGGACGCACCCGCATACGCCTCGGGGTCGAGACGCCGCATTTCGGCCTCGATCCAATTCTCGACTTCGCGCATCAGTTCGTCCGGTCGACGGCCGTGCGACGGAATCGGTTTGCCGATCGACACGTCGACCACACCGGGGCGAAGCAGGAAGGACTTGCGCGGCCAGCAGCGTGCCGATGCCACGGCGATCGGCACCACCGGCTGGCCGGTATCGACCGCCAGGCGGGTGCCGCCGGATTTGTAGACGCCCTGCTTGCCGCGATCGATGCGCGTGCCCTCCGGGAACATGATCACCCAGTGCCCACCCGCCATCAGCTTGGCGCCCTGCGCGGCGACGCGCGACCAGGCTTCGGTGCGCCGGCTGCGGTCGATGTGGATCATGTCCATGCGCGCCATTGCCCAGCCGAAAAACGGCACGTACAGCAATTCACGCTTGAAGACATAGGCCAGCGGGTGCGTCATCAGGCTGGGAAAGTAGAAGGTTTCCCAGGTCGATTGATGCTTGGACAGCAGGATCACCGACGCCGTCGAATCGGCCTTCCTCGGCAGGTGCTCGAGCCCGTGCACCCGCGGCTCGATGCCGCAGATGACGCGGCAGCCCCACATCGCGGTGCGCACCCAGGCGATGCACATCCAGTAGATCGGATCGCCGCGCACGAAGATCGAAGCGATGACCACCGCCAACCCCCACGGCACAACGGTGACTGCCATCCACAGCACGAACAGCGCCGAGCGCAATGCGGATGCGAGCGTGGCCCTCATTCGAGATGGCCGTACCCCGAATCGGAAGCACCGGCGACGCTGCGCAATTCGCGCTCAGACTGGATCAGCGCCTCGGCGAAGGCGGGCAGGTCGGCGTGCGCCTTCGCACCCGGCACCTGTACCAGCAGTTGGGCGTGCGCTGCCTCACTCTCGCCACGGTGCTTGCCACTCGCGACGAAGTGGGGCGGACAGCCGGCCGCGGCGGCGGCCTGCAGGTCGCGCAGCGAATCGCCGACCACCGGCACCAGCCCGAGGTCGACCCCGTAGCGCTCACCGATCAGCGTCATCAGCCCCGGCAGCGGCTTGCGGCAGCTGCAATCGTCCTGCGCCGTGTGCGGACAGAAGAACACCGCGTCGATGCGCCCGCCAAACTTGTGCAGCATGCGGTTCATCTTGGCGTGCATGGCGTTGAGCGCGGCCATGTCGAACAGGCCGCGCCCGATGCCGGACTGATTCGTCGCCACCACCGTGTGCCAGCCGGCCTGGTTCAGCCGGGCGATGGCTTCCAGAGCCCCCGGCAGCGGTACCCATTCGTCGGCCGATTTCACGAAGTCGTCGCGATCCTCGTTGATCGTGCCGTCCCGATCCAGGATGACGAGTTTCAAGGGTGTCACGTCGCGAGCTTGGCAATGTCCGCGACACGGTTCATCGCAGCGTGAAGTTGTGCAAGCAGACCCAGACGGTTGGCGCGAAGCTGGGGATCGTCGGCGTTGACCATCACAGCGTCGAAGAAGGCATCCACAGGCACCTTCAGCGCCGCCAGCGCCTGCAGGGATTCGGCGTAGTCGCCACGCTCGAACGCGGCATCGGCTTCGGGCTGAACCTGTTTCACGGCCGCATGCAGCGCGGCTTCGGCCGGCTCCTTCAAGAGCGCCGGGTCGACGCCCGGCTGCACAAGACCCTCGGCCTTCTTCAGGATGTTGCCGACGCGCTTGTTCGCCGCGGCGAGCGACGCCGCTTCCGGCAGTGCTGCGAACGCGCGCACGGCGGCGAGGCGCTTCGGGAGCTCACCCCAACGCTCGGGGCGCAGTTCAACGACCGCATCGACCTCCTTCGCGCCGTAGCCCTGTTCACGCAGGTAGCCGATCAGCCGCTCGTGGATGAAGAAACCCACTTCGGCCTGCGCTTGACCGTGCGCCGGGCCGAAGGCCTTGAAGGCACTCGCGATCAGCGGCACGACAGCCAGCGGAAGATCCCGCTCAATCAACATGCGGATGACGCCGAGTGCGTGGCGGCGCAGCGCGAAAGGGTCCTTGTCGCCGGTCGGGATCTGGCCGATGCCGAACAGGCCGACCAGCGTCTCGAGCTTGTCCGCCAGCGCCAGCGCGATGCCGGTCGCATCCCGCGGCAGCGCGTCGCCGGCGAAGCGCGGCTTGTAATGGTCCTCGATCGCGAACGCGACGGCATCGGGCTCGCCGTCGTGGCGCGCGTAGTAGCGGCCCATCGTGCCCTGCAGCTCCGGGAACTCACCGACCATGTCGGTCAGCAGATCGGCCTTCGCGAGCAACGCGGCGCGATCGGCGAGCGCTGCGGCCGCCTCGCCGCCGAGCTGGTGTGCAATGCCGCGCGCGATCGCGCGCACCCGGGTGACGCGCTCGCCCTGGCTGCCGAGCTTGCCGTGATAGACGACGTTGTCGAGCGCCGCTACGCGCGATTCGAGCGAGCGCTTGCGGTCCTGGTCGAAGAAGAACTTGGCGTCGCCGAGTCGCGGGCGCACGACGCGCTCGTTGCCCTCGATCACCCGGCTCGCATCGTCGGGCCGGATGTTGCTGACGACGAGGAACTTGTGGGTCAGCGCGCCGTCGGCATCGAGCAACGGGAAGTACTTCTGATTCACCTTCATGGTGAGAATCAGGCACTCGGGCGGCACGGCGAGGAAGGCTTCGTCGAAGCGGCATAGCAGCACGTTGGGGCGCTCGACCAGCGCCGTAACCTCGTCGAGCAGGGCCGGGTCGTCAATCGGCGTCAGCTCTTCCTGGGCCGCGATCGCCTGCAGCTGGCGCACGATCTCGCCATGGCGCGAGGCGAAGCTCGCGACGACGGCCCCCTGCTTTTCGAGTTGACGCGCGTAGTGATCCGCGTCCTGCAGCACGACAGGGTCGATCGGCGCCTCGAACCGGTGGCCCCGCGTCTGGCGTCCTGCCGTCAGGCCAAGCGCGCAAACCGGCACCACATCGGCGCCGTGCAGCGCGACGAGGCCGTGCGCCGGGCGCACGAACTGCACGCTCGTCCAGCCGTCATCGAGCTGGTACTGCATCACCTTCGGAATCGGCAGGCTTGCGAGCGCGGCGTCGAGCGCCTTTTGAAGCCCCTCGGCCAGCATGACACCCGGCGCGGCAATGTCGAGGAAAAGCACCTCGGCCTTGCCGTCGCGCCGCCGCGCGAGCTTCGGCACGACGGTGGCGTCTGCGCCGAGCGCGGCGAGCTTCTTCAGCAGTGCCGGCGTGGCATTGCCGTCGGCACCGATGCCGACCGTGACCGGCATCAACTTGTACGAGACCGCCTGCTCGCGCGCCTGCACTGCCACACCCGAGACGTGCACCGCAAGCCGTCGCGGCGACGCGAACGGTGTCACCGCCGAATGCTCGCCCGCCAGACCTTGCGCCCGCAGGCTGCGCGCGAGATCGGCGGCAAACGCCTCGCCGAGCTTCTTCAGCGCCTTGGGCGGCAGTTCCTCGACGAAGAGCTCGACGAGCAGGTTCTTCACGTTGGATGGCATCGCATCAAGCCGCCTTTTTCTGTTCGAGCTGCGCGAGCACCTCGTCGGCCCAGGCACGCGGCGCCATCGGGAAGCCGAGGCGGGCGCGACTGTCGAGGTAGCTCTGCGCCACCGCGCGCGCGAGAACACGGATGCGGCCGATGTAGGCGGCGCGCTCGGTAACGCTGATCGCGCCGCGCGCGTCGAGCAGGTTGAAGGTATGTGCCGCCTTCAACATCTGCTCGTAGGCCGGCAGCGCGAGTTTCTCGCCCATCAGGTGCTTGCTCTGCGCCTCGTGCGCGGCGAAGGCCTGGAGCAAAAAAGCAACGTCGCTGTGCTCGAAGTTGTAGGTGCTCTGCTCGACCTCGTTCTGGTGATAGACGTCGCCGTAGCTCAGCCGGCCCTGCGGGCCGTCGGTCCACGTCAGGTCGTAGACGTTGTCCACGCCTTGCAAGTACATCGCCAGGCGCTCGAGGCCGTAAGTGATCTCGCCGGTGATCGGCTTGCAGTCGATGCCGCCGACCTGCTGGAAGTAGGTGAATTGCGTCACCTCCATGCCGTTCAACCACACCTCCCAGCCCAGGCCCCAACAGCCCAGCGTCGGGTTCTCCCAGTCGTCCTCGACGAAGCGGATGTCGTTCGCTTTCAGATCGAAGCCGAGTGCCTCGAGCGAGCCGAGGTAGAGCTCCAGGATGTCGGCCGGCGCGGGTTTGAGCACGACCTGGTACTGGTAGTAGTGCTGCAGCCGGTTCGGGTTGTTGCCGTAGCGTCCGTCCTTGGGCCTGCGGCTCGGCTGCACGTAGCCCGCCTTCCACGGCTCGGGGCCGATCGCGCGCAGGAAGGTGGCGGTGTGGCTGGTGCCCGCGCCGACCTCCATGTCATAGGGTTGCAGCAGCGCGCAGCCCTGATCGGCCCAGTAGGCTTGCAGTCGCAGGATGATTTGCTGGAAGTTCAGCATGAAGCCGTCGGGTTGAAGGGGTCGGTATTCGGGAAGCCCCAAGTTTACGGGCGCTTGTGCGGCCCCCGGGCGGCGCGCACGAACGATCAGCGCCGCCGACCCAGGACGAGCAGCAACGCGACGGCGACGATCGCGAGCGGCCACAAGCCTGCCACGGCAAGCCATCGCGCATAGGGCGTCTCGCCGATGCGGCCCTCGACGTTCGTGTCGAGCGTGCCTTCGACGAGGGGCGGCAAGCGTGCCGTCACGCGGCCGTGGTGATCGACAACCGCGGTCGCGCCGGTGTTGGTCGAGCGGATGACCGGCCGCTCGAATTCGAGCGCGCGCATCTGCGAGAACTGCAGGTGCTGGTCCTGCACGAGGTGTGGCCCGAACCAGGCGAGGTTGCTGACGTTGACGAACATCGTCGCGGGTTGTGCGCCGACGACGCTCGCGACCATGTCTTCGCCGAAAAGATCCTCGAAGCAGATCAACGGCCGCAGCCGCTGGCCGCCGACATCGAACGGCACGCTGCTTTGCCCGCGTGCCTGATCACCGAGCGGGATCTGCATCAGGTCGACGAACCAGCGAAAGCCGGGGGGCACGAACTCGCCGAACGGCAACAGATGTCGCTTGCCGTATTGGTATTCGCCGCCGGCCGTCACGCTGTCACCCGAGATGCCAACGACCGAATTCACATAGCCTTCATCGGCGTTGCCGAGAAAGACGCCGATCAGCAGCGCACGCTGCGTGTGTTCGAACGGATGCGCGAGCCCATCCCAGTAAGCACCGCTCAACTCACCGCGGGTGAACGGGATCACCGACTCGGGCGTCACGACGAGCGTGCCGCGCGCGGCGCCGATCTGGCGCACGAGCGCGCGCAGATGACCGTCCATCAAGGCCGGGTCGAACTTCAGGTTTTGCGCGATGTTGGGCTGCAGGAGGCTGACCGCCAGCGTTCCCGTGGGCTGCGTGAAACGGCTCGGCAGCGCGAGCGGGGCCGCCATCACAAGGACGATCAGTGCGCCGACGCCGAGCGACGTGCGCGAGCCCGGCCTGCCGACGGGCCGAAGGGCCGCGCCGAGCATGTAGGCAACGGCCGCTGCAAGCGCACTGATGCCATAGACGCCGACCCACGGCGCCCAGCACGCGAGCGGGCCCACCGCATGCGCGTAGCCGGAAGCGATCCACGGAAAGCCAGTGAAGAACACGCCGCGCGCGAGTTCCGCGAGCAGCCAGCATGCTGCCCAGATCAACGCGTTCGCAAATACCGCGTCCGGCCGGCCGCGGCGACAGCGAGCAAACAACGCCAGAGCGGCTGCGTAGTACAGCGCGAGCAGACCTGCAAGGGCGAACACCGCCAGCACGGCCAGCCAGGACGGCATGCCGCCGAAGTCGTGCATGCTGATGTAGAGCCACCACAGGCCCGACGCCAGCCAGCCGACGCCGAACAGCCAGCCCAGCATCGCCGCACGCCAGACGCCGGCATTGGCCACGACGCTGGCAAGCACCGCGAGCGCGGCAAGCTGCAGCCACCAGAGCTCGAACGGTGCGAACGAGAAGGTGTGCGCGGCGCCGGCCAGCAGCGCGACGGGCCAGGCCAGCGCGCGGCGCATCAGCCGGTGGCGTCGAGCTCGTCGGCGGTGGCGCGCGTGACCTTGAACCAGCGCACCGTGCCGCCGCGTGTGAGCATGGCCGAGAACACGAGCCCGCCGAATTCGGCTGATTCGCCGCGGCGCGGCACGTGCCCGATCTGGTGCGCGACGAGGCCGCCGATGGTGTCGAACGCATCGTCCGGCAGTGAAGTATCGAAGGCCTGATTGACCACGCTGATGAGCGTGTCGCCTGCGACGCGCTGGCTGCCGTCGGCAAGCGTGTAGATGTCGCTCTCGCCGTCCTTCTCGTCAAATTCGTCTTCGATCTCGCCGACGATTTCCTCGAGCACGTCCTCGATCGTGATCAGGCCGGCGGTGTTGCCGAACTCGTCGATCACGATCGCGAGGTGATTGCGGTTGGTGCGGAAGTCGCGCAGCAGTTCGTTCAGCCCCTTGGATTCCGGCACGAACACCGCCGGACGCAGCAAGGTGCGCAGGTTGATCTCGGGCGCGCGCTGGACCTTGAGCAGGTCCTTGGCCATCAGGATGCCGATGATGTTGTCGCGCGAATCTTCGTACACCGGAAAGCGCGAATGCGCGGCCTTGATCACGCCGTAAAGCAGTTGCTCGTAGGGGGCGTCGATCGACAGCAGATCCATGCGCGGCGCCGCCACCATCGCATCGCCCGCGGTCAGGTCGGCCATGCGGATCACGCCCTCGAGCATCTTGCGGGATTCAGGCTCGATCAGCTCGCGGTCTTCAGCCTCGGCGAGGCTCGAGATCAGCTCGGCCCTCGAGTCCGGACCCGGCGACAGGAATTCGATCATGCGCGAGAACAGCGTGCGCTTGTCGGTGCGGGCTGTGCGCGGCCGGGCACTGCGTGACGCCGAGGCCCTTTGCGCGTGCTTGTCTGCAAGCTTGTCAGCGTGCTTCTCAGCGTGCTTTTCGCCGCCGCGTGGGGGTCTTGCAGGGTGGGGATCGGGCATCGCGCGAGCGCGCAGGCTGGGTAGCGGCAGATGCGGCTAGCTTACCCGAAGCCCGCGCGCTGCCGCCGCCCTTGCGCCACCCGCTTGAAGACGCGCAGCACGCCACAATATGCGTTGGTCCCTACCGATCGAATCGAACTGCCATGTCCAACGGTCTCATTCCTGCCACCATCCTCACGGGCTTTCTGGGTTCGGGCAAGACGACGCTGCTCAAGCGCGTGCTCACGGAGGCACACGGCCAGAAGATCGCAGTGATCGAAAACGAATTCGGCGAGGAGAACATCGACAACGAGATCCTCGTCCAGGCGCCGGGCGAGCAGATCATCCAGCTCAACAACGGCTGCGTCTGCTGCACGATCCGTGAGGATCTGCGCACCACGCTGTCGGACCTGGCGGCCAGAAAGCGCAGCGGAGAGATCGACTTCGACCGCGTCGTGATCGAGACCACGGGCCTCGCAGACCCCGGCCCGGTGGCGCAGACCTTCTTCATGGACGACGAGATCGCCGAGAGCTACCTGCTCGACTCGATCCTCACGCTCGTCGACGCCAAGCACGCCGGCCAACAACTCGACAGCCGCCAGGAGGCGCGCCGCCAGGTGGGCTTCGCGGACCGCATCTTCATCAGCAAGAGCGAACTCGTCGACGAGGCCGAGCTGGGCGAGCTGACGCACCGGCTCAAGCACATGAACCCGCGCGCGCCGCAGCAGCAGGTGCACTTCGGCGAGGTGGAGATCGCCTCGGTGTTCGACCTGAAGGGGTTCAACCTCAACGCCAAGCTCGAGATCGACCCCGAATTCCTCGACGCGGACGCCCACGCCGGGCATGACCACGATCACGATCACCACGATCACGAACACGGCGAGCACTGCGACCACCCGCACCATCACCAACACGACGACGACGTGAAGTCGTTCGTGTTCCGCTCGAACCGCGCGTTCAACGCGGCCAAGCTCGAGGACTTCCTCGGCTCGATCGTGCAGGTCTACGGCCCGAAGCTGCTGCGCTACAAGGGCGTGCTCTACATGAAGGGTACCGAGCGCAAGGTCGTCTTCCAGGGCGTGCACCAGCTGATGGGCAGCGATCTAGGGCCCGTCTGGGCCCCGGGCGAGAAGAAAAACAGCAAGCTCGTGTTCATAGGTATTGACCTGCCGCGCGATATTTTTCTGCAAGGCTTGGAGCAATGCCTCGTTTGACGCGTTTCTCTCGTTTGCACGACGCCGGACGTGGCTACAATCCGCGGCGCTTGAAATTTCGAGCGCCGCGGGCGTGAGCCCTTACGGTGTACACAAGTTAGGCGTTGCAAGGAGACGGTTGTGAACAAGACAACGGCAAGACGCGAAGGAGCGACCGCAAAGGCTGCCAAGACGGTGGGCAAGGCGGCCGCTGCGCCAGCGCGCAACGCAGCCTCGAAAGCGCCACCCAAGCCCGCGGCCAAGCCGTCCGCCAAGGCCCCCGCGCGCCCCAAACCGGCAGCCAGGCCGGCGCCGAAACACGCAGCGAAACCGCCAGCAAAGCCGGCGCCGAAGACGAAGAGCGCCGCACCGGCGAAGAAAGTGACCCCACCAAAATCGGCAACGAAATCGACAACGATTTCCACAGCGAAGCCCAAGGTCGCAGCAAGCCCGACGACCAAGGCTCTCGCCAAGAAGGCGCAAGCGCCTGCCGTCGCCGCCAAATCCACGCGCAAGTCGACAGACACGACTGCAAGCGCCGCCGCCACGCCGCATTTGGCGGTGCCCAAGGCGGCGCTCCCCACGACTCCGGCGTCGACGCCCATGGCTGCGCCAACCCCTGCCCCGCCACCAACACGAATGACTTCTTCCGCCAAGAGCAAGGCCAGCGCCAAGGCGCAGGCTGCGTACGCCGCGCCGGCGCCGATGCCAGTGCCGACTTCTCGCTTCGCGGATCGCTTCGCGCCGCCGCGCCCGCCAACCCGTCAAATGAATCACCTGGAGGTCGACGCCCCCCGCCAGCCGCAAAAGCACGACCCCAAGCTCGTCAATGCCTGGAAGAACAAGGCCGGGCGAGAGCTGAGCGAGGCCGAGCTGCTCGCGATGCCCGAAGCCGAGTACATGAACGAGAAGCAGCTCGACTACTTTCGCGCCACGTTGCAACAGTTGAAGGACGATTTGCTGTCCAACGCCGGCGAAACGACCGAGCACCTGCGCGAAGATACGTCGATCGTTCCCGATCCGGCCGACCGGGCGACGATCGAGGAGGAGCACGCGCTCGAGCTGCGCACCCGCGACCGTGAGCGCAAGCTGTTGAAGAAGATTTCGCAGTCGCTCGCACGCATCGAATCGGGCGAGTACGGTTTCTGTGATGAAACCGGCGAACCGATCGGCCTCGGCCGGTTGCTGGCCAGACCCACGGCTACACTGTCCCTAGAAGCTCAGCAACGACGCGAGCTCAAGCAAAAGATGTTCGGTGACTGAACCAAGACGCATCGCGCACGACACGCCTGCCTGCAGGGCTGCGGGTTGCTGCGCGCGCGGGCGCTAGAGTTTCGCGCCGGACTCGCCATGGCGGACTCGAAAGAAAACCCGGGCTTCTTCCGCAAGGTCGCGCGCTTTGTCGCCAATCCCGCGACCGACTGGGCGCAGGCCGGCACCGGGCAGGACGGGCTCGACAACGAGCTCGCGAAGTCTGAACTCAAGGCGATGATCGAGCGCAAGCGGCGCAACGATTTCGTCCGCAAACGTGAACTCGACATGCTGCGCCGCGTGCGCCGTGAGGGCCTGACGAGCGAGCAGCTGGCTGCGCTCGGCGGCTCCTCCAAGCTCGACGATTCCGAGGCGCGGATGCCTGACAGCGGCGCGAAGGCCGAATACGGCGTGAAGGCCAAGATCGACGAGATCGAGCAGCAGATGGTGGGCGACAACAACACCTTCGTCTCGTCGGTCAAACGCTCGACCGACTTCTACAACGCACCGACACAGCCGGCGGCGATGCAGCATCTGCCGACCGCGCCGGCGCCGCTCGACGCTCGCAGCAGCAGCAGCGCCCGCCTGCAGGAAGACGACGAGCGTCTGCGCCCGGCCGGCACGCTCTCGCCATCGGTCGCGACGATGGGGCCGGGGCTGTCACCGCTTGCGTCGAAGGGCGCAGGCACGGCGGCATTCGGCGCCCCGTTCGCGGTCGAGGTGAGCGAAGTCGCGCACGACCCGGAGCTCGACGAGGCGGTGATCGCCTTCGCCAACGCCGACTTCGAGATGTGCGAACAGGCGCTCGCGCGCCTGACCGGCCCCGGCGGCGAACGCGCGCAGCACGCCGAGACCTGGCTGGTGCGCTTCGACCTCTACCGCGCGATCGGCCAGCAGCACAAGTTCGAGGGCCTGGCGCTCGACTATGCGCAGCAGTTCGGCTGGTCGGCGCCGCAGTGGTATTCGCTGCCAAAGCTCGTCGCGGAAGCGGCCAGCAATGAAGAGCGCCCAGCGCGCTCGCGCATCGACGGGCAGGTCGGCTGGGTCTGTCCCGAGACGCTCGACACCGATGGCGTGGCGCGCCTTTCTTCACAGACACTGCAAATGCCGCTGCCTTGGGTCTTCGACTGGTCGGCGCTGAAGAACATCGACGCCGAGGCCTGCGCGCACCTGAGCGAATTGTTCCGCTACTGGATTCCCCAGCAGCTCGACATGCGCTGGCTCGGCGGCGACAAGCTGCTCGCGCTGTTGCATGCCGCCGCGCCGACCGGCGAGCGCGACGCCGACCCGGCGTTCTGGCAATTGCGCCTGGACGCGCTGCGCATGGCGAACCGGCCGGATCAGTTCGACGAGACAGCGATCGACTACTGCGTGACCTACGAAGTCTCTCCGCCCTCGTGGGAGCGTGCGACCTGCCAGGTGCGCATGAGCGGCTCCGACCCCGGCAGCACGACCTCGCCGACCTCGCTTGTGAGCGAGGCCTCGACGAGCTTCCTCGAGTCCCAGATCGTCGAGGACGAGCACCAGGTGCGCACCGGGCATGTCGACCTGTCGGGTCAACTCGTCGGCGACATCGGCGAGACGCTCAAGCAGATGGACGCCGACTTGGGCGGCGCGAGCCGCATCGACGTGTCATGCGCGAAGCTGATCCGGGTCGACTTCATCGCCGCCGGCGACTTGCTCAACTGGGTGCTGGCACGGCGAACCGAGGAGCGCGGCGTCACCTTCAGCGATTCCCACCGGCTGGTAGCGCTGTTCTTCGGCGCGATGGGCATCAACGAGCATGCTCGCGTCACGGTGCGTCAGGTCTGAACGCGAGTGATCGATCGGCGCTGCTCGTGAGCGCCGCAACAGGTTCCGACACGACATGAACACAAGTTGGCACGGCACCACCATCGTCAGCGTTCGGCGCGGCAATTCTGTAGCGCTCGGCGGCGACGGCCAGGTGACGCTCGGCAACATCGTCATCAAGGCCTCGGCACGCAAGGTCAGGAAGCTGCACCACGACCGCGTGCTGGCCGGCTTTGCCGGCGCGACGGCCGACGCCTTCACCCTTTTCGAGCGCTTCGAGGCGAAGCTCGAGAAGCACCAGGGCCACCTCGTGCGGGCGGCGATCGAGCTGACCAAGGACTGGCGCACTGACCGCGTGCTGCGCCGGCTCGAAGCCATGCTCGCTGTCGCCGACCACGAGGCATCGCTCATCATCACCGGCAACGGCGACGTGCTCGAGCCCGAGTACGGCCTGATCGCGATCGGCTCGGGCGGCGCCTACGCGCAGGCAGCGGCGCGCGCGCTGCTCGAGCACACCGAGTTCACGCCGGAGCAGGTCGTCAAGAAGTCGCTCGAGATCGCCGGCGACATCTGCATCTACACCAACCAATCGCACACGATCGAAACCCTCGGATGAACATGACCACCGTTGCGGGCGCCACGCCCGGCGAACCGGCCAGCAGCATGACGCCGCGGGAGATCGTCTCCGAGCTCGACCGCCATATCGTCGGCCAGCGCGACGCCAAGCGCGCAGTCGCGATCGCGCTGCGCAACCGTTGGCGGCGCCAGCAGGTGCAAGGCGCGCTACGCGGCGAGATCACGCCCAAGAACATCCTGATGATCGGCCCGACCGGCGTCGGCAAGACCGAGATCGCGCGCCGCCTCGCGAAGCTTGCCGACGCACCCTTCATCAAGGTCGAGGCGACCAAGTTCACCGAAGTCGGCTACGTCGGCAAGGAGGTCGATTCGATCATCCGCGACCTCGTCGACAGCGCCGTCAAGCAGGAGCGCGAGACGCAGATGCAGCGCCAGCGCATGCGCGCCGAGGATGCCGCCGAGGAACGCGTGCTCGATATCCTGGTGCCCCCCGCGCGCCATGCGGCCGGTGAAGGCGGCGCCACCAGCACCGACAACACCGCGCGCCAGGTGATGCGCAAGCGCCTGCGCGAAGGCACGATGGACGACAAGGAGATCGAGATCGAGCTCGCCGAACCGCGCGCCGCGCTCGAAATCATGACGCCGCCCGGCATGGACGAGATGGCCGAGCAGCTCAAGGGCATGTTCGCCAACCTCGGCGGCGCCAAGCGCAAGCTGCGCAAGCTCAAGATTTCTGCCGCGCTGAAGCTGCTGGTCGACGAAGAAGCGGCCAAGCTCGTCAACGAAGACGACATCAAGACGGCCGCCGTGCACAACGCGGAGCAAAACGGCATCGTGTTCATCGACGAGATCGACAAGGTCACCTCGCGCGCCGACAGCAGCCAGGCCGAAGTCTCGCGCCAGGGCGTGCAGCGCGACCTGCTGCCGCTGGTCGAAGGGACGAACGTGACGACGCGCTACGGCGTGGTGCGCACCGATCACATCCTATTCATCGCCTCGGGCGCGTTCCACCTGAGCAAGCCGAGTGACCTGATCCCCGAACTGCAGGGGCGCTTCCCGATCCGCGTCGAACTCGGGCCCTTGAGCGTCGATGATTTCGAGGCGATCCTGACGCAGACCGAGGCGAGCCTCGTGATGCAATACCGCGCGCTGCTGGCAACAGAGGGCGTGACGCTCGAGATCACGCCCGACGCGATCCGCCGCCTGGCGCAGACGGCCTTCGACGTCAACGAGCGCACCGAGAACATCGGCGCGCGGCGCCTCGCGACCGTGATGGAGCGGCTGCTCGACGAAGTGAGCTTCGACGCGCCCTCGTTGTCGGGCCAGACGGTGCGGCTCGATGCCGCGCAGGTCGAGGCCAAGCTCGGCGAACTCGCCAAGAACGAGGACATGTCGCGCTACATCCTGTAGCTTGAGTGCGGTCAAGCCCGAAGCGACAGCGCGGCACTAGGCTTCGGGCATGAAACCTGCCTCGCGAATGACGGCCGCGGGCCCGCCGCGCGATATACGGGCCGATGGCGCGCCGGGCTGGCTCGTGCTGGTTGCGCTGCTCCTGACGATCCCCGCGTTCTACCTCGAACTGATGGCGCCGTCGCCGATTCTGATTGCGGGCGGCCTGTATCTGATCGCCGCGGCGTCGATCGGCGCCGCGCTCTGGCGCAGCCGCCAGCTCGCGGCGCGCCACACCGGGTTGCACGCCGCGCGCTGGCCTCAATGGCTGCTCGTCGCTGGTCTGGTCGTATCGGGCCTGCTTCCCCCGAGCAGCGTGTCGGAGCCGGCGCTCGCCTTTCGTCTGCTGGTTGCGCTAGCGACCCTGGCGCGCATGAGTTGGCTGCTGCGTCACTTCCTGACCCGCGGCAGCGTGATGTACCTGCTTGCGACGGCGCTCTCGGTGCTCGCGCTCTGCGGCCTGGGCTTTTGGTGGCTGGAACCGACAACGGCGACGCTAGACGAAGGCCTCTGGCTCGCGTTCACGACCGCCGCCACCGTGGGCTACGGCGACATCGTGCCGACCACGCCAGCGTCGAAGATCTTCTCGGTCTTCGTCGTGCTGCTCGGCTACGGCGTGCTGTCGATCGTCACGGCGGCGATCGCGGCGAAGTGGGTCGAGACCCAGGAGCAGCGCGTCGAGCGCGAGATCCTCGCCGATCTGCATCACGAGACGAAGGCGCTGCGCGCCGAGGTCGAGACGCTGCGCGAACTGATCGTCGCGCGCGAGAGCCAGGCGTCAAAGTGCGAGCCGCCTTGACTGCAGCACGAGCAGACCCTCGAAGATCAGCATGTCCACCGTCTCGAACGGCAGTTCGAGGATCGGCGCGAGCTTGACCGCAGCGCCGCCGCTGATCAGCAGCGCCGGGTCGAGGCCGGTGCGCGCTGTCAGCTGGCGGTGCATGCGCTCGATCGCGCCGGCGATGGCGTGTGCGCCACCGCTCATCAGCGCGTCGCTCGTGTTGGTCGGAAAGTCCACCGCCTCACCGGTCGGCGCCTTCAGCCCCGCGGTGCCCATCTCGAGCGCGCGCAACATCAGGCCGAAACCCGGCAGGATGAGCCCGCCGAGGAAGCGTCCCTCGGCATCGAGCGCATCGACTGTCACCGCGGTGCCGACCATCACGACCAACGCCGGCCGCGCCGCGCCCTGGCCCAGCACGTGGTGGCGCGCGCCGACGAGCGCGGTCCAGCGGTCCGCGCCGAGCCGGTTCGGATGGTCGTAGCCGTTCGTCACGCCGCCAGCCTGCGGCGCTGGAACGACCCAGCGCGGCTCGACATCCCAAAGCTCGAGTTGCTCCTCGACGCGCCGGCGGATCGCCTCGCCGGCGACGATGCAGCCAAGCATGCTGGCGGGTTCGGCGAGCCCCTTCCACTCGTTGTCGGCCAGCCGGTCGATCGTCTCGAGGAACACCGCCCCGTGCGCAAGCAGCACGGCACCCGGCTGCGGCGCGGCGTAGTGCGCCCATTTCAGGCGGGTGTTGCCAATATCGATCGCGAGAAAGGTCATGCAAGGACTCCGACTCAATGGCGCGGCGGCGCAGCGCGCTTCAACCGGCGCGATTGTGCCGTCAATCGTTGCGCCCGACGCGCCGGCTGTCGCGTCCGGGCGTAGCGCCGGGAACCGGGGCGCTACACTGCAATCGACCGCTACGCCACCTAAAAAACTCGACTGCGCATGAGCAAAAAGACATCGTCCGTCAGTGTGGCCGTATTGCGCGCCCATCAGCATGGCTCGGGAAAGACGAGCTTCGATCTGACGCGCGTCGACCCGCACGCAACACCCTATTCGCGTGGCAGCAAGGATGCGGACCGCGAGGCGCTCGCGGCGCTCGCACTCGAGCTCGACACGCTGCAAAACCTCTTCTACGCCGACCGGCGCTTCAAGCTGCTCGTGGTCCTGCAGGGCCTCGACACCAGTGGCAAGGACGGCACGGTGCGCGCGGTGTTCAGCCAGACCAGCCCGCTGGGCGTTCACACCTACAGCTGGAAGGTGCCGACCGAAGACGAACGCGATCACGACTACCTCTGGCGCATTCACCGCCAGGTGCCTGCCGCGGGCGAAGTGATGATCTTCAACCGCAGCCACTATGAGGACGTGCTCGTGCCCGTCGTCAACGGCTGGATCACGCCCAAGCAGACGAAACAGCGCATTGCGCAGATCAACGACTTCGAACGCATGCTGACCGAAACCGGCACGGTTGTGGCCAAGTTCATGCTCCACATTTCGAAGGCCGAACAGCGCGCGCGCCTGCAAGAGCGGCTTGACGACCCGGCCAAGCGCTGGAAGTTCAGCCTTGGAGACCTCGAGGTGCGGAAGCAGTGGGATACCTACCAGGCCGCCTACCAGAACGCGATCGACGCCACCGGTACGCCGTGGGCGCCGTGGACGATCGTGCCGGCCGACTCGAAGCCGCATCGCAACCTGATGATTGCGACCATCCTGCGCGATCTGCTGGTCGGATTGCGGTTGAATTACCCGACCGGCGACCGCTCGCTCGACGGCATCCACGTGACGTAGCCGCGACCCCGGCCCCAAGGAGAGACACGATGACCGACCTGTCCGCCGAGTTCCTCGCGCTCGCAAACTATCGCCCGACGCACAAGGTTCGCTTCGTCACCGCGGCGAGCCTGTTCGATGGCCACGATGCGGCGATCAACATCATGCGCCGCATCCTGCAGGGCATGGGCGCCGAGGTGATCCACCTCGGCCACAACCGCTCGGTCGACGAAATCGTGACCGCCGCCTTGCAGGAGGATGTGCAGGGCATCGCGATCAGCAGCTACCAGGGCGGGCACGTCGAGTACTTCAAGTACATGGTCGATCTGCTGCGCGAGCGCGGCGGCGAGAACATCCAGGTCTTCGGTGGCGGCGGCGGCGTCATCATCGCGCCCGAGATCCGCGCGCTGCAGGACTACGGCGTGGCGCGCATCTACAGTCCCGAGGACGGCCAGCGCATGGGTCTCGCGGGCATGATCGGCGAGATGGTGATGCGCGCCGACCTCGACCTGTCGGCGCAGGCACCGGCTGACGTCGCTGCGGTGCAGGGGCATACGCAGGCGGCCTGGCGCGCGCTGGCCCGACTCATCACCGCGCTCGAAGCCGGCAAGGGATCGAAGGCGCTGAAGACCGCGCTCGCTGCGGCCGCGAAGGCAATACACATCCCGGTCGTCGGCATCACCGGCACCGGCGGTGCCGGCAAGTCGAGCCTGACGGACGAACTCATCCGCCGCCTGCGTCTCGATCAGGGCGACGCGCTGCGTATCGCCGTCATCAGCATCGACCCGTCGCGGCGCAAGAGCGGCGGCGCGCTGCTCGGCGACCGCATTCGCATGAATGCGATCGGCCCGTGGCAGAACGGATCTCGCGTGTTCATGCGGTCGCTCGCCACACGCGACTTCGGCAGCGAGATCAGCCAGGCGCTGCCTGACGTCGTGACGGCGTGCAAGGCGGCCGGGTTCGATCTGATCATCGTCGAGACCTCGGGCATCGGCCAGGGCGACGCCGCGATCGTGCCGCTCGTCGATGTGCCGATCTATGTGATGACGCCCGAGTTCGGCGCCGCGAGCCAGCTCGAGAAGATCGACATGCTCGACTTCGCCGAGTTCGTTGCCATCAACAAGTTCGACCGCAAGGGCGCCGCCGATGCGCTGCGCGACGTC
Source organism: uncultured beta proteobacterium (assembly GCA_963774675.1). Classification (GTDB taxonomy): domain Bacteria; phylum Pseudomonadota; class Gammaproteobacteria; order Burkholderiales; family Burkholderiaceae_C; genus CAIKUF01. The sequence goes on along the minus strand of CAVZFV010000014.1, from coordinate 92,641 downwards.
GCCAAGCAGGTGCAGCGCAACCGTGAGGCATTCAAAACGCCACCCGATGAGATGCCCGTCTTCGGCACCATGGCGAGCCGCTTCAACGACGACGGTGTGACTGCGCTGTACCAGGCGCTGCTGCCGCGGCTCGCGGCGCTCGGTTTGAAGCTCGGCAAGAGCAAGCTGCCGAAGGTCGCGACGCGCCACAGCACGCATCAGGTGGCGATCGTCCCCGGCGCGCGAGTACGTTACCTGGCCGACATCGCCGACACCGTGCGCGCCTACAAGCGCCACGCGATCGAGCAATCCCGGCTCGCGCGCGAACTTCAGCAGTTGCGCGCGAGTGCCGAAATGCTGCTCGCCGACGACGCCACGCGCGACGGCGCGCGCAGCACCGTGCTGCGGCTTGCCGAGGCGCGCGATGCGCGCTTCGACGCCCGCGCGAAGCGCCTGCTCGCAATGTGGCCGCAGATGCAAAAGGCCTACGCCGGCGACGAGTACGTGGTGAAGATTCGCGACAGGGAGATTCGCACTACGCTCACGTATACGACGCTGTCGGGCAACAAGATCCGCAAGGTCGCGCTGCCCGCGTTCGAGGACCACGGCGAGATACTCAAGTGGCTGATGCTCGACAACGTTCCGGGCAGCTTCCCGTTCACCGCCGGCACGTTCGCCTTCAAGCGCGAGAACGAAGACCCGACGCGCATGTTCGCCGGTGAGGGCGATGCGTTTCGCACCAACAAGCGCTTCAAGTTGCTCAGCGAAGGCATGCCCGCCAAACGCCTCTCGACCGCGTTCGATTCGGTCACGCTCTACGGCAACGACCCTGACCCGCGGCCCGACATCTACGGCAAGGTGGGCAACTCGGGCGTCTCGATCGCGACGCTCGACGATTTGAAGGTGCTGTACTCGGGCTTCGATTTGTGCAGCCCGAGCACGTCCGTCTCGATGACGATCAACGGCCCGGCGCCGACCATTCTCGCGATGTTCATGAACGCCGCGATCGACCAGCAGCTCGACAAATTCAAAGCCGACAACGGCCGCGAGCCGACCGACGACGAGGCGCAGAAGATCGCCGCCTGGGTCAAGCAGAACGTGCGCGGCACGGTGCAGGCCGACATCCTGAAGGAAGACCAGGGCCAGAATACCTGCATCTTCTCGACCGAGTTCTCACTCAAGGTGATGGGCGACATCGCCGAGTACTTCGTGCATCACCAGGTGCGCAACTTCTACTCGGTCAGCATCTCGGGCTATCACATCGCCGAAGCGGGCGCGAACCCGATCAGCCAGCTCGCGTTCACGCTGTCCAACGGCTTCACCTTCGTCGAGGCGTATCTGGCGCGCGGCATGCACATCGACGACTTCGCGCCCAACCTGTCGTTCTTCTTCAGCAACGGCATGGACCCGGAGTACAACGTGATGGGCCGCGTCGCGCGACGCATCTGGGCGGTGGCGATGCGCGACCGCTACGGCGCGAACGAGCGGTCACAGAAGCTGAAATACCACGTGCAGACGAGCGGCCGCTCACTGCACGCGCAGGAGATCCAGTTCAACGACATCCGCACCACGCTGCAGGCGCTGATCGCGATCTACGACAACTGCAACTCGCTGCACACGAATGCATTCGACGAGGCGATCACGACGCCGACCGAGGAAAGCGTGCGCCGAGCGATGGCGATCCAGCTCATCATCAACCGCGAATGGGGCCTGGCAAAGAACGAGAACCCGAACCAAGGCGCCTTCATCATCGACGATCTGACCGAACTCGTCGAAGAAGCAGTGCTGAAGGAGTTCGAAATGATCGCCGAACGCGGCGGCGTACTCGGCGCGATGGAGACCGGCTACCAGCGCGGCAAGATCCAGGAAGAGTCGATGCACTACGAGATGCAGAAGCACACCGGCGAGTACCCGATCATCGGCGTCAACACCTTCCGCAACCCGCACGGTGAGCCGGTATCAGAAGCGCTGGAACTCGCCCGCTCCACCGACGAAGAAAAGCAGAGTCAGCTCAAACGCCTCGCCGATTTCCACACTCGCCACGCCGCCGAAGCGCCGGCCATGCTCGCACGCCTTCAACAGGCCGTCATCGCCAACGACAACGTGTTCGAGGTGCTGATGGAAGCGGTGCGCTGCTGCTCCCTCGGGCAGATCACGAACGCGTTGTTCGAGGTGGGGGGGCAGTATCGGCGGAGCATGTGAGGCATCGGTGCGGAGCTCAGATCGCTTGCAATGGTGGGTTTCCCAACATCTCCGCCAACGAGCGAATCGGGCGCAGCAGCCGATGGAAGCATTTCTTGTCAAGCTCAACGGACTCGCCTATCTGCTTCTTGGCCAAGTGGGCAAGCTGACTACTTACGCGCCCGCCCTTGTGAACCATGCAGTTCCGCACTAGAAAAGTCTCATTGAGTGCTTGGGCATCGACGCTGTCAAGAGTCGTCTTCACGAAATTCGCGTCCACATCGTATTGGAAATAGGTGTAGTCGAGCCAGAACTTTCGCAGCCGCTCATGCATTCTTGGATGCGGTTCGGCGAGCTGTTCGAACAATCGATCAGCAATGCCAAACCACTGCTCCGAAGGTAAGACTCCGAGGACATCGGCAGCGGCAATGCGGATCCTCGCTTTGCTCAACTTCGCCGCAGCCTCCACCGGATTCGCTTCGGCTTGGTCGACGAACGTCGCCTTCACAAGGTACTCGAATGCGCCGCACACCGCGATGAGCGCGGAGGTTCGGATGAACTCATAGCCTCGGTCATGCTCCTGCCTTAGAACCACCAATGTTCGCTCCGCGTAGTCGTCACCATCGCTGGTCTCAAATTTCGGGTTCACGCCCAATCTGAGTCGGCCGCTCGCACTGATCAAGGCCAACGCATCTGGAGACGCAGCGAGGACCGTGAACGCTTCGATTGCAGCGAGATGCACGCTCAGGATCGTTGTGTTGCGTGCATACGCCCTGGAGCGCTCCTCACCCGAGCGATCTGAGTCCATTTGTCAAAGTGTCCGAGCAGTATGAGCCAGCAACCGGGGAGCGCACGCTGGCGGCAGTGGGGCAGCGCTCATCGCCGACTCCATCTTGCGATCTACGCGCGAACGCCCGCGGCGCTTCAAACTGCTGCCTGCCGCTCGCGTGTCGCGTCTCCAATGCCGGCTAGCAACCTGTCGACCGAAATGTCCTCGTCAAGACCTTCCCAGTGCAGGCCGCGCGAGCTGAACACCACTTGCGCACGCTGCTCCGGTGTCGCGTTCATCAACCGCGGAAACCAGGCAAGTGGCACCGCGATCACGCGGCCGTCGGTCAAGTCGACCCACATGCTGTCGTCGTCAAAGCGAACCGCGCTAGCCGAAGTATTCACGCGAGATCCTTTCGATCAGTTCAGCGTTGCGGTCGACAACGCCGGTCAACTCGCGAGCTGATTAGCCCCGAAGTACAGCTGGCTCACGTGGTGAGCCAGTGAGGGGTGAAGATGAGCGCATAACCGATGCAGGAGATGCGCGATGGCGATCAACCAGGTTCAATTTCAGCGGGGCCTGCCGATGGCGGAATTCATGGAGCGATACGGCACGCAGGGGCAATGTCACGCGGCGCTGGTGGCCTCGCGTTGGCCCAACGGCTTTGTCTGTTGCGAGTGTGGCTCCAGTCGTCACAGCACGTTCTTGCGCGACGGGCTGCGCTACTGGCAGTGCTCGGCATGTCGCGAACAGACCACGGTCACTTGTGGAACGGTCTTCCAGGCCACCAAGTTGCCTCTGACGAGCTGGTTCCTGGCCATGCATCTGCTGACCCAGGCAAAGAACAACGTCTCCGCTCTGGAACTCAAACGCCACCTGGGCGTGCGCTACAAGGCCGCCTGGCTGATGAAGCACAAGCTGCTGCAGGTCATGTACCTGCGCGAGGACACGCGCCGCCTGGACGGGCGCGTGGAGGTCGACGACGCCTACCTGGGCGGTCGGCTGCCCGGAGGCAAGAGCGGGCGCGGCTCCGAGAACAAGGTCTCCTTCCTCGCCGCGGTGCAAACCACCGCTGCGGGGCACCCGCTGTTGGCCTGCCTGAAGAAACTCGAGTTCACCAAGGAGGCGATCGCCAAGTGGGCGCACAAGTCGCTGTGCGCCTCGGCCGAGGTGGTCTCCGATGGCCTGTGGTGCTTCCAGGCCGTCACCGCCACCGGCGCCACCCACGAGCGCACCGTCACCGGCGGCGGCGCGGCCAGCGTCAAGCTCGAACAGTTCCGAGCCGTCAACACATTGCTGGGCAATCTGAAGACCGCCTTCGCCGGAACCTACCACTCGTTCAACTTCGCCAAGTACGCCCATCGCTACCTCGCTGAGGTCCAATACCGCTTCAACCGCCGATTCGATCTGTCCACCATCTTCGTTCGCCTCATGCGCGCTTCGGCCGTCACCAAACCCCACCCGGAACGCCACCTTCGGGCGGCTGAGACAGGGGGCTAATCAGCACTCGCGAAGTGTGCTCGCATTGAGGCCATCGCTGAGTGCGACCCGGGCCTCGGGGCGAAGCCATATCTTGGGATCACGCGGACATGAACGGGATCACGCCGGCTGCCTTAATCGGAGTAGAAGAAGAAGCGAAATCCTCGATAACGGAACACGACAGGCATGCGAAATGATAGTGCGCCGCCCATGCTACTTGCCATTCACCCCCAGCAACTCGACCTCGAACACCAGCGTCGCATTCGGCGGGATGACCCCGCCGGCGCCGCGTTCGCCGTAGGCGATGGACGACGGACAGGTGAGCTTGGCCTTGCCGCCGGGCTTCATCATCTGCACGCCCTCGGTCCAGCACTTGATCACGCCGTTGAGGGGGAACTCGATCGGGCCGCCGGCTTTGTACGAGCTGTCGAATTCCTTGCCGTCGGGGAAGGTGCCGCGGTAGTTCACCTTGACGGTATCGGTCGCCTTCGGGCTGGCGCCGCTGCCATCCTTGAGCGACTTGTAGACGAGGCCGCTGGCGGTCGTGACGGCGCCGCTCTCCTTGGCGGCCTTGGCCGCGGCGTCGCTCTGTGCCCAGGCGGGCAGCGCGGCGGCAATGGCGATGATGGCGGCGGACAGGCCGATCAGTTTCTTCATTCGGACTCCAGGTGGGGATGACAAGATCGGCAGGAATATTGCCACAGCGCAGCGGTAGTCCATCTGACTACTGAATAATCACGCCATGGTTGCAACTCCCCGCCGCCGACCGACGTCAAGCGCGCTGCGCCTGGCCCGCCAGGCCTGGCGCCTGCTGCACCTGGACTCGCAGCGTGCAATCGCCAGTGCCGACAAGGCGCTCGCGCGGGCGCTGGCCCAGGGCGACGTGCTCGCCGAGGGCTGGGCCAGGCTGGCGCGCGGCATCCACCTGCTGTACTTCGTCACCCCCGGCGCGGCAGCGCCCGAGCTCGAGCAGGCCCGGGCCTGCTTCGACGCCACCGGTGACCGTGCAGGGCATCTGCTCGCCGCCGCGGGGCTGGCGCGCGGCCTGTGGCGGGAGGGCCGCTTCGAGGAATCGCTCGCGCAGGCGCTGGCACTGCGTGACGAGGGGCTGCGCGTGCTGCGGCCCGATCAGCGTGCCATCCTGTTCAACACCATCGCGGGTTGCCATTCCGCACTCGGCCATTCGGAAGAGGCGCTTGCCTATATGTTCCAGGCGCTGCGCGACGCCGGGCCGGCCAAGGCGCATGGCTTCGACGTCGTCCTGCACTGCAATCTCGCGCATGAGCACGTGCAGCTCGGCGACCATCTCGAGGCCTTGCGCCACGTCGACCAAGGCATCAACCGCTGCAAGGACCTGGACAACGTGCGCCTGCTCAGCGTGCTTCTGATCAACCGCGTGATCTGCCTGACCGAACTCGACCGGCCCCACGAAGCCTTGCCCGACATCGAGCGCCTCCTCACCCTGCCCGCCGATGCTGGCGGGCGCGGCACCATGGGTTCGTGCTTCGAGACGCTCGCCGTCGCCGCGCTCAGCGCCGGTGACGTGCCACTCGGCAGCGATCTCGTCGATCGCGCGCTCGCTTCACCACCATCGGCCGATCCCGACGAGCAGCTCGAGCGCGTCGTTGCGGCGGCCATGCTCGACCAGGCGCGCGGCAACTTGCCGCAGGCGCTGCGCCGCCTCCAGGCGGCCGAGGCTATGGCCGGCGAAGGAACCGTGGGCCTGAACCTGCGCCCGCGCTGCCGCTTCTTCCAAACGCTCGCCGATCTGCACGAGGCGCTCGGCGATGCGGCGGCGGCACTCGCCGCGATGCGCGCCTGGCAACGCCTGCAGGTCGAACGCGCAGAGCGCACCTCGCGCGCGCGCTACCAGGCGGCGGCGCTGCAGACGGAGTTGCTGCGCCTGCAGCACAAGCTCGACGACAGCGTGGCGCGGCGCCGCGCGACCGAGCGCGCCAAGGCCGAGCTCGAGGCCATCAACGAGCAGCTGTCGCGCAAGGTCGACGAGGTCGAGGCGCTGCAAGCGGCGCTGAAGAGCCAGGCCACGCGCGACTTCCTGACGGGGCTGTTCAACCGGCGCCACTTGAACGACATCCTGCCCGGCATGCTGGCGCTGGCCGAACGCGACCGGCAGCCGTTCGCGGTGGTGATGGTCGATCTCGACCGCTTCAAGGCCATCAACGACCGCCTCGGTCACGACGCGGGCGACAGCCTGCTCACCGAGTTCGGCCACTTGCTCGCGCAGCACATGCGCAAGAGCGACATCGCGTGCCGCTATGGCGGCGAAGAGTTCTGCCTGCTGATGCCGCGCACCGACGCGCGCGGCGCGGCGCGCAAGGTCAACGCGCTGCTCAAGCTCTGGCGTGGCGCAAGCTTCAAGTTCGGCGGCGAGCACCTCGAGGGCGTGAGCTTCTCTGCCGGTGTTTCCGACTCGCGCATCGCAAGCGAATCGGCGGCGCTGTTGGTCAAGAGCGCGGACGAGGCCCTGCTCGCCGCCAAGGACGCCGGGCGCGGCCGCGTGCTGAGCGCGGGCGAGATCACGGTAGCGTCGGCCTGACCACAGCGGCGGCCCGAGACCGCCGGGCTGTTCCAAGGGCGAACACCGCAGTGCGCAGCACGCAGGCAGCAAGGCAAGCGAGGCGGCGGCGCGGCGAGCACAAGGGCGGGCAAGCGCACTCAGCGTTGCGCCAGCGCGGCAGCGTCGAGCGAGCCGCCGCCGATCGCCTGCAGGAGCGTGGCGACATCGGTGCAGCGGCCGGCCTGCGCCTGGGCCCAATCCGCACGCGCCTGGCTGCGTTGCCGCTCGGCGTCGAGCAGCGCCAGTCGGCTCACGCCACCGGCTTCGTAGCGGCCGCGCACGATGCGCAGAGATTCGTCTGCGCGCACGAGTTGCTCGCTGCGCAGGTCGAAGCTCTGTGCGCCGGCTTCGATCCCGCGCAGCGCGTCGGCAACCTCCTGCAAGCCGTGCAGCACCGATGCGCGATACGCCGCTTCGGCCTTCGCATGGGCCGCCTCGGCGGCGCGGCGGCGCGCCTTGAGTTCCGGCCCGCGCAGCAAGGGCTGGACGAGGTTCAGGCCGTAGTTCCAGATGTTGAGGCCATTCGAGAACAAGTCCGGCAATGCGAGCTGTGCCGACGAAAACGAGCCGCTGACGACGAGCTTCGGATACTGGTCTGCCACCGCCACGCCAACGAGCGCATTCGCCTTGTGCAGCAGCGCCTCGCTGGCGCGGATGTCGGGGCGCTCGCGCGCCAGCGCAGCGGGCAGACGCAGCGGTACGCTTGCCGGCAGCTTCAGATCGGCGAGGTGCGGCAACGGCGGCAATGCGTCGGCCGGCGCGCGACCCATGAGCACGGCAAGCAGATGCTGCGCCTGCGCGCGCTGCCGGCGCAGCGGTGGCAACGCCGCCTCCGCCTGCGCCAATGCCGCGCGCTGCTGCGTGAGGTCCAACTGCGCGACGGCGCCGACCGCATGGCGCGCCTCCGCGATGGCCAGTTGCTGGCGCTGCGCCTCGAGCGCGGCTGCGAGAGCTTCTTCCTGCGCTTCGAGCTCGGCGCTGCGAATGGCGGTCAGCACGACGTTGCCGGCGAGCATGAGGCGCGCCGCGTCGAGCTCGAAGCGCTGCACATCGACCTCGGCGCCGAGCGATTCGAGATCGCGTCGCGTCGCACCGAAAAGGTCGAAGTCGTAGGACACGTTCGCGCCGAGACTGAACACGTTGAACGGCCCTGGATTGGGCGCCTGCGGGAAGCCGAAGGTGGCCGGATCGATACGCTGGCGGGTAGCGCCGAAGGCGGCGTCGGCCTGCGGCAGCTCGGCCGTGCCGCGGCGAGCGATCAGCAGTTCCTGCGCCTGCGTCAGCCGCGCGCGCGCCTGCGCCAGCGTCGGGCTGGCGTCGAGCGCGGCCTGCACGAGCGCGTCAAGCTCGGCCGAGCCGAAGATCGCCCACCAGTCCGCGCGCACGGGCGCGGTCGTGTCGAACGACGGCAGCGTCGCGCTCTGTGCCAGCGGCGCGGCGGTGTAGCGATCGACCGCTGGCGGCTCGGGCGGTGTGAAGTCGGGACCGACAGCGCAGCCGCCCAGCAGCAGCGCCTGCAGCAGCAGCACGTGGCTCCGATTGCGCAGCGCGTTCAATCGAGCGTCCTCCGATAAAAGCGCACGGCCACCGCCATCACGACGAGCGTGAACAGCATCAGCGGCCACAGGCTCGGCCACAGATCGACCCAGCCATTGCCCTTGAGCAGGATGCCGCGCACGAGCCGGTTGTAATGCGTCAGCGGCAGCACGCTGCCGATCGCCTGCGCCCAGTCGGGCATGCCCCGGAACGGAAACATGAAACCCGACAGCAGCAGGTTGGGCAGGAAGTAGAAGATGGTCAGCTGCATCGCCTGCAACTGATTGGCGGCGAACGAAGACAGCGTGATGCCCACCGTCAGGTTGCAGGCGATGAAGAGCAGCGAAGCGGCGTACAGCGTCACGACGCTGCCGAGGACAGGCACGCCAAACACATAGCGCGCAGCGACGAGGATGATCGTCGCCTGGATCAGCCCGATCGCGATGTAGGGCACGATCTTGCCCGTCATCACCTCGAGCGGGCTGAACGGCATCGCGAGCAGGTTCTCCATCGTGCCGCGCTCGCGCTCACGTGTGATCGCAAGCCCCGTCATCATCACGAGTGTCAGCGTCAGGATGACGCCCATCAGACCGGGCACGATGTTGTACTGGGTGATCGATTCCGGGTTATAGAGCCGGTGCACCGCAATGTCGAACGGCGGCGGGCGGCCCACGAGCGGCGCAAACGGGCCCACCAGATCGCGCGCGGCAACCGCGGCGACGAGCCCCGACACGGCGGCAAGCGCCGCACCGGTCGCGGTGGGGTCGGACGCATCGGCTTCGAGCAACAGCGAGGGGCGCTCACCGCGCAGCAGGCTGCGCGTGAAACCGGCCGGAATCGTCAGCACGAACTGTGCGCTGCCGGTCGCGAGCGCGTGCCGGCCGGCCTCTTCGCTCGGCAATTCGCCGACGATGCGGAAGTAATCCGAGATCGCCATCGCGGAGACGACCGAACGCGTGAATTCGCTCTTGTCATAGGAAAGGATCGCGGTCGGCATGTGCCGCGGGTCGGTGTTGATCGCATACCCGAATAGCAACAGCTGGATGATCGGGATGCCGACGATCATCGCGAAGGTCACGCGGTCGCGCCGCAATTGCAGGAACTCCTTGCCGACCACCGCCCACCAGCGCTGGAACGAGAACCAGGCGCCTTGCAAGGCTTGCGCACGCGTGTTCACCGGGGCGTCTCCGCGCTTGGCTTCTCACCCCAGTTGTCTGTCGCGCCCTTGACGAGGTGGATGAAGACGTCCTCGAGGCCGGTCTCCGCCGGCGCGACCGTGAAGCCGCCTCCCACCGTCGCTGCGTGAAGCGAACGCTCGAGCGCCGCAGCATCCTTGCCGGTGACGTGCAACGTGTCGCCGAACGCGACCGTCTGCTCGACACCGGGCATTGACTGCAGCTTCTGCGAGAGCGCATTGAGCGCCTGCACGTCAGGCCCGCGCACGAGGTGGGTCGTCAGCCCCTGCTCGGCGATCACGCTCGACGCGGTGCCCTGCGCGAGCAGCCGGCCGTAGGCGATGTAGGCCAGCTTGTGGCAGCGCTCTGCCTCGTCCATGTAGTGCGTGCTGACGAGCACCGAGATGCCCTCGCCCGCGAGGCGGTGCAGTTCATCCCAGAACTGGCGCCGCGCGTTGGGGTCGACGCCCGCCGTCGGCTCGTCCAGCAGCAACACCTGCGGCCCATGCAGCATGCAGGCGGCGAGCGCAAGGCGCTGCTTCCAGCCGCCCGACAGCGTGCCGGCGAGCTGCTTCGCGCGGCTCGTGAGCCCGAGGTCCGCGAGCGCGCGATCGACGACGTTGCGGCGATCGGGCATCTGGTAGGCGCAAGCCGTGAAAGCGAGGTTCTCGCGGATCGTCAGATCGTCCCAGAACGAGAAGCGCTGCGTCATGTAGCCGACGCTGCGCTTGATCGCTGCCGCCTCGGTGAGGATGTCGTAGCCGAGGCAGGTGCCGCTGCCGGCGTCCGGCGTGAGCAGGCCGCACATCAGGCGGATCATCGTCGTCTTGCCGCTGCCGTTGGGGCCGAGAAAGCCGAATATCTCGCCCCGCTCTATGCGCAGCGAGACGCCGACCACGACCTCCTTGTCACCGAAGCTCTTGTGCAAGTCGTGCACGTCGATCACGGCAGGCGCGGCGGCGTCGTTCATTTCAGGCGCACGCTCACCGGCTGGCCCGGGTGCAGCCGCGTCGCCTGATCGGGGGCGGGCCGGGCCTCGATCATGAAGACGAGCTTGCTGCGCATCTCGTTGCTGTAGATCACGGGTGGCGTGAACTCGGCCTGGCTCGACACGAACGAGAGCGTCGCCGGGATATCCGCGCCGCAGCCATCGCAGCGCACCGCGAGGGGACGCCCGACTTTCAGGCTGCTGACCACGCCTTCGGGCACGAAAAAGCGCAGCTTGATGTTGCCCGGTGGCAGCATCCGCACGACCGGGCCGCCGGGCGGCACCCATTCGCCTTCGCGGAACAACGTGTCCATCACCCTCCCGGCAAGCGTGGCCGCGACGGTCTTGCGCGCGAGCTGCCAGTTCGCCTGCGCGAGCGCGGCGTCGGCGGCATCGACGAGGGTGGCCTGCGCCTTGATCTGATCGCTGCGGCCCGGCAGCCGCGCCACCGCCAGTTCGCCACGGAACTGCGCCAGGCGCGCGCGCGCGCCTTCGAGCGCCGCCCGGTCATCGTCGACCTGCGCCTGGGAGACGCCGCCGGCGCGCAGCTGCTTTTCGTCGCGCGCTAGCTGGGTCGCGGCGCGCGCGGCGTCGGCTTCGGCCTGCACGATCTGCGCCTGCGTCACCGCCTGCTCGGGCGCGCGGCGGCCGAGCTTCAGATCGGCTAGGCGCGCGCGCGCCGCATCGAGTTGCGCGTGGGCCTCGCGCACCGCGGCAGACTCGCTCACCGCTTCGAGCACGTACAAGCTCGCGCCCGCTTGCACGTCGTCGCCGCGCTGGACTGCCAGGTGTTCGAGCCGCCCGCCGAGCGGCCCGGCAACGTTGACGAATTCACCCTCGACGTAGCCCTGGAAGCCATCATCCCCGGACCCGCCGCAGGCTGCGATCAGCAGCGCAAACAACGGGAATAGCGCCAGCGTGACCGCGCGCGTAGCGGTGACTCTCCCTCTTCCGTTTGCGTTCATGTACCGCCCCCCGCACGATTGACGCCGATGCCGGCGATGACCCATTGCAGGCGCTGCTCGATTTGTTCCGGCGCGATCGTAAGGCCGAGGATCGTGCGCGCCACCTCGTTCGGCCCGATGCGCTGCGACGCGATGCCGTGGCCGACCAGAATCGGTGCGCCGACCGCACCGAAGGTGAACGCCATCAAATGCAGCGGCTCACCACTGACGATCTGCCCGGCCGCCTGCGCGTCGCGAATCGCCTGTGCAATCAGCATCGGATGCCGGCCGGCCAACGTATGCATGAAGCGCATGGCCGCAGGTTCGCCCGCCGCAGCGTCGAGCAGCATGTGGCCGACGAAGGCGCGGTTTGCCGCGACCCATTCGAACAGGTACAGCACGAGCTTGCGAAAGCGCTCGATCGGCAACGGCTCGTCGTCGACTGTCTCCTGCAGCTGCGACCAAAGCGGCGCGTACCAACGCTCCATCAATTCGTCATTGAAGGCGTCACGCGATCCGAAGTGATAGACGAAGGAGCCGAGGTTGACCCCGGCGTGGTTTGCGAGCGCGCGCACCGTGAGGCGGCGCAGCCCGCTGCGCCGCGCGAGGACGAGGCCCGAGCGCAGCAGGCGCTCGCGCGTAGAGCGCGTCGAATCACGCGTCGGTGTGATTTCGCGGCGCCGGGCGGGCGCGACAGCGGCGGCAGCCATGTCACAGTTTATACATCCGTATAGATCGAGGTCAAGCGTCCCTTGAAAGCTTTGCGTCGAAGCGATGGCCGAGCTGTCCGGCGCGGGCCGCACACGCTGCGAGCACGGCGCTGCTGGCTACACTGGCACACTGCTCATTCATGTCAGCGAGACCGCCATGCCCAGCGCCCGCCACGTCACCCTTTATCACTCACCCAACACGCGATCGACCGGCGCGCTGATCCTGCTCGAGGAACTCGGCGCCGACTTCGAGTTGAATGTGCTCAACATGAAGGCCGGCGAGCAGCGCCAGGCCGCCTACCTTGCCGTCAACCCGATGGGCAAGGTGCCCGCGATCCGGCACGGCGACGCGCTCGTCACCGAGCAGGGCGCGGTGTTCCTCTACCTCGCCGATCTCTATCCCGAAGCCAGCCTCGCGCCCGCGATCGGCGACCCGCTGCGCGGGCCCTACCTGCGCTGGATGGTGTACTACGGCTCCTCGTTCGAGCCCGCGCTGATCGACCGCGCGATGAAGCGCGAGCCGGCGCCGCCATCGACCGCGCCCTATGGCGACTACGACACCATGCTCAAGACCTTGACCGATCAGCTCGCGACAGGCCCGTGGCTGCTCGGCGAGCGCTTCACGGCTGCGGATGTGCTATGGGGCACTGCGCTCGGCTGGACGACCCGATTCAAGCTCGTGCCCGAGCTTCCCGTGATCGCCGACTACGTCGCACGCGTCGGAGCGCGCCCTGCTGTGGCGCGCGCCCGCGCGAAAGATGCCGAGCTCGCGGCCACCCAAGGCTGAAACGAAGGCGATCGAAAATGGAGTCACGCGCCCTCGGCAACTCCGGCCTCGCGGTCGCACCGCTCGCGTTCGGCGGCAATGTGTTCGGCTGGACGGCCGACGAAGCAACTTCATTCGCCTTGCTCGATGCCTTCGTCGACGCGGGCTTCAACCTGATCGACACGGCCGACGTCTATTCGCGCTGGGTGCCGGGCCACACCGGCGGCGAGTCGGAGGTGATCATCGGCCGCTGGCTGAAGGCGGGCCGCAAGCGCAATCGCATCGTGCTCGCGACCAAGGTCGGCAAGGAGATGGGCCCGGGGCAGGCAGGCCTCTCGCGCGACTACATCCGCCGCGCGGTCGAGGCCTCCCTGCGACGCCTGCAGACCGACCATATCGACCTCTATCAGTCGCACGACGACGACTCGACGACGCCGATGGAGGAGACGCTCGCTACCTACGGCGAGTTGATCCGCGAGGGCAAGGTGCGCGCGATCGGCGCGTCCAACTTCAGCGCAGCGCGGCTCGCGCTCGCGCTGGCGACGAGCAAGCGCCTGTCGCTGCCGCGCTACGAGACGTTGCAGCCCCTGCACAACCTCTATGACCGCGCGCCCTACGAAGCCGAACTCGAGGCGCTGTGCCGCGCCGAAGGCCTCGGCGTGATCCCGTTCTATGGCCTTGCGAAGGGCTTCCTGACCGGCAAGTACCGCAGCGAGGCCGATCTCGGCAAGAGCCCGCGCGGCGCGAGCGTGAAAGGCTATCTGAACCTGCGCGGAATGCGCATCCTCGCTGCGCTCGATGCGGTGGCGCGTGAACTCGGCGCGACGCCGGCGCAGGTGGCGCTCGCGTGGCAGATCGTGCGCCCCGGTCTGACGGCGCCGATTGCGAGCGCGACGAGCGTCGCGCAGTTGCAGGAGCTTGCAGGTGCGGCGAATCTGCGCCTTGACACAGAGCTGATCGCTGCACTCGATGCGGCAAGTGCCGAAGACGCCTGACACAGGACGCCTGAAGCCTGAAGCCTGAAGCCTGCGTTCGGAACTTGCAGCGCCCTGGCGGTCAAACTGCGATGATTGCGCCCTGCCGGGTACGATTCGTCAACGCGAATTCCGCGACGCTCGTTGAAGCGGCAGGCGCGTTCAATACGATGCCCACTTTGCCCACTTCCATGCGCTGGATCGCCCGCCCTCTCCTCAGTGCCGTCGCGGTGCTCCTGCTCGCGGCCGGAGTACCGCAGACCGCGGACGCCCGACCTTATGGCTACTACCCGGCCCACGGTGGCGGCTGGGGCGGTGGCTACCGGCCAGGATGGGGTGGCGGTTACGGTTCCGGCTGGGGTTACCGAGCGCCTTACTACGGTTATGGCTATGGCTACGGGTTCGGTCTGGCGACCGGCGCCGCGCTTGGCTGGTCGATCGCCGGTCCCTGGTGGCCGGCGAACTACTGGGGCGGAGTGGGCTACGCCTATCCGTCGGCCTACTACCCGTATGCCGGTGTCGCCGTGGCGGTGCCGGCGGCGCCAGTCGAACAGATCTACATCCAGCAGCCGCAGGAAGTCGTCGTCCAGTCACCGTCGCAGTCAAGGCCCGGGCATTGGTACTACTGCAGTTCGCCCGCCGGCTACTACCCTGACGTGAATACCTGTTCGCGGCCCTGGATCGCGGTGGATCCGCAAAGCGGCGGCCGTGTAGACGGCGCCAACGCCAGCGGGGACGGCGGCGCGCAAGGCCGATAGCCTCCCGCCGCCAAGGACATCATGATGAATCGCATGAACGCTGCCCTTGCACTCTGCGCCCTCGCGCTGGCGGGCTGCGTCTCGGTGCCGCAGGGGCCGACGGTCGCGGTGATGCCGGGCACGAGCAAATCGCTCGACCAGTTCCAGGTCGACAACGGCAATTGCCAACAGTACGCGCAATCGGCCATCGCCGGGCCGACGAAGGCCGCATACGATCAGGCCGGCGCCAACCTCCTCGGCAGCGCGGCGTTGGGCGCGCTGATCGGCGCCGCGTTCGGCAGCGTGACCGGTGATGCAGGCTACGGCGCGGCATGGGGCGCAAGCACTGGCGCGCTGTTCGGCAGCGCGGGCGCGAGCAACGCGGGCGCGGTGTCGTCATACACGCTGCAGCAGCAATACAACGCGGCCTACATGCAATGCATGTACACGCAAGGCAACCAGGTGCCCGCACGCGTCGTGCAACGCCGCTACTCGAACACCGTTCCGGGCTACGCGCCGAGGGGTTATCAGGTCCCTGCAGATGCCACTGCGGCGCCCCGTGGCACACCGCCGCCGATGATCTACAGCGTCCCGTCCGACGCGATCGCACCACCACCGGGAACGCCAGCGCCGCGATAGCGCGCAATAGGCGGCAATCGTCCGCGACTCCGCCGAGGTGTGCCGCAAGCCCGCACACTGACTGCGGTGCCACCAAGTGCCGAGGCGCGCCAGCCTCGGCCCCGTCACTTTCGTGCACACTCGGCGCCATTGCTCCCGGAGACAACCATGGATCACCTGAGCGGCCTCGACGCCGCGTTTCTCTATCTTGAAACGCCCGAAATGCCGATGCACGTCGGCAGCCTGCATCTCTACGAACTGCCGCCCAGCTACGAAGGCAATTTCGTCGACGACGTTCGCAAGCACATCGCGCACCGGCTGCATCTGGCGCCGGTCTTTCGGCGCAAGCTGCTCAACATGCCGTTCGAGCTCGCGAACCCGGTGTGGGTGCTCGACGAAGACCTCGACCTCGAATATCACATCCGTAGCACCGTGCTGCCCAAACCGGGGAGCCGCGAACAGCTCGACCGGCTTGTCGGGCGACTGCACTCAAGCCTGATCGATCGCAGCCGTCCGCTGTGGGAGTTCTACATCATCGAGGGGCTGAAGACGCCCGCCGATGCGCCCGAGGGCAGCCGCCATGTGGGCTTTTATGCCAAGGTACACCACGCCGCGCTGGACGGCGCGAGCGCGGTCGTGCTCGCCAACGCGATGCTCGACGTGTCGCCGCAGCCGCGCGACGTGCGCGCTGCACGCGACCGGCGCACGCCGGGCGCGGACACCTACGGCATCGCCGAACTTGCGGGCGCCGGCTTGCGCCACACGGCGGGGCAGATCGTGAAGCTCGGCCGCGCGCTGCCAACGCTGGCGCGCACTGCGGTGCAGCTGTTGCGCCCGGCGCGAGGCACGGCCACGCTCGACGAAAGCGCGCCCAGGCCGCGCCTGACGGTGCCGACGCATTGGTTCGGCCCGCGCACCGCGTTGAGCTCGAACGTCACGAACCAGCGTGTGTTCGCGAGCGTGTCGGTCCCGCTCACCGAAGCCAAGCGCATCGCCAAGGCCCACGGCGCATCGCTCAATGAGGTCGTGCTCGCGATCTGCTCGGGCGCGTTGCGGCACCACCTCGCCGAATCGCACAGCCTCCCCGAAGAACCTCTGCTCGCGGCCGTGCCGGTGAGCCTGCGCGAAGCGGGCAACACGCAGATGAACACGCAGGCCTCGATGATGCGGATCAGCCTGGCCAGCGACATTGCCGAGCCGCTGGCCCGCCTGCGCGCGATTCACGCGGCGAGCGCGGCGGCCAAGGCGCTGACGGCGAGCATGAAGTCGGTGTTGCCGACCGACTTCCCTTCGCTTGGTGCACCGTGGCTGATCAGCGGCCTGGCCTCGCTCTACGGGCGCTCGCGGCTCGCCGATCGCATCCCGCCCATTGCCAACGTGACGATCTCGAACGTCCCCGGCTCGCCGGTGCCGCTGTACCTTGCCGGCGCGAAGATGCTGACCTACTACCCGGCCTCGATCGTCGTGCATGGCGTTGCCCTCAACGTCACGGTGGAGAGCTACAACGGGTCGCTGGATTTCGGCCTCACCGCCTGCCGCAAGGCGATGCCGGACCTGGCGCATCTGGCGCACGACATGCTCGCGGCGCACCGCGAATTGCTGGCGACGGTGAAGGACACCGCCGAAACGACCCCGGCGCCAAGCGCAGCGCCTGCGGCGAAGAAGCGTGTCGCGCGCAAATCCGCTGCGACGAAAAAGCTTGTCCGCAAGCCCGCTGCGACGAAGCCGGTCGCCCGCCAACCCGCAGCGAAAAAGAAGGTCGTCCGCCAGCCCACCGCGAAGCCGAAGTCACCCACGCGCAAGAAGGCCGCCAAGACCGCGGCCGGATTGAAGCCGCGCGCGCGCAAGCCGGCTGCCGCCAAGCGTGCCGCCGCGGCCTGAACTCGAGCGGGACCGAACGAAAGCACGCATCGATGATCACCGTCCACCACCTCGAGAACTCGCGCTCGCAGCGCGTGCTCTGGCTGCTCGAAGAGCTCGGCCTCGCGTACCGCGTCAAGCGCTACGAGCGCGATCCGAAGACCCAGCGCGCCCCCGACGCGCTGCGCAAGGTGCACCCGCTCGGCAAGTCGCCGGTGATCACCGAGGCCGGCACGACGATCGCCGAGTCGGGCGCGATCATCGAGTACCTGATCGATCGCCATGGCGCCGGTCGCCTCGCGCCCGCAACCGGCACGCCCGAGCGCCTGCGCTGGACCTACTGGCTGCACTTCGCCGAAGGCTCGGCAATGCCGCCGCTCTTGATGAAGCTCGCCTTCGACAAGATCGCGAGCACGCCAGTGCCCTTCTTCATCAAGCCGATCACGCGCATGATTGCCGCCAAGGGAATGAGCTCCTATGTGCGGCCGAACCTGGAGCGCCAGTTCGACTTCATGGAAGGCGAGCTTTCGCGCAGCCTGTGGTTCGCGGGCGACGAGTTCAGCGCCGCAGACATCCAGATGAGCTTCCCGCTCGAAGCCGCTGCCGAGGGCGCCGGGCTTGACGCCGGCCGACCGAAGCTGATGGCCTTCCTTGAGCGCATCCACGCCCGCCCAGCCTACGCCAAGGCGCTTGAGCGCGGTGGCCCCTACAGCCTCAGCGGCTTTTGATCGGCCCTCATTTCGGCGGCTGCGCGGCGAGCGCCCAGCAATCGTCCTGCTCGTTCGCGCGCGCCTCGGCGCGCATCTTGAACAGATGTGCCTTGAGCGATCGCATCGCCATCGCGTGCATGCGCTGCGGCACGTCGTCGTAGACCAGCGCGAGCAGCGCCTCGGCCGGCGCCGGGCCGAGGTCGCGCAGCGCGTCGACGACCTTGGCTTCGCGCTTCAGGCGGTGCGCGATGATCCATTCGAACGCGCGCCGCGGCTGCGTCATCAAAAAACCGTGCCCTGGGGCGAGCCACTCCAGATCTTCGGCGCAAAGCGCCTGCAGCGACGCGACATAGGCCGCCATGTCGCCGTCCGGTGGATTGATGACGACGGTCGAGAGTTGCATCACGTGGTCGCCGGTGAAAAGCGTCTTCTCTTCTTCGAGCAGATAGCACAGGTGGTTCGACGCATGTCCCGGCGTGTGAATCGCGCGCAGCGTGCTGCCACCGTTCAGCGTGAACCGCTCGCCGCCGGCCAGCAATTCATCGGGTGCGAAGCTTTCGTCCTGCCACTCGGGATGGTCGGCGATGCGGCCGTACACCTGCGCGCCGGTGCGCTCCTTCAGCATCTTCGTGGCGGGCGAATGATCGCGATGCGTGTGCGTCGCGAAGATCCAGCGGATCGGGCCTGGTGCGGCGTCGAGCACGGCCTGCACGTGCTCCTCGGCGAGCGGCCCGGGGTCGATCACCACCCATTCGTTGTTGCCGCCGTCGATCAGATAGGTGTTGGTGCCTGGGCCGGTCATGACGCTGCCGTTGTCGGCGCTGACGCGAATCACGCGCGCTGAGAGCCGCACCGGCTCGTCCGGCACGATCTCGTAGCGCCCATTGCCGCGGCCTTCAGGGTCGATGCGCCGCAGCTCGGCCCATGCCGGCTCGTCGGGCGCAACCGGGCGCAAGCCCTGACAGCCGGTGCCCATGTGTGGCATGGACGGCACGATCAGGCGCGGCGCGCTCGCCCATGCGAGCAGCGCCGGCACGGAGTCGAAGCCGGCAATCGATTCGAGCGTCTTGACGATCGGCGTCAGCAGCTTGAGCTCGGCGCTGCGCGCGAGCGCGTCGGCCGGATGGAACCAGCGTTGCTCGACCATTTCCACATCGTCGTGTGTCGCCGTCTGGCCCTGCGGCGCCTCGGCGAGGAAGAAGCGTGTGTCGAAGCGCTTGGGCCGCCCGACCGGCGTCACCCAGTGGCCGAAATAGATCAGCCTGTCCGTCGCGAGCGCGAGGCCCGCTTCGCGGCACAGATCGGCAAGCCCGATCTCGCCGCGGTGCAGCGGGACACGCCAGCACGCGTTGGTGTTCGCCACGTTCGCCACGTTCGCCGCATTGGGCACGTCCGGCACGTCAGCTGCGCCGCCGGCCACCGGCACGTCACGTTGCACCTCGTTCGCATACAGCAGGCCGCATTCCTCGAAGCATTCGCGCACCGCCGCAACGTAGAAGTCGAGCCCGCCCTGCGAGAGCCCGAGCCGCTCGCTCGCATCGGCATCGTCGAGCGTGCCGCAGACGCCGTGGCATTCGCGGTCTCGCGCTTCGACCATCCCGCCCGGGAAGACCCAGGCGCCGCTGTACGCATCACCGTCGGTCTGGGCGCGCCGAAGCAACAGCACTTCGATGCCGACCGGCGCATCGCGCACAACGACGAGCGTCGCGGACGCACGCAGGACGGCGCGGGCGGTCTGCGACGCAACAGGAGCAGGGGCGGTGGGGAGCGGGTTCACGGCGTGGGTCAGGCCTTGGGCCAGGGTGAAGCGAAAAACCGAAAACGACAAGGCCCGAGTCTGGCACGTCGCGCGCAGCCCTGCGGACCCGGCGGCGCAGGTGCTTCAACATCCCGCCCTGTTCGAAAGCCACCGCAAGCCAGGCTCGTTCAAGCAACGCTTTGTCCATCCATGCCGCAAATACCACCCATGAATCTCCCAGCAGCCACCCGCTCGATGATGTTCACCAAGCAGACTGGCGCTTCGACGCTGCTCGCCTTGCTCCTCGCTGCTTGCGGCGGCGGCGGTGGTGACGGCGGTAGCGCCATGCCCGGCGTCGAGCCGACGGTGAGTTCGGCATCGACCAGCACGGCGATATACGGCTCGACCCTGCTCATCACCATCGCCGGTACGGATCTCGACGGCGGGCTCTCCGTTGCATCGCCGGGTTGCGCCGACATGGCGCGCAGCGCCACGCCGCCTCACGCCAGCACCGCGAACACGGCCTACTACACCTGTACCCCTTCGGCGCTCGGCGCAAATCAGGTGAACGTGACGCGCACCAGCGACGGCGCGAGTCTCGCCACGGCGGCGTTCAGCGTGCCGGCGCCGCAGGTCACGATGACGGTGAGCAATGGCGCCGGGGTCGATGGCGAACTCGTGTTCACGCTCGCGCCGGACAAGACGCCGCTCACGGTGAACGT
This sequence comes from uncultured beta proteobacterium, assembly GCA_963774675.1. GTDB lineage: Bacteria > Pseudomonadota > Gammaproteobacteria > Burkholderiales > Burkholderiaceae_C > CAIKUF01. The sequence goes on along the minus strand of CAVZFV010000014.1, from coordinate 72,177 downwards.
CTTCCTCGCCTACGTGCACAGCGGCTTTTACGACGGCACCGTGTTCCATCGCATCGCAGTCGACTTCGTCATGCAAGGCGGTGGCTACCTACCGATCACGCCGGGCGCGGTGCCTACGTTGAAGACGCCGCTTCTCGCACCGATCGCGCTCGAAGTTGGCCGCGGCTTGAGCAACCTGCAGTGGACGGTCGCGATGGCCCGCACGGCCGATCTCGACTCGGCGACCTCGCAGTTCTTCATCAACGCCGTTGACAACACGCGGCTCGACACGCAGGGCGGTGGCTACGCTGTGTTCGGCTCGATCGGTGTCAGCAACGTCGCGACCGCCAACGCCATGCTCGCCGCCCCCTGCGCGCCGCTGGCATCGATCGGCTCGGAATGCGCGCCGAACCCGAATATCCTCATCGTCAAGGCAGAGCAAACGCGTTGACCTGACCCGCCTCCAGCCCGCCGGCGTGACGCCCGCGGGCGCGCAGGACCGGTCAGCCGCGCCCGCCGTAACGGGCGACGGTCAAGCCGTCGAGGTCGATCTCGGGCTTGCGGCCTGAAATCAGATCGGCCATCACGCGGCCCGTGCCGGCCGCCATCGTCCAGCCGAGCGTGCCGTGGCCGGTGGCGAGGTAGAGGTTGGGCAGCCGCGTCGGGCCGATGACAGGCGTGCCGTCCGGCGTCATCGGTCTGAGGCCGCACCAGAATTCGGCGCGCGACACATCGCCGCCGTCCGGGAACAGATCCGTCACGACGTGCTCGAGCGTGTGGCGCCGGGCGCCGTGCAGTTCGAGCGTGTAGCCGGCCAGCTCGGCCGTGCCGCCGACGCGGATGCGGTCCCCCAGGCGCGTCACCGCGACCTTGTGCGTCTCGTCCATCACAGTCGATTCCGGCGCTCCGGAAGCGTCGGTGATCGGCACTGTGATCGAGTAGCCCTTGACCGGATAGACCGGAATGCGGATGCCGAGAGGCTTCAGGAGCAGCGGCGAATAGCTGCCGAGGGCGAGCAGGTAGGCGTCGGCTTTTAGCAGTCCGGCATCGGTTTCGACGCCGGCGATGCGGCCCTCTCGGCCCTCCCCGTGGCGCAGGCGCTTGATCGACGTGCCGAGACGGAACGTCACGCCGCGCTCGACTGCGAGCGCCGCCAGGGCCTGGGTGAACTTGAAGCAGTCGCCGGTCTCGTCGCCCGGCAGTTGCAGGCCGCCGCTGAACTTCTCGCGCGTGCGCGCAAGCGCCGGCTCATGGCGCACGCAGCCGTCCATGTCGAGCAGCTCGTGGGCGACGCCGTAGCGCTTCAGGATCGCGATGTCGGCGGCGGTCGCGGCGAGTTGCTGCTGCGTGCGGAACAGCTGCAGCGTGCCCTGCATGCGTTCGTCGTAGGCAATGCCCGTTTGCGTGCGCAGCTCGCGCAGGCAGTCGCGGCTGTATTCGGCGAGACGCACCATGCGGCTCTTGTTGACCTCGTAGCGCGCCGAGGTGCAGTTGCGCAGCATCGCCAGGCCCCAGCGGACGAGTTCGACATCGAAGTGCGGCCGGATCACGAGTGGGCGGTGCCGCATCAACAGCCACTTGATGGCCTTGAGCGGCACGCCCGGACCGGCCCAGGGCGACGAATAACCGGGCGAGACCTCGCCCGCATTGGCCTTGCTCGTCTCGAGACCGGCCTCGGGTTGGCGGTCGACGACCGTGACTTCGTGCCCCGCGAGCGCAAGCTGGTACGCGCACGACACGCCAATCACGCCACTGCCGAGAACGATCACCTTCATCTGCCGCACTCCCGAAGTTGCGCCAGAGTGTACGGAGACGCGGCCGCAGCTTGTTCGGTTTCGCGCGGGCGCGCCCGCACATTTCTCCGTCGACCTGAGCGGCCTGGCATGACGCCCGCAACGCGCCGCCACCCCACCCCGCGTTGCGGCGGCGGTCGCCCGGGGCGGCGCGCCGTCACGGGCAGCGGCCACAATCGGGCACACCACGACGAAAATTCGCCCATGCCATCACTGCCCCTCTTCATTGCGCCCGCGCGACATGCCGATCCGCAGAGCGCGCTCGCCCAGGTGCGTGCGATCTACGACTCGAGCATCGCGCACCTGCGCGACTCGCTGCAGGCTTTCATCGGCGGCGACGACCTGACGCAACCGGTGCGCGCCTGCTACCCCTTCGTGCGGGTCCACACCGACACCGTGGTGCGCGCCGACTCGCGCCTGAGCTACGGCTTCGTGTCCGGCCCCGGCAGCTACGAGACGACGCTGACCCGGCCCGATCTGTTCGCGAACTACTACCTCGAGCAGTTCCGCCTGCTGCTGCGCAACCACCACGTCTCTCTCGAGGTCGGCACCAGCACACAGCCGATCCCGGTGCACTTCTCGTTCGCCGAGCATGATCACATCGAAGGCTCTATGAGTGCCGAGCGCCGCATGCTGCTGCGCGACCGCTTCGACCTGCCCGATCTGGCGGCGATGGACGACGGCATCGCCAATGGTACGCATGAACCGGACCCGGGCGAGCCCAATCCGCTCGCGCTCTTCACCGCGCCGCGGGTTGACTATTCGTTGCACCGGCTGCGCCACTACAGCGGCACGACGCCGGAGAATTTCCAGAACTTCATTCTCTTCACGAACTACCAGTTCTATATCGACGAGTTCGTGCGCCTCGGCCACGAGCGGATGGCCGACGCGGCGGGCGAGTACAGCGCCTTCGTCGAGCCCGGTAACGTCGTCACGCGACGCAAGGGGCTGGCTCCGGCCCCCGGCGATGCGCTCGGGAGCGCACCGCCACGCCTGCCGCAGATGCCGGCCTACCACCTCGTGCGGCAGGACGGCTCGGGCATCACGATGGTCAACATCGGCATCGGCCCGGCGAATGCGAAGACGATCACCGATCACATCGCGGTGCTGCGCCCGCACGCCTGGATCATGCTCGGTCACTGCGCCGGGTTGCAGAACACGCAGCAGCTCGGCGACTACGTGCTCGCCCACGGCTATGTGCGCGAGGATCATGTGCTCGACGAAGACCTGCCGCTATGGGTGCCGATCCCTGCGCTCGCCGAAGTGCAGGTTGCGCTCGAGGCGGCCGTCGCCGAAGTCACGCAGTTGAAGGGCTACGAACTGAAACGCGTGATGCGCACCGGCACCGTTGCCTCGACCGACAACCGCAACTGGGAGCTGCTGCCGCACCGGGGGCCGGAGCGCCGCTTCAGCCAGAGCCGCGCGATCGCACTCGACATGGAAAGCGCGACGATCGCCGCGAACGGCTTTCGCTTTCGCGTGCCCTACGGCACGCTGCTGTGCGTGAGCGACAAGCCGATGCACGGCGAGATCAAGCTGCCCGGCATGGCGAACCACTTCTACCGCGAGCGCGTCGAGCAGCACCTGCGCATCGGCATCCGCGCAATCGAGTTGCTGCGCAGCGGCGGTGTCGACCGCCTGCACAGCCGCAAGCTGAGGAGCTTCGCCGAGGTCGCGTTCCAATAACGTGGCGCGCGGCGCACGGCGCGCCCCGTATCGGTCGCCCGGCATCGGCCGCACCGCAACGGCAGCCTGCGGCGGGACCGACTGTGACTATGATGGTGCCGGACGCGCAACGACCGAGGAGGAACCGATGACCAGCCCACTTCCGAACGCCATTGGCGGCATCCGAACGCTCGCGCTGGTCGGCGCGGCGGCCGCGGGCAAGACCAGCCTCGCGGAAGCCCTGCTGTGCCAGGCCGGCGCGATCACCAACCCAGGAACGCTCGAACGCGGAACGACGGTGAGTGACTTCGATGTGCTCGAACGGCGCGTGCAGCATTCGCTGCATTCGTCGCTGATGCACCTGCAGCACCAGAACACGCGCATCCATTTGATCGACACGCCGGGCACGCCCGACTTCCTCGGTCAGTCGCTGCCCTCGCTCGAAGCGGTGGAGACCGCAGTGGTCGTGATCGGCGCGCCAGGTGGCGTCGAGATGATGACAGAGCGGATGATGAGCTACGCCGCGCAGCGCGAACGCTGCCGGCTCGTCGTCGTGACGAGGATCGATGCGCAAGGCGTCGATCTGGAGGCGCTCGTCGAGCAGATCCGCGCCACCTTCGGCAAGGAGTGTCTGCCGCTGAACCTGCCCGCCGACGGCGGCGCGCGCGTCGTCGATTGCTTCTTCAACCCGGGCGACGCCAACGAGAAGGTGGACTTCTCCTCCGTCGCGCAGGCGCACCGCGCGCTCGTCGAGCAGGTGGTCGAGGTGGACCCGGATTTCGTCGAGCGCTATCTGGAAGAGGGCGACGTCGACCCGAGTGAACTGCATGCGCCGCTCGAACAGGCGCTGCGCGAGGGGCATCTGATCCCGATCCTGTTCGTCTCGGCGCGCAGCGGCGCGGGTGTCGCCGAGTTGCTCGACGTCATCGTCAAGCTGCTGCCCGACCCGACCGAGGGCAATCCGCCGAAGTTTCTGAAAGGTGAAGGCGCCGAGGCCGTGCCGCTCACCGCATTGCCCGACCCGGCGCTGCACGTGATCGCGCATGTGTTCAAGGTGACGCAGGACCCCTACGTCGGCAAGATGGGCGTGTTCCGCATCCACCAGGGCACGCTCTCGAAGGACAGCCAGCTCTACATCGGCGACGGCCGCCGGCCGTTCAAGGTCGGGCACCTGTTCATGCTGCAGGGCAAGGAGCATGTCGAGGTCGCGCAGGCGTTTCCGGGCGACATCTGTGCGGTGGCCAAGGTTGACGAATTGCAATTCGACGCCGTGCTGCACGACGCCGCCGAAGACGATCACCTGCACCTGTTGCCGCTCGATTTCCCGGAGCCGGTGCATGGCCTTGCGATCGAACCCGCGCGGCGGGGCGACGAACAGCGCCTGTGGGACATCGTACAAAAGCTGGTCGACGAGGACCCCTGCCTGAAGGTCGAGCACGTCGTCGTCACCAACGAAACGGTGATCTACGGCCTGGGTGAACTGCACCTGCGCATGCTGCTCGAGCGGCTGACCGAGGTCTACAAGTGCGAGGTCAACACGCGGCCGCCGCGCATCGCTTACCGCGAGACGATCACGACTGCCGCCGAAGGCCACCATCGCCACAAGAAGCAGACGGGAGGCGCCGGGCAGTTCGGCGAGGTGTTCCTGCGCGTCGAGCCGCTCGCGCGCGGCACCGGCTTCGAGTTCCTCGATCAGGTCAAGGGCGGCACGATACCGGGGCAGTTCATTCCCGCCGTCGAGAAGGGCGTGCGCCTCGCACTCGAATCGGGCGTGATTGCCGGCTTTCCGGTGAAGGACGTGCGCGTCGTCGTCTACGACGGCAAGCACCACAGCGTGGACAGCAAGGAGATCGCGTTCGTCAGTGCCGGGCGCAAGGCCTTCATCGATGCCGTGCTGAAGGCCAGGCCGATCGTCCTCGAGCCGATCGCCAACATCGAGATCACCGCGCCGGAAGCGGCGATCGGCGACATCACCGGCGACCTGTCCGCCAAGCGCGGTCTGGTCAGCGGCACGCGCACCGCGCAAGCAGGCTCGCTCACGGTGCTCGGGCAGGCGCCGCAGTCGGAACTCAACGGCTACCAGTCGCGGCTGAATGCGATGACGAGTGGCCAGGGACGCTACTCGCTCGCGCTGAGCCACTATCAAGCGGTGCCGCCGAGCGTACAGCAGCAACTCGTCGGGCAGTATCAGGCGAAGGACGAGGACTGATTGCGCGCCGCCGGCCCGGCGGCGCTATTGCGTGGGGGCAGGCTTCGGCGCCGACGACGCTTCGGCGGACTTTTTCGACGCGCTCGACGGGTTCGACACGCCAGCGTGCATCTTGCGCAATTCCTCCATCCAGGCCGCCCAGTCCTGCGGTTGACCTTCGAAGCGCTTCTTCAGGTTGCCCAGAACGTAGGGCCAGGCGCGCTCGAAATAGTCGAAGGTCTTGTCCCACTCGCCGCCATCGCCCCAGCCGGTGTGGTGCAGCGTCACCCGCGTGAGCTTGTCGGAAAAGGGCTCGAACCGCACGACGACGAAGGTGCGCTGCTTGCGTGCCTGCGCCAAATGCGGCGGCGCGTTCCAGTCGAAGGAGATCATCTTCTTCGGCTGCAGCGCCATGAAGCGCATCTCGTCGGCACCCTTCAGGCCGCGCTCGGCGAGCGGGTCCATATAGATCTGGAACGCGCCGCCGACGCGCGGATCGATGGTCGCGTCCGGCGCAAAGAAGCTCCTGATGCCGTCGCGCGTCGTCCAGGCTTCCCAGACTTCATCGACCGACGCGGCGACCTCGACCTGCTTGTCGATGCTGCGCTCCGCCGCCTGGGCGGCCATCAAGGTGGCAAGCGCCGAAGCGGCGACGACTTGGGGCAGATTCATCTTCGCTCCCGGAACTGTTGACTTGGTTGGGGCCGCGCGAGATTCGAGCCTAGCCGATTTCGCTGCGCGCCAGCTTCTTGCCGGCGATTGACATTCGTCAGCGGGCGACGCTTTGCTTCGACCGGGCCCCTTGAACACGCGGCCGCCGCTCCTATCTTCTTGGTCTGGGGGCCGTGGGGCTCCCATCGCAAAGGAGGCATGACATGTTTGCATTGAACACCCGCCCGGCGGCTTCCGTCGCGGGCGCACGCGATCCCTTCAGCCTGATGGATTCGCTTTTTTCCGATTGGTTGTCGGCGCGCCCGACCTCGACGCTCGTGTCGAATGCGCGCATCGAAGTGAGCGAGAAGGAAGGCAGCTACGAGGTTCTCGCCGAATTGCCTGGCGCGACGAAGGAAGACATCTCGGTCGAGGTCGAGGGCGTTCGCGTCTCGATCAGCGCCAAGACCAATAGCCAGTCCGAGAAAAAGGAAGGTGAGAAGGTGCTGTACTCCGAGCGCACCCATGAGTCCTACGCGCGCTCGTTCGAATTGCCGCAGGCGGTGGATTCCGAAGCCGCGGTCGCCAAGTTCGAAAACGGCGTCTTGATGCTCACGCTGCCGAAGAAGAACGCGCCGATAACGCGCAAGCTCGCAGTCCAGTAAGCGCCTCTGGGGGCTGCGACTCGGGGGACTCCTGCTGGAGCCCCCGCGCCGCGCCGGATGATCGCCGCTCGCGCGCGCCATCGAGCTCGGGCGCGAGCCCTCAAGCTTGCAGCGGGACAGCCGACAACGAGGGACCAGTCCCCCGACCGGCGACGCCATTGGACATCACCGCCTGCACCGCACCGCTCACCGCACCCCTGCCCGATCTGGCGGCGTGGACGGCGCACTTCCAGGCAGCGCAGATTCCGGTGCTCGCCAACAGCGCGGAAGCGCTGGAGGCCCTGCGCGCACGTGAGGATGACGACGAAGTCGACGCAAATCTGATCGGCGAGATGGTTGCCGGCGATCCGCTGATGACGCTGCGAGTGCTCGTCCACGCGGCCGCGAACCGATCGCCGCGCATGGTGACCGACACGCATACCGTCACCGCTGCGCTCGTGATGATGGGCGTCACACCCTTCTTCCGCGCTTTCGGCCCGCCAGAAACGGTAGAGGATCGTTTGCACGACGCGCCGCGGGCGATGGCCGGCCTGCAGACGGTCCTGCGACGCTCGCACCGCGCCGCGACCTTCGCGATCGGCTTTGCGGTGCACAGGATGTCGCCCGACGCGGCGCTGATGCACCAGGCCGCCTTGCTGCACGACTTCGCCGAGCTGCTGATGTGGTGCGAGGCGCCGGCGCTCGCGCTCGAGCTTCGGCGCAGGCAACGCGACGAGCCGACGCTGCGCTCCTGCGTCGCGCAGCGCGCCGTACTGAATGTCGAGCTCGCCGATTTGCAGCAATCGCTGTTGCGCGCGTGGCGCCTGCCGCAGTTCCTGATCATGGCGACCGATGATCGGCATACCGAGCATCCTAGTGTGAAGACGGTCGCGCTCGCGGTACGCCTGGCGCGTCATTCGGCTTCGAGCTGGGACAACCCCGCCCTGCCGGACGACTACAGCGAAGTCGCGCAGCTGCTCAACCTTTCGGTTGGCGCGGCGAAGCAGCTGGTGCACGACATCGACGCCTGAGGGAGCCATCTCGCGCGGCATGTGCGGCAGCACATGCGCTGAAGGGCTGGCCTACACTCGTCGGATGACGTTGCCGAAAGAGTCCTCACCCTCCGGCGCCCACGGTCCGAACCGTGAGTTCTGGGAAGCACGATTCGCATCGCACCAGACGCCCTGGGAACGTGGCGCCGTGCATCCGCAACTCACGCGCTGGATCGCCGACGGCAGTCTCGACGTGGCGAAGCTACACGGCAAAATCGCGGTCCCGGGCTGCGGCACAGGCTTCGAGGTCGCGGCACTCGCCAGCGCCGGACTCGACGTTGTCGCGATCGACTACGCGGCCCAGGCCATCGAGATGACCGGCCGCCGCCTGCAGGACGAAGGGCTGAGCGCAAGATGCGTGCAGGCCGACGTGCTCGCCTGGCGACCCGACGCGCCACTCGCCGCGGTATACGAGCAGACCTGCCTGTGCGCGCTGCACCCTGACCATTGGGTCGCATATGCAGCCCAACTGCACCGTTGGCTGCGCCCGGGCGGGCAACTTTATGCGCTCTTCATGCAGACGCAGCGCGATGGCGCATCGAAGGGGTTTGTCGAAGGTCCGCCCTACCACTGCAACATTCACGCGATGAGGGCCTTGTTTGCGGCACCGTTGTGGGAGTGGCCCAAGCCGCCCTACGATAGCGTGGCGCACCCGATGGGATCGAACGAGTTGGCGCTGGTGCTGACGCGCCGTTGAAGTCGCACGCAGGAAGACCGAGTCCGCGCCGAGGTGGGCCTGCCAAGGCGCAAGACATGAGGAGCGAGGACATGCAATTCACCCCGTGGGACAACCCGATGGGCACGAACGGCTTCGAGTTCGTCGAATACGCCGCGCCCGATCCGGCCGCGCTCGGAAAACTGTTCGAGCAACTCGGCTTTTTGGCCATCGCGCGGCACCGGCACAAGCAGGTCACGCTCTATCGCCAGGGCGAAGTGAACTTCATCATCAACGCCGAGCCGAATTCGTTTGCGCAGCGTTTTGCGCGCCTGCACGGGCCGAGCGTTTGCGCGATGGCGTTTCGCGTCGAAGACGCGGGAAAGGCGTACGCACGCGCGCTCGAACACGGCGCCTGGGGCTTCGACAACCAGACCGGACCGATGGAGCTCAACATCCCGGCAATCAAGGGCATCGGCGATTCGCTGATCTACTTCGTCGACCGCTGGCAGGGCAAGGGCGGCGCTGCGCCGGGGGCGATCGGCAACATCAGCATCTACGACGTCGATTTCGTGCCGATCGAAGGCGCCAGCGCGTCACCGGCCGGACATGGGCTGACTTACATCGATCATCTGACGCACAACGTGCACCGCGGTCGCATGAAGGAGTGGGCCGACTACTACGAACGGCTCTTCAACTTCAAGGAAGTGCGCTACTTCGACATCGAAGGCAAGCTCACCGGTTTGAAGAGCAAGGCGATGACGAGCCCGTGCGGCAAGATCCGCATCCCGATCAACGAGAGTTCCGACGACAAGAGCCAGATCGCCGAGTACCTCGACCTCTACCACGGCGAAGGCATCCAGCACATCGCGATGGGCACCGACAACATCTATTCCACGGTGGAAGGCATGAAGGCCGGCGGCGTCGCGTTCCAGGACACGATAGAGACCTACTACGACCTCGTCGACAAGCGCTTGCCGCAGCACGGCGAATCGCTCGACGCGTTGCGCCGGCTGCGCATCCTGATCGACGGCGCGACGCACCAGGGCGCGCCCAACGAACTGCTGTTGCAGATCTTCACGCAGACCGTGATCGGGCCGATCTTCTTCGAGATCATTCAGCGCAAGGGTGACCAGGGCTTCGGCGAAGGCAACTTCCGCGCGCTGTTCGAAAGCATCGAACTCGACCAGGTGCGCCGCGGCGTTCTGCAGGACACGGGCGCGAAATGAACACTGGCGCCGCTGGCGACGCGAAGGCGGTCAACACCGGCGTCGCACCGGTCACCTACGGCACGGGCGAGCGCCCGCCGCGCGGCGACTACTCGAGCGCGCGAAGCGACTACACGTGCGAGCAGGACTGGGAGCGCTACACGCCCGAAGAGCACGCGCTGTATCGCCGACTGTACGAGCGCCAGTCCGCGCAGCTGCCCGGGCTCGCGTGCGACGAGTTCATCGCCGCGGTCGAGCACCTCGGCGATCCGCGCCGGATACCGCGCTTCGACGCGCTGTCCGATGCGCTGCGCAAGGAAACGGGCTGGGAGGTCGTCGCGGTGCCCGGGTTGATTCCAGAGGAAGCCTTCTTCGCCCTGCTCGCCCATCGGCGCTTCCCCGTCACCGGCTGGTTGCGTCGGCCCGAAGAGTTCGACTATGTCGTCGAGCCCGATGTCTTTCACGACCTGTTCGGCCATGTGCCGCTATTGTTCAACCCGATGTTCGCCGACTACATGCAGGCCTACGGCGAAGGCGGATTGAAAGCGAGCCGCTTGCAGTCCTGTGAATACCTGGCACGGCTGTACTGGTATACGGTGGAGTTCGGCTTGATCTCGACGCCAACCGGGCTGCGAGCCTATGGCGCGGGGATACTTTCGTCCGCGGGCGAATTGCGACACAGCGTGACGAGCCCCGAGCCACAACGCCTGGGTTTCGATCTGGTGCGCATCATGCGCGCGCGTTACCGGATCGACAGCTATCAAACGACCTACTTCGTGATCGATTCGTTCGCCCAGCTCATCCGCACAACGGCGCCGGACTTCGCGCCGCTGTACGAAGAGGTGGCGAAGGCATCAGAGCTTGCCGCCGACGCCAAGCTCGAGACCGACAAGCGCTACTGATTGAGTTCAATGCGGCGCGCCTTGCGCCGCGTGTGACCCGGGCGAGGTGTGCTCAAGGACATCTTGAAAGATGCGCTCGTCGGTCGCCATTTGGACATGGGCGACGCCGTGAAGCTGGCGGTTGTCCGCCCCTGACAGGGTTGCGGTGGCAGCCGGCATCACGATGTTGTCGCAGTCGCTGTAGTAGCAGGTGAACGAACCGAATCGTCCCTCGGGCTCCCGACAGGCGAGCGCGCGCAGCCAAGCGCTTTGGCGTCGCATTTGTCTTGCGTTGTCTGCGATCGCAAAGCGGGCCAGCTCGGTACCGTGATGCGGCGTGCCGATCGTGATCACGTGTTGTGGCTGCTCCCCGGCGCCGCGCGCATTGAGCCAGGCGCGCACTGCCAAGCCTCCCATGCTGTGGGCGACGATGACGGCCGCGCGTCCGGTCATATCCCCGACATGGCGTACGGCCGCGTCAATGGTGGCGGCGTAGTTGTCGATGCCGGCGAAAACAGGCTCCAGATTGACCGCGACGAAGGGAATATCGAGGGCTCGAAGGCGTCGCAACCAAGGATTCCAGATGCCGCGATTGCAGGCGAAGCCGTGTACGAAGACGACGCCCGCGCAGCCCGAACGCGACGCCGGACGATGATCGAGTACCGCGTTCGACCGAAACGGCTGGTGCCAGAAGAAGACGCGGGCGGCACTTGCGACTTCACCACACCATGCCTTCAGGAGCACGGGCACGCCAGTGGGCGCAGTGGCACTTCCCTGGTTCACCCGGTAGAGCAGCATGAACTCCACGCCAAGGATGATCGCATACCCGAAAACGATGCTTAGCGCCCCGCCGATCGCGACAAGGATCTGTTGCCTTTGAACGAAGATCGCCACCCACGCGCTTGCGAGCGCGAGGAGCGAAAGCGTGGTGATCTGTTGAAGTCTTGCCAGCATGCTGCCGCGCGTGGGCGCGTTGGGGGTGAAGCTGAAGGTAGTCTAGAAGACAAGCGGACCGTGATGGTTGCGGGCATGTAGCATCACTTGGGTCCGCGGCGACCCGGCGCTAAATCGGTCGCGCTCCCTGCCCCGTCGCGGGACCGCCGACTCTGAACCAAGCGTCCCCAAACTGTCCATCCAAGCCCTGCGACCAATGAATCCGAAGGCGGAGTCGATCATCAACCTCTTGACCCAGGTTACGCTCGAGCGTAGCCGCCGAGACGTCGTTCCTGGACTTCACGCGGCAGTGGTTGCGGTGAAGCGATACCAGCAAAGACGCTTCATGCATACCTATGCGGATTTGCTGGCGACCACACGATTTGGAGCGGCCTCCAGATTCTTTCTAGACGAGTTGTACGGGCCGCGCGATTTCAGCCAACGCGACGCACAGTTCGTACGAGTCGTCCCGACGCTCGTTCGGCTGTTTCCTTCAGAGATCGTTCATACCGTTGACATGCTCGCTCGGCTCCACGCGGTCTCCGAGTCGCTGGACACGGAAATGGGCTCGCGTGTTCAAGCTGAGCCGATTACCAGGGTGAAGTACAAAGAGGCTTGGCAGTCCACCGGACGGCGGGCGGAGCGCGACCTGCAAATCAGGTTGACATTCGAGATCGGTGCCGCGCTCGATCGCTACACGCGCCAGCGCATGCTCAGACATACATTGAAGTTGATGCGCGGGCCGGCGAAGGCGGCGGGGTTGGGGGAACTCCAGCGCTTTCTCGAGTCCGGATTCGACACGTTCAGGGAGATGCACGGCGCACAGGACTTCCTGGACATCGTCCTTGCGCGAGAGAGCGCGCTTGCGCAGGCTCTGTTCGACACGCGTGGCCATGCTGACAATATCGGATCTGGGAACGCTCCCGAAGCGGGCCGCCCCTGTTCCGATCTACTCCCCGGGGACGAACCGTGAATTTCGGAAAGCCCGCCTTCAAGACGGGGCACATGAAAAACCCCCACCGATTTCTCGGTGGGGGTTTCTCAATTAATAGCCTGACAATGTCCTACTTTCACACGGGAACCCGCACTATCATCGGCGCTGAGGCGTTTCACTGTCCTGTTCGGGATGGGAAGGAGTGGGACCACCTCGCTATGGTCATCAGGCTTAACCGGTCACCGGCACGCGATATTCTCGCACCAGCCAATTCGTAGAGTCAGACACCTTTCATGATGAAAGGTGCAAATCAGATATTTGATTGCGCGCAACTTAGCATAACGGGTTAGACGCGCATGATACATGCCGTCAAAATTATAGGGTCAAGCCTCACGAGCAATTAGTACCGGTTAGCTTAACGCATTACTGCGCTTCCACACCCGGCCTATCAACGTCCTGGTCTCGAACGACTCTTCAGGGGGCTCAAGGCCCCGGCAAGACTCATCTTGAGACGAGTTTCCCGCTTAGATGCTTTCAGCGGTTATCTCTTCCGCACTTAGCTACTCGGCAATGCCACTGGCGTGACAACCGATACACCAGAGGTGCGTCCACTCCGGTCCTCTCGTACTAGGAGCAGGCTCTCTCAATCTTGCAGCGCCCACGGAAGATAGGGACCAAACTGTCTCACGACGTTTTAAACCCAGCTCACGTACCTCTTTAAATGGCGAACAGCCATACCCTTGGGACCGGCTACAGCCCCAGGATGAGATGAGCCGACATCGAGGTGCCAAACACCGCCGTCGATATGAACTCTTGGGCGGTATCAGCCTGTTATCCCCAGAGTACCTTTTATCCGTTGAGCGATGGCCCTTCCATACAGAACCACCGGATCACTTAGTCCTACTTTCGTACCTGCTCGACTTGTCAGTCTCGCAGTCAAGCACGCTTATGCCTATGCACTATCAGCACGATTTCCGACCGTGCCTAGCGTACCTTCGAACTCCTCCGTTACGCTTTAGGAGGAGACCGCCCCAGTCAAACTGCCTACCATACACTGTCCCCAACCCGGATAACGGGCCAAGGTTAGAACCTCAAACACACCAGGGTGGTATTTCAAGGTTGGCTCCACGACACCTAGCGGCACCGCTTCAAAGCCTCCCACCTATCCTACACAGATCTGTTCAAAGTCCAATGTAAAGCTACAGTAAAGGTTCATGGGGTCTTTCCGTCTTTCCGCGGGGAGATTGCATCATCACAAACATTTCAACTTCGCTGAGTCTCTGGAGGAGACAGTGTGGCCATCGTTACGCCATTCGTGCAGGTCGGAACTTACCCGACAAGGAATTTCGCTACCTTAGGACCGTTATAGTTACGGCCGCCGTTTACTGGGACTTCAGTCAAGAGCTTGCACCCCATCATTTAATCTTCCAGCACCGGGCAGGCGTCACACCCTATACGTCGACTTTCGTCTTTGCAGAGTGCTGTGTTTTTAATAAACAGTCGCAGCCACCGATTCTCTGCGGCCTCATTGGGCTCACCAAGTAAATGGATCACCTACTAAAGGCACACCTTCTTCCGAAGTTACGGTGTCAATTTGCCGAGTTCCTTCTCCAGAGTTCTCTCAAGCGCCTTAGAATACTCATCTCGCGCACCAGTGTCGGTTTGCGGTACGGTCGTGTGCAGCTGAAGCTTAGTGGCTTTTCCTGGAAGCAGGGTATTACTCACTTCGGAAGCAAGCTTCCTCGTTATCACCCCTCATCTAAGCCTGGCGGATTTGCCTACCAGGCACGACTACAGGCTTGAACCGGGCTCCAACAGCCGGCTGAGCTAACCTTCTCCGTCCCCACATCGCACTACACATCGGTACAGGAATATTGACCTGTTTCCCATCAGCTACGCATCTCTGCCTCGCCTTAGGGGCCGACTCACCCTACGCCGATGAACGTTGCGTAGGAAACCTTGCGCTTTCGGCGAGGGGGCTTTTCACCCCCTTTAACGCTACTCATGTCAGCATTCGCACTTCTGATACCTCCAGCAGGCTTCACAACCCACCTTCACAGGCTTACAGAACGCTCTCCTACCACTTGCACTTGCGTGCAAATCCGCAGCTTCGGTAACTGGCTTAGCCCCGTTACATCTTCCGCGCAGGACGACTCGATCAGTGAGCTATTACGCTTTCTTTAAATGATGGCTGCTTCTAAGCCAACATCCTGACTGTTTTAGCCTTCCCACTTCGTTTCCCACTTAGCCAATTTTGGGGACCTTAGCTGGCGGTCTGGGTTGTTTCCCTCTTGTGTCCGGACGTTAGCACCCGGTGCACTGTCTCCCAAGCTGTACTCATCGGTATTCGGAGTTTGCAATGGTTTGGTAAGTCGCCATGACCCCCTAGCCATAACAGTGCTCTACCCCCGATGGTAATACTTGAGGCACTACCTAAATAGTTTTCGGAGAGAACCAGCTATTTCCAAGTTTGTTTAGCCTTTCACCCCTATCCACAGCTCATCCGCTAGTTTTGCAACACTAGTCGGTTCGGACCTCCAGTAAGTGTTACCTCACCTTCATCCTGGCCATGGATAGATCACTTGGTTTCGGGTCTACACCCAGCGACTGAACGCCCTATTCGGACTCGATTTCTCTACGGCTTCCCTATTCGGTTAACCTTGCCACTGAATGTAAGTCGCTGACCCATTATACAAAAGGTACGCCGTCACCCCTTGCGAGGCTCCGACTGTTTGTATGCATGCGGTTTCAGGATCTATTTCACTCCCCTCCCGGGGTTCTTTTCGCCTTTCCCTCACGGTACTAGTTCACTATCGGTCGATTACGAGTATTTAGCCTTGGAGGATGGTCCCCCCATATTCAGACAGGATTACACGTGTCCCGCCCTACTTGTCGTACGCCTAGTTCCACACTTCGCATTTTTCATACGGGGCTATCACCCGCTATGGCCGGACTTTCCATTCCGTTCTGATATGCAAAATGCTAAAACGTACAAGGCTGTTCCGATTTCGCTCGCCACTACTTTCGGAATCTCGGTTGATGTCTTTTCCTCGAGCTACTGAGATGTTTCAGTTCACCCGGTTCGCCTCGCATGACTATGTATTCATCATGCGATACCCCTAAGGGTGGGTTTCCCCATTCGGAAATCTCCGGATCAAAGCTAATTTGCCAGCTCCCCGAAGCTTATCGCAGGCTATCACGTCCTTCGTCGCCTGTAATCGCCAAGGCATCCACCACATGCACTTATTCACTTGACCCTATAATTTTGACGCCTCGCTGTGGAAGCATCGTCAAGGAATATATTTGAGTATTACGCGTTATGCCGATCTTCAAATCTTGCGAATTGAAGTCTGTTGACGCAATCAAATTGTCGCCGGCGGCACGGAACGCCATGAAGCGCATTTCCGCCGGCAACTCTGATTTGACTCTACGAATTGTTAAAGAACAACAGCCGATCATTCGATCAGACACCCAAGCGCTCGACGTTGAGCGCTTGGGTGTCTGATGACATCGTGTGATTGGTGGAGGATGACGGGATCGAACCGACGACCCCCTGCTTGCAAAGCAGGTGCTCTCCCAGCTGAGCTAATCCCCCGTGGAGATGGTGGGTCTGGTTGGTCTCGAACCAACGACCCCCGCCTTATCAAGACGGTGCTCTAACCAACTGAGCTACAGACCCTTCGCTCACGACGGTGAATCTAAAAGGGTTGCGCACCCTTCGCGCCACTTCGCTTGAATGCGACGAGGCGAAATCTGGTTCAGTCGGGCTACGTTTCACACACTGTGTTCAACGACAGCCGATAAGAGTGGGCGCAAGAGATTGAGTGCTATATCCAGAAAGGAGGTGATCCAGCCGCACCTTCCGATACGGCTACCTTGTTACGACTTCACCCCAGTCACGAACCCTGCCGTGGTAATCGCCCTCCTTGCGGTTAGGCTAACTACTTCTGGCAGAACCCGCTCCCATGGTGTGACGGGCGGTGTGTACAAGACCCGGGAACGTATTCACCGCGGCAAGCTGATCCGCGATTACTAGCGATTCCGACTTCACGCAGTCGAGTTGCAGACTGCGATCCGGACTACGACCGGTTTTCTGGGATTGGCTCCCCCTCGCGGGTTGGCAACCCTCTGTACCGGCCATTGTATGACGTGTGTAGCCCTACCCATAAGGGCCATGATGACCTGACGTCATCCCCACCTTCCTCCGGTTTGTCACCGGCAGTCTCATTAGAGTGCCCTTACGTAGCAACTAATGACAAGGGTTGCGCTCGTTGCGGGACTTAACCCAACATCTCACGACAC
Source organism: uncultured beta proteobacterium (assembly GCA_963774675.1). Taxonomy (GTDB): domain Bacteria; phylum Pseudomonadota; class Gammaproteobacteria; order Burkholderiales; family Burkholderiaceae_C; genus CAIKUF01. The sequence continues at coordinate 55,292 of CAVZFV010000014.1, read as the reverse complement.
GAGCTGACGACGGCCATGCAGCACCTGTGTCCAGGTTCTCTTTCGAGCACCAAGCCATCTCTGGCAAGTTCCTGGCATGTCAAGGGTAGGTAAGGTTTTTCGCGTTGCATCGAATTAAACCACATCATCCACCGCTTGTGCGGGTCCCCGTCAATTCCTTTGAGTTTCAACCTTGCGGCCGTACTCCCCAGGCGGTCAACTTCACGCGTTAGCTTCGTTACTGAGAAGAAACCCTCCCAACAACCAGTTGACATCGTTTAGGGCGTGGACTACCAGGGTATCTAATCCTGTTTGCTCCCCACGCTTTCGTGCATGAGCGTCAGTACAGGTCCAGGGGATTGCCTTCGCCATCGGTGTTCCTCCGCATATCTACGCATTTCACTGCTACACGCGGAATTCCATCCCCCTCTACCGTACTCAAGTCATGCAGTCACAAATGCAGTTCCCAGGTTGAGCCCGGGGATTTCACATCTGTCTTGCATGACCGCCTGCGCACGCTTTACGCCCAGTAATTCCGATTAACGCTTGCACCCTACGTATTACCGCGGCTGCTGGCACGTAGTTAGCCGGTGCTTATTCTTCAGGTACCGTCATTAGTTCGAGGTATTAGCTCAAACCGTTTCTTCCCTGACAAAAGCGGTTTACAACCCGAAGGCCTTCTTCCCGCACGCGGCATGGCTGGATCAGGCTTGCGCCCATTGTCCAAAATTCCCCACTGCTGCCTCCCGTAGGAGTCTGGGCCGTGTCTCAGTCCCAGTGTGGCTGGTCGTCCTCTCAGACCAGCTACAGATCGTCGCCTTGGTAGGCTTTTACCCCACCAACAAGCTAATCTGATATCGGCCGCTCCGATAGCGCGAGGTCTTGCGATCCCCCGCTTTCACCCGTAGGTCGTATGCGGTATTAGTCCGACTTTCGCCGGGTTATCCCCCACTATTGGGCACGTTCCGATATATTACTCACCCGTTCGCCACTCGCCACCAGGATTGCTCCCGTGCTGCCGTTCGACTTGCATGTGTAAGGCATGCCGCCAGCGTTCAATCTGAGCCAGGATCAAACTCTTCAGTTCGATCTTGAAATTTACTCAACGGAATCGAAGTGAACTTCACTTCTTTTACCGTGAGCGTTTGCAGGCCCGAAAGCCTGCGAGTCTTGCGACTCGTTGGCACTCGCCTTCAAACGCCCACACTTATCGGCTGTTGATTGTTAAAGAGCATCGCCTTGCGGCGGAGCAAAAGATCGCTAGGCGTTCTCAGCTAAGAGAGCGATTCTCGCACGTTTTTCAAACCCGTGTCAAGTGGCGGGTTTCTAACCCACTCGCTCCTATTCGCCTCTTGGTGCGCGCTCGTTTGCAGAGCGACTCACCGTGTTTGGCGAAGACAGCGACTGTAGCACGGTTTCCAGCGCTCGTGTCGCGTCCGGGTCCGCTCGTCACGCAGCGACGTTGCGCGCGTGCCCATTGCCTTCCATCCGCCCGTGCTCATTCCCGCCACGGGTTGCGAAAGCCTGCGCGGCGGCTACGCCGGGCTCTTCGCTGGAGAGGACTTGAGCGAGGCGTTGCTCGAGCCGGCGCGTGTCGGTGCGCAGAATGCGTTGCTTGACGGATGCGATCTGTGATGGGTGCATCGAAAAACTGCGCAGCCCCATCGCGAGCAGCAGTTCGGTGAAATCCGTGTCACCTGCCATCTCGCCGCAGACGCTCACGTGCTTGCCCATTGCCCGCGCCTGCGCGACGCTGCCCGCGATCAACTCAAGCACCGCGGGATGCCATGGGTCGTATAGATGCGCGACGGTCTCGTCGGCACGATCGATCGCGAGCGTGTATTGAATGAGGTCGTTGGTGCCGAGCGATATGAAGTCGAAGTAACGCAGAAACGTCTTCACGATGAGCGCCGCGGCCGGCACCTCGATCATCGCTCCGACCTCGATGTCGCTGAAAGCCCGGTTCGCGTCGACAAGTTGTTGCTTGGCACGCGCGATCGCCTCCAGTGTGAGGTGAATCTCTCGCGTTTGCGCCAGCATGGGAACGAGGAGCCTGACCTTGCCGAATGCGCTCGCGCGCAGGATCGCCCGCAACTGTTGGCGAAACATTGCGGGCTCCGACAGGCTCCAGCGGATCGCACGCAGCCCCATTGCCGGATTGAGCGCGTGTTCGTGACGCAGTTCGCTGATCGACATGCGATCGAGTGGCTTGTCGGCGCCGACATCCACTGTCCGGATCGTCACCGGCAGCCCGTTCATCGCCTCCACTGCCGCGCGATAGGCCTCGAACTGCTCGTCCTCGCCGGGAAGGTCGCCAGATCGGTTCATGAACATGAACTCGCTGCGGAAGAGTCCAACGCCCAGCGCCCCGGCCAGTAACGCCGCCTCGGCGTCCGCTGGTTGTTCGATGTTGGCAAGTAGTTCGATGTGCTCGCCGTCAAGAGTCACCGCAGGCGTATGACGGAGGCGCGAAAGCCGCTCGCGCTCGAGATCGATCTGGCGCTGCCGGAAGCGGTACTCCTCGAGCACGATCGGCGACGGATTGACGACAACGATACCGGCATCACCATCGATCACCACCCAGTCATCCTGGCGAATCAGGCGGCTCGCTTCGCGCGCGCCGACGACCGCCGGAATGTCCAGGCTGCGCGCGACGATTGCGGTGTGAGATGTCTTGCCCCCGACGTCGGTGATGAACCCGGTGAAGATGCTGCGCTTGAACTGCAACATGTCAGCCGGTGCGATGTCGTTGGCGACCAGCACCAGCGGATCCTCGCCGCCGAAATCGCGCGCACCGTGAGCAGTTGCGCCAATCCGCGACGGCGCGCGCGCGAGCGCACGCAAGCAGCCGCTCGACGACTTGCTCGATGTCGGCCTTGCGCTCGCGCAGGTACTCGTCCTCCATCTCGTCGAACTGGCGTGCGATGACTTCGAGCTGCGCCGAAAGCGCCCATTCCGCGTTGTAGTGGCGCTCGCTGATCCACAGTCGCGTCGCGTCGCTGAGTACCTCGTCGTGCAGCAGCATCAGATGAACGTCGAGCAGCGCCGAAAGCTCGGGCGGTGCTTCGGTTGGCATGGCACGCTGCAGCGACTCGAGTTCATTGGCAACGGTGTTGCGCGCCTCGCGCAAGCGCCCGACCTCCGCTTCGACGCGCGAGGAGTCGATGAAGTAGTGCGCCACGTCGACGCGACTCGACGCCACCAGCAACGCCCGCCCGATGGCGACGCCACGCGAAACCGGGATGCCGAATACCTGAAAGCTCATGACAGCCCCTCGCCCGAAGGGATGCGGGCCAGTTTGGGAGCGGCCCGGCGCTCGGCCCGTGGCAAAGCGATTGACACAGGGTGTCTCATGCGGGAATCGTAGCAGCGCGCCAGCCGCGGGCCACCCAATTCGGCGATCCGCGCACCAAGCCGCGGCGATAGTGCACGCCTATTCCGCCTCGCCGAACTTGTCGTTGACCAGCGTCCGCAGTGCGGTCATCGCCGCCTGCTCATCGGCGCCGTCGGTTTCGATCTCGATCTCGCTGCCGATGCCCGCGGCCAGCATCATGACACCCATGATGCTCTTGGCGTTGACGCGCCGGCCGTTGCGGCTCAGGAAGACCTCGCTACCAAACGACGCGGCGAGCTTGGTGAGCTTGGCCGAGGCTCGCGCGTGCAGCCCGAGCCTATTGCTGATGGTGATGGTGGTCCTGATCATCGCCGCCGGATCGAAGTGTCTGATTCTGCGGGCGCGTCGTCGCCACTTGCATCACGCCCTTTATCGCACCGTTCATCGCGCGCGCCACCATGGCGTCGAGCTCGTCGGACTCGTAACACAGGCAGCGCCACAGCATCGGGATGTTGACGCCGGCCAGCACCCTCACGCGCGAGTTGTCGGCCAGTCGTTGCGCGGCATTGCAGGGCGTCGCACCGAAAACATCGGTGAAGACGAGCGCATCCGGGCTCAACACCCGCTGCAACGCTGCGCGCGCCTTGGCCTCGACCGCATCGACCGTTTCGTCGGCAGCGACATCGAGCGCCTCGACCCGGCGCGCGCAGTCCGGGTAGGCGTGCATCGCGACCGATTTCAACGCCGACGCCAGCGGCGCATGGGCAATGATCAGGATTCCTGGCATCAAGGCAAATTATCGCCAGTTCAGTTGTCCACTTCGACGACAGGTTGCGCGCCCGGGGTGTCATCGAACCCTAGAAACCACAGATACGACATCAGGCAGCCCACTGCGAGCGCGCCAAAGGCACCCCGAAACGCCGCCACGGGCGCCCAGCCCAGGCCACCCAGCAGGTCGATCAACCCGCCAATCGCCCACTGCAGGACAAATACTCCGACAAAGACCACGAGGTTGAATGCGGATATCGCGCGCCCTGCGAGCCCGGTCTCGAAAGCCAGCCCGATGGTGGGTTGCGCAAGCGAAACAACCGTGCTGGCGACACAAAAAACCGCCCAGATCGGCGGGCCAGCACGCTCGCCGAGCACGAGTGCAAGCGACAGCGCAGCAAGGCTCACCGGCAGGACAAGCCGTATCAGCGAGTGTGCGCTCCAGCCGCGCGCGAACAAGCGAGGCACGAGCGCACCCCACGACAAAAACGCGAGCAGCATAGAGCAGTTGACCAGGAACAGCCCCTGCGCCGCTTCCCTCGGCGACCAGCCGCCCACCCGCGTCAGCCAGGGCCCGATCCACAGCGCCTGCAATGCCAGCAGGGCGCCGTACTGGAAAAACCCCATCGGCAGAAAGCGCAAGAACGTGCGATGGCGAAACACCTTCGCATAGCCCGTCATCACGCCACGCTCTCGTGTCGCCTTCGACGAAGCCGGGTCGCGCGGCGCCCATAGCGCGATCGCGCCCATCGACAGCACGAGGCAGACGGCAAGCGCCCAGAACAGCCCGCGCCAGCCGAGCATCGGCAGCACCCATTGCACAGGCAAGGTCGAAGCGACCATGCCCGACGAACCCGTCATCAGCATCCACGAGGTGGCGCGCAACTGCGTCCCGGGCGCGAGATGTCGCCGAAAGCTCGTCATCGGCGCCATCAGGCAGGCGCTCACGCCCATCCCAATCAGCACGCGGGCGACGATCAGCCCAGCGAAATGCTGGGCGGAGGCGAACAACCAACAGCCGATCACCGCCAGTGACAACAGGGCCAGCATCACGCGCTTCGGGCCGTGGCTGTCGAGCGCGCTGCCCAGCGGCAGCTGCGTGCTCGCAAAGCCGAGAAAAAAGGCGCCCGCCAACAGCCCAAGGTCGGCCGCGCTGAGAGAGAGTTCAGCGCTGAACGCAGGCGCGAGCGTCGCAATCACCGCTCGCAGCACCGCGGAAAAGAAGTAGACGAGCGCGAAGCTCAGGAACATCGCCACCACGGCGCGTCGTGGCAGCAGTTCGTCTGCCTCCGTCATGATTCGAGACGTAGGTTCTCGAAGAACAATTCGACGGCTGCAGCGTCCAGCCGCGCACCGAGCACAGCGGCCTGGTAGACCCGGGTGCCGTGTGTGAACAGAGCCGCTTCCTCCACGATCGGTGCGCCGTCTGGCGCGTGGCCCGACGCCCGCAATCGGACGGCCTCAGGGCTCGGCGTCATGCCTGCCAACGCGAAAGGTTTGGCAACGCTTTCTGTTGCGCCCAGATTCGTCGCGAGCGCCTTGCGCAGCGCGATCAATGCCGGCGTGACACGCGCCGGATCGCCGAGATCTGCATATACAAGCGCGAAAGTGAGCCCGTCGGCGGTGCACGACACGAGCGTCATCGTCGTCGTTTCACCGTCGAGTGCCGCCTCGCGAGTCTGGCTCTGCGGCTTGCAGGGGAACTGAAGCGACGCCGCGCTGCCTTCGGGGCGCACGTCGCGCCAGTCGAGCGCCGGCGTGCAGGCTGCAATCGATGCACCGAGCAGGATCGCAAGCAGTGTGAGTTGCCGCATCAGCGGATTATCGTCACCGCGTTTTGCCTGCGAGGCTGCCGCGCACTTGCCAACGCGATTGCGGAGGCGTTTGCCGACGCGCTTTGCGAGATTGAGCGAAGCGCGTGAATTGTTCACAAGGATGTGGCACGGAAGGAGCGGCTCGACGCCATCGCACATTCCGCGGCCCTGCAATGCGCGCAGACTTCCATCCTTGACATCGACGTCACGAAAAGGCGTCACGAGAATTCGTATGGACCTGTCAGACATCGAAACCGCCCGGCACGACAACGCACCCAGCCAAGGCGAGGCGCGCGACCCGCTTCGCTGGCGCGATCTTGTCGGCGAGATGGGCGCCGAAATCGCCTCGCCACTTACGTCGGCGCTCGAGCGCATCAACGTGCTGACGACGACCGGCCGCATCGACCGCCAGGGCCTGCGCGCGCTGCGCGAAGAAGTGGCAAAGGCACGCCAGGTCGGCATGGCGAGCCAGCAACTCGCGCGCCTGGCCTCGGGCCGCGTGCGCCAGTCGCACGAGCGCATCGATCTGCCGGAACTGCTGGGCGACGTGCTCAAACATCGGGCGCGCGAAGTGCAGGCGCGCGGCATCGAAGTCAAGGTCGCGCCGACGGGCAAAGCGGTCGAGGTGCTGATCGACGCGCCGCTGCTGTTCAGCCTGCTCAACACCTTGCTCGACTGGGCACTTGAGTGCACACGCTCGACCATCGCGCTCGGCATCGACATCAAGCCCTGGCCGGCGCATGCGCGGCTGCACTGCCGGTTTGCGCACCGCCCGGTCGATCAGCTCGACGACGGTGCACCAACGCCCGGAGAAACTTCGCTGCTCGACTCGATGCACTGGCGCTTGCTGCAGCAGACGGCGCTGACGCTTGGCGTCGCGATCGAGCGCAGCATCGACGTCGAAGGCACTGCCCTCAGCTTCGAGTTCCCGCGCACCGTGAACGCGACGATGGAAGGCGTCAGCATGGTCGAACTCGACGACGGCTTCTCGTCTTCGCTCAACACGCGACCGCTCGCCGGCAGCCACGTACTGGTCGTCGCCCAGCGGCGCGAAGTGCGCGCACGGGTGCACGACGCGCTGCGCAATATGGGCCTGCTGATCGACTTCGTCGAGTCGGTTGCGCAAGCGGTCGATTTCTGCAGGCACGGCTTACCTCACGCGATCGTCATTGAATCGGCGTTGTGCGGCGAGCGCTTCGCCGCCTTGCGACGCGACATCGCGATCGAGGTGCCGCATCTCGCGTTCATCGAGATCACCGATCGCTCCCCTTCAATTGAGCCGGCCGGTGCGGATGCGACGAGCCGTGTCGCACTCGACGCGATCGCGCAATCGCTGCCGACCGCGCTGTTGTTCGAATTGTCGCGACAGGGCTGAGGTCAACGTCGCGCGAGTGGTCGCGATGCCTTCGAGCCTCGCTGCCACGACACGCGCCACCGCGGCTACGGCAGACACAAGGGGCACGACAGCAGATTGACCGACAGCGCCCTAAAATGCGCGGCCTGCCCTGTGCCACTGCAAATGCAACGTCGTCCCATCCTGTTTGGCATCGCTACCGTCAGCGCAATCGCGTGCGCAATTGCGGTCGCCGCTGTTATGGGCCTCGGACAACGCGACGCCGCACCGACAGTCGCCTACACGCTGCTCGACGGCACGCGCTACAGCACTGCGCAGTGGCGCGGCAAGGTCGTGCTCGTCAACTTCTGGGCAACGACCTGCACGAGTTGCGTACGAGAGATGCCGCAACTCGCCGCACTGCACAACAATTTCAAGGCGCGTGACTTCGACACCCTCGCGGTCTCGATGCGTTATGACGCGCCGTCGGCGGTGGTCGACTTTGCACAGACGCGCAAGCTGCCGTTCGGCGTCGCGATCGACAACACCGGCGCGATTGCGCAGGGCTTTGGCGACGTGCAGGTAACGCCGACCACCCTGCTGATCGACAAGCGCGGTGAAATCGCGCTGCGCATCGTCGGCACGCCCGACTTTGCCGCGCTGAACGCGCAGATCGAGCGACTGCTCGCGGCGCCGGCCTGACGACCGACGCCGGCCGAGCAAAGGCCTCAGCCGAGCGCCTTCGCCACGCCCGCCGCGTGCGCCTGCTGGTCGGCGTGGTAGCTCGAACGCACGAGCGCACCGACCGCGGCGTGTGTGAAGCCCATCGCAGCCGCCTCGCGCTCGAACATCTTGAAGGTGTCCGGGTGCACATAGCGCCGCACCGGCAGATGGTGGCCGCTCGGCGCAAGGTACTGGCCGATCGTGAGCATGTCGATGCCGTGCGCGCGCATGTCCCGCATCACCTGCAGGATTTCGTCGTCGGTCTCGCCGAGACCCACCATCACGCCGCTCTTGGTCGGCACGTCGGGCGCGAAATCCTTGAAGCGTTTGAGCAGGTTGAGCGAGAACGCGTAGTCCGACCCCGGCCGCGCCTCCTTGTACAGGCGCGGCGCGGTCTCGAGGTTGTGGTTCATCACGTCCGGCGGCGCGGCCTTCAGGATCTCGAGCGCACGGTCCATGCGGCCGCGGAAGTCGGGCGTCAGAATCTCGATCTTCGTCAGTGGCGAAAGCGCACGCGTGCGCTCGATGCAGGCGACGAAGTGCGCCGCCCCGCCATCGCGCAGATCGTCGCGATCGACGCTCGTGATGACGACGTAGTTCAACTTCAGCGCGGCGATCGTCTTCGCCAGGTTCTCCGGCTCATCCACGTCGAGCGGGTCAGGCCGGCCGTGGCCGACATCGCAGAACGGGCAGCGCCGGGTGCACTTGTCACCCATGATCATGAAGGTCGCGGTGCCGTTGCCGAAGCACTCGCCAATGTTCGGGCACGAGGCCTCCTCGCACACCGTGTTGAGGCGGTTCTCACGCAGGATGGACTTGATCTCGTAGAAGCGCGACGTCGGCGAGCCGGCCTTGACGCGGATCCAGTCCGGCTTCTTCAACACCGTCTCGGCGGCGACGATCTTGATCGGGATGCGCGAAGTCTTGGCCTGCGCCTTCTGCTTCACGGTGGCGTCGTAGCCGGTGGTCTCGATGGTCATGGCTTTCGTTCGCGCGGCGCGCTGAATCAAGGGCTCAAGTAGACGGCAAGCTTCTGGCCCAAAGTGTCGGCAACCTCTTCGCGCGCAATCTGTACGCCGATTGTAGAAAGGTCCACCGTCTGCAACCCCGCGTAGCCACAGGGGTTGATGCCCTCGAACGGTCGCAGGTCCATCGCCACATTGAGCGCAACGCCGTGGTAGCTGCAGTTGCGCGAGACCTTGACGCCGATCGCGGCGATCTTCGCCAGCCCCTGAAACGGGTTCGCGCAGTAGGGTTCGGCGCGACGCACCGCGTGCCCGAGCGGGTCGTCGGGCCGCACGTAGATGCCCGGCGCACCGAGCACACGGTGGCCGGTGACGCCGAAGGCCTCGAGCGTCTTGAGCAGCGCTTGCTCGAGCCGGAACACGTATTCCTTGACATAGATGCCGAGGCGCTTCAGGTCGATCAGCGCATAGGCCACGACCTGCCCCGGCCCGTGGTACGTGACCTGCCCGCCGCGATTGGTCTGCACTACAGGAATGCCGTTCGCGGCAATCACATGCTCGGGCTTGCCCGCGAGCCCCTGCGTGTACACCGGGTCATGTTCGCAGAGCCAGATCTCGTCGGGCGTTGATTCGCTGCGCGCAGCGGTGAAGGCGCGCATCGCATCGGCCGTGCGCGTGTAGTCGACGCGGCCGAGGTCGCGGACCGCGGGTACCGTCACGGCAGAAATCGGCTCAAAGCACCACCTTCACCATCGGATGCGTCGACAGCGTGCGGTACAGCTCGTCGAGCTGCTCGCGGCTCGTCGCGGTGACGGTGAGGGTGACGCCGAGGTACTTCGCCCCGCTGCTCGCCCGCAACTCCACCGTCGCCGCATCGAAGGCCGGGTCGAAGTGACGCGCCACCGTCGTCATCGCCTCGACAAAGCCGTCCGCATTCAGGCCCATCACCTTGATCGGGAACGCGCTCGGGTACTCGATCAGCGATTTCTCGGGCTTGTCCACATCGGCCACGATCATGCTCAGATGGATTGCGCGGCCTTCGCGCGCTGATACGCCTCGTGCAGCTTCGCGTAGACCGGCCCGGGCTTGCCGCGCAGCGCGCCGTGGCCGACGCCTTCGCCGTCGAGCGTCGTCACGGCGAGAACCTCCTTGGTCGCCGAGCTCAGCAGCACCTCGTCAGCGGCAAACACCTCGGCTTCAGGAATCGGGCGCAGGTTGTAGGCGATGCCCTCCTCCTCGCACAGTTCACGCAGCAATTCGACGCGGATGCCTTCGAGCACGTGCTCGCTCTTCGGCGGCCCGAGCAGTGCGCCCTCATGCACCACCCACACGTTGCTGGCCGCCGCCTCGGTCAACAGCCCATCCCGGAACATGATGGTCTCGTTCGCGCCACGGTCGGCTGAGATCTGGCGCGCGAGCACGTTGCCGAGCAGCGAGATGCTCTTGATGTCGCCGCGCTCCCAGCGAAAGTCGCGCGCAGTGACGCAGGCGACGCCATGGTGGCGCTGCTCGGCGGTCGGCGGTTTCATCGCGCTCACCATCATGAAGACGGTCGGCTCGACGCCCTCAGGCATCACATGGTCGCGCAGCGCCACGCCCCGTGTCACCTGGATGTAGACGAGCTGGTCGTCACTCGCGTGCGACTCGATCAGCTTGCGGCAGATCGCGAGCCACTCCGGCTTCGCGAGCGGGTTCGCAATGCGCACCTTGGCCAGGCTGCGCGCGAGGCGCGCCACGTGCTCGTCGAAACGGAAAATGCGCCGGCCGTAGACGGGCAGCACCTCGTAGATGCCGTCGCCGAACACGAAGCCTCGGTCGAGCACGCTGACCTTGGCGTCGGCGAGCGCGCCATAGGCGCCGTTCAGGTAGCACAGGCTGTCGGGGAGTGTCTGCATGGTGATCCGATTATTGGGCCGAGGGCTGGCGGACTCAAGCCGCGCAGCCCAGCGTGCATCATTTGATCCACAAGCGGATCGAGTCCCAGGCGCGGCCGAGGATGCCCGCGAGCGGCACCTCTTCCTGCACCAGCAGCGGCACCTCGGTCACCATGTCGCCGCTGGCGAGGTTGACCTTGAGCGTGCCCACGCGCTGGCCCTTGGCAAGGGGCGCAACGAGCGGATCGGTGCGCTCGACGCGCGTCTGCAGTTTCGCCGCGTCCCCTTTGGGCACGGTGACGAAGAGTGCAGAGGTCGTGCCCAGGTGCGCCTCGGCGCTCGCGCCCTTCCATACCGGTGGCGAGACGATCGCCTGCCCGGCCTCGAACAGGCGCACCGTCTCGAACGCGGTGAAGCCCCAGTTCAGCAGGCGCTGGCTTTCGTCGGCGCGTGCATTGGCCGAGGTCGTGTTGAGCAGCACGCTCAAGAGCCGGCGCTTGCCGCCCGCGTTGCCGGTCGGCGCGAGGTTCGGGAAGTCGCGCGACGCCGACGCGACGAGGCAGTAGCCCGCAGCATCGGTATAGCCCGTCTTCATGCCGTCGACCGACGGGTCGCGCAGCAGCAGCACGTTGCGGTTGTTTTCGTTCGACGCCGGCGCGCCGTCGAAGCGGTACTTGCGGATCGAGTAGATCGTGTAGTACTCGGGGAAGTCGCTGATGATGTGGGAAGCGATCACCGCGAGGTCGCGCGCCGTGCTCTTGTGACCGGCTTCCGTGAGGCCAGTGACGTTCTTGAACTGTGTGTTCTTCAGGCCCCAGGCCTGGGCCTGGCGGTTCATCAGATCGACGAAGGTCTCGACCGTGCCGCCGACACCCTCGGCGAGCGCAACCGACGCATCGTTGCCCGAGTTGACGATCATGCCGCGCAGCAGATCGCTCACCTTGGGCTGGCTGCGTGGCTCGATGAACATCAGGGAGCCGCCCTCCTTGCGTTCGTTCCAGGCGCGCACCGAGACGGTCAGCGTCTGGTCGATGCCGATCTTCTTGTCGCGTAGCGCGGCGAAGACGATGTAGGCCGTCATCAGCTTGGTGAGCGAGGCCGGGTCGGCGGGCGCATCGGCGTCGCGCTCGGCGAGCACCTGGTTGCTTGTCAGGTCCAGCAGCAGGTAGCTCTTGGCCGCCACCTCGGGCGGTTGCGGCATCTGCGCCAGCGCTGGCGCGAGGAGGGTTGCGGAAAGCAGGAGGGCGATGAGACTTTTCATTGGGGTACGTTCAAGTGCCGCGCGCGACGCGGCAGATCAGTGCCAGGCGCGCAACACGATTTGCTTGAGCAGCCCGAGCTGCCCGTGAAAGAAATGCCCGCCGCCGGGAACGACGACGATGGGCAGCGATTGCGGGCGCGCCCAGGCGAGCGTCGCCGAAAGCGGCACGACGTCGTCGAGCTCGCCGTGGACGACGAGCGTGTCGTCCGGCACAGGCGGGACCTGCTGCTTCTGCGTCGAGGGGCCGACGAGGATGAGCCGCTCGGCCCGACCCTCTGCGGGCAGTTGCGACGCCGCCTGTGCAGCGACGTAGCCGCCGAACGAAAAGCCCGCAAGCACCAGAGGCTGCCCTGCTTCGCGCTGGGCCGCAACGACCGCAAGCGCATCGTCGACCTCGCCGCGGCCCTCGTCCCACGCGCCTTCGGACGCGCCGACACCGCGGAAATTGAAACGCACCGTGCGATAGCCGAGTTGCAGCAACGCGCGCGCCAGGGTCTGCACGACCTTGTTGTCCATCGTGCCGCCATGCTGCGGGTGCGGTTGGCAGATCACTGCGATGCCGCGTGCTGAATCCGGCGCGGCACCCGCGGCCGCACCCGCCGCTGCATCGGGCACATCGAGCGCGCATTCGATCGCGCCCGCCGGGCCGGCGACCGTGAGCCGCTGGGTCTGGGCTTTCATCGGCCGGGAACGAATGGAGCCGCAACGCGCGGCGAGTGAACCGTCATGCTCAGCGGCCGATCTCGGGAGCCAGCAGCAAGCGCTCGACGACGCGGCCGTCTTTCAGGTGCGAGTCGACGATCTCGTCGATGTCGTCGGCATCGACGTAGGTGTACCAGACACCCTCCGGGTAGACGACTGCAACCGGCCCGCCGGCGCAGCGATCGAGGCAGCCCGACTTGTTGACGCGCACGCCACCCGGCCCCATCAGGCCTTCAGCCTTGATGCGCGATTTGCAACGATCGAAACCCGCCTGGGCGCCATGCTGCAGACACGCGTTCTCGCCGTTTTCACGCTGGTTCAGGCAGAAGAAGATGTGCCGCTTGTAGTAGCTCATCCGCGCATTTTAAGGGTCTCGGTATTAACCCTGAACCCGCAACTATCCAAGAGCGTCCTCGCGCGCGATCAGGCGCCGCAGCAGGTGCAGCAGCAGCGCGTACGGCCAAAGCCACCCGATCCATTGCGCAACCCCGTGAAACCGGATGAAGCGGCCCTGCTCCCAAGCCTGCAGGCTATGGGCGAAGTACGGGTCGCCGGGCGCCTGTGCAGCCAGCACGACGAGCGCCGTTGCAACGACGAGGCCGAGGGCCGCGGCGCCGCGGCGCGAGAGACCTGCGCTCAGCGCGGCGAGCGCGATCGCTGCGAGCACGGCTGGCACTGTGGTCGCCGTCTGCCAACTCCAGGCGTGTTCCGGACCGAAGTTCAGTGCGGTCGACAAGGTCATCGTCGCCAGGCCGATTACGCTCGCGCCGAGCACGAGCGCGAAGCGCCGCCAACCGGGCCGCGAGATCGTGAACGCGAGCAGGCAGGGCGCGAGCAGGCCGAACGCCGTCAGCGTGCCTTCGGCGAACGGCGTGAGCGGTGTACCCGGTGCGTTCACCGGTTCCGCGGCAAGGAGTGCGTCGGACAAGGGCGCAGCCCACGGCACGTCCTGCAGCCAGCTGCCGATCGCTTCGGCGGCGCCCGTCAGATGCGGGCGCATCTGGCCGAGCCCGAGCGGCACCGGCGCCGGGAACAGCATCCCCACCGGCCACAACAACAGCAGCGTGAGGGCGGCCGCGCTGCGGCCGACGAACCAGCGGTCGCGCAGGGCCTGCCATCGCAAGGTCAAGCCCAACTTGTGGGCTAGCGCCGCGATCAGCGCACCGATCGTTGCCCCGGCACTGTTGAGTGCCCAGTCGGCGGCCGAAGGGACGCGCTGCGGTAGATAGTTTTGCGCGAGTTCGAGCACGAGCGACATCAGCGAGGGCAGGACGACGCCGAGCAGCGCCGCCATGCGCGGCCGGCGCCCCGAGCGCAACGCCGCGACGAACACGAGCGCACCGAGCGGCAGATAGCCGACCAGGTTGGCGATAACGTCGAAACGATCCCACCAACGCGGCCAAGGCAGGCTCAGGAACGCAAACGACCACAGGCCCTGCGGATGGTGCCAGCCGCTGAACGGATAGAGGGTTGCATAGATCACCAGCGCGGCGTAGGCCGCGGCGAGCGGCACCGACGAACTGGCCTCGCGCTGCATCAAAACGGCTTCACGACCACCAGCACGACGATCGCGGTGAACAGCAGTACGGCCGCCTCGTTGAAGACGCGTAACCAGCGCTCGCTGCGGCGGTTGCTGAACTGCTCGAAGTCGTGCAGCAAACGCCCGCATTGGTAGTGGTAGTAGCCGACCGCGACGACGAGCGCGAGCTTGACGTGCATCCAGCCGTTGCCACGTCCAAGGCCGATGCCAAAGCCGAGCCACAGCACCGTGCCGAGCACGAGCGCGACCACCATCAACAGCCCGCTGAAGCGATAGAGCTTGCGCGCCATCAGCAGCAGACGCTCGCGCTCGGCGTGGCTGTCGGGCGGAACCTGCGCGAGATTGACGAGGATGCGCGGCAGGTAGAAAAGCCCAGCGAACCAGCTGGCGACGAAGACAATATGAAGGGCCTTGATCCAGAGCATGGGCCATTATCGCCAGCGACACACAGTGCGATCGATGCGCGCAACCAGGCGTCGATTCGACACCTCGCACGTTCATTTCGGGGGTTGCGGCCCGGCAACATTCCCGGTCCACACCCCCAACCCCGTTGTTAGCTGACCCTGCACCGAGGCAAACCTTAGCGGCGCAGCGCAATGCGCGAGCGGCAACAACTCTCCCTTCAAACTTGAATCAGGAACTCACATGAAATTTTCCGTGACCGCTGTAGCAGCGGCCTTGGCGTTCGCCTCTTTCGGCGCCCAATCCGCGATCGTGAATATCGATCTCAGCGCAGCCACCAGCGGTTCGCTGGTCAATGGCGTCGGCGCGAGCTTTGCGCAGACTTTCGCCGGCCAATCGGTGTCCGGCACCGGCATCACGGGTACGCCGAGCGATCCGCTCATGCTGAAGCCCGCGGGCAACATCCTCGTCGTATCCTTCGATCCGGGGGTCTCGCCCGAGTCGAATTCGCTGCTCTCGCAACCCAACTACAACGAGCCGCTGTCGATCCTGCTGTCATCCGTGGCCGACAGCTTCTTCTGGACGATGGGGTATGTCGACTCCCCCGGCAGCACCATCAAAGCGGACTTCTTCAACGCGAACGGCGCGCTCGTAGACAGTCGAACGATTTCGTTGATTTGGCAATATTCGACTTAGAAGTTATCCGTAAATAATGTTGACTGTCAACTTGACCTTGCGAAACGCGATGATTCCCGCAGCGATGTGGTTGAGCGCGAGGAAGCTTCGTTCGAGCTTCTCGTATCGCACCAGCAGCTTGCGAAAGCGGTTGAACCAACTGTGGCAGACCTCGACCACCCAGCGTCGTGCCTTCGTCGCTGGGTCGCGCAGCTTGGCCGCGGCTTCCTTGGGGCGACTGACGACGTGTGGGATGTAGCCGTGCGATTCGATGATCTCCAATGCGCGCCTGCCTCGATATCCTGCATCGGCGCACAGATGCTTGCTGCGTCTGGTGGCCGGGGTTTTGCGCTTGACCATGATGACGCGCAGCACTTGATCGAGTTGGGTGACGTCATGCTCATTGGCTCCGGTCACGACGAGCGACAACGGGACGCCACGGCCGTCCACCAGCAGATGTCGCTTGCTCCCCTTTTTTCCCCCGATCGGTCGGGTTGCGCCCCACCGCTTCTTGCGCCAAGGGCGCCTTGAACATGGCCCCGTCGATGCTTTGCCATCGCCAGGCGATGCCCTCCATCTGGTCGTACTCGGCAAGTCCGGCTTTCCAGATCGCCTCGAACACGCCAGCCTCCTCCCATTCCAAGAAGCGCTTGTGCACCGCGCTAGCGCTGCCAAATCGCTCCTTGGGCAGCGCCTTCCACTGGCAGCCTGTGCGAAGCACATACACCACCGCCTCGAACACCTGTCGCGCCGGCTTGGGCGGTCGCCCGGCACCTGGCTTGCGCAGGTACTCCTTGCCCTTGATGCGCGTACGCACTGGAATCAGTGGCTCCACTCGCTCCCAGAAGTCGTCGGTCACTACCCATGAGTTAACCCGCTTGCGTGTAGCCATATCGCCGTCCGATCACCGCGTGAGATGCGGCTCGGAACGACAGTGTACTATTTACGGATAACTTCTTATTCTCTCACCGGTCTCAATCCTTTCAGCGGCATCACGTTCTATGACGACAAGGACCCTCGCGGCGTGAGATTCCAGAACATGTCGTACAACACCGCCCCCGTGCCTGAGCCCGCAACCGACGCAATGTTGCTGGCCGGCCTGGGCGTGCTGGGGATGATGGCACGCCGCCGCAAGCCGGGCTGATCTGAGCACTCGACATCTTCGACGGAGCCCAAGGGCCCCGTTTTCGTGATCGCTGCGCGATGCTCAAAGAAAGAAGCCCTGACGGTGACGCCAGGGCCTGCAAGGCCCGCCGGACTTCGCCTGCGGACACCTGCTCAGGGAGGGAAAGCAGGGAATGAACGCCTCGCGGCTATCATTCAAACTGAACTTTAGCAGACGCGCCGCGCGAGTCCAAGACGCCTTGACGAGGTGAGCGGGACCTGCGGTTCCAGCGCGCTGCAGCCTCAGGTGCGAGCGGCCTCGCGCGAAGGAGCCCCCCACGTGATCAACCTGCCGCCTTTTCCCGCCAGCCGCCCGCGCCGACTGCGCAAGGATGCCTTCAGTCGCGCGATGGTGCAGGAGCACCGTCTGCACCCGAGCGACCTGATCCTGCCGGTGTTCATCGTCGAGGGCGAACGCGAGCGCCAGGACGTGCCCTCGATGCCGGGCGTGCAGCGCATGAGCCTGGACATGCTGCTGCCGGTGGCGGAGGAATGCCTCGCGCTCGGCGTGCCAGTGCTTGCACTGTTCCCCGTCATCGCGTCGGAACTCAAGTCACCCGACGGCCGCGAGGCGCTGAACCCGGACGGCCTCGTGCCGCGCGTTGTGCGCGAGTTGAAGCGCCGCTTCCCTGAGCTCGGCGTGCTGACCGACGTCGCGCTCGACCCCTTCACCTCGCACGGCCAGGATGGGCTGCTCGACGCGACCGGCTACGTGCTCAACGACGAGACGATCGAAGTGTTGGCGAAGCAGGCCCTGCTGCAGGCCGAGGCCGGCGTCGACATCGTCGCACCGAGCGACATGATGGACGGCCGGATCGGCGCGATACGCGACGTGCTCGAAGAGCGCGGGCTGATCCACACCAAGATCATGGCCTACAGCGCGAAGTACGCGAGCGCCTTCTACGGGCCGTTTCGCGACGCCGTCGGCTCGGCCGGCAACCTGGGCAAGAGCAACAAACGCGTCTATCAGATGGACCCGGCCAACAGCGACGAGGCGCTGCGCGAAGTCGCGCTCGACATCGCCGAAGGTGCCGACATGGTGATGGTCAAGCCCGGCATGCCTTACCTCGACATCGTGCGCCGCGTGAAGGACGAGTTCCGCATGCCGACCTTCGCCTATCAGGTGAGCGGCGAGTACGCGATGCTCAAGGCCGCGGCGGCGAACGGATGGCTCGACCACGACGCAGCGATGATGGAGGCGTTGCTCGCCTTCAAGCGCGCCGGCGCCGATGGCGTGCTCAGCTATTTCGCGCTCGACGCTGCGCGCCTGCTGAAGAAGCTCTAGGCCGCATGCGGGTCTTTCACATCGGCGTCGAGCGTCTGACCGAGCTCGACGCCCTCCCCGCGCAGCTGCCCGCCTCCGGCTACCTGTGGGTGGGCTGCGCGCGGCGCGAATTCGAGACGCAGGTCGATGCGCTGCAGTCTGCGCTGATGCGCTGGACGGGCGGGCAACTGCTCGAACTGCACGTCTCTGACCTGGCCAACGACCAACTGCCGTCGAACTTCGACTCCACGTCCTGGTACGACCTGCTCGTCTTTCGGCGCCTGGCGGCGGGGGCCGGCAACGGCAGCGCCGCGCCGGCGGGCGCAGCCGAAGCGGGCGGCGCGGCCAAACAGGCGCTCGTCGCGATCGACACCAGCCCGGTCGGCTTCGCGATCTTCGACCGCGTGCTGCTCACCGTGCATCCGACGGATTGCCAGGTGCAGGACTTCTTCGCCACCCGGCTGGCGCAGGCCGCACCGACCATCGAGGCTGGTGACGCGCGACGCGCCGAGCGCCGCGGCGAGACGCGCGCCGGCGCGCTGCGCATGCCCGCAAGCCCGGCCGACCTGATGCTGCGCATGGTCAACCACATGGTCGATGGCTACCTCGAGTTGCGCCGGACACTGACGCGCGAACTCGGCCGCCTGCAGCAGGAGCTGCTGGAAGCGAGCAACTTCCGCAACTGGCGGCCACTGCTCGATTCGCGCATCGCGCTGCACCTGCTCGAGGACACCTGCGAAGACCAGCAAAGCGCGATCCAGGAATGGATCGACGCCCTCGACGAATGGCCGGCGACCGACGACAAGGCGCTGCGACGCGAACGCGAGCTGTTGCGCGTGCGTGCGCGCGATGTGCTCGAACACATCGCCCGCGTGCTCGGCCACGTGCGCCGGCTCGAGTCCTCGGCCGAGACCGCCGTGCAGATGCACTTCTCGGCGCAGGGCAACCGCACCAACGAGATCATGCGCACCCTCACCGTGCTGACGGCAATCTTCCTGCCGCTCAACCTCGTGACCGGATTCTTCGGCATGAACTTCGAAGGCCTGCCGCTGATTCACACCGCGACCGGCTTCTGGCTCGTGTCCGGCATGATGTTGGCGCTGGGCATTGGCCTGAGCGCCTATTTCTGGCGCAAGCGCTACCTGCGGCGCAACGGCTGAGGCTGCACACTGCAACCCGTTGAACCACCCGGTTGCAACTTTGTATCGGTTACCCCTCGCCCCAGGGGTTCCCCCCGGCTTGCGGGAATGTCAGCGAGACGTCGGCTGCCTAGCATCTGCCTCATCGCAACCCACCCCGGAAACCCCGCATGAAGCCCTTGAATCTGCTTGCCGCGACCCTCATTGGCGCCGCCGCCTTGCCCGCGAGCGCTGCCCAGTTCGACTTCTACAAACTCGGGCGCGGCGGCGGTGACTTCCTCGCCACCAACGGCCAGGCCTGCACCGGCGGTGACTGGTGCAGCTCGAACGTCGACGGCAGCGTGTTCTCCGGCACGATGAGCTTCAGCGACGGCGGCATCACAGCCAACGCGACGGCAAGCTATTTCGGCGCCGCCGCGGCAGTGGTGCAGGACCACGAGCCGGGCTGGACCGCCAGCAAGGGCGCGGGCCTGGGCGTCTATCACAGCAAGATCACGAGCGACGACAACATCACCACCGGCGAGATGCTCACGATCACCTTCGACCAGGTCGTGCAACTGAGTTCGATCGGGCTGCGCGCGGAAGGCCACAACTACACGAACTGGACCGCGGGTGACACCTTCTTGTTCAACGGCGTGTCAACGCTGCTGCCGGACAACGTCGGCGCGATCGCAACGTTGATGATCGGCCAGCAGTTCACGTTCGCGTTCGGCGGTGCTCAGGCGAACGAGTTCTACCTGTCGAGCATGACCGTCAGCGCCGTTCCCGAGCCCGAGACCTACGCGCTGATGCTGGCCGGCATGGCGGTCGTCGGCTTCGTCATGCGGCGCCGTATGCCGAGAGCCTGAGGGCAGCGCGCACTTGCGGATCGGCGGCCCGGCAACGGGCCGTTTCGCGTTTCTTGCGGCGCCTCAGCGGCGACTCAGCGTCGCCGGTAGGGGTCGGCGAACCCCAGCCCGGAAAGCACCACGGTCTCCTGCGCTTCCATGATCGCGGCGTCGGCGTCTTCCACATGGTCGAAACCCCGCGCATGCAGCGTGCCGTGCACCAGCAGGTGCGCGTAGTGATCGGCGAGCGCGATGCCTTGCGCCCGCGCCTCGTCGGCGACGACCGGCGCGCAGATGACGATGTCGGCGACGACGATCGGAGCGCGCTCGTAGTCGAAGGTAAGCACGTTGGTCGCGTAGTCCTTGCCCCGGTAGTCACGGTTCAATGCGCGACCCTCATCGGCGCCGACGATTCGCACCGTGATCTCGGCGGGCGAGGCCAGCGCGGCGCGAATCCAGCGCGTGACGGTGTGGCGTGGCAGCAGCGCGCGGTGCGAGGCGTCGGCGAACTGCAGCGACAGCTTCAGCGCCGGCCGCGTCACGCCCGGTCCCCGCTGCGATCGGCCGCGTCGTAGGCTTCGACGATGCGCGCGACGAGCGGGTGGCGCACGACATCGGCCGCGCTGAAGTGCGTCGTGGCGATGCCGCGCACGCGGCGCAGCGTGCGCTCGGCGTCGATCAAGCCGCTTTCAGTGCCGCGCGGCAGGTCGATCTGGCTGACGTCGCCTGTGACGACGGCGCGCGAGCCGAAGCCAATGCGCGTCAGAAACATCTTCATCTGCTCGCGCGTCGTGTTCTGCGCCTCGTCGAGGATGATGAAGGCGTGATTCAGCGTTCGCCCGCGCATGAAGGCGAGCGGTGCGACCTCGATGCTCGCCTTCTCGAAGGCGCGCGTCACGCGGTCGTAGCCCATCAGATCGTAGAGCGCGTCGTAGAGCGGGCGCAGGTACGGATCAACCTTCTGCGCCAGGTCACCGGGCAGGAAGCCGAGCCGCTCGCCGGCCTCGACCGCCGGGCGCGTGAGCACGATGCGTTGCACGGCACTGCGCTCGAGCGCATCGACCGCGCAGGCGACCGCGAGAAAAGTCTTGCCGGTACCCGCCGGGCCGATGCCGAAGCTGATGTCGTGCGTCAGGATGCTGCGCAGGTAGCGCACCTGATTCGGCGTGCGCCCCTGCAGGTCGGCATGCCGCGTGCGCAGCACGATCGGGGCGTCGCTCGCGTCTTTGGCGTTCGTCGCCGATGCGCTCGCCGCGCCACGTCGCGCCACCGGCGTCGCAAGATCGGCTGTCGCTTCGGCGAGTGCGAGCTGGAAGGCCTCGGCGCTGATCGGCTTCCTGGCCCGGTCGTACAGCGCCTGCAGCAGCAGCGCGGCGCGTTCTGCCGCGCCCTTTGCGCCTTCGACCCGGAAGGATTCGTTACGGCGCGAGATACTCACACCGAGCGCGGCCTCGATGCCGCGCAGATACTCGTCGAGGCTGCCGCACAGGTGCGCGAGGCGTGCGTTGTCGACCGGGATGAAGGCGTGACGAAGGATCAATGCGGCGCTCGCGTGGGATCGATTGCGAATTGTCGCCGCTGCCGGGCCGCAAGCGTCGCCGCAATCGTCGGGCGCATCGCCACAAGCGTTCCGCGCCTCACAAGGCCAGGCACAGTTTGAGCGTGTCGTCGCCGGATGCAGGCGCGGCCTCAGGCGCGATCTCGAAACCGTTGGCTTCGGCTAGCGCGATCATGCGGGCGTTCTCGCGCAGCACGGTCGCGACGAGGTAGCGCGTGCCGCTTCCGCGCGCATAGCGCGCGATGCGCTCCATCAGCACGGTGCCAAGGCCCATGCCTTTCAGGTCCGATCGCACGATGATGCCGAACTCGGCCTCGACGTTGTCGGCGTTTGCAACCAGGCGAACGGTGCCCAGTGTTTCGGCTTGCCCTTCAGCGTTCTCGGATTCGACGATGAATGCCATTTCGCGCGCGTAGTCGATCTGCGTCAGACGCGCGAGCTCGCTGCGCTCGATGCTTCGCCGGCTATAGAAGATCCGCATCCGGATGTCCTGCGGGTCCAGGCGCTCCAGGAAGGCAAGGTGCTGCGCCTCGTCTTCGGGGCGGATCGGGCGCAACGTCAGGCGCCGCCCGCGCCACTCCACCGTCTCGATCAGTTCGCTCGGATAGGGCCGGATCGAGAAATTCTTCGCGCCGCCCGGCGCGCGCGCACTCACGCGGATGCGCGCGTCGAGCGCGATCGCACCGGCGGGATGGGCGACCAGTGGATTGATGTCGAGCTCGACGATCTCCGGCAGATCGGCCAGCATCTGCGAGATGGCGAGCAACACCGTCACGACGGCGTTGATGTCTGCTGCCGGAGACTCGCGGTAGGCCGCGAGCAGAAGCGCAACGCGCGTGCGGGCAATCAAGTCGCGCGCCAACAGGCCGTTGAGCGGCGGCAGCGCGATCGCGCGATCCGCCGTCACTTCGACGGCCGTGCCTCCTGCGCCGAACAACAGCACCGGCCCGAACACGCTGTCGACGCTCGCACCGACGATCAGCTCGCGCGCATGCGCCGGGCACGCCATCGCCTGCACCGCAAAGCCCTGCAACGCGGCGTCGGGGCAGCGCTCACGCACGCGGGCGAGCATGGCCTGCGCCGCAGCGCGCAGGCTGTCCGCGTCCGACAGATCGAGCGTGACACCGCCCACATCGGACTTGTGGCTGATGTCCTTCGAGATGATCTTGAGCGCGACCGGATAGCCGATGACATCGCCCGCGCCAACCACGAGCCCCGGGTCGAGCGCGATGGCGAGCGTGCGCACGACGGCGACGTTGTACGCGTCGAGCACGGTCTTCGCCTCGGCTTCGGAGAGCATGTCGCGCCCCTCGGCCATTGTCGCGGCGATCACGCTGCGCGCACGGTGCACGTCGGGCACGCGCTCGGCCTGCCGGATGCCCGGCGCCTCAAGCAGTGCGGCCTGGTTCGCCCGGTAGGTCGTGAGCAGCGCGAACGCGCGCACCGCTTCTTCGGGCGTGTCGTAGCAGGGCACGCCCGCGGCGTTGAACTGCGCCCGCGCATCGGCCACCGCCGCGTCGCCGAGCCAGCAGCCGAGCACGCGTTGCCGCATGGCGCGAATAAGCGGCAGGCAGGCGCGCGCAATCTCCGCACTTGGCACGATCGCCGTCGGCGCGTGCATGAAGAGGATCGCGCCGGCGGACGGGTCATCCTTCAAAGCACCGAGCGTGCTCACATAGCGGGCGGCCGGGGCGTCGCCGATGATGTCGATCGGATTGCCCTGCGACCAGTTCGCGGGCAGTTCGGCATCGAGCCGCGCGCGCGTTGCGTCGCCCAACTCGGCGAGCCTGACACCGGCCATCGCCGCGGCGTCCGCAGCCAATACCCCGGCGCCGCCGCCGTTCGTCAGGATCGTCAGGCTTTCGTCGCGGTTGCCGGCGAAGCGGGCCAAAGTCTCGGCGGCAAGCAGCAGATCCTGCAGCGTGTCGACACGCAACATGCCGGCGCGCCGGATCGCGGCGTCGAACACCAGGTCCGATCCGGCGAGCGCGCCCGTGTGCGACTGCGCGGCGCGCATGCCGCTCGCGCTGCGTCCGGCCTTGACGATGATCACCGGCTTGTTGCGCGCCGCGGCGCGTGCCGCCGACATGAACTTCGGCGCCGCCACGATCGACTCGACGTAGAGCAGGATCGAGCGCGTGCGAACGTCGCTCGCCAGATAGTCGAGCATGTCGCCGAAATCGACATCCATGCTCTCGCCGAGCGAAACGAAGTGCGAGAAGCCGATCTGCCTTGCGCGCGCCCAGTCGAGCATCGCCGTCACGAGCGCGCCCGACTGCGAGACGAAGGCCATCTCGCCAGCCAGCGCATCGGTGTGCGCAAAGCTTGCGTTGAGCTTCAGCCCCGGCGTCAACAGCCCGATGCAGTTGGGCCCGAGCAACCGCAGCAGATGCGGCTGCGCAGCGTCGAGCATCGCCTGCTTCTGCGCGGCGTCCAGCCCCGCCGTCATCACGATCACGGCGCGCGTGCCGAGCGCGCCGAGCTCCGCAATGAGCCCCGGCACCGTCGCTGGTGGCGTACAGATGATCGCGAGGTCGGGCGCCGCGGGCAACGCGGCGAGGTTCGGATGCACTTGCCGGCCGTTGATCTGACGATGCTTGGGGTTGACCGCGTAGAGCGCCCCGCCGTAGCCCGCCGTCAGCAGGTTGTGCCAGACCGTCGCGCCGACGCTTGCCGCCCGATCGGAGGCGCCGATTACGGCGACCGACGAAGGGTCGAACAGAAAATCGAGATTGCGAATGCTCACGTGGCGCAGACTCCGGAGGCGCTCCCGAGCAGCTCCGGCTTTGCCGGGCCGGCCTGGGGGCGCTTGCGAGCGTACGCGAAGTGCGCGGCTTGAATGTGACGAACGTCAGCAGGCATGATCGGCCTTGGCAACGATTGCGCAGGCTCAAGCACCGCGCGACGACCCGCGCCGACACTGAAGAAGGAGGAAAACGATGAAGATATTGCTGCCGGTGGACGGCTCCGAGGCTGCGCTCGACGCGGTGCGATTCGCGATTCGCTTGTCGCGCGAGGGCCTTGCACTGCAATTTGTGCTCTGCAATGTGCAGGAACCCGCCACGCTTTACGAGATGGTTGTCGCCCACGACGCCGAAGTCCTGCACGAGGTGAGCGACGCCGCTGGCGCCCACGCGATCGAGCCGGCCAAGGCCTTGCTGCGCGCGGCAGGCCTCGATTGCGAGAGCGAAGTCGCGAGCGGGGACCCGGGCCACAAGCTGGTCGAGGTGGCCGAAAACTACCGCTGCGAGATGATCGTGATGAGTGCACGCGGCATCGGCGCGTTGCGCCAGGCACTGCTCGGCTCGGTATCGCAGTCGGTGCTGCACTCGAGCCCGGTGCCCGTCGTGCTCGTCAAGCCGCCGCCCGCGACCGAAGCCGAACCCGACGAGATCGCTGCAGGGGCCGCGGACGACCCGCCCGCTTCGGCCTGATTGAGCTGCGACGACCGGCCATGGCGCCACCCGCTTATGCCCCGCCGGTCTTCGACGCGCTGCGCCTGTCGGCGGTCAGTCTCGACGTCACGGCGGTGAACCGGCTCGGCGCGAGCGGCATCCGCGCGCGCCAGGCAAGCCGCTTGCGTGCTCTCATCAGCACGGCGCGGGAGCGATCCCGCTTCTGGCGCGAGCGGCTCCCGGCCCAGGTTGACGCTGCCCACGGCGAGATCGACCTCGGCGCGCTGCCCGTCGTCACGAAGGCCGAACTGATGGCCCACTTCGACGACTGGATCACCGACGCGGCGATCACCCGGCCCGCGCTGCGCGAGTTCATGGCCGACGCGTCACGCGTCGGCGAGGCCTTTCTTGGCCGCTACGTCGTGTGGGAGAGCTCGGGCACGAGTGGCGAGCCGGGTGTGTTCGTGCAGGATGCGCAGGCGCTGGCCGTCTACGACGCGCTCGAAGCATTGCGCCGCCATGCGCTGCGACCGATGCGGCGCCTGTTCGATCCGCTCTATCTCAGTGAGCGCCTCGCCTTCGTCGGCGCCACCGGCGGGCACTTCGCGAGCGTCGTCTCGGTCGAGCGGCTGCGGCGTCTGAACCCGTGGATGGGCGCAGCGTTTCACACCCTGTCGCTGATGCGTCCGGTGGCTGAACTCGTGGACGAGCTCAACGCGCTGGCGCCGACCATTCTCGCCAGCTACCCGACGGCGGTGGCGCTGCTCGCCGAACAGTCGCGCGCCGGCCGTCTGCACATCCACCCCGAAGAGATATGGACCGGCGGCGAAACGCTGACGGGCGAAGTGCGCCGCCATATCGAGCGCAGCTTTGGCTGCCGCGTGCGCGACAGCTACGGCGCGTCGGAGTTTCTCTCGATCGGCTGGGAGTGCTCCGAGGCGCGGATGCATGCGAATGCCGACTGGGTGATTCTGGAACCTGTCGACGACGCGTTCAGGCCCGTACCGCCCGGCGTCGCGTCCCACACGACGCTGTTGACGAATCTTGCCAATCACGTGCAACCGCTGATCCGCTACGACCTCGGCGACAGCCTGTGCGTCTCACCCGCGCCGTGCAGTTGCGGCTCGCCGCTGCCGGTGATCGAAGTGCAGGGCCGCCACGACGATCCGCTCGTGCTGCGCGACGCGCAGGGGCGGCACGTCACCTGGTTGCCCCTCGCAATCTCGACCCTGCTCGAAGAAGAAGCCGGTGTGTTCGACTTCCAGTTGCTTCAGCGCGACAAGCGCACCTTGTGCCTGCGTGTTGGGCTGGAAGGCGAGGCAGCTGGCACGGCGCTCACGCGATGCCAGCAATTGCTCGAAGCACTGGCCGCGCGCGAT
This sequence comes from uncultured beta proteobacterium, assembly GCA_963774675.1. Classification (GTDB taxonomy): domain Bacteria; phylum Pseudomonadota; class Gammaproteobacteria; order Burkholderiales; family Burkholderiaceae_C; genus CAIKUF01. The sequence goes on along the minus strand of CAVZFV010000014.1, from coordinate 29,196 downwards.
GGCATCAGCGGCCTGCGCATCGTCAGTGAAGCCGGCCTGCCCTTGCAGCGCGGCAGCAGTGGCAAGGTGCGGCGCATGATTCGCGCGCCGCGATGACAGGCGCCGCGCAGCGTAGTGACGCCGCGGCGTTCAAGGACCGTAACTGATGCGGTAGACCGCGCCGTTGAAATCGTCGCTGACGAGCAGCGAGCCATCCTTGCGCACCAGCACATCGACCGGCCGGCCGAGGAAGGCATTGCTCTCGACCAGCCCGCTCATGAAGGGTTCGATTTTCGAGAATCCGCCCTTGCCATCGGGCAGGGCGACAACGACGTCGGCGGCGTACTTCTGCGAGCGGTTCCAGGGGCCGTGGCGCGCGATGAAGATCGCGCCGCGGTACTTTGCGGGAAACATCGCGCCGGTGTAAAAGCGCATCCCCAACGCTGCCGCATGGGGCCCGAGCAGCTGCGCGGGCTGGGCAAAATCGGCGCAGTTCTTGCCTTTGCCGAACTGCGGGTCGTGCAGCATGCCTTGATGGCAGAACGGAAATCCGAAGTGCTGCCGGCCGGGCTGCGTGAGGTGGTTCAGTTCGTCGTCCGGTTGATCGTCGCCCATCCAGTCGCGGCCGTTGTCGGTGAACCAGAGGCTGCCGTCCTTGGGGTCGAAATCGAAGCCGACAGTGTTGCGCACGCCCTCGGCGATGACCTCGACGCCACTGCCGTCGAGATTCATGCGCCGGATCTGCGCGAAGCCGGCCGGCGGCTCGCAGACGTTGCACGGTGCACCGACCGGCACGTAGAGCTTGTTGTCGGGGCCGATAGCGATGAACTTCCAGCCGTGCATGCGATCGCCCGGCAGCTTGTCGTAGACCATCACCGGTTTGGGCGGGTTGTCGAGCCGGCTCTCGATGTCGTCGTAGCGCGATATCTCGGAGATCGTCGCGACGTAGAGCGCGCCGTCGTGAAGCGCGATGCCATTGGGCACGTTGAGGCCGGAGGCGACGATCTTCACCTGCCGCTTGCCGCCTTTTTCGACGATCGCACGAATCTTGCCGCCTCCGGCAGAACGCGAGCTGACGAACACCGTGCCGCGTTCGCCCTCGTGCAGGCTGCGCGCGTCGAGCACGCCGCTGACGAAGACCTCGGCCTTGAAACCGGGCGGGAGCTTGATGTGCGAGATCGGCAGCTTGTCGGCCGGCGTGGCCTCCGCAGCTTGGCTGGCGGGCGCTGCGCATCCGAGGGCGGCCACCGTCGCGAAGATGGCCAGCACGCGCCGGGCCAATGCGATCGAGGAGATCAAGGCGCAAGTCATGGCGGCTGCTCCCGTGCCTTCATTCTCGATCGGGTCCCTGCCCGCGCAGGGCGAGCGCGATCAACTCGGACTCCCGCGCGCGCGAAAGCTTGCCAGCGATACGCGGGTCGTCCGGCGCGGGCATCCCCTCGGCCAGCACCGCTTGCACCGTCTCGGCCAGCGGCCGGATGCGCAGCCCGGCAGCGACCGCGCGCGCAATGTCGATCGTCATCAGGCCGGCCGACTCGGCGTCGCTCGACGGCACCCAAAGGGGCAACTCGGTCCACGGCGTCACGCCTTGCGCGACCAATAGGTCCTCGGGCACCGCCACGGGTTCTGGCGCAGGTTCGGGTTCAGTTGCGGATGCGGTCTTGGTTTCGATTGCACGACTGCCGATCTCCCGCGCGCCGGCCCGGCAGGCGTCGATCAATTCATCCCAGCCGAGGCCCTTGTCTCCGGCCGGGCCGGTGGCGTTGAAGGCGCCCTGCGCGCCCGCTTCGAGCAACGCGAGCATCCATGCCGCCAGATCGCGCACGTCGATGAACTGCAGCCGCGCTCGTGCCGGCGCCGCCGGCACGAGCATCGCGCCGCCGCCCGCGGCGCGCCACGGCCAGTAGCTGAAGCGCCCGCTTGGATCGCCCGGTCCGACGATCAGCCCCGGCCGCACGACGATCAACCGCTCGCCCAGCAGGCGCGTGAGTACGCGCTCGCACTCTGCCTTGAGCGGACCGTAGGTCTCGCCCGTCACCGCCGCGTCGGCGGAGAGGCCGTCGGCACTCGCCAGTGGCGCGCGCTCGTCCTGCCCCGGTTGGGCGAGCGACGCATAGGCCGAGATGCTGGAGACGAAGAGGTAGTGCGCGCAGCCCACAAGTGCTTGGGCGGTGGGCTCGACGTCAGCCGGCGCGTAGCCACAGGTGTCGATCACCGCGTCCCAGCCGCCACCAGCGAGCACCGACAAGTCGCCACGGCGTTCGCCGCGAAGCACCTGCACGCCGGCGGGCCACTCCTGGCGCGCCCGGCCGCGATTGAACACGCTGACCTCGTGACCGCGCGCAAGCGCCGCATCGACCAGCGCGCGGCCAAGGAACACGCCGCCGCCAAGGATCAGCAGCTTCATGCGCTGTGCCGCAGGCCCAGGCCTCAAACGCGCTCGACGATGAGCGCGATCCCCTGCCCGACGCCGATGCACATGGTGCACAGCGCGTAGCGCCCGCCGCTGCGTTCGAGCTGATTGATGGCGGTCGTCACGAGCCGCGCGCCGCTCGCGCCGAGCGGGTGGCCGAGCGCGATCGCGCCGCCGTTCGGGTTCACGCGCGGGTCGTCGTCGGCGATGCCGAGATCGCGCAGCACGGCCAGGCCCTGCGCGGCGAACGCCTCGTTGAGTTCGATGACGTCGATGTCCGCAAGCGTCAGCCCGGTCAACGCCAGCACCTTGCGTGTCGCCGGCGCCGGGCCGATGCCCATGACGCGCGGCGCGACGCCTGCCGCCGCCATACCGATAACGCGTGCGCGCGGCACCAGGCCGTGCGTCTTCGCGGCGCCCTCGCTCGCGAGCAACAAGGCGCAGGCGCCGTCGTTGACGCCGGACGCATTGCCGGCGGTGACGCTGCCGTCCGGCCGCACGATGCCCTTCAGACGCGCGAGCGTTTCGATCGAGGTCTCGCGCGGATGCTCGTCGTGTAAGACGACGACTGCGTCGCCCTTCTTCTGCGGCAGCGTCACCGGCGCTATCTCGGCGTCGAAGAAGCCAGCGCGCTGCGCGGCGATCGCCTTCGTCTGCGAGGCAAGCGCCATGCGGTCCTGCGCCTCACGCTCGATGCCGAATTCGGCGGCGACGTTTTCGGCCGTCTCCGGCATCGAGTCAATGCCGTACTGCGCCTTCATCAGCTGGTTGACGAAGCGCCAGCCGATCGTCGTGTCGTAGACCGCGCTCGCACGCGAGAACGCCGTTTCCGCCTTCGGCATCACGAACGGTGCGCGGCTCATGCTCTCGACGCCGCCGGCGATCATCAACTCGGCTTCGCCGCAACGGATCGCCCGCGCCGCGCTGCCGACCGCGTCCATCCCCGATCCGCACAGACGGTTGATCGTCGTCCCCGGGACCTCGATCGGCAACCCGGCGAGCAGCGCCGCCATGCGCGCGACGTTGCGGTTGTCCTCGCCGGCCTGGTTCGCGCAGCCATAGAGCACGTCGCTCACCGCGTTCCAGTCGAGCTTGGGGTTGCGCTCGATCAGCGCCTTGATCGGCAGCGCGGCGAGATCGTCGGTGCGGACCGAGGAAAGTGCGCCGCCGTAGCGGCCGAAGGGCGTACGGATGGCATCGCAGATGAAGGCGTGCGTCATGGGGGCTCCTTGCTCACGGCATGTGGGGCGGCGTCTCTGATGCGTCCACTGGGGCGTCCACTGGGGCGTCCGCTGGGGCGTCCTCTAGGGCGTCCTCTAGGGCGTCCTCTAGGGCGTCTACCGCGATGATTGTCTCGCACGTCCACGCTGCCGACATCCGCAGCGGGCGGGCGACAATCGGCCCGCATGCAACCACCTGCGGACGGCAGCCGCTCGCCGCTGCCGGCGCTTGCACCCCAGGAATGCCAGGGACTCGCCCCGACTGCATGAAGCTCGTCGTCCCCGCTCTGCCCGACTGTGGTTGCCAGGCCCGGACCCTTGCTCTGGCCTGGGTCCTGGTGCTTGTGCCCGTCGCCAACGTGCTCGCGCAGGCGGACACCCGCGCGGCTTCGCCCGTCGCCACGGCTGCGAGCGCCGCAGCCGTGGCCGCGCGCGTCGATGGGCCGAAGATCGAAGGTGGAAGGATCGAAGCGGAGAAGCCCGCGGGCGAGATGACGCCGATCGCGCCCGTCGCGGACGGCGACCAGTTCAAGTGGGAGTACGGCTACAAGCCGTGGCATGGCCTGTATTTCTCGGCGTCGCAACGCACGAATTTCGAGACCTCGATCGCGGCGGCGCCGATCCTCAACTTCCAGGAGGTGAAGTTCGCCGGCGAACTGGGCGGCCGGCTCGAAGTCGACGGCGCGGCCTATTCCACCAATGGTGACCTGACCGGATTCGACGATGGCTTCGACCTGCGCCGCGCTCGCCTGACGGCCAAGGGCGCCTCCATCTTCGGTGTCGGCTTCAACTACCGCGTCGATCTGGGTTACGTGCCGGGCAGCTTCACCATCACCCAGGCGTACATCGGGATCCCCGGCGTGCGCTATCTGGGCACGGTGGAGTTCGGCCAGTTCACGCCGCCCGTCGGGCTGCAGATGATCACGAGCAGTTGGGACATTGGCTTCATGGAGCCCGCCGCGCCGCTGCAGGCGATGGCGCCGTCCTCGCAACCGGGTGTGCAGGCTTCCAACACGTACCTCGACAAGCGTGGCACCTTGGCGCTCGGTCTGTACGCCGGAATCGGCGCCGGCGGCGACTACGGCAGCGGCAGCAAGAGCTTCGGCAACCTGATGGGGCGTGCCACCTGGCTCGCGGAGGACGGCATCGACGACAAGCGCCCGGGCGAGAACCGTTATCTGCACCTCGGCCTGGCCGCCAACATGCAGTACGGGTCCAGTGGCGAGATTCGCTACCGCAGCCGGCCGGAGAGCTATCTCGCGCCCTTTGTCATCGACACGGGCACGATCGACGCGTCGAAGGCGGCCACGCTCGACGCCGAAGTGCTGTGGGTGAATGGCCCTTTCAGCGCGCAAGGCGAGATCATCGCGTCGCGCATCGACGCCGACGCCTCGGGCATCCTCGACTTAGGCGGTGGGTACGCGCTCGTGAGCTGGTACCTGACGGGCGAGAGCCGGCCCTACGACCGTGACGCAGGCACGCCGGGACGGCTGACCCCATTGCGCAATTTCGGCTTTGGCCCGGATGCCGGCTGGGGCGCGCTCGAGGCGGCCGCACGCGTCTCGTATACCAACCTGAGCGACGGCACGGTGCAAGGCGGCAAACTGACGATGCTGATGACTTCACTCAACTGGTACCTGCGCCCCGAGCTCAAGTGCATGTTCGAGATCGGCACCGGCCGCGTCAGCGGCGCCGCAAGCGGCAACGGCCGGATGGTGATCGGGCAGTTGCGGATGGGCGTGTACTTCTACTGACCGCTGCCGAGTCGCCGACTGCGCAGCGCCCCGCGCCAGGCGCGGCGTGGCGCGCTGAAATGCCGTCTTCGCCGTCTTCGCCGTCTGCGCCGCCTACGCGGCCTTCGCCATCGCCTCGGCGACGAACACGCGCCCGAAGCGATTCGAGAGGAAGTCGTCGAGCGCGAGCTGCTCCTGGCGCACGAAGCCCGATTGCGGCAGCCGCCCCTGCGCGAGCAGGTCGAGCATGGCGCAAATGCTGCTCGCCGTCGTGACCTGGATCGCGCTTCGAAGCGTGCCGTGCATCGGCTGGCTGTACACCTTGCGCACGTAGGTGTGCTGCTGCAGGCGGCCGTCCTTCAAGCCGCTCGCGGTGACGAAGATCACGACCACGTCCTGCAGCGTCGCCGGCACAGACTGCTCGAGGATGTCCTTGAGCACATCGCGCCGGTCGCGCAGGCGCAGGTCGTTCAGCAGCGCCTTCATGATCGCGGCATGCCCCGGGTAGCGGATGGTGCGGTAGTTGAGCGAGCGCACCTTGCCCGCCAGGCTCTCGCACAGCGTGCCCAGGCCGCCCGAGGTGTTGAACGCCTCGTAGAGCACGCCGTCGAGCGAGAATTCCTCACGCTCTTCAAGCGCCGGCACTTCGCGCAAGTGGCCGTCGACGATCGCCTCGCAGGGCTCGCAGTATTCGTTGATGACGCCGTCGGTGCTCCACGTCAGGTTGTAGTTCAGTGCGTTGCTCGGGTAGGTTGGCAGCGCGCCGACCCGCAGTCGCACGCTGTCCAGCGTGTCGAAACGGCGCGTCAGATCGGCGGCGACGATCGAGATGAAGCCCGGCGCAAGGCCACATTGAGGAATGAAGGCGGTCGCCGCGCCGGTCGCGATTTCACGAATGGCGCGCGTGCTCGCCACGTCCTCTGTCAAATCCAGATAGTGAACACCCGCGTCGCGTGCCGCACGCGCGACCCGCAGTGTCAGGTGGTAGGGCGCTGCACTCAGCACCGCAAACTTGCCTTCGAGCGCAGCACGCAGCGCGGCCGGGTCGTCAACATCCATGCGTAGGGTCGACAGCAGCGCCGGCCGATTCTTCAGCGCGTCGATCTCGGCGAGCACCTCGGCCGAACGGTCGGCGAGCGTGACCCGATACGCGCCGCCGCTGGCCGCTTGCGCATGCGCATGCGCTAGCAATTCGGCGACGACTGCGCCGATCTTGCCGGCGCCGATGACGAGGATGTTCTTCATGCTGCGGCCTCCCGTGGCGTTCAAATCGCCGCCTCATTGTGGTCGCGTTGCCGGCAAAATGCAGTAGACATTTCGTCGGAGTAGATACAATACTTCATCGTATCGAAGGCATTTAGTATGCAATATGCCGAAACCCTCGCTGAACACGACCGATACCGCGCTGCTCGCCCTGCTGCGCGAGAACGCGCGCACGCCGACCGCTGAACTCGCGCGGCGCCTGCAGCTCTCGCGCACGACCGTGCAAAGCCGCATCGAGCGGCTCGAGCGCCAGGGCGTCATCGCCGGCTACTCGGTCGTCGTCGCCGAGGAGGTCGAGGCCCACCTCGTGCGCGCGCACGTGCTGATCACGCTCGCGCCGCGCCAGAGCGGCGCGATCGAGCAGGCCCTGCGCAGGATTCCCGAAGTCCGCGTGCTGCATTCGGTGAGCGGGCCGTTCGACCTCATCGCAATCGTCGCCGCAGCCTCGATCGGCGAGCTCGACACGTTGATCGACCGCATCGGGACGGTCGACGGCGTCGAGCGGACAACCTCGGCGATCGTGCTCGCCACACGCATCGATCGCTGAACCGGCACTACCGCACAACAACGCGTGCGACCGAGCGAGACCCCCCGGATTGCGGGGCGCGGCGCCGGGCCGCCGCTCAAGTCGGGCGCACGCCCTGCCGAAGAGCACCTCAGACCGCCCATTCCCTGGGCGGGGCGCTGCCCTCCGAACCCGAACGATGAGCGACACCGCTTCGCAACACTTCGCCACCATCAACGACTTGCGCGTTGGCATGTTCATCCACCTCAAGGGCGGATGGCTGGCACATCCGTTTCCGCTCAGCAACTTCAAGATCAGCTCGCCGCAGCAGATCGCGACCATCCGCTCGCTCGGCCTGAAGTCGGTGCGCTGGAGCCCGGACAAGAGCGATCTGGACACTGCGCACGACGCGCTCGAATCCCGCCCCTCCGAGGCGCGCGCCTCCAGCCCGCATGACGATCGCGTCGCCGAACCGTCGGCCAATGGCGCTTCGCATGGTACTGCCAGTCGCGCCGCGCCTTACACCGATGAGCCTCGTCGCGCGTCGACGCGCGTCGACGCCGCTGGCGGCGAAGCATCCGGCACCGCCGCGCACTCCGGCGCCGCGTCTTCCACCGCGCCGGCAACCGCGCCCGCGGATCACGCGCAACGCGACGCGGGCAACGCCGTGGGTCAGGAGACGGCAGAGCGCAGGCGCAAGGAGGCGGTCGCCGCGCAGCGTGCATCGCTGCAGTTGTGCCAGCGCCAGTTTGCCGAAGCCAACCTCGCCTGCAAGACGCTGACCGACCTCGTCCCCTCCAAACCCAAACTTGCGCGCGAACAGTCCGAGGCACTGTCGCGCGCGCTGGTGGACAAGATGCTTGGCGCGGGTGAGACCTGCATCCGCCTTCTCAGCGAAGCGGCGGGCGACAAGGCCTCGGCGCACGCGATCAATGTGACGGTGATCGCGCTGCTACTGGGCAAGACCTTCGGCCTCGCAGAGTCGGACATGCTCGACCTGGGCGTCGGCGCGCTGCTGCACGACGTCGGCAAGCTCGACCTGCCCGAACGCCTGCGCCACCGGGAAGATCATTTCTCGCAGTCCGAGTCGCTCTACTACCAAGAGCACGTGGCGCACGGCAGCGCGCACGCGCAGCGCATGAGCCTAGCCGAAGGCGCGCGGTGGGTGATCGAGCAGCACCACGAGCACGCAGACGGCAGCGGTTTTCCGCGGCGCATGACAAGTGAGCGCATGAGCGTCGCGGCGCGCATCGTCGCGCTCGTCAACCGCTACGACAACCTTTGCAATCCGAACGTGCCCTCGCGCGCGCTGACGCCGCACGAGGCGCTGTCGCTGCTGTTTGCGCAGGGCAAGACCAAGTTCGACGCCACGATCATGGGCGCCTTCGTCAAGATGATGGGCGTCTACCCACCGGGCTCGGCGGTGCAGCTGACGGACGAGCGCTTCGCGCTCGTCGTTGCCGTCAACGCGAACCGGCCCCTCAAGCCGCGCGTGCTGGTGCACGACAGTGTCGTGACCGCCGCCGACGCGCTGCTGCTCGATCTGGAGAACGAGCCGAAGATCGGCATCCGCCGCAGTCTGAAGCCGCTCGCATTGCCGCGCGAAGCGCTCGAGTTCCTCGCCCCGCGTCCGCGCGTGGCGTACTTCTTCGAGCCGGCGCACGAACTCGAGACGGAGACGATCGGGTGACAGACTTGGCACAGGCATCGAGCGTGCCTGCGTTCGGGGCGACACCTGCGTCGACCCAGCCAGTCCAGCCAGTCCAGTCGCCCCGATCAGCCCACCCGATTCAAGAGGCGCTGATCGAGGCCCTGCCCGAGGCCGTCTGCCTGGTGGACGCGACAACACTTCGCGTGCTCGCCGCCAACACCGCTGCCGCGCAGTTGTTCGGCGCGCCGGCCGAGGCGCTGCGCGGCCGACCGGTGCGCGAGCTCTGCGCGACGCCGCAGGATCTGTGCTTCTGGGACGAAGTCGCATTGGGCAAGTCGGATTGCATCGTTTCCGACACCCTTCTTTCGCGTGCGGACGGCGAAGTGCTGCCGGTGACGCGCAGCGCGCGCCGGATCGCGGCCGCCGACTGCGACGGTAGCGGCAAGGGTGCCGCCGGCCTGTACGTCGTCGCGCTGCACGACCGCAGCAGCGAGACACGCGCCGAGCGCGAGAGCGAGGCGCTGCTCGCCGGCCTGCGCGCGACGCTCGAATCGACCGCCGACGGCATCCTCGTGACCGACCTCGCCGGGCGCGTGAGCGCCTTCAACCAGCGCTTCGCCGCGCTCTGGGGGCTCGATGCCGAGGTGCTCGTGCGACGCGACGATGCCGTGCTGCGCGACCGGATGCAGCGCAGCGTCGCCGACCCTGACGCCTACGTCGAACGGCTCGCAGCGATCGAGGAAGCGCCGATGCTGCAGACGAGCGACGTCTTCAAACTTCGCTCCGGCCGTGTGATCGAGCGCGTCACGCTGCCGCAATGCAGCCGCGAGCAGCCGATCGGCCGCGTCTATTCATTTCGCGACATCACCGCGCGCCTCGAGGCGCACCAGCGCATCGAGCAGCTCTCGCACACCGACCCGCTGACCGGGCTGCCGAACCGCCGGCTGCTTTCGGACCGCGTGGAGCACGCGCTCGCGATGGGGCGCCGCGACGGCACGCCGTTCGCGTTGTTGTTCCTCGATCTCGACCGCTTCAAGCACATCAACGATTCGCTCGGGCACCAGCTCGGCGACCGGGTGCTGATCGATGTCGCCGAACGTATCAAGTCCTGCCTGCGACAGGTGGACACCGTCGCGCGCCTCGGAGGCGACGAGTTCGTCGTCGTCATGCACCAGGCGGATGTTGCAGGCGCCGAATCGACGGCGCAGCGCGTGATCGACGCGATGGCGCGGCCCTTCGCGCAAGGCGGGCTGAGCTTCACCGTGACGTGCAGCATCGGCATCGCGCTCTTCCCGAACGACGGCGCCAGCGTGGACGAGCTGCTGCGCCACGCTGACAAGGCGATGTACAGCGTGAAGGAAAGCGGCCGCGCCGGCTACCGCTTTCACCAGCCGCGCAAGGATGTGGACCTGAAGAGCCGCATGCGCATTGACCATGCAATGCGCCAGGCGCTGGCCCACGGCAGGTTCCGGCTGCATTACCAGCCACAAGTCGATTGCACTACCGGGCGGGTCGTCGGCGCCGAGGCGCTGCTGCGCTGGCGCGACCCGGACCTCGGCGAGATGGCGCCCGCCGAGTTCATCCCCGTCGCCGAAGAGAGCGGCTTCATCGCGACGATCGGCGACTGGGTGCTCGCCGAAGCGGTGCGCCAGGCCGCGCAATGGCGCGCGCGCGGGCTCGACATCGTCGTCGCGATCAACGTCTCGGCGCTCCAGTTCCAGAAGCCCGATTTCGTCGCGAGCGTCGCGCGCGCACTGCATGTTTCGGGGCTGCCGGCGCAGGCGCTCGAACTCGAACTCACCGAGTCGATCCTGATCCAGGAGGCGCAGGAGGCGCTCGCGCGCCTGCAGGCGCTTGCTGCGCTTGGCGTGCGGTTGTCGATCGACGACTTCGGCACCGGCTATTCGAGCCTCGGCTATTTGAAGCGCTTCCCGATCGGCCAGCTCAAGATCGACCGCAGCTTCATCGACGGCCTGCCGGGCGACGAGAGCGATGCCGCTATCGCGACGGCCATCATCAGCATGGGGCGCGCGCTGCACCTGCAGATCATCGCCGAGGGCGTCGAGACCGAAGCGCAGCGCCGCTTCCTGCGGGCGGCCGGATGCGACCTGTACCAGGGCTTCCTGTTCGCGCCGGCGCTCGATGCAGCGAGCCTCTTTGCGCTTGCCTCGGCGACCCAGGCGTCGCGCCCGCTGCAGCTGGTCGGCTGATTCCGACGCATTCCTTGCGCAGGCTCAGCGCCAGCCGACACGCGGCGAGGGTCAGGTCCTTGCCAAGGTCGCGCATTCGTCCGTAAAGTCGGCCCTGACCGGGCCATCGACGAGAACCTCGAAGCGAGGCGTCGGACGCTGCCCGGGATGCCTCGTCGCCGCCGGATGAACCCACTGCACAACCTGCTCGAACGCAAGCTCGAAACGCTCACCACTTCGCTCGCCGTCGTGCTGCCCGGCGGCCAACGCTTCGGCCCGGACGCGGCCCAGGTGACGATCAGGCTCAACGAGTTGTCGCCCCTCGCGCACGTCGCCAGCGGCGAAGTCGGGCGCGTCGCGCAGGATCACGTCGAGGGGCGGCTCGACTTCGACGGCAGTGTGCGCGACCTGATGGGGGTCGCCACGCAGATGATCGAGTCCGACCCGACCGCGACCCGGGTCGACCGCGGGCCGCTCGGCTGGTGGCGCGGCATCGCGCGACGCAGCCGCTCGCGCGCGCATCACAAGGTCGAGGTCGACGCGCGCCAGATAGAGTTCCACTACGACATTTCGGACGACTTCTACGCGCTCTGGCTCGATCCGCTGCGGGTCTATTCCTGCGCCTACTTCAAGCACCCAGACATGACGCTGGCCGAAGCGCAGCAGGCCAAGCTCGACCACATCTGCAAGAAGCTCATGTTGCGCGAAGGCGAGCGCTTCCTCGACATCGGCGCCGGCTGGGGCGGCTTGCTGTTGTGGGCAGCCGAGCACTATGGCGTGAAGGCAAGCGGTATCACGCTGTCGAAGAACCAGTACGCGCACGTGAATCGCCTGATCGACGAGCGCGGCCTGCGCGGCCGGGTGACGATGGAACTGTGCGACTACCGCGATCTGCCGGAAGACGCACCGTGGGACAAGATCGCCTCGGTCGGCATGTTCGAGCATGTCGGCCGCGCGATGCTGCCGGCTTACTTCGGCAAGGTCTGGCGGCTGCTCGCGCCGGGCGGCCTGTTGATGAACCACGGCATCACCGCGGGCGGCACGCGCAATGAGCAGCTCGGCGCGGGCATGGGCGACTTTATCGACCGCTATATCTTCCCCGGTGGCGAGCTCGAGCACATGTCGCACGCGCTCGAGGTCATGAGCGAGGCCGGCTTCGAGGCGGTCGACGTCGAGAACCTGCGTCCGCACTATGCGCGCACTTTGTGGCACTGGAGCGATGCGCTCGAAGCGCACCTGCGCGAAGCGCGCGAGGCGACGCGCGAAAACGTGGTGCGCGCCTACCGACTCTACCTCGCCGGCAGCGCGATGTGCTTCGAGCATGGCTGGATTGCGCTCTTCCAGATGCTCGCGGCAAAGCCGAGCGGCAATGTCGCCGAAGGCCCGATGCGAGGTGCACAATCGGTCTATCCCTTCCAGCGCGCCTATATGTACGGCGCCCCCTGACCATGCTGTACAAGTTCAAGTCCAAGGCCGCCGGTGACGTGATCATGCTCGAAGAGAACGCCGAGCAGGTGTTGCGCATCATCGGCCGCGAGCCTCAGGCCAAGGGCATCCTCGAAGTGGCGGCGATGCCGGCGGCAACGGCAGCGATCGAAGCCGCGGTGGCCGAGGAAGAGCAGGCGCGGCGAGACGCTGATGCCGAAGCTGAGGCCGAGGGCCGCAAGCTGCCGTCACGCAACGCCGTCACGCTGCGCCAGCGGGTTTGGCCGCTGCTCGAGATGATCCGGCGCTCGCACGAAGCCGGAGCCGATATCGTCTGGGGCGTTTGAAGCTCCGCGCGACGCCGGCACACGCGACGCGCGTCATCGCCATCCGCCATGGCGAAACTGCGTGGAACGCGCAGACGCGCCTGCAGGGTCAGCTCGACATCGAACTCAACGACGCCGGCCGACGCCAGGCGCAGCAGGTGGCCGACGCGCTCGCTGACGCCGGCATCAGCACAATCTACACGAGCGACCTGCTGCGCGCCGCGCAGACGGCAGAGGCAATAGCCGGGCGCTGCGGCTTGGCGCTGCAGCGCGACGCCGGCCTGCGCGAACGGCACTTCGGCGTGTTCGAAGGGCACACCTTGTCGGAACTCGATCAGCGCTGGCCCGAGGCGGCGCAACGCTGGCGCAATCGCGACATCGACTTCAGCCCTGAAGGCGGCGAGACGCTGGTCGACTTCAGCGCGAGAAGCGTCGCCTGCGCGGCCCGCCTCGCGGCGCGCCACCCAGGCCAGACGATCGCGCTCGTCGCGCATGGCGGCGTGCTCGACTGCCTGTACCGCGCCGCGACGCGCGTCTCGCTGCAAGCTACACGCACCTGGCAGCTCGGCAACGCGAGCATCAACCGTCTGCTCTTCAATGGCGAGGATTTCACGCTCGTCGGCTGGGGCGACACGCTCCATCTGGAGGCCGCGCTCGACGACAACGACGAGACGAGCGCAAGCGCGTCGCACGCAGCATGAGCCACGAAAGAGGGACCCCGCGCAGCGGGCATCGAAACGAACGCGTGCGGCCCGGCACTGACCACTCGGCTTTTGCGATGAGTTCGATCGTCAGGAGGCGGCCCGCATGAGCCGGGCGCCAGCGCGCGTGGGCGACGCGATCGCAGCGATCGAATCGCCCGCGCTCGTGATCGATCTCGACACTCTGGAGCGCAACATCGCGCGCATGGCCGCGTTTGCACGCGAGCGCGGATTGCGACTGCGACCGCACGCGAAGACTCACAAAAGCGCGCAGATCTCGCGGCTGCAAATCGCCGCCGGTGCGGTCGGCGTGTGTGTGCAGAAGACTTCGGAAGCCGAGGCACTCGCGGCGCAAGGCATCGCCGACATCTTCATCAGCAACGAGGTGATCGCCGTAGACCGCCTCGCGCGCGTTGCCGCGCTGGCGCAGCGCGTGCACCTCGCGATCGCAGTCGATTCGCCGCTCGGCGTCGATCGCCTGGCGCGCGCGGTGCAGGACGCCGGCAGCACGATCGACGTCTTCGTCGAGGTCGATGTGGGGCAGGGACGCTGCGGCGTCGCCCCCGCGGCGGCGGGCGGCCTGGCGCGCCTGGTCGCGTCGCACGCCGGCTTGCGCCTCGCGGGGCTGCAGGCTTATCACGGCGGTGCGCAGCACATCCGCGCCAGCGCCGAGCGTGAGGCGACGATTCGCCTGGCCGTACGCGCGGTGTCGGCGGCGCGCGCAGCCATTACTTCTCTGGGCCTGGCCTGCCCACTCGTCACCGGCGCGGGCTCCGGCAGTTTCCCGTTCGAAGCCGCGAGCGGCGTCTACGGCGAGCTTCAGGCGGGCTCCTATGTGTTCCTGGACCGCGACTACGCGGACAACGAACCGGCGTCGCATGCACCTGCGTTCGAGCACGCGCTATTCGTGCTTGCGCGCGTCGTCAGCCGCGGCGCCGCGCACGCGGTGATCGATGCCGGGCACAAGTCGCACGCGATCGATTCGGGTCTGCCCAGCGTCTGGCGCCGCGAGCTGGTGTTTGCCAACGGCGGCGACGAGCACGGCATCTTGCGAACACGCGTCGAGCGACCGGGCGCGGGAACGCCAACGGAACGCCGCGCTGCCCGCGCTGGACGAAATCGTCTGGCTCGTGCCGGGCCATTGCGACCCGACCGTCAACCTGCACGACCACTACGTGTGCGTGCGCGGCGGGCTCGACCGCGGCATGGTCGAGGCGATCTGGCCGGTCGACGCGCGCGGCTGCGTTACTTGAAATGCCGGGTGCTACTCGACCAGCACCGCGACGTCAGAGCGACGCGGCGGTGCAACCTGTGTCCGTGGGCTTGCAAACACGCAGCCGTCCGGCCGGGTTCGAGATGATGCGGCGCGTCGGTCGCCATTCGTGAAGTCCAGCGACGACGACTGGAAGGCCCCCGACAAAAACCGCGGGTAGCCCGAACCATTGAACATCAGATAGAACTTGCCGCCGGATCCTGAAATCCGTCGGGCGCGCTGCCGGTGACGGCGGTGACAGCCTCGGGCACCTTCGGTTCGCACGAGAGCACCTCGTCATCTGTATCGATTGCTTGCGGCGACGAGGCGCCGTCGTCGACGAACACCACCCATCCAGCCATCGTTGTCGACGAACACAAGCCAGCCTTTGGTCCAGTCGTCGCCCCAGGTCGTGCAATCTGCGGACGGCACGACGAGCGTGTTGCGTCCACGCTTCATCGCCTCGCTGCGCGCCACGGTGAGCGACGACAGCATCGTGTTGGCGACGCCCGTCAGCTCGGAGTTGCGCTGGAAGGCGGTGAAGCTCGGCGCGGCGAGCGTGAGGATCACGACGATGATCGCGACCGTCGTCAGCAACTCGATCAGCGTGAAGCCGCTGACGCGGCACCGAGGGTGGCACAACATGGACTGCGTCACCTCCAGCACACCGTTCGTCTTGCTGCCGGTGCAGTCGCGCAGCCCGCTGCTCACGATGCGCAGCGTGCCGGCGTCGGCGTCCGTGAACTGCGGCACTGCGAGCACGCGCACGCACTCGCGCACGATGGTCGCGGGCGAACCTGGGCAGGCCTCGGCGCCGATCATGTACGCCGGGCTTCGACGCGTTGTCGCCCGAGAAGGTCTTGAAGGCGACGCCCGCTCGCGCCGGGCGTGACGACCAGATAACTCCCGGTCTGCGTCAGGTACCGCTCCTGCTGCTGCAGAAAGTCGACCAGCGCGGTGCGCCCCTCGGCGCGCTTGCCCTTTCGGACCGAGTCCTGGTACGAAGGGTAGGCGATGGCGGCGAGGATGCCGACGATCGCCACCGTGATCATCAGCTCGATCAGCGTGAAACCGACCTGCGCCGACGCGCGCGTGCGCTGCGTCATGGCGCCGCCCTCACTTCCTCGTAGTTGTTGATCTGGCGCCAGCTCATGCGGAATACCGTGGCGACCGCTATTGTCTTCTTGACGTTCTTGAGCGAGCCCGAACCCTGCAGCACGATGCGACCGGTCGTCGTGCGCGTGCCCTGATCGACCGAGTTGCTCGTGGTCAGCGTGTCGTCGCCGACCGCGAGAACGAAGGGCTCGCCGAGGATACCGACGTCCGAAGTCAGGTGCGATCCGGTGCCGGTGAAGAGGTCGATCTCGTAGCTGCGCCCGCTGCCGATCTCGCAACTCGTCGCTGGCGGGATCACGGTACCGGAATAGACCTTGGCGCCGAACACCGTGAAGCCGCTGATCTGGCGCTCACCGGTGGACGCCGAGTTCGGCATGTCGAAGTACCAGCCCGAGCGCATCGAGGTGTCCGCATCGTCCGCGGCCGCCCCCAAACGAACGCACTCGTTGGTGATCGTGCCGTCGGTGCTGGCAGTGGCCATCTTCAGCCGGCCGCGTCCGGCGATCGCGCTCGTCGGCGAACCCGAATCGGGCGTTGCCGAGTTGTTGTCGAGCAGTGCGTAGACCGACTGCGCCTTGAACGGCCCGGCGTTGTCGCTCGTCTCGAGGTACTTGCCGGTACCGATCGCGACGATCAGCGTGCGATTCGGCCCGTACGCAAGATACGGCGGCATCGTGATCGGCTGCAGATTGGCCGAGCCGTCCTTCGCGATGTACATCGGGATCGGCGTGCTGCCATCCTTGTAGTACGAGAGGCCGGCAAGTCGTCCAGTCGGTGGGATATTTGTTCGTCAAATCGAGCTTCCACAGGTTGCCCTGCAGGTCGCCGGCGAACAGCAGTTTCGTCTCATCCGCCAGGCCGCTCGTGGTCGTGAAGTTGGCCACGCCTGAAGCGATCGTGGTGGTCGCGATCGGCAGCTCGATCTTGTAATAGTTGACACCCAGCTGCCACGCGGTGCCTGTGGCCTTGGCCAGATCGAGAATGAAGATCGCCGGTTTGCCGGTCGTCGAGAAGTGGCCGTCGTCGACATAGTTGTTGACGCCGCTCGCAACGACCGCGTAGTACTTGTAGCTCGTCGCAGCGGTCTTGAACTTCAGGATCGCCGGGCGGCCGATCACGTTGCCGAGCGTCGCGTCGTCGCGGTCGGTGAATTCCCACATCACCTTGCTCGCATCGAATGCGGCGGGGTTGCTCACGTCGAGCGCGTAGACGCCCTGCCCGCCGCCACCGGTGCCGCCGACGAGGACCGTTTTCCAGTCGGCGCCGACCTTGGCCTCGGCAACGACCGGGCTCGCATCGACATATGTCTGGTGCTGGTAGGTCGTCGAGGTGAGTGCACTCAGGCGTGGCACGACCCAGCTCGGGATGTAGCCGAAGAGCTCGTCACCAGTGTCTGAGTTGAACGCGTGCAGCATGCCGTCGTTGGCGCCGACGAAGAGCGTCTTCACGCGCGAGGCATACATCGTGGCAAAGCCCGAGACATAGCCCGTATCGTTGATCCGCAGGCTCGGCGCGCCGGAGTAGGCGACGCCCGAATTGACGATGTCGCCCAGCACCTTTCCGCGCTTGCGCAGCGCGCCGTTGGGCGCTTCCTGCGAGCGGTCACCGCGCAAGAAATTGAGGCGCGCCTGTCCGACGCTCACGTCGTCCATCACCGACCCCCCGGGTGGCATGCGCAACGCCTCCTGCGCGTCCGTATCCAAGCTCGCCCAGAGGAATTCATTGGCCGTCGCCGTCGCGGGGTTGGTCTTGCCGACGAAGATATTGCGCGTCGACGGCGTCTTCGCATCGAGCTTGGTGGCCGCCGTCCAGGGCGCGGTACTCGCGTCGCCGATCTGGATGTCGTCGGTCCCTACGAGCGTGACCGGGTATGGGATCAGGTCGCCACTCCAGTCGGCCGGGTCGAACTGGGCCTGGAAGATGAAGCCGCCGACCGAGGTCAGGCGCTGCGTCGAAATCGCACCGCCCGCGATGCTGTTGGCCTCCTTCGCGATGTTGGCGAAGATCTCGTCAAGCGCATCAAGTACGCCGCGCGCGGAGCTCGACAGGAAGTAGTTCTTCGCGTCACCCGGGATCGCCTGGCTTTCCCAGTTCTCGTTGGTGTTGGACAGGTCCGCCGCCTTGTACGGATTGCCGGTGCCGCTCGCGTCCTTGAAGCCGCCGTACTTTGCAGCGAGAAAGAACTGGTTCTGCTTGTGCACGGACTGAGCAGTCTGCTGCCCGTATTCGTTCACGTCGAGCACATAGGTCGTGACGCGCATGCCGAGGCGGCGCTTGTCGACATCCGACCAGTCGGCGCCACGGATGTCGTGCGTGTTCGCCCAGTACGCCGCGCCTGCCATGTAGTAGGACGCGCCGCCAGCGCCTATCGTCTGGTTTTCCATCCCCCAGCGCGCCGTATTTGCGGGGTTGTAGTTGCTCGCCGCGCGGGTCGCACCCTTGCCGTCGACGTAGGTGACCTCGGTGTGATTGGACTCGAACGCGCCGACAACCTTGGTCCACCACATGAAGTCAGGCTCGTTCGCGGCAGCGCTTGCCGTGCGCGTAGTGTCGTTCGAATCGGCGCGGGTATTGCCCGGGTAGTACTTGTCGTTCCAGGTGTTCACGTCGCCGATCGCGACGATGTTGTTGCGCACGCAGGAGTAGTCTGTCATGCCGGTCACGGCAGGGTGCGGATCGGTCCAGGTCGTGTACGCAGCGAAACCATCCTTCATGGCAGCGTCGACGCCACTGACGGCGGACGGTGTCGGCGGCAGGCCCTGCACGTAGCGCAGCGCTTCGTAGTAGAGCTCGCCGACCGGGTCGTAGCGCTTGTAGTTGCCCTCGGCCGCGCCGGTGCGGCCGAATTGATTCAGGTAGTTGGCGACGCCGCTCTTGCCCTCAGCAGCAGAGTCGGGGTTCGCGACAAAGATGCCGGTGTCGGTGTTCCATTCCTGCACCGGGTTCGCGCCGGAGACAAGCTGGAAGTTGGCATCGAAAGTCTTCGGGCCAACGTATTTCATCGGCGCGCGCAGCACGGCGCCGTTGCGCTGTCCGGGATCGACGTTGTCGATCAGATAGCCGAAGGCCGCGACGCGCACGCGGTCGCTGTACTTTTGCAGGTTGCCGACCGGCTTGTAATTGCCGCCCGGGTAGCGCGCGCACAGGTTGATGCGAGGATCAGTCAAATTTCCCGACCCGTCGACGCCACAGACCGAAACGCGAGCGTAGAAGAACGGATCGGATGTCATGCCGGGCGAGCCGCCAGGCGTCCAGCCGGTCGGGTCGGCTCGCGTGTAGCAATTCTTCGCGGTGCCGCTCGCGGGGTCGCCGAACACGCCGTTGGTGCACATGGTGCCGTCTTTGGCCGTCATGAACTTCCAGCGTGTGTCGGCGCCGTAGGCGACCTGCCGGATACCGGTGAAGACGCAAGTGCCGTTTTCGTTGGCGCAGGAGGCCGAGAAGTCGCCAGGTAGCGGGGCGCTGGGACCGTCCGTCACCGGACCGTGTGTACTTCCGCCGACCGGCACGCCGAGGTTGGAGTTGTTCCCTGGCGCATCGCAGTTGCCGGCTTTGTCCGTGCCGAAGTGAACACGGTTACGGCAGTTCGCGACCCACAGGTCACCCGTGTAGCTGCCGAGTAGCGCCGCAGGTACGGCGCCCGCGGCGACCGCGTTCGTCACGTGCTTGGCGGGGAAGTTGGTGCCGTTGTAGAAGTTGCCCGGGTTGTTGTCGCTGCGCGTGGGCAGGTAGGCGCGTTGCAGCACGGTGAGCGTGGAAGTATCGACGACCCGGTCCCCGCCGGTCAGGCCGAAGCGCAGGATATCGATTGCCGAGCTCGTCGCCCAGTTCATGAAGTTGCCGGAAAAGCCGGTGCCGCCGCATTGCCGGTTGGTCGCGGGGCCTGTGCGGTCGAAGCGGCGCAGTCCGGGCGTCGCGTTGTCGTTGTAGACGTAGCAACTTTCGGCGTCGAAGTAACCCAGGTATTCGGTCGTCGATGCGTAGCTCGGATCCTCCGTCGCACCTGGCGTGCCCACGTACTGCGCGCCCACAGTCGGAAATTCGACCGACAGCGCGAGCGTCAGCGTCGGCTTGGCGCGCGCGCCGCGTGCGTACAGCGGC
Source organism: uncultured beta proteobacterium (assembly GCA_963774675.1). Taxonomy (GTDB): domain Bacteria; phylum Pseudomonadota; class Gammaproteobacteria; order Burkholderiales; family Burkholderiaceae_C; genus CAIKUF01. The sequence goes on along the minus strand of CAVZFV010000014.1, from coordinate 9,322 downwards.
TCGGCGGCAAGCGGGATCGACGGTATGAGCGGCGGCGGGCCGGCACTGACCGCGACGCCGACGACGGCCATCGTGACCAAGGCCATCGCGGCGATCCTGATGCGAAGATCGGAGGCGAGCGTGCGTATCGTTGTCATCGCGGTATGCATGTTCATTCCTTCTTGAAAGCGATCTGCAGCACCACCTGCACGTCCTCGCGCGGGCCGAAGCCCATCGATGTGATGCGGTACATGATCGGCTTGGCGCCGGTGCTGGCGCTGCCCATCGGCGTCATGTCGCGGACGACCTCGATCATGTAGCGCGGCAAGCGCGCCGGCTTCACGCCGAGCCCGCCGGCGTCGAAGGCGCGGCCGGTGAAGGTGCCGTAGGCGACGGTCGGCGCGTTGGCACCCTCGTTCAGAAAGTTGACCTGCGCCCATACCGGCTTGCCTTCCGACGGCCAGCACAGGCCGCGGAAATCCGCGCTCGTGTTGCAGCCGGGCAGGAACACGCTGGTGTTGTTCTCGTTGAAGAGCGCGACGCGCTGCTTGGCGTCGGCGTTGGGCCCGCGGATGTCGAACTGGGCGTCCATCAGCGCCGCCTCGGCCGATTGCCAGGCGACCTGATAGTCGCGCTCGTTGCGCGTCGAGCGTTCGCCGAGCAGCGCGATACGTGCCGCGCCAATGCCAAGCAGCGTGACGATCACGAGCAACATCAGCACGATCACGAGCGTGACGCCACGCTGGCGGCGGGTTGCAAATGGAGTACGGTGCATCGTCGGTGACCTCAGGGGTTGCGCAGGTGGATGTTGAACACCATCGCCTGACGCAGGCGGCCGTCGGCAGGCACGGCAAGCTGCGAAAGCGTGTCCCCCGAGACCGAGAAGCCGTCACCCAGCACGTTGTAGGTCACGGCCGTCGCGGCGCGGTCTTGTGCGGTGCCGGTCGGCTCGCGGAACAGCAGGCCGATGCGCAGGCTGCGCACGCGGCGCCAGTTGGCCAGCGTCGCCGGGGCATCACCCGCAACGACGAGTTGCGATGCGCGCAGGTAGCGATCCGGCACCGAATCGGTCGTGCCGCTCGGTGCAGTGCCGGGCACGACGTTGTCGACGCCGTAGAGCACCTGGAACGATTCGACGCCCGGCACGAGCGGCATCGTCGTCCAGACGCCGGCGGTGTCGCGGTAGGTGCAGGCGAGCGTCGGCTCGCCGGACGCGCTGCGCACGACGTGAAAGATGCTTGTCGCGCGATCCGTCCCCTCGGGTTCACCGACCCCTGCGCAGTTGATCATTGAGCCGTCGGGGACAGACGGATCGGCACCGGGCGAGGTGCCCCAGAAGCGGATCATCAGCACATCGCTGCCGTTGACGCAGCTCGTGTCGGTGACGGCGCAGCCGCCCGAGCGGCTGCCGTTCGTCGACGCGTCGGGATTCGCTGCATCGAGGATCGAGTTGTCGTAGCCCTGGATGGCAGGCGGCTTGTCGGCCGGCGGAACGACCGAGAAGCCGCGCTGGGCGACATCCTCGAAGCCGGCCTGTACCGCCATGCGCTGGATCAGATCGGCCGCGAAGCGCGCGTTCTCGCGCAACGTGGAGGTCGCATCGACCGTCGTGAAGCCGTTGCGCGCAACGAGCAACGCGGCGACCGCGGCCGCCGCGACGACGAGGCCGATCACGAGCGCGACCATCAGCTCGACGAGCGTCAGGCCCCCTTGCCGGCGCGGCGAGTGGCCGGCGCGGCGTAGTTGCATCCGAGGCAGGCGCCTCATGTAGAACTCCCGGCCAGCACCGCGAGCGCGATGCCGGGGCGCACCGCCTGGGCGATGCCGCCCGAGCCTTCACCGGACGAGCCGACGGCCGCACGGTCGGTCGTGAGTTGCGTCCAGCCGATCTTGACGACGGTCGTGCCGCCGGCGCCGCTGCAAGCCCACTGCGGCATGCCGTTGGCGACGTCGAAGGGCGCGTCGTCGATGCACACCACAGCGCGCGCACCGGGCAGTTCGGCATCGACACGCGAGAGCCAGTCGCGGATCTGGAACGCGGCCACCTCCTTCGTCGTCGTGCAGGCGCCGGCGAAGCAATCAGTGCCAGCGGACGGCAGCGTGCCGGTGAAATTTGCCACGAGGTAGGGGTTGTCGGTGCTCGAGGTCTTGATCGCGATGTCCTTGTTGCCGCGCATCAATTCGCCGAGCTCACGCGCCAGCCGCACGGCGGCCGCCTGGTAACGCGCTTCCTTGTTCGATTGCAGCGCAGCCGCCTGCAGCCCGACGACGCCGAGCATGCCGAAACACAGGACGACGATCGCGACCATGCTTTCGATCATCGTCATGCCACGCTGAAACGGTCGCGGGCGCAATGCGCTTCGAAGAAGTCGGCTGGTCGGTGGGTGCATCATGATCGTCAATCAGGGCGCCTGGTTCGCGCTCGGGGCAGCGGCAAACCCGCATCCCGAGCACTTCGGTCGTTCGATATCGGCATCCCGCCGCGTGGCTGAAGGCAGGCACAGGAATTAGATGCCACAGTATCCCGGCCGTGCCACCGAGAGGCCAGCCCGCTCGTCAGCGCGCATCCGACCGTTCGTCGGCCCGCCCGGCGGGAAGGCGGCAATGCTTCACGCTTTTCAGCCACTTTTCGCCCGCGGGTCACCGGACACGTCCTGCCTAGAATCGAAACCTCGGCGCGTTTTGCGCCGCGAGGAACGCGATGCAGGGCTCGCAGATCATCGTTCTCGCCACGCCGGTCTTTCTGCTGCTGATCGCGGCCGAATGGCTCGTCGGCCTCGCGCGCGGCCGCAACACGTATCGGCTGAACGACGCGATGAGCAGCATCGGCCTCGGCATCATGAGCGAGATCGTCGGCGTCTTCACGCGGCTGCTGAAGATCGGCATCTACACCCTGCTGTTCAGCCACATCGCGCTCTTGCAATTGCCAACCGACGCCTGGTGGGTCTGGCTCTCGGCGCTCGTGCTGTACGACTTCCTCTATTACTGGAAGCACCGCGCCGGGCACCGAATCGCGCTCTTCTGGGCCGCGCACGTGGTGCACCACCAAAGCGAGGAATACAACCTGTCGACCGCGCTGCGCCAGACCTCGAGTGACTGGATCGCCGGCTGGGTGTTCTACCTGCCGATGGCAGTGCTCGGCTTTCCGCCGCTCGTGTTCGCGGTTGTCGTCCTCGTCGACCTGCTCTACCAGTTCTGGCCGCACACGCGCCAGATCGGCAAACTCGGCTGGTTCGACCGCTGGTTCTGCTCGCCAAGCAACCACCGCGTACACCACGCGGTGAACGACAAATACGTCGATCGCAACTACGGCGGCATCCTGATCGTGTGGGACCGCCTGTTCGGCACCTTCCAGGAAGAAGAAGACGCCGAGCCCTGCGTCTACGGCACCCGCAAGCCCCTGCGCAGCTGGAACCCACTGTGGGCCAACCTGCAGGTCTACGCCGATCTGATGCGCGACACCTGGCAGGCGCGCGGCATCGCGGACAAGTTGCGCGTCTGGCTCAAGCCGCCCGGCTGGCGGCCCGCGGAAGCGGCCGCACTGCGCCCATCGCCCTCATTCGATGTGCAGGCCGTCGAACGCTATGACCCGCCGACGAGCCGCGGCACGCTTGCCGGCGCAGCCCTCGTCTTCGCGCTGCTGCTCGGCGCCACCACGGCCTTCCTGTGGACCGCGCACACGCTCGAACCGGCCGCCCGGTTCGGCGCCGCCGTCGCGATCATCGCGGCGCTCGGGCTTGTCGGCCTGCTATGCGAGAGCGGGCGCAGGACATCCGCTGCGCCGGCGCACGGCTAGGATAAACACGTAGGCAGTGTGCGCTGCGGCAAACGGACGACTATCATCAGGCCCGCTTCGGGCACCGCCCGCGGATGCCGGACACAGCTGGACAACAAAGGCCCCCCAACGCATGAGCAGTGAGTTCATTCTCGAGACGCGCAACCTGACGAAGGAGTTCAAGGGTTTCGTCGCGGTCGACAACGTGAACTTGAAGGTCCGGCGCGGCAGCATCCACGCGCTGATCGGCCCGAACGGCGCCGGCAAGACGACTTGCTTCAACCTGCTGACCAAGTTTCACGCGCCCACCTCGGGGCAGATCCTGTTCGAGGGCATCGACATCACCGGAGAGGCACCCGCGCATATTGCGCGGCGTGGCGTGATCCGATCGTTCCAGATCTCGGCCGTGTTCCCGCATCTGACGGTGCTCGAGAACGTGCGCGTCGCGCTGCAACGCAGGCTCGGCACTTCGTTTCACTTCTGGCGCTCCGAGCGCTCACTCGAGCGCCTTGACGCGCGGGCGATCGAGTTGCTGCGCGCTGTCGACCTCGAAGACTATGTGCAACTGCCAGCGGTCGAGCTGGCCTATGGCCGCAAACGCGCGCTCGAGATCGCAACCACGCTTGCGATGGACCCGAAGCTGATGCTGCTCGACGAACCGACGCAGGGCATGGGCCTCGAGGACGTCGACCGCATCCGGCGCCTGATCAAGAAGGTCGCCGCCGACCGCACGGTGCTGATGGTCGAGCACAACATGAGCGTGGTCGCGAGCATCGCCGACACGATCACCGTGCTGCAGCGCGGCGCGACCCTCGCCGAAGGCCCCTACGAGCAAGTGTCGAAGAACCCTGACGTGATCGAGGCCTACATGGGCAGCGCGCAAGTCGACTCGCCGCGCACTGAAATGCGACGCCCAGCCGTCTGGCGGCCGCCCCCGCGGTCCGAACCCCCTGGTTGCCTGCAGCGACCTGCCCCGAGGGGAACGAGCCCGTTTCTGCTCGCGGGTCGCGCATGCTGGTGGAGCGACTGACATGGCACCGCTTCCTCGAGTCAGCGACCTGCACGCCTGGTACGGCGAGTCGCACGTGCTGCACGGCGTGAACTTTCACGTCGACGAAGGCGAGGTGGTGACGCTGCTCGGGCGCAATGGCGCCGGGCGCACGAGCACGCTGCGCGCGATCCTGGGCCTGACGGGAAGCCGAAAGGGCTCGGTCAAGGTGCGCGGCGTCGAGACGATCACGATGGCGACGCACCGCATTGCGAGTCTCGGCCTCGGTTACTGCCCCGAGGAGCGCGGCATCTTCGCCAGTCTTTCAGCCGAAGAAAACCTGTTGCTGCCGCCGACGCTCGCGCCGGGCGGCATGTCGGTCGATGCGATCTACGAGATGTTCCCGAACCTGCGCGAGCGCGCGGCGAGCCAGGGCACGCGCTTGTCGGGGGGCGAACAGCAGATGCTTGCGATCGCACGCATCCTGCGCACCGGCGCCCGCTTGCTGCTGCTCGACGAAATCTCCGAAGGGCTCGCGCCGGTGATCGTCCAGAAGCTCGCCGAGATGGTCGTCGCGCTGCGTGCCGAGGGCTATACGATCGTGATGGTGGAACAGAACTTCCGCTTCGCGGCGCCGCTCGCCGACCGCTTCCTGGTGATGGAGCATGGCACCGTGATTCAGCACTTCACGCAGGCCGAACTGCCGCAGCGCATGAACGAACTGCATGAGTATCTGGGCGTATGAGCGCCCTTCGTTTTTTTCACACCGCAAGGAGACAGATATGAACTTGAAGAGAATTCCCACCGCCTGCGCCATCGCCGCAGCCGCGCTATTCGGCGCCACCGCGCCGGCCCATGCCCAGTTTTCGGGTGACACGATCAAGATCGGCTTCATCACCGACATGTCGGGCCTGTACGCTGACATCGACGGTCCGGCCGGAGCCGAGGCCATCAAGATGGCGATCGCCGAAATGGGCGGCGCGATCAACGGCAAGAAGATCGAACTGCTGACGGCCGATCATCAGAACAAGCCCGACATCGGCGCGGTGAAGGCGCGCGAATGGTTCGACACCGAAGGTATGGACATGCTGATCGGCGGCACCAACTCCGGCGTCAACCTGGCGATGGCCAAGCTGGCCGCGGAGAAGAAGAAGCCCTTCATGGCTGTCGGCCCCGGCAGTTCGGCGCTGACGAACGCGCAGTGCACGCCCTACACCATCCACTACGCGTATGACACCGTCGCGCTCGCCCGCGGCACCGGTGGCGCGGTCGTCAAGGCCGGCGGCAAGAGCTGGTACTTCCTGACCGCCGACTACGCGTTCGGTCAGGCGCTCGAATCCGACACTGCTGCCGTCGTCAAGGCGGCAGGCGGCACGGTGGTGGGCGAGTCACGGGTGCCCCTCAATGCGAGCGACTTCTCGTCGTTCATGCTGCAAGCGCAAGCGAGCAAGGCGCAGATTCTCGGCCTCGCGAATGCCGGCGGCGACACGGTCAACTCGATCAAGGCTGCCAACGAGTTCGGCGTCACGAAGACGATGAAGCTGGCCGGGCTGCTGATGTTCATCAACGACATCCATGCGCTCGGCCTTAAAGACACACAAGGCATGTACCTCACCGACAACTGGTACTGGAACCGAGACGCCGAAACGCGCGCCTGGAGCCGCAAGTTCTACGACAAGATCAAGCGCATGCCTTCGTCGTTGCAGGCTGCGGACTATTCGGTCGCCTTGACCTATCTGAAAGCAGTCAAGGCGCTCGGCACCGATGACGGCGACAAGGTCAACGACTACCTGCGCAAGACGAAGATCAACGACATGTATGCCAAGGGCGGCTATATCCGCCCCGACGGCCGCATGGTGCACGACATGTACCTGATGCAGGTGAAGACGCCTGCCGAGTCGAAGGAGCCATGGGACTACTTCAACGTCGCTGCCGTCATCAAGGGCGAGGACGCCTTCACGACGAAGGCCGAAACGAAGTGCTCGCTCTGGAAGTAGGGCGCTGAAGGTGCGGGCGGCGGCTGCAAGGCCCGCCGCCCGCCAACACCCATGACACCAACCGCGACACATTAGCGCGACACATTGGCGCGACACCCAAGCGCGACTCGATGGAAATCTTCGGTATCCCGATTCAGGCGTTTCTCGGCCAGCTGCTGCTCGGCCTCGTGAATGGCTCGTTCTACGCCATGCTGAGTCTGGGCCTGGCCGTCATCTTCGGCCTGCTCGGGATCGTCAATTTCGCGCACGGTGCGCTGTACATGCTGGGCGCGTATGCGGCCTGGATCGGCATGGACAGCTTCGGCATCAACTTCTGGGTGTCGCTGCTGCTCGCACCATTGCTGGTCGGCACACTCGGCATGGTGATCGAACGCACGCTGCTCAAGCCGCTTTACAAGATCGACCCGATTTACGGCCTGCTGCTGACCTTCGGCCTGGCGCTCGTCGCTGAAGGCTTGATGCGCGAGAAGTTCGGTGTGTCGGGCCAGTCTTACGCGGTCCCCGAACTTCTGCGCGGCGCAACGAATCTCGGTTTCATGATCCTGCCCAACTACCGCGGCTTCATCATCTTCGCGTCGCTCGCGATCTGCCTCGGCACCTGGTTCGTGATCGAGAAGACCAGCCTCGGCGCCACATTGCGCGCCGGCACCGAAAACCCGAAGCTGGTGCAGGCCTTCGGCATCAACGTCCCGGTGATGGTGATGCTGACCTATGGCTTCGGCGCCGGTTTGGCCGCGCTGGCCGGCGTGCTGGCTGCGCCGGTGATACAGGTCACGCCGCTGATGGGCAGCCACATGATCATCGTCGTCTTCGCGGTCGTCGTCATTGGCGGCATGGGCTCGATCCTCGGCTCGATCCTGACCGGCATCGCGCTCGGCCTGATCGAGGGCCTGACCAAGGTCTTCTACCCCGAGGCGTCCAACGTCGTTGTCTTCGTCATCATGGCGATCGTGCTCGTCGTCCGTCCGGCCGGCCTTTTCGGCAAGGAGGCTTGATGAACAGCCCGGTTGCAAACACCGAGCGCTCGGGACGGATCGTCTGGCTCGTCGTTTTCGCGCTGCTGCTGGCTGCGCCATTTCTCGGCCTGTACCCGATTTTCGTGATGAAGGCGATGTGTTTCGCGATCTTCGCCTGCGCGTTCAATCTGCTGCTCGGCTTCACCGGGCTGCTGTCGTTCGGCCATGCGGCATATTTCGGCGCCGCGGCGTACGCGACCGGTTGGCTGGTGCGCAGCGCGGGGCTGTCGCCCGAGCTGGGCATTCTGGCCGGCACCGTCTTCGCCGGCGTGCTCGGGCTCGGCGTCGGGCTGCTCGCTATCCGGCGCCAGGGCATCTACTTCGCGATGATCACGCTCGCGCTGGCGCAGATGATCTACTTCGTCTGGCTGCAGGCGCCCTTCACCGGCGGCGAAGACGGCATGCAAGGTGTGCCACGCGGCCACCTGTTCGGCTTCCTACCGCTTTCCAACCCGCTCGTGATGTACTACTTCGTGCTCACGATGTTCGTCGCTGTATTCCTCTTCATCGTGCGCATCGTGCACTCGCCCTACGGGCAGGTGCTGAAGGCGATCCGTGAGAACGAGCCGCGCGCCGTCTCGCTCGGCTACGACGTGAATCGCTACAAGTTGCTCGCGTTCGTGCTGTCGACCGCGCTCGCCGGCCTGGCGGGATCGGTCAAGACGATCGTGCTCGGCTTCGCCTCGCTCACCGACGCGCACTGGTCGCTCTCCGGCGAGGTGGTGCTGATGACGCTGCTCGGCGGCATGGGCACTTTCGCAGGGCCCGTCATCGGCGCTTTCACGATCATCGGCCTGCAGGACTATCTGGCCGACCGCGTCGGCTCATGGGTGACGGTGATCATCGGCGCGATCTTCGTCGTCTGTGTCGTCGCTTTCCGGCGCGGCTTCGTCGGCGAGTTGCTGGCCTGGCGGCAGCGGCGCAAAGCGGGTCGCTGACAGTCAAAGCGAGGCCGTGGCCATGGCCGCCCGCCGCGTTGCAACGCTTCCCCGGCCGCTCCTGCTCGCGGCGCTCGTGTTCACGCTGCATGCACCCGCCCAGACACGCAGCAACGTCTTCAACGAGCCCTTTGTGCAGGTGATGGCCGGCCTCCCGGGTTGCCCCGTCCCCGATCCGCCCGGCGTGACGCCACAGGAGCTGCGCGAATTGGCGCACGACCGGGCACAGCGCGGCGTCAGCTGCTGGCTCGACGGGCGCTGCCGCTTGCCCAACGCCTACCTCTACGACGCCGAGATCATCCCGCGCGTGCAGCAGGCGCTGCGCTACGCGGGTGGCTTCACGAATACCAGCATCTGGGCCGCCGGGTCGAGGCGTTTCGTCTGGCTACAGGGCTGCGTGACAAGCGCAGAGCAGGCCGCGGAGGCCGAGCGCATCGCGCGCCGCATCGACGATGTCGAAGGTGTCGTCAATCAGTTGATGATAGGGACCGGCGGCAGTCCGGACTACCGCGTCGCGCCGCGCGACTGAAGGCGCACCGCGCGCCGGAAGCAGGCTCAGTTGTCGAACAGCTCACCGACGCCGCGCGCTGCGGGCGGCATCAACCCCAGATGTCGGTACGCCGCGGCCG
>CAVZFV010000013.1:0-898234 GCA_963774675.1 uncultured beta proteobacterium | reverse complement strand
TCGCGACGCGGCCGCGTGGCGTGCGCTGCAGGTAGCCCTGCTGGATCAGGAAGGGCTCGATCACGTCCTCGATCGTCCCGGCCTCTTCGCCGATCGCGGCGGCGACGTTGTCGAGGCGACCGGCCCGCCGTCGAAGCGATGGATCACGGCGTCGAGCAGCTTGCGGTCCATCACGTCGAAGCCCATCGGGTCGACATCGAGCATCGCGAGCGCAAGCTCGGCGAGCGACTTGCCGATGCGGCCGTCGCCCTTCACGTCGGCATAGTCGCGCACGCGGCGCAGCAGGCGGTTCGCGATGCGCGGCGTGCCGCGTGAGCGGCGCGCGATCTCGAACGCGCCTTCGGCGTCGGTCGAGACCTTGAGCAGCCCGGCCGAACGCGTCACGATGCGCGCGAGCTCCTCCGGCGTGTAGAACTCGAGCCGGGCGACGATGCCGAAGCGGTCGCGCAACGGGTTCGTCAGCATGCCGGCGCGCGTCGTCGCGCCGACCAGCGTGAACGGCTGCAGTTCGAGCTTGATCGAGCGCGCGGCCGGGCCCTCGCCGATCATGATGTCGATCTGGTAGTCCTCGAGCGCCGGGTAGAGGATCTCCTCGACCACCGGCGACAGGCGGTGGATCTCGTCGATGAAGAGGACGTCGTTCTTCTCGAGATTGGTCAGGATCGCGGCCAGGTCCTTCGGCTTCTCCAGCACCGGGCCCGAGGTCTGGCGCAGCTTGACGCCGAGCTCGTGGGCGATGATGTGCGACAGCGTCGTCTTGCCCAGGCCGGGCGGCCCGAAGAGCAGCACGTGATCCATCGCCTCGCCGCGCTTTCTTGCGGCGCCGATGAAGATCTCGAGCTGCTCGCGCGCCTTGGCCTGGCCGACGTACTCCTGCAATCCCTTCGGCCGCAGCGCGCGCTCGATCGCTTCCTCGTTCGGCGACAGCGGCGCGGCGCCGACGACGCGCGGCACGGCCGGCAACGCAGCGGCGAAGTCATCGGTCTGGATGGTCATGCCGCATTATCGCGGCGTGGCCAGGCGCGCGAGCCCTATCGGCCCGTGTCGGCGGGCGTGTCAGCGTGTGCTAGAGCTTGCGCAACGGCTCGAAAAGGCCGCGTCCGGTATCGGATCCCACCCTACTTTGCCAGCGCGCGCAACGCGAGCTTGATGCCGTCGCTGACGCCGACATCCGCCGGCAGCGCCTTGCACGCGGCAGCCGCTTCGCGATCGCTGTAGCCGAGCGCGAGCAGCGCCTGCAGGATGTCGCCCTGCGCGCCGGCGGCCGGGCGATGACGGCGCTTCGAGGTCGACCCCGAGCTTCCCCTTGAGTTCGAGCAGCAGCCGCTCGGCGGTCTTCTTGCCGATGCCGGGCACCTTCACGAGGCGCGCCGATTCCTGCAGGCTCACGGCTTGCGCGAGTTCTGCGACGGACAGCCCCGAGAGGATCGAAAGCGCGGTGCGCGGCCCGACACCGGAGATCTTCACCAGGTGTCGAAAGGTCGCCCGCTCCTCGGGCGTCAGAAACCCGAACAGCACCTGCGCGTCTTCGCGCACGACGAAGTGCGTCAGCAGCGTGACACGCTCACCAATGGCCGGCAGGTTGTAGAAGCTGCTCATCGGCACGTCGACCTCGTAGCCGACACCGCCGACGTCGATCAACACCTGCGGCGGATGCTTCGCCGCCAGCACGCCCGTGAGGCGACCGATCATGAGACTCGGGCCAGCGCCGGGCCGCCCCAAGCGGCACGAGCTCCCCTCGGGAGGCGACCCCGTAGGGGTCTTGGGGTCGTCATTTCTACGGGCTGCGCGCGAAAAGGCCGAGGCGCTGCGCCTCGAGCGCCGCCTCGGCGCGCGAGCTGACGTTGAGCTTGCGATAGATCTGCTTGACGTAGTCGGCGATCGTGTGGCGCGACAGGCTCAGCTGGACGCCGATCTCCGGCAGCGTGTAACCCTTCGCGACGCGCAACAGCACTTCGCTTTCTCGATCGGTGAGCTGCACCCGCGGCATCGCATTCGTCTGCGGCCTGGCCTGCGCGGCGAAGTAGGCGATCACGCGGCGCGCGATCGACGGCGAAAGCGGCGGCTCACCCTGGCTGATGCGCTGCAACTGCTCGGTGAAATGCTCGCGCGGCTGCTCCTTGAGCACATAGCCGAAGGCCCCCGCCTGCAAGGCCGGGAACAGGTGCTCGTCGTCATCATGGATCGTGACGACCACCGATTGCACCTCGGGCTGCGCGTCGCGCAGCGCCGCCACGACATCGACGCCCGAGCCATCGGGCAGGCCCAGATCGACAAGCGCGAGGTCGAACTTGACTGCCGACACGAGGCCGAGCGCATCGTGCACGCGCGCCGACTCGCAAATGTGCGCCTTCGGGAACACCTGCAGCACGAGCGCCTTGATCCAGGCGCGGATCTCGGGCAGGTCTTCGAGCAGCAGGATATTGTTCATGACGGCGTTTTCGACGGGATGCCTCAAAGCTTGAATGTGCTTTTCAAGGCGTTAAGGTCATCGTATCAGCGCGGCAGAGGCAGTGCTCAACGGATCACAGTGGAAGCGTGAGGCGGATCACGGTTCCGTAGCCGGGGCCGGATTCGACCAAGCATTGGCCGCGCATTTGCTTGGCCCGGTGCTTCATGCTCGACATGCCGTGGCCACGATCGAGGCGTCCGTCAAGCTCGAGCGGGATGCCACGCCCGTTGTCCTGCACGACGAGGCCGACGTCCTGATCGCTGATCGTGCAGCGCACCGTGCAGTGCGACGCGCCGCTGTGCTTGATGATGTTGTTGACGGCCTCGCGCAGGATGCGTGTGGTCTGCACGAAGACGCGCGCCGACATCAGTTGTGCGAAGTCTTCGGTCGGACCGTCCCACTCGGCCTCGATGTTCGCCTGCCCGAGGCGCGAGACCGTCTCGGCGCGCCAGTCGGCGAGCGCGTCGGCGATGCGCATTGGCTTGCCGGTGAGGCCGCGCACCGACAGCCGCATTTCCTCGAGCGCCTCGCGCGCGAGGGTCGAGATGCGCTCCGATTCGCTGGTATGCACGATCGTCAACAGCTTGGCGCCGAGGTCATCGTGCAGATCGGCAGCGATCCGCTTGCGCTCCTTTTCCGTCACCTGCTCGACGCGCAACTCGGCCAGTTGCGCGAAGTTGCGCTCGATCTCGAGTGTCGCCTCCTGGATGCGTGCTTCGAGCGTGCTGCGCCCCGCCTCAGCCGCGCGCAGCGCGCGCGCGAACACCTGCACCAGTCGGAAGCTCACGACCAGCACGAACACCGGGAACGCAAAGCGCGCCGCGTGGCCACGCCAAATGCCGCCGCTCGCCATGTGTTGCACCTCCTCGAGCAGCGCGAAGCCGGCGAGCAGCAACAGGATCGCGCTCATGACCCAGAACTCGGTGCGTTGATGGGCCCAGCTCACGCGTAGATACACGACGGTCGCGGCGAGCAGCTCGATGCCGAGCACCCAGTACCAGAAGGTGACGCCGGCGTAGAGCCGATCCGGACCGAGCGCTGCCAGCGACAGCGGCATCACGAAGCATTGCGCGATCAACGCCACATCGAGCGGCCGCCGCTTGACGTGCGCATAGCGCAACAGGAACACGATCGCAAGACCGACGATCGGCGCGAAGCCGAGCGTGATCGCGAACTCGGTGGTGCCATTGGACAGCGGTACATCGGCCAACCAGATGCGCGCGGTCAGCACGGCCCAGGCGATCGCCATCGTGCCGAAATACATCAGATAGCTCGCGCGCCGGTTGAACCAGCCGACACCGATCATGAACACGCCGAGCACGAACAGCGTCACGCCGAGCAGTTGCGGCGCGGTGACGTTCCAGAACTGCTGCTCGCGCCAGACGGGCGCGAGCGCATCCATCGGCCCGATCTGCAGCGCCGACAGCCCACCGGCGCGGTGGCGCGCCGAGACATGCTCGAGCGAGTGCCCGCGCAGCTTCAGGTCGAGCTCGTTGCCCTCGGGACGCAGCAGCGCGGTGGGAAGCGGGATCAGCTGAGGCTGGTAGCAGTTGCGCGTCACCGGCTCCTGCATGTGCCCGCCACTGTAGATGCGGTGCCCGTTCAGGTGCACTTCGAGATTGGTGCATGCGCGCTCGACGTAGAGCGCCAGCACCGCGTCGGGGTCGGCCGAACGCGGTGCATCGAAGCTCACCCGGTACCAGACCGCGCCTTCGTAACCGGGACGGCTGATCTCCCAGTCGTCGGGCAGCTTCTGCACGAGGGCCACGGCTTCCTGCGGGAACTTGTGCGCGTCGCTCGCGACGCTGATCGCGTCGCTGAAACTGTGCACCGAGGCACTCGGCGCTGTGTGCTCGCTCGCGCTGCCGACCTGCAGCCCGATCGCAAGGAATGCGCAGCCGAGCAACGCGCGCAGCGAGACGGTCAGGAAGGCGCGCGGTATGGGCATGGGCCGTGATTGTGCAGGACCGTTCGGCCTTCGGCGCGACGAAGCTTGGGCCCGATGTCACGCCCCGCCACGGCCGGCAGGGTCCCGCCCTTCTCCAGTCCTGGGTATCGCGCCCGAGCCGGGCGGGATCGCCACGGCGCGCCGCGAGGAGGCTCAGCTGGCGACGGCCTTCTTCGCCGCTGCCTTGGTCGCCGACTTGGCCGCCGCCTTCTTCGCGGGCGCACGGGGCGCCCGCGGCTCGAATTCGAAGCCGACCTTGCCTTCAGCCTTGTTCCACGCTAGGAATGCCTTGAACTTGCGCCGCGTCTTGTTGGAAACGAAGTTCTCGAGCAATGCGGTCTTGCCTTCGGCCAGCAGCTTCGTCATCTGCTCGCGCGCAACCGGTTGCTGCAGGATGATCTTTCCGCTCTTGAAGTCGCAGGTCACGTGCGCGCCGACGGCATGCTCGCAGACGTAGCTCGTGCCGTGCTCGTAGACGTGGCCCTGGCACTTGGGGCAGGCGCCGAGGCCTTGCTGCGCCGAGAAGTCGACCGGCTCGCCGCTCTCGCCCTCTTTCTTCGCATCCTCGCCGAAGTCGAACTCGAGCTTCCAGTTCTTGATCTCGTCGTCATAGACGAGGCGCAACTCGGCAGTGAACGGCCAGCCCGCCTTGGAGCGAAAGCCTTCGAGCGGGCCGATCTTCTTGTCGCGCAGGAAAGCGTCGGCCTCGGCCGTCTCGAACGCACGGCCGCCGGGTATCTTGCTGATCGAGAAGCCGCAGCCTTCGGTGGCAGCCGCTGCGCCGCTGCCTGTCGCCTTGCCGACGCAGCTGAAACGGCGGTAGTTCTCCTTCACGACGCCACCGCAGTTCGGGCACGGCGTCGCGAGCGTCGCGTAGTCGCCCGGCACCGTGTCGCGGTCGTACTCCTTGGCCTTCCGGACGATGCGGTCCGTCATCGCCGCGATCTCGGCCATGAAGTCGTCGCGCGAGAGCTTGCCGTGCTCCATCTGCGCGAGTTGGTATTCCCAGTTGCCGGTGAGCTCGGGCTTCGTGAGCTCATCGACGGAGAGCCCGCGCAGGAGCGTCATCAGCTGGAAGGCCTTGGCGGTTGGCACCAGCTCGCGCCCTTCGCGGTGCATGTACTTCTCGTAGATCAGGCCTTCGATGATCGCCGAGCGCGTGGCCGGCGTGCCGAGGCCCTTTTCCTGCATCGCGCTGCGCAACTCCTCGTCGTCGATCAGCTTACCGGCGCCTTCCATCGCACCGAGCAACGTCGCCTCGGTGTAGCGCGCCGGGGGCTTCGTCTTCAGTGCATTCACGGTCACGTCTTCGGTGCGCACCGTCTCGCCCTGCTGCACGGCGACGAGATTGGCGTCGTCTTCCTGCGCCTCCTTGCCGTACACGGCGAGCCAGCCCGGCTTGACGAGCACCTTGCCGTTCGTCTGGAAGCGGTGCTCTTGCCCCGCATTCGTGACGGTGCTGATGCGCGTCGTGACCATGAATTCGGCCGGCGGATAGAACACCGCCAGGAAGCGCTTGACGACCATGTCGTAGAGCTTGGCCTCGATCTCGTTGAGGCTGCCTGGCGCCTGCAGCGTCGGCACGATCGCAAAGTGGTCCGACACCTTGGCGTTGTCGAACACACGCTTGACCGGCTTCACGTAGCCCTCGGCAAGCGCCTTGCGCGCGTGCGGGGCGAGTTCGCGCAGCGGCCCGGGCAGGTCAACGCTCCCGATCATCTTCATCGTCTGCTTGACGACGTCGACGTAATCCTCGGGCAGCGCGCGCGAGTCGGTGCGCGGATAGGTCAGCACCTTGTGCTTCTCGTAGAGCGCCTGCGCGAGCGAGAGCGTCGTCTTCGCCGAGAAGCCGAAGCGCGAATTCGCCTCGCGCTGCAGCGTCGTCAGGTCATACAGAAGCGGGCTCGATTGCGTGCTCGGCTTGGCCTCCTCGGTGACGACTGCCGGCTGACCGCGCACCGCATTCGCAACGGCCTGCGCGTCGCGCTCGTTCCAGATGCGGTCGGCGCGGCGTTCCCCGTCTTCGTTCTTCTTGAAGGCCGGATCGAACCACTTGCCGTCGTACTGGCCCGCCTGCGCGTCGAAGGTCGCGCGCACTTCCCAGTAGTCGCGCGCGATGTGCTTGCGGATCTTCTCTTCGCGCTCGACGACGACCGACAGCGTGGGCGTCTGCACCCGCCCGACAGTCGTCAGGAAGAAGCCACCGTCGCGCGAGTTGAACGCCGTCATCGCGCGCGTGCCGTTGATGCCGACGAGCCAGTCCGCCTCCGAGCGGCAGCGCGCCGCATCGGCCAGCGGCAGCATCTGCTGGTCGCTTCGCAATTGCTCGAAGCCCTCGCGGATCGCGGCCGGCGTCATGCTTTGCAGCCACAGGCGCTGGACCGGCTTGTCGAGCTTGTTCTTTGCCGGCTGCGCGTACTGCAGGATCAGGCGGAAGATCAGCTCGCCCTCGCGACCGGCGTCGCAGGCGTTGATGAGATCGGTCACGTCCTTGCGCCGGATCTGCTTGACGACCGCGTTCAGGCGGCTCTTGGCCTTGTCGATCGGTGCGAGGTCGAAATGCGGTGGAATCACCGGCAGGTTCGCGAAGCTCCACTTGCCGCGCTTGACGTCGAACTCCTCCGGCGCCTTGATCTCGACCAGGTGGCCGACCGCGGACGTGACGACGTAGCGCTCGTTCTCGAAATGGTCGTCGTGCTTTTCGAACTTGCCCGCAACGGGCGTGAGGGCGCGCACGATGTCCTGCGCGACCGAGGGCTTCTCTGCAATGATGAGTGACTTGGTCATATCGGTGTTTTAGTTTCTCCGTCAGGGACGCCTTCGCGCCTGCCTACAATCCGCTGTCCTCGCGTGCGCGCGCTTGCACACGTACGCAGGTGCGCACGCGCGCACCCATGAATTCAATGTACCGAAACTTCACCATGACGCAAGCCTGCTCGGAAAAGAACCTGCGCGACGCCGACGCGGGGCTCGCGACAGCGACGAGCGACGCGGCGCGCCAGTCCGGACGCCGCATCCAGGTGCGCCGCTCGGGAGTGCACGGCAAAGG
This sequence comes from uncultured beta proteobacterium, assembly GCA_963774675.1. Lineage (GTDB taxonomy): Bacteria > Pseudomonadota > Gammaproteobacteria > Burkholderiales > Burkholderiaceae_C > CAIKUF01. The sequence goes on along the minus strand of CAVZFV010000013.1, from coordinate 890,785 downwards.
CGTCTTCGCCGTCCTGCCGATTGCGCGCGACGAACTCGTGATCGAGTATCGCGGCGAAGTGATCACCTGGCGCGAGGCGCTGCGCCGCCATCCGCATGACCCGAAGGATCCGAACCACACCTTCTACTTTCACATCGACGACAAGCACGTCATCGACGGCAAGGTCCACGGCAACGCGGCGCGCTGGATCAACCATGCCTGCACGCCCAACTGCGAGGCCGACGAAGTCGACGGCCGCGTCTTCATCAAGGCACTCGTCGATATCCAGCCCGGCGAGGAGCTCTTCTACGACTACGGCCTCGTCATCGACGAGCGCTATACGAAGAAGCTGAAGAAGCTGTTCGAATGCCGCTGCGGTTCGCCGCACTGCAGGGGCACGATGCTCGCACCGAAGCGATGACGACCACCAGCCGCAGCGCCACTTCGGGCTCCGGTCATTGGCACTGGGGCGCGCAGGACCTGTGGGCGCAGCTCGAACCGCTGTTGCCGGGCCTGAGCGTCGAGGTGCTTGCGCGCGCACCCTCCACCAACGGCGTGTTGCTCGAGCGCGCGCGCATCCTGCCCAACGCGCGCACCAGCGGCACCAGCGGCACCAGCGGCTTCGGGCCGTTGCGCGATGCACCCGACTCGCCCGATGCGCCCGAGCGTGTCGGGCGCCGCCAGGCCGACATGCAGCCGTGCCTGCTCGTCGCCGAGCACCAGACGGCCGGCCACGGGCGGCTGGGGCGCGGCTGGCGTTCGGCCCGCGGCGCGTCGCTTACCTTCTCGCTCGCGCTGCCGCTGGCGCCGCAGGACTGGTCCGGCCTCTCGCTCGCGGTTGGCGTCGCCCTCGCCGACGCGCTTCAGCCCGAGGCCGCGCCGATCGCGCCCAGGCTGATGCTGAAATGGCCCAACGATCTGTGGTTGCTGCCACCGGCGCAAGATGCGACACCAGACCTGCCGCCCGATGCGGCGCACGGTCGCAAGCTCGGCGGGATCCTGATCGAGACGCTCGTCGCGGGGCGCCAGCGTCTTGCGGTGATCGGCGTTGGCCTGAACGTCACGCCGTTGCCCGCCCCGGTGCCGGTCGACCTCGTCGGCCGCCTCGCCGCGCTGAACGAGTTCATCCCCGACGCCACTGCGCCGGCGATGCTCGCGCGCGTCGCGCTGCCGCTCGTGCGGGCCCTGCAAGTCTTCGAGCGCGAGGGTTTCGCCGCGTTTGCGCAAGCCTTTGCCGCGCGCGACATGCTGCTTGACGAAGCGGTGCGCACGACCGCGGCCGACACGCCTGAAGGCATCGCGCGCGGCGTCGACGCGCGGGGCGCGCTGCTGCTCGAAGTTGCAGGCAGCATGCACACGATCGCCAGCGGCGAGGTCAGCGTGCGGCCGGCCGCAGGCCCGGACACGATCGCCTCGCCCGAGACGCTATGAAGCTGCGCGCGCTCGCGCTGCTGCTGGTGCTGGCCAACCTGGGCTTCTACGTCTGGTCGCAGGGCTGGCTCGATACCGTCACTGGTGTGCGCGCGACCGGGGACCGGGAGCCCGAGCGCACGTGCGCGCCAGTTCCAGCCGCAGGTACTGCGGGTGCTGCCGGGCGCGGAGGGTGCCGTTGCGATGGCGGGCGGCGCGACGCCAAGCGCTGCCGGCCGCTGTTTCGAGGCCGGCCCGTTCACGCCGGCCGAGGCCGACGCGGCGCTCGCGCGGTGGCGAGAGCGCGGCGTACAAACCGCCAACATCGTGCCGCGCGAGCAAGCCAACGGTGGCCTCATGCTGCGCGTCGAAAGTGCCGACGCCGCGCTCGCTGCACAGCTGACCGCAACCGCCAGCGAATCGGGTACCGTGCCGTTCGGCAAGGCGTTCGCGCCCTGCGCGAAGTAGGTTCCCGCCCTGCGCGCGACAGTGTCCAGTCTGGCGCGAGGCGGGGCTTACCCCCCATAGGCGCTGCGATAAAAATGCCTCGCTGAGCCGCACCTCCGCTCCCTCGGCAATAGCGGAAGGAGGGGCTTCGAGATGGGCGAACTCGAAGGCGGTATCGATTGGGAAGAGCCGTTCGCCGGGCTGGACGAGGACTGGGAAGTCATTGGGCGGGTCTTGCCCGATGGATGGGAGGAGGCGGCGCGGCCAACTCGCGGCTTCAAGGACGCGCCCACGCCGCTGCGCGTACCGCTTATCCACTTGGCTGGCGGCTACTCACTGCGCGAGGCTGCCGTTCGCACCGACGCGGGCGGCCAGCCCAAGGTGTCCGACGTGGCGTTGCTGGGGCGGTTGCTGGGGCGGTTGCTGGGAAGCAGCGAGTGGTTCCGGTGGATGGTCGAGCAAACGAGTCGGCGCCGGTCGGCCACGGACCAGGACGTGCTGCCAGGCAAGCAGGTGCGCCTGGTCGAGGCCAGCGTGGTGTGTGAGCCCTGGGGCCACAGGGTCGGCCTGGCAGCTGCACTACATGCTCGACCTGAGCATGCTGGCTTGCAAACAACTGCAGGTTGCGTTGCCCGAAGAGGGCGAAACGCTGACCCGCTCTGCCGTGCAAGCCAACGACCTCTTGATGGCCGATCGCGGGCTGGCGCACCGGCGCGGCATACGCCACGTCGTCAATCACCAAGGCGATGACATCCTGCCCATGAACATGTTCAGCGTGCCGTTGGGAGATGACAAAGCGCGCGCTGGCATTGCTGCCCAAACTGCGCAATCTCAAGGTCGGCCAAGCGCGGGGCCGGCCAGCATAGGTTCGCGACGACCAAGGCACCATCGCAGTTCGCGGCTGCGCGATCACAAAGAGCGCTGAGCAGGGCCGCAAGGAAAACCATTCGTAACCATCCGGATCGAAACATTCATATCGGTTGGCGAGCGCTTTTCCCCTTGGGGCTACTCTTTGCCCCAAAAGCAAAAGCCGACACAGTGGCTGGCGTGAAGTGGCGATGACGCGTTGTCTCGTCGCACGCGCCGTCAAACCGCAATTGAATCTGCTCGACGGTCTGCGCTACTGGAACCGTATTGTGGCTGCGCTGCGCGAGTCGCCGCGCAAGCGCAGGCGATATCAGGCAGACGATTTGGAGCAAGTCTTATCTTGGCGCCTATGTGATCCACCCCCGGGGATCGGGGGATGACAGGGGCAGCAAACTCTCGTAACGTTCAATTACAGTTTGCAGACCGGCTGCACCTTCCGATCACCGAAAGCGAGAAAAGCATGTTGAGCCGCACAATTTGGCTGAATGGTTTGACAGGGCGCTGTCCTCTCGCTGTGCGCCATTGGCGCGCAGGCGGATCCCGTCACCATGACGCTCGATTACCCAGATCGGGGGCGACGCTTACAAGGTAAGACGCACGGCGGCGGTGCCTGGGAATCCGGCAGCGGCGGCGGCGGCTATTTGGGAACCTTGACCGACGCCGGCGTCCACAACCAGAACCCCTTGCGGGCTTACTGCGTCGACCTGGATCACCGTTTCTCTCTCGGACACGGAGTACAAGACACAGTACAGCATTCGTGACCGCTGCTTCGTATCTTAGCTCCACGAAGGCAGCCGCTCTTGCCAATCTGTTCACCTGGGCCGTGACCGATTCAAGCAGTTGGTTCACCGACAAGGATAAATCCAGTGGCATGCAACTGGCGGTGTGGGAGATCGTCTACGACATGGGCCTCGACCTGTCGGCTGGCTTATTTCCAGGCCCAACCACCGGGCATCACCGGCGGGGACTGCCCTCGCCAAAGCGAACGAGCTGCTGGGCCACGCAGGCACGTTTCAGGCACAGCCGCTCAACATCTATATTCTGGATTCGGCCGATAATCAAGACCAACTGTTCTGGGAAGACGACAGCGGCAAGCAAATCACTTCGCGTGTCCCCGAGCCGATGAGCCTGGCACTGACGGCGGTTGCGTTGGCCGGCTTGGCGCTGACTCGCCGCCGAGGCTGACAGCGCTGCGGCGCCATGTTGCCTGCGCCTCCTCAGCGAAAGGCCTGCCCGGCGAGGCAGGCCTTTCGCTTTGTGCGCGGTGTCGATTGGGTTGGCCTGCTATCGGAAGAGATTACTCAACCGCGCGAGCGCATCGCCCGGGCGATGGCCACGACCGACAGCGCCAGGCCGAGCAGCCAGAACGGTCCAAGCGCGCCGCCACCGCCGCCGGCCGACGCGATCGGGTCGTCGGTGCCGTTCGGCGGCAGATCCGCGCCGAGCGCCACCGCGGCGCTCACCTCGGGGTTGTCGATCACTTCGGTGGGCCAATGCTTGGGCGCAAAAACCGTGTGGTCGCGTAGCGCCTGTGCGTAGCGCACGGCCTCGGCGACGTCGAGCATGCCGGCGCCGCAGGTCTTCGTCGTGCAGATGCAGCGCCCGGGGTTGTCGCTCGAGCAGGCCGCGATCTTCGGCGAGGTGACATGCGGCCGCGCGCTCTGGCGCAAGCCGGCAACGATTTGGGCAGCGCTCAAGTCCGGATTGGCGCTGAGCATCAGGCTGATCGCGCCGGCGACGATCGGCGCCGAGTAGCTCGAGCCGAAGGCCCGCGCATAGCCGGCTGCGCCCGGTGTCGTGCGGCCTTCGTTGTTGAGCGTGACGATGCCGTCGTCACCGAGGGCGGCTCCCCATGCGCCTTCGTCATCCGGGTCGCCGCCGACCGTCGCGATGACGAGTTCGGCGCCGAAGTTCGAGTAGGTCGCCTTGAAGCCGTCGCGATTGAGCGCGGCGACGCCGATCGCGCCCTTGCAATTGGCCGGGCGCATTGGCGCCGTATGCTGGTTGCCTGCCGCCGCGACGACGACGACGCCGTGCGCGGCGAGCTCGTCGATCGTCGACTGATACGCCGGGTTGCACGCGGCGCTGCTGCCGAAGCTGATGCTGATGATGCGCGCCGGGTTCGGGTTCATTGGCAGGAAGCCGCCACCGCCCTTCGCCACCGCGAGGCCGGCCGCCCAGCGCATGCCGTCGATGATGTCGGCCACCTCGGCACCGCACTTGCCGGCGACGCGCACCGGCAGCACGCGCCCGTCCCAACTCGTCGAAGCGATCCCGGTCGCCGTTGCCGGTCACCGCGCCAACGATGCCTGCGAGCTGCGTGCCGTGCCAGGAACTGTTCTGCCGCTCGCAACTGTCGAACGTGGACGGTGCAGCGCTCTGGTCGGCCGCGCTCACCCAGTCGCCGGGGTCGCTCGGATCGGCGTCGCGGCCGTCGCCGTCGTTCGCGTACTCGACGGTCGAGACGAAGTCGTAGCCCGGCAGCACGCGGCCGGCAAGGTCGGGATGCGCGGTGATGCCGGTGTCGAGGATCGCGACGACGGCGCTCGCGCGCCCCGGCTCGCGCGCCCACGCCCCCGCAAAGCCCGGCACGCCGCGCAGCCGCGCGGCAAGCGCGTTCGCATTGCTGCCACCGGGCTTGCGCAACCACCATTGATCGACGTAATAGGGGTCATTTGGCTGCACCTGCAGCAACTGCTCGCGTTCGTTGGCGACCACCCACTCGACCTCGGGGTCGGCCCGCAGTTGCGCCGCAATGCGGTCCGCGTCCTCGCCCGCGAGCACGCGCCCGAAATCGAGGTGCTGCGCCGAGCGGCCGACCGGGCGCGAGCGGAACTTCGCAAAGCCGGCATGGCCGAGCACGCGCGAAAGGCGCACAGCATCTTCGCCATCGAGTGCGCGACCGGCGCCGAGCGCCTGAGCGCGGTCGACCGAAAGCATCTGTGCGCGCTCATGCGTCAGGGCGTCCCGGAGCTTGACGATCAGGCCATACGCCGCACGACCGTCGGCGGCCTGCGGCGCCGACCCTGCGGTGGAGGTTGCGGATGCGGCGGATGTGGCGCCTGCGGCGCAGCCGAGCGCGGCGGCAAGCATGGCGCGCATCAGGCTGCGGCCCAAACTCATTCGATCACCCTGCACCGCCGGACCTCCTTTGCCGCCACCCGCGCCGAACTCCCACGTGGGCGTACTTGCGCGTGATGGCGGTCAATGATGCCGTGCGGCGCCCGCCGCCAAACGCTCAACAGGCCGGGGTTTGCCGCCCAGTTCGACCGCGGACCGACCGCCGGACGGCGATCACCGACGCGAGCAGCCCCGCCAGCCATGCAGGACCCGCTGCGCCGCCCCCGCCCCCACCAGACGACGCCGGCCAAGCGACGACGATGCGGTCGTTCGCGACTGCGCTGGCTCCCAGGTCGTCGGTAACGGTTACGCGCACGCTGAAGTTGCCCGCATCGCTGGCCACCACCTCCGCCGTCGACTTGTTCGCGGCGCCGACGAAGCGCTGGACGATGCCGCCGCCGTCGGTGATCTCCCAGCGCCAGCTCGCGACCTTGCGGCCCCGGCCGACGAGGCTGCTGGCGGAGCTCAAGGTGATCGTCTGCTCGGGCCTCGGCTGCGAAGGGACGACGTCGATGCGCGCGATCACCGCGTCCGACGTCGCCGCCGCCTTCACCGCCGCAGCCGCGTCGAGCATGCCAGCGCCGCAGGTGAGCGTTGTGCAATAGCACTGCAACTGATCGGTGTCGCCCGGCGGCTGGCAGACCGGCACCACCGAGCCGTCGCCATTGTCGCCACCCGTCTTCGGGAACGGCCGCGCGCTCGCCTGCAACAGGCGGCGCAGGTCGGCCGGTTGCAGTTCGGGCCGTGCCGAGAGCATCAGCGCCGCCGTGCCGGCAACGAGCGGCGCGGCGAAGCTTGTGCCGGCCGAGAAGTTGACCCCATCGCTGTAGATGGAGCTGTTCGCGATCGGCACCGTCGTGCCGGCATTGAGCGCGGTGATGATCGGGTACAGGCAGGACGAGCCCGGGTCGATGTTGACGCAGTTGCCGGTCGGTGCGCTGATCGCCACCTGCGGCCCGAGGTCGGAGTAGCCCACCTTGGTGCCGGCGTGGCGCAGCCCGCCGACTGCCATCACGCCCGTGCAACTTGCCGGCGTGCCGACCGCGCGTCCGGCGCTGTTGCCCGCTGCGGCGACGACGAGCGCCCCCGCGGCAGTCAGTTCCTTGACGACGGCGACATACGCGCTCGAACAGGCACCGTCGCTGCCCAGGCTCATGTTGATGACGGCGGCCGGCGTCGGATTTGACGGCACGCCCGGCACGTCGAGCCCCGCCGCCCAGCGCATGGCCGCCTGGATGTCGGAGTCGTAGCCGCCGCATTTGCCGAGCACACGCAGCGGCAACACGCGCACGTTGCGGCCGATGCTTGCCATGCCGATGCCGTTGTCGGTCGCGGCGCCGACCAGGCTCGCGGTCTGCGTGCCATGCCACGAGCTGTCCTCGATGTCGCAGTCGTCGAAAGTGGACGGGTGCGCGGCCTTGTCGGCCGCCGAGAGGTAGTCGCCCGGGTCGCTCGCGTCGGCGTCGCGGCCATTGCCGTCGCCGGCGATCACCGCGTCCGAGATCATGTCGTAGCCCGGCAGCAGCTTGCCCTTGAGATCGGCATGATCGAAGCGCACGCCGGTGTCGAGCACGGCGACGACCACGCTGCTCTTGCCCGTCGTGATCGCCCACGCGGCTTCGGCACCGATGGACGACTTCACCTCGCCCGATGGCGCGTGCAGGTACCACTGGCCGACCACAGGGCCGGGCGTGGCCGGCTGGCCGGCGGCGTAGAGCGGGTCGCTTGGTGCGCTGACGCGGTGGCGGCGCACGTCGATCGAGACTGTTTCGACCTCCGGGTCGGCCCCGAGCCGCGCTGCGAGCTGTTCGGAACTCATGCCTTTTGCCAGCACGACCTGCGTGCGATCCGACACGTTGGCGCCACCGCGCAGCATCGCCAGGCCGGTGCGCGCACCGAGCACACTCGCACGTTCGGTGCTGCGCTGCGCTGCCGATTCGGCGCGGCTCATCGAACCCTGCACCTGCCGGCGCGCGGTCGGCGAATCCGCCTTGAAGGTGACGATCACGCGCGCCTCGTCCGACGCAGCTGCAAGCGCTGGCGTGGACAGCGCGCCCGCGAATGGGATCGCGAACGCGGCCAGCAGGGTCAGAAGCGCACGCATGGCAACTCCAGAGAAATCGGGGCCTCAGTCAAGCGACGCGACGCGCGGCGAACCCGCCGCAGCATCGCACTCACGGCACGCGCGCTGCGCCGCAAACGCCTACTTCGCGATCACGCGCGCCATCTCGAGCACCTTGTTCGAGTAGCCCCATTCGTTGTCGTACCAGGCGACGATCTTGACGAAGGTGCTGTCGAGCGCGATGCCGGCGTCGGCATCGAATACCGATGTCCGCGCCTCGCCGCGGAAGTCCGTCGCGACGACCTTGTCCTCGGTGTAGCCGAGCACACCCTTCAACGCGCCCTCGGACTGCGCCTTCATCTCGGCGCAGATTTCCTTGTAGCTCGCCTCCTTGACGAGCTCGACGGTCAGGTCGACGACCGACACGTTCGAGGTCGGCACCCGAAACGACATGCCGGTGAGCTTCTTGTTGAGTTCCGGAATCACGATGCCGACCGCCTTCGCCGCGCCGGTGGACGACGGGATGATGTTCTCGAGGATCGCGCGGCCGCCGCGCCAGTCCTTGTTGCTCGGGCCATCGACCGTCTTTTGCGTCGCCGTTGCCGCATGCACCGTCGTCATCAGGCCGCGCTTGATGCCCCACTTGTCGTTCAACACCTTTGCGACCGGCGCCAGGCAGTTGGTCGTGCACGAAGCGTTGGAGATGATCGCCTGGCCGGCGTAGGTCTTGTCGTTGACACCGTAGACGAACATCGGCGTGTCGTCCTTCGACGGCGCCGACAGGATGACCTTCTTCGCGCCCGCGGCCAGATGCTTCTCGCCGCCCTCCTTCGTCAGAAAGAGACCCGTGGCCTCGATCACGATGTCGGCGCCGGCCGCGTCCCACTTCAGGTTCGCCGGATCGCGCTCCTGCGTCAGGCGGATCTTCTTGCCGTTGACGACGAGCGTGTTGCCATCGACCGCGATGCTGCCCTTGAAGCGGCCGTGCACCGAGTCGTACTGCAGCATGTAGGCGAGATAGTCGGGCTCGAGCAGGTCGTTGATGGCGACGACCTCGATGTCCTTGTCGAAGTTCTGGACGGCGGCACGAAACACCATGCGCCCGATGCGGCCGAAGCCGTTGATGCCAATTTTGATAGTCATTTGAGTTGCTCCAGAGAAAAGAAATCCTGAGGGTCCGATCTAGCGCCCAAGCACCTTGCGAACCGTGTCCGCGACATTGTCGGCGGTGAACCCGAAGTGCTTGAACAGCGCCGGCGCGGGCGCCGATTCGCCGTAGGTGTCGATGCCGACGACGGCCGCGCAGCCGTACTTCCACCAGCCGTCGGTGACGCCCATCTCGACCGCGATGCGCGGCACGCCGGCGGGCAGCACGCTCTTCTGGTAGGCGACGCTCTGGCGGCCGAAGACGTTCGTCGACGGCATGCTGACGACGCGCACTGCGATGCCGCGTTCGGCGAGCAGTTGCTGCGCGTGCATCGCGAGCTGCACCTCGGAGCCGGTGGCGATGATCACCGCCTGCGCCTTCTTCTTGAGCCCGACTTCGGCCGGCTCGGCGAGCACGTAGGCGCCCTTGGCGATGCCGTCGAGCCCGCTCTTGGGCAGGTAGGGCAGATTCTGGCGGCTCAGCAGCAGGGCAGTCGGGCGCGCCTTGTTCTCGATCGCGGCGACCCAGGCGACGACCGTCTCGGCCGTGTCCGCCGGGCGCCAGACGTCGAGCCCTGGAATGAGTCGCAGCGACCAGGCGTGCTCGATGCTCTGGTGCGTCGGGCCGTCCTCGCCGAGGCCGATCGAGTCGTGCGTGAAGACGTAGACGACGCGCTGCTTCATCAGCGCCGCCATGCGGATCGCGTTGCGGCAGTAGTCGCTGAAGGTGAGGAAGGTGCCGCCGTAAGGGATGAAACCGCCGTGCAGGCCGATGCCGCTCATCACCGCCGCCATGCCGAACTCGCGCACTCCGTAGTTGATGTGGCGCCCGCCGTTCGAGACGCCTTGCGCGTCGAAGCGCAGCGCCGGCGTGTGGCTGGTGTTCGTCAGGTTCGATCCGGTCAGGTCGGCGCTGCCGCCGAGCAGTTCGGGTAGCGTCTGCGTGAAGGCTTCGAGTGCGATCTGGCTCGCCTTGCGGCTGGCGACCGTCTCCGCCTTGATCTGCGCGGCGATCGCGGCATCGACGGCCGCCTGCGTCCAGTTCGCCGGCAGTGCGCCGCTCGTGCGGCGGGTGAACTCGGCGGCAAGCTCGGGGTAGGCCGCGCGATAGGCTTCGAAAGCCTTCGCCCACACGGTCTGCGCCTTGATGCCGGCGGCGCGCGCGTCCCAGGCCTCGTAGACCTTCTCGGGGATGACGAAGGGCTCGTAGGGCCAGCCGATCGCTTCGCGCGTCAGACGCACTTCGTCCGCGCCGAGCGGCTCGCCGTGCGCCTTGGCGGTGCCGGCACGGTGCGGCGAGCCATCGCCGATCGTCGTCTTGCAGCAGATCAGCGTGGGCCGGTCGGTCACGGCGTGCGCCTGCGAGATCGCGGCGTCGACGGCGTCCACGTCCTGGCCGTCGACGCCTGAGATCACGTGCCAGCCATGAGCTTCGAAGCGACGCGGCGTGTCGTCGATGAACCAGGGCGAGACGGCGCCGTCGATCGAGATGCCGTTGCTGTCGTAGAGCGCGGTCAGCTTGCCGAGCTTCCAGGCGCCCGCGAGACCGGCAGCTTCGTGGCTGATGCCTTCCATCATGCAGCCGTCGCCGAGGAAGACATACGTGTGATGGTCGACGATCGCGTGTCGCGTTTGCCCCTCCACGCGATTGAACTCATGCGCAAGCAGCTTTTCGGCGAGCGCCATGCCGACCGCGTTCGCGAGCCCCTGTCCGAGCGGGCCGGTCGTCGTCTCGACGCCGGGCGTAAGGCCATGCTCGGGATGCCCCGGCGTCTTGCTGCCGAGCTGGCGGAAGTTGCGCAGCTCGCTCATTGGCAACTCGTAGCCCGTCAGGTGCAGGACGGCATACAGCATCATCGACGCGTGGCCGTTCGAGAGCACGAAGCGGTCGCGGTTCGCCCAGTGCGGGTCGGCCGGGTTGTGGCGCAGGTGGCGCGACCAGAGCGCGACCGCCATCTCGGCCATGCCCATCGGCGCACCTGGGTGGCCGGAGTTGGCTTGCTGCACGGCGTCCATCGCCAGCGCGCGGATCGCGTTGGCCATCAGGGTGGTTTGGGTCGAGGCCATGTGGCTCCAGTGCGAGAGGGTGCGAAACCCCGCATTTTACGAGGCTGCGTCCTGTCGTCCCGCCTTTCGCCCCGCTTGTCGCCCCGGCTTCGCTGCGCGCGCGAGCGCCTCGGCGACAGCACCGCACAGCAGGCCGGCTGCGACGCCGGTCGCGTGCGCGATCGGCGCCAGCGCGATGTCCCAGCCCGACACATGCTGCAATGGCGCGCCAAACGGCCCCTCGGTTGCAAGCTTGACGAACAGCATCACGAGGATCGTCCCGCCGACCCAGCGATGCCCGGCGACGATCACGTAGAGCGTGACGATCGCGACGCCGGCATGCACGACGCCCGACATCCCGCCGTAGTGCAGCAGCCCGGGTTGCACGAGCAGGCCGAGTTGCGTCAGCGGCCAGGCCACGAGCCAGGCGAGCGCGATGCGCGGCGGTACGCGCGCGGACCAGCCGTAGGCGGCGGTCAGCGCGAGTCCGGCGGCGTTGCCGATCAGGTGGAGCATGCTGTAGTGCACGAAGGCTGCGCTCAACATGCGCCACGGCTCAGCGAGCACGAGCGCGGGCTGCCAGTCGAGCGACGCGAGCGTCGTCGCCGGCCGGCCGTAGCCCAGCGCACCACCGAGCGCGAGCAGCAACGCCAGCGCAAGCCAAGCCCGGCCGGGGCGGCGCCACCAGACGGCTTGCGCGCCGTCGCGGCGCGTGGCGTAGTTCACGTCACGACACCGTGACGCGCGATGGCGCTCACGCGTCGGTGTCGGCGCCGAACACCGCGTGCCACAGCGCGAGCACGGCGTCGTGCGCAGCGCTCATCGCCTCGGGCTCGACCTGGGTCGGTCGCTCGTCGAGCCGGGCCGCATGCTGCGCGCGGCGCAATTCGCGGTAGGCATCCGCCGCCGCCACGCCGACTCCGGTCGGCAGCAGCGCGCAGGCCTCGGCGCGCCGCAACAAGGCGATGTTGCCCACGTTGTCCAGCAGTTCGGCATGCGCCGCGCTGTGCGCGAGCACGAGGTACTGGATGGCGAACTCGACGTCCATCATGCCGCCCGGGCTGTGCTTGACGTCGAACAGCCCGCCCTTCACCGGCCGCGCGGCGCGAACCTTCTCGCGCATCGCCTGCACCTCGGCGCGCAGCGCGGTCGCGTCGCGTGGCGCGCAGAGCACCGCGCGGCGCGCGGCCTCGAAGCGCGGCGCCAGCGCCTGCCAGCCGGCGCAAAAGCGCGCCCGGGTGAGCGCCTGGTGCTCCCAGGTCCACGCGGTGTTGCTGCCGCGGCCTTCCTGGTAACGCTCGAACGTGCTCATCGCCGTCACGAGCAGTCCCGAGTTGCCGTTCGGGCGCAGTGCGGTGTCGATGTCGAACAGCTCGCCGGCCGCGGTGCGCAGCGTCAGCCAGCCGATCAGCTTGCGCACGAAGGCAGCGTAGACCTCGGCCACCTGATCGGGCTCCGCGCGGTCGTCGCTTTCGTCGTAGACGAACACGACATCGAGATCGCTGCCGTAGCCGAGCTCCTTGCCGCCGAGCTTGCCGTAGGCGATGACGCCGAAGCGGGGCGTCGCGCGGTGCGCCTGCTTCAGGTGTTTCCATGCCCACTGGATCGCGCAATGCAGCGTCGCGTCGGCGAGCGCGCTCAGGTCGTCGGCGACCTGCTCGACGGTGAGGTGTCCCTCGACGTCGCGCACTAGCGTGCGAAACACCTCGGCATGGTGTGCCCGGCGCAGAGTGTCGAGCAGCGACTCCTCGTCGGCCTCGCCGGCGCGCTCCCAGGCTGCGTGGCGCGCGTCGAGGTCGGTAAGCAGCGCCGCGCCGTCGAAGCGGCCGTGCAGGAGCCGTTCGTCGGCGAGCTCGTCGATCACGCCCGGGTGGCGCATCAGGTAGCGCATCGGCCAGCGCGCGAGACCGAGAAGGCGCAGCAGACGGCGCAGCACCTCGGGCCGCTCGACGAGCAGCGCGAGATAGCTTTCGCGGCGCAACAGCGGCTCGACCCAGTCGATGAAGCGCAACCCCGCGTCCGGCGTGCACGCGCCGTCTTTCACCGCCTGCGCCGCGCCGTCGACGAGACGCGCGAGGCGCAATTTGCTCTCGTCCCGCAGCGCCTGCACCTTGGGCTGCGCGCTCCAGGTCCGCACGCGCCCGGCCAGCGGCTCCGGCAGCCGATCGATGAATTCCTCGCTGTCGATCGGCAGCGAAGCGTTGCCGCAACTGCGGCAGCCCGACGCCGGCGCGCGGCCGTCGTGCAGCAGGGCGTCGAATTCGGTGGCGACGAACTCGCGCGCTTCACCGAGGCGCGACAACATCGCGCAAGCGCCGGTCTCGGCGTCGAGGCTGCGCGCGATCCACTCGAGGTCGCCATCGGCCGCAGGCAACAGATGCGTCTGCTGGTCGTCGAGGTACTGGATGCGGTGCTCGACCCGCCGCAGTAGCGTGTAGGCGTCGGCGAGCCGTTCGGCACTCGACGCTTTCATCAGACCGCCGGCGCTGAGCTTTTGCAGCGCCGAGAGCGTCGAGCGGGTACGGATCTCCGGGAACTGCCCGCCGCGCACGACGAGCAGCAGCTGCACGATGAACTCGATCTCGCGGATGCCGCCGCGCGAGAGCTTGACATCGTTGGCGCGCTCGGGCCGGCCGGCCGCGCGACGCTGTGCCTCGTCGCGCACCTTGCGGTGCAACTGGCGCAGGCCCTCGAACACGCCGTAGTCGAGGTACTTTCGATAGACGAACGAGGTCACCGTGGCCCGCAGCGCAAGCGCGCGGCCGTTGGTCACGCTCGCGCGCGGCGCGACCACGCGGCTCTTGAGCCAGGCAAAGCGCTCCCATTCGCGGCCCTGCACCATGAAATACTCTTCGAGCATCGCCAGGCTGACGACCGGCGGGCCCGAGTTGCCGTTGGGCCGCAACGCGAGATCGACGCGAAACACGAAGCCGTCGTCGGTCGTCTCGCCGATCAGCGTGTACAGCAGCCGCGCGAGCTGCGAGAAGTATTCGTGCGCGCTCAGCCTCTGTGTGCCGTCGGGCGCGCCATCGGTCACGCCGTCATCTTCATAGACGTAGATGAGATCGATGTCGGAAGACACGTTGAGCTCGCGCGCGCCGAGCTTGCCCATGCCGACGACCCAGAACTCGATCGTCTCGCCGGCTTCGTTGCGCGCGACACCGCTGCGCGCGTCGAGCTCCTTGCGCGCCTGCGCGAGCGCGAGGTCGAGCGTCGTCTCCGCGAGCGCCGTCATCGCGCCGGTGATGTCCGGCATCGCCGCCGCATGCTCCACGTCGAGCACCGCGAGGCGTTCGAGCACGAGCTGGCGCGCGACTCGCATCGCAGATGCAAGGTTGCGGCCACCACGCTGCAGCGACGCGATCAGCGCGGCGATCGACGCGCTGTCAGGCAAGCCGGGCGCGAGCTGGTCGAGATCGTCGCCGTAGCGCCTGCGCACGCGCTGCACGAAGCGGCTGTGCGCGGCGTGCGCGGCCTGCGGCACGGCGACGGTGAGCGACGGGGAACTCATGCGATGCGCAATGACCCTTGTGCTAGATTGCCCTGGGATGCAAGGCTGGGCCTGCGACGCGGTGGGCACTGGCATGCAACAGCTCCGAACAGTCCCGACGCGACCCCCGGCGGGGCAGGCAATCCCGATGATTCATGTCCGTTGATCCCCTTCCCGTCGCTGCGCGGGCGCCGCGCTTATGTTCCCTGGCAGGCCGCGCGGCGCGCATCCTCGGATGGTTGAGCGTCGCCGCGTGCGGCCTCGTGCTGTTGGCGTGGCTTGCCCTGCAGTGGGCCATTCTGCCGCACATCGAACGCTGGCGTCCGCTGATCGAAACCAAGACCAGCCAGGCGCTGGGGGTGCCCGTGCGCATCGGCGCAATCGCGGCGCGATCGGGCCGCTTTGGCGCGGTGCTGGAGATGCGCGACGTGGCGCTGCTCGACGCGCAGCTGAAGCCCGTACTACAGCTGCCGCGGGCCGTGGCGTCGATCTCGCTGCGTTCGCTGCTGGCCTCGATCGCGTACCGCGAGCTGCGCCTCGCGCAACTGTTGATCGACGGTGCGCAGCTCGATGTGCGCCGCGACGCCGGGGGCCGCCTGTTCGTGGCCGGCATCGACTTCGGCGGCGCGCAGCGCGACGGCACGGCCGACGCGGCCGACTGGTTCTTCAAGTTGCGCGAGTTTGCAATCCGCGGCGGGACGCTGCGCTGGAGCGACGAGCGCCGCAACGCGCCGCCGCTCGAACTCGCCGCGGTCGACATCGTCGTGCGCAATTCGCTCCATCGCCACGCGTTTCGCGTCGATGCGACGCCACCGAGTGAAACCGGCGAACGCTTCACGCTGCGCGGCGAGTTCACGCAGCCGCTGCTCGCGCGGCCAGGAAACTGGCGTACCTGGTCGGGGCGCATCTACGTGGATCTACCGCAGATCGACGCCAGCGCGCTGGCGCGCGACATCGACGTGCCGTTCGACCTGGACCGCGGCGTCGGTTCTGCGCGCGCCTGGATCGACATCAAGGACGGCACGCCGCGCGGCCTCACGGCCGACCTCGCGCTGCGCGCCGCCTCGCTGCGACTGGGCGAGAAGCTCGAGCCGCTGGACGTGCAGGAATTGCAGGGGCGCTTCATCGGCACCCGAGAGCCCGGCGCCGCCAGCGCCGGGCTGCGCGGCTTCAAGCTCGTCACGGGCGACGGCGTGCGCTGGTCACCCGGCGCCCTCGACATGCGCTGGACGCATGACGCCGACAGCACGCTCACCGGCGGTGCGTTCAAGGCCGAGCGGCTCGACCTCGGCGTCGTCGCCCAGACGGCGCGACGCATTCCGCTCGGCACGAACTTGCGCGAATTGCTCGCACAACTCGACCCGAAAGGCCAGGCGACCGGCGTCGAGGCGTCATGGGAGGGCCCGATCGACACGCCCAAGCGATATCGGATGTCCGCCACGCTCGAAGGCATCACGCTCGCTGCCGGCGATGCGGGCGCGGGCGTGAGCACGGCCGTGGGTCGCCCCGGCGTTCGAAATGCATCGCTCAAGTTCGCCGCAACCGAAGCCGGCGGGCAGGCGAGTATCGACGTCAAGGACGGCGCGATCGAGCTGCCGGGCGTGTTCGAGGAGCCGACGCTGCCGTTTTCCGAATTCAGCGGCCAGCTCACCTGGCGCGTCGACGCGCGCGAAGGGCAGCCGCGCGCGATCGAGGTCAAGCTCAGCCATGGCCGCCTCGCCAACGCCGATGCGCGCGGCGAAGTGAGCGCGACCTGGCGTTCTGGCGATCGGGGGCAAGGCGCTGCCGGCGCACGTGGCGAAGGAGCGGCTGATACGCGTGGCGAACAAGCAGCGCGCGCGCCCGGCGAGCTGGAGCTCGATGCCACACTCACGAACGCTGTCGCAACGCGCGTCGCGCGCTATCTTCCGCTGGCGGTGCCAAAGGCCGCTCGGGACTATGTGCAGCGGGCGGTGATCGGTGGCACGCTTCAAAGCGTGAACTTCCGGATTCGCGGCCGGCTCGCAGACTTCCCGTTTCACGACCGCCGCACGGGCGAATTCCGTATCGCGATCAAGACCGACGACCTCAGCTTCGCCTATGCACCAGGCAGTGAGGAAGCCGCGTCGCCCTGGCCAGCGCTGAACGGGGCACAAGGCGAGATCGTCATCGACCGCGGTGCGCTTTCGTTCGAGGCCGCGCGCGGGCAGCTGCTCGGCCTCGAGGTCACCGAACTCAAGGGTGGCATCGCCGACCTCTTCGGGCGCCGCGTGCTGGCCTTGCAGGCGCATGCACAAGGGCCGCTGGTCGACGTCCTGAAGATCATCAACACGACGCCCGCTGGCGACCGGCTGGAGGGCGCGCTGCGCGAGATGAGCGCCAACGGCAACGGCAAGTTCCAGCTTGCGCTCGAGCTGCCGCTGCAGGACCCGGCCAGCGTCGTCGCCAGCGGTAGCGCGAAGCTCGACGGCAGCGATGTGCGTCTGCGGCCGGACATGCCCGTGCTTGGCGAGGTGCGCGGTCAGGTGGATTTCAATGACAAGGGCTTCATGCTCACGGCGATGAAGGCGAAGGTGCTGGGCGGCGACACGGTCGTCAACGGCGGCACGCAAGCCGACGCCTCGCTGCGCATCGTCGCGCAGGGCAGCGCCAGCGTCGATGCCTTGCGCCATGCAAGCGAATGGCCCGTGCTCTCGCGGCTTGCCGAGTCCCTCAGCGGCCAGGCACGCTACCGGCTCGCGCTCGTTCGCCCTCCCAGTGGCCCGCAGGAGATCAGCTTGACGAGCGATCTGGTCGGCGCCGCGTCGACGCTGCCCGCTCCGCTTGCGAAGACAGCCGACACGGCGCTGCCGCTTCGGGTGCAATTGACGCTCGTGCCTCACACCGCGGCCGGTACGGGCGGTACGGGCGGCGCGGCGCAGCCGGACAAGTTGCATGTCGAACTCGGCAAGGTTGTCGAGGCGAACTATCAGTTCGAATCCTCCCGTGCCGAGTCGGCCGTGCTGCGCGGTGGCATCGGCTTGTTCGCGCCGGCACCGACGCCAGAGCGCGGCGTTGCTGCGCAGATCAACCTGAAGGCGCTCGATCTCGACGCCTGGCAGGCGGCCACGCAAAAGCTGCTGTACGCCACATCGGGCGCCGCCGGCGCGCCGGCGGCAAGCGGTTTTGTGCCGACGCAGATCGGCCTCGAGGTGCAGGAGCTTCGCGTCAGCGGACGCACACTCACCCGCGTCACGGCCGGCATCTCGCAGTTCGAAGGCCAGTGGCGCGCGACGCTCGACGCCGATCAGCTCGCCGGCTATGTCGAATACGGCGCGCGCGGGGTCGGTGCGCAGGGTCCGGCGGCGTTGGAAAGCGGCCATGTCCGCGCCCGGTTGTCGCGCTTGAACGTACCCAAGGCCGAGGTCGAGGAAGTCACTCACCTGCTCGAGCAGTCGCCGGCGAGCCTGCCATCGCTGGACATCCTGGTCGAGGATTTCGAGCTGCGCGGGCGGCACCTGGGCAGCCTCGAAGTGAAGGCCGTGAATCGCCAGAAGCCGGTGCGCGAATGGGTGCTCACGCGCCTGCATCTGGGCCTGCCCGAAGCGAGCCTGAACGCGACCGGCCGCTGGGCCGAAGTGCGCGAAGGGCCGGGCAGCGGTCAACGCCGCGCCGAGTTCGACTTCGTGCTCGACCTCGAGGACAGCGGCGCGTTTCTCGACCGCACCGGCACGCCCGGCGCCGTGCGCGGCGGCAAGGGCAGCCTGAAGGGTTCGGTGGGCTGGCTCGGCTCGCCCTTCGCGATGGACTACCCGAGCATGACAGGCGACGTGACGGTCGCGATCGGCTCGGGCCAGTTCCTGCAGGCGCAGCCCGGCGCTGCGCGACTGCTCGGCGTGTTGAGCCTGCAGACCCTCGCGCGCCGCCTGACGTTCGACTTCCGCGATGTCTTTCTCGAAGGCTTCGCGTTCGACACCATCATCGGCGAGGTGAAGATCGACGCCGGCGTCGCCAGCACGCGCAAGCTCGCCGTGTCCGGCGCGCTGGCGACGGTGCTGATGGAAGGCAGTGCCGATCTTGCCCGCGAGACGCAGGACCTGCGCATCGTTGTCGTGCCCGAGTTGAACGCCGAGGCCGCGTCGCTCGCGGTTGCCGTGATCAACCCGGCGATCGGCCTCGGGACCTTTCTTGCACAGATGTTGCTTCGCGAGCCGATGATCGAGGCCAGCACGCGCGAGTTTCGCGTCACTGGGTCGTGGGCGGATCCGGTCGTCGAACCGGTGGATCGCAGTGGCGCGGCGCGGGTGCCGCGCCCCGCCGGCCCCGCCTCAGGTGCATCGAGCGCATCAGGCGCATCATCCCCAGCGCGTTGATGGCAGTTATCCGAGAGGGCAACGAAAATGAAGATCGCAGCCGTGCAGATGGTCTCGACGCCGGACGTGGCGCGAAACCTCGACGCGGCGCGGCGCCTTGTCGCGCAGGCGGCGGCGGGCGGCGCGCGCCTCGTCGCCCTGCCCGAATACTTCTGCCTGCTCGGACGCCGCGAACGCGACAAGCTCGCGCACGCCGAAACGGCGGGCGACGGCCCGATCCAGCTTGCGCTGTCGCAGATGGCGCGCGACAACCGCGTGTGGTTGATCGGCGGCACGTTCCCGATGCGTATCGAGGGCAACCCGCAGCGCGTGCGCAACGCATGTTGTGTCTATGCGCCTGACGGCGCGCAGGCGGCGCGCTACGACAAGATGCACCTGTTCTCGTTCAAATCAGGCGACGAAGATCACGACGAATCCCGCGTGCTCGAAGCCGGGACCGAGCCCGTCGCGTTAGACGCCCCCGCTTCGCGCAATGACCCGCCGTGGCGCGTCGGCCTGAGCATCTGCTACGACCTGCGCTTTCCGGAGCTTTACCGCGCGCTGAGCGCGGCTTCGCCCTGCGATCTGCTCTCGGTACCCTCGGCGTTCACCTATCCGACCGGCGAGGCACACTGGGAGTTGCTGCTGCGCGCCCGGGCCGTCGAGAACCAGGCCTACGTGATCGCGCCCGCGCAAGGCGGGCGCCACGAGAACGGCCGGCGTACCTGGGGCCGCAGCATGATCGTCGACCCCTGGGGCATCGTCCTTGGCTGCCTGCCCGAGGGCGAGGGCGTGGTGAGCGCCGAACTCGACCGCGCACGCATCGCAGAAGTGCGCCACAAGCTGCCGGCGCTGGCCGGGCGACGCACCGAGTTCTCCGGCACGTCGCCCGCCGCAGGCTGACGGCTGGGCCGAAAGCGGGAAGGCGGGCCGATCACGGCCCGATCAGGCCCCGATCAGGCCCCCATCAGTTCACCGCGAAGCAGTAGAGCAGCCCGGCGCCGCCGGTGCTCTTTAGCGCGTCCATGCTGCAACCACGCGACTGGTGCGACGAGTTCCACGACTTCGCCGGCACGCTGTCGTCGAGGCCCATGCGGTCGCTGTGGCCAACCATCGCCGCGCCGGCGCCATCCTTCGTCCAGTTGCCGCAATTGGTATCGACACCCGCGCCGGCAATGCCGATGCCGCTTGGCTGCGAGCCGGTCAGGATGTCGTGCATGTTCGGCGTGTCGCCGCGGCCGTTGACGACGTCGCCCTTTTCGGTCAGCGCGGTCTGCTTCGTGAGCTTGTTGGCGCCGTGCAGTTCGGCCACATTGATCGCGATGACGTCGCCCTTTACGTTCTGCCACGGCCCGCTGCCGATGCGGTCGCGCGCATTGACGGCCGGCACGCCGTTTTCGGTCGTGCTCAGATAGGCGTGCCAGGTGCGCTTGCCGGCGCCAACCGCGGATGCAAGCGCCTGGCAATGCGCGTCGGCGCCGGCGAGGCCGCCGAGATTGGCGCCCTTGCCGGGATTCACACTCGTCACGAAGAAGGTCATCTTCTCCTGCGGAGTGTTGGGCGCGGTCGCGCAGGCGGCGAGCACCGCGAGCGAAGCGAGCGCAGTGATGCGGATTGGGGTCGTGAACTTCAAGGGCAGCTCCTTCAACAGATTGTTCCGGTCCGCCAGACTAACCCATGCGCAGTGGCGCCGCAATGCGGCGTCGAATCGGCGACGCCGGACCTCTCGCACGGGCGAGATGCGCCGTCGCCTCGCAACCGATGCTCGATGCTCGATGCTCGATGCTCGATGAAGTGGGCCTCGCAGCGGTCGTCCGCGCCGACAGTACCACCCCCAGGGATGGGTCACGCTTCACGGGGAACCGACCACTTTCCCTCGACGTCCGGCCTCCTTGGCACGCATGGCTTCGTCCCCCGACGCCACGACGGCGGAAGCTACGGCACCGCCCGGACGCACGACGCCCACCGAGACAAGGACCGAGACCTTCTTGTCAGGGCCACCCTCGGCGTGCACGATGTCCAGTTGAGCGATCTTCGCGCGCATCCGCTCCGCCACGACCCAGGCCACGGCGAAGTCGGTGTGAGGAAGGATGACGACAAACTCCTCGCCGCCCTTGCGATACACGAGGTCTGTGCTGCGGGCCGCGGACTGCAAGCCCGACGCGATGGCCTGCAATGCGATATCTCCGGCCTTGTCGCCGTACAAGTGGTTGTAGCGGCCGAAGTGGTCCACATCGATGAACAATGCGGCGCAGGTGGCCCAGCGACTTCCGGGGTTGCCGACGATCAGCGGCTCAATTTCGGCCAGTGCACGCCGGTTGGCCAGCCCGGTCAGCGCGTCGGTGCGCGCCTCGGCGTGGAGCCGCCGGTTTTGCTCTGCGAGCCGGTCGATCGCTTCACTTTCTCCGCGGTAGGCGCGCAACTCCTGCGCGGTATCGGCGTCATGGACCACCACTTGCTGTCGCCCGCGGATCTTGGCAACGAAAACAGCGACGTCGGTTTCCTGGGTGACTGCATGAATGTTTCGCTTCCCGCCCAGGGTCAGGCCGATCGACGTGGTGACGAACTTCACCTCGCCTGACCCAAGGTCCGGTGCAAGCTCCACGCGCGCGAGCTGACCGACGGCCTCGCGCAGAGCAGGCGTCAAGGCCCCCGGGATCAGGACTGCGAACTCGTCGCCACCCACCCTGCAGACGACAGCCTCGTCCGGCAGCGCGGCCACCAGTCGCCGAGCGAACGCCACCAAGACACGGTTGCCCTCGGCGTGGCCGAACATGTCGTTGACGCGCTTGAATTGATCGACGTCGATTGAACCCACGACGCACTCCGGTAGATCGCGAAGCGCCGCCTCGAGACTGCGCATAAAGTGCGTGCGATTGCCCACGCCCGTCAGCGCGTCCATGACGGCAAGTCGGGAGACTTCCTCGAGCTCCTGCTTGTGGCGTGTTGCATCGACCAAGGACAGCGCCAGGCCCTCGATTTGCCGGTAGCTTGTCAGGTTGACACCCTGGATTTCGATCCACATCGTCCTACCGTCCACGTGCCGGAACTCGCCGCTGAAGAACATCGTCATCGGCGGCTCGCTGCCCGACAGTGCGGTCCGATAGCCGGTGACCGCGTCTCGCGCCGGCGGCGACGCGAGGTCGTCCAGCGTGAGGCCGCTCGGATCACACCCGAACAAGCGTGCGGCGGCGAAGTTGGCGAAGTTCACTTGCCCGTGCGCGCCGACGACGATGATGGCGGCGGGAGCCAAGCCCAGCAACGCGTGCTGCAAGGAAGTCGAATCGGCGGTCTTCATGCGAACGGAATTCTTCCATTCGGCGGCAGCAGCAGGCGGCCCGAAAAAGACCGTGTTGCGCTGGCAGTTGTCGAGCGCGCCCCGGAGCGCGCCCGGAGCGTTCTCAGCGCGAAGGGGCGCCGCTCAAGCCTGCAGCGCGCGCAGCTCGCGCAAAGTCACCGACAGCATCGCCGAGTCCGTCGTCGGCGCGGCACGGAGTTCGGCCAGCAGCTGCGCCGCGCGTTCGAGGGCGCGGCCGTTCGCCTGCTGCCAGGCGGCCACGCGTGCCGGGGCGGGCGCGCCCTCGTCGCCACTGGCGAGTGCGGCGACGGTGATCGCGCGCTGCAGGTCGGTCAGGTCGTCCTGCATCGCAACCTTGGCGAGCATGCGCCAGTGCTGGTCGCCCGGGAGCACGGCGATCTTGTCGCGCAGCCAGGGCAGCCCGAGCAGGTTGGCAACATCGAAGTAGATCTGGGCGACGAGTTCGACCGGCTGCGCGGCGCTGCCGGCGGCTTCGGCGATGTCGAGCATGCCGTGCAGGGCGTCGAAGGTGACGACGCGCTGTGCGAGTTCCGGCGGCACGCCTTCGGCGACATGGCGCGCCGCTTCGGCCTCGACGCGCGCGCGCTCGCCGTCACCTTGCAGCTCGTGCAGCCGCGCGGAGAGCGCTTCGACACCAGGCTTGAAGTACTCGATCGTCCGCGCCATGTCGTCGGCAAGCCGACGCGAGCGCAACAGCCAGATGGTGCCGCGTTCGAGCTGCGCGCTGGTGTGCACCAGCATGCGCGACTGCACCTCGTCGGGCACCAGGTTGTCCAGCGCCTCGATCTCGCGCCACATCGGCACGAGGCCGAAGATGTCGCGGCTCATCAGGTAGGCGCGCACGATTTCGTGTGGGCGCGCGCCGGTGCCCTCGGAGAGCCGATGCACATAGGTGCTGCCGACACGATTCAACATGCTGTTGACGACGTAGGTCGCGATGATCTCGCGCTTGAGCGGGTGGCGCGGCATCCACTGCGCGAAGCGCTCTCGAAGCACCTGCGGGAAGTAGCGCGACAGCGTGGTCGCGACCCATGGGTCGTCAGGCAGAGGCGAGGCGAGCAGTTCGTCGAAGATCCAGATCTTGGCGTAGGCGAGCAGCACAGCGCGCTCAGGCGTCGTCAGGCCCAGCCCTTCGGCGCGCCGTTCGGCGATCTGCTCGTCGGTCGGCAGGTACTCGATCGCGCGGTTCAGGCGCCCCGCCTTCTCGAGGAACTGCATGAAGCGCGTCTGCGCGTCGAGCATCTGCGGCGCGATGCGCCCGGTGACGGACAGCACCTGGGTCTGGAATACGTTGTCGCGGAGCACGAGCGCGGCCACCTCGTCCGTCATCTCGGGCAGCAGGGTGTTGCGCTGCTTTTCCGTCATCTCGCCCTCGACGATCGGCAGGCCGAGCAGGATCTTGATGTTGACTTCGTGGTCCGAGGTGTCGACACCGGCCGAGTTGTCGATCGCGTCGGTGTTGATGCGCCCACCGGAGAGTGCGTACTCGATGCGCCCGAGCTGGGTGCAGCCGAGGTTGCCGCCCTCGGCCAAGACCTTGCAGCGCAGCTCGCGGCCATCGACGCGCAGCGCGTCGTTGGCGCGGTCGCCAACCTGGGCGTGCGACTCGCCCGACGATTTGACGTAGGTGCCGATGCCGCCGTTGTAGATCAGATCGACGGGCGCCTTCAGGATCGCGTTGACGAGCTCGGTCGGCGTCAGGGCGTCCGCGTCGATCGAAAGCGCCGCCTTCACCTCGGGCGTGAGCTTGATCGACTTCGCGCTGCGCGCGTGGACGCCGCCGCCAGCCGAGATCAGGCTCGCGTCGTAGTCGGCCCACGACGAGCGCGGCAGCCTGAACAGGCGCTCGCGCTCAATGAAGCTGGGCGCCGCGTCGGGGGTCGGGTCGAGGAAGATGTGGCGGTGGTCGAAGGCGGCGACGAGCCGGATGTGGCGCGACAGCAGCATCCCGTTGCCGAACACGTCGCCCGACATGTCGCCGATACCGGCGACCGTGAAATCGGTACTTTGCGTGTCCACGCCGAGCTCGCGGAAGTGGCGCTTGACCGACTCCCACGCACCACGCGCGGTGATGCCCATCGCCTTGTGGTCGTAGCCCACCGAGCCGCCCGAGGCGAACGCATCGCCGAGCCAGAAGCCGTACTCCTTGCTGATGCCGTTGGCGTAGTCGGAGAAGGTGGCGGTGCCCTTGTCCGCTGCGACAACCAGATAGGGGTCGTTGTCATCGTGGCGCACCACCTGCGGGGGCGGCGCGATGTCGGTGCCAACGAGGTTGTCGGTGATGTCGAGCAGGCCGCGCAGATAGTCCTGATAGCAGGCGACGCCTTCCTTAATGAACGCCTCTCGGTCGTTCGAGGGCGGCGCCTTCTTTAGCACGAACCCGCCCTTGGAGCCGACCGGTACGATGACGGTGTTCTTCACCATCTGCGCCTTCACGAGGCCGAGCACCTCGGTGCGGAAATCCTCCGGCCGATCCGACCAGCGCAGGCCGCCGCGCGCGACGCGCCCGCCGCGCAGGTGCACGCCTTCGAAACGTGTCGAATAGACAAAGATCTCGAACATCGGCTTCGGCTCCGGCAGGCCCGGCACCTTGGACGAGTCGAACTTGAAGGACACGAAGCTGCGCGGCGCGCCGGCCGCATCGCGACGCCAGAAGTTGGTGCGCGTGGTCGCCAGGATCAGCCCGAGAAACTGGCGCAGTACGCGGTCTTCCGAGAGGTTGTCGACACCTTCGAGCGCACGCTCGATCGCCGCAACCTGCTCGGTGGCGCGCGAAGTGCCCTCCTGCGCCGCCGGGTCGAAGCGCGCGATGAAGAGCTCGACGAGCTGGCGTGCGATCGCCGGGTGCGCCGCGAGCGTCGCCTTGATGAAGGCCTGCGACAGCGGAAACCCGATCTGGCGCATGTACTTCGCATAGGCGCGCAGCACGACGATTTCACCCGCCGGGACATGCGCGAGGACGACGAGGCGGTTGTAGTCGTCATCCTCGACCTCGCCGCGCAGGATCGCGGCAAACGCATCCTCGAACACCGGGCGCAACGTGTCGATCTCGACGTCGGCGTCGCCGAGGTCGCTCTCGAGACCGAAATCGTGAATCCAGATCGGCTTGCCGTCCTGCGGCGTGATGTGGTGGGGATGCTCGTCGAGCACCTTCAGGCCCATGTGCTCGAGCATCGGCAGGCTGCCCGACAGCGTGAGCGGTTCGCCCAGGCGCAAAAGCTTGAAGCGCAGCGCGCCAGGCGGCGCCTCGAGCGGGCGGTACAAGGCCATCGCGATCGGCTCGGCTTCGCTCATCGCGGCCATCATCTCGATGTCGGGCACCGCGGCACGCGCGGCAAACTCGGAGCGATAGCCCGCCGGGAACGCGTGGCCGAAGCGGCGCAGCAAGGCGTTGCCACGCGCCTCGCCCGCTTCCTCGATCAGCGCCGCCTTCAGGTCATCGTCCCAGCGCCGGGCCGAGGCGATCAGAAGCTCCTCGATCTCGCGTGCGTCGTAGTCGGGAATGTGGCCGGGGCGCGTACGCACCGTGATCTGAATGCGCGCGAGCACCGACTCCGACAGATGAACGTTGAACTCGGAGCTGCTGCCGTTGAACTCCTTGACGAGGATGGCCTGCCACTTCTCGCGCAGTTCAGTCGTGTAGTTCTCGCGCGGCGCATAGATCAGGCATGACAGAAAACGCTCGAACGGATCGCGCCGCACGAAGAGCCGGAAGCGCTGGCGCTCGCCGAGGTGCAGGATGCCGGTAGCCGTGCGCAGCAGGTTTTCGTCGCTGGTCTGGAACAGCTCGTCGCGCGGATAGGTTTCGAGGATGTTGACGAGCGCCTTGCCCGCATGGCTGCCCGGTGCAAGGCCGGCCTGCGCCACGACGTTGGCGATCTTGCGCCGCAGCAGCGGGATCTGCGCCGGATTCGTGCTGTACGCGGTCGATGTGAATAGGCCGAGGAAGCGGTCCTCACCGACCACCGCGCCATCGGTACCGAAACGCTTTACGGCGATGTAGTCGAGGTAGCCCGGGCGGTGCACCGTCGAGCGCGCGGTGGACTTGGTGACGACGAGCAACTCCGGCCGGCGCGCATAGGCGCGCACCTCCGGCGGCAGCGCAGCGAAGCCCGAAGCCACCACCTTCGCCTGCGCATCGGAGGTTTCGCGCAGGATGCCGAGGCTTGAATCGGGGACGATGCGCAACGCATCCTCACCGTCTTGCACCACCAGATCGTGCGAGCGGCTGCCGAGGAAGGTGAAATGGTTGTCGGCCAGCCACTCGAGAAAGGCACGCCCCTCGTCGAGCTCTGCGGCCGCAATCGGCGGCAGCGGCGGTCTCGACAGGCCCTCGACGATCGCCAGCACGCGCGCACGGATGTTCGGCCAATCCTCCACCGCCTGACGCACGTCGCCGAGCACACGCGAGATGTCCGCCGCGAGGGTCTCGAGCCGCGACGGCTCGGGCACGCGATCGACTTCGACGTGGATGAAGGATTCGCGCAGTGCGGTCGCGTCCACCCCTTCGGCGATGCCCGCGAGCGTGCCGTCCTTGGCGCGCTTGACGGCGAGTACCGGATGGATGATGAGATGCAGCGTCAGGCCATGGCGGTTCACCTCCATCGTCGCCGTGTCGACGAGAAAGGGCATGTCGTCGTTGACGATCTCGATGATCGTGTGCGTCGATTGCCAGCCGTGTTCGGCCACCGTAGGGTTGAACGCGCGCACGCGCAGCTTTCCGGGTTCACGGCGGCGGGCGAAGTTCCAGTGCGAAAGCATTGCGCCGTACAGATCCGGCACATCACGTTCGTCGAGATCCTCCGGGTCGACCTGACCGAAGTACTCGCGCGCAAAGGCTTCGAGCGTGTCGAACTGATCCGCGCCGACCTTGGCCTTCAGAAGCGCGACGACCTGACCCACGCGCTCCGAGCGCAGTTCGGTCTCGCGGATTGGCGTTGGCATGCTTGTCTCCTGTTCGTTTGATGGGCTCTCGGCTTGGCATCAGGCGTTGACGCTGGCCCCGGAGCTTTCGTCGTAATTTACTCCGGATGTTGCACGGCGCGTGGCGCGCTGCCCGCGCGAACTGCTAGGAGTCTGGGCGGCAGAAGGGAAGTCCCTGATGTCTTTTGAGACGTTCGAGCGTTGAACGGTCATGGCCATCAGCTACCGCCCCTACGAACCGCAGCAGGAGATGCTGCTGCCCGCATCGCTGCAGGACTGGCTGCCCGAAGGGCACCTGGCGTACTTCATCAGCGACACGGTCGATGCGCTGGACCTGAGCGCGTTCTACGCCCGCTACGCGGGTGGCGGCGCGCGCAACCAGCCCTTTCACCCGGCGCATGATGGTCAAGATGCTGGTCTACGGCTACGCCACGGGCGTGTTCAGCTCGCGCAAGATCGAGCGCCAGCTGCACGAGGACCTGGCGTTTCGGGTGCTGGGCGCAGGCAACTTTCCCAAGCACCGCACGATCCGCGACTTCCGCGCGCTGCACTTGAAGGAGCTGAGCGGATCTGTTCGTGCAGGTGGTCAAGCTGGCCGCGCGAGATGGGTCTGGTCAAGCTGGGCACGGTGGCCATCGACGGCACCAAGATCAAGGCCAACGCCAGCCGCCACAAGGCGATGAGCTACGAGCGCATGCAGCAGGCCGAAGCCGAGCTGAAGGCGCAGATCGATGCGCTGCTCGAACGCGCCAAGCGCACCGACGAGGCCGAGCTGACGAGCCCGAGCTGGACATCCCGGCCGAGATCGAGCGGCGCGAAGTGCGCCTGGAGGCCATCACCGAAGCGCGCGCGCGCCTGGAGCAACGCCAGCGCGACGCCGACATCGAGCGCGGTCGTAGCGACGACGACGAGCGCAAGCCCGCGTGACGAGCGACGGTAATCCCAAGGGCGGGCGCTACAAGCGCGAGTTCGGCGTGCCCGAGGCGAAGGCACAAGACAACTTCACCGACCCCGACAGCCGCATCATGAAGCGCGCCGGCGGCGGGTTCGACGCCAGCTACAACGCGCAGACGGCGGTGGACGACACGGCGCACATCATCGTGGCCGCCGAGCTGAGCAACAACGCCGCCGACGCGCAGCAGTTGGTGCCGATGCTGCATGCGGTGAAGAACAACACCGGCGAGTTCCCCCGCCAGGGCTGGCCGACGCTGGTTACCGCAGCGAGGACAACTTCGAGCAGCTCGCGCGTCTGCCGATCGAGCTGGTGGTAGCGCTCGGGCGTGAAGGCAAGCAGCAGGCGCAAATCGATCCTGAGACCCATCCGCACACGGCGGCGATGGCCGCCAAACTGCAGACCGAGCAGGGCAAGACGGCTTACCGATGACGCAAGTGGCTCGCCGAGCCGCCCAACGGCTGGATCAAGAGCGTGCTCGGGTTCCGTCAGTTCAGCCTGCGAGGACTGCGCCGCGTGCAAGCCGAGTTCAAACTCGTCTGTCTGGCGTTGAATCTGCGGCGAATGGGGGCCATGCAAGGAGCATGAGGGCACAAAGATGACCGACTTCGACCACTTTGCTGGGCCACAGGGTCGCCATGGGTACCCTCAAGGACTCATCTCAGTCTCTTCGGCACGCTTCGCCGAGAAATTCGTCGCCGCGCGCCACAACTCCGTCAACTTCGCGGGCTCGGCGGATTACTGCCGCCCAGACTCCTAGCGCAGTCTGCGCGAACTCCTCACCCGTCGCCATTCGACCTGCGCGTCTGAATAGCTCTCACCCGGCTGCCACTTGCTTGGGCTTGCGAAAACTCCACCAAGGCAGCACGCGCCGCAGCGAGAGCACCTCGCCGCAGTCGCTCGACTCGTAGCCCGGCAAGGCGGCGAGTTGGGCTCGCCACTCGGCGCTGCGCAGCAGTTGCAGCAGGGCCTGGACGGGAGGCTGCGCAAGCGCGTGCTGCAAGGTGACGAGAAAGTAGTGCTCTTGTGCAAGCGGCACGAACCCCATGCCGCGCGCGCGCGCCGCTGCCTCGATGCCCAGCGCGGCATCGGCGCTGCCGCTGGCCACCGCCTCGGCTGCCGAGCGGTGCGAAGGTTCGGTGCGCTCGAAGCCGGCGATGTACTCCGGATTGATCTTCTGCGCGGCAAGCAACTCGTCGAGCACGACGCGCGTGCCCGTGCCGCGCGCGCGATTCGCGAAGCGGATGCCGTGACGACACAGATCGGCGAGCAGCGTGATCCCGAGCGGGTTGCCCGGCGCGACGATCAAGCCCTGCGTGCGCCTGGCAAAGCTGACGAGCTTGTGCCGACCGGGTTTGAGCATCGGCCGGTAGACGCGCGCAGTCGGCGAGCGCAACGGTGAATCGACGAGCGCGTGAAAGCCGGCCATCAGGCAGCGCCCGTCGTTGAGCGCGGCAAGCGCGTCCACGCTGCCCGAAAACCCGATGTCCAAGTGCAGCCGGTGCTTCGATTGCGCGAGCGTGCGCAGCAGCGGCAGTGCGTCGTCGTGGCTGGCGACGATGGATATCACGCCGGCGCCATCGTCGAACGCGATCGCGAATGCCTGCTCGAGCTCGCCGCGCAGCGCCTCGATCTGCGGCGCAAGACGCGCCCGCGCGCGTCGCTCGGCCCACAGCAGCTTCTCCCCGAACGGTGACAGCAACGCCGGGCGGCCCTTGTTCCAGACGACGAGCGGCTGGCCCAGTTCGACTTCCCAGCGTTTGAGCTCGCCCCAGACATGGCGGTACGAAAGGCCGAGCTGCCGAACCGCGCCGTTGATCGAGCCGGTGTCGTGCACTGCGGCGAGCAGCGCGAGCAAGGGATGGTGCAGGTCGCGCTGGCTTGGCTCGCCGCCCGCGAGGCTGTAGGTCAGGTTCACTCTATGCATGGCTGTTCATATAGGCGGATACGGGGGTGCCGCTGAGAATGGCACGAACCTGAGCCTAACCTGATGAGCGCATTCGCCGAGAGCTTCCATACCGCTGCCCACCTGATTCTTCAAGCCGATTCCGTCCTGGTTCATACCGTCGCCCTTTCGCTCACCGTCAGCGCCAGCGCGACGCTGATCGCCTCCGGGCTGGGCCTCGCATTCGGCGCCTGGATGGCGGTGGCGCATTTCCCGGGGCACCGGCAACTGACGATGCTCGTCAACACGATGCTCGCACTGCCGGCGGTCGTCGTCGGCCTCGTCGTCTATCTGCTGCTGTCGCGCAGCGGGCCCCTCGGCGCGTGGGGCATCCTCTTCACGCCGACGGCGATGGTGATCGCACAGACCGTCCTCGTGCTACCGATCATCGTCGCGCTGACGCGCCAACTCGTCGCCGACGCACTGCGCGATGGCGGGGACCAACTACTCTCGATGGGCGCACGACCGCTGACCTGTGCGCTGCTGATGCTCATGCACAGCCGCTGGGCGGTGGTGACAGTGCTGATCGCCGCCTTCGGCCGCGCGATCTCGGAGGTCGGCGCGGTGATGATCGTCGGCGGCAACATCGACGGCTTCACGCGCGTGATGACGACCACGATCGCGCTCGAGACGAGCAAAGGTGACCTGCCGCTTGCGATGGGGCTCGGCATCGTGCTGTTGCTCGTCGTCGCCATCCTCAATGTGCTCATCGGCCTCGCGAAACGCGGCGGCCAGGGCTCGGCGCTGGCGGGGGTGCGGTGAGCGCCGCCGAGCCGCTCCCAAGGCGCTCGTTCGCCAAGGGCCACGACGAGACCCGTACTGGCGCCGGGGGGGGCGACGCGCAGCGCCAACGGGGCCGTTCGAACCTCATCACGCTCGACGACGTCTCGGTGCGCTTTGGTGACGTACAAGCGCTCGACCACGTCACGATGCGCGTCGAGCAGGGGGAGTTCATCGCACTCATCGGCCCCAACGGTTCGGGCAAGACGACGCTCTTGCGCACACTGCACGGCTTGCTGCGCCACAAGGGCCAGCGCACTGTCAACGCCGGGGCCGGGCGCCAGGCGATGGTGTTCCAGCGCCCTTTCGCGATTCATCTGTCGGTGCAAAACAGCCTGCGCCTCGCGCTCTGGCTGGCGGATGTACCGCGCGCGCAATGGGGCGAACGCGCCGCGAGCGCGCTGCGGCGTGTCAATCTGCCGGGAATCGAGCAGCGCCCGTCGCGCGCGCTCTCGGGCGGCCAGCAGCAGCGCCTTGCACTTGCGCGCGCGTGGGCGGTGCAGCCGCAAGTGTTGTTCCTCGACGAGCCGACGGCAAGCCTCGACCCGACATCCAAAGCCGAAGTCGAGGCCGTCCTCTCGAGCTTCGCCGCGGAAGGCATGACGCTCGTGATGAGCACCCACAACCTCGGCCAGGCCAAGCGCCTCACAAGCCGGGTGATCTACCTCGAGGCCGGCGCGATCCACGCCGACCTGCCGACACCCGAGTTCTTCACCAGCGGCCGGCTGCAAGGCCGGGCACAACAGTTCCTCAAAGGAGAAATGGCATGACCACCCGAATCAAACTCACGACGTTTCACTCCCGCGGGCGCCGCGCGGCGCTCACCCTGGCGCTTGCTGCCGCCTCGCTGCTGCCGTTCGCGGCGCACGCGCAGGACAAGACGATCGTCATGTCCTCGACGACGAGCACCGAGCAATCGGGCCTCTTCGCGCACCTGCTGCCGGCGTTCACGAAAGCGACCGGCATCAACGTGCGCGTCGTTGCACAAGGCACCGGCCAGGCGCTCGACATGGGCCGGCGTGGCGATGCCGATGTGCTCTTCGTGCACGACAAGGCGGCCGAGGAGAAGTTCATCGCCGAGGGCTGGGGCCTACCGCGGCGCGACGTGATGTACAACGATTTCGTGATCGTCGGCCCCAAGTCCGACCCCGCCGGTGTGACGGGCAACGACGTGGTCGAGGCGATGAAGAAGCTCGCGGCTTCCAAATCCGAGTTCATCTCGCGCGGTGACCGCAGCGGCACGAACGCGGCCGAGCTGCGCTACTGGAAGGCGGCGGGCATTGATTCACCCGAAACCAAGGTGACCGGCTACAAGGCCTGCGGCTGCGGCATGGGGCCCGCGCTCAACATCGCATCGTCGAGCAACGCCTATGTGCTGACCGACCGCGGCACCTGGCTGTCGTTCAAGAATCGCGGTGACCTGAAGATCCTCGTCGAAGGCGACAAGCGGCTGTTCAACCAGTACGGCGTAATCGTCGTCAACCCCGCCAAGCACCCGCACGTCAAGAAGGAATATGCGCAGGCGTTTGCCGACTGGGTCGTCTCGCCGGCCGGGCAGGCGACGATCGCCGACTACAAGGTCAACGGCGAGCAGTTGTTCTTCCCGAACGCGAAGCCGCAGTGATGCGCGCCGCGATCGTGGCCATCGTCATGGGCTTGGCGGCGGCCGGCGCGCAGGCACAACCCGCGCGCGAGGAGATCGTCGTCCTCGCCGCGGGCAGCCTGCGCTCGGCGATGACGGAGGTTGCCAAGGCGTTCGAAGCGTCCGCGCCTTCGACCTCGGTCAAGCTCGTGTTCGGCGCATCGGGTCTGCTCAAGGACCGGATCGCATCCGGGGAGCGCGCCGACGTCTTCGCGTCCGCCAACATGGCGCATCCCAAAGCGCTGGCGGCGGCCGGCAAGGCGTCGCCCGTGCAACGCTTTGCGCGCAATACCTTGTGCGCGCTGGTCTCACCCAAAGTGAACGTGACGTCCGCGACGCTCGTCGAACGGATGCTCGACCCCGCCATCAAGCTCGGCACGTCAACCCCGAAGGCCGATCCCTCGGGCGACTACGCGATGGTGATGTTCGAGCGCGTCGGGCAGGGCCGCCCAGGCGCTTTCGACGCGCTCAGCACCAAGGCGCTGCAGCTCACCGGCGGCCCCAACTCGACGCCACCACCGGTGGGCAAAAGCGTCTACGGCGTGCTCGTCGCCGAAGGTCAGGCCGACATCTTCATCACGTACTGCACGAACGCGTTGATCGCGGTTGCCGAGCAGCCCGGGTTGAAGTCGGTCGCGGTACCGGATGCGATCAACGTCGGGGCCGACTACGGGGTCTCCGTGATCGGCGCCGCGCCCGCCGCGCAACGCTTCGTCGCGTTTCTGCTCGGGCCATCGGGCCAGGCCATTCTGACGCGTCAGGGTTTCGCGCCGGGCTGATTGAGCGGGGCGGCGGCGCGCAAAGCCGGCGCCCGATTTCACGGGCCATGCAGCGGGCGCACACCTGAACGAGTGGGCGTCGTACTGGCGGCTCACGCCAGGCGGCGTCCCCTCGACGCTTTTGGCCGGGAAAGGCGCCTCGCATTCGCGCTACCCTCGACTTTTGCCAGCACGATTTTCAATGCACCGCTCAAGTCCTCAAGCCGCCGCGAACGCCGCACGAGACGCGACTTTTCGCGGCCTGCTCTGGGGACTGCTCGCGGCGACGATCTGGGCCAGCTATTCCGTGCTCGCGCGTCTCGGCGTCAAAGCGGGGTTGAGCCCGGCGGATTTGACACTGATGCGCTTTCTGCCCGGCGCGCTGTTGATGGCACCGTTCATGTGGCGATGGGGGTGGCGCGACCTGGCAGGCATAGGCTGGGGGCGCGGCTTGATCCTCGCGCTGCTCGCCGGGCCGGGCTTCAGCCTGCTGTTCATGACCGGGTTTTCGCTCGCGCCGCTGGCGCACGGCGCGGTGATCGCACCAGCATCCCAGATGCTTGCCGGCCTTGTCCTGTCGGCCTGGTTCGTGAACCAGCCCCTGACGCGCGAATCGGTGACGGGCGCCGGCTGCGTGCTGCTTGGCCTCGTCTTCATGGGCGGCGACAGCCTTCTGCACGGTGAGCGCGGGCTGACCCTCGTCGGCGACGCGCTGTTCATGGCCGCGGGATTTTGCTGGGGGGCCTTCGGCGCCCTTTCGCGGCGCTGGCATGTGGACCCCTTGCGCGTCACCGGTGTCGTCGCGGTGCTGTCGTTCTTGCTCTTTGTGCCCGGTTACTTCGCTTTCACCGGCGTCGACCGGCTGGCGAACGCCAGCGCGGGCATGCTGACGATGCAATTGCTCGCTCAAGGCGTCGGTGCCGGGCTGGTGGCGATGCTCGCGTTCAGCCGTGCGGCGGCGTTGCTCGGTTCCGGGCGCGCCGGCTTCTTCGGCGCGCTCGTGCCCGGGGCTGCGTCGCTGCTCGCCATTCCAGTGCTGGGCGAGGTGCCGACCGGGCTGCAGGTGGCCGGCATCGTCGCCGTCGTCGCCGGCCTGCTGATCGCGTTCGGCGCGGTACGCTACTCTGATCTTGCGGCGCGAGGCGAACGCTCGAGTCGAGCGCTGACTGACGCCCCAGTCAGGCCAGGCACTGACTGACGTCGCGGTCAAGCCGGCCGTCGGCGCAGCAACTGGATGATCACGAGGCTCAACACCATCGTCTGTGCCTGGTTGAAGACCTCGTAGCGAAAGCGCGCCACGCCGCGATCGGGCTTGCTGCCCGAGTGTTTCGCGTCGAGCAGGGTGAAGCGGCATTGCAGCGTGTCGCCCGGGCGCACCGGCGCCGTCCAGCGCAGTTCGTCGATGCCGATGCCGGCGATCGGGCAATCATCGAACATGCGCGACTCCAGCACCATCGCCCAGGCGAGCGCTGCCGTCTGGAAGCCACCGCAGACGAGGCCGCCGAAATCCGACGCGCGCGCGGCGACCGGGTCGGTGTGAAAGTACTGCGGGTCGTAGCGGCGCGCGAAGGCGATCGCTTCGTCTTCGCTCACCGTGTGCGGCGGGCTCAGATGCGCGACACCGGGCTCGAAGTCCTCGAGGTAGTAGCGGCGAGCTTTCAAACTGGGGCTCCCGCGCAGTTCAGCTTGCACGCCTTGACGGTGATCGCAGGTCCTTCGTGTTCGAGTTCATGTCGGGTCATTTCATGGCGCCGCGGCCAGCGCGCTGCGGATTGCTTCGACGCGCTTGCGGTTCGCACCCAGGTCCCCCTTTCCGATGCGCGACGCGGAGCGCACTTGCACCACTTGCGCGGTCGGGTCGTACCAGAACTCGACGTCGTCGACGAACTTCATCAGCGGCGTCGTGAACTGTGCGTAGAGGTAGTCGGCGTCGCTCTTGATGACTTTCGAACCCTTCATCTTCTCCACGACGGCCCTGATCTTCGCGATCGTGGCCGGGCCATCGCCGCGCAGTGCCAGCGGCGCGACATCGGCGTAGGTGCGCTGTGAATGATCGGGGTAGAGCGCTGCCTGGCTCGTCACGCTGTTTTCGGTGGCCGACGGCGGCTTGAGCCGTCCGTTGTGCACACCGAGATCTGTCGGTGGGCTGCCTTGCAGCAGGCCAGCCTGCCCGGCGCCGATCGCGACGAGCGCGATGACAAGCAACGCAATCAGCAGGACTGCAAGCCATTGGAGGATCGACATTGCACGCATTCGAAGGGGGCGAGTCAGGGTGGCCGATTCTGCGCCTCGTGAGCAGACCGCGAACGGGCGGGCGGGGCGGCGGTGAACCGTTCGGCACCGAGCACCGGAGCGTTCAAACGCCTGGCGCTTCGAGAACGCCGCGCTCGATCAGCATTTGCACGATCGAGTCGGCGGCCTGCTCCGCGCTCACTTTCGCCGTGTCGATGCGCACGTCCGCTGCCTCGGGGGCTTCGTAGGGCGAGTCGATGCCGGTGAAGTTCTTCAGCTCGCCGCGCCGCGCCTTGCGATACAGCCCCTTCGGGTCGCGCTGCTCGGCGACGCCGAGCGGCGTGTCCATGAAGACCTCGATGAACTCGCCTTCGGCCAGCAGCGCGCGTGCCATCTGGCGCTCGGCGCGAAAGGGCGAGATGAAGGCGGTCATCACGATCAAACCAGCATCGGCCATCAGCTTGGCGACTTCGACCACCCGGCGGATGTTCTCGACACGATCGGCGTCGGTAAAGCCGAGGTCCTTGTTCAACCCGTGGCGCACGTTGTCGCCGTCGAGCAGGTAGGTGTGATGGCCGAGCGTATGCAGCCGCGACTCGACGAGGTTCGACACCGTCGATTTGCCCGATCCGGACAAGCCTGTGAACCACACCACGCAAGGGCGCTGACGCTTGATCCCCGCGCGCGCCGCCTTGTCGACGTCGACGTGCTGTCGGTGGATGTTGTGGGCGCGGCGCAGCGCGAAATTGATCATCCCTGCCGCCGCCGTGTCGTTGCTGATGCGGTCGACCAGGATGAAGCCGCCGGTGTCGCGCTGGTCGCGATAGGCGTCGAAGGGCACCGGGCGATCGAGGCTCAGGTTGCACTCGCCAATCGCGTTCAAATCGAGATGGCGCGCGGCCAGATGCTCGAGCGTGTCGACGTTGATCTGATGCCTGATCTGCGTCACCTGCGCCAGCACGCTCGTTGCGCCGATCTTCAGCAGGTAGCGCCGCCCGGGCAGCAGAGGCTCCTCGTGCATCCAGACGATCGTGGCGTTGAACTGATCGGCAACCTCGGCCGGCGCGCGCGGGTCACAGATCAGGTCGCCAGGCGAGATGTCGATCGTCTCTTCGAACACGAGCGTGACGGCTTCGCCGGCCACCGCCTGCGGCCGGTCACCACCGGCATCGACGATCCGCGCAACGGTCGCCTCGCGGCCCGATGGCAGCACCCGGACGCGTTCGCCCGGCCGCACCGAGCCCGAAGCGATCGACCCGGAGCAGCTGCGGACGTCCAGGTCCAGCCGATCCTCGCTTTGCACCGGCAGGCGCAGCGGCTGCAACTCGGCACGCATCTCGGCGCGCGTTTCACCAACTTGGACCGTCTCGAGCCAGACCATCAGCGTCGGCCCGTGGTACCAGGGCATGCGCCCCATGGGCTCGGCGACGTTGTCACCGTGCAGCGCGGAAACCGGGATCGGCGTGACCTCGGTGATTCCGATGCGCGCGGCGAACGCGCTGTAGTCGGCGACGATTGCCTCGAAGCTGCTTTGCGAGTGGTCGACCAGGTCCATCTTGTTGACCCCGAGCACGACGTGGCGGATGCCGATCAGCGCGAGCAGCACACTGTGCCGCCGGGTCTGCGTCGAGACGCCGTGCCGGGCGTCGACCAGGATCACGGCGGCATCGGAATCGATCGGCACAAATCGATCGTCGGACAGCAGCTTCGACTCGCGGAGCAGCCTGTCGATCAGCGTGCGCTTGCCGTCGCCGACACCGCCGCAGAGGTTGAAGCGCAGCGCCTTGGTGCCGTGTCGGTAAAGGTAGTGGCCGATGTCACCGGCAATCAGGTCAGCTACGTGAGTCATCAAGGGGTCCTCTCCCGCTTCATCTTCTTGGGCACATATTCCCCGGCGCCCGCTCAGTCTGTGCGAGCGGACTACAGTAGGCCACGGGCGGTGGCGATGCCGAAAACTTCGCTGCGCGTGGCTTTCAAGTATCGAGCGTCTTCGATTCGCGGTCTGCAGACGGACTGAATTGTGCACGTCTCTCATTTCCGGCAAACCGACTCCTCTGTGATTCACCGTCAGCTTGGTCGGGCAACGACAGCAAGACCGACAGGACGTCGCCCACCGCGAGAGGGACCGAACCCTCTTGCGCTGCGATGGTGAATGACAATAGACACAGTCTGGTACGACAGCGTGCGTCCAGCAATGGAATTTGGCTAACCTGACTACGGAGAAAACACGATGAGCTCGATGGCGCCGGAAATGCTGGCCTTGCAGCGTCTGTATCACTGGGAGAGGACCTCCCCGAACAGAGTCGCTTTCACACAGCCGATGGGTGGCGGGGTAGTGCAGGACACCACTTGGGGCGAGGTGTCCGACCAGGTGCGCCGGATGGCGACCTACCTGAAGGCGCAAGGCTGGGAGCCCGGCTCAAAAGTCGCGATTCTTTCCAAGAATTGCAGCTGGTGGATCATGAGTGACTTGGCGATCTGGATGGCTGGCTATGTGTCGGTACCGCTGTACCCCACGCTGGCGGCGGGAACGGTTGGGCAGATCCTCACGCACAGCGAGGCCAAGGCCTGTTTCATCGGCAAGCTCGACGGCTGGGAGCAGATGAAGCCGGGTGTTCCGGCCGGTATGCCGTGCCTGAGTTATCCGCTGTCGCCGGCCGACGCGATCAAGTCGTATCCGGGCTGGGAGAAGATCTGCAAGGACAACCCGCCGCTGACGGGCAACCCGGTCCGTGGCGGCGACGAACTGGCCACTTTGATCTACACCTCGGGCACGACCGGCATGCCCAAAGGGGTCATGCACAGCTTCGCCAATTTTGCCTGGGCGCTGGACGCCGGCGTCAAGCGTCTGCCGATGGGCGCCGACGACCGCATGCTGTCGTACCTTCCGCTCGCCCACGTGGTCGAACGGGTGCTGGTCGAGCATGGCTGGTTGCGTACCGGCATGCGGGTGTACTTCGCCGACTCGCTCGAAACCTTTGCAGCCGACCTGCAACGCGCACAGCCGACGATCTTCTTTTCGGTGCCGCGCTTGTGGGTCAAGTTCCAGCAGGGCGTGCACCACAAGATGCCGCCGGCCAAGCTCAACCGCCTGCTGTCGATTCCGATCCTGGGTGGCATCGTGCGGCGCAAGGTGCAGAAGGCGCTCGGCCTGGACCAATGCCGCATCGCCGCAGGCGGTGCAGCGCCGATGCCGGTGGCCCTGTTGCAGTGGTACAGCAAGCTTGGGCTGGACATCAACGAGGGTTACGGCATGACCGAGAACCTGGCGGTGTCCCACATCACCGAACCCGGCAAGAACCAACAAGGCAGCGTGGGGCCTGCCTACGACGGTGTCGAAGACCGGATCGACCCAGAGACCGGCGAGATCCAGATGCGCAGCCCGGCGATGATGCTGGGTTACTACAAGGAACCCGAAAAAACCCGCGAGGCGATGACCGAGGACGGCTGGTTGCGCACCGGCGACAAGGGACGCATCGACGACAAGGGCATCCTGCATATCACCGGCCGGGTCAAGGATCTGTTCAAGACCGGCAAGGGCAAATACGTGGCCCCGGCGCCGATCGAGGACAAGTTGGTGATGCATGAGGCCATCGAGGCCTGTGTCGTCACCGGCGCCAATATGGGGCAACCCCTGGGCATCGTCATGCTTGGCGCCGATTCCCTGCACCGGGCCGCCAATGCAAGCGCACGCGCCGAGCTCGAGCAGTCGCTGGCGCAGCATCTGAAGACCATCAATGCAACGCTCGACCCGCATGAGCGTTTGCAGTGCCTGGTGGTGGCTGGCACGCCCTGGACGGTCGAGAACGACGTCATCACGCCGACCTTCAAGGTCAAGCGCAACCGGATCGAGGAGTTGTACGCCCGGAGCTACGAAGGCTGGGAGTCGTCCGGCAAGAAGGTGATCTGGCAGGACGGCTGAAGACGACGGCCGGGCCGATCCGGTGCTATCGCCTGCGTGCGCCGCCGGGCCCCGCGTCGTACGGCGTCAGAGCAGACCCGGTATGTTGGCGACGCTGCGCCGTTGCATGGGGCGCGGCCGCCCACCGCTCATGGGTCGTTTCCTCGTCTTGCAGGAGTTCTCTTGCGACGAAGGTCATCGTTTGCCCAGCAACGGGGATCGACCGATCTTTGCGGCATCTGATTTTTGTTCGGGCGGTGGCGAGAAGCCTTCGAAGGCATCGCCCCCTGACCACTCTCCCACTGCGTAAACGCGCTGATCTCGCAAACCTTGTACGCCATCAGCCCAGGCCATGAGCATGCGTTTCCCAACATCCCCGAAGGCAGGGTGCTGCTGCATCGCGTTGCGCACCAGCGGGCCGACATCGGCCACGGCGTCGCTGATTGCCTCCACCATGCGCAGCTGCTCCTTGGGCTGAATACCGAAGGTCGCTGCGATGAACTTTTGTAGGCTCTTGCCCGGCGTCCACGTCTTCTTGCCCAAGAACCCAATGCCGGGTGGGTTGTGCTGGAAACCCGCGTACACGCCGGTGGTCAGCATGTCGTAGGCCGGAGAGAGGTGCACGTCGTCACGGCTGGCGTAGAGCAGCGCCAGGTTCTTCGCGTGGCAATCGGCGTTGCGCAGTGCATAGGTCAGCAGCAAGGTATTGGCAAGTTGGCGGAAGGTGTCCAGCCGCCGCGCACCGGGCACGTGGTCGCGCACAGCGCGGGCGATGCGCTCCCAGGTGGTGTCGTACTTGGCCGCCGGGCGCAGCCCGAGCAGGCTGCAGAAATCCTCCATGCCCAAATGGGGTTGGCCATGTTCGTCCGCGTCAAGCCGGTGCACCACCAAGGCCTGGCCATCGTCCGACACCTCCGTGCGGGCAGTGGGCATGACACGGCTGGCCACCTGCATGCAGAGGTGTTCGTTCAGTGCGACGAAGGGCAGCTGTGCGCTCGAGCCCTTTATGATGTGGCGGCGGGTGACCATGCTGGTCTTTCGGTGCCGGCCCAGCGGAGTGAGCCCTTCGGCAGGCTCCAGGCGGTCGCCGTTGGGATCGATTGCTGGGTTCGTATCCTGCTGCGCGCCCAGAAACTTCGGCACCACGCCCGACACTCCACTCGTCGCGTGTGCCCGCACAAGCGCGGCAAAGGCGGCTTCGGAGTTGTCGCCCCTCAGCAGCTCGGCCACTTCTATGGGCTTGGCCGGCTCGTTCAGTTCGGCACCTGGTGCGGCCACCTGGAGCCGGCCCACCATGTTGCGCCCGATGACGGACAACAACGCGATTGGGCTGGCCCCGATGTGTGGGCCGAACTGCTCTTGCAGCACCTGGAGCAGGTAACCCTCGGGCAGGTTCATCTGCAGCACAGGCGGCAGTTGGTCGTCCCAGACGTAGGACTCTGTGCGCACGGGCATGGTGAGCGAAACGAAGTCGTTCGCGTCGACACCGGCGTGGTAGGTCAGGACGCTCTTGAAGTCGCCCGCCTGCTCCATGACAGCCACGTCGCGCCCAAGGACGTACATGGCCAGCTTCATGAGCGGCCAGCGTCCTTGCTTGGTGCTACAGCCGTGGGAGTACCCGAGCCTGATCCAGCGCTCGGACTGTTCCGTTCACGTCTCAGCTCGTCCAGCGTGCCCGACTGGCCAACGACAACCACGTCCAGCTCCATTCCCAAAACTGCCAGCACTGACAGCAGCTTTCGCGTGCCAAGCTCAGGGGAGCGCCCACGCTCGAAACGCGAGAGGGGCCCGCGGCTGCGCGCCTCCCAAGCGGGACTTGGGGGACTTCATGGCAGCCTGCCGCGCCTGGCCTGCGCTCCGCCACGGGCCAAGCCTCCGCGTGGCCAGCAGGTGGACGAAGCCGAAGGCCCAGTCGCTTCGCGGGCAGCCGTCGTCGATCTCGGGCTGGGAGTGCTGGTCAGCGAGACGGGGCGGCGGCTGTACCGCCTATGCCGGCAACGGCTCCGATCTGGCGCGTCCTTGGCGCAACTGCACGAGGCGGACACAGTCCCGTCACCGACGGCGCAGCCAAGGCGCGATGGGGGCTTCTGGAGCCCGCAGCTGGAGCTCGACCTGGGCGTCGCCGGCTACGGCAGCCTCATCTCGTTGCCGCTGGGCATGGGGCCGCGCAGCAGGCGCTGCAAATGGCCGCACAACGCGGGGCGATGAAGTCCTTGACGGGCAAGCTGAGCGAGGTCCGCGCGGCGCGGGCTCGAATCTCGGTAGGAACGCTGGACCGCACGCTCATCGTGATCGAGAGTCAGGAGCTGCTGGCCGGGCAAAAGCGCGGCATCTCGGTGGCGTTGCGCAAAGCCAAGGAAGAGCTCGCCAAGCTGGAGCGTCTGATCGAGGCGGGTCGCCTCACGCAGGAGCAACTCAAGGGCCGGGTCGACAAGGCGCTCGCCCGTGAGCATCTGTCGAGCTTCGTTGTGGCGAGCGTGGGCGGCAGCGACCAGGCGCCAACCCTGCAGTGGCACGTCGATGCCGCGCTTCGACGCGAGCTGGAGACGACCCGCTCGGGCCGTGCTGTGACTCGGCTGAGAGACCAGCTAGTTTTGCGACCGCCGCCTGCCGCAAGCCCAGAGCATGCCGGCGTGCAGCGACAGCTTCACCTAGTTCCTGAAGGGTTTGCATTTGATATTTATCTCAATACCCGCCGATGATGACATGATTTTTGATCTAAACATCAAATTCAGGAAGAACGTAGCGCCAACACTCGACCACGAGCGTCCGAAACGACGCAAGCTCACTGCTCTTCTTCGAATGCGTCCGGCGAATCCGCCTTGACGACGGGCGTAGGGATCAAGCTGTGGCGAGCGGAGGCTGCCAGTGATGCGGCATTCATATCGCTTCGAAGGCAGATGCCCCAAACCTGGAGACTAGCGAACGGCTCAGCTTCGCTCCCAAGCCGTTGATCTTGTTGGCAAGCCGTGTTGACTTGAAGCACTGACCAGAGGTTTGGGGGCCAAGCTCGCCGGCGCAAGCGCCAACAGCGCCCGGCCGACCACGCGTCAATGCAACCGCTTCGCCGCGCCGTGGCACTGCTTGTACTTCTTGCCTGATCCGCACGGACGGGGGTCGTTGCGTCCGACCTTGCCGGCGTTGCGGATGGGCTCGCGGCGTACGGCCGCAAGGGTACCGCCCATCGCCGTGTCGGCCTTGCGTCGCTCCAGAGAGCGGGCGTGAATCTTTCGTGCGGTGGCGCATAGGCCGGCCGCGAGCCGCCTGTGCTCTTGGATCGAGAGCGCCGCTTTCTTCAGTCGCTCCCAGCCTTCTTCCGTGCCATACAAGATGATCGTGCGCAACCAATCGGGGTGCCCGACCGTGATCGGGAGCCATCCTGCGATGTCGAGACTAACGCCCTTCATGTAGCCCATGCACCACTCGTCGATCACAGGGACCGGGTCGCCTTCGCGGACGTTCTCCATCAGCAGCGGCTCATATTCTTCTGGTGCCTCTACAAGCGTCGCTGCCACTGCGTTCATATGGCGCATCAACAGGCCCATGATCCGCTGCGCCTGGTCCATGCCGGAGAAGACCGGGCTGTCCTCGCCCATTTCCGTGTCCCAGACCCATCGCATCCATTCGCTCGGCAGGATGGTCCTCGGCGCCGACAGGACCGCCGCGAAGAACCCGTCCAGCATGGAGATGTCCATCGACTCATCGATGCCTTCGGCGTCGAGCAGGAAGCGATCGAGTTCCTCGAGTTCGTCGTCGGTGAGCGGGTCCTGGCTCGGCAGGGCTATCACTCAACTGAAGGTGGGTGCGCTGTCGGTGATTTGTCGGTCGACGTGTTCCGATTGAAGCGTGACCGTCGCCGACCGCCCCGGCGTTCCGGCAAATGCTCCGGGAGAGGTGGTAGGCCGTGTTGGGCTCGAACCAACGACCAAAGGATTCCGGTTTGTGCCCATTTCTGGACTCCCTGGACTATGCCTTCGCCATGGGCCGCAAGGACCTGTAGGCGGGCGCCGTCTAGTCTCTACACCTTCCCCATTCGGGGCTTGGCTCGGCGTTGCCTTGTGCCTTAAGGCCGTCAGGTTTCGCCGAATTTGACGCCATTCACACGGGCGCTTTCGCATCCCCGGTGCACAACTTTCGCTATGAGTCCTCTGCTCTAACCAACTGAGCTAACGGCCCACTCGCGACAATTGTAGGCGGCGCTACTTCGCATCCAGTGCGCCGAGTTCGGCGCGCGGCGCCAGCCCGGCCGAAGCGGGGCGGCCTGCCCCGCCCTCCCGTGTGCCGCACGGCGCTTCTGACGCTGCACGGCCAATCGCAAAGCCGTGTAACCTGCCGCCCACGGAGAACTGGAGGAACAGGCATGCCGCACTACAAGTTGACGTACTTCGATTTCGACGGCGGCCGGGGCGAACCGATTCGTATCGCCTTTCACGCCGGTGGCATCGCTTTCGAGGATCACCGTCTCTCGTTTCCAGAGTTCGGCGCGCTGCGCGACAAGCTGCGCTTCAAGGCGGTGCCCGTGCTTGAGATCGACGGCTCGATCGTCACGCAGTCCAACGCGATGTGCCGCTATGTCGGCAAGCTCGCGGGCCTGTATCCCGAGGACGCGATGCAGGCCCTGTACTGCGACGAAGTGCTGGACGCTGTGGAGGATGTGTCGCAGCACATGGGCGCCACGTTCGGCCTGAAGGATGAAGCGCTGAAGAAGGCCCGCGAGCAGTTGGTGAAGGGCCCGTTGTCAACCTTCCTCAAGGGGCTGGATGAGCTGCTTGCGCGCGGTGGCGGCAGCTACTTCGCCGACGGGCGGATGACGGTCGCCGACCTGAAAGTCTTTGTGCAGACCCGCTGGCTGGGAAGGGGCACGCTCGATCATGTTCCGGAGGATCTGGTCGAGAGTCTGGCGCCGGCGCTGGCCGAACACCAGGATCGCATCGCCAAGGACCATCGCGTCGTCGCTTACTACGCGCGCTGATGTGCGTTGATGTGCGCTGACATGGTTCACAGGCATAGACGGAGGCTGCGGTGACGGCGACGCGCATCGAGCACGACGCCTTTGGCGACATCGGCGTTCCCGCCGATCGCCTGTGGGGCGCGCAGACGCAGCGCTCGCTGCTGCACTTCGCGATTTCAACCGAACGCATGCCGCGTGAACTGCTGCGCGCGCTCGCCCGCGTCAAGCGTTGTGCCGCCGAGGTGAACGCCGGGCTCGGCCTGCTCGATGCGGCCAAGGCCGCAGCGATCGTCACCGCGGCGGACGAGGTGCTGGCTGGCCGTCACGACGACGAGTTCCCTCTCTCCGTCTGGCAGACCGGATCGGGCACGCAGACCAATATGAACATGAACGAGGTGATCGCCAATCGCGCCTC
This sequence comes from uncultured beta proteobacterium, assembly GCA_963774675.1. Taxonomy (GTDB): domain Bacteria; phylum Pseudomonadota; class Gammaproteobacteria; order Burkholderiales; family Burkholderiaceae_C; genus CAIKUF01. The sequence continues at coordinate 846,090 of CAVZFV010000013.1, read as the reverse complement.
GCAGTTGTTGGGCGGCGCGATAGGGATGGATCGCCTCGTGCATCCGAACGACGATGTGAACCGCGGTCAGTCGTCTAACGACGTGTTCCCGACCGCAATGAACGTTGCCGCCGTGCTCGCGATCGAGACCGCGCTGCAGCCCGCGCTCGCCGCGCTGCGCGACACGCTCGCGGCCAAGGCGGCCGCCTTCGCCGGCATCGTGAAGATCGGCCGGACCCACCTGCAGGACGCGACGCCGCTCACGCTCGGGCAAGAGATCTCGGGCTGGGTTGCTCAGCTCGATCACGGTCTCGCGCACCTCGACGCGGCACTGCCGCATCTGCGCGAGCTGGCGCTCGGCGGGACGGCGGTCGGCACCGGGCTCAACACACATCCCGATTTCGGCCGGCTCGTCGCCGCGGCGTTGACCGAGAGCTGCGGCACCCGGTTCGTCAGTGCGCCCAACAAGTTCGAGGCGCTCGCCGCGCACGATGCGATCGTGCATGCGCACGGTGCGCTGAAGACACTCGCCGCGTCGCTGACGAAGATCGCGAATGACGTGCGCTGGCTCGCGTCGGGGCCGCGCTCGGGGCTGGGCGAGATCCGCATCCCGGAGAACGAGCCCGGCAGTTCGATCATGCCCGGCAAGGTCAATCCGACACAGTGCGAGGCGCTGACGATGGCGTGCGCGCAAGTGTTCGGCAACGATGTCGCGATCAACTTCGCCGGCGCGTCGGGGAATTTCGAGTTGAATGTCTACAAGCCCGTGCTGATCCACAACCTGCTGCAAAGCGTGCGCCTGCTCGGCGGTGGTGCGCGCAGCTTCGACGAACACTGCGCGCGCGGCATCAAGCCGGTACGCGAGCGCATCGCGGAGCTGGTGCAACGCTCTCTGATGCTCGTGACAGCGCTGAATCCGCACATCGGCTACGACAAATCGGCGGCCATCGCGAAGGCGGCACACGCGAGCGGCAGTACGCTGCGCGAGGCGGCGATCGCGTCCGGCTACGTCAGCGCCGAACAGTTCGACGCCTGGGTGCGTGCCGAGGACATGGTCGGCGCTCGACAGCCGGGCGCGGCAGTGAAGTAGCCCTTTTTCGCGCGGCGACGACGCTGCCGAATTGCTCGCGCTGAGTGCGCGTCGCAGGCGCTGCGATCGCACGCGTTGAGAACCTGTGCCGCTACTTCTGGCTCAGCGCGTTGCCGACGAGGCGTGAGGTGATGTCGACGATCTGGATCATGCGGTCGTAGGCCATGCGCGTCGGGCCGATCACGCCGAGCGTGCCGACGATCTGGCCATCGACGACGTAGGGCGCCGAAACGACCGAGAGCTCCTCGAACGGCACGACCATGCTCTCGCCGCCGATGTAGATGCGCACGCCCTCGGCGCGGCTGCTGACGTCGAGCAGCCGCATGAGTTGCGTCTTGTGCTCGAACAGGTCGAACAGCTTGCGCAGACTGCCGAGGTCGCTCGAGAAATCCTGCACCGTCAGGAGGTTGCGCTCGCCGGAGATGACGACCTGTTCCTCGCTTTCCGCGGCTGCCTCGGAGCCAGCCTGCACCGCGGCCTGCATCAAGGCTGCGATCTCGCCGCGCAGCGCGTCGACCTCGCTCTTCAGGCGCTCGCGCACCTCGTCGAGCGTGAGGCCGGCGTAGTGTGCGGTGAGGTAGTTGCTCGCTTCGACGAGTTGGGCAGGGGTGTAGTCCTGCGCGGTGACGATGACGCGGTTTTGCACGTCACCGTCGGGGGCGACGAGAATCACGAGGACGCGCCGCTCCGACAGCCGCATGAACTCGATGTGATGAAAGCGGCTCGCCTTGCGCGGCGCAGTCACGACGCCGACGAAGCTCGACAAGTTGGACAGCAACTGTGCCGCGCTCGCGATCACGCGCTTGGGCTGGTCCGGATGAAGTTGTGGCGCAGGCTGCGCCGGATCGTCGCTGAACTTGACCGGTTGCGCGGTGAGCATCGTGTCCACGAACAGGCGATAGCCGCGTGCAGTGGGCACGCGCCCCGCGCTCGTGTGGGGGCTCGCGATCAGGCCGAGCTCTTCGAGGTCGGCCATCACGTTGCGGATCGTCGCCGGCGACAGCTCGAGGCCGCTCGCGCGCGACAGGGTGCGCGAGCCGATCGGCTGCCCGTCCGCGATATAGCGTTCGACCAGGGTCTTCAGCAGAGTCTTGGCGCGCTCGTCGAGCATGGGTTCATTCTAGGGCGAGGGCTCGCTCGCAGCCCACTTTCGCGGCCCATTCTCAGTCCCTGGCATCGATGGGTGCTGTGGTGTAATCCCGCGCATGCCGACCCGCTTTCGTCATGCTGCGCTCGTGGGCAAGTATCAGGCTCACGGCATTCGCGGCGTGCTCGAGGAGATCGCGCATTTCCTCGTTCGTCAGGGGCTCGAGGTCTCGCTCGAGAAGCAGACGGCGCTGTCCACCGGCATCACCGGCTACGGCGCGCTCGACCCGGCGGAACTCGGGCGCGAGTGCGACCTCGCCGTCGTGCTCGGTGGTGACGGCACGATGCTCGGCATCGCACGGCAGCTGGCGCGCTATGGCATTCCACTCGTCGGCATCAATCAGGGGCGGCTAGGCTTCATCACGGATGTGTCCGTCGGCCAGTTCGCTGAAGCGCTCGCGCCGATGCTTGCAGGCGACTTCGAGGTCGAGCACCGCACAATGCTCGAAGGCATCGTCGAGCGCGACGCGCACACGATCTTCGAGGCGCTCGCGTTGAATGACGTCGTCGTCAGCCGCAGCCACACCGCGAGCATGATCGAGCTGCGCATCGACATTGGCGACGAGTTCATGGCCAACCTGCGCGCCGACGGGCTGATCCTGGCGTCGCCCACGGGCTCGACGGCTTACGCGCTCTCGGCCGGCGGGCCGATCCTGCACCCGGGCATCGCCGGCTGGGTGCTCGCGCCGATCGCGCCGCACACCTTGTCGAACCGCCCGATCGTGCTGCCCGACGTGAGCGACGTATCGATCCAGATCGTCGCCGGCCGCGACGCGAGCGTGAACTTCGACATGCAAAGCCTCGCCAGCCTGCTGCCCGGCGACCGCATCCGCGTGCGCCGCTCGCAGCACCAGGTGCACTTCCTGCATCCGCGCGGCTGGAGCTACTACGCCACGTTGCGCAAGAAGCTGCACTGGCACGAGGCACAGTGACTCACGCGTACGACCATGCTTAGGCGACTCGCACTGCGCGACTTCGTGATCGTCGAGGCGCTCGAGTTTGAGCCCGGCACGGGGTTCTCGGTGCTGACGGGCGAGACGGGCGCGGGCAAGTCGATCCTCGTCGACGCGCTGCAGCTCGCGCTCGGCGCTCGCGGCGATGCGGTGGTGGTGCGCGAGGGCGCGGCGCGTGCCGAGATCGGCGCCGAGTTCGATTCGCCGCCCGCGCTACTTTCCTGGCTGGACGAGGCCGGCTTCGAAGCGCAGGACACTCTGCTGTTGCGCCGCGTGATCGACGCCCAGGGCAAGAGTCGCGCCTGGATCAATGGCAGCGCGGCAACGATCGCACAGTTGCGCGAGGCGGCGGCGCATCTCGTCGACATCCACGGCCAGCATGCGTGGCAAGGCCTGACGCGTCCGGCGGTCGTGCGCACGCTGCTCGACGCGCAGGCCGGCGTCGACACGGCAGCCGTCTCGCAGGCCTGGTCCAGCTGGAAGGCGGCGGGTGTTGCCTTGCACGATGCGCGCGCGAAGCAGGCGGACCTGGAGCGCGAACGCGAACGCCTCGCCTGGCAGCTCGGCGAGATCGACAGGCTCGCGCCCGGCGACGACGAGTGGGACGCGCTCAACACGGAGCACTCGCGGCTGTCGCACGCGCAGGCACTGATCGATGCCGCCCAGGCGGCGCTGGCGATGATTTCCGAAGTCGATTCGAACGTAGACGCGGCCGCGAACGCGGACACGCTCGCCGGCCGCGCGGCCGATGCCCTCGACGAGGTTGCAGCGCACGACCCGCAACTCGGGCAGGTGGCCGAGGTGCTGCGCAGCGCGCAGGCGCAATTGCAGGACGCGGCGCACACGCTGACCGGCTATCTGCACCGCACCGAGCCCGATCCCGATGCGCTTCGCGCGCTCGACGAGCGGCTCGCGGCATGGGTCGGCCTCGCCCGCCGCTATCACCGGGCGCCGCCCGAGCTGCCGGCGCTGGCCCAGCAATGGCGCACCGAGCTGAAGGCGCTCGACGCGGCGACCGATCTCGACGCGCTCGACCGCGCACTCGCCGCAGCGCTCGCCACCTATCAGCGCGAGGCAAAAAAGTTGACCCTGGCACGCCGCCGCGCCGCGCCCAAGCTCGCCGACGCCGTGACGCAGGCGCTGCAGCAACTCGGCATGGCCGGGGGCCGCTTCGAGATTTCACTAGCTCCAAACGACGGTCCGCAATCCTTCGGCGACGAATCACCCGAGTTCCTCGTCGCCGGTCACGCGGGCAGCACGCCGCGGCCCCTCGGCAAGGTCGCATCTGGCGGCGAGCTTTCGCGCATCGCGCTCGCGATCGCGGTCACGACGAGCCAGGGTGCGCCAGCGGGCGAAGCCGCAGGCACCTTGATCTTCGATGAGATCGACGCCGGCATCGGCGGCGCGGTGGCCGAAGCGGTCGGCCGCTTGATGAAGCAGCTCGGCCGCGACCGCCAGGTGCTCGCGGTGACGCACCTCGCGCAGGTCGCAGCGAGCGCAGACGAACACCATGTCGTTGCGAAGACCATGCGCGGCGGCGCGACACTCAGCACGCTGCAGGCGGTTGCGGGCGAGGCGCGCGTCGCCGAAATCGCACGCATGCTCGGCGGCGAGCGGCTTTCGGGTACGAGCCTTGCGCACGCGCAGGAAATGCTCGAAGGTGGCAGCGGGAAACCTAACGCGCGCAATCGACTCCAACGCCAATGAGCCCGCCTGTGTCGCCCGCTGTGTCGCCCGCGGCGCCGCTGCGTCGCCCGCTGCGTCGCCCGCCGCCTCGGGCGAAGCGTCTTCGCCGCGCCAGGTCGTGCTCGTGACCGGCATCTCGGGTTCGGGCAAGTCGGTGGCGCTGCATGCGCTCGAGGACGCAGGCTATTTCTGCGTCGACAACCTGCCGCCCGAACTGCTGCGCGACTTCCTGCGCCTGGAGCACGAACGCTCCGAGCGGCGCGTGGCAATCGCTGTCGATGTGCGCAGCGCCGGCTCGCTGCCACACCTGCTGCCGCTGCTCGACGAGTTGCGCGCCGAGGGCGTTGCGATCCGCGCCGTGTTTCTCGACGCCAGCACCGATGCGCTCGTGCGGCGCTTCTCCGAGACGCGGCGCCGCCACCCGCTGTCGAGCGATCCGCCCGCCGCGCCGCACGCCCACCGGCGCAGCGACGACCCGCCCGACGGCCAGCGCGCATTGACCGAGGCGATCGAGCTCGAGCGCGAGCTGCTCGCCGAGTTGCGCGAAGTGTCGACCGTGGTCGACACGAGTCAACTGCGGCCGGCCCAGCTGCGCCAGTGGATCCGCGATCTGGTGCAGGCCGGTCACACGCGCCTGACGCTCGCCTTCGAATCGTTCGCCTACAAGCACGGTGTGCCCCTCGACGCCGATCTGGTGTTCGACGTGCGGGTGCTGCCCAATCCGCACTACATCCGCGAGCTGCGCCCGCTCACCGGTCGCGACCCGGAGATCGCGGCCTACCTGCAGACGCAGCCCGAAGTGGTCGAGATGCTTGTGCAGATCGAAACCTTTCTCAAACGCTGGCTGCCCGCGTTCGTCGAGGACCAGCGCAGCTACCTGACGGTCGCGATCGGTTGCACCGGCGGGCAGCACCGTTCCGTCTACGCTCGTCGAAATGCTCGCGCAGCGCTTTGCCTCCGCATGCCGCCACGCCTGATACGCCATCGCGAGCTCGATGCGAGGTGAAGTGAAGCCCCCACGCTCTCTTCGCTCACTGCCCCGGGGGCAACGGAGAGGCCCCTTCGCGGCCCTCGGGGCGCTCAGTACCTTCGGAACGGCCGGGCGATACTGGGATGAAACTGCCCCAAGCTCACTTCGTTCGCTGCCCCCGAGGGGCGCGTCAGTGCCTTCGGGCGGCCGGGCGGGGACATGAGCGTCTCCCCGCTGACCGCTGAGCTGCCGCTGTTCCCGCTCCAGACCGTGCTGTTCCCCGGCGGCCTGCTCGCACTGAAGGTGTTCGAGACGCGCTATCTCGATATGGTGAGTACCTGCCTGCGTGAGAACGCGGCGTTCGGCGTCGTCGCTTTGCGCAGCGGCGACGCGGTCGGCACGGCCGCGGACGTCGAGTTCGAATCGATCGGCACCAAAGCCGAGCTGATCGAGGTGGACGGCGAGCAGCCCGGTATCCTGCGCGTGCGCTGCCGCGGCACGCAGCGCTTCAGCCTTCATTCGGCGACGCGCCAGACCGACGGCCTGTGGACCGCGCCGGTGGAGACGATCGAAGACGACGAGCACTGCGCGCCCGGTGATTCCGTCGCCGCAACCGTGCGCGGGCTCGGAGTCCGCGTTCGCCGCGCTCGAGGCCAGAGGCAATGCCCCGTTCCTCGAACCCTATCGCTTCGACGATGCAGGCTGGGTCGCGAACCGCTGGTGCGAGATCCTGCCGCTTTCGCTCGCTGCGAAGCAAAGACTGATGGCCCTGCCCGATGCGCAGTTGCGACTGCAGCTCGTCGACGAATTCCTGCGCGGCAAGGGCGTCGTTTCCTAGTCGGCGTTCACTTCGCTTCGAGCAATCGCCTGAGCGGCGCCGGCAGCGCGATTTGCGCCAACGCTGCGTGCTCGATCCAGCGTCCGGGGCCCGGAAGCGGCTGCGCGGGCTTGCGCAGGAGCCGCGCGCGGCGCGGATGCAGCCGCCAGTCGAAGTGCGTGAGCGCATGCTCGATCACAGGCAGCGGGTCGAGTTCGAACGCCGAGCGATGTGGCTGTGGCGCGCGCTTCATCCTCGCCGTCGAGCAGCGGCAGCGTCCACAAACCAGCCCACACACCGCGCTCCGGCCGCTGCTGCAACCACACCTTGCCGCGCCACTGGAGCCACAGCCACCAGTTCTCGCGTTGCCCGCGCACAAGGCGACGCGTCTTCACCGGATAGCGTTCGGGCTTGCCTTCGAGGTGTCGCACGGCATTGCGCCGCGAGCGGGCACGCATCGCACTGCGGCGCGCGCACGCTGCACAGCGTCGCGCCGAGGTCCATCAGGCCTTGCGTGTAGCGCCGGACGTCGCGCATCGGGCAGCATTTCGGTTGCGATCGCCCACAGTGCGCGCTCGTTGGCCATGGTCGACAGGTCGCGAGCATCGCCGAGCACACGCGTCAGTACGCGCTTGACGTTGCCGTCGAGGATCGCGACGCGTTCGCCGAAGCAAAAGACCGCGATCGCCGCCGCCGTCGAGCGGCCGATGCCCGGCAATGTCATCAGCGCGGCGCTCGTGCACGGAAAGTTCCCGGCGTGCTCGGTGACAACGATCTGCGCGCAGCGATGCAGGTTGCGCGCGCGGCTGTAGTAGCCCAGACCGCTCCATAGCGCGAGCACATCGTCCAGCGGTGCGGAAGCAAGCGCGTGGACATCGGCAAAGCGCGCGAGGAATCGCGCGTAGTAGTCGAGCACGGTTGCGACCTGCGTCTGCTGCAGCATGATCTCCGACAGCCACACGCGGTATGGATCGCGCGTGTTCTGCCAGGGCAGTGCATTGCGGCCGTGGCTGCGCTGCCACGCGACGAGTCGCCCGGCGAGACCGGTTGAGGTGGGCGCGCGCAAACGTCGGGCGCCAGACGTCAGGCGCGCTTGCGCTCGCGCGGCGTCGCGGCCTTCGGCGCGCCAGCCCGACAGCTTGGGGGCGGGACGCGGGCAGCGACGTGGACGACGAAACCGCGCCGGAAGCCGCATCCGCAGGCTTCCGAGTCACCGCAGGTTCGGCCGCAACTTCAGCCGCAACCTCGGGCGGCGCCAGGGTCTGTAACGCCTGCGTCAGCGCCTCTGCGCGCTTGAGCACGCCGGCGAGGGCGGCGTCCTGTGCGGTCAGCTCGGCAATGCGCTGCTCCAGTTCGCCGGCAGCGAGCTGGATGCGCGTGAGTGCCTCGGCGCGCCTGCGGAAGGCGCGGCGCCGTTCGGCGAGCTGCGACTCGAGGTGCGACAGCGCCGACTTGTTCCACAGCTCGATCTCGGCGGCTGCGGATTCGAACACGACGCGCAACTTCGAGACGAGCATGCGCGTGAAGCGCTCGAGAAAGCGCGGTTGCGACAGGCGCAGCGCCTGTCCTAGCCCGAGATAGCGCGTGTAGCCGGCCTCGATCATTTCGAGCTCGTGACTGAAGTGGCGCAGATCCGGCGCCGCGTCAAGCGCAAGGGCGAACGCGAACTCTGCGTTCAGCCGCGCGTGGCTCGCGCGCAGCATCGTGTGGATCTCCTCGCCCTGCTCCTGCGCCGTGGCGAACCGGCCGCGCAATCGGCTGCACAGCGAGACGAAGGCCTTGCGTGCGCCGAGCTTGAGCAGCGAATCCTTGAGCTCCTGCTGCATTTGCAGCACCTCGGCGCGCAGCGCGTCGCTGGCCAACTGCGACACGGTGCGGTTGAGCATCCGCAGATGCACCGCGCGCAGCGCCTGGATCCGCACGTTGCACTGTTCGAATTCGGCGGATTCCTGTGTCGCCCGCTCTCGCACGGCCTGCAATTGATTCGCGCTCTTGCCGCGCAGGCCGCGCAGCTCGAGGATCTGCTCGGTGAGTTGGCGCCGACGCTCGCCGGTGCGGCGCACGAGCTGGGCCTGCAATTGCTGCGCCGCCTCGTTGACGACGCCCTTCAGCAAGGCATGGCGCTGTTGCAGCAACTGCGAGCCCAGCGCCTCTTCGAGTTCGAGCAGGCGGCTTTTGCGCAGTCCGTCGGCATCGCCCTGGATGCGCGCGGTCAGCGCTTCGCGTGCCGAGAGTGCAAACACGCGCTCGGGTGCGATGTCGAGCGAGCGCGCCGTCGCCTGGCGCAGCGATTCGATCTGGTTCGTGATTTGCCCGGGCGACGACAACGGGTCGCGCAGCGTGTCGATCTTGTTTAGCACCACGAAGTGCGCCATAGAGCGCGCGCCGAGATGATCGCGCCAGAGCTGCATGTCCGTACGCGTGACACCACTGTCGGCGCTGAGGACGAAAACAGTCGCCTGCGCGTTCGGCAGCAGGCCGAGCGTGAGCTCGGGCTCTGCGCCGAGCGCGTTGAGCCCCGGCGTGTCGAGCACGACGAGGCCGCGCTCGAGCAAGGGGTGCGGATAGTTCACGAGCGCATGGCGCCAGACCGGAATCTCGATCCTGCCGGCGGCGTCGGGCGTCGGGTTGTCCGGCTCGCGCTCGTCGTCCGGCGCGTCATTCCAGAAGCCAAGTGCACGCGCTTCGTCCTTGTCCACCCAGCGCGTGCGCATGACCTGCGCCACCGCTTCAGACAACTGTTCGGCCGCACCACCCTGGAGCGAATGGTGCGTCCACGCACGCGGGCGCATGCGCAGGTCGGCGATCGACGCGCCTTCGTGGCGCGTCTCGATCGGCAGCAGCGCGAGCGACGCCGGTTGCCCCGGCTCGCACGCCAGCTCGACCGGGCACATCGTCGTGCGTCCGGGCGTTGCCGGCAGCACGCGCCGGCCGGTATCGGCGAAGAAGATCGCGTTGATCAGCTCTGACTTGCCGCGCGAGAACTCAGCGACGAAGGCGACGACGACCTTGTCGTTCGCGATGCGTTCACGCAGCGCGGCGATGAGTGTGTCGGTCGTCGCGTCGCCGAGTTCGTGCTCGGCCACGAAGCGCCGCACCGCGGCGAGCCGATCGAGCAGCGTCGCGCGCCAGCGGCCGAGGGCATCGAAATTGCCGGCGAACGGCGTCGTCATGCGGCGTCCATTAACTGAAAGTCGGATGGGGAGAGCATCGTAGCCCAGGCCCTGCGCCGGGGGGGTCGCTGATACAACTGCTCACCGCCGCTGGCAACGCGGGCAGAAATAGGTCGCGCGCTGGCCTTGCACGATGCGCCGAACGGCGGTGCCGCAAACGTGACAGGGCTCGCCGGCGCGGCCGTAGACGCACGTCTGATCCTGGAATGCACCGGCCATGCCATGCGCGTCGCGGAAATCGCGCAGCGTCGAGCCGCCAGCCGCCAGCGCGCGCGCAAGGGTCGCCCGCACTGCACTGGCGAGCGTCTCGCAGCGCGGCCGGCTCAGGCGGCTGGCGCGCGTCCGCGGATCGATGTCGGCAGCGAACAGCGCCTCGCAGGCGTAGATATTGCCCGCGCCGACGACGATGTCGCCCGCAAGCAGCACCTGCTTGATCGGAGCGCTCCGACGCCGCATCGCATCGTGCAGATAGGCCCCGGTGAAAGCGGGATCGAACGGTTCCAGGCCTAGGCTCGAGAGCAGATTGGCGGCCGGCGCTTCGTCGAGGGCCAGTGAGAAGACGACAGCGCCGAAGCGTCGCGGGTCGGTCAGGCGCAGCGTGCCGTGGCTGGTCGCGAGATCGAAGTGATCGTGCGGCCCGGGCGGCGGCGCGCCGCCGTCGAACCGCAGCGACCCCGACATCCCGAGGTGCAAGAGCAGCCCGCCGCGCTCGAGCGGCAACCACAGGTATTTGCCGCGCCGCTGTGCCGCGCCGACGATTTGCCCGACGAGCGACTCCGCGGCGCAGCCGAGCGGCCAGCGCAGCGGCTTGCCTAGCCGCACGCCGGTGACGCGGGCGCCCTGGATGCGCGGGCCGAAGCTCTGGCGCGTAACTTCAACCTCGGGCAATTCAGGCATGAGGGAATTATTGCGTCCGCGCCGACTCCATCGGCACCTGCGAGTCAGCGAGAGCCGAGGCGCGACACTAGAATGATTTTTTCGATATCAGCCGCCGTCGGACCTGGTACGCCAACCCCGAGGTTTAGGAACAGGATGAATGGGATAGATTCGGCCCGAGGGCAAGGCGCAAACCGCAGCGATACCCGTAGGTATCGCGAGGATTTGCAACGCCGCCATCGGGCCGAAGACGCGCATTCATGTTTCGAAATCTCTGGGTTGGCGTACTAGTTGTCCAGAGGGCACACGAGGACCCCCCCGATGCCCGCCCGAATTGTTCGTTCACTGTCGAGGTCGGCACTCGTTCTGGCCGCTGCCTGCTGCGGGCTTAGCTCCGCCGCGCAGGTGCAGGACGCGAAGGACGCGCAGGCCCCGCCAGAGAATTCGGCGCTGACGGCGCCGCTGTTCTATCAATTGCTGATCGGCGAGATCGAGTTGAGCGAGGGTGCGCCTGGCAACGCGTATCAGGTGATCCTCGACGCCGCGCGCAAGACCAACGACCCGCAGTTGTACCGCCGTGCGACCGACATCGCATTGCAGGCACGCGCCGGCGATCAGGCGCTTGCCGCGGTGAAGGCGTGGCGCGCCGCGTGGCCCGACTCGCGCGACGCGTTGCGCTACCAGGTGCAGTTGCTGATTGCGCTGAACCGAGTACCCGAAGCGGTGGAACCCCTGCGGCGTTTGATCGACGTTTCGCCGCCGGCCGAGAGGCCGCTGCTGATTTCCGTGTCTCCACGCTTGTTCGCGCGCGCGTCCGACAAGCGCGCCGCAGCCAAGGCGCTCGAAGACGCGCTCGGCGGCTACGTCAAAGAGCCCGCCACCGAAACCGCGGCACGCGTCGCGATTGCGCGCGGATGGCTGCTCGCGCAAGATACTGCGCGCGCGCTCGAACTCACGCAGCAGGCGCATGCGGCGGACCCGTCTTCGGACGGCCCGGCGCTCGTCGCGCTCGAGATGTTTCCGACCACGCCGCAGGCCGAGGCGATCGTGATCGCAACGCTCGCGGCCAACCCCGGCAACAACGCGCTGCGCATGCTCTATGCGCGGGTGCTCGGCGGCGGCCAGCGGCATGCGGACGCGATCGCCCAACTTGAAATCGTTACGCGCAATGCACCGACCCTGGCTGCGCCCTGGCTGAGCCTCGGCGCGCTGCGTCTCGATCTGCGCCAACCGCAGGAGACGACCACTGCGCTGAAGAGATTCGTCCAGCTCGCGCAGGCGGCGGACGCGCCCGCCGCATCGGCATCGGCATCGGCATCAGCGGCGGCGCCAGCGGCACCCGCGGCCTCCGCGGCGCGCCCGCTTGCCGACGGCACGGCCCAGGTCGATGACGGCGACGATGAAGACGAAGCCCCCTCCACCAGCGATGCGGGTTTGATTCAAGCCTATCTGCTGCTCGCCCAGGCAGCCGAGATGCAAGGCGACTATGCGCAGGCCGAAACCTGGCTCGGGAAGATCGACAGCACCACGCGCGCGCTCGAGGTCCAAGTGCGCCGTGCGTCGCTGCTCGCGCGCCAGGGGCGGATCGACGAGGCGCGCGCGGTGATCCGCCAAGCGCCGGAGCGCAATCCTGCCGATGCACGCGCCAAGCTGCTCGCCGAAGCACAGATCCTGCGCGAGGCCAAGCGCTGGGACGATGCCTACGCCGTGATGGTGGCGGCGAACAAGAAGTTCCCGAACGACCCGGACCTGCTCTACGAGCAGGCGATGCTGGCCGAAAAGCTCGGCCGCTTCGACGACATGGAGCGCGAGCTGCGCCGCGTGATCGAGATCGCGCCGAATTATCAGCATGCCTACAACGCGCTCGGTTACTCGCTCACAGAACGCAATGTGCGGCTCGAAGAGGCGCACGCGCTGATTGCAAAGGCGCTTGAGATGCGGCCCGGCGACCCCTTCATCACCGACAGCCTTGGCTGGGTCGAGTACCGCATGGGCAACCGCGATGAAGCGATTCGTCTGCTGCGCCAGGCGTATGTCGCGCGGCCGGACGTCGAGATCGCCGTCCACCTCGCGGAGGTGCTTTGGGTCAGCGGGCAGAAAGACGAAGCACGGCAGATCTTGCGCGATGCGCGCAAGCGCGACGCGAGCAACGAAGTGTTGGTCGAGACAGTCACTCGCCTGCAAATCGATCTGTGAGCGTGCACATCAGGCGGGCGAAAGTTGCGGCCATCTGGGTCGCCTCGCTGCTCTTGTCCGCCTGCGCGACGCGGATCGAACCGCTGGCGCCGAACACAATCTCCGGACGCATGACGGTACGGGTCGAGAGCACCGACGGCGGTACGCCGCGGTCGCTCAGCGCGGGTTTCGATCTGTCGGGAGACGCGAGGCGCGGCACGCTGAGCCTGGCGACGCCGCTCGGCACCCAACTCGCGCAGGCGCGCTGGTCGCCGCAGCAGGCAACGCTTGTGACGCCGAAGGGCGAAACACCGTATCCCGACATGGATGCGTTGACGCGCGAACTTGCAGGCGAGGCGTTGCCGATCGCCGCATTCTTCGACTGGTTGCGCGGCCGACCCTGGCCTGATGCGCCCAGCACGCCGCATTCCCCGCCTGAAGACGGCTTCTCGCAACTCGGCTGGCAGGTGATGCTCGCGGGCTTCGAGCGTGGCGTCTTTGCCGCGCACCGCGAAGCGCCACCTGCAGTCAGCGTGCGCGCGGTGCTCGATCGACCCCAATGAAGGCCCTCTACGACCTGCCCGCGCCAGCCAAGCTGAACCTGTTCCTGCACGTGGTCGGCCGGCGCGCCGACGGCTATCACCTGCTGCAATCGGCATTCGTGCTGATCGACTGGGGCGACACGCTGCACGTCGAACGCCGCAGCGATGGCCGCCTCGCGCGCCACGATCTCAGCGAGCCGCTGCCGGCCGACGACCTGTGTCTGCGCGCGGCGGCGGCGCTGCAGCGCGAAAGTGGCACCGCGCTCGGCGCGGAAATCTCGATCGAGAAACGTCTGCCGAGCGGCGCAGGCATGGGCGGGGGTAGCTCCGATGCGGCGACGACCTTGCTCGCGCTCAACCGCCTGTGGTCGCTCGACTGGCCGCGTTCACGGCTGATGGCACTCGGGCTCAGGTTGGGCGCCGACGTGCCCTTTTTCCTTGGCGGCACTAACGCCTTCGTCGAGGGGATCGGCGAGCGGCTGACGCCGATCGATCTGCCGCGTCAATGGCTGGCCGTCGTCAAGCCAGCGACCGGCGTGGCGACGCACGCGATTTTCGCGAGCCCCATGCTGCGCCGCAATACCGATGCCGTTATACTTGCGGGCTTTCTTGCAGACGATAGCGCGAGCCATGGTTTCGGCTGCGGTAGCTTCGGGCGCAACGACATGCAGCCACCGGCGATCAGCCAGTGCGCCGAGATTGCCGCTGCGGCCCGATGGCTCGAAGCCCGTTTCGGCAACAGCCGCATGACGGGCTCCGGCAGCGCGGTGTTTGCAGGGGCAGGGACAGGCGCGCAGCCTGCTCGGCCGATGCCGGACGATCCGGCGCCGGGCTGGGTCACGCGCATGTGCCGCAGCCTGGAGCGTCATCCCCTTTGGGATTTCGCCGAGGGCTGACAAAACGTTTTAAGGTTCGCCGCGCAAGCGGCGGACCGGTGTAGGGGAGTCGCCAAGCTGGTTAAGGCACCGGATTTTGATTCCGACATGCGAAGGTTCGAACCCTTCCTCCCCTGCCAGAATCTTCTGTTGTATCCGCGTGCCTTGCGGTACGCCGCCAGGAGCCTAAGGCCCGCAAGCCCGGCAGGCTGAAACGGAGTCGAAGTGCTCTTCAACACTGTCCTGTTCACCGGCAACGCGAATCCGGCGCTCGCGCAGGAGATGGCTGCGCGCCTCTCGATCGAGCTTGGCCGCGCCTCGGTCGGGCGCTTCTCGGACGGCGAGGTCGACGTCGAGATCAACCAGAACGTTCGCGCACGCGACATGTTCATCGTCCAGCCGACCTGCGCTCCGACCAACGAGAACCTGATGGAGCTGTGCATCATGGTCGATGCGTTGAAGCGCGCCTCGGCGCGCCGCATCACGGCCGTCATCCCCTACTTCGGTTATGCGCGGCAGGATCGCCGGCCGCGATCACGCCGGGTGCCGATCAGCGCGAAAGTGGTCGCCAACATGCTCGAGGCGGTCGGGGTCGAGCGCTTGCTGACGATGGACCTGCACGCCGACCAGATTCAGGGCTTCTTCAACATCCCGGTCGACAACATCTACGCCTCGCCGGTGCTGCTGTCGGATCTGAAGAGCAAGAACTATCAGGACTTGGTGGTCGTCTCGCCCGACGTCGGCGGCGTGGTGCGCGCGCGCGCGCTTGCCAAGCAACTCGGCTGCGAGCTCGCGATCATCGACAAGCGGCGGCCGCGGGCCAACGTGTCCGAGGTGATGCACGTAATCGGCGACATCGAAGGCCGCAACTGCGTCATCATGGACGACATGATCGACACCGCCGGCACGCTCGTGAAGGCGGCCGAGGTGCTGAAGGAACGCGGCGCGCTCAAGGTCTTCGCCTATTGCACCCACCCCGTATTCTCGGGCCCGGCGGTCGAGCGCATCAAGGCCTCGCAGATCGACGAGGTCGTCATCACGAACACGATTCCCCTGAGCGGTGCCGGCCGCGCCTGCACCAAGATCCGACAGCTGTCGGTCGCCTCGCTCTTTGCCGAGACGATCCGCCGCATTTCCGACGGCGAGTCCGTCACGTCGCTTTTCTCGGATCAGAACGTCAGTTTCTGAGCCGTGAGTCCCTGGGCGGCGCCTGCAAGGGCCGCCCTTTTCGCGAGTCGCAAGACTCGATCCCACGCGGAGCCTGGTCGCGGGCCCCCGGCCATTTTGGAGAACACCATGAAATTCGTCGCTTACGAGCGCACCAAGCAGGGGACCGGAGCGAGCCGCCGCCTGCGCAATGCCGCCAAGGTTCCGGGCATCGTCTATGGCGCGGGCACACCGGCCATGATCGAGCTCGACCACAACGCACTCTTCTTCGCGCTGAAGAAGGAAGCGTTCCACAGTTCACTGCTCGAGATGGAGCTTGCCGGCAAGACCGAGACCGTGCTGCTGCGCGACTACTCGATGCATGCCTTCAAGCCGATAGTGATGCACGTGGATTTCCAGCGCATCGACGAGAAGACCACGCTGCGCAAGCGCGTGCCGCTGCACTTCATCAACGAAGAAGTCTCCGAAGCCGTCAAGACGGACAAGTGCGTCATCAACAAGGCTATGAGCGAAATCGAGATCGAGTGCCTGGCGACGAAACTGCCCGAGCACATCACGATCGACCTCGCGGACATGAAAAAGGGCGACTCGATCCACGCCCGCGACTTGAAGCTCGACGAAGGCATCAAGCTCGTGCGTCACGGCCGCACCAACATCACGATCGTGAGCGCGGTGGCGCCGCGTGTCGAGGCCGAGGAAGTCGTGGCTGACGCAGCCGCGGTGGTCGCCGCACCGGCCGCGCCAGAGGCCAAGGGCAAGGCGCCCGCAAAGGAAAAGCAGAACAAGAAGTAAGTGCGATGCCGGTCATGCCGGCGTGCACTCTGCTCGCCCGACATTCGCCAGGCTTCTCGGGCATCTCTCCAAGCCCCGCATCCGCGGGGCTTTTTCATGCCCGCGACATTCGATAATCCACCAATGATTCGTCTCCTTGTCGGGCTCGGCAACCCGGGGCCTGAATACGCGGGCACGCGACACAACGCCGGCTTCTTGTGGCTCGATGCCGTGGCGCACGCATTGCGTGCGACGCTCGCGCCGGAACGCAGCTACTTCGGCAGCATTGCGCGCGTCAACCGACCCGCCGGCCCGCTGTGGCTGCTTGCGCCGATGACCTACATGAACCTGTCGGGCAAAGCCGTCGCGCCGCTCGCTCGCTTCTTCAAAATAGAGGCGAGCGAGATCCTCGTCGCGCACGACGAGCTCGATCTTCCGCCTGGGCAGGTTCGCCTGAAGCAGGGCGGCAGCGCGGCCGGCCACAACGGCCTGAAGGACATCCAGGCGCAACTCGGCACGCCGGACTTCTGGCGCCTGCGCCTGGGCATCGGCCACCCGGGCATCAAGTCCGAGGTCGCGGACTACGTCCTGCGCAAGCCCGCACAGGACGAGCGCGAGGCCATCGAAAAGAGCATCGAGCTGTCGCTCACCGCGCTCGACGCCCTGCTCGCTGGCGAGATGGACCGTGCCATGATGAAGCTGCACGCCAAGCCGCAGCGACCCAAGCCGCCCCGTCCGGTCGATGCGCCGGAGCCGCCGTCAAAGGAGCCGACGTCATGAGATCCCTCTGTCTTGCCGCGGCCGCGCTGACGATCTGCTTTGGCGCAGCGGCGCAGAAAATCTACCGCTGCGGGCCGGACGGCCGCATCTATCAGCAGGCCCCGTGCACCGAAGGCAAGGCGATCAACGCGGCCGACGACCGCACGCCCGAGCAGCGCGCGGCGGCGCAGGACCTGGCCGCGAGCGAGGCGCGCCGCGCCGCACAGTTCGACCGCGATAACGCGCCGACGTCCGCGCCGGAGGGCCGCAAGGCCAAACCACCCAGGGCGCTGCCGGCAGCCAGCGCAAACACCCCCGACAACGCGACCGGTGGTGCAGTATCGGCGCCGAAGAATGGCAAGCCTCCGGCGCAGGACCCTTCCAAGCCACTCACGGTGCGCCTGCCGGCCAAGCCGAAGGCAACCGCATCAGCGGCGCCGAGTGCGTCGAAGTAGAGCGCAGTAGGGCGCGATAGAGACCGGCGACGCCGGTCCGCGCTCAGTCGCGAATCGCGGGCACCTTTTCGCTCTCGGCCATCAACCTGCGGTATTTGGCCCAGAGTGTCTCGCGGCTCTCGACGTGCGTCGGATCGAGCGGGATGCAGCTCACCGGGCAGACCTGAACGCACTGCGGTTCGTCGAAATGGCCGACGCACTCGGTGCAGCGCGCGGGATCGATCTGGTAGATCTCGGGCCCCATCGAGATGGCCTGGTTGGGACACTCGGGCTCGCATACATCGCAGTTGATGCATTCGTCGGTGATGATGAGTGCCACGGCTCCAGGTTTCCTTGTGAACGGGCCCTTAGTCGCTCTTGCGCGTCTCGCGCGTGCGCTCCTGCAGGCGCTGATTGACCGAAGGCGAGACGAACTGCGACACCTCGCCGCCGAGCATCGCGATTTCGCGCACGAAGGTGCTCGAGATGAACTGGTATTGGTCCGACGGCGTCAGGAACAGCGTCTCCACCTCGGGCATCAACTGGCGGTTCATGCCGGCCATCTGGAACTCGTACTCGAAGTCGCTGACGGCGCGCAGTCCGCGCACCACCACCTTGCCGCCGTGGCCGACGACGAAATCGCGCAGCAGCCCGCCATAGGTCAACACCTCGACGTTCGGGTAGTCGCGCGCAAGTTCCTGCGCCATTTCCAGCCGCTCGTCGATCGTGAACATCGCACGCTTGTGGTGACCGGCGGCGACGGCGAGGATCAGCCGCTCGAACAGGCGGCTGGCGCGGCGCATCAGATCTTCGTGCCCGAGCGTCATCGGATCGAAGGTGCCGGGATAAACCGCGGTGAGGCGGGTAACTGACGTCAAGACTCGCTCCTTCCGGCAAGGTGCCGGCGCTGCGACCGGTCCGCGTAGAGTTTAGCCGCCGTCCGCAACCGCCGCCGGCACAACAGCCGCCGGGCACCGCAGCAGATGCGAGTGCACGTTGCCAGCGCGGGTATATCGGTACGGCAAGAGGCCGAGCTCGCTCAACAACTCGGCAGGACATTGCTCGGGCGCCTCGAGGTAGATGAAGCCTTCAGGCACGACCAGTCGCACGGCGTGCGTGAGCGCTTCGACGAAGAGGCCGGCATCGAAGGGCGGGTCGATGAAGACGAGGTCGAATCGCGCGGCCTCGCAGCGCCTCATCCAGGCCATCGCGTCAGCCGTCTCGACTCGTACCTCGCCCGCCTTCAAGCGTTCCTGCGCCCGGCGAAGTTCCTCCGCAAGCTTGGCGTCGCGCTCGACCAGCACGACTTCGGAAGCGCCGCGCGACGCCGCCTCGAAACCGAGCGCACCGCTGCCGGCAAACGCGTCCAAGCAACGCCAGCTGGAAAGGTCCTGGCCGAGCCAGTTGAAGAGCGTCTCGCGCACCCGGTTGGGCGTCGGCCGCAGACCGGGACGGTCGAGCACGATGAGGCGGCTGCGCTTCCAGCGTCCGCCGATGATGCGGACCTCGTGCGCCGGACCGCGCCTCGGCCCGCTCACAGACGCACCGGGATGCCGCGCGCCGCCATCAGCGCTTTCGCCTCACCCACCGTGTGATGCCCGTAGTGGAAGATGCTCGCAGCGAGCACCGCATCGGCGCCGCCGAGTTGTATGCCGTCGACCAGGTGTTCAAGCGTGCCGACGCCGCCAGAGGCGATCACCGGCACGCTGACCGCATCGCTCACTGCGCGCGTGAGTTCATGGTCGAAGCCGATACGGGTGCCGTCGCGGTCCATGCTCGTGAGCAGGATTTCGCCGGCGCCGCACGCTGCCATCTGTCGCGCCCACCCGACCGCGTCGATGTGCACGTTCTTGCGCCCGCCGTGCGTGTAGACATCCCAACCCGGGCCCTTGGTGGCGAGATCGTCGCCCACGCGTCGCTTGGCGTCGATCGCGACAACGATGCATTGCGCGCCGTACTTGGTCGAGGCGTCACGAATCACCTGCGGGTCGGCGACAGCCGCCGAATTGAAACTCACCTTGTCGGCCCCGGCATTGAGCAGGCGGCGCACGTCCTCGACGCCGCGTACGCCACCGCCTACGGTGAGCGGGATGAACACCTGCGCCGCGACGGCCTCGATGATGTGCAGGATGAGGTCGCGCCCGTCGCTCGTCGCCGTGATGTCAAGGAAGGTCAGCTCGTCCGCACCCTGCTCGTTGTAGCGCGCCGCGATCTCGACCGGATCGCCCGCATCCCGCAATTCGACGAAATTGACACCCTTGACGACACGGCCACCGGTGACGTCGAGGCAGGGAATGATGCGTTTGGCGAGCATAGGGGAAGGCGGCTGAGGCGAGGATCGACTATACCGACCATCGCCGCACCTCCCGCGGTGCCATCGCGCCTGAATGGAGTCTCGTATGTCCATCACAAGATCCCTCGCCGCCGCCTTGCTTGCCTGCGCCGTCGCGCTGCCGGTTGCGGCGCATGAAAGCGACTACTACGCCACCCTGTCCGGAGCGAACGAATCGCCGCCCAACGCATCTCCCGGCACCGGCTGGGCCCGGGTGACGATCGACTTCGACTTGATCACATGCATGTCGAGGCGTCATTCTCCGACTTGACGGGAACGACAACTGCGTCGCACATTCACTGCTGCACCGCGCTGCCCGACAGCGGCACCGTCGGTGTCGCCACCCAGACGCCGAGCTTCGTCGGGTTTCCGCTCGGCGTGACCGCCGGCACCTACGACCACACCTTCGACATGGCGCTGTCCAGCAGCTACAACGCCGCATTCGTCACGGCTAGCGGGGGCACGGTCAGCGGCGCGTTCAGTGCGCTCACCGGCGGTCTCGACACCAGCAAGGCCTACTTCAACATCCACACGAGCACGTTTGCGGGCGGTGAGATTCGTGGCTTCCTGCATCCTGTGCCCGAGCCCGAAACCTATGCGCTGATGCTGCTCGGCCTGGCGGCGGTCGGCGCCGTCACACGGCGGCGGCAGGCGAGAGCGTCCTGACGCCGGAAGGCGTTCAGCCGGCGTCGCCGAGTTCGTCGGCGCGCGCCTGCGCAACAGCGAAATCCAGGTCTCCGGTGTAGATCGAGCGGCCGCAGATCACGCCGGTGATCCCTTCGTGCTCTACGGCGCACAGACGCTCGACGTCCGCCAGGTTGCTCAAGCCCCCCGACGCGATCACCGGGACCGTCAGCGCCTGCGCGAGCTTGACGGTCGCCTCGATGTTGATGCCCGAGAGCATGCCGTCGCGCCCGATGTCGGTGTAGATCACACCCTCGACGCCGTAGTCCTCGAACTTCTTCGCCAGGTCGACGACCTCGTGGCCGGTGAGCTTGCTCCAGCCATCGGTTGCCACTTTGCCACCCTTGGCGTCGAGGCCGACAATGATGTGGCCGCCGAAGGCGCTGCATGCGTCGTGCAGGAAACCGGGCTTCTTCACCGCCGCGGTGCCGATGATGATGAAGGAAAGCCCGTCGTCGAGGTAGCGCTCGACGGTGTCGAGGTCGCGGATGCCGCCGCCGAGTTGAACCGGGATCTCGTCGCCGATCTCGGCGAGGATCGCGCGGATCGCCGCCTCGTTGACAGGTTTGCCGGCGAAGGCGCCGTTCAGATCGACCAGGTGCAGGCGCCGCGCGCCGGCGTCGACCCAGCGCCGCGCCATCGCCGCCGGGTCTTCGCCGAAGGTGGTCGAGGCGCTCATGTCGCCCTGCTTCAGGCGGACGCACTTGCCGTCCTTGAGGTCGATCGCGGGTATCAGCAGCATGGCCGGGGTTCTTGAGTGGAACGGGGCGGGGCGGCGAGGTGAGCCGGGTTCAAGGCTTCCAGTGCAGGAAATTGCGGTACAGCTGCAGGCCGTGATCCGCGCTCTTCTCGGGATGAAACTGTGTGGCGAAAATGTTATCGCGTGCGACGGCGCTGGTAAAGCGCGCGCCGTAGTCGGTCTCGCCGACGCTGTGGCGCGCATCCGTCGGTCGCGCGTAGTAACTATGCACGAAGTAGAACCAGGCACCGTCGGGCACGTCGGCCCACAGGGGGTGCCGGGGCCGGTCATGGGCGGTTTGCACGACCCGGTTCCAACCCATCTGCGGCACCTTGTAGCGGCTGCCGTCGGGCTGCAGCCGGCCTTCGAGCTCGAAGCGAAGCACCTCCCCGCCGATCAGCCCGAGGCCTGGCGTCGGGCCCTCCGCGCTGCGATCGAAGAGCATCTGCATGCCGACACACACGCCCATCAGCGGCTTCGTGGCCGCTGCTTCGAGCACCGCGCCTTGCAGGCCCGAATCGCGCAACTCGCGCATGCAGTCGGGCATCGCGCCCTGGCCCGGTAGCACGACGCGCTCAGCGGCGCGCACCGCATCGGGCTGTGAGGTGACGACAACCTCGAGCCCGGTTCCGGCCGCCACATGCAGCACGGCTTGCGACACCGAGCGCAAATTACCCATGCCGTAGTCGACGACGGCGACGGTGCGTGTCAACGGAGCCCCTCGTCGAACGGGTACGTTCGCCGATCCCCAGGGGCCGCGAAGGGGCCCCTTCGCGGTCCTGGGATGCGGGCCGGCTTGGGAACGGCCCGGTGCCCGGCCCGCCCGCTGGGTTGCAACAACCTCATCTACAGGCTGCCCTTGGTCGAGGGAATCACACCGGCCGCGCGCGAATCGGGGCTGAGCGCCATGCGCAGCGCGCGCGCGAAAGCCTTGAACACCGTCTCGCACTGGTGGTGCGCGTTGTCGCCCTTGAGGTTGTCGATGTGCAGCGTGACGAGCGCATGATTCGCGAAGCCCTGGAAGAACTCGAACGCGAGCTGGGTGTCGAAGCCGCCGATCATGCCGGCCTTGAACGGCACGTGCATGTGCAGCCCCGGGCGGCCCGAGAAATCAACCACGACGCGGCTCAGCGCTTCGTCGAGCGGCACGTAGGCGTGGCCGTAGCGCGTGAGCCCGGCCTTGTCGCCCACCGCCTGCGCGACCGCCTGCCCGATGCGTGATGCCGACGTCTTCCACCGTGTGATGACCGTCGATGTGCAGATCGCCCTTGGCTTCGACTTCGAGATCGATCAGGCCGT
This sequence comes from uncultured beta proteobacterium, assembly GCA_963774675.1. Lineage (GTDB taxonomy): Bacteria > Pseudomonadota > Gammaproteobacteria > Burkholderiales > Burkholderiaceae_C > CAIKUF01. Next base: position 823,623 of record CAVZFV010000013.1, on the reverse strand, counting down.
GGCGCGCAACCTGATCGAGCATGTGATCGAAGAAGCCGATGCCGGTCGCGAGCTTGGCGGCCCCTGTGCCGTCGAGGTCGACCCGCACGCGGATCTGCGTTTCCTTCGTATTGCGCTGGATCTCGGCGATGCGGTGTTGCATGGTCACAGGCTCGCTTTCAGGGCATCGATCATCAGGGTGTTCTCTTCCGGTGTTCCGACCGTCAGGCGCAGGCAGTTGGCGAGCAGCGGATGCAACCCGGCGATGTGCTTGACGAGCACGCCACGCGCCTTCATGCCCTCGAACGCACGCTTCGAGTCCGGCACGCGCACTAGGATCATGTTCGCTTCGCTCGGAAACGGCGTCACGCCCGGCTGCGCGGCAAGTGCCGACATGAGCCTGGCGCGCTCGCTGCGCAGAATCGTCGCCTGTGCTGCGAAGACGTCGGCGTGTTCAAGCCCGAAGAGCGCCGCCTCGGCGTTGAGCGCGCTGACGTTGTAAGGCGGGCTGACCTTGTCGATCTGTTCGATCAGCGCCGCGGCGCCCGCCATGTAACCGAGGCGCACGCCGGCGAGGCCAAACTTGCGTGAGCGTACGCATCACGAGCACATGCGGGTGCGCGGCCATGCGCTGCATCCAGCTGCGCGACGAGAACGGCTGATACGCCTCGTCGAACACGACAAGGCCGTCCTGCGCGCCGACCGCGGCGACGACGCGCTCGACGATGCGCTCGTCGTACAAATTGCCGGTCGGGTTGTTCGGATAGGCGATGTAGGTGAGCGCCGGGCGCTCGCGCTCGATCGCATCGAGCATCGCCGCCTCGTCGAGTTCGAAGCGCGTCGTCAACGGCACGCCGATGAAGCGCAGGCCTCGCAGCCGTGCCGACAGCTCGTAGAGCACGAAGCCCGGGAGCGGCGCGAGAACGCTCGCGCCGGGCACGTTGCAGGCGACCGATAGCAGGTCGATCAATTCGTCCGACCCGTTGCCGACCATCACGGCGCAGCCTGCAGGTACGTCGAAATGCCGGGCGAGTGCCGCGCAAAGCTCGGGCTTGCCGATGGGATAGCGGTTGATCGCGACGCGTGCGAGCCGCTCACCGAGCGCGCGCTGCAACGCGGCGGGCAGCGTGAAGGGATTTTCCATCGCGTCGAGCTTGACCATGCCCGCACTCGGCTGGATCGCGTAGGCCGCGCTCGACTGCACGTCCTGACGGATCGTGCGCGCGATGCGACGTGCGAGGTCGTCGGTCGTCATGCGGCGTCCTTCAGTTGCAGCACCATCTCGCGCTCGCCCTCGTGAACCTTGCCGGTGTAGCGAAAGCCGAAGCGCTCGTAGAACGCGCCGACCGAATTCTCCGGCACGTGCGACAGACCGACCTGCGCGACGCCGATTCGACGCGCCTCGCCGATCACCCAGCGCATCGCCGCGCTGCCATGGCCGCGCCCCTGGCGCTTCGCATCGATCATCAGCCGCCAGACGTACAACTCGTCGGTCGGCTCCTCGTCATCCTGGCGTGCGTCCCACAGCAGCAAAAAGCCGACCGGCTCGCCGTCGGCGTAAAGACCGAACGGCCGGCCGGCCGTCTTGTACGCCGCCTGCGCGAGCGAGACGGCGTTGGGCGCGACGAACTTCTTCTGTTCGGGCGTCGTCTCGAGCTTGACCAGCGGCAGCACGTCCGCGTCGCGCACTGGCCGCACATCGAAGATGGCTCGGGCTCGATGTTGCGTCGGCGGCGTCGCCGGTGTCGGCATTCGCGGCGGCGGCGCCGAGTCGCATGCGTGCCGCGCGCGCATGCGCGTGCAGGCCCTCGCCATCGGCCAGTTCGGCAGCGATCACGCCGAGCGTCTGCGCGCCGGCCACGCTCACCTCGATCACGCTGCTGCGCTTCTGGAAGTCGGTGACGGCAAGCGGCGACGAGAAGCGCGCCGTGCCCGCCGTCGGCAGCACGTGGTTCGGCCCAGCGCAGTAGTCGCCCAGGCTCTCGCTCGTGTACGCGCCGAGGAAGATCGCGCCGGCATGACGCAGCAGTGGCTCCCAGCGTTGCGGGTCGCGGCTCGACACCTCCAGATGCTCGGGTGCGATGCGGTTCGCGATCTCGCACGCCTCCTCCATCGAGCGCGTCAGGATCAGCGCGCCGCGACCTTCGAGCGAGGCGCGGATCACCTCGCGCCGCGGCATCTCGGGCAGCAGGCGATCGATCGCCGCGTGTACCGCATCCAGATAGGCGGCATCGGGGGACAGCAAGATGCTCTGCGCCAGTTCGTCATGCTCGGCCTGGCTGAACAGGTCCATCACCACCCAGTCGGGCGGCGTGCTGCCGTCGGCGAGGACGAGGATTTCGCTCGGCCCGGCGATCATGTCGATGCCGACCTGGCCGAACACCTGCTTCTTCGCGCTCGCCACGTAGGCGTTGCCGGGGCCGGTGATCTTGTCGACACGCGGCACGCTCGCGGTGCCGTAGGCGAGCGCGGCGATCGCCTGCGCGCCGCCGATCGTGAAGGCGCGCGTCACGCCCGCCACGTGCGCCGCGGCGAGCACGAGCGGATTGGGTTCGCCCGTCATCGCGTTGGACGTGTCATGCGCATCGCCCCTGCGCACCGGCGTCGGCACGACCATCACGATGTCGCCCACGCCCGCCACCTTCGCCGGCAACGCGTTCATCAGCACGCTCGACGGATAGGCCGCCTTGCCGCCCGGCACGTAGATGCCGACGCGATCGAGCGGCGTGACCTTCTGCCCGAGCAGCGTGCCGTCCGCGTCGCGATAGCGCCAGCTGCGCCCGCAGGCGTCGAGCTGGCGTTCATGGAAGGCGCGGATGCGCTCGGCGGCAGCCTTCAAGGCGCTGCGCTGCGCCGGCGTGATCGCTTCGAACGCGGTGGCGAAGTCCGCGGCGACCAAGCGTGAGCGCGGCCATCGAATCGACGGTCAGCCCGTCGAACCGCTGCGTCAACTCGATCAGCGCGGTGTCGCCGCGCGCGCGCACGTCGGCGATGATCTCGGCCGCCGTGCGCTCGACTGTGGCGTCCGACTCGGCCGATCCGTGCTGCAGCGACCGCCAGCGCCGCGTCGAAGTCGGCGGCGCGCGTGTCGAGGCGGCGTACCGTTACGAGCATGCCAGCCCCTCGTCTGACGCATACGTCAGCCGATCCCCGAGGGGATGCGGGCCGGCTTGGGTGCGGCCCGGTGCTCGGCCCGCACCGCGAGGGTTGACACAGGGTATCTCATCGAGCTTGCGTGGCACGCGCGGCGGTGGCGCTCTCGAACGCGTCGATCAGCGCGCGCAACGCTTCGCGCTTCAGTTTGAGTGCAGCCTGGTTGACGATCAGGCGCGCCGAGATCGGCATGATCTGCTCGACCTCGACGAGCCCATTGGCCTTGAGCGTGTTGCCGGTGGAGACGAGGTCGACGATCGCGTCGGCCAGGCCGGTGAGCGGCGCGAGCTCCATCGAGCCGTAGAGCTTGATCAGGTCCACGTGCACGCCCTTGTCGGCGAAATGGTCGCGCGCGCACTGCGTGTACTTGGTCGCGACGCGGATGCGCGAACCCTGCTTGACGGCAGCGGCGTAGTCGAAATCGGCGCGCACCGCGACGCTCAAGCGGCAGCGCGCGATGCCGAGGTCGAGCGGCTGGTACAGGCCCTGGCCGCCGTGCTCGAGCAGGATGTCGTGGCCCGCGACGCCGAGGTCGGCGCCGCCGTACTGCACGTAGGTCGGCACGTCGCTCGCGCGCACGAGCACGACGCGCACGTCGGGCCGGCTGGTGCCGAGGATGAGCTTGCGCGACTTCTCGGGGTCTTCGAGCACCTCGATGCCCGCCGCCTTCAGCAGCGGCATCGAGTCGTCGAAGATGCGGCCCTTCGAAAGGGCAAGGGTGATCGTCATGTTGCCTGCGCGCTCGATGTCCGCGCCGAGTGCGCGCAGCTTGTCCTCGATGCGGTCGTAACCGCGGTCGAGGTGGTAGATGCGATCGACGACCGTCTGCCCCTCGGCGACGAGGCCGGCGATGACGAGGCTGGCCGAAGCGCGCAGGTCGGTCGCCATCACGGTCGCGCCTGAGAGTTTGGGCACGCCTTCGACGACCGCGACGTGGCCGTCGATGGCGATGTTCGCGCCCAGGCGCATCAGCTCGTTGACGTGCATGAAGCGGTTCTCGAAGATCGTCTCGGTGACGATGGCGTTGCCCTCGGCGATGCAGTCGAGCGCCATGAACTGCGCCTGCATGTCGGTCGGGAATGCCGGGTACTCGCTGGTGCGAAAGCTCACCGCCTTCAAGCGGCCATCGCTGCGGACGCGGATCCAGCCGCGTCCGTCCGCCTCGCCAGACTCGACGACGGCGCCCGCTTCGCGCAGCTTGTCGATCACGGCCTCGAGATGCCCGGCGCGTGCATCGCGCAGCAGCACGTCGCCGCCCGCCGCCGCCACGGCGCACAGGAAGGTGCCGGCCTCGATGCGGTCCGGCACGATACGGTGCGCGACGCCGTGCAGCCGCTCGACGCCCTGGATGCGGATGCGGCTCGTGCCGTGGCCCTCGATCTTCGCGCCCATCGCGATCAGCATCTCGGCAAGGTCCGGGATCTCGGGCTCCTGCGCGGCGTTTTCGAGCAGCGTCTCGCCGTCGGCGAGCGTCGCCGCCATCAGCAGGTTCTCGGTGCCGGTGACGGTGACCATGTCGGTCACGATGCGCGCGCCCTTCAGCCGCTCGGCCTTGGCGATGATGTAGCCGTGCTCGACGCTGATCTGCGCGCCCATCGCCTGCAGACCGAGGATGTGCTGATCGACCGGCCGTGAGCCGATCGCGCAGCCGCCCGGGCAACGAGACGGTGGCCTCGCCGAAGCGCGCGAGCAGCGGCCCGAGCGCGAGGATCGATGCCCGCATCGTCTTCACGAGCTCGTAGGGCGCCTCGGGCGAGGTGAGCGACGAGGCGTCGAGCATCACTTCGTCGGGCCGCTCGGCGCTGCGCTCGACGGCGACGCCCATGTTGCGCAGCAGGTGCAGCATCGTGTTCACGTCCTGCAACTGCGGGACGTTTGCAAGCCGCACCGGCTCCGCCGTCAACAGTGCGGCGCACAGCTCGGGCAGCGCGGCATTCTTCGCGCCCGAGATCGTCACTTCGCCATTGAGGCGACGGCCACCGCGAATGAGGAGTTTGTCCATGCTGGAACTTGCAGGTTACCGGCGGGTGCGGCGCTGCGGCTCGCATGCCCGCGCCACGCCGATGTGTCAGTGACCGCCGCCGCCCTCGGCAGCAAATTCAGTCGGCGTCAGCGTCTTCATCGACAGCGCGTGGATCTGCTCGCGCATGCGCTCGCCGAGCGCCGCATAGACGCGCTGGTGTCGACGCACGCGCAACAGGCCCTCGAACTCGGGCGAGACGATGGTGGCGAAGAAGTGGCGCCCGTCGCCCTCGACTGCGAGATGCTCGCAGTGCATTCCCGCGGCAATGAAGTCGCGCACGTCGTCAGCAGATGGTTCACTCATGGCCCGCTTATTGTAGGTTCAGTCCAGCCGCGCCCAGGATAGAGTATCGAGCGTCGGCAACCGCAGAGGGCATCGCAAATGGGCATGTGGCAGATCGCGGTCTTGGCCGCCGTGGCGCTTTTCGTGGTGTGGGCGGTCGTTGCCTACAACGGGCTGGTGCGCCGGCGCAACGAAATCGCGAACGCCTTCGCGCAGATTGACGTGCAATTCAAGCGCCGTCACGACCTGATCCCCAACCTCGTCGAGACGGCGAAGCGCTACCTGCAGCATGAGCAGGGCACGCTCGAGGCCGTCGCGGCGGCGCGTTCGGGTGCGAGCCGCGCTGCCGACGCAGCGCGTCGCCGACCTGCCGACGCGGCTGCGATCGGGGCATTGGCCGGTGCCGAAGGCACGCTCGCCGGTGTGCTCGGACGCCTGATGGCGGTGGTCGAGGCTTATCCTGACCTCAAAGCCGACGCGACGATGCGTGAGCTCTCCGAGGAGCTTGCACACACCGAGAATCGCATCGCGTTCGCGCGTCAGGCCTTCAACGACGCGGTGCTCGACTACAACAACGCGGCCCAGCAGGCGCCGGCCAACCTCGTCGCCGGCACGTTCGGCTTCAAGGCAGCGGCGACGTTGGAGGCCACGCGCAACGACGCCGAGCGCGAGGCCGTCAGCGTCAGGTTCTGAGCATGCGTTTCCGGCGCGAGCAGGAGGCCGCCGAGAACGCCACCTGGGGCATGTTGATCGGCTTTGCGGCGGCACTCGTGCTGATCGTCGTCGCGGTGAATGTGGGGCTTGCGATCGCGCTGCAGGTGATGCTGCCAGTCGTGCACAGCTATCCGCCGCTCTTCTTCGAGACCAACACGGCCATCGTGCTGCTGTTCGTGCTCGGCGGCTGCTGGATCGAAACGCTGCGCCTGCGCGAAGGCGGCGCGCGCGTGGCGCGGCTCGCTGGTGCGCGGCCTGCCGATCCGGTCGGCCGGCTGCGTGGCGCACGCCTCGAACGCCGGCTTGTCGACGTGGTGCAGGAAATCGCGATCGCGGCGCGCACCCGCCCGCCTGCGGCCTGGGTGCTGCCGCGCGACCTGAACATCAACGCCTTCGCTGCCGGCTGGACGGCGGACGATGCGGTGATCGCGGTCACGCAGGGCGCCCTCGAACGCCTGACCCGCGCCGAGCTGCAAGGCCTCATCGGCCACGAGATGGGCCACATCGTGCGTGGTGACATGCGCCTGAACACGCGGCTGATCGGGCTCGTCTGGGGGCTCCAGATGGTGCACGGATTCGGCCAATCGCTCGCGGCACGCGACGAGCAGGAGCGGTTTCGCCCTGGCGCGCTGTTCGGCTTCGCGCTCGTCGCAGTCGGGTGGCTAGGCTGGCTCGCCGGCCGGGTCCTGCAGGCCGCCGTGTCGCGCCAGCGTGAATTCGGCGCCGACGCGTCGGCAGTGCAGTACGCACGCACCGTCGACAGCATCGGCGGCGTGTTGCGCAAGATCGCCGGCCTGCCTCGCATAGACGCGCCGCCATCGGTGGCAAGCCTGGCCCACCTGTGGGTCGCACAAAACGATGACTTCGGAATGCGCTTCTGGCGGCGTTGGATGGCGACGCACCCGCCGCTCCAAGAGCGGCTGCGGCGGCTCTACGGCCGGCACGTGAGCCCGATGGATGCACCCCTGCTGCCGCCGCCCTCCGAAGACGACGGGTCAGCGCCTTCCATCGCGAGCAAGCCGATGGCCGCGGGCACGATGGCGAACACCACCGCAGGCACCACCGTGGGCACCAAGGTGGGCACCAACCCGGGCACGATCTCGGGCGCGATCGCGGCCTTCGCTGCACCCCCGCCGCCGTCGCTGCGGATGCTGACAAGTGCCGCTTCAGCCCACCTGCTCGAGCCATCTGCCGCGCCTGCACCCGTCCCCGCCATCGACCCACAGGACGAGCGCGACGCGCTGCAGCGTGCCTCGCACTGGCGCAGCCGCGGCGAATGCCACGCTGCGCTGCTCGCCTGGTTGATCGCCGACGCCAGCGACGCTGCGCCGTGGAGCGCCTGGCGTGAACGGGCCGGCAACGCGCCCTTCGTCGAACGGCTGCGCGCGGACTGGCTCGCGCTCGGGCCAGCGGCGCGCTGGCGCGTCTTCGACGCCCTGATCGCGCGACTGCGCAGCGGGCCGCCGGCCGATCGCGCGGCATTGCTCGCAGCGGCGCGCGGCCTGGCGCAAAGCGGCGCGGCAAGGCTGCGCCTGCTTCTCCTCAGGCGCGCGCTACGGCTTTGTGAGCCGCCGCCGGGTCAGCTGGCGCTCGAGGACCTCGTCCCGGCCTTCGCCGCCGCCACCGAGCTGCTCGCGCAGTTGATCGGCCCGCGGGAACCCGCCTGGGCGGCCAACGTGAGCAAGGGTTCGACAAGGGCCGCGGCGCGGGTCACGCCATGGGACGCCTTCCCGCTGCGTCGACTTCATGCCATGCAGCGACCGCGGGTCGCACGGGCCTGGGCGCAGGCGACAGTTCAGGCCGGGCTGATGCAGGACGCTGTGGTTGTCGGCTCGCTCGCCGCCGCCTGCCGCTGTCTCGGCACGCCCGTGCCGGCAACGCTGGCTGGCTGAAGCTACGTGACGCCCTCGTCCTCGGTCTCAGGGCCGGCTCATACTGTCGACAGGCCTCAACTGCGAATCTTGTACCCGGTGCGCAGCAGGTGCAGGCACAGCGCGCACACGACCGCCAGGCTCGCCAGCACGACGACCAGACTGAGCCAGGGCGACACGTCGCTCACGCCGAAGAAGCCGCGGCGAAAGCCGTCGACGATGTAGAAGAACGGATTGAGATGGCTGGCGACCTGCCACGCCGGTGGCAGCGAGCCGACCGAATAGAACACGCCCGAGAGAAACGTCATCGGGACGATGACGAAGTTCTGGAATGCGGCGATCTGGTCGAACTTCTCCGCCCACAGCCCTGCGATGAGCCCGAGCGCACCCATGATCGCCGCGCCCGAGAAAGCGAAGGCGACGATCCACCACGGCTCGGCCGCGTGCAGCGGTGCAAACCAGAGTGTCACGAACAACACGCCCGCGCCGACTGTCAGGCCGCGCACCGCCGACGCACCGACGTAGGCGACGAACCACGCCCAGTGGCTGAGCGGCGTGACGAGCAGCAGTACGAGGTTGCCGGTGATCTTGCTCTGGATCAGCGACGAGCTGCTGTTGGCGAATGCGTTCTGCAGCACGCTCATCATGACGAGGCCCGGGATCAGGAAGCTCGTGTAGCCGACGCTGCCGAACACCGTCACCCGGCCTTCGAGCACGTGGCCGAAGATCAGCAGATAGAGCATCGCGGTGATGACAGGCGCGGCGACGGTCTGGAAGCCCACCTTCCAGAAGCGCAGCACCTCCTTGTAGAGCAGCGTGCCCGCACCGGCGAGCGAAATCGCAGGCATTAGGCGACCGCCTTGTTGATAGCGGCGGGCGACGTCGCCGGGTCCTGCATGATCTCGAGGAACACGTCCTCCAGGTCGGCGCGGCCGATCTCCAGGTCGTCGACTTGCACCTGCGCTGCGCGCAGTTCACCGAGCAGCGACTCGACCTCGAGCGCGTCGTGCGCCTTCAGTTGCACGATGCGCCCTGTGATGCGCGCCTGGGCGGCCAGGGTCGGCGGCAGCGCCTGGTCCGTCTTGAAGCTGAGCATCGTGCTCGCGGTGCCCGCGAGCAGTGCTGAAGTGCGATCGAGTGCGACGACGCGCCCCTGCTTCAACATCGCGATGCGCCCGCACAGCGCTTCGGCCTCTTCGAGATAGTGGGTCGTCAGCAGCACGGTGCAGCCCTCGCGGTTGAGGCGGGCGATGAAGCTCCACAGCGTCTGGCGCAACTCGACATCGACGCCGGCGGTCGGCTCGTCCAGCACGATCACCGCCGGCTTGTGTACGAGCGCCTGCGCGACGAGCACGCGCCGCTTCATGCCGCCCGACAACTGGCGCATGTTCGCGTCCGCCTTGTCGGCAAGCCCGAGGTGAAACAGCAACTCGTCAACCCACGCGCCGTTGTTGCGCACGCCGAAGTAGCCGCTCTGGATCACGAGCGATTCGCGCACCGAAAAGAAGGGGTCGAACACCAGCTCCTGCGGCACGATGCCGAGTTGCTTGCGTGCCGCCGCGTAGTCGTCGACCACATCGTGGCCATTCACGCACACCCGCCCGCCCGTTGCACGTGCGAGGCCGGCGAGGATGCTGATCAGCGTCGTCTTGCCCGCACCGTTGGGCCCGAGCAGACCGAAGAACTCGCCCGCCTCGATATCGAAGCTCACGCCGTCGAGCGCGAGCAGTTCGTACCGCGACCCGGCGCGGACACCGGGATAGGTCTTTGTGACTTGCGTGAACGAGACGGCAGGCATGGGCTGGCGATTGTAGGGAGCACCCCGCAAGCGCACACGGGTTGCGGCGGCCGACGAATGCCTCGCAGGACCTGCGACGAAGATGCTAGATTGCGCCCCATGCAAGCCAAGAAGCCGCGACGCACCGCAGAGCGCATCCTCGAGGTCACGCTCGAGCTCTTCAACCGCTATGGCGAGCCCAATGTCTCGACGACGCTGATCTCGGCCGAGCTCAACATCAGCCCCGGCAACCTGTACTACCACTACCCGGCCAAGGACGAGCTGATCAACTCGCTCTACGACCGCTACGAGCGCGCGCTCGACGAACTGCTGCAGGCCGCCGATGGCGTGCGCAATGTCGAGGACGCCTGGCTCTTCTTTCACATGCTGTTCGAGCTGATCTGGAAGTACCGCTTCCTGTACCGCGACCTGAACGACCTGGTGTCGACCAACCGGCGGCTGGAGACGCACTTCCAGTTCGTGCTGAAGAACAAGTCCCAGGCGGTGCGCAATCTCCTCGACGGGCTGGCGAGCGGCAACGCGATCCTGCTCGCACCGAATGAGGCGGAAACGGTCGCGACCTCGATGGTCGTCGTGCTGACCTACTGGCTGAGCTACGAATACGTGCGCGAACCGCGCAAGGCCCTCGAACCCGAGAGCGCTGGCGCGTCGATGATGCGCGGCGCCTTCCACGTGCTGAGCCTGCTCGCGCCCTACCTCGAAGACGCCCAACGCGAACATCTGCAAACGCTCGCCGGCAGCTACGAACGAGCCTGAACTACCCGATCACCCTAACGACAACGGAGACGACGATGGCCAAATGGACCGCATTTCCCTACGACAACGCCGAGTACACCTTCGACGCTGCCGCGCTGAAGAAGAAGTGGGCCCGCCTGCACGCGGGCGATGCAGAGCCGCTGCCCAAGGACGACAAGGTGCTCGCCGCCTGGGTACTCTTCCACGCCGGCGAGTTCCAGAAGGCTTGCGAAGCGGGGCTGAAGGCGGGCGGCGCGGGCATCACCGTCGCCAACAAGGCGCAGTCGATCTACGCCAACTACCTGGAAAAGAGCGAGAAGACCAAGCTCGCGATGTTCCAGGAAGTCATCGCCCGCGCCGAAGCGCAGGTTGCGGCCGACCCGAAGAACGCCAACGCCCACTACTGGATGGCTTACGCGCTTGGCCGCTACAGCCAGGGCATCAGCGTCGCCAAGGCGCTTGCACAGGGCCTCGGCAGCAAGGTGAAGACGGCGCTCGAGACGACGATCTCGCTTTCGCCAAAGCACGCCGACGCGCACATCGTGCTCGGCGCCTTTCATGCCGAGGTGATCGACAAGGTGGGCAGCCTGCTCGGCCGCACACAAGGCGCGAGCAAGGACGCCGGGCTCAAGAACTTCAAGGAGGCGCTGCGCCTGAACCCCGCCTCCGCGATCGCGATGATCGAGTACGCCAACGGGCTCGTGATGCTCGAAGGCGACAAGAAAATGAAAGATGCCGAGAAGCTCTATGCCGAAGCAGCGACGTCCAAGGCGATTGACGCGATGGAGCGGCTGGATGTGGAGATGGCGAAGGAGGAGTTGGAGGACTGATTCGGCCATCTCTGGAACCACCCATCCTCGCCTCTCTTGAAGGGGCGCACATGTGGGCGTAGTGAATCCGCACTAGCAGATCGCCCCATCGTCATCGAAACCCCCCGGCGACCCGACACGGTTCCGGAGGGTTTCTGCTTGTGGGCTTCGCTCACTCGACCCCGCGGTTGCGCCCGCGTCGGGTGTCGATCCGGCGTCTCACGCGCCGTGCCAGATCACCTTACGCCGCTGCGCGACCCAGCCGTCGTAGGACGTCGCGTAGACCTCCTCGATGCGGTTGCGTTTGACCTTCATCGTCGGCGTGACGAAGCCGTTCTCCACCGTCCATGTCGTCGTGACGGCGACCAAGAAGCCGATCTGCTCGTGAGGGTCGAGGCGGGCGTTGACTGTCTTCAGATGCGCCTCAAAGGAGGCCTCCATCGCCTTGCGCTCGCCGGCGTCCTGCGACTTCTTCGCCGCATCGGGCGAGAGCATCACGATGCCAAGCGGCTGCCCGAGGTTCGCGCCTGTGACGACACAGGCCTCGAACGCCGCGTGCATGACGAGCCGGTCTTCGATCGGCGCGGGCGCAACGTACTTGCCCTTGTTCGTCTTGAAGAGGTCCTTCACGCGCCCGGTGATGCGCAGCGCCCCCCTCGCATCCATGGCGCCCTTGTCACCGGTCTTGAGCCAGCCATCGGCGGTGTACGTCTCGCGCGTTAGCTCCGGTTCCTTGTAGTAGCCGAGCATCAGGCCGCGGCTTCGCACCTGGATCTCGCCGTTGGCCGGATCGATGCGCGATTCGACGCCGTCGTACGGGAAGCCCACCGTGCCCGGCCGCGGGTCACCCGGCAGCGTCGCGTGCGAGACGCCGCAGTTCTCCGTCATGCCGTAGACCTCGATGATGTGCAGGCCCAGGCGCGAGTACCAGGCGAGCAACTCCGGCGGCATCGGCGCCGCGCCGCCGGCGGCGAAGCGGCAGGCATCCAGCCCGAGCGCCTTGAGCACTTTCTTGCGCACCATGCCGCCGATGATCGGCAGCCCGAGCAGGCGCTTCAATTTGTCCGGCGCCATCTTGGCGTGCACGCCCTGCTGGAACTTGACCCACAGACGCGGCACCGAGAAGAACACTGTCGGCCGCGCGCGCTGCAGGTCCGCCGCGAAGGTGTCGAGCGATTCGGCGAAGAAGACCTGCGGGTTCGTCGCCAGCCAGCCATGCTCGACGAGCATCCGCTCCGCCACGTGCGCGAGCGGCAGGTAGGAGAACAGCCGGTCGTTCGGCCCGATGTCGATGCGCTTGAGCGCATGCGTGATCGACCAAGCAAAGGTGCCGAAGCTGTGCATCACGCCCTTCGGGTTGCCGGTCGTGCCCGAGGTGTACATCAGCGTGCACAGCTCGTCGGCGTCGCGCACCGGGTTGCCCTGGAGCGGCGCGGTGCGGGCGACGATGTCGTCCCAGCACGGGTAGTTGCTCTTCGGCGAGAGCGCGTAACTGATGCACGGCAACCCGTCGGGTACGCCCGACTTCATCAGCTCCCAGTCGTCGAGCTTGCCGACGAAGCAGGCGCGCGCCTCGCTGTGGGTGAGGATCTGGCGCACCGTGTCGGCGGCAAGCGTTGGGTACAGGGGCACCGAAACGTAGCCCGCCATCCAGATCGCGAGGTCGCTCATCAGCCACCAAGCGCAGTTCTTGGACAGGATCGCAACGCGCGAACCAGGCTCGAAGCCGAGGCTTTGCAGATGCGCCGCCATGCGCCGCGTCTCGTCGGCGAGCTGCGCCCAGGTGAATTCGCGCACCGCGCTGCCGCCCATCGGCTGGACGAGGGCGAGTCGATTGGGCGATTCGCGCTCCCATTTGTAGAAGCGCTGCAAAGCAAGGGAATTGTTGGAAGGAGGTGGTCTCATGGTCCGCGCGTCTACGGGTTCGCGGCGCGTGCGGAACGCCGCGCCCAGTGCGCAGAGACTAGCCGGCGCGAGAGCAAACGCCTATCGGGGTTTCCTGAGCGCGCGGGCGACCACCGGCAAATTCGGTCTCGCGGATCAGCCGCGCGCCGCGGCAGCCGCGAGCTGCTCGGCCACCTTGCGCGTGCCGCGCAACACGAGCGTCTCGTCGAGCCGCGCTTGCGGGGCGACCGCGTTGGCCACCTCCTCGAGCGTCTCCGGCGCCGTCATGAGTGCATATGCCATCGCAGAAAGGGCGCAGATCGCGCGGCGCTGCACCTGCTGTGGCAGCTCGCGTGTCGTCTGCACCTCGACGTGGTAGCGCACGCTGGCAACCGCCGCGGCGGCCAGGCCCCAGCTCTCGCACAGCGCGGCGCCGAGCGCGTCGTTGGTGACACCGAAAGCCTCGTGCTCGAGCCGCAGCAGATCGACCTCATCGGTCGCTGTCTTCAGCATCTCCCGGTAGCGCTCGCTCGCATGACGAAACAGCACCGCCTTGCCACATTCCTCGAACAGCCCGGCTGAATGCGAGGCCCACGGATCGATGCCGAGCGCCGCGCCCATGCGCCCCATCAGCACGCCGCGCTGCGCCGCCCTGTCCCACAGCGGCACCAGTTCTGCCGCGTGCGGAAAGATTGCGCGCAGCCCCATCTCGAAGGTGACGGCCGCGACTTCGCGGGTGCCGAGGTAGGTGATCGCCTGCTGCACGCTCTGCACCCGGCCCGACAGGCCATAGAGCGACGAGTTGACGGCCTTCAGCACCGCGGCCGCGAGCGCCATGTCGGTTTCGATCAGCGCCGCGAGCGCCTTGAAGTCCACGTCCTCCTCGGCGAGCAGCAACGAGAGCTTGACCAGCGCTTCGGGCTGGGAAGGGATGTCGATGTCGAGCAGGCGCAGTGCGGGATCGACGGGCATGGCGGGGCTCCGGGCAGGGCATTGGGCTGGGATGATGCTAGTCGCGGCGCCCGGCCCTCGGCACGTCGAACAGCGCGGCCGAAATGCCGCTTTTCGGCGCCGACGCCCTCGCCTGCCTTTGCTTCAGCGTCCGCCGGTCACGTCGATCAGCGCGCCGGTCGTGTAGCTGGCCGCGTCGGACAACAGCCAGACGATCGTGCGCGCCACCTCGTCGGCGCTGCCAGCGCGCTGCATCGGCACCTGTGGCGCCATCTGCGCGGCACGCTCGGGTTGGCCGCCGGAGGCGTGAATCTCGGTTTCGATGATGCCCGGGCGCACTGCATTCACACGGATGCCCTCGGTCGCCACCTCGCGCGCGAGACCGAGCGTGAAGGTGTCGATTGCGCCCTTCGCGGCCGCGTAGTCGACGTACTGGCCCGGCGCGCCGAGCCGCGCCGCGACCGATGACAGGTTCACGATCGCGCCCCCGCTGCCGCCGTGAATCCTGCTCATGCGCCGCACCGCCTCTCGCGCGCACAGGATCGAGCCGATGACGTTGATGCCGAAGATGCGCGCGAGGCGCGCAATGCTCATCTCGTCGACACGCGTCGGGACATCGACGACGCCAGCGTTGTTGACGAGCGCGGTGAGCGGCCCGAGTTCGGCATCGACACGGGCAAACATGGCGAGCACATCTGCCTCGCGCGACACGTCGGCACCGATCGTGATCGCACGCCGGCCGAGCGCGCGCACCCGCGCCGCGACTTGCTCGGCGGACTCGGCGTCACGGGCATAGTTGATGGCGACGTCGTAGCCGGCCTGCGCACACTGCAATGCGGCGGCGGCGCCTATTCCCCGGCTGCCGCCGGTAACGAGCACGTTGCGGTTTCCCATGTTCTGTCCTCCAGGTTCTAGCGAAGCGGGGCGCGACCGCAACATTGTGAACGCCCCTTGCACCGACCCCTTCAGGCCGACCCCTCCTCGGGCATGCCCCATCGTAAGAGCCGCCGTGATTGAGTACAGTCGGCGCCTGATCCACGGAGGCCCCCGATGCAAAGACGACATCTCCTGCTGGCCGGCTCGGCCACGCTCGCCGCACCCGCACTCAGCTGGGCGCAGGCACATCCCAAGGTCACGCTCGCCGTTGGCGGCAAGAACCTTCTTTACTACTTGCCGCTCACGGTCGCGGAAACGCGCGGCTACTTCAAGGACGAAGGGCTCGACCTGACGATCGTCGACTTTGCCGGCGGCTCGCGCGCGCTGCAGGCCGTGATCGGCGGCAGCGCCGACGTCGTCTCCGGCGCCTACGAGCACACGATCAACATGCAGGCCAAGGGCCAGTACCTGCGCGAGTTCGCGCTGCAAGGGCGCGTGCCGCAAATCGTGCTCGGTGTGAACCCGAAGACGATGCCTGACTACAAGACCGTCACCGACCTGAAGGGGAAGAAGATCGGCGTCACCGCGCCGGGTTCGAGCACCAACGTGATGCTCAACTTCGTTCTCGCGAAGGCCGGTCTGAAACCGACCGACGTCTCGATCATCGGCGTCGGCGGTGGCAACGGCGCGGTGGCCGCGATGCGCTCGGGGCAGATCGACGCCATCAGCAACCTCGACCCGATCATCACTTTGCTGCAGCGTTCGGGCGACCTGAAAATCATCTCCGACACGCGCAACGTCGCCGAGTCCGACAAGGTCTTCGGCGGCCCGATGCCTGCGGGCTGCCTGTATGCGCCACAGACCTACATCGACAAGCACCCGGAAACGATCCAGGCACTCACCAACGCGATCGTGCGCGCCAACAGGTGGATCCAGACGGCCGGCCCTTCCGACATCGTCAAGGCCGTGCCCGAGAGTTACCTGCTCGGCGACCGCGCGGTCTACATCGACGCCTTCCTCGCGAGCAAGGGCGCACTCTCGCCCGACGGCATACTGCCTGAAGGTGGCCCTGCGACGGCGCTGCGCGCGCTCGAGAGCATCGACCCGAAGTTGAAGGAAGTGAAGATCGACCTCGCGGCGACCTACACGAACGCCTTCGCGAAGAAGGCCAACGCGAAGCTGGCGAAGAGCTGACTGTCCTCGAAGGCGGCGCGACTGGCCGCCCGCGCGCTGGCAATCGTCAGGGCGCTGCGATCGGTGCCGATGCCATGGGAGTTGGCTTTGCCGATTCAGCGTGCTGCCCCCCGAGGATGGGCGGATCGAACACATAGCTTGACTCGAACCGCAGATCGCGCCGAAACGACTCGACCGGCACGCCCTGGCAGGCGAGCGTCACGCTGCCCGTGACCTTGCCGAGCCGCACGGCGCGCAAGGCACCATCGAACAATTCGAGTTCTGCCGATTCCAGCGCGAGCCCGAGCTTGAGCTCGAATTCGACATCGCACCAATCGACGCCTTCGACGCTCAGCACGAGGCGTGGCCTGATCTTGGCGTCGATGTCGTGCTTGAGCAGCGGCACGGTGACGGAGGCGGGCGGCGGGCCGAGGCTTTTCTTGACCGCATCGCGCACCTTCGCGATCTGCGACCAGGCCTTCGCCATCAGTGCGAAGGGGTCGACGTCGAACGCCTTCTCGAGGTCGGCATTCAGCCGCTCGGGGGTCCATGCTGCAATCGCCCGGCCGAGCAGGCTGCCATCGACGTCGCCGCGAAGGGCGGCGATCCTGCGCACGTCGGCGGTGCCGGCGGCGTTGCCTCGCAGTTCGAGCAGGTCGTGCATCCGGGAACCGGACTTGACATCAACGGTCGGCATGGTCGTCTCCAACGGAAACATCGAACTCGCGCAACAGCACTTGGCCCGCATCGGGAACGACGCGCCACGCGATCTCTGGGACGGGATGGCGTGATAGGCGCCTGCTGGCCTTGCCGTCCGACGGCCAGCGCAGGGTCACCGACGGCGAGGTGTCGGCGGCGACGCGCCAATCGAAGGTCGGCGCGCGCGGCGGCGGCACTACTGGAGGTACGAGTGGTAGTTCGACACGCGGCGCGACCGGCGTCGGGACAGGTGTCGGGACAGGTGTCGGGACAGGCCGAGGCCACGCCAGCCAGAGCCCGAGGCCCAGGAACGGCGCGACGACGACACCGGCGACGGCAGCGAGCGGCACGTCGCCGAGCCACTGCGCCGACGGCGGCAGCGGCGCCCGCGCCTCGGCGAGGATCGTCGCGCCCACTTCGGCGCGCGAGCGCGGGCCGGGCTGCTGCGTCACGACATGCGACGTGCCGAATACGGTGACGCGCCAACTGCTCTCCTCGTTGCAGGTCAGCCCGAACGTGTCGGGCGGAACATTCGCGCGCGCATCGACACAAGTGCGGTCGACCAGATCGGGCACGGTCGCGAAACGCTTCGTCGAGAGCTGCACCTCAGTGTCCGCCACGACACGCGCATGTGCCGCGGGCGCCTGCGACTGCACGATGCGATTGTCAGCATCGTCGTTCGCGTCCACGGCGTCCCGCAGCCGCGACTGCCGCAGCGTCGACTGCGCCGCGCCGAGCGCCTGGCCGACGACATCGGGTATTTCGATCACCTCACGCGTGTCGAGCTGGACGGCGCTGTCCGCATCGACGACGCTGCCCGGCGCCGGTGACTGCTGCGCAACGATGCGCTCACCTTGCCGCTGGTCCGGCTTCGCGACGAGCTTGGCCACCTCGATGGTGCCGATCGCCTCGTCCAACGGGCGCTCGCGCACATCGGGCACCGTCACCGTCTCGGTGGCCCAGACGACGACGCGGATCGCCACCGGCGCCGGGATCGCGTCGCCGCCCGCCGGGGGCATCTGCTCGAACACGCGGCCGATCGTCTCGCCCGGCGACGCTGCAGGGCGCGCCTCGCATTCGAGCTGCGCGTGTCCAAATTCGGCCGCGCGCTCGCGTGCCGCCGCGCAGTCCAGGCCGAGCAGGCGCGGCACGCTCAAGCCGAGGCCGATCGCCACCGCCGACCCCGGTGCCAAGGGCGTTCCGGCGGCCGGGTCTTGACGCAACACACGGCGCCCCTTCGACGCCGCTGGCCCGCTCGCGCGCGCCTGCAGCTTGCGGATGGACAGGGCGCGGGCGGCCTGCGCCTCGCCAAGGTCGATCAGCGCCGGCACGACCACCATCGGCGCAGGCTGGACGCGTAGCACGATCGGCCCGGCGAGTGGCAGTGCCATGCCTGCGTCGAGCGACTGCCAGTTGATGCGGCCGGGTCGAAACGTGGCAACAGCGTCCCCCGCCGCGCAACTCGCGTACTTCAGGCGCAGGCCGGCTAGTTCCTGAGCGGCCTCGTCGCAAGTCTTGCCGCGCAGATCGGGCAGCACGATCTTCGGTTCCCGCTGTGGCGTCGGCTGTGGCGTGGACGGCTGCGGCTCGAACCTGACGCGCAAGTTCCTGACGCGCGACGTCGGGGTTCCTGCCGCCTGAGACTGCGTGCTGATGGTCCCCGCCGGATAGGTGCTGCCCGCACTTCCGGGCACGCACTCCGCCAGCTCGATGCGCAAGCTCCACAACTCGGCCTTCGCCTGCTCGCAGGTCTTGCCGCGCAGGTCGGGCAGCACGGGGGTCTTCGCGTTGGCGATGATGGCGCCCAGGGCTGCAGCGGCCGCAGCGGCAGCCGCGCCGCGAGAGTCTGTACGGCCTGGAACTGAAGGCTCCGCAGTTGACTCCGGGGCCGACCCTGATTCGATCGTGACGCGCAAGCCGTCCACTTGCGAAGTCGGGGTGCCGGCGGCGTACGACTGCGCATTGATCGTTCCCGGCGGATAGCGGCTGCGCGACTGACCCGGCCGGCAGTCGGTCAGCGCAACGTTGAGCCGTCGCAGCGCGGCTTGCGCCTGGTCGCAAGTCTTGCCGCGGAGGTCCGGCAGTGCCGCGCTCGGGGCAGACGAAGGGTCCCGCACCGGCGCGGGCTCCAGCGTCACGCGCAACCCCTGGAGCTGTGTGGCGGGCGTTCCAGGCTTGAGCGACTGCGCGTTGATCGTGCCGGCCGGGTAGTCACCCGTGGTCCTGCCGGTCGGGCAGGCCTCCAGCCCGGAGTGGAGCTTGCGCAACTCGGCGCGAGCCTCGTCGCAACTCTTGCCGCGCAAATCGCCCAGCACCGGCAAGCGCGCCGGGGCGACTTCGACCTTGGCCATCGGTGCCCGTGCCTGCGACCACGCGCCTGCCGCAACGATCGACAACAGCAGACCGATAATCCAGGCGACGGGCCTTCTCATCCGCGAACCCCTGACCACGTGGGCCGCGCGCGGCCCGAGGGCTTGAACTTAGGCGCTCACGCCGGAGGCCGCCATCCCCAGATCAACGGGCCCCACAAAGCTCCGCGCCTGCCTGGCTGCCGAGTCGGCTCTGCGCTCCACCTGCACTAGACTTTACAGCCTTCCTACGCCGCGATCGGCATGCGCCGCCCCAATGACCCAGCGATCGGACCCCGCCGTGACAGCCGCGCTCTCGCTCGTCGATGTGGCCTGCACCTTCATCAGCCGCGACGCGCCCGGGCAGCGCTACACCGCAGTGCGCGACGTGACGCTCACCGTCGGCACTGGCGAGTTCGTCAGCGTCGTCGGGCCGACCGGCTGCGGCAAGAGCACGTTGCTCAACATTGCGGCCGGCCTGCTGGCGCCGAGCGCGGGCAGCGTGAACGTGTTCGGCGAGCCGCTCGCCGGCATCAACAAGCGCGCCGGCTACATGTTCCAGGGCGAGAGCCTGATGCCGTGGCGCACCGCGCTGGCCAACGTGCGCGCGGGCTTCGAGTTCCGCGGCATACCGATCGCCGAGGCGACGGCGCAGGCCGAGGAGTGGTTGAAGCGTGTCGGCCTCGGCGGCTTTGGCGACCGCTACCCGCACCAGCTTTCGGGTGGCATGCGAAAGCGCACCAGCCTCGCGCAGACGCTCGCCCTCGACCCCGACATCATCCTGATGGACGAGCCGTTCTCCGCGCTCGACATCCAGACGCGGCAGTTGATGGAAAACGAGGTGCTCGAACTGTGGGCCGGCGGCGACGCGCGCCGGGCCGCCCCAAGGCTGTCGCCGACCCCCTCGGGGGGTGGGCGCGAAGCGCCCGGGGGCAGTCAGGGACGAAAGGCCGTGCTTTTCATCACCCACGATCTCGACGAGGCGATCGCGATGAGCGACCGCGTCGTCGTGCTCTCCGCCGGACCGGGTTCACACCCGATTGGCGAATTCGCGATCGATCTGCCGCGCCCGCGCGATGTCGCCGAAGTCAAGACCGATCCGCGCTTCGTCGAACTGCACGCCGCGATCTGGGCCGTGCTGCGTGAGGAAGTGCTGACGGGCTACAAGCAGCAACTCGCGGCCTGAGGAGGCTACGCCGATGACAACGACGATCCGCCCCGCCACCGTCGCCGACCACGCCGCCTGGTTGCCCCTGTGGCGCGGCTATCAGGCCTTCTACAAGGTCGAGCAGGCCGAGGATCAGACGCGCATTACGTGGCAGCGCCTGCTCGACCCGGCGGAACCGATGCACCTCGCGCTTGCCGAGCGCGACGGGGCGGTGATCGGCATGGTCCACTTCATCGAGCACCGCACGTGTTGGTCTGAGGCCAATTCGGTCTACCTGCAGGACCTGTTCACCGCACCTGCCGCGCGCGGCCACGGTGTCGGCCGGGCCTTGATCGAGCATGTGTGCGAGTGCGCCCGCGCGATGGGCTGCGCAAAGGTGCACTGGCTGACGCACGAGACGAACGCGGTCGCGATGGTGCTCTACAACCAGGTCGCCGAGCGGCCGGGGTTCGTGCAGTACCGCATCGCACTATGAGCCGGGCGCGATGAGCAGCAAGCCGCACTCGTCGTCAGCCATCGGTGGCTGGAAGCTGCGCGCATGGCAGCTCGGCGTGCTGGTCGCCGTGTTCGGCCTCTGGTACGCGCTCACAAAGCCGGGTTTGTTGCCGCTCTTCGTCTTCGACAACGACACGCAGGCGGCGTTCTTCTTCGGCGAGCCGCTGACGATCTTCGCGCGGATCTGGAACTGGTTCGTCGTTGCCGCCGACATCTACCGCCATCTCGGCGTGACCCTGATCGAGACGGCGCTCGCGTTCGCGATCGGCACCGCGCTCGGGCTCGCATGTGGGTTGTGGCTTGCGCTGAGCCCGTTCGCGGCGGCGATCTTCGATCCTTACATCAAGGCGCTCAATTCGATGCCGCGCGTGATCCTGGCGCCGATCTTCGCCGTCTGGTTCGGCCTCGGCATCGCGAGCAAGGTCGCGCTCGGCGTCACGCTCGTCTTCTTCATCGTCTTCTTCAACGTCTATCAGGGTGTAAAGGAGGTAAGCCCGATCGTGCTCGCCAACGCGCGCATGCTCGGCGCGAATGGCCGCCAGTTGCTGCGCCACGTCTATCTGCCGAGCGCGATGAGCTGGGTCTTCTCGTCGCTGCACACGAGCGTCGGCCTCGCGTTCGTCGGCGCGGTCGTCGGCGAATACCTCGGCTCGGCGCAGGGCGTGGGCTACCTGATCCTGCAGGCCGAAGGCGCGTTCGACATCAACACCGTGATGGCTGGCATCCTCGTGCTGACTGCGTTTGCGCTCGCGCTCGATGCGCTCGTCACCTTCGTCGAGCGACGCCTGATGAAGTGGCAGCCGAAGGCGGGCGAGAGCGAAAAGCTGTAGCGCCGAGCGAAACGCCTCAGCGTCGCAGGGACCCTTTCAACCGAGGGTCTGGTCGCGCCGCAGGCGCACGCACTGCGGATGCTTCGTGTAGGCACGCTTGGCGCATTGCGTCTGCATGCACTGGAACAACGCGTAGCCGCTCTGCCCGCGGCATTGCGCCCGCGGCGGCGGACGCGGGGCCGCGGCTTTCACAACCGGCGATGCGGCTTCGGCCTGCGGAATTTCTGGCGACGCGGACTCGACGACGGCTTCGACGAGTGGCGGCAAGCGCCTGCCGACGCCCTCAGCCCGCGTGCCGGCCTTCGCGAACGGTGGCGCCTGCAACGCTGCGGCTGCGGCTGGCGCGGCGGGCGCCGTGTCGCCCAAGTCCAGCCTGGCAGGCAAGCGCGGGTTTTGTACGACGATCAAGCCGACCATCGCGATCACGACAACGCTCACCATCGCCCACACGGCGGGGCTCAGCTGCCACAGCGCAAGCAACTCACGGCGCCACGATTTGCGTGGTTTCGCGAGTACGAAAGCAGGTGTGCTTGCGAATGAAGGAGCGGGGTCGGGTTCGCGTTCGGGTGTCGGTGTGGGCGCCGGTGTGGATGCGGACGAGGACCCGGGCGCGGGACGCCCCGCATCAACCGCCGTGTTCGTCGTCGCTGCGATGCGCGCCAGCGTCTCCTCCAGGTCGGCCATCACCTTGGCGACAACCGCATCGGCCGGAGCATCATGCTCGGTCGACGTTGAGTCGGCGGCAGCGTCCAGCGTGGATACTGACTCTGGCATGTCGACGACGGCGGCTTCGGGCGCAGGCGCAAGCTTCGGCGAAGGCCCGATCGTTGTCCCCGGCTGCGGCACCGACTCCGGTTTCGGCGCTGGCGCTGGCGATGGCGATGGCATTGGCATTGGCGATCGCGTCGGCACGGGTTCCAGTTCCAATTCCGACGTTGACTGCTGCGGTTGCTGCGGCTGCGGCACTGGCCGCGGCTCTGTCTCGGCAACGGCGACCGGTGCCTCCACGCTGCCGTCGCCTTCGGCCAAGTCGCCGCCTTCATGCAGCGGCTCGACCGCGATGCTGGGCGCCGGCCATGTTGGCAAAGTGGATGCAAGCACCACCGCTTCGTCGATCATGTGGCGCAGCTGGGCGACGCTTTGCGGCCTGTCCTGTGGCGCCCCGGCAAAGCAGGCATCGATCGCGCGCATCCAAGCCGCGCCCGATGCGTCCGCGGCTTCGCGCTTCACACTCCGCCAGGCGTCGCTGACGAGCCTGGCAGGTTGATCCGGCGCGAAGGCGGACGCTGGCGGCGGCAACTCCCCGTCAATGCAAAAACGCAGCGTCGCCGCCAACGCGTAGAGGTCTGTCCAGGGCCCGACTGATGTCCCAGCCGACGGGCGGCGCTGCTCCGGCGCCGTGAAGCAGGGTTCCAGCGCCGCCAGCATCTCCTGCGTGCGCCCGCTGATCAGCGTCCTGCGCACGGCGTCGAAATCGAGCAGCAGCAAGTGCCCGCTGTCGCGCAGCACAATGCGACCGGGATTGAGCGCGCCATGCACGCAACCTTCGGCGTGCAGCGCGGATAACGCGCCAAGCAGATCTTCGACCCAGCGCAGCAGCGTAACGGCGTCGGGCGCCTCAGCCAACGCGCGACGATGATCGAGCAGCTTCGGCCCGCCGTACATGCGCATGGCGCGATACACGGTGCCGTGGCGCTGCAGCACGCGGTCGATGCGCAGCAGCGCGGGATGCTCGCAACGTGCCAGCGTCTGCGCCTCGGCAATGAAGGCCTGGCGCCCCTCCTCGAACGCGTGGCCCTGCGCACGCGCGCGCAATGCAACGCGGCCGTCGACGATTCGCACCACCATCGCGTCGGGCATGTACTCCTCGACCGCGACCTGCAGGCCGAGCGCATGGTCGAACGCGCGGTACACGATGGCGACGCCGCCCTGGTCCAGCGCCTGCTCGATCTCGTAGTCGTCGATCCGCGTGCCTGGAGCCAGCGCCCGCTCGGGCGCCGCCGCGGCCGCCGACCAGCCCGCCGGCTTCGTCATCGCCGCACCCAGCCCGCAGCCTGGTGCGGCTTTGCGCCGCAAGCGAGGCCGGCCGAGGAGCGAAGGTCGGAAGTCGCCATGACAGGGGCATTATTTCCCCGTGGGAGCCCGCGTGCGCGAAGTGTTGGCGACGAGCCACGCCTTCGACATCGCGCAGGCCGATGAAGTGGCAGCCAGGGGCGGGCGAGAACGAGAAGCCGTAGCGTCGAAACAGGAAGCCTAGAATGAGCCGAACATCGTGCCGAGCACGATGACGACCCCCAGGGCGAGCAGCGCGCTGACGATGGCGACCATCACGATGTCGAAGTAGCTCTGCTTGTGCGTCGCGCCGCACACGGCAAGCAGCGTGACGACTGCCCCGTTATGCGGCAGGCTGTCGAGCGATCCGGCACCGATCGCGGCGACGCGGTGCATCAGCGCCGGGTCGATGCCGTAGGTGGCGGCGAGTTGCATGTAGGTCTCACCCAGGGCGCCGAGCGCAATCGTCAAGCCGCCGGAGGCGGAACCGGTCAGCGCCGACAGCACGTTGGTGGACAAGGCAAGCCCGACCAGCGGGCCGCCTTCGATGCCGAGCACCCAGTCACTGACGACCTGGAAGGCCGGCAGCGCTGCAACGACCGCGCCGAAGCCGACCAGGCTCGCAACACTGAGCACTGGCAACGCCGAAGCGTTGAGCCCGGCATCGACCGTCTCGCGCAGCGAACCGAGCCGGTGGCGATTGACCGCATAAAGCACGACGATCGCTGCCACCAGCGCGACGATCACCGACCACACACCGCCGACGCTGGCGAGCGTCGTCTCGCCCCACTGCACTTCGGCGAGAAAGCTCGTGTCCATGCGCGGCAGCACGACGAGCGACATGAGCAGGTTGACGGACACCACCACCGCCAGCGGCAGCATCGCGATGAAGATGCCCGGCCGCTCGACGCTGCGCAGGCCATGCCGGGCTTCAGCCGGGTCGAAGGACTGTGCCGTGGTCGCGAGCTCGCGCACCGTGGTGTCAGCCGTGGCGTCGACGGCGGTCGACAGCGGGCCACCAAAGCCTTCACCCGCACGCCGCGCAGCGCGCTCTGCGCGGCCCAGCCACCACAGGCCAAAGCTGAGCATCACGGCCGAAGCGATGATGCCCAGGCCCGGCGCGGCAAACGGCGTCGTGCCGAAGAAGGGCATCGGGATCGCGTTCTGGATCGCAGGCGTGCCGGGCATCGCGGTCATCGTGAAGGTGGTCGTGCCGAGGGCGACCGCCGCCGGCAGCAGCCGATTCGGGATGTTCGCGGCACGGAACAGCGCCTGGCCCATCGGCGCAATGACGAACATCGCGACGAACAGGCTCACGCCGCCATAGGTGACGAGTGCGCCGGCCAGCACCACCGATAGCACCGAGCGCCCGGGGCCGAGCTTGTCGGTCATGAATTGCGCGATCGCGCTGACCGAGCCGCTGTTGTCCATCAGCTTGCCGAACAGAGCGCCGAGCAGGAAGAGCGGGAAGAACTGCGCAATGAAGCCCGCCGCCGAACCCATGAAGGTCTGCGTCCAGTGCGCGAGCAGCGGCTCGCCCGAGAAAGCCGCCGCCACCAGCGCCGCCAGCGGCGCGAGGCCAAGCACGCTCCAGCCGCGAAAGGCGAGCCAGACGAGCAGCCCGAGGCCGACGAAGATGCCGAGCAACCCCATGATCAGACCGTTTCGAGGTAAGTGTCCAGGTCGAGCGTGGAGCGCTTGCCGAGATCTTCGCCATGGGCGTCGAGGAAGAGTTGCGCCGTGCGCCGCCCTTCATCGCGCAGCCCGCAGAGGAAGGGCCATTCGGTGATCATCTTGGACGTGGAGTCGAGTTCGGTCACGCGATCGGTGGCGATGCGGTGGATGCGCATCTGCGCCCACTTCCGGCCTTCGACGCTGCCCGCGTCGGCGGCCTTGCGCAGCAGCGCGATCATGCGCAGCTCCTTCAGCAGCGGCGAGTTGAACGCCACCTCGTTGAGCCGGTTCAGGATGTCGCGCGCCGACTTCGGCACGCCCGGACGCTCGATCGGGTTGATCTTCACCAGGATCGTGTCGCTGGCGCTGCATTCACGCACCAGCGGCGTGATCGTCGGGTTGCCGACGTAGCCACCGTCCCAGTAATGCTCGCCGTCGATCTCGACCGCCTGGAACATCGTCGGCAGGCAGCCCGACGCGAGCAGCACGTCGGGCGTGATCTCGGGGTTGCGGAACACCCTTCCGGCGCCGGTGCGCACGTTGGTCGCGGTAATGAAGAGCTTCATCGGCGAATCGGCGAGGCACGCGAAGTCGACGGTCTCGGCGAGGATGCCGCGCAACGGGTGCGAACCCATCGGGTTCAGGTCGTAGGGCGAAAAGATGCGCGACATCATTTCCGCAGCCAGGTACATCGGCGAGTTCTCGAGCGTCCACTGGCCGGTGAGCATCTCGAGCGGCCCGCGCTGGATCGGGCTGAATTTGGACGCTTCAGACACGCTCTTCCAGAAAGTCGAGAGCGCGGCCTTCGCGCCGTCGGCGCCGCCGTGGACGTAGCCGCTTGCCATCACGGCTGCATTCATCGCTCCAGCCGAGGTGCCCGAGATGCCTTCGAACTGGAGCCAGGGCTCGTCGAGCAGCCGGTCGAGTACGCCCCAGGTGAAGGCACCGTGGGCCCCACCGCCCTGCAGCGCGAGATCTACGAGGACCGGCTTGCGGCGCGTGGCGCGCGTTGTTGAATCGGATTCATGTTGCATCGCAGCATGATAATTCAGCCGCGGATGTCGAGTTCGACGTGGATCACGCCCTGGCCTCGGCGGTGCGTCATCGGGAAGCCGCTTCTCGAGAACACGGCGAGCATCGCGCGGTTCTCGGGCAGCGTCTCGGCGACGAAGCGGGTGATGCCCCTTTCGCGCGCAATGCGCGCCAGGTGTGCGAGCAGTTTGCCGCCCAGCCCCTGGCCCTGGAAGTCCTCCTCGAGCGTGAACGAGACTTCGGCGCCGGCCGCGGGGTTGCCCGGTTCGAGCATCGCGAACGACGCGCCGCCGATGATCTGCTCGCTGCCGTCGGGCCGCGGCAGGCAGACGACGAGGCGCACGACTTTGCTGAAATCGATCTCGGTCCACTCGCGCAGTGTCTTCTCGGTCGGTTCGCCCTGCGCTGCGAAAAGGCGCATGTAGATCGTCTGCGCCTCGAGGCCGTGAAACGCGTCGAGCATCGCCTGTTTGTCGCTCGCGCGGATCGCGCGGACCGTAACCGCGCGGCCGTCGCGCAGCGTCTCGTCGGCAAGATAGCGTTGGGCTTCGATCATGGCTTGGTGTGCAGGCTTGGTGCCCCGATGATGGCGCCGTCCGCTTCGACGCGCAGCCGAGCCGCGCGCAGCCGCTCGTAGGCTGGCCGGCAGGCATCGGCAACCGATTGTGCCGCGCGATCCAGGCGCGGCGTGCGTGGCCGCCACGCCTCGAAGCCGGTCGACTGCCACACCGCGGCATACCAGGCCGGCGCCCAGATGCCGTCGCTCGCGCGTGGCCCGGGCGGCCAGTGCAGCATGCGCTCTTCGTCGAAGTCGATGCCGAGGTGCGCACAGAGCACGCGCAGGTGCGTCGCAGGATCGCGCAGGAAATCGTCGGCGTCGATGACGAGTGGCGGCACGCCTGCGCCCGCGTGGCACAGCTCGTCGTAGAGGACCACCTGCTGCAGCAAGCCGATGTCGGCCGCCTTCACCGTCGCGCGCGACTTCAGGTAGGACTCGACGACCTGCGCCGGGTCGCGGATCAGCAGCACGTTGGTCAGCGCATGCACCCAGTCCAGCGACATGCCAAGCAGCAAGTGGTGCGTCATGTGCTTCTGGTACCAGATCGCGCCGTCCGCTGGGCACGGGACCGGTGAGGAAGGCGGCCACGCGTTGCCAATCGGTGTCGCCGGCCGCGATGACCTCGTCGCGCAGCGGATGATCGAGCCCGGTCGTCGCGAGATAGGCGGCATAGAGCGGCTCGTCGGTCACGGTGCAGTCGGGCCGGTTCTCCCACGCCCGCATCAGCGCGGTGCTGATGTTGCGCGGACCGCTCCACACGGCCAGACGAAGCCCATCGGGCGATGCGTACACCGGCCGATCCGATGCGGAGGCGTGGGCCGACTGCGTCATGCGACGCGCGCGGCCACGTTCCGCGCGACGAGGCCGGTGTAGAGCGCCTGCAGCCGCGCGACCATCGGTCCCGGCAGCGCGTCTCGCCTCACCGATCGACACGGCCGTCGATCATGCGCACCGGCGCCACGCCGGCGATAGGTGCCGGTGACGAAGGCCTCATCGGCGCCGTAGACCTCGGTCAGGCTGAAGTTCTTCTCGCGCGCGGTGATGCCCGCCTCGCGGCAGACCTGCAGCACGTTGCTGCGCGTGATGCCGCCGAGGCAGTAGTCGCCGCTCGATGTCCACACCTCGCCGCGGCGCACGATGAAGAAATGCGTCGAATTGCAGGTCGCGACGAAGCCGTGCGGGTCGAGCATCAGTGCCTCGTCGGCACCGGCCGCAGTGGCCTGGATGCAGGCGGTGATGCAGTTGAGCTTGCTGTGGCTGTTGAGCTTCGGATCCTGCACGTCCGGGAAGCCGCGTCGCACATGGACGGTGAACAGCGTCAGCCCGGCGGCCAGCGTCTCGGGCTTGGCGACCTTCCACTCGGGGATGATGACGATCGTCGCCGGCCCGACGGTGACGCGCGGGTCCTGGTACGGCGTGCGCTTGACGCCGCGCGTGACCATCAGACGGATGTGCACGCCATCGCCCGTCATGCCGTTGGCGGCGAGCGTGTCGTAGAGCGCGCGCGGTGATCGCCTCGCGCGATGACGCCGATGTCGAGCATCAGCGCCTTCGCCCCTTCGAAGAGGCGGTCGAGATGGGCGTCGAGAAACACCGGATGCCCGCCGACGACGCGCAAGCCCTCCCACACCCCGTCGCCGAGCACGAAGCCGCTGTCGAACACCGACACCACCGCCTCGGCGCGTGGCTTCAGCTCGCCGTTGACCCAGATGCGGATCTGCGCATTGCGCGGATCGTCGTGGAAATCGTGGATGCTTTGAGACATGCGGATCGGGGAACTCGGATCGAATGACTGCCAGTGTCGTGCGCCGCACGGGTTGCGCGATTATCGGGCGGCGGCCGCGGTGTAGGCGACGCCATACTCGATCCGCTTGCACCCCGGCCAGAGCCCGCGTGCGGGTGGCCGTTTGTCAGCTTACGAGAAACGCAGCGAACAGCTGTTCACGACCCCTATGCACAGTTGTCAACTATGCACAGATGACGAGCGCGGCGCGCCTGAAGTGCAGGACATTCGCGACTTCCAAGGAGGCGCGACCGGCCAGACCTTGACATAGTTTTCGCGAGCGCGCGGCATTGCGAAGCAGCGCGTGACGACGACAGCTGGCCATCGCGAGCATGACGGTCCTCGATCCTGCAGCACTGCGTCACTCGATCAGATCGCGCGAGCACCAACACTCACGGGCCTCACCGACCCATGCCAGGTCCACGATCCATTTCGATGCGTAGTCATCCGCCGAGGCCTTCAAGTCCGCAGTCGCAGCGAGTAGTGTGCCGTTCGCCGGCTCGTGCCTCCGAAAACTATGCGAAGAACTTGCAGCGTCTTCTGAATGACCCCAAGCGGTCGGCAGCTGGTCAGAACTGAGCACCGCGAAGCCGACGCTGGCCGTCCCGCGCGTCACTTGCCCAGCGGAATCACCAACGTCGCAAAGACCACATAACCTTCGATCCGGTTTTGCGCCCAGAACTCGTAGTAGCCCCGCAGGTTGGCATACCCAGGCAACCCGCCGACAGTGAACGCGTAGCCGATCTCCGGGCCGATCGCCGCGATGCGCGACTTGAACGGCCCGAGTCTGGCCCCCGCCCCGCTGTCGCCACTGAGTTGGTAGTACACGTACCCGGCAACGCCCAACTCCCAGTTCGCCGACAGGAACTGTGATGCCGCCCAGTCGAGGTGCGAGTCGATGCCGTTCTTGTACTGGGTGTCCTCGTTTTCCCAGTTGTAGGTGACCCCGGCCACGGCCGAGAATTCGCGCCCGGTCTGCTCGTTCAGGTAGGTGTAGGCACCGCCCGCGTCGATGGCGGCATGGCCGATGCCGATGTTCGACAGCCGCTGGCTGTCGTAGGAGCCGACCGCGATGTCGCCGGTGACGTAGGTCATCCAGTTGTCGACGCCGCGGTTCCAGGCCAGGCTCAGCACCGGGTACAGGTCGGTGGCACCGTCGACGGTCTCCCGGCGATTGAGCAGCGTGCCTGCTGCGGTGGTGGACAGTTCGGCCTTCGTCGAGTTCCTGCCGTAGCCGAAGCCCAGGCCGATCGAAGCCTGGCCGCCCAGCCACTTAGTCTCGGGCGCGTAGCTCGGCTGCGCCAGCAGCAGGGTGACATCGGATTGCAGGCCGACCGACACGCTGTTGCCGACCGTGAAGGACTTGCTGCTGGAGGCGTCCCCGCTGTAGCCATAGCCCAGCAACGTCACGCCCCAGCCGGGTGTGGCCGGCGTGGCCGACAAGCTGGCGTACTGCCCGGAGAACCAGAACGGCACCCCGCCCTGGTCGGCAACCGCTCGAGGCGCTAGCAGTGCAGCGAGAACGCCCAGACACAGGCGAAGGCCGGGAGCGATGACGCAGCTCTTCATTGGCAACATCCGGGTCCGGGGCGAGGCTCGCATGCCGCGGTCCGCGACCTACTTCCTGTAGCCCGTGAACTCCTCTCCGACCTTGATGTTTGGGTACTCCTTGATGCTCATTTCATACTCGTAGATGGCCCTGAAACTCGGCGCCAGTAGCGCACCGTTGGTCAGGTCTGTGAACCACAGGTTGGAATCCTCATGCGGATCGCTGCTCAGGTCGAACATCAGCGGCAGCTGTGGCTTGACGAAGCCGTTCCCGATGGCCGGCCCGGGGCTGTCAGGCACGTAGCGGAAGACCGTCTTGATGAACTTCCACTTGATGGACATCAGTTCGCCGTCGTTGCCGAAGAACATGTAGGTGTCGCGACCGGTCTTGTCGCTCTTGCCGAGCATGAAGCCCGAG
Source organism: uncultured beta proteobacterium (assembly GCA_963774675.1). Classification (GTDB taxonomy): domain Bacteria; phylum Pseudomonadota; class Gammaproteobacteria; order Burkholderiales; family Burkholderiaceae_C; genus CAIKUF01. The sequence goes on along the minus strand of CAVZFV010000013.1, from coordinate 792,769 downwards.
GCATCGATGCCGTCGATCGGCCGATCCTTCGGCACCCCGTTCGACGCGCCCGCGAACTCGGCCAGCGTGGGCAGCCAGTCCACCGCAGCGAGCATCTGCTCCGTGACGACGCCGGCCGGCACCTTGCCCGGCCAGCGAATCATCGCCGGCACGCGCATGCTGCCCTCGAACGGCGTGTTGAAGAAGTTGCCGCGCCAGGGCCCGTTCGAACCGGGCCCGGTCTGCGGGATCACGCCGCCGCCCGCGTTGTCGCTGCTCAGGATGAAGATCGTGTTGTCGTCGATGCCCGCTTCCTTGACGGCATTCATCACCTGGCCGACGCGGTAGTCCATCTCGGCGATGATGTCGGCGAAGGCGCCGCTGCGCTCGGTCGACTTGTTGGCGAAGTTCGGGTTGGCCATCATGGGCGGGTGCATCTCGGAGTAGCCCACATAGACGAAGAAGGGCTTCTTCGCGGCCGCGTTGCGCTTGATGAAGTCCACCGTCTTCGGAATGATGTACTGCTCGTCGACGATCGGTCGCACCTTCAGGTCCAGCGGCATCACCGGCTTGGAAGGCTGACCCTTGACGCCCTCCCAGATCATCGGCACCGGCACGCCGGTTTCCTTGAACAGCGACCATGCGGTATAGCCCGCCTCGTCCCAGCTGTTCATGATGCCCCACCACTCGTCGTAACCCTGGTCGTTCGGCAGCCGCCCTTGCGTGTCACCCAAGTGCCACTTGCCATACAACGCGGTCGCATAACCGGCGTCGGAGAGCAGTTCGGCGATGGTGTACTCCCACGGCGCCAAGCCCGCCTTGCCCTGGCCGGGGAACGGCACGGTGAAGGTTCCCGAGCGAACCGGATGGCGGCCGGTGTGGATGGCCGAGCGCGACGGCGTGCACTGGGCTTCGACGTTGTAATTGTTGAACCGCATGCCCTCGCGCGCAAGCTTGTCGATGCGCGGCGTGGGGATCGTTCCGCCATAGACGCCGAAATCGCCCCAGCCGACGTTGTCCACCAGGATGTACACGATGTTGGGTTTCGTCTCCTGCGCCTGCGATGGCAAGGTGGCGAACAGCGTCGCGCCGAACAGGACGGTGCCCAATGTGTGAAGTACCGCGCGTCTACTCATGCTCGTTCCTCTTTCATGTTGTGTCGGGCCGCTTGCATCGGGGCCGGAGCCCGGTCACCCCGCTGCTTGCCACGAGTGTCGCAACGCGGCGAAGAGGGCCGTAGCCCTCGACGCGGTTCTGCGCCCAGGACTCGTCGTAGGCGAGTTGGTGGCAGCAAAGGCCGAAGCCCAGCGGTTCAGCCCGCGGAGGTATAGGGCGATCGAGGCTTCTGCTTACGACTTTGTGACAGGCGCCCTGGCTTCGGCGGAAGCCTTTGCCAGGGCAGTCACCATTGCGCGCCACTGCGAGGGGGATTTGCCTGACCAGCGGCGAAACGCGGTGGAGAAGGCGCCCGCGTTGGCATAGTGAAGGCTTTGCGCAACCTCCACGATTTGCATCGTGGTGTTGCTCAGTAGCTGGCGCGCCATCTCGAAGCGCAGTTCATCGCCGAGCGCCCTGAAACCGAGGCCATGGTCTTTCAGGTGCCTGTCCAGCGTGCGCCTGTGCATCCTCAGCTCGCCCGCCACGCGCTGCATCGAGCTGCTGCCGTTCAGCAGTTGGCGTCGCATCACCTGGCGCACCTGCGTCGGAAGATCACCAGCGGACCGCGCTTCGATGGCCCTGCCCTGCGCTTGCAATGTTTTCAGCCGTCGCGGGTCCGCGTTGCGCAGCGGCCTGTCGAGCCACTGCCTGTCGAAGACCACGGCGCTCTCGTCGCAGTCGAACCGCAACGGCGCTCTCAGGAAGCCGCGACAGGGGCGAATGCCGGCCGGGCGACGGCGCGTGAGCAGGATTTCATGTGGCAACCAGCGCTCGCCGCATAACGCGCGCAGGATGTTCCACTGCGTCGCCATGGCGAGGTCGTAGACGATTTCGGCGCGCTCGACGCCGGGTTCGTACAACGCGTAGCTGAAGTGGGCGAAGCGCGAACCCTCGTGCAGCGCAAGCAGGCCGCAGCCATCGCTCAGCTTCAGGTAGGGCACCAGCAGGACCAGCGCGCTGCGTATGTCCGGCGCGGCCTTGGCCAGGTCGGCGAGCATGCCCAGCGACTCCAGGGGGGAATGGCGGCCGATCAACAAACCGAGATGGGCGCAGCCGCTGCGGTCCGCACACAGGCCCAGCAGGCGGCTGCCCTCCCGAAACGGCACGAGATTGTCCGGATGGTCGAACATCCCGAGCGGCAAACCCGACTCGGTCAGCACCTGATGCAGGTCCACACCGAACTGCTGCAACAACGGCTGCAAGGCCATCGTCGACGCAGCGCGGTCGTAACCGGCAGGTACCGCGGTGCGGGCCGGGCCGGTGCCAGCCAGTGGCGTCGCGCTCGGGGGGGGCGATTTCATGCGAGTTGCGTCGGTTCGCGCCGCGCGCGATCGATGAGCGGTCATCAAAAAATGAAGCTGTACCGTAGGTCGATTCGATAACTGTATGCCGCGTCAAATTCGGGGCCGACGTTGAAGGCACCACCCAGGCTCAGTGAGGCCGAAGGGCCGAGTTTCTTCACGAACAGCACGTCCAGCGGCACGAACCACTTGTGCGTTCGCACGGTGTAGACGATCGGGTTTTCTCTGTAGAAGTCCACCCTCCACTGCTCGCCAAGCGTGAACGCCGCGCCCGGGAACAGGACCAACGAGCGGATCGTCGGCACGCCTGCGAATTGCGGGGCGAAGCCCCAGAAGTATCGAGCGAATGGCTCGAACGTGACAACGCCCATCAGTTCGGGCGCGCAGCGTCGCGCGCAGACCCGCTGCCACCTGGTACTGGCTGACCCCGAAGGGCCGTCGCTTGCCGGTTGGGAAAACCAGACGCAGGCTCGACTGCAGGGTCAAATTCTTCGCCGCCTCGGGCGAATCAAGGATCGCTTCGATAAACGCGTCGCCGATGCCGCTGCCGTAGCCGCCGCTCGGGTTGCCGGGGCCGACACCGTCGGTCTCGATCAGCGGCACATCGACGCGCTGGATGAAGAGCCGACCGTTGTCCAATCAATGCGGCGGCAGTGGCTGCTGAAGGGTCGCTGAGCGGTCACTGGTAGGCGCCCGGAATTGTCCGGCAGTGCATGAACTACGAAGTTGACGCAGTCGTTCAAGGGCCTCTATTAATCGATGCATCGACGTTGGCGCGGCAAGCGGATTTCGAGGGCGCCCCCATACCCCGCGTGCAGCAAGATGCGCCGGACGCGACCAGTCCCGCGCTACTTCGCCGTCGGCATCACAAATTCGGCGCCCTTGGCGGTGCTCTCCGGCCAGCGCTGCATGATCGACTTCTGCTTGGTGTAGAAGCGCACGCCCTCCTCGCCGTAGGCGTGCATGTCGCCGAACAAGCTCTTCTTCCAGCCGCCGAAGCCGTGCCACGCCATCGGCACCGGGATCGGCACGTTGATGCCGACCATGCCGACCTGGATGCGTCGCGCGAACTCGCGTGCAATGTGGCCATCACGCGTGTAGCAGGCAACGCCGTTGCCGAACTCGTGGTCGTTGACGAGTTGCACCGCGGTCGCGAAGTCGGGCACGCGCACACACGACAGCACGGGGCCGAAGATCTCTTCCTTGTAAACGCGCATCGAAGGCGTCACGTGGTCGAGCAGCGTGCCGCCGGTGAAGAAGCCTTGCTCGTGGCCCGCCACCTTGTGGCCGCGGCCATCGACGACGAGCTTGGCGCCTTCTTTCACACCGATGTCGATGTAGCCCTCGACCCGCTGCAGCGCCTCCCGGGTCACGATCGGCCCCATCTCGGCGTCGAGCTCCATGCCGTTCTTGATCTTGAGCGCCTTCGCGCGCTCGGCGACGAGCGGGATGATCTTGTCGGCGATGTCGCCAACCAACACCGCGACGCTGATCGCCATGCAGCGTTCGCCGGCCGAGCCGTACGCGGCGCCGATCAGCGCATCGACGGTCTGCTCGATATCGGCATCGGGCATCACGACCATGTGATTCTTTGCCCCGCCCAGCGCTTGCACGCGCTTGCCGTGGTGCGCGCCGGTCTCGTAGATGTAGTTGGCGATCGGCGTCGAGCCGACGAACGACACCGCCTTCACGTCCGGGTGCGCGAGCAGCGCGTCGACGACGACCTTGTCGCCCTGCACGACGTTGAACACGCCGTCCGGCAGCCCGGCCTGCTTGAGCAGATCCGCCATCAGGAGCGACGGCGACGGGTCGCGTTCGCTGGGCTTCAGGATGAAGGCGTTGCCGCAAGCCAGCGCCACTGGGAACATCCACATCGGGACCATGCACGGGAAGTTGAACGGCGTGATGCCGGCGACGACGCCGAGCGGCTGGCGCAGCGTCCAGTTGTCGATGCCCGTGCTGACCTGGTCGGTGAAGTCGCCTTTCAGCAGTTGCGGAATGCCGCAGGCGAACTCGACGATGTCGATGCCGCGCGTGACCTCGCCCTGCGCGTCGGTGAACACCTTGCCATGCTCGGCGGTGATCATCGCGGCGAGCGTGTCGCGGTGCTCGTTGAGCAACGCGAGGAAGGCGTTGAGGACGCGCGCGCGGCGGATCGGCGGCGTGTCGGCCCAGGCCGGGAACGCAGCCTTGGCCGCAGCGACCGCGGCATCGACATCGGCCGCTGAGCCAAGCACGAGCTCGCGTGCAACGGCGCCGGTGGCAGGGTTGTAGACGGCTTGCCGGCGGGCGCCGGGGCTCGCAGTGACGCGGCCACCGATGTAGTGGCCGATCTCGGCGGTGGCGGTGAAGGCTTCGGGTGCACCCATGTCGAATCTCCTTGTGTTCAGGCCGCAAGCATAGGACAGCGCCGCGGACGCGGCTTCAGAGCACCTTCGCGCTCGGCCTTTCGGCGATGCGATCGCGCCAGGCCTGCAGGTGCGCCAGACCCTGGTCGCCGGGTTTGAACTTCAGCAAACCGCGCGCGAATTCGAGCAGACAGAACGCCGTGATGTCGGCAATCGTGAAGCGCGCGCCGGCCACGTAGGGCTGACCGCCGAGCACGCCATCGAGCCAGCGCGCCACGTCGTGCGCCTTCTCGCCCTGCGAGCGGCCGAAGTCGGCGAACTGGGGCTGCTCGAGCGTTGCGAGCCCCGGATGCGTGTGGCGAATCGCGTTCGCGAAATAGACGCCGAGGTAGAGCTCGCAGCGCCGGTCGGCCATCTCGATGAAGGCGCGTTCCTCGAAGTCCTTGCCCATCAGGTTCGGTTCGGGCTGCAGGCCTTCGAAGTAGGTGCAGATCGCGCGCGTCTCGCCGAGCGTGCGGCCGTCGTCGAGCTCGAGCAGCGGCACGCGCGACAGCGGGCTCTTGGCGCGAAATGCGTCGCTGCGGTGCTCGCCGGCGTTCAGGTCGACGTTGACGAGCTCGATCGAATTGATGCCTTTCTCGGCAAGGAAGATCAGCACGCGCCGCGGGTTCGGCGCGCGCGGGGCGACGAAGAGCTTCATGCTGCTTCACCTTTCGTCGAGCCGACAGGGCCCATATCGACCAGTTTGCGCGCCCGCTTCGGCAAATTGCTTCGCCTTGTCGCCGTCGGCGTCAGTCGCAACGTTCTTCGAAGACGGCGGTTTCAGAATGCCGGCCTGCACCGCAGGCCGCGCACGGATCGCGTCCAGCCAGCGCTGCAGGTGCGGCAAGCCGTCGACCTCGACACCCGACCAGCGATGCGTGCGCACCCAGGCCCAGTTCGCGATGTCGGCGATCGAATAATCGCCGGCGAGGTACTCGTGATCCTTGAGGCGCGTATCGAGCACGCCGAACAGGCGCAGGCTTTCGCGCTGGTAACGGTCGATCGCCGGCTGAATCTTCTCCGGAAAATAGCGGAAGAACACGTTGGCCTGGCCCATCATCGGGCCGATGCCACCCATCTGGAACATCAGCCACTGCATCACGCGCGAGCGGCCCTTGACGTCTGTGGGCATCAGGCGGCCGGTCTTCTCGGCCAGGTAGACGAGAATGGCGCCGGACTCGAAGACCGCGAAGTCGTCCGCATCGCGATCGATGATCGCCGGGATGCGACCGTTCGGGCTGATCGCGAGGAACGCGGGCGCCTTCTGCTCGCCCTCGCCGAGCTTCAGTGCGTGCACCGTGTAGGGCAGCGCGAGTTCTTCGAGCGCAATCGAGATCTTGTGCCCGTTGGGCGTGGCAGCGGTGTAGAGGTCGATCATTTGGCGATGTGGGGCTGGAATAACCCGTCAGTGGAACAGATCGAGCGCAGGTTTGCACGGCGAGGTGTTCAGCGCCGCACAACCGGTCGGCGCGACAATGCCGGCGTGAATCCGCGCCCGCGCCCGCCAGAAAAGCCGCTCAACAGCGCCGACATCGATCGCCTGCAGGCTTTGCTCGACGCGCTGCCCGCGCCGCTCGATCCGCTCGACGTGAGCATGCTGGACGGCTATCTGTGCGGCGTGCTGCTGCAACCGCAGGCGGTGAGCACCGAGCATTGGTTGCCCTTCGTCACCGACGCCGATGGCCGCCCATTGCCCGCGGGCTTCGACGCCGCACCCCTGCACGCGCTGTTGCGGCGCCGGCATGCGGAGCTGGCGACAGCCATTGATAGCCGGCAGTGGTTCGATCCGTGGGTGTTCGAGCTTGATGACGAGGCGGGCGGCGGCTCGATGCTCGCCAACGACGACCCAGGTGCCGAAGCGGACGATGACGCCATCGGCGCTGACGCGGGTGCCGAAGCCAACGATGCGGGTGCCAGCCGTGCATCGCAGGCCGTCTATCCGTGGGTCGCCGGCTTCGCGCTCGCGATGGAGCACTTTCCCGCGCTAATGGCGCTCGACGCCAAGGCGCTCACCGCGCCGCTCGCGCTGCTGTATCGCCACCTCGAAGCCGACGATCTCGAAGACGCCGACGACCTGATCGAAGAGATCGAGTCGCTCGCGCCGCCGGAGGACCTTTCGCAGGCGGTCGAGGAGCTGGTCCGCGCGACGCTGCTGCTCGCCGATGTGTCGCGACCGCGTCCGCAAGCCCCGCGCACGCGGACCGGTCCACGGCCTCACGCACCGCGGTCAGCGCGATCACCGCACCGGCTGAATCGCCGCTAAATCGCCGCCAATTCGCCGCCGTTTGGCCGCTCAATTGCAGCCCGATGGCCGCTCGATCGTTGCTCAATCGCCAGCAAGGCCGAAGCGTCGCGCCGCGTCCAGCGCCAGGCCGTTGGCGACGCTCGCGAAGCGGTCCCCGCGCACTGCGCGGGCGGCGGGGAACTGCGCGGCGATGCGCTCGGCGAGCAGTCGCAATCCTGTCGAGCCGCCGGTGAAGTAGAGCGCGTCGATCTGCCCCGGCGTGAGGCCCGCCTGCGCGACGGTCGCGCGCGCCGCATCGACGATGCGCTCGATGTCGTCAGCGATCGCCTGCAGCGCCTGCGTCTCGCTCAGGCTCACCTGCAGGCCCGAGTCGACGAGGTCCAGCGCGATGCTGGTCGCGCCGCCTTCGGCGACGGCGATCTTCGCTTCTTCCGCGCGCGCAACGAGTTCGTGCCCGAGACGTTCGTCCAGCACCGTCATCAGGCGCCGGTGGTGGCGCAAGTCGGCATAGAAACCGCGCATCGCGCGCAATTCGGCGACGCGCTGCGGGTTGTAGACGGTGTTGATCAGATGCCAGGTCGCGAGGTCGAAGTAGACGGCGCTCGGTACCTCGCGCGGCGGCGCACCGCCGACCGACGGGCCGAGCGCACCGTAGCCGAGTTCGCCGAGCATGCTGCCGAGCTCGATGCGGCGATCGAAATCGGTGCCCGCGACGTGGACACCGTGATTGGCGAGGATGTCGTCCTTGCGTTCGAGGCGCCGCGCACGCTGCGGCCCGACACGAACGACGGAGAAGTCCGAAGTGCCGCCGCCGATGTCGGCCACCAGCACGATGGCCTCGCGCTCCACGCTGCGCTCGAAGTCGAACGCCGCGGCGATCGGCTCGTATTGAAAGCTCACCTCCTCGAAGCCGATCGCGTGCGCGGCCGCCGCAAGCGCCGCCTGCGCCTGCGCGTCGCGTGCGGCATCGTCATCGACGAAGAACACCGGCCGGCCGAGCACCGCACGCGCAATCGGCGCACCGACCTCGGCCTCGGCCAGGCGCTTCAGATGCAGCAGGTAGCCGGTGACCAGGTCGCGGTATTTCACTCCGCGCCCGCCGCCAACCTCGGTCGTCTGATCGAGCAGGCTGGAGCCGAGAATGCTTTTCATCGAACGCATCAGCCTGCCGTCGAGCCCATCGACGTAGGCTGCGACCGCGGCACGGCCGAACAGGCGCGGCGGGCCATCATTTCCCTCCGGTCCGTCAACCAGATAGAACACAGCCGTCGGCATGGTCCGCGCGCCGGTTTCGAGCTCGACGAGGCGCGTACCGGCCGCACCGCCGAGCACGGCGATCGCCGAATTCGAGGTGCCGAAGTCGATCGCGCAGGCGGCTTCGCCGGCGGGCATCGGTACGGAACGCGGTTCGCGCAATGCAGGCACAGGTGACGGGCGAAGGCGAGAGGGCGCGGATTGTAGACGGTGACCCCTGCAACAGCGCACCTGCAGCGCGGCCCGGCCGGCGCGGCCGAGCAGTTAAGATTCGCGCCTGTGCGTCCGTAGCTCAATGGATAGAGTACTGCCCTCCGAAGGCAGGGGTTGCTGGTTCGATCCCAGCCGGGCGCACCAGTGAAACCAAGGACTCGGCAGCGCTGCCGAGCCCTCTTGTCTATACAGGCCGAGTCCGAAGGCCCGCTGAAAGCACGTCGCGCGAGCTGAGCAGTCAGGACTGGTCAGCTCCGCACTCGACCGCCTTGCACAGGCGGGGAGCCCCGACACCCGCGCCTCCTCGCGCCTGGCGCGCCCGTGTTGCCGCGAGCGGAAGAGGGCATGCGAAGATGGCTGAAAGTCGAGTCGCCACCCGACGACGACGTCCACCACAACGATCGTGCGAGGAGCCTCGACTGACGAACCCGGCGACCGAAGCGGCGTGAGTCGGCGATGCGCGCCTGCCGCTTAGGTGCCACCTGAACCGTCGACACGGCCGGGCTCGGGGCACCGCATCAACCGCATGCACGGGCCGGTTTCGAGTAACACGACAGCGCGTCACTGAAGTATTCTCGCGCTCGGGTCCGGCCGCGACGCTGCGCCCTCAACAATCAACCACGAGGAGATGACATGAAGGCATATGGCGCTGAATTCCTGGGTACGTTCTGGCTGGTTCTAGGCGGCTGCGGCAGCGCGGTGCTGGCCGCCGCCTTTCCCGGCCTGGGCATCGGCTTCGTCGGCGTGGCGCTGGCCTTCGGCCTGACGGTGCTGACCATGGCCTTCGCCATCGGCCACATCTCGGGCTGCCACCTGAACCCGGCCGTGTCGATCGGGCTGTGGGCCGGCGGGCGCTTCCCGGCAGGCAAGCTGCTGCCGTACATCGTTGCGCAGGTGCTCGGCGGCATTGTCGCCGGTGGTGTGCTCTACATCATCGCCAGCGGCAAGGCCGGGTTCGACGTGGCCGGTGGCTTTGCATCGAACGGCTATGGCGAACATTCGCCGGGCGGTTACTCGCTACAGGCCGCTCTGGTGTGCGAGGTGGTGATGACGGCCTTCTTCCTGATCGTCATCCTCGGCGCGACCGACAAGCGCACGCCGGGCGGTTTTGCGCCGATCGCCATCGGCCTGTGCCTGACGCTGATCCACCTGATCAGCATTCCGGTGACCAACACCTCGGTCAACCCGGCGCGCAGCACCGGCGTGGCGATTTATGTCGGCGGCTGGGCGACGAGCCAACTGTGGCTGTTCTGGGTGGCACCCATCATCGGCGCGCTGCTCGGCGCTTTGGCCTACCGCTTCATCGGTGGCGAGGAAGACCGCACGATGGGTGATGCGCTGACTGCAGCGGCGCCGGGATCGGCATCGACCAAGGTCAAGTAAGCACCCTGTGTTGAAGTTGGCTCGGCTCCGCTTGAACTGGACGCGTTGGCACATGAGCCGTGCTTCATGGCTTCGGCGGGGCTTTGACTGAGTCACGTGCATTGCGCTGGTTCGCGCAGGCCACGGCCGTGGCGCTCGCCGGCTGCGCGTCGGCGCCGTCGCCAAAGACTGGCCCCGCCGCTTCGGACCCCGTCGTCATGGCCCGCACCGGGCCGGCGCCTGCCGCCGAACGCGACGGCCCGGAAGCGAACCCGCCCGCTGATCTGGCGGCTATCCCCGACGCCGAACCGCGCGTCGAGCCGGTGCGCGCGGGCGGGCCGAACAAGCCCTACGACGCGCTCGGCCGCAACTACGTGCCCTTCACTGACGATCGTCCGTTCGTCGAACGTGGGCTCGCGTCCTGGTACGGCAAGAAGTTCCAGGGCCGGCGCACGTCGAGCGGCGAGCTCTACAACATGTATGCGATGACGGCCGCGCACCCGACGCTGCCGATTCCGAGCTACGCGCGCGTGCGCAACCCCGCCAACGGTCGCGAGGTCGTCGTGCGCATCAACGACCGCGGGCCGTTTCATCCAGGGCGGATCGTCGACCTGAGCTACACCGCCGCACTCAAGCTCGGCGTGTTGCGCGGCGTCGCGCCGGTCGAACTCGAACGCATCACCCCTGAAGATATCCGCAGCGGCGCGTGGCAGCGCGGCGAGGCAGTGGCCTTGCAGGCGCAGCGCGGCGCAGCGGCCTCGATGGCGGCGCAAGCGACGTCTGAGGAAAGGCTCGCAGCGGTTTCAGCGACCACAGCGGCGGCCACCACGACAACGAGCACGACATCGAGCACGACAGCGGCAACGGTCACGGCATTTGCGAATTCCGCGACAGCGACAGCTGTGAGCGCCACGTCGGCCGCCACAGTCATTGCCGCGAACCCGCCGGCGGCCGTTGCTGCGGCCGCGGCGCCAACGACGGTCCCGACCGTGGGACCGAGTGGGGTACCGATCGCGGCGTCGATCGCGGTGCCGATTGCACCGTCGAGCACGACTCCGCTATCGGCCTTGCCGCCGCTGCCCGTCGCCGAGACGAAGGACGTAGCCGCGACCGCACCGGCCGAAACCGCCGCCACCGCCCCTACCCCCGCGCTGACAGCCTACACGGCAGCGGCGCGCGGCTACTGGGTGCAGATCGGCGCTTTTCGCGAGCGCGACGGTGCCGAGACGTTTCAGCGCCGCGTCGCCGAAGAGCTCGGCTGGCTCGCGCCCTTGCTTGCGATCTTCGACGACAAGCAGCTGCATCGATTGCAAGCAGGCCCCTATCCGAACCGGGGTGAGGCGGGCAGCGCATCGCAGCGCATCGGTCATGCGTTGCAGTTGAAGCCCGTGATCATCGAGCGCAGATAGCGTTCGGCACGGCCTGGGTACCATCGATCGGCGATTCGAACTTGGGGATGGCACCGGCGGGGGGATGCGCCGATCATCCGGAGCCTGATTCACGCACCGCGCCAAAAGCGCCTTCAAAGGAGAACTCCATGTCGAGCAAGCAAGCGAAGCCAACGCCGAAAGCTGCCGCGAAGAAAGTTGCCACCAAGAAGGTCGCAACGAAGAAAGTCTCAACCAAGAAGCCCGCTGCGCACAAGGCGATGTCGCTTCACCTGGGGCTCAACGCCGTTTCGGGTGCTGCCTATGGCGGCTGGACCGGGCCGCTCGCGGCGTGCGAATTCGACGCCAACGACATGGCTGCGATCGCCGCCATGAAGGGCATGAAGTCGACCGTGCTGCTGACGAAGAAGGCGACGCGCGCCAACATGCTCGCGGGCATGCGCGCTGCGGCGAACACGCTGAAGTCGGGTGACTTCTTCTTCCTGACCTATTCGGGTCACGGCGGCCAGGTGCCCGACGTGACTGGCGAAGAGATCGACAAGAAGGACGAAACCTGGTGCCTGTTCGATGGCCAGCTGATCGACGACGAGCTGTACGCCGAACTCGGCCGCTTCGCCTCGGGCGTGCGCGTGCTCGTGCTGTCCGACAGTTGCCACAGCGGCACGGTGACACGCGAGGTGGCACAGATGATCGACTTCCCGGCGAATCAGCGGCCCAAGCTGATGCCCGAGGCGGTCGCGATGCGCACCTATCGCGAGCACCAGTCCTTCTACGACAAGCTGCAGCGCGACGTCGCCAAGGCCGCGGGTGACGACAAGCTGGTCGACCCCGACACGGCGCTCGCGCAGGTCGCTCTGAGCGGGCGGCTGTCGGCGATCGTCAAGCGCTTCAAGGCCAGGGTGATCCTGATCTCGGGCTGCCAGGACAACCAGACCTCGATGGACGGCGAACACAATGGCGCCTTCACCGAGCAGCTGCTCAAGGTGTGGAGCAACGGCGCGTTCACCGGCAACTATGCGAGCTTTCATGCGCGCATCCGCGCCCGCATGCCGCCGAGCCAGTCGCCCAACCTGTTCACGCTCGGCACGGCTGGCCGCTTCCTGACGCAAACGCCGTTCACGGTCTGACCACCGAATGACCGCGCTCTGACTGCCCTCTGACCAGCATCTGAGCTTGCACCTGCCGTCGCCTTGAGGAGATCGGGTTTGGCCGAACACATCACGCTCGAACTCAACGGCCGCAAGCTGCCGCCGACGCTGCCCACCTTGCTGCGCACCGCCAGGCGCGGCGTCGGCGAGGCGGGTGACCCCTTCCTGCCGGCCGGCTACCTGCAGCCGCGCGCCAGTTTTGACGTCGGCCCGGTGGCGCGCGGCGCGACCGAGGGCGGCGGCGAGCAGCGCCACAACGCCGCTGCGGACGAAGTGCTGGTGCTCGAGCTCGCCGATGGCAGCACCTTCATCACGAGCGCGGCGCGGCTGCAGGCATCGCTTTCGATCAGCCACCCCGAGCTGATCGGCGCCGATGGCGAGATCCTCTTTGAGCGTTTGCGCGCCGAGGGCGCTGCATCTCGCGGCATCGTCGGCGATCTGGTTGGCGGCCTCGTCGCCAAGGTGTTCTCGCTCGCGGTCGGTGAAACCGCCGACGCGATCCTCGACGCCGCGCGCAAGCGGGCTGGCAGCGCCGCCGAGGTCGGCGTCAGTTGGGCCGGCACAAAAGCGCTTATGTGGGCGATCGAATCGCGACTCGACCGCGCGCCGGGACTCTACCGCTGGTCCGGCACGGGCCGCGACGCGAGCGATCTGGTCGCCGCCGATGCGGCCGCACTCGTCGCCGCGGCGGCGGCCGGGCAACCAGTGCTCGTCTTCGTGCACGGCACGGGCTCGAGCACGCTCGGCAGCTTTGGTGAACTGCAAACCGGCGCGGGCGACGTCTGGGCTGCGCTCGAGCGCGGCTACAGCGGCGGCGTCTATGCGCTCGAGCACCGCACGCTCAGCGAGAGCCCGATCGAAAGCGCCTTGCAGCTTGCGCGCGCACTGCCCGCGGGCACCCGGCTCAACCTCGTGTCGCACTCACGCGGTGGGCTGGTCGCCGACCTGATGTGCCTGGCAAACTTCGAGCCGCTGATCGATGCCTACGAATCCGAGCTGCCGGGCAGCGGCGACGCCGACGCGGCGGAGAGTGCGCGCGTGATGCGCGAGCTCGGCGGCGCACACGCCGAGCAGCGCGCGCAGTTGCGCGAACTGGCCGCCGAGTTGCGCGCCAAGAAGTTCGTGCTGCAACGCTATGTGCGCGTCGCCAGCCCGGCGCAGGGCACCAAGCTCGCGAGCGCGAATTTCGATCTGTTCCTCTCGGGTCTGCTGACCTTGATCGGCCAGGTGCCGTACTTCTTCGGCAATCCGGCGTACTCCGCGTTCAAGCGCGTCGTGCTCGAAATCGCGAAGAACCGCACCAATCCGCACCTCGTGCCCGGTATCGAGGCGATGTTGCCGGATTCGCCGATGGCCAGCCTGTTGCGTGCTGCCCCCGTGGTGCCCAGCGTGCAGATGGCGGTGATCGCTGGCGACATCGAGGGCGGCAACTTGTTGAAGCGCCTCGGCGTGTTTCTGACAGACACGCTGCTGTTCGACAGCGTGCTCAACGACCTCGTCGTCGACACCGCCGCGATGTTCGGCGGCATCGCGCCGCAGGCCGGATCGAGAGCGCTGTTCGAGCGTGGCGCCGATGTCTCGCACTTCCGCTACTTCACGAACGCCGACACGCGCAGCGCGTTGCGCGATTGGCTCGTCTCACCCGACCCGACTGCGGTGGTGGCTTTCCGGGAACTGCCCCGCCGCTTCGAAGAGATGGACGCGCTCGTCGAGATGACGCTGCTGCGGTCGATCTCCACCGCGCGCGGCACCGACAGCGCCGCCTTGCCTGTCGTCGTCGTGCTGCCCGGCGTGATGGGTTCGCACCTCGCGGTCAGCGCCGACGACCGGGTGTGGTTCGACCCGGCCGACATCGCGCTCGGCGGCCTCGACAAGATCGCCTGGGGTCGACCTGATGTCGAGGCCGAGAAGCTGTTCAGCATGTTCTACGGCAAGCTGTGCCAACACCTTGCGCAAAGCCACCGCGTCGAGCCTTTCGCCTACGACTGGCGCCAGCCGCTCGACGTGCTCGCCGAGCGCTTCGGCGAGTTCCTCGATCGCCTGCTCAAGAGCACCACGCAGCCGGTACGCCTGCTCGCGCACAGCATGGGCGGATTGGTCGTGCGCGCCTGCATCCACAAGCGCCGCCCGGTGATGGACGCATTGATGGCACGCGACGGCGCGCGCTTCGTGATGCTCGGCACGCCGAACCAGGGCGCGTATTCGATGGTCGAGAACCTGCTTGGCAAGGGCAGCACGCTGCGCTCGCTGGTGCGGCTCGACGCCAAGCACGACATGCAGCAGGTGCTCGACCTCGTCGCAGGCTTTCGCGGGCCGCTTGCGCTGTTGCCCAAGCCCGGGTTCGTCGACACCTTCCAGAGCGAGCCCGAAGGCGGTGAGCTGCATACACTCGAGCAGGCCAACACCTGGGCCGCGTTCAAACCCAAGGTGTGCGACGCCTGGTTTGGTGACGGCCGATGCGCCACACCGGCGCAAGACGTACTCGACGCCGCAAGCTGGTTGTGGCAGCAGGATGGTCTCGCCCGCCCCGCGTTGCCACCCGCCTATGCGAGCCGCAGCGCGTATGTGTACGGGCAGGCGCCCAACACGCCCTGCGGCATCCGCGAACTGGGCGGCAAGCTGAAGATGGTCGGCACGACGCGTGGCGACGGTACGGTGAGTTGGGAGTCGGGCCGCATCGAGCATGTCGACAGTTCGTACTACATGCCGGCCGAGCACGGTGACCTGCCCTCCACTGAAGAGTACTTCCCGGCGCTGGCGGAACTCCTCGCAACCGGCACCACGCGCGGCCTCGCGACGAGCGCGCCGAGCGTGCGCGCGATCGAGCAGCCGCAACCAGTCACCTACGACGCCGGCCCGCCGACTGCGGACAGCGCCGAAGGGATCGCCCGCGGCCTGATGGGCGGACGCCCGCGCAGCCGCATCGCGCCACGGCCGAAGCGCCGGGTCGAAGTCACCCTGAGGGCGACCGACCTGCGCTTCCTGAGTTGCCCTATCCTCGTCGGTGCGTACGAGCAGGACCCGATCGCCGGGCCGCAGAAGCTGATCGACCGCGAGCTGCTCGACGGCGACCTGAGCCAGCGCAAGAGCCTGGGCGGGTACGCCGGTGCGCTCGGCAGCGCGACGATCGTGCTGCGCGTGCCCAACTTGCAGGAGCGCCAGCGCGGCAGCCTCGGCGGCGCGGTCGTCGTCGGCCTCGGCGCCTACGACGGCGCGCTCAGCGTCGGCGCGTTGACCGACGCGGTGCGCGTGGGCGTGCTGCGCTACCTGCTGCAGGTGATCGACGTGCTCGGCAAGGAGGAGCGTGAACTGCCGCTCGCGGCGCTGCTGATCGGCTACAACTCCTCGGCCAACATGACGATCGGCGCATCGGTCGAGGCGCTCGTGCGGGGCGTGCTCGAAGCAAACGCGCGCTTCTACGAGACGACGCGGCTGAACATCCGCGTCGCGCGCCTCGACATCGTCGAGCTGTATCAGGACAGCGCGATCAGCGCTGTCTACGCGCTGCGCCAGATCCCCGACAAGCTCGGCGACGTTGCCGCGCGCATGGGCACGCTGCTCGTCTGCAACCCCGAGTTGCAGCAGGGCGAAGGCATGCGCCAACGACTGTTCGACGGCGGCGGGCAGAGCTACTGGCCGCGCCTGCTGGTGACGGATGCCGATCGCGACGACGGCGTCGCAACGAATGCCACCGCCGATGTCGACGCTGACGCCAAGCCGCCCGTGGCTCAAACTGCAGCGTTGGCGCACGCACCGCGCACCGGCATCGCGACGCGTCTGCGATTCCTCTACGTCGGCCAGCGCGCACGCGCCGAATCGGTCGTGCAGCAGCGCCAGCCGGGGCTCATCGAGACGCTGGTACGACAGCAGATCCACAACACCGCGTGGCAGGAAGACATCGGCCGCATGCTGTTCCAGTTGCTCGTGCCGCACGAGTTCAAGGACGCGGCGCGCCAGCTCGAACGCGTCGTGCTCGTCGTCGATGCCGCCACGGCCAACCTGCCCTGGGAGCTGATGCTCGCCGGCACCGTCGGCGCGTCGGACGACGCACTGCCGATGGCGGTGCGCACGCCGGTCGTGCGCCAGCTTGCGTCGTCGCGCTTTCGCGCCGAAGTGCGCCAGGCGCTCGATCGCAACGCGCTCGTGATCGGCAATCCTTCGGTCGAGGGCTTCGGTGCGGCGTTTCCCGACCCACGCCAGCTGGATCCGACCCACGACCCCGCGGACAACCCCGACCCGCCGCCGCTTCCCGGTGCCGAGGCGGAGGCGAACGCGGTGGCCGCCGTGCTCGGCGGCCTGAATTACACGGTCACGTCGGCGATCGGCGCCGACTACCCGGCGAGCAGCGTGCTCGGGCTGCTCTACCGCCAGCCTTACCGGCTGCTGCATATCTCGGCGCACGGCGTGTTCGACCTGCAGCACCGCGACGGGCGGCGGCGCAGCGGCGTCGTGCTGTCGGGCGGGCTGCTGATCACTGCGGCCGAGATCGCGGCGATGGAGACCGTGCCCGAGCTTGTCTACCTCAGCTGCTGCCACCTCGGCCAGATCGACGCGACGGTACGTGACGGCAACAAGCTCGCGGCGAGCATCGCGACCGAGCTGATCGAGATCGGCGTGCGCTGCGTCGTCGTCGCCGGCTGGGCAGTGGATGACCAGCAGGCGCAGCTGTTCGGCGAAACCTTCTACCGCGCGCTGCTTCAACAGCGCCTGGCGTTCGGCGACGCCGTCTATGCCGCGCGCACGGCCACCTGGAACAAGCGCAGCGACGACATCACTTGGGGCGCCTTCCAGGCCTATGGCGACCCCGCATGGCGCGCCGAGCCGCGCGTCGAAGGCCCGCGCGGCAGCATCGACGGCGCGCCCTTCGCGTCGCCCGAGGAACTGCTCGACGCCCTCGCAAGCCTGCGCGCCGACCTGTCGCGCAAGAAGGATCGCCAAACCGAACGCGAAGCGAAGGCACAGGCGCGATCGATTCGCCAGCTCATCGAGAAGCGCAGCCCGCCGGGTTGGCTCGAGTTGCCGCCCTTGCAGTCCGCGCTGGGTGCCGCGTGGCGCGACCTTGGCCTGTACGAGGAAGCGGGCGCCGCCTTCCTGCGCGCGATCCAGTCCGATGACCGCAGCGGACGCGTGCCGATACGCGACGTCGAGCAGCTCGCCGATGTCGAAAGCCGGCTCGGCGAAGCCAATGGCGACGAGGCGCTGATCCAACGCGCACTCGACCGTCTGCGTCAACTCGATGTACTTGTGTCCGGCGCCGACGCCGCGTGTGTGAACGCCGCGCGCTGCGCGCTGCAAGGATCAGCGCTCAAACGCCTCGCCGGTGTGCAGGCGCGGCGCGTGCTTGCGCCGGGCGCTACCGACAAAGAGATCGCCGCCGCGGGCGACGCCATGCGCGCGACGCTCGCGCGGGCGCTGCAAGCCTACGGCCGCGCGGAGGGCGCGCCGGGGCAAGCCCGCTTCGAGCCGGCGCTGGCGCTCAACCGCCTCGCGCTCGAGGCCCTGACGCCATGGAGCAGCGATGCCGAGCGCGACGCCGCGCTCGCCCTTGACCAGCAATGCGCAAAAGCCGCCGCCGACGCATTCAAGCGCGACGGCGGCTTCATCAACGCGCTGCTGCAACCCGAAGCACTGCTCGTCGCCGCCAAACTCGACGGCTCGCTCGGCAAGCCGGGCGATGCCGGCCGCAGCGCATTCGAGCCACTTGCCGCCGCCTACCGCGAAGCGCTTTCCAACATCATCTTCAAGCCGAGGGATCTCGACGCCGTACTATCGCAGCTGTGCCTGATGTCGCGCCTGCACGATGCACTGTCCGTCGTCGACCGCACCCACGCGCCACGCCACGCGGCCGATCACCGGCGCATCGCGGACCGGTTGCTGCAACTCGCCGATCTGCTGCAACCCGGAAGCGGCCGGCGCGATGATCGGCCGGAGGGCAATGCGGAGCCGCCAGTTGCAGCATCCGTTGCTCGCAAGAAGGCCGCGCGCAAAGCATCACCCGCCGCAGGCAAACGCGCACCCGCCAAGGTGCGCAAGACGGCGACAAAGAAGGCGCCCGCAAAGCAGCGACGCTGACCCAGCCTCTGGCTGGAACGCCACATTGGCAACGCCGACGCGGGACGAGGCGATCGCAGAGAAGTGCGACCTGGTTCAGGCAAGCACGAGTCATGCTCGTGAACACCCAATCCCCGAACAACAGCATGGCCGCGACTGCGTCGCGAATAGCGCGCACAATGATTTGAGTCTGACTTCGTGCGAGGCAGCGATGGGTAACGGCGGTTTTCCTGAGCGCATGTGGGCCGAGGCGCTCGCGACGCTTGAGCGTGCAGAGCGGTTGCAGCGCCAGTTCTTCTTGCCGGCAGGTGGCGAGCGGGGTCGCGCTTGCTGGGCGCCGCCGACGGACGTGTTCGAGAGCGCGAGTGAATTCTTCGTCCTCATCGCGCTGCCCGATGTCGCGCCGGACCGGATCGAAATCGACTTCGAGGCGCAGGTGCTCACCGTAACCGGCGAGCGCCGCTTTCCTGCCGCGCTGGCGGGCACGAAGATCCGGCGCATGGAAATTCCGCAGGGGCGCTTCGAGCGCCGTCTCGCGATCGCGGCACGCACGCTGCTGCGCTCGTCCTTCGACAATGGTTGCCTGACATTGGTGCTGGCGAAATGAACGACGCGACCAAGAGCGAGCCGCAAGGCAAGGAGAGCGGCACGAGCGAACTTTCCACCGCCGAGACGGTGCCTGTGGTGCCGCTGAGCGATGCGGTGGTGTTCCCGGGCATGATGCTGCCGCTTGCGATCGGGCGGCCGGAGTCGGTAGCAGCCGTTGAGGCGGCGATCCGGGACGAGCGCCCGGTCGCGCTGCTCCTGCAACGCCACAAGAACGCAAAGGCGGTGCAGCCGGACGACCTCTACCGTATCGGCACGCTTGTGACGCCGCTGCGCTTTGTCACCGCGCCCGACGGCGGCCATCATCTGGTCTGCCAGGGCGTCACGCGCTTTCGCGCCGGCGCTTTCACGCACACCGGCAGCTACCTCACTGTGTACGCCGAACGCCTGAGCGATCCGAGCGGCGAACTCGGGCCGCAGTTGGAGGCGCAACTGCTCGCCCTTCGCGAGCAGGCCCTGGAGGGGCTGAGCCTTCTACCGCAAGCGCCCGAGGAACTGGCGGCCGCGGTGCGCTCGATTCGCGAGCCGGGCGCGCTTGCCGATCTGATTGCGGGCTACCTCGATATCGACTCCGCGGACAAGCAGCGCATCCTCGAAGCCCTTGACTTGCCGACGCGACTTGCCGAAGCTTCGCGCCTGCTCGAAGGGCGCCTGGAAGTGCTTCGCATCTCCTCACGCATCCGCCGTGAAACGCAGGAGTCGATGGGCGCGAAGCAGCGCGAGTTCATCCTGCGCGAGCAGTTGCAGCAGATCCAAAAGGAACTCGGCGAGGGCGACGATGCGAAAGGCGCCGAGATCAAGGAGCTCGCCGAGGCGATTACCAAGGCCGGCATGCCCGATGCCGCGCGTGAGCAGGCCGAACGCGAGTTGAAGCGCCTGGAGCGCATGCCCGAGGCGGCCGGCGAGTACTCGATGGTGCGCACCTATCTCGACTGGTTGATCGAGTTTCCGTGGGCCAAGGAAACGGCGGACAACTTCGATCTTGCCGCCGCGCGCGAGGTGCTCGATGCCGATCACTTCGGCCTCGACAAGATCAAGCGCCGCATCGTCGAGTTTCTCGCCGTTCGCAAGCGCAACCCCGAAGGCCATGCGCCGATCCTCTGCTTCGTCGGCCCGCCTGGGGTCGGCAAGACCTCGCTCGGCCAATCCATCGCGCGTGCCATGGGGCGCCACTTCGAGCGCATCAGCCTGGGCGGCACGCACGACGAGGCGGAGATACGCGGCCACCGGCGCACCTACATCGGTGCGCTGCCCGGCAACATCGTGCGTGCGCTCAAGCGCGCTGGAACGCGCAACCCCGTGCTCATGCTCGACGAGCTCGACAAGCTCGGCGTCGGCTATCAGGGCGATCCGGCCGCGGCACTGCTCGAAGTGCTCGACCCGGCGCAAAACAGTTCTTTTCGCGACACCTATCTCGACGTCGAGATCGATCTGTCGCACGTCATCTTCATCGGCACCGCGAACGTGCTGGACCAGATTCCGGGCCCGCTGCGCGATCGCCTGGAGGTGATCGAGCTTGCCGGCTACACGCAAACCGACAAGCTCGAAATCGCGCGCCGCTATCTGATCGTGCGCCAGCGCAAGCAAAACGGGCTCGGCGAAGACGAGATCGCGCTGCCCGATGCAACGCTCGCCGCGATCATCGACGGCTACACGCGCGAGGCGGGCGTGCGCCAGCTCGAACGCCAGATCGGCGCCGTGTGCCGCGCGATCACCACCCGGATCGCCGAGGGCAAGCCGGGGCCGTACACGATCCGCCCGGAGGACCTGCACGAGATCCTCGGCGCGCGCAAGTTCGAGGACGAGATGGCCCTTCGCACCAGCGTACCGGGGGTTGCGACCGGGCTCGCATGGACGCCCGTCGGCGGGCAGATTCTGTTCATCGAGGCGGCGGCCACGCCCGGCAAGGGCAAACTCCACCTCACCGGCCAGCTCGGTGACGTGATGAAGGAGAGCGTGGAGATTGCGCTCACGCTCATCAGGTCGCGTGCCGACAAGCTGGGCATCGACGACGCCCTGTTCAACGAACGGGACATCCATGTGCACGTGCCGGCCGGCGCGATCCCGAAGGACGGGCCGAGCGCGGGCGTGGCCATGACCACGGCACTGGTGTCGCTGCTGACCGGGCGCCGGGTGCACGCGGACCTTGCGATGACGGGCGAGATCACGCTGCGCGGCCTGGTGCTGCCGGTCGGCGGCATCAAGGAAAAAGTGCTCGCTGCCCACACCGCGGGTATCAAACGCGTGATCCTGCCCGCGCGCAACAGGAGGGATTACGAGGACATCCCCAAGGCTGCGCGCGAGGCGCTCGAATTCGTCTGGGCCGAGACGCTCGACGATGTGCTTCCTGCGGCGCTGGAAGCTGCCGCCTCGCCTTCACCGTAATTTCGTAATTTCATGTCGGGGTTCTGCGCGAGTTCGGCACTCGCACTGAGCACGGCGGGCAGTTCTGTGAACCTGCGGCGCCCCATTCGCCGCAATGGTCACGGCTCGTGAATCCGGGCGACTTCGAGGTTCCCGAAGAAGCGAAAGTAAAAGACGAGGTAAACGAGCTGTAACGCTGCACCAAGCAGAAAGGGCGCCGTGAGGTAGCCAGCGTGGAACATCGCGCCGCTCAACAGCGGGCCGATTGCGCGTGGCAACTGGATCGAAATGTTCTGCAGGCTGCTGGCCAGCCCGCGCCGCTCGACACGGGTCAGCCCCGCCGCCAGCGCCTGGCGTACGCCGCCGGTGCCACGGTTGCATGCGCCGCGCGCGATGTACAGCGCCATCGCTGCGCTGAACCACGGCACGAGTGGCATTGCCACCAGCAACGCGATGCCGAGGCCGCGCATCCACAGCACGGTGCGCATGATGCCGTGACGCCGCGCGAGTGCACCGGCAATGAAGGCGCCCGCAGCAATGAACGCGAATGCCAACGCGAGTCCAGGGCCGATTTCCACCAGCCCGCGCTGGAACTTGATCGCGACCCAGTAGGCAGTCAGCGGCCCGACCAGGCCGATGCCCAGGCCGTTGAGCGTATTGGCCAAGACCAGTTTTACGAGCAGGCGGTTTTCTTCGCGACGGACCTGCTTCGAGGCACCCGTCTCGACAATCGGCCGCGCGAGCAAAACCGGCTCACGCGTCAACCACATCAGCCAAAAGCCGGCCAGTGACCCCACCAGCGGCAGCACGAACAGCAGACGATAGTCGGCCAAGCTCAGCTCGTGGCCCAACCACCACGCCGGCAGCGCAGCCAACAGCGCGCCCACACCCATGCCGCCAAAGCCAACTGCACTGTTGATGCTGAACACGCGGCCGCGCAGTTGCATCGGCAATTCGATCGCGAGCCATGCCTGCTCGACCGGCGCGAAGGGCCCCGCCGACCCGTTGGCGCCACGACCGAACCCGCTGATCACCGCAGCGGTGACAAGCAACCACTCGGTCGTTGTCGACATAGCGATCACCGCGACCCCTGCCTGTACCAGGTCATAGGCCAGGATGAACAGGCGCCGGCCGCCACGGTCGCTCAAGGGGCCGACGATGATGGTCAGCAACGCCGCAAACAGCAACGCACCCATCAGTAACGTGCCGATCGCAGTGCTGCTCCATCCGAGCGCGTGCAGGTACAGGGCGAACGACGCGACCAACGCACCCTGGCCGAGGCTGCGAGCCGCCCGCATCCCGATCAGCAGGCGGATATTGCGGGACAGCGGCGGTTTGAGGATCTCGGCGCCCATGACACCGATGATGCCGAGTTCGCCGTTCGGCTGGGGCGCTGCCGCCGCCCACGCTCACGCGCTACGGCTTGGGCCGCTGCGAAGCGAAGCACACGGACACGCTCTGCGCCATGCCGCGAATCGTAATTACACGGGGGTGCGCCGAATAGCGAGAGCCCGGGCTTCGCGCGTCAAACCGGCGTGAGCTGCGTCCCGTCCGCATCGAACACCCGCACGTCGACCGGGATGCCGGCGCGCACGCTCTGCGTGACGACGCAGAACTCTTCGAACTGCGCGAGCGCGCGATCGAGCATCTGCATGCCGGACGACGGCGCGCCGAGGTGCAGATCGACGGCGATGCGCGAGATGCGCATGCGCTTTTCCGCGTTGCGCGCCTTCTCGACCGTTGCGACGGCGCGAATCGGTTCCGGCTGGTTCTTGAACTTGCGCAGCGCGAAGAGCAGGCTCGACGCCAGGCAGTTCGCGACCGCCGTCCCGAGCATGTGATCCGGGCTCGGCCCGGCGTTGCCGCCGAGCGGCGGCGGCTCGTCGGTCACGAGCACCGGCATGCCGGGCGTGCCGAAGTTGGCCTCGAAGCGGTAGTCGGCCAGCTGCTTCAGCTCGACCGTCGTGGTGGCGGTTTCAGCCATGGACTCAGCGCTCCTTCATCGGGCAGGTGTTCATGCCGAGCAGCCCGTAGGCAGGACAGAAGCGAAACAGCCCCGTCGCGAGTGGCACGACGCCGATGTAGCCCCACCAGCCGATGGTCTCGGTGGCGGCGAGGCCGATCAACACGGCGCCGACGACGATCGCAGCACGCGATCCGGGGTTCCGACATTGATCTTCATGAGATTTCTCCTTGGGTTGATGAATCGAGGGGTCCAGGTTCAGCTGCGCTCGAGCTTCTCGATGCCGAGCAGCTTCGAGCACGTACTTCTCGTACACCGGGTCGGAGCCACCGGTCTTCATCTTGCGGATGAAGTACTTCTCGAAGGCGATCTTCGCCAGATGCACCCACTTGCCCTTCTTGAACCAGTTGACGTTGCGCGGCGGGATCTGCGGCAGCGCGACGAAGGCGGCGCCGGTGTCGCCCATGTCGGCGAGGCAGATCGCGTTCCACGTGCCCTTGGCGTCGGCCGGCTTGCCCGCGATATCGGCGGCGATGTTGTGCACGATCGCCGTCACCATGGTCTCGATCATGTAGCCGGTCTTGGGCGCGCCGGTCGGCACCGGCGTCACCTCGACCGGCGGAATCGCGACGCAGACGCCGGCCGAGAAGATGTTGCGGTACTTCTTGCTGCGCTGGAATTCGTCGATCAGCACGAAGCCGCGCGGGTTGCACAGCCCCTCGACCGCGGCCACCGCGTCGACGCCCTTGAACGCGGGCAGCATCATGCTGAATGCGAACGGCAGCTCATGCTCCTTCTTCACCGCGCCGGCGTCATCGAGCTCGGTGACGAACATCTTGCCGGCTTCGACCTTCGTCACCTTCGCGTTGCAGATCCACTTGATGTCGTGGTTGCGGAATTCGCTCTCGAGCATCGACTTCGAGTCGCCGACGCCGCCCAGTCCCAGGTGGCCGATGTAGGGCTCGCTCGTGACGTAAGTCAACGGCACCTTGTTGCGCAGTTTGCGGCGCTTCAGGTCGGTGTTGAGGATGAAGGCGAACTCATACGCCGGGCCGAAGCACGACGCACCGGGCATCGCGCCGACGATTGCCGGCCCGGGCGCCTGCACGAACTTCTGGTAGTTGGCCCAGGTTCGCTCGGCGTGGTCGACGACGCAGATCGATTGCGTGTGCGCCTCAGGTCCCGAGCCGGGTACTTCGTCGAACGCAAGCTTCGGGCCGGTCGTGATCACGAGGTAGTCGTAGGCCAGTTTGCTGCCGTCCTGCAACTCGAGCGCATTGCCTTCGGCGTCGATGCGGGCCACGCGCTGCGCCACGAACTCGATGCCCTTCTTCTCGAGATACGGACGGATCGGGAAGGTGATCGCATCGCGCTCGCGCCAGCCCACGGCGAGCCAGGGGTTGGACGGCACGAACTGGAAGTAGTCCACCGCGTTGACGACGGTGATGCGATGTGTCTTGTCGAGCGCTTCGCGCAACTCGTAGGCAGCGGGCATGCCGCCGGTGCCGGCGCCGAGGATGACGATGTGTGCCATGTGTGTTCTCCAGTGGTGAGCGTTGTCAGAGGTTCGGTGTCAGAGCTTTATCTCAGCGCGGCGTGGCCGGGTTCGCGAGCGTCGAATTCACTTGCGTCAATTGCGTCTCGTCGAGCCGACCGGCTAGCGCGGCGAGCCGCAAGCGGTCGAGCAGCAGCGTGATGCGCGCCTGCAGCAGCGCAAGCTCGGCGACAGCGGCGTCGTTCTCAGCGCCCAGCAGTTCGAGCGTGGTGCGGTCACCCGCTTGCCGGCCCACGTGCGTCGCGTCGAGCCGAGCCAGGCTCGCCTTCAGCGCCTCGTCGAGGGCGGCAACGCGGCCCGCGCCGACCGTCAGGCCGAGCCAGGCCGCGCGCGTTTTCAGGGCGATCTGCTGCGCGCCGCGATCGGCCTCGGTCACGGCCTTCTCGGCCAGCCGCTGCGCCTCGGTCTGCCTCGCGCTGCGAAAGCCGCCGCTGTAGAGCGGCACCGTCAACTGCAGGCCGATCAGCGCGTTGTTCTGGCGGTTGCTTGCGTCGCCATAGTCACCGCTGCCGTTCAGGCGGTCCTGCGCGACTTGGGCGACGACATCGAGCGTCGCCGAGGCGAGCGCGTCGTACTTCGCCGCCTCCTGCGTCGCGACATCGGCGCCGACAAGCTGCGCGCGCAACTTCGGGTTACGCGCTTTGGCTTCGGCCAGCCACTCGGCGAGTGCCGGCGCTGGCGGCAGGCTGCCGACCTTCGCGTCACTGTCCGAGTCACCCTGCCGCGCCAGCGTGTTCAGTTCGGGGCCGACGAGCCCGGTCATGTCGGCGAGCGCGGCCTGCGCGAGCTGCAACTGCGTCTGCGCGGCAAGCACCTGCGCACGAACGGCTTCGGCGCGCGCCGCCGCTTCGTGGGTGTCGGTGATCGGCACGTCGCCGAGGCGGAAGCGGTCCTTCGCCTCGGCCCACGCGTGCTCGATCGCAAGCTGCTGGCGCTCCAGCACGCGCAACGTTTCCGCGGACAGCAGGACGTCGAAATAGTGCTCCGCGGTGCGCAGCATCAACGATTGCTGCGCCTCTGCCCATTCGAGCTCGGCCATGTCGGCCGAGAGCTCGAGCTGGCGCTTGTTGGCGTCGCGCTCGCGATTGACGAGCGGCTGACGCGCCTGCAGCGCCCAGCGCGTCGCCGTGCCGCCGTTGATCGACGTATTGAAGTCGACGCCATTCGAGCTGCCGAGCCCCGGCGCCGAGAACTGGGCACCGCTCGTCGAGGTGTCGCCGTTGGCCACACCCACGGTGCCGCTGAACTGCAAGCTGGGACGCCAGAGTGACGCGCCCTGCTCGCGCCGTGCCGCGCCCGCCTCGCGCGCCGAGCGTGCCGCGCTGTACTCGAGGTCGTGCTGCTCCGCAGCGTGCCAGGCGTCGAGTAGGTCTATCGCCGAGGCCGGTTGCGCCACCAAGGCGAGGCAGCTTGCGGCAAGCCAGGTTGCGGCGAGCCGGGTTGCGGCAAACCCAATGGTGGTACGGCGCACGCTCACGCGGCAGCCCTTGTGGCAGCGTGCCGGCGAACCCAGGCGACGAGTTCGCGCGCAGGCATCGCACCCGACACGCGCGCCACTTCGGCGCCCTTGTCGAAGAGGATCAGCGTTGGAATGCTGCGGATGCCATAAGCCGCGCTCGCCTTGGGTGACGCGTCGCTGTCGACCTTCGCGAAACGTACATCGGGCATCTCCTTCGCGGCGCTCGCGAAATGCGGCGCCATCTGCTTGCACGGCCCGCACCATGCGGCCCAGAAGTCGACCAGCACCGGCAGCTCGGTGCCGGTGACGAACTTCGGGAGCGTCGCGTCGGTGAGCGCAACCGGCTCGGAAGCCATCAGCGCAGCGCCGCACTTGCCGCACACCGCACCGTCGTGCAGGCGCGCTTCGGGCACGCGATTGGTGGCGTTGCAGGAGGGACAGACGAGATGCATGTCGACCTCCTTCAGGCGCCCGGCTGCGCGCCGAGCTTGCGCAGGATGGTTTCCAGCATGCACCACTTCGTGAGCGCGCTTTGCAGCAGGTTCGCCCCGACGAAGGCGGTGAACGCGAGCCACCACTCGCTGACAAAAACCGGGCTGCCCGGAATGCCAAGCGCGAGTGACAGCAGGATGAAGATGCCGGCCAGAAGGCGGACGAGTTGCCAGGATTTCATATCAAGCTCCTTGAGGTTGAAGTTGAGGTTGAGGAAGAAGTGCGGAAAGGCGATTGCGATACGCGACGTAGTACAGCAGCGGGATCACGACCAGCGTCAGCAGCGTCGAGACGAGGATGCCGAAGATGAGTGAGATCGCGAGGCCGTTGAAGATCGGGTCGTCGAGGATGAAGAAGGCGCCGAGCATGGCGGCCAGACCGGTGAGAAGGATCGGCTGTGCGCGCGTGACGGCCGAGCTGACGACCGCCTCCTTGAAAGTCATGCCGCTGCGCACCTGCAGGTTGATGAAGTCCACCAGCAGGATCGAGTTGCGCACGATGATCCCCGCGAGCGCGATCATGCCGATCATGCTCGTCGCGGTGTACTGCGCACCCAGCAGCGCGTGGCCTGGCATCACGCCGATGATCGTCAGCGGAATCGGCGCCATGATGATGAGTGGCGTCAAGTAAGAGCCGAATTGCGCGACCACGAGCAGATAGATCAACACCAGGCCGACCGCATAGGCCGCGCCCATGTCGCGAAAGGTCTCGTAGGTGATCTGCCATTCGCCGTCCCACTTGATCGAGTAGCCGCGATACGGATCCTTCGGCTGGCTGATGAAGTGCTCGTCGAGCGTGCCGCCGCCGGGCGTTGGCAGCGCGTTCACCGCGCTGCGCATTTCGAACATGCCATACAGCGGGCTGTCGAGCGCGCCGGCCATGTCGGCGACCACGTAGTTCACCGGCAGCAAATCCTTGTGATAGATCGGTTGCTCGCGCAGCGTGTCGCTCACGGTCACGAGCTCGCGGATGGCGACGAGCTGGCCCTGCGCGTTGCGCACCGCAAGCTGCAGCAGCGCATCGAGGTCGCCATGCCGATCGGCGGGCAGCTCGATCGTCGCGGCAGCCGGGTACTTGCTTGCGTCATGCAGGTAGGCCGTGGCTTCGCCCGAGAGGCCGGCGCGCAGCGTGGAAACGATCTCCTGCTGCGAGACACCGAGCATCGCCGCCTTGCGTCGGTCGACGATGCAGGAGCTTCTTCGGCGCATCGGCGATGCTGCTGTCGTCGATGTCGACCACCCCCGGCGTGCTGGCGAACACCGCGCGCACGGCCTTCGCGACCTCGCGCCGACCCGCCGCCTCGGGGCCGTAAATCTCGGCGACGAGCGGCGAGAGCACGGGCGGCCCTGGGCGGCACTTCGACGACCTTGACGTTCGCGCCGTGACGCTTGCCGATCTCCTGCAGCGCCGGGCGCAGCCGGGTCGCGATGGCGTGGCTTTGCTCGTCGCGGTGGTGCTTGTCGGTGAGGTTGACCTGCAGGTCGCCGACTTCGCCGCCGCTGCGCAGGTAGTACTGGCGCACGAGGCCGTTGAAGTTGATCGGCGCTGCGGTGCCGGCGTAGGCCTGGTAGTCCGTCACCTCGGGCACGGTGGCCAGATGCGCGCCGAGTTCGCCCAGTACGGCCGCCGTCTGCTCGACCGGCGTGCCGGCGGGCATGTCGACGATGACCTGGAACTCCGACTTGTTGTCGAACGGCAGCATCTTGAGCACGACAAGGCCCATCGCCGGCAGCGCGACCGAGATCGCGATCAGCAGCGCGATGCCGCCCCACAGCAGGCCGCGATTGCGCGCACCGCGCCGCTCGTCGAGCAAGGGCGTGAAGATGCGCGCGAAGAGCGGCGCGAGGCGCGCTGACAGGCCGTGTGGCTTGACGCTGTGTGCGCCATCGGTGCCGTCCGCACCGGCCGCGCCATCGGTGACTTGGCCAGATGCGCCGTCGGACGCCGGCGTCGCCTTCATCCAGATCCGCGCCAGCCACGGCGTGACGACGAACGCGATCGCGAGCGACAGGATCATGCCCATGCTCGCGTTGATCGGGATCGGGCTCATGTACGGCCCCATCAGCCCGGAGACGAAGGCCATCGGCAGCAGCGCTGCGATCACCGTCAACGTCGCGAGGATGGTCGGCCCGCCGACCTCGTCGACCGCGCCCGGAATGATCTGCACGAGCGTCTTGCCTGGATGCAGTTGCTGGTGGCGATGGATGTTCTCGACCACCACGATCGCGTCATCGACCAGGATGCCGATCGAGAAGATCAGCGCGAACAGCGACACCCGGTTGAGCGTGAAGCCCCAGGCCCAGGACGCGAAGAGCGTCACCGTCAGCGTGAGGATCACGGCCGTGCCGACGATCGCCGCCTCGCGCTTGCCCAACGCGATGAAGACGAGCGCGACGACCGCAGCCGTGGCGAAGAGCAGCTTCTGGATCAGCTTGACCGCCTTGTCGTTCGCCGTCGCGCCGTAGTTGCGCGTCTCGGCGACCTTCACGTCGGCGGGGATCACGGTGTTCTTCAGCGCCTCGACGCGGCTCATCACCGCGTTGGCAACGTCGATCGCGTTCTCGCCCGGCTTCTTCGTGACGCTTATCGTCACCGCGGGGAAAGTGCCGCCGTCTTTGCCAGCCTCGTTTGCACCGATGCCATGCCACACGTAGCGCTCCGCCGGCAGCGGCCCGTCGACCACGGCCGCCACGTCCTGCAGAAACACCGGCTTGCCGCCATGCACGCCGACGACGAGTTCGCCCACCTCGCGCGCGTCCTTCAGGAACGGGCCTGATTCGATCGCGACCGACTGGTTGCCGGTGACCAGTTCACCCACCGGCAGGCCGAGATTGGCCGACAGCAGCGTGGCACGCAGATCGGGCACCGTGATGCCACTGCCCGCCATGCGCGCGGGGTCGATCTCGATGCGCAGCGCCCGGCCGGGCCCGCCGATCGTCGTCACCTCGCGCGTGCCGGGCACGCGCTTCAAGTCGGCCTCGACGCTGTGGGCGACGCGCTCGAGGTCGTAGGAACCCGTCTCCGGGTTCGTGCTGAACAGCGTCAGCGTGACGATCGGCACATCGTCGATGCCCTTGGGCTTGATGATCGGGGCCAACACGCCAAGGCCGCGGGGCAGCCAGTCGGCGTTCGAATTCACGGTGTCGTAGAGCCGCACCAACGCCTCGATGCGCGGCACACCGACCTTGAACTGCACGGTGATGATCGCGAGCCCCGGTCGCGAGACCGACATCACATGCTCGACGCCAGCGATCTGCGCCAGCACCTGCTCGGCAGGTGCGGCGACCATCTGCTCGACGTCGCGCACGGCAGCGCCCGGGAACGGGATCAGCACGTTAGCCATCGTCACGTTGATCTGCGGCTCCTCCTCGCGCGGCGTGACGAGCACCGCGAAGATGCCCAGCAGCAGCGCGACGAGCGCGAGCAGCGGCGTGATCCGCGCCGACTGGAAGTAGCCGGCGATGCGACCCGAGATGCCGAGCGTGGCCTTCATCGTTGCGCCTCAGCGAACACGTGCGGCAGCCTGCGGGTCGAGCGCGACGCGCTCACCGGCAGACACGCCCGAGAGCACCTCGACCGCGTCACCCTGCGCGCGCCCGAGCCGCACCTGGCGCAGCAGCGGCGTTGCCCTTCGCATCGACGACGTAGACGCCGGTCATTTCTGCGCGCCGCACGATCGCCGACACGGGCACGGCATAGCGCGCCGCCCCTTGCGCCGCGCCCGGCAACCAGACGCGCGCGAAGCTGCCGGGAGCGACACCCTGCATCCCGGCCGGCAGTGGCACGCGCAGCGTCACGGTGTGCGTCGCCGCGTCAACGGTCGGCAGCAACTGCACCTCGGCCGTGTCCATCCAGCGTCGATCAGCGGGCAGCGCGGGGAACTCGACCCGCATGCCGGTCAATGCCATGGCCCTGTGCGCCTGCAACCTCGAGTGCCGACTGCGGCACCGCTGCCGTCACGCGCAACGCGCCCGGCGCGTAGAGCGTCATCAGTGTGCGTCCGGGCATCGCCATGTCGCCGACCGTGGCCGGCACCTCTGCGACGATGCCCGCATAGGGCGCGCGAACGACATAGAAGCCCGACTGCGTGCGCGCGGCGCCCGCCTGCGACAGCAGCGCTGCAGCCTGCGCCTGGGCCGCCTTGAACTGCGACTCGGCGCGTTCGAGCGCCGCCTGGCTGATGTAGTTCTTCTGGAACAGTTGCTGCTGGCGCTCGAAATCCTTGCGCGCCACATCGAGCAAGGCCTGCGCCGACTTCACCTGCGCCTCGCTCGCATTGGCGCTTTGCTCCGCGGCGCGGGCGTCGATGCGTGCCAACTCCTGACCGGCCTTGACGACGTCACCCGCCTTGACGTCGAGCGCGGTCACCGCGCCCGGCACCTGCGCCGCGATCACGGTCTGGCGGACCGCCTCGACGACAGCGTCGAACGTACGGCCCGCAGCGGCATTCAGCTGCTGCACCGGCGCGGTAGCAAGCGCGCTGCCCGTCGCAGGCGTGCCGCTGGCCGCGACAGACGCAACAGGCACCGCCGCCACCGCGCCGGCAGCGAACCAAGCTGCCAGCAAGGCCACACCGCGCACCATCGACTCACCCATGCATTCCTCCGTGTAGTTGCCGCAAGCACCAGTTCCGCATTCAGATTCTTGCAAACCGCTGGCCTTGCGCAAGTTCTTCATGTATTATTTGCGTACTCAGTTAAATAGTCAAGTACATTCTCACGCAAGTGCACACACGATGAAGAGTCAATCGGGCATGATGGCCACATCGCAATCCAATGCCTGTCCCAGCATGGAAGGTCTGCCGAAGG
This sequence comes from uncultured beta proteobacterium, assembly GCA_963774675.1. Lineage (GTDB taxonomy): Bacteria > Pseudomonadota > Gammaproteobacteria > Burkholderiales > Burkholderiaceae_C > CAIKUF01. Next base: position 761,033 of record CAVZFV010000013.1, on the reverse strand, counting down.
AAGCGCTCGAACAGGTCGCCGCCTATTTCCAGGTGCTGTCCGAACCGACGCGCCTGAATCTGCTCAACCTGCTGCGAGGCGGCGAACGCAACGTCGGCGATCTCGCGCAGCTGTGCGGCTTCACCGCGGCCAACGTCTCGCGCCACCTGGCCATGCTGACCCAGCACGGGCTGGTCGAGCGCGACGTGCGCGGCACGAGCGTCTACTACCGCATCGCCGACCCCTCGGTCTATGCGCTGTGCGACCTGGTCTGCGGCAACGTTGCGCGTCGCCTGGAGCACAACGCGCGCCGCCGCGACGTGTTTGTGCGCACGGCGCGGCGCAGCCGTGCCGTGCGTCCATGATTTGCGGCGCAGCCGTGCCGTGCAATCCTGACTGATCCGCGCGAGGCTCACAGCGCGCGAAAATGGTGCCATTCCCCACCCATTGAATCCACAGACATGAACGACATCACCCTGCAGAACTTCGAGGTCGACATCATCGAGGCGTCGATGCGCCAACCGGTGCTGCTCGACATCTGGGCGCCCTGGTGCGCGCCCTGCCGCACGCTCGGCCCTCTTCTCGAAAAGGTCGAGACCGCCTACGGCGGGCGCTTCAAGCTCGCCAAGCTCAACAGCGACGATCAGCCCGAGATCGCCGGCCAGTTGAGCCAGGCCTTCGGCGTGCGCTCGATCCCGTTTTGCGTGCTGTTCCACCAGGGCCAGCCGGTGGACGGCTTCGTCGGCGCGCTGCCCGAGGCCCAGGTGCGCGAGTTCCTCGACCGCCACGTGCCGACCGAAGAGCTGCTCGAAGCCGAGGAAAAGATCGAGGAGGCCGAGGCGCTCGCTGCCGGCGGCGACGCCGAGGCCGCGCTGGCGCGCCTGGAGCAGGCGCTCGCCGCCGACCCGGGCAACGACGTTGCGCGCGGCGAAATGGTCATGCTGTTGCTCCAGCAAGGGCGCAACGCCGACGCGCGCGCCGCCTTTGAGCCGATGGCCCCGCGCGCGATCACCGACCCGCGCATCACCGCGCTCGGCCACTGGCTCGCGGCCGTCGAAGCGGCGGCCAGCGCGCGCAACCCGGACGAACTCATCGCCACGATCGCGCAGAACAAGCGCGACTTCGAAGCCCGCTTCGAGCTTGCGCAGCGGCACTTCGCTGCCGGCCGATTCAGCGACGCGATGGACGAGCTGCTCGAAATCGTGATGCGCGACAAGGCCTGGCGCGATGAGCTCGCGCGCAAGACCTACGTCGCGATCCTCGAGCTGATGACGAAGCCGACACCGAAAGCGGCCGCCACGCCGGCCGCCGCCAAGGGCGCGCTCGAAGTCACCGGGCATGCCGCATTGACCGCCGGAACCGACCCGGTCGTCGACAGCTACCGCCGCAAGTTGAGCATGGCGCTGAACTGACGCGCCGGACGCGACAGGTGCGTGAATGGGCGCGCGAAAAGACGGGGCAGCTCAGCGGGTCTTCGTCGGCCGCTTCCAGTTCTCGAGCGTCGCCTGCCGCGCGCGTGCGACGGTCAGCTTGCCGGCCGGTGCGTCCTCGGTGATCGTCGAGCCGCCGCCGATCGTCGCGCCAGCACCGATCGCCACCGGCGCGACGAGCACGCAGTTGGAGCCGATGTGCGCATCGGCGCCGATCTCGGTGCGCAGCTTGTTGGCGCCGTCGTAGTTGGCGGTGATGCTGCCTGCGCCGAAGTTGACGCGTTCGCCGACGCTCGAATCGCCCAGGTAGGCCAGGTGATTGGCCTTCGCGCCGCGCGCCAGCGTCGCGTTCTTGACCTCGACGAAGTTGCCGATGTGCACCTCTTCGCCGAGCGTCGCGCCGGGACGCAACCGCGCGTAAGGCCCGACGAGCGCGCCGGCGCCGATCGTCGCACCGTCGATGTGGCTGAACGCCTGGATCACCGCGCCAGCGTCGATCGTCGCATCGCGGACCACGCAATGAGGGCCGATGCGCACGCTATCGCCCAGGCTGACCTTGCCTTCGAACACGCAGCCGACGTCGATCTCAACGTCCGCTGCGCAGTGCATCTCGCCGCGCAGGTCGAAGCGCGCGGGGTCGGCCAGCCGCACGCCGGCCTCCATCAGCGTGTCGGCCTGCGCGCGTTGATAGCGCCGCTCGAGATCGGCAAGCTGCGACGGGCTGTTGACGCCGAGCACCTCGGCCTCGCCGCCGGGATTCGCGGTGACGACCGGCACGCGGTCGGCAACCGCCATCGCGACGATGTCGGTCAGGTAGTACTCGTGCTGGGCGTTGTCGTTCGTGAGGGCCGCGAGCCAGCGCTTCAAATGAGCGGTCGGCACGGCCATGATGCCGGTGTAGATCTCGCGGATCGCGCGCTGTGCGGGCGTCGCGTCCTTCTCCTCGACGATGCCACGCACACGGCCGCCCTCATCGGCGTCTCGGCCCGCGGGGTCGCCACGCAGCACGCGGCCGTAGCCTGTCGGGTCGGCGAGTGAGATGGTGAGCAGCGCGAGATTCGCGCCATCGGCCGCAGCGATCAGCGCCTGCGCGGTCGCAGCCTCGATCAAGGGCACATCGCCATTGAGGATCAGCGTCGTGCCGGCGTCGTGCAGGTGGGGCACGGCCTGCAGCACGGCGTGCCCGGTGCCGAGTTGCGGCTCCTGGCGCACGAACACGAGGCCGGGCGCAGTGACGGACGACTCGACCCGGTCCGCCCCATGCCCGGTGATCGTGACGATGCGATCAGCCCCAAGCTCCGCCGCAGTATCGAGAACATGCTGCAATAGACTGCGCCCGGCCAGCCGGTGCATCACCTTGGGCAACGCGGATTTCATGCGCGTGCCCTTGCCCGCCGCCATGATCACGATATCGAGTGCCATGCGTCTTTTCCCGTCGTTCCTGAAAGCCCGGATTATCGGCGTGCTCGCGCTTTGCGTCGTGCTGCTCGCGGGTTGCAGCGTGTTGCGCATCACGTATCCGCAAGTGCCCGCGCTGTCGTACTGGATGATCGATAACTACGTCGACTTCACGAGCGCACAGGCCACGCGCGTGCGCGAGCAGATCGGCCAGGTCCACACCTGGCACCGCAGCACCCAGCTGCCCATCTATGCAGCACTGTTGCAGCGCGGGCGCACCGAGATCGTCGCCGACGTGACGCCGGCGCAGGTCTGCCGCTGGGTGGACGTGATCCAGGCGCAGGCGAACACGGCGTTCGACTATGCACTGCCGGCGATCGCCGAGACTGCGCTGACGCTCGATGCCGGCCAACTCGCACACATGCAGGGCCGCTTCGACAAGACGAACGCGGACTACCGCGAAGACTTCATGCAGCCCGAACCCAAGGAGCGGCTGAAGGCGTCCGTCAAGCGCACCGTCGACAGGTTCGAGACGCTGTACGACTCGGTCGACGCAAAGCAGCGCGAGCAGATCGTGCGGGCGGTGGCGGCTTCCCCCTTCGATGCCGACCTGTGGTTTGGCGAGCGCGTCTCGCGCCAGCAAGCGGTGCTGCAAACCTTGCGCCGACTGCAGCGCGAAAGTGCGAGCCCCGCTCGGGCGCAGGCGGCGCTGCGCGTGCTCGCCGAACAAGTACAAAACTCGACGAACCCCGCGATGCGCGAATATCAGGAACGTGTGAAGCGCTACGGCTGCGAGTTCACCGCACGCTTCCACAACGGCACGACGACAAAACAGCGCCAGGCCGCCGCCGAGCGGCTCAAGGGATGGGAAGACGATGTGCGCGCTTTGGCGGCGGAGCCGAAACCCGCTTCGGGGCCGCCGCCGACGTGAACGTGTCCCTGGCGCGCGGTCGCCACTGAACGACACGTCTTGGCTTGCGGGATCGGGCCGCCGGGGTGCACTGCATCGTTCATGTCCCCCGCCGTCGGCCTTCGGCTGCCGCCACCTTCTTTGCTTCACTGCGCAGTACGCCCCACCGACCCGATCGAGCACTGGCATGCATCGGTCGCAACCCTCGCGGCGTCATGTGTCCGGCAACTGCCGTCGACAAGCTGCCGGCATAAGAAGCGCAAGCCACCGCCCGGGCGCACCTGGGCATTGCGCCGAATTCGGGGATGCCCGTTGCGCTGAAAAAAGCGTTCCCGCGCGCGATGGACGACGGCACCGTGAAGGCCTTCGTGCAGCGTGGCGCCGGCATTAGCTCCGGGATCGCGCGAAAGTACCGACCGCTAATTTCAGCCCAGCAACTGCGGCTGCCGCCTGCCATGGGCGGCCAGGAGGTCGCGGTTCACCGGGTTGCGGCGCAAGAATGCGTCGCGAAGCATCTCCGCCACGTGGGTGTGCGCGGTGTTTCGTATCCAATCAGCCGCCTGCTCCAGAATCGCCTGCGCGGCCGCCGCTTCGTTGGCGACGTGCAGCGCTTGGAATGCGACCCACAGAGCCTCGGGCCCATACAGGTCCGCCGGCTGGCACTCGCGCCACAACGCCGCGCATTCGCGCGCCAGCGCGGCTGCCTGGGCCGTCTTGCCAGCACGGCTCAACGCCTCGATGCCGAAGACTCGGGCACGCATCGCCACAGCCTGCAGTTCATCCGCATGGGCTTCGTGTTGCACGCGACGGCAAACCTGCAGCGCCTCGGCAGGCTCGACGTAGCGACTGCGATCGAGCTCGACCAACAAACGGATGTACGGCTCGCCGTTGCCGCCGACGCAGCCCAACGCCTGATCCAGCCGTGGCAACCCCGGGCGGCCAAGCGCACGGTCGATGCGCGCCTCGATCGTCAGCCGCCGCGCCAGGCGCTGCGGCAGTTGCGCTGCGGCTTCGTCGGAAATCGGGCTGAGCGCGCGCATCGCCCGCGCCGGCTGACCGAGATGCAGCCAGGTGTTCGCCAGTTGCGTTTCACACGCCGCACGCTGCAGGTTGCCTCCTGCCGAATCGAGCAGCTCGAGGACCGCGTCGAAGCCGGCCAGCGCGCCGTCGTAGTGGCCCAGCGCCACATCGGCGGAGGCCATGTTCAGCCGTGCCGCGGCCAGCGGCAGGCCGTGCGCACCACTTTCGCGCTCGGCCAGCCGCCACGCGTGCTCGAACTGATCGCGCGCCGCCGGCAAGCGCCCGAGCTGCAACAGCAGTCCGCCATGGTTGCCCAGCGAAACCGCTTCATCATTGCTGTCGCCAACACCGCGCGCGCTGGCGATGGCCAGCGGATAAAGCGCTGCCGCTTCGCTGCGGCGGCCCGCGCAGTGAGCGGCGACCACCAGATCGCAGTAGTAGTCGCGCCGCCGCGCCGCGCTGCCCTGGATCTCGACCAGCCCGGCGAATGTGCGCAGCCGCTCGATGCCTTCGGCCGCGCGCGGCCCCGGTGACAGCGCCAGCGCGCTCAGGCGGGCAGCGTCGAAGCGCGGCCACGGCTCGGGCTGTTGGGCGGCCAGCGCCAGCGCCTGGTCCGCCACCACCACCGCGTCGCTGCGCCGCCCGGCTGTCAATAGCGCCTTGCCGTGCGCCAGCTGTGCGTCCAGCCGTTGCGCGGCGTTGCCGGCGCTGCGCAGCAGACCTTCGGTGAGCGGAAGAACACTTTCCGCGCTGCGCGTGGCCAGCGCGGTTTCGATGCTGTCGCGCTGCGCTTCAAAGGCCGCATCGGCGTCGCCGCCGAGCTCGTGGCAGCGCACCGCGTCGTCCCAGAATTGCCCCTCTTCGATGCGCCGCGACGCCGCGCAGGCTGCGCGCGCCGCAGCTGCATAGGCCTGGCCGGCAGCCGTCCAGTCCTGCGCCGCGGCCCAATGTGTGGCGAGCCGCACAGCCGGCGCGTCGGCGGCTTGCAGCACCAGCGCCACGTCGTGGTGCAGCAGCCGGGCGATGGCTTGCGGAATCGAGCGCAGCGTGCCTTCGAAGATCAGGTCATGCGCGAAGGCCGCGTCGCGAATCACCGCCGCCGTTTCAAGCTCGCGCCAGTGGTCGGCAATATCCAGCGCATGCTGGCCCAGCACCTGCGCAGCCAGCGCGGCCGTGAAGTCCGGCCCGGCGACGGCCGCCACCCGCGCGAGCTTCAAAGCTCCCGGCGAAAGCTGCGCCAGGCGTTGCTCGATCAGCCGGCCAATGCGTTCGGGCGTCGGCAGTGCCGCTGATTCGCCTGCCGGCGGCACTGCCTCGCCTTGTTGCCAGCGCGCAATCAGCGTTTCCAGCACGAACAGCGGATTGCCGCCGGTGTGCCGCGTCAGCACGGGCGCCCAGTGTTGGGCGTCCAGCCCGGGCAGCGCCAGCGACGCCAGCAGCGCTTGTACCCCCGCGACGTCGAGCGGGCCGAGCGCAATGCGTTGCAGCGCGTCTGCGTCTTCCTGGCCATCCAACCAGGCTGCCGCGGCGGAGGGCAACTCACCACTGCGCACACCGAGCAGCCAAGTGATGCCCTGTTCGCGGTGGGCGTTGCTCGTCGTGAGCAGCAGCTCCAGCGAGGCGCTGTCGGCATGGTGCAGGTCGTCGATGACCAGCAGCCTCAACCCGGCGTCGTGCCATTCGGCCAGCGCCGACGCCAGCGCCTGCTGCAGCCGCAGCGCCGACAACTGACCGGGTGCCGCTATGCCGAGTTCCGGCGCCACGCGGGCCAGCTCGCTCAACGCCCAGGCAGCCTGCGGAGGCGCAAGGCGCTGCGTTAGACCGCGCACGATGCGCGCCAGCAGCGCATAGGCCAGCGCGGCATCGCCGGGGCGCGCGCCGAACACCGACGCGTTGTCGTGAGCGGCGGCAAAGTCGCTGAGCAGGCGCGTCTTGCCGATGCCGGCCTCGCCTTCGAGCAATACCAGGGCAGCTGCGTCGTTCGCCCGTTCGAGCGCGTGCCAGGGTAGATCGCGGCCACACAGGCGCGGTGGGCGCAAGGTGGCGACGACGCGCGGCGCCGGCGCCGGCTGCGGCAGCAGGCCGCTGCTTTGCACCAACGCCGCCAGTTCGGTGGTTTCGGCGCCAGGCCGCGTGCCCAGGCCTTCCTTCAACGCTGCAAGACAGTGTTCATAGGCCGCCAGCGCCGCCGCACGGTCGCCGCGCAGGTAGTGCAGCCGCATCAGCCGGCGATAGGCGTATTCGCGCAGCGGCGCTTCGGCCACAAGGCGGATCGCGATCGGTAGCGCAGCAGCGATCTGCTGGTTGCCCTCGAGTACGCTGGCGCGCGCCGCGAGCTTCTCGATGCGCTGCTCACGCCAGCGTCGGCGTGCATCCTCGACCCACTCGGCCAGCGCTTCGTTGTCGCAGTAGTCGAGCGGGCCGAGCAGTTCGCCTGCACCGGCGAGCGTGTTGTCGGCCAGCGCCTGCTCGAATTGATGCAGGTCGACTGTCAGGCCGTTTGCCAGCCGCAGACAGCCCTGCGCATGAATCACCTCGGCATTGGCCAGCTTGCGTAGACGAAACAGACGCTGGCGCAGATTGGTGCGCGCCTGGCGCTCGGGGCTGTCGGGCCACAACAGCGCCGCGGCACGCTCGGCCGGCCAGGGGCCGTCGAGCGTCAGCATGGCGAGCAGGGCGGCATCCTTGCGTTCGAGCGCATGTGCCGCAGCGCCGGCCACGATCAGCTGGGGCGTGTGCAGCAACTGCACGGCGAGGGCGTCGCCGAGGGCAGGGAGGGCGGACATGGGCAACGGCGCGCTTTGGGTGACGCAAGATAACGCAGCGCGGCGAAAGGCGATACCCCGGCCGACGTCGACGGTCGGACCGGGGTGAACGGTTGGCCTGCCGTCAGCGGCTCGCGGCGCTGCGCCGCCGACGCAAGCTCGTACCCACCACGCCGATGCCGGCCAGCATCAGCAGCCAGGTGCGCGGCTCCGGAACGGCCGCGATCGACGTCACATCGAGCGTCACGTCGTGGTCGTGGTAGACCGTCTGGAAGGCCACGCCGGGCGCGAAGCCGTGTGTCGTCAGCGAGGCGAACGTGGTGCCGTCCACGCGTTGGTCGAAGGTCATGACGACGAAGCTGTCGCCGAGTTTCGGCGTGTAGCCGAGATCCCACACGCCGATGTCGCCGCCCAGGGTGACGTTTCCGGTGAGCGCCATCTGGTCGAAGCTGGCGAGGCTGGTCAACTCGAATTTCAGTGAGCCGGTGTCACCCGCCTTCAGGTTGCCATCGATCGCCAGGTGGCCGATGGAATTGCCGGGGCTGATGACGCCGTTGTTGGACAGCGCCTGGTTCAACGCCGTCTGCACCGTTCCGTTGCCTTCAATGATGCCGGTGTTGCTGAAGGCGGCGTTGGTGGACTGGAAGCGGGCGTCTGCAGCGACGTTGATGACGCCCTGATTGTTGAATGGAGTTGTCACCTGAAGCACGCCCTGCTGGACCTTGACGCTGCCGGTGTTGTTGAGCTGTCCTGTGAAGACGGTCATATTGCTGCCGTCGATGGCGCCGAAGGTCTTGGTCAGCGTGCCGTGGTTGTTGAAAGTACCGCCGGTGAAGTCCGCGTCGGTCTGGATATCGAAGCTGCCGGTGGCGGCGTTGTTGAACACGCCCTTGGCGTTGTTGGCCAGATTGCCGCTGCCGCTCCAGGTGGCCGCGGCGTTGTTGACGATGCCGCTGGAGGCTGTGCCGTAGAAGTCGCCCAGCGTCTTGGCAGCGCTACCGCTGATGGCCAAGCCGCCGTCGGTGACCAAGCTGCCGCCGAAGCCGCCAATGGTGCCCCCGGTCCAACTGGCCGCCCCGCTGGCAACCAGATTGCCCGCGCCGGAGATCTCACCGCCGGACATCGAGAAAGTCCCGGTCTTGGCGGTGAGCGCCGCGTCGGTGACGGCGATACCGCCGCCGCTGACGATCTCGGTGCGCGTCACGTCGTAGGTCGCACCGGTGTTGACGTTCAGCGGTGCGGTCCCGCCGTTGTAGCCCCTGATCAGGCGCACATTGCCGTGGACCGTAGCCCCGGCGTTGAGCTGGGTGGAGCCGCTGTAGAACTCGCTGCCGAACTCAAGCCAGCTGTCAGCGCCCACTGTAGCGAAGCTGCCGGTATGCACACCGCCGCCTTGCAGCGACAACACGCCCTGCTGGACCTTGACGCTGCCGGTGTTGTTGAGCTGTCCTGTGAAGACGGTCATATTGCTGCCGTCGATGGCGCCGAAGGTCTTGGTCAGCGTGCCGTGGTTGTTGAAAGTACCGCCGGTGAAGTCCGCGTCGGTCTGGATATCGAAGCTGCCGGTGGCGGCGTTGTTGAACACGCCCTTGGCGTTGTTGGCCAGATTGCCGCTGCCGCTCCAGGTGGCCGCGGCGTTGTTGACGATGCCGCTGGAGGCTGTGCCGTAGAAGTCGCCCAGCGTCTTGGCAGCGCTACCGCTGATGGCCAAGCCGCCGTCGGTGACCAAGCTGCCGCCGAAGCCGCCAATGGTGCCCCCGGTCCAACTGGCCGCCCCGCTGGCAACCAGATTGCCCGCGCCGGAGATCTCACCGCCGGACATCGAGAAAGTCCCGGTCTTGGCGGTGAGCGCCGCGTCGGTGACGGCGATACCGCCGCCGCTGACGATCTCGGTGCGCGTCACGTCGTAGGTCGCACCGGTGTTGACGTTCAGCGGTGCGGTCCCGCCGTTGTAGCCCCTGATCAGGCGCACATTGCCGTGGACCGTAGCCCCGGCGTTGAGCTGGGTGGAGCCGCTGTAGAACTCGCTGCCGAACTCAAGCCAGCTGTCAGCGCCCACTGTAGCGAAGCTGCCGGTATGCACACCGCCGCCTTGCAGCGACAACACGCCCTGCTGGACCTTGACGCTGCCGGTGTTGTTGAGCTGTCCTGTGAAGACGGTCATATTGCTGCCGTCGATGGCGCCGAAGGTCTTGGTCAGCGTGCCGTGGTTGTTGAAAGTACCGCCGGTGAAGTCCGCGTCGGTCTGGATATCGAAGCTGCCGGTGGCGGCGTTGTTGAACACGCCCTTGGCGTTGTTGGCCAGATTGCCGCTGCCGCTCCAGGTGGCCGCGGCGTTGTTGACGATGCCGCTGGAGGCTGTGCCGTAGAAGTCGCCCAGCGTCTTGGCAGCGCTACCGCTGATGGCCAGGCCGCCGTCGGTGACCAAGCTGCCGCCGAAGCCGCCAATGGTGCCCCCGGTCCAACTGGCCGCCCCGCTGGCAACCAGATTGCCCGCGCCGGAGATCTCACCGCCGGACATCTGATACCCACCGATCGCATAGTCCACTGTGAGCAAAGCCGTTCCCGCATTGATGATGGCCCGGTCGCTCCCGGTGGGAACGTTGCCGGTCGACCAGTTGCCACCCACTCCCCAATCCCCATTGGCTCCGAACCAGACCACGTCCACGGCCTGCGCCGCGGTGACCCAGCCGGCGCAGGCCATGGCCACTGCCAGGCTCAGCGGGTGGAACGATTTCCGGGCCATTTTGTCGATGCAGCGAACATGAGCAACCTTCATCTTGAACCCCCGTCACAGTGACTGCGGCAAGTGGTGCCGCTCCAGTGGTCGCAGCCTAGAAGCTGGTGCGTTCCTGGAGCGTTACCAGGAAGTTGTCGGGTCGAAGAAATTGGGCCTGTTCGCGCATCGAGTGCGTCTCCCAAGTCCGATCGCGACAACCGCTGCGGCTATTTGGTCGCTCATCCTAGGCGTTTTCTGGTCGTAGCCGACTCCTCAGGGACCGTCGACGCCGAACGGCACAAGGGTTGGGTAGAGGATGTGCGCGCGCTGGCGGCGGAGCAGAAGAGCGCGTCGGGGACGCCGCCAACGTGACACGACAAGCGGCGCGCCGTTGTCGGCGGCCTCAGCATCGAGGCGTGCGCGATCGGGCCGCCGGGGCGCCTGCTTCGTTCTTGTCCTCCGCCTGCGGCCTTCGGCCCCAGCCTCCCCATTTGCTTCACTGCGCAGTACGCCCCGCTGACCCTATCGCACGGTGGCGTGCATGGCGCGAAATCCGCTGCTCTGCGCGCGCCCAGGGTGGCGGGTGGCTGACGGAGTGAAATAAAGGAGGAGGGCCGGGCATCGCCCGGCACGGGGGACATGAACGCAGTCGGCTACCCGCTGCCCTCGGCCCGCTCCTGCGCTCGAATGCAGTGCGTAGCAAGCAGCTTGACGCCGAGCCGTTTGAGCGAACGCGCACTTCACTTGCGCACCTCACTCCCGTCGCTCATTCCCGCATTTGCCACCTCACCGGCACACGAGCGGACGGCGTCGCAACCGGCGCACAGGCTTCTTCGTCATCATCGTCGAACGCCTTGTCGCCCGCCTTGTCCGGCACGCCTGTCGTCTTGAGCGTCGCGAACGCGTAGAGCTTGCGATCGAGCAGATGCGACGGCGTGACGTTGCCGAGCGCGGTGAACATGTTGTCGAGCCGGCCCGGATATTCGCGCTCCCACTCGCGCAGCATGCGCTTCATCTGTACACGTTGCAGGTTGTCCTGGCTGCCGCAAAGCAAGCACGGGATGATCGGGAACTCGCGCCTTACGGCCCAGCGTTCGAGGTCGGTTTCGGCCACGTAGGCGAGCGGGCGGATCACCATGTGCCGGCCATCGTCGCTGACGAGCTTGGGCGGCATGGCTTTCAGGCGGCTGCCGAAGAACATGTTCATGAAGAACGTCTGCAGCATGTCGTCGCGGTGATGACCGAGCGCAATCTTGGTCGCGCCGAGTTCGTCGGCAACGCGGTACAAAATGCCGCGCCGCAGCCGCGAGCACAGGCTGCACATCGTCTTGCCATCGGGGATCACGCGCTTGACGATCGAGTACGTGTCCTGATTCTCAATGTGAAACGGTACGCCGCGGCTCTTCAGGTAGTCGGGCAGCACCTCGGCCGGGAAGCCCGGCTGCTTCTGGTCGAGGTTGACGGCGACGAGCTCGAACGGCACGGGCGCGCGCGCCTGCAGCGACAGCAGGATGTCGAGCAGCGCAAAACTGTCCTTCCCGCCCGAGACGCAGACCATCACCTTGTCGCCCGGCTCGATCATGTTGAAGTCGACGATCGCCTGCCCGACCTGACGGTGCAGCCGCTTGGCGAGCTTCGCGGCTTCGACGCCGGGCTTCGAGGGATTGGGCTGAGTGCGCGCTTTCGCGGCGGCTTCAGTGTGGCTTTCGATCGTGATCACGGCGTGGCGTCCTTGATGCCGAAGACTTCGACGCCGACCGCTGCGCAGTCGGGGTAGACATCGGGCTTTTCGGTCGAGACGCGCGCGGCGCGAACGCGCGGGTGTTCGAGCATCAGCGCGAGCACCTCGTCGCACAGCGTTTCCTGCAGGTGAACGTGGCCCTTGCTGATGCGCAGCGCGATCGTGCGGCGGATGAAGTCATAGTCGACGACTTCGTCGAGCTCATCGTCCTTCGGCGTCGACATCGAAAGCGGCACGTAGAGCTCGACGTTGATCAGCACGCGCTGCTCGCCGCGCTTCTCGAAATCGTGCACGCCAATGTTGATCCAGACCTCGTAGTCGCGCAGGAACAGGCGGCGGCAGTCCATCAGGCTCGCGTGGCTGAGCAGGCTTTGCATGGCGTCAGTCCCTTGAAGTTGGCGCTTGCTGCGCGAGAAACAGCACGTCGCGCGGCTGCGCCTGCAGATGTTGCCCGCCATCGACGAGCAGCGTGGTGCCGGTGATGGCCGGCGACTCGATCAGGAAGCGCACTGCACGCGCCACGTCGCGCGGCTCGGACGATCGGGCGAGCGGCGTGAGCGAACGCGCACGTTCGAATTCGGCCTCGGTCATCGGGCCCGACGCGAGCGTCACGCCGGGCGCGACGCCGCACACCCGCAGCCGCGGCGCGAGCGCCTGCGCGAGAAGTGTCGTCGCCGACTCGAGGGCCGCCTTCGACAGCGTGTACGAAAAGTAATCGGGGTTAGGGTTCCACAGTTTCTGATCGAGCAGGTTCACGGCGCAGCCGCTCGCATCGCGCTCTGCGAGGTGCGCGTGCAGCGCGCGCGCGAGCACGATGGGCGCGCCCGTGTTGGCGCGCGCGTGCGCTTCCAGCGCGGCGTAGTTGAACCCCCACACGTCGTCGTACTCGAAGCGCGACGCGTTGTTGACGACCGCGTCGAGTTGACCGCACTGCGCAACCACGCGCGGCACGAGCGCGCGGCACTGCGCCTCGTCGGCAAGGTCGGCCTGGAACGCCCAGGCCCGCGCGCCGAGCGCCTGCGCGTACGCGACCGTCGCTCTCGCGGCGTCGTCCGACCCCCGGTAATGCACCGCGAGATCGAATCCGTGACGCGCGAGCTCGAGCGCGATCTCGCGCCCGATGCGCTGCGCCGCGCCGGTGACGAGCACGACAGGACGACGGGTCGCGGTTTCGGTAGTGGAGAGGGTCGGGGGGGTCACGGTTTCTACAATGCCCGAATGGAAGAAGCCGGGCCGCAAGCAAGGCAGGCGTCGAGTGTATCGGCGGGCACTTCGGCTCGGTTGCGCGCTCTCATCGCGCACCAGATCGCCGACGCCGGTGGCTGGATGCCGTTCGACCGCTTCATGGCGATGGCGCTGTACGCGCCGGGCCTGGGCTACTACGGGCGAAGCGATCGGCAATTCGGCCTTATGCCGGCCTCGGGCAGCGACTACGTCACCGCACCCGAGTTGTCACCGCTCTTCGGGCGCACGCTCGCGAAGCCGCTTGCGCAGGCCTTGCAGGCTTGCGGGGGCGATACGGTGTGGGAGTTCGGCGCCGGCTCCGGCGCGCTCGCCGCGCAGTTGCTGTCGTCCGAAGAACTCGGCCCGGCGTTGCGCCGCTACGCCATCGTCGAGTTGTCAGGCGTGCTGCGTGAACGCCAGCGCAAAACGCTCGCCGCGCACGCCGATCGCGTCGAATGGCTGGATGAGTTGCCCGAATCGATGCATGGGGTCGTGATCGGCAACGAGGTGCTCGACGCCATGCCGGTGCAACTGCTGCGCTGGGACGGCACACGCTGGCTGGAGCGTGGCGTCGCCGTTACTGATTCCGGCACCGACGCTGACTCCGACACCGTCGCGGGCAGGTTTTGCTGGCAGGACCGGCCGACAAAACGCGCGCCGCCGCTCGAGCCGCTCGCGCCGGTCCTGGACGGACACTTCCTGCCCGGCTACCTGACCGAAATCCATCCTCAGGCCGAAGCCTTCATCGCCACGCTCGCCGACCGCTTGCACCGGGGCGCGGCCTTCTTCATCGACTACGGCTTCCCCGAGGCCGAGTACTACCACCCACAGCGCGACGGCGGCACATTGATGTGCCACCGCGCGCACCGCGCCGACCCCGACCCGCTCGCCGACGTCGGCGAGAAGGACATCACCGCGCACGTCAACTTCACCGGTGTCGCGCTGGCGGGACAGAACGCGGGGCTCGACGTGCTCGGCTACACCTCGCAGGCGCGCTTCCTGCTGAACTGCGGCCTCGTCGATCATCTCGAGCGCGCCAGCCTGCCGGCACGCGCGATGGCGCGTCGCCTCGTCGATGAGCATGAAATGGGCGAGCTTTTCAAGGTGATCGGCTTCGCGCGCGGCTGCGCGTTCGACGCGATCGGGTTCACCGCCGGCGACCGCTCGCACACGCTCTGAAACGCGGGCGCCACATCCCGCAGGGTGACCGGCACTTGCATGCAAAGACACGGGCGACGGGGAGCGACGCGAAGCTTGACGCGGCTTTATATTTCCATATACTTGGAAATATGGATGAGAAAGCCGCCGTATCCGCGCTTGCCGCACTTGCGCAGGAAGCCCGCCTAAGGGTCTTCCGCGCGCTGGTCGGTGCCGCCCCCGACGGGCTGACGCCGGGGGCGCTGTCGGTCATGCTCGACATTCCGTCGTCGACGCTCTCCTTCCATCTGAAGGAGCTGGTCCATGCCGACCTGGTGAGTGTCGAGCGTGACGGGCGCAGCCTGATCTACCGCCCCGCGATCGCGCAGATGAACGATCTGCTGGGCTATCTCACCGACCACTGCTGCCAGGGGCGCGCATGCGTTGTCGCGCCCGGGCCGCCGACCTACCACCTGCTGACAAGGAGAATCTCATGAAGCGCTTTCATGTCCACATGCACGTCCAAGACCTCGCCCAGAGCATCGGCTTCTATTCGAAGCTCTTCTCCGCCGAGCCGGCTCGTGTGGAGGCCGACTACGCCAAGTGGATGCTCGACGACCCGGCCGTCAACTTCGCGATCTCCACACGAGGCGCACAGGCCGGCATCGACCACCTGGGCTTCCAGACCGACGACCCCGCCGAGTTGGCCGCGATGAAGGCGCGGGCCGAAGCGGCCGACATGTCGCTGCTCGACGAGGGTGCAACCACCTGCTGCTACGCGCGCAGCGAAAAGCACTGGGTCACGGACCCGCAGGGCGTTGCCTGGGAACACTTTCACACGCTGGGAAACATCCCGGTGTTCCGTGAAGGCGCGTCGGCCGACGCGGCCGTTGCCGACGCCGCCATTGCCAACGCGACTAGCCCCGTCGTCGAAGCCGCCGCCTGCTGCACGCCGCGGGGCAAGCCCGTCGGCACTCCGGTGAAACCGCAGTCTTCCTGCTGCTGAGCGCGATGGATGCCGAGAGCTGGACAGCCAGGCGATCCGGCAAGGAAATCAACGGCCCGGAACACGCTGGCGCCCGTGACCGCTCACGTCCTGATCCTGTGCACCCACAACTCGGCGCGCAGCGTGCTCGCCGAAGCCATGCTGAACCACCTTGCCGCCCGGCTCGGCAAGGACGTCAAGGCGCACAGCGCGGGCAGCGCGCCCGGCGGGCGCATCAATCCTTTCGCGATCGAGGTGCTTCGCGACGCCGGCATCGACACGGGTGGCTTGCGCAGCAAGAGCTGGGACGAGTTCAGCCAATCCGGCGCGCCGGCGCTGTCCATCGTCATCACGGTGTGTGATAGCGCCGCGGTCGAGCCCTGCCCCGTCTTCTTCGGCGCAAGAGGTGCCGATGGCGAGGCACCGGTCAAGGTGCACTGGGGCTACCCCGACCCGTCGAACGCCGAGGGCGGCGAGGCGGGCAAGCGCCGCGCCTTCGAGTTGACACTTCAGGCGATCGGCTTGCGCATGCTGCAGTTGCTGGCGCTGCCGCTGGCGACGATGGAGCCCAAGGCATTGCAAGCCGCGCTCGTCGAGATCGGCGAGAGCTGAACACGACCCATGACCACCACCACCCTGCCCATCCGCATCGAAGCGCCTGAATCGCTGAGCGTGTTCGAGCGCTACCTGACCGTCTGGGTGTTGCTGTGCATCGTCGTCGGCATTGCACTCGGCCAGTGGCTGCCGGGGCCGTTCCAGGCGATCGGCCGCATGGAGGTCGCCAAGGTCAACCTGCCGGTCGGCCTGCTCATCTGGGTGATGATCATCCCGATGCTGCTGAAGGTCGACTTCGGCGCACTGCATCAGGTCAGGCAGCACTGGCGCGGCATCGGCGTCACGCTGTTCGTCAACTGGGCGGTCAAGCCATTCTCGATGGCGCTGCTCGGCTGGATCTTCATCCGCCACGTGTTCGCACCCTACCTGCCGGCCGACCAGATCGACAGCTACATCGCCGGCCTGATCCTGCTCGCCGCCGCGCCCTGCACCGCGATGGTGTTCGTGTGGAGCCGACTGACGCACGGCCATCCATTGTTCACGCTCAGCCAGGTGGCGCTGAACGACACCATCATGGTGTTCGCCTTCGCGCCGATCGTTGCGCTGCTGCTGGGTCTGTCGTCGATCACCGTGCCCTGGGACACGCTGCTCACCTCGGTGGTGCTCTACATCGTGATTCCGGTGCTGATCGCGCAGCTCTGGCGCAAGGCACTCCTCAAGCGTGGGCAGGCCGCCTTCGACGCGGTGCTGGCGAAGATCGGCCCGTGGTCGATCACCGCGCTGCTGGCCACGCTGGTGCTGCTGTTCGCGTTCCAGGGCGAGGCGATACTGAAGCAGCCGCTGGTGATCGTGATACTCGCGGTGCCAATCCTGATCCAGGTGTTCTTCAACTCAGGGCTGGCCTACGGGTTGAACCGCCGGCTGGGAGAGTCGCACGCCGTCGCCTGCCCGTCGGCGTTGATCGGCGCCAGCAACTTCTTCGAACTCGCGGTCGCCGCCGCCATCAGCCTGTTCGGCTTCGATTCCGGGGCGGCGTTGGCCACCGTGGTGGGCGTGCTGATCGAGGTGCCGGTGATGCTGCTGGTGGTGCGCGTCGTGAACCGGAGCAAGCCTTGGTACGAGCGCGGCGCGGCGTTGCGGCGGCGGCCGTAAGGCTCAACCCGGCGGCTTCGCTTCGGCACCGCCCGGGCGAAAGCGGCACTCATCGAACACGCGCACGGTGCAACGGGCGCAGATTTCGTCTTCGAGCTGCGGCACGATCGTGCCGATGGCCACGTATTTGCTCTCGAAGATGTGGTCGCGCCCGAGCCTGTCGACGAAACCGCTGCGCTTCCACACCGACAACACCTGCGGCCGCGGGCGATGGAAGTACAGATCGCCGCCCATCGCGCGGCGGCGCAGCAGCTCGGCCTCCCACATCTCGGCTCCGGCCATGTCGATGGTGGTCATGCCCTTGGTCATCACCATCAGCCGCTTTGCCGGCGTCGGCTCGGTGCGCAGCATGTGCAGGTGTTCGGCGACGTGGGCGACGGCGCCGAAGTACACCGAGCCCTCCATGCGCAGGAGCTTGAACTGCGGGCACTCGGGCAAGGTGCCGCTGGGTGCATCGTCGATGATGACGAAGGGCCGGCGCACGTCGTCGGCATAAGTCTTGTTGAAACCCATCGTGCGCAACGACGGCCGCGCGCTGCGGTACAGATAGGTCACCAGCGACGCGGCGACGCCGCCCAGCACAGCCGCTTCGAGCGAGAAGGTAAGCGTCGCAAGGAAGGTGCCGAGCGCGATCGCGGCTTCGGTTCGATCGAGCGTCAGCACGCGGCGCCATTGCGCCGGGTCGAGCAGGCCCCAGGCCACGACCAGCAGCAGCCCGGCGATCGCTGCCACCGAGATATAGGCAAGAACCGGCGAGGCGAGCAACAGCAGAACGATCACCATCAGGCCGGAGAACACGGCGGCCAGCGGCGTGCGCGCGTCGCTTTGCTCGCTCATCGCGGTGCGGTTGATCGAGCCCGACGAGACCATGCACGAGAACAGCGAGCCGGCGATATTCGACAGCCCCTGCCCCAGGCACTCGCGATTCGGATCGAACTGCTCGCCGTAGCGGTTCGCCAGCGCACGGCCGATCGCGATGGTCTGGCCGAGCGAGATGACGGCGAGCGCAAAGGCGATGCCGCCGAGCTTGCGCACCTCGCCCCAGCTGACCGGTGGCGCATTCAGTTTCGGCAGGGTCTGCGGCAGGGCGCCGACGAGCACCGTGTGCAGACCGAATCGCGTCATGCCGAAGGCACACAGGCTGCCGACCACGAGCGCCGCCAGCAGGTGCTGCCCCGAGCCCAGCCAGCGCTTGGACAGCAGCGCCGTCGCCAGCGTCAGTGCGCCAACCGCGAACTCCGGCCAGCTCGCGATCAGGTCGTTGCCGGCGTGGATGCCGATCAGTATCGCCGCGCCCGTCATGAAGCCGAGCATGACGGTAGGCGAGATGAAATTCGTGATGGCACCCAGGCGCAGCAGGCCGAGCGTCGCCTGCAGGATGCCGACCGCCAGCGTGACAGCCACCGCCAGCAGCGGATAGGCCGGATTGTCGACCGCGGCCAGCGGCGCCAACATGCTGGCCAGCGCGAGCGAAATGGCATTGCTCGGGCCCGACACCAGCAACCGGCTCGAGCCGGCCAGCGCCGCCACGATGCAGGGGACGATGCTGGTGTAGAGCCCCCAGGCCGGCGGCAAGCCGGCGAGTGCGGCAAATGCAATGCCCTGTGGCAGCACGATGAGCGCGCCGATCAGTCCCGCCTGCGCGTCGGCGCGCACGGTGTCGCGGTTGAGCATCCAGACCCACGGGCCGAAGACCTGCGCGGCGCGGCGACGCGCCAGCGCGATCAATTGAGTCGTATCGATGCGCTGCACCGTCAGCGACGCTCAAACTTCGGGGCCGGCCAAGCCAGCCCGGGCAGGCCAGCGCGGCGGGCGAGTGCGGCTCTCGGCCGAGCCCGGGCAGCTACCGCGGCGCCGGTCCGGGTCGGCTTGATCGTCCACGCGCGTTCGACATCAAATGCAATGGCCAGTTCCACGTGGCCGAGTTGAACATGATTCCGTACGCCAGCAACAGCGCGCGCGCATGCAGCTGATTGCGCTCGCGCAACTTGTCGCATACTTTCAACGAAGCTTCACGCCACGCGGCAGGGTGTTCGCGGAGCGGGACAGGTTGCGGCACGACGGCGCCTCCGTCGCGGCGCGGTTCGCCGACGAACCCGACTGCGAACTGACATCACGAACGCCCGGCGCCTGCAGTGCCGGCATCAGCACGGTAGCGCCGCGGCAACAGCCCGCACGCGCGCTTCGTGCACGGCTGCACCGATTGCCGGACCGGCCAGGCCGCGCGCGGCGGCATCGGCAGCGATGGTGGCGGTGTCGACATCGAGCGCCGCCGCTTGAACCGCGCGCAGCCTCGCGCGCTGCGAATAGGGCGCATCGGCGAGCCCCAGGCGCCCACGCGCGTCGCACTCGCAGGCAAGCAGGATCTCGTCGAAGCGTGCCGGCTTGCGAATGGCGTCGCAGCGTTCGAGCAAGTGTACGAGCGCGGCAGCGCCGAGCTCGCCACTGCGGTGCACGTTGCCATGTTCGCGCGCGACGACTTCGGCGAGTTCGCGGCATTCGGTCGGCACGCGCCAGCGCTCGCAGAGCTTCTTCGTCAGGCGCACGCTGCGCTGCTCGTGGCCGATGTGACGCGGCCATTCGTCGCGCGGCGTGCTGCCCTTGCCGAGGTCGTGGCACAGGCAGGCGAAGCGCACCGTGAGTGGCGCGGCGAGCCGCGCCGACATGTCCATCACGAGCATCAGATGGACGCCGGTATCGACCTCGGGGTGAGCGTCAGCACGCTGCGGCACACCCCACAGGCGATCGACCTCGGGCAGCAGCCGCGCGAGCGCACCGCAGGCGCGCAGCACGTCGAACATGCGCGAAGGGCGCAGTTCCATCAGCCCGCGCGACAACTCCTGCCAGACGCGCTCAGGCACCAGCGCATCGACGTCGCCTTCTTCCACCATGCGCCGCGCAAGCGCGATCGTCTCGTCGGCAACGCTGAAATCGGCAAAGCGCGCGGCGAGCCGCGCCAGCCGCAGGATGCGCACCGGGTCTTCGGCAAAGGCCTCGGAGACATGGCGCAGCACGCGCGCCGCAATATCACGTTCGCCGCCGAAGGGATCGATGACGTGGCCGGCTTCGTCTTGCGCCATGGCATTGATCGTCAGGTCGCGACGCGACAGATCCTGCTCGAGCGTGACGTCGGGTGCGGAATGCACAGCGAAGCCGCGGTAGCCGGGCGCCGTCTTGCGCTCGGTGCGCGCGAGCGCGAATTCCTCGTGCGTCTGCGGATGCAGAAAGACCGGAAAGTCACGCCCCACCGGCAGATAGCCGGCGTCGACCAGAGCCTGCGGCGTCGCGCCGACGACGACCCAGTCGCGATCCACAACCGGCAGCCCGAGCAGCCGGTCGCGCACCGCGCCGCCGACAAGATAGGTTTGCATGACGCCGCAGTCTATTGGCGCACAGGCCGGGAGGCCGCGGTCGTTCGCCGCCTGCAGAGCCGGAACATCACTCGTAGCGCAAGGCCTGGATCGGCAACATCGCCGCCGCGCGCCGCGCCGGGTAGTAGCCGAAGAAGATGCCGACCGCGGCCGAGAAGCCGACGGCGAGCGCGATCGCGCGGCCGTCGAGCACCACCTGCCAGCCAGCAAACGCGGCCACGCCCCACGTCGAGAGGCCACCGACGACGATGCCGATCGCGCCGCCGATCAGGCTCATCGTCATAGCCTCGATCAGGAACTGCAGCAGGATGTCGCTCCCGCGCGCGCCGACCGCCATGCGCAGGCCGATCTCGCGCGTGCGCTCGGTGACGCTCACCAGCATGATGTTCATGATGCCGATGCCGCCGACGACGAGGCTGACGCCGGCGACCGCGGCGAGCAGCAGCGTCATCACGCGGCTCGATTCCTCCTGCGCGGCGAGCATCTCGGTCAGGTTGCGGATGCTGAAGTCGTCGTCCTGCCCTGTCTGCTGGCGGTGACGCTGGCGCAAGAGCGCGCGGATGTTGTCCTCGGCGAGCTTCATGCTCTGGCCTTCGCGCACCTTCACGCTCATCGAGCTGATGCGCAGCAGGCGCCCGCTCGAGCTCTGAATGCGCTTGCGAAAGGTCGAGATCGGCACGACCACGGTGTCGTCCTGATCCTGGCCGTACGAGTTCTGGCCCTTGCGCTCGAGCACGCCGATCACCGTCAACGGCACCGTCTTGACACGTATCGTCTGGTCGATCGGATCGGCGTCGCCGAACAGCTGCTCGGCGACTGTCGCGCCGATGATCGCGACCTTGCCCGCGCCCGACATCTCCGCCACCTCGAACATCCGCCCTTCGGCCAGCGGCCAGTCGCGCACCTCGAAGTAGTCGTTCGTCGTGCCGTAGATCGAGGTGCTCCAGTTGGTGTTGCCGGCGACGATCTGCAGCGCCGTGCGCAGCGAGGGCGCAACCGCCTGCACCTCGGGCACCTCGGCCGCGATCGCGCGCGCGTCGTCCTCGGTCAGCGACTGGCCGCTCTGCGCGCCGAGGCGCACGCCGCCCTGCGTGATTGCGCCCGGCAGCACGAGCATGAGGTTCGAGCCCAGGCTTTTCATCTGCTCGGCGACGCGCTGCTTGCGCGCCAGTGCCGATCGCCAGCATCGTGATCACCGCGGCGACGCCGATGATGATGCCGAGCATCGTCAGGATGCTGCGCAGCAGGTTCGTCGACAGCGCCCGCCACGCCAGGCGCATCGCGGCCAGCGCGTTCACGCGGCGGCGGCGGGCACTGCCGCGCTTTGTGACGGCTGGGCGCAATCCTCGATCACGCGGCCGTCCTTGAAGGTGATGCGCCGGCGCGCCCAGGCGGCGATGTCGAACTCGTGGGTGACGATGATCACCGTCATGCCCTGCGCATTCAGCGCGGTGAGCAGCCGCATGATGTCTTCCGACGTCTTCGAGTCGAGCGCGCCGGTCGGCTCGTCGGCGAGGATGAGCTGCGGCGCGTTGACGAGCGCGCGCGCGATCGCGACGCGCTGCTGCTGCCCGCCGGAGAGTTCGGCCGGCGTGTGTTCGGCGCGGCCGGCGAGGCCGACGCGCTCCAGGCTCGTGAGCGCGCGCGCACGGCGCTCGGTGGGCTTGACGCCCGCATAGATCATCGGCAGCTCGACGTTCTCGGCCGCGCTCGTGCGCGGCAGCAGGTTGAACTGCTGGAACACGAAGCCGATGCGCCGGTTGCGCGTCGCCGCGAGTTCGTCGCCGCTCATCGCATCGACCGCCTCACCCGCCAGGCGGTAGTGCCCTGAAGTCGGCCGGTCGAGGCAGCCGAGGATGTTCATCAGTGTGCTCTTGCCGGAACCCGACGCGCCCATCACGGCGACGAACTCGCCCGCCTCGATCGTGAGCGAAACTCCGTCGAGCGCGTGCACGAGCTGGTCGCCCATCGCGTAGGTCTTGACGAGCTCCGTGGCCTCGATCAACGCCATGCTTGAGCCCTCAAAACGGCGAGCGCGGGCGCCGCGATTCGGCACCCGGCGCGTTGACGCCGACGATGACGAGCGCGCCCTCCTTCAGGACGCCCGCCTCGGGCGAGCCCGGCGGCACGATCAGCTCGGTCGAGATGCCGTCGCTGATGCCGAGGCGCACGCTGTAGGCCACCGGCTTGCCATCCGCGCCGAGAAGGTAGATGCGTCCGCGCATCGTCTGCCGTCCGCCGAGCTCGGCCAGCAATTGCTGATAGCGCGCCTGCTGCGCCGGGGTGAGCTGCCCGGCGATACGCACACGCATGTCGGCCAGTATGCGCTCGCGCGCCTTCGCACGTTCGTCATCCGGCAGGCCGCGCAACTCGGCAAAGCGCGGGCGCGATTCGGCGATCACGGCGTCGATCTTCGCAGTCTGCGCCGCATCCAATGCGAGATCGGCGACGAGCCGGTCGCGTAGGGCGCGTAGCGAGCCTCCGGTCGCGTTGCTTGCACCGCCCGCGCCGGCAGCAGCACCCGCCCCCGGCGTGCCATCAACCGGCGCAACGGCAACGCTCATGGAGGGCGCCCTCGTGGGCGCCGCCGAGGCTGCCCCGCCGGCCGACGCCGCAGCCGCCGGCTCGACGCCCGCAATGCGCACACGCAGCGCGGCGTTCGGCAGCTTGAGCGCGTTGTCGCGCACGTCGACGACGATGCGCACATTGGCGGTCATGCCCGGCAGCAAGGCGTTGCCAGGGTTGTCGAACGGTATGACGACCGTGTAGGTGACGACGTTCTGCGCTGACACCGCCGCCTTGCGGATCTGCCCGACCTGGCCTTCGATCGTCCGCCCCGGCATCGCGTCGAGCGTGAAACTCACGCGCTGCCCCGGCCGCACGCGGGCGACATCCGCCTCGTCGATCGACGCCTCGACCTGCATGTCGTTGAGATTGCGCGCGATGATGAAGAGCTCGGGCGCCTGCAGGCTCGCGGCCACCGTCTGGCCGACATCGACACTGCGCTTGATGACGATGCCGTCCACCGGCGAGCGGATCTGCGTGTGCTCGAGGTCGACCCTGGCCTGCGCAAGTGACGCCTCGCGCTGACGCACGACGGCCTGCGCGCTCGCCACCTGCGCCTTCGCGACCTCGAGTTGCGCCTGCGCCACCTTCACCACCTCGCCGAGCGTCCCCGCGAGGTTGCGCGCGTTCTCGAACTCGGCCTGCGAGATGAACGCCTGGGTGAGCAGATCCTGCTTGCGGGAGAGGTCACGCTGTGCGTTGTCGGCATCGAGCCGCGCCTTGGAGACGCTGGCCATCACGGCGGCGACATTGGCCTGCGCATTCAGCACAGCGGCGCGTGCCGCCTCGAGGTCGGCACTCGCCTGGTGCACCTTGTACTCAAAACTCTGCGGGTCGATGCGCGCGATCAACTGGCCGCTCTTCACCTCGCTGTTGAAGTCCACCAGCATTTCAGTGATCTGCCCCGACACCTGACTGCCGACGCTGACCTGGCGTACCGGGTTGACCGTGCCGGACGATGACACCGCGGCCTGCAACGCACCGCGCTCGATCGGTGCCGTGCGGTAGCTCACCGCGCTGTCGCTGCCGCGGGCGAACCACCATGCCGCGCCAGCGGCGGCCGCCACGGCGACCAGGGCGGTGCTGATCCAAACGCTTCTTTTCATGCTGTCGTCTTGGGGGGTTGTTGCCATCGAGCCTTGCTCGGCGACGCCACGGAGCCACGGAGCCACGGGCATCCTAGGCACGCAATGTAAAGCTCGGATGTCTCGCAGAGCGTGCCGACGGGCACGATTCGGGTCGCGGCGCGGGAGAAGGTCGCGCTCAGCGTTGCGGATCGACGTTCGCGCGCAACGCCGCGGGCAACATTGGCCCGTCGGGCGCCGGGGTGCGGGCGACGTTCATCACCATCGCGAGCAGGCTGTAGTAGCCGACGAGGCCGATCAGGTCGATCGCGCCTTGCTCGCCTAGATGGCACACTGCGGCCGTCCAGGTCGCGTCGGCGACTTGGCGGTCGCGTTCCAACTCGTTGCAGAGGTCGAAAACCACCGCCTCGTCGGCGGCGAGCGCCTGCGGCCGCCGCCCCTCGCCGATGGCGGCGATCGTCTCCGGCGCGAGACCCTCGCGGGCCGCGATCGGTGCATGGATTGCCCACTCGACCGGCTGCGACCAGGCGCGCGCGACGAGCAGGATTGCGAGTTCGGAGAGCCGCTGGCCGAGCGCGCTGCGATAGCGCAGGTATTCGCCCATGCGCTGCGCGTGGCCCATCAGTTCGGGGCTGCGCAGCAGCGGCACGAAGGGCGAGATGAGCACGCCGCGCGGGCCGGCGATGACAGCCTCGGCCTCGCGGCGCTGGGCCTCGTCCCACTGCGCCGGCGGGATCGGCGGCAGGCGGTCGGCACTCACGCTGCGGCAGAGGTCTCGGCGGTCGCCTGGTCGATCGCTTCGTTGATCGACTTCGCGAGCCGATCGACGATCTGGTCAAGCTCGGATTCGGTCGCGATGAAGGGTGGCGCCAGCAGCACGTGGTCGCCGCGCTGGCCGTCGATCGTGCCGCCCATGGGGTAGACGAGCAGGCCGTTCTTCATCGCCGCCGCCTTGATGCGTGCATGCAGTTTCAGCGCCGGGTCGAACGGCACCTTGCTCGCGCGATCCTTCACCAGTTCGATGCCCATGAACAGGCCGCGACCGCGGATGTCGCCGACGTACGACCTCGGCGCCGAGCCGCCCGGTGAGCGCGCGCCGCAGGTGGTTGCCGCGATCCTGTACCTGCTGCAGCAGCCCGTCGCGCTCGATCACCAGCTGCACCGCAAGCGCGGCGGCGGCCGCGACCGGATGGCCGATGTAGGTGTGGCCGTGCTGAAACAGGCCGCTGCCCTTGCGCAAGGCATCGACGATGCGGCCCTGGGCCAGCACCGCGCCGATCGGCTGGTAGCCGCCACCGAGGCCCTTGGCGATCGTCATCAGGTCGGGCGTCACGCCCTCTTGCTCGACCGCGTGCAGCGTGCCGGTGCGGCCCATGCCGCACATCACCTCGTCGGCGATGTAGAGAATGCCGTAGCGATCACACAGCGCGCGCACGCCGCGAAAGTAGCCGGGAGTCGGCGGCACCGCGCCGAGCGTCGCGCCGACCACGGTCTCGGCGACGAAGGCGATCACGCGCTCGGGGCCGATCTTCTGGAAGGCAGCGTCGAGTTCTGCAAGCAGCCGCTGGGTGTAGTCGTCCTGGCGTTCGTTGTCGCGCCGCTCGCGGTATTCGTAGCAGGGTGACACATGTTCGACGTCGATCAGCAGCGGCGCGAACTGCTTGCGCCGCCAGGCGTTGCCACCGACCGCGAGCGCGCCGAGCGTGTTGCCGTGGTAGCTCTGCCGCCGGGCGACGAAACGGGTGCGTTCGGGCTGGCCGATCTCGACGAAGTACTGGCGCGCGAGCTTCAACGCCGCCTCGACAGCCTCCGAACCGCCGGAGACGAAATAGGCCTGCTCGATGCCTGCGGGCGCGTGCTCGATCAGATGATCTGCGAGCGCCTCGGCGACCTCGGTCGTGAAGAAGCTGGTGTGCGCGTACGCAAGGCGGTCGATCTGCGCGTGCATCGCGGCGAGCACGTCGGGATGCGCATGGCCGAGGCAGGACACGGCCGCGCCGCCGCTGGCGTCGATGTACTGGCGGCCCTGGCGGTCGGTGATGCGGATGCCTTCGGATGCGACGGCGATCGGCGGCAGGGTCTTGAGTTGGCGATGGAGTACGTGCGTCATGGTGGCGGAATGGTGTCTCGATAGCGAGTGCCGGCAACTTTCACCGGCAGCGGACGACGGGTTCAGGCAATAGCGGCACGCGGTGCAGTCGGCGGCGCGCCGGCATTGAGGCGGCGGCGCTGGACAACAACGACCAAGGCGAGCAGGGCGAGCGCGGGAATGAACATCCACTCCTTGTCGGGGCGCTCGGCTGGCATCTCGATGCTGGCGATCTTGAAGCCCTGCTCGATGCCGAGCTTCTCGGCGCGCGAGCCGAACTTGACCTGCGCGATCTGCATCTCGTCGCCGAGCGGCACGACTGTCATGCCGATCGCGGCCAGACGCTCGCGCGCTGGAGCGGCTTTGCCCAGCGGCAGCAGCACGCCCTTGCGGATGTCCTTGCCGTCGAGGTTGGTGCCTTCGATCCAGACGCGCTTGCTGGCGCCGTCGGGCGCTTCGTCGACCAGTTTCATCAGCTCGGCGGCCGGCACGTCCTTGTAGGGCGGATAGACCATGTCCCACCAGTAGCCCGGACGGAACAAGCGTGAACGTGATCAGCAGCAGCAACAGCGATTCGTACAAGCGCGAGCGCACCAGGAAATAGCCCTGCGTGGCGGCCGCGAAGATCAGCATCGCCACCGTCGCGCTGACGATCGTCAGCACCAGGTGCCAGACGCTGTCGATGCCGATCATCAGCAACTGCGTGTTGAAGATGAACAGGAACGGCAGGATCGCCGTGCGCATGCTGTAGAAGAACGCGGTGACGCCGGTCTTGATCGGGTCGGTGCGCGCGATCGCCGCCGCCGCGAACGAGGCGAGCCCGACCGGCGGCGTGACGTCGGCCATCAGGCCGAAGTAGAAGACGAACAGGTGCACCGCGATCAGCGGCACGATCAGGCCGCTCTGCGCGCCGAGCTCGACCACCACCGGCGCCATCAGCGTCGACACGACGATGTAGTTGGCCGTCGTCGGCAGCCCCATGCCGAGCACCAGGCTGATGACGGCGACGAGCACCAGCATGATCATCAGGTTGCCGCCCGAAAGCAGCTCGACGACCTCGGTCATCACCAGGCCGATGCCGGTCAGCGACACGGTGCCGACGATGATGCCGGCCGCCGCGGTGGCGACGCCGATGCCGATCATGTTGCGCGCGCCGACCTCGAGGCCGCCGAGCAGGTCCTTGAAGCCGGCGTGCAGTGCGTCGCCATAGTCGCCGCGGCCGCGCAGCACGGCGATGATCGGGCGCTGGGTGAGCATGATGAAGATCATGAACATCGTCGCCCAGAAGGCCGACAGCCCCGGCGAGAGCTGCTCGACCATCAGGCACCAGATCAGCACCACGACCGACAGCAGGTAGTGCAGGCCGGACGAGCAGCGTCGGCGTCGGTCTCGGGCAGCTCGAAGACCGGTGCGTTCGGGTCGTCGAGCTTGAGCTCGGGCTGGCGCGAGCCGATCCAGAGCAGGCCGAGGTAGGCGGCGAGCACGCCGAGCGCCGATGAGGTAGATCGCCGACTCCGGCAGCAGCGTCTTGAGCCAGCCGATGCCGTAGTAGACGATGCCCGCGAGCACGATGAAACCGGCGACGGTCGATCGCGAACGACACCAGGCGCTGGCCGACGTCAGCCTGGCTGCGGCGCGGCAGGCCTTTCAGGTCGGCCTTCAGCGCCTCGAGGTGCACGATGTAGAACAGCGCGATGTACGAAATGATCGCCGGCAGGAAGGCGTGCTTGATGACCTCGGTGTAGGGGATGCCGACGTACTCGACCATCAGGAAGGCGGCGGCGCCCATCACCGGCGGCATGATCTGGCCGTTGACCGAGCTCGACACCTCGACCGCGCCGGCCTGGTCGGGCCGGTAGCCGACGCGCTTCATCAGCGGGATCGTGAAGGTGCCGGTCGTGACGACGTTGGCGATCGACGAGCCCGAGATGATGCCGGTCGCGGCCGACGACGACGACCGCCGCCTTGGCCGGGCCGCCGCGCATGTGGCCGAGCAGCGCGAACGCCGACTTGATGAAATAGTTGCCCGCGCCGGCCGTGTCGAGCAGCGAGCCGAACAGCACGAACAGGAAGATGAAGCTGCTCGAAACGCCGAGCGCGACGCCGAACACGCCTTCGGTCGTCAGCCATTGGTGCGACATCGCCGCGCGAGCGACGCGCCC
This sequence comes from uncultured beta proteobacterium, assembly GCA_963774675.1. Taxonomy (GTDB): domain Bacteria; phylum Pseudomonadota; class Gammaproteobacteria; order Burkholderiales; family Burkholderiaceae_C; genus CAIKUF01. Next base: position 732,746 of record CAVZFV010000013.1, on the reverse strand, counting down.
TTGTGGGCGATCATGTCGGGCATGTACGGGCCGCCGAAGGTGTAGACGAGGAAGACAGGCAGGCGACGACCACCATCGGCAGGCCGAGCGCGCGGCGAGTCGCTTCGAGCAGCAGCACCATGCCGGTCACCGCGACGACCAGATCCTGCGTCGTCGGCTGGCCGGGGCGGGTCGACAGTTCGCGATAGAAGAAGAACAGGTAGGTCGCGCAGAAAGCGCCGACAGCGGCGAGCAGCCAGTCGAACGCCGGCACCCGGTCGCGCGGCGACCGCTTGAGCGCCGGGTAGACGAGGAAGGCGAGGAAGATCGCGAACGCGAGGTGGATCGAGCGCGACTGGGTGTCGTTGAAGACGACGATGCCGAGCGCGAACGGCAGCGGCGAGGCGATCCAGAGCTGGAACAGGCTCCAGGCCAGGCACACGCCGACGATCATCCGGTGGACTGCGGGGCCGGGGGTGCGGCCACCCGTATCGGTTTCGGCGACGAGCTTGTTGACATCGACTTCCTGCGCTTCGGCGGCTTGACGACTTGGGCATGATGGGGGTCTCCTCGTTAGTGGCGTCCAGCCGTCGCCGCGGCAGAAACGATCCGGCCCCTCGAAAGGGGCCGGCGACTCAGCTAGGCATGCGCCGGCAGGCGGCTTACAGCCAGCCCTTTTCCTTGTAGTACTTGATCGCGCCCGGGTGCAGCGGAGCGGACAGGCCGTCCTTGATCATCTGCTTCGGGTCGAGGTGAGCGAACGCCGGGATGCAGCTTCTTGAAGTCGTCGAAGTTGTCGAACACCGCCTTCACCAGCTGATAGACGACTGCATCCGGACACCTTGGTCGACGTCACGAAGGTCGCCAGCACGCCATAGGTGGGCGTCGGGTTCGGGTTGCCCGCATAGAGGCCGCCGGGGATGTCGACCTTGGCGTAGAACGGGTACTGCTTGACGAGCTTGTCGACCGCCGGGCCGGTCAGCGGCACGAGCTTGGCGCCGCAGGTCGTGATCGGATCCTGGATCGCCGCCGACGGGTGGCCGACGCCGTAGAAGAAGCCGTCGATCTTGTTGTCGCACAGCGCGGCGCCGTGTTCGTCGGCCTTCAGCTCGGAAGCGAGGCCGAAGTCCGCGAGCGTCCAGTCCATCGCGACGAGCAGCTCATCCATCGAGGCGCGCGTGCCCGAACCCGGGTTGCCGACGTTGAAGCGCTTGCCCTTGAAATCGGTGAACTGCTTGATGTTGGCTTCCTTGCGGGCCAGCACCGTGAACGGCTCGGGGTGAACCGAGAACACCGCGCGCAGATCCTTGAACGGGCCGTCCTTCTCGAACACCTTGGTGCCGTTGTACGGCGTGGTACTGCCAGTCGGACTGCGCAACGCCGAAGTCGAGCTCGCCGGCGCGGATGGTGTTGATGTTGAACACCGAGCCGCCGGTGGATTCGACCGAGCAGCGGATGCCGTGTCTTGGCGCGATCCTTGTTCATCAGGCGGCAGATCGCGCCGCCGGCGGCGTAGTACACGCCGGTCACGCCGCCGGTGCCGATGGTGACGAATTTTTGATCGGCGGCGACAGCGGCTGGCGAGTGCATCAGCAGCGAAGTCGCCAAAGCCATGACGGCGGGTACAAAGGCAAAGCGCATGGTGGTCTCCTTGGGGTTGTGAATGGAACAAGTTGGCAAGGCGTTCGCGCAATGCACTCGCGAAAATCGACGGCCCGACGTTCCGGAATCAAATCCATCAGCGGCCCGCGCCTACATGCGGCGAACGCTAGCATAAATGCAACATGCGTCCAACTGCGTCGCGGGTGGGGTTGCGTGTCCGCTCCGGTACGCTTGCGGAGCGTTGCCGGCACATCGGGCGGGCCGGCAGAGTCAGACTGCGCCGCAAGCCTTTGCTTTTCAGTGCACGATCGCCCATGCCGCCGAACGACGCCTCGCAACGGTCCAGTCAGGCCCTCCATTGACCAAGCCCCCACCCGCTGCCATCGAGTCCATCGCGGGCACTGCGCGGCGCGAGCAGCGCGCGGCGCTGTTGCTCTCGTTCGCGCTGATCCTTGTCTGGGGCAGCAACTTTTCGGTGCAGAAGGTCGTGTTCGATGCGCTCACGCCGGGCGGCTTCCTGTTCGCGCGCTACCTGATCATGCCGGTCTGTGCGGTCGCGCTGCTGTGGCAGCGCTACGGCGCGCGCTGGCCGCGGCTGCCGCGCGAGGAGTGGTGGGCGCTGCTCAAGCTCGGGCTGCTCGGCCACCTGATGCACGTCGGGCTGGTGACTTTCGGCATCTACTGGTCGACCGCGTTCTCGAGTTCGCTGATCCTCGCCTGCGGGCCGATCTTCACGCTGCTGCTGCTGCGCCGCGCGGGGATCGAGGTGTTGACGCGGGCGCAGATCGCGGGCGTCGGCGTCGCCTGCGCCGGTGTACTCGTGTTCCTGTCGGACAAGCTGTTCGGCGGACACTGGCAGGCGAGCAGCGGCGACCTCGTGCTGCTCGTCGCAGCAGCCTTCTTCTCGGCCTACACAGTGCAAGCCAAGCCGCTCATCGAGCGACACGGCGGCGTGGTCGTGATGACCTATGCAACGCTGCTCGGATGCGGGCCGGTGCTCTTGATCTCGCTGCCTGCCGGGCTGACGGTCGATTGGGCGGCGCAGCCGCCAGCGATCTGGGCCGGGCTCCTGTGGTCGGTCGTGCTGTCGGCCTTCATCGGCTGGATCGTGTGGGGCTGGATCAACGCGGTGCGCGGCGTGGCGCGCACCGCGCCGTTGATGTATTTGATGCCGCCGGTGGCCGGCCTCGTTGCCTGGTTCGCGACCGGCGAGTCGTACAACGGCATCAAGCTCGCCGGCGCCGTGTTGACACTGGTCGGCGTGGCCGTCGCGCAGTTCGCCCGCAGCAGCCCGCGCGCGACGCTGCCCGAAGGCGTGACGGTGGTGGACTGAACACAACAAGCTGCGGTTGCGCGATGCCATCCACCGAAACCCCCGGCCTCTTTACCGCCGCCGACGGTCGGCCACGCTGCTTCTGGTGCGCGGCGACACCAGCCTACCAGCACTACCACGACACCGAATGGGGCTTCCCCGTCACGGACGAACTGCGACTGTTCGAGAAGCTCTGTCTGGAGGGCTTTCAGGCGGGGCTCTCCTGGTTGACGATCCTCAACAAGCGCGAGGCCTTCCGCCGCGCGTTCGCGGGCTTCGATGCCGCCGCCGTCGCGCGCTTCGGGTCCGCCGATGTCGACCGACTGCTTCGGGACGCAGGAATCGTGCGCCACCGTGGCAAGATCGAATCGACGATCAACAACGCGCGGCGGCTGGCCGAACTCCAGAGCGAATTCGGGTCGCTCGCCGCGTATGCGTGGCGCTTCGTGCCGACGTCGTCGAGCCGTCCGAAGCGCATGACGCTCGAGGCGCTGAAGGCACTCGGCAGCTCACCTGAATCGACCGCGATGTCGAAAGACCTGAAGCGTCGCGGCTGGAGCTTCGTCGGGCCGACGACGGTCTACGCTTTCATGCAGGCGATGGGCCTCGTCAACGATCACATCGAAGGCTGCCATGTGCGCGCGACGGCGCACGCGGCACGTTCGCAATCCAGCCGGCAACCCCGCCCGCAACCCCGCGCGGAACCACTACCATTGGGCCGCAAGCCAGCGCGCAGGAGTCCTTCACGATGAAAGCCACGTACAACGGACAAGTGATCGCCGAGAGTGACGACACCGTGGTCGTCGAAGGCAACCACTACTTCCCGGAGTCCGCGCTCAAGCGCGAGTTCGTCGTCGCGAGCAACCACCGCACGAGCGACCGCTGGAAGGGCCAGGCCTACTACTACAGCCTGCTCGTCGATGGCGACCTGTGCCCAGATGCCGTCTGGTACTACCCCGAGCCGCTCGAGGCCGCAGCCGAGATCAAGGGCCGCGTCGCGTTCGGCAAGGGCGTGCAGGTCGGCTGAAGCCATGCCGGGCACAACCACGCTGGCGACGCACGCGCCGCTGACGCCGCTACACCGGCGCCGCCTGCGCGAAATCTGGCGTTCGGCGGGCTGGCCGTGCCACGACCTGATCGAGGTGGATCTGCTCGCCGCAGGATTGCTCGAACGCGTGCAGCAGGCGAGCGGCCACGAGACGCTGCGCGTCACCGATGCCGGCGTGCAGGTGCTCGCCGAGACGCGGCGCGGCAACCAGCAGGCGCGCTCGCGTCACGAAGCGCTGGTCGAACGCGTTGCAACCGAGATGGGCCGCGCCGGGCGCGTCGTTTGGCGCGGGTTGTCCTTGCGCGCGCGCGTGCCGTCGCCTGAGGGGGGTGCCTGGCAGGTTGCCATGCCCGACGTGTTCTCGATCCGCCACACGACGGTGGAGGACTACGTCGAGCCGATCGTGCACGAGGTGAAGGTGAATCGCAGCGATCTGCTGACCGATCTGCGGCGCGAGCAGAAGCGCGCGGCGTATCTGTCGCTCAGCAGCGAGTTCTGGTACGTCGTCCGCGAAGGCATCGCCCAGGCTGACGAGATTCCTGCCGAATGTGGTGTGCTGGTCGCAGCTGACGCGACGCTCGAAGTCGCGCGACCGGCGCCGCGGCGCGCGCAGCGCCTGCCGTTTGCGATCTGGATGGCGCTCGCGCGCGCGACGCCTGTCGAGGGTCGGCTCGATGAGGCGCAGCTCTGGCTCGGCGACGCGGACATGCCGCTGCCGTGAGCCGCTTGTGACAAACGTCTGTGGCGAACGCGCGTGACAAACGCGGGTGCCGAAGTTCAGGAGTTCCATCGCCATGTACAAGACACCGCACCAAGCGCTCCACATCTTCGCCGGTCTGCTGATCGCATTCACCCTGGCCTGCATCGGGGCGCCGGCCGTCGCGGCGTCGTCGGCAGGCGCCCAGGTCGCGTGGCTCCCGGCCGCGACCGACACCGAAGTCGATCGCGCCTTCGCGCAGGCGCGCGCCGAGGGCAAGCCGCTGCTGCTGTACTGGGGCGCGAAGTGGTGCCCGCCGTGCAACCAGCTGAAGGCGACGCTCTTCAACCGGCAGGATTTCATCGAGCGGTCACGCGCTTTCGTGCCCGTCTATGTCGATGGCGACCTGCCCGGTGCGCAAAAGCTCGGCACGCGCTTCAAGGTGCGCGGCTATCCGACGATGATCCTGTTCAACCCCGCCGGCGCCGAAATCACGCGCCTGCCCGGCGAGGTCGATGCGCCGCAGGTGATGCAGGTCTTGCAGCTCGGCATGGCGGGCGGCCGACCGGTTGCTGCGGTGCTGGCCGACGCCAAGGCCGGCAAGACGCTTACCGCCAATGAGTGGCGCATGCTCGCGTGGTACTCCTATGACACCGACGCGGCGCAGCTCGTGCCGGACGCCGATCGCGCCAACGAGCTCGCCGCACTTGCCGCGGCGTGCCCGGCAAGCGAGCCGGACGTGGCGACACGGCTGTGGCTGAAGGCACTTGCTGGCAGCGACGACGGCAAGGGCGTGATGGCCGATGCCGCGCTGCGCGAGCGCGTGATGAAGGTGCTTGCCGACCCGGCGGCCTCGCGCACGCAGATGGACGTGCTGACGAATTCGCCGGTCGAGATCGTGCGCGCGATCACGACCAAGCACGCGGGTGGCCAGCGTGCCGCAGTGCTCACCTCCTACAACGCCGCGCTGCGCGGCCTCGAAGCGGACACCACGCTGTCGCGCGCCGACCGGCTCGGCGCCCTGCTGGCGCAGGTCGAACTCGCGCGCATGGACGCGCCCGAGGACGCGAAGAGCGTGAAGCTGCCACCGGCCCTGGTGAAGGACCTGCGTGAACACGTCGCCCGAGACAACCGCGAGATCACCGATGGCTATGAGCGCCAGGCCGTCATTACGACCGGCGCCTACGCGCTCGAGCGCGCCGGGCTGATGACCGAGTCGGACGCGCTGCTCCAGTCCAACCTCGCGAAGAGCCATTCGCCCTACTATCTGATGTCGGCGCTTGCGAGCAACGCCAAGGCGCGCGGCGACACAATCGAGGCGCTGCACTGGTACGAGCAGGCCTACCGCACGAGCGAAGGCCCGGCCACACGCCTGCAATGGGGCGCGAGCTACGTGAGCGCGCTCATCGAGCTCTCACCGAAGGACACGACGCGTATCGAACTCGCCGCGAGCCAGCTGATCACCGACGCCGCAACGCAGCCGAACGCGTTCTATGAACGCAGCGCGCGCTCGCTGCAGCGTGCGAGCCGCAAGCTCCAATCGTGGAACAGCGATGGCGCGCACGCGGCCACGATCAAGCGGCTGCAGGCGCAACTGGCCCCCGTCTGCGCGAAGCTGCCAGCCCAGGACGCTCAGCGCGGCACCTGCGAAGCGCTGCTGCGCGGCAAGGTAGCGGCCGGTTGAGTCCCGGGCCCTATAATTCGCCGGCTTTTGCGTGCCCCGGCCCGGCCCGGCGAGGCAACGCCGACACGCCCCAAAACCAGAGGAATTCATGAGCGACGCGCACGACGATCAAGCGGAATCACACGAAGGCCCGATCAAGACGCCCAAGCAACTCGTCGCGGCCGTGTTCTTCGCCTTTGTCGTCCCGGTCATCGTGATCGTGATGCTTGCGGTCTATGTGTCGAGCGACACCCGTCCCGCAGCCGGCAGCGACATGCTCGAGCGCGAGGCGATCGCCACGCGTCTGCAAGCGGTCGGCCGCGTCGAGATCAAGGACGGCAGCGCAGTGGCCGTCGTGCACACTGGTGAGCAGGTCTTCCAGGCGCAATGCACGGCATGCCACACGTCGGGCGCGGCCGGCGCGCCGAAGATCGGTGACACCGAAGCCTGGGCACCGCGCATCAAGGCGGGTTTCGACGCACTCTGGCACTCGGCCCTCAAGGGCAAGGGCGCCATGTCGCCGCAGGGCGGCGGCGAGTTCAGCGACTACGAGATCGGCCGCGCCGTGGTGTACATGGCCAACAAGGGCGGCGCGAAGTTCGAAGAGCCCGCGGCACCTGCCGCCGCGGCGTCGGGGGCTGCCTCCGATTCGGCGTCAGGCGCCGCCAAATAGCACGGCATTGTGCCCCCGGGCTGGCGCCCGAGCCGGCCCGTCGTTCGGTCCGCCGCGCTGCGCGCGGGAGTGCATGGTCACCAAGGAAGACCCCGTGTTCTGGGGATATCAGCGCGTCCTCCGCAGGGCTATAGACGGGCAACCGTAGGGGTCGCCTCGCGGCAAACACTCTTTTGAGGAGGACTCATGAAACTTGCAACCATGCTTTCCGTGAGCGCGCTCGCGCTCGCAGCGTCGGGCGCCGCGAGCGCAGCGACGTGGGACTTCAACTCGACACCGATCGGCACTTATTCATCGCTGACCGACGGCACGGCCACGCTCACCTACACCGGTGGGACAGGCGCGTTCCAGGTCGTGGACGCCAGTCCGGGCTGGCCAATCGACGGCCGGGCGATCATCAGCTTTACCGACAACCCGGGCGATGCTCCGTTCAAGGTCACTTTCGCCGGCGGCGCGAGCATATTCAAGATCGGCGTGGGCGACTACAACGCCGACGAGGATCACACCCACCTGCGCGCCTGGAGCGCATCCGACGTGCTGCTCGCCTCGGCCGACTACGACAACCCGGCATCGACCTACGGGGGCGACTACATGATGGTGTCGAGCACAACGTCGATCGCCTACGTCACGTTCTGGGACGGCGAGCCTTATGCCGGCGCTGTGTACTGGGACAACATGAGCTACACGCCCGCCGTGCCTGAGCCCGAGACCTATGCGCTGATGGGCCTGGGCTTGGCCGCACTCGGCTTCGTGGCTCGCCGCCGCCGCCAAGCTCACAAGGAACAAAATTAAATGACCGCCTTCTTATAACTTGGAGTGATTGTTCCTTCGCGAACGCCCGCCCCTCGACAGCGGGGTTGGGAAGCTGAATTAGCCTGAAGTTCCTGGCCGTTTCTCACGGCTTGGCATCGACAAGTCCCTATCGCGATTGACATTTTTGGCCCTTTCGGGCCATTTTTGTGGTCAAAAGTGTAGACACTAAATGTGTTGACTTGTGTTGCCAACTGGCATATATTTCAATGTATGCCATCCCGCAACGGAGCCGCTCACGTCGTCACCACCAGACGCACCTACAAGGACAAGGTCTACTGCACCCACCTGCTGCGCCGCAGCTACCGCGAAGACGGCAAGGTCAAGAACGAGACCCTGGGCAATCTGTCGCACCTGAGCGATGCGCTGATCGACATCATCCGGCGCTCGCTGCAGGGCGAGACCTTCGTTGCCGCCTCCCAGGCCTTCGAGGTGGTGCGCTCGCGCACCCATGGTCACGTGCAGGCCGTCGCCCTTGCCATGCAGCGCCTGGGTCTGGCCTCGGTGATCGCCTCATCGCCCAGCCGTGAACGCGACCTGGTGCTGGCCATGGTGGCCTCGCGCATCGTCCAGCCCGACACCAAGCTGGCCACCTGCAGGCGCTGGCACTGCTCGACCCTGGCCGAGGACTTCGGCGTGACTGACGCCACCGAGGACGACCTGTATGCCGCCATGGACTGGCTGCTGGCGCGCCAGGACGCCATCGAGCAAAAGCTCGCCTCGCGTCACTTGCGCGAGGGTGCGTTGGTGCTGTATGACCTGTCGTCGAGCTACTTCGAGGGCAGCACCTGCCCGCTGGCCAAGCGCGGCTACAGCCGCGATGGCCGCCCCGGCACGCTGCAGGTCAACTACGGGCTGCTCACCGACGTGCGCGGCTGCCCGGTGGCCGTCTCGGTGTTCGAGGGCAATACCTCCGACAGCCTGACCTTCCTGCCCGCCGTGCAGCGCGTGCGCGAGCGCTTCGGCCTGACACAGGTGGTGATGGTGGGGGACCGCGGCATGGTGTCGCAAAAGGCCATCGACGATCTTCGCGGCCAGGGCGGGATCGACTGGATCACCGCGCTCAAGAGTGTGTCGATCCGATCCTTGGTCGAGCAGGGTCATTTGCAGCTGGGCTTGTTCGATCAGCGCAACCTGGCCGAGATCACTTCGCCGGAGTATCCCGGCGAGCGTCTGGTGGCCTGCCGCAACGACGCCTTGGCCAAGCTGCGTGCGCACAAGCGCGAGAGCCTGCTGCAGGCCACCGAAGCCCTGCTTGCCCTGATCAAGGCCAGTGTGGATGCGGGCAGGCTCACGGGGCAGGACAAGATCGGCGTGCGGGTGGGCAAGATCATCAATCGGCACAAGGTGGCCAAGCACTTCGAGCTGAGCATCAGCGATGCGGCGCTCGCCTGGGAGCGAAGGCAAGACGCCATCGATGCCGAGGCGGCGCTCGATGGCCTGTACGTCATTCGCACATCGCTCGACGAGCAGCGCATGGATGCGCCCAGCTGCGTGCGCAGCTACAAGGCCTTGGCGAACGTGGAGCGGGCGTTCCGTTCACTGAAGACGGTGGATCTGAAGGTGCGCCCCATCCACCATCGATTGGCTGACCGGGTGCGCGCGCACATCCTGCTGTGCATGCTGGCGTTCTACGTCGAGTGGCACATGCGCGAGGCCTGGCGTGAGCTGATGTTCGCCGACACCGATCAAGCCGCCAAGGCCACGCGCGATCCGGTGGCACCAGCCAAGCGCTCGGCCTCGGCAAGCGCCAAGGCCGCGTCGAAGTTGCTCGACGACGCGCAGCCTGTGCACAGCTTCGCCACCCTGATGGCGGAGATGGCCACCCTTGTGCGCAACACGTGCCGCACGCCCAGCGCCGGCGCCGATGCACCGACCTTCGCGTTGCTCACCATCGCCACCGCACACCAACAGCGCGCCTTGGCGCTGATCCAGGCCATCCAGCCGTAGTCAGAAACTCAAACCCGAATTCCATCGCAAGTGCTTGATGGAACAGGAGAATTCGGGGGCGACGCGGGGGAACTTCAGATTAACGACGCAGCCCGCTGCGATTCGACAAGGGGAGCTACGGCTCCCCTTTTTCATACGTGCGCATCTCGTGCGCGTGGTCGGCCTCGGCCTGCGGGCTGAGCCGGTAGCCGAAGCGCTGCGGCAGATCGGCGAACCGAACATCCTGCGGCGCCCACAGCCCGGCCTCGACCGCGTTGGCGGCCTCAAGCATGTCCTGCGTATGAACGATGCCGAGCCCGCGTTCGGTGGCGAGGAAGAGTCGCCCTTGCTCGTCGAGCCAGATCGAATTCGGCACCGCCGGCGTCCCGCAGTGATCGTGAACCCGCACGTCGTCGCCGTCGAAGCGCACGCGCCAGACCCAGGGCGCGGCCTCGAGTTCGACGTAGACACGCTGCGGCCCGTTCTGGAAGTACCAAGAGCCGCGCTCGTCGGCCGCGTAGTTGCGCTCGATGAACTCGCGCAGCTTCTCGTGGTCGATGCGGCTGCCTTTGACGCTCGGGAACGGCCCTGCGGCCTGGATGCGATCGTCGCGCATGTACCAATCACCGCGCGCGTCGAGCGCAAGCCAGCCGTGGCAGGCCGGCACGTTGGGCCACTTCTTCAGCGCAGCGCGGACGATCGCATCCATGTGACGGATGATCGCTCAGCTTTGCAATTGCACCCAGCGCATGACCGCGTTGGGAAGAGTGAGTACATGCCCGGGCGGCGCGCCACCGGGGAATCCGACGTGCCCGCCGTGAGCCGGCTGCCAGAGCATGACGCGCTGCCCGACTTCGTTTTGCGCAGGCAGGCTCGTCGCCGGTACGAACGGGTCATTGCGCGCGTTGACGACGAGCGCTGGTATCCGGATGCGGCTCAGATGAGGTTTTGCCGACGCCCGCGACCAGTAATCCAGTGTGTCTTGAAAGCCATGCAGCGGCGCGGTAAAAATGTTGTCGAACGCGTAGAGATCGCGCGCCGCGAGCATCGCATCGCGGTCGAACAACCCCGGATGCTGCGCGAGCTTGGCGAGCGCCTTCGGTCGCATCGTGCGCAGAAACATGCGGGTGTAGATCTGCCGGTTGAACCCGCGCCCGATTGCGTCCCCGCTGGCCGCGAGGTCCAGCGGCGACGAGACGGCGCAGACGCAGCGCGCGATGCGCGCGGCGGTGTCGCCCGCCTCCTCCGCCCAGCGCAAGAGCGCATTGCCGCCGAGCGAAACGCCGACCGCGACGAGCGGGCCCGAGCTTCGCGCCCGCAGGCGCTCGAGAATCCAGCCGACTTCCTCGAAGTCCCCCGAGTGGTAGGCGCGCGGCGCGCGGTTGAGTTCACCCGAACAACCGCGAAAGTGCGGCACCGCGAACGCCCAGCCGTTGTGACGCGCCCAGTGCGCGAAAGCCTGCGCGTAGTGGCTTGCCGAGGAGCCCTCGAGGCCGTGGAACAGCACGAGCCACGGGTCATCGGCGGCAGGCAGCGGATCGGCGAGGAAATCGATGTCGACGAAGTCGCCATCCGGCGTATCCAAGCGCTCTCGGCGATAGCGCGGCGCGGCGCCGTCGAAGCGGCGCGCGAACAGCGCCGGCCAGATCGTCTGCAGATGACCGCCGACGGCGCTGGCACCCGGCAACCAGCGCGGTGCGCGGTAGTTCTGCATCGTCAATCGACCGTCACGCCGGGCAGCCTGAGCTAGCGGAAGACGACCGTCTTCGGCCCGTTCATCAGCACGCGGTGCTCCACATGCCAGCGCACAGCGCGCGCAAGCACCACGCTTTCCACATCGCGCCCGACAGCGGCGAAGTCTTCCGGGCTCAGGCTGTGGTCGACGCGTGCGACATCCTGCTCGATGATCGGCCCCTCGTCGAGATCGGCCGTCACGTAGTGCGCCGTCGCGCCGATCAGCTTGACGCCGCGATCGTGCGCCTGCACGTAGGGCCGCGCGCCCTTGAAGCTCGGCAGGAAGCTGTGATGGATGTTGATCGCGCGGCCCTTCAGGAAGGCGCAGAACGCCGGGCTCAGGATCTGCATGTAGCGAGCGAGCACCACGAGGTCGATGCGCTCGGCGTCGATGATGCGCTGCACCGCCTGCTCCTGCGCCAGTTTCGCCTCGGGCAATGCCCCGGCGGCGAGCGGCAGGTGGTGGAACGCGATGCTGTAGTTCGCCGCGAGGGCACCGAAGTCCGGGTGGTTCGAGACGATCGCCGCCACCTCGGCGTGCAGCTGGCCGGACTGCAAGCGGAACAGCAGGTCGTTCAGGCAATGCCCTTCGCGGCTCACCATCAGCAGCAGGCGCGGCTTGCGTGCGGCCTCATGCAGCGCAAGCTCCATGTCGAAGCGCTCGCGTGCCGGCTCGAAAAGCGCCTGCAGCGCCTCCAGGTTCGCGATCCGCGTGGGTGCGGCGAAGTGCACGCGCATGAAGAACAGGCCTGTCGCGTGCAAGCACTGCGCGTCGTTGGCCGCCGGCAGGTCACCGAACTGCTGCGAATCGATGATGTTGCAGCCGGCTTCGTAGAGCCGGGCCGCAACCGCGTGGACGATGCCTGGGCGGTCTCGACACGACAGGGTAAGGATGAAGTCCGCGTTCTGATTCATGTTGGTTTCGATCGTGGAGAGTGCATCCTGCGCTCGGCTCGCTCAACCATCACGTGGGACCAACCGGTTCTGCCCCGTCACGCGGCGCGCCGCGCGGCAGCGTGACGCTGAAGGTCGATCCTGAGCCCAGTTTGGATCGCACGTCGATCGCACCGCCCATCTCGCGCACCAGCGCGCGGCTCAACGCAAGGCCGATCCCCGTGCCCTCGATGCCGCTGTGCTGCTGCGCGAGCCGGTTGAATGGCTCGTACAGTGCCTTCAAGTCCTTCGCGGCGATGCCAGCGCCATCGTCTGCGACGGCAATCGTGATGCCTTTGCTCGAGACTTTCGCGCTCAGGCGGACCGTACCGCCGCGCCGGTTGTACTTGACGCCGTTGGAGAGCAGATTGGCCAGCGCCTGCTTGAGCCGCGTGCGGTCGGCGCGCACGCAGAGCGCCGCGCCCGCCGGCCCTGCCGGCCCTGCCGGCCCGGTACCGTCAGGCGTCTCGAGCACGATCGAGACGCCCGCCGCGTCGGCTTGCGGTTGCAGCATGTCAACGCATTCGCGCAAGAGGGGTGCAAGCGTGAATTCAGTCGTCACGATATCGAGCCGCCCAGTCTCGACCCGCGTCAGGTCGAGCAGTTCGCCGATCATGCGCAGCAAGTGCTCGCCCGACTCCCGGATCAGCCCGACGTGGCGGCGCTGGCGTGTGCCAAGCGGCTCGGCGGCGTCGATCTGCAGCAGTTGCGCAAAGCCGAGCACCGCATTCAGCGGCGTGCGAAGCTCGTGGCTCATGCGCGAAAGGAATTCGGTCTTCGCGCGGCTCGCGGCTTCGGCGGCGGCGCGCGCCAGGCGCGCGTGCTCGAGTTCATGCAGTTCACTCACGTCCTCGATGTAACCGTGCCACAGCACCGCGCCGTCGATGCCGCGCTGAGGCGTGGCGCTGCCGCGCAACCAGCGCACACCGCCGCCGGGATGGTGAAGCCGGAATTCGCAGCGCCACGGTCGCAGCCGCTGCATCGAGCGACTGATCGACTCGCGCACGCGCTCGCGGTCTTCGCGCTCAGTTGCGCGCAGCATGATCGTTGCATCGACGTTCAGCACTTTCGGCTCGATGCCGGTCAGGGCCAGGCATCGCTCGCTGACATAGGCAAAGTGCCCGCTGCCGTCGACCGTGCGTACGAACTGGAACACCATGCCCGGCACATGCCGCGCAATCTTTTGCAGGCGTTCGGCGAACTCCTGCGCGAGGCCTTCGGCGCGCTTGCGCTCGGTGATATCGGCCTGGGTACCGAGCATGCGCAGCGGGCGCCCGTCTGCTGCGCGCTCGACGATGCGGCCGCGCTCGGACATCCAGCGCCACGTTCCGTCGCGCGCCTTGATGCGGTACTCGTGTTCGTAGGTCGCCGCCTCGCCGCGTTCGTGGCGTTCGTAGGCGGCGTCGTTGCCGACACGATCGTCGGGATGCATCAGCTCGTCCCATGCCGCCTGCGTCGACTCGATCTCTCCGTGCGCGTAGCCGAGCATGGCCGTGCCCTCGTCGAGGTCACCCAAGACGTCAGTGTCAACGTGCCATTCCCAGACCGACGTGCCGGCGCCGGCCAGCGCCTGCGGCAGGCGTGGATCGCCGGAGAACGGCGGCGCGCCGGTCGCTGTCGCGACGCCGTCGTTGGCCGGGCGGACAAGATCGCCGTTACGTGCCGCGCTCATCACCGATCCACGCCGGCGGCAGCGACCGCCTGCATGAGTTGGGCCTGCACGCGCTGCGGCACAATCTCGGTCAGGCAACGCGTGTGGCCGAAGCGGCAGACGCGGTCGAAGCAGGGGGAGCAGTCGAGCTGCAGTTCCTCTTTCAACCACAGCACGCGTGCGTTGGGGTTGAGCGGCGGCGTGTGCTCGGGGCTCGTCGATCCGAAGAGCGCCACCTGCGGCACGCCAAACGCGGCGGCGACGTGCATGAGGCCGGAGTCATTGCTGACCATGCCGCTCGCGGCGGCGATCAGCGCCATGGCGTCGAGCAGGCTCGTCTGGCCGGCCAGCACTTCGCAGGCGCCGCCTGCCTCTTGCGCAATGCCGCGACAGAGGGTCGCCTCCTTGGCCGAGCCGAGCAGCAGTACCGGCAGCCCGCTCTCCTCGTGTAGCGAACGCGCAAGCGCCGCGTAGTGCGAAGCCGGCCAGCATTTCGCCGGGCCGTACTCGGCGCCCGGCGCGAAGACCCAGTAGCCGCCCCGCGCAACACCGGCGCGCTCGGTCGCGGCCGCAATCCGCGCAGGATCGAAGTGCAGCTGCGGGCGCTGCCCCCGGGGCACGGGTTCGCCCGCCAGCGCAGCGTAGAGGTCGACCATCGGCGGGCGGCCCGCGACGTTGGCGAGGCGCCGGTTCAGCAGCACGTAGCGCGATTCGCCCAGATAGCCGACGCGCAGCGGGATTTGCGCGAGAAACGGCAGCAGTGCGGACTTGAACGAGTTCGGTAGCACATAGGCAGCGTCGAATCGCCCGCGCCATTCGCGCGCGAGGCGGCGGCGTGCCGCAAGATCGAGCCGGCCGTGGGCGAAGGGCAGTTCGATCACTTCGCCCACCTGCGCCGTCGCGTGATAGACCGGCGCGACCCACGGCAGCGCCGCGACCGCAAACGTCTCACCGCGCGCAGCGAGCCGCGCGAGCAACGGCTCGCTCATCACGGCGTCGCCTATCCACTGCGGCGCGATTACGAGGCTGCGCGTCATCGCCGCCTGCACTTCAACGGATTTGCTGCGCCTGCCGCCGTTCGGTCAATGGGCGCCGACCACTTCGCCGGCCTTGAGGCGGTAGCGCGTACCGCAGTACGGGCACTGGGCCTCGCCGGTTGTCCCGATGTCGAAGTAGACGCGCGGGTGCGCGTTCCACAACATCATCTTCGGATTCGGGCAGAAGATCGTGCCCGGCGCGGGCATGTCCTTGGCGGTCACTTCGACCACCGTCTTCGATTCGCTACTGGCTGCGCTCATTGCGATCACACCTTGCTCAGCCATTCGGCGTACTTCGGGTTACGTCCGTTGACGATATCGAAGAACGCGCTCTGGATCTTCTCGGTGATCGGCCCGCGCGAGCCGCTGCCGAGCTCGATGCGGTCGAGTTCGCGAATCGGCGTCACTTCGGCCGCGGTGCCGGTGAAGAAGGCCTCGTCGCAGATGTAGACCTCGTCGCGCGTGATGCGCTTCTCGACGAGCTTGAGGCCGAGATCCTCGCAGATCGCAAACACCGTATTGCGGGTGATGCCGTTCAAGGCGCCGGCCGACAGATCGGGCGTGTAGACGACGCCGTTCTTGACGACAAAGAGGTTCTCACCCGCGCCTTCGCTGACGAAGCCCGACGCGTCGAGCAGCATCGCCTCGTCATAGCCGTCGTCGAGCGCCTCCATGTTGGCGAGGATCGAGTTCGTGTAGTTGCTGACCGCCTTCGCTTGCGTCATCGTGATGTTGACGTGGTGGCGCGTGTAGCTACTGATCTTGACGCGGATGCCGCGCTTCATGCCTTCCTCGCCGAGGTAGGCACCCCACGGCCAGGCCGCGATCATCAGATGGATGGTGTTGCCCTTCGGGCTGACACCGAGTTTCTCGGAGCCGATCCAGGTCAGTGGACGCAGGTAGCAGCTCTCGAGCTTGTTGACGCGCACCACCTCGCGCTGCGCGTCCATCACCTGTTCGAGCGTGAACGGGATTTTCAGGCGCAGGATCTTGGCGCTGTTGAAGAGCCGCTCGGTGTGCTCGCGCAGGCGAAAGATCGCCGTGCCGCCTTGCCCGTTGTAGGCACGCACGCCCTCGAAGGCGCCGCAGCCGTAGTGCAGCGTGTGGGTCAGGACGTGGATCTTGGCGTCCCGCCATTCGACGAGCTCGCCGTCCATCCAGATCTTGCCGTCGCGGTCGGACATGCTCATGAGTGGCTCCTTGAAGGTGAAGGTTGATTTTAGGGTAGGTGCCGTGCGCTGCAGGCTCAGTCAGCGCGCCTGCATGTGCGCGCGCAGCCAAGTGGCGAACGCGGCTTCATCAAGTTCGTCGGCGGCAACGGCGAGCATCGCCATCACGCAGTCCACGTCGTTCGCCGTCAGGTGCCAGCCATTCAGGGTGAGGAAGAGTTCAATTGCGACGAACGCGGTGCGCTTGTTGCCATCGACGAATGGATGATTGCGAGCGATGCCGACACTGTACGAGGCGGCAAAGTCGGCCGCATCCGGCCGCCCATAGGTGGCGAGGTTTCGTGGTCGCGCGAGCGCGGAGTCGAACAGCTCGGCGGTTCGAACACCCGCCGCGCCGCCATGCTCCGCAAGCTGTGCGTCGTGCACCGCCAGCAAGACATGCGAATCGAGCCAGATCCAAGCCTCGTTCGCGGCACTCACTTGGCCAGTTCGCGCAAGACAGCGCGGCGCTCCTTCATGATGCCGCGCGCCAATGCCATCTGCGCCTCGAAGTCCGGGTCATGCGGCGTCAGGCGAAAACCGTCTGGCGATTCGGTGATATGCACTGTGTCGCCCTTCGCAAGCTTCAGCCGCGCAAGCACCTCGCGCGGCAGGATGAGGCCGAGCGAGTTGCCGATCTGGGTGATCTTCAGGCTGTGCATGGTGAAATGCGGTTGTTATAACGAACGTATTGCAGCACGGCAGCGATGCACGCGCCACAAGCCCGCTTCAGCCCAGCTCACGCACCACGTCGATCGCCTGCTCGATGCGCTCGACGGCGTGGATCGTCAGGCCCTCGATCGGCTTCCTCGGCGCATTCGCCTTCGGTACGACGGCGACCGAAAAACCGAGCTTGGCGGCCTCCTTCAAGCGCTCCTGTCCGCGCGGCGCGGGCCGCACCTCGCCCGCCAATCCGACTTCGCCGAAGGCGATGAAGCCGCGCGGCAGCGGCTTGCCGCGCAGGCTGCTCTGGATTGCGAGCAGCACGGCAAGATCGGCCGCGGGCTCGGAGATACGCACGCCACCGACGGCGTTGATGAACACGTCCTGGTCCATGCACGACACGCCTGCGTGGCGGTGCAGGACGGCAAGTAGCATCGCGAGCCGGTCGCGCTCGAGGCCGACCGACAGCCTCCGCGGGCTCGGGCCGCCGTTGTCCACGAGCGCCTGCACTTCGACAAGCATCGGCCGCGTGCCCTCCACCGTGACGAGAACGCATGCGCCCGGTACCGGATCGGCGTGCGTCGAGAGAAAGATCGCGCTCGGGTTGCTGACGCCCTTGAGCCCGCGCTCGGTCATCGCAAAGACACCAATCTCGCCGACCGACCCGAATCGATTCTTGAACGCGCGGATGAGGCGAAACGCGCTATGCGTGTCCCCCTCGAAGTAGAGCACGGTGTCGACGATGTGTTCGAGCACGCGCGGCCCCGCGAGCGTGCCCTCCTTCGTCACGTGGCCGACGAGGATGATCGTGACGCCGCTGGCCTTCGCCGCGCGCGTGAGCTGCGCCGCGCACTCGCGCACCTGCGCCACCGAGCCGGGCGCCGAGGTGAGCTGCTCCGAATACACGGTCTGGATCGAGTCGATGACGACGACCGCCGGCTGCTCCGCGCTGATCGTCGCCAGGATGCGCTCGAGCTGGATCTCGGCCAGCACGCGCACCGGCGACGCGGGCAGTCCAAGGCGGCGCGAGCGCAACGCGACCTGCGCGCCGCTTTCCTCGCCCGTCACGTAGAGCGCGGGCGCCCGGCGCGCAAGGTGATCCATCGCCTGCAGCAGCAAGGTGCTCTTGCCGATACCCGGGTCGCCGCCGATCAGCACCACACCGCCCTCGACGATGCCGCCGCCGAGTACGCGGTCCAACTCTTCGATGCCGGTCGGCGTGCGCTCGATCTCGGCCGCCTCGATCTCCGACAGCGTCGCCACCGATGACGCTTTCGCGAGCGACTGGAAGCGCTGGTTGCGCGTCGCCGCGGCGCTCTCGGCAACACCCTCGACGAGCGTGTTCCACGCGCTGCACGCCGGGCACTGGCCGAGCCATTTCGGGCTCGTGCCGCCGCACTCGCTGCAGGTGTAGACGGTCTTGTCCTTGGCCATGTGGTGATTGTCGCCTTGGCCTGCCCTGATCGCTGCCGCGGCCGGGCTGCTGCGTTTTGCCGGGCGAGTGCGGTCTCAGTCGCGCGCTTTCGTAGGGGCAGCCTCAGTCGCGCAGCTTCGCGCGAGTGGACTTGATCTCGCCGCGCTGGTTCTTGGCCTGCAGCCGGCGCAGCTTCGACGCCCGGGTCGGCTTCGTCGCGCGGCGCACGCGCGGCGGCCGGGCTACGCTGTCGACCAGCGCTTGCAGGCGGCGCAGCGCGTCGGCGCGGTTGCCCTCTTGCGTGCGCATCGTCTGCGCCTTGATGACGACGACGCCTTCCTGCGTGATGCGCGCGTCGCGCAGCGCCAGCAACCGTGCCTTCACGTCCTCGGGCAACGAGGACGAGACGACGTCGAATCGCAGATGCACCGCGCTCGACACCTTGTTGACGTTCTGGCCGCCCGCACCCTGGGCGCGGATCGCGCTGATCTCGACCTCGGTGGGCTCGACGATGGGGCCACGCATGATGGGCGAACGCGCGTCAATCGACGTCAATGATGTCCGCCGGCTTCGGCACCGGCAGCAGCGGCAACTCGGCACGCACCGCCTCGCAGTTCGTGATGTGGCGGTCGCACAGCCGCTTGAAGAGCCAGCCCGACAGCGCCGCCGACGCCGCCTGGCCGACCAGCGGCGCGAACTTGGCCGCCTGCTGCGCGCCGAGGCGCAGCCCGACCGAGCGCATTGCCGCGATGATCGCCGTCTGCGTCACCGCGCGCCCGATCAGGTAGCTGCCGGTCTTCTTGATCAGCTCGTCGACCTTGCTGCGCTGCGCCAGCGGCAGCGCTGCGATCTGCGACGGCGACAGGCCGTAGGCGCGGTTGATCTGCTCCACCGTGCTCATCAACAGTTTGGCGTTGATGAACAGGTCGGCGCCGAACACCGGGACGGCCGACACGCCCGCCGCCTTCAGCGCCTGGCGGCGCACGAGTTTGCGGCACGCCTTGACGCGCTCGTTGTCCGGCGTGTCGAGAACTTCGTCGGCGGTTTCGAGAGGCGGGGCCATGGCTTGAAGTGGGGTCGATCGCGGTGCGTTCAACCGACGCTGACGGGCACGCGCGGCGCGAGCGCGCACATCAGCTCGTAGCCGAGCGTGCCTGCCGCATGTGCGACTTCGTCGATCGGCAGGACGCTGCCACCCGCCCCGCAACCCCAGAGCGTCGCAACGCTGCCGACACGGGCCACCGGCACCGGCGTCAGATCGACCGTCACCATGTCCATCGACACGCGACCGACGAGGCGCGTGCGCACGCCATCGACGAGCACCGGCGTGCCGCTCGGCGCACTGCGCGGATAGCCGTCGGCGTAGCCGCAGGCGACCACGCCGATGCGCATCGGCGCCTCGGCCATGAAGCGGCTGCCGTAGCCGACGCTCGCGCCAGCGGCGAGCTCCTGCGTCGCGATCAATTCGGCCTGCAAGCTCATCGCCGGCTGCAGCTGCCAGTGCGCGCTGTCGTGCGCCGGGTGGTCGGGTGACGAGCCATAGCTCATGATGCCGGCGCGCACCCAGTCGCCGCGCAGCAACGCGTCGGCCGCCGCGAACCGCAGCGTCGCTGCGCTGTTGCACAGCGACCGTTCACCGGGGAGACCGTCCGTCGCGGCGACGAACGCGGCGCGCTGCGCCGCCACGCCTGGTGCGCCGTCCGCATCCGAGAAGTGCGTCATCAGCGTGATGTCTTCCACCTGCGTCAGGCCCGACAGCCGCAGCCACGCGGCGCGGAAGGCTGCCGGCGTGAAGCCGAGCCGGTTCATGCCAGTGTTGAGTTTCAGGAAGACGCGTTGCGGCGCCGCGCTCTTGTGCACGGCGAGCCAGTCGATTTGCTCCTCGCGATGGATAACGTGCCAGAGGTTCAGGCGCGAGCAAAGTTCGAGGTCGCGCGGTTCGAAGCAGCCTTCGAGCAGCAGCACCGGCCCGCGCCATCCGAGCGCGCGGATGCGTTCGGCCTCGGCCAGGTCGAGCAGCGCGAAGCCGTCGGCGCCGCGCAGGCCCTCGAACACGCGCTCGATGCCGTGCCCGTAGGCGTTGGCCTTGACGACTGCCCACACACGCGCATCGCCAGCGGCGGCGCGCGCCCGCATCAGGTTGTGCGCCAGTGTGGCGCTGTGAATGAGCGCTTGAATAGGTCGCGGCATGAGCCCATTCTGCCAGTGGCGTCCACCCGAAACCGGGGGTCGCCGCGGGCGCTGCAGCGCGGGACGCATGCTATAAACCTCGGCGCAGGGGCACAGACCACATTGGGCCATCACGCCCGCCAGTGGCGCCCCCACAAGCCTTTTTCGCCACGGAGACAACGCACAGCCGCCTGCTCGCGACCGCATGAAAAAAGGCTTCTCCACGATCATGTCGGCGCAGTTCTTCAGCTCGCTGGCGGACAACGCACTGTTCGTCGCGGCAGTGGAACTGATCCGGGTGGCGGGCGGTGCCGACTGGCAGGCGGCCGCGCTGGTGCCGATGTTCGCGCTCTTCTACGTCGTGCTCGCGCCTTTCGTCGGCGCCTTCGCCGACGCGGTGCCCAAGGGCAAGGTGATGTTCTATTCGAACCTCATCAAGATCGGGGGCTGCCTGATGATGCTGTTCGGCACGCATCCGCTGCTGTCGTACGCGGTCGTCGGCCTCGGTGCGGCGGCGTATTCGCCGGCCAAGTACGGCATCCTGACCGAACTGCTGCCGCCTTCGCAGCTCGTCAAGGCCAACGGCTGGATCGAAGGGCTGACGATCACGTCGATCATCCTCGGCGTGCTGCTCGGCGGCCAGCTCGTCGGGCCGGTGATTGCACCGCAGTTGCTGGGCTTCGACATGCCGATGATCGACACCGGCGTCGACACGCCGCCCGAGGCGGCCATCGCATCGTTGATCCTCGTCTACGTCGTCGCCGCGATTTTCAACCTCTACATTCCGCGCACCGAAGCCCCGCTGCAGCCGCTGTCGCGTAGCCCGTTCGGTCTGGTGCGCGACTTCGCGCGTTGCAATGCCCGGCTGTGGGGCGACAAGCTCGGCCAGATCTCGCTGTCGACGACGACGCTGTTCTGGGGCGTCGCTGGCAATCTGCGCTACATCGTGCTGGCCTGGGCCGCGGCGGCGCTCGGCTTCACAACGACGCAGGCCTCGTCGCTCACTGGCGTGGTCGCGATCGGCACCGCGGTCGGCGCGGTGCTCGCCTCGATGCGCATGCGGCTCGATCATGCGACGGGCGTGATTCCGCTGGGCATCGCGATGGGCGTGCTCGTGGTTGGCATGAACTTCATCGGCAACGTCTGGGTCGCGGTGCCGTTTCTGATCATCCTCGGCGGGATCGGCGGCTACATCGTCGTGCCGATGAACGCGCTGCTGCAGCATCGCGGCCACAACCTGATGGGCGCGGGGCGTTCGATCGCGGTGCAGAACTTCAACGAGCAGGCGTGCATTCTCGGCCTGGGCGCCTTCTACACCGGCATGACGCGCGTCGGAGTCTCGAACTTTGCCGCGATCACGACCTTCGGTCTCGTCGTGGCCGCCATCATGGAGTTGATCCGGCGCTGGCACGCCTCGAACCTCGTGCACCACAAGGACGAGGTCGAAAGGCTCCTCGCCATCGCACGCAGCGACCGCCACTGATTCAGACGCTTGCGCATGCCGCGTTCGGAAAGTTCATGGCGCATGGCGTGGCCTGCGCTGTGCCTCACCTTCAACGCGCTCGTCTGGGGCGTGGCGTGGTGGCCGTTTCGCCAACTCCAGGGCCTGGGACTGCACCCGCTGTGGGCGACGGTGTCGATCTACCTCGTCGCGGTGCTCGTGATCGTCGCCCTGCGTCCTGCCGCGCTCGGCATGCTGCTGCGCACGCCCACGCTGTGGGTGCTGGTGCTCGCGTCGGGCACGACCAACGCCGCCTTCAACTGGGCAATGGTGATCGGCGACGTCGTGCGCGTCGTGCTGCTGTTCTACCTGATGCCGCTGTGGGCCGTGCTGCTCGCGCGCTGGCTGCTTCACGAAACGCTCAGTGCGTCGGCCGTGCTGCGCGTGTCACTCTCGCTTGCCGGCGCGGCCATCGTGCTGTGGCCTGTCGACGGCGGTTGGCCGCTGCCGCGCACCTTGGCCGACGCTCTCGGCATCGTCGGCGGATTCTCTTTCGCGCTCAACAACGTGATGCTCAGGCGTGAGGCGGCGCGGCCCGAGGAAGCCCGCGCGGTCGCGATGTTCGCGGGCGGCGTGGTCGTTGCCGGCACGCTCGCGACGGCCCTCGCGCTGCGCGGCGAACTGCCCTGGCCACCGCCTGTCGCGCCCGGCTGGGTGCTCTCGACGCTCGCCCTGAGCGTCATCTTTCTGGCGAGCAATTTCGCGCTGCAGTTCGGTGCCGCGAGGCTTGCCGCGAACGTCACAGCCGTCGTGCTGTTGACCGAAGTCGTGTTCGCTGCCGGCTCCGCGCTCGCGCTCGGCGGCGGCACGTTGACACCGCAACTGCTGCTAGGTGGCACGCTGATCGTCGGCGCCGCTTCGCTCGCCGCGCGTCGCCGACCCGCCTGAGCGCACCGTCCCCGCCGTGGCGATACCATCGGCCACCCGCCTCTCGCGATCGAATCAGGACACCCCATGCCCAAAGCCGCCAAGACGATCTACGACTTCTCCGCGCTGTCGATCACCGGCCAACGCGCCGACCTGTCCACCCAGCGCGGCAAGGTGATGCTGATCGTCAACACCGCGAGCGCCTGCGGCTTCACGCCGCAGTTCGCCGGCCTCGAACAGTTGTGGGAGGACTACCGCAACAAGGGCCTTGTCGTGATCGGCTTCCCGAGCAACCAGTTCGGCGCGCAGGACCCTGGCAGCAACGACGAGATCGCCTCGTTCTGCTCGCTGAACTACGGTGTGAACTTCCCGATGATGTCCAAGATGGACGTGAACGGCGCGAAGGCGCACCCGCTGTGGCGCTGGCTCACTGCCGAGGCGCCGGGGCTGCTCGGCAGCCAGGCGGTGAAGTGGAACTTCACCAAGTTCCTCGTCGGCAAGGACGGCCGTGTCCTCAAGCGCTACGCGCCGACCGACAAGCCCGAGTCGCTGCGCACGGACATCGAAGCCGCACTGAAGGCCTGACCACCCCAAGACGCCTTTGGCGTCGCCCCCCGAGGGGAGCTCAGCGCTCTCGGGAACGGCCCTTCGAGCGCTGAGATCTGCAGTACTGCGAAGCATGTTCGAGCACATAGAACCGTATGCCGGCGACCCGATCCTGAGCCTCAACGAGGCTTTCCAGAATGATCCGCGGCCGCACAAGATCAACCTGTCGATCGGCATCTACTTCGACAACGACGGCCGCATCCCGATGCTCGAGTCGGTGCGCCGCGCCGAGTTGCAGATCGTCGAGGCTGGCGGCCCCAAGCCCTATCAAGCCATCGAAGGCGCGGCGAACTGCCGCACCGAGGTGCAAAAACTCCTGTTCGGGCCCGAGCACGAGGCGGTGAAGAGCGGGCGCGTCGCGACGATCCAGTCGATCGGCTCGAGCGGCAGCCTGCGCGTCGGTGCGGACTTCATCCACCGCCAGTTCCCCGACAGCGCCGTGTGGGTCAGCGACCCGACGTGGGACAACCACCGCGCGATGTTCGAGGGCGCTGGCCTCACCGTGCACACCTATCCTTACTACGACCCAGCGACCGGCGGGTTGCGCTTCGACTCGATGCTGGATGCGCTGCGCGCGATCCCGAAGCGCAGCGTCGTGCTGCTGCATGCGTGCTGCCACAACCCGACCGGCGTCGATCTGACACGTGCGCAATGTGAAGCACTGATTCCGCTGTTGCGCGAACGCGATCTGATCCCCTATCTCGACCTCGCCTACCAGGGTTACGGCGAGGGCATGGAGGCCGACGCCTGGGTGCCGCGCGCGTTTGCCGACGCGGGGCTGTCGTTCTTCATCGCGAATTCGTTCTCGAAGAGCATGAGCCTGTATGGCGAACGCTGCGGCGCGCTGTCGGTCGTCTGCCCGGATGCCGATCAGGCCGAGCGCGTACTCGGCCAGCTCAAGTTCACCGTGCGGCGCAACTACTCGAGCCCACCGATCTTCGGTGGCCAGATCGTCGCGCGCGTGCTCGGCGATCCGCAACTGCGCAAGTTGTGGGAGAGCGAAGTCGCTGCGATGCGCGGGCGCATTCTCGCGATGCGCAAGGCCTTGCACGGCGTGCTGTCGGCGAAGCTGCCGAGCCGCGACCTGAACTACTTCCTGACGCAGCACGGCATGTTCAGCTACACCGGTCTGTCGCCAGCGCAGGTCGATCGCCTGCGCGAGGAATTCGCCGTCTATCTGGTGCGTTCGGGGCGCGTCTGCGTTGCCGGCCTGAACACCCGCAACGTCGAGCCAACCGCGGCCGCGATGGCGGCGGTGATGGCCGGCTGAAGCCCGCCGAGTTGCGCGACACACTCGCGCGGGCCGTCACGGCACCGCGGTTTCCTCGCTCGCTACCGCGTAGTCCGCATAGTCCGCGTAGTCCGTATACCCCTCGGCGCCGCCGCCGTAGAGGGTTTCGCGCTGAAGCGGCGCCAGCGGCAGATCGTCGCGCAGACGACGGACCAGATCCGGGTTGCTGATGAAGGGCCGGCCGAACGCGACCAGATCAGCCGCGCCGCTCGCCACAGCGTCGAGCGCCATCGCGCGGCTGTAGCCGTTGTTGACCATCCACGCGCCGTGCGGGTTGCCCTGCTTGAAGCGGCTGCGCAGCGCGGCGTAGTCGAATGGCGCGATGTCGCGCGCGCCGCCGGTCTGCCCCTCGACCACATGCAAGTAGGCCATGCCGAGCGGGGCGAGCCGCTCGACGACGTGGTTGTGCAGCGCCTGCGGGTCGCTGTCCGGCCCGGCGCCGTTGCTCGGCGTCACCGGCGACAACCGCAGCGCGGTGCGCCCGCCGCCGATCTCAGTGGCAATCGCGCGCATGACCTCGAGCAGCAGCCGCGCGCGGTTCTCGATCGATCCGCCGTAGGCATCGCTGCGGTCGTTGATGCTGTCGCGCAGAAACTGGTCGAGCAGGTAGCCGTTGGCGCCGTGCACTTCAACGCCGTCGAAGCCCGCGTCCATAGCGCAGCGCGCCGCGTGGCGGTAGGCGTCGATGATGTCGGGCAGCTCATCGGTGCGCAGCGCACGCGGCGCAGAGACGTCGACGAAGCCGTCCTTCGTGAAGGTCTTGCTGCCCGCCGAGCGCACGGTCGACGACACCGGCGCGATGCCGCCCGGCTGCAGCGAGGTGTGCGAAATGCGCCCGACGTGCCAGAGCTGGATCACGATCTCCCCGCCCGCCGCGTGCACGCCATCCGTCACGCGCCGCCAGCCAGCAACCTGCTCGGCGTTGTAGATGCCGGGCGTGTCGAGGTAACCCTGGCCTTCGGGGCAGATCTGGCTCGCCTCGGTGACGATCAGCCCGGCGCTCGCACGCTGCCGGTAGTACTCGGCCATCAGCGGCGTCGGCACCTGGCCGGGGCCGGCGCGGTCGCGCGTCAGTGGCGCCATCACGATGCGGTTGGAAAGGGCGATGTCGCCCGCGTTTGCAGGCTCAAAGAGTGTCGTCATTGGTTTTGTTCGGTAGGCCAAAGCAAGCTGCAGGTTACGCACTTGTGCGATAACCGGATTGCGACACCTCAAGCGGAACTCTGCTAGGCACGAAATATGGCAGACGGACGCCGGTGGCGCAGGCCGTACAGTGCGGTCTGCTTCCTTCACCCCAGCCCGCCAAGATGCTCGCCTACCGACACGCGTTTCACGCCGGCAACCATGCCGACGTGCTCAAGCACCTGGTGCTCGTCCAGGTGCTGCGCTACATGGCCTTGAAGGACAAGCCCTTCACGCTCGTCGACACGCATGCCGGGGCGGGCGGCTATTCGCTCGAGGGCCGCTACGCGCAGGAGCGGGGCGAATATGAACAAGGCATCGGGCGGCTGTGGTCACGCGACGATCTGCCTGCGTCCCTGGCCGACTACGTCGCGCTCGTGCGCCAGTTCAATGGCGGTGGGCCCGAGGCCGCGAACGTACGCTTCGAGCAGTACCCCGGATCGCCCGCGTTCGCGCAGATGCTGCTGCGCCCGCAGGACCGCTTGCGCTTGTTCGAGTTGCACCCGACCGACCACCGCATCCTGCTCGCCTACCTCGGCAAGCACGCCAACACGCAGGTGACGCAAACGGACGGCTTCGCCGCGCTGAAGGGCGAGTTGCCGCCGCCGTCACGCCGCGGCGTCGTGCTGATCGACCCGAGCTACGAGTTAAAGAGCGACTACGCGAAAGTCGTTGCCGCGCTGCGCGAGGCGTTGACGCGCTTCGCCGAGGGCACGGTAATCGTTTGGGCGCCGCAACTGACGACGCTCGAAGCGGCGCAATTGCCTTCGCGGCTTCAGGCGAGCGCCGACACGCTTGCGAAGAAGGGCTGGCTGCATGCGCGCCTCACGGTGCAGCAACCGGACGCGCGCGGCTTCGGCTTGATCGGCAGCAGCGTCTTCGTCGCCAACCCACCGCATGTGCTGCACGACAACCTGCAAGCCGTGATGCAGTTTCTCGTCGATACGCTCGGGCAGTACGACGGCGCGCACTATCTGCTCGAGCAGCGCGCGGGCTGAAAGCCGCGCAACTCACGCAGCCAGCCAGCGTCTAGCGTCGTCGGCGCGCCACCCCTGCGAGTACCGCGAACCCGAGCAGCATGAGCGCAACGCTTGCGGGCTCGGGCACCGGCGCCAGTTAGTAGTTGATAGAGCGCACCACCGAACCGGATGGATTGCCCATCTGGAAGTGGTCGAAGCTCACGGCGCTGAATGACTGGCCCGGAGCCACCGAGATTGCGAGAATGAATTCACCGTTGTCCTGTGGACCAGAGGTCACTGTCGAGCCGTCCCAGGCGGTGTACTGGATGTTCGTGAAAGTGAAAGTCGGCGTGGCCGCGGTGTCGAGTGTGAAGTTGCCGATCGTCTCGGCGATCTGGCCGAACGTGCTCATCGCGTTGACGCGGAAATCGAAATAGCTGATCGGCGCACTGAAGCTGGACGTGTAGGTGGCGCTCTGATGATTGCTACCGAACCACAGACCATAGAACTTACCCGAGTTGATCGGATCGAAGCGGCCGGTCGGGGACGCCCGCGCGCGCATCGACGTCCCGTCGCCGTCCAATCCGGGATAGGTATGCGACGTCGAGCCCGATGGCACGTTGTAGAGCGTGCCCGCGGGCAGGTTGACTACAACCGCCTGCGCACCGGCGCAGACCAAACCCGAAAGCGCCGCCACTGCGCGCCGGATCGCCGTCTTGATGTTCATGGGATTTCTCCTCAAGTCGGAATCGACGAGCGCAAGGTAATCGGTCGACCGGGCGCCGCAAATCCCTAGATCGAAGGGTGTCGGTGACTCGCTACCATGGCCCGGAATGATGAACATCCCCGATACGGCCGCCACGTCGTCACATGGACCGCTTGCGGGCGTGAAGGTCATCGAACTCGGCCAGTTGATCGCCGGGCCGTTCGCCGCCAAGACGCTCGCTGACTTTGGCGCCGAAGTGATCAAGATCGAACCCCCCGCGAACGGCGAAGGCCCCGGGGGCGACCCGCTGCGCCAATGGCGCTTGCTGCACGACGGCACGAGCGTCTGGTGGCAGGTGCAAAGCCGCGGCAAGCAAAGCGTTGCGCTTGACCTGCGCGAGGAAGCCGACCGCACCGTGGTGCGCCGGCTGATCGACGAGGCCGACGTGCTGATCGAGAATTTCAAGCCCGGCACGCTCGAAGGCTGGGGGCTGTCCTACGAAACCTTGAGCGCCGCCAACCCCGGCCTGGTGATGCTGCGCATCAGCGGCTACGGGCAGACCGGGCCGTATCGCGACCGGCCCGGCTTCGGCGTCGTCGCCGAGGCGATGGGAGGCTTGCGCCACCTGACGGCCGAGCCGGGGCGCGTGCCGGTGCGCGTCGGCGTCAGCATCGGCGACACGCTGGCCGCACTGCACGGCGTGATCGGCGTGCTGATGGCGCTGCATCACCGCGCGAAGACCATCACCGAAGACGCCCCCAAGGGCCGCGGGCAGGTCGTTGATGTCGCACTCTACGAAGCGGTCTTCAACTGCATGGAAAGCCTGCTGCCCGAATACAGCGCGTTCGGCGCGGTGCGCGAACCCGCTGGCTCTGCCCTGCCCGGGATCGCGCCGAGCAACGCATATGCCTGCCGCGACGGGCACGTGCTCGTCGCGGGCAACGGCGACTCGATCTTTCGGCGCCTGATGACAGCCATTGGCCGCGACGACCTGGGCGCCGACCCGCAACTCGCCGGCAACGCCGGACGCGTCGCGCGCGTCGCCGAAATCGACGCGGCGATCGGCGCATGGACGCTCTCGCGCAAGGTGGCCGAGGTGCTCGATTCGCTGAACGCTGCGCAAGTGCCGGCCGGCCGCATCTACACCGCGAAGGACATCGCCGAGGACCCGCACTACCGCGCACGCGGCATGATCGAGCGCATCGTGACGCGCGATGGCCTCGCGCTCGACGTGCCGGGCATCGTGCCCAAGCTCAGCCTGACGCCGGGGCACATCGGCGCACCCGCACCCGCGCTCGGCGAACACACGCAAAGCGTGACGAAAGCATTGCGAAAGTAGCGAGCGGTTTGCGCGTCACGCTGGCGCCAGCCGGCGCGCGCAGCGATACTGCGCGCCAAACAACAAACGTAACGCCATGTTCGCATCCCTCAGCCGCTCGGCGTACGTGCGGATCATCCCCTTCGTGCTCTTCATGGGTCTGCTCGCGGCGCGCGGCAACCTGCCGCAGGACATCGGCATCGACCTGCGCTGGATCTACGGACTGTCCACGCTGATCGTCGGCGGTGCGCTCGCATGGTGGTGGCGCGAATACGGCGAACTGGCGCGCCAGAACTGGCCTTTGGCCGGCGAACTCGGCGTTGCGATCATCGTGGGCCTGGCCGTGTTCGGCCTCTGGATCGTGCTCGACGCGCCGTGGATGATGCTGGGCACGCCGAGCGCGAACTTCGTGCCGGTGGACGCAGCCGGCGCACTGCTGTGGCCGCTGATCGCGATCCGCTGGATCGGCGCGACGCTGCTCGTGCCGGTAATGGAGGAGCTGTTCTGGCGCTCGTTCCTGATGCGTTGGGTGCAAAACCCGATCTTCGAATCGGTCGATCCACGCCGCATCGGCGTGAAGGCCATCGTGCTCTCGACCTTCGTCTTCACCCTCGCGCACACGATGTGGCTGGCCGCCATCATCGCCGGCCTCGCCTACGCGCTGCTTTACCGCTTCACCGGCAAGCTGTGGGTCGCCGTGATCGCGCACGCCGTGACCAACGGCGCGCTCGGCATCTGGGTCGTGCGCAACGGGCACTGGGCGTTCTGGTAGGGCCGCCACCGCGGGCTGCGAGTGCGCCGCGCACACCGTGCGCCTGAGCCGCGATAGCAACTCATACGGAATCGCGTTCGTCGATTGGACGCATACGCCAGTGATCATGGGTCGGTGATCGGGCGCAATGCCGTCCGTCATTTCGCTGTGCCCCTGGGCGGCGCACATGCCGGTCACGGGGCGCAATGCCAGGTACCCGTTGTCCTACCGACTTCCTTTTTCGGGCCACCAACCTCCGGTTCGGAGGGGTTCACCACAAACGAGGGTAATCGAGGGCCGCGCCGATACATTTGTAAAAATATAGTCGCATTGCTCGACGGCGCCGAACATGACCGAACAGCTCGACGAGGGCGTGCCGACCGGCCCTGCGCGCCAGTACGGTCAAGGCGGATCAGCCCCACATCGGCAGCAATAGTCAACCCCAGGACACAACATGAATTTCAAAAGAACGGCATTGAGCCTGGCTTTGGCGGCCGGCTTTGCGGCACCTGCGCAAGCGGCGGACCTGACCTGGATCTGCCCCGACAGCACGCTGGCCACCTGGGATCACGCCGACTGCTGGGCACCCTTCGTCTATGGCGTGCCCGATGGGCTGGACAATGCCTGGATCGGTTCAGGGCTCACCACCTCGATCAAGACGGACTTGACCGGCGAGGCCTACACGCTTTATTTGAACGGCGGGGGCCGATTGAATGTGCATGGTGCGCTGACAACCACCTATGCGCGCGTCGGCTATCAAGGAGCAGGCACCTTGGTGCTGTACAGCGGCGACGTGCATTCAAGCCAGCGGCTGTATGTGGGCGACGGCGCAGGCGGCTCTGGCAGCTACCGGATGTTGGACGGTGCCCATTCGATCACCGACTTGGCAGTGATCGGCCACGACGGCGCCGGCAGTTTCGAGCTGGGCAGTCGGTATATGGACATGACCAAACCCGGCCCGCGGCACGAGGCCAGTACTCTCACGCTCGCGGACACCGCGGGCAGCAGTGGCAGCTACACCATCGTCGGCAGCAAAAGCAAGCTGTCCTCGGGCAGCGTCTACGTAGGCGACCGTGGCATCGGCACCTTCAGCCAGGCCGATGGGCAGCACTTGATCAGCGGCAACCTGACCATTGGCGCCAGCAGCGGCGGCAGCGGCACCTACACCTTGGAGGGTGGCACCCTGTCGACGCCCACCGCCATCATCGGCGACTATGGCCGGGGAACGTTTGTGCAAACGGGCGGCGCCCACACGGTGGGCAGCTACCTGATGCTGGGTACCGCAACGGGTGGTTATGGCGGCAATTCCCTGCAGGGCGGCACGCTCAATGTGGGGCAGAACCTGACGGTGGGTGCCCGCTCTGAGGCCACCTTCGGTCAGGCGGGCGGCACCCTTACCACGAACCGTCTGTCGCTCGGCAGCCTGGCCGGTAGTTACGGCGTCTACAACCTGACGGGCGGCACCTTGAATGTGGGTACTGTTGCCAACGGGGTCGGTTGGGGCGAGCTCAATATCAACGGCGGCACGCTGCACTTGAGCAGCAATTCGTCGACTATCGATGTGGATCAGTTCAGCATTGGCGGTGCCGCGGGCGCCAACGCAAGCTTTGCGCTGTCGGCCTACCAAGAAGTCGCCACCAGCAGCGCGACGGTGGGAGCCAGTGCAGGCAGCGTTGGCGCGCTCGATCTCAGCGGTGGTTATGTGGTGGCTGGCTCTCTCACGGTTGGCTTCGGCGGCCAGGGCTCGGTCACCAACAGCGGCGGCACCACCATCGTCAGCAACAACCTGACGCTGGGCTTTTACAGTGGCAGCAGTGGCCAGTACACCCTGTCCGACAGCGGTGAATTGAGGACTGCCACCTAGGTGATCGGCAAGGCGGGCGTCGGCAGTTTCACGCAGACCGGCGGCTCGCACACGGTGCGCACAGCGCTCACGCCGGGTGCCGACAGCGGCGGCACGGGCACTTACCAGATGAACGGTGGAGTGTTGAATGTCGCCGGCATCGTGAACGCCGCTGGCACCGGCAACTTCAATCTCGACGGCGGCTTCCTGAACCTCACTGGCAGCGCGATCGCGCTCGACAATTTCAAGGTCGGCAATGTGCCCGGCTCCAACGGCAGTTTCACGCTGGCCAGCGGCAAGACCTTGACGGTCAAGCAGGAGAACATCGGCTGGGATGGCACCGGCGCATTCGCCCAGACCGGCGGCAGCCACACAACCGAGGGCCTGGGCCTCGGCAGCCGGGCCGGTGGCATCGGCACGTACACGCAGACTGCCGGCTCGCTCCTGGTGACAGGCGTCGAAACCATCGGCCTCGACGGCACCGGCCACTTCATCCAGAGCGGTGGAACCAACACCATCGCGAGCGTTTACTTCACCATCGGCGGCAATGCGGGAGGCCGCGGCAGCTACGCGCTAGTCGACACCGGCATCCTGTCGGCCAAGATCGAATATGTCGGTTTGCAGGGGACGGGCAGCTTCGAGCAGAGCGGCGGGACGCACCGCGTGAGCAATACGCTGCTGCTGGGCTACCTGGGCGGCAGCAGCGGCAGCTATGCGCTGAGCGGCGGCAGCCTGTCGGCTGCCAGCGAGAGGATCGGCTCCAGCGGCACGGGCAGCTTCACCCAGAGCGGTGGCACGCATACGGTAGGCGCGCTCACCATCGGCACGCTCGGCAGCCTGACGCAGAACGGTGGCAGCTTCACCGTCAACTCGAGCGTCGCCAACAGCGGCAAGCTGGTACTGGCGGGCGGCACGGCCACGCTGAACGGCGCTGTGACCAACGCCGCCACCGGCCAGATCGAGGTGAGCGACAGCGCGCCGGTCTTCAACCGCGCCGTGGTGAACGACGGCAGCTTCAAGGTCACCACGGCGAGCGTCACCTTCGCCGGCGGCTACAGCGGCAACGGCAGCTTCATCAGCGACCCTTCTGACATCCACTTCACAGACTTCACGGTGGGCAGCTCAGGCTACGTGGTGGCTGGCCTTGGCGACACCTACTTCGTCAGC
This sequence comes from uncultured beta proteobacterium, assembly GCA_963774675.1. GTDB lineage: Bacteria > Pseudomonadota > Gammaproteobacteria > Burkholderiales > Burkholderiaceae_C > CAIKUF01. Next base: position 700,033 of record CAVZFV010000013.1, on the reverse strand, counting down.
GGTAAGTTCCAGAACAACAGCCTGCAGGGCGCGTCGTGGGACACGGGCAGCGCCAGCCTGAGCTTCGATGGCGCAAGTCTGCACAACGTCTACCTGGCCGGCGCCGACCTCGGCGACGTGCTGGGCGGCTACGACAGCAACTTCGCCTGGGGCACGCTTGCGCTCACCAGCGGCGCCGGATTGAACCTGCTCGACGGCAATGGCGTGGCCGGCGGCGCGCTCTATGTCGGCGTGCTGGCGCTGGGCGGCGGCACGGCGCAGTTGGCCGACATCCACAGCGCGTTCAACATCTACTACGACGCCCGCCTGGCGGACAACGCCTACCTCGGCGGCCAGACCTACGCGCTCGACGGCGGCGGCTCATTGATCGCTGCGGTGCCGGAGCCCGGGACATGGGCGTTGCTGCTGGCCGGTCTCGGGCTGATGGGTGGCGTGGCGCACTGGCGTCAATGGCGCAGCGCCGCGCACCAAAGCAGGCTGGTGCGGTAGCAAGCGTCCGTTGCCCAGTCGACCTGCGTCACGTCGGCAAGAGGGGCGCAGCGAATGTCCTCGCGACCACCAGGTTTTGCGCAGCCAACCGCCTCATCGCTTGCGACAACGGTGCAGCCAGGACTTCCGTCTGTGCTGACAGCCAAAAGCGCTCTGCGGCCCGGGCCGCCTGCTCCCAGACCTCCGTCTTGGTGCCGATGGTGCCCATCTTGGGCTCGATGGGCGTCAGGTCCGGGTCAATGCCGCCGCCGATGGACGCGTAGCGCATCGGCAGGATGTCGTAGGCCGGCGCGATACCCTTGTACTCGCCGTCCTCGTCGATGAGCAGCGAGATGTTCTCGAAGTGCATGTCGGTGTTGCCAATGAGTTCGCTGAAGGCCGCCATGGTGTCGATGTGCCGGGCGTCACCGGGCGGCACGTACCTCGCCTGCTCGCACCGAGCCGCGAACTCCGGCCATGAGTCGCGCATGCCGAAGAATTCGTCGTCGACGGATCCGGCCGAGAGCATCCCGATCCGACCGGTCGGCCCCACCCGGTCGAAGCGTGCGACCTCAAGGAAGACGTAGCCGTTTGCCGCCAAGAGCTGGGTTGCCGCCGCCGGTACCCCGACTTCTGCTAGCGCGCGCAGGGCAAGGTGCTCGAGCGGTAGCAGTTCCGCCATCCGACTGCCGAGCTTGGCGAACTTCACGATGACGTGGCCCGCGTCCTCGGTCAGGCTCAGGAACTTCGGCTGCTCGCCGCCGGCGCTCGACCCATAAGCGGCCGCCTTGAGCGCCGACGCCATCTCCACGTAGTGCGCGAGCTTGTCGGCAGCAGCAATTGGCGCCGCGGCGCGCAGATCCATCTCCTTTTGCAGCTGCGCGTCCCCGAACACCAGATTGCCCGGCAAATTCAGTCCCTGGGTGAAGAGGTATGCGACGCGATGTTCGTCGCTCCAATCCTTGAGGCTTGCAGGGAACAGGTGAGAGCGTGCCGCTTCCTGGGCAAGCTGGCGTCCGAGAAAGCCCGACGGCGCCGCGAAAGCCATGTAAGGCGGCAGGCCCTCGTACAGCGTGGTGACGTTGCCGGCCCTTTCCAGGGTGGCGCCACCCGCCAGGAATTCGACATCCGCGTACAGCCGAATGTGGCCCTTGCTCAGAAACCGGTGGATGCGCTGGCGGGGGTTGAGGCCTATTGGTAATTGTCGCAGCAGCGCATACAGCGGCGTCCGCCGTCCCGTCACCCTCAAGCTGGTCACGGATTGCGACAGTGCTCGAATAGCTCGCGAAAGCGTCGGCTGACTGATACCGACGGCCGCGGTCAATTGCGCCGCCGTTCTCGACCCCCCTGCTAAGTTGCGCTCGATGTCGCGGCCCAAGCTGTCCGCAGAAGTATGGAGATTGATAGCCAATCGAATACTTATGAATAGTTCACCGCATTTTACATGAATTGTTAACTGAACAGATTCACAGAAGACCTGCCAGCGCTCGGATGACCGCGACTTCGCCGGGACGGCGAGTTGAGGCGCCGGCCGTCAGCGACTTCCCACTAGATTGGACGCGAGTGCCATCACACGCCGCGAGCGCGATCCCGCGTGAAGCGGGCCGACAAGTCAGCGAACGCGCCCGCGTCCAGCGCCTCGCGCACCTCGTGCATCAGGTTCAGGTAGTAGTGCAGGTTGTGGATGCTCGCGAGCATCGGGCCGAGCATCTCGCCGCAGCGATCGAGGTGATGCAGGTAGGCGCGGCTGAAGTGCTTGCAGGCGTGGCAGGCGCAGGTTTCGTCCAGCGGCCGTTCGTCCATCCGATGCCGCGCGTTGCGGATCTTCAGGTCGCCGAAGCGGGTGAAGAGGTGGCCGTTCCTCGCATTGCGCGTCGGCATCACGCAGTCGAACATGTCGACGCCGGCGGTGACGCCTTCGACCAGATCCTCCGGCGTGCCCACCCCCATCAGGTAACGCGGCTTGTTTGCCGGGAGCCGGTGCGGCGTGTGGGCGACGATCCGCTGCATCTCCGCCTTCGGTTCGCCGACACTGACACCGCCGATCGCGTAGCCGGCGAAGTCCATCGCCGCGAGGGCGTCCACCGATTCCGCGCGCAGGGTTTCGAACATGCCGCCCTGCACGATGCCGAACAGCGCGTTCGGGTTCTCGAGCCGCGCGAACTCGGCCTGGCAGCGCGTCGCCCACCGGAGCGAAAGCTCCATCGACGCGCGTGCCTCGGCCTCGCAGGTCAGACGCTCCGCGGTCTGATACGGCGTGCACTCGTCGAACTGCATCGCGATGTCGCTGTTGAGCGCGCGCTGGATCTGCATGCTCACTTCGGGCGTCAGGAAGAGCTTGTCGCCGTTGACCGGTGACGCGAACCTCACGCCCTCTTCGCTGATCTTGCGGCCGCTGCCGTCCGCGTTGGCGAGGCTCCAGACCTGGAAACCGCCACTGTCGGTGAGGATTGGCCGGCCCCAACCCTCGAACCGGTGCAGGCCACCGAAGTGTACAAGCACTTCGATGCCGGGCCTCAACCACAGGTGGAAGGTATTGCCGAGGATGATCTGCGCGCCCATCGCTTCAAGCGAGGCCGGCATCACGCCCTTGACCGTGCCGTAGGTGCCCACCGGCATGAAAACCGGCGTCTCGACAACGCCGTGGGTGAGTGTCAGGCGGCCACGGCGGGCGTGGCCTTCACTGCGCAGGAGTTCGAACCGAAGCATGGCAGGATTGTCGCCGCATGGCTCGACGCAAATCGCCCAGACCGGAGCCGCACAGCGCACCATGCGATGCAGGCAGCGGCCTCGCTGCCGAGGCACGCAGCGAGGAAACCGGTATCGTCGAGGCTGTGCGCGCCGCCGGCTCACTGCCCTCGCCGGCGTGCAATGGCGCACCGCGTTTACTGGCGGCGCAACGCCCGCCTCGACCTTGAACCCCAAGCCCCTGATGAACGCATTTCCGCAAGCGGCGCGCAACCGCGCCAAAGCCCAATGAACGCCGACATCGCCACGTCGTTGAGCGTGTTGCCCCAGGGCCCACCGGCGATGAACGTGCTGCTCGTCTTCGGCATGCTGCTCGCGTTCGGCACGCTCGGCGGCCTGCTCGCCGCGCGCGTGCGCTGGCTGCCGACAATCACCGGCTTCATGGCGATCGGCCTGATCGTCGGCCCGAGCGGCGTCGGGCTTTTGTCGCGCGAGGCGCTCGACGGTGCGCGCGTGCTGGTGGACATCGCCCTCGGGCTGATCCTGTTTCAACTCGGCGTCACGCTGCATCCCTGGCTCGCGCTGCGCAACCGCGCGCTCGTCGTCACGAGCCTTGTCGAAGGCGGCGCGACGTTCGCGGCGATCCTCGCGCTGATGGTGTGGATTGGCTCGCCGCCGGTGGTCGCGGTGCTGGCGGCGGCGATCGCGGTGTCTTCCTCGCCCGCGGTGCTGATGCATGTCGCGCACGAGCTGCATGCCGAAGGGCCGACGGTGGACGCGGCCGAAGCGCTGGTCGCGATGAACAACGTGCTCGCCTTCTTGCTGTTCTCGCTCGCCCTGCCGTTCGCGCTGCGCGATTCGAAGGTCGGGCTGGAGACCTCGCTGTTGCTGCCCGCATATCAGGCCTTCGGTGCGATCGCGGTGAGCGTCGCCGTCGCCTGGGTCGTGACGCGCATCGCGCTGCTCACGCGCACGGACGAGCATCACCTTCGCTTCGCGCTGGTCGTCGGCGCGGTGATGCTCTCGCTCGGCCTCGCGCTTGCGCTCAAGGTGTCGAGCCTGTTCGCGTCGCTCACGCTGGGCATCGCCTGCCGCTGGCTACAGGGGGGCTCGCGCCTGACGCGGGTGCAGTTCGGGGGCGGCGCCGATGTCTTCTTCATCATCCTGTTCGTCTTCGCCGGCGCCAATCTGCACGTGCACGAGATGATCAAGTACGCGCCTGTCGCACTCGCCTTCGTGCTCGCACGCTCGGTGGCGAAGATGGCCTCGGTCTACGGTTGCGGCCTCGCATTCAATCACCCGCACCGTCAGTCGATTTCCGCCGGCATGCTGCTGCTGCCGATGGCCGGCCTTGCAATCGGCCTGGTGCAGACGACGAGCGGGCTGTTGCCTGAACTCGGCGCGCAGGTGTCGGCGATCGTGCTTGCGGCGGTTGCGCTGTTCGAGACGATCGGCCCGCCGATTGCCGCGCTGGCATTGCGCCTGTCGGGGGACGCCGGACGTGCCGCGACCGACGCCGATGATCCCGAGTCGGTTCCGCAAACGACGTCACCAACGTCGTCGTCGACACCGTCGCAAACGTCGTCCAAATCTGCGGCCGGCGGATCCGCCTGAGGCGAAACCATGAACGACATCCCAACCGCCTGGCTTGCGCATCCACTGTTCACGCTCGGCGGCAACCGCATCAGCATCGGCGACATGCTGATGGCCGTCGTCTTCGTCGTCGGCATCTGGTGGTTCGCGGGGCTCATAGAGCGCAGCGTCCACCGCCTGACGCTGCGCTACGCCGACGAGCCGTGGAAGAACGCGCGCATCCACATGTTGAGCCGCCTGCTGCGCTACAGCGTCTGGGTGATCGGGACGATCGTAGGCCTCAACTATGTCGGTATCGACCTGTCCAACATCGCGCTGCTCGGCAGCGCGTTTGCGGTCGGCCTCGGCTTCGGGCTGCAGTCGGTGTTCAGCAACTTCGCCTCGGGCATCATTATCCTGCTCGAGAGCAGCCTGAAGGTGGGCGATTTCGTCGACCTGCAATCCGGCGTGCGTGGCCACGTGCGAGAGATCGCGATGCGCTACACGCGCGTGACGACCAACGATTCGCTCGATGTGCTGGTGCCGAACTCGGAGTTCATCAACGGGCGCGTGAGCAACTGGACGCTCGACGAATCGGACCGCCGCATGCATGTGCCGTTCGGCGTCGCCTACGGAACGCCGAAGGAACTGGTTCGCGAAGCCGGCCTCACCGCCGCGGCGACCGTCACCGGCATTCTGGACCGCGAAGGCAGGCGAAGCGCGGTGTGGCTGACGGGCTATGGCGACAACGCCGTCAACTACCAGCTCATCATCTGGGCCGACCGCTCATTGACGACGCATCCGGCCTCGACGCACGCCAAGCTGATGTGGGCGCTCGACGACGAACTCGCGCGCCGCGGGATCGAGATCCCGTTCCCGCAGCGCGACCTGCATGTCCGCTCCGGGGTGCTCGACGTGCGCTTGCGGTCGGCGGGGGCCGCGCCATTCGATACCGGGGCCGAAGCGGTCGCCGGCAAGCCCGAAAGGCCAAGCTGAGGCTCGGTCCTCGCGACATCTCGACAGGGGCGCCCGCGGGCCACTGCCCGCGCTGAAAGACCTTGCGCGGTGGGCGGTCGGCCCTCGACGGAACCGCACCCGCTGGTCGACACGGGCTACGCTGTCTGCGCCGGTTCGCCCCGCCGCGTTGCCCAGACGCCCGCACGAGCCGCGCACTTCCTGGCGACAGCCTTCGCGCGCAGAGGCATATCGCCCGACGCCTGCCACCCACCCGTTTCAGGAGAACACCCCATCGTGTTGAAGCCATCGCTTTGTTTGTCTGTTGCCGCCCTTCTCGCCACTGGCGCCGCGCTCGCCGACGACCCGGCCAAGCAGGACGGTGAATGGCGCGGCTCACTCGGTGCCGGCCTGAACGTCACGCAGAGCACCACGGACAGCCTGAACCTCAACCTCGCCACCGACGCCGTGCGCGCCACCGCGCAGGATCAGTGGAATTTCGGCGCCGGGCTGCTCTACGGCACCTCGACGGACGCAGACGGCGTCAAGACCACGAACGCCAACCTTGGGCGCCTGGGCGGACGCTATGCGCACAACCTGAACCCGCGTGTGTTCGGCTTCGGAGGGCTCGACCTCAACTACGACCGGCTGCAGGAAATCGATCTGCGCAGTGTCGCCGCCGTTGGCCTGGGCTACCGCATCGTCGATACGTCACTGCACCGTTTCGAGGTTTCCGGCGGCCTGACCTACAACCGCACCAAGTACGTCGATGAAACCGTCAACGCGGCCGAAATGCTGCTGGCGGAAGAATCGAACCATCAACTGTCGGCCGGCACGACGCTGCGACAGCGCTTCGCAGTGTTCCCGAACCTCACGGACAGCGGCCAATACCGGCTGCAGTTCAGCGCCGGACTGGTCACCAAGATCACCGATTCGTTGAATCTGACGGTGACCTTGACCGACAACTACCAGAGCAATCCGCAGCCGGGAATCGACCGCAACGAGCTCTTGTTCATCACCGGCGTCAGCGTCGCCTTCGGGCCGAAGTAGCTACCTAGTACAACATCCCGAAATTAGGTTTAATAAGTAGATTCCAAATAGGCTCCGAGCAGCGATACGACCAATTCGGTGGTCGTTGCCAGGTCGCCGGTGCCAGGCAGCGGCTCCCAGCGGCCGGTGTGGCTGCGAAATGCCGATGAGTAGACGTTGCGCCCGAGCTCTGTGAGCCGCGCGACGGTGTCCACGCCGTCATCGCGGTGCATCTGGATCAGCAGATGCTTGCCGTAGGGCTTGACGCGGACCAGCTGATGGCCGGTGAGCGTGGCGATCTGGCGCTGCAGCTCAGCGGCCCTTGCTTGTGCGTCGAGCGTTGGCATGGTGCTTGTATCTCAGGGGTTCGCCAGTTTGTAGCTCAAAGCCGGCGAATGTCCACTTGAACGCTTTGGGCGCCTGATTGCGTTGCGCCACAAAGGCGTCGGTGCACTCGCGCAACTCCTCGATGGAGCAATGACTGGCATGGCGCAAGACGCGGCGCGAATAAATGCCAAACATCAGCTCGATCTGATTGACCCAACTCGCGTGTATCGGCGTGAAGTGAAAAACAAACCGCCGAGCGTGCCGGGCATTGAAGTCGTCCCATACGGCTTGCGCGCGGTGGGTGTTGAGGTTGTCCCACACGATATGCACTCGACCCTTGGGGTAGGCTCGCGCAACTTGCTCCATGAAGGCCACCAGGTCGGATTGCGTGTGCCGTTCGCTGCAACTGCCCAGCACGCGCCCCGAGTGCACGTCCATGGCCGCGATGAGGGCCTGTGTGCCGTGCCGGCTGTATTCGAACTCGCGCCTGCGTGCACGACCCGGCACCGGCGCACGGTCCGCGTGCTTGCGCTCGATGGCCTGGATCCCGGTCTTCTCGTCGATCGACAGCACGACCGAGCCCTTGGGTGCCTGGCGATACAGCGCGCAGATCGCGTTGACCTTCTCCCGGAACTGCGGGTCCGGACTGTGCAGCCACTGCCGAACGCGGTGCGAGCGTACGTCGCCCGCTTGCAGGATGCGCTGCAGGTGACTGCGGCTGATCTGCGCAACCACCCCCCGCTCAACAGCGCGATCAACCAATTCGTCCAGCGTCGGCGTGGCCCGGCCCTGCGCCTGGGCGGGCTCGCACGCGAGGGACAACAACTCGAGCCGCTGCGCCGCGCCGATGCGCCTGGGTCGGCCCGACCGCGCCACCTCTTGCAGGCCCTTGAGTCCTTGTCGCGCCAAGCGCGTACGCCAGTGCGATACGGTCTGAACAGAAACACCGACCGCCTGCGAGATCGCCGTCGACGTCTGGCCCGCGTGGCACATCAGCGCGATCCGCGCTCGAACCACTTGTCGATGCTCGGCGCTGCCTCGGCGGGTCAACAACTCAAGCGACCTGCAATCTTCTCGCGATAGTTTGATCGACTGCGCTTGTCGTCCTCGACCCATTCGTCGAAGCCTACCTCAACCTCCACTATTATGAAAGCTACTTCACGGATGTTGTATTAGCTCAGCGTCGCCAGTAGTTGTTGGCTGCGGCCACCGTCTGAAAGTTGATCGCGATGACTTGCGACGCGGCGGTCAGTGAATCCGCATTGTTTGCGTAGACGGGCCGCAGTTCCTTGAGCGTTTCCATGTCGGGCTGGGTGTACTTCACGCCGCGACGACTGAGCGTGACTGCCAGCTCGAAGCCCTCTTGCGCATTCGCCGTGATCAGTGTCGGCAGCCATGTGTCAGCCATAACCATTCCTTGAAGAGTCAACAGGGCGAGGATAGCGAACGGGGCATGCACTGCCTCGCGCCTGGCAGGATGACCGACCTCGCGGCGTTGCCATCCATGCGCTGGGTCAGTTCGGGACCCGTATTGGCGTGTATTCAAGGCGATCGACCGGAACGCTGGCCTTGCGCGCGTTCGACCCAGCCCGACTTCCAAGGCATGCCCGCCACAGGGATGCTGTATGTTCAGCAATCGCGCGGCGCCACAAATCGCGGCCGCCGCGCGCATGCGTGTGCGTCGGCCGGATCGGCCGGACGCGCCTCGGCGAGGCCATCTCGTCAGCCGTACGCCGCGTCCACTTCCCCAAGTGCGATCGCCATTGCGCTCCGGCCTCGATGGCCGACAACCTGCCGCCTGATCGGCACAGAACAGAGGAACCAATTCCCATGACCGAAAAATTTGACAAGCTGATGGACGCATTGCCCGCCTTGCTGGCTGCCTACGGCATGAACCTGCTGGCGGCGATCGCGCTGCTGATCGTCGGTTTCGTTGCGGCCGGCTGGCTGGGCCGGATGACGACGCGCACGCTGCAACGCTACGAGAAGATCGACCCGATCTTTCCGCCCCTGGTCGGCAAGATGGCGCGCATCGCCGTCATCATCTTCACCCTGATCGCAGTGCTGAACCGCTTCGGCGTGCAGACCGCGAGCCTGATCGCCGTACTCGGCGCAGCGGGTCTGGCCGTCGGCCTCGCGCTGCAGGGCACGTTGAGCAACGTCGCTGCCGGCGTGATGATTCTGGTGTTTCGCCCGTTCAAGATCGGCGATGCGGTGAAGATCGAAGGCGACGTCTATGTCATCGACAGCATCGGCCTCTTCCTGTGCAATGCACACCTGCCGGACGGCCCGTCGGCGCACATCCCGAACTCGAAGATCTGGGGCCAGACGCTCGTCAACCTGTCGGTCACCGACGGCGACATACGTCGCATCGACGAGACCTACGGGATTGCCTATGGCGACGACATCAACGTCGCGCTGGCGATACTGAACGCGGTCGCGGCCGAGGAAGCACGCGTGCTAAAGGATCCGGCGCCGCTGATCGCGGTCGAGTCGCTGGGCGACAGCGCTGTGAACATTCTCTTTCGCGTGTGGACGGGCCGCGCCGATTGGTGGGCGACCAAGCTCGATCTGCTCAAGCGCTGCAAGGAAGCGCTCGAGGCCGGAGGTTGCAGCATTCCGTTCCCGCAGCGTGATGTGCACATGGTCCAGGCGGCGGCCCGACCGGCGGGTTGAACCAAGGGCACGCCTTGTATGAGTGCGCCATGATTTTTGTCGAGGAGTGCGTGATCTTGCGCGCCGCCCTCGATGAACGCGCCGGCTGGACCGGACGCGCCCGCAATGCGACCGACGAAGGCTACAAGGCGTAGCGCAGCACGAGCCCGTAGGACAGGCCGGCCCACATGATGAGGAACAGCGGCGTGCCGACGCGCACGAAGTCGGCGAATCGATAGCCGCCCGCGTTCATCACGAGCAGGTTGGTCTGGTAGCCCATCGGCGTCAGATAGCACAAGTTGCAGCCGAACAGCACGGCCAGCACGAAGGACTCCGGCGGCACCCCGAGCGAGCGCGCGAGCTCGACACCGAGCGGCGTGCCGATCGCGGCCGCCGCATTGTTGGAGACGAAGTTCGTCAGCAGACCCATCAACGCCATCAGGAGCGCAAGCACCCAGCCCGCGCTCAAGCCGGCCGATGCCGACGCCAGCTGACGCGCCATCCAGGCAGTGCCGCCGGTGAGTTCGAGCGAGTCGCCGAGCGCGAGGCTCGCGGCGACCAGCAGAACGACCTTGACCGACAGCGACTGCGTCACGTCCTCCCACGACAGGCAGCGTGTGGCCAACAGAAACAAGACCCCGCCGAGCGCGGCCAGCGAGATCGGCAGCGTCTTGGTCGCCGCCAGCAACACCACCGCCGCCATCGCAATCAGCGCGTAGACGGCCTTGTCTTGACGCGGCAGCGTGTAGCGCTCGTCGAGGAGCAGGCCCAGGCCGTCGCGCTGCACCTGACGGATCGCCTCGCTCTCGCCCTGCAGCAGCAGGATGTCGCCGGCGCTGATCCGCCGATCGGCCAGGTTCTCGCGCTGGAAGCCGTCGTACTGCAGGCGCGGGCGCAAGCCGACGACGACCGCCCCGTAGCGCTCGGCGATGCGCTCGCGGCGCACGCTGCGCGAAACGAGCGGAGACGTCGGCGTGACGATCATCTGCGCGACGACGGCGGACGTCGGCACCTTTTCCGCTTTCTCGGCTTTCTCAGCCTTCTCAGCCTTCTCAGCCTTCTCAGCTTTCTCAGCCTTGTCGACTTGCTCGGACGCCTCCTTCTTCTCCGACTTCTCCGGCTCCTGCCCCGCATCTTCCTCGACATCGACGCCATGCAACACAGCGTGCAGGCTCGATTCGAAATCCTTCAGGTTGGCGGCAGTGTCCTGCACCAGAAAGCGATCACCCGCACGCAAAGTCACCGACGGCAGCCTCGAGAGCGCGCGTCCGCCGCGCCGCAATTCGGCCACGTGCAAGCGCCCGCCGGTGGCGGTGAAGGCGTCGCGCAGATGGCGCCCGTCGAGCCACGCGCCCTCCTCGACCCAGATCTCGGCATCGAACACCTGCTCGGACAGTTCCTCTACCGGGGGGTGCACATGGGCGAGCAAGCGCGGCGCAACGAGCCACAGGTAAAACAGCGCCGGCACCGCCGCCGCGGCGACGAGCGGGTAGAAGCTGAACAGGCTGAACGGTGCGATGCCGAGGCCGGCCGCAAGCGCGACGACGATCAGGTTGGTCGAGGTGCCGATCGTCGTCGCCATGCCGCCGATCAGCACCGCATAGTTCATCGGCATCAGCATCGTGCCGCCCGAGACCTTGGCACGCGTTGCGGCGGCGAGGATGAGCGGGATCAGCAGCACGACGACCGGCGTGTCGTTGACGAGGCCGCTCGCGCCGGCCGCGCCGACCAGCACCCCGAGCAGCGCCAGACGCGGGCTCGAAGCGACCCAAGCCGACAGGCGGCGCGCCGCCGGCTCGAGCGCGCCAGTCACGACAAGACCGTGGCCGACGATCATCAGGGCGCAGATCGCGATCAGCGCCGGATGGCCGAATCCGGCGAAGAAACGCATCGGGTCGACCTCGCCCTGCGCCGTTCGCAGCGGGGCAAGGACGAAGCCGAGCGGCAGAGCGACGAGGATCACGAGACAGACCGTCGTGATCGGCAACCGGTCCCACACGAACAGGCCAAACACCACCGCGGCGAACGCGAGCATCACGACGGCGTGCGCGCCTAGCCCGTTGCCGATCACGTCTGCCGCGCCGGTCACTGGAGACTCCTGCGCGCGCTGCGCTCGGCGATGAACACTCGGGATCGGCCCGGCCCGCTCATGCAAGCTCCATCGGGCGCGATGGCGCTTCCGACGCTAAGGCGGGTAGCGCGTGCGAGATCACGAGCCTGCGCATGGCCGAACGCGCTCGCTCACGCCCGCAAAAGAGCACACGGTCGCCGATCTCGAGCGCCGTGTCGAGCGATGGCAGCAACTCGCGCGACTGGTCGCGTTGCAGCAGCAGCGGTATCGCAGGTTCGCGTTTGCCGCTGAAGTCGGCGTGCATCATCAGGCGGCCAACAGTCACCGTCTCGTGATGCGCAAGCGCGTCACACACGGTCGGCGCAAGTTCCGGCATGCACTCGATCGACCACGGTTCGACAACCTCGGCGCCGATCACTTCGCGCATGTGCGCGAGCAGCGCGGCGGCCCAGTCCTCGTCCTGGTCGCGCGCCAGGCGCAGGAAGGTCGCGAGCTGCGGCGTGCGGATCACGCGCAACACTTCGCCCGCAATCACGTAGCCGCTGAGCGTGACGAGGTCGGCCGGCGCGGCGCGAAACACGGCAGCGTTGCGCCGCTGCGTCTCGCGCGCAACGATGAAGACGCGCTTGTTCAACATGCGCCCCGCGAGAATGATCGCCAGGTTGTCGATATCGACCGGCGTACCAGCGACGAGCGCGGTCGACTCCTCGACGCCCGCACGGCGCAGCACGGCCGGATCGGTCGGGTCGCCGCGCACGCTGTTGCTGTCATCGCAGCTGTCGTCGAGCTCGACCGCGACGACCACCGTCTCGACGTCGAGCCGCTCCAAATGCCGCCGCAGTGCACGCGTGAAGCGGCCGAAACCGCACAGCACCCAGCGTCCGCGCGGCAGTTGCGGCACATCGGCGACCGCGGTGCCGGTCTGCGTCGTTAGGCTCTCGTAGATGACATGCAGGCTCGGTGTGCGGATCGAGAGCGCGAGGCGCTCGGCAAAGGTGTCGAACGGGTTGATCAGATAGTCCGCCCCCGCGGCCGCCATGCGCGCGTGCGCAGAATGGTCGCGCGCCGCGCACAGCACTTGCAACTCGGGATTCAGGAGCCGCGCGGTGAGCGCGATCTTGATGTTGACATGATCGTCGCCGGTGAGCGCGACGACGCCGGCGCATTGCGGGTGCGTCAGCCCGGCGAGCATCAGCGTCTTCGGGTCGCTGGCGTCGCCCGCCAGCGCCGGCACCTGCATCGTCAGGTCTTCGATGTCGACCGAATCGGCGCGCGAAGTCTCGATCTCGACGACCACCGAGCGCCTGCCATCTTCCGTCAACTCGCGGACGACGCGGCTGCCTGCATCGTCATAGCCGCAGATCAGATGGAACGGTTCGCGCAGGCGGCGCACCATTCGATCGACGCGGCTCTCGTGCAGGATGCGGCGAAACATCGGGTCCTGCAACGCGTTGAACAAGGCGCCGACTGCATACAGCCACGAAACGACCGTCGCATAGATCGACGCCGTCGCCCACAAACGCTGCAACCCGGAGAACGGATACGGGATCTCGCCGAGGCCGATCGTCGTGCCGAGGATGCTGACGAAGTAGAAGGCGTCGAGGAAGTTCATCGTCCAGGGCCGCCCCTCAGGGGTGACGCCGGGGACCAGCGTGAAGCCGAAAACCGACACGGCATACACCAGCACCACCGCGGCAAGCGGATAGCGCAGTCGGCGCAGCAGAATGAAGAGGCCGTAGCGATTGCGACCCGGGGAAACGTTCATCGGCGCAGGTTCGCCATCTCGATCACGAGCAGCACAACCGACACGACGTTGGCGACCACGGCGCCAGTCGCGAGCGAGACGACGGTCGCGCTCTGGTGTTCGGTCAAGCCGATGCCGAACTGGCTGTACACGCCCCAGGCGACTGCAGCGGCGATAAGTTGCAAATCGGCCACCAGGCTGGTTGCGAGCATCGTCGAGCCGAGCGCGGAGCGGTCGCCGAACTTCATGATCGTCGCGATCAGGTTGACGACCACGGCCGCGAACAGTTCGTAGACGTTGTGGTGTCCGATCTCGGCAATCTCGCCGGTGACGAAACCGACGTTGAGCGTCAAGGCCAGCACGATGACGAAGGCGAAGAGGACGCGTTCTGTACTCATTATTTGAATCCTGAAGTGGGTGAGCGCGGTGTCGGCCGAGTCTAGTCCGGACGCTTAACGAGCGGTAAGCGCCGGCCTGTCAATTCGCCCACGGACCACACCGGGCACACTGAGCAGGCGCCACCGGCGCGCCGACACCGACTGGACGAAGTGAATTGAGACAAATATACTTCGTCCGTTCGTGTCCAATGTCTCGCGCGGCTCCTCGCTTCGGTGTGAAGTGCAGCCTGCGGCCCCGATCGCGCAGCGGCACACTGCGCATTCACCATCCCGAGCCCCCTCATGCCCACTGCAAAGGCCCCTCCCGAAAACCCACCCGTCGCGTTGATGCAAGCGCCCGCGGAAGACGCCGCGTCCCACGCGCCGCCGCCTGAGCCCGTGGCGCGCGTGCTGCGCCAGTTCCGGCAGGTCTTCAACAGCGTGAAGACGCACTTCCAGCAGATGGAGAAACTCGCCGGCGTCGGCGGGGCGCAGATCTGGGCCTTGTCGATCATCCGCGAGCGGCCCGGCATTGGGGTGAACGAGCTCGCCCGCGCGATCGATGTCCGCCAGCCGACGGCGAGCAACCTCGTGCGTTCGCTCGCCGAACAGGATTGCGTCGAAATCCGCAAGGAGGGCGCGGACAAGCGCGCCGTGCAGCTCTACGTCAAGGCCGCCGGCCGCCAAGTGCTTCGCAAGACGCCAGGCCCGTTCACCGGCGTCCTGCCCGAAGCCCTCGCGGGCCTGCCGCCGGCGACGCTGCAAAGGCTCGAAGAGGATCTGGCGGTCCTGCTCAAGGCAGTAAACCGCGACCTGCAGGACGCGCGCATTCCTCTGGCCGAACTCACCACGCCATAGTTCAAGTTGCTCGCGCGAGCAGCATCGCGTCGCCGTAGCTAAAGAAGCGATAGCGCTCGCGCAGTGCGTGCGCGTAGAGCTCGTGCGTGCGCGCAAGGCCGGCGAACGCGCTGACGAGCATCAGCAGCGTGCTGCGCGGCAGATGGAAGTTCGTCACGAGAGCGTCGACGACGCGAAACGCGAAACCCGGCGTGATGAAGATGTCGGTCTCGCGCGCGCCGGCCGACAAGCTTCCAGACTGCGCTGCCGATTCGAGCGCGCGCAGCGTCGTCGTGCCGACCGCGACCACCCGCCCGCCCCGCGCGTGCGCTGATTCGATCGCCGCGACGGTCGACACCGGCACGTCAAACCACTCGCTGTGCATCCGGTGTTCCGCGATGTTCTCGCTGCGCACCGGCTGGAACGTGCCCGCACCGACATGCAGCGTGATGCTCGCGCGCGCCACGCCGCGCGCCGCGATCGCGTCGAGCAATGCAGCGTCGAAATGCAGCGACGCGGTGGGCGCCGCCACCGCGCCCGGGCGCTCGGCGAACACACTCTGGTAGCGCTGCGCGTCCTCCGCCGTGTCGGCGTGCGTGATGTAGGGTGGCAGCGGCACGTGGCCGAAGCGCCCGAGCAGCGCGAAGGGCTCGTCGGGGAAGCGGAGGCGAAAGAGCGCGTTGTCGGGGCCGCCTCGGCCCAGCACCTCGGCGCGCATCCGGTCACCATCAGGCGCATCGAACGCAACGATGCTTCCCGGCTTCGGCGATTTGCTCGCGCGCAGATGACACAGCACCTCGTGCTCCGGCAGGACGCGCTCGACAAGCGCCTCGACCACGCCGCCGCTCGCCTTCGCGCCGAGCAGGCGCGCCTTGATGACGCGTGTGTCGTTGACGACGAGCAAGTCACCGGGCTCGAGCAATGCCGGCAACTCGACGAATAGGCGATCGATGGGCGTCGCGCCACGCCCATCGAGCAGGCGCGATGCGCTGCGCTCGGCCGCGGGGTGCTGCGCGATCAGCTCCGGCGGTAGCGCGTAATCGAAATCGGCAAGCGTGTAGGTGGGTGGCATGCGGGCTCTGTGTGGCGTGGCCCGGACGACAGATCGTCGGTCGGGGGCAGAATTGTTCCATGCCTGCCGCCGCGCCCGCCGTCAACAAGCCGAAGTCGGCTCCGCAACGCGCGCTGGAAAAGCTCGGCCTGCGACGCGACATCGACCTCGCGCTGCACCTGCCGCTGCGCTACGAGGACGAAACGCGGGTCGTGCGGATCGCGGATACGCGCGACGCCGACACGGCGCAGGTCGAGGGCCGGGTGATCGATTGCCGCGTGGAGCAGCGCGCGCGACGCCAGCTGCTGGTGCGCATCGCCGACGACAGCGACGAGTTGCTGTTGCGCTTCCTGCACTTCTATCCCTCGCACCAGAAGACGCTCGCCGTCGGCGCGCGGGTGCGGGTGCGCGGCGAAGTGCGCGGCGGGTTCGCCGGCCGCGAGATGGTGCATCCCGCTTTCAGGGCGGTGGGCGAGGACACGCCGCTCGCGGCGGCGCTCACGCCCGTATACCCGACGAGAGCACAGTTGCCGCAGGCCTACCTGCGCAAAGCGGTGAGTGCGGCGCTCGCGCGCGCGCCGCTCGACGAGGTCTTGCCCGTGGGCATGCTGCCACCCGGCCTGCCGCCTGGCCTGCCGCCGCTGCGCGAAGCGCTCGACTTCCTGCACCACCCGAGCCCGCAAACGAGCCTGGCGACACTCGAAGACCGCAGCCATCCCGCCTGGCAACGATTGAAGTTCGACGAACTGCTTGCCCAACAGTTGTCGCAATTGCAGGCGAAGCGTGCGCGCGCTTCGCTTCACGCGCCGGCGCTCGCAACGCGGCGCGGCGGCCTGCACGAAAAGCTGCTCGCCGCATTGCCCTTCGCGCTGACGCCAGCGCAACATCGCGTCGCGCACGAGATCGCGGCCGACATCGCACGGCCGCAGCCGATGCACCGCTTGCTGCAGGGCGACGTTGGTTCGGGCAAGACGGTCGTCGCTGCGCTCGCCGCGCTGATCGCGATCGACGCCGGCTGGCAATGCGCACTGATGGCGCCGACCGAGATCCTCGCCGAGCAACACTTCGGCAAGCTCGTCGGCTGGCTGGAGCCGCTCGGTGTGCGCGTCGCGTGGCTCACCGGCGGGCACAAGGGCAAGGCCCGCAAGACAATGCTCGCGAGCCTCGCCGACGGCTCGGCGCAACTTGTCGTCGGCACGCATGCCGTGATCCAGGACGGCGTCGCCTTCGATCGCCTCGGGCTTGCGATCGTCGACGAACAGCATCGCTTCGGCGTCGAGCAGCGCCTCGCGCTGCGCCGAAAACTGGTCGATCGTGAACGGGGCGAATCCGTGCAGGCGAGCAGTATAGAGAGCGCAGCGGCCGCGCCCCAGCACGTCGATCGGTCGGCCGCGCTCGAGCCCCACCTGCTGATGATGAGCGCGACACCGATCCCGCGCACGCTCGCGATGACCTACTACGCGGACCTCGACGTGAGCACAATCGACGAGTTGCCGCCCGGCCGCCAGCCCATCGTCACCCGGCTCTTCGCCGACACGCGGCGCGACGACGTGATTGCGCGCATCCGCGACGAAGTGGCGCGCGGGCGACAGGTCTATTGGGTCTGCCCGCTGATCGAGGCAAGCGAAACGCTCGATCTGCAAAACGCGACCGACGCCCACGCCGACCTCGGCGCCGCACTGCCGGGCGCCGAGGTCGGCCTGCTGCACGGCCGCATGACGGCGGCCGAGAAGGCGGCGGTGATGGCGCGCTTCACGCGCGGCGAGACGGCCATGCTCGTGGCGACAACGGTGATCGAAGTCGGCGTCGATGTGCCCAACGCGTCACTGATGGTGATCGAACATGCCGAGCGCTTCGGGCTCGCGCAGCTTCACCAACTGCGCGGCCGCGTCGGGCGCGGCCCCGTGGCAAGCGCCTGCGTGCTGCTCTACACCGGGCCGCTCGGCGCGACGGCCAAGGCGCGGTTGAAGGCGATGCTGGAAACGAACGACGGCTTCGAGATCGCGCGCCGCGACCTCGAAATCCGCGGCCCCGGCGAGTTCATGGGCGCGCGCCAGTCGGGCGACGCGCTGCTGCGTTTCGCTGACCTTGCCGAGGACAGCGCATTGCTTCGGCACGCGCGCGCGCTCGCACCGGTGCTACTGGCAAAGCACCCCGAAGCGGCGGCGCGGCATGTGGCGCGCTGGCTCGCCAGCCGCGCCGAGTTCATGAAGGCGTAGCTTGCAGGGTCAAGAGATGAGGCACGACCATCGGCTTCCTCTGCGCGGTTAGTGGTCAGCGCTGCACGACGACAACGCCTCCCCGCTCATGGCGTCCGTGGCCCCAACCCGGCGTCGGCCCGGCGCCCGGCCGCACGCGGTAGACGGGCCGCGGTGCGTAGACCACCGGCGGCGCGCGGTAGACCACCGGCGGCGCGCGGTAGACCACCGGCGGCGCGCGGTAGACCACGGGCGGTGCGCGGTAGTACACCGGCGCCGGCCGGTAGTAGGTCACTGCGGGCGGGTAGTAGGCCGGGGCCGGTACGACGTAACTTGCCTGCGGCGGCGCATAGTTCACGGGCGCGGGCGCGGCATAGCCCACCTGGGGAGGGTGGTAGGCCGGCGCCGCCACGGCGTACGCGGGCGGGCCGGCGTTGGCAGCGATGCCGGCACCCGTGATCGCGCCGATCACGCCGCCGACGGCCGCGCCGTTGGCGCCGTTCACAGAGTGGCCGATCAGTGCGCCGATGCCCCCACCGATCAAGGCGCCGAGCGCGGGATCGGCCTGTGCCGACGCGCCGCTCGGTGCGGTGCCGATCGAGATGGCTGCCAGGGCCGCGATTGCTACTGATCTCTTCAACATGACGTACTCCTTCGGGCGTCAGAAACGGTACCGGCCGTGCCGGCTCGCACTTCGGGCGCGGACTTCGGACCGAAGCTCCACGTCCTGAACCTCTAACGCGCGAGGCGACGCTTTGGTGGTCGCGGCAGCAAATCTTTACAAGCGCGCCGCTGGCCGGGCCGGGTCGAGGGCGATGGACGCACAGGCGGCACAATCCGCCCATCATGACCTTGACCGAACTGCGCTACATCGTAGCCGTCGCCCGCGAGAAGCATTTCGGCCGCGCGGCCGAAGCATGCTTCGTCTCGCAACCGACCTTGAGCATCGCGATCAAGAAGCTCGAGGAGGAACTCGAGTTGAAGCTCTTCGAGCGCGGCGGCGCCGAGGTCAGCGTCACGCCGCTCGGCGAGGAGATCGTGCGTCAGGCGCAGTCGGTGCTCGAAATGGCGGCCGGCATCAAGGAGACGGCGCAACGCGGTAAGGACCCGCTCGCCGGCCCGCTGCGCCTTGGCCTCATCTACACGATCGGCCCCTACCTGCTGCCCGCGCTGGTGCGCCAGGTGATCAAGCGCGTGCCGCAGATGCCGCTCATGCTGCAGGAGAACTTCACCGTCAAGCTGCTCGAGATGCTGCGCAGTGGCGATCTCGACTGCGCCATCCTCGCCGAGCCGTTTCCGGATGCCGGCCTCGCGCTCGCGCCGCTCTACGACGAGCCGTTCATGATTGCGGTGCCGCGCACGCACGCGCTCGCGACGCGCAGGGCGATCAGCGCCGAAGAGCTCAAGCGCGAGACGATGCTGCTGCTCGGCACCGGGCACTGCTTTCGCGACCACGTGCTCGAAGCCTGCCCCGAGTACGCGCGCTTCTCGAGCCACGCGGAGGGCATCCGCAAGACCTTCGAAGGCTCGTCGCTTGAGACGATCACGCACATGGTGGCCTCCGGCATGGGCATCACCGTCGTGCCGCAGTTGTCGATCCCGCGCGAGAAGCCGGCGCACGTCGTCTACGTGCCGTTCGAGCCGCCGGTGCCGACGCGCCGCGTCGTGCTCGCCTGGCGACGCAGCTTCCCCCGCTACGAGGCGATCGCCGCGCTGCGCAACGCGGTCTACGCGTGCAAGCTTGAGGGTGTGACGCGCTTGTCGTAGGCCCGATGGGCGCGTCGACGGCGCACCCGGCGCGCCCGCGGGCGCCTATCGCAACTGCGGGCTCAAGGCTTCGTCGAGCACCTCGACCCAGTGGCGAACCGGCGTCGGGGTGCCGGTCTGCAGATGTTGAATGCATCCGATGTTGGCCGAGATGATCTCGTCGGCGTCGAGCGGCGCGAGGTTGGCGAGCTTGCGGTCCCGCAGTTCGTAGGCAAGCGCCGGCTGCAGCACGGAATAAGTGCCCGCCGAGCCGCAGCACAGATGGCTCTCGTTGCCCGCAAGCTGCACTTCGAAGCCGAGCGCGCGCAGCGTGGACTCGACGCCGCCGCGCAACTGCTGGCCGTGCTGCAACGTGCAGGGCGGGTGAAACGCGAGGCGCCTGATGGGCGCGGCTGTGCCCGGTGCGGCGCCGCCTGTTGTGCGCAGCACGGTCGTTCGCTCGACGGGGCGCGCGAGGGCGAGGCGCCGCTGCAATTCTGGAATGAGCCCAGGCAGCAGCTCACTCAGGTCGCGCGTGAGCGCGCTGACGCGCTGCGCCTTGTCGGCGTACTCGGGGTCGTGCGCGAGCGCATGGCCATAGTCCTTCACCGTCACGCCGCAGCCCGACGCGTTCATCACGATCGCCTCGACCGTGCCGGCGGCGACGGTCGGCCACCAGGCATCGATGTTGCGCCGCATGTCGGCCAGCCCGCCGTCGGTGTCGCCCAGGTGGGTGCGGATCGCGCCGCAGCAACCGGCGCCGTCGGCGACGAGCGTCTGCACACCGGCGACGTCGAGCACGCGCGCCGTCGCGCTGTTGATGTTGGGCATCATCGACGGCTGCACGCAGCCCATCAGCAGCAGCACCTTGCGCGCATGCGTGCGCGTCGGCCACTGGTGCGCCCGAGCGCCGGCGCGCGGCGGCACCTTGTTCTTCAGCGCCGCCGGCATCAGCGGCCGCACCATCTGGCCGAGCTTCATCGCCGGGCCGAACAGCGGCGACGTGAGCCCACGCTTGAGCACGCCACGCATCACCCTTTCGCCGAACGGCCGCTCGACGCGCGCCTCGACGACCTTGCGGCCGATGTCGACGAGCGCGCCATATTGCACGCCCGACGGGCAGGTGGTTTCGCAGTTGCGGCACGTCAGGCAGCGGTCCAGGTGCAACTGCGTGCTTTGCGTCACCGCCACGCCTTCGAACACCTGCTTCATCAGGTAGATGCGCCCGCGCGGGCTGTCGAGTTCATCACCGAGTAGTTGATACGTCGGGCAGGTCGCGAGGCAGAAGCCGCAGTGCACGCACTTGCGCAGGATCGCCTCGGCCGCCTCGCCGTCGTGCGTGCCTTTGAATTCCGGGGCGAGGTCGGTCTGCATCGTGCGCGCTCAGAAGTCGGGGTAGAGGCGCCCGGGGTTGAAGACGCCTTCGGGATCGAACGCGCGCTTGAGCTCGCGGTGGATGCGCGCGAGCGGCAGCGACAGCGGCGCGAACACGCCGGCCGACTTGTCGCGCGCACGAAACAGCGTCGCGTGACCGCCTGCGCGCAACACCGCGTCGCGCACCTGGGCCGCGGGGGCGACGCTCGTGAGCCAGCGCTGCGCGCCGCCCCATTCGATCAGCGTGTCGCCCGCGAGGCCGAGCGCCAACGCGGTCTGCGGCACCGACACCCGCCACAGGCTCGCACCGCCCGCAACGGCGGCCGCGGCCGCGGCGAAGAACTCGTCTCTGTGGTCGCGCAGGCCGGCCCAGAAGGCATCGGCCATGGCCGGTTCGATCGCGTCGCCGCCGAGTCGTGCGCGCGCGGCATGCACCGCCGCCGCGGCGCCCGCGAGCCGCACGACGAGCATGCCGCTCCACCACGCGCTGGCGGCGATCGGCAGGGGCTGGCCGCCCCATTCGTTGATGCGTTGCAGGGCCGCGCCCTGGTCGAGTTCGAAGCGCAAGGTCTGCGTCGCCGTCGGGCGCGGCAGGACTTTGAGCGACACCTCGCATATCACGCCCAGGATGCCGAGCGATCCGGCGAGCACGCGGGAAACGTCGTAGCCGGCGACGTTCTTGATCACTTGGCCGCCGAAGCTCAGCAACTCGCCGCGGCCGTTGAGCAGTGACGCGCCGAGGACGTGGTCGCGCACGCCGCCGGCCGACACGCGCGCGGGCCCGGCAAGGCCGGCGGCGACCATGCCGCCCACCGTG
Source organism: uncultured beta proteobacterium (assembly GCA_963774675.1). GTDB lineage: Bacteria > Pseudomonadota > Gammaproteobacteria > Burkholderiales > Burkholderiaceae_C > CAIKUF01. The sequence goes on along the minus strand of CAVZFV010000013.1, from coordinate 678,125 downwards.
CCGCCGCTCGTGCCGCCGCTCGTGCCGCCGCTCGCGTCGCCGTTCGGGTCGCCGTTCGCGTCGCCGTTCGGGTTGCCGTTCGGGTTGCCGTCAGCGGGGAAGTTAGCGCCGGCTTCGGCTTCATCGCCCGTGCGTGCGGCGATCGCAAAGCGCGGCGGTTCGAACGCCAGGCACTGGCCCTTCTCGGCAAGCGCCGCCTCGAGTTCGGCGAGCGGCGTGCCGGCGCGCACGGTGACGACGAGTTCGCTCGGCTCGTAGCTGCTGATGCCGGCAAGCGGCCGCACGTCGAGCGGCTCGCCGCGCGGCACTTCGCCATAGAACAATTTCGTGCCGCCGCCGCGGATGTCGAGCGCGCTCTTGTCGGCACGCGCCGCACGCACGCGTTCGACTATCGCGTCCAACGCTGCATCGGCCATGCTCAGAACCGCTCCAGCTCCGGGAACGGCAGCAGGCCCTTCTTCACCGTCATCTTGCCGCCCTCGGCGCAGCGTTGCAGCGTCGGGATGACCTTGCCCGGGTTGAGCAGTTCACCCGGATCGAACGCGCGTTTCAGCGCAAACATCTGCTCGCGCTCTTCGGCCGTGAACTGCACACACATCGACCCGAGCTTCTCGATGCCGACGCCGTGCTCGCCGGTCACGGTGCCGCCCATGCGCACGCTCGTCTCCAGGATGTCGGCGCCGAACAGCTCGCAGCGGTGCAATTCGTCTGCGTCGTTGGCGTCGAACAGGATCAGTGGATGCAGGTTGCCGTCGCCGGCGTGAAACACGTTGCAGCAACGCAGGCCGTACTTGACCTCCATCTCCTGGATAGCGAGCAGGATGTCGGCGAGGCGCTTCCTCGGAATCGTCGAGTCCATGCACATGTAGTCGGGGCTGATGCGGCCCGACGCCGGGAAGGCGTTCTTGCGTCCGCTCCAGAAAGTCAGGCGCTGCGCCTCGTCCTTGCTGACTTCGAGCCGCGTCGCACCTGCCGCCGTCAGCACGGCCTGCATGCGCTCGATCTCCTCATCCACTTCTTCCGGCGTGCCGTCGCTCTCGCACAGCAGGATGGCCGCGGCGTCGAGGTCGTAGCCGGCGTGCACGAAATCCTCGACCGCGGCCGTCATCGGCTTGTCCATCATCTCGAGCCCGGCCGGGATGATGCCGGCGGCGATGATCGCCGCCACCGCGTCGCCCGCATTGCGGATGTCATCGAAGCTCGCCATGATGCAGCGCGCCAGCAGCGGCTTGGGCACGAGCTTGACCGTGACCTCGGTCGTCACCGCGAGCATGCCCTCGCTGCCGACGATGAGCGGCAGCAGGTCGAGCCCTGCCGCATCCAGCGCCTCGCTGCCGAACACGACCTCCTCGCCCTCGACGGTATAGCCCTTCACGCGCAGCACGTTGTGCAGCGTCAGCCCGTACTTGAGGCAGTGCACGCCGCCCGAGTTTTCGGCCACGTTGCCACCGATCGTGCAGGCGATCTGGCTGCTCGGGTCCGGCGCGTAGTACAGGCCGAACGGCGCCGCCGCCTCGCTGATCGCGAGATTGCGCACGCCGCACTGCACCGTCGCGGTGCGCGCGAGCGTGTCGATGCGAACGATGCGGTTGAACTTCGCCAGGCTGAGCGTGACGCCGAGCCGATGCGGCATCGCGCCGCCCGACAGCCCGGTGCCGGCGCCGCGCGCGACGACCGGCACGGCGAGAGCGTGGCATGCGCGCAGCACGGCCGCCACCTGCTCTTCAGTCTCGGGTAACGCGACGGCGAGCGGATGCCTGCGGTAGGCGGTCAGCCCGTCGCATTCGTAGGGCACCACGTCTTCGGACTGCCACAACAGCGCGCGCGCCGGCAGCAGGGCCTTCAGCGCGGCGACGACCTCGGTCTGACGCGCGGCGCGAGCGGCGCGCTCTTCGGCGTCCGACGGCAGCACTTCACGCATCGGCGCGTTCATGCATTCGATCCTCGCCGGAAGTCACACGACGCATGGGCACACTGTACCGCCTGCCTGCGCTCACGCATCGGCCACGAACACGGTGAGCACACCGGTGTAGCCGTAGAGATGCCGTCGCGCGATCTCGCCCGCGGCGAAGAAGCCGGCAAGCGGCACGTCGCCGAGCGCGTGCTGCAGGATCGCGAGCTCGGCCGACGGCGCGCCGAAGTGCGGCCCGCCGCGACCGCTGCAACTGACGTAGATCGCGCCGGCGATGCGCCGCGCCGGATGCGGCTGATGCTCGGCGTCGCTGCCTTGCAGCGCGAGCGCGGTGGCGAGCGGCAGCATCTCGGGCTCGACCTCTTCGCGGATTTCGGCGCAGATGCGCACCAGGTCGCGCCGTGCGGCCTCGGTGTCGCGCTGGCAGAAGGCGAGGCGCATGCCGGGCTCGACGAGATCGGCCACCGCGACGCCTCGGCGCGCCGGGTCGATGCCGATCAAGTGGCGCACGCGCGTGTCGGCGCCGAACTGCCCGGGCCGCGAGAGCGTCTCGTCCGCCGCGTCGCTCAAGCCGGCGAGCGTCTGGCGCAGGCGGTCGATCGCATCGTGCGGCGCCGCACGGTCGAGCTTCAGGTCGGAGAGCAGCGCGTCAAGTGCCGGCTCGCCATCGAGTTCGAGCACCAGGTTGCGTTCGCGGCGCGTGATGCGCCGCGCCGGGCCGACCGGCTGGCAGCCTTGCGTCACGCGCGAGACAAGCGCCACCTCAGCGTCGAATGCGACCCCGGAGACGCCACCTTCGAACACGCCATCGGCGATATGTGGCGCCTGCCCGCGCGAGGAAGCAATGCCACCGAACAGATAACCGGTCGCGGTCCGGTCAGCGAGTTCGTGCAGCAGTGCTGGCAGGTCGGCTGTCGAAGGATCGGCGTGCACCTGCGCGGTGTGCGCGGCAAACCCACCCAGCGGGCGCGCGCCCGAGAAGACGCGAAAGCGTTCGGGTGGCAGCGCTGCGAGCAACAACACGAGAGCGGGCTCGTCGAAGTATTCGACACCGTTGGCGGCGACGCCGACGCCCACCGCGCCGACCCAGCTCACCGTGGGCCAGCGCCGGCGCAACTCGGCAAGCAGCGCCTCGGCATCGTTCGCGTAGAGATCGGTCAGGTAGACCCATCCGAGCGTGAAGTCCGCGAAACCGGAGGCGTCCGCGCCGTCCCCGGCCGCCGCCTGCGCATCGATCTGCGCGGCCGCAAGCGCGAGCGCCATGCGCCAATCGGGGTGCGTCGCGTGGGCGTGCAGGAAGAGCTTCATCGCAGCGCCGCGGTTCAAGTTAGGCGACCCGCCATTCGCATGTGCTCAGCCGGTGTTGCGCGCCGGGCTCTTGCGTGACGCGCTCTTGCGTGACGCGCTCTTGCGTGACGCGCTCTTGCTTGGGGGGCCCTTGCGTGCCGGACTCTTGCCTGATGCTGGCCGGCCCTTCGTCTCGGCTGCGCGACGCACGCTCTTGGTGGCGGGCGCGTGCGAATCAGCTGACTTCGCCGCGCCGAGCGGCGCGCGCGCAGCGGCGGCAGCGCCTTCCTTCAGCGCCGTGCTCGCGAGCTCGCCGAACTGCTTCGTCAGCGCGCCCCACCATTGCAGCGGGTCGACCGCGCCGGACGCCGCCGGTGCTGCGGACTCAGGGTCGGCCGGTGATGCAGCTTTGGGCGCGGGCGCCTCCGTGAATGCGGGCGGCTCCGGCTTTGGCGGTGCCGCAGGACGCGGCGCTGTAGGCGCCTTGGCGGCAGCCGGTGCGCCGGCGGCGAACCCCGGCACGTTCAACATCATCGAATCGCGCAGCGTATCCATCTGCACGTTCATCGTCTTCAGGGTCGACAGCGTCATGCGCTGCACCTCGAGCGCTTGGATCGTCGCACCGAGCATGCGTGCATTCTGCTCGAGCCAGTACTGCACCGTGCGCAACTCCTCGATGCGCTTTTCGAGCTCCTCCGGATTGATCGTCGGCGCGACCCACTGGCCGATGCCGGGCATCGACGCACCGGCGTTCTTCACCAGGCCCTCGAGGAAGTCGAAACCAGGGACGAGCTTCGCGAAATTTTGGGTGTCGGGCATGACGTCTCCGATGCAAAGAGTGCGCAGGCCGATTGTGCCGCGCCGAGACGCCATGCGCGCGCGCTGAATGCCAATGCTGCACGAAGGCGCGGAACGCCAGTGCCGGACAGCAGCGCCGGACACCAGCGCCGAAAACTACCGCACGAACTCTACGCGCTCGACCGTGAAGCCACGCTGCGCAAGCAGGCTCGGCAGGCCATGGACGCCAAACAGATGCAGCGCGCCGACGGCAGCAAACACGCGCGTGCCGCCGTCGTGCAATGCGGCAATTCGATCGGCGAGCGCCGGATTGCGATCGTCGAGCAGGTGTTCGAGTTCGGCGCGATCGGCCTCGGTGTCAGCGCATTCGCACCAGGCTTCGTAGTGTTCGAGTTCGTCGGCCCGGCCTTCATCCCAGGCCCGCGCCATGTGCAGCAGCATCGGCCGCACCTTGTTCTGTTCGAGGTCGGCGAGGCCGCTGGCGAGCCGCTCGGCGGCGGTTTGCGGGTCGCCGCGCAGCAAGGCGATCTGCATCTCGGGCGTCTCGAGCGAGATCACCGGCTTGCCGAGCACGCGCGCGAGCACGGCGAGCACGCCGTCGATCGCAAACGCAGGGTCGAGCCCGTCACGCCGCCCGGCAAGCGTCGTCAGCGTTGCGAGCTGCATCGATGGCGAGATCTGCGACAGCGCTTCGAGCGGCAGACATTCGGCGACGATCAGGGCCTGCAGACGTTCGGTGAGCGCCTCGGGCGGCTTTTCGTCCGGCAGCGCACGAATGCCTTCGGCGAGGCGGCGGGCGATATCGGCGTCAAGAAGATCGAGTTCGAGCGCGACGCTGTCGCTCGCGGCGATCGCCGCGTTTACGCGCGGGCCCGGGAACATCCACTTCGCCTGCGCCACGTGAATCGTGCCGTAGAGGTAGGAGGTGCGCCCCTCGCGCTCGACCCGCCACAGAAAGCCGCGATCGCGCGCTTCGCTCTCGGCGGCCTCGATCTGATCGGGGGTGGACGCCTGCGCCTCGGGCGGGCAATCCGCGGGCGTCGCGGCACGCGCGGCCGGCGGCGCGAACAGCAATGCGAGAACGATGGCAAGAAGGAGCGCCAACGCGACTCCTCGCTGTGGGGCGATGCGCGGCTCAGGCATCACGGCTGCGCTGGCCGCGACGAGAGCCGCAGCACGCCGTCGCTCTGAGAGAAGTGCAGCTGCCCGAGCACGTCCATGCCGAGCAGCGGTGCAGCAAGCGCCGGCAACACCGCGACGCGCAGGCGCTGCGCGTGCACGCCGCCGTCGAGCTCGATGTCGGCACGCGCGAGCATGCCTTGCACCGCCCCGCCCGCGGTGGAGGACGTGACGCGGCCTTCAGCGCGCAACCCGGCTCGCTCGGCCAGCGCAGCCGGCAGTGCGGTCGAACTCGCGCCGGTGTCGACGAGGAAAACGACCGCGACGCCGTTCACGCGGCCCGGCCAGTGGTAGTGGCCATCGGGACCGCGGCGGATCTCGATCACTCCATCGGTCGCGATCGCGAAGCGCGTGCGCTGCTCGTGCGATTGCCAGAACTGAAGCGCCAGGAAAAGCGCGACGCCGAGCAGGCCCCAGACCGTGACGATCTTGAGCGTGTGGGGAAAGTCCCCCATCAAATTTCCGTCCACCCGCCCCGCGACCTGCCCGGCCACCTCACACGCGCGCGCCGGCAGAGCCCGGCGCGACGCTCAACCACTGCGCGAGCACCCGGTAGAGCGGCCCTGCCTGCAAGGGCTTGGCGACATGGTCGGACATGCCGGCGTCGAGGAATCGCCGGCGGTCGACGTCGAAGGCGTCAGCGGTGAGCGCAATGATCGGCGTGTCGCGATAGCCGTCGAGCTTGCGGATGCGGCGCGTCGCCTCGACGCCGTCGAGCGTCGGCATGTGCACGTCCATCAGGATCAGATCGTAGGCGGTGCGCGCGGCCATCTCGACCGCCTTCGCACCGTCGCTCGCGTCGTCGGTGGCGATGCCGACCGCTTCGAGCTGTGCGCGTGCGACGATGCGGTTCACTTCGTTGTCGTCGACCACCAGCAGGCGTGACCCGGCGAGCGCACCGCGCAGCAGCGCCTCGGCCTGCACGGCGTCGACCTCCGGCGCTGTCGCCCGCACCCGCGCCCGCGCCGCAACGATGGCCGGTGCCGGCGGCAGTTTCACTGTGAACCAGAACAGGCTGCCCTCGCCCGGCGCACTGTGCAAGCCGACCTCGCCGCCCATGGCGCGCACAAGATGGCGATTGATCGCAAGCCCCAGACCGCTGCCCGGCTGGTCGCGGGTGAGCGCGTCGTCGGCCTGCTCGAAGGACTCGAATATGCGCGCCTGGTCGGCCGGCGGAACACCGATGCCGCTGTCTTGCACCTCGAAGCGAAACATGTCGCCCTCGAGCGCCCGGCAGCGCAGCAAGACACTGCCCGAAGGCGTGAACTTGACCGCATTCGCGGCGAAGTTGAGCAGCACCTGCGTGAGCCGCGTCGCATCACCGAGCACGCGGCGGTTGGCGTCGATGTCGAGCTCGCCGCGCAGTTGCAACCCCTTGCGCATCGCCTCGTTCTGCAGCATCGTCATCACGCGTCCGAAGACTTCGTCGACGCGCAGCTCGGCCTCGGCGAGCTCAAACTTGCCGCTTTCGATCTTCGAGACTTCGAGCACGTTGTTGATCAGCGTGAGCAGATGGTCCGACGCCTGCGAAACGAGCGCGAGGCGCGCCTTCGCACGTTCGTCAATCGACTCGCGCTGCACCATCTCGGTCAAGCCGAGGATGGCGTGGAGCGGCGTGCGGATCTCGTGACTCATGTTGGCGAGGAAGGCGCCCTTGGCGCGGCTCGCGCGCTCGGCCGCTTCCTTCGCGTCAGAAAGCTCGTGCGTGCGCTCCTCGACCTTCTGCTCGAGCTCGTCGTTGGCGCGCCTCAATCCTTCGTGCAGCGCCTTTTCCTTTGCCAAGCTGATCTGCATCTCGCGCACGACGTAGTAGAACAACAGCCCACCGAGTGCGAGCGCAATCGCGGCGGTGGAGAACAGCACCAGCGGATGGCTTGGCGCCGGCGGCGGCAGCAGGCCGAGTTGCCCGAGCACGAAGAGCGCCGCCATGATCGCGAGCGACAGCGCAGTGGTGGCGATCATGAAGCGCATGCCAAGCAGCCAGCCGGCGACGGCAACGACCGTCAGGTAGCCGTTGGTCGCCGGCGAGCGGTAGCCGCCGGTGGCGTAGGCAACGACCGTGATGCTTGCAAGCGAGCACCAGACCAGGATCTGGCCGCCGAGCGCGACGCGCCCCGCGCGGCACAACAGCCAAGCCGCGGCCGATCCGATCAGCAGGGCGAGCGTGCCCGCCAGACGCCGCGGCTCGGTCAGCCCCGCGACGTGCAGCGCGATCATCGCTGCGACGGCGAACACGCCGAGCGAGATGGACGTCCACTCGATCAGACGTGCACGACGCGCGTCGCCCAGCATGCGACCGTCAGGTCGCGAATCCTCTTGCATGGGAAGCAGCCCCTGCCTGCTCACCCGACCTTTCGGGCTCGTCTGCATGCTACCCCTTCGATGCGTTTGGCCCCGTGCGCGGCGGCGTCGCAGACCGTCGAGTGGTGTGAAGGATTGGACTTGCGGCGCCAGCGGTCAACCGAGCGACGCGACGCGCTGCTGGATCGCGCCGAAGACGCTCATGCCGTCCGTGCCCTTCATCTCGATGCGGATCGTGTCTCCGAACTGCATGAAGGCCGTCTTCGGCGCGCCGGATTCGATCGTCTCGATCGCGCGCTTCTCGGCAATGCATGAATAGCCGCGACTCCAATCCTTGTTGCTGACCGTGCCGCTGCCGATGATGCTGCCGGCGCGCACGTTGCGCGTCTTCGCCAGATGCGCGATCAGCTGGCCGAAGTGAAACGTCATCTCCTCGCCCGCGTCGCACAGGCCGACACGCCTGCCGTTCCACGCCGATTCGAGATTCAGGTGCACGCGCCCGCCGCGCCATGCGCCGCCCAACTCGTCCGGCGTCACCGCGACCGGGCCGAATGCAGTCGCCGGCTTGGACTGTAGAAAGCCGAAGCCCTTGGCCAGTTCAGGCGGAATCAGGTTGCGCAGGCTCCAGTCGTTGACGAGCAACAGCAGGCGCACACCTTCGAGCGCGGCGTCGGCATTCGCGCCGATCGGCACATCGCCGGTGACGACGGCGACTTCCGATTCGAAATCGATGCCCCAGTCGACGCTGGCGAACGGTGCGTCGGCGCACGGCCCGAGGAAATCGTCGCTGCCACCCTGGTACATCAGCGGGTCTTCGTAGAACGAGGCCGGCACTTCGGCGCCGCGCGCCTTGCGCACAAGCTCCACATGATTGATGAAGGCGGAACCGTCGACCCATTGGCAGGCGCGCGGCAAGGGCGCCATGCATTGCGCCGGATCGAACGCGAAAGCGTGACGCGCGCGGCCCTGGTTCAGCGTGTGAGAAAGGTCCTCGAGCTGCGGCGCGACGAAGCTCCAGTCGTCGAGCAGTTGCTGCATGCGGGTCGCGATGCCGGTCGCATAATGGGCCGAGGCGAGGTCGCGTGAGACGACGACGAGTTGCCCGTCGCGCGAACCGTCCTTGTAGCTTGCGAGTTTCATGGTCGGGGTCCGAAGGGTGGTGTGCGATGTCCGAGCGTGGCAGCGGATCGATCGCCGAAGGCCGGTATTGTCGTCGGCGCCGCAAGCGCGGCCGGTGCTGCACCGACCCGGCCACTCGCGACGGGCGCGGCCCGCGGAGTCGAAAGCCGTGCGCCCCCGAAGCATGGCTGTGGCGCGTCTCGCGCTGCTTGCACTTGGCGTGCTGATCCTGCATGCGTGGCTGCTCGGGGGTATCGCACCGCAGTTGACGACCGTTGCGAAGCCTGTTGCCGTGGCGGCGCCTGTCGTGGCTGCGCAGGCAGTGGCCGTGCGCAGCATGGATCGTGCGAAGCCCGCCGGCTCGCCGGTTCGTGCAAGCAGTGACGCGCGGACCCTCGCCACGCAGGCGGCGAAGGCAGACAGTGCGAATACCGACGCTGCGCTCGCGCCGATCGATACGCAGCCAAGGCAGCCGCGCTCGAAGCATCCGCCGGTGCGCTCGCCGTCTGCGCCAGGCACGCAAACCGCAGACTCCGTCTCGCCTTCGCCCTCGCAGTCTCCGCAGCCCCAGCCGCCGACGCCGACGCCGTCGCTTTCGCTGACAGCGATCGACACTTCGCCTGCCGATTTGCCGGTGTACACCACTCGAACGCCGCCCGCGTTCGCGTATGCCTACACGCTGCGAACCGTCGCAACCACCGGCGACGTCGAGTGGCGCTGGCAGCCGGGCGAGGCGCACTACGAAACCAGCCTCGAGGGCCGCGGCGGCGACGCGCTCCGGATCGCCCTGCGAAGCGTCGGCGGCTTCGACGCCGCGGGCACCGCGCCGCTGCGTCACACCGACCGCAGGCGCGGGCGCGGCACGCTCGCGGTGAACTTCCAGCGTGAGATCGGGGCAATCACGTTCTCCGGCCCGCAGATCGAACACAGGCTCGCGCCGGGGGTGCAGGATCGCCTGAGCTGGATGCTGCAGCTCGCCGCGATCGCCTCCGCCGATCCGGCGCGTGTCGGATCGGGCGGTGCCGTGATGATGCGCGTCGTCGGCGTTCGCGGCGAGGCCGATGTCTGGACCTTCGAGCCGGTCGCAACCGAAACCATCAAGCTGCCCGGCGGCGCGACGCCGACGCTTCACCTGTTGCGTTCGCCCGAGCGACCCTACGACACGCGCGCCGACGTCTGGCTCGACCCGGCGCGCGACTTCCTGCCGGTGCGCGTGCGCCTGTCCAACGGCGCCGACTTGACGGAGCTCGAGTGGCAGGGCGTCGTGCCGTCGCCCTGAGGGAGCGGCAAGCCGTCGTGCCGGTGCCCTGAGCGACCGCGCGCGACCTTGAACTCAACCGCTTTACCCTCACTTGCAGTCCGGGAGGAACCAGGATGAACATGCTCTACAACTCGGACAGTTTCACCGTCGTGCAATTCGACGTGCCGATCGAGCAGGACTCGGGCACGCCGGGCGCACAGTCGCGTGGCGGCTACGAGATCGTCGACAAATTCGCGCGCAAGGAGATCTTCATCGAGGGCGCACTCGCCGAGAGCTTCAAGCTCGGCGTGCAGGCGCTGATCGAGAGTACGCCGACGGAAGAGGCGCTGGACGAGTTCATCGGCCGCTACGTGCCGCTGATGCAGCAACCACTGGTGCTGCACTGAGCCCCGGCCGCCCGATCAGCCACTTCGTGCATGGAGCTCGCCGCGAGCAAGACTGCACAATCCGAAAACTGCCGCCAGGGCGTCAGGCGTTGTGAACGCCTGATGTCTACTTTGGCAGCGCGGTCTGTTCGCTCGCAGCGCCCCAGTGGTGAGACGCCACATAGGCCAGGAGAAACTCCCTGAAGCTCTGCGCAGCCGGCGACAGTGTGGCCGCGCTGCGCTGATACACGAGGAATTTGCGCTGAACCTGCGGGTCGTGCAGCGGCGCCTGTCGCAGTCGGTACAGGCGCACCAGTGAGCTGGCGTAGGGCAGGCACGCGGTGATGCCCAGGCCCGCGCTGACCATGCTCAGCGCGGTCGTCATGAAGGTCACCTCGTTGCTCGGGTGCAGCGTGATTTCGCGCAAAGCGTCATGCAAGTCGAGCGACAGCCGCTCGGCAAACTGCCCCTGCAATGCAATGAAGGGGTGCTCGACCGCGTCGCTCCAGCAGATGCGCGGCAGGGCGGCCAGTGGGTGGTCGTTCGGGAACACCACCATGAAGGGCATTTCGAACAGGGTCTCGCCCGCTGATGTCGGCGCCGATGCCGCGTTCGGGTCCGACACCGAAATCGGCCTCGCCCACCGCCACGCGCGCAAGCACGCCATCGACCGCGCAGTCGGACAGGCGCACCTGAACGCCGGGGTGCTCGCGGCGGTAGGCGGCAATCACTTCAGGCATCAGCGTGCAGGCCATGAGCTGTGGCGCAGCTACCCGCACCACGCCGCGCCGCAGGGCCTTGAGGTCGTCGATGCCGCCGAGCACGCCGTCGAGATCTTGCAGGACTTTGTCGATCAGGGGACAAAGCCCCGGCCGGCCTCGGTGAGGCCGATGCTGCGCGTGCTGCGCTCGACCAGACGCACGCCCAGGTTTTGCTCCAGCCCCTTGATCAGACTGCTGAGCGCCGATTGCGTCACATGCAGTGAGACGGCAGCCTGCGTGAAGCTTCCGGTGCGCACCAGGGCCACGAGCGCGCGCAATTGGCGCAGGCTGACATTCATTAATATATCTTGTGAATGAAGTAAAAATATGCGTTTGAATCATAGATCGAATGGGCCTCTAATGCAGCATCGCCATGGCACCCTGAGCGCGGCCTGCGAACCGTCCCGCGGCGCGCCGTGTCCGCGCTGCATCGATGGGCGGCCTTCTGGATGCTGGCACGAATGACCCGACTGGAGACGACGCATGAAGATCAAGAAATTTCACCACGTGGCCTATCGATGCATCGATGCCAAGCAAACCGTCGAGTGGTACGGCAAGTACCTGAACATGGACTTCATCCTGGCCATTGCCGAGGACGAAGTGCCTTCGACCAAGGAACCCGACCCCTACATGCACATCTTCCTGGATGCGGGCAACGGCAACATCCTTGCGTTCTTTGAGCTGCCCACCAAGCCGCCAATGGACCGCGACCGCAACACTCCCACCTGGACGCAGCACCTGGCCATGGAAGTGGGCAGCATCGAAGAGATGATGGCGGCCAAGGCACGCATGGAAGCGGACGGCATCGAAGTGATCGGCCCGACCGAGCACACCATCTTCAAGTCCATCTACTTCCGCGACCCGAGCGGCCACCGCCTGGAGTTGGCCGTGAACACCGGCACGCCCGAGATGATGAAAAAGCTCGACGACGTGAAGTGGGACATGCTCAACGAATGGGCAAAGACCAAGAAGGCACCCAAGCACGCTGCCTGGATGCACGACGGCAGCTACGCCACGAAGTAAACCGCGCGCTCTGCGCGCGGGCGGCAGAAGGACAACGCCATGGGAAACCGCTGGGGACGCGCCAGCGTACGCGCGCTGGAGATCGTCATCGTCGCCTGCCTGGCAGTGATGGCGGTGCTCGTGTTTGGCAATGTGGTGCTGCGCTATGCGTTCAACTCTGGCATTGCGGTGTCCGAGGAACTCTCGCGCCTGCTCTTCGTCTGGCTGATATTCCTGGGCGCCATCCTGGCGTCGGTGCAGCGTGCGCATATCGGCTTTGATGCGCTGGTGCAGCGCCTGCCGCTGGCCGGCCGCAAGTTTCTGGTGGTGCTCACCGGCGGCCTCATGGTCTGGGCCTGCGGCATGTTCGTGGTCGGCGGCTGGAAGCAGACCGAAATCAACCTTGGCAACAGCTATCCGGTGCTGGGCATTTCCTACGGCTGGCTGTACGGCGTTGCGATTGTGTTTGGCGGCGGCATGGCGCTGGCCATTGCCAACAACATTTGGCGAACCTTGCGCGATCCACGCGGGCCAGAGTTGACGAAGGATCTGGGCGATCGAATCCTGGAGAAGATGCCCGAGGTGGCGTCGAGTGAGAAGAAGGCCGAGCCGCGGTGAGCGCCTTCGTCTTCCTGGCAGTGCTGCTGCTGCTCATTGCGCTGGGCATGCCAATTGCCTTTGCGCTGCTGTTCTCCGGCGTCGCCGTGATGTTCCAGATGGGTCAGTTCGACTCGCAGATCGTCGTGCAAAACGCCATCGGCGGGGCCGACAACTTCGTGCTCATGGCGGTACCTTTCTTCATCCTCGCGGGTGAATTCATGAACGCTGGTGGCCTCTCGCGCCGCATCGTTGAAATGGCGGGCGCCTTTGTCGGCCACCTGCGCGGCGGGCTCGGCTACGTGGCGATCTTTGCTGCCATTCTGCTGGCCAGCCTCTCGGGCTCGGCAGTGGCGGATACCGCGGCCCTCGCCGCGATCCTCGTACCGATGATGCGCCAGGCCGGCTACGACCCGGCGCGCGCGTGTGGCCTGATGGCGGCGGGCGGCATCATCGCGCCGGTCATTCCGCCCTCGATCGGCTTCCTGTTGTTTGGCGTGGTGGCCAATGTGTCCATCACGCGGCTGTTCCTTGCGGGCATTGCGCCCGGCGTGATGATGGGCGGTGCCCTTGTCATTGCCTGGTGGCTGGTGTCGCGGCGCACCAGTGTGCAAGTGGCGCCACGCAAGCCCTGGGACGAGCGCCTCGCGCTGCTGGGCAAGGGCTTCTGGGCGCTGATGTTGCCCGTGATCATCATCGGCGGCCTGAAGTTCGGCATTTTCACGCCCACCGAAGCGGCCGTGGTGGCAGCGGTGTACGCGCTGTTTGTGGGCGCCGTGATTTACCGCGAACTGACTCTTCCCGCCATGTACCACTGCCTGCTGGTCACGGCGCGCACCACCGCCGTGGTGCTGCTGCTTGCCAGCCTGGCCATGGTGGCCTCGTACATGATCACCATTGCCGACGTGCCGGGCCAGGTGGGCGGCTGGCTGGGCCTGCTGGGCGAGCACCCGCTGGCGCTCACGGCCGCCATGATGCTGGTCATCTTCCTCGCCGGCATGGTGCTGGACTTCATCCCCATCGTGCTCATCTTCACGCCGGTGTTCCTGCCCATCGCGCAGCAGGCGGGAATCGACCCGGTGTACTTCGGCGTCATCTTCATCATCAACTGCTCGCTCGGCATGATCACGCCGCCCGTAGGCGTGGTGCTCAACGTGGTCAGCTCGATTGGCAAGGTGACGCTGGGCCAGGCGGCGCGCGGCATCCTGCCTTTCTTGCTGGCCGAACTGACGGTGCTGGTAGCGCTGGTGCTGTGGCCCGCCCTGGTGATGGTGCCGGCTGGCTGGTGGCGATAATTTCTTTGGTTTTTCAACGCAGGAGACAACCCCCATGAAAGCCCTTCCCAAACTGATGGCGCTGGCAATTGCCGGCAGCTTCGCGCTCGCGGCGCCGTTTGCCGCCGTAGCCCAGGTCACAGCGAAATTTGCAGTGACACTCCCCGAGAAATCGCACCAGGGCCAGGGCGTGGCCAAGTTCATCGAGCTTGTGGACGCCAAGAGCGGCGGCAAGATCAAGATCAAGGGCTTCTACGGCGGCGCGTTGGGCAACGACGTGCAGGTCACCTCAGCCTTGCAGGGCGGCACCATCGAGTTCACCGTGCCGCAAACCACCACGCTTACCGGCATGGTCAAGGAATACGAAATTCTCGACTTCCCCTTCCTGTTCGCCAACGTGCAGGAGGCCGAGAAGGTGCTCGACGGCCCGGTGGGCGACAAGCTGCTGGCCACACTCCCCGCCAAGGGCCTGGTGGGCCTTGCGTACTGGGAAAACGGTTTCTTCAACGCCACCAACAGCAAGCACCCGATCAACAAGGTGGAAGACTTCGACGGCCTGAAGTTCCGCTCTGTGCAGGCCAAGATTTCGCAGGAAACCGTCAGGGCTTTGGGCGCCAACCCGGTGCCGCTGGCGATTCCCGAGCTCTACACCGCACTCGAGACGCGCACTGTCGACGGCCAGGGCACGCCCACGGCCGTGATCTTCGCGCTCAAGCTCTACGAAGTACAAAAGTACCTGTCGAACACCCGCCACAGCTACGGCGCCTTCATTCCGCTGGTGTCGAAGAAGTTCTGGGACAAGCTCTCGGAAGGTGATCGCAAGATCCTGAAGGACGCCGCCATCGAGGCCCGCGCCTTCCAGCGCGGGGTAGCGCGCGACCAGGCCAAGTCGGCCCAGGCGGCGATGGCAGCCAAAGGTCTCATCGTGAACGACGTGAGCGATGCCGAACGCGCCCGCATGCGCGACGCGGTTCAGCCGGTGTGGAAGATGTTTGTCCCCAGCGTTGGCGAAGGTCTGTACAAGGAAGTCACCGACCAGATCGCCGCCAAGTAAGGCCTAAATTGGTCCGCGCAACCTGCCCTTCGTGCCAGGTTGCGCCCGCCGGGCCGGGCCGAGTGCTGGCGCCTGGCCAGATCTCTTCAGTTTTCCAAAGTCTGCACGATGAAACTCGCCACCCTCAAAGCAGGCGGCCGCGACGGCACGCTGGTCGTCGTGCGCCGCGACCTCTCGCAATGCGTTGCCGCACCACAGAGCGCGCGCACGCTACAAGCCGCACTCGACGACTGGGAGCGCTGCGCGCCGCTGTTGCAGGCAGTGTCGGATTCCCTCAACGCCGGCACCGCGCCGGGTGCAACCGCCTTCGATGCGGCTGCCTGTCACTCGCCGTTGCCACGCGCCTACCAGTGGGCGGACGGTTCGGCCTACCTCAACCATGTCGAGCTGGTGCGCAAGGCCCGCGGCAGCGAAGTGCCGGCATCGTTCTGGGCCGATCCGCTGATGTACCAGGGGGGCTCGGACTCCTTTGTGGGCCCGCAGGACACCATTGACGCCATCAGCGAAGACTGGGGCATCGATCTCGAAGCCGAAGTGGCCGTGGTCACGGGCGACGTGGCGATGGGTTCGGATGCAGAGCGCTGCGCCAAGGCGATTCGCCTGGTCATGCTGGTGAATGATGTGTCGCTGCGCAACTTGATCCCGGCCGAGCTTGCCAAGGGTTTCGGCTTCTTCCAGGCCAAGCCGGCGAGCGCGTTTTCACCTGTGGCGGTGACGCCCGACGAACTTAGCGCCACCTGGCAGGGCAGCAAGCTCAAAGGCCGGTTGCGCGTGCAGATCAACGGCGAGCCGTTTGGCGAGCCCGACGCGGGTGAGGACATGGCCTTCAGCTTCGCGCAACTCGTGGCGCACGCCGCCAAGACGCGTGCGCTCGGCGCTGGCTCCATTGTCGGCTCGGGTACGGTTTCGAACAAGCAGGGCAGCCTGCATGGCTCCAGCGTGGCAAACGGTGGCGTGGGCTACTGCTGTCTCGCCGAAGTGCGCATGTACGAAACCATTGAAGGCGGTAAACCCGTGACCGAGTTCCTGCACTTCGGCGACCGTGTGCGCATCGAGATGCTGGACGCAGCGGGTGCGAGCATCTTTGGCGCGATCGACCAGACAGTGCGCCAGGTGAAGGCGCCCGACTCAAACTAATAGCTCACCGTTCATCTCAACGATTCAGCGCGCTAAGCGAGCGCAAGCGGCCCCGGCGCGATCTTGAGCGTCACCCGGCCTTCGCTCCACGCGCGCTCGAAGTCAGCCTCGATCTGGCGCAACGCGGGCTCGGCGGGTGCGTCGGCGGCGACTATGCCGACCGACTTGTTGCGGCCCTGGCTCTTCGCGGTGTAGAGCGCCATGTCGGCAAGGTTGATCGCTTGTTCCCAGCCGAGCGGCAACACGTGCGGCGGCAGCGGGAAACGCGCGTAGCCGATCGAAACCGTGATCGCGACCGGCCGCCCATCAACCATCACCGGCCGCTCGCCGATCACCTTCAGGACGCGCTCGGCAAGCTGCTCGGCCTGCACCGCCGGGACCTTCAGCGCGAGGACGAGGAATTCCTCGCCGCCCCAGCGCACGACCAGATCGTCACCGCGCACCGCTTCGTTGAGGCGCCGCGCCACCTCGCACAGCACGATGTCGCCCGCGGCGTGGCCGTGACCGTCATTGACATGCTTGAAGTGATCGATGTCGACCAGCAGCAGCGCACCTTCGAAGCCGGCTTCAGCGCTGCTCTTGGCCTCCTCGGCGTGCATCACCGAGAGGAACTGGCGCCGGTTCGCAAGGTTGGTGAGCGGATCGCGCTCGCTCTGCACGCGCAGTTGTGCCTCGCTCGCGACGAGTTGCCGGTTGGTCGCCCGCACGCGCCGGTACAACAACAGCACGGTCGCCGCCGACAGAGCGAGCACGACGCCGGCAACAGCCCAGATGCGCAACATCAGCTCGCGGTTCGCGAGCTCCGCGCCCTTCAATTCGTTGTCGCGCGCGAGCAGGCCGATGTCGCGTTGCTTGCGCTCGCGATCATTGCGCAGCCGCAGTTCCTTCAGCGCCGCTTCGCGCGCGAGATCCATCGTCTTCGCATTCAGTTCGCGCTCGCGGTGGAAGAGCTCGAGTGCGCCGCGATAGTCGCCCGCCGCGGCGAGCGCGGCGTCGAATTCACGCAGTGCCTCGGCCTGCCGCGCGGCAAGCCCGGCTTCAGCGGTGAGTTGCTCGACACGCGCCAGGTCGCGCTTGCCCTCGGCGATGCGGCCGAGGCCGATCTTGGCCAGGCCGGCGTTGTTGGTCAGCACGAGTTCCTGGCGCACGTCCTTGTGCTCGCGCACCACGGGCAGCGCCTGCTCGGCCGCGCGCAGCGCTTCGGCCGGGCGGCGCTGCTTTGCGTACACGTCACTCAGATAGCCGAGCAGCACCGCCTCCAGCCGCGGTGAGTTCGCTTCGCGCGCGAGGGGCAGCGCCTCGTCGGTCAGGCGCCGCACGGCGTCGGAATCCTGGTGCCAGTGCGCCATGAGCGCCTCGGCCATCTTGACGCGCGCCTGCAGCGCCGGGTCGCCGGAGCGCGCGGCGAGGCGCTGCGCCTGTCGCAGCAGCGGCTGTGCCGCATCGAGCTTGTCGCTGCGCACGAGCAGCCAGGCCAGCTCGGCGCTGGAGATGGCCAGGCGCGGGTTGTCCGCTGCCCACAGCGCCAGATCGCGCGCCGACCGCGCTTGCGCGGCCGCATTCGCCGGCACGCCCTTGTCCTGCCAATAGCGCTGCAGGATGCGCGTCGCCTCCCACGCCGCGCGAACGTTGCATTCGAATGCGGCCGGTGGGTCGGCCGTGATCGAGGCCTCGCCCGCGGCCAGCGCGCTGCCATCGGGCATCGCCGGACAGGCGGCGCGGAGTGTCGCAAGCGCGGACTGCGCGAGGGGTTCACCGAGGTCGATGCGACCCTGCGTGGAGGCGAGCACCGCGCGTATCAGCATCGCGCCGGCGTCGGCGCGCGGTTCGTGCAGCGCGGCGAGAGCGTCGATCCACTGCTGCGCGTCTGCGGTGTGTCCGCTTTGCGCAAGCACCGTGCCGCGCGCCTGCATCAATGCGATTCGCTCCGCCTGGCTCGCAGTGTCGGCCCGGGTCCATCGCCTGCAGACCAGCGAGCGCCTCGTCGGGGCGGTCGTAACCTCGGCTCGCCCAGCTGTCGATCAGACTCTGGAAAGAGTACGCTTGTGGCGATGCGCCCTGCGACCCACCGGCGGCGTCGCCTGCCTGCGCCGGCAGCGCGGCCGTCACCCACAGTGTTACGGCCAACGCCAGCGCGCGACGCGTTCGCCAAGGCAAATGGGAACGCGAGCGCGAGTGCGAGCGCGCGAGTGCCGCACCGGACGATGCGTGGTCGAGGATCGGTTGCGTCATCGTCATGCCGCCTCGGCCAGTGTGCCGCTCACGCCTTCCTCGACGTGACCCGGACCTTGCAGCAACGTCAGCGCCACATCGCCGTCGCGCCATGCGGCCTCGAGCGAGCGCGCGATGACGTCGAGCTGCTGCTCATCGTTGGCAACGAGCATGCGCACGCCGTACGCACGGTTGCGGCCATGCGCCTTCGCCAGGTACAAGGCGGTGTCGACAAGGTTGATCGCGCGCTCCCACGACACCGCGAGCAGCGTCGGCTCGATCGGAAAAGTCGCGTAGCCGATCGACGCGGTGACCGGCATCACCCGCCCCTGATGTGCGACCGGCGTCGCGCCGACGACATCGAGCATGCGCTGCGCAAGCGCCTCGACCGCTTCCGGGCTGAGCGCGCGCACGACGACGAGAAACTCCTCGCCGCCCCAGCGCACGATCAGGTCGGGCTCGCGCAGCACGGCGCGCAGGCGACGTGCGATCTCGACGAGGACCGCGTCACCGCTCGCGTGGCCCCAGCAGTCGTTGACGCGTTTGAAGTGGTCGATGTCGGCGAGGAATACGGTGCCGCTGAACTTGCCGTCGGCGGCGAGCTGGCGCATCGCAGCCTGGAAGTAGCGTCGGTTTGAAAGGCCCGTCAGCGGGTCGATCTCGGCGTGCGCCTTGAGCTGCGCGTTGCTGTCGGCAAGGCGCCTGTTCGTGTCGCGCACGCGGCGCATCAGTAGCGCGGCGACTGCAAGCGACAGCAAACCGCCGGCCGCGAGCAGGCCCCACAGGCGTTGCTGCAGCTCGCGTGCGCGCAGCTGCTCGACGCTGATCGAGCTCTGGCGCTGCAGCAGTTCGAGCTCGAGCGTGCGGCGGTCGTTGTCGAACTGCTCCTGCATCTCGAGAATCGAGCGTTGCTGGTCTTGTTGCAGCACCTGCGTGATCAGGCTGCGGTACTGATTGAGAGCCTCGATCGCGACGCGCAGCTCACCCGCGCGTTCGAGCGCCTCGCCCATTTCCAGGTAGGTCTGCGCCATGCCCGTAAGCGAGCCGCGGCGTTCGTCGATATCGATCGAAGCGCGGACGTTGCGCCGGCCGGCCTCGGTCTGGCCCAACGCGATCTGCGCCAGGCCCATGTTGGCGAGCGCCACCGTTTCGCCGTTCAGGTTCTTCGACTCGCGCAGCAGTGGCAAGGCCTGCTGCCCGTAGCGCAGCGCGGTCGCCGGCTCGCCGTTATTGAGGTAGACGTCGGCCAGGTTGGCCAGGTAGAGCGACTCCTCGTTCTTTGCGCCGGCCGCACGCGCGTGCTCGATTGCCGCCTGCATCCAGCGTTTCTCGCCCGGGATGTCGCCCATCGCTTCGAGCACGATGCCCTGAACGGTACTGACGTGCGCCAGCGTCAACGGGTTGCCGTCGGCCTTGGCGAGCGCGATCGCCTCTTCGTTCAGGCTGAGCGCACGCGCGATCTGCTTGGCCTGGTAGTAGTTCCAGGCCAGCTCGGCTCGGACTTCGGCTTGCCGCCACG
Organism: uncultured beta proteobacterium; assembly: GCA_963774675.1. Lineage (GTDB taxonomy): Bacteria > Pseudomonadota > Gammaproteobacteria > Burkholderiales > Burkholderiaceae_C > CAIKUF01. The sequence continues at coordinate 658,348 of CAVZFV010000013.1, read as the reverse complement.
CCTCGCCGCGCGCGTCGGCGAGCTTGAGCGCCTCGTGGCCGATGCGAATCGCGTCCTCGAGCTTGCTCGCGCCGTTGCGGATGTGCGCCTGCACGGCAAGAAAACGCAGCCGCGTCAGTGCGGCCGCATTCGCCGGCAGTTTTGCCAGGGCCTCGTCGATCAGCGTCTCGGCGCGCGGCATGTTGCCCAATTGCTCGGCGAGCCGGGCGCGCACAATCAACGCCGCGGCGCTCGCCAGCGCGTTGCCGTCACCGCGAAAACGCTCGTCGAGCGCATGCGCGACCGCCTCGGCCTCCTCCTCAGCGGGCACGTTTGCGAGCAGCAAGCCTTGCAACATCAGCGCGTCGAGCTGGGTCGACGCGTCCCCCTGGTTCATCGAGACCAGGCTCGCGAGACGCGCCGCGGTCAGGCGCGGCTGGCCACGGCCGGTGCGCTCGATGTCGAGCAACTGCGCGGCCGTCTCGTCGGGCGTCGCGCCGGCCGGCATGGCGACCATGGCGAGGCCCAGACCCACGCCCAGGCCCAGCGCCAGCAGCCAGCCACGCCATCGCCTCGTCGTCGCCGGGGCGCGGGCGCGGGGCAGAAGCGAGGACGAAGCCATCGAACGGATATCGGCCAGCGCGGAACGGGACTTGAGACCGGGTTGGCACCGATTTCGGCGGGTGCGGCGCGCATGGCGCCACTCGGGTTGGGCGCATGACTCCGAGCGCCTGCAAGCAACGCTTCTATCATCTGGCGCTCATGACACCCGCTGGAACTGACACATGAACACCCCTCAATCTCCCGACCGAGAGCGCCGCCCACCTACGATCTACTGGGAGGACTTCCAGATCGGCCAGGTGCGCGAGTTCGGCGCCGTGACGCTGACGCGCGACGACATCATCGACTTCGCGAGCCGCTTCGACCCGCAGCCGTTTCATCTCGACGACGCGGCAGGGCGCGAGACGTCCTATGGCGGCCTGATCGCGAGCGGCTGGCACACCTGCGCGATTGCGATGCGCATGATGTGCGATGAATACCTGCTCGACGCCGCAAGCCTCGGCTCACCCGGGCTCAAGAACCTGCGCTGGACGGCGCCGGTGCGACCCGGCGACACGCTGCGCATGCGCCTGACCGTGCGCGCCGCGCGCGTGATGCAAAGCCGGCCCGAGGCGGGCCTGGTCGACACCCGCTGGGAGCTGACCAACCAGCGCGGCGAAGTCGTCCTCGACATGCGCGGCTGGGGCATGTTCGGGCGCCGGCCCTCCACCGCGGCGGCGGTCACGGGCTGAAGGCGGCGCCGGCCGCCGGACGTCAACCCGCGGACGCGGCCCCAGCCGCGTAGCCGCGCGGCATGGCGCCGAGCAGGCGCTTCGTGTAGGCCTCGCGCGGATGCTCGAGGATGTCTTCGACGCTCGCCCGCTCGACGACATCGCCGTTCTGCATCACGAGCACCTCGTCGGCCATGAAGCGCACGACGGCGAGGTCGTGGCTGATGAAGACGTAGGCCAGGCCAAGCTCGTCCTGCAAGTCCTTCAGCAGGTTGAGCACCTGCGCCTGCACCGAGACGTCGAGCGCGCTCACTGCCTCGTCGAGCACGAGCACCTCCGGGTCGAGCGTCAGGCAGCGCGCGATCGCGATGCGCTGGCGCTGGCCACCGCTGAACTCGTGCGGGTACTTGGCGAAGACCGCATCGGCGTCGAGCCCGACGCGCTGCAGGATCGACCGCGCACGCGTCTCGCGATCCGCGGCGTCACGCCCGATGCCGTGGATCGTCATCGGCTCCACCAGTGTCTGCCCGATCGAGAAGCGCGGGTTGAGCGAGGCGTAGGGGTTCTGGAACACGATCTGGATGCGCCGGCGCATGGGCCGCCACTGCGCCTTGTCGAGCTTCAACAGATCCTGGCCGTCGAACAGCACCTCGCCGCCCGACGGCCCACCGTTGGGTTCGTGCAGTTGCAGCAGCGCCAAGCCCATTGTCGTCTTGCCGGAGCCCGATTCGCCGACCACGCCCAGCGTGTGGCCGCGCCGCAATTCAAAGCTCACGCCCTCGCCATTGCGACCAACCGCCTTGAATTCGGTGCGGCCGAACACGCCCTTGCGCAACCAGAAGCTCTTCGTCAACGCATGCGCGGTGATGACGATCGGCGCCTGCGGGTCCTTCGGCTTGCCGGCCGTCGCCGCGGTCGCGCCGGCGATGTGATCGGCGATCACCGGCAGCCGCGCGCCGCGCTGCGCGAGCGTCGGCCGGCAGGCGAGCAGCGCCTTCGTGTACGCATCCCGCGGGTCGCTGAAGATACGCGCCACCGGCCCTTGCTCGCGCACCGTGCCCTCACGCATCACGACGACGTGGTCAGCGATCTCGCCGACGACGCCGAGGTCATGGCTGATGAAGAGCATGCTCATCCGATGCTTGACCTTGAGGCTCGCGAGCAGTTCGAGGATCTGGCGCTGGATCGTGACGTCGAGCGCTGTCGTCGGCTCGTCGGCGATCAGAAGCATCGGCTCGCACGCGATCGCCATCGCGATCATCACGCGCTGCTGCTGGCCGCCGGACAGTTGATGCGGATGGGCAGCAAGACGGCGCTTCGGCTCGGGCATGCCGACCTCTTCGAGCAGCGCCTCGGCACGCGCGAGCGCCTGGCGCGGCGATAGCCCAAGGTGGCGTCGCAGCGGCTCGCAGATCTGGCGCCCAACCGTGAACACGGGGTTGAGCGAACTCATCGGGTCCTGGAACACACACGCAATGTCCTTGCCGCGCAACGCCTGCAACTCGGCGCGCGAAGCGGTGAGCAGGTCGCGGCCGAGGAATTCGATGCGACCGCGGCGCTCGGCGTTGTCAGGCAACAGCGCGAGGATTGCCATCGCCGTCACGCTCTTTCCCGAACCCGATTCGCCGACCAGCGCGACGGTGGTGTTCTCGGCGATCTCGAAGCTCACGCCGACGCTCTGGCCCACAACGTCGCGGCCGACCGCCTGCACGCGCTGCACTTCGCCCTTGTGTTTGCCAAGGCGGAACTCGACGCGCAGGTCGCGGATCGCGAGCAAGGTCATGTGAGCCCCCAACGGTGCTGCGCACCGTCCCCCCCATGGGGGAGCGAGCCCGTCTTCGGGCGGCCGGGCAACGGGCTCATTCCAATCCCCGCAATTTCGGATCGAGCGCGTCGCGCAGCGCGTCGGTGAAGAGCGAGAACGCGGTGACGAAGACCGCCATGAACGCGGTCGCCACCGCGAGCTGCCACCAGTGGCCGAGAATCAATTCACCTTGCGCTTCGGCGAGCATCGTGCCCCACGAGACCTGATCGACGCCGACTCCGAGGCCGAGGTAGGACAGGATCACCTCGGCCTTGATGAAACTCACGACGTGGATCGACAGCTGCACAAGCGACACGTGGCTGACGTTGGGCAGGATGTGGCGGAACATGCGCGACATCGTGCTGGCGCCGATCGCCTCGGCGGCGCGCACGTACTCGCGACCCGAGTGCTTGATGAATTCGGCGCGCACCAGGCGGTAGATGCCGGTCCAGCCGGTCAAGCCGAGGATCAGCACGACGCTTTGCACACCGCGCCCGGCGACCGCCGCGAAGGCGAAGATCAGCAGAATGCTCGGGATCGACGTGAAGACGTTGTAGAGCCACTCGAGCGCGTCGCCAACCTTGCCACCGAAGAAGCCGCCGAACGCGCCGAGTACGGTGCCGATGAAGGTCGCGAGCAGCGCGGCGAGCACACCGACGAAGATCGAGATCTGCGAACCCTTGACGGCTTTCGCGAACACGTCGCGGCCCAGGCGGTCGGCGCCGAACGGCAGCGTGTCGAGCTTCACGGCCTCGGTTGTGCGGTACTTGGCGACGCCCGCAGCCCATTCGGCGTAGCGCGGTGCGAGCGGGTCGACCGCCGACAGGTCGACGTCCGGGCCAGTGGGCTGCGCGATGTCGGTAGGCGCCGACTTCGCCTTCGGCCCCATGAATGTCGGCGGTGCGTCCGGCAAGGCCACCTCCCGCTGCCAGTCGGCGGCGACGACACCGAGCGACGACAGCAGGATCAGCAACAGGAACGCGGCGACGATCGCGAGCGAGAACATGCCGACGTTGTCGCTGCGAATGCGACGCCACGCAGCATGCCAGACGCCATCGCTGGTTGTGGGGGTGGTTGCAGGGAGCGTAGCGGGGAGGACGGCGCTCATGGGGTGGTTGTCGATCCGCCGTTGTTGTTGAGCGTTTTGGCGTCGCGCCAGGCGGTGCCCGCCGAGGGCTTCAGCGCTTTGGCGTCGCGCCAGGCGGTGCCCGCCAGGGGCTCATGGTTGCTCCACAAATCGCCCCCGGCGAGCACCGCCTGCCGCGCCGCTTCTTCTCGTTTGTTGCGAAGAGCAAATGCAACAGCAAAGGCGTGCTCGGACAGGCCACGGTGCGCCTGCTGAGCGCCGAGAAGCACAGGGCTCGTGGCCGCGCGCGCATCGCGCTTCGTGATCTGACCCGTCGCGGTTGTCTGAACGTAGCGAACGCAGTGAGCGCAGTGAGTTGAACGACGCGGCCGCGAGACCGAGCATCGCAGGGCAGTCGGCGCGCAGCGCCGACCACGGAGGTGAAGCGCCATGGACTGCCCGGGCACGCCTTTGCCGCCCCGACCTTCGACCGCGCCCGTCCCGCGCACACCACGTGAGGGTTCACAAACCACCGCCGAGACCCCAAGCGCTCTCACTTCAACACCACCCGCGGATCGACGAAGGTGTAGAGCACGTCGGTCGCCAGATTGACCGCCATCGTGATGACCGCAACGTAGATCGTCACCGCCTGTATCACCGGGTAGTCGCTGCGGTTCACCGCGAGCAGCACCTCACGGCCGAGGCCGGGGATCGAGAAGAAAACTTCGATCAGGAACGAGCCGACGAAGATGCCGGGCAGCGCGACCGCGAGGTTCGTGAGGATCGGGATCAGCGCGTTGCGCAGCACATGGCGCAGCAGCACGACCGGTTCGGTCATGCCCTTGGCGCGTGCGGTGCGCACGTAGTCCTGCCCGATCTCGTCGAGGAAGAAGCTGCGGTACAGGCGCGTCTGCGGCCCCATGCCGACGAGCACGGCGAGCATCACCGGCAGCGGGGCGTAGACCGTCAGGTTGGTCCACAGGCTGTTGCTCCAGCCCTGCACCGGAAACCAGCCGAGCTGAAACGCGAACACGTACTGGCCGACGATGACGTAGACGAGAAACGAGATCGACAGCGCGAGGGTCGAGACGATCATGATCGTGCGGTCGGTCAGCGAGCCGCGCACATAGGCGACCGCGAGCGCGCCCGGGATCGCGAGCAGCACGTCGAGGATCAGGATCGGCGTCATCACCGTCAGCGTCGCCGGCAGGCGCGTCGCGAACAGCGTCGCAACCGATTCATTCGTCGCCCAGCTGCGCCCCCAATCGAAGGTCGCGACCTGCTTGAGGAAGATGCCGAACTGCACCCAAAGCGGCTCGTTCAAGCCGAGTTGCTCGCGGATCGTGTTGACTTGCTCGGGAGTTGCGTTCAGGCCGCCGAGGATCTCGGCCGGGTCGCCCCCGAAGGTCTTGAACAGGAAGAACACGAGCAGCAGAACGCCGAACAGTGTCGGCGCCATTTGCCACAGGCGTCGGATCAGGTAGGCGGCCATCGTTGCGGGTACGGACAGGTTCCGGGTGAGTCTAGGACCGTGCGCGCGCTGCGCTTCCCCGCATTTGCCCTCGCATCCGACCGGGTCGGGCATGCATGCATGGCGGCGCTGCCACCAGCAGCCTAGACTCGGACGAAGTTCACACGCGTGATGACGCACTTGATGACGCAGACGAGGACGCGATGACGCAACGCCGCAGTTTCATCCAGGCTGCGATCAGCCTGGCCGGTGGTGCGATAGCGGGCGTGCCGATGGTTTCGCGCGCGGCGCCGGCACGCGTGCTGCGCACCTCGTTTCGCGTCGCCGAAACCGGGTTCGATCCGGCGCAGATCTCGGATCTGTATTCGCGCACCGTGGCCGCGGCGATCTTTGATTCGCCGCTCGAGTTCGAATTTCTCGCCCGGCCCTACCGGTTACGTCCGGCGACGCTCGTCGCGATGCCCGAGGTCTCGGCTGACTACCGGAGCTTCACCTTCAAGGTCAAACCCGGCATCTATTTCGCGGACGATCCGGCCTTCAAGGGTGCGCGGCGCGAGCTCGTCGCGCAGGATTACGTCTACGCGCTCAAGCGCCACTACGACCCGCGCTGGAAGAGCAACAACGTCTACCGGCTCGAAGCCGCAAAGCTGCTCGGCCTGAGCGAGCTGCGGCGCGAGGCGATCGCGGGCAAGAAGGGGTTCGACTACGCGCGCGAGGTCGAAGGCGCGCGCGCGCTCGACCGCTACACCTACCGCATCCGGCTCGCCGAACCGTCGCCGCGCTTCCTGCTGCAGATGGCCGACGTGTCGTGGGCCGCGGTCGCGCGCGAGGTGGTCGAGTTCTACGGCGACGCGATCTCTGAGCATCCAGTCGGCACCGGCCCTTTCCGCCTCGGCGAGTGGCGCCGCGCCTCGCGCATCGTGCTCGATCGCAACGCCGACTATCGGCACGAGGTCTACGACGAAGAGGCGCCGGAGGGCGACAAGCTGGCGCGCGCTGCCGCCGACGCGCACACCGGCCGCACGCTGCCGATGCTCGACCGCATCGAGATCGCGATCATCGAGGAGAACCAGCCGCGCTGGCTGGCGTTCCTCAACAACGAGCTCGACCTGCTCGACGAGGTGCCGGCCGACTATGCCGACCTCGCGATGCCGAACAACGAGCTCGCGCCGAACCTGAAGAAGCGCGGCATCCACATGCTGCGCTACCCGCGCGCCGACGTGTCGCTGTCCTACTTCAACATGGAGGACCCGGTCGTCGGTGGCTACACGCCGGAGAAAGTGGCGCTGCGCCGCGCGATCAACCTCGCGATCGACGTCGACAAGGAAATCCGCCTCGTGCGGCGCAACCAGGCGATCCCCGGCCAATCGCACATCGCACCCGGCGTCTGGGGCTACAACCCGGACTTCAAGAGCGAGATGAGCGACTTCGACCGCGCGCGCGCAAAGGCGCTGCTCGACCTCTACGGTTACGTCGACAAGGACGGCGACGGCTGGCGCGACCAGCCCGACGGCTCACCGCTCGTGCTGCGCTACGCGACGCAGCCGGACCAAGCCTCGCGCGCGCTCGTCGAGCAATGGAAGAAGAACATGGATGCGATCAACATCCGCATCGAGTTCAAGCCGGCCAAGTGGCCGGAGAACCTGAAGGCCTCGAGCGCCGGCAAACTGATGATGTGGGGTGTCGGCTGGACCGCCGGCACGCCCGACGCGGAGGATTTCATGGTGCTCGCCTATGGGCCGAACAAGGGCCAGTCGAACAAGGCGCGCTTCGACCTGCCGGCCTACGACGCCGTCTACGAGGCGCAGCGCGTGCTGCCCGACGGCCCCGAGCGGCAAGCGGCGATCGACACCGCGAAGAAGCTAGTCGTCGCCTACATGCCGTTCAAGATCCATGTCCACCGCATCTACACCGACCTCGCGCAGCCGTGGGTGATCGGCTACCACCGCAACACCTTCACTGGACAGGGGCGAAGCTGGCGATTCATGGACGTCGATCCGGCGCTGCAGGCGCCCGCCTGAGCGCGGCGTGGTGCACAGCAAAACGGCCGGGCAATGCCGGCCGTCGTGCGATAGAGCGAAGCGCGATCAGGCGCGGCGACGCACCCGCCAGGTCACGAGCGCGAGGCCGACGACCATCAACGCATAGGTCTCGGGCTCGGGCACCGGAACGACGGCTGCGAGCATGGCGTTGGCAATCAACGCGTGGCCGCCGGAAGTCGGGTGAATGCCGTCCCAGAACGCATAGGTCGACGGATCGCAGATGAATTTCGCGCCGCAGGCATCGACGACGTTCGTGAAGCCGTAGGCTGCGGGGTTCGATGCCCAGGCCGTCCCGAGGCCGTAGATGTCGAACAGTGTCACACCCGCCTCGCCATTCATGCGGGCGGTGAGCGCCGCCGACATCGACGCGCTGACGAGGTTGCCGAGGAAGCTCGCCATCGGCCCCTGCGCCAGCACCGCCGGCACGACACCGATGTTCGGTGCGTCCCAGACGACGATGTGCTGCGCGCCAGCCGCCTGCAACGAATCGACAATCGCGCCGGTATCTGCCGCGTATGTCGCCGCGGCGGCTGCGATGATGGCCGCGGCATTGCCCGGATCGATCGCGGCGGCTTGCAGCGCATCGCGCGCATCGTTGGCGCCGCCAGCCACCACGTAAAGCCCGGTGGCCGAAGCCATGTTGCCGTTGACGCTCAGGTAGTCCGCGGCCTGCGTCTTCAGGCTCGGTGGGAAGCCGTAGTACGAACCGTCGATGCTGGTGCGCGCGCCGCCGAAGGCCCAGTTGCCGCCGCCGGCCAGCGACGGCGCGGCATACGCGCCGAGGCCGATCGCGGACGCAAACGAATAGGCCCAGACGTTGGCGTTCGTGAACTGCTGCGACGCGTAGGGTTGCGACGGGATGTAGCTGTTGCCGGTGATCACCTGCATCGGGTCGGCACCGATCACGAGCGCGACATTGCCCCCATCGGAGATGCTGTCGCCGAAGATGTAGAGGCTGTCGAAGCTGTAGGCCGAGGCGGCGTTCGCCAGGCCCGCCAGTGCGGCGGTGACGAACAGTTTGCGTAGCGTGATCATGCTTGCTCCAGAGTTGACGGCGCGCGCCGATAGAGGGATTTGCGGCCCCGATGAGCCGAACCGGCACGCTAGCAGACGCCGGCGCCGAGTCAATCCACCGCGAGCTCGGCGTCGGTGGAAACCCACCCCTTGAACGGGGGGCAAAGGCGACGCACACGGCACAATCAGGCGTCTGCCACCAGAGTTTCCTTGCCATGAACGTACCCACCCTGCAAACCCAGGCCACCTCGAAGGTCCACCTGATCGGCGGCGAGAAGGGCGGCGTCGGCAAGTCAATGCTGTCGCGCCTGCTCGCGCAGTACTTCATCGACAACGAGCTGCCCTTCATCGGCTTCGACACCGACCGATCGCACGGCGCGCTGATGCGCTTTTATGCCGACTACGCCTCGCCCGCGCTCGTCGATCGCTACGAGGCGCTCGACCAGATCGTCGAGAGCGCGCTCGAAGAGCCCGGCCGGCGTGTGCTCGTCGACCTCGCCGCGCAGACGCACGAGCCGCTCGTGAAGTGGATGGACGAGTCCGGCGTGCTCGACATGGCCGATCTCTCCGGCATCGCGCTGCACTATTGGCACGTGATGGATTCCGGGCGCGACTCGGTCGACCTGCTCGTGCGGCTGCTCGATCGCTTCGGCCAGCGCGTGCACTATGTGATCGTGAAGAACCAGTTGCGCGGCGACGACTTCGGGCAGCTCGAGCGCTCGGGCCAGCTCGAACGCGCAACGGGCCTCGGCGCCAGCGTCATCACAATCAAGCATCTGCACGACACGGTGGTGCAGAAGATCGACGCGAGGAACGCAAGCTTCTGGTCCGCGCGCCACGGCGGTGCGATCGACGGCCCCGGGCTCGGCCTGATGGAGCGTCAGCGCCTGAAGCTCTGGCTGAATCACGCCTACGGCGAGATCGCACGCATCGGCGCCTGACGCCCCGGCCCCGAGCCGCCACCACTCCGCCGATCAGGCGTTGTAGACGACGCCGTCGCGCAGCGCGAGCGCCTGCGAGGCAACAAGTTCGGCGAGCAGCGAGTCGCACCACGCTTCGCGCGTGCCGCGCGGCGCACCGAGGCGCGCCCAGATGGCCTGCACCAAGGGCGCGCCCGCGAACCACGCGCGCAGCTCAACGATCGGCTGCTGCTGCTCCTCGAGCAAGTGGTACTTCAACAGCACCTTCGCCGCGTGGCGGTGGTGGCGCGCCGGATCGGCGCGAAACGACGCCAGGCGCGTGCGCGCCCGCGCGAGCGCCGGCTTCACGTCCTGGAATGCCGCGCCGTGGCCGGGCAGCACCCATTGCACCGGCAAGCCGTCGATCAAATCGAGCACCGCCCCGACATCGTCGAAAGCAAACTCGCCCTCGAGCTCGGGGAAAACGACGCCGAAGCCATTGCCCCACAGCGCGTCGGCTGAGATCAGGACGCCGTGCGCGGCGTCGAACAGCAACACTGAGTGAGGGTCGTGGCCCGGTGCGGCGATCACGTCCCAACGCCGCGCGCCGACCGCCAGACAGTCGCCGGGCACGATACGCGCGTCGGGCGTGAAGCGCTCGCAGCGCTGACCGGTCGGGCGGTACGAGAGCGCGTCCTCGTCCCATGCGCGCGCCGCCGCCCACTGGCCTGGCGGGATCAGCAGCGGCACGCCGAACTCGCGCTGCAAGAGCGCGTTGCCGCCGCAATGATCCGAATGCAGGTGCGTGTTGACGATGCGCGCGAGTGGTTCGACGCCCGCGGCGCCACCCGCAGCGCCCCCCACTTCGCCACCGGCGAGCGCGTGGCGCACCAGCGCGAGTGTCTGCGCCGCATGCACGCAGTGCCCGGTGTCGACGAGCGTCGCACCCTCGCCCGCCGCGCCGTGAAGCAACACGTTGTTCGACGACAGCCAGCCGCGCTCGATGAACGTCACGCCCTCCAGAGCCGCATCCGCGGGTGTGGGCGCACATGTGGGCGCGGGTGTGGGCGCGGGTTTGGGCGCGGGTGTGAAGTCAACCACCGGTTTGTCGGCCGCCATCGTTCAGAGCGGCAGTTCGGCGTAATAGCGCCCGCCGTGGAAAATCAGCGGCACGGCGCCGGCGCGGTGCTCGCAATGCTCGACTTCGCCGACGAAGATGACGTGGTCGCCTTCTTCGTAGCGGCTGCGGTTGAAGCACTCGAACACCGCCACCGCGCCCTCGATCACGGGCGCGCCGCACAGGCCGTCACGCAGCGCGACGCCCTCGAACTGGTCCGCGCCGCGCACGGCGAAGCGATCGGCCAGCGCGCGCTGATCGGAAGCGAGGATGTTGATCGCGTAGTGCGAACCGGCGCTGAACGCCGCCAGCGCGCCGGCCCGGCGCGCCAGGCTCCACAGCACGAGCGGCGGCGCGAGCGAAACCGAGTTGAACGAATTCGCCGTCAACCCCACGCGCCGCCCCGCCGCGTCCCGCGCCGTGACGATCGTGACGCCGGTGGCAAACATGCCGAGCGCGGCGCGAAAAGCGAGCGATGAGAAGGTCGGCGCGCGGGCCTGGTGCGGCAGGGACATGGGAATCGATTGTGAAGGATCACGCGACGGCGCGTTGCGCACGCGATCGCGAGCGCGAAACGCTTTGCCCGTGCGCAGCATGCGCCTGTGACGCGGCATGACTTGCGCAATCGAGAAGCGCGCCTGAAAAATCCTTCGCCACAAGGATTTCACTACACTCGTACGCCACGATCGACCCGAGGAGCGTCATGGTGAAAGTTCCCACTGCGCACGCTGACCAAGGTATTCACGACGAACCGGCCTACCGGGCGGCAGAGGCTGCGCACATCCTCGGCCTACCGACGGGCACCGTGCAGGCGTGGTGCTTCGGGCAAGACTATCGACATGCCCATGATGGAAGCCGCAAATTGTTCGCGCGCGTCATCGAACCCGCCGATGCTCGCCGCCGTCTGTTGTCCTTCGTGAACATTTGCGAGTTGCATCTGCTCGCCGTGTTCCGCCGCCATCATCGCGTCCGACTTCAGCAAGTTCGCGATGCCGTCGAGTACATGCGCGGGCAGTTGGGCGAAAGTCGGCCGCTTGCCTCGGCACGGTTCCGCACGAACGGGATCGATCTCTTCGTAGAGCATGCAGGCGACCTGCTCAATGTGTCGAAGCAAGGGCAGCGCGCGCTGCGCGAGGTCTTTGAACGCAGCTTGGCGCGGGTGGAGTTCTCCAGTGAGAGCAGCGGGCCGGTGCGTCTGTTTCCGTTCACGCGCCCGCCAACGGCTGTCGATGTCCAGCCTAAGTCGCTCGTCGTCGATCCCACGCTGTCGTTCGGACGGCCCGTGTTGACGGGCGCATTCGTTCGCACCGAAGTCATCGAGAGCCGATTCCAGGCCGGCGACTCGATTGCGGAGATGGCCGAGGACTACGGCGTCTCGGCCGAGCAGATCGAAGAGGCCTTGCGCTTCGAGCAGCGGCGCGTCGCCTGACCCGGCCCGTGGGGCTGGCGCCGTGCAGGTCACCCTTTTCATCGATCGCGACACCTGGAGCCACGTGCTGGATCGCGAGTTGCGCGGGGCGGGCGTTCCTTTCGTGGCTCATCGCGAGGTCTTTGCCGACGACACACCCGATATCGAGTGGATCGCCGAGGTGGGCCGGCGCGGCAGGACGGTCTTCACCCGCGACCAGAATATCCGCCGCCGAGCCAACGAGTTGTGAGCCGTTCGGACGGCCGGGCTGCGCCTGTTCGCGCTGACCTCGGGAAACCTCTCCGCCGCCGAAACCGCTGTGGTGATCCTCAAGGCCTGGCGCGCCATCCAGCGGGCAGTTGCCGAATCGCCCGCGCCGGCTCTGTTCTCGATCTCGCGCAGCGGCGAGATCAGACGGATAGAGAAGTGAGCGTCAATTCGCCGCTCGACGCGGCCTGGACTTGACTCGCTCCGTGGGCAACAGCGACGTGATGCGCTGGTACTGCTCGAACAGAAACGCCACGCGCTCGGCATCGGTCTTGAAGCTCTTGCGGCCGTAGGCGGCATCGACCGCGGCGTCGAGCTTGTGGTGCGCTTTCAGCAGCGCGGGAGGCATCGTCAGCGGGTCGTACAGGTCGGCGAGCGTGGAGCCGGGGAACTGCGTGCGGGTGTCGAGCACGGCCTGTGCGGCGGCCTCGATCGCGGCGCGCTGCGCGTCGGTCGGGGATTCGGGCCAGGGCAAGTTGTTGTAGACGATCTGGTTGGTGTACCGATAGTCCCTCTTGATTCGGCCGCGAACGTACTTCACCCACGCCATGTGCATGCGCGAGGTCATGACCCCGAAGTGGTAGGCCGTCGCACCGGGCACACACAGACTGGCGTCACCGACGATCGCCGCGGGGGTTCCAGGAAGCCGATCGGAATGATGTCCCTGCGCTCAGACGAATGGCGTGGCACGAGCAAGTATCGACCGTTGGGCTGCCGGTTCTCACCGAACAGCGAAGGCGTTGCTGCCAACGCCCGCGTCCCCGCTGGCGCGCTGGCTTGACGGTGCTGTTTGACGGCCTGAACACGTTCCATGACGTTTGGCATGGCGCGCAGCGCCGTAGGCGGACAGTCCACCAACCACAAGCACCAACGCGAAAGGCCGTTGATGAACTCGTCCGCGCCGAGAAACGGACGAATCCAGGTCTCAGCCTTCGGCTCTGCTGCGAGGAGAGCGGCACGCTGGGCATCGGCGAGCAACAGGCGCCCGCCGTCGTTGGCTATCGACCTGAAGACGATGGGCGGTACCGCGCAGATCGGACTGCGCCGGGAAGGCAGCAACACGTTCGGCGCGTCGACCAGATAGGGGTTGATGTTGGCGGCGGTCAGCGCATGCGGTTCGCCATCGACGGTCTCGTACTCGAATATGGTTCGAGTTCTCGAGGGCCGCAGGCCGAAGCCGACGATGACGCAGTGGACTGCGGCCTTGCCGCTGGCCTCGTTGCTCCAGCGAAACGTGCGGTGGGCGCAGCGACTGCTCACGCCTTGCGCAAGTAACCAGCCCCACAAAACGCCGACCTGTTCACCCTACATGATGCTGTTGGTCGAGATCAGGCCCGTTTCGATGGCTTCGTTGGCGAGCATGTAGAGCGCAGCCTTCACATACCAGGCAGCCACCATGTCGAGCACGCCACTGCCCTCGATCATTGCGAATAAGGGCGCCAGGTCGGCCTTCTGCTCCGGCGTCTGGTGCTGCTTTCCGATGAACGGCGGATTCCCCAGCACATAGCTGCACCGGCTCGCCGGCAGCACATCCTCCTAATCGAGCCGCAGTGCGTTGCCGCGCACGATGTGCGGCGTTGCCTTGAGCGGGATGCGGGCGAAGTAGAGGCCGAATTCCTCGCCAGCCAGGATGTTCATCTGGTGGTCCATCAACCACAGCGCGACTTGGGCGATCTGGGCCGAGAACTCCTCGATCTCGATGCCGTGGAACTGGTCCACGTTGACCAGCAGCCGCTGATGAATGTCGAGCAGTTGCTGGCCGTCCTGATACGCCGCGCGCAGCACGTCGAGTTCCAGCAGCCGCAGCTCGCGGTTGGTGATGACGAGGAAGTTGCCGCAGCCGCAGGCCGGGTCGAGGAAGTTCAGCGTGCGCAGTTTCTTGTGGAAGTCGAAGAGGCGGTTGCGGTTGCCCGTGATGCGCTCGAACTCGGCGCGCAGCTCGCCGAGGAACAGCGGCTTGACGAGCTTCTGGATGTTCTCTTCGCTCGTGTAGTGCGCGCCCAGGTTGCACCACGCCCTGGTGTCCATGATGCTCTGGAACAGCGCGCCGAAGATGGCCGGGCTGATGCCGCTCCAGTCGATCGCGCAGGCGTCGAGAAGGCTCTCGCGCATCACGCGCGTGAAGGCAGCGAGCGGCAGCGCTTCGGCGAACAACTGGCCGTTGACGTACGGGAAGGCGCGCACCTGTTCATCGAGCGCGGTGCTGCGCCTGTCTTCGGGCGTGTTGAGCACCTGAAACAGTTGGGCGAGCTGCGGGCCGAGGTCGCTGCCGTCTTCGGCGGTGCGCTCTTCGACCCAGGCCCGAAAGGCCTGCGCCGGTTGGAAGATGCCGGTGTCGTCGGCGAACAGGCAGAAGAGCAGGCGCACGAGCAGCACTTCGAGCGGGTGACCCGGCCCGCCGTTCGGGCCTTCGTCCTGCCCGTAACCACTCGCCTTCAAAGCATCGTGCAGCCTGCCCATGCGCTCGGCGGCGCGGATGTTCACCGGGTCCTGCGGCTTGATCACTTGCGCCTGATAGCCGGCGATGAAGCCGAAGCGCGCTTGACGTGCTTGTGCTGGTCGCGCAGGGCGAATTCAGTCTCGGCGCCGGTATCGAAATCGTGCAGGCGCAGGCGGGCGAAGTCGCTCACCAGCACGTAGCGCGTCAGGTCGCGCTCGGGCAGGCCGTCGAAGTAGTCCACCGCCTGCGCAAAAGCGCGGTCCAGGCTCTGGCCGGCGCTCTTGTGCTCGATCAGCAGCGTGCCTTTCCAGAAGCCGTCGATGCGGCCGTGCTTGAGCTTGTGGCCGGCGCGCGCGATCTCGACCTGCTTCTCGAAGCTCGCCACGCGGCGGCGCTCGATGCCGAAGAGGTGGAAGAAGGCGTTCCAGAAGCTCTGCGTCTCGGCCCGTTCAGAGTTCTCGGCGGACCAGTCCTTGCTGAACGCGATGGCGCGCGACTTGATCTCGTTCCAGCTCAGCGGCATCGGGCGGTCTCGTGGCTCAGCGATTTCTTTTCGACGGTTTCTGTTCGGCAATTTTCTGCTCGATCCATTCTAGGAGGCGGCCCGCGACCGCTGCCTAGAATCGCCCGATGACCGACGCCCGCGCCGCGATCCCCGCCTACAAACGCAAGATGTTCTGGGTCGCGCTGCTGTATTTCAGCGAGGGGCTGCCGCTCGGCGTTTTCTACGACATCTTCCCGGTCTACTTTCGTCAGCAGGGCGTGAATCTGGCGGACATCGGCCTCTTGAGCCTGCTCGGTCTTGCATGGACGGTGAAGTTCCTGTGGGCGCCGCTCATCGACTGGGCGCGCCGGCATCGGCGCTGGATCGCCGCGGCGAACCTCGGCATGGGCTGCGTGATGGCGTATTTCGCGCTCAATGCCAGCGGCGGCCCGGCAACGCCCGGCATGTGGCTGTGGATCGCGATCGGCGCCTTCACGTTTCTGTCGGCGACGAACGACATCGCGACCGACGGCTACACGATCGAGCTGCTCGACAAGCACGAGTACGGCTTGGCCAATGGCGTGCGGATCGGCTTTTATCGCGTCGGCATGCTGTTCGCTGGTGTCGTGCTGATGCTCTCGGGCTGGTACGGCTGGGCTTGGGCCTATGCGCTCGGCGCGGGCATATTTTTATTCAACGCGACGGTCGTGCTGATGGCGCCACGCGAGCCGCCGCGCAGCGGATCGACCGGCACCGTGAAGGGCGAGCTCACGCTGTTGCGCGACCAGCCCCTGTGGATCGGGGCGCTCGCTCTCGTCATCGCCGGCCTGCTGTGGCCGGTGCTCGGGCCGCTCGCGCGGGCCCAAGAGTGGCAAACAGTGATCGCCGCGAGCGGAACTTGGTGGTTCAAGGGCGCGTTGCCGGTCGGCCTGATGCTTTGCGGCGCGCTGTTGATGGTGCGTGCCGCGCGCGGACCGCGCGCCGCGCTGATGCGCGAGGGGCCGGTGTTCGGTGCGTGGGTCGAGCTGCTCGCGCGGCCGGGAATGGTCGCGATCCTGCTCTTCATTCTGCTTTTCAAGCTCGGCGACGCGGCGATGGGCTTCATGGTCAAGCCGTTCTGGGTCGATTCGGGCTTCACGAACCAGCAGATCGGCCTCGTGAGCGTGAACCTCGGCCTCGGGCTGTCGATCGCCGGCGGCCTGCTCGGTGGCTGGTATGTCGACAAGGTCGGCATCTTTCGAGGCCTGTGGGTGCTCGGGCTGTGGCAGGCGCTCTCGAACCTCGGCTATGCGGGCGCGGCGCATGTCGTGCCACTCGCCACACAGGGCAGCGAGATCGCGCTGGCACATCAGCTGATGGTGTACACGGCGAGCGGCCTGGAGAGTTTCACCGGCGGGCTGGGCACCGGCGCATTCCTCGCGTTCCTGATGGCGATCACGAGCCGCGAGCGGGCAACGACGGAGTACGCGATCCTCTCCAGCATCTTCGCCTTCAGCCGCGCCGTGGCAGGCTGGGCCGGCGGTATCGGCGCACAGGAGATGGGCTACGCGGCGTACTTCTTCCTCACCTTCTGGCTCAGCTTTCCGGCCTACATGCTGCTGCCGCAGGTGCGGCGCATGCTGGCGGCGTCGGATTCGAAGTGAGCGAGGTAACGCTTTGAACTCGCTTGCCGTGCGGGGCTCCATTGCGCAGATGCCGATTTCCGTACCCCCGCCTTTTCGCCGCCAAGGCCGCCTGCGCAAGCGCTGGCCAGTTTGTTCCCGCGTGTTAGTGCTCACTGCGCTGTTGGCGTCTGCGCTGGCGCTGCCGGCGCAGGCGCGCGAGGGTGTCGATGTCGGCAAGAAATCGTGGGTCGCCGGGCTGGTGCCGGCCGATCAGATCGAGCAGGCCGCGCTGCAACAGTACCGCCAGATGCAGCAGAAGGCGGCGCAACAAAAGGCGCTCGCGCCACGCGACAACGCGCAGTTGATCCGGCTGCGCGCGATTGCCGAACGCATCATCCCGTACAGTTACGAATGGAACGAGCGCGCGCGGCAATGGAAGTGGGAGGTCAACCTCTTTGCCAGCAAGCAGGTCAACGCGTTCTGCATGCCGGGCGGCAAGATCGCCTTCTTCTACGGCCTGCTCGATCAGCTGCAACTCAGCGACGACGAGGTCGCGATGGTGATGGGCCACGAGATCGCCCACGCGCTACGCGAACATGCGCGCGAGCGGCTCGGCAAAACAGCGGCCACGCGCGGTGCGATCGAGATCGGCGCCGCGCTGTTCGGCCTCGGCTCGGGCGGACGCTACCTGGCAGACATGGGTGGCCAGATCGTGACGCTCAAATTCGGCCGCGACGACGAGAGCGAGGCCGACCTCGTCGGCATGGAGCTCGCCGCGCGCGCCGGCTACGACCCGCGCGCCGGCATCACGCTGTGGCAGAAGATGGCCACCGCTGCCAAGGGCGCGGCGCCCGAGTGGCTGTCGACACACCCGAGCGGCGGCTCGCGCATCAAGGACATCGAGGCCAGCCTGCCGCTCGTGCTGCCGCTCTACGTGCGCGCCGAGAAGCCGCCGCGCGTCTACGGCCCGCCGCCCAAGCGCAAGGCGTGAGCGCCTGCGGCGGCCGCCAATTTGAGGTCTTGTAGCTACGGCTCACATGCCTGCGGCATATGATCCTTCGCCGCAAGGCCTGATCTGCTGCGCCGATCAGGCCTTGTCTCTCAACTCCCGGCGCAGGATCTTGCCGACGTTGGACTTCGGTAGATCGGTGCGAAACTCGACGACCTTGGGCCGCTTGTAGCCGGTCAGGTTGGTCTCGCAGTAGGCCTTCACCTGGGCTTCGGTCAAGGCCGGATCGCTGCGCACGATGACGAGCTTCACTGCCTCACCAGCCTTGGCATCGTGCACGCCGACAGCGGCGCATTCGAGCACGCCTTCGAGCTGCGAGACGACGTCCTCGACCTCGTTCGGATACACGTTGAAGCCGCTGACAAGGATCATGTCCTTCTTGCGATCGACAATTTTGAAGTAGCCGCGCTCGTCCACGGTGCCGATGTCGCCGGTGCGGAAGAACCCGTCATCCGTCATCGCCTTGGCGGTCTCGTCCGGGCGCTGCCAGTAACCGGCCATCACCTGCGGGCCGCGGATCGCGATCTCGCCTGGCGTGCCCATCGGTACCTCGTTGCCGTCGTCGTCGAGCAGCGTGAGTTCGGTGTTGGGCATCGGCAGGCCGATGTTGCCGCTGTAGGCGGTGCTGTCCACCGGGTTGCAGGTGGCCGACGGCGACGTCTCCGACAGGCCGTAGCCCTCGACGATCGGGCAGCCTGTCTTCTCGAGCCAGAGCTTGGCCGTGCCGCTTTGCACTGCCATGCCGCCGCCGACCGAAATGACGAGGCTGCTCCAGTCGACCGTCCCGAAGTCGGGGTGGTGCGCCATCGCGTTGAAGAGCGTGTTGACGGCAGGGAAGCTATGGAACTTCAGCGTCGACAGCTCCTTGAAGACGGCCGGCAGGTCGCGCGGGTTGGCGATCAGGATGTTGCAGCCGCCCATGCGCATGCTGAGCATCATGTTCGTGTTGAAGCCGAAGATGTGATAGATCGGCAGCGCGCAGATCGTCACGATCTGCTCCCCGGCCGGAATCTTCTTCAGCGCCGGCTGGTACCACGCCTCGGACTGCAGGATGTTGGCGACCAGGTTCCTGTGCAGCAGCACCGCGCCCTTGCTCACGCCCGTCGTGCCGCCGGTGTACTGCAGCACGGCGATGTCGTCCGGGCCGACCGAGACCGCGCGCACCGCCTTGCCACGGCCCTGGTTCAGCGCGTCGTTGAAGCGCACCGCGCCGGGCAAGTCGTATGCCGGCACCATCTTCTTCACGTTGCGCACGACGTAGTTGACGATCAGCGCCTTCGGGAAGCCGAGCATGTCGCCGAGCGCAGTCAGGATCACCGTCTTCGTCGGCACGTTGGCAGCCACCGCCTGGAAGGTGTTTGCAAAGTTCTCGACCAGCACGATCGCCTTCGCGCCCGAATCCTTCAGCTGATGCTCGAGCTCGCGCGGCGTGTAGAGCGGGTTGACGTTGACGACGACGAGCCCGGCGCGCAGGACAGCCGCCACCGCGACCGGATACTGCGGCACGTTGGGCATCATGATCGCGACGCGATCGCCCTTTTCGAGCCCGAGCCCTTGCAGGTAGGCGGCGAATGCGCGCGACTGCTGATCCACCTGCCCGAAGCTGATCGCCTTGCCCATGAAGCGATAGGCGGTGGCGCTGCCATGCTTCTTGAAGCTGTCTTCGAGCAGCTCCACGAGTGAGCGGTACTGCGTGACGTCGATTTCGGCAGGAACCCCTGCCGGGTAGTGCTTGAGCCAGGTCTTTTCCATCAACTCCTCCAAGTTGAGGCGATTCTGACGCATGGCTGACAAGGCCCGCATAGGGTGTTTCGATAGCGCAGGCGCGCACCTCAAGTTGCCGGCGTCGGCGTCGAAGACACAGGGAATTCCCGAACTGCGTTTGCGCGCCCCGCCTTGACCGTCACCGCTCTCCATCCGTTTCCGCCCGAAGCCGTACAACTCGGCGTCGCGCTACCCTTCGCACTGCGCGATGCCGGCGGCGCGCTGATCGCCGCGCGCGGAGTCGTGATCCGCACCGAGGACCAGTTGCAGTCATTGACCGAACGCGAGCTCTATCTCGACAACCAGGACAGCGAGACCTTTGCCCGCGCCGTCAACGGCAAGGTCGATTCGTTGATGCGCCAAGGCGCCTTGCTCGGAAAGATCGCGCAGGCGCGACCCGACGGCGCGCCGGCGACCGGCCCCGCGCGTCGCATCGACAACCCGCTTAACGCCTGGGACAGCCTGCAGACACGTGCCCGCGTGCTGCTGCACGAGGTGCCGGCAGAAGACTTCGCGCCGCGGCTGGCAGCGCTGCAGGCCGATCTGCTCGAGTTGCTCGATCGCGACACCGACCTCGCGCTGCTGATCCTGATCCAGGGAACGACGGCCGAATCGCGCAACTACAGCGTCGGGCATGCGCTGCTCGTCGCGGTGGTCTGCGAACTCGCGGCACGCCATCTCGTTACCTGGCCCGCCGCGTGGCTCGAGCCGCTGCGCTGCGCGGCGCTGACGATGAACATCGCGATGACCGCGCTGCAGGACGCGCTCGCGCTGCAGGAAGCACCGCCGACACCGCAGCAGCGCGCGCTGATCGAGAGCCACGGCGCGCTCGGCGCGGCACGGCTGCGCGAGTGCGGCATCACCGACGCACTCTGGCTGGACGCGGTTGCGCAGCACCATGCGACGCGCCCCGGCAAGCTCGCCGAACTCGGCGAGGCGCAGCAGCTCGCGCGCCTCGTCCAGCGCGCCGATATCTTCGCTGCGCGCCTGAGCCGGCGCCGCACGCGCAACGCGCTTTCGGGCATGGCTGCGGCGAAGGCGACCTATCTGGACGAAAACCAGCAGGCCGACGAAGCCGGCATCGCGATCATCAAGGCCACCGGCATCTACCCGCCAGGCAGCTACGTGCGCCTTGCCAGTGGCGAGATCGCCGTCGTGCTGCGACGCGGCCGGCTCGCCAACGAGCCGACGGTGGCGAGCGTGATCAGCGCGTCCGGGATGCCGCTCGGGGAGCCCGCGCGGCGCGACACGCGTGTCGCCCGCTTCGCGGTGACCGCAGGAGTCGCACCGCAGGACGTGCGCTTGCGCTTGAATCTGGAGCGGCTGCACAGCCTGGCCTGAACCGCGCGGCCGGCTTCCCCTCGGGGACAGGTTGCCGCAGGCAACCAGGGGGTGTGGCGGTCTCCGCGCGCCGAACCCGATCGGGGTCTCCCGGTCGGGTTCGGTGCCCCCCGCGGGGGGCGGCCGCCAGACGGCCTGGGGTCGTCAGTTTGTTTTCAGGCGTCGACCAGCGCGGTCAGCAAGCCTTGCGCATGGCGGCAGCGCGGCGCATAGGCACCGACGCGCTGCGCGATCTGCGCGATGTGCTCGGGCGTCGTGCCGCAGCAGCCGCCAGCGATATTGAGAAAGCCGGCGCGCGCGAAGTCCTCCATCAACCGGGCGGTGATTTCGGGCGTCTCGTCGAAGCCGGTTTCGCTCATCGGGTTGGGCAGGCCGGCGTTCGGGTAGCAACTGATGAAGGTGTCGCCGGCGACGGTGGCGAGCTCCTCGATATAGGGCCGCATCAGCGCCGCACCGAGCGCACAGTTGAGCCCGACCGCGAGCGGCCGCGCGTGGCGCACCGAATGCCAGAACGCACCCACCGTCTGGCCCGACAGGATGCGCCCGGAGGCGTCGGTCACGGTGCCAGAGATGATCACCGGTAGACGCTCGCCGCTTGCTTCCATCAACTCGTCGAGTGCGAAGATCGCCGCCTTGGCGTTGAGCGTGTCGAAGATCGTCTCGACGAGGAACAGGTCGCAGCCGCCCTCGAGCAGGCCTTCTGCCTGCTCGCGGTAGGCGTCGCGCAATTGGTCGAACGTGACGTTGCGCGCGGCCGGGTCGTTCACGTCGGGGCTGATGCTGGCGGTGCGCGGCGTCGGGCCCAGCGCGCCGGCGACGAAGCGCGGCTTGTCGGGTGTGCCGAAGGCGCCGCAAGCCTGGCGCGCGAGGCGCGCCGCGGCGACGTTTATTTCGCGCGCGACCGCGGCGAGGCCGTAGTCGTCTTGCGCAACAGAGGTCGCGCCGAAGGTGTTTGTCTCGACGATGTCCGCGCCGGCACGCAGGTAGGCCTCGTGGATCGCGAGGATCACATCCGGCCGCGTGATCTGCAGCAATTCGTTGTTGCCTTTCAGGTCCTTCGGGTGATCGGCAAAGCGCGCACCGCGATAGTCGGCCTCGGAGAGTTTCGCGCGCTGGATCATCGTGCCCATCGCGCCATCGAGTATGACGATGCGCTTGGGCAGGATGTCGGCCAGCGCGGCGCCGCGGGTATAGGCTCGATCGTTCATCGCCGCATTGTAGGAAGCGCCCCGCGGCTTGCCGGCCGCAGGGGCTTGGGCACGGCCTCAGATCAGCTCGACGGCACGCGTCTCTCCGAACAGCGACGCCCGGAAGTCGAGCACGCGCGGGCCTTCCTGTTTCATCGCCCACTGCGCAAGCGCGCGCGCCGACATCGGCTTGGCGAACAGGTAGCCCTGCAGCTCGTGACAGCCGAGTTCGCGCAGCAGTTGTTGCTGGGTCTCGGTCTCGACGCCTTCGGCGACGACCTTCAGGCCGAGCGCATGGGCGAGCTTGACGACGGCGTCGACGATCGCATGCGCGTCGCTGCTCGTCGCCAGATCGAGCACCAGGCCGCGGTCGATCTTGAGCTCCTCGGCCGGCAGTGCGCGCAGCCGGCCGAGGTTCGAGTAGCCGGTGCCGAAATCGTCGATCGAGAGGTGCACGCCGAGCGCGGCGAGCTCGTCGATCACGCCGTGCGCGTCGTGGCTGTCGTCGGTCGCGAGCGTCTCGGTGATTTCGCAGGTCAGCACCTGCGCATCGAGCCGGTTGCGCTGCAGCGCGGCGCCGATGCGGGTCGCGAGGTCGGGCTGGTGCAGCTGGTGCACCGACAGGTTGATCGCGACCCGCATGCGCAGGCCCTGATTGCGCCAGGCACGGATCTGGCGGCAAGCATCGTCGACGAGCCAGTTGCCGATCGAATGGATCAGCCCGTAGCGCTCGGCCAGCGGAATAAAGACCTCGGGGCTGACCGTGCCGCGCTGCGCATGATGCCAGCGCATCAGCGCCTCGACCCCGGTGATCTCGCCGCTTGGCGCGTGGATCTTCGGTTGGTAGAAGAGCTCGAGCTCGCCACGCTCGATCGCCAGGCGCAGGTCGCGCAGCATGTCCATCTCGTCGCGCTTGCCGCTCAGCATGCCGGCTTCGTAGAAGCAGTGAGTCGCGCCACCCTGGTGCTTGGCCACGCTCAGCGCGGCGGCAGCGTGCGGAATCAGGCGCGACACGGCGCCGTGCTCGGGGTACATCGCGATGCCGATCGACGCCGAAACCACATGCTCGCGCTGCTCGATCTGGCACGGCCTGGCGAGTTCGGCGAGCAGCACGCAGGCACGTCGCGCGGCCGCCTCGGGGTCGGGGTTGTCGTCGATCAGCAGCAGGAACTCGTCGCCACCGGCGCGTGCGAGCATTTCGCGACCACCACACAGCGCGCCCAGGCGCTGGCCGACATGGCGCAGCAGCGCGTCGCCGACATGCTGGCCGTAGTGCTCGTTGACCCCCTTGAGGCCATCGAGATTGATGAACAGCAATGCAAGGCGCTGATCGCTGCGGTCGGCGCGCTGCGCGCTGCGTTTGAGCCGGTCCTCGAACATCAGCCGGTTCGGCAGCCGGGTCAGCGGGTCGGTGTAGGTCGCACGTTGCAGCTCATCGCGGGCGCGCGCCAACAGGCCGCTGAAGCGGTCTTCGAGCAGCGCGACGAGCAGCAGCAGCGCGAGCACGACCGGGCCGCCGAGCAAGGCAAGAATTGTCAGCGCCTCGCCGCCGATGGTGCCCTCCTGACCCGGAGCGATCAGGGTGCCGGCCGGCAGGATCGCGGCGTCGATTACTGCGACGTCGAGCGCGGCGAGCGTCAGGCCCAGCAACAGCGCGGCGGGCGTCGCGCGGTGCAGCCGGGCGACCAAGCGCTGCCCGGACCACAACCAGAACGCCGCGCCAATGCCGGCGACACCGACGGCAAGCGCCACCGCCAGCGAAGTCGGCCGCCAGCCGATGTGAGATT
Source organism: uncultured beta proteobacterium (assembly GCA_963774675.1). Classification (GTDB taxonomy): domain Bacteria; phylum Pseudomonadota; class Gammaproteobacteria; order Burkholderiales; family Burkholderiaceae_C; genus CAIKUF01. The sequence continues at coordinate 634,394 of CAVZFV010000013.1, read as the reverse complement.
CGAATGCCAGCGCGCGCAACGCAAGCATCGACGTGGCGCACAGTGCGGCGGCGAGCAGGCCGGCGGCGCCCAGCCATCGCGAGGGCGACGCCCGCGTTGTCAACACCTGGGTCAGCAGGGCACCGAACGTCGCCAGCGCGAACGCGGCGATCAGCGCCAGGCCGTCATAGGCCGGCGATCCGGGCAGCGGCTGCCCGGACATCAGGATGAAATGGGTCGACATCACGCCGCTGGCAAGCGCCACACTGGCACTGATCCGGCGCCTGAGGGCGGCACCGCGTTCGGCCGCGGAGACGCCACTCCACAGCGTGAGCGTCGCGAACGCGGCCAGCACGGCAACTGCCGTGGCCGCGGCCAGCAGATCCACGCGCAGCGCCCAGTCAAGCGTCTGCGTCATCAATCGGTGTGCGCGAGGGTCGGCATCAGGGGCTCATCGGCTGTGCGCCGGTCGACTTGAGGCGTCGGCGCCGGCCTTCGCGTCGCATTTCCGGCAGATTGCGGGCACTTTCCCCGGGCCGGCCCGCGGGCGAACCGAGCTTCGTTTAGGCTTGACCCCTCCTTTTCATTTCACGCAAGGCACATTCATGCAATACCGTCGTCTGGGCCGAAGCGGCCTGAAGGTCAGCGAGCTGTCGCTCGGCTCGTGGGTCACGTACCACAACCAGGTCGACGTCAAGGCCGCCACCGAAATGCTGGCCGCCGCGATGGACGCCGGCGTCAACTTCTTCGACAACGCCGAGATCTATGCTGGCGGGCAGAGCGAGATCGTGATGGGCGAAGCGTTGCGCGCGCTCAAGTGGCCGCGCCTGAACTACGTCGTCTCGACCAAGTTCTTCTGGGGGCTCGACCGCGAAGGCGACGCCATCAACCGCAAGGACACGCTCAACCGCAAATATCTGACGCAGGCGATCGACGGCTCCTTGAAACGCATGGGGCTCGATTTCATCGACCTCGTCTACTGCCACCGCCCGGACCCGGCGACGCCGATCGAAGAGACGGTATGGGCGATGAGCGACATGATCACGCGGGGCAAGGCACTCTACTGGGGCACAAGCGAATGGAGCGCGGCCGATATCCGCGCCGCGTGGGACATCGCCGATCGCCACCACCTGCACAAGCCGGTGATGGAGCAGCCGCAGTACAACCTGTTCCACCGCAAGCGCGTCGAGCAGGAATACGTGCGGCTCTACGAGGACATCGGCCTCGGGCTCACGACCTGGAGCCCGCTCGCGAGCGGGCTGCTCACCGGCAAGTACAGCAGCGGTGTGCCCGCCGGCAGCCGTGGCGCGCTCGAGGCCATGAGCTTCCTGGTCAAGGGGCTGACCGATGCGCAGAAGAACGCGGCCGTCGCCAAACTCGAGCCGATCGCCAAGGAGCTCGGCGGCAACGTGGCACAACTCGCGATCGCGTGGGTGAACCGAAACCCGCACGTCAGCACCGTGATCCTCGGCGCCTCGAAGCTTGCGCAGTTGCAAGACAACCTCGGCGCCCTCGCGCTCACGCCGAAGCTGACGCCGGAAGTGCTGGAGCGGATCGACGCGGTGACGCTCGGCCTGGCGGATTGATCGGGGATTCGCACGCGCATTCGCACGGGCTTTCGCAATCGCATTCGCACCCGCACTCCCGCTCGCACTCCCGTCCGCACTCGCAAGCGCACTCCCACGCGCACTCGCGGCTGATCGGGCGGTAGCCCTCACCGCCGGTCCAACTCGCCGGGCCACGCGACCCCGGTGCCTCAGCCGAGCGCCGCCAAGTCCTGCGGCGTGCCGACGTTGTGCCATTCGCCCGCAAGCAGCTCGCCCGAAACGCGGCCGCCATCGGCAGCACGAAACAGCAGCGGGCCGAGCGCGGCGCGCGTCCCCGACATCACACCGTCCACCAGCGCTGCGCGGCACAGCGCGATATTGGCGTAGGTCCACGGTCGCGCGGCGGCGTCGTGCGTGACACGGCCGGCGGCGTCGAGCGCGAAATCGCCCGCCGCGTGATACGGCGGATTGGGCACCAGCCACAGGCACGCCAGATCGTCGCGCGCCGCGAAGCTCGCCGCTCGACCAGCATCGAAGTCGAACCCTGGCGCGAAGATGTCGGCCGAGACGAGCCAGAATGGGTCGTCGTCGTCATCGACGAGCAGTGGCAGCGCCTTCGCGATGCCGCCCGCCGTCTCGAGCGCGCCGCCATGGTCGCGCCCCTCCGTCGAGTAGCGCAGCGACACGCCGAATCGCGCGCCGTCGCCGAGGGCGGCGACGATCTTGTCCTCGAGCCAGGCGGTGTTGACGACGATCTCGCGCACGCCGGCGCGCGCGAGCGCGATCAGATGCCACTCGATCAGCGGCCGGCCGCGCACGACGAGCAGGGGCTTGGGCGTGGCGTCACTCAGCGGCCGCATGCGCTCGCCGCGCCCGGCTGCCAGGATCAGTGCGCGCGGCGTCATCCTGTCGCGGCGATGGAAGCCTCAGCCGAAGGCTGAATCGACGCGGTGCGGCGAGACAACAGTAAAGCCACCGCCCATCGGAACAGCGAAGCGACCGCACGCGGCGACGTCAAAGCGGCGCCCAGCAGTGACAGCAAAGCGGCGGGCCAAGGCAGCATCAAAGCGCGGACCCAAGGCAGCGTCAAAGCGCCGGCCCAAGGCCGAAGGGCGCGGGCACCTGGCGGACGATCCGGCTGAAGAGTTCGCGGTAGTCGTCCTCCGGCGCGTGGCCGGTGAGCGGATCACGGTTCTCGCGAAACGCGGCGTCGAGGGCGGCCCAGTCTTCGGGCTCGAGCACCTTCTCGGCAACGGGCAAGACTTCGGTTTCCTCGACGCGCATGTGCTCGAGGCGGGATGTGACGAAATCGTCGAGCGCCTGCTCGAACGCGATGCGCCGCGCCTCGCCCATCAGCTCGAAGCCGAGCAGCGCGTGCGCGAGATCGCGCACCGCTGCGCTGCCCCGCGAATGGTCGCGATCGAGCCGGTCGAGCACCGGGCCGAGTTCAGGCGCCCGCGCGCGCAAGCGCGGGAAGAGCAGCGCCGATTCCTTCGCGTGATGCAGTCGCTCGGGGAACTCGTCGACATAAAAGAGCATCGCGCGCAGCAGCCCAAAGTCGGGTGTAGTGCCGTGCTTGCGGTAGGCAGCGAGCAGCACGCCCATCGTGCGCAGCAGCACGGCGAGCGCGGCGTGTTCGTCGTGGATGATCTTGAGCGCGGCGTGGGTCATTCAAAGTCTCCCGGCATCGGTGGCTGGGGGCGGGTGACAGATGGCGGGAGCTCGGGGCGGGGCCACCGCTGGCGACACTTGCACCCGCATGTCACGCCGCGCCACGCACCCGCGCAAGCAGCGCGCTCGTCGAATAGCCGTCGAGGAATGCGATGGCACGTGCCTGCCCGCCCCAGCTGCGCACGAGGCGCGTTTCGGCGAGCGTCTCGATATCGTAGTCGCCGCCCTTGGCGTACCAGTCCGGCCGCACGAGCTGCATCAGCGCGACCGGGGTCGGCTCGTCGAACAGGGTCACGAGGCTCACGCTCTCGAGCGCGGCGAGGACGCAGGCGCGATCGGCCTCGCCGTTCAAGGGCCGGTCCGGCCCCTTGCCCAGACCGCGCGCGGAAGCGTCACTGTTCAGGCCGACGACGAGGCTCGCGCCGAGCGCGCGGGCCTCGGCCAGATAGCTCACGTGGCCGCGGTGCAGGATGTCGAAGACGCCGTTCGTGAAGACCAACGGACGCGCCAGGTCGCGCAGGCACGCCGTGAGTTCGGCGCGCGAGCACAGCTTGTCGAGGAAGGCGGCCATGCACGATTGTCACCTGCGCGGCAGCAAGGGCAAGGGCTTGCGGCATAGACTGGCGCCCCAATCGAACCCCGAACCAGGAGACGTTTCGCCATGATCACGCTGTGCGGCATCACGATTTCAAACTACTACAACAAGGTCAAGCTCGCGCTGCTCGAAAAGGGCGCGCCTTTCACGGAAGAGGTCTGCAAGACCGGCAGCCAGGATGAATCGGTGCTCGCCAGCACGCCACTCGGCAAGGTACCCTTCATTCGCACCGAGCGCGGCGCGCTGTGCGAAAGCGAGGCGATCATGGCCTACATCGAGGCCACCTGGCCGACGCCCGCGCTGCTGCCAGCCGACCCCTGGGAGCGCGCCAAGCTGCAGGAGCTCACCCTCTTCATCGACCTGCACATCGAGCTCGTTGCACGCCAGCTCTACGGCCAGGCCTTCTTCGGCGGAGAGGCCTTGTCCGACGCGAGCAAGGAGCGCGTGCGCAAGCAGCTCGTGAAGAACATCGCCGGCTTCAAGCGCTTGGCGAAGTTCGCGCCCTACGTCGGTGGCGACAGCTTCACGCAAGCCGATTGCGCCGCTTACGTCAGCCTGCCGCTCGTCGCACTTTCGAGCCGCATCGCACTCGGGGAAGACCTGCTCGCCGCCGCAGGCGTCGATTGGAAGGCCTACGCCGCCCTGATCGGCCAACGGCCGAGCGCGCAGAAGGTTGACGCCGACCGCAAGGTCGCGCAGGCGCAACTGGCTAAAGCCTAGGGCGTGTTAACACTAACTGATTTGACTCCACATACCGCGAGATACTTCGTGCATGGAGATCACAGCAAGCCAATTCGCGCAGATCGAACACTGCATGCCTACGCAGCGAGGCAATGTCAGTTTGAGCAACCTGCAGGTTTTGAATGCCATCCTCTTCGTAGCCGAGCACGGCTGCAAGTGGCGTGGTCTACCCAAGCGTTTTGGCAACTGGCACACCATTTACACGCGCATGAACCGGTGGTCCAAGGCCGGTGTACTCGACCGCGTGTTCGAGCAGTTGCAGCAGTCGCAGGTCGTGCGCATCAAGATCGAAGCCGTGTCGCTGGACAGCACCAGCGTCAAGGTGCATCCGGATGGCACAGGAGCGCTAAAAAAGACGGCCCGCAGTCCATCGGCAAATCGCGCGGCGGATGGAACACCAAGATTCATATGGTTGCCGCGGATGCTCGTACGGCCGTGACGTTCTCGCTCTCACCAGGTCAGGCGCATGACGCGCCCGAGGGTCGCGCGCTACTGAGCCGACGGGGCGTCCCGAATCGACCCCTGCACTTGCTGATGGACAGAGCCTACGAGGGCAACGAGACGCGCCAGCTGGCACTCGACCTGGGCTTCATCCCCGTCGTGCCGCCGCTGAAGACCCGCCTCGAGCCTTGGGAATACGACCGCGAGATGTACAAGCGCCGCAACGAGGTCGAGCGCCTGTTCCGCCGCCTGAAGGGCTACCGGCGCATTTTCTCGCGCTTCGAGAAATTGGATGCTCTGTTCATAGGCTTCATCAACTTCGTGCTCATCGCCGATGGGCTGCGTAGTGGTAACACGCCCTAGTCCGCTGAATCCCCGAATCGAATCGGCGCTTCCGCCTGACGCGGGCGCGCTACGGCGTTGCGCGCGCGGGCGATGTGCCGCCCGGCCGTGCGCTGCCGGATTCGCGGTCGCCGCGGCTGCGGTCCGGTGGCGCCTGTCGCGCGTTTCCGGAATCACCGTCGCCGCGGCTGCGTTCGGGTGGCGCCGGTCGCGCGACGGGCTCGCTCGGCGCGTCGGCAGCAGGAGCCTGCCGTGGGGGCGAAGGCGCGGGGCGCGCGGGCTGACCGGCTGCGGGATTCGCTGCCGGGGCGCCTGTTCGCGGCGGCCGGGTATGGGTGGGGAGTGCCGAGTCACCGGGCGGCGGACGCGAGCCCGGACGCGACCCATGGCGCCCACCACTGTCACCCGGTGTCGTTGGCGCGGTTGGCGGGGTGGCTTGCGGCGCGTTGCCGCCTACGCCCGGGCGCGTCGGCACGGGTCTCGCGTCGGGCTGCGGTTGCGGGTTGCCCGGGCGCTTGCGGTCCGGGCCGCTCGGCCGGGTGCGCTCGGGCAAGGGTTGCGCGCCGCCGGGACGTGTACGGTCGGGGCCGCTCGGGCGGGTCGCGCCGGGCGGCGGGCCTTCGTGCCATCGGGGATCGGAGACGCCGCGGCGCGGCCCTGGGTTGTGCGTCCATACCGGCGCGCCGCGGCCGTTGTTGATGGTGACGCTATTGTTGTTGATGATCGTCGTGTTGTTGACGACGATATTTCGGTTTTGCCAGTTTGGCGCGCGGCCGTGCCAGATCCAGGGTGGCGCGCCGATCGGCCGACCCCAACCGATGCCCGGGCCCCAACCCGGCCCCCAGCCCGGGGGCTGAAAGCGCGGTGGCGGCACCCAGACCCAGCGCGGTGGCGCGCCCCACCACCAATTGCCGTAGACGAACATCGGGTTGAAGAACGGGACGTAGACGAACTGCGGCTGCGTCGGCTCGATGACGATGAAGCGGTCCTGCACGACCACCGTCTGCTGTGCGTTGCTGTCGAGGTTTCCGGCCGCCTGCGCGCGAGCGCGCAGCGCCTGTACAGTGTTCATCACGTCGGCTTGCTGGGCCAGGAATGCATCGCCGAGCTTTTGCGTCCAGTCGAGCTTGTCGTCCATCATCGCGAGCACGGACGGAAAGCGCACGAGAGCGATCACGCTCGGGTCCCAGGCTTGCGCCTCGGCGACGCCGGCGAGCGCGTCGGGCGCCAAGTCGGGGCTGCGATCGACCAGACGCGCCGCCTGCACCACTTCGAGCGGGTAGGTCGACGCGATTAGCACTTGCGTCAGCAAGGCATCTGGATAGAGCGCAATCGGTGCCAGCAACTCGTCCAGGACCTGTTGGTCAAACGGCGGTGACGAGACCGCGGGCTGCGCACGTGACGCGCTACCGGCGAACCCAAGCACGACGAAAACCAGCGCCGTCAGCAGTCGGCCGAAGAACTTCATGGAACGGGACATGATCTGGCTCCCGGCGACGCCCGAAACTCGCTCGACGCGCGGCGCCACATGCGGGTCCATTTGCTGGACGGGGCAGGACCGCCATGGCGGACGCGGTGGGCAACAGTTCTTGCTTTGGGCGTTCATCTCACAACAACGCGCACGGCCGCGCTTGCGTTGACCCGCGTGCCGCCGGACAGGACCCGCCGCTCAGGCAGGCTGCACCGCGGCACCACCGCGCGCCGCAGCAGCCGCAAGCGATTGCACAACCTCCTTGCGGTAGCGGTTGAGCTCTTGCACGCTCGCAAAGCTGCGCTCCATCAACAGGGACATGTTGTGCAGGATGCGCTCGACGACCTTGCCCTCCCACACGCTGTCGAACCGGATCTGGCGATCGAGCCACTGTTCGAGCCAGGCCGGATCGGGCAGGCGGCTTTGCACGGTGTCGCGCGGGTAGAGCGCCTGGTTCACATGCAGGTTGGTCGGGTGCAGCGCCTGCGCGGTGCGCCGGGCACTGGCCATCAATACACCGACCTTCGCGAACGCCGCCTTCGCCTCGTCACCGAACCTGCCGAGCGCGCGCTTCATGTAGCGCAGGTAGGCGCCGCCGTGGCGCGCCTCGTCGCGCGCGAGCGTCTCGTAGATCGCCTGGATCACCGGCTCGGAGTGCCATTCGGCGGCGCAGCGGTACCAGTGGTTGAGCCGGATCTCGCCGCAGAAGTGCAGCATCAGGGTCTCGAGCGCGGGCGCCGGATCGAACTCGAAGCGCACCTCGTGCAATTCCGCCTCGGTCGGCACGAGATCGGGGCGAAAGCGCCGCAGGTACTCCATCAACACGAGCGAATGCTTCTGCTCCTCGAAGAACCAGATGCTCATGAAGGACGAGAAGTCGCTGTCGTCGCGGTTGTCGCGCAGGAACATCTCGGTCGCGGGCAGCGCGGCCCACTCGGTGATCGCGTTCATCTTGATCGTCTGCGCCTGCTCGTCGCTGAGCTTGCTGGCGTCGAACGAGGACCAGGGGATGTCGCGTTCCATGTTCCAACGTACGGCTTCGAGTTGCTTGAAGAGTTCGGGATAAAGCATGACGTGCCCTTGAAGTTGCCTCGATCTTAATGCGTGATGCCTGTTCGCCGGGCGTAGCGCTCGGCTTCGCGCACTACAACCAGCCCTTGCGCCGGAAGTACCAGAACGGGGCAATCATGCTCGACGCCATCAGCGCGAGCGCGAACGCGTAACCATAGTCCCAGTTCACCTCGGGCATGAAGCGGAAGTTCATGCCGTAGATGCTCGCGATCAGCGTCGGCGGCAGCAGCGCGACGCTGGCGACCGAGAAGATCTTGATGATCCGGTTTTGGTTGATGTTGATGAAGCCGACCGTCGCGTTCATCAGGAAGTTGATCTTGTCGAACAGGAAGGTGGTGTGGTTGTCGAGCGAATCGATGTCGCGCAGGATCTGGCGCGCCTCCTCGAACTGCTCGGCATTCAACATGCGGCTGCGCATCATGAAGCTCACCGCGCGGCGCGTGTCCATCACATTACGACGGATGCGGCCATTGAGGTCCTCTTCTTTCGCGATCGCCGACAGCGCTTCGCCTGCGATCTCGTCGCTGACGGCGCGCTTGAGGACGCTGTTGCTGACGACCTCGAGTGCGTCATAGATGCTCTCAAGCGCGTCGGCGGAGTACTCGGCGTCGGCGTCGTAGAGCTTGAGCAGCACGTCCTTCGCGTCCTCGATCAGCGCCGGGATGCGCCGCGCTCGCAGCCGCAGAAGCCGAAACACCGGCAGGTCCTCGGCGTGAACCGAGAACAGCATCTTGTTGTGCAGCACGAAGGCGACGCGCACGTTGCGCGGGTTCTCCTCGTCATCGATCAGGAAGTCCGAGCGGATATGCAACTCGCCGTTGTCTTCCTCGTAGAAGCGGGCCGACTCCTCCAGATCGTCGTCGACGATGTCGTCCGGAATGGTGACGCCGAAGCGTTCGCGGGTCCAGCCCTTTTCCTGCGCCGTCGGCGCGTCCATGTCGATCCAGACCGGCGCGACGTTGGTAAGCGCTTCGGCGCTCGCGATCTCTTCCTGGAACAAGCGGCCGTTGACCAGCGTGAACACGTTCAGCATCGAACTCTCCGGCGCATTCCGGTGCGGGGCCGGCGGCGCGGGTGGGGTGGCGGGTCACGACCGTCGCACCCCATCTTCACTGGAGCGGACGGTCACCGAGGGTGTGAGCGGTCCAATTGGGTCTTCGCGATGATGACTGCGGGATTATCGCATCGCGGCAAGCACCGCGGCGCGTCGGGAGCTTGCTTGTCACTGCCCGCATTCGAGGGCACACTGGTCCGGCACCGGCTACCCGGATCACCCCAGCAGGTGCTTGTGAACTGCCCCCATTTAAGCGCCCCATCCCTGCAAAGGAGTAGACATGAATCTGACGATCAGCGGCCACCACCTCGAAGTCACGCCTGCGTTGCGCGAGTACGTGCTCACCAAACTGGATCGCGTGACGCGTCATTTCGATCAAGTGGTCGACGTCAACGTGCTGCTGTCGGTCGAGAAACTGAAGGAAAAGGAGAGAAGGCAAAAGGCCGAGGTCACGCTGCATGTCAAAGGCAAAGACATCTTTGTCGAGAACAGCCATGAGGATCTGTACGCCGCGATCGATCAGTTGATGGACAAGCTCGATCGCCAGGTCTGCCGCCACAAGGAGATGCTGCAGGACCACCATCACCACTCGCCAAAGCGGCAGGACGCAATTTCCTCCTGAGCACGGATGCCCCCGCGTGGCGAGCGCGTGAAACGAAGCGGCCCACGGGCCGCTTTCTCTTGCTCGCCACCTGGTGCGCAACATCCCGGGTTCGCGGGGTCCGATAAGTGTTGCTGCGCCGCACCAATGCCGCACAATTGGCAGATCAATCGGGCTTGGGCACGAGCACGGCGTCACCCGATTCCTATAATTCAACGCCTCAATCCGCTTGCCGGCGAAAACCCAGTCTTACTCGCTGGGAACCGTCGCCGCAGAACGATGAACCGTCTCGCCGCCATCCTTCCGCCCGGCAATGTGCTGGTCAACGTGGACGCCACCAGCAAGAAGCGCGTGTTCGAACACGCCGGACTGCTGTTCGAGAACCAGCATTCGATCGCCCGCGCAACTGTGACGGACAACCTGTTCGCGCGTGAGCGGCTGGGCTCCACAGGCCTCGGGCACGGCGTGGCGATTCCGCACGGGCGCATCAAGGGGCTGAAGAATCCGCTCGCCGCGGCATTGCGCGTGCAGCAGCCGATCCCCTTCGACGCCCCCGACGACGAGCCGGTTGGCCTGCTGATCTTCCTGCTGGTGCCCGAAGCGGCCACGCAGCGTCACCTCGAGATCCTGTCCGAGATCGCCGAGATGCTCTCGGATCGCGAATTCCGAGAACGGCTCAAGACCGAGGGCGACGCCGCCCGCATCCACGAGCTGATCGCCAGCTGGGAGCCGATGAAGTCGGTCGTCTGAAGTGATCACCGGCCCAAGACACCTGCGTGTCGCCTCCTAGTGGGCTCCCACATCTGCCTGGGGCGGGCCGACGAGGACTGAGGCCTTGCGAAACAGAGTCCCCCTCGCGTGAAGCCGAGCGTCATCAGCGCCGAGGCGCTGTTCGAGGAGCACCGGGCCGCGCTGCACTGGCAGTGGCTCGCGGGGCACGCGCACCCGGAGCGTCGCTTCGACGAGGCCGCGGTGCGCGATGCGCAGTCGGCGGCCGACCTCGTCGGCTACCTGAACTACATCCACCCCTACCGGGTGCAGATCGTCGGCACGCGTGAAGTGGCCTACCTGTTGGCGTCGTCGCCCGAAGATCAGGAGCGGCGCATTCAGCGCATCGTCACGCTCGAGCCGCCGGTCGTCGTCGTCGCCGACGGGCAGACCCCGCCCGAGCGTCTCGTGAGCATGTGCGACCGGGCCGAGATCCCGCTCTTCGTCACAGCCGATTCTGCCGGCCACGTAATCGACGTCGTGCGCAGCTATCTGAGCCGGCACTTCGCCGAGCGCACGACGCGCCACGGCGTCTTCATGGACATCCTCGGCCTGGGTGTGTTGCTGACCGGCGAGTCGGGCCTGGGCAAGAGCGAACTCGGGCTCGAGCTGATCTCGCGCGGGCACGGCATGGTGGCCGACGATGCAGTCGACCTGTACCGCGTGTCGCAGACCGCGATCGAGGGGCGCTGCCCCGAGCTGCTGATGAACCTGCTCGAGGTGCGCGGCATCGGGCTGCTCGACATCAAGGCGATCTTCGGCGAGACCGCGGTGCGCCGCAAGATGCGCCTGCACCTGATCGTGCACCTCGTGCGCAAGGAGACGATGGAGCGCGAATTCGAGCGCCTGCCCTACGAGCCGCTGTACGAGGACATCCTCGACGTGCCGGTGCGCAAGGCGGTGATCGCGGTCGATGCCGGCCGCAACCTCGCGGTGCTGGTGGAGGCGGCGGTGCGCAACTCGATCCTGCAACTGCGCGGCATCGACACCTACGGTGAATTCATCGCGCGCCACCAGAAGGCGATGAGCAAGCCACAGGAGTGAGCTTCGCCGCCTCGAGTGCGCGGCGCCGTGTCTTGATGTCAGCGCTGCGGTCGCGGCCGATGCGGGCAGTCCGTCTTGGTGCAGGTGGCGTACAGCGACAGCGCGTGCTCCTGCAGCTCGAAGCCGCTCGCGCGCGCCACGGCACGCTGTCGCTGCTCGATCTCGGCGTCGTAGAACTCCTCGACCCAGCCGCAATCGAGGCACACCAGATGGTCGTGGTGCGAACCTTCGTTCAGCTCGAACACCGACTTGCCCGGACTCGAAGTGATTGCGCTTGAGCAGCCCCGCCTGCTCGAACTGCATCAGCACCCGATAGACCGTCGCCAGGCCGATGTCGGATCCTTCGAGCAGCAAGGCCTTGTAGACGTCCTCGGCCGCCATGTGGCGCTGGTCGCCCTTCTGGAAAATCTCGAGGATCCGGATGCGCGGCAGCGTGGCCTTCAGCCCCGAGCTCTTGAGTTCGTCGGCGTTGCTCGTCATATCAGTGCCCGCCCGGCCGCCCGGTGGTGCCCGCCCGGTGGAGGCGAACGCCATGAGCTTGGGATGGCTTCATTTGGGTCCAGGTTGGCGAGCGGCTCCGCAGTCAGGCGCTTGTCGAAGCGGCCGCTAGAATTCGGCATCATATCGGGGTCGGCCGAATAGTGGCTCGATCCTCCCACCATGCGCCCCACTCCTTCAGCATCGATTCGCCTGCCGCGCCTGCGCGCCGTCCTGTGGTCGGTCGTGGCGCTCGCCGCAAGCGGGCTTGCGGGTTGCGGCTCGTTTCAGTCGTTCAATGTCGTGAACGTCTTTCGACCCTACCGGATCGAGGTGGTGCAAGGCAACGTCGTCACGAAAGAGCGCGCCGAGCGCGTCACCCCTGGCATGAGCCGGGCGCAGGTGCGCGACATACTCGGCACGCCGTTGCTGACGGACGTGTTCCACGCGAACCGCTGGGACTACACGTTCTGGCTCAATCGTCCGGGCACGCCGATCCAGCACCGCCTCGTCGTCCGTGTACTTCGAGGACGACCAGCTCACCCGCATCGACGCTCGCGGACCTGCCGACCGAAGCCGAATTCCTGAATCTGATCGCGACCTACCGCCAGCGCGACGTGCCCAAGCTGACGCTGACCGAGGAGCAGATCCAGGCGCTGCCGGTGCCGCGAGGCCGGCGCCCGCGGCGTCGGCGCCCGAGGGTCCGGCACGCAGCTATCCGCCGCTCGAACAAAGGGGATGAGCGCGCGCGCCGAAGCATCGGCCAACTCCACCGCCACCGCGGATGCGAGGCCCTCCGGGTCGCCGTCGCCGGCGCTTCCGGCCGCATGGGCCGCATGCTGATCGAAGCCATCACCGCGGCCGAAGACTGCGTGCTGAGCGGCGCGCTCGACGTGCCGGCCAGCCCTGCGCTCGGCCTCGACGCGAGCGGCCTTTCTCGGGCGGCCGAGCGGCGTGGCGATCGTCGCCGACCTGCGCGAGGGCCTTGCCGGCGCCGACGTGCTGATCGACTTCACGCGACCCGAGGGAACGCTCGCGCACCTCGCGGTGTGCCGCGAGCTCGGCGTCAAGGCCGTCGTCGGGACGACCGGCTTCGACGAAGCGCAAAAGGCCGACGATCGCGGCGATCGCGCGCGACGTGGCGATCGTGATGGCGCCCAACATGAGCGCCGGCGTGAACGTCGTGCTGCGTCTGATCGACATGGCCGCACGCGCACTCGCCGAGGGCTACGACATCGAGATCATCGAGGCGCACCACCGCCACAAGGTCGACGCGCCGAGTGGCACCGCGCTGCAGATGGGCGAAGTCGCGGCGGCGGCGACCGGGCGCAGCCTGAAGGACTGCGCCGTCTCATGCGCGCGAAGGCGTGACCGGCGAGCGCGAGGCCGGGACGATCGGTTTCGCGGCGATCCGCGGCGGCGACATCGTCGGCGACCACACGGTGCTGTTCGCCGGCACCGGAGAGCGGATCGAGATCACCCACAAGTCGAGCAGCCGCGCGACCTACGCGCAGGGCAGCCTGCGCGCGGCGCGCTTCCTGGCGCAGCACGCGACCGGCCTGTTCGACATGCAGGATGTTCTCGGCCTGAAGGATCGGCCGCGGTGACGGGTTTCGAGGCCTTCTGGGAACAGGGCGACGCGATCACGCGCGCCGTCGCCTTGCTGCTGCTCGCGATGTCGGTCAGCGCGTGGGTGACGATCTTCTGGAAAGGCTGGCTGCTGCGCCGCGCGCGCAGCGGGATCGAGCGCGCGGTGCCTGCATTCTGGGGCGCGCCGAACCTGGCCGATGGCCGCGCGCAACTCGCGCTGTTCGACCGCGAAGGCGTGCTGCAGCCCCTGCTCGCCGCGGCGACGGATGGCGCCGACGCGCGCGCGCTCGAAGGCCAGGGGCAACTGCAATCGCAGCTCACGCGTCGCCTGCGCGGTGCGCTGCACGTGTCGCTTGCACACCTGCAGTCCGGTCAGGTGCTGCTGGCGTCGATCGGCAGCACGTCGCCCTTCGTCGGCCTGTTCGGCACCGTCTGGGGCATCTATCACGCGCTGCTCAGCATCTCGGCGGGCGGCGCGATCACGATCGAGAAAGTCGCCGGGCCGGTCGGCGAGGCGCTGGTGATGACGGCTGCCGGCCTCGCGGTCGCGATTCCCGCCGTGCTCGCCTACAACATCTTCGGCAAGATGGTCGGCGCCTGCGAGGCCGAGCTCGAGGGCTTCGCGCTCGACCTGCGCGAGATGGTCACGGATGCGGCCTCGGGTCCCGTGGCATCGGGTGCGACATCGGGTGCGGCGCCCACCGCAAGCGCGACCTGAGCCATGGCCTTCGGCCGCCTCGAGCGCAGCGCCGGCCCGCAGCCGATGAGCGATATCAACATGACGCCGCTGATCGACGTCATGCTCGTGCTGCTCGTGATCTTCATGATCACGGCGCCGCTGATGTCGAGCAGCCTCAAGCTCGAGCTTGCCGAGGAGCGACGCCGCGCAACCGAGCGACACGTCGAAGTTCATCGCGGTCGCGATCACGCCCGAAGGTAAGCTGTTCCTCGGCGAAGAGAAGGCTCGACGCGAGCGCGTTCGACGAGCGTATCGCCGAAGCGGCCCGCCAATCGCCCGACATCGAGGTGCAACTGCGCGCCGACAAGCGCACGCCCTACGGCCAGGTCGCCGAGCTCATCGGCCGCGTGCAGAAGGCGGGCCTGAACCGCATCGCGTTCGTGACCGAGGCGGCCCGGCAGCGCCAGAGGCCGAAGCGGCCCCGACCCGACCCTGACCCTGCGGCGCTGGCGCGGGTGAACGCCCGCCGCCGGAGCGCCACCGAGAGCGGGGTGCGATTCCTATAATCGAAGCCACCCCCCAACACGCGCAACGCGACCCTTGCGGTGCGCCCGGCCACCCCATGAGCGCGCCGGGCCGCCCCAAGGGAAATATCGCAGTGCGCAGCACGAAGGTACACCAGTGAGCACGCCCGAATCCAATCGCTACGACGTCCAAGCCGTCGAGCAAGCCGCCCAGGCGCACTGGCAGGCGCGCGACGCCTACCGCGTGACGGAGGACGCGAGCCGGCCCAAGTTCTACGCCTGCTCGATGCTGCCCTACCCGAGCGGCAAGCTGCACATGGGCCATGTGCGCAACTACACGATCAACGACATGCTCGCGCGCCAGCTGCGCATGAAGGGCATGAACGTGCTGATGCCGATGGGCTGGGACGCCTTCGGCCTGCCCGCCGAGAACGCGGCGATGAAGAACGCCGTGCCGCCTGCGAAGTGGACGTACGACAACATCGCCACCATGAAGGCGCAGATGCAGGCGATGGGACTGGCCATCGACTGGTCGCGCGAAGTCACGACCTGCGCGCCCGACTACTACAAGTGGAACCAGTGGCTGTTCCTGAAGATGCTCGAAGCGGGCATCGCCGAACGCCGCACGCAGGTCGTCAACTGGGATCCGGTCGACCAGACGGTGCTCGCCAACGAGCAGGTGATCGACGGCCGCGGCTGGCGCTCGGGCGCGATCATCGAAAAACGCGAGATCCCCGGCTACTACCTCAAGATCACGCAATACGCCGAGGAGTTGCTCGACCACGTGAAGCACAAGTTGCCGGGCTGGCCGGAGCGTGTCAAGCTGATGCAGGAGAACTGGATCGGCAAGAGCGAAGGCGTGCGCTTTGCCTTCCCGCACACGGTCAAGGGCACCGACGGGCAGCTGATCCAGGATGGGAAGCTGTGGGTCTTCACGACGCGCGCGGACACCATCATGGGCGTCAGCTTTTGCGTCGTCGCGCCCGAACATCCGCTCGCAACGCACGCCGCGGCAGGCAATCCCGCGCTCGCGGCATTCATCGAGGAATGCCGCGCCGGCGGCACGACGGAAGCCGAGCTCGCAACGCGCGACAAGCTCGGCATGGCGACCGGCCTGTTCGTGACGCACCCCTTGAGCCATGAGGTCATCGAGGTCTGGGTCGGCAACTACGTGCTGATGGGCTATGGCGATGGCGCGGTGATGGGCGTGCCAGCACACGATGAGCGCGACTTCGCGTTCGCCAAGAAGTACGGCCTGACGATCACGCAGGTGATCGCCATCGACGGCGAGCATTTCACCTACGACCACTGGCAAGACTGGTATGCCGACAAGGAGCGCGGCTTCACCGTCAACTCCGACCTCTACAGCGGCCTGAACCACAAGAAGGCGACCAACGAGATCGCCAAGGCGCTGCACAGCCACGGCCTGGGCGGCAAGCAGACCACATGGCGTCTTCGCGACTGGGGCGTGAGCCGCCAGCGCTACTGGGGCACGCCGATTCCGATCATTCACTGTGAAAGCTGCGGCGTCGTGCCCGTGCCCGAGCGCGATCTGCCCGTCGTGCTGCCCGAGGACCTGATCCCCGATGGCTCGGGCAACCCGCTCAACAAGTGCGAGTCGTTCCTCAACGTCGCCTGCCCGAAATGCGGCAAGCCGGCGCGGCGCGAGACCGACACGATGGACACCTTCGTCGATTCGTCGTGGTACTACATGCGCTACTGCGACCCGACGAACGAGCAGGCGATGGTGGGCAGCGGCGCCGCCTACTGGATGCCGATGGACCAGTACATCGGCGGCATCGAGCACGCAATCCTGCACCTGCTTTACGCGCGCTTCTGGACGAAGGTGATGCGCGACCTGAAGCTCGTCACGATCGACGAGCCCTTCACCCACCTGTTGACGCAGGGCATGGTGCTCAACGAAGCATTCGTTCGCGGCGGCGCCGACGGCGGCCGAGAGTACTTCTGGGAGCACGACCTGGACATCGTGCGCGACGAGCACCAGAAGGTCGTATTCGCGAAGACCCGACGCGACGGCCTTGCGGTCGAGTGCGAGGGCTGGACGACGATGTCCAAGTCGAAGAACAACGGCGTCGACCCGCAGACGGTGATCGACCGCTATGGCGCTGACACCGCGCGCCTGTTCGTGATGTTCGCCTCGCCGCCGGAGCAGACGGTCGAGTGGAACGACGCGGGGGTTGAAGGCGCGAACCGCTTCCTGCGCCGCGTCTGGGCGTTCGCGATGCGCAACGAGGCGCTGCTGCGCGCGGCAGGCCCGATCGTGTCGCCGCTCACGCCGGCGGCATGTGAGTTGCGTCGCGAGGTACATACCGTGCTGCGCCAGGTCCGCTACGACTACGATCGCATGCAATACAACACCGTCATCTCGGGTGCGATGAAGATGCTCAACGCGCTCGACGCCTTCAAGGGCGACGGCGCGCCGGCGCTGCGCGAAGGCACCGGCATCCTGCTGCGTGTGCTCTACCCCGCCTGCCCGCACATCACGCATACGTTGTGGGAATCGCTCGGCTACGCAGGCGAGCACGGTGGCCTGCTCGACGCGCCGTGGCCCGAAGTCGAGGAAGCGGCCCTCGCGCAAGACGAGATCGAGCTCGTGCTGCAGGTCAACGGCAAACTGCGCGGCGCGATCAAGGTGCCGGCCGGGGCCGACAACGAAGCGATCGAAGCCGCCGCACTCGCGTGCCCCGACTTCACGCGCTTCGCCGAGGGCCGCAAAGCCAAGCGCGTGATCGTCGTGCCGGGACGGCTCGTCAACGTGGTGCTGTGATGAAACCCGCGCGGGCGGCCTCGACGCCGCGCCGCCGTTTGCTGCTCGCGCCCGCGGCGTGGGCGGCTTCGCTGACGCTCGCGGGTTGCGGGTTCGCCCTCCGGCGCGCGCCGGAGATGCAGTTCCAGAGCGTGCAGTTGAAGGGCTTTGCGGCCAATTCACCGTTGGCGCTGGAGCTGCGCCAGAGCATCGACTCGAGCCCCGACACGCGCGTCGTCGAAAGCGCTGCCAAGGCGCAGGTTGTGCTCGAGTCCCTGACCGATTCGCGCGACCGCGGCGTCGTGGGTTCCACCGCGACCGGCCTCGTGCGCGAGTTCGAACTGCGCATGCATTTCAAGTTCCAGCTGCGCACGCCGGGCGGGCAGGAGTTGATCCCACCGACCGAGCTGACCCAAACGCGTGACCTGAGCTACAACGAAGGCGTTGCGCTGGCGAAGCAGTACGAGGAGGCGAGCCTCTTCAAGGCGATGCAAAGCGATATCATCTCGCAGGTAATGCGCCGCCTCGCGGCGGTGCCCAAGCCATGATTGCAGCTCGCACAGCAACTCGCAGCGCAGTTCGCGTCGCAGCTCGCAGCGCGGCTCACACCGTCACCTCCGTTCGGCAATCGCTAGCCGCGCCGGTTGCGCCCGTTCTTCACTGATGCAGCTCCGCCTCGATCAACTCGCCGCACATCTGGCGAAAGGCTTGCGCCGCGTCTACACGATCCACGGCGAAGAGCCCTTGCAGTCGCAGGAGGCCGCCGACGCGATCCGCAAGGCGGCGCGCGAGGTAGGTTACACCGAGCGCCAGGTGCATACGGTCGCCGGCGCGCATTTCGACTGGAGCGCGCTGATCGGCGCGTCGCAGGCGATGAGCCTGTTCGCCGAGCGGCAGTTGATCGAAATCCGCATCCCTTCCGGCAAGCCCGGGAAGGACGGCTCCGAAGCGATGCAACGCTATTGCGCGTCGCTTGCCGACGAAGTCCTGACGATCGTCATGTTGCCCCGGCTCGACCGCACGCAGACCTCGAGCGCCTGGTTCTCCGCGCTCGACGGCGCCGGCGTCACCTTGCGCATCGATCCGATCGAGCGCGCTGCGCTGCCGCAGTGGATCGCGCGCCGGCTTGCCGCGCAAGGCCAGCGCGTGCAGGGTGGCGAGGCGGGGCAGCGCGCGCTCGCTTTCTTCGCCGACAAGGTCGAGGGCAACCTGCTCGCCGCGCACCAGGAGATCACCAAGCTCGGCCTGCTCCATGGTCGAAGTGGCGAAGGTGCGGGCGAAGAAGACAGCGACAGTGACTGCAACAACGACAGCAAGGGTGAGTTGAGCTTCGAGCAGATCGAATCAGCGGTGCTCAACGTCGCGCGCTACGACGTCTTCAAGCTTGGCGAGGCGGTGCTTGCCGGACACGCGCCGCGCACCTTGCGCATGCTCAACGGGCTGCAGGCCGAAGGCGTTGCCGCGGTGCTCGTGCACTACACGCTCGCGGGCGACATCCTGGCCTTAAAGCGCGTGAAGGACGCCGTCGCCGCCGGCCGGCCTGCCCCGCTCGCGCTGCGCGAAAACCGCGTCTGGGGCGTCAAGGAGCGGCTCTTCGAGCGGGTGCTGCCGGTGCTGACGCCGTCGTCAGTGGCCGAGCTCGTAGTGGCAGCGCAGGTCTGCGACGGTCTCGTCAAGGGCCTCAAGCACCCCGACTGGCCCGACGATCCGTGGGACGGCCTGAAGCGCCTGGCGTTGATGGTCTGCGAGCGTGCGAACGCCGCGCCGACGCGCAGGCCCGGCGGCAAGGGCTTGCGGCTTGCACTGACGGGCTAGCCCTAGGCCGGTACGCGATCGCGGCCGCAACGCGACGCGACACCGCTGCGTCGTCGCATCAATACGCACGCGCCCGGTCGACAAGATGCTGCAAGGGCTTCCCGTCGCGCAACGCCGCGACGTTGGCTGCCGCCACCGCCGCTGCGCTGCGCGGGTCGGTCTGCGCCGCGACGTGCGGCAGCACCGTCACTTTCGGATGCGACCAGAACGGGTGTGCTGCGGGAAGCGGCTCGGAGGCGAAGACATCGAGCACCGCGTGGCCCAGCGCGCCGCTTTCAAGCGCGGCAAGCAGATCAACCTCGACGACATGCGCCCCGCGCGCCAGATTCACGAGGCTCGCACCCGGCGCCATCAGCGCCAGGCGACGGGTATCGAGCAGGCCGCGCGTGGCGGTCGTGAGCGGCAACAGGTTGACGACGATCTGCGCCGCGCCGAGCACCGCCGGCAGTGCGGCGTCGCCCGCGTGGGTCTCGATGCCGTCGAGTTGCACACGATGCGCGCTCCAGCCAATGACGCGGTAGCCATTGCGCACCAGGCGCAGCGCAACCGTGCGCCCCATCTGGCCCAGGCCGAGCACGGCGACGGTAACGTCGCCCGCAGCGCGCTGGGGACGCTGCAGCCAGCGCCCTTCGCGCTGCTGGCGCGCGTAGTCGAAGTGATCGCGATGCAGCGAGAGCACGGCCCAGAGCGCGGTCTCGGCCATCGCCTCGTTCATCGCCGGATCGACCATGCGCGCGAGCGGCACATTGGCCGGCACGCTGCGGTCGTCCAGGAGCTTCTCGACGCCGGCCCACAGCGACTGGATCAGACGCAAGCCCGTCAGCCCTTGAAGTGCACCATGCGGCGGGTTGGCGACGATCGCGATGTCGATCGGGTCGGCGTCAATGGCGCTCGACGCCGCGCCGCACTCGCGAAGCAGCATCTCGTCAGGCATGGAACGCGCGAGCGCAGGCATCCATTCGGCCCATTCTTCGGCCGTGAAGTCGGCAGCGACGAGGATGCTCACGAGCGCGTCGGCAGCTCGGCCGCCGCGTCGCGCAAGCTGTCGAGCGCGATGCGCACCGTCTGCGCGCGCACCGCGGCGCGGTCACCACCGAGTTGCAGCAACTGTGCACGCGCCGCTTCACCGCGGCGCGCCAGGGCGAGCCAGACGGTGCCGACCGGTTTGCCCGGCGTCGCCCCCGTCGGGCCGGCGATGCCTGTCACCGCGACGGCAAGCGTTGCCGGCGAGTGTGTGAGCGCGCCTTCGGCCATCGCGCGGGCAACCTGCTCGCTGACCGCGCCGTGCCGTGCGATCAGTGGCGCCGGCACGCCGAGCAGTTCGGTCTTGGACGCGTTGCTGTAGGTGACGAAGCCGCGCTCGAACCAGTCGCTCGACCCGGCGAGCGCCGTGCAGGCGGCGGCGATCATGCCGCCGGTGCACGATTCGGCAGTCGCCATCGTCGCGCCGCGAGCGCGCAGCACTTCGGCAAGCGACGCCACCGCAACGTCGAAGTCAGGTGCCCCGTTCACCACACGAACCTCCACAGTGCGATCACGAGCAGCGTGAGCAAGGCGGCAACCAGATCGTCGAACATGATGCCGAAGCCCTGCAACAGGCCGATGCGCTGCGCGCCGTCTGTGCTGCCGGGAGATTCTTTGCGCCGAGGTTTGAACAGGCCGTCGGCCCAACCGACCGGGCCGGGCTTGGCGGCGTCGAAGAGGCGAAACAGCGCGAAGGCAACGCTTTGCGCGAGCAGGCTCGCCGGCGTGACGAGCCACAGCACGAGCCAGAACGCGATCACCTCGTCCCACACGATGCAGCCCGGGTCGGCCGTGCCGAGATGACGTGCCGTGACGGCGCTGGCCCAGCAGCCGAACCCGAAGCCGATCGCGAGGAGAGCAGCCCACTGCGCGTCGCTCAAGTGCGACCCGAGCAGCATGAACGCCGCCCACGCCCACAGCGTGCCGACCGTGCCCGGCGCGCGCGGCGCAAGGCCGCTGCCAAAGCCGAGCGCGACCAGGTGCAGCGGGTTGCCGAGCATGAAGCGCCACGTCGGGCGCCGTGGCGCGGGGGGCTGCGCCGCCACCCTGGGCGGCTCGTCGAGCACGTCGTTCATGTGCGAAAGTGGTCGAAGCTGCCCCAGGTGTTGGGCAGCGCGCGGCCCGCGGCGTCGAAGAGGCGCATCCCGGCATCGGCCTCGATGCGACCGATGCGCGTCGCCGCCACGCCACCAGTGACGGCGGCCGCCTGCACCGCATCGGCACGACCTGGAGGCGCGGTGAACAACAGCTCGTAGTCGTCGCCGCCGGCAAGCGTGCATTCGCGCTGCACGGCGAGCGGCTGGGCGGCGAGCGTCACGCTGCGCGGCAGCGTGTCCACCTCGAGGCGCGCGCCGACGCCGCTGAGTCGCAGCAGGTGCGCCAGATCGCCGAGCAGACCGTCGGAGACGTCGATCGCGCTCGTCGCGAAGCCGCGCAATGCGACGCCGAGCGCGACCCGCGGCTGGGGCAGCTCCATCGCAGCACGCGCCATCGTCAACACATCGCCCGCCAGATCGAGCGTGCCGCGGAAGGCTTCGAGCGCGAGACGGGCATCGCCCAGCGTGCCGCTGACGTAGAGATCATCGCCCGCGCGTGCGCCCGAGCGCAGCAGTGCCTGCCCGGCTGGCACTTCGCCGAACACGCTGATGCAGATGTTGAGCGGCCCCTGCGTCGTATCACCCCCAACGAGTTCGCAGCCGTGCGCATCGGCAAGCGCGAACAACCCGCGCGAGAAGCCTTCGAGCCAGGCCTCTTCGGCACGCGGCATCGAGAGTGCCAGCGTGAACGCAAGCGGCGCCGCGCCACAGGCGGCGAGGTCGCTCAGGTTCACCGCGAGTGCCTTGTGGCCGAGCCGATCGGGAGCGACGGTGGACAGGAAGTGCCTGCCCTCGACCAGCATGTCGCAACTCGTCGCCAGCTGCATGCCGGCAGCAGGTGCGAGCAGCGCGCAATCGTCGCCGACGCCGAGCGCCGCGCGCCGCGCAGGTCGCGCAGGCCGCGCGAAGTAGCGCGCAATGAGGTCGAATTCACCGAGCGGCATGGGGGGTGGGATCACGAGAGGGATGGCGAGAGGCGGCGTGCAGGTTCACGGGCTGCATTCTCGGCCATCGCAAGGCGCACTCGCGCAGCGCACGCGGACCTTGCGCGATGGACGCTGCGCGAGCCCGCCCTCCTACAATGGCCGCTCGCCTGCCGAGTACGCGACACTCCGCCGCCGCCGGCGCGCCGCCAGGAGATTGCGCGATGCCCTACACCGATCCGCAGCAGGCCGAACTTCGCAAGGCCGCGCTCGACTACCACGAGTATCCGACGCCCGGCAAGATCGAGATCACGGCGACCAAGCGGCTCGTCAATCAGCGCGACCTCGCGCTCGCTTATTCGCCCGGCGTCGCCGCTGCGTGCGAGGAGATCGTCACCGATCCGGCCAACGCGTTTCGCTACACCGCGCGCGGCAATCTGGTGGGCGTGATCACCAACGGCACCGCGGTGCTCGGCCTCGGAAACATCGGTGCGCTCGCCGCCAAGCCGGTGATGGAAGGCAAGGCGGTGCTGTTCAAGAAGTTCGCCGGCATCGACGTGTTCGACATCGAGATCAGCGAAACCGATCCGGACAGATTGATCGAAGTGATCGCGGCGCTCGAGCCAACCTTCGGCGGCATCAACCTCGAAGACATCAAGGCGCCCGATTGCTTCCACGTCGAGCGTGCGTTGCGCGACCGGATGAACATCCCGGTCTTTCACGACGATCAGCACGGCACGGCGATCGTCGTCGGTGCCGCGGTGCTGAACGCGCTGAAGGTGACCGGCAAGGATCTGAAGCAGGTCAAGCTCGTCGCTTCGGGCGCGGGCGCGGCGGCGCTCGCCTGCCTCGGGATGCTCGTCAAGCTTGGCATGCCGCGCGAGAACATTTGGGTCACCGACCTGGTCGGCGTCGTCTATGCTGGCCGCACCGAACTGATGGATGAAGACAAGGCGGTCTTCGCGCAGGCGACGCCGTTGCGCACGCTGGCGCAGGTGATGCCGGATGCGGACATCTTCCTCGGCCTCTCGGCGGGCGGCGTGCTGAAGCCGGAGATGGTCGCGACGATGGCCAAGCAGCCGGTGATCTTCGCGCTCGCCAACCCGACGCCCGAGATCGCGCCGGAAGCGGCGAAGGTGGTGCGCCCCGACGCGATCATCGCCACCGGCCGCACCGACTATCCGAATCAGGTCAACAACGTCCTGTGCTTTCCGTACATCTTTCGCGGCGCCCTCGATTCGGGCGCGACGACGATCACGACCGAGATGGAAATCTCCGCAGTGCACGCGATCGCCGAGCTCGCGCAGGCCGAGCAAAACGAGGTCGTCGCCAAGGCCTATCTGGGCGAGGCGCTGAGCTTCGGCCCGGAGTATCTGATCCCGAAGCCCTTCGACCCGCGCCTGATGATGCGGATCGCGCCGGCGGTTGCGCAGGCGGCCGCGGATTCAGGCGTCGCCAGCCGCCCGATCGCCGACATGGACGCCTACCGCGCGAAGTTGCAGACCTTCGTCTATGCCTCGGGCACGACGATGCGGCCGTTCTTCAACATCGCCAAGCGCGCGCCCAACAAGCGCGTCGCCTACGCCGAGGGCGAAGAGGAGCGCGTGCTGCGCGCGGTGCAGGTCGTGGTCGATGAAGGGCTGGCGCGCCCGACGCTGATCGGCCGGCCGGCGGTCATCGCGGAGCGATGCAGCAAGTTCGGCTTGCGCCTTGAGGCCGGGCGCGACTACGACATCGTCAACGTCGAGAAAGATGATCGCTACCGCGACTTCTGGCAGACGTATCACGCGATGACCAAACGCAGGGGCGTGACGGTGCAGCTTGCGAAGATCGAGGCGCGCCGGAGGCTGACGTTGATCGGGGCGATGATGCTGCACAAGGGCGAAGTCGACGGCATGCTGTGCGGCACCTGGGGCACGGCGGCCATGCACCTGCAATACATCGAACAGGTGATCGGCCGCCGCGAGGGCGTGAAAACCTACGCCTGCATGAACGGGCTGATCCTGCCGGGCCGGCTCGTCAACCTCGTCGACACCCACATCAACTACGACCCGAGTGCCGAGCAGATCGCCGAGATCACGGTCCTTGCCGCCGAGGAGTTGCAACGCTTCGGCATCGCGCCGCGGGCAGCGCTGCTGTCACACTCGAATTTCGGTTCGAGCGACCAGCCCTCGGCGCTGAAGATGCGCACGTGCGCTCGCGATCATCCAGCAGCGTGCGCCCTGGCTACCGGTCGACGGCGAGATGCACGGCGACACCGCACTCGACGCCGCGCTGCGCGGCCGCTTGATGCCCGACAGCCCGCTCGAAGGCGAGGCGAATCTGCTCGTGCTGCCCAACATCGACGCCGCCAATATCGCCTACAACCTGCTCAAGACTGTTTGTGGCGGCGGCATCGCGATCGGCCCGGTCCTGCTTGGCGCAGCCAAGCCGGTGCACATCCTGACGCCCTCGGCGACGGTGCGGCGCATCGTCAACATGACGGCGCTCACCGTCGTCGACGCCAACGCCGCGCGATAGCCGACGCGGGCTCGTTCAGGTAGAGCCGAGCCGCTCCCAGCGCTCGAGCGCCGTCATCAGCTCGGCCTCGATCTGCGTGCAGCGGTCTTGCACCTGCGTCAGCACGTTCGGGTCGCCGCTGTAGATCTCGTTGCCCGCGAGTCGGTCGGCGATCTCGCGCTGTTCGGTCTCGAGCGCATCGATCAGCGCGGGCAGCGCGTCGAGTTCGCGCTGATCCTTGTAGCTGAGCTTGCGTGACCTGGTCGGTGTGGGTTCTGCGGGCGCAACCGTCGCGGCGGGTGCTTTTGCGGTGGCAGCGGATTTCGTCAGCGCCTTCGCGGCTGCTGCCTGGAGAGCGTTCGCACGCGCCGTCTGTTGTACCCAATCCTCGTAGCCACCTTCGTATTCGCGCCACGTCCCCGGCGAGGTCTCGCCCTCCCACGCGATCGTGCTCGTCACGACGTTGTCGAGAAAACGCCGGTCGTGGCTGACGAGAAAGACGGTGCCGGCGTAGTCTTGCAGCAGCTCCTCGAGCAGTTCGAGCGTGTCGATGTCGAGGTCGTTGGTCGGCTCGTCGAGCACCAGTACGTTGGCCGGCAACGCGAAGAGTCGCGCGAGCAGCAGGCGGTTGCGCTCGCCGCCGCTCAGCGTGCGCACCGGCGAGTTCGCGCGTTCGGGCGAGAACAGGAAGTCGTTCAGGTAGCTCATCACGTGCTTGCCACCCTTGCCTCCCGCGGCGCTCGTAGCCCCACCCCCCATCGCGACCCATTCGCTGCCCGGGCTGATCGTGTCGGCGAGCGTGGCGTCGAGATCGAGCGCGCTGCGCATCTGGTCGAAGTAGGCAACCTCCAGGCGCGTGCCCTGGCGCACATTGCCGCTGTCGGGTTGCAATTCGCCGAGGATGAGCTTGAGCAGCGTCGTCTTGCCGCAGCCGTTCGGGCCGATCAGGCCGACCTTGTCGCCGCGCAGCAGCGTTGCGCTGAAGTGGTTGACGATGCGCTTCTCGCCGTAGCCGAACGACACATCGCGCAGCTCGGCCACGATCTTGCCGCTCGGCACGCCGGCATCCACTTCGAGCCGCACCTGGCCGAGTGAATCGCGCCGCGCCTGCCGTTGCGAGCGCAGCGCCTGCAAGCGCTGCACCCTGCCGACGCTGCGCGTGCGGCGCGCCTCGACGCCCTTGCGCACCCACACTTCCTCCTGTGCAAGCAGCTTGTCGGCGCGCGCGTTGGCGAGTGATTCAGAAATGAGCTGGTCCTCCTTCAGCCGCTCGTAGGCGCTGAAGTTGCCGGGGTAGCTGCGGATCGTGCCGCGGTCGAGCTCGAGAATGCGCGTGGCGACGTTGTCGAGAAATGCGCGATCGTGCGTGATCAGCATCAGCGCACCCTTGAAGCCGCAAAGCAGTTCTTCGAGCCAGGCGATCGAATCGAGATCGAGATGGTTGGTCGGCTCATCGAGCAGCAGCACGTCGGGCAGCGCGACGAGCGCCTGCGCGAGCGCGACGCGCTTCTTCATACCGCCCGAGAGCTCGCCGACGCGGCGCGCGCCGTCGAGCGCCAACCGGTGCAGCGTGGTCTCGACGCGCTGCTCCCACGTCCAGGCGTCGAGCGCCTCGATGCGTGTCTGCAAGGCGTCGAGGTCGATGCCTTCGGCGTGCGCCTCGTACTGCTCACGCACCGAACGCGCCTCGGCGACGCCCTCGCTCACGACGTCGAAAACACTCGCCTCGGCGTCGAAGATCGGCTCCTGCGCGACATAGAGAATGCGCAGGCCTTGCGTCAACTGCAACAGCCCGTCGTCCGGCTTCTCGATGCCCGCAACGATCTTGAGCAGCGAGGACTTGCCCGCGCCGTTGCGCCCGATCAGCCCGAGGCGCTCGCCCTCCTCGAGCGAAAACGCCGCACCGTCGAGTAGCGCGACGTGGCCAAAGGCGAGGTGGGCGTTGGAAAGCGAGAGGACTGCCATGGATGCGCGCGTGGCCCGGGCTGCCGATTCGTCGGCATGCGCGAGGCAAAACGTCAATTATCGAGGCGCGCGGCCGGCCTCGTGATCACCAGCGCCGTGATCAGCCCGCAACCGTCGCCTCCAGCGCATCGACAAACACCTTCGCGACATCGACGCCCGTTTGCTGCGTAATCTCCTGGAAGCCGGTCGGGCTCGTGACGTTGATTTCGGTCAGGCAGTCCCCGATCACGTCGAGCCCGATAAGCAACAGGCCGCGCGCCGCGAGCACGGGGCCGATCGTCTCTGCGATCTCGCGGTCGCGCGCCGACAGCGGCAGCGCCACGCCTTTGCCGCCCACCGCGAGATTGCCGCGGATCTCGCTGCCCTGCGGGATGCGCGCGAGGCTGTGCGACACCGGCTTGCCAGCGATCGCGATGATGCGTTTGTCGCCGTCCGCGATCTCGCTCAGGTAGCGCTGCACCATCACGGTCTGCGCGCCGCCGCGGTTCAGGGTCTCGATGATGCTGCCGAGGTTGAGGCCGTCGGGGCCGACGCGAAAGATCCCCATGCCGCCCATGCCGTCGAGCGGCTTCAGGATGATGTCGCGGTGCTCGGCGTGAAAGCGCTTGACGTCGCCTTCGTCGCGCGTCACGAGCGTCGGCGGGATGAACTGCGGGAACTCGAGAATGGCGAGCTTCTCCGGGTGGTCGCGCAGCGCGCGCGGCTTGTTGATGACGCGCGCGCCTTCGCGCTCGGCCTGCTCGAGCAGGTGGGTGGCGTAGAAGTACTCGCTGTCGAAGGGCGGGTCTTTGCGCATCAGCGTGGCGTCAAATTCGGAGAGCTTACGCAAGGCTGGCACGCTCGCGCGGTACCAGTCGGCAGCGTCGCCGGTGAGCTCGATCTCGCGCACGTGCGCGCTCATGTTCCCGCCGCGCCGCCAAGTGAGGTCTTGCGGCAGGCAGGCGTACAGCGCATGGCCGCGCCCCGCGGCCTCGCGCATCATCGCGAACGTCGTGTCCTTGTAGGTCTTGAAGCTATCGAGCGGATCGCAAATGAACAGGAGTTTCATTGTCGGGATGCGGCAACACTCGGCGGCGCAGGAGGCGAGGCCGCCACTGTTACACAAAACGCGCACGCACGCCGCCCGCGAAGCCTCCGGAACGCCGCGCCGAGGCGCGCGTTGCAGTGAGCGTCGCTACGGCACGCTTGTCGACGCCGCATCTCGAACCGGGGTTGCATCGCGCAGCTTGGCAAAGTGCGTCCCGAACGAGAACACGTCGTCGTTGCAGACGTCGATGCAGCGACCGCAGTGGGTGCAGTCACCGCTTGCGATCACCGGCGACGCGGATGCTTCCCTGGGTTTGAGGGCCGGCGAAATGACCTGAGGCTCGGGGCAGACGCGATAGCAGTCGCCGCAATCGGTGCAGGCCTGGCGGCGCACCGCGCTGACCCGCAGCAGCGACACCTTACCGACAGCGCCGTAGAACGCGCCGACCGGGCAGACATGGCTGCACCAGCCACGCCGGCTGACGGCCAGGTCGAACACGAACACCGCCGCCACGACGACCCACGCCAGTCCCATGCCGAAGACGAGCCCGCGCTGCAGGATCGTGATCGGATTGACCAGCTCCCAGGCGATCCTGCCGGTCAGCACCGGGACCAGCAGCGCGGCGGCGAGAATCCACTTGCGGGTGCTCCTGCGCGGCTTCCGGCCCACGCTGATATGCAGGCGCTTGCGCAGCCAGAACGCTGCATCGGTGACGACATTGACCGGACAGACCCAGGCGCAATAGGCCCGGCCACCGACGATCAGGTACAGCGCCAGCACCGTAAGGGCCCCGATCAACGCCGTCGTCGCTGCCTTGTGCCCGGCGAGAGCCGATTGCAGGAGCACCAGCGGATCGGTCAGCCCGACAGCGTCGACGAAAGTACTGGAGGCGAGGTTGCCCTTGAGCCACCAGACGCCGAACCAGGGGCCGGCCATGAACATCGCGAGGATGCCGAACTGGCTGGCGCGCCGCAAGACAAGCCAGCGATTGCGTGCAAGCAGGCCGCGTCGTGCAGGTAAGGCCAGGTTTGCAGAACGCGTCTTCATCCGATCACCGCGCGGTCATGTCTGGCCAGGGTCATAGGCAGCACCTTGATCGAAGCCTCTGCGGTCAGGCAGTCGTGCTCGCACTTGCCACAGCCGGTGCACTTGTCGACATGCACGGTGGGCTCGAGGTAGCTGCGCCCGTTGGCGATGCGTGGCTCCATGGTGATGGCCTGGCCCTTGATCGGGCAGGCCAGATAGCATGCCCGGCAACTGCCTCGGCCGGTCACGGAATAGCAGGTATCGCGGCCGGTCAGCACGGCCACGCCCATGCGGGCATCGCGAATGTCCGTCAGCTCCTTGGACAGCGCGTCGGTGGGGCAAGCCGCTGCGCACGGGATGCGCTCGCACATCTCGCACGGCTTGTCGCGGGCCACGAAGTAGGGCGTGCCGGTGGTGATGTCCTGACCCAGCGTCGCGAGGTGCAGTATGTCGAACGGACAGGCACGAACACACAGGCCGCAGCGTACGCACGCCGCGTGGAAGTCGGCCTCGGGCAGCGCTGCGGGCGGGCGCAGCGCCCACGGCGGCAGTGCCTTCGACTGCTTGCTGTAGCCTGCCAGCAGCAGGCCGAAGACGCTCGCCGAACCGGCCAAGCCAACGCAACTCTGGACGAACCTGCGCCGGCTTTCGGGCTTCGCACTGCCTACCAAGGGCCTCTCCTGGGTCGTGCGCCACCGCGACCGATGGGAATCGGACCTGCGCAGCGCAGGCACGTGCCCACACGCTATCGCCATGCCGGCTCAAGTTCAACCCCGGCGCGAGCAGGGATATTGCGGCCCGCGGCGTCTGCACACGACGTTACCGGCCGCCGCAAGGCGGCGGCCTTGGGGCGCTCAAATCTCGACTTTCGAGCCGAGTTCGACGACGCGGTTCGTCGGCAGGTAGAGGAAGTCGGCTGCGCCTGACGCGTTGCGATGCATGCTCGCGAAGAGCTTCTCGCGCCACATCGGCATGCCCTTGCCGATCGTCGGCATCACGATGTCGCGCGACAGGAAGTAGCTCGTGTCCATGTCGTCGAGCTGCACGCCGCGGCTGGAGAGCAGGCTGAGCGCCTGCGGCACGTCGGGGTCGTTCTTGAAGCCGAAGTTGAGCGTGACCTGCCAGCAGTTGTGCCCCAGCGATTCGATCTCGCAGCGCTTGTCGAAGCCGATCCAAGGCACCTCGTGATGCCGCACATGGACGAACAGATTCGTCTCGTGGAAGACCTTGTTGTGCTTCAGGTTGTGCAGCAGCGCGTTGGGGGTCAGGCCCGGCTCGCTGACGAGAAAGATCGCCGTACCCTGCACCCGCGTCGGCGGGCTGGTGAAGACGGCTTCGAGAAATCCGGGCAGTTCGATGGCGTCGTCGCGCAGGCTTTCGGCCATCAGGCGGCGACCCTGCTTCCAGGTCATCATCAGCATGAACATCGCGGCGCCGAGCACGAGCGGGAACCAACCACCGTCGAGCACCTTGACGACGTTGGCGGCGAAGAACATGGCGTCGACGACGAAGAAAAAGCCGGTTGCCGCGATGCACACCCACCAGGGGTACTTCCAGCCGTAGCGGATCACGAAGAAGGTCATCGTGGTCGTGATCAGCATGTCGATCGTGACCGTGATGCCATAGGCCGCGGCGAGCTTGCTGCTGGTGCCGAACAGCACGACGGCGGCAAAGATGCAGACGTAGAGCGACCAGTTGATGAACGGCAAGTAGATCTGCCCGGTCTCGCGCACGGAGGTGTGCGAGACGCGCATGCGCGGCAGGTAGCCGAGCTGCATCGCCTGTTTGGTCACCGAGAATGCCGCCGTGATCAGCGCCTGCGAGGCGATCACCGTCGCGCAAGTGGCGAGCGCGATCAGCGGATACAGCGCCCAGGTCGGCGCCATCTCGTAGAACGGGTTGCTCGCGTTCTGCGGGTGCACGAGCAGCATCGCACCCTGGCCGAAGTAGTTCGTCACGAGCGCCGGCATCGCCAGGCCGAACCAGGCGAGGCGGATCGGCCGTTTGCCGAAGTGGCCCATGTCCGCATAGAGCGCCTCGGCGCCGGTGACGCAGAGGACGACCGACGCCAGCGCGATGAACGCGATGCCGGGGTGGCCAAATACGAACGACAGCGCATAGTGCGGGCTGAGCGCCCACAGCACGGCCGGGTTCTCGGCGATGTGCGTCACGCCCAGCACCGTCAGGGCCAGAAACCACATCACCGTCACCGGCCCGAAGTAGCGGCCGATGCCGCCGGTGCCGTGGCGCTGCACGAAGAACAGCGCGGTCAGCACGACGAGCGTGAGCGGCACCACGTAGCGGTGCAGACCCGGCGTCGCGACCTCCAGGCCCTCGACCGCCGACAGCACCGAAATGGCCGGGGTGATCACGCCATCGCCGAAGAAGATCGCCGTGCCGAAGATACCCAGCAGCAACAGCCGCCGGCGCAGCTTCGGGCGGTGGGCCACCGCAGTCGAGGCGAGCGCGAGCATCGCGATCAGCCCGCCCTCGCCGCTGTTGTCAGCGCGCAGGATGAGGACGACGTACTTCAGGCTGACGACGACGGTCAGCGTCCAGAAGATCATCGACAGCACACCGTAGATGTTGCCCGGCGTGAGCGGCACATGGCCGTGCGCGAAGACCTCCTTGAGCGCATACAGCGGGCTGGTGCCGATGTCGCCATAGACCACGCCGACCGCGCCAAGCGTCAGCGTGAACAAACCTGACTTGCGCTTGGAGGCGGGAGGACTCACTCGAAGAGAACCAGTTTCACGGAGCGGGGATTGTGCACCGCAAGATCAGGAGCGCATCGACCCCGCGACGAGATCGAAGCGATACAGCCGGCACTCGATCGGCCCGTTCCACATCGGCATGCGGCGCGACGCGGCCAGGCGCATCGCGCCGGGCAGCTTCATGTCGGGGCTCAGCACCCAGGCGGTCCAGCCCGGCGTCGGGCCGGTGTAGGCGCGCTTCCAGTGCGCGGCGAGCCGGGGGAAGAAGTCCGGCGGCGTGCTGCGGTCCTCGGCCGATGGCCGCGCGCTGCGCGCGTCCGTGTGACGCGGCCTTGCCGAGCACCTCGATGCGCTCGCCATAGGGCGGGTTGAGCATCAGCGTGCCGGGCAGCCCCGGCGCCAGCGCGGGCGCCGGGCGCTCCAGTGCATCGCCGCCGTTGAAGGTGATCGCCTGCGCGACACCGGCGCGTTCGGCGTTGCGGCGCGCGAAATCGACCATCCGGAACGACACGTCGCTGGCAAAGATCGGCACCGCGCTCGCGTGCACCCGCGCCGTCGCTTCGTCCTTCATGCGCTGCCAGTGCGCGCCGGTCTCTGCGGCACCGAAGGGCAGCAGCCGTTCGAAGGCGAAATGGCGCTGCAGTCCGGGCGCGATGCCGCACGCGATCTGCGCGGCCTCGATCGCGATCGTTCCCGAGCCGCAGCAGGGGTCGTGCAGCGCGCCGCCAGCGTCGGGCGTGCCGCGCCAGCCGGCGGCGGCGAGCATCGCCGCGGCGAGCGTTTCCTTCAGCGGCGCGTCGCCCTTGTCCTGGCGCCAGCCGCGCTTGAAGAGCGGCTCGCCCGAGGTGTCGACGTAGAGCGATCGCGCGCTCGGGCCCGAGATGCAGCACGAGTTGCAGATCGGGGTGGCGCGTGTCGACGCTCGGTCGCTCACCGGTCGCGTCGCGCAGCACATCGCACACCGCGTCCTTGATGCGCAAGGCGGCGAAGTTCAGGCTGCGCAGCGGCGAATGCTGCGCCGTGACGTCGACGCGCAGTGTGTGGCGCGGCGTGATCCAGAGCAGCCAATCGACGCCGCGAGCCAGTGCGTAGAGATCGTCTTCGCGCTGGTAAGGCGCCCTCGGCGACCTCGACCAGCACGCGCTGCGCGAGCCGGCTCTCGAGGTTGAGCCACATGACTTCATCGACCCCGCCTTCGAGGCTCACGCCGCCGCGTGCGGCGCCGACCTGCGCGCCGGGCAGCAGGCGTGTGACTTCCTCGGCGAGCAAGGACTCGACGCCGGCAGCGCACGGCAGGAAAAGCGGGGCCTGACTCATGGACGAATTCGCATGCCCGCGCGCTACATCGCGCGACGCAGATTGGCCGGCGCGATCTTGAGCGCCTCGCGGTACTTGGCGACCGTGCGGCGCGCGACCTGGATGCCCTGCTCGTCGAGCATCTGGCTGAGTGCGTTGTCCGACAGCGGCCGGGTCGGGTCCTCGGCGGCGACGAGTTGCTTGAGCAGCGCGCGCACCGCGGTGCTCGACGCGTTGCCGCCGGTCTCCGTATTGAGCGACGA
This sequence comes from uncultured beta proteobacterium, assembly GCA_963774675.1. GTDB lineage: Bacteria > Pseudomonadota > Gammaproteobacteria > Burkholderiales > Burkholderiaceae_C > CAIKUF01. The sequence goes on along the minus strand of CAVZFV010000013.1, from coordinate 601,384 downwards.
GCCGAAGAAGTACTTCAGCTCGAAGGTGCCCATCGGCGTGGCCATGTACTTGGCCGTCGTGCCGCGCGAGATCGTCGATTCGTGCAGCCCGAGCTCGTCGGCGATCTCGCGCAGCACGAGCGGCTTCATCGCGATCGCGCCATGCGTGAAGAAGCTCTTCTGGCGCTCGACGATCGCCTGCGAGACGCGCAGGATGGTGTCGAAGCGCTGCATGATGTTCTTCACGAACCAGCGCGCCTCCTGCAGGCGTGCGCCGAGCGGCGAGCCGGCGCCGCCGCGCGTGCCGCGGATCGCCTGCGCATAGAAGTCGTTGATGCGCAGCTTGGGCATGACGTCGGGGTTGAGCACGACCTTCCAGCCGCGGCCGGACTTCTGCACGATGACGTCGGGCACGATGATGTGGGCCTCGGCGCGCGTGAACGGCCGCCCCGGCTTGGGCTCGAGCCGCACGATCATGCGCCTGCGCCTCGCGCAGCAGATCCTCGTCGGCGCCGGTCGCGGCGGCGAGCTTCTTCATGTCGCGCCGCGCGAGCAATTCGAGATGCTGGCGGCAGATCAGGATCGCGATCGCCTGCGCCTCGCTGCGCGGCAGCGCGCGCAGTTGCAAGGTCAGGCACTCGCCGAGGTCGCGCGCGCCGACACCCGTCGGCTCCAGGCTTTGCAGCCACTTGAGCGCACAGTTCAGCCGCTCCAGCAACTCCTCGCGGGTGTCCTGCATCGTCACCCGCCAGGCGCTCGGCAATGTCTTCGAGCGCGTCGGCGAGATAGCCGTCTTCGTCGAGCGAATCGACCAGCACCGCGAGCGCGGCGGCGTCTTCGGCCGACAGCCGCATGCCGACGATTTGTGCGCGCAGGTGGTCTTGCAGGGATTCCGACGGCGCGCCGCGGCTCGGCCGACTCGAATTCTTCGCCCTCCGCATTCGTGCGCTCGCGGACGAGGAAGAGAGGGGCGACTCGGCAATGCCGTCGAAGTCCTCGCGCTCGGTGCCGTTTTCCCAGTCCTCGCGCTCGGTCGTGCCGAATTCGGCGGCGTCCAGCCCCGGCGCATCGTCGGGCACGCCGCTTTCCTCGCGCAACGCGGCCTCGTCGTGCCGGGCTTCGCGCTCGGCCTGGCGTTCGGTGTTCACCGGCGGCTCGGCGCCGGGCGCGGACGAGTGAATCAGCCGCGGTCTCGTCGCCGTCGACTCTCGAGGAAGGGGTTCTGCTCGAGCATCTGCTCGATCTCCTGCTGCAGCTCGAGCGTCGAGAGCTGCAGCAGGCGGATCGACTGCTGCAACTGCGGCGTGAGCGACAGATGCTGCGAGACGCGAACCTGGAGAGTGGGCTTCATCACAAGCGCGCGTGATGCCGCCGGGCGGGGCGTGATCATCGCGGGCGGCGCTACATCCTGAAATGCTCGCCGAGGTAGACCTTGCGCACGTCGGCGTTGTCGACGATCTCGTGCGGCGTGCCTTCGGCGAGCACTTCGCCGTCGCTGATGATGTAGGCGCGATCGCAGATGCCGAGCGTCTCGCGCACGTTGTGATCGGTGATCAGCACGCCGATGCCGCGCCGCTTCAGGAAGCCGATGATGCGCTGGATCTCGATCACCGCGATCGGGTCGATGCCGGCGAAGGGCTCGTCGAGCAGGATGAAGCGCGGCTGCGTGGCGAGCGCGCGCGCGATCTCGACGCGCCGGCGCTCGCCGCCGGAGAGGGACGGCGCCGGGTTGTCGCGCAGCTTCTCGATGCTCAGGTCGCGCAGCAGGCCGTCGAGAAGCTCCTCGATGCGGTCCTTCTTCAGCGCGCGGCCGTCGGCGTCGATCTGAAGTTCGAGCACGGCGCGGATGTTCTCCTCGACGCTGAGCTTGCGAAAGATCGACGCTTCCTGCGGCAGGTAGGACAGCCCGAGCCGCGAGCGCTGATGGATCGGCATGCGCTCGACGCGCTCGCCGCCGATGCTGATGCGGCCCGCCTCGGCGCGCACCAGGCCGACGATCATGTAGAAGCTCGTCGTCTTGCCCGCGCCGTTGGGCCCGAGCAGGCCGACCACCTCGCCGCCCTGCACCGCCACATGAACGTCCTTGACGACGACGCGCGCGCCGTAGCTCTTCTTCAGTCCGCTCGCTTCGAGGCGGGACGCAGCAACGCATCTGCGTTCACTTGTGCCGCCCCCGACGCCGCGGGGCCGAGCGCCGGCGTCACCCGCAAGCCGGTGCCGGGTTGCGAGGCCGCGGCGCTGGCCGCGGTAGCCGGGCTGGTGGCCTCGCGCGGCGCAAGCGTCGCGCGCACGCGGCCGCTCGGATTCGCCGGCGTCGCCGCCGACGGACCGCCCGTGACGCTGAACACCTCGGACGTGTTGTCGTAGGTGATGAGGCTGCCAGCGGTCTCGTCGGCGAGCGTCGCGCCGCGATAGCGACGGATCACCGCGCGGTCGATGAAGCGCACGGTATCGGCCTTGCCGTCGTATTCGATGCGCTCGGCCTCGCCGCGGATCGTCTCGTCGACGCCGTCACGCTTCTGGCTGAAGGTGGCGAGCTGCCCGGGCAGCGCCGTCGCCACGCCCGTGCTGGTAGCCGTCCGGGGTCTGGCGCACCTCGATCTTGGCCGCCCGCATCGTCAGCGACCCCTTGGTCACGACGACGTTGCCGGTGAAGCTGCCGAGCTGCTTCAGGTCATCGTAGCGCCCGCTGTCCGCCTCGATGTTGAGCGGCTTGTCCCGGTCCGACTTCTCGGCTGCGGCGGGCCTGCCAACAGCGTGCACGCCAGCGGCAGCAGGAAAGCGTGCAGCCATACGGCTGCTGACGAGGGAATCGCGGGGGGCCTTGGGCATAGGGCACGAAAATTGCGTGCCATTCTAGCCGACGGCCTCCGCGGTGACGGACCTCAACGGGTGGCGGGTAGCGGCCGCTGTACTCGTTTTCCCGCGCATCACCAACGCCGACCGGGGAAATCAGGGCTCGACGATCACCCGCATCGATCCGCGCCGACCTACCGCGCGGCTCAGGTTTTCGCGCGCGAGCGCTGGATCAGATAGTCGGTCACCGCGAGCGACTGCCTGCGGCGATCCGGCGAGCGTCGCCGACGTGAAGTACTTGCCCGCGATGCCGAGCGCCGGCACGCCGTCGATCTTGTAGGCCTGCGCCAGCTGCCCCGCCTGGCGCGCCTTCGTCTGCACCGAAAAGCTGTTGTAGAAGCTCATGAACTTGGTGGCATCGACGCCGTTCTTCGCCATGAAGGCGGAGATCTCGGTCGGGTTGTCCAGGCGCTGGTGATCGACGTGAATCGCGGCGAAGACCTTGCGGTGCATGGCATCGACGAGGCCCATTTCCTCGAGCGCGTAGTAGATGCGCTGATGGGCCACGAACGGCTCGTCGCGAAACGCCACCGGCACGCGGCGGAAGTCCACGTCGGCCGGCAGCTTCTTCGCCCAGGCTTCGAGCATCGGCTCGAAGGCGTTGCAGTGCGGGCAGCCGTACCAGAAGAACTCGATGACCTCGATCTTGCCGTTCGCCGGCGTCGGCACCGGCGTAGAGAGCTTGAGGTAGTTCTTGCCTTCGACCGGCGCGCCGCTCTGCGCGAACGCGAGCGGCAGGCCGGATGCGAGCGCACCGGCCGTCACACCGGTGCGAACCACTGCGGTCGAAAATTCACGACGCTTCATGCTTGATCCTTGCTGAAATGAAACTTGTGGACTCGCCGATGGACTCACGACCGGCGCGATTGGTTCAACGCTGGACGCGCACCAGCGCGGCGTCGATACCGGCGTTGGTGAGCCGCTCCTTCGCGGCGTCGGCGTCTTCCTTGCGTTCGAACGGGCCGACCCGCACGCGGTAGACGGTGCGGCCGGCCTGCTCGCGCTCGGTCACCTTGGCGCTCATGCCGAGCAGCCCGAGGCTGGCGCGCTGCTGCTCGGCGTCGTCGCTGCGCGCGTAGGCGCCTGCCTGCACGAAGTAGGTCACGGGCAGGACGGCGGCCACGGCGCTGGCAGCGGCACCGGCATCGGTTGGCGATGGCGCCCGGGGTCGCCACACCGGGCGGTTGCGCGCCGCGTACGGCGTGCGTGCCGGACGCAGCACTCGGCGCGCCCGGCGCAACGGCGCCGCTCGCCGCGGCGGCAGGCTTCGTGGCGCTCTTGCCGGCGAGGGGGGCGTTCGGATCCCAGTTGCGATCCTTCTCCGCCTGCGCGGCATCCTGCTCGGGGTTGCGCTGTGGCACCTTGTTGATGAACGGCACCGGCACCTTCGTCACGTACAACGCGACGCCGAGCGCGACCGCGAGGCCGGCGAGCAGCCCGACGATCAGGCCGAGGATGAAGCCGCCGCGCTGACCCGAGCGCTTGGCGGCAGATGCGGGCAGTCTCATGCCTCGGACTCCATGGGGGTTTCGGCCTCGCGCGCCATCGCTTCGGGCGCGCCGACGCCGAGCAGCGCGAGCACGTTGGCGATGACCTGGCGCGTCGCCGCGAGCAGCGCCAGGCGCGCGCGCGCCAGCGCGGCGTCCTCGACCAGAAAGCGCTCGGCGGCGTAGTAGCTGTGAAAGGCGGCGGCCAGGTCGCGCAGGTAGAACGCCAGATCGTGCGGCGCGAGGTCCGCCGCGGCGCGCGCGAGCATCGCCGGCGCCTCGGCGAGCTTGAGCATCAGCGCGGTCTCGGTCGGCGCGACGAGCAGCGACAGATCGGCTGCCGCCAGACCCGCGCCGTCCAGCCCCGCCTTGGCCAGCACCGAGCAGATGCGGGCATGCGCGTACTGCACGTAGTAGACCGGGTTCTCGTCGCTTTGCTTGACCGCCAGATCGACGTCGAAGACGAACTCGGTGTCGGCCTTGCGGCTGAGCATGAAGAAGCGCACCGCATCGCGCCCGGTCCAGTCGACGAGGTCGCGCAGCGTGACGTAGCTGCCGGCGCGCTTGGAGATCTTGACCTCCTCGCCGCCCTTCATCACCGTCACCATCTTGTGCAGCACGTAGTCGGGGTAGCCGCTTCGGGATGCCCATACCGGCCGCCTGCAGGCCGGCGCGCACGCGCGCAATGGTGCCGTGATGGTCGCCGCCCTGGATGTTGATCGCCTTCGAGAAACCGCGCTCGAACTTGTCGAGGTGATAGGCCACGTCAGGCACGAAATAGGTGTAGGCACTGACTTCTGCGGTCGCCGGATCGTCGCCGCGGGCGCCGACTTGCGCATCACGCGATCCTTGTCGTCGCCGTAGTCGGTCGTGCGCAGCCACAGCGCGCCGCCTTCCTCGTAGGTCTTGCCGGACGCGATCAGGCGGCGCACGGTGTCCTCGACGCGGCCGTCCGCGTACAGGCTCGACTCGAGGTAGTAGTTGTCGAAGCGCACGCCGAGCGCCTTCAGGTCCAGATCCTGCTCATGGCGCAGGTAGGCGACCGCGAACTGGCGAATGCCGTCGAGGTCGTCGGCGTCGCCGGACGCGGTGAACTCGCGGTCGTCCGCATGCACCGACTTCTTCGCCGCGAAGTCGGCCGCCACGTCGGCGATGTAGTCGCCGTTGTAGGCCGGCTCGGGCCATGCGGCGTCGCCCGGCTTGAGGCCCTTCAGGCGTGCCTGTACCGACGCCGCCAGGGTCGCGATCTGCGCACCGGCGTCGTTGTAATAGAACTCGCGCGTCACCTTGCCAGCCCTGCCATTCGAGCAGGTTGCAGATCGCATCGCCGAGCGCCGCCTGGCGCGTGTGCCCGGTATGCAGCGGGCCGGTCGGGTTCGCCGATACGAACTCGACGATCACCTTGCGCGCGGCATCTCCGGCCTGCACCGCCGCCCGGCCGTACTGCGCGCCGGCCGCCAGCACCTCGGCGACCACCGCCTGCTTGGCCGCTGCCTTGAGCCGCAGATTGATGAAGCCCGGGCCCGCGATCTCCATCGCGTCGACCCACTGCGCCACGGCCGGCTGGCGCGCGAGCGCGTCGACCAGCTGCTGCGCCAGTTCGCGCGGGTTGCGCTTGAGCGGCTTGGCGAGCTGCATCGCCGCGGTGCACGCAAGGTCGCCATGCGACGCCTGCTTGGGCGACTCGAAGGCCGGCGTCAAGCCGTGGCCGGGGGCGAGTTCCGCCAGCGCCTGCGCCAAAGCCTGCAGCAAAGCCTGCTTGACAGCGAGCATCAGCAGGCGGCCAGCGACCCGCCGGATTGGGCGCGCGCAGGCGATGGGAAGGCCGGACATGCGGCGCATTCTACGTTTCGCCCTCGCGCATCGCTCCCTGAACTCCGACTGCGCACCGGCGCCGCGACTTCCGGCACGGATGCCGCGGACTGCACCGCGTTTGGCGTGCAGTTCGCCGCACGCGATGCGCCCGGCGATGCAATCATCGATCGCGCCGGCCGCCCTTACGTCGCGACTCAGTCCCCGGCCTCGCACGCGCCCCACCATGTCCACCACCTCCATCACCGCGCCCGAGTTGCCCGCGCTGCCCGAGCGCATCGGCAAGTACCGCATCCTGCGCCGGCTGGGCGAAGGCGCGACGAGCGAGGTCTTCCTCGGCCGCGACGACTTCCTCGAGCGCGACGTGGCGATCAAGCGCGTGCGCGCGAGCGCGCTGGCCGACACCACCGACGGCCGCTACTACGAGCGCTTCTTCGCCGCCGAAGCAGCCCTCGTCGGCCGGCTCGAGCACCCGAACGTGGTGCAGATCTTCGACGCCGTGGCCGACCCGCACGAGCCCTACATCGTGATGGAGTACGTCGAGGGCAGCACGCTGCGGCCATACTGCCGCGCGGACCGGCTGCAGTCGCTCGAGCTCGTCGTCGAGCTCGGTTTCAAATGCGCGATGGCGCTCGGCTACGTCTATCGCCAGGGCCTGATCCACCGCGACGTGAAGCCGGCCAACCTGCTCGTCACCTTGAGCGAAGGCAGCATCACCGACGTCAAGGTGAGCGATTTCGGCAGCGTGCTCAACACCCGATCCGACGTGACGCAGGTCTACCGCGTCGGCTCGCTCGCCTACATGTCGCCCGAGCAGCTCGACGGCAGCACGCTCGATTGCCGCGCCGACATCTATTCGCTCGGCGCCGTGCTCTACCACCTGATCACCGGGCGCCCTCCGTTCGGCGCACAGGAGCAGGCGACGCTCGTGAACCAGATCTACCACAATGCGCCGGTCGCGCCGAGCGGGCTGCGCGCGAACGTGAGCGCGGGCGTGGACGCCGTCATCCTGCGCGCGCTCGCCAAGCGGCCCGAGGACCGGCATGCGGACTGGGACGGGTTTGCGCAAGCGCTCTCGGCCCTCATCACGAACCGCGAAGTGCCGCGCGGCCAGCTGCAGGGCGTGCTCGACTCCGAGCGCTTCACGCTGCTGCGCAGCCTGGAGTTCTTCTCCAGCTTCGGCGACGTCGAGCTTTGGGAAGTGGTCCACCGCGCGAGCTGGCAGCGCCTGGGCTACGGCCACGCGCTGTACCGCAAGGGCGAGGAGGGGCGCACGTTTCACATCGTCGCCCAGGGCGAGGTGGAGGTATTTCGCGACGGCCAGAAGGTGGCGCAGCTGGGCGCCGGGACCTCGGTGGGTGAAATGGCCTACCTCGCACCGAGCGCGGAACTGCGCCTGCACAGCGCCGACGTCGTCGTCAGCAAGGCGGCGACGACGATTTCCTTCACGCCAGAGACGCTCGCCCAGGTCGGCCCGAGCTGCCGTCACCTGTTCGACGAAGCCTTCATCCGCGTACTGGTGCGCCGCCTGCACGCGGCGCACGAGGCGCTGGCGCATCCGCGGCGGATCCTCTGAGCAACCCAACCCCGCGCGCGGGCCAGGTGTCCCTGAAGAAACGACGACGATGCATTACAAGGTGAACGGCAGTGCCGAGATGACCGACACGTCGTTGGTGCGAGCCCGCGGCGTTATCGGACGCCGTGGTGCGAGCCCGTCTCTGAGCATGGTCGGGGAATCGTCGGTGACATTGGTGAGCGGCGCGAGCCGCATCCCGTTTGAGAGATCGAGTCGATTTCGACGCTTCCCATGGCAATGCCGTTCATCAACCATGTTGATGTATGGCATGGCAATGCGCAAGCGAGAAGACTTGGTGTTTCCCAACGCAGCGGCGATCGACATCGGAGCGTCCAGCCACTGGGCGGCAGTGCCGCCGCACAGCACCGACGCACCGGTGCGCGAAGTCGGCGCGATGACCGACGATTTGAACGGCTTGGCCGACGGGCTGCTGGCGTGCGGCGTGGATGTGGTGGCGCTGGAGTCCACCGGCGTGTACTGGATTCCGGTGTACGAAGTGCTGGAGCAGCGTGGCCTGAAGGTGTGGCTGGTGGACGCGCGGCAGGTCAAGTACGTTCCTGGTCGCAAGAGCGACGTGCAGGACTGCCAGTGGCTGCAGAAGTTGATGAGCTACGGGCTGCTGCGCGCGGCGTTCCGCCCGGCGGCCGAAGTCTGCGTCATCCGGGCCGTGGCGCGCCAACGCGAGGTACTGCTGACGAGCCAAGCCAGCTGGGTGCAGCGCATGCAAAAGGCGCTGGTGCAGATGAACATCCAGCTCACCGAGGTGATCAGCGACGTGATGGGCCAGACCGGCCAAGCCATCATCCGCGACATCGTGGCCGGCCAGCGCGAGCCCAAGTTGCTGGCCCGGCACCGGCATCGGCGCGTCAAGGCCAGCGAGCAAGACATCGTGCGCGCGCTCACCGGCAACTGGCGCGAGGAGCACCTGTTCGTGCTCAAGCAGGCGCTGGCGATGTACGACGACATCGCCGGGCACCTGGCAGAGTGCGACGCCAAGCTGCACTCGCTGCTGGCCGAGCGCTCGGCTGCCAGCGTTGAGCTTGGCAAGGCGCCCCGAGCGGGCAGCAAGGCCCGTGCGCAGTTCGACGTTCGCCAGCAGCTCGCCAACTGGGCTGGCGCCGACCTCACACGCATCAACGGGCTGGGCCTGGATTCGGTGATGAAGATCTTGAGCGAGATCGGCGCCGATCTCAGCCGTCTCGCCAACGTCAAACACTTCTGTTCTTGGCTGGGCCTGTGCCCGGCCACCAAGATCAGCGGCGGCAAAGTACTGTCAGCGCGCACCAAGCGCTCGGCCAACCGGGTGCGCCAGGCGCTGAAGATGGCCGCCATGAGCCTGTCGCACAGCGACTCGGCGCTGGGGGCGTTCTACCGGCGCCTGTGCGGTCGGATGGACAAGCCGAGGGCGAACACCGCCACCGCCCACAAGCTGGCGCGGATGGTGTACTTCATGCTGACCCGCGGCGAGGCCTTCGTCGACGAGGGTCAGCAGCGCTACGAAGCCCAGCAGCGAGACCGTAGCATCGCCGCGCTCAAGCGGCGCGCGGCAGCGTTGGGCTTCCAGATCAACCCATGGGGGCAGCCGCATGAAAACGGCTGTCTTCAGTTCTGTTTCTTGAGGCGACGAGGCAGGCCTGGCTCGGCTCGGCGCTTGCGACTTCCGCGCTGCGTCCCCCGCGAGCGATGCAGACTCTCCGCGACAACGGCCCGCATTGGCGCAGCGACCGCTTGCGTCGCCCGCTGCGGCTGCCGCATGATTGCCGCCTCATCAGCCCGCACTGGAGCGCCTTCATGCACAAGCACATCCGCACCTCGCTCGCCGCCCTATCGTTGATCGGCGCCGCCAGCCTCTCGAGCCTCGCCCACGCGGCAGGCTTCACCCTCACGAGCCCCACCATCAAGCCAGGCGCAACGCTGACCGACGCACAGGTCTTCAACGGCTTCGGCTGCACCGGCAAGAACATCTCGCCCGAACTCAAGTGGAGTGGCGCGCCGGCCGGCACCAAGAGCTTCGCCGTCACCGTCTACGACCCCGACGCGCCGACCGGCTCCGGCTGGTGGCACTGGGTCGTCATCAACCTGCCGGCAGACAGCACCGGCCTAAGCGAAGGCGCCGGCACCGCCGAGGGCACGGGCCTGCCGGCAGGCGCGATCCAGGGCCGCACCGACTTCGGCGCCCACGCCTTCGGCGGCGCCTGCCCACCGAAGGGCGACAAACCGCACCGCTACATCTTCACCGTCTACGCGCTCAAGGTCGACAAGCTCGACGTCCCAGCCGACGCCACCGCCGCACTGGTCGGCTTCATGATCAACGCAAACAAACTCGGCACGGCGACGTTCATGGCGAAATACGGGCGATGAACGGCAGCGCTCGCCGCAGCGTCGGGCGTGCAAATCGGAGCCTGACGCTTTTCCCGACTGTTCATTGCAGTGTGAACGTACGGGCGACTGGCCGAGCGCCCAATGTTCATGCGCGCTGCAGGGCGACGGCACCCGCCAAGTCGGAGCGCAGTCGGTTAGATTATTTGTCACTCCTGCGTCCTACATCACGTAGACGAGCACTACAAAAATAGTGGATCGCGCGAAGTCGTTGGCCTCGGTAGAAGAAGTCGCGACTCGGAAGCTGGCACTCAGCGCTTCTCACATGCAGCCGCTCGTGGAGTTCGTCCGAAGGCTGCGGGCAGTGGCGCCGGCTGGCGTTCCGGACTTCGATCCGTTGGACGGAGGAGCAAATGCGGAATGCCTGTTTTTGCTGGAGGCGCCTGGAGCTAAGGCAGTGGGCTCAGGCTTCGTCTCTCGCGACAATCCGGACGAAACGGCCAGCAATTTCTTTGCCGCCAATGCAATAGCGCGTGCTCCCCGTTCCCGTACGGTTACATGGAACGCAATTCCTTGGTACATCGGGAATGGCAAGCGCATCCGCGCTGCAACCAGCATCGATCTCCGCGACGCGGAGCCCCACTTGGAAGAACTTTCTCGCTCCTTCCGAGACTCCGTGTCGTGGTTCTCGTCGGTCGTAAGTCTCAGCGTTTCGGCGCCGCCATACATCGATTGGTTCCATCAATCCCGGTGCTACGCTGCCCGCATCCCAGCCCACTGTCGTTGAACGGGCGTCCTGAGCGCCGAAGTGAAATGCACGCTTGCCTTGCCCACGTCTATGAGCTTCTCGGTCATGAATCGAGCGGTGTTGCCAGCCCGTAGTGACTAACCATCAACGCATCGGCGCAGTTTCAAATGCACACGTCGGCCGCGAGTTTGAGGCGCTCGCGCGTGCGTACTTCGCCACCTCCGAGGGGTTGCGGCTTCAGCCTTCCTTTTCCGTGCCTATTGCTCATGGCATCTCTACACTACGAAACGTCACAGATTCGATCTCGGGAGTGAAGACCCACCAATCCTCGTGGAATGCAAATCGCACAATTGGACGGTCACGGGAAACATGCCCAGTGCGAAAGTTACCGTGTGGAATGAAGCCATGTACTACTTCCATCTCGCGCCGGCGCACTATCGCAAGAACCTGTTTGTGCTGCATTCCAGTCATCCAGGCCAAACTGAGTCTCTGGCCAGCTTCTACTTTCGTGCATGTGGGCATCTCATCCCGGCGGGCGTCGAGATCATTGAATACCACCCCGACTCGAAGTCTGTCATCCATGTCACGGCCGCGGGCCAACCCGCAGGTGAAGCGAGCTTGCCTCCGGCACGCCACCTACCAGCAACGTAGACGGCTACCTCCGCTATGTCTGCCGTGATGCACCTTACCTCCTTTGGCAAGCGTGCAGTCGCACATTCGATGTACGCCAAGGGTTGCGGATTCATTGGCGCCGCACTGCTACTTCGCCGACGGGGGGGGTTACGAGTACGTTGCCCTTCAGCTCATCTGTCAGCGAGTCGAAATCCTGCTGAAGACACTCCTTCTCGCAGCAAACTACGACGAGTACCGGCCACGGCTTCGGTCCCTTGGCCATCGGCTTGTACGAATCGCATCCGAAACGGCAGCGGCGTCCTCTCAGAAACCCCCAAAGCTGGCACTTGAAGCCGAGCTCAGAGCACTCGAGGTCTTGTACGCTTCGCACCGGCTCCGATACGGAACCGGATATGACATCTTGGTAGACGCTTCCACAATTGAGAGCGAGAGAGTCCTGTGACGAACACTCGCAATCATCCGGTTGGTCAAGAAGTCAGGCGTCTTTGAGCAGCAAGCCGCTAACCCGTCCAGCGGAATGCCTTTGGCAGCCGCTGAACGCGAACGCTCCGTATGCAATACATCGATGAACTCAAGGTCGCCAGCGTCCTGCGCATGCAGGACCTGATTCCGGCGATGCGCCAGGCGATGATCGACTTCTCGCAAGGCCGAATGGCTCAGCCGGTTCGCCGGATCTTTGCCGTGCAACCGCATGGCGGGTATTTCGGGAGCATGCCGGCGGCGCTGCCGGGCTGCCTCGGCGCGAAACTCGTCACCGTCTACCCGGGCAACGCGGCGAAGGGCCTGCACACGCACATGGCGGTGATCGTGCTGTTCCGGCCCGAGACCGGCGAGCCGATGGTGATGATGGATGGGCGCCTGATCACGGAAATGCGCACTGCCGCCGTCACTGCGGCGTATATCGATGCGGTGGCCGCGCGCGGGGTGCGGTCGCTCGCGATCCTGGGGGCCGGCACGCAAGGCAAGAGTCATGTCGAAGCGCTCTCGCACGTCCGCGCGTTCGACGACATCCGCATCTGGAATCGCACGCCGCAGCGGGCCGAGAAGCTCGCGGCTGAGGTGGGTGGCAAGGCGATGTCGTGCGAGGAGGCGGTGCGCGGTGCGGAGGTGGTTGTCGTGGCGACATCCGCCACCGAGCCGGTGCTCGAAGGACGATGGTTGCGGCCGGGCGCGAAGGTGGCGAGCGTGGGCTGGAGTGGCGCGGACGGCGCGGAGCTGGATGCCGCAGCGATGGCTCACGTGGTCCTCGTGGACTCTCGCGAAGGAGCCGCGGCCGAATCCGGAAACGTACGCCGTTTCAATGCCGAGATCTATGCCGAGCTGGGCGAAGTCCTCGCCGGCACGCGGCCGGTGGCGCCGGACGCAACCGTCGTCTTCGACTCGATCGGAATGGCCTGCCAGGACATCGCCGCGGCAACGCTGGCGTATGGACTTCTGGCTAGGCAATGACTTACGCGCCGCTCAACCCGTTGCCCAAGCCGACATGCTGACGCACGCGGTTTAGCTCTCGTGTTGCGCGTCATCCCCTATGGGTGAGTGCGCAGCCAGTCGCGTAGCGCGCTGTTCAGCCGCGTTTGCCATCCGCTGCCCGTGCGCTTGAAGGCACTCAATACGTCCGCGTCCAAACGAATGTTCACATGCTCTTTCGGGCTGGCAGAGAACGGGCGTCCACGCTTGGGCTTGAGCAGTTCCTGTGCAGCGGCCTTGCCGAACAACTCGGGCAGCACATCGCTCGCTGGACGCGCCTTCTGGAACCATTCGTCCGTGACCTCGGGCGCATCATCGTCAATCAGTTCAGGGTTGGGTTTGCGCGGCATAGCGTGTCCTTTCGCGTTGGTTGGCTCGGCGCAGGCTGATCACGTGCATGGCGCTGTCTCGCGGAGTGAACACGAGCATGTGCAAGTCTTCGTCAATCATTCCAAGTGCCTGGTAACGACGTTCTCCGTAGTCCTTGCGCTCGTCCTCGACAATCAGCGCAGTGCTCCAGTCGAACTCTTCTGCAAGGCTGAATGCCAGGCCCCGCGTCGCCTCGTTACGCTCGCTTTTTGCCGGGTCGTAGGTCACTGGCATCTGCTTTATTGTATCCACAATAAAGCATTGCTGCGCATGGCGGCCGTGGTTGGTGCTCAGCCCATTTCCGTGCTGATGGCGCCAATCCCGACAGTCGAATCTCATCCCGGGGTAACCGTCGAATGCGGCAACCCGCAGGTCAAGCGGGCATGCCTATGGCACGCCGCTTGACTTCAAAGACGGTTACTCAGACCGTGCCGATGCCGCGCGCGACGAGCACGGCCGCGAGCGGGATCAGCAGGAAGAGGTGCGCGGCGATCATCACCCAGCGTCGTGCGGCGTTGATCTGCGCGACATCCGGCAGCACGCCGGTGGCTTCGAGCGTGCGCCGCCAGTTCGCAATCTCGCGTGAAGCGGGCAACGTGAGCCCCGCGATGACGACGAAGAGCACGATCTTCAAGAGGATCAGCGGTTGCTCGGCATACCAGCCGAAACCCTTCGCGCCCCACACCATGCGCGCAATGCCGGTGGCGAACACCGCGATCCACGCGCCCCAATAGATCAGGTCAACGCGGGTCAGGCGGCGCACGACTTCGGCGTTCAACCACTTCGGGCGACACAGCGCGGCCAGACTCGTCATGAAGACGACGATCGTGAGGATGGCGGCAATGTGCAGGTAGGCGAGCAGCGCTTCGAGGTACATCATGCGGTGAGTTTAGAAGACGCGTGCTGCCGTTCCCGCGTTCAACGCGGCACACGCGGGCGCGTCCAGTACGCTGCGTCGCCATAGGTGTGCTTCAGGAAGTCGATCCACAGCCGCACGCGCAGCGGCAGGTGCTTGCGCTGCGCGAACACGGCGTGGATGCCGTTGGGCGGCGCCCGAAAGTCCTCGAGCACGCTGACGAGCGCGCCGCTGGCGATCTGGTCCTCCACCTCCCAGGTGCTGCGCCACGCGATGCCCAGCCCGGCCAGACACCAGTCGTGCAGCACCTGGCCATCGGAACAGTCGAGCCGGCCGCTCGGTCGCAGGTGCGTCAGTGCGCCATCGACGAGGAAGGCCCAGCCGCGCGTCTGGCTGGCGTCTGACGACAGCGCCAGACATTCGTGGCGCGCCAGTTCGCCCGGGTGCTCGGGCGTGCCGGCGCGCGCCAGGTAGCCCGGCGTCGCGACGCACAGGCGCCGGTTGTCGGCCAGCCGGACGCTGACGAGGGAAGAGTCCGGCAGGTCGCCGACGCGCACCGCGCAATCGACGCCTTCGTTGACGATATCCACCACGCGGTCGCTCAGGTTGAGCGAAATCGACACATCCGGGTGCTGCGCGGCGAACAGCGGCACCAACGACGCAACATGGCGCCGCCCGAAGCCCGCTGGCGAGGTGATGCGCAGATGGCCGCTCGCCTTCACGCCACCGGCGCTGACGCTCGCCTCGGCGTTGGCCAGATCGGACAGCAGGCGCTGGCAGGTCTCCAGAAAGGCGCTGCCCTCGTGGGTGAGCGTGATGCGTCGCGTCGTGCGCAGCAGCAGCTTCACGCCCAGGCGCTGTTCGAGGGCGTCGATGCGCCGGCCGATCACCGCCGGCGCCACGCCTTCGGCGCGCGCGACGGCCGCCAGACTGCCTTTGGCGACAGCCGCGACGAAGGATTCGATCTGCGCAAGGCGGTCCACGCCCCGAAGATTAAGCTGTTTGGCGCACGAATCAATGATTTTTGTGGCGGTTAATCTACACGCCGGTTTCCAATAGAGTCGGAGGATGGATTCCCACGCGCCTCCGCGCGCCGTCATCTTCGACGCCTACGGCACTTTGTTCGACGTCTACAGCGTCGGGCTGCTCGCCGAACAGCTCTTCCCCGGCCACGGCAATGCGCTCAGTATCCTTTGGCGGGACAAGCAGATCGAATACACGCGCATCACCTCGATGAGCGGGCGCTACCGCCCCTTCTGGGACTTGACCCGCGCCGGGCTGCGCTACGCGGCGCAACTCCTCGCGCTGCCAATGACCGAGGCGGCCGAGGATCAGCTGATGAACCAATACCGGCACCTGAGCGCCTTCCCCGAGAACCACGGCGTGCTCGCGGAGCTTCAGCGCCGCGGCGTGCCGGCGGCGATCCTGAGCAACGGCGACCCCGAGATGCTTGCAGTCGGCGTCAAGAGCGCGGGCTTCCAGCCCTTCCTCGCGCATGTGCTGAGCGTGGACGGCGTGCGCAAGTACAAGACCGACCCCGCCGCGTATGCGCTCGGCGTGGAAGCCTTTGGCCTGCCGGCGCGCCAGATCCTGTTCGTGTCGAGCAACTGCTGGGACGCGATCGGCGCCACCTGGTTCGGCTACACGACGCTGTGGGTGAATCGCCAGAACCTGCCGCTCGAGCAACTCGACACCGAGCCAACGCGCATCGGCACCAGCCTGCGCGACGTACTCGGCTTCTTTCCTTCCTGAAATTCCTTTCCATTGCTCTCCACTGCACTGAATCCATGACCGAACGCACCCCCCTTCACAGCCTGCAAGTCGCCACCAACCTGCAGCAATTCATCGACGACCAGGTGCTGCCCGGCACCGGCGTTACGAGCGCCGCCTTCTGGCAGGGGTTCGACGCGATCGTGCGCGACCTCGCGCCGAAGAACGCGGCCTTGCTCGCCGAGCGCGAGCGGCTGCAGACCGAACTCGACACCTGGCACCGCGCCAACCCGGGGCCGATCAAGAAGCCCGCCGCGTACCGAAAATTCCTGCAGAAGATCGGCTACCTCGTGCCGGTGCCCAAAGACGCGCGCGCGACCGCAAAGAACGTCGACGACGAGCTCGCCCGGCAGGCTGGCCCTCAGTTGGTCGTGCCGATCACAAATGCGCGCTACGCGCTGAACGCAGCGAACGCGCGCTGGGGCTCGCTCTACGACGCGCTCTACGGCACCGATGCACTGCCCGAAACGGATGGCGCCGAACGCGGCACGGGCTACAACCCGGCGCGCGGCGCGAAGGTGATCGAGTACGCGCGCAATGTGCTCGACCGCACGGCGCCGCTGAAGAAGGGCTCGCACGTCGACTCGACCGGCTATCGCGTCGAGGGTAGCGCGCTTGTCGTTGCGCTCAAGAGCGGCGCGACGACGACGCTCGCGAAACCCGCGCAGTTCGTCGGCTACCAGGGCGATGCCACGGCGCCGTCGTCGGTGCTGCTGCGAAACAACGGGCTGCACCTCGACCTGCGCATCGACCGCAAGACGCCGATTGGCGAAGGCGATGCCGCGGGCGTGTCCGATCTGGTGCTCGAAGCGGCGCTGTCGACCATCCTCGACCTCGAAGACTCGGTCGCGGTCGTCGATGCCGACGACAAGGTGCAGGCCTACGCCAACTGGCTCGGCATCCTGAAGGGCACGCTGACCGAGGAAGTCGCAAAGGGCGGCAAGACCTTCACGCGGCGGCTGAACGCCGACCGCGTCTACACCGCGCCCAGCGGCAGCGGGCAGGTGACGCTGCACGGCCGCTCGCTACTGTTCGTGCGCAACGTCGGCCATCTGATGTCGAACCCGGCGATCCTGTTCGGTGACGACGCGCGCGAGATCCCGGAAGGCATCCTGGATGCGGTCGTCACGACGGCGATCGCAGTGCACGACCTGAAGGCCAACGGTAAAGACAGCAAGGGTGGCAAGGCTGGCACCATTCGCAACAGCCGCGCCGGCAGCATCTACATCGTCAAGCCGAAGATGCACGGCCCGGACGAGGTCGCGTTCGCGGGCGAGCTGTTCGGCCGCGTCGAGCAGCTGCTGGGCTTGAAGCCGAGCACCGTCAAGCTCGGCATCATGGACGAGGAGCGCCGCACGAGCGTGAACCTGAAGGCCTGCATCGCCGCCGCGGCGAGCCGCGTGGCCTTCATCAACACCGGCTTTCTCGACCGCACTGGCGACGAGATGCACACCGCGATGCAAGCCGGGCCGATGCTGCGCAAGGGCGACATGAAATCGACGCCGTGGATCGCGGCCTACGAGCGCAGCAACGTGCTCGTCGGCCTCGAGTGCGGCCTGCGAGGCAAGGCGCAGATCGGCAAGGGCATGTGGGCGATGCCGGACCTGATGGCGGCGATGCTGCAGCAAAAGATCGCGCACCCGCAGGCCGGCGCGAACACCGCCTGGGTGCCGAGCCCGACGGCCGCGACGCTGCACGCGCTGCACTACCACCAGGTCGACGTCTTCGCGGTGCAAAAGCGCCTCGAAAAGACCGACTTCGACGCCGAGCGCGACGCGCTGCTCGCCGGGCTGCTGACGGTGCCGGTCGCGAAGAAGCGCGAACTGGAGCGACGCCGAGCGCCAGCAGGAGATCGACAACAACGCGCAGGGCATCCTCGGCTACGTCGTGCGCTGGGTCGATCAGGGCGTGGGCTGCTCGAAGGTGCCCGACATCCACAACGTCGGCCTGATGGAAGATCGCGCGACGCTGCGCATCAGCAGCCAGCACATCGCCAACTGGCTGCTGCACGGCGTCGTGACGAAGGCACAGGTGCTCGCGACGATGAAGCGCATGGCCAGGGTGGTGGACAAGCAGAACGCGGGCGACCCGGCGTACCGCAACATGGCTGGGCGCTTCGATGAGTCGGCTGCGTTCCAGGCTGCGAGCGACCTCGTCTTCAAGGGCCTCTCACAGCCGAGCGGCTACACCGAGCCGCTGCTGCACGCCTGGCGCGCCAAGGTCAAGGCGCGCGGCTGACGCATCCCCGGCCATCGGCCGACGGCCGATCAAGTCGGCGTCGGATTGCCCGCCATGCGGTCGTACTTGAGAAAGTACTGGCGTGCCAGCGCGACGAGTTGCGGCTTCGGTCGGGTGATCGACCGTCTCGTAGCCGACGATGCGCTTGGCGGTCTCCGCGCGGTGCTTCTCGACGTAGTGCTTGAAGTCCGCCTGCCCGGTGTGCGGGCCGACGATGAGCACTTCGGCGATGCCCTCGAGCGCGTCGCACACGTGGCCGAAGAATTCGTGCTCGGTGCGCACGGTGCTGCCGTGCTGGCGCGTGTGGTGCGTGTGCGCCTTGACCTTTTGAGACTGCACATGGTCGGCGTCGAATTGCAGCACCTGGGCGGCTTGATGGTCGACGTGGGCGACGGCGTGAATGGTGGTCATGGGCTTCCTTTTCTGTGGTTGATTCGCGCGGGTGAAACTTGCAGGTCATCCCTGCAGTTGATTCTTGCGGGTGAGTCGTTGGGGGATGGAGGACCTTCGATCGAGCGCGTGCGCAGCGATGCCGCGCCAGCGCTCAGATCGTGCGCTGCGAGTGACTCGTGCCAGCTTCCTGCGCCGTCTGGCACGCGACGCAGCGCAGCACCTGCGGGGCGAGGCGCAGGCGGTCGAACGGGATGTCGGCATCGCAGTCGACGCACCGCCCATAGTGCGGCGTTTCCAGCCGTGCCAGTGCTTCGTTGAGCGCGCGCATGTCGCTCAGCTCCTGATCGCTGCGCGCTAAGTCGACTTCGCGGTCGGCATCGCGCGCGGGCGCGTCGTCCCCGTCCTGCAACAGCACCTCGCGGGCGTGTTCGGGCCGCGAACGGCCGTCGAGCTGCTGCGCGATCTGCTTTTCGAGTTCGCGCCGGCGCGCGCGCAGATCGGATTCGAGCAAGGCACGTTGCCCTGCGGTCAGATGGGTGCTCATCGAGTGGTCTCCTTTGCGCTTCATCATCGCAGAGTGGCTGCCCGGCATCTTGATTGCCATCAACGCGGCACCCGACCGGAGCGTGCCGGCACCTTCGTGGCCTGCGTGGCCTGTGTCGCCCGCGCGCTGACCAACAACCGCCTTCAACCGACAATGCGCGGATTCGCGCCACCGCCCTGCCACGCCGTGCCTCATTCCAGCCTCCCGCGCTCGCGCGACACCGTCGCCGTCCTGCGCGAACGCCATGGCCCGAACTACCGCTGGCGGGTGTTGCTGACGGTGATGATCGGCACGGTGGCGTCGATCATGTCGGCAACGATCGTCAACGTCGCGGTGCCCGACATGAGCCGCGTCTTCACGCTCGGCCAGGATCGGGCGCAATGGATGTCGGCCGGCTTCATGGCGGCGATGACGATCTCGATGCTCGCCACGCCCTGGCTGCTCGACCGCTTCGGCTATCGCGGCACCTACACGGCCGTCATCAGCCTGCTGATGGCGGGGGGCATCGGCGGCGGATTCGGCTGGAGCTTCGAATGGGTGCTCGCGATGCGCGTGGCCGAGGGCCTCGCGGCCGGCGTGCTGCAACCGATCCCGGCGATCATCATCATGAACGCGTTCGAGCGCAGCGAGCAGTCCCGCGCGATGAGCGTGTTCGGCATGGGCGTGGTGCTCGCGCCGGCCGTCGGGCCGGCCATCGGCGGTGTGCTCGTCGAGATCTTCGGCTGGCGCTCGATCTTCTTCGTCGTCGTGCCATTCTGCGTTGCCGCGCTTTGGCTTGCGCGACGCTATCTGCCGCAGGGCGCACCCGGTGGGCGCGAGCTGCGGCGCGACACGCGCTTCGACTTCGCCGGCCTCGCGCTGCTGTCGGTCGCGATCCTCTCGCTGCTCAACGGCATGGTGGATCTGCAAGCCGGCGCCCATGAGCTCGGCCATCGGGCTGCTTGCGCTCGCCGCGCTGTCGCTTGCGCTCTTCGTGCGCCACCAGCGCCGCACCGCCCATCCGCTGATGCGGCTCGCCCTGTTCGGCCACGCGCAGTTCGCCTACGGCGGCATCGTCGCCTTCATGTACGGCGCGGCCTTGTTCGGCTCGACCTACCTGGTGCCGGTCTTCCTGCAGATCGCGCTCGGCCTGCCGCCCTCGCAAGCCGGCGCGGTGCTGCTGCCGGCCGGGCTCGTGCTGTGGGTCACGATCGCGCTTGCCGGCAGGCTCGCCGACCGCTGGCCCCTGCATCAGCTGGTGTCGTTCGGCCTTTCCCTGCTGGCGCTGTCGTTCGTGCTGATGATCTGGGTCGGCAGCGGCACCGCGCTCTGGGTCATCACGCTGTGGGCCGCGATCGGCCGCATCGGCCTCGGTGTCATCCTGCCGTCGCTCAACCTGGGTGCGATGCGCGGCCTGCCGTCGACGCTGATCTCGCAGGCGTCGAGCAGCATCAACTTCATGCGCCAGCTCGGCGGCGCGGTCGGCATCAGCCTGGCGGGCATCTTTCTCGAGTGGCGACTGCACGTGCATGGTGCCAGCCTGCCTGCAGCCGCCGGCTCCGCCGCCACCGCACGTGCGTCTTCTGCGGTGGTGGGGTTTCACGAGACCTTCGTTCTGCTCGCAGTACTGACGGCGCTCGCGATCGCCGCCGCGTGGCGCATGCGCGCGCCGGCCGATGCCGTACCTGCGGCAAAGGAGCAGGGCGATACCGAAGGTTGAGTTGTGACGCCGCGCGCGATTGGGGCCGGGCACCGGGCGCCCGACGGCGAGCGCGGAAGCGCAGACACAACGGGTATTCTTCCGCCTGATCCCACGCGCCCTCGCCCATCGATGAGTTCCGAGACTTCCGCCGACCGTACGGCGCTTCCGACCGCGCTTGCAACCGGGCATCCATCTGCTCTTCCAACCCGCTGCGAGGTGCTCGTGATCGGTGCCGGCCCCGCCGGCAGCGCCTGCGCGCGCACGCTCGCGCGCAGCGGCGTCGATGTCGTGCTCGCAGACCAGCATGCGTTTCCGCGCGACAAGATCTGCGGCGACGGCTTGATCCCCGACGCCTACGCCGCGCTGCGCGCGCTCGGCGTGCTCGACGAGGTGATGGCCGTCGCGCAGCCGGTGAGCCACGTGGGCTGCATCGGCCCGCGCGGCGGGCGGCTCGACGTGCCGGGAACGATGGCGGTGCTGCCGCGCAAGACGCTCGACGACATCCTGTGCAAGGCGGCGCAGCGTGCCGGCGCGCGGATGCTGCCGCCGGCGCGCTTCGAAGCCGCGCTCGAGGAAGACGGCATCGTGGTCGGCGCGAGGCTGAAGATCGGCGACGCGACGCACGAGATCCGCGCCCGCTGGCTCGTGCTCGCCACCGGCGCCGTGCCGCAGGCTTTGATCGCGGCCGACATGTGCGATCGCCGCACGCCGAGCGGCATCGCGCTGCGTGGCTACGTCAAGAACGACGCCATGGTCGACCGCGTGAAGACGCTCGACATCGTCTGGCACCGGCGCCTGCGGCCCGGTTACGGCTGGATATTTCCGTGCCGCGACGGCGTGTTCAACATCGGCGTCGGCATCGCGCACAGCCACAACACGCTGAAGGACGGCCGCCTTGGGATGAAGGACGTGAACCTGCGCGTGGTATTCGCCGCCTTCACCGAGGTCTACGCCCCGGCGCGCGAACTGATGGCGGGCGGCACCTGGGTCGGCGAATTGAAAGGCGCGCCACTGCGCTGTGCGCTCGAAGGCGCGCGCTACTCACGGCCGGGCCTGCTTGTCACCGGCGAGGCCGCGGGGTCGACGTATTCGTTCACCGGCGAGGGCATCGGCAAGTCGATGGAAACCGGCATCCACGCTGCGCAGGCCATGCTTGCTGGCCGCGCGAAGCAAAAGGACGACGCGACGGTGCGCGCCGACTACGAAGCGCGGCTGCTCACGCTCAAGCCCCGTTTCGATATGTACGAGCGCGCGAACATCGTCAACGTCCACCCCTGGCTCGCCGACCTCGTGATCTGGCGCGCGAAGAAAAGCCCGCGCCTGATGCAACGCGTTGCCGGCCTGCTCAACGAGACGAGTAACCCCGGCAACATCGTGAGCTTGAAGGGCATGCGCAAGTTGTTCTTCGAGTAAGCAGCGGACGGCCCACGATGTGCCAACTGCTCGGCATGAACTGCAATACGCCGACCGACATCATGTTCAGCTTCACGGGTTTCGCGACGCGTGCTAACGAGCACAAAGACGGCTTCGGCGTCGCCTTCTTCGAGGGGCGCGGCGTGCGCTGCTTCGTAGATCAAAGCAGCGCACGCGAGTCGCCAGTGGCCGAGATGATCAAGGCCTACCCGATCAAGAGCGAAAACGTGATCGCGCACATCCGCAAGGCGACGCAGGGCAAGGTCGCGCTGCAGAACTGCCACCCCTTCGTGCGCGAGCTGTGGGGACGCTACTGGGTGTTCGCCCACAACGGCGACTTGAAGGGCTTCGCGCCGTGCCTGCACGGCGCGTTCCGCCCGGTAGGCGACACCGACAGCGAGCACGCGTTTTGCTGGCTGATGCAGGAGATGGCCAAGGCGCACGCGAGCGTGCCGAGCGTCGAGGAACTGACGGCGACGCTCGCCGAACTCGCGCCCCAGGCGGCGTCGCACGGCACGTTCAACTTCATGCTGAGCAACGGCGTCGCGTTGTGGGCGCACTGCTCGACCCATCTGCACTGGGTGCAACGCCAGCACCCGTTTGCCACTGCACGCCTACAGGACGAAGACCTGAGCGTTGACTTCGCCAGCGTGACGACGCCCGACGACCGCGTGGCCATCGTGGTCACTGAACCCCTCACGGCCGACGAAGCGTGGCTCACGTTCGCACCCGGCGAGCTCAAGGTGTTCGTCCACGGCGCGGAAGTCGGCGCGGTGCTGACGGGTGGCGCAACCCGGAAGTAAAGCGTCGTCAGCAGCTGCAACGGGCCTTGCCTTCGAGCAGTGACACACGCCACACTTGAGGCCACGCCCCTTCTCGTTCCGACCCCTTCGTAACGATTTCGCACCGAACCCGCAACGCACATGGCCACAATACCCGCACCCCGCTTCGACACTTTCTACCGCTACGACGCGCTGACCGACCTGCTGTTCGAGTACGCAACGGCGTATCCGAACCTGGTCGGCATCGAGTCGATCGGCAAGAGCTACGAAGGGCGCGACATCTGGGTCGCGACGGTGACGAACCTCGCCACCGGTGCGCCGCTCGACAAGCCCGCGTTCTGGGCCGACGGCAACATCCACGCCGCCGAGCTGACCGCGAGCACCGCGGTGCTGTACTACCTGCACCAGCTCGTGAACGCGTACGGCACGGCGACGGACGAAGGGCGGCAGATCACGCATCTGCTCGACACGCGCACGCTCTACCTCTGCCCGCGGCTGAACCCAGACGGCGCCGAGCTCGCGCTCGCCGATCGGCCGCGCCACATCCGCTCGTCGACACGGCGCTACCCCTACGAAGAGGAGCCGATCGACGGCCTGACGGTCGAGGACATCGACGGCGACGGCCATGTGCTCTTCATGCGCATCGCAGACCCTAACGGTTCGTACAAACGCCACCCGCAGGCGCCGCGCCTGATGGTGCCGCGCGAGCCGGGCGAGTTCGGTGGCGAGTACTTCCGCCTGATGCCCGAGGGCACGCTCAAGGCCTACGACGGATTGACGGTCACCGTGAACCGCGATCCAGAGGGCCTGGACCTGAATCGCAACTTCCCGACCCAGTGGCGCCAAGAGCACGAGCAGGTCGGCGCCGGGCCGTACCCGACGAGCGAGCCCGAAGTGCGCGCGATGGTGGACTTCATCGTCAAGCACAAGAACATCGGCGCGGCGATCAGCTATCACACGCACAGCGGCGTCATCCTGCGGCCGATGGGCACACAGAGCGACGAGGACATGATCCCCGAAGACCTGTGGGCCTACAAGCGCTTCAGCGAGATCGGCGAGAAGGCAAGCGGCTACCCTGCGATCAGCATTTTTCACGACTTCAAGTACCACCCGAAGGAAGTCATCAGCGGTACGCAGGACTGGGTCTACGACCACCTGGGCGCCCTCTTCTGGGTCGTCGAGATCTGGGCGCCCAACAAGGAAGCTGGCATCACCGGCTACAAATGGACCGAGTGGTACCGCGAGCATCCACCCGAGGACGACTTGAAGCTGCTGAAGTGGAGCGACGAGCAGTGCGGCGGCAAGGCGCATCACGACTGGAGGCCGTTTCACCACCCGCAACTCGGCGCGGTCGAGATCGGTGGTTGGGATCGGCTGAACTACTGGCGCAACCCGCCGCCGCACCTGCGCGAGCGCGAGGCGGCGCGATTCCCGGCGTGGATGACGCAACTCGCGCTCAGCCTGCCCAAGCTCGAACTGCTGCGCACCGAGGTGCGCGCGCTCGGTGACGACACCTGGCGCGTCCGCCTTGCGGTCTGCAACAGCGGCTGGCTGCCGGCCTACGTGACGCGACGCGCGCTCACCAACAAGATCGTGCGCGGCGTGATGTTCGAGATCCACCTGCCAGACAACGCATCCGCCGGCGTCGCGCTGCTCGGAGGCAAGGAGCGCATGGAAGGGCCGCAACTCGAGGGCCATGCGCCCAAGACCTCACTGCAGGCGTTTTTGCCAAGCCGCGAGATCACCGCCGACCGCGCCGTTGCCGAATGGGTGGTGCGCGCACCCAAAGGCACGCGGCTCGCCCTCAGCGCACACGCCGAGCGCGCCGGCGCGGTGCGCACCGAGGTCGTGCTCGACTGAGGCACCCGGCTGCGATTGAATCCGCAAGTTCCGAGCAATCAGAAACACGAAACCCGCATGAAAACTAGATTTCATGCGGGTTGCAAACTGGTGGCTGGGGCTCTCTCGGAGGATTTGCCACGGGCCTCGCAATTGCGCGATGGTGACGTGGTCCGATCATGCCGTTACTGCCGGCTTTACTCCACCCAAAACTGCCCGACGAGGCGGCCTTTATGGCGATTGCGGAAGGAATGTTCCGCCAGGTACTTCGCCTCTGCCAGGCAAGACACGGTGATCGCCTCGCTGTCGTCCGCCGCGACGCCCGCGATGGCTGCCGAAGTTAGTGACTTGGATTGCGACCGCGGTTGTAGACCTGCATCAGGCTAACGGGCTCGCGGCTCGGGCGGCGTCTCACGAACCAGTTGCCGAGATACCTCGCGTGCATGCGCCCACGGCCTGCACCGGCCGGGCTGGCGCCGGCAACTCAACGCGTCAGCAGTTCAACGTAGCCCTCGTAGCTGAAGCTGCGGTTAGTCTTCTGCCCCGTCAGTTCGCTCACGATGCCCAGCTGCTCGAGCAGCTTCACCGCGGCAGTGGCCGTCGGAAACGTCGTGCCCAGCTTCTGTCGAACCTGCTCGATCGTGAAGCGCGGCATCATCGGGAGCAGTTCAAAGAGCCGCAGGCTCACCGCGCCCGCATTCGGCGCGGCCAGCAGGCGCCGCCGATCGGCCGTGACCAGGCTGGCGATGGCCACGATGCCTCGCTCCGCTTCTGCCGCGGCCGAAACCACGCCTTCCAGAAAGAAGACCAGCCAGCCTTCCCAGTCGCCGCCATCGCGGATTGCCGACAGGCGTCGGTAGTACTCGGCCTGGTGTTGCTTCAGATAGCCACTCAGGTACATCAGCGGCTCAGGCAGCTGTCCCCAGTGCTCCATGAGCGCGGCGATCAGCAACCGGCCGATGCGGCCGTTGCCATCCAGAAACGGGTGGATGGTTTCGAACTGCGCGTGCGCCAGCGCCACGCGCACGAGGGGCGGCAGCGGCGCCTGCCCATGAGGCGCGTCGTGGATGAATCGCTCCAGATCGGCCAGCAAGGCAGGCACCTTGTCTGGCGGCGGTGGAACAAATGCGGCGTTGCCGGGTCGCGTACCGCCGATCCAGTTTTGCGAGCGGCGCAGCTCCCCCGGCTGCTTGCCGGCGCCGCGCGCACCGTCCACCAGCACGCGATGCGCATCGCACAGCAGACGCACGCTGATGGGCAGGCCGGCCGGGTCATGCAGGTTCTGGCGGACGAGTCGAAAGGCCCGTAAGTAGTTGCTCACCTCGGCCACGTCGTCGGTGTTGTTGAGCGCGAAGCCGGCTTCTTCGTCGAAGAGATCGGTCAGCGTGGCCTGGGTGCCTTCGATCTGCGACGTCAGCAGCGCCTCCTTGCGGATGGCGCCGTACAAAAGCCAATCCACCGACGGCACGAGGCCGGACACACCAGACAGGCGCGCCAACGCCAGCTCGGCACTGCGGTTCAAATCCGTGAACGAATCGGGCGCCAACGGCGGCTTGGCCGGTGGCAAGGCATGAGGCACGAACGCCCGCACCGATTCGCCCAGCGTGGTGGACACGACCGTCTTGCCGGTGCTGCGCATGGTCAAAAGCGAACTTGAATTGAAGAACGGTACATTAAAGCATTCTTTAATGCAAAGCGCCAGCGTGAAGGTGCATCGACACCAGGTCGCCGACGCGCAGCCCGCTTATCCTGCACGCTGACGTCATGATTGACTGCGTGCCACCCCGAAGCCAGCCGCCCGCCGGGATCGACTTCTCCCTGACGGCCAGCCAGACGAATCCAACCAGACAGACATGACCGACACCCTGCAAGACCTCGCAAGGCAACTCGAACAATTCGCGAAGGACCGTGATTGGCAGCAGTTCCACTCACCGAAGAACCTGGCGTCGGCACTGGTGGTGGAGGCGGGGGAACTGCTGGAGCACTTCCAGTGGATGACCGAGGAGCAGAGCCGAGCGCTCCCGCCCGAGAAGCGCGACATTGTCGGCGCCGAGTTGGCGGACGTCCTGCTGTATCTGATCCAGTTGGCGAGCGCGCTGGGCATCGACCCCATCGCAGCGGCACAGGCCAAGCTGACGCTCAACGAGCAGAAGTACCCGGCCAACTTGGCGCGCGGCACCAGCAAGAAGTACGACGAGCTCTGAGCACGGCGCACCAGTCGGAGCAATCGGCGTAGCGCAGATGATCATCTACCAGGCGAGCAAGCGGCAGTTCCTGCACCACGCCCTGCGTGACGACATCGAGGACGTCGTCACCCGCCACTACCGCAGCGCCACCGGCCACGGCGTGGGCCCTGCCGAAGTGCGGGCGTGGAAGCACTCGCTGCTGGAGATGGCCAAGGTGCTGGGCGACGAGGAGATCCCTGAGGACGCCGGCGTGGCCATTGAGTACCAGTTGCCGCAGAGTTCCAAGCGCATCGACTTTCTGATCACCGGCGAGGACTCGGACGCGCGCAGCAAGGTCATCATCATCGAGTTGAAACAGTGGTCCGAGTCCCGTCGCAGCGACAAGGACGCCATCGTCTGGGCGCGGCGTGGCGGCCGCGCCGGCGAACAGGAAGGGCCGCACCCCAGCTACCAGGCCTGGTCCTACGCCGCCTACCTGGAGGACTTCAACGCCGCGGTGCAGGACGGCGCCATGGCACTGCAACCCTGCGCTTACCTGCACAACCACCCGCGCGACGGCGAGATCGACCACCCGCACTACCGCGAGCACCTGGCGCGGGCGCCCCTGTTCCTGGCGCGCGAGCGCGCCAAGCTGCAGGCCTTCATCCGTGAACATGTGCGGCACGGCGACCGCAAGGGAGCGATGTACGCGATCGAGAACGGGAGAATCCGGCCTTCGAAGATGCTGATCGACAGCGTGGCCGGGCTGCTGCAGGGCAAGCCCGAGTTCGTGCTGATCGACGACCAGAAGGTCGTGCACGAGACCATCCTGCAGGTCGACGCCCAGGCCGCGGAGCGCAAGCAGGTCGTGATTGTTCAGGGCGGGCCGGGCACCGGCAAGTCGGTGGTCGCCGTCAACCTGCTCGGCGCACTGATTGGGCGCGGTCGCAACGCACGCTATGTTTCCAAGAACGCGGCGCCGCGTGCGGTCTACGAAGCCAAGCTGGCAGGCACGTTCACCAAGACCCGAATCAGCAACCTGTTCAGCGGCTCGGGCGCCTTCGTGAACGACGCAGCCGACACCTACGACACCTTGATCGTCGACGAGGCGCATCGGCTGAACGAGAAGAGCGGGCTGTACCGCAATCTGGGCGACAACCAGGTGAAGGAGTTGGTCCGGTCCGCGCGCTGCACGGTGTTTTTCGTCGACGACGACCAGCGGGTGACGCTGCTGGACATCGGGCACACAGATGAACTTCGGCGCCATGCGCGCGAACTCGGCGCCGACGTGACCGAACTGGAGCTTTCCTCGCAGTTCCGGTGCAACGGCTCCGATGGCTACCTGGCTTGGCTGGATCACACGCTGGACATCCGCGGAACCGCGAACCCGACCCTGGACAACGGCGAGTACGACTTCCGGGTTTTCGACAACCCGGCCGAGCTGCACGCGCTGATCGAGTTGAAGAACCGCGCCAACAACCGGTCGCGCGTGGTGGCCGGCTACTGCTGGAAGTGGCCGAGCAAGAAGGACCCGCAAGCCTGGGACATCGAGCTCACCCAGTTCGGCTACCAGCGCCGCTGGAACCTGGACAAGGACGGCAGCCTGTGGATCGTGACACCGGGGTCCGTGGAGCAGGTGGGTTGCATCCATACCTGCCAGGGCCTGGAGCTGGACTACGTGGGCGTCATCGTCGGCCCGGACCTAGCCTACCGCGACGGGCGCATCGTGACCGACGCGACGAAGCGCGCATCGTCGGACCAGTCGGTCAAGGGGCTCAAGACGATGCTCATGGCTGACCCCGATAACGCCCGCGCCTTGGCCGACACCATCGTCAAGAACACCTACCGCACACTGATGACGCGGGGTATGCAGGGCTGCTACGTCTACTGCACCGATGCGCCGCTGGCGGCCTACCTTCGGTCGAGGCTGAGTGCCGCCACAGCGACGCCGGCCGCCGTGATGGCGGATTTGATCCCGCGGGCGGCCGCCCGCGCACCGTCGAACGTCGTGCCGTTGCCGCGGGTGACAAAGGCGGAGCGAGACGCCGGCGTGCCGGCCGCGCCAGTCATCGACCTGCGATTCGCTGCCGGCGCATTCTCGGACGCGCAGGCGCTGGAGGACGGCGCGAACGATTGGGTGGCGCTGCCCGACTGGGTGCGCCCCCAGCCCGGCCTGTTTGTGGCCCAAGTGGTGGGCGATTCGATGAACCGCCGCATCCCGAACGGTGCCTGGTGCCTGTTCCGCGCAAATCCGACCGGCACACGCCAGGGCAAGGTGGTGGTGGTTCAGCACCGCAGCATCGCGGACCCTGAGGCTGGGGGGCGGTACACCGTCAAGGTCTATGCAAGCGAGAAGATGCCGGACGGGGACGGTGGCTGGCGGCACGAGCACATCACATTGCACCCTGACTCGGACCGGCCGGAGTTCGAGCCGATCGAGATCAGGCTGAGCGAAGGCGAGGACGGGCTTTCGGTCGTTGCCGAGATGTTGATGGTCCTGACCACCGCCAGCGATTGAGCAACGTGCTTCGCAAGCGAGGCTCAACACTGTCCGCAATCTGCGGTACCCGGGCCTGGTCGATCGTCGACTCGCCGTCCTTCAGCCAGCAGCGCTTCCGCTCTGACTTCGGTTCGGATGTAGCTACGAGCACGCACTCGTTTCGATCGGCTCGACCGGCAGCCATCCAGCGTTGCGGACAATGGGTGACCGAACGCGAGTAGCCGCTTGAGACTGGCAAGAGTCATACGACTTATCGATTTGCCTGCTCCATAGCTGTCGTTGAAGGTGCAGATTGGCGGTCGGCAATGTGGCGATGAAATCGACGGACGGTGCACCCGTATCCGGCCATCAGGTGTCGTTGGTGACCGGCGACTTCCGCACATCTGACTTCACGTGACCCCAGTGAAGAAGGATGCCGCGCGCGCGTCACTAGAAGTTCGTTCCAGCAATACAGTTACTAATAGAGCGATAATCGTCGTACTTTTTCAACTTTGGAAGGCGGCGATCATGGCAAGGAAGTCCAAGCGGGCGGCGTTGGCGTTGACTCCGGAGCAGCGGGTCAAGCTCAGGGACTTGTCGGGCTCGCGCACGGCGTCGGCGCGCGAAGTGGAGCGAGCCAAGATTTTGCTTGGCTACGCCGATGGCATCTCGATCACCGAACTCCAGCGTCGGCTCGGCTTCAGCCGGCCGATGATCTACCGGTGCATCGACAAGGCGCTGGCTGCGGGCGTGCAGACGGGGTTGAAGGACAAATACCACCGGCCGCATGAGCCTGAGATCAGCGACGAGGCCAAGGCCTGGGTGGTCAGCATCGCGTGCACCAAGCCGAAGGACCATGGCTTGGCGGCCGAACTGTGGTCGATCTCGGCGCTGGCAAGGTTTGTCAGTGAGCACACGGCGGCGGCAGGCTTTCCCCGCCTGATCAATGCCGGCAAGAGCACCATCTGGCGCATCCTTGACGGCAACGACATCAAGCCGCACAAGATCCGCTACTACCTCGAGAAGCGCGACCCGGACTTCGACCGCAAGATGCAGGAAGTGCTGATGGTCTATCGGGACGTCTCGATCTATGCCGCGGGTGCCGCCCACGACGCACGGCCCAACCCCATCTACACCGTCAGCGTCGATGAGAAGCCCGGTGTGCAAGCCATCGGACTGACCGCGCCCGATCTGCCACCCGTTCCCGGCAAGGCGCCGAGCGTCGGGCGCGACTATGAATACGTTCGCCACGGCACGGTGTCGATCCTGGCCGGCATCGACCTGCACAGCGGACACATCTTCGCCAACGTCGAGGAGCGCCACCGCAGCGTCGAGTTCATCGCGCTGCTCAAGCAACTTGACGAGCACTACCCCGCCGAGGCCATCATCCGCGTGGTGCTGGACAACCACTCGGCCCACATCTCCAAGGAGACCATGGCCTATCTCAGCGAGCGCCCCGGTCGCTTCGAGTATGTTC
Organism: uncultured beta proteobacterium; assembly: GCA_963774675.1. Lineage (GTDB taxonomy): Bacteria > Pseudomonadota > Gammaproteobacteria > Burkholderiales > Burkholderiaceae_C > CAIKUF01. The sequence continues at coordinate 570,501 of CAVZFV010000013.1, read as the reverse complement.
ACACACCCAAACATGGCTCTTGGCTCAACTTGATCGAGTGCGCCTTCTCGAAGATGGCGCGTACCTTCCTTCGACACATCCGCGTCACCTCAAAGGACGAACTGAAACAGCGCATCCTCAAAGGCATCGCCGAGATCAACGCCGCGCCTGTGGTGTTTCGCTGGAACAAGTTCGACCTCGGTGTGGTTTGATATGTATTTGCTTTAATGGAACGAACTACTAGATGCAGGTTCGCCCCGGCAGCCCGCTGGATTTGCGTGGAAATCTCGCAGATCGATAGCGCATGTGGGAACCTTCTGAGCCTTGCCCGATGGCGCGCGCCAAGCTTCTTGGCCGCAGTCTGTCTGCGCAAGTCAACTCCGAGCACTGCTCGATAGATGAGAGGCGCTTGTTGCTTGCAATCGTCGTTGACGAAGGTGCGCAGACCCAGCGCATGCGGGTCGGCAACGTCCTGCGCATCGACCAGCCATGAGCCCAAAGCGGTGCAGCCGTCGCGGTTCTTCACGCGCAGGTTCGGCCGGTACCAGTTTTCCAGGTAGTCGCGCACGGCGTAGTCGTTGGCCACCGTGTAGCCGGCCAGGTGCTGCATGGCGTCGGCCGCCTTCACGTCTTTCGCGGCGCGGCCGATGACGACGGCCAGCTCGCTTTCGTAGTGCATGAAGGTCGCGTCGGCCGGGCGGCGGCTGACGCCGCGGTGGCCGACCAGCGCGTTCGGGCCTTTCAGGAAGGCCAGCGGTTCGTCCTTGGCGTTGATCGTCAGCTCCTTGGCCAGCTCCTTCGCATGGTCGGTGTACTTGATGCCCAGCGCGATGATGGTGCCGGGCTCGACTGGCGGCAGCCAGAGCACTTCATCTTCGACCAGCACACGCCCGTCGGCAAGTTGCAGGCCTTGTGGGTGCGCGGTGGCGTGGTGCACGGCACCGGCGAAGGCTACGCGGGCGTGCTTCATGCCGCCGCGACCCGGCCCTCAGGCCTCACTTGGGCTTGGCTGAGGTCGGTTAAAACTCCTCTGCTCTACTTGACTTGACTTGACTTGGCGGAAAGCTTTCCGCCGCGCCCCGCGTTGAGCGCGACGCCGGGATGGCGGGCCGGCGCGACATCGGTCGCTGGTGATTTTGATCAACGCGCGCAGCGCTGCGCGGCGTTATCTTGGCCTGCATCGGATACCCACCGGCAGCCCGGTCCGTGCGCGGGCTCGCCACCCAACGTGAGCGCTCACCATGAACAGTCCTTTCGTCCAGACCCGGATTGCCGTTGCGGCCGTCGCCGCGCTGAGTTCGGCCCTTGTCGCAGGGCCGGCTCTCGGCGCCGGCTTCGCGTTGCAGGAGAACTCCGGCAGCGGGCTCGGCAACGCCTACGCCGGCGGCGCCGCCGTGGCTGACGACGCGTCGACGATCTGGTCCAACGCGGCCGGAATGGCACGCCTCGGAAGCGCCCAGATCGCGGGTGCGATCAACCTGATCCAGCCGTCGATGAAATTCAGCAATTCCGCGTCGACGGCGGCCGCGCAACAGCCCCTAGGCGACCAGGGTAGCGATGCGGGCAGCCTGAACGTGGTGCCGAACCTGTACCTCACCTACCCGATCGATCCGCGCTGGACGCTCGGCCTCGGTGTCAACGCGCCGTTCGGCCTCGTCTCGGAATACGACAGCACCTGGATCGGCCGCTTCCAGGGCATCAAGTCAGAGATCAAGACGATCAACGTGAATCCGGCCGTGTCGTGGAAAGCGAGCGACGCCGTCGCGCTCGGCGTTGGCGCTAACTACCAGAAGCTCGACGGCACGTTCACGAGCAACGTGAACTATTCGGGCGTGCTGCTCAGCACGGCGGCGCAGAACGGGATCGCCCCCGGCTCGCCGACCTTCAACGCGATCGCGGCGGCCACGCCCGGTCTGGTGAGTGGCGCCCAGGTCAAGGGCAGCGACTACGCCTGGGGCTGGAATCTCGGCATCCTGGTCGACATCGACAAGGCCAACCGCATCGGCGCGCAATACCGTTCGGCGATGAAGTACACGTTGACGGGTAACGTCGAATTCACGAACCCGGCGTTGCCGGCGCTGCCGCCTGCGCTGGCGCCGGTCGTCGGCGCGTTGGCGGCCGGAATCAACGCCAACGCGCTCTACAACTCGGGCATCACGTCGCAGGTCAAGCTGCCCGAGATCGTCAACGTCTCGTACTTCGGCACCCTCAACCCGCAGTGGGACGTGATGGCCGACCTGCAGTACACCGGCTGGGGCTCGATCCAGGACCTGACCTTCGTGCGCACCGACGGCACGCCGCTGCAGAGCACGACGATGAACTACCAGAGCGCTTGGCGCTTCGCCGTCGGCGCCAACTACCGCTACAGCGAACAGTGGCTGCTGCGCGGCGGCCTGGCGTACGACCAGTCGCCGGTGCAGGATGCCTACCGCGACGTGCGCCTGCCCGACTCCGACCGCACCTGGCTCGCACTCGGCGCGCAGTACAGGTTCAACCCGAAGCTGTGGCTGGATTTCGGCGGCGCCTACATCTGGGTCAGCAACGGCAACATCGACAACATCGGCCCGAGCAACCTCGGCACGCCGCCGAGCGCAGCGCTGAGCGGGCTGGTCAACGGCAGCTACCACAACAGCGTGGTCGTGCTCTCGGGACAACTAACCTACGCGTTCTGACCGCCAGCGGCCGCCTGCGGCCGCACGGGCCGCCGTGCGCCGGCGTTGCGCGGGCTCAATCGGCACGCCGGCGTGCCGTCCGCCTATTGATCGGGCTTGGCGGCGCCGAATCCACCTTCTGGCCGCGCCCTGTCGAAGACCCGGCTCGTACAAGGAGCAGCGGCAAACGGCGACGCCGAAGATGACCGCAAGGGCGCCGCTGGTGCAGCAGCACGCGGCCAGCTCGATCGCCCACACCGAGGCCAGCACCGGATCGGAGTTGCCGCGCTTCATCAAAGCCGAGTTCGACGCCTTCCTCGAATGTGGCATCCTGGCCCACGGCTTCCTGAGGCTGCGCTGCGGCGAATGCGGCCACGACAAGCTGCTGGCCTTCAGCTGCAAGCGCCGCGGTTTCTGCCCCTCGTGCGGTGCGCGCCGGATGTCGCAGACCGAGGCGCACCTTGTGGATGGAGGCGCAGGCCACCGACGCCGCAGCTGCCAGCGAATGCGAGGCCGAAACAGTTCAGGGCCGACCGCACCGAATCGGCTGGGCACGGCTGCTCAAGCGCGTCTTAGCTACGACATAACTTGAGTACAAGTGAGTCTGCGCTGAAGCTTCGCTTTCGACATCGACATGCGGCACTGCCCGAACTGCGGCGCCGGGTAGCTGAAGATCATTGCGGCCATTCTCGAGCGGCCGGTGATCGAGAAGATACTGACTCACCTGGGGCTGGATCCGCAGCCGTCGCCCAAAGGGCCGGGCGCGCGAGGCGAGGCAAGACTTTCCTGCCTGAATTGCCCTGGTCGGAAGCACATCAACACGGGCCGGGCCGCCAAGCCGCGGCCGGGGCGACACTGCGCGACATGGCGGCCCGGCGCCGCAAGACTCAGGGTCAACCCTGGGGTCAAGGCCGAGACCACCCTTTGTGAACGGTCATGGCCTGCCGAACCAGGCCGACGCGAGGGCGCCGGCACCAAACCCTGGCACTTCATGCCGCCGCAACCCGGCCCTCAGGCCTCACTTGGACTTTGCTGAGGGCGGTTAAAACTCCTGCGCTCATGAGGCTGCCCCGCCTGGATCTCAAGGCCCGCGGCGTTGTTCCGGGTCGACGTGCCTTGGAATGACGCAGCACGGGTGGCTGCGACTGGCCCTGCCCGGGCTCAATGCCATTGGGTGTCCGTCGCGAGCGGCGCCAGGTGTGCGCCCGCGCTTGCGAGAGCTCGATCGCGACCCTGCTGCTTTGCAAGGTATAGCGCCCGGTCTGCCGCCTCGATCGCCTCGGCAAGGGTCCTGCGCGAGGCGGTGCCTTCGTGAGGAGCGCTCGACACTGAGAAGCCGACCGACAGCGTGTAGGCGGCATTGTGGCCACCTTGAAGCCGAACCGACTGACGCCGAGCGTCTTCGACAAGGCGGTCGGCAAGGGCCTGCGATTCCTTCGCCGTCGCCTGAGGCAGCAGGACGCAGAACTCCTCGCCGCCATAACGCCCGACCAGAACTATGGCCCGAACTGCACTGGCGATCTGGCGCGCTGCATGGGCCAGCACGGTGTCGCCGCCGATATGGCCGAATGTGTCATTGACAGACTTGAAATGGTCGATATCCACCATCACCACGGCGAAGCGCGTCGAAGTCGAATCCAGGTTCAAACTGGATGCGGCGCCAAAGAAGGAGGAGCGGGTGTAGACCCCGGTCAGACCATCACGGCTGGTGCTTTCGACCAACTCACGCCGAAGTCGCTCGTGGACCATGCCGAAGAAGCCTACCGAACCACCGACGTCGAACATGCAGCCGGTGACGACCAAGCCGAGAGCCGATAACGATATCGATCCCGCCGCGAGCAGATCGGGCGCGGCGAGCATGCTCGAGACGCCCCGGTAGGCCAGCGAAGCGCTGGTGATCGCCAGCACTGCAGCACTGTAGTTCGTGGCGGGCGTGCGGTTGCGAAGTGCATGGTTTGCCCGGAGCTGCGCGTTGTAGGCCAACATGAGCGCTGCCGAGAGACAGAGCGTCGAGACCGCTGCCTGCGCTGGCGCGTCCAGTACCGTGGCTACGAGCCCCGCCCACCCGAACACGACAGCGCCGTTGGCCATGCTGTTTGCCGGCTGAACGCCCAGCAATCGACAGTAGGCGATCAGCACGCTTCGAGGCACGAGCAAGACCAGTGCGTCGGCGAGAACAAAGGTCAGGGCCCATGGCGCCGTGCCGGGCAGGTAGAAGTGAAGGAATGCCGCACCCGTGATCATCATGGCGCCAGACCACCAAGTGATCGCGTCTCGGTAGGGTGGCTGATCCCAGCTGATCCCCGGGCAAACGCCACCATCAGGAACCCGAACACCTATTTCACGAAGCAATGCGTCAACAGGTCCAAGCGTGCGTCATCAAATATCGCAGGTCTGATCCTCCTTCCGGAGCGCCTGGCCAGTCCTGCAAACCGTCATTGGCCGCCCCGCGCTCGCGCGGGATTGTGCACAGACGCGCGGGCGACCAATCGCGGGCGACAGTCGTCGCGCCCCCACATCGCAGACCCTCGCCATAGGCAGCGCGTGGTCCGCCACCGAGGAGCCGAGTACGTCCGGGCATCCACGCGATCCGGGCCTCATGGTCTGCCTTGCCACGACCGGTATGGCATGGCTCGGACCTGCCGGCTGCCCAGGCGGCCTGGGGTCCGGCCCGACATTGATGCGTGTCAACGCGCCGCGCGGGCAGCGGCGGATGATGAACCCCTGTTCACTCCCCGCAGGAGACCCGCATGACCGCCGTTCCCGCCGGCTTCACGCCGATCGATCCCGGGCGCATCGAGGCGTCCGACCCGGTCGAGATCGAATACTGGAGCACGAAGCTTGGTTGCTCCGTCGATGAACTGACCGCGCTGATCGGCCGCGTCGGCACGCACGTGACCGTCGTGCGCGAGGCGCTGGCGCGGCACCCGCGCAGCGACCGCTGAGCGCCTCGATGGCTGCCGCCGGCACCGCCCCCGCCTTGGTGCTGCACAAGCGGGCGTCGCCGGCCGTGGTGCCGAACCTGCGCGACTACGCCGGCGAATGCCAGGCCTTCTCCTGGGAGAAGGCGGCCGGCGCGCTGGACGGCCTGCCGGGCGGCCGGGGCCTGAACATCGCGCACGAGGCGGTCGACCGCCACGTGGCGCACGGTCGGGGCGACAAGGTCGCCCTCCGGTGGCGCGGCAAGGGTGGCGCGCAGCGCGACCTGTCCTACGCCGAGCTCGCGCGTGAGACCAACCGCTTCGCCAACGCGCTCGGCGAGCTCGGTGTCCAGCCGGGTGAACGCGTCTTCGTGATGATGGGCCGGCAGCCCGAGTTGTACGTCGCCGTGCTCGGCGCGCTGAAAGCGCGCTGCGTCGTGTCGCCGCTGTTCTCGGCCTTCGGGCCGGAGCCGATCGCGACGCGCTGTGAGCTGGGCGACGCGCGCGTGCTCGTCACGACGCCGGAGCTCTACCAGCGCAAGATCCGCGCGCTGCGCGAGCGGCTGCCGGGCCTGAAGCATGTCATCGTGGTCGGCGCCGTGCCGGCCGACGAGCCCGGCGTGCAGGCCTGGGACGCGCTGGTCGAGACGGCGTCGGACCGCTACACGATCGGCCCGACCGAGCCCGAGACGATGAGCCTGCTGCATTTCACCAGCGGCACGACCGGCCGGCCCAAGGGCGCGGTGCACGTGCACCAGGCCGTGGTGGCGCACGCAGCCTCCGGACGCTATGCGCTGGACCTGCACGACGACGACGTCTTCTGGTGCACCGCCGACCCGGGCTGGGTCACGGGGACCAGCTACGGCATCATCGCGCCGCTGGTCTGCGGCGTGACGAGTGTCGTGCTCGAGGCCGAGTTCGACGCCCAGCTGTGGATCGACACGCTGGAGCGCGAGAAGGTCAGCGTCTGGTACACGGCGCCGACCGCGATCCGCATGATGATGCGCCAGGGCACCGACCGGCTGCAGGGCCGCGATCTGAAGGCCTTGCGCTTCATGGCCAGCGTCGGCGAGCCGCTGAACCCCGAGGCCGTGCGCTGGGGTGTGACGGCCTTCGGCCAGCCCTTCCACGACAACTGGTGGCAGACCGAGACCGGCGGCATCATGATCGCCAACCTCGCCGCGCTGGACGTCAAGCCCGGCTCGATGGGCCGGCCGTTGCCGGGCATCACGGCCTCGATCGTGCGGCGCGGTAACGACGGCGGGCTGGCGTTCATCGACGACGCCGACACCGACGGCGAGCTGGCGCTGAAGACGCCCTGGCCGTCGATGATGCGCGGCTACCTGCACGAGGACGAGCGCTACCGCAAGTGCTTCGTCGACGGCTGGTACCTCAGTGGCGACCTCGCGCGGCGCGACGCCGACGGCTGCTACTGGTTCGTCGGCCGGGCCGACGACGTCATCAAGTCGGCCGGGCACCTGATCGGCCCCTTCGAGGTCGAGAGCGCCCTGATGGAGCACCCGGCGGTGGCCGAGGCCGGCGTCATCGGCGTGCCCGACGCTACGGTGGGCGAGGTCGTCAAGGCCTTCGTCGCGCTCAAACCCGGCTTCGAGGCCAGCGATCTGCTGCAGCGCGAACTGCTCGGCCATGCGCGCAAGCGCCTGGGCGCGGCGGTGGCGCCCAAGGAGATCGCCTTCCGCGCCAACCTGCCCAAGACCCGCAGCGGCAAGATCATGCGGCGGCTGCTGAAGGCGCGCGAGCTCGGCCTGCCCGAGGGCGACCTGTCGACGCTCGAGAGTGACGAGAAGAAGTAGGCGCGCATGAGCGACAAGCTGCACCTCGATCGCGCCCACCTGCACCACCTGCTGCGCCAGATGCTGCGCATCCGCCGCTTCGAGTCCAAGTGCGTCGAGCTCTACCAGGCGCAGAAGATCCGCGGCTTCCTGCACCTGTACGACGGCGAGGAGGCGGTGGCCGTCGGCGTGGCCGCGGCGCTGGAGCCGCGCGACGCCATCGTCGCCACCTACCGCGAGCACGGGCAGGCGCTGGCCCACGGCGTGCCGATGGCGCCGCTATTGGCCGAGATGCTGGGCAAGTCTGAGGGCTGCTGCCGGGGCCGCGGGGGCTCGATGCACCTGTTCAGCCGCGCCCAGCGCTTCTTCGGCGGCAATGCCATCGTCGGCGGCGGCCTGCCGCTGGCCGCCGGCATCGCGATGGCCGACAAGCAGTTGCGCCCAGGTGCGGTGACGGCCTGCTTCTTCGGCGAAGGGGCGGTTGGCGAGGGCGTGTTCCACGAGACACTGAACTTGGCCGAGCTGTGGCAGCTGCCGGTGCTCTTCGTCTGCGAGAACAACCTGTACGCGATGGGCGTGCCGCTGGCCGACTCCGAGACCGAGACCGACATCTGGCGCAAGGCGCAGGCCTACCGCATGCCGTCGGAGCAGGTCGACGGCATGGACCCGGTGAAGATGGAGGCGGCCGCGCGCCGTGCCGTCGCCGGCATCCGCGCCGGCAACGGGCCGGTGCTGCTGGAGGCGCGCACCTATCGCTTCCGCGCGCACTCGATGTTCGACACCCAGGCCTACCGCACGCGCGACGAGATCGAGGGCTGGAAGCAGCATCGACCCGATCGCGCGGCTGCGCGCCTGGATGGTGGCCAACCGCGAGCTGACCGAGGCCGAGGCCGCCGCCATCGATGCCGAGGTGGCGCGGGAGATTGCCGATGCCGTGGCCTTCGCCGAGGCCGGCACGCTGGAGCCGGTGCAGGACCTGGAGCGTTTCGTGCTGATGGACCGCGTGGTGCAGGACGACGACGTACCGGCCACGCCGGAGGTGCCGGCATGACGGACGCCATCGCCGCGACGGTCGCAGCCGCCGCGCCGGCCACGTCGGCGGCCGGCCGCATGACCTACCGCGAGGCCTGCAAGCAGGCCCTGCGCGATGCGCTGCAGGCCAACCCGCGCACCTTCGTGATGGGCGAGGACGTCGGAAAGTACGGCGGCTGCTATGCCGTCACGAAGGGGCTGCTGGAGGAGTTCGGTCCCGCGCGCATCATCGACACGCCGCTGGCCGAGAACGGCTTCACCGGCATCGGCATCGGCGCGGCGCTGGCGGGCCTGCGGCCGATCGTCGAGATCATGACCTGCAACTTCAGCCTGCTGGCGCTGGACCAGATCATGAACAACGCCGCCACGCTGCCGCACATGACCGGCGGCCAGTTCGCGGTGCCGATCGTCATCCGCATGGCCACCGGCGGCGGGCGCCAGCTGGCGGCGCAGCACTCGCACAGCCTGGAGGGCTGGTACGCGCACATCCCGGGGCTGAAGGTGCTGGCGCCGGGCACGGTGGAGGACGCGCGCCACATGCTCGCCGCGGCGCTGGCCGATCCGAACCCGGTGCTGATCTTCGAGCACATCGTGCTTTACAACGCCGAGGGCGTGCTCGACCCGGCGGTGACAGCGGTCGACATTGAGCACGCCAAGGTGCGCCGCGCGGGCCGCGACGTCAGCCTCGTGACCTATGGCAACGGCCTGCCCAAGTGCCTGGCGGCGGCCGACGCGCTGGCGCGCGACGGCGTCGAGGCCGAGGTGATCGACCTGCGCGTGCTGCGGCCGCTGGACATGGCCACGGTCGTGCAGTCGGTGCTGCGCACTCGGCGCGTCGTCATCGTCGACGAGGGCTGGAAGAGCGGGTCGATCTCGGCCGAGGTCGCGGCCCGGCTGGCCGAAGACCACCTGTACGAGCTCGACGCGCCGGTGCGGCGTGTGTGTAGCCGCGAGGTGCCGGTGCCCTACGCCGAGCACATGGAGGTGGCAGCGCTGCCGGCCGTCGACGACATCGTGGCCGCGGCGCGGGCGATCGTGCCCCCGCCGCGCGGCTGAGCGGCGCGCGCATGGCCGCCTTCACGATGCCGGCGCTGGGCGCCGACATGGAGACCGGCAAGGTCGTCGAGTGGCGCGTGCAGGCCGGCGACCACGTCCGGCCGGGCGACGTCGTCGCCGTCGTCGAGACCCACAAGGGGGCGATCGACGTCGAGTGTTTCCTCGACGGCGTCATCGAGGACCTGGCGCCGCTGGATGCGGACCTGGCCGTCGGCGCGGTGCTCGCGCAGGTGCGCGGGCCCGACGAAGCGGCGACCGCGGCACCGGCACCAACGCCCGCACCCGCACCGGCGCCGGCGCCAGCGCCAACCCCTCAGGCCATCGCGCCGCCGGCGCGCGCCGCAGCGGACAGCGCCCGGGCTCGCGTCAGCCCGGCGGCGCGACGCCGCGCGGCCGACCTGGGGCTGGACGCCGACGCGCTGCACGGCACCGCACCCGATGGCGCGGTCACGCTGGCCGACGTCGAACTCGCCGCGCGGCAGCCGCGCCCCGCACAGGCGCTGGCGCCGGGCGCGCCCGCCGGCGCCCCGGCACGCCCGCGCGCCGGCGGCTTCGACCCGGCCCAGATGCGCCAGGCCATCGCGGCCGCGATGGGCCGCTCCAAGCGCGAGATCCCGCACTACTACCTGTCGGCCACCGTGGACTTCCACGCGGCGCAGGCCTGGCTCGACACGTGGAACGCTGCCCACGAGCCGGCCGAGCGCCTGCTGCCGGCGGCCCTGCTGCTGAAGGCCGCCGCGCTGGCGCTGGCCAAGGTGCCGGCGCTGAACGGCTTCTACGAGAACGGAGCGTTCCGGCCTGGGCCGGGCATCCACGTCGGCTGGGCCGTGGCGCTGCGCGGCGGCGGCCTGGTGGCGCCTGCGATGCACCATGCCGACCGCAAAACCCTGCCCGAGATCATGGGGGCGCTGCGCGACCTCGTGCAGCGCGCGCGTGCCGGCGGCCTGCGCAGCAGCGAGCTGACCGACCCCACCGTCACGGTGACCAGCCTGGGCGAGCGCGGGGCCGAAAGCGTGCTGGGCGTGATCTACCCGCCGCAGGTGGCGATCGTAGGCTTCGGCCGCGTGATGCCGCGGCCCTGGGTGGTCGACGGCCAAGTCGCGGTGCGCCCGCTGGTCGCGCTGACGCTGGCGGCCGACCACCGCGCCAGCGACGGCCATCTCGGCGGCCAGCTGCTGGCGGCGATCGACGCCGCGCTGCAGGCGCCGGACCGCCTCTGACCGATCCAGGCCCTTCGAACCCACCGACCCGGGAGCCCAACCATGACTGAATCAGATATCCGCAAGCTCGCCGCCGACGTGCTGGCCGGCATCGCGCCCGAGGCCGACCTGGCCAGCGTGCGCGACGACGAGGATCTGCGCGAGGCGCTGGACCTGGACTCGATGGACTTCCTGAACTTCGTGATCGGCCTGAGCGAGAAGACCGGCCACAAGATCCCGGAAGCCGACGCGCCGCGGCTCGTCACGATGAAGGGGCTGGTCGCCTACCTGCGCGCAGCGGGTTGAACCCGGTCGGCCACGGCGCGGTCGAGGGTGGACACCGCTCGCCGACGGTGCTAAGGAAGAGGCCACCACGCCGACGCAAGAGGCCCTCTCCCGGCGTTCGACCCCATGCATGAGCGGCCCGATGCCCAAGCGCGGCGGCGGGATCGCGTCGATCCCGCCAGACGTCCAAGGAAGTGGGATCGATATGAACCGCAGGACCAGATGCCTTTTGCTCGGCGCCGTCCTGGAGCCGGCGGCCGCTGCCGCCGGCCCGCTGGGCGACCGTGTCGACACGGCCAAAGAGGCGATCCAGCAGGGCGAGCTCGCGCACCCGGCTTTCCATTTGGAGACGAACACGAAGAGTCCAGATGTCCTTGAGCTTGAACGGCGCCTTCGGACCGACGATCTTTCGCTTGGTCCATGGCTCGCGATGAACAGCATTGGTTGTGGATGACGGGCATGGGTGAGCGATTGTTGGGCGGAGATCGAATCTAGGGATGGGATCCCGGACACGCTAGAAGTAGCCTGAATGCGCTAGCGGTATCCACGGTGCGACCGCGCTGTCTGGCACCTTGCGAAACTGGAGGTCGACATGCCGGGACCACTAATCCACATCAGTGTGATGCGGGGCGTCGCGAAGAAGTTGGCGGCCGAGGGATACACACCGCAGCGCAGTGAGCGCATTGACCCCAAATGGGTCGGCGCCGACCCGAAGGCCCTGGGCAAGTTGATGCAGTCGCACAGCAACTTTGCGGCACTCGGGGCCATTGGGCCGGATCTCTTCTTCTTCCTGCCCGATTTCCGGGATACGAGTCTGGGCCCGATCGATGTTCCGCTGTCCAGCGTGCTGTCGAACTTCGTGCACTACCTGTACAAACTGTACGACGCTGTGGACCCCTACATCTCCAAGTGGGAGAAGTACATCGGCCCGATCGCCGAGGACACCGAGGAAGAGATCAGCCGACTGACCGGTGGGCTGTCGGAAGTGGTCGGCGACGTGGCCGGCGAGTTGAGCAGCATCCTAATCACTGCGCTGGAAGACCTGGCGACGCAGAACTGGGATCTCTTCACGTACTTCTCGATGGGCCACAACAAGGGTTGGGACGAGCAGGCCTTCCTGTGGTCGGACATGCTGCACTACCGACGCACCGGGCAGTTCGGCCGCGCCTTGTGGCGCGCCGCAGGTGGAATGGCGGACGCCGAGGCGCGCGCACGTGCACAGGCCTATGCGCTCGGGTACATCACGCATGTCGGCGCCGATGTCACCGGGCACGCCTTCGTGAACTCGATCGCCGGCGGGCCGTTTCGGCTGCACTGGCAGCGGCATCATTTGGTCGAAAACCACATGGACGCGTTCTGGTACCTACGCGACCCGAACCGGCCCGGAAGTACAACCCAGTACCCGCAGGTGACGGAGTCGGCGCTGTACTACGACATCGCATTCGACGAGGCAGACGGAAGTGCCGTTGCGAGGCCCGGCTACCCGACCGGCAACACGCTGCGCGAGAACTGGGAGCGTCGGCGGCTGCTCGACCTTGACTCGGAACTCGCGGCACCGATCGCCCAATTGCTGCACGACGCGATCAGGGATGTCTTCTACAGCAACGGCAAGCACCCGCGCATCCTGCGCGAAGAAGACGGGCGGCCGACGGTCGAGCTGATCAAGGAGACCTACCGGCTGCTGTTTGCGTTCCTCAAGATGACGACGGTGGACGGTTTCGCGCATGAGCCGCCCGATCCACCGGACCTTTTCCCGAACCTGCAGTTCCCGACCATGAGCGACCCACATGACGCCGCGCCCGGCGGTGACAGCGGCGACTCGAACTGGTTCGACGATCTGCTCGACTTCCTGCTGTCGATCATCAACCTGCTGGCGTACATCCTCGAAGTGGCGCTGTACCTCGCAACGCTGCCCTGGGCGGTGCTTGCCGACCTGGCGACGTACCCGATCCGCATCGGCCTGTACTACGCGCTCGAGCTGCCGCTGTATCACCTACTCAAGGCCTTCCGCTCGGTGCTGGTGATGACGGGCTACATGATGCCGATGGACGACGAGATCAGCCTCGGTTTGATTGCCATCGGCCTGCCAGACGCAGCCGTATTCCAAAAGGTGATGGCCGACATCGGCGACCTGTTCCCCGCGGAAACCCTGCCGCTGCCAGGCAACGAGCCGTTTGCCGATCGCCTGTATCCGCATCTGTATCCGACCGAGAGCGACGGCGAAACGCCCGCGGAGTACCACAGCCCGTGGGCCTACCCGGCCAGTCAGCCGACCGAATTGGAGCAGACGATGGCTGGCCCGTATGGACGCCGCTCTCTGCCCGGCGTGTTGTTCCAGAGCGTGCCGACGAACGCCAACGTGCGCGACCAGCTCGAGACCTCCGTGTCGCCGGAATGGGTCGACCAGAATGCGCACGCGCTGCTGCGTGCCGATACGCACCTGGGCGATGCCGTCAGCTTCTCGGCCTACCAGATCTGGCTCCACACGCGCGACAGCCCACAGCCAAACAGCAAACGAGAAGTGCCATATGTCGACTGGAACCTCGATGCCGACCGCGGTTATGGCTACCGGGCCTGGGACTGGAACCGTAGCAAGGTGCAGCAGCCGTACCCTGTGCCGCTGCTCGACAACCCGCCCGCGCCTGCTCCGGCGCTGGCCTATCCGCGGCCTTGCACCTGGCCACCGCAGTCCACCGACGGCAGTTTCGACCGACGCAAGCGCTTGAGACTGCACTGGGTCGGCTTCGGTCTCGAAGACCCGGGCTGCGACGATCCTCCTCCACCTCCGCCGATCGGGTAGCGCCATGACCACACACACCAAGGATCGCGATACATCAACCGGCAAGTGCCCTCGTTGCGGCGCACCGATCGCAGCAGACGACTGCACACCCGCCGGCCCGCGGCGGCCGCCATGTGGCTGCGGCGACCCTCATCGTGGCCGCCACTGCGAGCCCCCGCCACGCTGCCCCGACCCCGGTACTGGCGACGTGCCGCAGAATCAGCCGCCGCCCACGGTCAAGGTTGATCCGGTTCGGCCGGGCAAGGATCCTGGCCGGCCGCCTCGCAATACGCCAGCGGATCAGAACTGGTTCCGCGATCAGGTGCGCAACACTTTGCGCGACGGTCCACGCTTCGGGCCCCGCAAGGATGAATTCCTGCCATTCCTGCTGGTGCGCGGCGCTGCGGGTGATGCTGGCGCGCGGCCACTCGGTGGTGTGTTCTGGGAGTCGCCCGACATCTTTGTCGTGCCTGATGTCGACGCTACTGCTGCGCCGCTGATGCCCAGTACCTTCGGCGGCGTGGCCAAGGCTGGCGCGCCGAATACGCTGTACGCGCAGGTCTGGAACCTCGGCAAGGCACCCGCGTACCGCGTGCGCGTCGAGTTCTACTGGTTCAATCCTAGCCTGGGCATCTCCAGGTCGGACGCCAACTTCATCGGTGCGACCTGGGTCGACCTGGGCAATCGTTTCGCCCGCAATGCCGACTGGACCGAAGTCCGCGGCGTCGGCGGCGCCTACCTGAGCCTGGGGTCGCATGTCATCGTTCGCTGCCCGACGACCTGGGTGCCGCAGTTCGTCAACAACGGCCATGAGTGCCTGGTCGTGCGAGTAGGCGAGCCGATGCTGGACCCGGTGGCGCCTGCACAGTTCAGCGCGGTGGCTGACCGTCATGTTGCCCAACGCAACATTGCGGTGATCAACTCGAGCTCACCGGCCAACATCGACCTGGCTTTGGACCTCGGCTACCTGGATCAAACCGGCCAGTCCGAAATCGAGGTTGTCGCCGACGACACGAATGGCATGGACTGGCTCAAACTCCATGCGGGGTCGAGGACGGCGACCTTCACCACGCCTGCGCACAAGCCCGTCTACGGGCTGCTGCCGGCACATGCGAGCGGCGGACGCCTGCTGGATATCGCGCGCACGCCGCTCGAGCATCGTCAACCTCTTCTGCGCGCGCGCGAAACCGTGCAGCGCGGGTGCGATCCTCTAACGGTGCAGTTTCATGCAGGTATTGCGGACATGCAGCCCGGCGAGGCGCAGTTGTTTCGAATTCGACAGCGTGTCAATGGTGCCCTGGTCGGGGGCTATTCGGTGGTTCTTCTCGGCAAATGAAGAGGGTCGGCATGCTCTCGCTGAACCCCTTAGTGCCCAATACTGTTCGTTTAGATGATTCTGATCCACAATCGCCTTTGTCGCAACTCGACAACAGGCGGCTGGCATGGCGCGAACCAAGGCGGTGTTGGGCTCTGGGGCTCGGCTGAGTGACTACCTGTCGGCGAGCCTGCTCGCGCGGGTGGTTTCTCCCGAGGTGGTTCATGCCGTGCTGAACGAGCACGGCTGCAATACGCAGCGCGTGCGCAGCTTCCCCGCAGTGGCCGGGATCTACTACTGCATGGCGCTGAGCCTGTACCCGGAGGCCGCCTACGAGGAGGTGTTTGCCGTGGTGGCGCAGGGCTTGGCCTGGGCCAGCGGCGCGGCGGAGCCCGCGCTGGTGAGCAAGTCTTCGATCAGCGGGCTTCGCAGCCGAATCGGATCCGCGCCACTGGCTGAGTTGGTACGGCGATGTTGCGTGCCGCTTGCTGAAGTGCACAACCATCCGCAGGCGTTCTATGCCGGGCTGAGGCTGGTGGCCATTGACGGCAGCGGCTTCGAGTTGCCCGACGAGACCGACAACGCGGCGACCTTCGGCTACCCCGGCAGCCGTACGAGCGTGGCCGGCCACGCCGGCTACCCGCAGGCCAAGTGCGTGGTCCTGGTGGAATGTGCCACGCATGCCATCCTGGGCGCCAACCTCGGGCCGTACCGCAGCGGCGAGTGGGCGCTGTGCGTGCCGCTGCTGCCTCGCCTGGTGCCGGGCATGCTTTGCATGGCCGACCGGGGGTTCAACGGCTTCGAGCAATGGCGCCAGGCACAAGCCACGGGCGCCGATCTGTTGTGGCGCTGCTCGGACACCCGGCAACTGCCGGTGCACACCCTGCTCGAAGACGGCTCTTACCTCAGCGTCCTTCGCCCTGCCGGTGTCGGCCGCGCCCAGGCCGCACAGCAGGGCGTCACCGTGCGCGTGATCGAGTACGCGATGCCCGGCGCCGACAGCGCCCAGCCGCGCTACCGGCTGCTCACCACGCTGCTGGACGCGAACGCCGCGCCGGCGATGGAGTTGGCGGCGCTGTACCACCAGCGCTGGCAGATCGAGGCCGTCTTCGATGAACTGAAGACGCACCTGCGCCAAAGCAAGCGCGTGTTGCGCAGCAAGACGCCAGAGCTGGTACGACAAGAGTTCTACGGCTGGGTGCTTGCCCACTACGCGGTGCGCTGGCTGCTTCACCAAGGCGCCACGCGACACCGATTGCCCCACGCCGAGTTGTCCTTCAAGGGGCACGTCGAACTGCTGCGACGCGCACAGCCCCGATCCGGGGCCTTTCCCCCCAGAGCGACCCAGACGCAGGCACCGGTGGTTGCGTGAATTGCTCGCAGCCAGCGCGTGCATCCGAGCCACGAGGACTCTCGACAAACGCTCGCCGCGCATGGTCAAGCGACGAAACTCGCAGTACGCTCCCCACGATCGCAGCGCGCCCACCAGGATCCCCATCGATTGCACACCGGTCGCGGTCGCCCCGCGTGCTTGCACGCCACGACGCAGAGTCCATCGCCCGAAGCCTTGGTCACCGCAGAACCCGACCGGTGATTTCATCTAAACGAACAGTATTGCCTTAGTGCCATGTTGTAGGCGTTGCGATCCATCACGTTCGAATAGTCGGAGGCGTCGGTGTCGGCCTTCGCTACCTCGGCCGCCACGCTCGTACGACTGCTTTGCGGCAGGCAATTCAATGCCTGAATGGCAGGATTGGGTCGTTGGAGAGCCCCACATAAGGCTGCCGGTGCTCCATTCTTGCGGCCGTTCGGCAGCTATGCGGCACAGACCTGATTTTCAAGTTTCGATGCTATGTGAGGGGCAGCCGCCGCTGCGTAGCGTCACCTGAGGGCAGCCCTCGGCCGAGCTGTCCCCCGACCGGCAGCTTTCGGGCGGCCCCCAGAGTCGAAGCGGTTCGAATATCGCACCGCCTGCGTCAGCGGGGCCTGACGGCGGGCACCAAGGCGGTCGTCCATCCACCCGCGACGGTGAGGGACCGCGTGCGGGTACGCGAGCGCAAGGTTTGAATCTGGAATCGGCCACGCAGCAAGTGCCTGAACATCAGCCGAGCCATTCAGTCGGCAGAGCGCCGGGGTCGAGTTGCAGATCAGGGTGCCCCTTGAAGTGCTCCAGCAACGCGTCGACCACCACCCGTACGCGCGTGCTCAGGAACTGGCGGTGCGGGTAGTGCAGCAGGATTTCGCGAAGGCCCGGATCGTGGCAATCGTGCAGCAGAATCTTCAGCCGACCCGAGCGCAGGAACGGGCCGGCGTGATGCAAGCCGATCTGCGCGATGCCGGCCCCCGCGAGCGCCAAGTCGACCAGCGCCTCAGGGTCCGAAACCCAGACCTGCGCGCTCGGCTCCCAGCTCGTGACGCCGCGATTCGACGCGCGGCGGAAGAGCCAGGCAGTCGCTTGTCCTGAATTCGATCGCACGCTGAGCACCCGGTGCCCCGCCAGCGCATCGGGCCGCTCCGGCACCCGTGCCGCCGCAAATAGGCGGCTGACGCGACGAGCACCAACGGCAGGCGGGCGACGCGACGCGCCACCAGCCTGGAATCACGCACGACACCACCGCGGACGCCGATGTCGAAGCCCTCGGCGACGAGGTCCACATTGCGGTTGTCCAGGCTCAGGTCAAGCTGAAGCCGCGGATGCTGCTCGGCAAGCCTGGGCAGCAAGGGCAGCACATAGCGGCGCCCGAACGAGGCACCAGTCGACAGGCGCACCCGCCCCGACACCTGACCGCTGGCCTGCGTGATGTCGTTGACGGCTTCGTCGAGCGTGCGCAGCGCCGAGCTGGCCTTGGCGAGGAACGTCGTGCCTTCTTGGGTGAGCTTGAGGCGGCGCGTCGTGCGATTGGACAGCCGCACCTGCAACTGCTGCTCGAGGCGGATCACGTTCTTGCTGACCGCCGCCGGCGTCAGCTCCAGCCGCGCGGCGGCCGCGGTGAAGCTGCCGCCGGCAGCACTCTCGACAAACGACACAACCCCTTGAAGGTTCTTCATGACTTCAACCCACAGTTGAAACACTCAGAACGTTAGCTGATTAGCCCCCTGTCTCAGCCGCCCGAAGGTGGCGTTCCGGGTGGGGTTTGGTGACGGCCGAAGCGCGCATGAGGCGAACGAAGATGGTGGACAGATCGAATCGGCGGTTGAAGCGGTATTGGACCTCAGCGAGGTAGCGATGGGCGTACTTGGCGAAGTTGAACGAGTGGTAGGTTCCGGCGAAGGCGGTCTTCAGATTGCCCAGCAATGTGTTGACGGCTCGGAACTGTTCGAGCTTGACGCTGGCCGCGCCGCCGCCGGTGACGGTGCGCTCGTGGGTGGCGCCGGTGGCGGTGACGGCCTGGAAGCACCACAGGCCATCGGAGACCACCTCGGCCGAGGCGCACAGCGACTTGTGCGCCCACTTGGCGATCGCCTCCTTGGTGAACTCGAGTTTCTTCAGGCAGGCCAACAGCGGGTGCCCCGCAGCGGTGGTTTGCACCGCGGCGAGGAAGGAGACCTTGTTCTCGGAGCCGCGCCCGCTCTTGCCTCCGGGCAGCCGGCCGCCCAGGTAGGCGTCGTCGACCTCCACGCGCCCGTCCAGGCGGCGCGTGTCCTCGCGCAGGTACATGACCTGCAGCAGCTTGTGCTTCATCAGCCAGGCGGCCTTGTAGCGCACGCCCAGGTGGCGTTTGAGTTCCAGAGCGGAGACGTTGTTCTTTGCCTGGGTCAGCAGATGCATGGCCAGGAACCAGCTCGTCAGAGGCAACTTGGTGGCCTGGAAGACCGTTCCACAAGTGACCGTGGTCTGTTCGCGACATGCCGAGCACTGCCAGTAGCGCAGCCCGTCGCGCAAGAACGTGCTGTGACGACTGGAGCCACACTCGCAACAGACAAAGCCGTTGGGCCAACGCGAGGCCACCAGCGCCGCGTGACATTGCCCCTGCGTGCCGTATCGCTCCATGAATTCCGCCATCGGCAGGCCCCGCTGAAATTGAACCTGGTTGATCGCCATCGCGCATCTCCTGCATCGGTTATGCGCTCATCTTCACCCCTCACTGGCTCACCACGTGAGCCAGCTGTACTTCGGGGCTAATCAGCGAACGTTATGTGTCTGGGCTTCGTGCATCGATCGACCTACAGTGAAGCCGTCATCAACCACAGACCCGAGCCGACCATCATGACCAACCGCATTCTCGTCACCGGCGCAACCGGGCACATCGGCCGCGAACTCGTGCGCCAACTGCAGCAGCGCGGTGCCGACTTCGCTGTCCTGACTTCCCCTTGCGGCCGTAGCGTCCCCGGCGTGCCGAGCGTCGAGGGCGACTTCGCCGACCAGCCCTCGCTGCAACGCGCCTTCAGCGGCTTCGACACCTTGTTCCTGCTGTTGCCGCTGGTCCTCGACAAGCTTGAGCTGGCGCGCCATGCGGTCGATGCGGCGAAGGCGTCGGGCATCCGCCACATCGTCCGCTCGTCCGGCGCCGGCGCAGACGCCAACAGCCCGTTGGCGATTGCGAGGCTGCAGGGGATGATCGATCGCCTGGTGCGGGACAGCGGCCTCGGCTGGACCTTGCTGCAACCCAACTTCTTCATGCAGAACTGGGTCAACCTCGACGCGGCACAGTTGAAGGCCGGCGCCTATCACGCGCCCACGGGTGACGGTGCGATCAGCGTCGTCGACGTGCGAGACATCGCCGATGCCGCCGCAGCAGTGCTGTCGAACCCGCAGGCTCATGCGGGGCAGACCTACACCCTCACCGGCGCCGAGGCGCTGAGCAATGCCGAGCAACTGGCCGTGATCTCCCATGCGGTGGGGCGACAGATTCAATACGTCGACGTGCCCGAGGCGAAGGCCGAGCAGGCAATGAAAGACATGGGCACGCCGTTGGTGATGATCGAGTGGTTCCTCGGTTTGAATCACGTGATCAAGCAAGGCTGGGCAGCCGGCATCAGCCAGGATGTGAAGAGCTTGACCGGCCATGCGCCGCGCAGCTTCGCCGATTTCGTGACCGAGAACGTCGCGGCTTGGCGCTGAGCGGCACGCCGCAGGTGGCTTGATTGACCGGAGTCATGAGCGAAACGACGCTGCAAGCCAAGAATCCCGGCGGACACCACACGGGAGGCCTGCATGTGGGACGCGATCGTCATCGGTTCGGGCATTGGTGGGCTGGCGGCGTCGGCCGCGCTGGGCAAGCGCGGCAAGCGTGTCCTTCTGCTCGAGCAGCACAGCGTGGCCGGCGGACAAATCCAAACCTTTCGGCGTCAAGGTTGGGAGTTCGCCACTGGCGTTCACTACATCGGCGGGGTCGGCCCGACGCCAGGCAGCGGCGGTCAATTCGGGCGGCTGCTCGCATGGTTGAGCGACGATGCGTTGCGGTTTTCGCCTTGCGCCAACCCTTACGACATCGTGCGACTGCCAGGCTTCGAGTTCGGCATTTCGCATCCCGAGGCGACCTATCGCTCGGCGTTGATGGCGCGCTTCCCAGCAGAGCAGGTGGCCATCGATGGCTGGTTTCAAGCCAGTCGCGATGCACGCAAGGCGGCATTCACCCTGATGGCGCCGCATACCCTGCCCGGATGGATGGCGGCCGGGCTTCGTCTGTGGCGAGGCAAGGGAGCGACGGCGTGGGCACAACACACGCTGGCAAGCGAACTGGCTCGGGTGAGCCATCCGCAACTTCGCGCCGTGCTTGGCGCGCGTTGGGGTGACTACGGCGCACCGCCCGACACGGCGCCCTTCGTCGAACACGCGCTGGTCATGGACTCCTACGATTGCGGTGCCTACTACCCGGTGGGCGGACCGACACGCTTTGCCCAGACGCTGCTGCCGGCCGTGTTGGCCGCTGGCGGTGAATATCGGCTGGATTCGGAGGCTCGCACAATCCGGGTTGAAGCAGGTGCGGTGACTGGCGTCGAGGTGATGTGCAATGGCGTGTCGCGCAATGAAAGCGCGCCGTACGTGATCTCCGATATGGGTGCAGCCAGCACCGCAGCGGCTTTGCCCGAAGGCCAGGCGCAGGCCTGGCGCGAGGAGGTTGGTGCGTTTGCACCGGGCCTGGGGTTCGTTGCGCTGTATCTGGGCCTCGAAGGCGACATCGCGGCAGCCGGTGCGTCGTCGGCCAATCACTGGATCTATGAGGACAACGACGTGGGCCGCGTCTGGCGGCAGCCGGCTGACGAGGACGCGCCTGGGCTCTTCGTCAGCTTTCCGTCACTGAAAGATCCGGCTTGGCAAGGGCCGCCGACTGCGGAGGTGCTGGCACTGGTCGACCCTGCGGCGTTCGCTCAATGGCTGAGCGACGACCCTGTCGTATCCGATCACGCAGCCGGTGACGACTACTCGGCTTTCAAGGACTGGGTCGCCGCAAGACTGCGTGCTCAGTTCGATCGCCACTTTCCGGCGTTGGCGCCAATGGTGCGGTTTCAGGAAGCTGCCACACCCTGCACGCAACAGCGGTTCACACGAACCTTGGGCGGCTCGATGTACGGATTGGAGATGACGGGTGAAAGAATGGGCAGCGCTGCCTTGAATCTGCGCTCGCCGGTTACCGGCCTGCTGCTGACCGGCCAGGAAGTGGCTGGACCGGGAGTTCAGGCTTCCTTCATGGTCGGTTTGATGGCCGCTGCTGCAGTCGACCCTGCTGTCTGGCGCAAGATGGGACGGTGAGTCTGGCGGCGCCACTTGCTCGACAGTGTCTGGCGCCGAAGTCGCCGACCGCATAGATGCGACCAGACCGGCTGACCGAGGGACGGTTTGAGTCGAGACTTGACAGCGGATCCGACGAACTCGCCGCCTGCTACCCGTCATCCAAACTGATGGGGCCGGTTTGCGGGCGTTCGCCGCCGACGGTCCCGGTGCGGTCCAGGCTGGCTGAGCTTGGCGGCATTTGGCAGCACCCAGATTCCGCATGGCTCGAACTCAACTCCCATACCCATGCCGGAGGCACGTTTCGCCAGACCGATTCCAGCCGTCTCCAGCGCAGCAATTCGCCGAACCGCAAGTGGAAAGGTTCCCAAGGTAGGTAGGTGTACTGCACCAGGCGGCTCGCCGGCCATTCGATCAAGAAGCGCTCGATCGCCACGCTGCTGCAATTGCGCAATCGTGGCGGGAGCGATCGAAAGGGCAATGACGAAACCAGCACGGCAGCCTCCGACCCACGTTGTGACTCACACAGCACCTCGTGTGCAGCTGCGGCACGCACCTCGATCATTGGAAAGCGCTCGCGAAGGTACTGGGCCAGTTCTAGCTGAAGTTCCACCGCCAGGATCGGTACTCCAGGGTGGCATCTGCACAATGCCGCGGTGATCGCGCCCGTGCCCGCGCCGAGCTCGATCAGGCGCCGTGCTCCGACGGCAGCCCGAGCCATTGCATCCGCTAGGCGACTCGACGATGGCAAGATCGCTCCGACCGTGCTGTGCCGGCTGAAGGCTGAAATCACGAAAGCAGTCATACCGCTCATTGGAGCGCGCAGCGTACCGTAGAACGCAGCCGCCGCCACACGTCCAACCAGACGAGTGATAACCGGGTTGGATACAGGTGCTTGCCCTCAATTGAGCAGGCAAACCTAATCTCGCGGACCCTCATGACGCATGCAGCCCGGCGCAGCCGAGAGCTGCACTGACCCTACCCTCATCCGCCGCAAAGCCGGCGCGCGCCCTTGATTTGCAGCGCCCTGAGTGGTGGCCTTGCCCTTGCTTGACTTCATGTCGTCCTTGACGGACCGCCTTCAAGAATGGGCTATTTACTCGCCGCCTTCGTTGTAGCCCGCTTGGCGGTCGTCTTCGAAGAAGTCTTGGCAGGCGCCTTGGCGACTTTGCGAACCGCCGCACCGGCTCTCTTAGCCACCGCGGGCTTCTTCTTGGCCACCGCGATCTTCTTCTTGCGCACGATGGAACGCTTGTCCGGGGTTTTCTCCGCCACGTCTTCGATGCCCCGCACGGCGCCGGCGAGCACATCCCTGACCCTTCGCGCGCTCTTGCTCCCGTCCCGACCTGCCGCCTTGATCGCGCTCTTGATCGCCGCCTGCGCAATCCGGCCGACGTCCTGACCCGCTTCGATCGCGGCCTCCAGGACACCATCGACTGTCCGCCTGGCGATCGAGCTGACGTCCGCACCCACGGCAGTGGCGTGCTTGACGACCGTCTTGACCGTTTCGACCGCGGCCTTGGCAATATCGCCGCCGGCCTCGTCAACCCCGAGCACGACTCCCTTGGCGATGCTCTTTGCGCTCGTGACCAACCCGGCCCCCACCTGATCGGCGGCCTGCATCGCGCCGGTCACGACATCGCGCACCACACGCGCCAACTCGACGCCCACCGTTCCCGCGGCCCCCAGGGCGCTGGATACGGCGGCTTTGACGAGGACGACCATCTCGTCCTCGATCTTGGTCAACGTCGTCAGGTTGTCAGCGATGCCTTCCCTGACCGCGGTTCCCGCCCGTCCCAGTGTTACCGGGACGGGCGAGGGTGGCGTCTTTCGCGGCCGCGATTTGCGCCGCACAGCGGCCGGCGGCCCCGGGCGCTTCTCGATGGTTGTACGTCGTGCGCCTGCTTTCGCTACCTTTGTTGCCATCACGGATCTCGCTTTCGTCATGTTTATCGCTCGCCTCATCAATCACCCAGGCGATGACCACGCCCAGCCTCTGGCCGGGACTCGCGAACTTGTCACCTCAACCTCACCACCGCAGCGGCGAAACCTGTTCAGTAGTCAACCCGGTGCGTCAGCAACCGAAGCCGCCACGCACAATGCCTGCTACTTCTTGGCGGCATCCTTCAATTCGCTGACGGCCTCCTTCAGATCGCCAACGCCTTTCTGGACCTTCCCCTTGGCCTGGTTCTTCAGCCCCTTGACCTGCTGGTCGGTGCTGCCGACCAGTTTGCCGGCCTCTTCCTGGATCTTGCCCCCGATGTCATTCAGGGCGCCCTTGACTTGGTCCTTGTTCACGGTCATTTTCAACTCCTCCAATATCGGTTTCGACGGCCTGAGCCGACCGAAATCCGTTGTTGCCTGCCTTTGGCAACCGGGAATTCGCCCAAGGGAAACGCTGAACAATTCGGCCCGAATCCTGCTTCAATATCACCCCATGAAGCATCCTGCACACCGGCCCCAGCAACTGAGCTTTGCCAGCTACGAATACGCGCAGAAGAAGCGCGTGACCCGGCGCGAGAAGTTCCTCGCCGAGATGGAGCAAGTTGTGCCGTGGGCGCCGCTGGAGGCGCTCATCGTCCCGCACTACCCCGCGAGCGGGCGCGTCGGACGCCCGCCCATCGGCGTGCCGGTGATGCTGCGCATGTACTTCCTGCAGCAGTGGTTCGGCCTGGCCGACGAAGCGCTGGAGGACGCCATCTACGACAGCCAAGCGATGCGCGAATTCTTGGGGCTGGACTTGGCGCGCGATGCAGTGCCCGACGCCACCACACTGCTGAAGTTCCGCCGCCTGCTCGAAGAGCACGCTCTCACGGCTCGGCTGTTCGAGGGCATCAATGCGCACCTGGCCGAGCGCGGCTTGCTGCTGCGCGAGGGCACGATGGTGGACGCCACCATCATCGCCGCGCCCCCGTCGACGAAGAACAAGCAACACGCACGCGACCCCGAGATGCACCAGACCAAGAAGGGCAACGAATGGCACTTCGGCATGAAGGCGCACATTGGCGCCGACGCTGACTCGGGGCTGGTCCACAGCCTGCACGCCACGGCCGCCAACGAGGGCGACGTGGCGCACACGCACGAGGTGCTGCATGGCCAGGAGGCGATTGCCTTTCTCGATGCGGGCTACACCGGCGTTGACAAGCGCCCTGATGTTGTGCAGGCGCAGGCCGAGGGCAAGATTCGCGACGACATCGAATGGAGTGTGGCCAAGCGTCGCAGCACGATCACCAAGATGGCCGAAGGCACTGTGAAGACGCTCGCCAAGGCGCTCGAGCGCGTGAAGGCGCAGATTCGCTCCCGGGTCGAGCATCCGTTCCACGTGGTCAAGAACCTGTTCCATTACAAAAAGGTCCGCTACAAAGGCTTGGCCAAGAACAAGGCACAGCTGTACAGCCTCTTTGGCTTGGCCAACCTCGTGCTCGCAAAGAAGCGACTACTGGATGGGGTGCAACAGGGCATTACTGCCTTCTGAATATGCAAAGCGGCCAGAATAAGTTCCAAAAAGGCGATTGGATGCACGAATCAACTCAAATCTGAGCAAATTTCCCGCGCTATGAAAACTGAATCGAGCAAAACGATGACTACTACTGCGCGTCTTGATTGTTCAGCGCTTCCCAAGAAGCCATTGGCCCGAATCGGCGCCGCTACAGCCTGCCCATCAACAGCAGGATGAGTAGCACCACCAAGATGACGCCAACGATGCCGCTGGGACCGTAGCCCCATCCTCTACTGTGCGGCCAAGTTGGAATGACACCGAGCAAAATCAGTATAAGAACGACCAGCAGGATTGTTCCCAGGCCCATTTCATGCACTCCTTTCTGAGCGTCATTTCACGGATGCGCTCGAAACTGTCAGCGATGAACTATCTCTCGATACCCCACGAGTCCACAAGCACCAGTTCAAGCATGGCTCGCCGGGTGCACGGCCGGATTGCGCACGATCAATCCGCAAGGGCGTTTCGTTCGTCCGACGCTGCGAACGTGTCTCGGCGATCCCCTGGACCAGGCTCACCCTGCGCCGGTTCGTCCGCACATCAGGTTCCGTCGCACAGTTGCTGACCATGGAGCACGACTGTGCGGCGCATGCCGAATTGGGCGCTGATGCGGGCCTTGGTGCCCTAAGCGGAGCTGGAGGCTTATGCATCGCGCTTCGTCGCAGGGCTGCTTCGCGCACATGCTGCTCGGCATCAAGGACAAGTCAAGAATCGGGCGGACGCGATTGCCGCGCGAGGCGCGTCGCAGTAGCCTGAGAATTTGGGGATTGCCCCATCCGCTGAGGCGGATCGGGCTACATGTGCCGGTTTCAGGAGAGAGAACATGAATGCATTGAAGATGGCCGGGATCGCGCTGATCGCAGCCGGCATCCTGGGGCTGGTGTACGGCAGCTTCAGCTTCACCAAGGAGACTCACGAGGCGAAGATAGGACCGATCGAGTTGTCGGTCAAGGACAAGCAGACCGTCAACGTGCCGGTCTGGGCCGGCGTCGGCGCCATCGTGATCGGCGGCGCGCTGCTGGTCTTCGGCGGCAGGAGGGGCGGAGCAGCGGCCTCGCGCCAAAGGTCGGCACAGTCAGGGAATCGTATCGCGATCCCGTGGCGTAGCCACGCAGAGTGTCACCGCACCGACCGGGACGGCTGGCTGCGTGTCGCCGTGCTGTGGACCAGCGACGGCACTTTCTCGACACCAGTCTGGTGGTCGGGGTTGCGGCAGCGAGCACTGGCGCGGTCAATATCTTGTTGACGGGTGTCGCAGGGCTGTTGGCCGGAGCCATGTCGATGGCCGGTGCTCGGTCTGCGCGCTTGAGCGACAACAGTGCATCACCTACCGGCCGTTGAACTCTCGATGGCGGCAAAGTGAGCGACTGCGGTCGATCGTCATCGTCAAGTGGCGGACGGCCGTAGGCCACAAGCGGGTACTGATTCACGACTGGTTTGGAGTGGATCCGTTGAGCCCGTCTTGGACGTTGCTGGAGGCGCTTGATATTCCTATGCTCGCAGCGATCCGCGGCAGTTCTCAGCCGGGTAGACGCATTGCGTACACGGGGCTGTCGACATGGCGCACCAGCACGGCGAAATCACCGTCGTCGAAGCTGGCGATGCGAAGCCGACCAAACAGATGACTGCGATTCACCGCGCCCCGCGAGGACTGCGCCGCGTCCTCAAAGGGGTCCAACGCCCTGTCCGGCGCGTCGACCCTTCGCCATGACCAGCGCGCGGCCTTCGCACGCGACAAGAGGCTTTCAGGCGGCTCGATCGCGTACACGGCGCCGCGGTCGCGGGGCGCGCAGTAGACGAGCGCGCCACTGCGTGGCGCGTACTGCAGCGCGGCGTACTCGGCGAGCCGCGGACGCTCGCCAGAGCTCGCCATCCAGGCCAGCGGCGCGGCTGGCCGGCCCGGCTCGACAGCGCCCAGCGCGTCGTGCGCGTGGCTCGCGATGACGAGCAAGTCTAGCGTCGGCACGTGCAGCATCGCGTTGTGGTTGGCCGTTCCCCGCAACTTGCTGTCGTGTAGCGCGGTCCAGCGCCCGAAGCTGCCGTCGCTGTTGTCACCGTCGGGTTCGAAGCCGATGAAGGTGTTTCCACCGCCATCGTCGCCCGAGTGCGTCCACAGTACCCGGCGCGCGGCGTCCCAGGCCGAGCAGCCGCCGGAGTTGAGCACGGCGTGCGGATGGCGCGGACCGTGCCGCCAGCGCCGCTGCGTCAGGTTGAACAGGTGCGGGATGGCGACGGCCTCGACGTGATCGCCCAGCTCCAGCTGCCCCTTTGCCAGCAGGTAGTCGTTGGTGACCGGGTCATATTGCACGTAGTCGTAGGTGTGCGGGGGCAACGGCGAGCCGTTTGGGTAGCGGGCCGTGGGGTAGCGTGCTCCCTCTCCGTATTGTGACGGCGTGCCGCCTAACCAGCCGTCGCTGATGCGCGCCCAGGTGCGCAGTAAAAGGTCGAAGGCGTGCACATCTGCACCGTAGTAGTCGGCGTGGCCACCGCCATACACGACCATCGAGCCACACGGGCCGAAGCGTGAAGCGAACACGGCGCTGTTCCATGCCTCGGTGATGGCCCTGAAGCCGACCCGCCCGCTCCACGGCGAGAGCCACTCACGACCGAGCAGGCGGCGCAGGCGCTCTTTGGTGGACCACGGCGGGTTGAGACGCGGGTCGCGAGCCGGGTCATTGTCGGCGAGGTAACGGGTGCCGGGGGCCGTAGATGCGAGTCCGAGATCCGGCACGTCGCCGGAGATGCGATACCAATGGCCGGGCCGCATCCCGGCGCTCCAGCTTGGTGAGGGCGACGGCTTCAAGGCCGTATTGTCGCGGGTTGTGGTTGAGGAACTCGGGGCCGGCATGCGCGACGCAAGTTCATAACACCGACGACGGCCGTGAGATCAAGACGGCCTGGCGCAGCGGCACTACAAACTTGGTCATGAGTCTGCTTGTGTTGGTGCAGCGGCGTCTTCGTTCGAACGACTGCACCTTCCTTGCTTTCCAGGCGCGTTGCGCGATTGGCCGCTTTGCGGTGGCCAACTCCGCGCTGCAGATTTCGGGAGTGGGTCGATGGCCGGTGCTCGGTCTGCGCGTTTGAGCGACAGCAGTGGATCATCTGGCGGCCGTTGAACATTCGATGGCGGCAAAGTGAGGCACTGCGGTCGATCATCATCGTCAAGTGGCGGACGGCCGTCGGCCAAGAGCAGTCATAGCGGTTGTGTCTCCAAAGCGGACAGCGATCATCAATGTCGACACGACCATGGTTATTCGATGGGGCGCTTTCGACATGGCCGCCGAAGGTCCACAGACCCCCCACGACGGATTGCTCAGGCAAAGCGAGCTGGCCAGTGCCGGAACGACGACCGAAACATCTCACGGTGCAAGCCCCAATGCTCGACCGCGGCGCGACGAGCACGGCCGATTCGCCCTCGTCGATATGGGCGTCAACTTCTGCAAGTTCTACACACACGCGCAACAGGGTCAACCGCAGAGAGCGGTCCTGGATCTCGCCCATCAGGTCCGCCAGCGTGCGCTCGTCCACTGGGCTGGCGTCGGCCCATTGCAACTGGCCGCTCGAAAGAAAATCTTCGCAGAAAGTGTCCAGCAGCGCATGCAACTCACGCCGCGCCAGACCCAGCTGCGCATGCACGGCAAGACGGTCGAGCCACTCGATCTCGGCGTCTCCGACAGCGCCGTCTGCCAACCACCGTCAGGGCGACGATTCGGGCGGCGGCCTGTGAGCTGCCCATGAGATAACTGCGCATGATGGTGGCCTCTTGGATGTCTTCGGTCACGGGTCAGTCGAACATGTCGCTCAACCAGGACTTCTTCCGGCCGCCCTGTGAGCTTCAGCCGCGGTCGTAGTCGGAGTCAGCGAACTGGGGCTGCGATCGGGCAGCCCCGTCGCGGGCTGGCGTCGACGCCGTCGTGGCCGAGCGCTCGATCAGCTTGTCGAGTTCGCCGCGGACCAGCCACACGCCCCGTCATTGCGGGCAGTAGTCGATCTCGACGCCCTGGCGGTCGCTCATCACGAGGGCGGTGTCGGTACAGGTTGGGCATTTCATGGTGTGCTCCTGGTGAGGGTTCGTTTATCCGAGTTGCCGAACCCGCAAAGGCTCAGCAAACTCGTGAACAGGTTAAAGATCGAGACGTAAAGCCCTACGGTGGCCAGCGCGTAGTTGGTTTCGCCACCGGTGATGATTCGACTGGTCTCGAGCAGAATCAGCCCGGCCGACAGCAGCGCGACCATCACGGCCACGGCCAAGCCTAGCTGGAACCTGCAGGAACGCCGCGCCCAAGCCTGAGATCAACGCGATGACCATGCCGGCGTGCAGGAAGCCGCCCATGAAGCTTAAGTCGCGACGGGTCGTCAAGACTCAGGCCGACAAGGCCATGAAGGTGGTGCCCGTGGCAGCCAGGGGCAGGGTCGCGACCTGTGCACCACCCGGCAGTGCCAGCGATTCGTCCAGCACCGGCCCGATCGAGTAGCTCATGAAGCCCGTCAGCGCAAACATCGCCGGCAAGGGGCAGCCGCTGGTCTCGAACTTGTAGACGGCGAGGAGTAAGCCGAAGTGGCCGCCCAGGGTCTGCAGGATGCCCGGCGTCGGCTGGAACGCCACGCTGGGAGCAGCGACGGCCGCGCTGAACGGCAACGTCATCGACAGGCAAGGTGTGCGTGTTACCGCAGCACACGGCTCATACCGGTGACATCCGTGGGGTCTGCGTTGCCTGCGGCGATCGGCGCAGAATGCGAGGCCTCCGGACGAGCGGTCGAGGAGATGGGTGTCATGGAGTTCATGGTGTCGAGTCCCAGGATGGTTCGAGCTCAGGGTTCGTGACTGATGAAGCGTTGGCGCATGCGGCGCGAGTCACTGCCGCGGCGCCACAAACGCATGAGGAAACGCGCAGCGCGTGCCAGCGCGTTGTCCAGCGCAGTGCGCCAGTCGCTGGCCACGGACGCGACGACCACCGACCCTGCGCCATCGGTCCGGAGTTCCACCTGGCAGCGCTTGTCGATGCCGCCGCGCGGTCCGTTCACGTCCGACATCTGCACCTCAGCGCGCGGCACCAGCCAGCCCACGCGCCGCAGCACGAAGCGCACGCGGCGCTCGGTCAGGTCGCGCAGGTCATTGGCTTGCGGATGGCGGGACTTGAACAGGACTTGCATCACGGATCTCCAGCGGTTGAGGGACAGACGGAATGTGAGTCGCCTGGAGGTTCTGGAAAAGAAGCTTTTCAAGAACGAGAACATCGGGTTAATCTGAACACAGGACGGAACTTCGGCCGCAGACTTCGGGGTCTGGCGGCTCCTGCCCGCACGCGTTGCAGCACGCAAACTTCCTGGCAAATCAACTGGCAAATCACCCTTGGAGAAGCACCTGAAGCACAACGCTCGATCCGAGGCCACGCCGACAACGCCAAGCGGCTGGCGCTCGTGGCAATCGGCGTCTGCTGACTGCCTGAACATCGAGCCCGACGCCAACGGCGAGCCCAGGCCGGTACGTCAGGCCCAGGGACGGCCGTCGGGCGCTCGCCAATGCGCCCCACTTTGAACCCCACATTACATCTACGCGGCAATGGCCCTTTCGTTGGCGGTCGAGCCCTTGAACATCCGCGCTCGGTTGATGCGGATTCGAAAAGAAAGAGAAGCCCAGCTTTCCGTTGGATCGCCAGCGGCAGGCAAAGACTTCTAGCGTTTTTCGACAGCGTGGTGTACGTCTTCCGCGACAGCGCCGGCATCGCCGCCTGAATCAAGGAGCTGCAGAAAGGAAAGGCCGTGGGGCAAGGAGTTTGGGCAACCATCGTCAGCGAGTTTTCCGACGTCAGCGATCTGGAAACCATCACGCGCATCACTTTGCGGCTGCTTTTGGCCGCTGTGCTGGGTGGCGTCCTCGGCTACGAACGTGAGACCAAAGCCAAAAGTGCGGGCGTCAGAACCCATATGCTCGTGGCCGTTGGCGCTGCCCTTTTTGTGATCGGCCCTTTGCAAAGCGGCATTCCGCTAGAGGACATGTCGCGTGTGCTGCAGGGCATCGGATTTCTGGGCGCGGGAGCGATCATCATCCGGGCGTCGCAGCGAAAAGTGGAAGGCCTGACTGACCACCGCGGCCAATATCTGGGCCACCGCAGGCATTGGTGTCGTCGCCGGTTTGGGGTTGGAAGCGACAGCAGTGCTCTCGACACTGATCGTCTTGGTGATTCTGGCGGTGATTCCATACGTCGCTTCAGACGCTGATACGACCCAGGCCGATCGACCAGATGAGCCGGATCAGAAGCGCTGAGGCGATCGATCCAATCGATCGAAACTATGCACCCCGCACCATGGCAAGGACGCTCCCGGCATTGACTGTCTTCGCTTTGGCCCGAATGTCCGAGAGATAGCGGGCACCCAGTCCTTGCGCGTCATGCACCGCGTTGGCATAAGCGTCTTTGAGCATTTGAGTCGACAGCTCTCGCCCGCCTGCGTAGTAGCGCTTGGCCACGTGGCCCAAGGCATACGTGGTGGCAAAGCTCATGCTCGAACTGACAGCATGCTTGCCGACGCCGCGCAAGAGACCGCCGCCAACTTTGCCCAGCAGTCCGCCCAGAAGCTTTCGACCGGCTTGCTCCAGGTACTGGGATGTCAGGCCCACGCCCGCGGTGGCCAGAAAGTCTTTCACGTGACTGCTGTCCAGCTCAAACCCATGCACCTTGCCGATCCGATAGACCAGCTTCATCTGCAGAGGGATGATGGCCATGGTCGACAGAGTCTCGGGCAGCAGTTCCAACGCGCCGTTGAGGATCGCTGCGTTGAGGATGGTGCGGTCCAGTTCGGCTTCATCGGCCGAGGAGGTACCAACTGGATTGCCCTCTACTGATGCACCAGCTATCGGAGCACGGACAATGGCCTGTGCGTTGCCCGAGAAAGATGCGGCGGCGCTCGTTTCCAGACCCAGCGCTGCACTCGCTTCGTCCAGAAAGCGTCGCTCGGCCTCAGACAGCTCGCCATCGACATCGCACACACAGACGGCCATTTCAAACGCAAGCTGCTTCGCCTCCTCACTGTCCAGTTGCGCGACGATGTCGGGCAATGTGATGCGCTTCATCAAGATGTCTTGATACAGCATCGGCATTTCAGTGGCGTCGCCGTTGGAGAACCCCTCGGCCAACCGTTTGATCTGCGCGCGCTCCCGCTCATGCTTGTTGCCGTCCGCAAAGGACGCCAGCACACAAAGCGAGGGCACGGCACGCGTCTGCTCGGGACTCATGTCACTCCTCCCGCCCACCGCCAATGCCCAGCAAGAGCAGCAGCGACTGGAACACGTTGAAAAGACTCAGATAAACACCCAGGGTGGCCGTGATGTAGTTGGTCTCCAGACCATCCTGTACGCGCTTGAGGTCGTGCAGGATGAACGCGGTGAAGATTCCAATGACCAGCACAGCGATGGTGATCATCAGCGCGCCCGACTGGATAAAGAAGTTCGCAATGCCTGCCACCAGCAGCAGGATGGCGCCGACAAAAAGCCACTTGCCCATCGCCGACAGGTCGCGCTTGATTATCGAGGAAAGGCTCGCCATGCCCAGGAAAATCACCCCGGTTCCGGCGAACGCTGTCATGACCAGTCCCCCCCCATTGGCTTGCCCCAGCACGCTTCCAACCAGGCGCGACAGCATCAGACCCATGAAAAAAGTGAACGCCAGGAGCACGGGCACCCCGGCGGCAGAATTTTTGGTCCTTTCGATCGCGAACATGAAGCCGAAGGCACCGCCGAGAAAGAGCATGAGCCCTATGCCAGGCGACAAAGCGGCCGCAAAACTAGTTGCGATGCCCGCCCAGGCACCCAGCACGGTAGGCACCATCGACAGGGCCAAAAGCCAGTAGGTGTTGCGCAGCACCCGATTGCGCGCTGCTACTTCGGTAGAACTCGCAAATTGCGAATCGAGAATGTGCGTGATGTCGTTCATGAGATGACTCCTTTGCAACAGATTAGCGTCGATATCGGTTCGATAAAACCATGTCAAGCAGGATTTCAACTTCGGAAATTACGAAGTCATGTCTTTTGCCCCCTAGCGCCCCGAAGCCGCTGCCCGGTCTTCCCGCAACGCAGCCACATCCGCCCGCAGGCTTCGCAGTTCCATCAGGAGTTCGCCTGTTGTGGGCTCCAGCTCCATTGGCTTGCCATTGGCGCGTGCTTCCTCAAATTCGTGGAAGGTTTGCATGGCGCTGACGATCACACCGATGAAAAGATTGAGCATCGTGAACGTGGCCACCAGGATGAATGGCACGAAAAACGTCCAGGCAAACGGGTGTACTTCCATGACTGGCCGGACGATGCCCATCGACCAGCTTTCGAGGGTCATCACCTGGAACAGCGTGTAGAGCGAGCGGCCGATGGTGCCGAACCAGTCCGAGAAGCCGTCGCCGAACAGATTGGTCGCAATCACCGCCATCACGTAGAACAACAGCCCCAGCACAGCGCCGATCGACGCGAGCCCCGGAATCGCTGCTAACAAGCCACCGACCACGCGCCGCATCGACGGCACCACGGTCAGGACGCGCAGCACCCGCATGACACGCAACGCCCTGAGCACGGCAAAGGGCCCGCTGGCCGGCACCAACGCGATCGCGACTACAGCGAAGTCGAACACGCCCCATGGGTCTCTGAAAAAAGCTCCGCGGTGTGCCGCAAGGCGAGCCGCAATCTCCAGCACGAAAACAGCCAGGATGGCGTGATCGATCGCCGTCACGAAACCGCCGAAGGAGGCCATCACGGTCTTGGACGTCTCCAGCCCTAGAAGGACCGCATTGATCAGAACCAGTCCCAGCACCGTGTTTTGCACCTTTGGGCTGGCGAGCCAGGCACCCAATCGGATGCGCCAGTGTTCTGTCACAGGTGCAGGCGGCCTCGATGGTTGGGGCGATTGGGTCGGCGGAAACAGGCTGGACATAGGCACACAGCGGCTAAATCAGCCGAGCATAGCTAACTGAAAACCTATGGAAAACAAGCCAATACGATAACTTAAGTTCGTTAAAACATGATGTTTTCGACAGACGAGATAGGCAAAATCGACCGTCTTGGCGCCCGTGGTGAGCGATCCCCGCTCAGCCAGGAAGGCCACCAGAGAGGTTTGTATGCGTTCCTATGCCCGAAACAGCCCTCAAGCCGCAGCCAGGCTGGTTGCGCTCGTCTTGCTTGCAGACGGCCACGCCTGCCGCTCGGAGTTCACCGAGCTTGACCGGCTGGATGCAACGGCCGAGTTGGGTTTGAGAGACGGGGAATTTCTTTGTATTGTCCAGACACTTTGCGAAGACCTGATGCAAAGCGGTCACCCGTGCTTGGAAATCGACGAGCCCACGTTGCTGCTGCTCATGGCAGAGATCGACGATGCTGCTTTGCAACGCAAAGTGCTTGCGCTGGCGCACGCAGCGGCAACCGCCGATTCACATCTGGCCAATGGGGAAGCCGTGATTCTTGCAGCTGCCAATCGCCGTTGGTCTCTGGCAGCCACGACTGCGGCCTGACTCAGCTGCGGTTTTTGTCACTTGACTGCCTTTGGTCATGCCAGTGGCTTAAAACCTGGAGTACCAGCGGATGGTGCATGCCACGGCGCGACCGAATGGCATGAACCTCTTCTTTGGTCGAATCCGCACCCCCCAACCGTCGCAAGCCAGCAAGCGACCCTTTGCTGCCGGCACCCAAGCGACACAAGGGGAAAACGCCCAGCCCTTCGGCAGCGAACACGGCCATCAAAGCGCTGTCTTCGAACTCGCCAACCACGTGCGGATGAATGTTCTCAGCCTCGAACCACCGATCCAGCGTGTGGCGCAGTGTCGAGTGATGGGTGGGCAGCAGCACGCGCAGGTCGTTCAGCGCGCCAGGGAAATCGCTAACGTTGGAGCGTTTGACCACGTGCCTCGCGCCGTACCAGTCCACGGCAGACTCCACAATGCGCTCGCTGACCAACCGCAAGGCAGAGTTGCGCGGCGCACCCTGACCAGCCAATACAAGGTCCAGCCGATGCAGCGCCAGCTCGCCCAGCAACTGCTCGAATTCACCCTCATGGCACACCAAACGCAGGTTGGGGGTGGCGAGAACTGGCGCCAGCAGTGCGTGCGCAGTGAGTTTGGACAACCCATCTGAAAAACCGATCGTCAGCCTGGCAACTGAGCCGGTCGCAGCAGCACGTACGTCGTCGGGAAGCAACTGCCCGATCTGAAAAATCTCTTCGGCTCGCGCGAACGCTGCTTGTCCAGCCTCTGTCAGGGCAACGCCTCTTCCGGCAGGCTTCAGGAGTTGGTGGCCGAGCGCCTGCTCCAACTCGCGCACTTGAGCGCTGACCGTCTGAACCGCCATGTCCAGCCGGTCAGCCGCTCGTGCAATCCCCCCCTCCTTGGCGACGACCCAAAAGTAATGCAAGTGGCGGTAGTTGAGCATGGCCCCTCCACATCGGAAAAGCGGAAGTTTAAGTCTGTCTGGCGCAGGTTTCTTCGGATGGAGATTGGCGTGAAACTGTCACTTGTAGGTGTTCATCAAGAGGGAATCGAGCATGTTCTACGCACTCAGCTGGTTTGTCGTGTTGGGTCTTCTGACGCTCTGGTCGCTGGGAGCCTGGGCATTTCATGCCGTCGCCGTCTGGGCGGTCACCCATGCCGGCGCGCTGACGGGCGCCGCATCCGGCGTCGAGGGCCTTCGTCTTCCGGATTGGCTGGCCCCCTGGGTGCCGCCGGAGATCGTGCAGGCGATGACCTCGCTGCTGTCGGGTCTGGCGCCTGCTGTAGAGGGTCTGTTGCAAGCGGCGCCATCGCTGGCTGGCGGCCTCAGTGTGGCGACCTGGGTGATCTGGGGCCTCGGCAGCGCGCTGCTGGTCCTGCTGGGGGCGGGCCTGCACCGGCTCATCGCGATGTGGCGCCGCCGTGGTGGCGGCTCCGGCCCTCAGCCGCGTCAGCCGATGACCGCTTGACGGACAGGCCTTCCGCGTCGTGAACCTGCTCATGTTCCTCGGCGGCCTGGCGCTGCTCGTCATCGGCGCCAACACGCTGGTGCGCGGCGCGTCCAAGCTGGCCTTGTCGTTCGGCATCAGCCCGCTCGTCGTCGGGCTGACCATTGTCGCCTTCGGCACCAGCGCACCCGAGGTCGCGGTGAGCGTCGGCGCCGTGCTCGACGGCAAGACCGACATCGCCATCGGCAATGTCGTGGGCAGCAACATTTTCAACGTGTTGTTCGTCCTGGGTCTCAGCGCGCTGATCGCGCCGCTGGTGGTCAACATCCAGCTGATCCGGCAGGAAGTTCCGATCATGCTGGGCGCCAGCCTGCTGCTGCTGGCCTTCGCCATCGACGGCAAACTGTCGTTGCTGGAAAGCGGCTGGCTGTTTGCACTGCTGGTGGCCTACACCGCGTTCCTGGTCGTGCAGTCGCGCCGCCAGACCCAGGCCGCCAAGGACGAGTTCGCCGACGCCGTGCAGCCTGCAAAGACCGGTGCCTGGGACCGCCACTGGACGGTACAGACCGGCCTGATCGTCGCCGGACTGGCCGCGCTGGTGATCGGCTCGGACTACCTGGTGCAGGCTTCGGACCATTTTGCGCAGGCCATGGGCGTCAGCGATCTCGTGATCGGCCTGACCATCGTCGCCGCAGGCACCAGCATGCCCGAGGTGGCCACGAGCATAGCCGCCGCGATCAAGGGTGAACGCGATATCGCGGTCGGCAACGTCATCGGCAGCAGTACGTTCAACATCCTGGGCTGCCTGGGCCTGTCCGGGCTGGTGTCGGGCGGCATGGGCCTGGCGGTGGCGCCGTCGCTTCTGGCTTTCGACATCTGGGTCATGCTCGCCGTGGCATTGGCCTGCCTGCCGGTCTTCATCACCGGCCGCGAGATTGCGCGCTGGGAAGGCGGTGTCTTCCTCGGCTACTACGTCGCCTACGTGGCCTACGTGATCCTGGCCGCGCAGCAGCACGACGCGCTGCAGGCCTTCTCGGGCGTGATGCTCGGCTTCGTCATGCCGCTCACCGTAGTGACGCTGGTGGTGGTGACGATTCGCCGTCCGGCGGCGGCCCACTCATGTTGACGGTCCTATGACAGAGTCCATCGTGCAGCGGCTGCGACAGAACGCTGCGACCTTGCCTTCCGAGCGGGTGTCCATGCAAGCCCTGGCGCAAGCCCACGGACCTGCCGCATACGGCACCTGGCTGCTGCTGGTGGCCGGGACTTGCCTCTTGCCCGTGCCCCGCGTCGGCACTGAAGTTGACCCCATTTCGCGGACACCTCATCCTTATGGAAGAAGAAGTGCGACATGCCAATCCCGAAGCCCCCGTATCCGGCGGACTTCCGCCGACAGATGGTCGAATTGGTGCAAGCTGGGCGCTCGCCGACGCAGCTTGCACGTGAGTTCGACTGCAGCGCCCCGAGCATCTTGACTTGGGTCGCGCAGGCGGCAGCCGACAGCGGCAAGCCCGAACGATCAACGGATGCTGTAGTTGGCCAACTGCAACGATGTGGGTGCCGGCGAGCGCTCTCGAACGCCTCCGAAGTCGGCTCGTGCGGCTCTTGACGCCACCCGCAGTGCCATCAGCAGGCCGGCGGCATACACGCCCATCGCAGACAAGGCGCAAAAAAGCGCCCCCAGGCCGAGACGGGCGATGGCCCGCAGCAGCCAGCGGATGTTGTAGCCCGCCGCGCAGCACAAAGCATGCAGCGCATCGCCCTCGGCGCCCGTCAGCCAGCACCGATCCATCCGGTGGTCGGCCTTGGTGTGGCCGATCAGCGGCTCGATGGCTTGGCGGCGCTTGAGCAGTCGCTTCTCGTGGTCGCTGAGCGACTTGTACTTGCCGCGGTGGATGATCTGCACTCCGGGGTTGTCGGCGTCCACGCCCCGATAGCCGAGATCGACGATGACCTGCTTGGGCGCGCGTCCCAGGTCTTGCATCAAGTTGGTGGTCTGCTCGAGCTGGGCGTGGAGCACGTGGCCGTCGTACGGATTGCCGGGGAAGCTGCGTGCACCGACCATCAAGCCTTGCTTGTGGGTGACCGCCAGGCTGACCTTGACGCCGAACTCGTAAGGGTTGCGTGCCTTCCCCTTGGAGATGCACTCCACCTCCGGCGCATGCAGGGCGTAGAGCTTGTTCTTGGTGTTGCGCTGCTGGGTGCGGATGCGCTCGGCGCGCTCCAGCAATACGCCCAAGTCGCTGATCGCCTTGGCGCTGCTGGGCTCGTGCGCTGGGGCGCCTGCGGCGGCCACCGCGGCCTTGTCGGCGTCCAACTTGCGCTGCACTTCGCGCATCACCACCCCCAGGATCGTGCGCTGGCGCTTGACGGTCTTGTGCAGGCGCTTGAACTGCTTGGCATGCGCGTAGCCACCGGCCCTGCGGCGCAGCGTCTTGCCTTCTTGCGCATAGGTCTGCTTCAGGTTGATGCCCGCTCGCTTGGCCGCGCTCACCACCTTGTGGCGGGCGATCTCCAGCAACCGGCTGTCCACCGGGTGGGCGATGGCCTTGGACTGCACGGTGGAGTCGACGATCACGCGCTCGAGATCGGCCAGGCGCACGGCCTTGATCTCCACCGCGCACTCGATGGTGGCCTTGAGCAACTGCTCGATGCCGTCTTCACCCAGCAGGCGCCGAAAGCGCCCGATCTGCGTGGCATCGCACGGCAGGCGCGGCTCGTAGTAGTCCATGCCGCTGAAGAACTGCCAGACCACGTTTTCGGCCCAGCGCTCGACGAGTTCCTCGTCGCTCAGGTTGAAGCTGTTCTTCAGGTACA
Source organism: uncultured beta proteobacterium (assembly GCA_963774675.1). Lineage (GTDB taxonomy): Bacteria > Pseudomonadota > Gammaproteobacteria > Burkholderiales > Burkholderiaceae_C > CAIKUF01. The sequence goes on along the minus strand of CAVZFV010000013.1, from coordinate 531,598 downwards.
GCAGGCTTGCCATCAGGCGCACCGGCAGCCCCGGGCGGCCCGCCGGGCTGACGCCGCCGCCGAACTCGACGTCGAAGGAGCCCAGCAGACCCTCACCACTCCTGCGCTTGGCAGGCAACACCTGATGGGCCAACTTCGGCGTCACCGCCGCTTCGATCGCGGCCCAAGGCAGGCGCGTGGACAGCACCGCCAGCGGGTGCTTCAGATCAATCATTGCATCCAGCCGCGAGCGGAAAAAGTCGGGGGTCGTCATGCCTCAAATCCCTCAAGAATCGCCTCTATCAATAACGCTTCTCGGGGGAATCGGTGCACGCCAGATCACCAAAAAACATAGGAATCATGCGGGCTGCAGACGTATTGCAGGGCCGACTATCCAGCCTGTCGGGAGACGAGTTCCGTCACGTTGTTCAGGGCGGCAGCCGCGAGCGGCTGCTTTATCGAGGCTACTCACCAGCTTCTCGAATCGCAGAAGCGTCGCTTGCGTAGACTGACCGAAGTCACGTCTTGAAGCGGCTGCAATGAATGCATGCCTGTCTTGTAGCGGCGGCAGTTGTTCAAGCCGCGAGAGGCGGATTCGCGCAGTCGACCATCCTCTGCCGCCCACTGCCGGCAGCAGCATCTTGGGGGTTGCGCCAGTCCGCCCCTCGGCGCACAGTTTCCCCCGCGCCGGGTGAGGGCGTGCTCCATTCATGGGAGACGTACATGGCCGAAGTCGAAGTCATCCTGACGATCCGGGACCTCGCGGCGGCGCGAGCCGAAGTGGAAGGCAATGGCGGTGTGGTGCGCCACGTGTTGACTGACCGGATGATCCTATTTTCCTCAGTTGACCGGTTGCGACTTGGCGCAAACGTAGACTTGGCGCGGGTTTGAGGTTGATGGGAGGAGGCACCGGATGGGTGAGCGCAAATTGGCACCGGTCAAGGCGATGAACTCAGTTGCTCTGGCTTGCCAGGAGGCCACGGAGGCGAAGGTCGAAGCGGTGGACGAAACGCTGCTCAGCGCGATCGGGCGCATGACCAGCCGCCGGCCAGAAGAAGATCTTGCTGACCATCACGCATGAAGCTGCAAGCCAGATCAAGGCGCTCGTGAGCCATGTCCGTCACGGTCTGAGCCTCATTCAGGCCACCGCGCCGCAGTTGACCAAACCAGAGCGATGGTTCGCCCTCGTGCGCTACATCGTCGCGCGAATATTGGCCTGCGCACCCCGACCGAGCCTCGGGCTGATCGCCTTGGGAACTGGGTAACTGAGGAAAATAGGATCAAGAACTTCCGCATCAACCAATCGTTGCTGACGGCGCTCAACGCGGTCGATGCCGTCGGCAACGTGAGCGAAGTGACGGGCTCGTCGGTTTGGCGTGTGCCGTCGATTCGAACGCATGACTTTCTGCTCGCCAGCGCCAGCGATGCGATCTGAGCCCATTGAAAGTGATTCGAGTCACTGCGTCAGGCGATTCATCGGCGACCGCGGAGGCTCCAGTTCCGACTCTGACGAGGCGCGTGCGCTCGCGGTGTGTGATCGTGGGCGGCTACTTTACGACCAGCAATTCGCCGCCGTGAGCGGCAGGTGTGGGTCGGTAGCGAACCGCCGAGCAGAAAAGCAGCAGTCGTTCGATGGCCTCGCGTGGGTGGTGCGGCGGTGCGAAGGGCTAGCTCAGTGGTAGTCGTCTTCGAGCTGGTGGCGTACGGCGACGACGGCAACAGTCGACTCGTCTTCGATTTCGAAAAGCGCGACGTAGCCCGATCGTCCGAATGGAATGATCAGTTCTCTTAGGAAGGGACTGTTGCCCGCCTTGCGGCAGCTGAAGGGCGACGACTTCAGCGTGGCGATGCCAGCGCGCAATGCGGTCATGGCCTGCTCTGGCAGTTCCAGGTCGCCGCCGTCACGGGCCAACTCTCGTTCGACGAGGAAGTCGAACAGCCGGTCGAGATCCGCCTCGGCGTCTCGCGTCAGCCGGACCTTGAATGTCACTTGCCCTTTGTCGCCAGGCGGACGCGCGCGGCGTCGAGCTTGCGTTGCAGGCCGTCAAGCACGACGTCGGCATCTACGTAGTCGCCGGTTCGCCGCGCCTCGTCTCGGGAGCGCAGACCGCGCGCGACGAACTCTCCCTGGACACGTCGCCGCTCGACGCCCGCACGAACAGACGCTTCGACAAACTCGGAAAGGGTCTCGCCATCCGCCAGCACGGCCTCGACCTCGGCGCGGAAGTCAGGCTCTACGCGAACGGACGGAATGGTGGCCGTCTTCATCATGAAAGTGTATCGCAAATGCGCTGCAAGTTCCACCTGGTCGCGGCAACGGCAGCAGTACCTTGATACCTGTCGGTGACGGCACTGTCGTCTGCGCCAACGAACGGCAGCAAGGTGCACCAAACCGTGAGTTCGTAGACCGGCGGCCAGCGGCAGCAAACGACCCAAACCACCGGGCATCTGACTGCCGAGATTGACAGCCGCGAAGCGGTCTTTGGTGCGTTGTTGGTTGCGGCTGCTATACCAGCACAGCCAGCCGCTTCATGAACTACAGCGGGGACATCACCTGGTTCGTAGTGCCGTCGCGGCAGTGGATCTTGAGCTTGAGCAGCGCCTGCCCGGAGGCGTTGCATTGCGCGCCCTCGTCGGCCAGCGCCGGGCAGTTGATGTAACGGCGTCGTTGTTCCAGCAGCGTCCGATCGTGTGCCTCCACACGCACCGCGCCGTGTAGGCTGAAATCGCCAGGGTTGAGCGCGGGCCGGCTGAATTAGGGCTGTACCTCTGCACGCTGGCGACCACAGAATCGGCCGCATGCTTTCGGAGGTTTGCCATGGATCAGAGGCTCTCTTGGACGATGTCGGCGGTCGGTGCCGTTCTGGCGGTTGTTGCGGTGATGCAGTGGGTGAATGACAGCCGTGTGCGGGATGCGGTCTGCGGCCCGGGACGGGAGGCCTGCGCGTCGGGCCCGGGCCTGTTGGGCCTGGATCTGAACCACGCGCTGCCCGGCGCCGCGCTGCGTCTGCAAGGCAGCACCGCGCTGCTGCGCAAGGCCTGCGACGGGCATTGGACGGTGGCTTTCGGCGCCCGGCTGGACCTGGACGGCCTGACCGTGGGCGACAGCGTCTCCCTGACCGGCGCCTGCGCCGACCTGCGCGCTTCGCGTTCTAACGCCGCGCTGGCTGGTGTGCGGCTGCGCCACGGGGCCTGCGTACTGCAACTGGAGCCGGTGACCGCCACTTGGCACGAAGACCTGGCGCTGCACGCCACCGCGCGGGTGGCCCCGGAGGCTGCGCAGGCCTGCGCCGCGGCCTTGGGTGAACGCGTGGCGGCCGCCGGCTTGGGGCCGCCGGCGGGCTGGCAGCTGACGCTGGACGCCCGCTATGCGCTACCCCACGGCACGCGGCCGCCCGCGCCTGGGCCGGCTGCTTCGATCAGCCTGCTGCGGCAGGCGGTGAGCACGGTGGCCATGAGCCACGATCTGGCGTTCACCTCGGGACCTTCGCGCGTGACGCTTGGGCTGGCCAGCCGCCCCGCGGCCGCCGGGTCGGCCGCTTCGCCCGAGTTGACGCTGAGCGTTGGCATGGCTGGGTCGCTGGTGGAACAACTGCCGCCCGATGCACGGCCGCTGCTGGCAACGCAGGCGCCGCTGCAGCTGCGCTGGAACCTGGACCACGAAACCGGGGCGGTCTTCGTGCAAGGCCAGGCGGTGAAGCGCGTGGCGAGCGCGCCGCGCCCGGCCGGCGCGGTGGTGTTGGCAAGCGAGTGCACGAAGAACGCCACGGCGCCGCTGCACTTCGTGGAGGCTGGCGAACGCGGCGAGCCGGTCAGCCCCGCGCAACTGCAAGCCGTGCTGGGGACCGTGGATGCAGCGCAGGCACGCGCCGGGGCTCTGGTGTCGGTGTTTGTGCATGGCTGGCAGCACTCGGCCGGGCCCGGGGATAGCTACGTGTGCGACTTCGCGGCGCTGCTGCGCGCCGTGGACACCATGGAACAGAACGCCGCCCGCGCCGCGGGTCGCCCGCCACGCGAGGTGGTGGGTGTGTACGTGGGCTGGCCCGGCAAGCTGTACCCGTCCGAGCTGGCCAACCTGACGACCTTCTGGAACCGGCTGGACGCCGCCGATCGGCTGGGCGTTGAGGGCGGCGCACTGCGCGCACTGATGCAGGCGCTGGCCGAGCGAATCACGCTGCAGGCGCGCGACCCGCGGCCGGACCGCCGCAGCGGCCTAATCGTCACAGGCCACAGCATGGGCGGGCGGGCGGTGTTCCAGGCGGTGCGGCATGCCTTCGACCTCGGCAGCACTCCCGGCGACGCACCCGTGCCCGACCTGCTGCTGCTGGTAAATCCCGCTTTCTCGGCGGAGCAGTTCCGCGCCGCCCACGCGCGCCGGGTGGCCTGCCAGACCCCGGCGCTGCCGATGCTGCTGTTCTCCTCAGAGGCCGATGCAGTGACGCGCCAGGTCTATCCAGCCGGGCAGGTGGCCAACTTCGACACCGCGCGCCAGCGGCGCGTGCCCTTCGTGGAGCACGTCTACACGGCCGCAAACTTCGACGAATTCGTGACCCACCGACTGGGCTTTGAGTTGCTGAGCGGCGAGCCGCCCGAAGGCACTGGAAAGCAGGCCATCCTGCGCGGCTTTGAACGGGTGCCAGCGGGTTCTGACGAGCTCTACATGGACAACCCGGTCACCGTCTACCGCCAGCCCGCCCGCGGCCGCCCCACAGCGGCCGACGCTTGGTACCGCATGCGGGTGGTGCCCGAGGGCAAAGCGCAGCCGCCCTGCGACGCAGACCGTTCGCGCGTGATGAAGGTGGATGCCCGCATTCTGCCCGATCACGGCACGATCTTCACGCCGGCGTTCATGGAGTTCGTGATCCGCAGCTTCAACCACAGCGCGGCGCCGCGCCTGAGTCCAACTTGATGCGCAGGCCCTCGCCAGCTTCACCCACACCTGCACGTCGCGGTCCCAGTCGGCGCGCGTGTCTTTCAGGTTCTTGGGCTTGTTGAGAAGAGCGAACTGCTCGGAACGGGGTCGACCTCGAGTGGGTGGCGGTAGCTGTCGCGGGCGAGCCCCACGAGTCGGCACGCTCGACGTTCGGGCAGGCCGTGCTCGGTACACAGCCGCTCGATCGCTTCGCACTTGACGCGTGGGGCTAGCGCTTTACCCCGAGAACGCTCTTGAGCGCATGCATGTCCAGGTGCGCCTCGGCCAGCAGCCGCTTGAGCTTGGCGTTCTCGCCCTCGAGCTCGCGCAACCGCCTAGCGTCAGGCACGTCCATGCCGCCGTACTTGGCGCGCCAATTGTAGAAGGTCGCTTCGCTGATGCCACCCTGGCGGCACACGTCCTTGACCGGCACGCCGGCCTCGACCTGCTTGAGGAACCCGATGATCTGTTCCTCGCTGTTTTGCTCGTTCTCATGTCCGTCATTCTCCAAGTTGACGGACTTCACTACCTTTACGATGGCATGGCAGGGAGGGAGCAGGTCAAACGGCCGCCATTTGCAGCATCACCGCGATAGCGCTGCCGAGTGTGCTTTCGTTCAACGCCAGTCAGCAGCCGTTCGCCCCCGGTTCAAAGGCTGAACGCGCCTGAAGCGCCTTACCTGGGCGGGAATGTCAGGCAAAGTAGTTGGCAAGCACAACGGTGAAAACCGGAGGACGACGTCAACGAGGTTGGCCTGCGTGGTCACCATTGCGCTTCGATTCCACAGCCCAACTAGGTGGTCGACTCGTTGGACAGCCTGGGTACGCTCTGAAATGGGGGTTCAACGTAGAGAAGATGCCGTGTGATCCGCCTGCGGGCACTGCCGGTGACTTCAAGTGTGGGACAGACGCAGCGTGACGACCGGAGCATAGTGTCGGCGGACCCACCCTCCAGAGGAGCCCCGCATGGCATCAAAACCCCACATCTGTTTCGACCGCATCCTGCCCCGCGAATTGTTGAAGCCACAGCGAACCGTGGCGATGCGCGGCGGCCGCACGCGTGCCATATCGCCGATCGGCAAGACCTGGATGAACGGCAGCACTCTGTCGGTGCGCTTCGTCGGTGGCAGCGTTGCGCAGCGCGCTACAGCGCAAGAGCAGGCCGGGTGGTGGCAGGAGGTGGCCAACCTGGCATTCGACTTCAACAACGCGCCGAATGCCGACATCCGCATCGCCTTCGATGCCAACGATGGCGCCTGGTCGTACATCGGCACCGACTGCCGCAACATCCCGCTCGACGAGCCGACGATGAACCTTGGCTTTCTCGACGGCGGAACGGCGGCCCACGAATGGGGCCATGCGATTGGCCTGGCACACGAGCATTCCAGCCCGTTGGGTGGCATTCAGTGGAACGAGGCGGTAGTGATCCGCGAGCTTGCCAAGTCGCCGAACTTCTGGGACGAGGCGACGACGCGGCACAACGTGCTGTTCCGCTACACGGTCGACCAGATCAACGGCACGGCCTTCGATCCCGAGTCGATCATGCTGTACTTCTTCCCAGCCGAATGGACGACTAACGGCGTGGCGACGAAGGCCAACGAAGTGCTGTCGAAGGTGGACAAACAGTTCATCGCTGGCGCGAAGATGTACCCGAAGAAGGCCCCAACGGTGGACAGCGCCACGCCGCTCGACGTGGGCGCCCGGCAGCGCACGTCGGCGTCGATCGGCAAGTTCGGGGAAGAAGACCTGTTCCGCTTTGTGGCGACGCAAGAGGGTCGCTACATCATCGACACGCGCGGACCCACCGACATAGTGATGAAGTTGTTCGGGCCGAACAGCCCGACAGCGCTGGTCGCGGAAGACGACGACTCGGGCTACGCCACCAATGCCCGTATTGCCGCCAGCCTTTTGCCCGGTGATTACTGGGTGCAGGTGCGCCACTACAACCGCGAGAGCGGCGTGGGCGCATATTCAGTGAAGGTGCGGCGCGGCTGAGCCGGCGCGGCCGTCGGGGTCGCCGTCGGCGCAAACTTGCCTTGCGTTCCGGCGCCGACTCACGCTGGAACGCGGCTCTGGTCACGCGAAGTAGGCGCGCTTCTGGCACGGTCCGGCTTTGGGGGCGGAGTTTTCGAAGGACCGCGGCTATTCTTGAACTGTCCCACACCGGCCTTCGGCTGGTGGCGCCAATCGACTGCGTTCGCCAAGATTGAGCGGCCTCCAAGCCGCCGGTCACCGATACATGCGAATGTGCTGAGGCCCTACATCGTCTTCGCTGGCCAGCGGCGGGTCGACCTGCTCAGCTTCGGCGTCAGTGCCTGGAAGCGCGCCGCGCGTGAGCGCTTCATCGGCTGACAAGAGCCCCAGTGCAGGCGCAACCTGCAACTGGCGCTAAACAACGCGCGCTTTCTCATCCTGCCGTGGATCCAGTCCAAAGGCCTGGCCTCCAAGAATCCTGACGCTCGCCGCGCGACAACTGTCTCATGACTGGCGTCGGCGCTACCGCTACACTCCATACTGCTCGAGACGTTCGTCGAGTGAGCGAGGCATCGAGGCTCTTGCTACAAGGCCGCCAACTGGGTCCACGCCGGCCAGACCACCGGCCGAGGCAAGAAGTGCCCTGTGCACAACGCCATCATCCTCGTCAAGGACACCCGGATGTATCCGCTGCGCAAAGACTTCCGCGCCACGCTGTGCAAGTAGCAGGTAGGCACGTCCCCACGGGATCACCGAATGCCGACGCTGGAAAGCCAAATCAAGTGCCATTCCCCCTAGGGCATAAGCGCTAACTTAAATTTCATGGTCATTCAACCTCGCATTGGTACGGTCGAAGCCGTGGCGCCTCGCGCAGGCGGGCCGCGATCTTGTGCCATTGCTGCATGCACTGGCGCAGCGACAAGTCGGGGTTGCAGGCGCGGCTCAGGAGCACGTGCATGAGGGCGTACTCACGCCAGCGTGAGCGGCGCGGCAGCGCCGGGGCCGTCTTGTACGACGTAGCCCCAGGGGGAAAATCGCGGGCCGCGTCGGCCTTGCGCCTTGCAATTGCCAGCGTGGTCGACGGGTAGGTGCCCAACGACAGTGCCTTGCGCCGCCCCTGGAAGGTGTAGTCCAGCCGCCAGCCATGCGCGCCGCCCTTGACGAAGAGCAGCATGTGGGCGCCCATCGCCGTCGCTCAACCGCTTGCGCGGGTCTCCGCCGCGCACGGCCTTGATCGTGGCGTCCGAGGGAATGAGGTAGCGTGCCATGCAGTAACTTTTGAGCCCGAACTGCAGGTTCGGACCAGTTACTGCATCAAGGGCAGGAACTCAAGGGATCCCATGACAGCGCCCGGGACATCAGGATGAGTCTAAACCATTGATTTTCAATGGATTTTTGGACTTCCTGGGACGCGATGGGACGTCCTGAAACAGTAACTTGGTGGCTGGGGCGGAATCGAAGGATTGGCTGCAAGCCGCGTAAACCCACAAGTTTGGGTCTTGCAGTAACTTTTTCTACTGCCAAACCTACTCCGGTCCGTGTTTTGGGCAATGGTTCGATTGTCTCGCTGCTTAAAAATGAGGCAGCCGATCGACAAAAAGTTACCTATGAAGAACAGCTAAAGGCGCTGTCGTGCGTTGGCTTCGAGTTCGAAAGACGGCCGTCGAAAAGTTACTCCATCTCAACGCCGCCGAGCCGCTGCGCAGGAACCGAAGACGTCCCGAGAAGTCTGGGGACTTCGCGAGCTATCCTAGGTAAATGCTACGTCAGACCGCATCGACGATCACCATCGACACACGCGGCCGAGGCCTTTTCGAGATCACATCGGACATATTCGGGTGGGTGCTTGGCACCCGCATCAGCAACGGTCTGCTGACCCTGTTCCTTCGCCACACGTCGGCAAGCCTGCTCATCCAGGAGAACGCCGATCCCGATGTGCGCGCCGATCTCGATCGCTTTTTCGCCCGCCTCGTGCCGGATGGAGATGCGTTGTTCCGGCACCGAGACGAAGGCCCCGACGACATGCCGGCCCACGTGCGCGCGGCGCTGACATCGGTGCAGCTATCGATTCCTGTGAGCCATGGACGCCCGGTGCTCGGGACGTGGCAAGGCATCTACCTCTGGGAGCATCGGCTGCGGCCACACCGGCGAGAGGTGGCGCTGCATCTGCTGGGTGAGTAGATGCGCACTTGGCCTCGATAGCCGCTTCAAGGTGGACCAGTCATTCACCCAGAAAGCCGCCACTGACGCCTTTGGGTCGAAAAGACTCATCAGCGAGTGGCAGCTTGCGGGCATCGAACCTTCTACGTCGGCTTTCCGGCGATGAATCCGAAGGGGCGGCCGTCGCAACCCGACCCAAACCAGAAATCCGGACAAGCCAATTCGAGGGCCGAAAGCAGTCGCCCGACCGAGGCGCAAGATGAGCCCGGAGGTACGGTCCAAGGCCCGAATACCGCCGCAGATCTCTGCAAGCTCGGGAGACGAGTGCGCGGGTTTGGTTGGTAATACGGACCAGCCACGTTGCCGACAGCGTCCTCGCGGGCCATGTCCAAGCAATTCAGCGAACATTGGCCTGCTGCTCGGCGGCAGACACAAACCCGCCCAGGATCGGACGCTTGGGGTTACCCTTGAATGCTGACGACAAAGAGCCAGCACTGCCGCGCAAGCGACCTCAGCGCCAGACGCTGCGCCAGGAGACAACCGATGCAACTGCATCAGCACGAACACATCCGCACCGTGATGCAAGTGGCCGGCGAGGGGCGGGTACCGCCGTCCGAGTCGGCCCGCGATGCCGTCATCCGCGAGTCCTGGGCGCGTTGCGTGCATCAGCATCGGCTCGACCCGACGCGCATGTGCGAGCCGTTGATCCTGCCGAGCCACCAGGTGCGTGAGCACCAGCAGCGCATCGAAGACCTGCTTCACATCGCCCGCCACGGCCTAGAGACGCTCTACCAGCAGGTTGCCGGCATGGGCTACTGCCTGCTGCTGACCGACGCGCGCGGCGTCACCGTGGACTTCATCGGCGACCTGGCGCTCGACGCCAGCCTGCGCCGCGCCGGTTTGTACCTGGGCGCCGACTGGAGCGAAGAGCGCGCCGGCACCTGCGGCGTGGGCACCGCCATCGCCACCGGCGAGGCGCTGACGGTACATCTGGACGATCATTTCGACGCCACGCACATCCCGCTGACCTGCACCACCTCGCCGGTGTTCGACCCGCAGGGTCGGCTGAGCGCCATCCTCGACATCTCGGCGCTGAACTCGCCACAGAACAAGGACAGCCAGCACCTTGCGCTGCAACTGGTGAAGATGTACGCCAGCCTGATCGAGAACGCCAACTTCCTGCAGCGCTACCGGCGCGACTGGATCTTGCGGTTGAACGAGTCGCCCGAGTTCGTCGACGTCAATCCACGCTACCTGCTGGCATTGGACGCCGCGGGCCAGGTTATCGGCCACAACCGCGCGGCGCAGCGGCTGCTGGAGGGCGAGGCTCGCGCCGTGGCGGTGCTGGGCCAGCCGTTCGAGCGCCTGTTCGACGCGCGCCTTGACGAGCTGGGCCGCTTCGTGCCGTTCCAGTCGTCCAACCAGCGCGCGCTCACGGTGGCCGGCAGCGGCCGGCTGCTGTTCATGCAGGCGACACCGCCGGCGCCACCGGCCTCGGCAAGGGAGCAGCGGGCGGGCCAGTCCGAGCGGCCGCTACCGGCGCCGCTGGCCGCGCTGTCCGGCGGCGACGCGGCACTGGACCGTCAGATCGAGCGCGCGGCGCGGCTGGTCAACGCCTCGGTCGGCATCCTGCTGGTGGGCGAGACCGGTACCGGCAAGGAATTCTTCGCCAAGGCCTTGCACGAGAGCAGCGGCCGCCGCGGCCGGCCTTTCGTCGCCGTCAATTGCGCGGCAATCCCCGAGACGCTGATCGAGAGCGAACTGTTCGGCCACTTGCCCGGCAGCTTCTCGGGCGCGAGCAGCAAGGGCAAACGCGGGCTCGTCCAAGAAGCCGACGGCGGCACGCTGTTCCTCGACGAAATCGGCGACATGCCACGCGACATGCAGTCGCGCCTGCTGCGGGTGCTGGCCGAGCGCGAGGTGCTGCCGATCGGCGCCACGCGGCCCGTGCAGGTGAACCTGCGCGTGATCGCAGCCACCCATTGCGACCTGCAGGCGCTGGTGCGCGAGGGCGTCTTCCGCGACGACCTGTATTACCGCCTGAATGGCGCGCAGATCGCATTGCCGCCGCTGCGCGAGCGACGCGACCTGGACTGGGTGATCCAGCGCCTGCTCGATGCCGGCGCGCGCGCAGACGGTCAGGCTGCGGCGCCGCACTTGTCGGCAGCGACGCGCGCGCTGTTGCACGCACATCGCTGGCCCGGCAACCTGCGCGAGCTGCGCAACGTGCTCGACTTCGCGCGCGCGGTGTGCAGCGGCGGCCGCATCGACGTCGAGGATCTTCCCGACGGCCTGGCCGGTGCCGTAGCCGCGGCACCTGCGCCCGTCAAGCGGTTGGCGTCAGCCTGGCAGTCGAACGGCGAGCACCCGCCCGAGGCGGTGTTGCTACTGCAGTACCTGCGTGCGGCGCAGTGGAACGTCAGCGCGGTGGCGCGCCATCTCGGCCTGTCGCGCATGACGCTGTACCGCCGCATGCACCGCTTCGGCATCGTCTCGCCGAACCAGCAATCGGGCGACGGCCTGGGCCATTGAACCCCACGCATGCGGCGTTGCTCCTCCTTGCGGGCAGGAGCCCGCGATGTCGTCGGTCTTGCAGGCCGCGCGGCGCCGGCGCCGCCGCCCCTCGCCAGGCACGAACAGTCCGCAGGGACTGTTCATGTCCGGGCTCGGCCTTGCCTGCGCACCGCATCGCAGCCCGCTCGGGCGAGTCCAACTGCCGAATCCAGGTTCATTTCTTCAGAGGAATGGGTGTCCCCCGGTCCACCGCCACGGCGGTGATGCTGTTCTGGGGCGAGCCTTCAATGACCCGATCCGAGTAAGTCAGATAGACCAGCGTGTTGCGCGGAGCATCAACCATGCGCACCACACGCAGCTTCTTGAAGATGAGCGAGATGCGTTCGCTGTACATCTCATCTTGCATCGGAATCGGCTTCGGAAAGCTGATGGGACCGGTTTGACGGCACGCAATCGAAGCCTCCGCCTTGTCCTCGGCCAGTCCGAGCCCGCCCGTGATGCCGCCGGTCTTTGCCCGCGAGACGTAGCATGTGACACCGCGCACGCCGGGGTCGTCGTATGCATCGACGACGATCTTGTGGTCCGGGCCGATCAGCTTGAACACCGTATCGACCTCGCCTACGCGTTGGGCGCCGGCCGGCAACACGCAGGACAGCACCGTCGCGCAAAGCGCCAGGCGGATATGACGGAGCTGGCGGCGGGGTGGCAAGACGGCAATAGTCATGTGGGCTCCATTGGGTAAGAGAGGCGTCGACAAAGCGCTGATGATGCGCGAGTGCTCCGCGCGTGTCTGGCCTGTCGGAACCGAGGCGTGTCTAAAGGTGGTCCGCAGTGACGCTCCGCACCGTTCCCAGGGAACATCGCAAACATCGGACAAAGATGAAGCGAGCGACTTCAACACCGGACGCGGTATTGCAACCATGTTCAGCAGCGGATGTGTGTGTGTGGAAAGCCGAGTGACCACTTGACAGCGAGGACTCGTCAGTCCGTCGTTGGCCCGCGGCGTGAGGTGTGCGGGCGGCCTTCGCTGACTGCTGGCCTTGGCACGGCCAGCTCTACGCATCGAAAGTCAGCTTCCTGGCGCTACCTCGTACTCACGCTGACGGCCACTTCCCGTCGTTGGCCACAGGCAGCTTCCTGACATCTAATCTGGAGTCGCTCCTGCGCCCGACGCGACAAGGTGCCCTCACGAGAAGGTGGGCACACGTTGGTAGGCAACCAAACGCAGGCGACCGAGAGGGCAATTGCGATGCATTACCGCGGCCTTAGGCTCGCGGCCTCTTGACCGCGAATACCAGCAGCGGCACCGGGGCGCTGACAGCCATCCTGGCCAGCGCGAACAGTTCCGGCCGCTCCGGCACCACCAGCACTTTGACCGTACCCTGAATCACGAAGTGCAGCGGCGCTGGTCCCCAAATGGTATTGCCGCCGAGCTCATACAAATGCGCGAAGGGGAAGCTGATGATTGTTGGCGCCGACAACGCTGGCCGTCCGCACCTGCGCAACGGTGCTGGCCAGCGGCGGCAAACAAAGCGCCGAATGCCAAACAATGTCGGCGCCGCAGCGCCGGCCTGACCTCAAGCGCGCAGCGCTGGTCGGCGACGCCGGGCCACTGCGGCCACGCCTGCCAGCCCCAGGCCGAAGAGCGCCCAGGTGGTTGGCTCCGGCACCGGCGCCAGCGTGACGACGAAGCCTTCGTACGCGTTGTCGATGCCGTAGAACGTTAGGCCATCGGCCGAGACGCCCATCGGCAGTGCGAGCGTGCGGCCCTGCAGATCGACACCTTGCCCGAGCACATAGTCGGTCAGGTTCGAAATGCCCTGGCCTTCGATCCAGATCGTGCCAACGCCCCAAGTGGCCGGCCCGAAGTCGCGGTCGTAGCCGACGATGACGCTGCCGTCGGCCGAGACGCCAGTGGCGCCCTGAAAGAAGGTGAAGCTGTCATAGTCGCCCAGGTACTCGGTCACGCCGGAGGCGACGTTGTAGCGCCACGTCTGGTGATCGAAGTCGCCGTCGCCCACAATCCACTGGCCATCGGACGAAATGGCGTTTGCCGAGGACAGCATGCCGCCGGACCCATCGTCCATCACCGTCAGCGCGCCGTTCTTCCAGTAGGTGCCAGCCCACCAGCCAGATTGTGTCGACCAACCGACACTGATGCTGCCGTCGTAGTTCGTACCGTTCGCACGCGAGTCGGCGGGGGAGCCCAGGTCCACCAGCGTGTTGGACGGCGTCGACTGCACGGCATGCGCGCTTCCGGCGTTGACCCAGCCCAGGCCCACTACGCTGCTGCCGTCGCCTGCGATGCCCCAGCCCGAGCTTTCGTCCGAGTCTGTGGAGCCGCCAATGCCCCCGTAGGTGGTCCACTTGCCGGACGCCACGTTGTAGCTGGCGGCCTGCGTGTTTCCGTTGCTGCCCAGCGCGCTACCGCTGAGGATGCTGCCGTCGGCCGAAACGCTGGCGATACCGCCCCTCCAATTGCCGCCGATATTGACGAGGCCGGTAGCGGGGGTCCACTTGTAGAACGCGTTCTTCAAGCTGGTCGTGTAGGCGCCGACGACGCCTCCGTCGGCCGATGAGCCGGAGGCGGTTATGCCCGCGCCCAGGTTGTAGTAGGTGCCCGTGGCGTGCGCACCCTGCAGCGCCATGCTGCCGAGCACCAATGCCAACAGCCTGGCGTGCTGAATCGAAATGGTTATGGGTCCGGTCTCCTCTTTGGATGGTTTTTGCGGTCGGTGTCGTAGCGTCGAACTCAAAGCCATGCGGCTCACGCGACCTGTCGTTTGAATGTAGCGGTCATGGCCTTTCGTAAACACGAATCGGCCGATGAAAGAAAGGAATCGCCTCGGCAATGTCTGCGTCAGCGGCGCTGCTTCGCAGGCGCCTTGCGGATCGCTGCCCCCTTCTTCGCTGGCGCCTTGCGAGCCTTGGCTGGCGCGCCTTTGCGGGGGGTGGGCAAGGTCTTGGGTGCGGGGGCCTTGCGTGCGCCGTTCTTGGGCGGGGCGGGCGTTGGGGCTGGCGGCTGCGGGTGCTTCCCGGCCGATCGTCGCGCCGACAGCTGCCCGGCTGCCTCACATCGGCGAGTTGCAGCAGGTGGTCGGCCACACGACGGTGCTCGGCCGCGTGGCGCACCTGGCCGCCATTTGGCGATCTCTCAGCGGCCCGATGCGTTCAATGCGGCCCTGCTGCAACTACTTGCAAAGGCGGGCTCGCAACCGAAGTCCTGATCGGCACAAGGCAGGCTGGGTCTTCGGGCCGAATGGCAGGTTCTGCACTGTCCAATCGTTCGCGCCGCCATGGCGAATGACCGCACCCGCTGCGTTGCTGTCGCCCGTGAGCCAGGGCTGGCCGACTGCTGAGGTTCGAAATGTTGAGCACGCGCCGTCGAGTAGCTGCGGTTCGTACCTCGCCGCACCGAAGGACCACTGTCGAGATCTACGGCGATATGGCAATCCCGGCTAGGAAGAGAGGTCGCCAACGACCGCTTCGCGCGAGCGGAGCTGACGTGATCAGGATGCGCGCTACTTCGAGAACCAACCGGAGATGTGCTGGCGCATGCGCAGGAAGAATCCCGCGCGCTCTACGCCAGCAAGCGCGACGATCGGCGCCTCCCCGAGTTGCTTGCCATTGGCCGTGACGGCGACCTTGCCGATCACGGCACCCTTGGAGATCGGCGCTTCCAGGCCCGGGGTCAGCGAGACCGAGGTCTTGACCGCGGCGCCTTGTCCCTTCGGTATCACAAGCGTCCACGACTGTGCAACGCCCGCCGCGACATCGGGCGCCACGCCGTACAGCACCTCGGCTGTCGCAAGTGTCGCGCCTGCCTGGGCAGGGGTCGCCTCCTCGAAGTTGCTGTAGCCCCAGTTGAACAGCACCCGGGTCTGGTCAGCTCGAGCTCGCGCGCTGTTAGCGTTCATGACGACCGAAATCAGGCGCATCCCGTTTCGCTTGGCCGATGCGGCCAAGCAATACCCAGCTTCCGCCGTGTGCCCCGTTTTGAGTCCGTCGACGGTCGGATCGGTGTACAGCAACGCATTGCGATTGCCCTGCTTGATGCCGTTGTAGGTGAACTCGTGCTCCGCGTAGATCGGGTAGTACTCGGCGCTATTGCGGATGATCGCCTGCGCGAGCACGGCAAGGTCCCTTGCCGAGGCTTTGTGGCTGGGGCCGGGCAGCCCGTCCGAATTTTCGAAGTGTGTATGCGTCATTCCCAGCTTCGCCGCTTCCGCGTTCATCATGGCGACGAACCCGGATTCCGAGCGGCCTATGTGCTCCGCCAACGCCTTTGAGGCGTCGTTCCCGCTTTGGATGACGACCCCGCGCAGCATGTCGATCAAGGAGGCTTGCGCATTGAGCGGAACGAACATGCAGCTGTCGCCCTCCTTGCCGCCGCGGCACCAGGCGCTCTGGCTCATGGTGACCAACTCGCTGGGCTTCAGCTTGCCGCTCTTCAGCCCTTGTTCCACCAGGTAGCTAGTCATCATCTTGGTTAGAGACGCGGGCGGAAGCGGTTCGTCCGGATTGGACGAGGCGAGGATCTGCCCCGTGCTGAAGTCCATCAGGACCCACGCGCTGTTGGCGAGCACTGGCACCGAGAGTCCGTTCGCGTCGGTGGTCATCGCGGGTTCGGTGGATGCGGCCGGCTTTGGCTTGTGAGTTGCCGCGCGGGGCTTGGGATGCGGTGCACCGGAAGCAGCCCCTGCCAAGCCGACGAGAATCGCGGTTGCAAGGATGGAAGGGAACAGAGGGGAAGTGCGGAGACTGAGGGTCATTGAGAGATGCTTCCTGAAGGAGCCAGTATGTTGCTCGCGACCAGCCCCGGATGGCGAAATCTGGTTCGGCGTACCTGGGTGCGCGCGACAGGGGGTCGCGCGTGGATCATGACGAATTGTGGCGGCTCTGCAAGGCCCACTGACTCGGCTGGCGACTGCGATCCGGCGGCATGTGATCCGCACGCCGATGCGCATGGACAGGTGTCACACCACCGCCGAGGGCTGAGACGCCTGTCACGCCTGTATTACCGGCGGCATCCGGCGCCGAGCCGGTGCACGGGGTCCTGCCGGCTCCCGAGACTACCGACAGCGCCCCGCCAAACCGCCCTGGCCTGATCGCAAACCCTGACATTCGCCGGATTTGGCCGCATCCGGCACGATCGATGCATTGCGAGGTGCATGCTCACCATCGGCCTGATTGCCAACCCTGTCTCGGCGCGCGACATCCGCCGCATCATCGCCAACGCCAGCAACCTGCAGATCGCCGATCGCGTGAACATCGTGCTGCGCGTGCTGACGGCGGCGCACAGCCTGGGCGTCGAGCGCGTGCTCGTGATGCCCGACAACGGCGGCATCCGCGCGCTGCTGCAGCGCCACCTGTCGCGCGGGCACAGCCAGCATCACCGCTGGCCGGTGGTCGAGTTCGTCGACATGCAGCCCAACTCGACGGTCGACGACACCGCCCAGGCGGCCCGCCTGCTGAGCGCCGCCGATGTCGCCGCCATCGTCGTGCTGGGTGGCGACGGCACGCACCGCGCGGTGGTGCGCGAGTGCCGCCATATCCCGATCGCCGGCCTGTCCACCGGCACCAACAATGCCTTCCCGGAGATGCGCGAATCGACCATCACCGGCATGGCGGTGGCGCTGTACGCAAGCGGGCGGCTGAGTGCCGCACAGGCGCTGGCGCCGAACAAGCTGCTCGAAGTCAGCATCAACGAGGGCGCGCAACGCGACATCGCGCTGGTCGATGTGGTCGTCTCGACCGACCGCTATGTCGGCGCGCGCGCGCTGTGGAAGCCCGAGGCGCTGAGCGCGGTGTACCTGACCTTCGCCGACCCGGAGGCGATCGGCCTGTCGGCCATCGGCGGCCTGCTGCAACCGGTGGGCCGGGGCGACCCGGGTGGCCTGGCCGTGCAGTTGGGCCATCACGCGCAGCCGGCGGCGCTGCGGCTGCTGGCGCCGATCGCACCGGGCATGGTGCGAGCGGTACCGATCGCGCACTGGCAGGCCATGCCGGCCGACGAGCCCTTCACGGTTGCGCAGCAAGGCGGCGTCATCGCGCTCGACGGCGAGCGCGAGCTGGCCTTCGATGCCGGCGACCGCGTGCAGATCACGCTGCGCGAGAACGCTTTCCCCACGGTGGACGTGGCCCGCTGCATGCAGATAGCGGCATGCGACGGGTTGCTCCGCCTTCCTTCGACCCCCTGACCCACCGACCCACAGGAGACATACCATGGCTGGCAACCCCTTCCCGCTGGACAAGCCCGCGCTGCTCGAGGTTTACCGCAAGATGCGCACGATCCGCGAGTTCGAGGAGCGACTGCACGTTGACTTCAGCCGCGGCGACATCCCCGGCTTCGTCCACCTGTACGCCGGCGAAGAAGCCGCGGGCGTCGGCGTCTGCGGCCAGCTGGGCGATGGCGACCGCATCGCCAGCACCCACCGCGGCCACGGCCACTGCATCGCCAAGGGCGTGCGACCCGATGGCGATGATGGACGAGATCTACGGCAAGAAAGGCGGCTCCTGCGGCGGCAAGGGCGGCTCGATGCACATCGCCGACCTGTCCAAGGGCATGCTGGGTGCCAACGGCATCGTCGGCGGCGGTGCGCCGCTGGTCTGCGGTGCGGCGCTGGCCGCCAAGTACCGCAAGAAGGGCGAGCGTGGCCGTCAGCTTCGTCGGCGACGGCGCCTCCAACCAGGGCACCTTCCTCGAGAGCCTGAACCTGGCCGCGGTCTGGAACCTGCCGGTGATCTTCGTCGTCGAGAACAACGGCTACGCCGAATCGACGTCGCGCGACTACGGCGTGGCGGTGGCAGTCGTACGTCGACCGCGCGGCCGGCTTCGGCATGCCCGGCGTCACGGTGGACGGCACCGACTTCTTCGCCGTGCTACGAGGCCGCGGGCGAGGTCATCGAGCGGGCCCGCGCCGGCGGCGGCCCTGCGCTGCTCGAGTGCAAGATCGGTCGCTTCTACGGCCACTTCGAGGGCGACGCGCAGACCTACCGCGCCAGCGGCGAAGTCGACGACATCCGCGCCAACCAGGACTGCCTGAAGAAGTTCGCCGCCGCGCGTGACCGAGGCCGGCGTCATCGGCGCCGACGAACTCGACGGCCATCGACCGCAAGGTGCTCGACCTGATCGAGCAGGCGGTGGTCGAGGCCAAGGCCGCGCCGCTGCCGACCGCGGCCGACCTGATGACCGACGTCTACGTGTCCTACTGAAGCCACGCCAAGGAGAACTCACATGGCACGCAAGATCAGCTACCGACAAGCGATCAACGAGGCGCTGCGACCAGGAGATGGCGCGCGACCCGCGGTCATCATGATGGGCGAGGACATCGTCGGCGGCGCCGGCGGCGACGGCGAGCATGGACGCCTGGGGCGGCGTGCTCGGCGTCACCAAGGGGCTGTACGCCAAGCATCGGCCGGACCGGCTGCTCGACACCCCCTTGACCGAGAGCGCCTTCATCGGCGCGGCCATCGGCGCCGCCGCCTGCGGCCTGCGCCCGGTGGCCGAGCTGATGTTCATCGACTTCATGGGCGTCTGCTTCGACCAGATCTTCAACCAGGCCGCCAAGTTCCGCTACATGTTCGGCGGCAAGGCCGAGACGCCGGTGGTGATCCGCACGATGTACGGCGCCGGCTTTCGCGCCGCGGCGCAGCACAGCCAGATGTCTACCCGCTGTTCACCCACATCCCGGGCCTGAAGGTGGTGCTGCCCGACACGCCCTACGACGCCAAGGGCCTGCTGATCCAGGCGATCCGCGACGACGACCCGGTGATCTTCTGCGAGCACAAGAACATCTACGACATCGAAGGCGAGGTGCCCGAGGCCAGCTACACCATCCCGTTCGGCGAGGCGAACGTCGTCCGCGAGGGCGATCGACGTGACGATCGTCGCCTATCGGCCGGATGGTGCACTGCGCGCTCGAGGCGGCCGCGGCGCTGGCCAAGGAGGGCATCGAAGCCGAGATCGTCGACCCGCGCACGCTCAGCCCGCTCGACACCGACACGATCCTCGAAAGCGTCGAGAAGACCGGCCGTCTGGTCTGCGTCGACGAGGCCAACCCGCGCTGCAGCATGGCCACCGACATCGCGGCCCAGGTCGCGCAGGCCGCCTTCAAGGCGCTGCGGGCGCCGATCCAGATGGTCACGGCGCCGCACACGCCGGTGCCGTTCTCGCCGGCGCTCGAGGACCTCTACATCCCCAGCGCAGCGCAGATCGGCGCAGGGGTCAAGCGCGCGCTGGGCGGAGGCCGCCACTGATGGCCGCGATCACGCCCATCGTCATGCCCAAGTGGGGGCTGTCGATGTCCGAGGGCACCGTCGTCTCGTGGCTGGTCGAGGAAGGCACGCAGATCACGGTGGGCATGCCGATCCTCGAGGTCGAAAGCGACAAGATCGCCAACGCGGTCGAGGCGCCCGACCCTGGCCTGCTGCGCCGCCGCCTGGCCGCGGCGGGCGACCTGCTGCCGATCAAGGCGCTGCTGGGTGTCATCGCGCCGGCCGAAGTGAGCGACGCCGAACTCGATGCCTTCGTCGCCGCCTACGTGGTGCCAGCGGCTGCCGAGGGCGATGACGACGAGGCTGGCCCGGCCTTCCTGTTCGCCGAGGTCGACGGCATCCGCGTGCGCTACGCGCGGCGCGGCGACGCCGCATCGGCACAGATGCCGGTGCTGTTCCTGCACGGCTTCGGCGGCGACCTCGACAACTGGCTGTTCACCCTCGACACCGTGGCGGCCGCCGCGCCGTTGATCGCGCTCGACCTGCCGGCCCACGGGCAGTCCGCCGTGCGACTGCCAGGCAGCGGTGCGCTGGCTGACCTAGCGAGCTTCGTGCTGCATTTCCTCGACACCATCGGTGTCGAGCGCGTGCACGCCGTCGGCCATTCGATGGGCGGTGCGATCGCCGCGCAGATGGCGCTGGCCGCGCCGGCGCGTGTGGCCTCGCTGGTGCTGATCGCCAGCGCCGGCCTGGGCACCGAAATCAGCAGCAGCTACATCGACGGGTTCGTCACCGCAGCGACGCGCCGCGAGTTGAAGCCCGTGATCGAGCAGCTGTTTGCCGACCCAGGCCTGGTCAGCCGCCAGATGCTCGACGACCTGCTGAAGTTCAAGCGCCTCGACGGCGTTTCGCAGGCGCTGATGCAACTGGGTGGCACGCTGTTCGGCGGCGGCCGCCAAGCCGCGCTGCCGGTGGCGCAACTGGCTGCCGGCAAGGTGCCGATGACGCTGGTGTGGGGCCGCGAAGACCGCATCATCCCGGCCGCCCATGCCGCCCACGCGCCGGTCGGCGCCAAGGTGCAGGTGCTGGAGGGCGCCGGCCATATGGTGATGATGGAGAAGGCCGCCGAGGTCAACGCGCTGATCGTGGCCCAGACGAGGGGCGCGGCCGCATCGTGAGCCTGCCGGTGTTCGGCTTCGTCAGCGTGCACCAGCTGCCCCTGGCCGACGGCATCGCTGCCGAGGCCGAGTGGATGGCGTCCGCCGCCGCCACCGGCCGCGCCGCGGCGCATCTGTGGCGCGGCGAGCCCGGCTTGGTGGTGCCGCGCAGCTGCACCGCCCTGCCCGGCTGGCCGGCTGCCGCAAAGGCCCACCGCGTGCTGGTGCGCGCCTCCGGCGGAGGCGTCGTGCCGCAGGGGCCGGGGCTGCTGAACCTGAGCATGGTCTGGCGCACCGACGCCCGTGACGATGCCAGCTCCGCGCCGATCGGCACCGAGGCGATCTACCGCGCGCTGTACGACGGGCTGGCGGCTGCGTTGGCGCGGCTCGGCATTGCGGCGACGCCGCAGGCGGTGGCGGGATCGTTCTGCGACGGCCGCTTCAACCTGGCCGTGGCGGGGCGCAAGCTCGCCGGCACCGCGCAGTCGTGGCGCCGCGTGGGTGGCAAACCGGTGGTGCTGGCGCATGCGGTGATCGTGGTCGATGCGGACCCGCAGGCGCTGGCCGAGGCCGCCAATGCCTTCGAGCGCGATCTCGGCTCGGCGCGCCGATACCGCGCCGATGCGCTGACGAGCGTCGCCCTTGCTTGGCAACAGGCTCATGGCCGCGCACCAGCGGCCGACCTGCAGGACCGGCTGAGCGCTGCGCTGGCCGAGCGCTTCGCCCAAGTCCTGGCGCCGCACGAGTTTGCGGCTTGAACGACCAACCATAGGGAACTCAAATGGTTCTGCTCGAATTCTCGATCGCCCCGGTGGGACAGGGCGAAAGCGTCAGCGCGCACGTGGCGCGCATCCTCGACCTCATCGATCGCAGCGGCGTGCCATACCAGTTGACGCCGATGGGAACGATCCTCGAAGGCGAGTGGGCCGAGGTGATGGCCGTGGTGACCCACTGCTTCGAGACTTTGGCCGCAGACTTTCCGCGCGTCGGCCTGCACCTGAAGGTGGACTACCGAGTCGGGCCGGCTGGGCGGCTGCACTCCAAGATCGCCAAGGTCGAGCAGACGCTCGGGCGCAAGCTCAAGTCTTGAAAGTCTCTGTGACGAACCGTTGGCGCCGACCTCAACTCCGCCAACGCGCCGATGATTGGGCAGGCAATCGACCAAGACCCGAAGGCAGGTGACGGGACGGCATCAACGGCGATGGTCGTGGCTCACAGGGAGATCAGCAGCGTTCATTTGGCTCGCAGCGGCTTCGGCACCAACAGCATCAGCACTCGACTGCGGCGACTTGCACGAAGCAAATCACGCCAGAGGCCATGAACAGGTCGCAAGAGTCCACCTGATCAGCAAGATGATTCAGCCATCGCAGGTCTAGCTCACGCTGTGAGCCACTTCGCTGCGACGATGGCTCATCTGAACAGGAGCTTGGCCATGGCGCAGAACAAGGTGCAGTACCAGCGGGGTCTGTCGATGCCGGAATTCTTCGACGGTTACGGTTCGGTCGAGCAATGCGAGGCCCTTGTGCGTGGCTGGCGTTGGCCCGATGGCTTCGTCTGCCCACGCTGCCAAGGCAGCTGGCACAGCGAGTTCCGCCGCCACACTCGGCTGTACTTGCAGTGCACGGGATGCCGCTATCAGTGCAGCTTGGTCAGCGGCACTGTCTTCGAGTCCAGCAAGTTGGCGCTGCCAACGTGGTTCCTGGCCATGCACCTGATGACGCAGGCCAAGAACAACGTCTCGGCCCTGGAACTCAAGCGCCACCTGGGCGTGTCCTACCCCACGGCGTGGCTGCTCAAGCACAAGATCATGCAGGTGATGGTCGATCGCGAGCAGGGCCGCCAGCTCACCGGCAGGGTCGAGATCGACGACGCCTACCTCGGGGGCGAGGTCCGGGGCGCCAAGGCCGGCCGCGGCTCGCCCAACAAGGTGCCGTTCGTGGCCGCCGTGCAGACCACCGCGTCCGGCAAAGCCGTGCTCATGTGCCTGTCGCAGCGGCCCTTCACCAAGGAGTCGATCAGGGAGTTCGCGCAAAGGTCGCTCGCGGCACCGGCAACCCTGGTCTCAGACGGTCTGGGCTGCTTCACCGCAGTGCGCGGCACGAGCATCCTGCACGAGCCTCACGTCACCGGTGGCGGCGCGGCCAGCATGAAGAGTCCCGACTTCCTGGCCGTCAACACCGCGCTGGGCAACATCAAGACGTCGCTGGCCGGTACCTACCATGCCTTCGGCTTCAGGAAGTACGCTCATCGCTACCTCGGTCAAGTGCAGTACTTGTTCAATCGCCGGTTCGATCTGCGCACGATCCTCGGGCGACTCGCCCGGGCCGCCTGTCAGGCCGCGCCGTGTCCGCAGCGCGCCGTTCTTGCGGCTGAAACATCTTGCTGATCAGGAGAGTACATGGCGTCAGTTCTTGAGTGTGCGGCGCGGGGCGGAGGCGGCTTGATGCGCATCGGGTGGCCTTGCTGCAACGATTGACTTTCCCAATAGCTGACCGTCGTGACTACCTCCTGATGGCCGGGAGTTCCATTTCCCGGCCGTGCCGGAAAGCAGCCTCTCGGGCCAAGCTTGCGGCATGAGAAGCCGCCCAGCCGGCCTCGTCTGAGTCGACAGTCGGACGGCCCGGAGTGCGCTTCGATCAGATCTCGGTCTGTTCGGCGATCTCCAAGGCGTCGTCCACCTCGATGCCAAGATACCGCACCGTCGACTCCAGCTTGGAGTGGCCCAGCAGCAACTGCACGGCCCGCAGGTTCTTCGTGCGCCGATAGATCAACGTCGCCTTGGTGCGCCGCATCGAGTGCGTGCCGTAGTGCCGGGTCAAGTCCGAGTTCCTCAACCCAGCCTTCGAGGATTCGAGCGTACTGCCGCGTCCCCAGATGCGGTGACTCGTGTATACGGCTCGGAAACACGAAGTCGTCGGACTTCAGTCCTGCCTGCTTGATCCACTTCTGCACGGCATCGCAGGTTCCCGGCGTGATTTCAAACTGCACCGGCCGCTGGGTCTTGTGTTGCATGACCATCGCGCGAGACGCTACCTGGTCGCCGTGGCAGATATCCCGGACCTTGAGGCTGACGAGGTCGCAGCCGCGCAGTTTGCTGTCGATCCCCAGGTTGAACAGGGCGAGCTCGCGCACCCGGCTCTCCATCTGGAGACGAACACGAAGAGCCCAGATGTCCTTGAGCTTGAACGGCGCCTTCTGACCGACGATCTTGCCCTTGTTCTACGGCTCGCGATGAACCGTATTGGCGTTGGATTCCATGATGGGCTCCCATCAAGTTGAGGGCCAACAAAGATGCGCCCTCGAGGCCCCGTTGTGCTTGCCTGGGGTCAAGGCTGTGGGCGCCACGGCTTCAGTCTCGAAGGGCGGCTTCGTGGCGACCCTTCGTACGGTCAGTTCCGGCCATCAGCAGACCGTGACGACGGGCAGCTTGCTGGCATCTCACTTGACCATGCACGTGGCGGTCTTCACACCTCTACTTGACGAACAGCCGCGCGCGGTAGAAGGACTGGTTGGCGAAGCCGTGCGCCATGGGTTGAGCGGCGCAAGAGCCTGCGTGCACCTATGGCGCGGATGTCCGGGAACGCGGGCTGGCCGCGCCAGCGGTTCCCTTGCTGCCGTCAGTGGCGGCCAGGGCGTTTCGTCGCCGCCGGGCCGGATTCGTCGTCGCTGGGCCGGTTTCGTCGCAACGCGCTTGCTTGCGGCTGCCGGAAACGCCAGACTTGGGGCTCGGCGCTGGAGGCCGTTCGATGCCGCAACCTGCACGCACCACGAGCCCGACGGCCGCTGCCTCGGCCATCGGTCACGTGCCGCCGTTCCCCGTCTTCGTGGGTGGCGCGGTCGTGGCGCTGTTGCTGTCGACGCAGTTTCTGTTCCAACCCTTCGTCTGGCGCAACTGGCCATGGGACGAGGTGATGAATGGCTGGATCGAAGTAGCGCGCGACCACATGGTGGTGGCGCTTGCGATTGCACTTGCCGTGGTCGCCGCCAACCATGTTCCCGCGCGCACCTTGCGCTCCCGTTCCATCGTGCTCGCGATCGCGATCCTGACGGGTGCCCTGGCCGGTGAACTCATGTTGCTGGCCAGCGGCACCCTGGGTGCGCCGCGTGATCTTGCGGCCCTGCTGGGCCGCGCTGCGCGCTGGGGCCTGGTGGCGGGCAGCGTGGCCGCGATATGGCATCTCTGGCGGCGCGCGGCCGAAACGAGCGCAGTGGGGCGAGCCATCGAGTTGCGTCGCGTACAGCTGGAGCGCCAGAGCTCGCAAGCGCGGCTCGGCGCGCTGCGCAGCCAGATCGAGCCGCATTTCCTGTTCAACACGCTCGCGACTGTGCGTCGCCTGCAGGAGGTTCAACCCGAGCAGGGGGAACGCTTGCTGAGGTATTTCGTGGACTACCTGCGCTCGGTGCAGCCGGGACGGCGGAACGAGGACGAAATCGCCACGCTCGGGCAAGAGATCGACCTTGTCAACGCCTACCTCGGCGTGGTGGCGGTGCGTATGGCCGGCCGGCTGCAAGTGAAGATCGAGATGGCCGCCGAATTGCGCGACCAGCCTTTTCCGCCGTTGACGATTGCCACCCTCGTCGAGAACGCCGTCAAGCACGGCATCGCTCCGGCCATTGGAGGCGGCACGATCGCTGTCAGCGTGCGTCGGGTGGGCGCCAGACTCGAAGCAGTGGTGTCGGATACCGGCGTCGGTTTCAGCGGCAGCAGCGGCAGCGGCAGCAGCGGCAGCGGCATCGGCTTGGCCAACATCCGCGCTCGTCTGCGCACGCTGTATGGCGATGCCGGCACGCTCGCACTGCGGGCCAACCTGCCCAGCGGTGTGCGGGCCACGATGAGCCTGCCTTTTGCTCGCCGCGAGGTAGCGGCATGAACGCGATGCCGATGCTCGGCCGAGCTGCAGCGCAAACGCCGACGGCGCGCGCGACGCAACGTGGCCTGCGCTGGCGCCGCGTGCTCGGCCACGGCGTACTGTGGGGCATTGCGGCCGCGGCAATGGAGTCGTTTGCGCTGCCGTTGAGCGAGATTCCTGCTGTCGAACTGCAGGGTTTCCTGCCTCACGTTCTTCTGCAGTGGTGTGTGACGGGCGTTGTCCTGGTCGCCGCGGCGACGCTGCTGGAGCGCCGTTTGGTCGGGAGCACCGTCGCCCTGTTCCTCCTCGCCTTTGCGGCGCTTGCAAGCGCGATTTGGTGGATCACCATGCCTGCGCGCGCGAGGCCTTGGCTCATAGAGGGCGGGAGCATGCACGTCTTTTGGGGCGCGCTGCTCTACGGTGGACTGTATGTCGCGGCCTATCGCCTGAACTCGCGCTCCGAACGCACGCGCTCGCTGCTCGCTCGGGCCGAGATTGAACGGCAGCGGACCGAGGCGACGCTCAGCGCCGAGAGCCTGCGTTCCCTCGAGGGTCAGGTCGATCCGGCGTTCCTGCTGCGGGTGATGACGGAGGTCGAGCGCCGCTACGCTAGCGACCGCGCCGGCGTCGGCCGCTTGCTCGATCCGCTGGTGGGTTTTCTGCGCGCCGCCATGCCCGGCGTACGCAGCCGCGCATCGACGCTGCAAGACGAGGTCGAACTGGCCGTGCTGTACGCCACAGTTTGCGCCGAGTTGGAGCCGAATCGGATTGCCTGGGAATTCGATGTTCCGGAGCGCTTGCCCGAGCTGCCCTTTCCCTCGCTGATGTTGCTGCCTGTGATGGACTGCCTATCGTCCACCGCGCTTGCCGGTTCGCGAGCTGCCTTGCGGGTTCGGCGGGGCGTCACGACATGCCGTCTGAGCATGGGCCGCGCCGGTCTGGCCCCGGGGCCCTGGCTCGCGCCCGAGCTCGCGTACCGGCTGAGGATCGGCCTGCAGGAGCTGTTTGGTGCTGACTGGACCCTGGCCGTGCATGCCGGCACGGCGCATCCCGCCTTCGAGCTGGCGCTGCCGATCGGCGCGTTGTCGCGGCCAGGTTCATTTCCCCCGCCGTTCGACCCTTCAACCAAGGAGATGAACCATGAATGAGAACCCGAACTCCTGCGCCGGCCTCGAAGACGGCGACCGGCGGCTCGCCCTGCTCGCGTTGCTGTCCACGCTGGTGGCGACGGACGCAGTGCAGGCGCAGGATGCGGCTGCGGTGCAGCCGCGCGCCTACAAGGTGACTTTCGAGAACGACAAAGTGCGCGTGCTCGAGTTCAACAGCCGGCCGGGGATGGGAGTGTGCGGCAGCGGCATGCATTCGCACCCGGCTCATCTCACCGTGCTGCTCACCCCGGGCAAGGCCCGGGTCACGAACTCCGACGGCAAGACCTTCGTGGGCGAGAACCAGATCGGCGATGTGTTCTGGAGCGAAGCGGAGACACACGAAGTGGAGAACATTTCCGGCAAAGATATGCGCGCGCTGCTGATCGAGCTCAAACCCGCGAACGCCGGCAAGGCCTGAGGGGGCGCAAACCATGACCCAAGCGACCGCCCTGATCGCCGAGGACGAGGCCGTGCTGCGCGGTGAGCTGCGAGCGCACCTCGGTGCGCTCTGGCCCGAGCTGCGCGTCATCGGCGAGGCGAGCAACGGCTTCGAGGCATTGCAGCTTCTCGACAGCCTGGCGCCAGACATCATCTTTCTCGACATCGAGATGCCCGGCCTCACAGGCCTGGAGGTGGCGCGACAGGTGGCTGGGCGCTGCCATGTAGTTTTCGTCACCGCCTACAACGCGCACGCAGTGGCGGCGTTCGAGCAAGGTGCGGTCGACTATGTGCTCAAGCCCTACACGGTCGAGCGGCTGGCGCTGGCCGTCGGCCGCCTGCGCCAGCGTGTCGGCAGTGCCCCGGCGCCACTGGACAGTCTGCTGCGCGAGCTGGCGAGCGCGGTCCCGACGCGCAAACACCTGCGCTGGATCAACGCATCGAAGGGACAGGACGTGAGCCTGATCACGGTCGACGAGGTGTTGTACTTTCAGTCCGACACCAAGTACACGCGCGTCGTCACCGCACAGGGCGAGGCCCTGATCCGCCGCCCGCTGAAGGAACTGCAGGAAGAACTCGACCCGGCCTGCTTCTGGCCCATCCACCGCTCGACGATCGTCAATGCCAACGCCATTGCCGGCGTGACGCGCGATTTTCGCGGCCGCGTGCTCGTGAAGCTGAAGTCGCGCGACGAGAAGCTTCTCGTGAGCGACGCGCACACGCACCTGTTCCGCCAGATGTGACGCCCGGACCTGTCGCGATCGCCGGATTCGCGACATAGTGGCGGGGCTACTTCGGCGCGAAGGCGTGCGTGACCACCCACTCGCCAACGCTCTTGCCGAGGGCCGCGCCGTCCACTGTCGAGGTGCGAAAGTGCATGCCGCCGGCGATGCGCGCGATCTGCACTTCGTCGTTCCATGCGTCGAGCGTGGTGAAGGTGCGCGTGGTGCCGGTGACGCTGCTGCTGAAGCTGAAGGTGACGTTTGGTGTGCCGTAGTACGCGCGCAGCACTGCGATCGTGGCGCCGGCGACGCAACTGTGCGCCGCCGGGTACTCGGGGTGGTTGGGCGTCGGCACCACCGGAGTCCATGCTGCATCCACGGTGGTGGCGGGGTTGCCGTCGGTGTTGGCGAGCGTGATCGCGCTCACCGGGCGCCATGCGTCGAATTGGTACTTCGATTCGAAGCAGGCATTGGTGGCGTCCGCATGGGTCACCCAGAGCAACGCCATCAGGCGTGCTTGCTCGGCCAGACTGCGATTCGTCATCGCAAACGGACGCAGGTTGGTCGTCCAGAAGAACGGCGGCGGCATCGTGTTGAATTTCGCAACCTCGGTCTGATCGGCGGTGCGCGTGGTGCTGGTGGCCGAGCCGAGGGCCGCGGTTTCGTTGACGTCAGCCGCGTAGGCGGCGCTGGCTAGCGCTGGCGGGCCGGGCGCGCGGAACTGCGCGTTGGAGGTCAGCACGAACGGCTTGATGTACGGAAAGATGCGCCCGATCGGATCCAGGCCGCGGAACTGACCTGGCGCGCTGCCGGGCACATAGGGTGCGAGAGCGACCGAGCGGCCATCGTTCGCACGCAGCGCGACGATGCCGGCCGCCACCTCGGCGCCGACGGCGAGGCCGAGCGCGCGTGCCTTGTCGTTGGGCAGTGCCGCGACGTACGCATCGTAGGCAGCCTGGTATTGCGCGGCCCGATTCGGAAACAGCGCGCGCAGCACGCCGTAGGCTGCCGCAGCCGTCGCCGCTTCCTCCGAAGCGCCTTCGGTCGGCGCCTTGGGAGTCACAGCGTAAGGCTTGTGGGTGCCGGCGATGGCGATGACGGCGTCATACACCGCCACCTGCACGGCGGCCAGGTCGACCGCGTAGTTGGGTCGCTGCTCCTCAGGCGTCCCGACGCCGGGCGCCGATGGCGGGACGTTGACGGTTGCCGTGGCAATCTCGTTCCACGCGGACACGGCGTTGGGGCCGACGACGGCGATCGTCACCGGTACGTCGTCGTCGCCGCCGCACGCACCCAGCGCAACGCTGCAGGCAATCGCGGCAAGGTTGATTGGCATACGCTTTGAGTGTTGCACGATGGGCTCCTTGGGTTCCGGCGCCGAGCAAACGATTTCGCCTTCACCGTGTGGCGCAGTCTGCGGCGAGAGGCTGCGGCACGCTGCACGTTGCGACGAACAAGGAAATCGGCGCGATGAATCCGGATGGTGGCGGACGAAGCGGTGCCGGCGCTGGGCCGGCATGGCGCCGATCCACTCAGCGTTTGGATGCCAGCATCGTCTCGCGCCGTTCGGCCGCCTGCCATTGCGCCACGACCTCGCGCACGCAGGCGTCGCCCGCGGCACGTTGCGCGTGTTGTCGGCAAGCCTCGACCGCAGCGATCGCTTCCGGGCTCGAGCGCAACCAGTGTGACGGTGACGCCTGCGCGAACAGGGCCAGCACGGCAGCGCACCATGCGAGGCCGATGACCAGGCCAGCAATCCCCAGGCCGGGCCGGTGTGCGCCATCGTGCCTGAAACCGTGTTGATGTCGATCGGATGTCATGTTGCACTCCCCTGAAGTTGACCCGTGGGAGCCACCGCTGCGAAGTTGCAGAAATGGACACGGGGGACTCGAATGGGAGCAAGCCTAGGCATGCGGAGAGGCCGCGCCAACAGCCCTGTGACGAACCCGGCAAACTGTGTCTCGGAGCGCGCTATTTGTCGACGAGGGCGGGCAAGGGACGGTCCGATGTAGCGCGCGCCGCGCGGTCGGCGGGCCGGCTTGGGGGATCACGCCATCGGGAGAGAGCGCGTCCTTGCTGGCGAGGAAGGCGTCGATGTAGACCGCGCGATCGCGGAGCAGAAGGCTTTCGGGCACGGCCTTCACGATGTCGGATGCGCCGGCGGCCTGGATCCACTTGGTGGCGAGCACGATTGCGTTGGCGAGCGCCTGGATCGTCTCCGGGTGCTTGTCGATGAAGGTTTGCGCCTCATACAGGCAACCGGCGGGCATCGGACCGCCGAAGGCCTTCTCGGACTCCGCAAACTTGCGCGTGTCGGAGATGCCCTTCAGGTCGCCCGAGCGCTGCAGCCGCGTGATAACCGGATCGAGCTTGCTGATGGTCGACCACGGCTGCCGATCCCACCGCGCCGGCTACCGGCCTCCTAGCCGCAGCGTCACCAATGGCTCGCGTGCCGGCCAGAGGGTGCTGACGGTGCAGAACGCGATGATGCGAGACGCCGATCTCGCGCAAACGCTATGCGCTGCGGCGTTGGCAATCGAGCGGGCGCAATGCAACGACGCGGGCGAGGTGGCTCTCAAGTCGAAGACGCCCTGGCCGACGCACCTGGTGATGTCACCGCTAGATTTCATGCCGCGGCGGCCGGCGGCGATTTCGCGAACGGCTGCTTTGCGCCAAGCAGTTCATTGCATCGAATGTCTGGAGAGGGTCGGCAGTGAATGTTCGAGCCGCGGAGGAGCAGACATTCGTTCGGTCGAAAGTGCGGGACGCGCCGTTCGCTGGTTGAAGGTCGGCAGCACCTTCGAGACCGGTCATTGGCGCGGCGCCCACGCGGGCCGCGTCTACGACTGGTAGGTGGCCCAGACCGTGAGTAGAAGGATGAACACTGAGCGGCGGCAATCGCTGCAAAGCGTGCGTCCGGGCACCGAGAGTCAACGTTCGCAAGATCGGGCGGCGCTGAGCCATAGGCACCGGACAAGGGGATTCAATTCCGCGCGAAGCTTGCCGCCCAGGTAGATCGGTTGACTGCTGACCCTGTACGCTTGCCACATGAGCCAGGAACCGCCCTGCCCGTTCTGCGCCCTGCCGGTCAGCCGCATTCTTGCCCGCAATGACTTCGCCATCACCATGCGCGACGCCTATCCCGTCACGCCGGGACACACCCTCGTGATTCCGGTTCGTCACGTCAGCTCGTTCTTCGAAACCACTCACGCGGAGCGCGAGGCCATGCTGGCGCTGCTCGACTTGGCGAAGCTTCAGCTTCAGGCCGAGTTCAACCCGGCCGGCTACAACATCGGCATCAATGACGGCACGGCGGCAGGCCAGACGATCGCTCATCTCCATATGCACTTGATTCCGCGCTACTCGGGCGACCGAACCGATCCTCGTGGGGGCGTCCGCTGGGTCATGCCGGACAAGGCCGATTACTGGACCCAGCAGAACACCCTGGACCCGACATGAAGTCGACGATCGAAGTCCTCGACGCATTCGAGAACATCCGCCGCGCGCAGCGGGCAGGCGTCTTTGCGCCACACAAGCCGCTGCTGATCCTGCTGGCGCTGGCACGGGTGCAACGCGGTGAGCCGAGGTTGGTCGAGTTCGCGGCGATCGACGACGCGCTCAAGCTGCTGCTGACCGAGTTCGGCCCCAGCAGCGCCGCCAAGTCACGGCACTATCCGTTCTGGCACCTGGCCACGGATGGCCAAGGCGCGCTGTGGGACCTGAGCGGTCCGCGCGAAGTCCTGAAACGTCCTGCCGCTGCCACCCCCAGCCTGGGCGAACTGCTGGCGCATCACGTCAAGGGTGGTTTCCCAGTCGACATCGACGAAGCCCTGCGCCACCAGCCCGGCCTGCTGAAGGCCGTGGCATCGAGGGTGTTGGAGTCGTACTTTCCCTCGACCCTGCACGCCGACATCGTGGCGACGCTGGGGCTGGATCTCGACGGGCCCAACGAGGTCCGCGACAGTACACCGCCGGCCATCGATGACGAGCGCTACGGGCGCCGCAGGCGCGACCCCGCGTTTCGCGAGCGCGTATTGCGCGCCTACGAGTACCGGTGCTGCGTTTGTGGTTTCGACCTGCGCATAGGGCACTTGCCTGCGGGGCTGGAGGCTGCGCACATCCAATGGCACCATGTTGGCGGGCCGGACATCGAGCCCAACGGCCTGTCGCTGTGCGCACTGCACCACAAGCTGTTCGACCTGGGCGTGTTCACCGTCGAGCCGGCGGAGCATCGCATCGTCTTCAGCCAGAGGGCCATCAGCGGAGGCCGCGGCATGTCGGGTGAACTGCAGTTTCACGGGCAGCCGATCCACTCGCCACAGCACGGCGATCTGCGGCCGGCCGCTGAGTTCCTGGCCTGGAACACGAAGAACGTGTTCAAAACGCCGGCACGGCAGGTGACGCTGTCCGCGGCTACACCCCACGCAGCACGCTGAACTCCCTGAACAGCCGCACCGGCAGCGGCGTTTCCAGCGCCCAGACAATGCTCATGGGTCGGTCGCCTTCAGCCGATTCCAGCACGACGCGGCCGCAAGCGCGGTAGGCGTCGCCCTTGCGCGGCCGAACGAACAGCTGGAACTGCCAGCCGTTGGTGGCGCTCTACAGGTAGCGTTGGCCACTGGGCGTGTCCGGGCCGGCGCTGTTCTGGGTCTGCCAGTGGAAGCGCTCGGCGCTGACCGCATAGTCGTGGTACGCGATCCGATCGTGGTAGCCCTCGCTCTTGTCGAGCGTCACGAACAGCAGTTCGGTCTTGCGTTGGGTCAGCGGCAGCACACCGGCCTGGAACGGCGCACGGCGTGCGGCCGTCAGCCAGCCCACCGCGGTAAGCACCTCACGCGCGCCATACGCCGCGTGCAGGCACAACGGCGTGTCTTCGAGCCCCGGTACGCGGTGGGCGCCAAGGCTGCTGCGGGCCTGCAGCAAGCCCGACAACTCGACCAACTCAGAGGCGATCTCGGGGTGTCGTTCGATACGTTCCATGAAGGCCTCGGGGCCAGCCGCCTGTTCGTGGCGGCCATCCACCTGGTAGGCCAGCATCTGCACGCCCAACGCCTGTTTCGGGTCGAGCGGCTGGTGCTGACCCTTGCGTGCCCCGACGGCGGCCATCGCGTCGAGCCGCACCGGATCATCCACATGCAGCAGGTCGCCGAAACGGCGGCTGAAATAGTCCTCTTCGTGGCCGGGTTCCGCGGCGATCAGGCCCGCGTCGCGCTTGAGCGCAGTCCAGCCACTGCGTCCCTGGCCGGTGCCGGTGCGATAGACGTCGTCGAGTTCCAGCGCCTGGTCGTGCAGGAAGTCGGCCAGGTGAACAGAGGCGCGGCCACGCAGGGCGGCGTACGTTTGCAGCTCGGTCTTCAGGCGTCGCCAGTTCTGCGTCGTCAAGCTGCGCAGCCCCTGAAGCACCTGTTCGCGGGTCTGGCGCTGCAGATGAATGTGGCAGCCCGGCGGCAGGCTGCCGAAGCCGTTCTCGACGCCATCCACCAATTCGCGACGCGACAAGCCGGTCAGGCTGGACAGCAGGCGGTCGAACCGGAACTCGGTTCGGTGCTGGCCGACGAAGTCGAGCACCAGGCAGCTCTCCTTGCCCGGCGCCAGGCGCAGGCCGCGGCCGATCTGCTGCTGGAACAGCACCGGGCTTTGCGTGGGACGCAGCAGCAACAGCGTGTCGACCATGGGCAGGTCGATGCCTTCGTTGTAGAGGTCCACGGTCACCAGCGCGCAAAGCTCGCCGCTGAGCAATCGCTGCGGGGCTCGGCGCCGCTCATCGCCGGCCGTCGTGCCCACCACGCAGGCCGCCGGCAGTCCGGCGCGGTTGAGCCAGTCGGTCATGAACTCGGCATGCGCAACCGATACGCAGAATACGATGGCGCGTGACCGTGCGGCGTCGGATGCCAGTCGCTGCCACTCTCTTACCACCAGCCGGGCGCGCACGTCGTTGCCGGTGACGAGCTTGTCGACCGCTTCACGCTCGCCGGGTTTGTCCCATGGCACGGCGGAGAAATCGGTGGCGTCGTCGCAGGCGTAATACTCGAAGGGCGCAAGCAGCTGCAGGTCGAGCGCGTGCCACAGTCGCAGCTCCACGGCCGGACTGCCATCGGGCCGCGCGTCGAAGTAAGGCGTGATCGGCTGCCCGTCGCTGCGTTCCGGCGTCGCGGTCAGCCCCAGCAGAACGCGCGGGCGAACGGCCGTCGACGAAGGCATCGAAACGATCGGCGGCCAGCCGGTGGCATTCATCCACCACCACCGTGTGCCAGTGATCGGCGCCGACCGTGGCTACCAGGTCGCGGCTGGTCACGCTGTCGATGGTAGCGAACAGATGGTCCCAACGTTCGGGCTGGTGGTTGCCGGTGAGCAGATCGCCGAACTCAGGGTCGCGAAGCACTTCGCGATACGTGCGCAGCGCCTGGCGCAGGATCTCTTCGCGGTGGGCCACGAACAACAGCCGCGGGCGCCCGCCTTCGACCCGGCAAGTGTCCCGATAGTCGAAGGCCGCCACCACGGTCTTGCCGGTCCCGGTGGCCGCCACCAGCAGGTTGCGATGACGACCATGCGAACGCTCCGTGGTCAACTGCTCGAGCATGTCCTGCTGGTAGGTCTTGGGCTGCAGGTCGAAGAAGCTGATCGTGCCGGCCGGCTCGCCACTGCCGAAGGTCTCGCGGCCGAGGGCGGCAGCCAGGGCCTGCCGATGGTCAATGTTGTCAGGGTCGTAGCGCTGGAACTCGCTATCAGCCCACAGCGTCTCGAAGTGCGCCACGGCGCGGGCGAACAATGCCTCCTGCGCGCGCTGGGTC
This sequence comes from uncultured beta proteobacterium, assembly GCA_963774675.1. Taxonomy (GTDB): domain Bacteria; phylum Pseudomonadota; class Gammaproteobacteria; order Burkholderiales; family Burkholderiaceae_C; genus CAIKUF01. The sequence continues at coordinate 496,737 of CAVZFV010000013.1, read as the reverse complement.
AGCTTGACGGTCCACTCCAGCCCGCCGGTCAGTGCGGCACCCGACAAGTTGGCGCTGCCGACATAGGCCGAGCCAAAGCCAGTTTTGCGCTGGAACAGCCAAGCCTTGGCGTGCAGACGCGTGCGCCGCCCGTCGAGCGAGATGCGCACCTCGCAGCCCGGCAGACGGGCCAGCTCGTCCAGCGCACGCGCCTCGGTGGCGCCCGTGTAGGTGGTGGTGAGGATGCGCAGGCGCGTGGCCGCCCGACCTTGCGCGCCCATGGCCGTGATCAGCTGCAGCACGTCCTGCAGCTTGCGGACGCCAGACACGGTGATGAAGCTGACGAGAATGTCCACTTGGTCAGCCGATGCCAGCTCGCGGCGGATCTCCTGCAGCAAAGAAGGCGAGCCCTTGCCGGCAGTGAACAGCCACGGGGCCGCCAGGCCGATCTCGGGAGACGCAAGGAATTGCTGATCACGTTGAACGGCTCTAAGCACGCGCAGCGGTGACGCAACCAGGTCGACGACCTCGGCGGTGGACGAGGCCGCAACCGCGCCGTCCCCACCAGTGAGTCGCCGACGCAGCATCACCAACAGGTCGTTGACCAGTTCCAGTTGCCGCCGCGGCTTCTCGGAGTCGTCGCCGCCGAGGTCCTCAAGGATGGACGCGAGTTGCCGCGTGATCACATCGGCCAGGACCTCTGAGGCGCCACCCTTAAGCGCCGCCACATCCGCGCCGCTTGGGCCAATGACCGCAAGCGATCGGGCCAGACCCTCGGTCAGCAGCAGGTCATACAGACCATCAGGCAATGCCATCGGCGTGGCTTCGTTTCAACCTATCGGTCGAGTACCACGGCATGCGGGGTAGCCCGTGCAGCCCCAGAACTCACCGCCTGCGTTCGCCCCGCGCTTTGCGGTGCGTCGCACCATCGGTTTCGAGCACGTTGGGCAACTCGACGCATTCGATGGCAGCGCGCCGGTTTGCGCTGAGGGGACGGTCGCAGCGCAAACCGTTGAACGATCGGCCGCGGCACTGGCCTGTCGAAGCAGCCCATGAAGCTTCGGGCCGTCGACCAGCGTCACATTGCGTCCACTCGCAAAGCTGACGGCCTCGTCGGTGAAGCGACCCGACGTCACCAAGAATCCACCCGCAGCGCCTTTGGCTGCCATCACACCGTACAGCTCGCGAACCACGTCCACCCCGACCTTGTAGGCGCGCCATTGTTTGCACTGCACGAGAAACTTCTCATCGCCGTTCTTGCCAGGTTTCGATAGAACGAGATCGACGCCGCCATCAGCCCCACCGCCGCCGGTTTCGACAACCTGGTAGCCCTGCAGCCGAAAGCCTTCGCCCACCAGCATTTCGAACTCGCGCCAGCTGATGCCATCGAGAGCATCGGCGGCCTTGCTTTGCGTCACGTTCGCAACGAGGCTTTGGCGCTCTTTGCGGCGCCACGCAGACATGCCGGCGCCGGCGAGGCAAACCAATGGCAGAAGGTATTGGCCGACAGCAGCCGCGGACCTCCAAATCGTTTGCGTGAACATCGCGCCGACCTGCCCAGGTTGAGCTGTGTTGGCGACTTGCTGGGAGGCGACGCCGTGAAGCACCAAATAGCTGAGCACGGCGACCCCGATGCCGGCCCACCAAGGCAACATGGCAACGAGATCCATGAGGTCCTCAATGGGGCTTGTCTTCTTGCGTCTTGCCATGACGGGTTTTTAACAGGCGCAATGACACGGGCGCCTTTGCCGCCCCCGTTGCAAGCGAGAAGGTGCGCAATATTTGCGGACCGGTGGGCCTGCGTGGCAGCCAAACGCTGGCGGCCAGCCTATCCTGCACTCATCTAAATTCATGCACTTCGGGCTACTTCCTTCTGACTTGTTCGCAAGGGTCGGACTGTCCGACCCCGCAACGACACCATGGCCGCAACCAGAACCACGCGACTGGCGGTACTGATCGATGCAGACAATGCCTCGGCATCCGTTGTGAGGGAGCTGTTGGAGGAGGTGGCAAAGTACGGCACCGCGACTGTCAAACGCGCCTACGGCGACTGGACTACGCAAAACCTCGTGGGATGGAAGGAGCATCTGCACCGCCACGCCATCCAGCCGATGCAACAGTTCGCCTACACCAAGGGCAAGAACTCCACCGACTCGGCCTTCATCATCGATGCCATGGATCTGCTGTACGCAGGCAACGTCGACGGCTTCTGCCTCGTATCGAGCGACAGTGACTTCACCCGATTGGCAACTCGTCTGCGCGAGGCTGGCAAGGTGGTCTATGGTCTGGGTGAACGCAAGACGGCAGAGGCCTTCATCGCCGCATGCGACAGGTTCGTTTTCTTCGAAGTGCTGAAGCGGCCGTCCGAGGCGGCGCTTCCGGTGCAGGTTGCTGGGGTGCCCGAGTTGAGGGACCTGCTTACCCACGCCGTCAAGGAGACCCTGCGCGACAGTGGCTGGGCATCGCTTTCGGCGGTGGGCTCTTTCATCAACAAGAACAACACGTCGTTTGATCCACGCAACTACGGCTTCGCCAAGTTGAGCGAGTTGGTTCGCAAACAGGCGTACCTCGAAGTCAAGGAAACGACCGACGGATCCGGAAACGTGCACTTGTCAGTGCGAACACGTTGAAAGCTCGCTGCCCGCCAATCAGTCAACCTGCGACCTTGCGCCAGACACTCGCCAGCCATGGTCGCTGTTCTATCGGCACACCCTCCGGTCGAAAGTAGTGCGTCAGCTCGACGAACCCGGCTGCGCTGACATACGCCTCCCAGGCGGGCCAATCGTAGAAGACGCCATAGCGCTCGCCGTTCCAGCCCTCCTGACCATCGCCTCGCGGGTTCGAGCTGAACAACACACCGCCGGGCTTCAGCGTCGCATGCAGTTGCGTCAAGACGCGCGGCAACTCCTGGCTCGGAATGTGGAACAGCACGGCGTTGGCGAACACGCCGTCGTAGTGCTCGTCGGGAAGATCGAGTCGCAGGAAGTTCTGCTCGAGCACCTCGCACCCGCTGTAGTTGCGCGCCATCGCGGCCAGCTGAGGCGAGCCTTCCAGGCCGACGGCGCGATGACCCAGCGACTTGAAGGTGCGCAGGTCGCGCCCAGGGCCGCATCCAAAATCCAGTAGATCGAAGGGCGGTGTGGCCTGGATGTGGTCGAGCAACGCCTTGATGTTCTGGCTGACGTCGTGGTCGCGCGTGCCTTCCCAGTAGTCAGCGGCACGCTCGTCGTAGTGCGCCAGGGTGCGCTCTGCAATGCGCTGCAAATCGTCAGGGCTCAGCGTCATGCCTCATCGCCTCACGGCAGCCATCGCATCACACCTTTTGCGCACCGGGTGCGCGCGCCAGCGCCCGATCGAATGTAGCCAGTGGCAGGTGCCCGGCCTTGCGAGCAATCTCCAGCACCAGGCAGTCGGAAAAGCCGAGCGCCGGCCGAGCGCGATACGCCGCCAGCGCGAAGGTCACCACATCGGCGTCTTGCAGCACAAGGGTTTCGTGGGAGAGCAGCAAATCGAGCGCCGCCACCAGCTGCTTCGGCGTGCGCGCATAGACGGCGTCCAGTACCCAGACCGCCTCGGCCAGCACGAGGTGCGAAACCCATGCACCCTTGGCTACGGCCTGGTCCGCTGCAGCCGCCTGCTTTGCGTCGTCACGCGCCAGCAGGCGAACCAGAACGTTGGTGTCAACGGCCAGCATGGCGGCGCTGGACGCGCTGGCGGATGCCTTGCTTGAGTTCTGCCAGGGTTCTGGGTGCGCCGACGGTCGACGAGCCTTCGGGAAACAGCGCCTGGTGCACGTCGTCCGTACTGTGTCGCTTGGCCCGTTCAACGACGATGCGGTCGCCCTCCTGCTGCCAAACGAGTACAGAACCCGGCGTCAGGTGCAGAAAGCGGCGCACCAGAGCGGGCACGGACACCTGTCCCTGAGAGGTGAGCTTGGTATGGACTTTCTGCATGAGCCGATCGTATCAGTTTACCGGGGTAAACATCCAGACGCCCTCGTCTCAGTAGGCCGAATGGCGCCACGACGCGGCGCTGATCGCTGCGCAGAGCACTGCCGAGCGCGCAGCGCCGGTTTGGCCACGCTGCTCGCCACCTTGCCGCGGTGGTTTGAACTATCAGGTGGTGCTGACGCGGCTACTTCTTGGTCAACAGCAGCTGTCCCGCCTTCTGCAGCCGGTCCTTGATTCCGTTGGCGAGCATCCCCAGCACACCGGGCAGTTCGATCTCCATCGTCACCACGGTGTCGAGCACGGTGATGACGCCACTGACGGTCTGTCCCAGCGCTGCGGCGCTGAAGGTCAGCTGGTCGCCGTCCCACCGTTCGCTGCTCGCGCCGGTCTTGCCGGGCAGAAGGTTGACGAGTTTCGCGAAGCCGGTCTCGATGCGCCGATGCGCCTCGGCGCGGCCGAGCTGGTGGGGGATGGTGACGGTGATCGGTGATGCCATGCGCCGAAGGGTGCAGCGAAGCGCAGTGCAACGCAAGCCATGAACTCTTCTCTCGACGTAGGACGAATTCCCCCTTGGCCGAGGCGGCGTGGCTTTTCAGTCCTGTCGCCACAGATCGTTGTGGCGCACCCCGCGTCCAGGTGCAGTGTCGCACCGCCGCTCAAGCCTTCACTTCCACCACCTGTTCGAAGCCGCCAAAGATCATGCGCTTGCCGTCGAAGGGCATAGGCGGATTGCCGGGTGTGGACGGGTCCATGCGCGGGTCTTCCATCATCTTCTTCATGCCGGCGTCGCGCGTGGCCTTGTCCGGCCATTCGACCCACGCAAAGGCCACCGTTTCCTCGGCCGTCGCCTGAACCGCACGGCGGAAATCGGTGACTTTGCCGTCGGGGACGTCGTCGCCCCAGCCCTCGATCACCCGGATCGCGCCCAGCTCGATGAAAAGCGAGTCGAAATGACGCGCGTGCTCGATGAACTTCTGCTTGTTGGCGGTTGGAACCGCGATCACGAAACCGTCGATGTAGGACATGCCTTGACTCCTTTGGGTTGACCGGTCGGCGCACCCGCCTGAGAGCGCCTCGTACTTTATCGACGAACGGAAGGAAGCCGATTCGACATGGGCTACTCACAACATTCGTTACCGGCCTTTCGACGACAAACGTCATTGGCCTCGGCGCGTCGCGCGGTCGCCCACTTGCTTCAGTGCCGGTAGTCTTCTTCCCGCTGGGGGCGAACCGCGCCCACGACGACGTTGTCGCCGACGATCTCGAAGAGAACGATGTAGCCCGTGCCGCCGAATGGAACGATCAATTCGCGCGAGCGACCATTGCCCAGTTCTGCCCGACGGCATGAGTAGGGCGACCAAGACAGCAGGCGCATGCCCTCGCGGATGGCGTCCAGTGCTCGTTGGGGTGTGGTCCAGTCCGGGGTCTCGCTCGCAAGCTCGCGCTCGATCGCGAAGTCCTCCAGACGCCGCAGGTCCGCTACCGCTTCTTGCAGCAGCGTGACCATGTAGCTGGTCGTCACCGGCCTGCGCGCTGCGCAGCCTGGCGCTTGGCGTCATCGAGGCGCGCCTGCAGGTCGGCCATGACCTCGTCGACCGCCTGCCCGCCGCCTTCTTGCTTCCACCGCTCGATCGCCGCCTCGCCACGAGTGATGAACTCGGACTGCACGCGACGCCAAGCCGCGGCCGCGACGACCGCCTCCTCGATGAACTGGGTCAGCGACTCGCCCTCGCGCAGGACAGCCTCGACTTCTGCACGGACCTCGGGCTCGACGCGGATGGGCGGGAAGGTGGCGGAGCGCATGGTTCAAATGTATAGCGAGCGTGCTACAAGAACAGTATCGGGAGCGCGCCCGCATCACCGCCCCTTGACAGTCTCCTGATTCGGCGTGACGTGCGGTCATGCCGATCAAGGCATGAACGTGGCCCGAGGACAGGGCGAGCCGTGTGGGTCAGCGCTCCATCTCGATGTCCGGCCGGGTTCGCTGCAACGTGCTGTGCTGCGGTTCAAGCACCTGGCGCTGGTGCTCACGTGCGCGCTCGCGCTCTCGCTCGTGATGCCGATAGGCATCGCGCAGGAACGGCGATTCGCGGCCGAAACGAAGGATCTCGTCACCCAGCGCCTTGTCATCCGGCCGATCGGAATCCATCAACGCGTGCATGATGTGTGACCAGGCCTCGAAGGCCCTAGTGCGGCTGTTGGAATGCGTGGCGCCGGACTTCACCGACGGCTTGCTCGTCAGCAGCCGCCCCTCATCCGTGGCCTTCACGCGCCACAGCGTGTCGAACCGACGGGTCTCGCCGCGCGTGGCCTGTCGGGTGGCCTCGGCCTCGATGCCCCACCCGCGCAGCTTCTCCGCGAACGTCTCGCGCCAGCGATGCAGGTCGGCCTTGCGCGGGTTCAGGCGCGAGCCGTCGCGGCCCGTCGCCCGCACGCTGAGATGCACGTGCGGGTTGGCCTGGTGGTCGTGCAGCACCATCACGTAGCGGTGGCCAGCCAGTTCGGCCGCTGCGAACTCACGTGCCGCGCAGTGCACGATCTTCGCGTCGGTGCCGCGCGGCATCGACAGCATGATGTTGAAAGCCTCGCGCCGGTGCCCTTCCTCGGGGATCCGCGCGCCGCCGTGCCGCCATTGATCGACCAGGTCCTTCAGCGATTCCTTGCCGTCGCGCAACACGCCGCGGTCGTCCTCGATCGACAGGTTGCCGTTCTTGCTGATGTAGCGAAAGTGCGCTGCGATCGCCGCCATGCCGCGGCCGCCGCCGGTCACCTTGACCATCACCTGCGGCGCCCGCCGTGCGACCGTGGCGACGATGCGCCCGCGGATCACCGCCGCCTTGCGGCGCACCATCGTGTCCAGGCGCGGCGTCGGCTGCGGCTTGACGATGCGGTTGGATGGGTAGAACAGGCGCTCGCCCCATTGCACGAGCACACCGTCGACCGTCTGCCCGGTGGACATCAACGCCTCGCAGCCGGCCGATGAGGCCACGGAACGCGTCGACCTCGCCTTGCTGGCATCGACGAGGAAGCGGCCGGCCACTTCCAGGTGGCCATGCACGTCGGCCGCAAGCGACGAGATCCGGGCGCTGTACGGATCGAGTTGCTCTTGTGTGCCGACTCCGAGCAGCCGCATGAAGGCGTTCAGGTCGGTGCAGATGATCGCCAGCTGGTCGGTCGAGCGCACCAGCGCGGCCAACGCCTCGCGCCGGTCCGGCGCAGTGCGAAGCGGCGTGCCATCGATGAGCCCGGCCAGATAGCTGCCCTGCGACACGTCAGCCGCACGCGCACGCCTTGACAGCAGCAGCGCATGGGCGATCGGCATCCGAACGGTGACCTTGATCGTGCCGGGCTCGGGCGATTCGATAGGTGCCATCGTCTGCGACGGGTCGGGACGCCTCATGGGCAGCGCCGAGAATCGCGCGACGAGCGAACGCCGCCACCGTCATCCCCTGCGCCGCCGCACGTTCATGCACCTGCTGCCCACCACCGCGCAGATCGACGGTGATGCGGTCTCGACCGTTCCTTGCCATCCCATCGTCCCGATCGCCGCTGCCGCGTCACGGCTCCAGAAGCACCTTCAGGGCGCCGACGCGCTCGCGCAGCGCGGCAAGGCGGTCGGCCGGCATCGTCTTCGAAGTCGGCGCTGCGCAGCCGCGAGAAGATGGTCGCCAGCTGGGTGCACAGCAGCTCGGCGCGTGCGGCGAGCCCACCTGGGGCGCTGGCCTTCTTCGGCGCGGTGGGACGAGGCGCTGCCGCGCGCACAGCACCGCGCCGCCGCCGCATCGGGCGAAGCAGCGCAGCTGCCGCTTCTCGGGTGACCGGCTTGTCGCCCTGCAGCAACTCGGCGACCGCGGCGGGTTGCTTCACGTGCACCTTGCGCAGCTCATACAGCGTGCGCGGCGACACGCAGCGTCCCGACTTCAACGCAGCCTCCAGCGGCGGTGGCAGCTCCAGCAGCGCCAGGTGGTGTGCCACCGTCGTCAGGTCGACACCGAGCCGCCCGGCGATGGTTGCATTGGTCTCGCCAACATCGACGCGCGAGCGGATGAACCGCGCCAGGTCCAGCGGCGACAGCCCGTGGCGCTTCTGGTTCTCGGCGACCTGCGCGTAGGGATCAGCGGCGGCCTGGCGCACGGTCACCGGCACCTGCGACAGCCCGGCGCGCGCCGCCGCCCGGAATCGCTTCGCGCCGAAGTGGATGCGAAAGCGCCCGGTGGCATCGGCGGGATGCACGACGATGGGTTGCAGGATGCCGTGCTGGCGGATGTCCTCGGCGAGTTCATCCAGTTCGGCCTGCGGAAACTCGGTGCGCGGATTGGCCGGATCTTCGAACAGCGCAGCCAATGGCAGCAGCAGCGGTTCGCCTGCCGGATGCACGTCGGCACAGGCGGGTTCGAGCGTCGACAAGTCCAGCCGGCTGCTTGCATCCGATGAGCTCGAAGACCTCGACTCGGTCTCGGACTCGGCCGCCGACTGCGGCTGCGGACTCGGCTTGGGCTGCGAAGTAGCCAGCAACTCAAGCTGCTTCGAATTCTTTCGATCCCAGAGGCTCATGGCGGGCATCCTTTGTCTGGCCTAGCGTCGGGCGAGCGGACGCGCGGCACTCCACTGCGAGATGTCCGAACTGCGCCAACCGACCGCGCGTGCGCCGAGACGGCACGGCGGTGGAAAGCGTCGTTCGGCCATCAGTCGATAGACCGTGGATCGGGGCAGCCCGGTGACGCGCATCACGTCGCCCAGGCGCAGGAACGTCGGCGGCATCACCAGCGGTGCCGCGGCGCTTGCCGCGCCGGCAAGCGGATCGGGTGGGAAGGCGGACATGGCATCTCCTGAGGAGCCTGCAGCCAATCTACGCGCGGTTGACCCGCTTCCGCGCGCTGGTTTTTGGCTCATTTCTGGCACGTTGAGGCCGCGACGGTCTGTACCGATTGCTCGAGAGGCTTGCATGACATCTCCGGGAGCCTGCAGCCAATCTAAGGGCTCTCGGCCCTCATTCTCGTGATGATTTTTGGCTCGTTTTCAGCACGACGGCGCCGCGATGACGTGTGCGGCGCTCAGCAGCACCAGCGGCAGACCGAGCGTGTAGCTTGCGCGTGCAGCCACCTCTGCGCGATGTCCTACGGTCGCGTCCGTGCGGTTACAAATTAGCCAGTTTGCGACACTCCACCAAATTCGGAAGTCGAAGGCCGACTTCTCGGCACCCGATACTCTTCTGCTTTAGCGAGCAGGCGACACAGGTCATCTGGGCGAGTATCGGCACTAAATAGCTATTTTGCGACATACTCAGAGCATAATAAGCCATTAAGCGACATCAACCTCCCTCCGCATGCCCTCGTCAGCTCCTCTCCGACAACCGTCCGAGGAAGTCCTCTTCTCCGGCCAGGACGCTGCGTTGGCGCGGCAACTGCAGCGCCGCGCCAAGGCGGGTGAGCTTCAGCGCATCGCTCCCGGCGTCTACGCCCTCGGCGGTTCCGACGAGGAGATCCGCTCCAGGGTTCGACGCCACTGGCAACTGCTTGCAGGGCATCTCGTCCCTGGCGCGGTCGTGTCGCACATCAGTGCACTCACGCGCGGCCTGACCGAGGCGGGCTACGTCACGCTCAGTCATCCGACCCGCTTCAACCGCACCATCAAGCTGCCGGGTGTCGATCTCGTGTTGCTCAAGGGCGCGCCACCACAACCCGGCGACCTGCCTCTGGGCACCACCGGCCTGTACTGGGCATCACGGCATCGCGCGCTGCTGGAGAATTTTGGTCGGGTCACGACGGCGCGCCCCACGCGTGCAGGCAGGCAGGCCGTGGAAGAACGGCTCGTTTCCATCCTGAACGCCTCCGGCGAAGACGCGCTGAACCAGGTGCGCGACGCCGCTCGGGCGCTCGCTCCTGCGCTCGGAACGGAAAAGGCATTCGACGAACTCAACCGCACCGTCGGGCTCTTGCTCAAGACCCATCAGAAGGGGCAACTGCGAACCCGGCGCGGACAGCTTGTTGCACAGGGTACCCCGGTCGATGCCGAACGGATGGCGCGCTTCGAGTTGCTTGCGACGGAGTTGCGAACCGCTGCTCTGCCGACGATTCATGACGTCGCACCCGACGGTGACGCAAAGATCCACTTCGCGTTCATCGAATCGTACTTCTCGAACTACGTCGAAGGCACAAAGTTCTCCATCGAAGAAGCCGAGGGCATCGTGCTTCGCAACACGATCGTTCCCGGCCGCCCGAAGGACTCGCACGACGTCCTGGGCGTGTTCAACCTGGCTGTGCGTCCTGGCACACGCGACAGCGTGCCTGCGCCGGGCGCGGCGTTCGTCGCCGGGTTGCAGCACAGGCACCAGGCGATGCTCGATCGACGGCCGGAGGCCAACCCAGGAGCGCTCAAGACCGAAGCCAACTACGCAGGGACGACCCAGTTCGTGCTGCCCGCGTTCGTTCGCGGCACCCTGCAGGAAGGATCCCGACTGGCTCTGAGCGTGCCCGAAGGCCTGGCACGCGCCATCTACTACGCTTTCCTGGTCTCCGAGACGCACCCGTTCGACGACGGCAACGGTCGACTGTCGCGACTGATCATGAACGCAGAGCTCTCGCGGCTCGGGCTCGGTCGCATCATCATCCCCACGCTGTTCCATCCGCAGTACGTCGACTGCCAGCGCGCCCTGACCCGCGCCGACGAACCCGAAGGGTTCATCAAGGCGCTGGCGTTTGCGGCGCGCTGGTGTGCCGGCTTCAGCTACGGGAACCTGCCCGCCCTCATCGCCAGCCTGCGAGCGACGAACGCCTTTGAAGAGTCGCCCACCCAGTACAAGCTGCTGAATCCACCGTCCTCCATCACCGAGGGTGGATGACCAGTGCAGGGGTATCCATCAATCTGGGCCACGGGGCTCGCGTGGTGTGGCGCGCCTGATCAAGTTCCTCCGCGGCGGCCAGGCCGGGTCAACGGCGGGCTTCGCCCGGCGCAGCGCACCCTTGAAGCGGTCTGGCCGGCGTCCACGCTGGCCGAGGGGCTGGCGTCGACCCCTTGAGGCCAGCCCCCGAGCCCGTCCGGCGGCGAGGACTGTCCCGCCCCGCGGGGCGGGGTGAGGGGTGGGGCCGCCTGGTCTTGCCTGATATCCACAGTATGGGTAGTGTGTGTACAAGGAGGCTAGCCGATGACCATGCACGTCAACCTTTCGGCCGAAATGGAAGGCTTCATCAAGAGCAAGGTGGCTGGCGGCTTCTATGGAAGCGCCACGGAAGTGATCCGAGACGCGATCCGCCGGATGCAGGCCGAGGAAAGCCGCGTCCAGGCGTGGCACGCCGCGATCAAACAGGGCGTGGATCAACTCGACCGTGGAGAGGGTGTTGCCTACACGCCTGACGCCCTGGACGACATCACCGAAAGCGCCATCACCGCCATGCACAGCGGCAAGCCGATTGACGCGGATGTCCTCCCGTAAGGTACTGCCGCTCAAGCTTTCCCCGAAGGCGCGGCAGGACTTCATCGACATCCCGTGGCACGACGTCCTTGCCACTGCGCAGTTGATCCAGGTAATCCGCCCCAAGCCTGCAGCATCTCGCGCCACTGCTCGACGAACTCGGTCCGGTTGTAGGCACGGCCGAGGCTGTCGCGAACGGTTTGCGCCAATTGCGCCTCGATCAGGTTAGGGCTGTAGCCGAGCCGCTGACTTAGCAGCGCCGGCAAACGCTCCTGGGGCTTGTCTCGAACTGGCCGCCCGGTGCAGGCACCTCAGGATCCATCCGTCGCTACGTGTCCGTCGGCCGCGGTTACTTCGTAGTCGTGCATGTCCAACTGGCCCTGGGGATCGATCGGCGGCCAGCGGCCTTCTCTTGCTCGTTGCTCAAACCAACGGTGCATCGCTGCGTCGTCTACGGCGTACTCGCCGCGAGCCGACTTCCACACCAGCGCTGGGTTGCGTTCGCGCAGCGATTCCAGTGCCCGCTGCGCCATTTGCGGGGTCACCCGGCCCGTCACCCGTTCGCGGTAAAAGCGCAGCGCCTCGCCGTCGTAAGGGCGAAAGCGCGGCCCTTGTTCCAGCAGGCGCCACAGCACCGCTTGTTCCAGCGGACGGAGCGCCAGGTACTCGGACTCCATCTGTGCTTCATCGGCCTGTTGCCGCTCCTGCGCTGCTTGAAGCACCGCCGGCTCGAACCGTACCCCCTGCACACCTGACAGTGGGCTGAGGGCCTGGCCCAGCGCCTCCATGAAGAACTGCGGCCGGTGGCCAAAGCTTTCGAAGGCGTGCAGCAGCGTGGCCACATCCACTGGCGTCAGCTCGGGCCGCTGCGCGGTGATCAGGCGCGACACGTGTTCGATGAAGTCCTGCCCCAGCGGCGGCATGCGCGAGATCTGCGAGCCATAGAACGGCGCGCCGTTGGTGTTGACCAGCCGCAGCAGCTTGTCGCGATCGGAGCCGGACATCACCAGCATCAGGTTGACTTCGCCTGGCCGGTTGAGTTGATCGCGGGCGGACTTCAGCGCCGACATCGTGGCTTCGCCGGCCTCGCTGGTCAGCGCATGCTGCGCCTCGTCCACGATCAAGGCCACCGGCGCCTTGGCGGACTCGTGCAGTGCGCGAAGTGCGTCGGGCAGCGTCACACCGTCGATCTTGCCGATCTTGCTGAGGTCGATCTTCAGCGCGCCAGCGATTGTCACGCTCTCGAGTCCGGCAGCCCTTGCCGCGCGGCTAGCCACGCCCAGGCGTGGCGCCAGCGCGCGGGCGACGGCGTCGGCAATCAATGAGCCGGGGTCGCGCCGCGGGTCGGCCCACAGGTCCACGTAGGCCACCACCGCGCCGGTCGCTTCCAACGCCGGCTTCAGATCGGCCTGCAGAAAGGTGGACTTGCCCGTGCGGCGCGGTGCGGCCAGGAATAGGCCGTTGTGCGCGTCGCCGAAGACCGCTTGGCCGCGCAGCGCCGCGACAATCTCCTGGGCAAGGGCATCACGGGGGAAGTGGATCACTTTATCCTCAAATATCGTGAAAGTGATAATTTATCTTAACGCAGATAAAAGTCAATAACTGCCGCTGCTGCCAAGGGCCAGGAAGGGTCATGCAGCCTCCGCCTCAGCCTCAGCCAATACGTCCCCCGCACATAAGACTTGAAGCCGCCCCACGGTGAATCACCTGCAGCCGGCCGGCTGACTACGGCCACCGTCGCCTGGGCGGGGGTTGGAGGCAGAACTCTGTACTCCGGTATAGAGGGGTCTTGCGCAAGCCAACGCTAGCGTGCTGCCCGGCGCCCGCTCTTGCGCGGCAGCATCTCCTTGCCACTGCGCAGTTGATCCAGGTAGTCAGCCCAAGTCTGCAGCATCTCGCGTCGCTGCTCGACGAACTCGGTCCGGTTGTAGGCACGGCCGAGGCTGTCGCGCACGGTGTGCGCCAGCTGCGCCTCGATCACGTCCGGGCTGTAGCCGAGCCGCTCGTGAAGCATCGTGCGCGCCGTCGCCCGGAAGCCGTGCCCGGTGACCTCGTCGGCCGAAAATCCCATCGCCCGCAATGCCGCGTTGACCGTGTTCTCGCTCATCGCCCGGTCGTGGTGCCGCTCGCCGCGGAAGACCATCTTGCCTTGCCCGGTCAGGACCTGCAGCTCGCGAAACACGGCGACAGCCTGCTTCGGCAGCGGCACCAGATGCGGTGTGCCGTTCATCTTCTGGCGCAGCTCACGCTTCATCCGCGCGGCCGGCACCGACCACAACGCCGCGTCCAGGTCGATCTCGGACCATTCGGCGAAGCGCAGTTCGCCCGGCCGCAGTAGCAGCATCGGCGCCAGCTTCAGTGCCGCGCGGACCACCGGCGTCGCGGCGTAGTTGTGCATCGCGCGTAGCAGCTCGCCCAGACGCTTCGGCTCGACGATGGCCGGGAAGTGGCGCGGGTTGGGCTGGCGCAGCGCATCCTTCAGATCGCCGGCCGGGTTGAACCTCGCATGGCCGGTGGCCACCGCGTAGCGCAGCACCTGCCCCGAGTCCTGCAGCGCCCGGTGCGCCGTCTCGACGACGCCGCGTGCCTCGATCCGGCGCATCACCTCCAGCAGCTGCGGGCCGGTGATGTCGGCCGCCGGCACGCGGCCGATCCACGGAAACACGTCCGACTCCAGCCGTGCGATCACCTTGTCGCCGTAACTCTTCGACCAGCCGTCGCGCCGCACTGAGAACCACTCGCGGGCCACGGCCTCGAAGGTGCCGGCAGCGGGCAGGCCCTGCGACTGGCGCTCCTCGACCTCTCGCTGCTGGATCACCGTTTCGCGCTCGGCCTTGCGCTGCTGGCTGGGGTCGAATCCCTCGGCGAGCAGCTTGCGCGCCGCGTCCGCTTTGCGTCGGGCCAAGGCGAGCGACGTGTCCGGGTAGGTGCCCAGGCTCAGCGTGTTGCGCTTGCCTTGGAAGCGGTAGTCCAGCCGCCAGGCTTGGGACCCGCCCTTGACGGACAGCAGCAGGAAGAGCCCGTCGCCGTCGCTCAGCCGACTGCGCGGATCGCCAGGTTTGACCGCGCGGATGGTGGCTTCCGAGGGGATCAGATTGCGTGCCATGGAGTAACTCGACGTTTTCGGCCCCCCGACGGGGTCGGTTACTGCCAAAGTTACTCCATCACGGCGGGATCTGGAAGGACGACTTGAAACCGTCTGAGACAAGAAAAAAGCCCTAAGTTGTTGATAACTTAGGGCTTTTTGGACTTTCTGGGACCTCTTGGGAAGTCCTGAAACGGGGGTACTGGTGGCCTGGGGCGGAATCGAACCACCGACACGCGGATTTTCAATCCGCACTTCATGGCATTTGCCCACGTTGATACGTGTAGGTATAATGCATGTAAATCAACAGCTTATGCGCGTATGCAGGTGTGATGACTCTGTCTGGGTGTTGATTGAAATGCAGAGGAATAGAGTCTATCTGCCTACGTAACGCCTACGTGGCGAGTGAACAGGTATTCGGGACAACATGGCGAGACCACGAAAGAGCGACGCGACCGACCTGTCGGCGCCCTGTAACCTGACAAGAGGTGCGATCGAGCGATTGGCCTGCCCTCCCGACCGAGGTCAAGCGTTTCTGCGCGATGCTGAAGGCAACGGACTGAAGGTTCGAGTGTCGCCAACCGGCGCCAAGACTTTTGTCTTCGAGCAACGCCTGAAGGGGCGGACGCTCCGCCGCGCTATCGGCGGCGTTGGCGCATGGAGTATCGATGCGGCGCGCGCGGAGGCGAAACGCCTATCGGTGCTGCTTGACGCGGGGCATAGACCCACGCGAGATCGAACGCGAGCAAGCCGAAGCAAAGGCCTCCGAAGAGGAGCGAAAGGCCGCGGAAGCGGCCGACGCGGCCAAGCGCCACGCAGCCGACGCGCTGACGGTGGGGGAAGTCTGGAAGCGCTATGTCGCGGAGCGCCGGCCGCATTGGGGCGAACGGAGCTATCTCGACCACTTGAGGATGACTCAGGACGGCGGGACGGAGCGCAAGCGAGGCGAGGGCATGACCAAATCCGGTCCGCTGGCGCCGCTAATGTCAATGCGGCTGATTGACCTCGACTCGGCCGCCGTTGAGGCCTGGGCCACCCATGAAGCCAAGACCCGCCAAGCCCGTGTGCGACTCGCGCTGCGGCTTCTGAAGGCCTTTCTTCGTTGGGCCGCCACCGAGCCGGACCTCAAGGGCCGCGCCGACCCTGCGGCGGCCAGTGCCAAGAAAACCCGCGAGGCGGCAGGCAAGGCAAAGCCGAAGAACGACTACTTGCAGCGCGAGCAGCTGGGTCCGTGGTTCGATTCCGTGCGGCGGATTCAAAACCCCGTCATCAGCGCCTACCTGCAGTGCCTACTGTTGACCGGAGCGCGGCGCGAGGAGTTGGCTGCGCTTCGCTGGGAGAACGTGAACACGCAGTGGCGCGGAATTGACCTGAAGGACAAGATCGACGGACGCCGTGAAGTGCCGCTGACACCCTATGTCGCACACCTCTTGGCCGGCCTTCCACGCCGCAATGCGTGGGTCTTCGCCAGCGTCAAGGCCATCAGTCCCGACGCAAAGAACACCAGGCGCCGGGCCGCGTATCACGCTGGCAAAGGCACCGGGCCGCCGGTCGGTACTGTCACGACCGTAAGCGCATCGGGGCGACTTGTGGAGCCCAGCATCGCACATCGCCGAGCTTGCGCTGCCGTTGGACTACAGGGCCTGACTTTGCACGGCCTTCGCCGAAGCTTCGCCAGCCTGTGCGAGTGGCTGACAATTCCTGGCGGCATCAGCGCACAGATTCAAGGGCATGCACCGCAAGGCGTGCGCGAACAGAACTACATCCGCAGGCCACTGGATTTGCTGCGCGTACATCACGAACGCATCGAGGCGTGGATACTCGAGCAGGCCGGCGTGAAGTTCGACGCGAAGGCCACGCCAAGTGGGTTGCGTGCTGCAGTTTGAACTTATCAAGACGTCACCAATTCGGGCTAGGTCGAAGTGAGCACCAAGAACACAAAGTACTTCGACCTAGTTCTCGACCACTGGAAGAAGCTCGCCACAATCCGGATCTGGGAGATTGCGGCTTTGATGCGCGGCATTGAACCGCGCGCCATGACAGACGTGACGGATCGGAATGGCGATCCTCTGGACTTGTCTCTCCAAGAGCGAATGCTCACGTCCGCCATCGCGGCGGGGGTTCTCCCTGCGACCTCTTCGACGACCCCCATAGACGGACTGACGGAGGTCTCGACTGCAAGTCTGTTGCCGTGGCTGCGGAACCATGGCTTCACGACACTAGCCGCCGGACTTTCCTCTTCGACGCGGGGTCCGACCGGCGCGACGAGGTGGACTGACGAGTTCACCGCTGAGGTCAAGGCGTACCGCGATGCCTACGGCACCAAAGCCACGGCGGAGAAGTTCGGAATCAGCTCCGCGCGAATCCGCGCGAAGCTACCTGGCAGCAAGGGAGTGCCGAAGGGCTTCAGTGCGTTCAATCAAGGGAAGACTCGACCATAGCCGTTGCGCTTGGGGTTGCGCCTTCCTGCATTTCTTCATGGGCCACAGTCCCCGAAAGGGGGTTGCGGTTTGACCGCAACTGCGGTTGCGCCCAAATAGTCCCGAACCATCAACACAGCGCCTAAGGGCGAAAGGATGGTTCGAAATGCAATCCACCACACATCACAGTGCAGACGAGAAGCTGGCCACGAGCTGCCGCCCCTTCGTTGCCTTGGACGAGGAAACCCGCGCCGCCGTTGACACCGAGACAGCCGCTCATCACCTGATCCGGCAACCGCAAACGCTGCGCATCTGGGCGTGCCGCGAGAACGGCCCGCTGCGCCCGATCCGCATCAACGGGCGCCTGGCTTGGCCGGTCGCCGACATCCGCCGTTTGCTGGGGGTCGCGTGATGAAGCAGGCGCCTCAATTGAACACCCGCGCAGTGCCAATGCAGCGGATCCTCGACAACTTCCCGGAAGAGCTGATCCTGCGCGCACAGTGGGTGCTGTGGAAGCTGGAGCGGCGCGGCGATCGCACGACCAAGATCCCGTACCAGCCCAACGGCGCGAAGGCCGACAGCGCCGACAGCGCTACCTGGTCCGACTTTGAGACGGCGATGGTCGCGTTCATGCAAGACTCGAGCTTCAGTGGCATCGGCTTCGCGTTCAGCGCCGACGATCCCTATGTCGGGATCGACCTCGACAAATGCCGCGACGATAAAACCGGCGCGATCGAGCCCTGGGCGGTCGACATCCTGAAAGGGATCAACACCTACGTCGAACTGTCGCCAAGCGGCAAGGGCTTTCACCTGATCGGCAAGGGCAAGCTGCCGGCCAAGGGCCGGCGCAAGGACATGATCGAGATGTACGAGTCGGGCCGGTACTTCACGGTCACCGGCGAGCGCTACGGAAAATGTGCAGCAACTGCCCTCGACATTCAGCCCGCACTGATCGGCTTGCACGCCAAGATCTTCGGTGTGGCCACGAAGCCGGCGAAGAAGCAGCGCGCCGCCAACGACCCCGTGATGGTCGCCGCGGCCTCGCCAGTCGAGGATCAGGCCGTCTTCGACAAGATCCTCGCGTCGGGCGACGCCGAGCGCTTCAAGCAGTTTCAGTCGGGCGACTGGGCCGCGCTCGGCTACCCGTCGCAGAGCGAGGGTGACCTCGCGCTGGCTGGAATGTTGGCGCGCCACGCTGGTCCGCATCCGGAACAGATAGACCGCCTGTTCCGAACGACGGGCATGTTTCGGGATAAGTGGGACGAGATGCGCGGCACGAGCACCTACGGCGACAGCACCGTGGCCAAAGCGGTGGAAGGCATCGCTGCAACCGATGACGCTCGCGCCGAATTCATGGCGAAGATGAATCGGCGCTTCGCCGTTATTCAGAACGGCAATCAGACCCGGATCCTGGATGAGGCGACCGACTTTCGCCTACTGTCGAAGAATGACTTCCAGCTCGCGACTTCGAACATGTACGCCCCCAACACCAAGGATTGGGCAGGTGGTGTCTGGTTGCACGGCGGCGGGCGTCGCGAATACAGCGGAATTGTCTTTTCGCCAGGCGGCGACGTCGCCGGCAAGTACAACATGTGGCGCGGGTTCTCGATCGTTGCACGCCCCGGCGACTGCTCGCTGTACTGGCAGCTCGTGCGCGATGCCATCTGCGCGGGCGACCTGCAAATCTACGAGTACGTGCGACGCTACTTCGCCCACCTCATCCAACGCCCTGGAGAGCGGCCCGAAGTTGCCATCGTGTTGCGCGGTGGACAGGGTACGGGCAAGAACACGTGCGTCGACACGATCGGGTCCCTGGTTTCCGAGCACTACTGCCAGATCAACAACGTCGACCAGCTCACCGGGCGCTTCAACGCTCATATGCGAAACGTCATCCTCATGCACGCCAACGAGGCGACCTGGGGTGGCAACAAGAGCGAAGCCGGCAAGCTCAAGGCGATGATCACCGACGCCACCATCCCGATCGAGATGAAGGGGGTCGACATCCTGCACATCGACAACTACATGCGTACTGTGGTCAGCTCCAACGAAGCATGGCCGGTGCCGGTCGAGGCTGACGACCGTCGCTTCTTGATCTTGGAGGTCAGCCCCGTCTATGCACAGAACACCATCTTCTTTGGCAAGCTGCACACCCAGCTCAACAATGGCGGGCGCGAGGCCCTGATGCACGACTTGCTGACCGAGGAGATCTCCAACTTCTCGCCGCGCGACAAACCCGCGACGCCATTCGGCGCCGACATGAAGATCCGCAGCGCCGATGGGCCAACACGCTGGCTATACGACTGCCTGGCCAGCAACGCTTGGGCGCGCGCGGTCAGCAATTCGATCTTCACGCAGAGCCGGACGAGCATCAGCATGCCCAAGGGCGAACTGTTCGACGACTACCAGTACTGGAGCCGCACTGCGGCCGATCGCTACCCGGTATCGCGGGATCAGTTCTACAAGCGCGTGAGCGACATGCTCGGCGCGGCGATGCATGTGACGCGCCCGGCTGCCAAGCCCGGCCAAGTGCGGGATCGCATTGTTGTCTTGACGAGCATCGAGGGATGCCGCCGCGCGTTCGGGATCGCGGCCGGCATCGCGGGTGCAGTGGTCTGGGACCCGTTGTAGAGCGAACCTGGGTGGGTGGGTCGGTCCGGCCGGTCCAGCCAGTCCAGGCATTCCCGTCACACGCTGCGGGGGGGGCTATCCGGAACGCACCCTTCCGCATTCCATCTCAACTCTCTTGACTTGGTGAAATGGTTGGACCGGTTGGACCGGAGGGACCGACGCACCGCCCGCGCCGCTGCGCCGCTCGCGTGTTCCGCAATAGGACGCGAGCGCTCACGCTTCGTGTCCGCACCTCAAGCGGGAATCGCTCTCCCCGAGGCGATCACAGCCACCAGCTCCGCGTCGCTCATCGCCTCGAACCGCGCCATCGCAGCCTGCGTCGACGCCGACGACACCTCGACCTGGCGGCGCTCGGGAGCCTGGTAGCCCATCATCCTCGAGATGGCCACCCACCCGCTGATCATGGCTGCCGCATCCCCCTTCTCACGTGCCGTCGCAATGGCACCCAGGAGGCCCTGTAGCGCGTCTTCTCGCGAAAGAGACAGCCGGGTAGCGTCAGCGGTTTGGCGCGCTCGTAGGGCCTTCTGAACCTTACCGATTCTCAACGTCCGCGAGGCGCTGGCGTGGGCCCCTGCCCGCCCATAGCCGGCCGCGACAGCGGCGCGCGTGCCGTTGCCGTCGACGAGGTATTCAGCGACGAATTTCGACTGCTTTGCGGTCAAAGTGGAGGTGGCGGGCATGTGCCTCAATTTTAAGCAGTTCGGACCGTTCGTGGGCCAAGGGCGAAGCAAAGGCAAATGTTGCGCGCTTGAACCTCAAGTCGCGTGTTCAGTTGATCGCGCATGGTGCCGAAAGCAACTGGGGTTCGACCCGCCGGTTTGCGTAGACTGAGTCGGTGAGCCGAGCATAGAGAACGCATGAAGCAGAACCACGTCCTGATCGACTACGAGAACGTCCAACCCGCTGTTGCCGAAGCACTGGCGCAACCGGTGTTCAAGGTCTGGGTGTTCGTGGGCGCACAGCAGGCCAAGGTGAAGTTCGATCTTGTCGAGCTTGTCCAGCGCAAGGGCGGCGACGCCAAAGTGATCCGTATTGGATCGAACGGGCGAAACGCGCTGGACTTCCACATGTCGTACTACCTGGGCGTCCTGACGAAGGAGTCACCAGCGGACTACTTTCACCTGATCAGCAACGACACAGGCCTCGATCCGCTTGTGGTTCACCTGCGAGAGCGTGGACTCAATGTTGCACGGTGGGCGAACGTACTTGATATCCCCATCGTCAAGGGTCCGGCGGCAGTTTCTGATGACGACAACCTGTCGCGAATCGTGGAGTACCTGGTGCGCCGTGGCGCTCAGAGACCGGCGACCTGGAAGACGCTCGTCGGCTCAGCGGCGGCACTGTTCCAACCCAAGCTGGACGAGGCCGCGGTAACGGCTCTCCTCGACCAGCTGAAAGTCAACGGCGTGTTTGAGCTGGTGGGCTCCAAGGTTCGATACGGTCTTCCGGACTAGGTGCCGAGCGCTCGGCTCAGTGGCGTTGTCAGCGGTTTCGTGCATTCCTGCCATCGTAGTTCCGCTCGCCTTGGGTAGCCTCGTGCGCGACGCGCAAGGAGCTCCCACCAGATGGCCCGAAGGAAGAAGACCAGTCTTTTCGAAGACTTGATGGACCTCGTCGCCATGCTTCCTTGGTGGGCAGGCGTGGTGCTCGCGATCCTGTTCTACGCGGTCCTCCATCACGTTGCATCGCAGCCTCTGGCCCCTCCGAAACACGGCCAGGTCGGCGCGATGGTGACGCAGTCGATCGGGAGGGGACTTGCGACCGGCGGGCAGTACCTCTTGCCCCTGATCTGCCTGGCCGGCGCTGGCCTGTCCGCCTGGAAACGCCGCGAACGAAAGGCCCTGGTCAACAACGTCGTGCAGAGCAAGAGCGCCGACGCGCTCGACGGCATGACCTGGCAGCAGTTCGAGCAGCTCGTCGGCGAAGCCTTCCGTCTCCAGGGCTACACACGTCACCGAGACCGGTGGCGGTGGAGCTGACGGCGGCGTGGACCTGGTGCTCCGCAAGGGCAATGAGAAGTTCCTCGTCCAGTGCAAGCAGTGGCGTGCTTTCAAGGTCGGCGTCGATGTCGTGCGCGAGCTCTACGGCGTGATGGCGGCCAAAGGCGCAGCCGGTGGCTTCGTGGTCACGTCAGGACGATTCACCGATGAGGCGACGAGCTTCGCAGCCGGGCGCAACGTCAAGCTGGTCGACGGGCCGAAGCTCCATGGGTTGATCAAACAGGTGCAGGCTTCCAAGGGTGCTGACACCGAGCCGTCCTTCGCTCCGCCGGCCCGATCCGCGACCGCTCCGGCATGCCCGCGGTGTTCGAAGCCGATGGTGAAGCGCGTGGCCAAGCGCGGCGCGAATGCGGGCGGGGAGTTCTGGGGGTGCAGCGGGTATCCAGCGTGTAGGGGGACGAGCGGCATCTCGTAGTTCAGGGCGGCAGCCACAGCGAGCGTGCCCCCGGGCGGCAATCTGTTTGACCGATGGCTCACCCCCTGAGCTTGTCGCTCGCCACGATCACGGTACCCTCACAAGCTTGCAGCCGTTGGCGGTCAGAAGGTCGGTTGCAAGGAGTCGTTTGAACTCGGGGCGCAACGTCACACTGCCGACCCAATCCCGTGCTTCGGTGACGCGGCTTGCCTGCCTCAAAGCAGTCGGAGCCCTCGTCGCGTCGCTCATGCGCCGCGACCTCGGATCAGATGCGTCGGCCTCCGGCAAGCCATGGCCATGACCTGGGCAGAACTGCTGCCGTCCCTGAGCATGGGGTCTACGTGGTCGCATGTTTGGCGCGGCAATCTGCCTATCCGCAGAGAGCCGAATTCAAGGCCGCGATCATGTCTCCGAGCTCGGACTGCGCACCGGTGCCCATCGCCTTGGCCAAAGCCTGGGCCTCGACCAGCGCGGCCCGGGCGCCTGCCGCGTCGCCGGCGTGCAGGTCGGCTTGCCCGCGGTGGCACAGCATCTTGGCCAGGCCGAGCTGGTTGGAGATGCCGCGTAACATGACTTCGCCGGTGCGCAGGGCATCTCGTGCATCACCATGACGTCCGCCTTGCGTCAGCAGCTCACCATAGTTGCCCAGGACCACACCCTGCTGGAAGTGGTCGCCGGTCTCGCGCATCACCACCAATGCGGCCTCGCAGCAGGCCAGTGCCTCCGGCAGTTGCCCCTGCTTCTGGTGCAGGCCGCTGAGGCTATTGAGTGCCGTGCCTTCGAATTGGCGGTCGCCCATTTCACGGTGTATGGCCAGCGCGGCCAGGGTGTGCTCCAGGGCCTGCTTGTTCTGGCCCTGTGCCAACAGCAGGTGACTGATGTTGCCAAGCACCACGCCGACCGATCGGCGGTCGTCGGTTTCCCGGTGGATGGCCAGTGCCTGCTCGCAGCAGGCCAAGGCCTGCGCCAGCCGGCCTTGCTCGAAGTGGATGCCGCCCAGATTGCTCAGCACGCTGCCCTCCACGACCCGGTTGCCCACTTCGCGGTGAATGTCCAGCGCCTGCTCGTAGGTCACGCGCGCCAGGTCCAGGTTGCCGAGTGCGAAGTGGGCGTTGCCCAAGTTCCCGAGCGTGGTGCCCTCGGCGCGTCGCTGGGCCGTCGCGCGGTGGATGGTCAATGCGGCTTCCTGGTGCGCCTTCGCTTCATCCAGCCGACCCATAGACTGGTACAGGTTTCCCAGGCTGCCAAGGACGCGAGCCTCTCGCACTCTGTCACCCGTTCCGCGTGATAGGTCCAACGCCTCGACAAGCCACGCGCGGGCCTCTTCGGAGTGCCCGGTCCGCCAAGCCACGAGGGCACGGGTCCACAGCGCGGTGATTCGCAAGTGCGGCGCCATGCCGGCGATGGTCAGCAGTCGGGTCCCCATGTCGCTGGCCAAGTTGAAGGGGCCTTTGAGCTCAATCACTTCCCAGGCCGCTCGGGTGCAGGCGACAGCCATCTCGGCCTGGCTGCTCTGCATCGCCCGGCGGCAGGCAGCAACGAGGTTCTCGAGTTCGAGGGCCAGCGCGCGGCGCCGTGTGACGCCGCCGCGTAGCGACAAGGACTCGATCGCCTCGTCGGTGCCCAGACGCGCGAAGTAGCGGCCATGCCGCTGTTGGGTGACAGGGGTGGCGTTGGGGGCGCTGGCGTCGAGCTTGGCGGCGGCGTATTCGTGGATGCTCAGGTACATGCCGAAGTAGGGTTCGTCGATGTCCAGGCGTTCGTGCTGGTGTTCGTGCTG
This sequence comes from uncultured beta proteobacterium, assembly GCA_963774675.1. GTDB lineage: Bacteria > Pseudomonadota > Gammaproteobacteria > Burkholderiales > Burkholderiaceae_C > CAIKUF01. The sequence goes on along the minus strand of CAVZFV010000013.1, from coordinate 473,069 downwards.
GTGACGCACCCAGGACCGCAACAGGCTCTTGTCCAGCAGGGCCTGCACGGCGTCCATTGCCGGCGGAGCTTCGGGCCAGGGCGCCAGGTCCAGCACGGCCTCGGCGGCCTCGATGGTGAAGCCGCCCTCGAACACCGAACACTGCGCCAGTGCCGCCCGCTCCCAGGGCGCGAGCAGGTCCCAGGACCAGTCGATGGCGGCGCGCAGGGTCGCCTGGCGCGCCGCTACGCCGCGCGCGCCCGCGAGCAAGGCAAAGCGGTCGCGCAGGCGCTGCACCAGTTGAGCCGGCGAGAACACCTGCACCCGCGCCGCGGCCAATTCGATGGCCAGCGGCAAGCCGTCCAGCAGGCGCACCACTTCGGCCACGGCGTCGTGGTTGGCCCCGGTCAGGGCAAAGCCCGGCCGCTGCGCCTTGGCCCGCGCCGCAAACAGCTCCACCGCTTCCAGGCCCAGGGGCAGGGGCTCGACGGCCAGCACCTCCTCACCGGCCAGGTGTAGACGCTCGCGGCTGGTGACCACGAAGGCCGCGTCGCCGGCGCGGTCCAGCCAGTGGCCGAGAGTGGCCCCGGCATGGGCGGTGACTTGCTCGAAATTGTCCAGGATGACCAGGCAGCGGCCGCGCCCGGCGATGGCATGGCCGAGCTGCACCACGGGGTCAGACTTGCCCAGCGGCACGTCCAGGGCCACCGCGACGGCAAACAGCACCCCGTCCAGGCTGCGCGCGTCCGACAGGTCGCAGAAGTACACGCCGCCAGGCCAATCGCCCAGCCAGGCCCGGCCATAGCGGCGCACCAGGCGCGTCTTGCCGGTGCCGGCGGGGCCGAGCAGGCTGATCAGACGCGCGCCATCGTCCAGCCGCTGCGACAACGCGCGCAGGTCATCGACTCGCCCGATGAAGGCGTCGCGCTCGGCGCTCAGGTTATGGCGGATGGCCCGCAGCGGCTGCCACAGCTCGCCGTCTCGCAGCACGCGGTACGCTTTATCACTGTCTTCGGGTGGTGTGAAGGCACTGCGGTCGGCCAGGCCAAGCTCGAACAGCTGCACAGGTTCGGCAATGCCCTTGAGTCGGTAGTGGCCATGGCTGCCCAGCGCGCTGCCATCGGGCAGTGCGTCGGCCAGGGTTGCGCAAGCGGCCGGGCTGAGCAGGGTCTGGCCACCTCGGGCCAGCGACATGATGCGGGCCGTGAAGGGCTTGGCCAGGCCTTCGACCTCGAGTGGCTTGGCGCCCCGGGCGATGTCGGCAGCATCATTCTCGCGCAGGGTGACCTCACCGAGATGGATACCGACCCGCGCTGCGAGCCCGAGTGCCGACATTGCCTGCTGGTAGTCGATCGCGAAGCGGGCCGCATCGGCGACCTGGCCGAAGGTCAGGAAGAAGCCGTCGGTGCGATCGACCTCGCGCCCGCCGTGGGTCGTCAGCAGATCGCGCGCCTGCCGATCATGACGGGCCCACAGCTCTGCAGAACGAGCATCGCCCAGCCGTTCGACGACCTGAGTGCTATCCACGACATCGGTGAACACAAGCGCCAAACTTGCCATGCCGCATCCTCGGACTGCTGCCACCCGTGCAACAGGGCCGGCGGCTCGAAGCAGTGTAGGCGAGCCCTTGCGACGGTACGCTGGCCTGGGCAGCTGGCCCGTCCTATCAATCCAGCATAGCAATCTCCTCTACCTCCTCTAGGGAGAAATTTTTTGCTTCTACCCTGATACCTTCTTTCAACTAATAGTTTTAGATTGATAGATTGATAGAGTGATAGGAGAGGCAGATCCTCATAGGTGCAAGCGATCCTCGCCGCCTATCGTTCTAGCGAGTTGGGGGGATGAGGATGGGGCGGGATTGCGTGCGTCGGGTGCGTGGAATGAGGCGTTGGTATGGCGAGGCTTCGCCAGCCGCGGTAACGAATGCTGAGTGAGCGGTCATGGCGCGTTTGCAATCGGCCTTCTGATGTCGGCCAAAACCGGCCCTTGGTGATTCGCTCAGAATTTCCCCCGCTGGCCCGCCTTGGATGACTGGTTTGCGGTGGCCAACTTGAACTCCGCTTTGGCCCGTCCGGGCCAGCAACGGCTGCTCGACGGCGCGCCCGGCCGACCGCTCACTTCGGAGTACGAGAAGTCATTCGACTCCACTGAGTGAACGATGGCAGCCGAACCTGAAGCGACCGCCAGCACCATCGTCCAAACTGTTCACGGTTTACTGATAGCCCAGCCCCACAAGCCCGCACCTCTACTCGCTCTTCAGCCGCCGCGATCCTTCGATCAAGGGGTGCCAGCCGAACACCAGCGTGAGCATGAAGTTGTCCATCCGAAGCGCCGTCGGATCGCTGCTGTTGTTCAGCGTCGACTTGTAGCCGACGGTGAGGTTCAGGTTGTCGTTGACCTGGTAGCCGAGCGTGAGGCCGACGCCCCAGTTGTTGAGCTTGCTGCCTTCAACGCCGTTGATGGTCGCCTTGCCGCCGTTGTACCAAGAGGCATCGAGCGCGCCCCAGAAGCGCTCGGTGAAGTCGCGCGTCAGGTGCGCGTCGAGCTGGAACAGCGGGTCGGTCTTCAGGGTCTGGCCGACGTAGTCGTTGTTGTTCCCGAACAGCCACACGGCGGGCAGAAACTCCAGCGTCGTGCGCTGGCCCGGCACCCAGGCGCCGAGCTGCCAGACGACGGGCGCGCCGAGGCGCCCGTACCAGCGGTTCTGGCCGATGTTCAGCGGTTGGCTGCTGTCGTAGTTGCCGATCGGCAGCGCCAGGTCGGCCAGCAGGTCGAGAGAGAAGCCCGGCTCGTAGCGCAGCACGTCCGGAATGTTCTGCTGCGCCTTCGGCCCGATGAGGTTGTAGTTGAACTCGAGCATCGGGTCGCCGAAGCCGTTGGCCGACTCGTTGAACGCCCGGCCGGCCACCGTGACCTCGCCCGAGACCCGACCCATCGGCACGATGATCGCGGCCATCGCCGAACGCTCGCCCAGCGTGAAGGTGCGCGCGTAACCCGTCATGGCCAGGGTCGCGTCGACGTTGCCGCCCGGCGCCACCAGGTGGGCGGGGTCGAACGGGTTGGTGTTGCCGCTCAAGGACTGGAGGATGAACGGCACCGCATTGGCGTCCGACAGCGTCTTCCAGTAGAAGCGCCCCGGCACCTGGGCCAGGGCCTGTGGCGGGCAGAGCACGCCGAGCGCAAGCATCGCTGCGCCGGCCCAGCGGATGAAGGCAACAGGCTTCATCGAACTTGCGTCGCTTCTAATCGCGTCTGTCATGGCATAACTCATGGCGTCACCTTCGTTGTTGACCCACCTGCCGGGTTGGCAGGGTTCACGGCCTGGGCTCGGCCGTCATGTCCTTGGGCGGCACGAACTGGCGCTTGGTCGTCAGCGGCGGGTAGCCCGGGTCGTCCGGCACGCGCGGCGGCAACTGGTCGGCCAGCGTCTCGAACACCGAGCGGCTCGGCAGGACGACGTTGTTCGTGCGCGCGTAGTCGTCCCACAGCGCGACCATGGCCTTCAACTTGTCGGGCTGCGCCGCCGCAAGGTCCTTGCGCTCGCCGGAATCGGCGGCCAGGTTGAACAGCTGCCACTCGCCGTTGCCGAAGGGCTTGTACTCGCGGCGCAGCTTCCATTCGCCTTGGCGCACCGCCTGGTTGCCGAACAGCTCCCAGGCCAGGTAGTCCTGCGCCGTGCGCGGCGACTCGGCCTCGCCCGCCAGCACCGGGCCCCAGGACTTGCCCATCAGCGGTGGCAGCTCGCGGCCGGCCAGCGTCTTCGGATAAGAAGTGCCCGCCACTTCGAGCAGCGTCGGCATCAGGTCGGCAACGTGCATCAGGCCGGAGTTGAGGCTGCCCTTAGCACGCTTCAAGTTGGGGCCGCTGACGATCAGTGCATTGCGGATGCCGCCTTCGCCGAGCCAGCCCTTGTACTGGCTGAAGGGCGTCATCGACACCTGGGCCCACATCGGGCCGTAGGCGACGTACGAGCCGGGGTCGCCCCAGGCGTTGGGATGGGTCTGCGACCAGTTGATCGCCGCGAACAGGTAGTCGCGCGTGCCCGGCGTGCCGGCGATCATCTGGAATAGGTCGGTGCCCTCGGCACCGTTGTCGCCGAAGACGATGAAGATCGTGTTCTCGTACTCGCCGATCTGCTTCAGGTGGTCGATCACCCGGCCGACGTGGAAGTCGAGGTTCTCCACCATGCCGGCATACAGCTCCATCTTCTTGCCCAGCACGGCGCGCGTTGCCGGCGCCAGCAGCGTGGGGTCCGGCACGAACCACATGCGCTCGGCGAGCTGCGTGTCCGCGGGCACGATGCCGAGCTCGACCTGGCGCTTCAGCCGCTCCTGGCGCACCGCGTCCCAACCCTTGTCGTACTCGCCAACGTGGCGGTTGCGCCAATCCTTGGGCAGGTGGTACGGGTCGTGCGGCGCCTGGTGCGACACGTAGGCAAAGAAGGGCTTGCCGTCGCCTCGCTGGGCGTCGATGAAGCCGATCAGCTTGTCGGTGTAGGTCTTGGTGGCGTAGTAGTCGTCGGGCAGCTTCGTCAGGTAGCGGCCGTCCTCGGTGAAGACGGACTTCGGCGACGCGGCGGTGAAGTTCGTCATGTCCCAGTAGCTGCCGGCGCCGTCGAGCAGCGAGAAGTCGCGCTCGAAGCCGCGCGCGCGCGGGAATCTGCTCGGGCGCCTTGCCCAGGTGCCACTTGCCGACCATGTAGGTGTGGTAGCCCGCGCCCTTGAGCAACTGCGGCAGCGTTGCGACGCGGTCGTTGAGGTAGCCCTCGTAGCCGAGCACGCCGCGCTGGTTGGGCGCCGTCCACTCGTCCATGTTGCCCAGGCCGTTCAGGTGCGTGTCGACGCCGCTGAGCAGCATCGAGCGCGTCGGCGAGCAACTGGCGTGGGTGTAGAAGTTGGTGAAGCGCACGCCGTTGTGGGCCAAGGAGTCGAGGTTGGGCGTGCGGATCTCGCCGCCGAACGCGCCCATGTCGGCAAAGCCCAGGTCGTCGCCGAGGATGACGACGATGTTGGGGCGCCGCGGTGCATCGGCCGCCAAGGCGATTTCGGGCATGACCAGCGTCCCCACCATGGCGACGAGGCAGGGTGTGACCAGCCCGCGCCTCAGTTTCGTGCTCACTGCGCGAATCGAGCGCGCCTGTGCGGTACCCATGTCCAGTCTCTCCTGTTTCCACAACGACACACCGCAGACAGCAACCGCGCCACAGTGATCGACGCAGCGCGCCACGAGTTTCTGGTGACCGGTCAGACAGGTCTATCGGATTTCCGCAAGGTCCGAGGCCCGGTGCCGCGCGGGGTTGACGTGGATCAAGGCAAGCCGTCGGAACGTCGATGGGTCAGGCCGGCGAGTGGCCAGGAGCTAGGCCCACCGCATCCAGGATCCAGAGCGCGCGACATTGGCCCCATGACTGTTCGCGAACGATGCACCGCGCTTGCGCAGTCTCCTTTGCAGCGCCAAGAACGCCTATCGGAAATCCGCACAATGCAAGGATGGTGGAGCCCAGCGTCAGCCTCGTCCGACCTGCCGTGACGGTCGAAGAATTCAGCGACCCCACGGCCGCCGGTGCGGGCGTCGAGTTGCTGGACCAGGATGCGGTGCAGCTTCAGTCGAAGGCGTTGCGGGTGCGGCGGGTGACCGTCCGTCTTAAGGCCGCGACGGTCATGTTCCACTCGGTCAACCTTCGCGTGCGAAGCCATACGCGCGTTCACGAGGGCCAACTCGCCTACGTGGCGTTCGGGCCGCGTGCAAGAGGGACCGTGAACGGGGTGCCGATCTGCCCCGGGACGCTACTGGCCGCGGAGGCGAACGTGGAGGCCCGGTTCGTTGTCGACGCCGGTTGGGAGAGCATGACCTTCCTGCTCCCGCCGCAGGACATCCGTGCGCATCTGGACGCGCGGCAACGCGGGAGCGAGTTTCGACAGCCGCACGGCGTGGAGGCACTGCACATGAACCCGGAACGGGCTCTCGCGCTGTTCGACTGGGGCAAGCGCCTGGTGGACGCCGCCGCGCGCGAGCCGGCGCTGTTCAACGACCGGGAACGGGAGCGGGCCGCCGCTCAGGTCGAGTTGATCGAAGCGCTGCTGGCAACCCTCGGCGGGGCCGGCGATGTCCAGTCAACACGAAGCGACCGAACGCGGAAGGCAAGGAGCCTCCTTGTGAAGAACGCGGAGGACTACGCCTTGTCGCACGCCGGCGAGCCGCTCTATGTGACGGACCTGTGCAGAGCGGCCGCGGTGAGCGAGCGCACATTGGAGTACGCGTTCAAGGAGGTCCTGGCACTGACACCAGTGGCCTACCTGTTGCGACTGCGATTGCACCGGGTGCGTCAGGCACTCCTCGCGGCGACTCCAGGTTCAACGACGGTTTCGGCCGAGGCGCTCGACTGGGGCTTCTGGCACTTCGGCGAGTTCTCGCGCGCCTACAAGGAATGCTTCGGCGAGTTGCCTTCCGAATCGCTGCGCAGCGGTCGCGTCGAGCCACCGCAATTTGGTTACCTGCCTTTAGGCTAATAACTGGGTCTTGCCTCAGGAAGGCGTCAGGCGAAGGATCGCTCGTCGTCAACTTGCTGACGCTTGGCGTGCCCGACTCGAATTTACCCAACGGGTCGAAATGACTCATCGGCGACTGGCGGCTTACGGGCAACGAACATTCAACGCCGGCTTTCCGGCGATGAATCCGATTGGTCGGCTGTCGCAGCCCGACCCACAGCAGAAGTTCAGCCGGCCGATTTCAGCACCTGAAAGCCGCCGCTCGACGTGTTGGCGGAACTCGCCGCGCTTTCATGCGGACCCGAACTCGGGTGGTTAGCGGTGCTCGGGTAGCGAGAGCCCTGGACGCTCATCGTCCCACGCCATGGCGCTCATCTTCCAGCCTCCGCCCGTCAGGATGAACTGGGTGGAAATCATGCCACGCGCCTCGAACGGCGCGCCCTTCATGCTGCCGGACTTCGCATAGGCGCTGAACCGGTGGGCGACATTGCCGAAGATGTCCGTTGCTTCGGACAGTTCCACTTCGCGAAAGCGCGTCAACTCTCCGGTGCGGACCATGGCCTGGCGAGGTTCGATGAACTGCTGAACCGTGGAGATCTCTGGCGCTGCCCCGGTGTTCTTGATGAGCAGCCCGGAGTCGATGAAGAGTGCATGGATGATCTCGTACGGCGGCGTTTCGCCCACCTCGAACGACACGGCGCGAAAGAACTCAGATGTCAGGCGGTCAAGTTCGCTCTTGATGATGGCCTGGCTCTGCTGGTTCGTCATGTGTCACCTCCTCGCCGGAGACCGATTCTGCATGCGCGACGCATGCCTTGTTCGACTTCAAAGACTTGGCATGAGGGGCGCTATCGGCGCACCGATGCTGTTGATCTCATAGACCCAGACCGCTCCGATAAGGCAGTCGCTGACCTCGTACACCACCAGTCCCTCCAGTGGGGTCGGCCGCACGCCTCAGGTCCTTTCATGATCGATCACCTTGTTGCCGATGACCAGGGGAGCCAGGATCTCGGCGCGCAGTCCTTCCTTCTTGAACGTCGTGCCGCCGTACTGCTAGATCAGCTGCTGGTTGCCACTGACCAGGACACGGGCGCTTGGCATTTCCTATCCTCACCACCGGCCGGGGTCTGGATCCCCGATCAGAGTGTCGCCCCCTCTTGCGGAAGGGCTGAGACACGCCGTTCACGGCGCGTCGATCCCCTCCGCCACCAGCTTTTGCAGGTGCCACAGGGCGGTGTCGTGGATGCCCCGTGCCTCAAGCTGGGTGACCGTGTTCAACAGATATTCCGCGCCGGTACCCCAATGCCCGCAAGACCGCGCCAGCACATCGGCCACAGCTTCGTGCGAGAGACGACCGGCATAGTTGGGCGATTTCAGGTTCATCACAAAGGCCAAAGCCCACCGAGGTTGGCCAGCAACCTCAACCTTGATCCAGCGCGGCATGTTGGTGATTGGCTTGACAGTGAACTCGCGGCGGAACAGCGTGTTCAACTGACCGGGCAGGTCGTGCGGCGGCAGGGAATAGAGAACCCCCTTGCACATGCCCCCCCGGTCCAGCGCCATCATCAGGCCGGGCTGATCTGGCGTGCCACGAAACCGCAGCATCCGCAGGCAAAAGGACCGGTGCCAGCCCCGCGCCGTCGCCGCGACCTCGGCCGTATGGGGGATTTCCGGTTTCCAGATCAGCGAGCCATAGGCGAACAAGGCCGTAGGCGCATCAGGCGCCGGATTGCTGGCCACAATGCGAGCCACCCAATCGGCATAGTCGGCGTCATCGTGGAGCTGTTGGCCCGGCGGTACCCCCCGGTCGGGCAAGGCCTGATGAACCTTTGCCACGTGATCTGCGGTAAGGGACAAAAGCCGCGCCATTCAAGCCCTCCGATTTTCGCCAAGCCTGAGGCATCCCCGTCCACCGGTCAAGCCTTGACCTCGCGCCAGCACCCGGCCTATGCGCTGCCATCCTGATCAGGCACTCGTAGAGGGACTTCTCACGTTGTCAAGCTGGATTCAGTATCCGTCCACGATGACCTCGATGTGGTTTAGCGGTTGATGAATGAGCGGGCGGCGTTGAAGGGCGTGACGAAGGGGCATTTCCGCACACGTGGACATCGACAATTCAAGCGACGCGAGACACCTTGCAGCCGCCCTTCGCCAGCACCCGCTTCTGGCCGACCGCCGGAGGTCACGAACGGCGGCTTCGCGGATGCGGAACGTGAATGATCCGGGGGGCCGGTCGTCGGGCAGCTTCGGAGCGCGCCGATGGGCTGGTATGGGTCGTGAGCACCCGTCGTCCGAGCCAAGGTGGACGACGGGAAACCAGCCTACTGCCGACCTTCCGCTCGCCAGGTTCAATCGCGAAGGTTTGCCTGCACGTGAGATCGCCCGCTGGCGCGAGGCGTTCAACTGACATCCCGCCCATTTCCGAACTGAAACGCCGGCGGCACGCCTACTTGCTCGAAGTGCGCTGCGATCAAGTCGTTTTCGAGCTCGTGAAGCTGGTGCTTGGCGGCCCCTCGCTCGACTCGCGCGAACGACACCCTCGGCACTGCCGTGCCCCAGTCGCGCGTCACATGGCTGAGCAGGCGAGCTCTCAGATTCAGCGTCTCGCCGACGTAGAGCAGGCCAGACCCGTCACCCGCGATTCGATAGAGCGCGGGAACAGCCTCGATACCGGCAGCGGGTAGTTCGAACCAATCCGACCACTCGAGGCCCATCCAATCCGCGCCGCGCGGATCGCCACGCAGTTGCAGTGGCGTTGAGCTGCCAACGCCTGCCGAGTTGATCTGACCCTCTGGCAATTGAGAACCCCTTCTTCCGCTGCGCCTGTCGCCAGACTTCGAGTGGTCAGGGTGGAATCTTCCGTAGTTGCACGTCGTCGAAACGCCGAGCTCGATTCTGTGTCGCCAAAGCAGCCAGCTCTCCATCGCCATGCGTGTGCGCGCGTCCAGCGAATACTCTGCTGCCGAGCACTCGAACTCTTGCCCCTCGGCATTCCGCCATACCCACAGCGACGGCCCGGCGGTGTGCGGATCATTGAATGGCATGTCCGTCGCCAGCGTGTTGAGGCGAAGGCTGGCGAGCCGCTGCCGCAGATCGCGTCCGGTTTGGCCGATGTATGCCATGTGCTCAGCGCCGATCAAGCGCACGCGATAGAGGCCCGGGCCACGCGGAAGCGAGCGGAAGTCGCCGCCGACGAACGGCACCCAGGGGGACCAGGCAAGAGTCGCGTCGGCACCGCGCTCAGCCGAGGAGTCGCTCAAAGCCGGTCTCAACTCACTCGCTCACTTCGGAGGCCTTGCCGGGCTGCCATCGTTCGACACCGCGCTGGAGCGCCGTGACTTCGATTGCTTCACGCAGGCGGTTGAACAAGTCGTCCTCCCACCTCAGTGGCCCTGTCAACTTCCGTCCCAGCAGGTGAGCCGCGTGCTGATCGAAGGCGTCAGGCAAGGCATCCCTCAGCGTATGCCATCGGCCCACAATGCTGGGCTGCCTCACCTTCAGCAGCGTGGCGCTGGGTAGCTTGTCGGACTTGTCGCCATTGACCTTGGGGTGAACGGGCAACAGGTTCCACAGGTCGTTGTTGCCCCACAGCGAAAACGGGATCACATGGTCGACGGCGAAGCCCTGCTGCAGTTGTCGGTCAGACCAAGCGCAACGCTCGACCCCATGCAGGAGAAACACTTGCCGCACGAGAAGCGTCGCGCGCTCTGGTTCGGGTCGTGCCAGCAGGAGTGGCAAGACGTCACCTGATCGGATCCCCTGGCGCTGGCCAAAGCGCTCGCAGAGCTCAGCCCAGCGCAGCACGACTGCATCTGCGATCCAGTGGCCGAGAAGGCTGAGCTCGCGCCAGATCCCGGCCGACATGAGCACCTGCTTGACGGCTGGATCGAAGGCGAACACGGTGCCAGTCTGGAGGGCTCCGCCCGCATACTGCACTGGGCCGTCCCGTATCGCCGCAGCGATCGTGCGAAGCGTGGATTCGAGCTGCGCCGTCATTTCGGAAGACAGACGGCCCGCGGCGAGATCGAGCTGCCACGCGCTGAGCCCGCCATGCTCGCCCTTGTCGGCAAATGACGCCATCAGCGCCGCGAGAGGTTGCCGGAACTTGATCGGCCGAGCCGCCCCTACTCCTTCTGCCTGAGACTGTGGAATGAACTGGGACGAGGCGACGATCGGCCAGTAGTAGCCGAGCCATTTCTCGGCAATGCGTCGAACAGGAATGCCGACCTTTCCGTCGGCTCGCCAGGTCGCGCAGCGCGGCTCCTGGGTCGCGAGCTCGGCGAGCGCTCGAAAGAGCGCCAACTTGTAGCTCGCGACCTTCTTGTCGCGGTTGAGGATGCCCTCGATCTGGTCGACAGCGCGGACGGTGCCGGCGCGCAACTCGAAGAGCAGGGTGTACCAGCTTGTTCCGGCCCGGGCCAAAGCGTCTTCGGTGTCCCACCGGCCGATCTGTTGGAAGCCGATGCGCTCCAAGAGCAATTGAAGGTAGTCGGGCGGGTAGTTCTTGAAGAGTCGACCGTCTGCGTCGCGCTCGTCCGCGCCCACATTGGTTCGCGAGAGCGGCAATGACACCAACAGCCGGCCGTGCGGCCGCAACAGTTGCCGCAGCGCGTACGCGGTGTCGAACAGATCGCTCTCGGGAACGTGCATCAGGACGGCGCTGCACATGATGCCGTCGAACGCTCCGCCGAAGGGTGTGCCGATGGCGGGTAGCGCGCCGGTGACTATCCGGTCGGACAGCTCGGGGTGGTACGCGACCGCGCGGGCGACAAGCTCCTTCACGGGCTCGACGCCGTAGGCATCGAAGCCACGTTGACAGAGCTCAGCCAGATCACGACCTGTTCCCAATCCTATATCGAGAACACGCGATCCTGTAGCAAAGGCCACGCTGAAGAAGCGCGCGATCGGGCTGTCCACGCTTTCGTAGCGCGCTCCGACTTCGTCGGCGTTCGCGGTGTAGTACGTGGCGGTGGGCTGGTCCACGTCGCGATCCTACGCAACCCGCGAGCGCGCGGCCCAAGTCAGATCAACGCAGTTTTGAAATGTCAGCTGTCGAGCCAGGATCTGGCGGCGTCAGCCCGTCGGCCTGAGCAGCTCAAACACCGGCACCCCCAGCGCTACCGCGATCCGCTCGATGTTGTCGAGTGAGATGTTCCGGGCTTGGCGCTCGACGTGAGCGATGAAGGTGCGGTGCAGGCCCGCCTCGAAAGCCAGCGCTTCCTGCGACCAGCCCAGCTCGCCGCGCTTGCGGATGATGTTCAGCGACAGCAATTCCCGCGCCGAGGGTGCGCGTCGCGAGGCGGCAGTGGAGGCCCGTGGCATTGCGCACGAGTCTGCTGATTGACCGCTTTTGAGTCAGCCGTGTTTGGGTCACAATCTGCCAGCCCATTCACATCGCCGAACGTTGCCAGCCTGGCCTGGCTTCAGAAGAAGACAAACATGCGCTCGCGATTCAGCCGTCGAACGTTTGCTTTGGCGCTTGCCCTGCTACTCACGCCGGGGCTGTGCAGTGCAGTATGGGTCTGCCACACCGGCGACGGTCGAACGTGGCAGCAAGCTGGGCCACCATGCGTGATGCCAGAGAACGCCGACGAGATCTCACCGGCACCTCGCAGTTCCGGGAAGCCGGTGTACCTGAGTAACGTCCCGGATGTCGTCCCTGGGCCCAGGGCCAAGCCGACTGCCCCGCTTCCCGACACCGGCATTGCCTACGACAGGGCCGTAGTGGCGCTCGAAGCTCGATACCCGCGCCTCAACCCCGATTCGGGCAACTTCGATGTCGCGGCGACGCGCGCGGTCTTGCAACGCATGCAGGCCTATGTTCAACAAGGCAAGGGCGCAGACATCGCGATTCGCTTGGCGGCTGAGGACGTTATGGCGACGCCGGTCATTCCGACTCCCAGCCAGGCGGCGATCGTCGCTCAGCCGACGCAGCGTGCAAGCGGCAACGATGCGATGCCGGAGCGTGTTGTCAGGGGCGCAATTGTCGGTGCTGTGTTTGCTGGAATTGGCTTGGCTGGGCTCTTCCTTCGGTGGCTGCTGCGGCAACCACGCAGAGCCGCCTTTCGCGCTGCACAAATTGCGGGCACGGTTGCTGCAAGCGATGCGGCCCGGTCAGTTGGCGGTGTCGTTTCGAGCGTCGCTGAGAAGTCAGGCGAGCTGTTGCGCCGATCCGGCCGTCGCGGCAAGACGCCCTGGGATTGAGGTCTCGCTGATGCGTGAAGTCGGCAGGGTAGAGGAGTGCGGCCAGGCCGGCATGGCCGGATTCCTGCATTGGCATTACAAGTGCCGATCGTGCGGTGTGCTGCTTCGAGTGACCACGGATCTTCCTCGCGCGTTCGTATGCAGCAAGTGCGGGTCGCGCTATCAGTTCGACATTCACGGGCGCGTCTATGTCGACAGCGGCAAGCCGAGCGGATCCGTTGCAAAGTACGACCCGTCGCTGCCCGCGCAAGCGAGGGACAAGCCCCGATTCCTCGACAGGCTCGTCGGTGCCGCTGCTGACGCGAACGAGGCCGCGCACGGCAAGCGCCTTCGCGACGGCCTCGCGAGCAGTGGCAATCATCTGAAACAGCTCGACGAACAAGTCTTGAACGTAGCCATGAGCCGCTTCGTCGAGAAGTGCGAGCAGCTCGATGCGCAGCAGATCAACTGGTCAAAGGATGGGCGAATCAAGATGGGCCGGGCGCTTCAAGAGGAAGCCAAGAAGCAGTACGACTTCAACCAGGCCGAGTCCTTCGCGCTGTGGTTGGCCGGTGCATGGCTCGAGAGCGGATCCCGTAACTCGGACGACGCTGTATTTGTGCGAAGTGCGCTTGAACACCTGCGGGGGACGCTGTTCGAGTAAGGCTCCAGGCGAGCACCTCAGCCATCTGCCCCAGACCTTCCCGAAGCGCCGCCATACGTCGCGAAGTTCGGCACTCTCGATACCTCAGCGGTCTCGGCCGCCGTCGAGGCGCTCACAGGTGTTTCAGGTCGAAGATCGACCGACGCCGGCGGCCCGTCGCCGCCGCCCTCGCGCCACGCCTTCGGATCCGCGAATACGACGCTGCAGCCCGAGCACTGGTAGAGCTCGGTCGCGCGCAGCGCTCCCTGCTCATCGCGGGCGATGACGCGGCGGTAGCTGGTTGCGCCGCAGGCTCGGCATCGTTGTGGGCCGGTATGCATACTGGATATATTCACAGTATGGCGCTCTCCGCCTGAAAATCGAGCCATGCCCACCCCTCGACTCGATCTTCGCCGCGGTGTCGTTGAGCCCGTCGCGCTCCTGATCTCCCGCCAGGAAGTCGAGGCTGGTGACGTTCTGCCGGTTGTCGGCAGCCTGCTCGCCCTGCTCAACACGCCAGAAGCCATCTGGCGATACCGCGGGCAGATGGCCCTCCGCGTGACCGGCTACGACGACGATCCGCGTGAGCTTGTCGACGTTGCCGAAGTCCGCACGTTCCTGCGCGAGCTCGACCACCATTGGCCCTACTGGGCGTTCTTCTTCAACCAGCTCGACGAGAGCATCAAGCTCTTTGCGGCATGTCTGTGCGGATCCTGCTATTCCGGCGGCGGCGTGGTCGAGATCGACAAGGCCAAGCTGGGGCGCTTCCTGGCGCGGGGCATTGCCGCGATGAAGGCCTTGTTCGCCGACCATGGATTTCCCGACGACGAGTTCGGAGCCATGAGCAACGGCGTCATCGAGATCGTCGAGCGGGAGGGGATGGCGTGAGCTGCATCGTGCGCGCAGCTCTCGTCGTGCTCGTCGCCGTGCTTCCATTGCGTGCAGGCGCATGGGGCTTCGAGGCTCATCGTCTGATCGCCGAAGCAGCCGAGCGCCAGCTCACCCCGGAGGCGAAGGCTGAAGTCGACCGGCTGCTCGCGCTCGAACCCGGCGCGACCTTCGTCTCAATCTCTACCTGGGCTGACGAACACAAGTCGCGGACCACGGCGAAGTGGCACTACGTCAACTTCGCCCGGGATGAGGATTGCCGATACGTGCCTGAGCGCAACTGTTCCGGCGCGTCATGCGTCGTCGGAGCAATCGAGCGCCAGGTCGCAGTGCTGTCGTCCGACGCCCCAGACGAGGAACGCCTGAAGGCGCTCAAGTACGTCGTTCACTTCGTCGCGGATGCGCATCAGCCTCTGCACGGCGGCTACGGCGACGACCGCGGCGGCAACACGTACCAGGTGCAGGCGTTTGGCCGGGGCACGAATCTTCACGCTGTGTGGGACACGCTGCTCATCGAGCAATGGCCGGGCGGCGATGGAGCTCTGCGAGACGCGGTTGCGAGAGCGAAGGTGTCGGCAGATACGAGCTCCGCGCCAGGACGCTGGGTCGAGGAGTCGTGCAGGATCGTTGCGACCGAAGGGTTCTACCCTGCCGGCCACAAGATCGACGTTGAGTATGGGAAGCGCTGGGATGCGACGCTGGCGGCGCAGATCGCCGACGCGGCGAAAAGGCTTGCCGCCGTGCTGAATCAGGGCTTGGCGGGCAGGTAGACGCTCACCGATCGGTGGAGGGTGGTGGAGGCCAAATACAAGACTTTCCACATGAGGCGGAGATAAAGAAAAGTTGTGTTTTCAGCCTCCACCACCCTCCACCACCTGGTCGGTCGGGCCGCCCATCGTCGACATCGACCAAGAGCGATCAGGCCGAGTTGGACGGCGACCGCGCGGCCGGATACATTGGGCTGAGGTCGTAGACCCCGTGTTACTCGAAATTGGGGGCGAAGGGAATGACCGCGCTGCGTGCGATCTTTAGGGCTGACGACTCCGGGAGGAACAGTGCCGACAGCAACAATCAAGCTCTTCCTGGTTCATGGTGACCCCAAGCGCCTGCGCACCGCCGAACTGTCGAACTGGACCGGTAAGTCGGTTTCTGGGCCACGCACCGAGTTTGAAGGCGTGCTTGCCCGAGAGGAGTCTGGAAAATCAGGAATCTACTTCCTGACCGGCACCGACCCTGAAACAGGCAAGCCTGCGATCTATATTGGCGAGGCAGAGTGTATTCGGGATCGCATAAGGAACCACAGCGACAAAGACTTCTGGAATCAGGTCACGTTCTTCGTGAGTAAGGACGAAAACCTGACGAAGGCTCACATTCGCCACCTCGAAGGGAAGTTGCTGGAAGCGGCCAAGAGCGCCGGTCGCGCCGTAGTGACGAATACCCAAAGTAGCGGGTCAAAGCTCCCAGAATCGGATCGTGGAGAGATGGAGGTTTTTCTCGAAAAGATCAATCAGCTTCTCCCGGTCCTAGGAGTCGACCTTTTAGTACCCATGGCAGGCTCCACAACCGACGATGCACCAACCAGCAAGCTCTTGACCTGCGAGATTAAGGGGCTGAAGGCTACGGGTTTCAGGAGTGCGAACGGCTTTCTGGTCAAGGAAGGTTCGGAAGCTGTCAGTTCTGAGCGCCCCTCATCGGAGAAGTGGCCCTGGACCAGAAACCTTCGCCAGAAGCTCAAAGACGATGGGGTACTTCGTGCCAGCGGCGATCGCTTGGTCTTCAGCAAGGATATAGAGTTTTCCAGCCCGAGTGCGGCAGCCGCGGTCGTTCATGGTGGCCACGCGAACGGGCTTACCGCCTGGAAGGATGCCAGTGGCAAGACGCTTAAGGAGTTGGAAGTCGTGTAGAGAGAATTTGGGCCCCGCAAACGACCGACGACTCACGGCGCACGAGATTTCCTAGGCGAGCATGCGACTCATAACCTGGAACTGCAAAGGGGCATTTCACCGAAAGCATGAGTTTGCTTCGGCGATGCATCCTGATATTCTCGTGGTTCCAGAGTGCGAGCAACTTCTTGGAATACAACAACCTCTTGAGTCGCGTGCGGTTCGGTCATTCGAATGGTTTGGAACCAACTCACGAAAGGGATTGGCAGTTGTCTCATACGGCGATTACACGCTTGAAGTGCATCCGACCTACGATTCATCACACAAATGGATTATCCCTCTCTCCGTTTCGGGTCCAAGATCTTTCGTACTTTTCGCTGTGTGGACACTGCCACTTGGTGACTATTCAGGTCAATACGTTCGGCCCTTGCTTGAGGCGCTAGAGACTTACAAGGAGCTGATCGCGACCTCAGAATCAGTGTGGGCTGGCGACTTCAACTCCAACTTCGTATTTGACAAACCTTCACGCCGGTATCAGTTTAAGGATTTCGTTGCGATCCTCGGTCAACACGGTATTCACAGCCTGTATCACCGACAGCATAAAAGCGAGCATGGGAAGGAATCGCATGACACCTTCTTTCTCTACCATCATGCCGACAAGGGCCACCATATCGACTACATTTTTGCGGCGGAGAGCTTCTATCCATACGGATTCAGTTTGTCGATAGGATCCCACTCGGAATGGTCGAAGCGCAGTGATCATGCGCCGTTGGTTTGTGATTTTCCAGCGCACGCCCGTGACGATAAGTAGGTTGCAAGGCACGCGAGTCGATGGCGTGCCGGTGCGCCCGCAAACACGTTAGCTATCACAGGAGGCGGCTTGGCAAGTTGGGTGTTTCAGGGGAACCCGGAGAAGTTCGACATCGACGACTATGTCGCGCGCTACCCAGAACTCATCTACTGGCGCACACCCCGACATGCCAGGGAGATCTCCGTAGGCGATCGAGCGTTTCTCTGGCGGTCCGGCCCCAACGCCGGCGCCATCGGAATCGGAACCGTTGTTGAGCCTCCGACGCATGGCTCGGCAGTACGCCATCCTGAGGCACTTGGCAGCGATCTCTGGCGTGCAGAGGAACCCGACGCAGACGAAGCAAAGACCGGAGTTCATCTTGATGAGGTCCGCTTGTCGGTTGAGGATGGGTACGTCCCTCGTGGCGCAGCCAAGGACGACCCCGACCTCCGCAGGGCCTCGATCATCACGATGCCAAACGGAACGGTGTTCCCCTTGGATCGTATGCAGACAAATGCTCTGGAACGACTTTGGGGGTTGTCCGCACGCGAGGATGGCGCCGCGACCTCTCCTGCCGCAACCGAAGGGGAGCGAACGCTGCGCGCTCATCGCCGGCGCGAGCGTTCAAGTACCCTGCGAGACAAGAAGTTGGCGGAAGTCCGACTCGCCCACGGGCGATGCGTCTGTGCCCTTTGCGGCATCGACGAAGCGACGAGATATCCACCAACCTTTGCGTCGAGAATCTTTGAAGTCCATCACCTGGCACCACTCTCCAACGCCGCAACGCCTGTGCGTACAACGCTTGCCGACCTCGCCGTCCTTTGCGCCAACTGTCACAGGGCCGTGCACACCACGCCAGCCGTGGACGAGAACTACGCGGTGCTTGCCGCGCACCTTCACGGTGAGAGCTAGTCTGTCGCTCAAGCGGAGAAATCAATCACCCAGTTCGCATATTCGCTGTTCCCGGGGAGGCAACAGGGCTCGAACCGCGCTCAGGGCGACGCGGGCTAATCCCGCCGCCAAGTACTCGCGCATGGCGATGGCGTCCAGTAGGCTTAGTTTCCGACGTGCTCCGACACCGACGCGGCCGGCTTCGTGAACGTGTGCGAGGCCCTCAATGCGCAGAAAGGGACATTTTCCTAATAGTATTTATATTAGAAAAATGTCCCCTTTTGGCGTCGACCGTAAGCCGGCCGAGCAGCAGCGCACGGCGCGCAACACGAGGGTCTGGCGAGCCGTCCCCCGCGTCGCGCCGAACGGCTGCAGAAGGTCAGATACTTGCCGGCTGCGCTCCGACAGCGAAGAGCCCCGGGCCGTACACATTTCTCAGAAGCGGACGCTCGGCAGCGCGAGACATTCCCGTCCCGTTATGGTCTTGAGCACCATTTGCGGGTAGCGCCGTCAGCACAGCATTTCGCGGGCCAAGTGACCTGTAGACTTTTGCAAACACTGCCGTAGGTGTGAACGTAGCGAGACATGGAGCGATGGATCATCGGGCGCTAGTTTTCGATCAACTTTCGTTTCGCTGCCGTGAATTCTTCGGAGTTTATTACCCCTGCAGCGTGCAATTCAGAAAGTTGCCTCAATTGCTCAGCCAATGTCACAACTTTTGTCTCAGGCTCCATCGGTAGTTTGCCGCCATCGTTCGTCCCGGAAGGGGACAACATTCTGCTTTGTTTCCGCCTTTCAAACCACTCGCCAATCTTCTCCATCTCGCCGTGCGCAACATCTGCCTCGGCCAATATACTACCCAGCCCATGAATTTTCAGCCTGACCCATACCCCGTGCATTTGGCCTGAAACCCCCGTGACATCATTGATGGTTACCATAAACGATGGAACGAAATTCAAAAACCTTCGATACGCGACTTTGCCTGAATCGGTATGTTCGTAGAGGGAGCCTGACATCGGTCCAAGGCTGTGCAAAATCGTTCTCGCTTGGCGTTGAGGCCTAGTAGTTTGGGGCGCTTGGTGTTTCGTTTCATCCATTGTACTCGCGGCCAAGGCTCCTTCGACCTTGGAGTAAATCTCACCGCACTGCGGGCATTCGAAATCTGGAGCTGAGCCTGTCGGCTGTCGAATATGGCCGCACTTGACGCAGCCTTTTGAATCCGTCGCGGCGGCCACCTCGGGCGGAGGGATTGGATCGCGAAGTCTATTCTCAATGTACTCTTTTATGCGTCGTGCCGCCAAATTCACGTGCCCGCCAGAAAATGCAAACGCATTCACATCTTTCGTGATGGCCGTAACCCCCTTATCAAACTGGAATTCTTTTTCATCGACGAGAATGAATAATATGTATCCGTTGAGCCGGCCCGATTCCTTGAATTTAATCCTCTCAATTGAGGAAAACTCAATAGTTTTTCCTCGCTTTCCGGATTTAGGAGATAGAACCACTGCTGATTCATATACTTCAATTTCCCCTAGTATGTCCTTGACCCTGAATACGGGGCTTTTCTCGCTCATGCGTTCTCCCTATCGGTGGGTGGAAACCATCTGAGGAAATGTCGGCGCTGCCGGTCGCCTGGACGCTAGTGGCCGTAAACCTCCTCTTGCAGCCCGAGCATAAGCTTTACTTTCTGGCGGTGAATGCCTAGCCGCACAGAGCACAAGGAGCGTTTCGAAGCTGCCGGCCCGCGGCCGCACGAGTCTCTCTCCCGCCTCGCCCAGAAGACACCCCCCGGTTCGGATTTCATCCTGACCCGGGCCAAAAAGGAGTCTCTTCCACTCCCCCTGCGCGCCGTCCTTCGGCCGGCCCGCGTCGCTCCGCGTTCATGTCTTTCAACCCGAAGACATCAACCAAGGAGCTGCGATGTTCACTTCCGCCTTTGCCATCTTCCTCGGCCTGCTGTTCGTGCTGGCCAAGCTCAAGCGCCGCTGGATGCTTCGCCTGCTGCACTACGACTTGATCCTCGACATCGCCGTCACGGTCTTCGTGCTGGCAGTTCACGGCGGCAGCTTCGAGGGCGTGATGGCCGCGACCATCGCCGGCCTGTTCACGAGCATGGCCACGACGTTCGCGAAGCGCCTATTCGGCCACATCGCCGGCGGCCGGTACTTCCCCGGCCGCTTCCGGCTCGAGATCTGAAACGAGGAGCACAGCCATGTCTGCTCGCATCAACATCTTCATCCGCGCCGTCGCGTCCGTGACCGGCGACATCACCATCGGCTACGCGATGGCCTCGGCTTGCATCTGGGTCATCCAGGCTGCAGCGCTCGGCATCTTCCTCAGCTTCCTGCTCTGGCTGCTGACGATCATCGCCTCGCTCGCGTTCAGCCAGCACGCGCTGCATCCCGGCAGTCGCAGTGCTGCTCTCCGACCGCAAGCTCGACCGCGGCCTTGCAGTCGGCACTGATGCTCTGCGCACGGGCAGCGATGCTGCTCGGCAGGTGTGGAGCTGGGCGCAAGTTCGCATGCGCACCCTGTAGCCAGCACCGTTCGTTTCTCCCCTCACCGCCCCGGTTGAGCTCGTCTCACCGGGGTTTCTTTTTGTCAGTTTTGGAGGTTCCCCATGTCCACATTCCCTGATCTGTACGCAACCGTCACGGCCCGCATCGTCGCCGCGCTTGAAGCGGGTACACCGCCCTGGATCCGTCCCTGGACCGGCATCGACTGCGACCCGACGCCAGCGAACGCCACGTCACACCGCCCCTACCGCGGCATCAACGTGCTGCTGCTCAACCTGCAGGCGATGTCCTGCGGCTACGGCAGCAACCGCTGGCTGACGTTCCAGCAGGCGCTCGGCATGGGTGCCCGCGTCCGCAAGGGCGAGCACGGCACGCCGATCGTGTTCTTCAAGCTGCATGAGGTCGAAGGCAAGGTGCCCGCACCCGAGCCCAATCGGCGCGTCGTGCCGCTGCTGCGGTCGTTCACCGTGTTCAACGTCGACCAGGTCGATGGGCTGCCGCCTGCGCTCGCGGCTGCTCAGCCGCCCGACGCCATCTGGGATCCCATCGAAGAAGCCGAGCGACTCATCGGCGAGTCCGGTGCTGTCGTGCGTCACGGCGGCTCGCGCGCGTTCTACGCGCCCTCGGACGATGCGATCCAGTTGCCGCCCCGTGGTGCGTTCAGTTCGGCGAGCGACTACTACGCGACCGCGCTGCACGAGCTCACTCACTGGACCGGCCATCCGCAGCGGTGCAACCGGCCGCTTGAAGGTCGGCACGCGATCAGTGCGTATGCCTTCGAGGAGCTCGTCGCCGAGATGGGCTCGGCGTTCCTGTGCAACTTCTGCCGGTTGCCCGGGAAGCTGCAGCACGAGAGCTACATCGCGAGCTGGCTGCAGGCGCTGCGCAACGACAAGCGGCTCGATCTTCACCGCTGCGTCGCAGGCGCAGAAAGCCGCCGACTACCTGCTGCCAAAACCGACAGAAGTCGAGGCCGTGATGCCGCTGGCACAGGCGGCCTGATCACCCATAACAACAAGCCAGTTTCGAGCGGGGTTTTGATGGCAAGAAACTGTAAACGCCGCTGACTTCGGGCCGCCTTGATGGCCCATCCCCGCGCCCGGTTGAACGTGAGTTCTCCGGGCGCTTTTCTTTGCCCATCCACTTTGGAGTTCACCATGTCAGACAACTACTTTGCCCGGCTCAACGCGATCAACGTGTCCGAGCACATCGAGAAGAAGGGAGGCTTCAGCTACCTCTCCTGGCCGTTCGCCGTGGCGCAGCTGCGCCTCGCCGATCCGGCCGCGTGCTGGGAGGTTCGGCGCTTCAACGGGCTGCCGTATCTCTTCAGCGAGATCGGCGTGTTCGTCGAAGTCGCGGTCACCGTGCAGGGCGTGACGCTGAGCCAGATCCATCCCGTGCTCGACGGACGGAACCGGCCGATCCTTGCGCCGACGGCGTTCGACATCAACAGCTCGATTCAGCGGTGCCTGGTCAAGGCGATCGCGCTGCACGGGCTCGGGCTGTACATCTACGCCGGTGAGGACCTGCCGCAGCCGATGGCCGATGCGGCGAACGACGCTGCGCCGACTCCGGTCAAGCCGAGCCAAGGCCCACTGCCGATGCCACTCGGGCAGACGATCTCGCCGGCACAGCAGGCGAACATCCAGCGCCTGGCTTCCGAGGTCGGCACGGACGTGACCCGCGTGCTCGATCACTTCGGGGTCAGCAGCCTGAAGGAGATCCGGATCGCGGACTACCTGCGTGTCGTGCGCTCGCTCGAGAAGCGGAGGGCAGCATGAGCGCCGTCCTGAAGCTCGTGCAGGGCTCGGCCGAGTGGCATGCCCATCGGCTGACGATGCGCAATGCGTCGGAGACGCGCGGCGGTGCTGGGCATCAGCCCGTGGGTCACGCCGTATCAGCTCTGGCTGCTGAAGACTGGGCGCAAGACCCAGGCGGTCAACGCGGCGATGCTCAACGGCACTGCGCTGGAGCCGGCGGCGAGAGCGGCCTACGAGGCGCAGACGGGCCTCGTGATGCAGCCGCTGGTGATGCAGGACGGCGAGTACTCGGCGTCGCTCGACGGCATCACGCTGCAGGGCGATCTCATCGTCGAGATCAAGTGTCCGTACAAGGGCGCGGCTTCGGCGCTGTGGCAGTCGGTCGAGGGTGGCGCGGTGCCAGGGCACTACGCGGCTCAGATCCAGCATCAGCTCATGGTGAGCGGTGCCACCGAGGCCCACCTGTGGGTGTTCGACGGCGAGCACGGGCTGCTGCGCAGCATCGAGCGCGACGAGACGGCGATGGCGGCGATCCGGGAGGCGTGGGACGTGTTCCAGCACTTCCTCGATTCCGACACGCCGCCGCCGTTGGTCGAAGCCGATACGGTAGTCCGGGAGGACGAGGCGTGGGCTACGGCGGCGCGAGCGTACGCGCAGGCGAAGCTCGCGGCACAGGTAGCTGACGAGGCGCTGGATCGCGCCAAGGAGGCGCTGGTGGCGCTTGCAGAGCATCCGCGGGAGCAAGGCGCCGGCGTGACCGTGACGCGCTTCTGGAAGGCGGGCAATGTCGACTACAAGAAGGTGGTCGAGTTGCGCGGCGTTGACCTGGAGGCGTACCGCGGGAAGGGGCGGGAGGACGTGCGGGTGAGCGTGGCGGCGTGAGCGCGCGCGGTGGCGTCGGCCGCCGTCGCTTCGCAATCTGCCGAACTTTTGCGATGGGTTCCGCGCAAACGACGGAAAAGAACTCGCTTGCGCCGCCTACGTAGCGCCTACGTGGATAGCAGAAAAGAACAACGGGTTAGAGACAAAAATCTCTAACCCGTTGATTTTACTGGTGGCCTGGGGCGGAATCGAACCACCGACACGCGGATTTTCAATCCGCTGCTCTACCAACTGAGCTACCAGGCCGAAGGGCGAGATTATAGCGACGCGTTTCAGCGCATCTTCGTGCGGCGCGCCGCATCGAGCCTTGATCAGCCGCGCTTGTTGCGCGTCAGGTCGACGCCGAGTTGCTTCAATTTGCGGTACAGGTGCGTGCGCTCGAGGCCGGTCTTCTCGGCGACGCGCGTCATGCTGCCGTTCTCCCGCGCGAGGTGGAATTCGAAGTAGCTCTTCTCGAACGCGTCGCGCGCTTCGCGCAGCGGGCGATCGAGCGCGAAGCTCTGCTCGGGCAACGGCCCTAGCGGTTGGGGCGCATAGCCCATCGCGGCCGTGACGCCCGCGTTCGCGCCGTCGACGAATGTTGCGGCCGGCTCGGGCTGCAGCGACCCCGGCGGTCGCGCCACGCGCGGCGCCGGTCGGGCCAGCCCCTGCTCGACCGCGCGCAACAGCTTTTGCAACGTGATCGGCTTTTCGAGGAAGGCCATCGCGCCGAACTTGGTCGCCTCGACCGCTGTGTCGATCGTGCCGTGGCCCGACATCATGATGACGGGCATCGTCAGCTGCGCCGTCGCACCCCACTCCTTGAGCAGCGTGATGCCGTCGACATCGGGCATCCAGATGTCGAGCAGCACCAGATCAGGTTGCTGGCGCTGGCGGCATGCGCGCGCTTGCGCGGCGTCCTCGGCCAGCTCGACGCTGTGGCCCTCGTCAGCCAGGATCTCGGACAGCAGGGCCCGGATACCGAGTTCGTCATCGACGACCAGGATGTTGGCCATGAGCGGGTCAGGCTACACCCGGCCAGCGGGCCGATGTGCATCGCGAAACTGGGGGATAGGTACGGATGGGAATGCTCACAGTCAGGTCGCGGACGCCGCAACCGCTGCGGGTGCAGCGGGTCGATCGACCGTGGGGAAGTTGGAAAATGATAACGAAACTTGCGCACCGCGCGGCGCGCCCTCGCCGGCTTGGGTGTCGAAGGCCGCATCCGCGGTCACCAGCGTACCTGCGCCGAGGTTGGCCACACGCAGCCGCGCACCGTGTTCATCGGCGATTTTTTTCACCACCGCAAGGCCCAACCCGGTGCCCTTGCTCTTGGTCGTGACGTAGGGCTCGAATGCGCGCTTGAGCACTTTGTCGGCGAAGCCCGGGCCGTTGTCAATCACGAGCAGTCGCACTGCGCGCAGATGGCCGCGTTCGTCGCGCGATGCTTCGGTGCGCACGCGCGCGACGCCGTCGGCACGATCGGCCACGGCGTCGAGCGCGTTTTGCACCAGGTTGTGAACCACCTGGCGCAACTGCGTCGTGTCGCCGACGATCATCGGCAGATCGCGCTCGCATTCGGCGCGCAGCCGGCCCGACTCCTGCTCCGTCGCGTACAGCGCGAGCACTTCGCCGACGAGCGCATTCAGGTCGAGCGGCAGCAGCTGCGCCGCGGGCAGGCGCGCGTAGTCGCGAAACTCGTTGACGAGCGTCTTCATCGACTGCACCTGATTCACGATCGTCTCGACCGAGCGCGTGAGCATCGCCTGGTCCGCACCCTCGAGCTTGGGGCCGAGACGGTGCGCGATGCGCTCCGCCGACAGTTGGATTGGCGTCAGCGGGTTCTTGATTTCGTGGGCCAGACGGCGCGCCACCTCGCTCCACGCTTCGGCGCGCTGCGCGGAGACCACCTCGGTGATGTCGTCGAACACCATCAAGCGCGCATCCTGCGGCATCACGGCGCCGCGCACGAGCAGCGTGAGCTTGTCGCGCTCGGGCGCCGTCTGCAGTTCGAACGCGTCCTGCCACTGGCTGCGTTCGCCGGGCTCCTGGCTTTCGGCGTGCGCATCGTAGCGGCTCATCACTTCGTTCGCGAAGGTCTCGAGGCCGGCGACCTCGGCCAGGCGCCGGCCGCGGTAGGCCGAAAGCGGCAGGCGCAAGATTCGCGTCGCGCCGGGATTCACGGTGTCGATGCGGCCGTCGCGGTCGAACACGATCACGCCGGCGGTCAGGTTGTCGAGGATCGTCTGCAAGTTGGCGCGCGCGCCCTCAACTTGCGCGACGCTGCGCTGCACCAGCGTGCGCGCTTCGTGGAGCTGGCCGGTCATGTCGGCAAAGGCGCGCGTCAGGCCGCCGAGCTCGTCGCGCGAAGCGAATACGGGCTTGGGTGTCAGGTCGCCGCCCGCTACCTGGCGCACGCCTTCGGCGAGCATCAGGAGCGGCTGCACGACCTGGTTGCCGATCGCCACTGCGAGCAGCAGCGCGCCGAACACCGAGAGGATCAGCGCCAGCGTCAGCGTGCCGATGTACATGCGACGCAGGCCCTCGCGTGCAAGCGCGCGCTGCTGGTATTCGCTGTACGCGGCCTGCACCGCGAGCGCATTCGCGGCGAGGCTTGCCGGCACCACCTGCGTGACCATCAAGAAGCGGTCTTGGGCGTCGAGCGCGAAGTTGTTGCTCGGGATTTGTGCCAGCGCGCGCACGCGCGCCGCGTTCGGCGTCGAGACGCCAGCGTCGTTCTCCAGCCCCTCGAGCCGGCTGGCGACACGCGAACTGCGCGCTTCGCGCATCAGTGTCACGTCCGGGCGGCGCGGCCCGAGCGTGTTGGCGGCGCTGCCGGCAGAGAGCTTGACCTGGCCGCTCGCATCGACGATGGCCACGTCGTTGGCCGTCAGTTGCTCGCGCGTTCGCTCGAGCGCGAGCGGCGGCAGCACCTCGCCTGCCTCGCCGAGGCGTTCGGCCGCGGCGAGCGTCTTGGCACCCAATTCCTTCACCTGCGCCTCGAGCGTCGCGCGCCCGAGTGCAAGGCCTGCGTCGAGCGCGCCCTCGACCTTGACGTCGAACCAGCTTTCGATGCTGCGCGAGACGAACTGGTAGGACACGGTGTAGATCAGCACGCCCGGCACGACACCGACAAAAGCGAACGTCACCGCCAGCCGCAGCAGCATGCGGCTGCCGAACTTGCCTCCGCGCACGCGCAACAGCAGGCGCGCGACGGCAACGGTGATAGCAAGCGTCAGCAAGGCCGCGACGACGACGTTGCCCCAGAAGAGCCACTCGAACTGGCGTTCGTACTCAGCACGGTTGCCGGTCGAGATCGACAGCAGGAAGAAGAGCACCATCGCCGCGCCGCTGAGCGCAACGAGGGTGACGATCCAGCCCCAGCGATTCGGTTTCGGCATCTTCGAACGCGTGCGTGTCAGCCCTGCGCCGGGTCGTTCCGCGCGATCGGTGCTCCCCTGTGGCGAACGCAGGCGCGGCGAGCCAGAGCGAGCTTCATCTCAATCGAGCCGCGATGTGCGTTCGACCGACAGCGACCAGGACGTCTCGCCGCCGATGCCGATCTGCATCGGGCGCGGCAGCAGGCTGGTGTTCAGGCCGAAGGCGAACTCGACATAGTGGCCGCCGTCCGCATCGAGTCTGGGCCGCGTCGGCGATCTTCCAGCGTGTGCGCCGGCGCAGCGAATCAAGCGCCTCGGCCAGCGTGTCGAAGCTCTGGTTCAAACCACCGGTATCCAGACGGTAGTTGCGCGTCAGCGGCCGATAGGTCAGGCGCCAGCTCAGCGTCGCGCGCGCAATGCGCTTGTCGCGCCAGTACCAGCGCGATTGAAACAATTCGGCGCGCGCCTCGAAGTGCAAGGGCACGCCGCGATGCAGCGCATCCTCGACGCTCGGCGGCAGCTCGAAGTCGGCGACGTAGCTCAGCAGCACGCCGTCCTCGCTGCGCACGACGCTGAAGCTGCTCAGCTCGACGGCCTGGGCGTGCGCCGGGGCGGGACACGACAAGACGAGCAGCAGCAGCCGCAGACCACGATCCAGAGCCGCCGGAGCGTAGCCGCGCGCAGGCCGTCGTCGAGCGAGCGATGCGACGGGCCGGCGATGTTGTGGGCTTGAAGACTCAGCGGACAGCCTTTTCGACGAGCGCGTAAAAGAAGCCATCGGACGCGATTTGCACAGGGCTGGGCGCGCCGACATCGCCATTGTCGACCAGTGGCAGCAGATGGCCGGGCGCGGGCAGCCGCCGCGCGCACCCATCGCCACGCTGTCGTTGCAAAAATGCGTCGATCGACGACTCGCCTTCGGCCTTGAACACCGAGCAGGTGCAGTAAAGCAGCCGCCCGCCCGGCTTGAGCAGTGGCCACAGCGCGTCGAGCAATCGGGCCTGGGTGCTGGCGAGTGCGGCGATGTCGCTCGCGCGGCGCAGCCAGCGCACGTCAGGGTGGCGGCGCACGATGCCCGACGCGCTGCACGGCGCGTCCAGCAGGATCGCATCGAACGCAACGCCGTCCCACCAGGCCGCAGGATCGCCCGCGTCGGCCGCCAGCAGACGCGCATGCAGGCCGAGCCGGCCGAGCGTCTCACCGACGCGCGTCAGGCGTGCCGCGTCACGGTCGAGCGCGAGCACGTCGAGATCGGCGAGTTCGAGCAGGTGCGCCGTCTTGCCGCCCGGCGCGGCGCAGGCGTCGAGCACGCGCGCATTCGCGGGCAGCCCGGCGCCGATCAGCAGCGGCGCTGCGCGCTGCGCCGCGGCGTCCTGCACCGACACCTCGCCCTCGGCGAAGCCGGGAATCTGCGCGACCGGCCGCGGCTTGTCGAGGATCACCGCGTGGCTGCCGATCGCGCGCGCGCCGATGTCGAGCGCAGCCAGGCGCGCGACGAACGTGTCGGCGTCAGCGCGCCGTGCATTGACGCGCAGCGTCATCGGCGGATGCCGGTTGTCGGCCTCGAGCAGCTGCTGCCAGTGCGCGGGCCAATCGGCGCGCAGCCTGGCGACCCACCATGCGGGGTGATTCCAGCGCGCGACAGTCGTCCGCATCCGACGCCGTCAGTTGCGCCACCCAGGCCTCGCGCTCGCGCACGAAGCGGCGCAGCACCGCGTTGACGAACGCGCCGCCGTCGCGCCCTTTGGCACCGCGCGCGCGCGCCGCGCGCACCGCCTGATCGACGAGCGTGTGTTCGGCATAGGGTGGCGCGCCGGGCGGCCACAGCAGTGCCAGGGCGCAGCACAGCAGCGCATCGATCGCGGGTGGCGGCGTCTTCGGCACCAGCTTCGCGCGCACCGCCTGCGCGCTGCCGAGCCAACGCAGCGCGTGAAACGATATCGCCTGCGTGCCGGGCCGCGCATGAACCGGGCACAGCGCGAGCGCGTCATCGAGCGAGCGCCCGGCGCGCACCGCCTGTAGCGTATCGGCGGCATGGCCGAGCAGGTCCGACAACGGCAACGCGTGGCTGGACGGGAGGTCGTTCGGCGCGGCGCTCACCTTGCGCAGTCTACGGCCGTCGCGCGCGTCGCCGGCGCAGGATGGCGCTCTGCGGTACGCTCTGCCTGTGTCCAATGCGGAGGGCTCCATGCCTGCTCAACCCACCGGCGCGACGGCCGTGCGCGCAGAGCGCAGCGACGAGGAACTCGCGCGCCTGCCGGCGTCCGAGCGCATCCGGTATCGGCTGATCGGCGCCGACTGCCGCTATCACGCGAACGACAACATCGCCGCCTTCATGCGGGAGGGCGAGCTCGAGGAGCTCAAGGCCGAGGTCGAAGCACGCATGCAGGAAGTGCTCGAGGCGCTCGTGATCGACACCCAGAGCGACCACAACACGAACGAGACTGCGCGCCGGGTCGCGAAGATGTTCCTCACCGAGGTGTTCCGCGGCCGCTACGTGCCGATCCCGAACGTCACCGAGTTCCCGAACATCTCGCGCCTGAACGAGTTGATGATCGTCGGCCCTGTCAAGGTGCGCAGCGCGTGTTCGCACCATCTGTGTCCGATCCTCGGCAAGGTGTGGATCGGAATTCTGCCCAACGAACACTCGAACCTGATCGGCCTGTCGAAGTACGCCCGCATCTGCGAGTGGATCATGAGCCGGCCGCAGATCCAGGAAGAGGCGGTCACGATGCTGGCCAACGAGTTGCAGCGCCGCGTCAAGCCCGACGGCCTCGCGATCGTGATGGAGGCGGACCACTTCTGCATGCACTGGCGTGGCGTCAAGGACGACGAGTCGATGATGACCAACAGCGTGATGCGCGGCGCCTTCCTGAAGGACGCCAACCTGCGGCGCGAATTTCTCTCGCTGCTGAGCAAGAAGGTCTAGGAGCATTCCATGTTGGTACGTCTGCTGTATGCGAGTCGCGCCGCGCAAGGCCTCGACGCCGAAGCGCTCGACAACCTGCTCAAGCAATCCAAGAGCAACAACCAGCGCGACGGTGTGACCGGTTTGCTTTGCTTTTCCGGCAATCTTTTCATGCAGGTGCTCGAGGGCGGGCGCGGCGCGGTGAACCGAATCTACAACCGCATCGCCGCCGATCCGCGGCATTCCGATGTCGAGCTGCTTTGCTACGAGGAGATCGCAGAACGTCGTTTCGCCGGCTGGTCGATGGGGCAGGTGGAGGTCTCGCGCCTGAATCCTGCCCTGTTGCTGAAGTACTCCGAGACGGCGACTCTCGACCCTTACGCGGTCTCCGGCAAAGTATCGATGGCGCTGTTCGACGAGCTCGTCGCTACCGCATCGGTCTGCAGCTCGCGCTGACCACCCGACCCGCTCGCCCTGCGCGCCCCGTGACGGCTCACGAGCCGAGCAGTTCGCCGATGGGCTTCAACTCGTCGACGCGGTCGCACACCGCCTTCACGACCATCAGGATCGGCACGCCGAGCAGCAGGCCCCAGATGCCCCACAGCCAACCCCAGCTGAGCACGCCGAGGAACACGGCGACCGGGTTCATGCGGCTCGCGTGGCTCGTCAGCCAGGGCGTGAGCAGATAGCCCTCGATGGCGTGGATCACGATCGATGCGCCGCTGATCAGCAGCGCCATTTCGAACGTGCCGAACTGCAGGAAGCCGACCAGCGCAGAACTTGCACCAACCGCGATCAGCCCGACGTAGGGCACGAGATCGAGCACGCCGGCGACGATCCCCCACACCGCCGCGTGGTTGAGCCCGATCCAGAGGAATGCGAGCCAGCTCGCAACGCCGACGACGAAGCTCGTGAACAGCTGCACCAGCAGGTAGCGCTGGATCTGCACGGTGATCTCGTCGAGCGCCTGCACCGTCAGGCGCCGGCGCGTGAACGTCGGGCCCGCGATGCGCACCAGCTTGAGGCGAAACGTGTTGCCCGAAGCGAGCAGGAAGTAGGCAATGAAGGTGATCGCCATTGCCTGCCCGACCGCGCCGGCAAGCCCGAGTGTGCCGCTCCACATGTAGTTGCGCAGGCTGAAATGTTCGGACTCGACGTGCACGCGCTGGACGCCGTCGTTGGACGACGGGGTTTCGGTTGCCGCGGCACGTTCGATCTCGGCCGCCGCCTTCTTCACCTTGCCGATCGTCCCCTGCGGATCGGTCTGCTGAGCGTCGAACGACCCGCGGACCTTCTGCACCGCCTCGGGCAGCACCTCGACCAGCGCGGCAGCATCGTCGGCCAGCGAATACGCCGCATAACCGGTCGCGCCGAGGGCGCCGAGCAGCAGCAGCGCCGCGCCGAGCGCGCGCGGGATGCGCCAGCGCTCCATCGCCTTGACGATTGGCGAGAGCGCGATGCTCAGCATCACGGCGACCATGATCGGGATGAAGATCGCCCGTGCCCAGTACAGCACGAAGAGGCCTGCGAGCATCGCAAGAAAGAGCAACGAGCCGCTGCGCAGATCGACCGGCGGCGCGGGTGGGGCCGCCCTTGGACGCGGCGTCGCAGCCTCTGAGGGCATCCGATCGGGGTCGCCAGCGGCTGCGCCCTCTTCACCCGGCGCGGCGGGGGTCACCAGGCGCTTCCCGGCCGGCGCGGCGCGAACCGAGGCGCGGAGCCACTGGGGAACGCGCGTGGCATCGTGTTGCCGCTTCCGGCTCGGTTCGGTCGCATCGCTTGGCTCTCCATGATTGGCGGCCACTGTAAGCGGGGAAAGAGCGGCTCGCAATCGGGCCTCTCCGCTATTGAGCCCCTCCGACGCGCATCGCCACACCCGATTCATGGGGGGTGTCAGCGGCCTGCGTCCGCACTATGATGTTTGGCGGTTCGATTCGTCCCGTTTGATCCCGCTTCGCCCCAGGAGGAAAAGACATGAACGCGCCAAGCAACGATCGGCCGTCGGCGCCGAGATTTCTCACCCTCACCGCCTCGTTGCTCGCGCTGGCCTGCGCAACGGCCGGCGCGCAGGAGGTTGGCGGCGGCAGCAAGGGCGCGGTCACGGGCGCGGCGGGCGGTGCGACCTCCGAAGGCGCGAACAGCACGCTCGAGCACTGCGACCAGACGCTCGGCACGATCGGCGTCGTCGAGGACCAGACGGCGGGCTGGTACCGCACGCTGCAGAGCTACAAGCTCGGCTCGACAGTGCCAGTGCTTCGCATGATGATCCAGCAGTCGAACTGCTTCGTCGTCGTCGAGCGTGGCGCGGCGATGCAGAACATGAACGTCGAGCGTCAATTGCAGAAGTCGGGCGAGATGCGCGGCGGCAGCAATTTCGGCGCCGGCCAGATGGTCGCTGCCGACTACACGATGAACCCGAGCATCCAGTTCAGCCAGAACACGGGTGGCGCGGGTGGCGGCCTGGCGGGCGCGCTCGGAGGCCTGAGCCGCGGCCTGGGCGCGATCGCTGCCATCGCGGGCGGCATCAAGACCAACGAAGCCTCGACGACGCTGATCATGATCGACAACCGCTCCGGTGTGCAACTCGCCGCTGCCGAGGGCACGGCAAAGAACACGGATTTCGCGCTCTTCGGCGCGGCCTACGGTTGGGCGGGTGGCGGCGGCGCAGGCGGCTACACGAGTACGCCCGAAGGCAAGATCATCATCGCCTCCTTCGCCGACAGCTACAACCAGCTCGTCAAGGTGGTGCGCAACTACAAGGCGCAGACCGTCAAGGGCGGCCTTGGCACGGGCGGCGCGCTCGGCGTACAGGGCGGCACGACGCCCGCCTCACAGCAGCAATAGGGCTGCACCAATATGCCCACGCCGCCGGGCGTTCAGAGCTCCCGGACTTCTTCGAAGCGGAACATCGCCGCGACGAAGCGCGTCGGGTATTGCCGCAGGTCGCGGTTGTGATCGCGCACTGCGGTATTGAAGGCGTCGCGCGCCGCAGACAGGCGATGCTGCGTCGCCGACAGTGACTTCATCGCGCCGCGCAGCCGCTCGTCCGCGCGCAACCCGCCCTCTGCCTTGACGAGCGTGATCAGGCGTGAGACTTCAGTCCGCAGCGCCTTTTCGGCGAGCACCAGCCGCGCCAACCGATCGGCGTGCAGCGTGCGTTGCGCGACCTGATCGGCGGCGCTGCGCGCCTCCAGCCGAATGGCCTCCACTGCATCGAGCACCTCCGGCGCGTCGGCCCGCAACGGCGCCGCCGCGGCGATCAGTTCGGCCAGTTGATCGTGACGCTGGCGCAGCTGCTCGTCGACCCGCCCGAAAGCGCCCCTCACGGCCTGGCGCAGCCGCACGAGGCGGTTGTGCGCACCGAGAATCCAGAAGCCGAGCACCGCGACGACCGCGATGCCGGCATATTCGGGGGTCAACGACAGCATCGTCCGGCCCCGTCAAGCGCGGGCGCCCGTTTCGCCACGCCGCGGGCGCCTGCGCTGTGGCTCAGACGCGCACTTCACCGTGCCCCAGGACGACCCATTTCAGCGAAGTCAGGCCCTCGATCCCGACAGGCCCACGCGCATGCAGCTTGTCAGTGCTGATGCCGATCTCGGCGCCGAGGCCGAACTCGAAGCCGTCGGCAAAGCGCGTACTCGCGTTGACCATCACGCTGGCCGAATCGACCTCGCGCAGGAAGCGCATCGCATGCGCGTGGCTGTCGGTCAGGATCGCATCGGTATGGTGCGAGCCGTAGCGGTTGATGTGCGTGATCGCCTCGTCCAGAGTCGCGACGAGCTTGATGCTGATGACGGCGGCGAGGTACTCCTCGGCCCAGTCGTCCTCACTCGCGTCGACGAGCTTGGCGCCGGCGACTTGCTGCAGCAGAGCCTTCGCTGCGGCGTCGCAGCGCATCTCGACGCCCTTGGCGGCGAAGATCTCGCCGATGCGCGGCAGAAACTCCGCCGCCACCGCCTCGTGCACGAGCAGCGATTCGGCGGCATTGCACGGGCTCACTTTCTGTGTCTTCGCGTTGTCCGTCACGCGCAGCGCGAGCTCGAGGTCGACCGGCGCGTCGACGTACACATGGCAATTGCCGTCCAGGTGCTTGATCACCGGGACCTTCGCCTCGCGGCTGATGCGCTCGATCAGCCCCTTGCCACCGCGCGGGATGATGACGTCGACGCAGTCCGGGTTCGTGATCAGCAGGCCGACGGCAGCGCGGTCGGTGGTGGCGATGAGCTGCACCGCGTCAGCCGGCAGCCCGGCGTCCTCGAGTGCGGCGCGCACCAGCTCGGCCAACGCGCGGTTCGAATGCACGGCTTCAGATCCACCGCGCAGGATGCAGGCATTGCCGCTCTTGATCGCGAGCGTCGCGGCATCGATCGTCACGTTCGGCCGGCTCTCGTAGATCATGCCGAACACGCCGAGCGGCACGCGCATGCGCCCGACCGCGATGCCGCTCGGGCGCGGGCGCAGCTCGGTGATCTCGCCGATCGGGTCGGGCAGCGCGGCGATCTGCTCCGCGCCCTCGGCCATCTGCTCGATTTCGCGCGGCCCGAGCCGCAGCCGATCGACCATCGGTGGCGCCAGGCCGGCCGCCTTCGCCGCATCCACGTCGAGCGTGTTGGCCACTTGCAAGGCATCGCGCGCCGCGCGGATGCGGCGCGCCAGCGCGAGCAGTGCCGCGTTCTTCGCCGCCGTCGGCGCGGCCGCGAGCGCGCTCGATGCCGCGCGCGCCGCCTGGCCCACGGCGGCCATGTAGGGCTCGAGTTCGAGATCGATCATGAGCGCATTTTCGCACCGGCGGCCTCGGCCGCACGCCGACTACCCGGCAGGGCGATAGGTGCCGTCGCCGTGCGGGGCGGCGCGGAATTCGGGCAAGGCCTCGCAGCGCGCCGCGTAGTCCTGCAGCGTCGGGTAGTGGGCGGCGGGGACGACCTCGGGCAGCATCGCCTGCGTGAAGTGCCAGACCACGGCCGTCGACACGCCAGCCTGATCGATCGTTGCGCTGTCGGCGGCGAGCGGATGCGCGAGGGCCTGCGCTTCGAGCGCGCCATACGCTGCGAGCACCTGCTCGGTGATGCGCTGCACCCACGGCTCGTGCGCCTTTTCGGGCGGACGCGTGACGCGCTCGTAGTAGATCTGCACGCTCTTCTCGCACGCCGCGAGCGCGAGACCGATGGTGCGAAACGCCGCACGGCGCTCGGACTCGGCCTGCGACATCAGGCTGCGGCGTTTGCCCGCGAGGCCCTCGGCGTATTCGAGCATCAGCGTCGAATCCATCAGCACCGTGCCGTCGTCGAGCACGAGCGACGGCGCCTTCACGACCGGGTTGATCTGGCGGAACTGCTCATAGGTACGGAACACCGACAGCGACTGGTGCTCGAAACGCAGCCCGAGCAGCTGCAGCGAGACGGCGACGCGCCGTACATAGGGTGAATCGAGCATGCCGACGAGACGCATGGTGACTCCTTCGGAAACCTCATCCGGGTGAGTGGCCGGGTTCGACTTGGTTCTACCATGCGAGGAATCCGCAATCGATACCGTTGCGCGGCATCGTTCCTACCGTTCATCCGTCTGCCGCGAAGGAGAGGCCGTGGCCTGGCCGCGGCGGGCCCGCGCGCGGCTCCCTTGGTGCGCGACTGCGCGACCACGCCACGCACGGCAGGCGTCAGCGCCAGCCGAAATGCGTCCGCACGGCCTGCGCCGTGACGTTGATCGGCACCGTGGGCGCGTAGGGGAACTGGCGCAGGGCCGGCGAGCGCAGGTCGCCGGCGTTCTGCCCGAGCACGGCGATCGACTTCAGGATCCAGCCGGCGTCACGGAATTGCTCCAGATAGGTGTGCGCGTCAGGCAGCTCCGCCGGGTGCAGCAGGCTCGCGCTCGGCGAAAGGCAAACGAGCACCGCTTCGCAACGCCTGACGGACGCCTCGGCCACGAAGACATCCGGCGGCGTCCTCGCATCCTGCAGCGCACCGGCGCGCGCATACACCTTCAACGCCGGCCCGCCTGTGGCCAGCTCGATGTCGCGCAGGCTGCGGTTGAAGCAACCCGTCAGGCTGCGCACGACCGATGCCTTGCGCGTGTGGGGGTTGCCGACGATGGCGTAAACGTCCATGGGTTTCGGGAAGTCCCGCCGTCGCAGGACGACGTGTTGACCCGCGCAAGCGCGTCGGGTCTGCCGTGCCGAGCATAGACCACGCCGCCCGGCGCCTGCGCGCAGGGCTCGCGCTTACCGCCCGTGCTTCGCCGCCAACGGGCCGGGTCGATGGCGAGCCGGGCTCACTTCGCGTCGGAGACGCACTTCTTGACGAAACTCGTCCTGGCCGCGCCCGCGAGCTTCTTCTCCGTTGCCTTGGCTTCGCAGGCCGCGGAGCCGGCGGGCGCCGCATCGCTCTCGCACTTCTTGACGAAGCTTGTTCTGGCCGCGCCGGCGAGCTTCTTCTCCGTCGCCTGCGCGTCGCACGACGTTGAACCCGCCGCGGCGGCGTCAGTCTCGCACTTCTTCAGGAAGCTCGTCTTTGCCGCGCCCGCAAGCTTCTTGTCTGCGGCCTGAGCCTCGCAGGCGTCGTTCTTCGCCCAGCTGGGGGTTGCCGCGACGGCGAGGGCAAAGGCAAGGGCGGTGAACAGCAATTTCATGAAAGGGCTCCTACAGGTTTGAAGGGTTCCCGGCTCTCGGCCGGTGTCCGTATTGGAGCATTCGACGCCCTGGCCCCACAAGCCCGCATGACGCGCGTATGACGTTGGGCGACAACGCGCGAGTTCAGCCGATCAGGCCAAGCACCAGCAGCCACAACGGTGCGGTGATGACGAAGCTGAAGGTCGAGATCACGATCGCCGTCGTCGCCTCGCCTTCGAGCGTGGTGTAACGCTGGGCGAAGAGCAGCGGGTTCGAGCCGACCGGCAGCGCTGCGCAGATGACGATCACCGCGAGCGGCGTGCCGCTCAAGCCCGCACCCCAGTGGCCGACGACGAGCACGAGCGCCGGCAGCAGCAGCAGCTTGGCGGCAGAGACCCAGGCCGCGGTGCGAATCGCGCCACGCACGCCATAATGTGCGAGCGACATGCCGATCACGACCAGGCAGAGCGGCACCACCGCCTGCGCGAGCAGCAGCAACGTCTCGTCAGCGAGCGCAGGAATGCTGGCGCCGGCCAGATTGAAGGCGAGGCCCGCGAGCACCGGCAGCACGACCGGGTGGATTACGGTATTGCGCACCGTCGACAGCAATGTCTTGGCAAGCGAGTGCTCGACACCGTGTTGCAGCGCATGTGCGCGCGCGAGGTCGAGTTCGACGAGTGTCGTCGCGAATGTCAGCAACAACAGCGCATGCAGGCTGACGATCGCCAGATGCACCTCCAACCCGGCCTCGCCGAACAGGGCGGCAGCCATCGGAATGCCGAGCTGCACCGTGTTGCCAAAGCCGACGGAGAGCGCGCGCACGCTCGGCACCGCAGCCTGCGCCGGCGCCGGATTCGACCGGCGCTGGACGACATAGATTGCCAGCATGCAGCCGATCACCGGCACGAAGAACGCCGCCAGCGTACGCCACGGCAGCGTGTGCAGATCGATGCGCGCGGTGGTGCGAAACAGCAGCGCGGGGATGAACAGGTAGAACGCCGCGTTCGAGAGCACGCGCGCGACGTCACCTTCGCCGAGCCAGCGCGCACGGTCGGCGATATAGCCGATCGCGATGATCGCGAAGATCGCGATCAGCTTGAGAAAGATGACGAGCGACATGGGCGCGCAGTATCTCCCGCTCTGGCCGAAGCCGCTGCCGATGCCGTCGCGCGCTGCCAGCGGCCGCGGCCCGGCGGCTCAGGACCGGTGCCGCAGCAGCAGCTCGCGCAACAGTTCAGTCGAGCGCTCGAGTAGCGGCCCGCGCGCGCGCTGCGCCGAGGTGGCAATCCACAGCGTCGTCTTCAGCGCCGGGCGCACGATCGGCCTGGCGTGGAAGGCCCCCTCGTTGCCGCTCGACTTGAGCGCGTTCAGTGCAAGCACGGCGTGCAGCGCATCGTCGCGAACAAGCTCGAGCATCGCCGGCACGCTCTCGATCTCGAGCCCCACATTCGCGCGCCGGCCGACGCCTGCGAGCGCGGCCTCGAGCAGCATGCGGATCGAATGCGGCCGGCTCGGGATCACGAGTTCGCGTTCGGCGACTTCGGCCAGTGTCACCGGCTCGCCGATCAATTCGCCGCTGCCCGGCGGGCGCGCCGAGACGAGGTAGAGCGCCTCGTCGAGCACCGGCAGCAGATCGACCGTCGCCGAAGGCGTGACGTTGTAGACGACAGCGCAGTCGACGCGACCGAGCGCAAGCCACTCCATCACGTAGTTCGACAGGCCTTCGACGACGCTCAGCGTCGCTGCCGGAAATCGCTCGCGAAACGCGCGCACCAGCACGCCGGTGAGCGTTCGGCCGACACTCGGCGGCAACCCGATCACGAGGCGACCGCTCGCGGCGTCGCGCTCGTGCTCGATGTCGAGCCGCGCACGCTCGACTTGCGCGAGGATGCCGCGGCCATGATCGAGCAGCCGGCGACCCGCCTCGGTCAAGGTCACGCCGCGGCCGGTGCGCTCGAAGAGTTGCTGGCGCAGCTCGACTTCGAGCGAGCGCACCTGACGGCTGAGCGCGGACTGCGCCACCACGAGCAGGCTCGCGGCACGGCTGAAGCTGCCGAGTTCGGCGACGTGCACGAAGTAATCGAGCTGTTTCAGATCCATGCCAATTTGAGATAACTGCTATGCAGACTCGCCTGTTGCCAGATAGCTGATGCTACTCAACAATGCCCGCATGACGCAGCCTGTTCGCGGCATTTCATCGATGGCAACGCGCCTCGTGCTCACCGAGCTCGCGGGGCTGTACCGCGCGGGCGGCGGCGGCGAGGTGAGCTTCGAGTCCGTCGGCGGGGTCGATGCCGCCCGACGCGTGCGGGCGGGCGAAGCTTTCGACGTCGTCGTGCTTGCCGCCGACGCGATCGACAAACTGATTGCGAATGGCGCGGTGGCGGCAGGCAGCAGAGCAGATCTCGTGACCTCGGCGGTCGCCGTCGGTGTGCGCCGCGGCGCGCCGCGGCCGGACATCGGCACCGAGGACGCGCTGCGCAACACCGTGCTGGCCGCGAAATCGATCGGCTACTCGACCGGACCGAGCGGTACCGCGCTGCTGAAATTGTTCGAGGGCTGGGGCATTGCAGACGTGGTCAAAAGCCGGGTCGTTCAGGCCCCCGCCGGCGTGCCGGTGGGCGCGCTGATCGCGCGCGGCGACGCCGAGCTCGGCTTCCAGCAACTCAGCGAACTGATGCACGAAGAGGGCGTCGAACTGCTCGGCACGCTGCCACCGGGCACGGAGATCGTGACGACGTTCTCGGCCGGGCTTTGCGTCGCGTCGAAACAGCCCCAAGCGGCAGCTGCGCTGGTGGCGTTCATGCAATCGCCCGCCGCGGCCGAAGCCAAGCGACGCCAGGGCATGGAGCCGGCATGACGCCATTCGCCAAGGCCCGGACCCAATGACATTCAATCTTCAGACGGAGATAACATGATCATCGATTGCCACGGCCACTACACGACGGCGCCCAAGGCGCTGGAGAACTGGCGCAACCAGCAGATCGCCGGCATCAAGGACGCCGCGGCCAAGCCCCGGGTCGCCGACCTGAAGATCTCGGACGATGAATTGCGCGAATCGATCGAGGCCAACCAGTTGCGGCTTATGAAGGAGCGCGGCAGCGACCTGACGATCTTCAGCCCGCGCGCGAGCTTCATGGCGCACCACATCGGCGACTTCGAGGTCAGCTCGACCTGGGCCGCGATCTGCAACGAGCTGTGCTTTCGCGTCTCGAAGCTGTTCCCCGACCACTTCACCCCGGTCGCGATGCTGCCGCAGTCCCCCGGCGTCGAACCGGCCACCTGCATTCCCGAGCTCGAGAAGTGCGTCAAGGAGTACGGCAACGTAGGCATCAACCTGAATCCCGACCCGTCCGGCGGGCACTGGACGAGCCCGCCGCTGTCGGACCGCCACTGGTACCCGATCTACGAAAAGATGGTCGAGCACGACATCCCGGCCATGATCCACGTCAGCACGAGTTGCAACCCGTGCTTTCACACTACGGGGGCGCACTACCTGAACGCGGATACGACGGCCTTCATGCAATGCCTGACCTCCGATCTGTTCAAGGATTTCCCAACCCTTCGCTTCATCATCCCGCACGGCGGCGGCGCGGTGCCCTACCACTGGGGGCGCTTTCGCGGCTTGGCGCAGGAGCTCAAGAAGCCGCTGCTGAAGGACCACCTGCTGAACAACATCTTCTTCGACACCTGCGTCTATCACCAGCCCGGCATCGACCTTCTGACCAAGGTGATCCCGGTCGACAACATCCTCTTTGCGAGCGAGATGATCGGCGCCGTGCGCGGCATCGACCCCGAGACGGGGCACTACTACGACGACACCAAGCGCTACATCGAAGCCTCGACGATCGTCGTCGGCGACGACCGCCACAAGATCTACGAAAGCAACGCACGGCGCGTGTTCCCGCGCCTCGACGCGGCGTTGAAGGCCAAGGGCAAGTGAAGGGGAGCACGATGAGCATGAACAACCTGGGCATCGTCAAACGCAACATCGTTCGCGCCGACCGCGCAGCGGTCGAAAAACTCGCGCGCTACGGCACGGCGACGGTGCACGAAGCGCTCGGCCGCGCTGGCCTGATGAAGCCCTACATACGGCCGATCTACCCGAGCGCGGCGCTTTGCGGCACCGCAGTCACGGTGCTGCTGCAGCCGGGCGACAACTGGATGCTGCACGTCGCCGCCGAGCAAATCCAGCCGGGCGACGTCGTCGTCGCCGCCTGCACCGCCGACAACACCGACGGCTTCTTCGGCGACCTGCTCGCGACGAGCTTCAAGGCGCGCGGCGCGGTGGGTCTGGTGATCGATGGCGGCTGCCGCGACGTGGTCGAGCTCGAGAGGATGGGCTTTCCCGTCTTCAGCCGCGCGATCAGCGCGAAGGGCACGATCAAGGCAACGATCGGCTCGGTGAACGTGCCCGTCGTCTGCGCTGGAGCCGCAGTGAATCCGGGCGATGTAGTCGTCGCCGACGCCGACGGCGTCGTCGTTGTTCCGGCTGCCTTCGCGCAGCAGGTGGCGGACGCGGCCGAGGCGCGCGAGAACCTCGAGGGCGAGAAGCGCGCCAAGCTCGCCTCCGGCGTCCTCGGCCTCGACATGTACAACATGCGCGGGCCGCTCGAAAAGGCCGGGCTGAAGTACATCGATTGAACATGACGGCGATGAACCCGCTGCAGTGGCACATCGGCCTCGTCGGCTACGGCGAAGTCGGCCGCATCCTGGCCGAGGATCTGCGCAAGCAAGACATCGCGGTGAGCGCCTATGACACGAAGCTCGATCTCGGCCAGGGCCCCGTACTGCGCGCGCATGCGGCCGCGCATGGCGTGCAGCTCACGGCAAAGCACGCGGAGCTCGCCGCCCAGGCGGACTTGATTGTCTGCGCGGTGACCGCGAGCCAGGCGGTGCCGGTGGCGCAGGCGTGTGCGCCGGCGCTGCGGCGCGGCACCTGGTTTCTCGACTTCAACTCGGCCTCGCCCGGCGCCAAGCAGCGCGCTGCGGGCTTGATCGACGCGGCCGGCGGCCGCTACGTCGAGGCAGCGGTGATGACCTCGATCCCGCCCTATCGCATCAAGGTACCGCTGTTGCTGGGTGGCCCGCAAGCGGCGGCGCTGCAGCCGCATCTGAGCGCGCTTGGCCTCGTGGCGAAAGTCGCGAGCGACAAGCTCGGCGTCGCGTCCGCCACCAAGATGTGCCGCAGCGTGATGATCAAGGGGCTGGAGGCGATGGTGATCGAGAGCTTCACGGCGGCGCGCGCCTACGGCGTCGAGGACGCCGTGATCGCGTCCCTGCACGAGACCTTCCCCGGCATCGACTGGGAGAAGCAGGCTGCGCACTTCTTCCAGCGCGTGATCGAGCACGGGCGGCGTCGCAGCGAGGAGGTGCGCGAGGTGGCCGAAACCGTGCGCGAGATCGGCCTCACGCCCTGGTCGGCGAGCGGGACCGCGGCCCGCCAGGCCTGGGTCGCCGATTTGGCCGATGCCGGGTGTTTCGGCGCGCGCGACGCAAAGGGTTTCGCGCGCAGCGCCGATTGGCGCGTCGAGGCGGATCGCATCCTCGCAACGAAACCGAAGCCGAAACCCGAAACAACGGAGACTGAAGAATGAAGACACAAGTCGCCATCATCGGCGGCGGCCCGGCCGGGCTGCTGCTTTCCGAAATCCTGCACCGCGCCGGCATCGAAAGCGTCGTGCTCGAGCAGCGCAGCCGCGCCTACGTCCTCAGCCGCATCCGCGCCGGCGTGCTCGAACAGGGCACGGTGGATGTGCTGTGCGAAAACGGTCTCGGCGAGCGGCTGCTGCGCGAAGGCCACCTGCACGACGGTGCGCAGCTCGTCTGGGCCGGGCGCGACAGCTTTTTCATCGACTGCTACAAGCAGGCCGGCAGGCGCTTCACGACCTACGGCCAGACGCAGATCCAGGAGGACCTGTTTGCCGCCGCCGATCGACGGGGAGCGACGGTGCTCGACGAGGCGACCGAGGCGATGCCGCACGACGTCGCGAGCGAGCACCCCTACGTCACCTTCAGGCACCGCGGCGAATCGATGCGGGTGGACTGCGAGTTCGTCGCCGGCTGCGACGGCTTTCACGGCGTGTCGCGCACCGTGATCCCGGCCGACGTGCTGAAGTGCTACGAGAAGGTGTATCCGTTCGGCTGGCTCGGCGTGTTGTCGGAAACGCCACCGATCGAGCACCTGACCTATGCGAATCACCCGCGCGGTTTCGCGCTCGCGTCGATGCGTCACGCGATGCTCAGTCGCTACTACGTGCAGGTGCCGCTCGAGGACAAGGTCGAGGACTGGTCGGACGATCGCTTCTGGGGCGAGTTGAAGGCGCGCTTCCCGCGCGAGATCGCCGATGCGATCGTCACCGGGCCGTCGATCGAGAAGTCGATCGCGCCGCTGCGCAGCTTCGTCGCCGAGCCGATGCGCCATGGGCGTCTCCTCCTTGCCGGCGACGCGGCGCACATCGTGCCACCCACCGGCGCCAAGGGGCTCAACCTCGCAGCTTCGGATGTGTTCTATCTGGCGCGCGCACTTTCGGCCTTCTACAACCATGGCTCGAGCGCAATGCTCGACAGCTACAGCGACATGGCGCTGCGTCGCGTCTGGGATTCGGTGCGCTTCTCGTGGTGGCTGACGAACCTGATGCACCGCTTCCCCGACATGAGCGACTTCGACCAGCGCGCGCAGGAAAGTGAACTCAGCTATCTATCCAGCTCGCACCATACGCACGCCAGCGTCGCCGAGCAGTACGCGGGGCTCCCGTTCGAGGGTGCGCACACATGAGCGTTGTGAGCCCCTTCGTGAAGACGCCCGGCTGGCTCGACTGGTTCGCCGGCCCGAGCAAACCGCGCTTTGAGCTGCCGCCCGGCAGTGTCGACGCGCATTGCCACGTGTTCGGCCCGGGCGCCGAGTTTCCCTTTGCCCCCGAGCGCAAGTACACGCCGTGCGACGCGAGCAAGGCGCAGCTCTTTGCGCTGCGCGACCACCTCGGCTTCGCGCGCAACGTCGTCGTGCAGGCGACCTGCCATGGTGCGGACAACCGGGCGATGGTCGACGCGCTCGTGCATTCGAACGGCATGGCGCGCGGCATCGCGACCGTCAAGCGCTCGGTCACCGACGCCGAGCTGCAGTCAATGCACGCGGCCGGCGTGCGCGGCGTGCGTTTCAACTTCGTCAAGCGCCTGGTGGACTTCACGCCCAAGGACGAGCTGATGGAAATCGCCGCGCGCATCGCGCCGCTCGGCTGGCACGTGGTGATCTACTTCGAAGCGGTCGACCTCCCCGAGCTGTGGGACTTCTTCACCGCACTGCCGACGACGATCGTGGTTGATCACATGGGCCGGCCCGACGTGAGCCTGCTCGTTGACGGCCCGCAGTTCGAGCTGTTCGTGAAGTTCATGCGCGAGTACCCGAACGTGTGGAGCAAGGTGAGCTGCCCGGAGCGGCTTTCCATCACCGGACCGAAGGCGCTTCCCGGGCAAACGCGTGGCGAGCCGGGTTCGGAACAAGGCCCGTACCGCGACGTCGTGCCGTTCGCCCGCCGCATCGTCGAGACCTTCCCCGACCGCGTGCTCTGGGGCACCGACTGGCCGCACCCGAATTTGAAGGATCACATGCCCGACGACGGCTTGCTGGTCGACTTCATCCCGCACATCGCGATCACGCCCGAGCTTCAGCGCAAGCTGCTCGTCGACAACCCGATGCGCCTTTATTGGCCCGAGGAGACCTGAATGCCATTGAACAAACCCTATCTCGACGTGCCCGGCACGACGATCTTCGACGCCGATCAGTCCCGCAAGGGCTACCACCTCAACCAGTTCTGCATGTCGCTGATGAAGGCGGAGAACCGCAAGCGCTTCAAGGCCGACGAGCGCGCCTACCTCGACGAGTGGCCGATGACGGAAGAGCAGAAGCAGGCCGTGCTCGCGCGCGATCTGAACCGCTGCATGGCGCTCGGCGGCAACATCTACTTCCTCGCCAAGATGGGCGCCACCCACGGCCTCTCGTTCCAGCAGATGGCCGGCAGCATGACGGGCATGAGCGAGGCGCAGTACCGCGAGATGATGGTCAAGGGCGGGCGGTCGATCGAGGGCAACCGCTTCATCGGCGAGGATGGAGATGCGCAGGCGCATCGCCAACCTCAAGGCCGCGCTTCTGCAACCGGAGGGGCGTGACATGGCTCGTATCACCGCAAGCGTCTACACCTCGCACGTGCCCGCGATCGGCGCGGCCATCGATCACGGCAAGACAGGCGAGCCTTACTGGCAGCCCCTTTTCAAAGGGTACGAGTTCTCCAGGCAGTGGCTGAAGCAGAACACGCCGGACGTGATCATCCTCG
Source organism: uncultured beta proteobacterium (assembly GCA_963774675.1). Lineage (GTDB taxonomy): Bacteria > Pseudomonadota > Gammaproteobacteria > Burkholderiales > Burkholderiaceae_C > CAIKUF01. The sequence continues at coordinate 428,962 of CAVZFV010000013.1, read as the reverse complement.
TCTACAACGATCATGCGACGGCATTCAGCCTCGACATGATTCCGACCTTCGCGATCGGCACCGCCGCGGAGTTCGCGCCTGCCGACGAGGGCTACGGCGCGCGGCCGGTGCCGACCGTGATCGGCCACCCGGAGCTTGCGTCACACATCGCGCAGAGCGTGATCCAGGACGATTTCGACCTCACGATCGTCAACAAGATGGATGTCGATCACGGGCTGACGGTGCCGCTGTCGCTGATGTGCGGCGAACCTCCTGCATCCGATTTCCGCTGGCCGTGCCCGGTGATTCCGTTTGCCGTCAACGTCGTGCAATACCCGGTGCCTTCTGGTCGGCGCTGCTTCATGCTCGGGCAGGCGATTCGGCGCGCGGTCGAGTCCTACGACGCGCCGCTCAAGGTGCAGATCTGGGGCACCGGCGGCATGAGCCACCAGTTGCAGGGGCCGCGCGCGGGGCTTATCAACGCCGAGTGGGACAACCGCTTTCTGGATCGCCTGATCGCCGACCCCGATGAACTATCGAAGATGCCGCACATCGACTACGTGCGCGAAGCAGGCTCTGAGGGCATCGAGCTCGTGATGTGGTTGATCGCGCGAGGCGCAATGGCGGACGTGGCAGGCGGGAAAGCGCCGACCGTGAAGCACCGTTTCTTCCACGTACCGGCGTCCAACACGGCCGTCGGCCATCTGATCCTGGAGAACAACGCATGACGATCAAGGTCGCTTTGGCGGGTGCCGGCGCGTTCGGCATCAAGCATCTGGATGCTTGTCGGCTGATCGACGGCGTCGAGGTCGTCTCGCTCGTCAGCCGCGAGCTCGAGAAGACGAAGGAGGTCGCTGCCAAATACGGGATCGGGCACGTGACGACCGATCTTGCGGACAGCCTCGCAATCAAGGAGGTCGACGCCGTCATTCTGTGCACGCCGACACAGATGCATGCGGCGCAGGCAATCGCCTGCCTCAACGCAGGCAAGCATGTGCAGGTCGAGATTCCGCTCGCCGATTCGCTCGTCGATGCCGAGGCCATCGTCGCACTGCAGAAGCAGACCGGCCTCGTCGCGATGTGCGGCCATACGCGGCGCTTCAACCCCAGCCACCAGTACGTACACCAGCGCATCACGGCGGGCGAGTTCCACGTCCTGCAGATGGACGTGCAGACCTACTTCTTTCGCCGCACGAACATGAACGCGCTCGGGCAGCCGCGTAGCTGGACCGACCATCTGCTGTGGCACCACGCGGCGCACACGGTGGATCTTTTCGCCTACCAGTGCGAAAGCAAGATCGTGCAGGCGAATGCGATCCAGGGGCCGATTCATCCGGTGCTCGGCATCGCGATGGATATGTCGATCCAGATCAAGGCGGCGAGCGGCGCGATCTGTACGCTCAGCCTCTCGTTCAACAACGAAGGTCCGCTCGGCACCTTCTTTCGCTACATTGGCGACAGCGCGACCTATATCGCACGCTACGACGATCTCTTCGACGGCAAAGAAGTGAAGATCGACGTTTCGAAAGTGGCTGTCTCGATGAACGGGATCGAACTGCAGGACCGCGAGTTCTTCGCCGCAATCAGGGAAAACCGCGAGCCCAACGCCGGTGTCGCGCAGGTGCTGCCTTGCTACCGTGTGCTTCACGCGCTCGAAGCCCAGCTCGCCGGCGGCTGAGCGAACGACAACAGACTTTCAACCCCAAGGAGACAAGCCATGAAACATGCCCTTCGCAAGATCCTCGGTGCGATCGCCCTCGTAGGCGCCGCGCAGGCGAGCCACGCCGCCGACGTGACGCTGCGCTTCCACCAGTTCCTGCCACCGCAGGCGACGATTCCCGCGATCGCGATCAAGCCCTGGGCCGAGAAGGTCGAGAAGGAAAGCGGCGGGCGCATCAAGGTGCAGCGCTTCGACAGCATGTCGCTGGGCGGCAAGCCGCCGGAGCTCTTCGACCAGGCGAAGGACGGCGTCGCCGACATCGTCTGGACCGTGCTCGGCTACACGCCTGGGCGCTTCCCGAAGACCGAGGCCTTCGAGCTGCCGTTCACGACCGGCCTCGCCGAACCCGGCTCACGCGCGTTCCAGGAATTCGTCGAAAAGTACGCGATGGACGAGTTCAAGGACGTGCACCTGATCGCGGTGCACGTGCACGGCCCGGGCCTCATCCACAGCGTGACGCCGGTGACCAAGCTCGAAGACCTGAAGGGCATGAAGGTGCGCGGCGGTTCGCGCGTCGTCAACATCATGCTCGAGCAGCTCGGCGCGGTGCCGGTGGGCATGCCTGTGCCCGCTGTCAGCGAGGCGCTCTCCAAGGGCGTGATCCAGGCGACGACGATCCCGTGGGAAGTGGTGCCGTCGCTGAAGGTTGAGCAACTTGCAAGGAACTCGACCGGCTTCTCTGGCAACAAGGGCCTGTACACGCAGACCTTTGCGGTGGCGATGAACAAGGCCGCTTACGACAAGCTCCCGCCGGACCTGAAGAAGGTGATCGACAACAACTCCGGCATGGCCGCCGCGGCGATGTTCGGCAAGGCCATGGACGAAGGCGACAAACGTGGCCTGGCGGTTGCGCAGAAGGCCGGCAACAACATCATCACCTTGAGCCCGGAAGAGACGGCGCGCTGGAAGCGCGTTGCGAATGGCACGCGGGCGATTTGGTACAAGGAAGTGGCGAGCAAGGGTCTCGACGGGCAGAAGCTCGCCGCCGACGCTGATGCGCTGGTCGAGAAGTACTCGAAGAAGTAGGCGCCCTTGTCTTCACCTGGCACGGCGGTGCCGCGCGCCACCGTGCCGATCTCATGAGCAAAACCATCTACGGCGCGAGCCGCGTTTTCGCATGGTTCGGCACGCTCGTGCTGGTGACGATCGCCGTCATCAGCGTCTTGAGCATCGCCGGGCGTGCCTTTGCCTTCGCCGGCCTCGGCCCGATACCGGGTGATTTCGAGCTGGTCGAGGCGGGCACGGCGCTGGCCGTGTTCTGCTTCTTGCCGTGGTGTCATCTGAAGCGCGGCCACGCGACGGTGGACATGCTTTGGTCGCACTACCCGACACGCATGCAGCACGGCCTCTCGATCCTCACCGAAGCGCTGATGCTTTTCGTGTGGTTGCTTCTGGTCTGGCGCATGAGCATCTCGATGATGGACTACCGCGCCAACGGCGAGGTCAGCTTCATCCTGCAGATGCCCGTCTGGTGGGGCTATGCAGCGTCCATGCTGCCGGCGGCCTTCGGCTGCCTCGCCTACGCCTGGCGGCTGCTCGAGGCGCTCGGCCTGGCTGCGCCGCCTGCTGATCTCGTTTCGGCCGGGAGTGCGCATTGATGGATCCACTCTGGCTCGCGACGGCGTCGTTTCCTGTCATGTTGCTGCTGATTTTTCTGCGCGTGCCGATCGGCCTGGCGATGCTCGCCGTCGGCCTCGTCGGCTCGTGGCAGGTTTACGGCAGCGCGGCGCCGCTGCTCAACCAGATGAAGACGCTTGCCTACAGCACGTTTTCCACCCATTCGCTCTCCATCGTGCCGCTGTTCCTGCTGATGGGGCAGTTTGCCGCGCTCGGCGGCATGTCACGTGCGCTGTTCAAGGCGGCCGAGGCCTTCCTGGGCCACCGCAAGGGCGGCGTCGCGATGGCGGCGATCGGCGCCTGCGCGGGCTTCGGTTCGATCTGCGGCTCGTCGCTCGCAACGGCGGCGACGATGGGCCAGGTCGCGCTGCCCGAGCTGCGCCGTGCAGGCTACGCAGGCAGCCTCGCCACCGGTGCGCTCGCCGCTGGCGGCACGCTCGGCATCCTGATCCCGCCGTCGATCGTGCTCGTCATCTACGCGATCCTTGCCGAGCAGAACATCGCCAAGATGTTCGCGGCGGCGTTCGTGCCCGGCATCCTCGCCGCGCTGGGCTACATGGCGGTGATCGCGATCGTCGTTCGGCTCAAGCCCGGCTTGGCCGGCACTATGGAGCCAATGCCATGGCCGGAGCGGATCGAGGCGCTGGCCGCGGTGTGGCCGGTGATGCTGATCTTCGTCGTCGTCATCGGCGGCATCTACACCGGCATCTTCACGCCGACCGAAGGCGCTGCGGTCGGCGCCGTATCTACCGGGCTGCTCGCCTGGTGGCGCGGCGGCTTCAGCCGCGACAAGCTGCTCGGCTCGTTCGAGGCGACTGCGAGTGGTACTGGCATGGTGTTCCTGATCGTCCTCGGCGCTGCCGCGTACAACAGTTTTCTCGCGCTGTCGCAGTTGCCGCAGGAGCTCGCCGGCTGGGTCGGCATGCAAGGGCTGAGCCCCTATTCGGTGCTCTGGGCCATCCTCGTCTTCTATCTCGTCTTCGGCTGCGTGATGGATTCGCTGTCGATGATCCTGCTGACGATCCCGATCTTTTTCCCGATGATCTCGGGGCTCGACTTCGGCCTGTCTCCCGAGCACACCGCGATCTGGTTCGGCGTCCTCGTGCTGATCGTCGTCGAGGTCGGGCTGATCACGCCACCGGTCGGCATGAACCTGTTCGTCATCCAGTCGATGGCGCCCGATATCGCGATCGGCGAAACCTACCGCGGTGTCTGGCCGTTCGTCGCGAGCGACCTGCTACGCGTCGTCGTACTCGTGCTGTTCCCGGCGATCACGCTGTTCGTGCTGCGCTGGTAGGCGCAGCGGTGGGGCATGCCGAACTCGACCCACGCAGGCGAGCAAGGTGCGCGACCGATGCCGGCAACCCACGCGCACAGCCAATAATGCTCGCCTGCGCGGCCCGTCCCTGCCGCGGGAAGCACCTGCATGACGAACCACGCACTGGCCTCAAAACCTGATCTCAACCTGGCCGTGATCGGCGCCGGGCCCGTCGGCCTCGCGCTCGCACTGCACGCAGCGCGCGCGCTGCCGAAGGCCACGGTGACGATCTACGACGCGCGGGCGGAGGATGTGGACGTCGCACGCGACCCGCGCACGCTCGCCTTGTCGCTCGGCAGCGTGCAGTTGCTGCAGCGGCTCGAGGCGTGGAACAGCGAACGCGCGCAGTCGATCCTCGAGGTGCACGTGTCGCAGCAGCCACCGAGCTGGGGGCCGTTCGGCGAGCCCGAATTGCGCATCCGCGCCAGCGAGGAATCGGTGCCGATGCTCGGCGCGGTGCTCAGCTATGGCGAGATCGTCGCCCCCTTGCAGGCTGCCTGGCTGGCGGCTGCCGCGCGTGAGCCGCAACGTTTGCGCAGCCGCTTCGGCACGCCGGTGTCGGCGCTGAAAAACCTCGATGCGGGGGTCGAGGTCGACGCCGGCATCGCCGAACGTTTCGATCTGGCCGTCGTCGCCGAAGGCGGGGTGTTCTCAGACCAGGCACGCAAGGCGATCGCTCACGACTACAAGCAGACCGCGTGGGTCGGCAAGGTGACGATCGAGGGCGGCACCCCCGGCACTGCGTACGAGCGCTTCACGCGCCAGGGCCCGGCCGCCCTTCTACCCTTGAAGGGCGACGGCGCGACGGGGCAGCAGCACAGCGCCGCGCTCGTGTGGTGCGTCACCGCCGACGACGACCCGGTGCGCGATCTCGACGACGCGCAACGCCTGACGGTGCTCGCGAGCATCTTTCATCCGAGCGTCGGGCGGCTCACGAGCGTTTCTGCGTTGAAGCATTTCGCGCTTGGCCTGAACGCCGAGCGCACCTTGGTCGACGGGCGCACGGTGCGCATCGGCAACGCGGCGCAGACGCTGCATCCGGTCGCTGGGCAGGGCCTGAACCTTGGCCTGCGCGACGCCTTCGAGCTCGTGCGCGCGCTCGCTGCGGGTACGGGGGTCGGGGCGGGCGCGGGCGACATCGATGCCGTTCTGCGCCACCTCGAATGGCAGCGCGCACCCGACCGCTGGGGCATGATCGCCGCGACCGACTTCCTCGCCCGCAGCTTCACTTGGCAGTTGCCCGGCCTCGGCGCGTTGCGCGGGCTCGGGCTCGCGTCCTTGCAAACTCTCGCGCCGGTCAAGTCGGCCATCGCGCGGCAGATGATGTTCGGCTCGCGCTGATCTGCCTCGACAGTCGCCGGGGCGCGCCAAGGCGGCCGTGCCCCCTTGGGGAAGCGAGCGAGGGGTCGTCAGTCAGGCATCGAAGCGCACGGCACCGGTCTCGAGGTCGTACATCGAGCCGACGATTCGTACGTTGCCCTGCGCTTCGAGTTCCGCCAGAACACGGCTGCGCTGGCGGATCTCGTCGATCGTCAACTCGACGTTCGTCTTCGCGACGCGGTTCACGAAGTTGTAGTTCGTCGCAATGCGTTCCCCGCTGTAGGCGGTGGCCGCGACCGCTGGCTTGATCTTCGCGAGCAGGCCGGTCAGGTTGCCGAGCTCGGCGTTGTCGATCGCGCCCTTGATCGCGCCGCACGCGGTGTGTCCCATGACGACGACGAGCTTCGCGCCGGCGAGCTTGCACGCGAATTCGAGGCTGCCGAGGATGTCGTCGTTCGAGACGTTGCCGGCGACGCGCGCGTTGAAGACATCGCCGATGCCGAGGTCGAGGATGCGCTCGGCCGGCGCGCGCGAATCGATGCAGCTCAGGATCACCGCCGCCGGATATTGGCCCTTGGCGCTTGCGCGCTGTTGCGCCAGCAGGTCGCGCGGCTCCTTCTCGCCGCGCAGGAAGCGCGCGTTGCCGCGCTTCATCATCGCGATGATGTCGTCGGGCGTCATGCGATCGCGCTGTTCGCGCGTCAGCGCCGCGGCCCAGCCGAGCGTGGCAAACGGCCCGGCGGCGAGCGCGCCGAGCAGGCTCGCGGCCAGCAGGCGGCGGCGTGCAACCCCGTGCCGCGCGTCCGTGCAGGTGCAGGGATTCACAAATCTGAGCGACATCATGACCCTCCGTTCGGTTCAGTGGGCATATCGAACCAGCGCTACCGACCGCGCGAATCGTACGCGCCCGGGCCGCTCTCGAACACACTCACGAACTGGAGGGCGATTGCGTGTCAGATTTCGCATTCGTGCGCGACCAAGCAGGCGCACACTGACTCTGTCCACCGTGCCTCTACCTCCGCCGCCCGCGAGGATCGCTATGGCCTCGACTCCGCACAATTCGTTCTTCCGCCGATTCGTGAACCGGCAACCCGCGCCGGCGCAGGAAGATCCCGCCGACATGGGCACCGAGTACGGCCTTGAAGCCAGTCTCGGTCCGGTCGGTGAACTGAACGCCGAAGACAACGATGCCGACGGTGCGACGCACAGCGAACATGCACCGATGGATTGGCTGAACCGGCGCAGCAATCGGCCCAAACGCTGACCGGCGGGCCCGATCGCGGGGTGTGCGCCGCTCAGCGCACCAGCAACATCGGCGTCTTGCAGTGGGCGAGCACCTTGGCGGCAACGGAACCCATCACCAGGCCACTCAGATTGCCGTGGCCGTGCGAGCCCATCATCACCAGGTCAAAGCGTCCGCTTGTGGCCTGGCGCACGATCAGCTCAGCGGGCTGGCCGACCCGGGCGAGGTAGTTGGCGTCGATACCCTGGCGCGCGAGAAAGCTGCGGATCGGCTTGAACACCTTCGCGCCTTCTTCCTCGTAGTAGCCCTTGAGGACTTCCTTGTCGATCACCGCGGTGGCCCGCCCGGGCATGGGCGAGACCACCGTCAGCAGGGTGTAGTCATGGTGCGCGCCGAGCCACTCGTCGTGCGCAGTCAGGTAGGCGAGCATGCGCTTGGTGAATCGGCTGCCATCGACGGCGACGAGAATTTTCATGGCCTCACTCCTTCGGTTGTCGGATTGGCGACGTTCACAGTGTGGCGCCATTGGCGAGCCGAGACTTGACGCACGTCACCCCTGACCGTCTGCGTCCAACAAGCGAAATGGGTCGAAGCAGTCGGCCTCGCCCTTTCGCGAATGGCCGCGTGCGTTGCACACGACACGCGTGAATCGCCCATCGGTGGCCTCGACCCGGTAGTCGTGCCGACAGTGGACGTGGCCGTGGATCCAGAGGTTGACGAGCGGCAGCAGGTCGTCGTCAGCGTTGCAGAAGCTCGCCGTCGTCGGCTGCGCGCCGTAGCGCGGGTCGGCGCTGCGAAAGCTCGGTGCAAAGTGAGTGATCGCGACCGTCACGTCCCAGTCGCCGCGCGGCCGGCGCAACTCGGCCTCGAGCCAGCGCCGGCACGCGAGCGACTCCCCTCGCGACTGCTCGGCGTCGAACGGCCGGCCATTGCGCGTCGCCTGCATCAGGCGCATGAAGTAGCCGGCGGCGCGCATGGCGCGCTCGCGCTGCTCGGCGCCGAAGAGGTCGAAATCGTTCCAGCGAGTCGACGCGACAAAGCGCACGCGCAGGCCTTGCGCGTCGGTCAGGCACAGGCTCTCGCATTCGAGCAGCCGGATGCCGATCTCGTCGCAGCGCGCACGCAGCGCAGGCCACGCGGTGCCGAGTTCGCGACCGTCGAACTCGTGGTTGCCGGCGACGAACAGGACCGGCACCGGCCAGCCGCGAAAACGCTCGAGCGCAGCCCAAGAGCTGTCGATGTCGCCCGCGAGTACGAGCAGGTCCGCGCCGGGCGCGGGTGCGGGCTCGAAGACCTCGGTTTCGAGATGCAGGTCGGAGAGCAGTTGCAGCCGCATGCGCCGGGTTGCTGCGCTAACGCAGGTCGGACGCGGCGGCCGACAAGGCGCGGGTTCGCCTCGTCATCCTGCCCCGTGGCAGTGCTTGTACTTCTTGCCGCTGCCGCAAGGGCAGGGGTCGTTGCGGCCGACCTTGGGTGTGTCGCGTCGGATCGTCTCGACGCGATAGCGCTCATCCTGCGTCAGCTCGGCGATATCGGCGACCGCGGCGACGAGCTCCTCGATCGCCTCGTCGAGCGAAGCAAGGGGCAGATCCTTGTCGAGCATGGCGACGATTTCGCGTTCCTCGTCGTTGTCGGCCGGCAGGTGCCGAAACAGCCGCGCGAGCGCCGCCATCACCGCCTCGTCAGTGGAGTCGAACAGCCCCGGAAAACTCATGCAGGCCGCCTCGAAGCCCGTCACCCAAGGCGCGATCGGCCGCGATATGGGAGACAGCTCATCCAAGGGGTCAGGCTCCGCCGCGCCTTCAGCGTGAATGTGCGCGTCAATGTGCGCGTCGATGTCAGCGTCCCGGGGCTCGTCCGCCGCCGAAGCGTCTTCGTCGTCCTCCAGGATCAGCGGGTCGAACCAGCCGTCTTCGAGCAGCGCGCGATTGAGCGCGGCGTGACGCCGCAGCACGAGGGCGCGGATGCGTTCGGCACCGGCTCTGGCGTCAGCATCTGCATCGGCACCCGGCGGCGGCCGGCTCTCGAAATCGAACACCGGTGGCAGCCAACGCTCGGCCTCGACGAGCGTCGGTTGCACGATCACGCCGCACAGATAGCCGTCGAGCATGACGACATCCATCGGGATCAACGGCTCGGGCAAGGCCGCGAGCAACTCGTCGAGCTCGCGGAACTCGGCGTCGCTCAGGTCGCGCGAGGCGACAGGCAGTTCAGGAGCAGCCATCCAGGGCCCGTCCTACGCGGCGAGCCGCTCCTCGATGCGCGCCTTGGTCGCCTTCAGCTCGGAAGGCAGATGCCAGGCGAGCCTCTCGAACAGCTCGGCGTGCAGCTTCATCTCGGCCTTCCAGGCTTCGGGGTCGATGCTCGTCACCTGTTGGAAGCGCGCTGGCGAGAAGTCGAGCCCGGTCCAGTTCAGATCCTCGTAACGCGGGCTGGTGCCGAACACGTGCTCGACGCCTTCGCCTCGGCCCTGGACGCGGTCGAGCATCCACTTGAGCACGCGCATGTTTTCGCCGTAGCCGGGCCAGATGAACTTGCCGTCGGCGCCTTTTCGGAACCAGTTGACGCAGAAGATCTTCGGCACCTTGGCGCCGCTCTGCGCGCACAGCTCGCTGATGCGCTTGCCCATGTCCAGCCAGTGCTGGAAGTAGTCACTCATGTTGTAGCCTGTGAAAGGCAGCATCGCGAACGGGTCGCGCCGCACGACGCCGGTCTGGCCGACGATGGCGGCCGTCGTCTCGCTGCCCATCGTCGCCGCCATGTAGACGCCCTCGATCCAGTCACGCGCCTCGGTGACGAGCGGCACGGTCGTCGAGCGACGGCCACCGAAGATGAAGGCGTCGATCACCACGCCGTTCGGGTTGTCCCACTCCGGGTCGAGCGCAGGGTTGTGCGTCGCCGCGACGGTGAAGCGCGAATTCGGGTGCGCCGCCTTGGCGCCGGTCTCTTTCGCGATCGCGGGCGTCCACTCGTTGCCTTGCCAGTCGATGCAGTGCGCGGGCGGCGTCTCGGTCATGCCCTCCCACCAGACATCGCCGTCATCAGTGAGCGCGACGTTGGTGAAGATCACGTCGCGCTTCAGGCTCGCCATGCAATTGGCGTTGGTCTTGTCGTTGGTGCCGGGAGCGACGCCGAAGTAGCCCGCCTCGGGGTTGATCGCGTACAGGCGCCCGTCGGCGCCGGGCTTGATCCAGGCGATGTCGTCACCGATCGTCGTCACCTTCCAGCCTTCGAAGCCGGCCGGCGGCACGAGCATCGCGAAGTTCGTCTTGCCACAGGCGCTGGGGAAGGCGGCGGCGACGTGGTGCTTCTTCCCTTCGGGCGAAGTCACGCCCAGGAGCAGCATGTGCTCGGCGAGCCAGCCGAGGTCGGCGCCCTTCTCGCGCCCCATCCAGCTTGCGATGCGCAGCGCGAAGCACTTCTTGCCCAGGAGGGCATTGCCGCCATAGCCCGAGCCGTAGCTCCAGATCTCGCGCGTCTCGGGGTAGTGGACGATGTACTTGGTGTCGTTGCACGGCCAGGCGACGTCCTTTTGCCCCGGCTCGAGCGGCGCGCCTACGGTGTGCATGCAGGGCACGAAGTCGCCGTCGGCGCCGAGCACGTCGAGCGCGCCGCGCCCCATGCGTGTCATGAGCTTCATATTCACCGCGACGTAGGCGCTGTCGCTCAGCTCGACCCCGATGTGCGCGATCGGCGAGCCGAGCGGCCCCATGCTGAACGGTACGACGTACATCGTGCGACCGCGCATGCTGCCCTTGAAGAGCGCTTTCTCACCGGTCTGCAACACCTCGCGCATTTCGGCCGGCGCGACCCAGTTGTTGGTCGGGCCGGCGTCCTGCTTCTGCTCGCAGCAGATGAAGGTGCGACCCTCGACGCGCGCCACGTCGCTCGCCGCGCTACGGGCGAGGAAACTGTTCGGGCGCAACTCGGGATCGAGTTTCGTGAAGGTGCCTGCATCGACGAGCTGCTGGCACAGGCGGTCGTATTCCTCGTCGCTGCCGTCACACCAGACGACATCGCTCGCGCCGGTGAGCGCGGCCATCTCGCCGACCCAGGCGATCAGGCGCTCGTGTTTGACATGAGGAGGAACATTCAGGCGCGCGGTGGCGCTCGCGGTCGAGTTCATGGGGCCGGTCCTTGGAGTTGAAAAATCGAAATGTCGGAATTGGGTCAACCTCGCGCAAGTTGCGCGGAGCTCACCCAATGCCGCGTGATTCGAAGCCCAAGGGTCAGGGCCGTTGTTTGCGTCACCAGTTGCGCCACCCACTGCGACACCGGCTGATCAAGCCGGCACGCCCTGGGGGGCGGATTCTCGCGCCATCGCGACGGCGCGTCACCCCCGGTTCACGGGCCTGTCCTGCCGGTAAGGCAGGGCGACAAGTCTATCTACTTTATTGGGTGCCCCGGGGGCGCAGTACCGCTGCGAGGTGAGCATTGCGACTTGGTTCCGTCTGGCGCGTCCTTGCCGCGGCTGCGGATCGTCCGTGCGGTCGCTCTTTCCGCCGTTTAGGCAATCGCCGCGCCCTTGATCTGCGCCTGCACCGGCAGCCCGGGGCGCAGCGCGAGCGCGTCCGCCGAGCGACGCGTGATGCGTGCCAGCAGCGTGGTCGACCGGCCAGTACCCAGGCGCACCATCACGTGCCCCGGCGTGTCGTCGGCGACGCCGAGCACGGTAACGGGCAGGATGTTCAGGATGCTGGTATCGGCGTGTCGGGACAGGGTCAGGCTCACGTCGCGCGCCATCACGCGCACGACGCGGCGAGTGCCAGGGACGGCCTCGGCACTCGGCAGCAGCAGCTCGCCGCCATCGAAGGCGACTGTTGCAATGCGGTCGTGATGGTCGTATGCGCTCACTTCGACATCAAGCGCGGCCTGCGCAGTATCGCCGTGCGCTAGCGGCAGGTCGAGCCGCGTGAGCAACTCGGCCGTCGGCCCGCTCGCGCGCACCCGCCCCGCTTCGAGCATCACCGTGTGGCGCGTCAGTTGTGCGACTTCGTCTGGTGCGTGGCTGACGTAGATCGCAGGGATCGCGAGCTCCGATCTGCAACGTCTGCAGGCAGGCCATCAGTTCGGCCCGGCGTGGCAGGTCGAGCGACGCGAGCGGCTCGTCGAGCAGCAAGCAGGCGCGGACTCGCGACGAGAGCGCGGCCGATCGCGACGCGCTGCGCCTCGCCGCCCGACAGGCGCTCCGGCCGGCGGTCGAGCAGCGGCGCCAGGTCGAGCAGGGCGAGCACCTGGTCGAAGTCGACCCGCTGCTCCCCCGCCGGCACACGCCGGCGCGCGAACTCGAGGTTGCCGCGAACGCTCAGGTGAGCAAACAGCGCTGCCTGCTGAAACACCATGCCGAGCGCGCGCCGGTGCGGCGGCACGAAGATGCCGCGCGTCGTCGTCCTGCCATACCTCGCCGCCGACTGCACAGGCGCCCGCGGGCGCGCTGCAACCCGGCAATCGCGCGCAGGCAACTCGTCTTGCCGCTCGCCGACGGGCCGAACAGCGCGGCTGAAGCCCGCTCCCGGAAGTTGCAGGTCGACGTCGAGGTTGAAACCGGGGTAGGCGAGCGCGAGGCGAGCCTCTGATCGGGTCCGCTATGCGATCCACCGTGCTCATACAACGCGCCTGCGCCGACCGGGATTGAACGCGTAGAGCAGAAGCAGCACGACGAAGCTGAAGCCGAGCATCGCCGCCGACAGCGCGTGCGCTGGCGCGTAGTCGAGCGCTTCGACATGATCGAAGATCAGCACCGACAGCACGCGCGTCTGGCCCGGGATGTTGCCGCCGATCATCAGCACGACGCCGAACTCGCCCACCGTGTGCGCGAAGCCGAGCACGATGGCCGTCAGCAGGCCGGGCCGCGCGAGCGGCAGCACGACGTGAAAGAACCGATCCCACGCGCCGGCGCGCAGCGTTGCCGCGGCCTCGAGCGTCGTCTCGCCGATTGCCTCGAAGGCCTGCTGCAGCGGCTGGACGACGAACGGCATCGAATAGAACACCGACGCGACGACGAGCCCCGCGAACGTGAACGGCAGCAGCGGCAGGCCGACGCTTTGCATCAGGCGGCCGAGCGGCCCCTCTGGCCCCATCGCGACGAGCAGATAGAAGCCGAGCACTGTCGGCGGCAGCACCAGCGGCAGCGCGACGACCGCACCGACCGCCGGCTTCAGGCGCGATCGCGTGCGCGCCAGCCACCACGCGATCGGCGTGCCGACGACGAGCAGCACGAGCGTCGTCGCACCCGCCAGCCGCAGCGTGAGCGCTGCGGCGGCGAGGTCGGCGCTACTGAACATCGGGCGCTGCCGGCAATTCGTAGCCGAAACCGCGGATCACGGCGCGCGCCGAATCGCCGCGCAGGTAGTCGCATCAGCGCGAGCGCCGCCGGGCGGTCGCGGCCCGGAATGAGCAGGACGGCGTCCTGGCGGATCGGTGCGTGCAACGCATCGGGCACGATCCAGCCCGATCCTTCGGCGATGCGCACCGTCGCGCCAGACCTGCGACAGCGCGACGAAGCCGAGCTCGGCATTGCCGGTTGCGACGAACTGCTGCGTCTGCGCGATGTTCTCGCCCTGCACGAAGCGCGGGGCGAGCGTGTCGAGCAGCTTGAGGCGCTCCATCGTCTGCATCGCTGCGACGCCATACGGCGCGGTCTTCGGGTTGGCAAGCGCAAGGTGACGGAAGGACCCTTTTTGCAGCACTTCGCCCTCGGCATCGACGAAGCCCGGCCGCGCCGACCACAGCACGAGCTGGCCGATCGCATAAGCGAAGCGACTGCCGGCGACGGCCGCGCCCTCCGCTTCGAGCCGCTTCGGCGTCGCCTCGTCGGCGGCGAGCAGCACTTCGAACGGCGCGCCGTTCGTGATCTGGGCGTAGAACTTGCCGGTCGATCCAATGCTGACGAGCGCCTTGTGGCCGGTCTCGCGCTCGAAGTCGGCCGCGATGCGCTGCATCGGCCCGCTGAAGTTCGCCGCGACGGCGACCTGCAACCTGATCGGCCTGGGCGCCGACGCCTGCAAGGGCCGTGACGATAAGGCAAAGCGTGGCGGCGAGCGAAGAAGGCTTGAACACGATGAACTCCAGTGGGTAGTGCGTTGATCAATCGAGCGCGACGAGGATCACGCTCGACGCCTTGAACAGCGCGCTCGCCTTCACGCCCGCGAGCGAGACCGAGTCGATCGAGGCTGTCGCGCGTGATACCGGCCGTCACGCTGCGGCCTGCCGGCAGCGCCAGCGTCACTTCGGCGCTGATCGGGCCTTTCACGATGCGACTGACAGTGCCGGTAAGGTGATTGCGTGCGCTCGTTTGCACGTCGCCGATCGCGATCAGCACCGACGACGCCTTCACGATCGCCATCACCGCGGCGCCGAGTTTCAGGCCGAGCGCATCGGCGCTGCCGCGCGTGACGCCGGCAACGATGTTCGTCTGCGCGTCGAGCGCGAGGGTCACCTCGACGCCGACCTTTCCGGCGTGCAGACGCGTCACCGTGCCGACGAACTGGTTGCGCGCGCTGGTGCGCACCGCCATGCGGCGCAGCAGCGATTGGATCGCCTGCGTGTCCGCCACGTTCGGCGCGCCCGTACCGCGCGCCGCGCGCCGCTTGGCCGGCGCGAGACTGCCGAGGCGGTCGAGCGAGACCTGCTGCTCGCGCTCGACGGCGCGGTACATCGCGATGAGCTCGCGGCCGGCGTCCGTCAATCGCGTGCCGCCGCCCTGGCGGCCGCCGGTGCTGCGTTCGACGAGTGGGCGCGGGGAGAGATTGTTCATCGCCTCGAGCGCGTCCCACGCCGCCTTGTACGACAGCGGCACCGCGGCCGCCGCACGCGTGATCGAACCGTGCTCGGCAATCGCCTCGAGCAGGCGCACGCGCCGTTCGCCGACAAGCGCGCCGCCCGGCGCCTCGAGACTCAGGCGTCCGAGCAGGCGGTCGGCAGGCCCAGCGGGCGGGCGGCCGGACGGGCGCTGTTCGTGCGTGACGGGCACGGCCCTCCTCGGGTTGCGGATCGTTGCCATCGGATCACTGTTTTTCAATATATTGAACTATATAGCGCTACCCGACGCAACCCTCGCGCCCACCGTGACGCGCAGCGCTCGGGCATCATGCGGGAATGAGCGGACAAATCCTCAGCGTCAACGTCAGCCTCGCGCGCGAGATCGGCGTCGACGGCCGCGGCGTGATGAGCGGCATCGGCAAACGCAGTGTCGAGGGCAGCGTCGGCGTGCGCATGCTCGGCCTCGAGGGCGACGAGCAGGCCGACCTGTCGGTGCACGGCGGCCTGTCGAAGGCGGTCTATGCGTACCCGAGCGAGCACTACGCGTTCTGGCAGACGGTGCGCGCGCAAGCACGCGTGTCGGCGTGGGAAGCGCCGCTGCCGCAGCGGCTTCCTGGGCGAGAACCTGACACTCTGCCGGCCTGCTCGAATCGCAGGCCTGGGTTGGCGACGTGCTGCGTTTCGCCGACTGCGATCTCGGCGATCAGCGAGCCGCGCTTTCCGTGCTTCAAGTTCAACGCCGTGATGGGCTTCAACCAGGCCGCGAAGCTGATGTCGAAGAACGGCTGGTGCGGCTTTTATCTCGCGGTGCGCAAGCCCGGCACGCTGCGCGCTGGCGAGCGCTTCACGCTCGTGCCGGGCCCGCGCGAGGTCGGCATTGCCGAATTGTTCCGCTCGCGCATCAGCCGCGCGAAACTCTGAGCGCGCGAGAACGCCGCACCCGCCCCAACCCGATCCGAAAGACCGCACCATGAAGACCGCCCTCGTCCTGAACGGCCCGAACCTGAACCTGCTCGGCGACGCGCGAACCTGCCGTCTACGGCGCGCAGACGCTCGCCGACGTCGAGGCGATTTGCCGCGAGGCCTGCGCAGCGCACGGCTTCGCGCTCGACTTTCGCCAATCGAACCACGAGGGCGTGCTCGTCGACTGGATTCACGAGGCCGGCCGGGCGCAAGCGGCCGGCACGCTCGCGGGCGTCGTCCTCAACGCCGGCGCCTACACCCACACCTCGGTCGCGCTGCACGACGCGATCAAGGGCACCGGCGTGCCGGTGATCGAACTGCACATCAGCAACGTGCATGCGCGCGAACCGTTTCGCCACCACTCCTACATCTCGCCGGTGGCGCGCGGCGTGATCGTCGGCCTGGGCGTCGCCGGCTACGCGCTCGCGATCCGCGCGCTCGCCGAGTTCTAACGTAGACACAGGACCCGTCGTGCTCGACCACTCGCGCCATCCCATGGCGCACGCGGTGGGTTGAGAGCCTGAACCGGATCGCTGATCCTGTCATCGAGCCCGGCTGATGGCCTCTGCCCACGAATCCTTTCACGACCCGAAATGGAAGGCGCTTTCGGCGCTTGAACCTAGGGGGTCGGGCCGATCCATCGGCCCCGACAACGGAATTCGGTAGCAAACTGGGGTTTCGAGTTTTGAGGGCACGCGTTCGTCGACATTGCGATGACGCTGTGCAATGGGCTCGGCGCCGCGGCCCCGACAGGCATGGCGCTCTGACTGGAGGATTCGATGAAGGCCTCGCTCCCTACGAAATTCAGGACGTTCAAAGCTGCGGCTTGCGCAATGGCCCTGACGCTGCTCGTGGCCTGCTCGGGCAAGCCCGGACCAGGCGAAGTGCAGGACGAAGCCAAGCTCGCCGGCCGCGATGCGGCCTCTTTCCCGCATGCCGACGAGGACTACTTCCACGACATGGACGGCGCACCCGCGCTGACGCCGGACGAGATCAAGGGTCGCAACATGTGGATTGTCTGGAGCGGCGGCAACGATCGCTTCTGGAACCAGATGGGCGACTTCACCTTCGGCGCCTTCGATCTGCTGAAGATGATCAGTTCGCACCCTTCGCTCGGCTTCTCGCGTGACAACCGCTGGAGCTACCTGGGCCTGATCAACGAACCTTGCTTCGAGAAGGCCGCCGGGCCCGACAAGGACCGTCGAGGCCTGTGGCTCGATGTGCGCAGCAAAGACTGCGCGGCCGACCCGTTCGAGAACGAGAAGAAGTATCCCGGCGTCGTGATCGGCTCGCGCGGCAAATCGCTCGGCGACGGCACGACCCAGCCGGTCGGCTCCTACTACGGCTACGCGACCGGCATCGTCGGCCTGCGCCTGTTCCCGAATCCGGACTTCGACGAGAAGGCCGCCAAGGCCTGGGACGCCGAGCGCTACTACACCGACCCGGCGTACTACAACCGCAAGGATCTGGTGCGGCCCTACCGCGTCGGCATGTCCTGCGGCTTCTGCCACGTCGGCCCGAGCCCGGTGAAGCCGCCGGACGACCCGGAGCATCCGAAGTTCGCCAACCTTAGCTCGTCGGTCGGCGCGCAGTACATGTGGGTCGACCGGCTGTTCATCGTCAACTCGAACAAGCCCGAAGGCCGCAAGAACTTCATGTATCAGCTGGCGCACACGTACCGGCCGGGCTCGATGGACACCTCGCTCGTCTCGACCGACAGCATCAACAACCCGCGCACGATGAATTCGGTCTACGACTTCGTCGCCGCATGGGCCTGGCCAAGCGCTGTGGCACGAGAAGCTCGCCGGCGGCGAGCTCGACAACAAGCAGTTCAACGACTTCATCAAGGAAGGACCGCTGACCGAGTTCTTCGACAAGGCAACGTCGACGGTGAAGACGCCGCACGTGCTGAAGGACGGCGCCGATTCGGTCGGCCTGCTCGGCGCGCTGAATCGCGTGTACCTGAACATCGGCCTCTTCAGCGAGGAGTGGCTGCTGCACTTCAACCCGATCGTCGGCGGCAAGACGATCACGCCGATCCGCATCGCCGACGCGCAGAAGAACTCGTCCTACTGGAATGCGACCGAGGCGGGCACGCCGAACACGGCGCTGTTCTTCCTCAAGGCCGCGCAGCCGGACCACCTGAAGGACGCGCCGGGTGGCGAGCACGTATCTCGACGCCGACGCGGCGATGCTCGAGCACGGCAAGGACGTGTTCGCCGAACACCTGCGCGCGCTGCCATTCGAGCAAGGGGCCGCGACCGCCCGAGTCGCTCGACCTGAAACCGGAGAACTGCGCCGGCGCGGACTACCTCGCCTGTTTCAAGCGCTACTGGACCTGGACGCAGAGCGACGAGTTCAAGACGAAGATGCGCGAAGTCGTGCACGCAAGCGACTTCCTGCAGGGCAACTACCTGTCCTCCGATGCGCGCATCCCGGTCACGCTGCTGCGCACCAACGCCTGCAGCCCGCTGGCGACGAATGCGCTCGGCGGCAACATCTGGGACAACTTCTCGTCGCAGTCCTACAAGCAACTGCCCTCGGTCGGCCGCCTGACGATGTACGACCCGTTCGACGGTTCACCGTTCGCCTACGACATGCCGGCGGGCGGGCGCGGCTACACCCGCGTGCCGTCGCTGATCGCGCTCTGGTCGAGCGCCCCGTTCCTGCTCGCCAACACGGTCGGGCCGTTCGACCCGGACCCGTCGGTCGCCAGCCGCATGAAGTCCTTCGACGCCTCGATCGAGCAGATGCTGTGGCCCGAGAAGCGCGCAGCACGATGCGAAGTTCGGCGACAAGGTGCCCGGCACGATCGACCGCACGACCGAGCGCAGCTGGGTGACGATTCCGGTCGGCTTCGTGCCCGAGGCGCTTCGCCCGCTGCAGGGCTGGGCGTCACCGCCTGCTGCCCTGGCTGATCGACGCCGGTGGCGACATCACGCTCGGCCCGGTACCGAAGGACACGCCGGTCGGCCTGCTGGCGAACCTGAAGCTGCGCTCCGAAAGCAACGACCTCTCTGAACAGGCAGCGTTCCTGAAGAACATGGGCGAATTCGCCGTCAAGCTGAAGGTTGATCTGGCGACCGCCCCGGCGAATGCCAGCGACGACGAACTCCGCAAGCGCTTCCTCAACCTGCGCGGACCCATGCTCGCGCTGAGCAAGTGCCCGGATCTGGTTGTCAACCGCGGCCACTACTTCGGCACCGAACAGTTCAACAAGCAAGACGGGCTGACCGAGGATGAGAAGTCCTTCGGCACCGAGCCGGCGTTGAGCGACGACGACAAGCGTGCGTTGATCGCCTTCCTGAAGACCTTCTGAACGCCCACGCGAATGGCCGATGCCGAGGCAGCCGAATGGGACTACGTGATCGTCGGTTCGGGCGCCGCAGGCGGCACGCTGGCGGCGCGACTGGTCGAGGCGGGCCAGCGTGTCTTCGTGCTCGAAGCCGGCGGCGACCCGCTCGCTTCGTCCGCCGAGCGATTGCCGGAGGACTACGACGTGCCGGGCTTTCACGCGTTCGCCTGTGAGAACCCGGCGATGAGCTGGAACTTCCAGGTCCGCCACTACGCCGACGAAGCGTGTCAGGCGCGCGACCCGAAGTACCGGCCCGGTGTCGGCGTGCTGTACCCGCGCGCCGCCGCGCTGGGTGGCTGTACCGCGCACAACGCGATGATCTTCGTCAAGCCGCACGAATCCGACTGGAACCACATCGCGCAACTCACTGGCGACCGCTCGTGGCGCGCCAAGAGAATGCGCGTCTTCGCGCGGCGCGTGGAAGCCTGCCGGCACCGCCCGCTGTGGCGTGCGCTGCGCCGCTTCGGCATCGACCCCACGGGCCACGGCTGGGACGGCTGGCTCGACGTCGAGCAGGCCGTGCCGCTCGAAGCACTCGGCGACGAGGAGATGGTGGCGCTCGTCACCGGCACCACGCGAGCTTTCGTCAAGAGCCTGCCACACCCGCTGGCGAGCGCACTGCGCTGGCTGCGCGGCAAGGGCGACCCGAACGCCAAGCCCGTCGGGCGCGGCAGCTTCGAAGGCCTGTGCTACACGCCACTGTCGACGCGCGGGCACGGCCGCGTCGGCGCGCGCGAGAGGCTGCTGCAAGCCAAGGCGGCGCACCCGCGACAGTTGCACATCGAGCTCGATGCGCTGGCGACGCGGGTGCTGTTCGATGCCGAAGGGGCAGCCATCGGTGTCGAGTACCTGAAGGGTGAACGGCTCTACGCGCGCGCATGCGCAGCCGAGCGGTCTGCCGGGAGAACGGCGCGAAGTACGGGCGCGGCGTGAGGTCATCCTGTGCGGCGGCGCCTTCAACAGCCCGCAGTTGCTGATGCTGTCGGGCATCGGGCCTGGCGGCCGAACTTGCGGCGTCACGGGCTGCCGACGCGCGTCGACCTGCCGGGCGTCGGCCGCAACCTGCAGGACCGCTACGAGGTCGCGGTGACGCACCGCATGCGCCGGCCCTGGGAGGTGCTGGTCGGCGCGCGCTACGAGCGCGGCGATCGCGCTGTGGCAGCGCTGGAACGCGTCGCGCGACGGCATGTATGCGTCCAGCGGCGCGGCGATCGGCTGTGATCCGCAAGTCCGACCCATCGCTGCCGGAGCCGGACATCTTCTGCATGGCGCTGCCCGCGCGCTTCGAAGGCTACTTTCCCGGCTTCTCGTCGCTGATCCGCGATCACGACGACTGGCTCACCTGGGCCGTGCTGAAGGCGCACACGCGCAACCGCGCGGGCACGGTGCGCCTGAGTTCCGCCGACCCGCGAGGCGATGCCGCGCATCGACTTCCACTGCTTCGACGAAGTCGATGACCCCGCCGGTGCCGATCTGCGCGCGGTGGCGCAGGCGATCGAATTCGTGCGCACGCTATGCCGACCTCTGGTCGAGCGCGGCCTCATCGCCGAGGAGATGCTGCCCGGCCCTCGCGTGCAAGGCGAGCAGGCGCTGAGCGCACTACGTGCGCGACACCGCCTGGGGCCACCACGCGTCGTGTTCGTGCGCCATCGGGCCCGCCGCAGACGGCGGCGTGCTCGGCAGCGATTTCAAGGTGCACGGCACGCGCCGGCTGCGCGTCGTCGACGCCTCGGTGTTCCCGCGCATCCCTGGCTTCTTCATCGCCAGCGCGGTCTACATCGTCGCCGAGAAGGCGGCCGACACCATCCTGCATGCGGCGCGCAGTCGCGAACCGCACTGACACCAAGGCTTGTTCACTGCGGGCAACCGCGCGAGGAGGAAACCATGGCCTATGACGCAGCACAACTGCTGGACATGTCGGCAGAGCAGCTCGACGAGCTCTTCAAGGCAAGCCCGGCGGGCGACATCCCCGACGGCGCGGCCAAGGGCACGGCGATCATCGCGCCGGGCACGAAGATCAGCGAAACGATCGCCGAGCTCATCAACCACTTCGGTTGGCAAGGCAAGGTGTTCGATTCGAAGAAGGGCGTGCTCAAGAACCGCATCCTCTTCATCGGGCTGGAAGCCATCCTCGCCCGGGTCTACAAGGCGCCGAGCTGGCTCGACAACAAGGAGTGCATCGTCCTCGACTACTCCGAAACCTCGCTCGTCGCGCGCCGCATACGCGACGAGATCCGGCTCATCGGCCCGGGCTTCTACCTCGGTCAGGTGTACTGGGACAAGGACCGGTTGATCCACTTCTGCCTGCAGTTCTAGCGCTCCGAGACCGGTGTGACGCCGCAGTCGCCCTTCACGATCGTGGCCCCGCTGGCTACGGGCCGGGAGGCTTCGCTGCGCGCGTTGCTGGCGTCGATGAACACCGTGCCCGGCACCGCCGATCCCGCACAACGCGGTGCTGCCCTTCGGCGAATTCGAGCAGCTGCACTTCGCGCGCCTCGTGCTGCTCGACGACAGCACGATGGCCGATCTCGCGATGCACGGCGTCACGCCGCCGCGCCTGCCTACCGTTCTGGTCTTCATGGGCGACTGCGACGGCGCCGCGCACGACGTGCTCGGCCAGATGACGCATCGCGCCGGCACCGGGTTGCGACGCCTGTTCGAGCACTGCGAAGGTTTCGACGCCCGGACCGAATTGCTTGCCTGGATGCTCGCCCACGATCGGCCCGTCGCCACGTTTCTATGCCTGCCGCCGCGGCCGCACGGTGCGCCAGGTGCGCGAGGAACTTGCGCTGTGGCGCGCGCTGGCGGCGCGTGTTCCGCGCGACGCGTTGGCGTCGGCCGAAGCCGCGCAGCGACTGCGCCGCGAGCTGCTCGAATTCGTCGCCGCCGAGCAGCGCGCCGGCCGTCTGCGCCTGACGCCACCGGCCGCGACGCCGTTGCGCTGGCAGTTCGCCAACGCATTGCACCTGATCGGCGTGCCGCTGCTCGCCCTGCTCGCGCTGCCGTTCCTGATCGTTCTCGCGCCGCTGTTGATCGCGCTGCTGCGCGGCCACGAACGCAACGACCCGGAAGT
Source organism: uncultured beta proteobacterium (assembly GCA_963774675.1). Taxonomy (GTDB): domain Bacteria; phylum Pseudomonadota; class Gammaproteobacteria; order Burkholderiales; family Burkholderiaceae_C; genus CAIKUF01. Next base: position 406,613 of record CAVZFV010000013.1, on the reverse strand, counting down.
CTGCCCGCCGCTCGATCCGGACGCGCTGCTCGCGATGCAGCGACTCGAAGATCACGATCCGACGAATCAGTTCACCGCCATAGGCCCGGTCAAGCCCGGCGCTTTCCGCCGCTGGCTGCTGACCGTCTTGCTGCTCGCTGCCGACTACGCCTGCCGGCATGTCTTCAATCGCGGCCACCTGACGCGCATCCAGACCATCCACTTCGCGCGCTGGGTGTTCCTCGACGGCAAGACACGCGTCGCCTTCGCCAGCAACTACGACGGCAGCCACGAGGCCTACATGGACGACTTCATCAACAAGGTCGGCTGGGGGCTGAACATCCTGTTCAGCAACGGCGTCGGCTGGCCGCGGACCGACTGGCTGGTGACAGGCGGTGCGCGGCATGAGCAATTGTTCAAGCGCTACCAGCGCCGGCATCAGGTACCGACGCAGGTCTGGTACATGGCGTACGCCGGTCTGACGCTGACCGACCTGGAGCGCGCCGGGCGCATCCGGGAAGGCCTGGAGCGCCCGCAGGTCAGCGATGCGCAGGCGCTGGCCTGGCTGAGCTTGCTATGAGCGGCGCCGCCGCCGCGAACGTCGACCTCGACGACATGCAGGGCCTGCTGCGCTTCGGCTACGGGCGGCATACCGAAGCCTGCTTCCTGCTGCTGCGCGTCACCGACCGCGATGCCGCGCGCCACTGGCTGGCCAACGCGCCGGTGGCAAGCGCCGGCACCCTGGCCGAGCCGCCGCCCGTCGTGCTGCAAGTGGCGCTGAGCAGCGAAGGGCTGCGTGCGCTCGCGATTCCCGACGCGGTCGTCGGCGCCTTCTCGACCGAGTTCGTTGCCGGCATGAGCGGCAACCCGAGCCGCGAACGACGGCTTGGCGATATCGGTGGCAACGACCCCGACGCATGGGCCTGGGGCTCGAAGTCGCAAGTGCCGCACGTGCTGGTGCTGCTGTATGCGATGCCCGGCGCGCTGGCGAACTGGCAGCGCGGCGTCGAGGAGGTCATCGCCGCCGGCTTCGAGATCATCGCGCGCCTGCCCAGCCACCTGAGCGAAACCGAGCCCTTCGGTTTCGCTGACGGTCTCTCGCAACCGCTGCTCGACTGGCAGCGCACCCGGCCTGCGCGCGACGTGGAGCTTCAGAACTACACGAACCTCGCCTGCCTCGGCGAGTTCGTGCTCGGCTATCCGAACGAATACGGCGCTCTACACCGACCGCCCGTTGCTCGATCCGCGAGGCGCCGCCGCGGCGCTGCCGCGCGCCGAGGACGCACCCGACCGGGCCGACCTCGGCCGCAATGGCAGCTACCTCGTGCATGCGCCAGCTGCAACAGGACGTGCGACGGCTTCTGGCGAGACGCTGACTCAGCTCGCCGATGGCGACGCGGCGCGCGGCCGGCAGCTGGCCGAGGCGATGGTCGGCCGCAGGATGAATGGCGAACCGCTCGCTGCAGGCAGCGGCCCGACCCGCATCGAAAGTAACGACGCGGACGACGCGTTGAACGCGTTCTCCTATCGCGACGACCCGCACGGCCTGCGCTGTCCGCTCGGCGCGCACGTGCGTCGCGCCAACCCGCGCAATGCCGATTTGCCGCCAGGAGGGCCGGGCCTGCTGTCGTGGGCCAAGCGCACGCTCGGCTTCGACGCCGACGCGCTGGCGCAAGACCTGGTGGCGTCGACGCGCTTTCACCGTCTGCTGCGGCGCGGGCGCGCAGTACGGCGAGCGATGGTCGCGGGCGAACAGGGGCTGCACTTCGTCTGCCTGAACGCGAGCATCGGCCGCCAGTTCGAGTTCGTGCAGGGGGCGTGGATCGCGGGGGCTCACTTCGACGGGCTGCAGCGGCGAGAGCGATCCACTGCTCGGCAACCGCGAGCGCGCACGCGACGGCAGCGCGACGGATGCGTTCTCGATTCCGCAGGGCATCGGCCCGGCGCAGCGGCTCGACAAGCTGCCGCCGTTCGTCACGCGTGCGTGGCGGCGCCTACTTCTTCCTGCCCGGCATTCGCGCGCTGCGGGTGTTGGCCACGCTTGATTGAGCCTACCGATGGGGAGTGCGATGAACTCGAACGCCAGCCGACCGGTGCCACCAGCGAATACCGGGTCGACGCTGCTTGAACTTCATCTCCGACACGTCGCTGCGGCTGATCCAGCTCGAGCGTCGCGTCGATCCGTTCTTGCGCCCGCTGTTCGACGCCACGCTGCGAGACCCGCTCGCACGCGGCGTCACAGCGTTGATCAACTGGCAGCGCCCGCGCGAAGAGACCTGGCGCTGGCCGAGGAACGGCTGCTGCCCGACGAGGAAGCCTGCGTCGACTCGATCATCGAGAGCTTTCGCGCGCAGATGCGGCTGCTGTGGAAGCCGGGCGGCTTCGAGCGCGGCGGCAACACCAAGACGCAGGGCATCGTGCGCGCCGAACTGATCGTGCATGACGGCCTGCCCGAGCCGATGCGCCGCGGCATCTTCGCCGCGCCGCGCAGCTACCGCGCGTGGGTACGCTTCTCGGGGCCGGGTCCGTACGTGACGCCCGACATCGACGACGTCGGCTTCATGAGCATCAGCATCAAGTTGATGGGCGTGCAAGGGCCGAAGCTCATGGACGAGGAGCAGTTCACGCAGGACATGTTCGGCGTCTCGCCCCCGACCTTCGTCACACGCGACGTGCGTGACAACGCCCAGTTGCAGAAGGAAAGCCTGAAGAACGCGTCGATCTTCTACTTCGTCAACCTGCATCGCCCGCACCTCCTCGACGCCATCATGCAGGGGCTCTTTATCAAGACGCAAAGCAGCCCGTTCGAGGCGCCGTACTTCAGCTGCGTGCCTTACCTGCTGGGCGAAGGACAGGCGATGCAGTATTCGGTCTGGCCCAAGAGCAAGCGGCGCACGCCGATCCCGCGGCTGCCGCTGCGCCCGCCCGACGACTACCTGCGCCTTGCGATGGTCAACGCGCTCGCCGAAGGAGATGTCGAACTCGAACTTCGTCTGCAATTGCAGACCGACCCGCACCTGATGCCGATCGAGAACGCCGGCGTGCTCTGGCCCGAGCGGCTGTCACCGCGTGTGCCGGTCGCGACGCTGCGCATTCCGCGGCAGACCTTCGATTCGCCGGCGCAACTCGAGTTCGCCAAACGGCTGTCGTACAACCCCTGGCACTGCATCGCCGAGCACCGCCCGCTCGGCAACCAGAGCCGCGCGCGCCGCCGCATGTACTACGAGCTGTCGAAGCTCCGCCACGAGATGAACGCCGTGCCGCACTACGAGCCGAACGGCGACGAAAGCTTCGGTTAGCGGGGGCTGCCGAACTCCTTCGATTCCAACTTCGGGGTTGACGCGAAACGCAACTCCGTGCGCCGATCAAGCGAAGGAATGGCGCGGTGCGCATCGTCGCCGTCACGCGCTCGCGTCCGAGCGCGGTCAGCTACAAGCCCATGAGACCGGGAAACTGCGGTTCGAGATGCTGCTGAAGGGACGCGAGATCGACCCTGTCTTCGATCTCCTTCAACGCGAAACTCGCGAGGCTGCGCCGCCGCGGTAGTCATCGTAGGAACGGTCGGCCTCTTCTTTCAAGCATCGCTCGCGCTTGTCCTGGTCGCCTATCTTGTTGCACTCGTTGCGCCGCCAGCCGGTCGAAGCGTCGTAGATCTCCCGCGCACTGCAGCCGGTCAGGATGAGCACCACGATCGTCGCGAACTGGCATGCGCGGCGCGGCAGGAATCGTGTCGAGCAGCTGACGCCGCAGGCTCGGGATTCAGGTTCGGGCATGGATTTCATCAGCGCCGAGTTTGCGCGAGCGCCAACACCACCGCAAGCGCGAAGCCGCACAGCAGAGCCCACTTGAGCGTCGAGCACAGCGCCGAAGCGGCGTACGGCAACGTCACGCCGAAGCGCGGCGCCGCTGTCAGCCATCCATGCAGCACGTTCTCGACGGCGTCGAATGCGGCGGCCGCAGGCAAGGCCCAGCGCGCCGCAGTGCGCACGGCGGGCCGCCAGGCAACGAATATCGCCGAACGCGCTGCGAGCAGATAGCCGAAGGCGCCGTAGCAGCCGAGCAGGATGAAGTCGAACGGCAGATGCGCGCGATAGAGCGCCAACTGCTCGGGCGACCATCCATGGATGACGTTTGCGAACGCCTGCGGCGTGAATGCGAACTGGAGCGTGAGCACACCCGGATCGAGCGGTGCGAGCATCCACGCGAGACCTGCAAACAAGACGGCGGCGGCGAAGCCGAAGAACCAGACGAGCTTCACGAAGACGGTCTTCGCCACCGATCAGGATGGCGCACGTTCACGTCGGTACGGCCGGGGATGCGCGCCACGATCCCCGTTTCGAACGACAGCTTCATTGCGGTGCGGCCGGTGAAGCAATCACCCCGAAACGGCGCAACAGGCTGAGAACGAGCCCGGCGAAAGTCACCGTCCACGCGACGAGCGCGACATAGACGAAAGTCTGCGGCAGCCAGCCGAGGAAATCGAAGCCCATCGCCTCGATCATCATGTGGGTGCAGACGGCATACATACCGAGCGGAAAGACGCCACCCCAATAGAGCGGGTCGTACTTCAGCGGGAAGCGCTTGTAGACGTGGCGCCAGAAGCCCAGCAGCAACAGCATCGGTATCCACCAGCTTCCGGTCGCCCAGTAAAACACCGTGAAGCCTTTGATGAATGGCAGCAGCGAGTGCAGGAACGGCGCATCGGCCACGTTGAGGATGAGCAGCGAGCCGGCGAGCGTCGATATCGCCATCGCGCCCATATTGATCCAGTACGGGGGCGACAGATCGCCGGGCGACAGGGCGAAGAAGTTGTAGCGGTAGAAGATGAGCGACATCATCCAGATGTAGAGCATGCCGCCCCACAGCCACATCGACAGTGCGAAGAAATTGACTTCCAGCTTGTAGGGCTGGCCGATGTGCGTCGCGAGCAGCGCGCTGAGCACGGCGATCGATTGCGTGGACACGACCGCGAGCAGCCAGGCGCCGCTGATGCCCTTGTCGAGCGTCGGCTTGTTCTCCTTGACGGCGAAGCCGGTGAAGATCGTGTAGGTGAGCGCGACCCACAACACGATGGCCGACGCCCCAAAGCAGGGTCGCGACGCGAAAGTCAGCCGCAAGCAACACGAACTGGCTGCCGAGGACACCCGTGCCGGCGACCATCGTGAAGAACCCCGGGCCGCGCAGGTGATCGATCATGTCGCCGAAGAAGCGGCGCGGGAAGCGCAACATGCGCAACACGGCCAGCACCCACAGCACGGCATAGACGACGACGTTGAGTTGAAACAGCGCGTTCGAGATGGCGGCCATGCCCGCCAGATGCGTCGCAATCGAAACGATGCCGGTCGCCATGACCATGCCGAAGTAGGCGGGCGACAGATTGGCCAGACCCGCTAGCCATCGATCGGCTGCGGCACGGCGTTGCGCTGGCGGCAGGGACGAGTCGGGCTCGGGCTTCATCACATGTCGTTCGGGCTTCACGCAGGGGCCGCACCGCTCACGGCTCCGGCGTCCCGGTGTCCGCAGTGCCGGCGTCGAGTTCGTGACGTGCCAATTCGGCCAAGGCCTGGTACTTCGTCCGGAAGGCGTCGAGCTTTTCCTCCTCGAGCTCCTCGAGGTCGAGCAACGCGTTGTGTGCGCCCTGGGTCGCGCGGATCAACTCGTCGAGCTTGACCTGGATGGCCTCGGTATCCCGGTTTTGCGTGTTCTGGATCAGAAACACCATCAAGAAGGTGACGATCGTCGTCCCGGTGTTGATGACGAGTTGCCACGTGTCGCTGAAGCCGAAGATCGGCCCGCTGACGACCCAGGCGACGATCACGGCCAGGGCCAGGACGAAGACGCGCGGCCGGCCGCAGAAGTGCGACGCCGCCTTGGCAAAACGCGAGTACCAGGCCACGCTTCGCATCAGACGCCTCCGTGCGGCAAATCGCCCTCGGCACACAGGGCCGGTTGAAAGTAACGTGACGGGCTCACGAGCAGATTGTCGCTGCGCTTGCCCGACCGCAGGTCCGAACACGGCGTGGCCGCTCGATGCCCATGTGGCACCCGATTGATTGATGCGCCGCAATCGCTTTCGCTGCCACGGCCCACATACTTCGTCGGGATGAACCCGTTGCGCAAACGGTTTGTCGTTCTCGCGCTGCTGCTCGCGCCGTGCTGCCGAGCGCCGCCGTCGCGATCGATCTGCACGCGTACTGGGACGACCGCTGCAAGGAATGCCACGACGATTCCGGCGCCTTTGCGCGCCGCACGCTGCGTGTCGAGGACGGCCGGCTCGTCGGCGCCCACCATCGAGACGATCTGTCCCGCTTCCTGCATCAGCACTACGTCGCGACGATCTGGTCGCGCCGGTGATCGGCGATGCTGCTCGCGCAGGCGACGACGACGCCGCTCTTCAAGTCGCACTGCGCCGGCTGTCACGGCGACGCCGCGGCGCTCGCCCGCAAGTCGCTCGTGACGAAGGACGGCGTGCTGACCGGCAAGGCGAGCGGGCGCCCGGTGTCGGAGTTTCTGCGCACGCACGGTGGTCTTGCGCCGGACGAGGTCCCGGCCATGATGGCCACCCTGCACGCGTGCTCAGCGAGGTCGCGCCAACATAGGCGTCGCCATGATGCGCGAGGCGGTCGTCGCGTGCCGATGTCGGAGCGCTGTCGGCGGACGGCTGGGCCGCGTCGGCTTCATGCGCCGAGGTTGCCGTCTTTGATCGCGATCATCAGCGCGAGCCGGTTGCCGCCACGTACGCATAACGAACACGCGACGCCATCTGCCCGACCAGGTGCAGGCCGAGGCCGCCTGCCGGGCGCGCTGCTGCCGGCACGCTCAGACTCTCGGGCGGTGTGCGAAGGCACGGTCGCGGATCGAAGCGCGGCGCGGCGTCGGCGTAGCCCAGCCTCACGCCGGTCGCGGCCGCCGAACAAGCCGATCGACGATCGTCGCATCGCTGTCGCCGCCATGGCCGTGGGTGACGGTGTTCGTGAACAGCTCCTCGATCACCAGCGTCAGGCGCAGCGCCACCGGATGTGCAACGTGCTCGCGCTCGCAGAATTCCCGTGCGAAGTCCGCCGTCTCCGGCAGCGCGGCCAGGCGCGCCGTGAACACCCTTCGTTCGCCGTGCGGCGCTTGAGGAGAAGTCGTCATGCAGGGGCGAGGGGCACGTCGCAAGGTGGCGGCGTCTGGGGCTTCGGCGTATTCTAGGCGGCCGTCTTCGCGGCAATTTCATGCATACGGAGTCGACATGACAAGACGCCTCGCTCGCATCGCCCTCGCAACTGCCGTCTCTGCGGGTTTTACGCATCCGCCCTGGCAGCCGACATCGGCCAGATCAAGGTGTCGCGCGGCGAGGTGAACATCGAACGCGCCGGCGCCACGCTGCCCGGCACGGTCGGCCTGCGGTTGCAGGCCGCCGACACCCTGCGCACTGGCGCCGACGGCTCGGCCGGCATCACGATGAACGACGACTCTTTGCTCTCGGCCGGGCCGAACAGCGTTCTCGTGCTCGAACGCTACGCCCTCGACCCGGCGACGAGCCAGGGGCGGTTCGACGCCGCACTCAACAAGGGCACGCTCGTCGTCGTCTCCGGGCGCATCGCAAAGCAGGCGCCGGACGCGATGACGGTGCGCACGCCGACCGCGCTGCTCGGCGCGCGCGGCACCGAGTTCGCCGTCAGCGTCGATTGATGAAGCTCCCCCTTCGCGCCTTCGCCGCGCTCGCGCTGGCGGCGCTCGTGCTGCTGGCAGCCTGCGCGCCGATCACGAACGCCGTGCTGCTGCCCGAGGCGGGCGGCAAGAGCAGCGCGGTCGCCGTCACGCACGGCGACAAGCAGGTCGTGCTCGACCAGCCCTACGCGGCGGCGCGCGACGGTGCGACGGGCCTGACCACCTACACGACGAACGAGGCCGAGGTGAAGGCGCGCTACGGCGATGCGCTCGCCGCGCAGCCCGCGCGCGCGTCGACCTTCACGCTCTACTTCGTCGAAGGCAAGGACGTGCTGACCGACGACTCGCGCCAGCAGGTCGAGCAGACGCTCAGAGAGATTGCGCAACGCCCGGTGCCCGACGTGCTCGTCGTCGGCCACACCGACGCCGTCGGCAGCCATGCGTCCAACGACGCGCTTGCCCAGCAGCGCGCCGATTTCATCCGCGCCGAGTTGATCCGGCTCGGCGTGCCTGCCGCCAACGTGCAGGCGATCGCACGCGGCAAGCGTGCGCCGGTCGTGCCGACCGCCGATGGCGTGGCCGAGCCGCGCAACCGGCGCGTCGAGATCATCGTGCGGTGACCCTTCGCAGATGGGCGCACCGCCATCCATCGTGTGCGCAAACCGTAACCCAACCGCGGAAGGGCGCGCGGCTCAGGTTGCGGCTCAGGCCGCATGCCGTGCGGCCCTCTCCAGCGCAGGCACACGAGCGTCAAGTCGTCGGCCGGCTCGACGTCGCCCGCGAAGGCGGCGACATCGGCCTGCACGGCGGCGATCACGTCGGCCGACGGCGCGTCGCGCAGATCGACTGCGCAGCACGATCGCCTCGAGCCGCGCATGGCCGTAGAGCGCATCGTCGGCGTCCTGCGCCTCGAACACGCCGTCGGTCGCGAGGCACAGCAGCTCGCCTGGCTGCAACCGAACGCGTGCGCCACGGTACTCGAAGCCGTCGACGACGCACAGCGGCGGGCCGTCGCCGTCGGCGATGCGCCACCAGTTCGCTCGCGCCCGGGGCCAACCGCAGCGGGTTGTCGTGCCCGGCGTTGCAGTAGTCGAGCTCGCCGCTGTCGAGATCGAGGACGCCGGCGAAGGCGGTGACGAAGAACATCGCCGCGTTGTCGCGCCCGATCTCCGTGTTGGCGGCCGTCATCAGCGCGCCGATCGATGACGCGCCTTGCGCGCGCAACGCCGCGTTCTTGACGAGCGCCTTGCTGACCGCCATGAACATGCTCGCGGCCAGCCCCTTGCCGGCGACATCGCCGATCAGGAAGAAGAGCCGCCGCTCGTCGAGCATGAAGAAGTCGTACAGATCGCCGCCGACCTCGCGCGCCGGCGTCATCGTCGCCGCGAGGTCGACCCGACCGTCGGCGCACAGCGCGGCGACGCCCGGCAGCAGACCGGTCTGGATGCGCTGTGCGGCCTCGAGTTCGCCCGCTGACGTAGGCGGAGCGCTCGCGCTGCTCCTGCAGCACGCGCTGCATCGCCTTGCGGCGCTGACGCGATTCGGCGAGCGTCAGCAGCAGCAGCACGCCGAAGAAGAGCATCAGGCTCAGGCCGGGCGTGGCGTCGAACAGCAGGCGTTCGGTGCGAAACGCGACGAATGCGCCGGCGAGCGCGAGCGCAACGCAGCCGAGCGCGAGCGCCGCGGCGACGAGCGGCTTCAGTCGCGGGGTGAACCAGATCAGCAGCACGCCGAGCGCGATGAAGACGGCAAGCTCGAACTGCGGCGCCCACGTCGGCCGCACGAGCAGCGTCTGGTCGTACAGGTTCTCGAGCAGCTGGGCGTGGATCTCGCTGCCGGGCATCGGCTCGCCGAGCGCGGTCAGGTGAAAGTCGTCGCGCAGGCCGAGGCCGGTGAGCCCGATCAGCACGAGCTTCTTGTGCAGCGCGTCGGGCGGCGCCTTGCCCTGCAGGACGTCGATCGCCGACACATAGCGACGCGCGTCGCCGCGCGAGTAGTAGACGCGCACCGCGCCGTCGGCCTCGGTCGGCACGAACACCTTGCCGACGGAGATGCCGCGCACCGCGTCGCCCTCGCACGTGCAGGCGCAGCGTGGGCACGCCGAGCGCGACACGCAGCATCTCGATCGAGAGGGCAGGCGCGAGCGTGCCGTTGACGTCGGCGACGAGCGCGAAGCGCCGGAACATCGTGTTCGACGGCTCGACCGAGATCAATCCGTGGCCGGCGGCCTTGGCGTCGAGCATCTCGATATTGGGCACGACACCGCCGAGCCGCGGCAGCGGCGGCGTGCCCGACCCCGTCACGATGAACGGCGGTGCGTGCAACGCGCGGCCGGTCGCCTCCGGCACGCCGGCCGCGACGAGCACGACGGGCGCTTCGCCGATCGCCTGCGCGAGCATCGCGTCGTTCGACGGCAGCGCCCTCACGGTGCGCTCGATGGCCGGATCGAGCGCACCGACGCGCTCGAGCATGCGCTGCGGCGAGAGCCGGTCGGGCTCGGGCATCAGCACGTCGATACCGATCGCGGCCGGCTGCTGGCGGGCGACGGCACGCACCAGTTCCGCCAGTTCGGTGCGCGGCCACGGCCATTGGCCGAGGGCGGCGATGCTCTTGTCGTCGATGGCGACGATCGTCACTGGCAGCGACTCGATCTTGCGCGGCGAGAGGATCTGCAGGCTGTCGAAGCTGTAGGCCTGCAATCGATCGCCCCACGGCGTTCGCCACCACAGCAGCACGGCGAGCGCGAGCAGCACGAGCAGGCCGATGCCCCAGATACGCCGCATCGCACCCTTGCCGGGGCGTGCCTTGGGGCCTTCGAGGAAGCGACGGCCGGCCCGCGACTTGCCACTGTCCCCGCCGGCGGGCGCCCGCCGCGCGGCGTCGGCGTCGTTCACAAGTCGATTTCCATCCCGTCGTAGGCGGTGCTGACCTGCATTGGCGGCCCGCTGCGCGAGATCGATTCATAGCGCCGCGTCTCGGTCAGGATTCGCGCGAGCGTCTCGTCGCCGTTGATCGGCTCGTGGTGGAACAGGCACAGATGGCGCACGCCGGCCGTCTGGCACAGCTCGACGCCGACGATGTTGCTCGAGTGCCCCCAGTCGGCCTTGACCGAAATGCTTTCGGCGAGCGAATACATGGCGTCGAAGATGACGACGTCGGCATCGCGGAAGAATTCGATGAAGCTCTGCGTCTCCGCCGGGTCGCTGAGCTTGTGCTCGGAGTCAGTCGAATAGACGACGGCGCGCCCTTCGCGCTCGAAGCGGTAGGCGTATGAATCGCCCGAATGGCGTTGCAGCTTGGTGTCCACGTGCAAGCCCGCGACTTCGATGGGGTCACCCGGCGTCAGGTGCACGAACTCGATCTTTGCGCCGAAGGTCGAGAACCCGACCGGAAACGATGGCTGCTCCTGCTGTCGCCGCAGCGCCGCCTCGAGCCCTGCATGGCCACCGTAGAAGATGACGCGGTTGCCCGGGATGTAGGCCGGCGTGAAGAACGGCAGGCCCATGATGTGATCCCAGTGCACGTGCGAGACGAACACGTGATAGGTCTGCGGCGAGCCGGCCCCATGGCGCGCGATCGCGGCTTGGCCAAAGGGCCGCAGGCCGCTGCCCATGTCGCAAAGCACGTACTCGGGCCCGCCGGTCTCGATCTCGACGCAGGACGTGTGGCCGCCGAAGGTACCGACGACCGCGAAGTCGAGGCTGTCGAGATAGGCATCGAGCTCTTCATCGTCGGCAAACTTCCGCCCAGCCGCGCCGCGCAGCGCGGCTGCGACCTTCTTGCGCACGCCGGCCGCGGTGAGCGCGATCGGCAGCGATCCGCGCGTCCCCCAGAAGCGCACACGCATCATGGCGCAGGCGACCCGGCCCCGGCGTCGAACGCTGTGAGTGCGGCGGGCGACAACGCAGCGAGCGCGTCGCGCACGGAAGGGAAGACCTCGACGACGTGCTGGAAGCGCGCAATGTCGACGATCTCGCGCACCACCGGCTGCAGCCCGGCGATCGCGATGCGCGCCCCGCGCCCGCGCATCTGCTTGGAAGCCATCATCAGCACGCGCAAGCCGACGCTGCTGATGTATTCGACGCTCGCAAAATCGAGCACAAGCGCGGCAGCGTCAGCATCGGTCGCGGCTGGCGCAAGTGCCTGCTGCAGCGCATCGGAACTCGCATGATCGACGCGCCCGATTGGCGTGGCGACGAAGACATCGTTGTATCGGCGGCTTGAAACGTCCAAGGCGGTCTCCGTCGATGCGGCCCCGTGAGGCCGGCTGAAGTGCCGACCGGCGAGGTCATTGTAGGCACGCAAGGCCCGTGTGTCGCCCGGTGCGTTACCCCCTCGAAGCGCACTCGTATGCAGCATCCGAGGAGCGCGCTTTGGCCGCCGGCACATTGATTTCCAGCCGCCGCTGCCGATATGCCCTGGACAGCCTTTGCGAAAGCGTTGCCATGCCCAGAATCCAGACGCAAGCGCCGGCCGGCGCAACGGCGCAAGCGGCGAAGCCCGCGGCGCAGCTCGAAGTGGCGCCCGACGCCGAACTCGAAGCCGCAGCGCGCCTCGCAGCACAGCTGACGGCGGCGCCGATTGCGTTCGTCGCACTCTTCGACACCGGGACACCCTCTTTCAAGGCGTGTGTGGGCATCGGCGCGCGCCAGCTCGACCGTGCCTTCGCGCTGCGCGTCCACGAAGCCAGTGTTGACGCGCCGCTCGTGATCGAATCGCTCGAAGCCGACGCCCAACTCGGCACGCTGCCGCTCGTCGCCGGCACGCCGTGGCTGCAGTTCTACGCGGGCATGCCGCTGCTCGACCGCGAAGGCGTCGCGCTCGGCACGCTCGCTGTGCTCGACGTTCGCCCCCGCAGCTTCGACGCCGATCAGCGCGCCGGATTGCGTCACCTGGCTACGGTCGTGCGGCTCGCGCTGCAGGCGCGCCGTCAGATCGACGACCTCGCGCGCCAGGCGATGCAGGACCCGCTGACCGGCCTCGCGAGCCGCCGGCCGTTCGATCATGCTCTGCAGGTCGAATTGCACCACTCGATGCGCACTGGCGAGCCGTTCACGCTGCTTGCGCCTGAGCCTGGACGGCATCTGCGACATCCGCAACGGCTTCGGCAACGTGGAGGCCGACGGCGCGCTGCGCGAGGTGTCGGCTCGCATGGCGCAACAGGTACGGCTCGGCGACGTACTCGCTCGGCTCGGCGGCGACGAGTTCGGTGTCGTCATGCGTCACGGTGCGGCAGCGGCCGCCGAGGTGCTCGCAACGCGCATCGTCGACGCGGTGCGCCAGCCTCTGGCGCTCGCGAGCGGCGAAGCGGTCGGCGTGCGCGTGTGCATCGGCATTGCCGCCTACACCGACAAGATCGAGTCCGCATCGGACCTGCTCGCGCAGGCGGAGGAGGCTCTTGAAGTAGCGCGACGCGAATACGAGCGGCGCTGGAACTTCTTCGGCCGCAAGTTCGACGGCACGACACTGCGGCTTGTCGAAAGCGACGCACCGGAGTCCGGCCCGGGCAACTCAGCCCCCGCCTGATCCCGCTCCGCCAAGCGCGGCAAGGGTGCAACAATCGTCGGCGTGACTCCCTCGCCGATGAAGCCACCCGATGTCCGAGCCCAGCCACAAGACTGCTGACGCCGACACCCCGGCCGCACGCTTCGTCGCGCTGATGGCGGCGAGCCTGGACGACGGCAGCTTCATCAAACTGCTGCTCGGCCGCTACCGTGGCGCAGAGCCGTCGTTGAAGGATCTGGGTGGCGTGGCGGTGCGCCGCGTCAGCCTGCGGGGTGACGACCACTTGTCGTTCGTCTACCGCCATACGACGCGCGACGTCACCCGAAATCTGCCGCTCGACCAGGGCGTGGCCGCCGTGCGCGACGCGCTGCACACGGGTTTCGAGCACGCGCATCTGCTGACGCCGGAACACGACACGCAGTGGTCGCTCAGCCGCAAGGGCCGGCAATCTCTGCGCCGCGGCAGGCTGGTCAAGGCGGCGCCGCCGGCGGACGCAGCGCCCAATCCCGTCGCGCCGGCCAACGACAACCAAGACGAGGCACGGCTCGTCGCGCACGACCGCGCCAAGCGCCGCTACGTCGATCCGGCTCGGCCCTTCCTCGCGGAACTCGGCGTCATCGACGCACAAGGCCGGATCGTCCCGGCGATGGCGCGCAAGTGGAAGCAGATCAACAAGTTCGTCGAGATATTCGATCATGCGCTCGGCTCGAGCCCGCTCGCGCAGCAGGCTCAGGCGCAGGCGCAGTTGCGCGTGCTCGACTTCGGCTGCGGCAAGGGCTATCTGACATTCGCGGTGCACGAGCATCTTTCACGTGCACTCGCGCGCAACGCCCACGTCGTCGGCGTCGAACTGCGCCAAGACCTGGTGCGCCAGTGCAACGACGTCGTGCGGCGTCTGGGCCTCGCCGGCCTGTCGTTCGAGCAGGGCGACGTGCGGCACTACGCGCCGGGGGCGATCGACATCATGATCGCGCTGCATGCCTGCGACACCGCGACCGACCATGCGATCGCGCTGGGCATCAAGGCCGGCGCGGCGATCATCTTGTGCTCGCCGTGCTGCCACAAGGAACTGCGCCCGCAGATGCGCAGCCCGGCGCCGTTGCAGCCCTTGCTGCAACACGGCATCCACATGGGGCAGGAGGCCGAAATGGTGACCGACGGCTTGCGCGCGCTGCTGCTCGAAGCCGAGGGCTACGCGACGCAGGTGTTCGAGTTCGTCTCGCTCGAACACACGAGCAAGAACAAGATGATTCTCGCGGTGAGGCGGGAGCGGCATGTGCAGCGCGTCGCGCTGCTGCGCCAGATCGCCGACATCAAGGCCTTCTACGGCGTGCGCGAGCAGTGCCTGGAAACCCTGCTCGCCGCCACGCCCGCTCAGTGCGAGACGATGCAGGCGCCCGGCTGACCGAAGATCTCCGAGGGCACGGCCGAGAACGCCGTGCTGGCGAATCCGGCGAGCGCGATGACGAAAGTAGCGAGCGTCAGGCCGCGATTCCTGAAGTTGCAGCGCGGCGCATCCCTGCCAGATGCTTGCTCGGTTTGCGCGCGAGCTTCGTGCGCCATGGATATGTTGTTGTTGGTGTCCATGCGGCGAACTTTATACGTTCACGTTCACACAACAAAGCCTCGGAACGGCAATGCAGCGTTGCCAAAACGACGAACGTTCGTCGGTGCGGCAGCGACCGACCGGCTACATGACCCGGTTGAACCAGAGCAGCGACAGGCCGGCCGCAAGCACCGCGAAAACCGCCGCAGCCGCGGCGAACAGCGCGGTCACCTCGGTCTGGCGCTTCTCGAGCGTGAAGCGCGTGTTCAGCGCCGAATAGACCTTCTTCAGGTCCACCGCGGTACCGGCGTAGAAGTATTCGCCGCGCGTCAGCGTCGAGATCGTCTTGAGAGACTCCTCGTCGAGGCGCACCCGCATCGACCAGCCTTCGGTGCGCAGGATCTCGCCCTCCTTGGTGCCGATGCCGACCGTGTAGATGCGCACGCCGCGATCGGCCGCCATCTTCGCCGCCTCGATCGGATCGACGCCAGTCGTCGCCTGACCGTCGGTGAGCAGGATGATCACCGCCGACGGGTAGGAGCCGGGCGGCACCGGCTTGAAGGCCGGACCGTCGGGCATGGCGTCGCGGCGGCAAGGGCACGCCGCCGCCGCGGCGGGTGCTGTTGACAGCGGCGATGTCGATCTTCGCATCGGGGAAGATCGTCGCCAGCGAGACGACGATCGCATTGCCGATTGCCGTCGCGCGCTGCAGCTGGAAGCGGTCGATCGCGGCGAGCAGGTCGTCACGGTTGTTGGTCGGCGACTGCACGACCGATGCGGTGCCGGCGAAGGCGACGATCCCGATGCGCGTGCGCGACGGCTGCTCCTCGATGAAGGCGCGGGCGGCGGCCTGCGCGGCGACCATCCGATTGGGCTGCACGTCCTCGGCGAGCATGCTGCGCGAGACATCCATCGCGAGCACCACCAGGTCGTGCTGCGACGGCAGCGTCAGCACGGTCGTCGGGCGCGCGATGGCGACGATCATCAGCGCAAGCGAAATCAGAAACAGCGACGGCGGTACATGGCGGCGCACGCGCTGGCCAGCGCCCATCGCGTCCTTCACCATCGCCAGATTCGCGAAGCGCAGCGCCCCCTTCTTGCGCCGCCCAAGCAGCCAGACGTACAGCACCACGAGCAACGGCAGCGCGAGCAGCAGCCACAGCGCGTCGGGCCAGAGGAAGCTCACCGCAACGCCCCCAGATGTGTCGGCAGGCACGCGCCCGCGGTGAGCCGGCTGCGCTGCTTGCGCAGGTCGGCAAAGCGCATCAGCGCGCCGACCAGATCGCCTTCGGTCGAAAGCTCGAGTGCATCGACGCCGGCCTGCACGAACGCGCTACGCAGTTCCGACTCGCGCCGCTCGGCGGCGGCGGCGAAGCGGCGTCGGAATGCCTTGTCGTGGGTGTCGACGAAGATCTGTTCGCCGCTCTCCGCGTCCTGCATCGTCAGCAGGCCGAGATCGGGCAATTCGGATTCGAGCGGATCGTAGAGCCGCACTGCGAGCGTTTCATGGCGTCGCGCAAGTTGCGCCAGCGGGCGCGCCCAGCCCGGCGTGCTGACGAAATCGGAGACGACGAAGACGAGCGAGCGGCGCGGCATGACCTGATAGGCCGACTTCAGGAAGGCGCCGAGATCGGTCGCCGGCGCGGCGGCGGGTGCGGGACGCGACAGCATGCGCTGCAACAGGTGCAGCACATGGCGGCGGCCGGTGCGCGCCGGTATCACGGTGTCCATCCGCGCGCCGAAGAACACGGCGCCGACGCGATTGCCGCGACGGCTGAAGATCTGCGCGAGCACGGTCACGAAGTCGATCGCGACCGTGCGCTTTGCCTGCGTACCAGAGCCGAAGTCGAGCGACGGGCTGAGGTCGAGCACGAACCAGGCGCTGACCTCGCGATCCTCCTGGAACTGGCGCACATAGGGCGTCTGCAGGCGCGCGGTGACGTTCCAGTCGATGTGGCGCACGTCGTCGTGGTACTGGTATTCGCGCAGGTCGGCGAGATCGAGCCCGAAGCCGCGGATCAGCGTGCGGTAGTCGCCGTGCAACAGCCCGTCGAGGCGGCGCAGCACGGTCCATTCGAGCCGGCGCAGGATGGCCTCTGCCGACGTGGCGGACGCCCTCGACGGCGGGACGACGCCGGCTTCAAGCCGGTTCGCGGCTCGCCGCCGCCTTCAGGCTGCCGCGTCGGCATGACGCACGCGTCAGGCCGGCGACGCGACAGCGGCCCGGTCATCGAGGCGGACATGGGTTTGCAGCGGCTTGGGTGGCGCCGGCAGATGCTGCATCACGCGGCGCACCAGATCGTCGGGCGTCTTGCCCTCGGCGAGCGCCTCGTAGGACAGCACGAGTCGGTGGCGCAGCACGTCGGGCGCGATGTCGATCACGTCCTCGGGCAGGACGTAGGCGCGCCCGCGCAGGAAGGCGAGTGCGCGCGCGCCTTCGATCAGGTTGATCGATGCGCGCGGGCTCGCGCCGTACGACAGGAAAGGAGCCAGCTCGCGCAGCCCGTGGCGCGCCGGATCGCGCGTGATCGCGACCAGCTTCACCGCGTACTGCACGAGCGACGGATCGACGTAGCCGTTGCGGCATTCGCGCTGCAGCGCGAGCAGTTGCTGGGTGCTCGCGACCGGGGCGGTCGGCGTCGCCTCGCCCGTCACGCGCTGCACGATAACGAACTCCTCCTCCTCGGTCGGGTAGCCGACGAGGACTTTCATCATGAAACGGTCGACCTGCGCCTCGGGCAGCGGGTAGGTGCCTTCGGTTTCGATCGGGTTCTGCGTCGCCATCACGAGAAAGGGCTCGGGCACCTTGTGCGTCTCCCCCGCGATCGTGACCTGGCGCTCCTGCATGACTTCGAGCAGCGCGCTTTGCACCTTGGCCGGCGCGCGGTTGATCTCGTCGGCCAGCAGCAGGTGCGTGAAGACAGGGCCGAGCGAGGTCGCGAACTCGCCCGTCTTCTGGTTGTAGATGCGCGTGCCCACCAGATCGGCCGGCACCAGATCGGGCGTGAACTGGATGCGCTTGAAGCTGCCACGCAGTGCAGTGGCGAGCGTCTTCACGGTCAGCGTCTTGGCCAGCCCCGGCACGCCTTCGACGAGCAAGTGGCCCTGGGCGAGGATCGCCACCAGCACGCGTTCGAGGAAGTGATCCTGGCCGACGACGACCTTCTTCACCTCGTAGAGGATGTGCTCCATCAGCGTTGCGGTGTCGGCGTGCGGGCTCGGTTCCATGCGGTCCTTCGGGACGAGATGTAAGAGGGTCAGAACGGCGGCAGTCCGGCGCCGGCCGCGGCATTCTCGATCGGCACCGCGAACCCGATGCCGATGAAGGTGCGCGCATCGCCCGGATTCAGGATCGCGGTGACGATGCCGACCACCTCGCCGTCCATTGTCACGAGTGGCCCGCCCGAGTTGCCAGGGTTGGCGGCAGCGTCGAACTGGATCAGATTGGTAAGCACCCGCTTACCCTGAGGCGACACGTAGTCGCGCTTCAGGCCAGACACCACGCCCGCCGACACCGAAGGGCCGATTCCGAACGGAAAACCCACAGCGACCACCTGGTCGCCCGGCGCCGAGTCGCCGGTGGAACGCATCGTCGCCGCCTGCAAGTCGTCGGGTAGCGTCTTGGCCTGCAGCACCGCGAGGTCGTTCTCGGGCTGCACCGAGATGACCGAGGCGTCGGATTCCGTGCCGTCGGCAAAGCGCAGGTGCAGCTTGTCGGCGCCGAGCACGACGTGCAGATTGGTCAGGATCACACCGGTATCGACGATCACGAGGCCGGTGCCGACCATGCGCTCGGGCTCGTCCTCTTCGTCCTGCTCGCTCTCCGCGCGCTGGCCTTCGACGAGCACGACCGACTGCCGCACCGCGTCGTAGGCGCGCGCTGCGGGCGACGGCAGCGTCTTCGTCTCGAGCGTGTGCAGCACCGCGCGATCGATCTGCTCTTGAGTCGGCGGCGACCTGGCCGGCGTTCGCAGCAGCGCCTGCCCAAGCAGCAGCGCGAGCACGACGCTCGTCGCAAGCCACGGCAACGGGCTGCTCAGCCAGCGCAACCAGGGACGCCGCTGCGTCGCGGAGGTTGTGTTGCCTGCGTCGCTCGCCGCGGCCGACGAATCGCCGCCACTTTGGCCCGCCGATTGCGGGTTCGCGTTCGTGCCAGGCGCTTGCGGCGCCCGCCCCGGAATTTCCCGTTGCTCGGCGCGGCTGTAGAGAGGCACCTTCGGCATGCGCTACTCCAGGGTGGCAACCGGGTCAGCGCAAACTGCTCTCGCCTCCGGCCGCGCCCGCACGATGCGGGTGCACGTACAGGTTCTGGAAAGGTAACACAGGCTCGCCGCGCATGCGTGGCACGGGCCTTCGGACATCGGGCGCGGCCGCTCAAGCGGCGAAAGCTTCGGCGATGAGCTCGTAGCTGCGCAAGCGCGCCGCGTGACTGTGCACGTTGCACACGATCATCAGTTCGGAAGCGTCGCAGGCGGCTGCCCGCGCCAGCAGATCGCTGCGCACCGCGTCGGGCGTGCCGACGACGACGAGTTCGCGAAAGCCGCGCACGAGGCGCCGCTCTGCCTCGGTGTAGACATAGGCCGCCGCTTCTTCGGGGCTCGGCAGCGTCGCCAGAATGCCGCTGCGCAGGCGCACCCACGCGAGTTCCATGCCCGACGCGAGCCACTCGGCTTCGTCCGCGGTCGGCGCGCAGATCACCGAGACGCCGAGGATCGCGTGCGGCTTTGCGAAAGACTTCGACGGTTTGAAGGCGGCACGATAGGCATCGAATGCCGGCTTCGCAGGCGCCGGGCTGAAGTGGCTGGCAAACGAATAGCCCATGCCTGCATCGCCAGCCATGCGCGCGCTGGCGCCGCTCGAACCGAGCAACCAGATGGGAGGCAGCGGCGCATCGACCGGCATCGCCTGCAAGGAATGCAGCGGGTGATCGGCAGGGAGCTTGTCCTCGCCGCCCCAGATCAGCAGCTCGGAGAGCAGCTGCGGGAAGTGTTCGCCATCCACCGCGCGCAGCACCTGGCTCGTGCGCGGGTCGGCGCCGGGTGCGCGGCCCAGGCCCAGGTCGATGCGCCCTGGATAAAGCGCGGCAAGCGTCCGATACACCTCGGCGATTCGCAACGGCGCGTGATTCGGCAGCATCACGCCGCCCGAACCGAGGCGCAGCGTGCTGCGTGTGCGCGGCGACGTGAGCGATCAATACCTCAGGCGCCGAACTCGCAACGCTCGGCATGCCGTGATGCTCGGCATACCAGCAACGCACGAAGCCGAGCCGCTCGCCGAGCTGCGCGAGCTCGACACAGCGGCGCACGGAATCCGATGCGCTACCGCCAGACGGGACAGGGGCGAGATCGAGGATGGAAAGCGATAGCTTCATCCGGCAATGCTAGCCGCCCGCGGCCCTTCGCAGATTGACGGCGCAGGAACGCGCCGTCGCGATGTCGTGGTGACGTTCAGGCGCCTTGGCCGAAGGGGCCGGCCGGACGGCGCTCGTCGAGCATACGCATCCGGCGCTCGAGGTCGGCCATGTCGACCGCAGCGGCGAGATAGCGCTCGTCGCGCTCCTGGGATGTGGGTTGCGGATCGAAGATCCAGGCGATGAAAGCGGTGAATAGATTCATGATGTGCTCCGTCGGCCGAAAGTGCCAACGAACATAGGGTAAACCCGAATTACCTAGGGCGCACCCTAATTGCGCACAACCTTGTGCAACCGAGGGCTATCGTGCGATCGATTGCGCCTTGTCCTGGAGGTTCATCGGCTCGATCAGCGCTTCGCCTTCCGCAGTGCCGCGATTGACGGCACGCGCCACCGGCCAGGCCTGCATCGCGTCCTCTGGCAGCCCCTGCATCAGCGGTGCAAGCGCGGTCGGGTCCTGCAGGTCGCGGCTCAGCCAGGCGTCCCAGTGCTCGCGCGGCAGGATCATCGGCATGCGGTCGTGGATCGGTGCCATCAGCGCGTTCGGCGCCGTCGTCACGATGCAACAGGTGAGCAGCCAGTCGGCAGCTTCGGCGCCGACCGTGGGCTTCGGTCGCCAGGCTTCGAACAGACCGGCGAAGGCGAAGAACGGTTCGCTCTTTGGGCTGATGTACCAGGGCTGCTTGCCGCCGCCCTGCTGCGCGGGCGCGGCCTGCCACTCGTAGAAGCCACTCGCCGGCAGGATGCAGCGCCTGCGGCGCACGGCCTGGCGAAACGAGGGTTTGTCGGCCATGCCTTCAGCGCGCGCGTTGTTGAGCTTGTGGCCGATGCTCGCGTCCTTTGCCCAGTGCGGCACGAGGCCCCAGCGCATCAAGTCGGCGACCCGCTCACCTTCGCGCGTTTCGTAGACCGCCGGCACCAGCGATTGCGGCGCGACGTTGAAGCGTTGCGGAAACGGCACCACGCGCGTCGCGCTGAAGCCGTGCACCAACATCTCCGGCCCGTAGGCGATCACGTAGCGGCCGCACATACGCCTGCCCCCTTCGTTGAAGCTGCCGAATGCACGCGAACGCGACGCGCCGTCACATCGGCGCGACGCCGATCAGCCAGGCATGCGCCCAGAACACGAACAACAGGTAGATCACGACCCCGCCGACGACGGCGATCACGTCGTTCATTGCGGACGGCGGCGCGCCCGGCAGCGGGCGCTGCGTGCGGTGCTTCATCGAGATGCGGTCGGCGACGGCCCAGACGAGGAAGCCGCCGAACAGCAACACGTCGGCCAGGGTGCCGTTCGCGAGCAAGTGTGCAAGCGCCCAGAACTTCACCGCCAGCAGCATCGGATGCTTGGCCGCGCGCTTGAGACGCCCCGGCAGGTAGGCCGCGAACAGCAGCGGAAACACCGGCAGCATCAGGAGCATGGCCACATGGCGCATCGCGGCGGGAGGCGTGTAGAGCACGACCGGCTGCTGGCGCGCGAGGCCATAGCCGTAGATCAGCAGTGCGAAGCCCGCGATCGAAACGAGCGAGTAGAGGCCCTTCCAGGCGCCCTCGCCCATGGTCGCGTTGCGTGCGTCGCGCCAGACTGGCGCGACGATCGAAACGGAATGGATGCCGAGGAAGAGAATCAGTCCGAGCACGAGATACATCATTGCGCTGCACTTTCACTATGCGCCCCGGCGGGGCTGTTGGCCGAGTCTAGCGATGGTTCGCCGCTGGCGTCGGCATGACGTCGCACCCGCGCCGTCGACCCCCTCGCGAATGTCCGCGCTCGCCAACTCGCATCCGCGCCGCTACGCTATGGCTTCTCGCAGCGTCCGACGAAGGGCGCAGCGCCAACTCAGGAGATGCGTATGTCCGACAAAGCATGCCTTGACCCCCGCCGAAAGCGCCCTGCGCGACGCCGCGCTCGACTATCACCGCAACCCGGTGCGCGGCAAGATCAGCGTCAACGCCACGAAGCCGCTGGCGAGCGGGCGCGACCTGTCGCTCGCGTATTCGCCCGGCGTCGCCTACGCGTGTCTGGCGATCCGCGACGACCCGGCACTCGCCGCCGAATACACCTCGCGCGCGAACCTGGTCGGCGTCATCACGAACGGCACCGCGGTGCTCGGCCTCGGCGACATCGGTCCGCTCGCCGGCAAGCCGGTGATGGAAGGCAAGGGGTGCCTGTTCAAGAAGTTCGCCGGCATCGACGTCTTCGACATCGAGCTTGCCGAGAAGGACGCCGACAAGCTCGTCGAGATCATCGCCGCGCTCGAGCCGACGCTCGGCGGCATCAACCTCGAGGACATCAAGGCGCCGGAGTGCTTCCTGATCGAGAGCAAGCTCAAGGAGCGCCTCAAGATCCCCGTCTTCCACGACGACCAGCACGGCACCGCGATCATCTCGGCGGCGGCGATCCTCAACGGCCTGGAGCTCACCGGCAAGCAGCTCGGCAGACGTGAAGATCGCCGTCAGCGGCGCCGGTGCGGCAGCGATCGCGTGCCTTGACCTGCTCGTGCGCCTGGGCGCGATGCAGGGCAACATCTTCGTCTGCGACAGCAAGGGCGTGATTCACGACAAGCGCGAGGACCGGCTCGACGAATCGAAGCGGCGCTACATCCAGAGCACGAATCTTGCGCACGCTCGCCGACGTCATGGACGGCGCCGACGTGCTGCTCGGCTGCTCGGCCGCCGGCGCGGTCACGGCAGGAGATGGTCAAGGTGATGGCGCCACAAGCCGCTGATCCTCGCGCTCGCCAACCCCGAGCCCGAGATCCGGCCCGAGCTTGCGAAGGCCGTGCGGCCCGATTGCATCGTCGCCACCGGCCGTTCGGACTACGCGAACCAGGTCAACAACGTGCTGTGCTTTCCCTACATCTTCCGCGGCGCGCTCGACTGCGGCGCGCAGCGCATCACCGAGGAGATGAAGGTCGCCTGCGTGTACGAGATCGCGGCGCTCGCCAAGGCCGAGATCTCGGCCGAGGTCGCCGCTGCCTACCCGGGCGAGGAGATGCGCTTCGGGCCCGAGTACCTGATCCCGAAGCCGTTCGATTCGCGCCTGATCCTGCGCATCGCGCCGGCCGTGGCGAAGGCGGCGGCCGAGTCCGGCGTCGCGACGCGGCCGATCGCCGACCTCGAGGCCTATCGCCAGTCGCTGACGAAGTACATGACCTTCACCGGCATGTTCATGCAGCCGGTGTTCAGTCGCCGCGCGCGCCGCACCGAAGCGCATCGTGTTCGCCGAGGGCGAGGACGAGCGCACGCTGCGCGCGGTGCAGATCGCGCTCGAGGAAGGCATGGTCATCCCGACCCTCGTCGGCCGCCCGGCGGTGATCGAGCAGCGCATCGAGCGCGCCGGGCTTCGCCTGAAAGCGGGCAAGGACTTCGAGATCACGAACCCCGAGGACGACCCGCGCTTTCGCCAGTACTGGGAGGCCTATCTCGAGCTGAAGGGCCGCGACGGCGTCACGCCCGAAGTGGCGAAGGCGGCCGTCAGGCGCTCGAATACGCTGATCGCCGCGCTCGCGGTCAAGCTCGGCCATGCCGACGGCATGCTGTGCGGGCTCGTCGGGCGCTACGAGCACCACCTCGACCACATCAGCGACGTGATCGGGCGCAGCCCGCAAGCGCGCCACTTCGCGGCGCTCAATGCACTGATGCTGGACGCGCACACGCTCTTCATCGCCGACACCTTCGTCAACGAGGACCCGGACGCCGAGACGCTGTGCGAGATCGCCGCGATGTCGGCCGGCACGGTGCGCCGCTTCGGCCTCGAGCCGCGCGTCGCGTTCCTCTCGCACTCGACCTACGGCTCGAGCACGCGCGCGTCGGCGCGCAAGATGCGCGCTGCGCGCGAGCTGTTCGTCTCGCGCATGCCCGACGTGCCAGGCCGACGGCGAGATGCAGGGTGACGTCGCGTTGAACGAGGAGGTGCGCGCCGGCTTCCTGCCCGCCAACACACTCAAAGGCAGCGCCAATCTGTTGATCTGCCCCAACCTGGACGCCGCCAACATCCTGTTCAACGTGCTGAAGATGACCGGCGGCCACGGCATCACGGTCGGGCCGATCCTGCTCGGCGCGGCGGCGCCGGTGCATATCCTCACGCCTTCGTCCACGGTGCGGCGGGTGCTGAACATGACGGCGCTCGCGGTCACGGGGGAGCGTTGAAATGATGCCTGTCGACCCGCGGCCGCCGAAGGCGTGCATCATCCGATCGAAACCGAGGAAACGCCATGAACCTGCGCAGTGTTGCGATCGTGCTTGCCCTGGTCGCCTGGCCGGCTTCGCGGCCCTGAACTGGACCGCCATCATGACGCCGACCGAGCTCTCGCTCGGCTTCGCGCAGGTGCAGGCGCCGCTCGGCGTCGTGATGCTCGGCATCAGCGCGCTGCTGTGCGCGCTGTTCATCGTCTACCTGCTGTTCCAGCAGGCCGGCGCGCTGCTCGAGGCGCGTCGCTACGCGAAGGAGATGAAGGCGCAGCGCGAACTCGCCGACAGCGCCGAAGCGTCGCGCTTCACCGAACTGCGCGCCTTCCTCGAGGCCGAGATGCGCCGCCTCGAAGCGCAGGGCGCGGCATCCGCGACGCGAGACCGACGCCCGCTTCGAGCGCCTCGGGCAGACGCTGCAGGACAAGCTCGACGAATCGACGCGTACGCTGTCGGCCTACATCGGCGAGGTGGAAGACAAGATCGACCGGGCGCTCGCCAAGCCGCCGGGTTGAGGCTGCGCTGAACATGCGGCCGAATGCTTCGGCCGCAATGCGTAGAAGGCGCAATGCGCGATCGGCGAACCGAGGCGCTCTGAGTGCCGCTGAACGCGAGCGCGTCGCAGACAGGTACGCAGGCAATCAGGCTTCAGTAGTGCAGCGCGCGCGGCAGCCACAGACTGATGTCGGGGAACGCGATCAGCACGAACAGCAGCAGCAGCATCGCCAGCACGAACCACAGCACCCAGCGGGCGGTGTCTTCGATCCTCACGCCGGCGAGCTTGGCCGAGACCATCAGGTTCACGGCCATCGGCGGCGTGAACTGGCCGATGGCCACCATGTAGGTCAGGATCAGGCCGAACCACACCGGATCCCACGAATACGCCCGCATCAGCGGCATCAGCAGCGGCACGAAGATGAGGAAGATCGATATGCCGTCGAGCACCATACCGATGAACAGCAGCACGACGACGACCATCGCCAGCGCGCCGGCCGAGCCGATGCCGCTGTCGCGGATGAAAGTGGCCAGCGGATCGACGATGCCCAAGCGTGCTCACCGCGTAGGCGAAGACGCTCGCCAGCGCCACGACGACAAGGATGATGCCGCTGGTTTCGGCGGCGTCGGCCAGCAGCTCGGCCAGATCGCGCAACGAGATGGTCCGGTACACGACCATACCGACGAACAGCCCGTAGAACACGGCGACGACCGCCGCTTCGGTCGGCGTGAACCAGGCCCGCGCGCATGCCGCCGAGAATCAGCACCGGCGCGATCAGGCCCCAGCTCGCATCCTTCAGCGAACGCCAGAACCGTGGCTTCGGCTCATCGCCTTCGTTGGCGCCGAAACCGTGCCGGCGCGCCAGCCAGACGGCCGGGATGATCAACACCACCGCCGTCAACAGACCCGGCACGACACCGGCGGCAAACAGTGCCGGCACCGACGCGCCAGGCACCATCACCGAGTAGACGATGAAGGCGATCGACGGCGGGATGATGATGTCGATCGCCGATGCCGCACCGATGACACTCGCCGAATACGCCGGCGGATAGCCGGCGCGCTTCATTGCCACCAGCATCACGCCGCCCACGGCAGCAGCGGTGGCCGGCCCCGAGCCCGAAATACCACCGAGGAACATGGCCACCAGGATCGCGATCATCGGCAGCATGCCCGGGCCGCGGCCGACGATGGCGGTAGCGAACTCCACCAGCCGCCGGGCGACGCCGGAGCGCTCGAAGATCACGCCGACCAGCACGAACATCGGCAGCGCCAGCAACGGGTACTTGGCGACACCAGCGTAGAAATTGTTCGGGATCGACATCCAGCCGAGCCCGGCGAGGCCGATGCCGACGGCGCCCCCGAGCATCAGCGCGACGCCGATCGGCACGCCGACCAACATCAGCGCGACGAAGACGATGAAGATCAGTTCGGCCGCCAAGTCAACCTAGATTCGGCAGTTGGACGCGCCCGAGCGGGCTGCGATGCGGTGCGCAGGCCAGGCGCGACGACGCTGGGGGCTCATGCCCGCGAGGAGGAGCAACGCCGCCTGCGTGCCGCAGCGCGGCGCGATCGGGTGCGTAGCGCTCTCCCCCGAGAGGTGAAGGTGGACGTGGGCACGAAGCTCAGCGGTCATGCGATGTAGCCAGCGAAAGTAAGCGGTCAACTGCCGAATCTAGGGTCAAGTGCCGGGTGAGCGCCGCATCAGCCTGACCAACTGCTGCAGCGCGCGCAGCGCGACGACCGCGGCCAACACCGGCAGCGCGATCGTGTACCACCATTGCGGCACGCCGATGCCCGGCGAAGTGACCTCGTACTGGAAGTCGTCCCAGGCCAGGCGCGAGGCCAGTACGGCGAGCACGACGAATGCGAGCAAGGTCATCGCCGCCGAAAAACGCGCCAACCAGAGGCGCCGTGTCGGCGTGCCGCCGGAAAACAGCGCCTCGATGCGGATGTGCCGGTCGCGTGCCACCGCGGCACTCGCCGCGACCAGCGTCAACACGACCATCAGCGCTATCGAGATTTCTTCAGTCCAGGCGAACGACTGGTCGGTGAAGTAGCGCGCGAGAACGTTCGCGAAGGTGATCAGCGCCATCGCCGCGAGCGTGATCGCGCCGATGACGTCTTCCCACGACAGTCGGCGCCGGGCCCGCGGAGCGTTGCTTGCGGCCATCGCGCGCGCGGTGTGCCGGTCAGGCCGGCTTGCGCGCCTTGACCGCCGCTTCGGCCTGCTTGACCAGATCGACACCGATCTGCGGCGTCCACTTGGCCTTCACCGGCTGCACCGCCTTTTCGAACGCGGCCTTCTCGGCCGGGCTGAGATCGCGTCACCTTCACGCCGAGCGCCTCGACTTCCTTCACCATCGACTGGTCGGTACCCGTCAGGCCCTTGCGCGCGATCACGATTTCCTGCTTGCCGGCTTCGATCGCCGCCTGCTGCACGAGTCTCGCGGTCGGCCGGTGTCCACGAGTTCCAGACGTCCTTGTTGACGACGAAAATCAGCGGGTCGGCGACATAGTCCCAGCAGCGTGACGAACTTCTGCCCCAGGTTCTGCAGCTTGGCCGCGGTGAAGATGTGCAGCGGGTTCTCCTGGCCCTCGACCGCGCCCGAAGCCAGCGCGGGCTGGGCGTCGGCCCAGCTCATCTGCGTCGGGTTCGCACCGAGCGCGGTGAAGGTGTCGTTGAAGATCGGGCTGCCGACGACGCGGAACTTCAGCCCCGCCATGTCGGCCGGCGTGCGGATCTCGTGCTTCGAGTTGGTGACCTCGCGAAAGCCGTTCTCGCCCCAGGCCAGCGGCATCACGCCGGCCTTTTCGACGATCTGCATGATCTGCTTGCCGACTGCGCCTTGCGTCATCGCGTCGATGCCCGGCATGGTCCGCGCCAAGAAGGGCAGCGAGAACAGGTTCAACTCCCTGACCTGCGGCGACCAGTTGATCGTCGAGCCCACCGCCATGTCGATCACGCCCTGGCGAATCGCGCTGAACTCGCGCGTCTGGTCGCCGTTGATCAGCGACACGCCGGGGTACATCTTGATGTTGATGCGGCCCTGCGTGCGCTCCTTCACCAGATTGATCCAGATTTCGGCGCCCTTGCCCCACGGAAACGCGGTGCCGACGACGGTCGACAGGCGGTATTCGGCCTTGTACTTGCCTTGGGCCGAGCGCGCTGCGGCTGAAGAAGAGCGGTGCGGCCAGCGTGCTGGCTGGCCAGGCCGGTCTTGAGTAGGGTGCGGCGATCCATGATGTGTCTCCTGTGTGTTGTGAAAGGGGGCTGCGGAACTGCCGGGCAAGGCGCCGATTATCGGCGCGCACTCAGCAACAGCGACTTGGCCCGCTGCGCGATCAGCTGCGGCGTGATACGCGCCTGCGCTTCGAGCACCGCGCGCATAACCGACCGGCACACGCGGTGCGCCCAGGCGCGCCACGCGCGCTCCGGTGTGTTCGGCAATCGTCGCGGCGATTTCGGCGCCGAAACCGGCCACCTGCACGGCCTCGTGCGCCACCAGCACACGGCCGGTGCGCGCCGCCGACGCCAACACGGTCGTCGCGATCCCAGGGCCACAGCGTGCGCAGGTCGATGACTTCGGCCTCGATGCCTTCGGCAGCCAGCACTTCAGCCGCCTCCAAGCGACCAGTGCACGCACTTGCTCCAGCTGACGATCGTCAGGTCGCGTCCCGGCCGGGTGATGCGCGCGCGCCCCGGCTGGCAACGGCCTACGCCGGGTCGACCTCGCCTTCGAGCGCCCACAGCTCCTTGTGCTCCAGGTAGGCCACCGGGTCATCGCCATCGATCGCCGCGCGCAGCAGCGCGTGGTTGTCCTGTGGGGTGGCCGGCGCCATCACGACGAGACCCGGAATGTGCGCGAACCAGCTCTCAAGCGATTGCGAATGCTGCGCGGCCGAAGCGCTCCAGATGCCGATCGGCATGCGAATGACCATCGGCACACGGCCCTGGCCGCCGAACATGAAGCGGTTCTTCGCCGCCTGGTTGACGATCTCGTCCATCGCGCAAAGCGCGAAATCGACGACCCGCATCTCGACCACCGGCTTCAGCCCCGTCAGCGCCATGCCCACGGCGGCACCGACGATGGTCGCCTCGGAAATCGGCGTGTCGATGACGCGCTCGGCGCCGAAGCGTCTCGGCCAGGCCCTGGTACTGGCCGAAGATGCCGCCGCGCCCCAGGTCTTCGCCCAAGCGCGACGACGCGCGCATCGGCCTGCATCGCCTCGGCCAGCGAGGCAGCCGCGGCGGCGGCGTAGCGCATCGTGCGCGTGGCACTCACCGCCATGGCCCACCCCCGCAATCCTGAACCTCGGCGAACGCAGCCTGCTCGCTCGGCGCATCGGCAGCCGCCGCGCTGCGCAGCGCGGCCGCGATTTCGTCGCGGGCTTCGGCCATCACCTGCTCGACGGTGGCCGCAGTCGCGCCGCGCGCGATGAGCACCGCGCGTGCGCGCAACAGCGGGTCGTCAGCCATCGCCGCGGCCAGCTCAGCCGGGTCGCGGTAGCTCGCCGGGTCGACCGACACGTGGCCCTTGAAGCGGTAGGTGCGCGCGTGCAGCAGCCGCGGGCCGGCGCCGCCGCGGATCGCCGCTATCAGAGTGCCGGCGGCCGCATGCACCGCCTCGACATCATTGCCATCGACCTCGATCGCTTCGATGCCGAAACTGCGCGCGCGCTCGGCGGCGCCGCCGCCGGCCGACAGCGCGCCGGTTTTCGTCGTCGCCGACCACTGATTGTCTTCGCAGACGAACAGCACCGGCAGCGCGAACGCCGCCGCCCAGTTCAGCCCCTCGGCGAACGGGCCGCGATTGATCGCGCCGTCGCCGAAGAAACTCACCGCGATGCCTTCTGCCGTGCGGATGCGGATCGAGTGCGCGGCGCCGACTGCGATCGGTATGCCCGCAGCCACGACGCCGTTCGCACCCAGCATGCCGACCGAGAAATCGGCGATGTGCATCGAGCCGCCGCGCCCACCGCAGTAGCCGCTGGCCTTGCCGAACAGCTCCTGCAGCATGCGTGCCGGGTCCGCGCCCTTGGCCAACGTGTGGCCGTGGCCACGGTGCGTCGAAGTCAGGTAATCGCTGGCCGCCAGATGTGCGCAGACACCGGCGGCAACCGCCTCCTGGCCGGTCGACAAATGCAAGGGCCCGCGCACCGCGGTTCCCGCTGACTGCGCCTGGCCGAACGCGGCGACACCGCCCTGGCTGGCGACCTCCGCAGCGTCCTCGAACGCGCGGATGCGACACATCATGCGATACAGCGGCAGGTACGCGTTGACAGCAAGACGGGCGTCGGGCACGGGGCGGCAGGGCGGCAAAGGGCGAAGCCGCGCAGTATAGCCAGCGCCCTCAGCCGCCGACAGCCGCTGACAGCCGCTGACGAGGCGCTGGCTCGTAGGACGTTTGGCACAGTGCAGCGACAACCTCGCCGCCTCAGGCGCCCGGGCAGCTCACCGTGATGTGGAGTGCCGGGCTATTGCCAGGTCGTTCTACGCAGGCGGGGTCGGTTGACGAGCGCCGTGGTCAATCCGTCGGCGCCGCGCGATCCCCGGGGCTCGACAACAACGGCACGCCGCCATCCGACCCTGCGCCGAGCAGCCCGACCCGGGTGTAGACGCCGAGCTTCTCGCGCGTGTCGGCGATGTCCATGTTGCGCATCGTCAATTGGCCGATGCGGTCGGCGGGCGTGAACATGCCTTCGCCCTTTTCCATCGTCAGCCGCTCGGGGTGATACGTCAGGTTCGGGCTCGTCGTGTCGAGCAGCGAGTAGTCGTTGCCGCGCCGCAGTTCGATCTTCACCTCGCCGGTCACCGCGCGTGCGACCCAACGCTGTGCGGTTTCACGCAGCATCAGGCTTTGCGGGTCGAACCAGCGGCCTTGGTACAAGAGCCGCCCGAGGCGTCGGCCGTTGGTGCGGTACTGCTCGATCGTGTCCTCGTTGTGGATACCCGTCACGAGTCGCTCGTAAGCGATGTGCAGCAGCGCCATGCCCGGCGCTTCGTATATGCCGCGGCTCTTCGCCTCGATGATGCGGTTCTCGATCTGGTCGCACATGCCCAGGCCGTGCCGGCCGCCGATGGCGTTGGCCTCCATGAAGAGTTCCAGCGCGCCCGCGAACGTGCGGCCGTTCAACGCCACCGGCTGGCCGTCTTCGAACTTTACGCTGACGACCTCGGGCTTGACGACCACGTCCTCGCGCCAGAAGGCAACGCCCATGATCGGCTGGACGATGTTGATGCCCTTGTCGAGAAACTCGAGATCCTTCGCCTCATGCGTCGCGCCGAGGATGTTGGAGTCGGTCGAGTACGCCTTCTCGGTGCTCATCTTGTAGTCGAAGCCGTGGGTGACGAGGTATTCGCTCATCTCCTTGCGGCCGCCGAGCTCGTCGATGAAGCGTTGGTCGAGCCAGGGCTTGTAGATGCGCAAGGCCGGATTCGCGAGCAGCCCGTAGCGGTAGAAGCGCTCGATGTCGTTGCCCTTGTAGGTGCTGCCGTCGCCCCAGATGTTGACGCCGTCATCGCGCATCGCGACGACGAGCGAGGTGCCCGTCACCGCGCGGCCGAGCGGCGTGGTATTGAAGTAGGTCGTGCCGGCGGAAGCGATGTGGAACGCGCCGCACTGGATCGCCGCAATGCCCTCGGCGACGAGTTGCGCGCGGCAGTCGACGAGACGCGCGACCTCAGCACCGTAGGCCAGCGCCTTGCGCGGAATCTCGTCGTAGTCGCTCTCATCCGGCTGGCCGAGGTGCGCGGTGTAGGCGCACGGGATCGCGCCATTGGCACGCATCCAGTGCACCGCGGCGCTGGTGTCGAGACCGCCCGAAAACGCGATGCCGACGCGCTCGCCGGCGGGGAGTTGCTGCAGGATGTTGGCGGCCATCGTCGTGCCCAGGTATCGAGGAAACCTCGAATGCTACGGGATGGCTGCCGACGGCGGTCGCCGAGTCTCAGTCGCCGCCGGGCCGCCCCAAGGCGACGGAGCGTCCCTTTGGGGCCGACGCCGCAGGCGTCATGGGGAACGGCACCGCAGGCGTCATGGGGGGCTTTCAGCCCCCGAACTTGCCGGCGCGAAAGTCCTCGACCGCCTTGTAGATCTCGTCGTTGGTGTTCATCACGAACGGGCCGTGTTGCGCAATCGGCTCGGCGAGCGGTCTGCCGGCGATGAGCAGCGCGCGCGCTGGTGCCCCGCCCACGGCGCGCAGCACGACGCCATCGCTGCCGATATCGTTCGCGAGGATCGCCATGCGCTGGCTCGCGACCTCTCTCTCGCCGATCGCGAGCGCGCCGCGGTAGACGTAGACGAACGCGTTGTGACCGGCAGGCAATGCCTGCTGGAATGTCGCGCCCTGCGCGTCGAAGTGCAAGTCGAGATAGACCGGCTCCGTGCCCTCGCGCTGCCCCGGCGGCATGGCGCCGTCCACGCCGTGCGAGCGCCCGGCGATGATCCGCGCGGTGACGCCGTCGACCGTGATCTCGGGAATCGTCTCACTCTGGATGTCGCGATACCACGGCGCGCACATCTTGTCCTTCGCCGGCAGATTGAGCCAGAGCTGAAAGCCCTCCATGCGGCCTTCTTCCTGCTCGGGCAGTTCGCTGTGGATCACGCCACGGCCGGCCTTCATCCACTGCACGCCGCCGTTCGAAAGCAACCCTTCGTTGCCCGCGCTGTCGCGGTGCCGCATGCGCCCGGCAATCATGTAGGTGACGGTCTCGAAGCCGCGGTGCGGATGGTCGGGAAAGCCGCCGATGTAGTCGCCGGGGTTGTCGCTGCCGAAGGCGTCGAGCATCAGGAAGGGGTCGAGCCGGCGCTGCAGCGGCTGCGTCAACACGCGCGTCAGCTTGACGCCGTCGCCGTCGCTCGTCGGCGTGCCGGCGACGATGCGCTCGACGCTGCGCGGGTGGGTCACGTTTTCAACGTCGCTGGGGCTCAGGACTGCATTCATGGTTCGTGCCTTCGAAGGGTCGGGCAGACACTCTATCGACAAGCGAGTGCCCTTGCGCACGACGGCGACAATGCCACCCCATGCGCGAACGCATCGCCCTGTGGCTGCACCTGATCCGCTGGGACCGCCCGGCCGGCTGGCTGTTGCTGCTGTGGCCGACACTCTCGGCACTGTGGATCGCGGCCGGCGGCTTTCCCGGCTGGCATCTGCTCGCGGTCTTCACCTTCGGCACGATCCTGATGCGCAGCGCCGGGTGCTGCCTCAACGACGTTGCCGATCGCGACTTCGACCGCCACGTCAAACGCACCGCGCAGCGGCCGGTGACGAGCGGCAAGATCAGCCCGAAAGAGGCCCTCACCGTCGGTGCAGTGCTTGCGCTCGCCGCGTTCGCACTCGTGCTGACGACCAACGTCGCGACGGTGTCGTGGTCGTTCGCCGCCCTCGCGGTGACGATCGTCTATCCGTACAGCAAGCGCGTCTTCTCGATGCCGCAGGCGGTGCTCGGCATCGCGTTCAGCTTTGGCATCCCGATGGCCTTCGCCGCCGCCGGCGGTGACGTGCCGGCGCTCGCGTTCTGGCTGCTGCTCGGCAACGGCTTCTGGGTGCTCGCCTACGACACCGAATACGCGATGGTCGACCGCGACGACGACATCCGCGTCGGCATCCGCACCTCGGCGCTCACGCTCGGCCGCTTCGACGTCGCGGCGGTGATGGCGTTCTACGCGGCCTACCTCGGCGTGTGGGGCTTCCTCGGCGCGCGCATCGGCCTCGGCTGGGGTTTCTTTGCCGGCCTGTCGGTCGCCGCCGCGCAGGCGCTGTGGCACTACACGCTGATCCGCGACCGCACGCGCGAAGGCTGCTTCACCGCCTTCAAGCAGAACCACTGGCTCGGGTTCGCGGTGTTTGCGGGCATCGCGCTCGACGCCGCGCTGCGCGGTGTGTGATCGTCAGGCACCAAATTCGTCGCCGAGTTCGCGCGCGCGCTCCTGCGCAGCCTTCAACGCCTTGATGAACGAAGCCTTCACGCCATCGGCTTCGAGCGACTGCAGCGCGGCGTAGGTCGTACCACCCTTGGAGGTCACGCGTTCACGCAGCACCTCGACCGGATCGCTCGAACGCGCGGCAAGTTCGGTCGCGCCGGCGAACGTGGCGAGCGCGAACTGTCGGCCTTCTTCGGCGGTGAGACCCATCTCCTTCGCCGCAGCCATCATCGCCTCGACGAAATAGAAGACGTAGGCCGGGCCGGAGCCCGAGAGGGCTGTCACCGCATCCAGATCGGCCTCTTGCCGCACCCACAGCGTGCGCCCGGTCGGTGCGAGCAAGTGCTCGACACGCGTGCGGTCGTCGGCCGAAACGGCGGCGCGCGCATACAGCCCGGCGATGCCCATGCCGATCAACGCCGGCGTATTCGGCATCGCGCGCACGACGCGCTCGGTGCCTGCGGCGTGCGCGATCGTGTCGCTGCGAATGCCGGCCATCACGCTCAGGTGCAGCGCCTGGCCGACGTGCGCGGTGCACGGCGCCGCAGCTTCGCCAAACAGCTGGGGCTTGACGCCCCACACCACGATGTCGGCGCGCGCCAGCGCCACGTCGGCTGCCGCGAGCGGGTTGATGCCGAACGCGGCGCGCAGCTTCTCGCGCTGCGCCTCGACCGGCTCGACGATGAGGACCGCGGACGGCGCGAGGCCGCCTTCGATCAGCCCGCCGATGATCGCGCTCGACATGTTGCCGCCGCCGATGAATGCAATGGTCTTCATGCGATCAGTGTAAGCAACGGCGTGGACGGCGACGCAAGCAGCGGGAGAGCAGCCGCGCGCCGCCTTCAGCGCCGGTCGCCGACCTGCACCGGTGCTGTCCCGCGCGTCGCGAGGTAGATGCTCGGCAGGATCAGCACCGCGCCCGCCGCGTGATACCAGTGCGGCGCCTCACCGAGCACGAGCCAGGCTGTGAACGCGGCGTAGACGGGCGCGAGGTACATCACGAGAGCAGCGCGCGCAACGCCGAGCTCGCGCAGCATGTAGGCATAGGCCTGGTACGACAGCACACCTGGCACGACGCCGGCAAGCACGATCAAGCCCCAGGCTTTGGGCGTGAAGGGCGGGCCGGGGCTGAGCCACGCCTCGGCCAGCGTGAACGGCAGCAGCACGACGAGACCGCCGAGCACGATCGCGGCCAGCCGCGGCACGGCCGAGAGCGTCGAGCGCCAACGCTGCAGCAGCACGGTGTAGGCAACCCAGGACACGGCGGCGACGAGGATCCAGCCGTCGCCGATCGTGAAACGCACCGTGAGCAGGTTGGCCGGCTCGCCCTTCGCGATGACGAACAGCACACCGGCCAGCGCCAGCCCGATGCTGACGCGCTGCGCCGTCGACAAGGGCTCGTGCAGCAGGCGCGTGCCTGCCAGCGCGATCGCGACCGGCGTCGCCGCGTAGATCAGGCCGATGTTGGTCGCGCTCGTCGTGTGCGCGCCGATGTAGACGAAGGCGCCGCAGATCCACATGCCGAGCCCGCCGAGCACGAGCATCTGCCGCCACTCATGGCGCCAGGTGGCGAAGCTCGCGACGAGTGTCGCGCCGGCAAACGGCAGCATCAGCACGAAGGCGAGCGTCCAGCGACCGAACGCGAGCGCATGCGGCGCGATCACGCCGTCCGCGGCGCGCGCGATGATGTAGTTCGACGACCACAGTGCCGGGATCAGCCAGAGAAGCAGGTGGGCAAAGCGCAGCCGTTGAGTCGGCGTCAATGCAGGCTCGCGAGCAGTGCGGCGTTGCCGCCGGCGGCAGCCGTGTTGATCGTGAGCGTCTGCTCGGCGCAGAAGCGATAGAGGTAGTGCGGCCCGCCCGCCTTGGGGCCGGTGCCGGACAGTCCTTCGCCGCCAAAGGGCTGCACGCCGACGACCGCGCCGATCATGTTGCGGTTCACATAGACATTGCCGATGCGCGCCTGCGACGCCAGCCGCAACGCGCGCGAATCGATGCGCGTCTGGATGCCGAGCGTGAGGCCGTAGCCGAGCGCGTTGATCTGCGCGATCACGGCGTCGACGTCACCTGACCAGCGCACGACGTGCAACACGGGGCCGAAGATCTCCTGGCGCACGTCGCCGATACGCCTCAGCTCGAACGCGACCGGCGCAATGAAGTGCCCCGCGGCAACCGGCTGCTGGAATTCACGGCGGCCGATCAGTTTCGCCTCGCGTTCGAGCCGCTCGACGTGGCGTGCGATGCCTGCGGCCGCCTCGGCATCGATCACCGGGCCGACGTCGGTCGCGAGCAGCGCCGGATCGCCGACCTGCAGTTCGGCGAGCGCACCGGAAAGCATCTCGATCACGCCGTCGGCAACCGCCTCGTGCACGCACAGCAATCGCAGCGCCGAGCAGCGCTGGCCGGCGCTGCGGAACGCGCTTTGCACGACGGCGTCGATCACCTGCTCGGGCAGCGCGGTGCTGTCGACGATCATCGCGTTGATGCCGCCGGTCTCGGCGATCAGCGGCACGATCGGCCCGTCCTTCGCCGCGAGCGCGCGGTTGATGTGTTTGGCCACCGCGGTCGAGCCCGTGAAGCAAACGCCGGCGACGCGCGCATCGGCGACGAGCGCGACGCCGACGGTCTCGCCCGGGCCGTGCAGCAAGGCGAGCGCGTCCGCGGGTACGCCGGCCTCGTGCAGCAGCGCGACCATGCGCGCGGCGATGCCAGGCGTCTGTTCGGCGGGCTTGGCTGCAACGCTGTTGCCGGCGACGAGTGCCGCCGCCACCTGGCCGGCGAAGATCGCAAGCGGGAAGTTCCACGGGCTGATGCAGACGAACACGCCGCGTCCGTGCAGGCGCAATTCGTTGCTCTCACCGGTCGGGCCGGGCAGGGTCTGCGCTGCGAGCCGCTCCTTCGCCTCGAGCGCGTAGTAGCGCAGGAAGTCGACCGCCTCGCGCACCTCGGCAACGCAATCCCCAGGCGCCTTGTGCGCCTCGGCGACGAGCAGGCCGCAGAACTCGGCAAGCCGCGCGTCGAGCAGGTCGGCCGCGCGCAGCAGGATCGCCGCGCGCGCATCGACACCGCGCGAGTTCCACGCCGCGTGGCCGGCGTCGAGTCGCGTCATCGTGCGGCCGATGTCGTCCGCCGTCGCGAGCGCAACGGCCGGCACGCTTGCCGAGGCGATCGCGCGCAACATGGGATCGCGTTCGGCCACGCAGGCGAGATCGATGCCGGTCGAGTTGCGCCGCAACGCGCCGTAAAGATCGCGCGGCAGGGGCAGCGACGGAGCGTTAGCGGGCACGAGCGGCGACGCGAGCAATGCATCGACATCAACCGACTCGTCGGCCAGCTGATGCACGAACGACGAGTTGGCGCCGTTTTCCAGCAGCCGCCGCACGAGATAGGCGAGCAGATCACGATGCTCACCGACTGGCGCATACACCCGCAACGGCACGCCCTTCGTTCGCAGGCCCCCCGCTTGAGCGGGGGGAGTGGGGGGTGTGGTCGTCATTGCACCCGCAGGGGTTTGCCGCGATTCGTCGCGGCGAACCCCCGCTTGAGCGGGGGGAGTGGGGGGTGTGGTCGTCATTGCACCCGCAGGGGTTTGCCGCGAGACCTCGCGGTAAACCCCCGTTCCCATCCCGTGCAAACGCTGCATCTCGAAGTCCGCGCCCGCCGCTTCGGCCATGTGAAGGATGGCGGCAATCGTCGCCGCGTTGTGTGTCGCGAACTGCGGGTAGATCACATCCGCCTCGTCGATAAGCGCGCGCGCGCAGGCGAGGTAGGAGATGTCGGTGTGGTGCTTGTGCGTGAAGACCGGGTAGCCGGCAAGGCCGAGTTCCTGCGCCCGCTTGATCTCGCCGTCCCAGTACGCGCCCTTCACTAGGCGCACCATGAAACGCAGGTGGTGCACGCGTGCAATGCGGGCGACCTCGGCGATCACCTCCCGCGCACGCGTCTGGTACGCCTGCACCGCGAGGCCGAAGCCCCGCCACTGCGGGAATGTCTGTGCGATGCGAGATGCGAGGCGCTCGAAGACTTCGAGCGAGAGTTCAAGGCGGTCGCTCTCTTCGGCGTCGATCGTCAGGTTGATGTTGGCCTTCGCGGCCGGTTCGATCAACTGCCACACGCGCGGCAGCAGTTCGGCGAACACACGCTCGCGCTGCGCGTCCTCGTAGCGCGAGAAGAGGGCGCTGAGCTTGATCGAAATGCCGTCTGCTTCCTCCGGACTGAATTCAGCGCGGGCCGCGCGCCCGCCGCCAATCGCTTCGATCGCATTCAGGTAGGACACGAGATAGCGTTTCGCGTCGGCCTCGGTGCGCGCGCCCTCGCCGAGCATGTCGTAGCTGAACCGCAAACCTTTTTGCGCCTTGCGCTGAGTGGCGGCTTCGGCCATCGCTTCCTTGATATTGCGGCCGAGCACGAACTGCCTCCCGAGCAACTGAAGTGCGCGCACCGTGGCGGCGACCACGGTCTGCGCGCCGAGGCGCTTGAACATGCCGCTTTCGCGTTCAGCCTCCGGCAAGAACTTCTTGGACAGCGCGATCGCGCTCGCGGACAGGTTGGCGAGCATCTTGTGCGGGCTGCCTGCGGCACCGCCGTCGCCCTTGGATTCGAAGTCGGCCGTGCCGAGCTGATCGGCCGTGAGCGCGATCGCCGTTTCGGCGTCGGGCACGCGCAGCAAGGCCTCGGCCAGACGCATCAAGGCCAGGCCTTCGGCGCTGGAGATCGGGTATTCGCGAAGCAGCGATTCCATCGCCCAGAACGGGGCCGGCTGGGCGCGCACTGCCTCGACCCAGGGCCGCGCACGGCGCATCGCGACGGACCAGTCGAAGCCGTTGCCCCGCCCCAGGTGCGCGAGCAGGCCTGCAAGAACCTCCGACTCGTCGCGATAGGGATAGGGCAGGCGGGCTGCGGTCGCAGTGGAAGGCGCAATCGTCATCATGAGGCCCCAAGTTTGGGAAAGTCGCTAGCGTATTCGCCTCAAGCCCGGATTATTCTCCGACTTTCGCCCCATCGAGCGAGGTTTATCAAGCATGAGAACCGACCCCACCGGCATCGACAAGATCGACCTCAAGATTTTGCGCGTGTTGCAAAAAGACGGCCGGATTTCGAACCTCAAGCTCGCCGACGAGGTGCACCTGTCGCCGACGGCCGTCCTCGAGCGGGTGAAACGCCTGACGCGGGAGGGCTACATCCTCGGCTACACGGCCCGGCTCAACCCAGACAAGCTTGGCGCCGGGATGCTGGTTTTCGTCGAGGTCGTGCTCGACCGTACGACACCGGACGTGATGAACGCCTTCAAGGCGGCGGTGCAGGTGCGGACCGAGATCCTTGAGTGCCACCTCGTCGCGGGCGGCTTCGACTACCTGATCAAGACGCGCGTGGCCGACATGGCCGCGTATCGCGAACTGATCGGCTCGGTGATGTGGTCGCTGCCCGGCGTGCGCGAGACGCACACCTACGCGGTGATGGAGGAAGTGAAGAACACCGCGGCACTTGCGCTATAGCGCGCCGGGCCCGACAGGCGCGGCGACGACCTGTTGCGCCTTTTGCTGACGCAACTTCTCCTCGCGCAGCATCATGTGACGGGTGTAAGGCGTCTCGCGGCCCGATAGCTGCAGCGCGAGGCGCGTCACCATGCCGTGTGTCGGCATGGTCGGCATAGCCGACGAATTCAGCAGCAACGCGGCGACAACCGTCGCCAGCAGCCAGCGTGGCAGGTGCGAATGCGGCGGGCGCCCGAGTGTGAGCGCAAGGCCGCTGGCGAGCGCGCCGAGCAGGAAACCCAGCAGAGCCTCGCTCGGTGAATGTGCGCCGATGGCGACGCGCGAGAGCGCGACGAGCGCTGCCAGCATGAATGCAAACGCCACCGCGCCGAGCCGAAGCCAGCGCGGCCCGCTGGCGGTGACGCAGCCCATCAGCAGCGGAAACACCGCCGCCGCATGCATGGCGTGGCCCGAGAAGCCGGTGAAGTTCAGGCTTGCGCTGCCGATGCCCCAGCCGATGAAGGCGATCTTGCTCGCAGTGGTGATGCCGACCGCCGCCACGAGCAGCGCGAGCCAACCGGCTGCGCGAAGTCGTTCCCCCGACCACGCGAGCCAGGCGATCAGTGCCATGCCAATCGGCAACATCAGCTGCATCTCGCCCAGGCGCGTGAGGGCGTACCAGAGCTCGGCTGGCGGCCGGTGCAGCGCATCAAGCGTGGAAACGGGCATGGGGCGCGATGTTAACGAGTGCGGTCGCCACGATGCTCGTGCGGCAGCGGTCGGAAGTCACGCCGGCGCGACCCCGCGTGCGGTCAGCTCACGCGACGGCCGAACGCGCACCAAAGACCGCGGTGCCGATGCGCACCAGCGTCGCGCCCTCGGCGATCGCGGCTTCGAGGTCGTCGCTCATGCCGATCGAGAGCGTGTCGAGGGCGCTGCCCTCTGGTGGCAACTCCCGCTGCAGAGCGCGAAGCAACTCGCGCAGCGCCCGATGCGGCATGCGCTGCGCCTCGAAGTCGGCGGCCGGCTCGGGAATCGCCATCAGCCCGCGCAGGCGCAAGCCGGGCAGCGCGGCGACGGCGCGGGCAAGCGCCGGCACATCGGCCGGCGCGACGCCGCTCTTGCTCGCTTCGCCGCTGATGTTGACCTGCAGGCAGACCTGCAGCGGCGCCAGATGCGCCGGCCGCTGCGCGCTCAGGCGCTCGGCGAGCTTGAGGCGATCGACGGAGTGCACCCAGTCGAACTGCTCGGCCACCACACGCGTCTTGTTGCTTTGCAGCGGGCCGATCAGGTGCCACTCGATGTCGGCGCGCAGATCGGCGAGCTGCGAAATCTTGTCCAGCGCCTCCTGGACGTAGTTCTCGCCGAAGGCGCGCTGGCCGGCGTCGAAGGCCTCGCGCAGGCGCGGCGCGGCGCAGGTCTTGCTGACCGCGAGCAGTGTGACGCTTTGCACGGGCCGGCCCGCCGCGGCACAGGCCTGCGCAATGCGGGCGCGAACCTGGTGGAGCCGGGAAGCGATCGTCGCCATAATGGGCCGGAAGTATCGCTTAAGGCTTCGACGGCCGACAGCAGGCGCGCTGCCCGTCGGCGAGGGCGCGCTGCGCTCCCGGACGGCTCAAGCCGGCGCCGAATCAACCGACATCGTTCCATGGACATCACCCAACTGCTGGCGTTTTCGGTCAAGAACAAGGCGTCCGACCTGCACCTTTCGTCGGGCCTGCCGCCGATGATCCGGGTCCACGGAGACGTGCGGCGCATCAATGTCGAGCCCCTCGAGCACAAGCAGGTGCACGAGATGGTCTACGACATCATGAACGACTCGCAGCGCAAGGCGTACGAAGAAACGCTGGAATGCGACTTCTCGTTCGAGATCCAGGGCCTCGCACGCTTTCGCGTCAACGCCTTCAACCAGAATCGCGGCGCAGGAGCGGTGTTCCGCACGATTCCGAGCAAAATCCTGACGCTGGAACAACTCAACACGCCCAAGGTGTTTGCCGAGTTGTCATTGAAGCCGCGCGGCCTCGTGCTCGTCACCGGCCCGACCGGCTCGGGCAAGTCGACCACGCTCGCGGCGATGGTCAACCACCTGAACGAGAACGAATACGGTCACGTCCTGACGGTGGAAGACCCGATCGAGTTCGTCCACGAATCGAAGAAGTGCCTGATCAACCAGCGCGAGGTCGGGCCGCACACGCTGAGCTTCTCGAACGCCCTGCGCTCCGCACTGCGTGAAGACCCGGACGCGATCCTGGTCGGCGAAATGCGCGACCTGGAAACGATCCGCCTCGCGCTCACCGCCGCCGAGACCGGCCACTTGGTGTTCGGCACGCTGCACACGAGTTCGGCGGCGAAGACGATCGACCGTATCGTCGACGTCTTCCCGGCGGCCGAAAAGGAAATGGTGCGCGCGATGGTCTCGGAGTCGATGGTGGCCGTCATCTCGCAGACGCTGTGCAAGTTGAAGGACGGCTCGGGGCGCGTCGCGGCGCACGAGATCATGCTCGGCACCGCCGCGATCCGAAACCTGATCCGCGAGGCCAAGGTGGCGCAGATGTATTCGTCGATCCAGACCGGCAACAGCCTCGGGATGCAGACGCTCGACCAGAACCTCTCCGAACTGGTGCGGCGCAATATCGTCTCGCCGGCGGAGGCCCGCAGCAAGGCGAAGTTCCCGGAAAACTTCCCCGGCTAGATGACCGCCCCAAGCTCGCTTCGCTCGCGCCCCCCGAGGGGAGCTCGGCCGCTGGCCGGGAGGCCCGTCCTGGGCCGAGGGCTTGATCTGTGCGGCGCCGCATTCGCCGCGAAAGGATGCTTCTGATGGAACGCGACCAGGCCTCCAAATTCGTCAACGACCTGCTGCGCCTGATGGTGTCGCGCAACGGGTCGGACCTGTTCCTGACGGCGGACTTCCCGCCCGCGATCAAGGTCGACGGCAAGATCACCAAGGTCTCGCCGCAGCCGCTGACCGGTCAGCACACGTTGGCGCTGACGCGCGCGGTGATGAACGACAAGCAGGCGGCCGAGTTCGAGCGCACCAAGGAGTGCAACTTCGCGATCTCGCCGCAGGGCATCGGCCGCTTTCGCGTCAACGCCTTCGTGCAGCAGGGCAACGTCGGCCTCGTGCTGCGCACGATACCGATGACGCTACCGACGATCGACTCGCTGGCCCTGCCGGAGGTGCTCAAGGACATCGCGATGACCAAGCGCGGGCTCGTGATCTTCGTCGGCGCGACCGGCTCGGGCAAGAGCACTTCGCTCGCGGCAATGGTCGACTGGCGCAACGAGCATTCCTACGGTCACATCATCACGATCGAGGACCCGGTCGAATTCGTGCACCCGCACAAGAACTGCATCGTCACCCAGCGCGAGGTCGGCATCGACACCGACGGCTGGGGCGCGGCGCTGAAGAACACGCTG
This sequence comes from uncultured beta proteobacterium, assembly GCA_963774675.1. Classification (GTDB taxonomy): domain Bacteria; phylum Pseudomonadota; class Gammaproteobacteria; order Burkholderiales; family Burkholderiaceae_C; genus CAIKUF01. Next base: position 364,015 of record CAVZFV010000013.1, on the reverse strand, counting down.
CGCCAGGCGCCCGACGTCATCCTGATGGGCGAAATCCGCGACCGCGAGACGATGGAGCACGCCGTCGCCTTCGCCGAGACAGGTCACCTGTGCATGGCGACGCTGCACGCCAACAGCACGAACCAGGCGCTCGACCGCATCATCAACTTCTTCCCGGAAGAGCGGCGTGCGCAGTTGCTGATGGACTTGTCGCTCAACCTGAAGGGTCTCGTCTCGCAGCGCCTGCTGCCGCGCCAGGAGGGCGCGGGGCGCATCGCGGCGGTCGAGATCATGCTGAACTCGCCGCTCATCTCCGACCTCATCTTCAAGGGCGACGTGCCCGAGATCAAGGAGATCATGAAGCGCTCGCGCGAACTCGGCATGCAGACCTTCGACCAGAGCCTGTTCGAGCTCTACGAGAGCTACGCCGTGACGATCGAGGACGCGTTGCGCAACGCCGATTCGCTCAACGACCTGCGGCTGCAGATCAAGCTCAACAGCGACCGCGCGCGCAACACCGACCTCGCCGCCGGCACCGAGCACATGTCGCTCGTATAGTCGGGCGCTTCGGCGTCACGACGCTTCGTTGCAACGAGGCGGCCTCCGTCGGGGGCCGCCTTTTTCATTCCCCACGCAGACCATGAACGACAGGACCTACGAATCCATCCCCGCGCGCAGCGTGGCCTTCCTCGGCCTCGGCGTGATGGGCGCCCCAATGGCGCGCCACCTCGCGCGCGCGGGGCATCGCGTAACGGTCTACAACCGCACAGTATCGAAAGCCGAAGCGTGGGTTGCCGAGAACGGCGGGGCACACGCGGCGAGCCCGGATGCCGCGGCCGCGGAGGCGGACTTCGTGTTCGCCTGCGTCGGCAACGATGACGATCTGCGCGCAGTGACGATCGGCCCACATGGCGCCTTTCACGCGATGAAGCCGGGCAGCGTGTTCATCGACCACACGACGGCCTCGGCCGACATCGCGCGCGAACTGAGCGCTGCGGCGCGCGTACGCGGCTTCGATTTCATCGACGCCCCGGTCTCCGGCGGAGAGATCGGCGCCGTCAACGGCGCGCTGACCGTGATGTGCGGCGGCGACGCTGCGGCCTTCGAGCGCGTGCGCCCCGTTGCGCTCGCGTTTGCCAAAGCCGTGACGCTGCTTGGCGCGAGCGGCGCCGGCCAGCTTGCGAAGATGGTGAACCAGATCGCGATCGCCGGGCTCGTGCAGGGCCTGTCCGAGGCGATCGCTTTCGGCGAGCGCGCCGGGCTCGACATGACCGAGGTGCTCGGCGTGATCGGCAAGGGCGCGGCGCAGAGCTGGCAGCTCGAACTACGCGGGCCGACGATGATCGAAGGCCGCTTCGACTTCGGCTTCGCGGTCGACTGGATGCGCAAGGACTTGTCGCTCGCGCTCGCCGAGGCGCGGCGCAACGGCGCGCGCTTGCCCGTTGCCGCGCTCGTCGATCAGTTCTATGCCGACGTGCAGGCCGCGGGCGGGCGGCGCTGGGATACCTCGAGCTTGATCACGCGGCTGCGCTGAGCAGCCCGGGGTCCATCAGGGCTTGACTGGAGTTGTCGTTGCGCCAGCCGGCGTACTTGTTGCAGCCGGCGCGGCTGGCGCCGGCGCTGGCGCTGAAGTCGGGGTGGGAGCCGGCGCGCTGGCCGCTGCGGGCGCGCTCGCCGCGCCCGCTGGTGAGCTGGCCTTGAACTCGATCGCATTCAGTTCCGCCTGCGTGATGATCTGGAACACACGCACGACCTTCACGACCCCGCCGACGGTGCGCGCGAGCTCGACGGCGCGATTTGCCTCTGGCTCGGTGACGATGCCCATCAGGTAGACGACGCCGCGCTCGGTCACGACCTTGACCGAGTTGAAGGTGGTCTTGCCATCGACGAACGCCGCCTTGACCTTGCCGGTGATGATGGTGTCGTTCGTCCGGTTGCCCATCGAGCTGTTGGGCATCACGGCGACGTCGTCAACCAGCGAGCGTACGGTCGGGATCTGCGAAGCCGCCTTCGCCACGGCGGCCTTGTCGGCCGCGGTCGGCACCTCGCCGGTCAAGAGGACGACACGGTTGAAGCTCGTCACGTTGACGTGGCCGCGATCGCCGATCACGCCGTTGATCGCGCTACTCACCTTCAACTCGTTGGACTCATCGTCAATTTGAGTGCCGGCGGTGCGCCGGTCCGTCGCCATCAGCGTTGTCGCGGCCATCGCACCGCCGACGACGAGGGGCGCGCAGCCGGCGAGCCAGGCGGACGCCGCGAGTGCTGCACACAGTGCGGTCAGGCGAAGTGAAGGGGCTTTGAAAGTCATGAGTTGTCCTGTTCGCCGAGCAACAGCAGATCGACCGCGTCGCAAAGGCAGTGGATGACGAGCAGGTGCACTTCCTGGATGCGCGCCGTACGTTCGTGCGGCACGCAGATATGCACATCGGTCTCGCCGAGCGCCTCGCGCATGCGGCCGCCATCGCGCCCGGTGAGCGCGACGACCGTCATGTCGCGCGCGTGTGCCGCGTCGACTGCGGCGAGCACGTTGCCCGAGTTGCCGCTGGTCGTGATCGCCAGCAGCACGTCGCCGGGCGCGCCGAGAGCCTGCACCTGCTTGGAAAAAATCGAATTGAAATCGTAATCGTTGCCTATCGCGGTCAGGATCGAGGTGTCGGTCGTCAGCGCGACCGCCGCCAATCCCGGGCGCTCACGCTCGAAGCGGCCGATGAACTCGGCGGCGAAATGCTGCGCATCGCTCGCCGAACCGCCATTACCGCAGACGAGCACCTTGCCGCCGGCGGTGATGCAGCCGACGAGCGCCTGCACCGCGTCCGCGATCGGCCGGGACAGCAATTCGGCGGCAGCGTACTTGAGATCGGCGCTGTCGAAGAATTGCTGTTGGATGCGTTGCTCGAGCATGGGCACGCATGATAAGACACGGTCTTCGCGCGCGAGGTTCCGTCTCTCGTCTCTCGTCTCTCGTCTCTCGTCTCTCGTCTCTCGTCTCTCGTCTCTCGCCTCTCGCCTCTCGCCTCTCGCCTCTCGCCTTTCACGTTTCGCAATGCGACTGCGGCTCAGCCTCGCCCCGGCACCGTCACCCTGCCGCCAAGATGGATGCCGGCATCGAGCTGCAGCAGCTCGCCGGTCATCGTGCGCGCACCATCCACCAGCCAGACGACCGACTCGGCCACGTCTTCGGGCGTGCAGGCGCGGCCCAGTGGTGTGGTCTGTTCGTAGTTCGCCTTCAGCTTTTCGTAGCCCTCCTCGCCGATGCCGTCGCTGAACCAGCGCGAGGTGATCAGGCCCGGGCAGACCGCGTTGACGCGGATTTCGGGCGCGAGCGCGCGCGCGAGGTAGAGCGTCAGCGCGTTGACCGCGCCCTTGGACGCGATGTAGGGCACCGACGAGCCGATGCCGAGTGTCCCGGCGATTGACGACACGTTGACGATGCAGCCCTCGCCTGAAGCCTTCAGATGCGGCGCGCAGGCGCGCACCATCTGGAACATGCCGAGCGTGTTGACGCCGAGGATGCGCTGGAAGGTCCCGGCATCCACCGCGTCCCAGTTGGCGGCGCCGGCGAACGAGGTGATGCCTGCGCTGTTGACGAGCGCGTCGACACGGCCCCAGCGGTCGACGGCGGCCTGCACCATCGCGCGGCACTCGGCGTCTTCAGCCACGTCGGCGCGCACGACCAGCGCATCTGCACCGGCTTCGCGGCACGCCTGCGCCGCGGCTTGCGCCTCGGCTTCGCTGCGCGAATAGTTGATCAGCACGTCGTAGCCGCGCTGCGCCAGCAGCAGCGCGCTGGCGGCACCGACGCCGGTGGCCGATCCTGTCACAATAGTGGTCTTTCGTTGACTCATGGTGTCTCCCCCGTTCGAAGTGCAACGTTTAACGTCCGGCTAATGTCCCGCGCGCAGTATGTGCGCTCACGTCCGGGCACGAAAGTCGCAATGCAATCCTTTCGCGTTGTTGCGTTTGCCCCGTTCCAGCCGCAAGGCGCGGGGGGTCGCATTGGGCGCGACGGATTGCTTGCGAACCGCTGATCGCCCTTTGGCGTACCGCCGTGAGTCAAGTGCCAAGACCTTCAACCCGTGCATGAAAGCACATCCTCAGGAGTGATTCGATGAAGTTCCACAAAATACTCGGCATTGGTGCGTTGATGCTGTCGTTCGCCGCTGGCAGTGCGTTTGCCGCGGACAAGGCGGCCAAGCAGGCCGAAATCATGAAGAACACGAGCGCCGCGCTCGACAAGTTCTACGCTGCCAAGCCCGAGCTGAAGGCTGCCGTCGCCAAGGCGCCCGGCTATGCCGTGTTCACGACCTATGGTCTGAGCTTTATCGTCGGCGGCTCCGGCGGCGCCGGCGTCGTGCACAACAACAAGACCAAGCAAGTCACCTACATGTCGATCGCCGGCGCGAGCGCGGGCTTCCAGCTCGGCGCGTCGCAGAACGACCTGCTTCTCATCTTCAAGACCGAAAAGGCCATGAACTCGTTCGTCGAGAAGGGCTGGGGCGCGAGCGGCTCGGCCGGTGCGGCGGCGGGTGCGGACAACAAGTCGGCCGGCGGCGCAATGGGCTCGAGCGTCATGAACGACATCGACAGCTTCACGCTGACGAAGAATGGTCTGGAAGCGGGCATCGCCATCGGCGGGTCCAAGGCCTGGAAAGATGCCGACTTGAACTGAAGTCGAACCTGCCCGCTCTGCGGGCTGATCGCAGCGAAGCGCCCCACGGGGCGCTTCGTCATTTCCGAAGTCCATTGTTGTTAGCGCCTCCCAGGCGGCCAACGCGGCGCCAGAACTCGGCTTCAGCCCGCGTCGAAAGCCCCGCGCAGCCAGGTGATCTCGTCGCCGTCGATCGCGACGACATCGAACCGGCACGCCGGCAACGTCGCGAAGCGCATCAGGTAGTGCTGCGCTGCGAGCACCAGGCTGCGTTGCTTGACCGCACCCAAGCTCGCCGCTGCGCCGCCATGCGAAGTGCTCGTGCGGCGGCGAACTTCAACGAACACGAGTGTGCCGTCGCCTTCGCGCACGATGAGGTCGATTTCGCCGCCACGCCGGTTCGGCCCGCGCGCGACCCGATAATTGCGCTCCACGAGTTTGAGCCCGGGCGCAAGCAGATGCGCGAGTGCGCGGGCCTCGGCTTCATCCCCCTGGCGCTTCGTCGTGACCATCGATGCCTCTTTGCTGCTGCGCGCGGCGGCCGACGCGGCCGGCGCGCAGCAGTATCCCGTAGCGGCGCTGTATATCGTCGCGACACCGATCGGCAACCTTGCCGACCTGAGCCTGCGGGCGATTCATGTCCTCTCGATCGTCGATGCCGTCGCCTGCGAAGACACGCGCCACAGCGCGCCGCTGCTGCGCCATCTGGGCCTGGACAAGCCCCTCGTCACGATTCACCAGCACAACGAGCGCGAAGCGGCGCCGGCCGTGCTCGCACGACTCGCCGGCGGCGAGCGTGTCGCCTACGTCAGCGACGCCGGCACGCCCGGCTTGAGCGACCCGGGCGCCGCACTTGTCGCCGCGGTGCGTGAGGCGGGCTACCGCGTGTTGCCGATTCCCGGCCCGAGCGCGGCGCTGGCAGCGCTCAGCGTCGCCGGCGACGCGGCGGCGCCCTCGTTTCGGTTTGCCGGCTTCCTGCCCACGACCGCTGGCGAAAGGGGCCGCGCGCTTACAGCGCTGCTCGCGCAAACCGACGCCCAGATCCTGTTCGAGGCACCGCACCGCATCGAGTCCCTGTGCCGGGCGCTCGGCGAAGCCGAGCCGTCACGCCGCGTCACGTTGTGCCGCGAACTGACGAAGCAGTTCGAGACGGTCGTCACGCTGGACGCTTCGGCGCTCAGCGGCTGGCTCGCGGAGGACGCAAACCGAGTGCGGGGCGAGTTCGTGCTCGTCTTGCATGCGCCCGAAGCCCCCGCCGCTGCCGGGGCCGATGCGCACGACGCGACGCTGCGCGTGCTGCTCGAAGCGCTGCCGCTCAAGCAGGCGGTCGCGCTCGCCGTGCGCCTCACCGCGGCGCCGCGAAATGCCTTGTACGAGCGCGCCCTGGCGCTGAAGGCCGCTGGCGGCTTGGCTGGCGACGACGCGGCCTCGCCGTAACGCGCTGCACGTCGCGCAACGCGGCGCCAAGTTTGACGCGCTGGCGGCAGCGCTCGCCAATCCCCTGTCAACGCCTGATCGTTGGGCCACTCCTAGAATGGGCCATCGCTCTTCCAGGATGGCACCATGATTTCCCGCGAACCCACGATCGAACGCCTGGCCACCGCCCGCGCGCTGTTGCTCGAACCCTTCGGCCTGACGGATGCGGCCCTTTCGGGCGCGCTCAATGCGATCGCGACGCATCGCATCGATGATGCCGACCTCTACTTCCAGTACACGCGCAGCGAGGGCTGGGGGCTGGAGGAGGGCATCGTCAAGTCGGGCAGCTTCGGCATCGACCAAGGTGTCGGCGTGCGCGCAGTGGCGGGCGAGAAGACGGCGTTCGCCTACTCGGACGACATCTCCGAGGCGGCGCTGATGGATGCGGCGCAAACCGTGCGCACGATCGCCGCTGCCGGCCAGAGCCGCAGCGTGAAGATCACGGGCGGCAAGCACAAGATCGCAACCACGCGCAGCCTGTACGCACCGATGGACCCGATCGCGACGCTCGACAGCACGCAAAAAGTCGCGCTGCTGGAAAAGGTCGAGAAACTCGCGCGCGCCAAGGATCCGCGCATCAAGCAGGTGATGGCGGGCCTTGCGAGCGAGTACGACGTCGTGCTCGTCGCGCGCGCCGACGGCTCGCTCGCGGCCGATGTGCGCCCGCTGGTGCGCCTGTCGGTGACGGTGATCGCCGAGCAGATGGTCGATGGCGAACTGCGCCGCGAATCAGGCAACGGCGGCGGCGGCGGGCGTTTCGGCCTCGGCTACTTCCAGGACGACGTGATCGAAACCTATGTGCACGACGCGGTGAACGCGGCATTGACGAATCTCGAGTCACGCCCGCTCAAGGCCGGGATGATGAGCGTCGTGCTCGGCCCGGGCTGGCCCGGCGTGTTGCTGCACGAGGCGATCGGCCACGGGCTCGAAGGCGACTTCAACCGCAAGGGATCGAGCGCGTTCTCGGGCCGCATCGGCCAGCGCGTCGCGGCCAAGGGCGTGACGGTGCTCGACGACGGCACGATCGCCGACCGCCGCGGTTCGCTCAACATCGACGACGAGGGCAACCTGACGCAAAGGAACGTGCTGATCGAAGACGGCATCCTGAAGGGTTACCTGCACGACACGCTCAACGCGCGGCTGATGGGGGTCGCCTCGACCGGCAATGGCCGGCGAGAAAGCTACGCGGCGCTGCCGATGCCGCGCATGACGAACACCTACATGCTCGGCGGCGACAAGACGAAGGAAGAGATCATCGCCGGCCTGAAGCGGGGCCTCTATGCCACCAACTTCGGTGGCGGGCAGGTCGACATCACGAGCGGCAAGTTCGTCTTCTCGGCGAGTGAAGCGTTCTGGGTCGAGAACGGCCGCATTCAATACCCGGTGAAGGGCGCGACGCTGATTGGCAACGGGCCGGATGCGCTGACGCGCGTGTCGATGATCGGCAACGATATGCGGCTCGACACCGGCGTCGGCGTCTGCGGCAAGGACGGCCAGAGCGTGCCGGTTGGCGTCGGCCAACCGACGCTTCGCATCGACAAGATGACGGTGGGCGGCACGGCGTGAACGGGACGCCCGGGCTCGCGCGTACACGAGCCCACCCGGCACTCGGCCTGCGGGCAACGAGCATTGACCGTGCTACATTCGCGCCCATGCCTGCTTCGCGCACCTATTTCTTTGCGAACTTTTGGTTCTCGCACCGCCCGGCGGATGGAGAGGCAGGCGCATAGACGAAGCAGCGCAACCACTTCCAGGAACCGCCGGGCCCGAAAGCCCGGCGGTTTTTTTGTTTCAGCGCACCGAATTCAACGACAGGAGCCCGAACACATGACCTCCAAACCCGCCACTGCGCCCGAGGGCTGGTACGCGTTCACCGAACGCACGAGCCAGACCGACGACCAGCGCATCCAGGACGTCACGCCGCTGCCGCCGCCGGAGCACCTGATCCGCTTCTTCCCGATCGCCGGCACGCCGGCCGAGAAGCTGATCGGCCGCACCCGTGCCGCGATCCGTCAGATCATGGAGCGCAAGGACGACCGGCTGCTCGTCGTGATGGGGCCCTGCTCGATTCACGATCCTGCCGCCGCGCTCGACTACGCACGGCGCCTCAAAGCCGAGCGCGAGAAGTACGCCGACACGCTCGAGATCGTGATGCGCGTCTACTTCGAGAAGCCACGCACGACGATCGGCTGGAAGGGCTTGATCAACGACCCGTATCTCGACCAGAGCTTTCGCATCGACGAGGGCCTGCGCATCGCGCGCCAGTTGCTCGTCGAGATCAATCGCCTCGGCGTGCCGGCGGGCAGCGAGTTCCTCGACGTCATCTCGCCGCAGTACATCGGCGACCTGATCAGCTGGGGCGCGATCGGCGCCCGCACGACCGAAAGCCAGGTGCACCGCGAACTGGCCTCCGGCCTGTCGGCGCCGATCGGCTTCAAGAACGGCACCGACGGCAACATCCGCATCGCGATCGACGCCATCCAGGCGGCGGCGCGGCCGCACCACTTTCTGTCGGTGCACAAGAACGGCCAGGTCGCGATCGTGCAGACGCGCGGTAACAAGGATTGCCACGTCATCCTGCGCGGCGGCAAGGCGCCGAACTACGACGCCGCACACGTCGCCGCCGCATGCAAGGAGATCGAGGCCGCCAGACTCGACTGCACGCTGATGGTCGACTGCAGTCACGCCAACAGTGCGAAGAACCACGAGCGGCAGGTCGATGTCGCGCGCGATGTCGGCGAGCAACTGCGCGCTGGCGGGCGCTGCATCTTCGGCGTGATGGTCGAAAGCCACCTGCAACCTGGGGCGCAGAAATTCAGCGCCGGCAAGGACGATCCGGGCAAGCTCGCCTATGGCCAGAGCATCACCGACGCCTGCATCGGCTGGGACGATTCGCTGGCCGTGCTGCAGACCCTGAGCAGCGCCGTCGAGGCACGGCGCGCGGGCCGCTGACCGATCGGGAGGCCATTCTTCGCCGCTTCGGGCGTTGCGGGGCGCACGCGCCTCGTGCATCGAGTGCGGGCTGGTGCACCCCAACCTTGCTTTTCTTGATATCGGGGTTGCAAGTCTGGCGGCTCAGCGCGCGCGACGGCGCTATGTCGCGTCGCGCTTCAGCTTGTCGCTCTGCCAGTAGACGTCGTCGCCGGCGAGCCCGTCGAGATTCGCGCGGTTGAGAACGCGCGCGAGGACGAACAGCAGATCGCTCAGCCGGTTCAGATACTTGCGCGGCGCCGGGCGAACGTCCTCTGCGCGGCCGAGCGCGACGACCGCGCGCTCGGCGCGCCGCGCGATCGTGCGTGCGACGTGCGCGATGGCGGCGCTGCGCGTGCCGGCCGGCAGGATGAACTCCTTCAGCCGCGGCAGGTTCGCGTTGTAGTGGGCGAGCGCCTCGTCGAGCCGTGCCAACGCATCGTCCTTGAGCAGTTCGTAGCCGGGGATCGAGAGCTCGCCGCCGAGGTTGAAGAGCTCGTCCTGAATGATGACGAGCAACGCACGCACGTCGTCCGGCAACGGCTCAGCGCGCAGCACGCCGAGCGTCGAATTCAGTTCGTCGACGTCGCCCAGCGCCTGCACGCGCAGCGCGTCCTTGGGGACACGCGTGCCATCACCCAGGCCGGTCGTGCCGTCGTCGCCGGTGCGCGTGGCAACGGCTGAAATCCGGTTTCCCATCTCATCGCTCCTTGTTCAGTCGCTCCTGGCTCACACCGCCGCCAGCGCCTGGTCGAGATCCGCAATCAGGTCGTCCACATGTTCTATGCCGATCGACAGGCGCACCATGTCCACACTTACGCCCGCCTTCGCCATCTCGTCCGGGCCGAGCTGGCGGTGCGTCGTCGACGCCGGGTGGCAGGCGAGCGATCTGGCGTCGCCGATGTTGACGAGGCGCGTGAAGAGTTTCAAAGCATCCTGGAATCGCGTGCCGCCGGCCAGGCCGTCCTTCACGCCGAAGCTGATGATGCCCGACGCGCGCCCGCCCATGTACTTCTGCACCAGCGCGTGATCGGCGTGATCGGGCAGCCCCGCGTAGTTGACCCAGCCGACCTTCGGGTGCGCCTTCAGGTGCTTCGCGATCGCGAGCGCGTTGTCGCAGATGCGCTCCATGCGCAGCGCGAGCGTCTCGATCCCCTGCAGGATCAGGAAGGCGTTCATCGGCGAGAGTGCCGCGCCCATGTTGCGCAGCGGCACGACGCGCGCGCGGCCGATGTAGGCCGCGGCGCCGAGCGCCTCGGTGTAGACGACGCCGTGATACGACACGTCGGGTTCGTTCAGCCGCTTGAAGCGCGCCTTGTGCTGCGCCCACGGGAACTTGCCCGAATCGACGATCGCGCCGCCTATGCTGTTGCCGTGGCCACCGAGGTACTTGGTGAGCGCATGCACGACGATGTCCGCGCCATGCTCGAACGGCCGGCACAGGAAGGGGCTCGGCACGGTGTTGTCGACGATCAGCGGGATGCCGTGGCGGTGCGCGATCTCGGCCAGCTTCGCAAAGTCGGTGACGTTGCCGAGCGGGTTGCCGATCGATTCGCAGAAGATCGCCTTCGTGCGCGCGTCGATCAGCGGCTCGAAGGATTTGGGCTCGCGGTGATCGGCAAAGCGCACGTTGATGCCGAGCTGCGGGAAGGTGTGCGCGAATAGGTTGTAGGTGCCGCCGTAGAGCGTTGCGCCGGAGACGATGTTGTCGCCCGCCTCGGCGATCGTCTGGATCGCGTACGTGATCGCCGCCATGCCGGAGGCGACGGCGAGCGAGGCGATGCCGCCCTCGAGCTCGGCCAGGCGCTGCTCGAGCACCGCGTTCGTCGGATTCATGATCCGCGTGTAGATGTTGCCTGCGACCTTCAGGTCGAACAGATCGGCGCCGTGCTGCGTGTTGTCGAACGCGTAGGCGACCGTCTGGTAGATCGGCGTGGCGACGGACTTGGTCGTCGGGTCGGGCGTCTGGCCGCCATGCACGGCGATGGTTTCGATCTTCAATGTGTACTCCGTTCCGTGAAAACTCGAAGGCCAGTTTAGCGAGCCGTCCACGCAGGCCGCCAGCGGGGCGATTGCGCGAGGCGCGGGGCCGCAGACAGCGTGCACGAGCAGCCCACATCCCTAGAATCGGACGACGCCCGCTGCGCGCGCGGCGACTGGAGGCCCCGATGAACGCACCCCTTCCCGCCCACGCCCTGCCCGAGGCCGCGATCCGCCCCGTCCCCGCCGCGATGCTCTCCGCGCTACAGGCGCGCTTCGGCGAGCGCTGCTCGACGGCTGCCGCGGTCCGCGAGCAGCATGGCCGCGACGAATCGCCGTTCCCGGTGACGCCGCCTGAAGTCGTCGTCTTCTGCGAGAGCACCGACGACGTCGTCGCCGTCGTCAAGCTCGCCGACGAACACGCGGTACCTGTGATCCCGTTCGGCATCGGCTCGTCGCTCGAAGGGCATCTGCTCGCGGTGCAGGGCGGCGTGAGCATCGACGTATCGCGCATGGCGAAGGTCGTGCGCGTGAACCCCGAGGACCTGACCGTCACCGTGCAGGCCGGCGTGACGCGCGAGCAAGTCAACGCCGAGATCCGCGACACCGGGCTCTTCTTCCCGATCGACCCCGGCGCGAACGCGACGATCGGCGGCATGGCGGCGACGCGCGCGAGCGGCACGAACGCGGTGCGCTACGGCACGATGCGCGAAAACGTGCTCGCGCTCACCGTCGTCACCGCAAGCGGCGAGGTGATCCGCACCGGCACGCGGGCCAAGAAGTCGAGCGCGGGCTACGACCTGACGCGGCTCTTCGTCGGCAGCGAAGGCACGCTCGGCGTGATCACCGAAGTCACCCTGAAGCTCTACCCGCTGCCCGAGGCGGTGAGCGCGGCGATCTGCCACTTCCCGACGATCGCGAAGGCGGTCGAGGTGACGATCCAGCTCATCCAGATGGGCGTGCCGATCGCGCGCTGCGAGCTGCTCGACGCGAACGCGGTGCGCGCGGTGAACAAGCAATCCAAGCTCGGCCTGCGCGAGTTGCCGATGCTGCTGATGGAGTTCCACGGCAGCGCGGCCGGCGTGAAGGAGCAGGCCGAGACGGTGCAGGCGCTGGCGAGCGAGGCCGGCGGCGAGGACTTCGAATGGGCGAGCACGCCCGAGGAGCGCACGCGCCTGTGGACGGCGCGGCACAAGGCCTACTTCGCCGGCATGCAGGCGAACCCCGGCAGCCGCACCGTGACGACCGACACCTGCGTGCCGATCTCGCGCCTGGCCGAGATCATCGACGCATCGGTGCGCGACGCCGACACCTGCGGCCTGCCCTACTACATCGTCGGCCACGTTGGCGACGGCAACTTCCACCTCGCCTACCTAGTGAAAGAGGGCGATGCCGCGCAGCGCGCAGTGGCGGAGGACTTGAGCGAACAGATGGTGCGCCGCGCGATCGCGATGGAAGGCACCTGCACCGGCGAGCACGGCATCGGCCTGCACAAGATGGGCTTCCTCGTCGAGGAAGCGGGCGACGGCGCGATCGCGTTGATGCAGATCATCAAGCGCGCGCTGGACCCGAAGAACATCATGAATCCGGGGAAGATATTTGCGCTTTGAGCGGAGTGGCTCAGTTCGAATCTGCGCGCGATGGGTGAGGACGGAGCGCTTGTTGACCCTTTGTGTTACTCCGGCGGGGGAGCCCTCCAGTAATGGCTCGTGCTGCTTTCGCCGGGAAATCGGCGACCAACGCCCGCCGTTAGCTCAAACCCAGGGTATCTTCATGGCTACCGATGGAAAGCAGCTCGAGGCTCTCGTCGCATACGTCGAGAAGATGCTCCTGCCTGAGGGCTTCCAGGTCTCTACGAATGAGCGAGTCTTCAATGAAGAAGGTGTGCAGATTGCAGAGTTCGACATCGAAGTCCGCGGAAGAGTTGGTTCAACTTCGATAGCGTGGCTAATTGAGTGCCGCGATCGACCTACAAGCGGCGCGGCGCCAAGCTCGTGGATTGAGCAGCTAGTCGGTAGACGCACCCGATTCGGCTTCAACAAGGTTACCGCGGTATCGACGACTGGGTTTGCCGTTGGAGCAGTCGACTTTGCTGTTGCGCAGGGAATCGAGCTACGCGAAGTCAAGTCGATTGCCCCGGAAGACTTTGAGTGGCTCGCAATTCGCCATCTGCAGTACATCGAACGTAGGATGACACCTCTTCAGGCAACGTTGTTGCTCGATGAATCTGAACCGGAACAAGCCCGAGAGAGCCTTCTAGAGCTACTCTCCAGAGTGTCATCCGCAGACGCCTTTCTTCGATCATCTACCTCCTCCCAGCAGACAACCGCCGCAGAAGCATTCTCAGCCGCGGTCGGGGGAATCGCTGGTGTTTTCGGCGATTTGGTCGCGGATGGTCCCTCAAAGAGAGTCCAGATCCACGCCGCGTACACGGATCAGGATCACTTTGTCGTCCTAATGGAAAGCTGGGGAACTGCGAATACGGGCCATAGTCTTTGTCGGTGAGTTGCGAATTCTGCAAACACTTGTTCCGCTCGTCTCCACATCAGAGTACAGACGAAGCGAGGGTAGCGAGGTGATCTCTCAGGTTGCATCATTTGCGCCTCAGTCGATGCATGGAAATGAAGTTCTCAACCGAGATGCATAGGCTTGCCGAAACGGGAGAAACTCATTTCATTATTCGCCGGCTCGCAGACAACGCCTAGCCTTTCGCCCGAGCACTGGGCTCGCGCAGTCTCGGGCAAGTCTGGCGGTGTGCGTGTCATCTATTTCACGCGCAACGCCGAAGGTGAGGTTGTCTTGCTGACGCTCTACGCAAAGGCCAAGACCGACAACCTCACCGGGTCAAAGCCAAAGGAAATCCGCCGTGCCCTCGAAAGGTAAGCCCCTCAGCCAGAAGGCGCTGCTCGCCTATGAAGCCAATCGCGACCTCGCAACGGGACTGCTGCAAGCCGTGCGGGAAATGAAGGCGGAGCAGGTTCAGGTTGTCTCGTCGCCCGTGATAGAGGCTCGAAACAGTACCGGGCTTTCGCAGTCTCAGTTCGCGGCCTTGCTCGGCGTGTCTGCTCGCGCATTGCAAGGGTGGGAGCAAGGACGCAAACAACCAAGTGGTGCAGCGCGAACTTTGCTTGCGATCGCGAGCACCCATCCCAAGGCGCTCCTGGCTGTAGCCGGCAAGTGACGCGCAACCCTTCGCTCGATAGGCCCGTGCGCGATGCTCGCGGCATTTGCCTCACCACATCACCTTCGCCCCAAATTTCCCCGCCAGCGCCAGCCACACACGCTCCGAAGTAAGCGGCATCTGGACCCGCTCCGCATCCCGCCCGAGCCCCGCGCTCGCTAGCGCATCGACGACGGCGTTGACGACGGCCGGCGTCGCGCCGATGGTGCCCAGCTCGCCGACGCCCTTGGCGCCGAGCAGGTTGGTGGTGCAGGGCACCGAGGTGTCGAACACGGTCTTGAAGCCGATGAAGGTGCCGGCGTGCGGCAGCGCGTAGTCCATGAAGCTGGCGGTGACGAGCTGGCCGCTGTCGGCGTCGTAGATCACTTGCTCGCTCAGCGCTTGGCCGATGCCCTGCACCGCGCCGCCTTCGATCTGGCCGCGCACGATGGCCGGGCTGACGATGCGGCCGATGTCGTTCACCGACGCGTAGGCCGCCACGGCGACGGCGCCGGTTGCGGGGTCGATCTCGACCTCGCAGATGTGGCAGGCGTTGGGCCAGCTCGGCGCGCCGGCCGTGGCGTCCCCCTGCGCGGTGATGCGCGCGGTGGCCTGCTTGGCGGCGAGATCGAACAGGCCGATGCCGACATCGGTGCCGACGACCGAGAAGCGGCCAGCGCGGTAGTCGATGTCGGCGGGCGCCACTTCGAGCGCTTCACCGGCGAGCTGCTTGGCGTGCTCGACGGTGCGCTCGGAGGCGACCTGCACCGCCGCGCCGCCGGTGAACAGCGAGCGTGAGCCGGCGCTGCCGAAGCCGGTGGCGCGGTCGGTGTCGCCCTGCACGATGCGGATGTTCTCGATCGGCACGCCGAAGGTGTCGACCGCGAGCTGCGCGTAGCTGGTCGCGATGCCCTGGCCCATCGCCTGCGTCGCCGAGACGAGTTCGATGATGCCCTCGGGCAGCACGTTGACGGTGACGTTCTCGGCCAGCGCCATGCCGCCGGTCCATTCGAGGAAGGTCGCGATGCCACGCCCGCGCAGCAGGCCGCGCGCCTTCGATTGCGCACGCCGCGCTTCGAAGCCGTTCCAGTCGGCAAGTGCGAGGCCCTGGTCGAGGATCTTCTCGAATTCGCCGACGTCGTAGACCTGCGCCATCGGGTTGGTGTAGGGCATCTGCCCGGGGCGGATCATGTTGCGGCGGCGCAGTTCGGCCGGGTCCAGCCCCATCTTGCGCGCGGCGGCGTCCATCAGCCGCTCGACGGTGTAGATCGCCTCGGGCCGGCCTGCGCCGCGGTAGGCGCCGGTCGGTGTGCTGTTGGTCATCACGGCGGTCAGGTGCAGCGAGATGAGCGGGATGTCGTAGATGCTGGTCGTGACCCAGGGGCCGACCATCAACGGGATCGCAACGCCCGTCATCGTCGCGTAGGCGCCGACGTTGGCATAAGAGCGCAGGCGCAGTGCAAGCACCTTGCCGTCGGCGTCGAGCGCGAGTTCAGCGCGGCCGACCTGGTCGCGGCCGTGCACCGACGCGGTGAACTCCTCCAGCCGCTGGGCGCACCACTTGACCGGTCGATTGAGGCTGCGCGCGGCGTGGGCGACGACGACGTCCTCGGGATAGAGGCCGGTCTTCATGCCGAAGCCGCCGCCGACATCGCCGACGCGCACGCGCACCTGCTCGACCGTCAGGCCGGGCAGCGCCGCAGTGATGCCGTCACGCACCGCGGTGGGCATCTGGCTCGAGAGCGTGACGATGATGCGGCCGGCATCGATCTCGGCCAACACGACCCGCGGCTCCATCGTGCTCGGCGCGACGCGCTGGTTGACGAGATCGAGCGCGACGGTGTGCGCCGCGCTGGCGAAGGCGGCGTCGGTTGCGGCGGCGTCGCCGTGGCGCATCTCGGCCGCGATGTTGTCGGGCGCCGCGTCGCACAGCCCGGGCGCGCCGGGCGCCATCGCGCTGAAGGCGTCGACGACGGCGGACAGGTCTTCATAGTCGGCCAGGATCGCTTCGGCGGCGTTGTGCGCGGCCTCGCGGCTTTCGGCAACGACGGCGGCGACGGCTTCGCCGACGTAGCGCACGCGGTCGACCGCTAATACGTGCCGGGCGGCTGTCGCGCCGGGTGAACCGTCGGGGCGCGGGAAGGGCAGCGGGACGCTGATCGGCTTCACGCCGGCCGCCACCAGGTCGGCGCCGGTGTAGACGGCGAGCACGCCGGGCATTGCGGGCGCCGCTGTCGCATCGACCGACAGCAGGCGCGCGTGCGCATAGGGCGAGCGCAGGAAGACGAGGTGCGTCTGCCCGCTGCGGGTCAGGTCGTCGGTGAACTGGCCGCGGCCGGTGACGAGGGCAGGGTCCTCGATGCGACGCACCGTCTTGCCGCTGCCGAAGCGGCCGACTTCGATCGGGGCGTTCATGGCTTGCCCCCGTTCGCCGCCATCGTGCCGGCGGCCTGCTGCACGGCGGCGATGATGTTGACGTAGCCGGTGCAGCGGCACAGATTGCCTTCGAGCGCCTCGGCGATTTCCGCCTCGTCGGGCTGCGGGTTGTCGGCCAGCAGGCCGAGCGCCGACATCATCATCCCCGGGGTGCAGAAGCCGCATTGCAGGCCGTGGCAGGCGATGAAGGCCTCCTGCACCGGGTGCAGCGCGCCGTCGTCGCCCGCCAGGCCCTCGACGGTTGTGACGCTGCAACCCTGAGCCTGCAACGCGAGCAGGCTGCAGCTCTTGACCGCGCGGCCGTCGACGAGCACGGTGCACGCGCCGCACTGGGCGGTGTCGCAGCCGACATGGGTGCCGGTCAACGCGAGCGGCCCGCGCAGCAGATCGACGAGCAGGGTGTTTGGCTCGACCTCGATCTCGATCGGCTTGCGGTTGACGGTCAGGCGTAACTGCATGGGCATGGGCATGGCGATCCTCGGCAGGAAGGGGCAGGGCCGGATCGTAGCCACTGTGGCCGAACATTGCTGGGCTTGACGGTGGTGCGCCGTGGCGCGACATTGGCGACACCCGTGCAATGGAGGGTCCCACCATGCCCACGATCGACGAGCACATCGCACAGCGGCTGCGTGAGTCGCAACTGAAAGGCGAACTTGCAAGTGCCAAGAGCTACGGCAAGCCGCTCGACTTCGGCGACGGCTATTTCGAGACCCCCGAAGAGCTACGCCTCGGCTTCAAGATCCTGAAGGACGCCGGTTACGTGCCGGCCGAGGTCGAAATGTTCAAGCAGGTCGCTGCGCTGCGCGAGCAGCTGCATTCGGCGAAGGATGAGGCGGAACAAGCCGCGCTGCGCGCCCGCATCGTCGATCTCGGGCAGCGCATCGCGGTGCGGCTCGAGAGGCTGCGCAACACGCGCAAGCTCTAGCGGGGACTCGGCTGATTTTGCCTAGACGAGCGGCGCGGCGAGGCCCTCGGTCGCAAATGCGCGTTGCACGGCCGGCCGCGCCAGCACGCTGTCGAGCCACGGCCCGAGGTACGGCAGGCTGCGTGCGGGGCGCGCGAAGCCGCGCGTCCAGCGGCACAGCACCATCGCGTAGAGATCGATCGCGCTGAACTCGGCGCCGCCGAGCCACGGGCCGCCGCGCGCGAGTTCAGCGTCGAGCTGTTCGAGCATCGCGCCGATCTTCGCTTCGGCATGCGCCTTCACCTGCGCGATCGCCGATTCGTCATCGGCCCAGCGCTCCGGGTAGAAGTAGATGATCAACGTGGACTGAAACGTGTTGGTCAGCCACATCAGCCACTTGGTGAAGTGAGCGCGGGCTTGCGTGCCAGGCGCTGGCCCAAGACCTGATTGCGGATGCGTGTCGAGCAGATGCAGGCAGATCGCCGCCGCTTCGTAAAGCACCAGATCGCCGTCGACGAGCACCGGGATGAGCCCGTTCGGATTCATCTTCAGGTACTCGGGCGATTTGTGCGCCAGGTTGGCGCGATCGACGAGCTTGAGCTCGAAGTGCACGCGGAGCTCTTCGAGCAGCAGGTGCGGGATAAGGCTGGCGTTGCCGGGGAAATAGTGAAGCTGGATCATCCGGAGCTTTCGGTTCGCCGCCACAACTGCACGCGGCGGAACAAGTCGGCCAGCGTCTTGCCGGCTTCATCACGTGGGCATTCATTTTGCATGCCAGCGCGCTTCGCCACGGTCGGCGCCAAAGCTGCGCCAAATCGTGAAAGGCTACCGCCGCTGCCGACTGCCGCAGCGCAGAGGCCGTGCAGCCGATGAGTCCCTGTGCGAACCTTCCGTGCTCGGTTCTGGCCTCGCAGATCGTCGCGCGCCTGGCCGAAGATGACGCTCGCACACCGCCCGATGACCAGCCTTTCAACTCCGTCGCCCGTTCCACCGTTGTTCTCCGACGCCAGCGCGTCCGACCCGGCCTCGCTCGGCTGGATGGAGGGCTTTCCGCCACCGTCCGATCGCACGGTCGGCTTTGCGGACGGCAGCGCCTGGGCCTTTCCGCGCACGCGCTGGTCGTTTTGCCACATGCGCGAACTCTTCCCCACCGCCAACGTGTCGCGCGGCGATGCGCAGGTCGCGCTGCTGCCGCGCGCCGAGCGGCACGACCTGGACGCCGTTGCGTTCACGACGCTCGACGGACGCAGGATGACGTGGGGCGAGTCGCTCGCCGCCAACTACACCGACGGCATCGTCGTGCTGCATCGTGGCGTGACTGTGCAGGAGCGCTACTTCGGCGCGCTGCAGCCCGAGCTTGCGCACACTGCGATGTCGGTGACCAAATCCTTCGTTGGCACGCTCGCGGCGATGCTCGCGGACCGCCAAGTGCTCGACGCGCAAGCCGCCGTGACGCACTATCTGCCCGAACTCGCCGGCAGCGCCTACGACGGTGCGACGCTGCGCCAGCTGATGGACATGACGATCGGCGTGCGCTACTCCGAGGCCTACGCCGACCCGCAGGCCGACATCTGGCACTACGCGCGCGCCGGCGGCCTGCTGCCGCGCACGCCGGACTACCAGGGGCCGCCGACGCTCTACGCGTACCTCACGACGCTCGCGCGCGAAGGTGCGCACGGGGACGCCTTCGCGTACAAGACCGTCAACACCGAGGTGCTGGCCTGGGTCGTCAAGCGCGTGACGGGCCAGCGGCTCGCGACGCTCACCTCGGACCTGCTCTGGTCGCGCCTCGGGGCCGAGCACGACGCGCACTATGCGGTCGACAGCGTCGGCACCGAAGCCGGTGGCGGCGGGCTGAATACGACACTGCGCGACCTCGCGCGCTTCGGCGAGGCGATGCGCCAGGACGGCTGGTTCAACGGCCAGCAAATCGTGCCGGAACGCGTCGTGGCCGATATTCGGCGCGGCGCCGACAAGGCAACGTTCGCGCGCGGCGGCTACACGACGCTTCCGGACTGGTCCTACCGCAACATGTGGTGGGTCACGCACAACGCGCACGGTGCGTACACCGCGCACGGCATTCACGGCCAGGTGATCTGGATCGACCCGAAGGCCGAGATGGTGGTCGCGCGCTACGCCTCACAGCCGTTCGCGGCCAACTCGCCGCATCTGGATCAGACCTCGCTGCCCGCCTACGAGGCCCTCGGCAAGCACCTGCTTCGCAACAGCTGACGCTGTGCCGCGCTGTTCGGCGGGTGGGCGGCGGGCACAGCGGCGCTACGATCGACCAATGCCAGCAGTCAAGGTGGTTGCCATGCATGTCGAGCCGATCTGCGGAGCACGGCGCGCGCTCTACGCCGCAGCCTTGTTCGCTGCCGCACTGCCGCCGATGGCTGACGTCCGGGCGGCAGACACCATCGCCGGCGTCTGGCTCACCGAAGACGGCGACTCGAAAGTCGAAATCACGACGAGCGGCAGCGGCGCGGCGGCGACGCTCGTCGGCAAACTCGTCTGGCTCAAGCAGCCGACGCGCGACGGCAAGCCCCTGCTCGACGCGCACAACAGCGATCCGGCGCTCCGCACACGGCCGATCATGGGCATCGCGATCCTCTCGCGCTTAAAGCCGGCGGCGGGTGGCGGCTGGAGCGGCGGCAGCGTCTATGCACCGCGATCGGGCAAGAGCTATCCGGCGGAGCTGGCACTCGGCGCGAACGGCAAACTGCAGATCAAGGTCAAGGCCGGCCTCGTGTCGAAAAGCGTCGACTGGACCCGCTGAGCGTGCCCGCGCCGTCAGAGCAGCGGGGTCAGAACAACGGCGGCGGCCATGCGCCGGGCGGCGGTGGCGCAGGCGTGTTGCCCGTCATGCTGTCGGCCCGGGTGACCCAGCCGCCACCCATCGCCTTGTAGATGTTGACCGACGACGCGAACACCGAGGCGCGGATCGACACCAGGTTGAGCTCGGCCGGGAACAGCGCCTGCTCGGCCTGCAGCACCGTCGAGTAGCCCACGTAGCCGCCGTCGTATTGCAGGCGTGCGAGCTCGTTGTACTGCTGCAGCGCGGCGACGAGCTTGATCTGCGCGGCAAGTTGCTGCTGCAGCTTCTGGTTTGCCACCAAGGCGTTGTCGACGTCGGCGAACGCATTGCGGATCGAGAGCTTGTAGTTCTCGAGCGCCGCACGCTGCGTCGCCTCGGCCTGCGAGACCTGGCCGCTGACCGCGCCGAACGTGAAGATCGGGCCGATCACCGTGCCGCCAAAACTCCATATGCGCGCAGGCCCGCTGAAGAGATTGGAGAGTTCGCTGCTCGCGCCGCCGAACGCGCCGGTAAGCGAGATCGACGGGAAGTAGAGCGCTTTGGCGGCACCGATCTGCGCGGTGGCGGCGATCAGCTGCTGCTCGGCCTGCAGGAGATCGGGGCGCCGTTCGAGCAATTGCGACGGGACACCCGTCGGCACGACGGGCAGTTTCAGATCGTCCACCGACTTGCCGCGCGCGATCGGCCCCGGGTCGCGCCCGATCAGCACGGCGAGCGCGTTCTGGTTCTGCGCGATCTGCGATTCGATGAGCGGGATCTGCGCCGCCGCCGACTCGTATTGCGACTGCGCCTGCGCGACGTTCATCTGCGAAACCTGGCCGTACTCGAACTGCAGGGTGAACAGGTCGACCGACTCCTTGTAGGTGTGCAGCGTGCGCTGGGCGACCTCGAGCTGCGCATCGAGCCCGCGCAGTTGCAGATAGCTCGTCGATACCGTCGCGACGATCGAGAGTACGACCCCGCGGCGCGCCTCGTCGGTCGCGAGCACGTTGGCCAGCGCCGCTTCCGACTGGCGCTGGATGCGGCCCCAGAGGTCGATCTCCCAGCTCGCCGAGAGTGCCGCCTGGTAGGCCGTCATCGGATTCGGGTAGTTCGGCAGGTTCTGCGCAAAGGCCGGCTCACGTGCGCGCTGGCGCGAGCCGTCGATGCCGTAGCCAGTCTGCGGAAAGAATTGCGAACGCGTCTGCGTCAGGAAGGCCGACGCCTGCGCGACGTTCGCGGTCGCGATCGCGATGTTGCTGTTGTGCGCGAGCGCCTCGGTGATCAGGCCGTCGAGCACCGGGTCGTCGAACTGTCGCCACCAGAGCGCATCGGCGCTGCCTTCAGCCTTCTCGATTTCGATCTGGAATGCGCTCGGCGCAGTGACTTCGGGCCGCTCGTAGTTCGGCCCCACGACGCAGCCGGCGAGCGCGGCCGCCGTAGCGGCCAGCACGACGGCACGCAGCGTCACGCAGCGCGGCATGTCAGGCATCGCGATTCGGTGGTGGCGGCGGCGGCGGCGGCGCCGGGGTCGCCGCCGCGACTTCGCCCCCCTTGCGACGCTCCGCCAGCCGGTCGAAGATGTAGAAGAACAGCGGCACATAGAGCATCGCGAGGGTCGTCTCGCCGATCATGCCGCCGATGATGCCGGTGCCGATCGAGTGACGCGCGTTCGCGCCGGCGCCGAGCGCGATCGCGAGCGGCACGCAGCCCACGGCGAACGCGAGCGAGGTCATGATGATCGGCCTGAGCCTCTGCTCGCCAGCCATCCGCGTGGCGTCGAGGATGCTGTAGCCCTGCTTGCGAAAGTCCACCGCGGCCGACACGCGCAGCACCGCGTTCTTCGCGCCGAGGCCGATCAGCACCAAAAGACCGATCTGGAAGTACACATCGTTCTCGAGGCCGCGGATGTAGTTGACGAGCAGCGCGCCGAGCACGCCGAACGGGATCGCCGTCATCACCGCGCCTGGCAGCGTCCAACTTTCATACTGCGCGGCGAGTACGAGGAAGACGATCAACAGGCCGAACGCGAACGCAATCATCGAGGTGCTGCCCGACTGCTTCTCGTCGAACGCGAGGCCCGACCAGGCGGTGGTGTATTGCGGCGGCAGCGTCGCGGCAATCTCTTCCATCGCGGCGATGGCCTGCCCCGAGCTGTAGCCGCCAGCGGCGTTGCCGATGATCTTGGCTGCAGGAAAGCCGTTGAAGTGCGGCAGGATGTCGGGCCCCGAAGTCCACGCGCCGCTGACGACCGCCGCGAGCGGCACCATCTGGTTCTGGTTCGATCGGGTGTACAGCCGCGTCAGGTCCGACGGCTGCTCGCGAAAGCGCGCGTCGGATTG
This sequence comes from uncultured beta proteobacterium, assembly GCA_963774675.1. Lineage (GTDB taxonomy): Bacteria > Pseudomonadota > Gammaproteobacteria > Burkholderiales > Burkholderiaceae_C > CAIKUF01. Next base: position 341,323 of record CAVZFV010000013.1, on the reverse strand, counting down.
CATCACGACCCACCAGACGCGACTGAACTGGGTGAACTGGCTCACCGTGAGCGAGCCGAACTGGGCCTGGATCGCGCTGTACACGTCCTGCACCGGCACGCCGAGCAGCGTTGCCTTGTCGCGATCGACCTCGGCCCGCAGTTGTTGCGCGCTGGCCGAGAAGGTCGAGTTCAACCCGGTGAGCTCGGGTCGCGCCCGCGCCTTCGCGAGGAAGGCTTGCGTCTGCACTTCGAGTTCGACCGGCGAGCCGGCCGCCGTGTCCTGGATCCAGAACTCGAAGCCGCCGGTCGTGCCGATGCCCGGGATCGGCGGCGGCGCGATCGGCAGCACGATGCCTTCCTCGATCAGCTTGGCCTCGTTGAAGAGCGTGAGGAGGATGGCGCGCGCGTTCTGCTCTTTCGCGGTCTCGATCGAACCGTAGCGCTCGTCGAACGGCTTGAAGGTGACGAAGAAGGTCGCCGCGTTGTTCTTGAACCCACCATCGATCAGGCTGTAGCCGGAGATCATGGTTCGCCCGTCGACGCCGGGGATCTTGGCGAGCATCGCATCCACGCGCTCGGCCACAGCTTGCGTGCGCGACAGGCTTGCCGACTGCGGCATGATGATCGCGACCATCGCGTAACCCTGGTCCTCCTGCGGCACGAAGCTCGTCGGCAGGATTGCGAACAGATGCCAGATGGCGTAAAGGAAGACGCCGAGCAGCGCGAGGGCGACGACCATGCGCTTGATGAACCACTCCACCGCATGGCCGAACCCGCGCGTCACGCGATCAACCTGGCGGTTGAACCAGGCGAACGGGCCCCGCGTCGGCGGCGGGTTGTGCCTGAGCAGCGCGGCGCACATCGCCGGCGTGAGCGTCAGCGCGATGAAGCCCGACACCGCGACCGAAATGGCGATCGTGATCGCGAACTGCTTGTAGAGCTGCCCCGTCGTGCCGGGCAGGAAGGCGGCCGGCACGAACACCGAGGCCATCACGAGCACGACGGCAACGAGCGAACTGCCGATCTCGCCCATCGAGCGGATCGTCGCCTCCTTCGGCGGCAGATCGTGCTCGTGCATGTTGCGCTCGACGTTCTCGCAGACGACGATCGCGTCGTCCACGACGATGCCGATCGCGAGGATCAGGCCGAAGAGCGTCAGCAGGTTGATCGAGAAGCCGAGCGCGAGCATGCCGGCGAACGTCGCGACGAGCGAGACGATGATCGCGATTGCGCAGATCAACGTCGTGCGCAGGCTTTGCAGGAACAGGTAGACGACGAGCACGACGAGCACGAGCGCCTCGGCGAGCGTCTTGATCACCTCGTCGATCGAGAGGCGCACGAAGTCGTTCGTGTCGAGCGCGATCGCGTAGTCGATCCCGACAGGGAAGCGCGCCTTCATCTCTTCGAGCGACTTCTTCACCGCGCTCGAGACGACGAGGCCGTTCGCGCCCGGCTGCTGGTAGATCGCGATGAAGGTCGCCGGTGCGTTGTCGAGCCGGCTGTCGACGATGTACTGGCGCAGGCCGACCTCGGCGCGCGCGACGTCGCCGACGCGCACGATGGCGCTGCCGTCCTGGCTCGCGCGCAGGATGATCTGCTCGTACTGGCGCGGTTCGGTGAACGGGCCCTGCGTGACGACCGGGAAGCTCAGCGCGACCGGCGCCGCGTTCGGCTGCTGCCCGATCTGCCCGGCCCCGAAGAGCGCGTTTTGCTGGTTGATCGCGTTGGCAATGTCGCTCGTCGTGATCCCGAGCGAGGCCATGCGGTCCGGGTTCATCCAGATGCGCATCGCCTGGTCGGGTACGCCCATGATCTGCGCCTGCCCCGCGCCCGGCACGCGCTTCAACGCATCGAGCACATAGACGTTGGCGTAGTTGGCGATGTACGCCGCGCTGTAGCGCGCAGCGTCGCCGGTGATCGCAACCAGCATCATGATCGTCGCCGACTTCTTCTGCACCGACACGCCCTGCTGCGTCACCGCCGAGGGCAGCTGCGGCAGCGCGAGGTTGACGCGGTTTTGCACCTGCACCTGCGCAATGTCGGGGTCGGTGTCGAGCGAGAAATACACCGTCAGCACAAGCTGGCCGGTGGCGGAACTCGCGCTGCTCATGTAGAGCATGCCGTCCACGCCATTGACCTGCGCCTCGATCGGCGAGGCGACGGAATCTGCAAGCGTCTTCGAGTCGGCGCCGGGGTAGGTCGCCTGCACCGTCACCTGCACTGGCGTGATCGCCGGATATTGCTGCACCGGCAAGGCGGAGATCGAGACGAGGCCGGCGAGGCAGATCAGCAGCGCGACGACGACCGCAAAGATCGGCCGCTCGATGAAGAAGCGCGAGAACACGGCGCGCCGGCTTAGCGGCTTGCGGCGCTTGCCGCGGCGCGCGTTGGGGCACTTGTCGCAGCGCTTGTCGCGGCGATCGGAGCGCTCGTGGCAGGCGCGCTCGCCGCGTCGCGCGCTGCGACAACAACGGTCGCGCCCGGCAGCAGGCGTTGCGCGCCATCGACCACGAGTTGCTCGCCGGGATGCAGGCCCTCGTTGATGAACCAGTTGCCTTCGTACCAGTCACCGACCGTGACCGGCCGCTGTTCGGCCTGATTCTTCTTGTCCACGAGCCAGACGAAGTGCCCTTGCCCGCTTTGTTGCACCGCGCGCTGCGGTATCAGGATCGCGCTCGGCCGCACGCCCCCCTTGAGTCGCGCGCGCACGTACTGGTTCGGGCGCAGCGCACCCTTCGGGTTGTCGACGCTGGCGCGGATGAGGAAGGTGCCGGTCTGCGAGTTGTACGAAGGATCGGCGAACGTGATCCTGCCGCTGAACGGGAACACGCTGCCGTCGACCTTCTCGATCTCGACGATCATGCGGCGGTCCTCGGGCAGGCGCAGCCGACCGGCCTTGATGTCGTTCTCGATGCGCTGAACCTCGTTCTCGGACAGGCTGAAGTTGACCCACATCGGCGACAACACCGACACCGTCGTCAGCTGGCTGTTCTGCGGGCTGACATAGGTGCCGTCGGCGACCGCCGCGAAGCTGCTGATGCCGTCTACCGGCGAGCCGATCACGGTGTAGGAAAGTTCGAGCTTCGCCGATTCGAGCTGCGCCTTGCTCTGCGCGACAGCCGCCTCTGCCTGCTCGTACTGGCCTTGCGCGTCGTCGAGATCCTTCTGCGACAGCGCATTCTTTTGCGCCAGCGGCTTGGTGCGGTTCAGGTTCGCCGTCGCGACCTGCAGCGCGGCCTGGTTGCGCTGCAAAGCTGCAGCGGCGGCATCGACCTGCACCTGAAACGGCTTCGGGTCCATCCGAAACAGCACCTGACCCTTCTTGACGAAGGAGCCTTCGGTGTAGACGCGCTGGTCGAGGAAGCCCGAAACGCGCGCCTGAATGTTCACCGCCTGTGAACTCTGGGTTTGCGCAACGTACACCGCTGTCACCGGCACGTCGCGCGCCGCAACCGTGATCGTTGACACGTCGAGCGGCGCCGGTGGTGGCTTCTCGGGCGGTTTGCCGCAAGCCGCCAGGGCCGCCACGCTGACGGCGCCAACGAGCAGCAGGCCGCGCGTGCGCCACTCGACGGTGCGCGAGCAGGTCCGAATCCTGGGAGGCATGGGATGACGGCGGAAACGTGTTGCCCTGAAGCCGAGGCAGCATAGCAACATGATCTGCGCAAGCAAGGCCGGCAATACCCCTGGGTACTGCGGAGTGCCGGCAACAGGGATCGATAGACTCCGCCCATGAAGGAGCCTCGCTACGCCTGGGTCGTCGTCTGGGCGACCTTCGTCTGCCTGGCGGTGATCTTCGGCGTGGCGTACTCGTTCGCCGCGTTCTTCGCGTCCTTTGCCGCCGAGTTCGATGCCCAGCGCGCCGACGTCGCGTTCGTCTTCGGTCTGTCTGGGCTGCTGTACTTTCTGCTGGGTGCCGGCGGCGGGATGCTCGCGGACCGCTTCGGCCCGCGCGCGGCAGCCATCGCCGGCATGCTGTGCATTGCGCTGGGCCTCGCGGGCAGCAGCCTAGCCGATTCGCTCACGCTGATCTACGCCACCTACGGCGTCGGCATCGGCTTTGGCATCGCGCTCGTCTACACGCCGGCGATCGCCTGCGTGCAACCGTGGTTCAAGCAGCGGCGCGGCCTTGCCGCGGGCATTGCGAGCGCCGGCATCGGCGCGGGTACGGTCGCCGTGCCGCTGCTGGCGACGGCGGCGATCGCTGCGCTCGATTGGCGCATCGCGCTGCGCGTGCTGGCGATTGGCGTGATCATCGTCGGCTTGAGCGCCGCGTGGCTGCTCGAGCGCGCGCCGGTCGCGCACGTCGCGGCGGGCGGCAGGCCGACTGGCGAGAGCCTGGGCCAGGCGCTTCGCGATTGGCGCTTCTGGTGGCTGTACGCCGCCGTGGCACTTGGCGCACCGGGCATGTTCATCCCGTTCGCGCATGTCTCGGCCGCAGCGCGTGATCTTGGCATCGACAGCGCGCGCGCCGTTGGCCTGGTGGGTCTGGTCGGCATCGGCAGTCTCATCGGGCGCTTCGCGATCGGTGCGCTCGCCGACCGCATCGGCCGCTTGCTGACGCTCACGCTCGCGCTCGCGTCGATGGGTCTTTCCTTCCTGATGTGGTGGGCCGCAGGTGGCTACCCGGCACTCGCCGTGTTCGCGCTCTGGTTCGGTCTCAGCTATGGCGGCATCGTCTCGCTGTTGCCTGCGATCTGCATGGACCTGTTCGGTGCGCGCGCGGTGGCGAGCATTCTCGGCACGCTCTACACCGGCGCCGCTGCCGGCAACCTGCTCGGCCCAGTGGTTGCGGGCGCCGTGTTCGACCGCAGCGGCAGCTACGCACTCGTGATGTGGGGCAGCCTCGCGCTGTCGGGGCTTGCCGCGCTGGCGTCGGCGAGACTGCTGGGCATGCGCGGCAACGCGTACTGAGCGATTTGGGTTGACGCTCAGGCGGCGACCGTCTGGCGCACCGCGTGCTCCCAAGCCTGCATCAACTCGGCCGCGCGATCGCGCGACAGGGTCGGCTCGAAGCGCCGGTCGACCTGCCATTGCGCGCTGAGCTCGTCCAGGTTGCGGTACACGCCGCAGGCGAGGCCGGCGAGGTAGGCCGCGCCAAGCGCCGTCGTCTCGATCATGCGTGGCCGCACGACCGGGATGCCGAGCAGATCGGCCTGGAATTGCATCAGCAAGTCGTTGACGCAGGCGCCACCGTCGACACGAAGTTCGGACACCGGCAACGCACCAGCGGCGACGGCGTCGCGGTTCATCGCCGCAAGCAAGGCCGCGCTCTGATACGCGATGCTCTCGAGCGCGGCGCGCGCGATGTGCGCGACGCTGCTACCGCGCGTGAGGCCGACGATCGCGCCGCGCGCATCGGGCTGCCAGTACGGCGCGCCCAGGCCGGTGAAGGCCGGCACGAACATCACGCCGCCCGCGTCCGGCACGCTCTCGGCGAGCGATTGCACTTCGCTGCTCGACGCGATCGCCTGCAAGCCGTCGCGCAACCACTGCACGACGGCGCCGCCGATGAAGACGCTGCCTTCGAGCGCGTATGCGGGCCCGGGCGATGCGGCCGTCTGCGCTGCCGCAGTCGTGATCAGCCCGTTGCCGCTGGCGAGGAAACGCCCGCCAGTGTGCATCAGCAGGAAGCAGCCGGTGCCGTAGGTGTTCTTGGCCAGTCCGGCGCGGAAGCAGGCCTGGCCGAAGAGCGCGCTCTGCTGGTCACCCGCGACGCCGCCGATCGGCAGGCTCGCGCCGAGCAGATCGGCATTCGTCTCGCCGAACACGTGGCTGGACGGGTGAACCTCGGGCAGCAGCTCGCGCGGGATGTCGAGCAAGCGCAATAGCGCATCGTCCCAGGCGTTGTCGTGCACGTTGAAGAGCATCGTGCGCGACGCGTTGCTGACGTCGGTGGCATGGATGCGCCCGCCGCTCAACTGCCACATCAGCCAGCTGTCGATCGTGCCGAAGGCGAGTTCGCCGCGGCCTGCTGCGGCGCGCGCGCCGGACACGGTGTCGAGCATCCACTTGAGCTTGGTGCCCGAGAAGTAGGCGTCGATCACGAGCCCGGTCTTCTCGCGGATCAGTTCGGCGTGGCCCTGCGCGCGCAATGCCGCGCAGATCGGCTCGGTGCGCCGGTCCTGCCAGACGATCGCGTTGCAGATCGGCACACCGCTCGAACGATTCCACACGAGCGTCGTCTCGCGCTGGTTGGTGATGCCGATCGCGCGGATGTCGCCCGCCTTCAGCCCGCCGTTGGCGAGCGCCTCGCGCGCCGTGGCGAGCTGCGACGCCCAGATTTCCATCGCATCGTGCTCGACCCAACCCGGCTGCGGGAAGATCTGCGTGAACTCGCGCTGCGCCTTGGCGACGATGCGACCCTGCTCATCGAACACGATGCCGCGTGAGCTCGAAGTGCCCTGGTCGAGAGCGAGCAGGTAGGTCATGGTGCAGTCTCCTCGGCGACGACGCATTGCACCCCGGCTTCGGCGAGCAAGCGGGGAAAGGGCTCGGGCGGCTGGGCGTCGGTGTAGAGCCGGTCCAGATTGTCCAGGCGTGCCAGTTCGACCATCGCCGGGCGGTTGAACTTGCTGTGATCCGCAGCGAGCCAGACTTCGCGCGCGTGCTCGAAGATCGCGCGCGCCACCTTCACCTCGCGGTAGTCGAAGTCGCGCAGCGTGCCGTCGGCTTCGATGCCCGAAATGCCGACGAGTGCGATGTCGACCTTGAACTGCTGAATAAAGTCGACCGTCGCCTCACCCATGATCGCGCGGTCTCGCGAGCGCACGACGCCGCCGGCGACGATGAGTTCGCAGTCAGGGTGGTCGGACAGGATGGCCGCCACGTTGAGGTTGTTCGTTATCACGCGCAGACCGCGGTGATGGATGAGTTCGCGCGCAATCGCCTCGGCGGTGGTGCCGATGTTGATGATCAGCGAACAGTCGTGCGGCACATCGTGCGCCGCACGCCTTGCAATACGCTGCTTGGACGCTTCGTTGAGCTGCTGCCGCTGGCGATAGGCCAGGTTCTCGGTGGTCGAACCCGGGACGCGCACGCCGCCGTGGAAGCGCGCCAGCACGCCCGCCTCCGAAAGCAATCGCACGTCGCGTCGCACGGTCTGCAGCGTGACGCCGAAGTGCTCCGCCAGTGCTTCGACCGTGACGCTGCCGAGGCGGCGGACTTCCTCGATCAAACGAAGCTGTCGTGGCTGGAGCTGCATCGCCTTCGACTCTATGCGAACAAACACGAACCCACGCTAGGGATAATACGAAGTGAAAGCGAAAAGTAAACGAACATACTCGATGCCATGCGAAATATTGCCGCAGCCGACTCTCCGTTCGACGTGCTCGTCGTCGGCGGCGGCATCAATGGCACGGGCATTGCGCGGGACCTCGCCGGTCGTGGTCTGTCGGTATTGCTGTGCGAGAAGGACGATCTCGCCGCGCACACCTCGTCGTCGTCGACCAAGCTGATCCACGGCGGGCTGCGCTACCTCGAGTACTACGAGTTCTCTCTCGTGAAGAAGGCGCTCGCCGAACGCGAGGTGCTGCTCAGGAGCGCGCCGCACATCATGTGGCCGCTGCGCTTCGTGATGCCGCACGACCCGGGCATGCGGCCGGTGTGGATGGTGCGCGCGGGACTGTTTCTCTACGACCACCTCGCGCGGCGTGAGGTGCTGCCGGGTTCGCGCACCGTGGACCTGCGTCGCCACGTCGCGGGCGCCCCGCTCAAGCGCGGGTTCAGCAAGGGATTCGTCTACTCCGACGGCTGGGTCGACGATGCGCGCCTCGTCGTGCTGTGCGCACTCGACGCCCAGGAGCGCGGCGCGACGGTGCTCACCGGCTGGGCCTGCGTCGATGCGAAACGCAGTGCGAAGAGTTGGCGCGTGACCCTGCAAAGCACAATCGGCGAGACACGCGAGGTCACAGCGCGCGCACTCGTCAACGCCGCCGGGCCGTGGGCGGCTCAATTTCTTGTCGATTGCGCCCATGCGCCACGCGACAGGGCGCTGCGCCTCGTCAAGGGCAGCCACATCGTGGTCAAGAAGCTGTTCGACCACGACCACGCCTACATCTTCCAGAACCCCGACAAGCGCATCATCTTCGCCATCCCCTACGAGAGCGATTTCACGCTGATCGGCACGACCGATGTAGAGCATCACGGCGCGATCGGTGCGGCGCGCATCGACGAGGCCGAGATCGCCTATCTGTGCGCGCAGGCAAGCCGCTACTTCGAAAAACCGGTGCGGCCCGCGGACGTGATCTGGAGCTACTCCGGCGTGCGCCCGCTGCTTGACGACGAATCGGGCGACCCTTCCGCAGTGACGCGCGACTACGCGCTCGAACTCGATGCCAGCGCGAACGCCGCGCCGCTGCTTTCGGTCTGGGGCGGCAAGATCACGACCTTTCGCAAGCTTGGCGAGGAAGCGGCCGACCTGCTTGCGGAGCCTCTCGGCACGTCACGCGGCGCGTGGACGCACGGCGCCCATCTGCCCGGCGGCGACCTGAGCGCCTGGATCGGACCCGCGAAACGCCCCGACACCGATTTCACCCGGTTCGTCCAGGCCCTTGCGCTGCGCTACCCGGAACTGCCGGTGGCGTTGTGCTGGCGACTTGCGCGCTGCTACGGATCGCGCGTCGAGATCCTTCTCGACCAGGGCCAACTCGGCGCCGAAGTCGCGCCCGGCCTGCACGAGGCCGAGTTGAACTATCTGCATCGGCATGAATGGGCGCGCAGCGCCGAGGACGTGCTGTGGCGCCGCACCAAGCTCGGCCTGCACATGAGCGAGGCCGAACGCAAGAATGTCGCCGCCTGGTGTAACGCACATTGGGGTGAGGCAACCAACGCACCCATTCGCAGCGAGAGCGCCGCCGGGGAGAAGGCATGGAGCTGACGCTCGAGCGCATCGAACAGCGTGCCGGCGCGCAGACGTATCTGTACCCGCTCGATCTGACCCTCGTCCCGCGCGCGGTCACCGTGTTGCTGGGCGCGACGCAGGCAGGCAAGACGACGCTGATGCGCGTGATGGCCGGGCTCGATGCGCCCGCTGCGGGCCGCGTGCTCGCCGATGGCCAGGACGTGACAGGCGTGCCGGTACGCGCCCGCAACGTGGCCATGGTCTATCAGCAATTCATCAACTATCCGTCGATGACGGTGTACGACAACATCGCCTCACCGCTGAAGCTGCGCAAGGAGAAAGGGGTCGACGCACGCGTCAACGAGCTCGCCGCCAAGCTGCACATCGAACCTTTCCTGAAGCGGCTGCCAGCGGAGCTGTCGGGCGGTCAGCAGCAGCGCGTCGCTCTGGCGCGGGCGCTGGCCAAGAAGGCGCCGCTGATGCTGCTCGACGAACCGCTCGTGAACCTCGACTACAAGCTGCGCGAGGAACTGCGCGACGAATTGACGCAGCTCTTCGCGAACGGCGACTCGACCGTCGTCTATGCGACGACGGAACCGACCGAAGCCTTGCTGCTCGGCGGTCACACCGCTGTCATGGATGCGGGCGAGCTGCTGCAGTACGGCCCGACGGCCGGCGTGTTTCATCGCCCGAAGTCGATCCGCGTCGCGCGCGCGTTCAGCGACCCGCCGATGAATCTGATCGCCGGCAATGCAGGCTCGCACGGTGTCATGCTGTCCTCGGGCGTGACGCTGCCGCTGAAGTTGCCCGGTGTGAAGAGTGCAGCGCTGACGGTCGGCATCCGCGCCAGTGCGCTGCGCGTGAACGCCCGCGACGGCGACGCTGTGCTTGTCGGCCGCGTCGAGTTGGCCGAGATCTCAGGCTCTGACACTTTCGTTCACGCCGACACTGAAATCGGTGAAGTGGTGGCGCAGTTGACCGGCGTGCATCAGTTCAGGCTTGGCGCGACGATCAAGCTCTATCTGAGCCCGTCGCAGGTCTACGTCTTCGACGCCGCGGGCGACCTGCTCGTCGCGCCCTCCACAGGAGCGGTCTGAAGTGAAACTGACGACCCCCGGCCGTCTGGCGGCCGCCCCCCGCCGGGGCACCGAACCCGAGCGGGAGACCCGGATCGGGTTTGGTGCGCTAACACCTCCGTACCCCCTGGTTGCCTGCGGCAACCTGTCCCCGAGGGGAAAGCGAGCCCGTTTCATGCGTCGCGGGTCGCGCGATGCGCGATGGAGCAACTGACATGGCGCGCATCGAACTCGACCTGGCGCACGCCTACCGGCCCAACCCGCAGCGCGACGAGGACTACGCATTGCTGCCTCTGAAGATGTCCTTCGAGGACGGCGGCGCCTACGCGCTTCTTGGCCCCTCGGGCTGCGGCAAGACGACGATGCTCAACATCATCTCCGGGCTCGTCACACCGTCGCAGGGCACGGTGACGTTCGACGGCCGGGACGTGAAGGCGCTCACGCCGCAGCAGCGCAACATCGCGCAGGTGTTCCAATTTCCGGTCATCTACGACACGATGACGGTCGCCGAGAACCTCGCCTTCCCGCTGAAGAACCGCGGCGTCGCACGCGAGCGCATCAAACAGCGCGTGGGCCAGATCGCCGAGATGCTGGAGTTGAGCGCGCAGCTCGATCAACGCGCCGCCGGCCTCGCGGCCGACGCGAAGCAGAAGATCTCGCTGGGCCGTGGGCTGGTGCGCGAGGACGTGAGCGCAGTGCTGTTCGACGAGCCGCTGACGGTGATCGATCCGCACCTCAAGTGGCAACTGCGCCGCAAGTTGAAGCAGATCCACCATGAGCTCAAGCTCACGCTCGTCTACGTGACGCACGACCAGGTCGAGGCGCTGACCTTCGCCGACCAGGTGATGGTGATGACGCGCGGCCGCGCGGTGCAAGTGGGGCCCGCGAACGAACTGTTCGAGCGCCCGCGCCACACCTTCGTCGGCCATTTCATCGGCTCGCCGGGCATGAACTTCCTGCCCGCGCGTTGGGGCAGCAGCGGTGTCGAAGTCATGGGCCACAAGCTGCACACGCGGTCGGACCCGGCGGTGCTCGCCGCGGCGGGCGAGTTCACGCTCGGCGTGCGGCCGGAATACGTCGAACTCGCCGACGCCGACGACCCGACCGCACTGCCGGTCGTCGTCGAGCAACGTCAGGACGTCGGCACCTACTGGTTGCTGACAGCGCGCTGCGGCGACCACACGCTGCGCGCTCGCCTCGATCCCGATCACGACGTGCCGGCCGTCGGCGACCACGTGTGGCTCAAGGTCACCGGCGCGCACACCTGCTACTACGGGCGCGACGAGACGCTGATCGCGAGCGCAGACATCGCCATGGAGACTTTCGCATGAAGCCGGTCAACCAGCGCGCCTGGTTCCTCATCCTGCCCGTCGTGCTGTGCGTGGCGTTTTCCGCCATCCTGCCGCTGATGACGGTGGTGAACTATTCGGTGCAGGACATCATCTCGCCCGAGCGGCGCGTGTTCGTCGGCACCGAGTGGTTCAAGGCCGTGATGCGCGACGACGAGCTGCTCGAAGCGCTGGTGCGCCAGATCGGCTTTTCGATCTCGGTGCTGCTGGTGCAGATTCCACTCGGCATCGCACTCGCACTGTCGATGCCGGCGAAGGGCTGGCGGGCGTCGGCAGTGCTCGTCGTCGTTGCCCTCTCGCTGCTGATCCCGTGGAACGTGGTCGGAACGATCTGGCAGATCTACGGCCGCACCGATATCGGCCTGTTCGGCGCAACGCTCGCGAAGTTAGGCATCAACTACAGCTACACCGGCAGCGCGACGGACGCCTGGCTCACCGTGCTGCTGATGGACGTCTGGCACTGGACGCCCCTCGTCGCGCTGCTGTGCTACGCCGGGCTGCGCGCGATTCCGGACGCCTACTACCAGGCAGCGAGCATCGATGGCGCGAGCAAGTTCGCGGTGTTCCGCTACATCCAGCTGCCCAAACTGCGCGGCGTGCTGATGATTGCCGTGCTGCTGCGCTTCATGGACAGCTTCATGATCTACACCGAGCCGTTCGTGCTGACCGGCGGCGGGCCTGGCAATGCGACGACCTTCCTGTCGCAGTACCTGACGCAAAAGGCGGTAGGCCAGTTCGACCTCGGCCCCGCGGCGGCCTTCTCGCTGATCTACTTTCTGATCATCTTGCTGCTGTGCTTCATCCTCTACAACTGGATGCAGCGCGTCGGCACCACCGACAAGGAGCACCGCGATGCATGAACGGCGCTTCAGGAAGCGGACGATCTTCCTCCTCCTCTACCTCGTGTTCGCCATCCTGCCAGTGTATTGGATGGTCAACATGTCGTTCAAGACGAACGAGGAGATCCTCACCGTCTTCTCGTTCTGGCCGAACGCGTTCACCTGGGACAACTACAAGGTCATCTTTACCGATGTGTCCTGGTACTCGGGGTACATCAATTCGCTGATCTACGTCGCCATCAACATGGTGATTTCGCTCGCCGTCGCGCTGCCCGCGGCCTACGCTTTCTCTCGCTACAGCTTCATCGGCGACAAGCACGTGTTCTTCTGGCTGCTGACAAACCGCATGACGCCGCCGGCCGTCTTCCTGCTGCCGTTCTTCCAGCTCTACACGACGCTCGGCCTGATGGACACGCACATCGCCGTCGCGTTGGCGCACCTGCTGTTCAACGTGCCGCTCGCAGTCTGGATTCTGGAAGGCTTCATGAGCGGCGTGCCGCGCGAGATCGACGAAACGGCCTATATCGACGGCTACTCGTTCCCGCGCTTCTTCCTGACGATCTACATCCCGCTGATCAAGGCGGGCGTCGGCGTCGCAGCGTTCTTCTGCTTCATGTTCAGCTGGGTCGAGCTGCTGATGGCGCGCACGCTGACGAGCGTGAACGCCAAGCCGATCGTCGCCGTGATGACGCGCACCGTCTCGGCCTCGGGCATGGATTGGGGCGTGCTCGCCGCGGCCGGCGTGTTGACCATCGTGCCGGGCGCGATCGTGATCTGGTTCGTGCGCAACTACATCGCCAAAGGCTTTGCGATGGGGAGAGTGTGATGTTTCACTGGATGGCCTGGACATTGCCCGTTGCGGTGTTCTTCATTTGCATCGGCCTGATGCTCGTCGGCATGACGGTGTGGGAGATCAAGTCGCCGACCGTGATGCGCAAAGGCTTTCTGCCGATTGCGACGACGCGCGGCGACCGTCTCTTCATCGGCTTGCTCGCGGCCGCCTATCTGAATCTCGCGTTCGTCGCGGTGAGCGAAAAGATGATCGGCTGGTTTGGGCTCTCGCAGGAGCCGTCGATCTGGTTCAGCTTCGTTGCGTCGATGGCGTTGCTCGCCCTGGTCATGAAGAAGGGCTGACACTCGAAGCGTGAATTCGACGCCGGCGACATGCTTCCCGGCCGGCGCCGAGGCAAAACCCAGGGAAGCTCAACCGAGGAGACTGAAATGAAATTGCGCTTGAATGCCGTGGCCTTTGCCGCCGCCGCTCTGGTCCTGGGCCAGAGCGCGTGGGCCGGTGAGGCCGAAGCCAAGAAATGGATCGACACCGAATTTCAACCGTCGACGCTGAACAAGGATCAGCAGATGACCGAGATGAAGTGGTTCATCGAGGCGGCGAAGAAGCTCAAAGCCAAGGGCGTGAACGAGATCTCGGTCGTCTCCGAGACCCTCACGACCCACGAATACGAGAGCAAGACGCTGGCCAAGGCGTTCGAAGAGATCACCGGCATCAAGGTCAAGCACGACATCATCCAGGAGGGTGACGTGGTCGAGAAGCTGCAGACCTCGATGCAGTCGGGCAAGTCGATCTATGACGGCTGGATCAGTGACTCCGACCTGATCGGTACCCACTATCGCTACGGCAAGATCCTCAGCCTGACCGACTACATGGCCGGCACGGGCAAGGAGTACACCAATCCCGGCCTGGATCTGAAGGACTTCATCGGCACCAGCTTCACGACTGCGCCGGACGGCAAGCTGTACCAGCTGCCCGACCAGCAGTTTGCCAACCTGTACTGGTTCCGCGCCGACCTGTTCGCGCGCCAGGACCTGAAGGACAAGTTCAAGGCCAAGTACGGCTACGCCCTGGGCGTCCCGCAGAACTGGAGCGCCTACGAGGACATCGCCCAGTTCTTTACCGACGACGTGAAGACGCTCGACGGCAAGCCGATCTACGGCCACATGGACTACGGCAAGAAAGACCCGTCGCTCGGCTGGCGCTTCACCGACGCCTGGCTGTCGATGGCCGGCGAAGCCGACATCGGCATCCCGAACGGCATGCCGGTCGACGAGTGGGGCATCCGCGTCGCGGCCGACAAGTGCACACCGGTCGGCGCCTCCGTTTCGCGCGGCGGTGGCGCCAATTCACCGGCTGCCGTCTATGCGCTGACCAAGTACATCGACTGGATGAAGAAGTACGCACCGAAGGAAGCCATGGGCATGACCTTCGGTGAGTCGGGCCCGGTGCCGGCGCAGGGCCAGATCGCGCAGCAGGTCTTCTGGTACACCGCGTTCACGGCCGACATGGTCAAGGCGGGGCTGCCGGTCGTCAATGCCGACGGCACGCCGAAGTGGCGCATGGCGCCTGGCCCGCACGGCCCGTACTGGAAGGACGGCATGCAAAACGGCTACCAGGACGTGGGATCGTGGACCTTCTTCAAGGATGCGGATCCGAACAAGACCGCGGCGGCGTGGCTGTACGCGCAGTTCATCACGGCAAAGACGACCTCGCTGAAGAAGAGCATCGTCGGGCTGACTTTCATCCGCGACAGCGACATCCGGGCCGACTACTTCACGCAGAACATCAACAAATACGGCGGGTTGATCGAGTTCTACCGCAGCCCGGCGCGTGTCGCCTGGACGCCGACCGGCACCAACGTGCCCGACTATCCGAAGCTCGCGCAACTGTGGTGGAAGAACGTCGCAGTGGCGGTAACGGGCGAGAAGACGCCGCAGCAGGCGATGGACAACCTGGCCGAGGAAATGGACCAGGTGATGGCGCGCCTCGAGCGCGCCGGCATGGCCCACTGCGCGCCCAAGCTGAACCCGAAGAGCGACCCGAGCAAGTGGCTGAGCGACCAGCACGCGCCGTGGAAGAAGCTCGCCAACGAGAAGCCCAAGGGCGAGACGGTGGAATACGAGACGCTGCTCAATGCATGGAAGGCCGGCAAAGTGCGCTGACCTGACGCGTTCGCTCCGGGTGCCACGACCCGGGCATAAGACCGATGGCCACGACTTCGCGCGTGGCCATTTTTCGTTGTTTGCCTGTGGTCGCCCGGCCTTCGAAGCGATGCCGGTAGTCGCGGCCAAGCCCTCGACCCGACAGGGTTTGTCGTCGGCACGCATACTGCTGCCGACTTGGCGCGTGCGGATCATGATGCACAGATCGACGCGACACTCACCCCATGCAATCCCTGCTGACGCTCGTCATCGAACACGGCACCTGGCTCGTCTTTGCCGCGACGCTCGCCGCGCGCGTCGGCCTGCCGGTGCCGGCGGCGCCGTTTCTCGTCGTCGCCGGCGCGCTTGCTGCCGGCGGACAGCTCGCCTGGCCCGTCACGCTCGCCGCGGCGATCGCCGCCAACATCATCGGGGACGGTCTGTGGTTCTGGGCCGGGCGGCGCTGGGGCTATCGCGTACTGACCTTGCTGTGCCGCATCTCGATTTCGCCCGACTCGTGCGTGCGTCAAAGCGAAGCCTTCATCCTGCGCTGGGGCGGGAGTTCGTTGCTCGCGGCCAAGTTCGTGCCGGGCGTGTCGGTCGTCGCGCCGCCGATGGCGGGCGCGCTCGGCATGTCGCTCGGCGCCTTTCTGGGCTTCGAGACGGCGGCGGCGGCGATCTGGGCCGGCCTGTTGATGGGCATCGGCTGGGTTTTTGCCGGCCAGATCCAGCAGGTGCTGGACGTACTCGCAACGCTCGGCGTCTTCGCAGTGGAAGGTCTGGTGGTGTTGGCGGCGGCCTACCTCGCGCTGCGCTGGTGGCGGCGGCAGCTGTTTCTGCGCGACATGGCGATGCCGCGCATAGCGATCGACGAATTGCTCGCGCTGATGGCGGCGGACCCAGCGCCTCTCGTCGTCGACGTGCGCTCGGAGGCGGCGCGCGCCGTTGACGCCCGGCGCATCCCGGGCGCGATCGGCGTCGAGTTGCGCGACATTCAGCGCATCACATCGCAGTGGCCGCGTGATCGTGAGGTGGTGCTCTATTGCAATTGCCCGAACGAGGCCTCGGCGGCGAGTGCCGCTCGCATGCTCGAAGCGGCCGGCTTTATTCGCGTTCGTCCACTGCAAGGCGGGCTCGAAGCGTGGGTCGCTTCGGGGCAGCGCATTGAACTCCACGTGCCGGGAGAGCCACACAATGTGGCGTCGCTGCACGCGGGTCCCGCACCCAACGCGTGACGCGGGCGCGATCGGCACGGGCGCGCACCTGACGCCACTTGCGGCGGCGCTACCATCACGCGGCCACACAGCGAACCATGCACATCGCCATCGTCACCTTCGACGGCTTCGACGAGATCGACGCCTTCGTCGCGCTCGGCCTGCTCAACCGGCTGAGCGCGCTCGGCTGGAAGGCCGAAATCGCGGCGCCTGCAGCGCGCGTGACGTCGATGAACGGCGTCACCGTCCACGCGCAACAGCCGCTCGCCAGCGCGAACGCTGCCGAGGTCGTGCTCTTCGGCGGTGGCCTGTATGCGCGTGCCATCGCGGAAGGCATCGGCCAGCGAGGCGCAGCCATGGCGGGCCTTGCGCTCGACCCCTTGCGCCAGACGATCGGCGCGCAGGGTTCGGGCACGTTGCTGCTCGCCCGTCTGGGCCTGCTCGGCGACATGCCGGCGTGCACCGATGCCGCGACCAAGCCGTGGGTAATCGAGGCCGGCGTGCGCGCTCTCGACGAAGAGCCGTTTCATGCGCGCGGCGCCATCGCAACCGCTGGCGGCGGCATGGCCGCGACCTATCTTGCCGCGTGGGTCATGCTGCGCCACGCCGGTGCGCAAACGACCGCGAAGGCGCTGCGCGCCGCGGCGCCGGTCGGTGAGGCCAAAGCCTGGGCAACGCACGTGATCGGCGTCGTCGAACCGTTCCTCGGCGCGCCGGGCTGAGCGCGCCCGACTATCGCCGCCAAGCCCGACGCGGATAATCGCGGCTTTGCACGAAGCGGGCCGCTGCACGCGCCCGCGCTCCCCATGTCCACCGCGCTCACATCGCAGGTGCGCCGCCGGCGCACCTTCGCCATCATTTCGCACCCCGAGCAAAGCCTCTGAGTCAGGCGGGGTCAGGTCGCGACACGACCGGACCCTTTTACGAGGAATGCGAGAGGAAGGCGGCGGGTATGCCATGGTCAAGTTCCGTCATGGCGGGACAGGCCAAGACGGAGGGCGTATGTACATAGATGCGTACATAAATCGCCCTCTCGAAGCCTCCCTCCCGCTATGTACACACGGGGGCAGGCATGGCTCTGACGGATACCTGGCTGAAGGCCAACAACGGCAAGGAACGCGATGCGCTTGAAGAACGCAGCGACCGCGACGGACTTGGCGTCCGCATCACGCCGAACGGCAAGATCACATACCAGCTTCGCTACCGCTACGACGGCAGCGCGAAGCGGCTCGATCTCGGCACGTATCCGCTGCTGCCGCTGAGAGATGCGCGAGCGGAGACGCAGCGATTGAGAGCGCAGCTTGAGCAGGGGCACGATCCAAAGATCGTCCGCCTGCTGGAGCGGCAGGCCATCCTTGACGCCGATTCCATCGAATCGCTCTTCCGGCAGTGGCATCAGGCCTACTGCGTGAAGAACAAGGAAGGTCATCACGACATCCTGCGGTCCTTCGAGATTCACGTCTATCCGCGCATCGGCAAGCTTCCCGCCGAGAAGGTCACGCTGCACGAGTGGCTCGACCTGCTCGAAGAGCGCTGCCGTGCTCAACGGGCGAGTGCTTCGCATCGTCCTCGCTTCCGCGCCCCTTCGTTCCTCGTGTCTTGTGCAGCTCCGGGCGACCCATGAGCCCGGTCAGCTTGTTCCCCGTGCTTGTCCCGTTGCGTCGCAACGATCAAGCAAAGGAGAACGACGATGACGACTACCAAGAAACCCGCCTTCATCGCTTACGCCGTAACCGGCGAAGGCAAACAAGCCTTCTGGACCCGCATCGGGTCAGCCTGGCCCGCATCAAGCCAGCGAGGGATTCAACATCGAACTCAACGCTCTGCCGGTGAACGGTCGCATCATCTTGATGCTGCCGAAAATCGAGCAGGCAGTCGAAGAGGCCGCAGGGCCGGAGGTGGCGCTATGAGCGCCCCTCTCTTCCCGCTCGGGCAGATCGTGGCAGCGCCAGGCGCGCTCGATGCCTCGCGTTACCCGGGCCAGTTTCTGGAGCTGCTGGCACGTCATGTGCGCGGCGATTGGGGACGCGTTGATCCTGAAGATGCCGAGGTCAACACGTTCGCGGTCACGGAAGGTGCCCGTATCCTCTCGGCATACCCGATTGATCCAGCGTTGCCGTGCGCAGGTCTCGGTGAGAACTGCGTGTGGATCATTACCGAGGCTGATCGATCGGTGACGACGATCCTGCTGCCAGAGGAGTACTAGCGTTCCTCGCCCTGCGGGTCAGCCGCAGGGCGAGTTCGCGCAGCAACAGCAGTTTTTCTCTTCTTGAGCGCGCCGAAAGCTGCTACGGCTTGGACATGAAGGGGAAAATCGAATGCGCCTCCACATTGCAATTTTTGTGCTGTTTGCCCGGCTGCTCGGCTCCATTGCCGTCCGGGGCGAGGGTGTGCCGGAGGATGATGCAAAGGCAGTGAATTGGTACCGCAAGGCTACCGAACGGGGTCACGCTACGGTGCAGTACATGTCTGGCGAAGGACACTTTCGCGACGCAGAGAAACTTGGGGGGAAGATGGCATGAACGCAGACCAGAGGCGAGATGCATTCTTTAGTGAGCTCGACAAGCTGCGAGATCTGCCAGTGCGAGTGGACGGCCCGGAGATCGCTCGCATTTCACGCAGGGTTGGCTTATCGCCTCACGAGGCCTTGCACGCAATGCGGCGGAACACACCACCATTCGGACATGAAAAGGGCACTGATACCTATGACGCACTCGCGGCATTTGTCAGCAACCTTTGCAAACTGAAGAAGTCTGCGCGCGTTCTGGAATACACCTGTACGCCCTCATTGCTCTCTGCGCGTTTCGCGGAAGGCGGTGAACCCGGGCGCATAGGTTTCGTCGCGCCGAATGCACTGCTTGCTGAATCACTATCCATTCTTTTCGACGGCAAGGTCACATCGATTCAGTCGCACGTCGAAAGCCTTGACGCGAATGCGCGGTTTGACGTGGTCGTATGCCAGCCCCCTATCGGGAACCGCCGATCCGGTGCCGATGCGGACGGTTTTGGGGGCGAGGTCGTTCGGCAACTTGCGCCCTTTGTCGCAGAGGGAGGAATCCTCTGTTGGGTGCCCGCGATGCGGAGGAGGGGTCGCATAGCAGCGCGTTTGATGGCTATGCCGCACCGGACGGTCCGTCCCGCCACGGCACGGACCCCGGCCCGGAGAAGAAGCGCTGACGGCCTGGCGCTGATCATCGGCATCATGATCAGCGGCACCGGGTGGGCTTGATCAGAATCAGCGGCGATGCCATCTACATGATGATCATCACCACCATCATCGGAGCGGGGCGAGGCGGCATCGCCACCTGGGTCTTTCCCCTCAGGACGTGGCCCACGTCATATTCAACAGGGTGCCCGATCTGTCGCTCTTTGCGTACGTTCTGGGCGCGCGGCAAGCTTAGAACGGCACGTCGGCGTCAGGCACTGTAGGCGTGGCTTCTTCCGAGGCCGAAAACACCCGCTGAATTTCCTTGAGCTTCTCCAGCAGCTCGTCAAAGGTGACGACGGTCACGTCTTTGGTCGAGTTTCGGAATAGCTCCAGCGACTTCCTTTCGTCCTTGCTCGTCGGGGCCGTGCCGACAATGACGATGCACTGGATCGAATAGGGGTGCACGTTGGTCAGGCCCGATTCATAGGCCTTTTGCGTGAAGCTGTTTTGCAGCCGGTACTTTTGATCGAGCACCTGCGACACCGACCCGCTGACCTCCGTTGTTGGCGCGTGAAGGTCGGCCCGGTAGGGGACGGCCTTCAGGAGGGAAGTCTTTGGCCGCTTTATTTCAATAAGCGCCAGATTGCCCGTGTAGCGCTGCGCCAGCAAGAAGTCAGCGATCTTCTCGCCTGCGCCGCGAATCGTCGCGCCACCGACATAGGCCTGATCCTCGATCAGGAAGACAGGGTATGCAAAAGCGAGGCTGAGGATGAAGGGGTTTGCCTTCAAAAACTCCTGCCACTTCGGTTCGGTGAGGTCCTTGATCAGCATGTCCTCGAACTTCTGGATCAATGCGCCCAGCGTAACCCTCTCGATTTCTGAGCGCAGGGCCAGCAATGCCTCAGGGTCGGTCTTGGCAATCTTTTCCTTGTCCTTCGTGATGATCGAGATCGCAGCCTGACGGTCACTGCGGGAGAGATTGGAACGATCTCCAATTTTCACCAGTTCGTAAATTGCGCCGGGCCGAATCTTCTTCGTCCTGAGCGGAAAGTCAGCGGGCACGACGGCATGGAGCAGGTTGGTATATGCCACAAGCAGCTTGTCTTCGAGCGCCTCCCGCTGGTAGCGGCGCGCGATGTTGTCGATTGCCCGGCGCAGTTGCTCAAAGCGCTTAATCCCGAGGCGGTATGTTGGCGGTGCGACCGTTGTCTCGGTCCCTGTCGAGATCACGAGGTCGGCAATTCCGGGGATGCCGTCAACGGCGTTGACGAAGAAGCGGTATTCCCACTTCAGACCGAGTCCGTACTGGAATTGTTTGGAAAACCCGGTCGGTAGGCCGAGGAGCAGCTCTTCAAATCACCGGGATCGGTTGGCAAGGGCCAGCCATAGTCATCACTCTCAATCGTGATGGTCGTGAGGTTGTCGTGACGAGGCTTCAGGTAGTCGGCCATCCCGCGCCGGACGTTGATCGGGAACATACGCAGCGCGTCTTCAGTAACCGTCGCCAAGAGCACCTTGTCGCGCGTCGCACCCGGCCCGGAGTCGTCTGCGTCGTAGGATTTCTCGCTGATGGCGACATAGAAAGCGTTTACGCAGGGCTTGCCGTCGATAGTGCCGTGCTCAGTTTCGAGCACGGGATCAAACGGGCTTGCAGGTGGTGGAAATGTTGCCATGGATATTGCCGTCCCTCTCTTGTTGTCGGTTGTTTCTTGCGCCTCGCCCTGCCGCTCAGCGCAGTGTCGCGCCGACCAGCTCCACCGATTCCCTCGTCACGGTTGCTACGTCTTGCAGAAACGCATTCCGGTCCGGCGACGGCGTTACGTCCGGCACCGGGGCCGCCAGGTCATAGACCCGCTCGGCGATCAGCTTTGCGCGTCGGAACGTCGAGCGCGGCCCCGATTCGTCATAGGCGCTGCGCCATTCACTCAGGCGCTCGGATTTCACCCGGCGCGAGGCGAGGTCAAGCAGGCGGCGGCTCAGGTCCTCCGCGATGGCATCGAAGATGTGCTGCTTGTCGTCGTCTGTCGGTTCGGGTCCGTTCCAGGCCACAGGGTTTTGAAGGAGCACATAGAGCCGCTGTTGAAGCTCCCGCTTCAGGTCGGCCACTGGATGCAGCGTGTCGTAGTGGTCAGCGGCTCCCGTCGCGAAGCGGCGGCTCAGCGCCTTGACACGCTGCCAAGGCTCTTTGTCAATACCTTCCAGACGACGACGCCAGCCAGTGTTGAAGGCTACTGCCGCGTCCCTGACTGCCAGCACGAGATTCATGCGGTCGTATATCGGGCGTGAGTCAATCGGCTTCGGACGATCAACGATGCCGTCGATCATTTCCAGCAGCTTGCCAAGCTGGCTGGCCGTCCGCTTCCCATCCTTCGATTCAACGTCCAGCTTTTGATCGAGGTCCGCGAGGAAGACCCGCGAGGTTTTCAGGCGCGCGCGCAAAGCCCTTTCGGCGAACGGGCCGAGGTCTTCGCCGATGGCGGACAGTACGTTTTCTGCCGACGCCAGAACGTGCTGGGAGCGGGCCGAAGCGTTCGGCAGGTTGTCACCGCTTACCTTGTCGAAATGCGTAAAGGCGAATATCAGCTTGGCCGAATTGCCCGAGGAGACGAGCTCCTTCATCGCAGCGACCGGCGCTGCGAGCATAGGCTGCGTCGCGTTGTCCACAAGGATGACGGCATCGACCATGTCGATGCGCTTCGAGAGCGTCGTCGAGATCGTGGACATCGAGCGCGGCGTGTGGCCGAGGCCTTCGCCGTCAAGGAGCACGAGCTTCGGCTTGTCGTTCGGCCATGTCGGGTAAAACGGGCCGGACACCCGAACGCCGTTGACCAGCGGTGTCAGCAGGGTGCCGAACAGCGGCGCGTAGTTTGACGCGAACCGCGAAATCGATGCGATGAACGCATTGCGATCCCCGGTCTCCCAGGTCCACGTCAGAGGCCATCCCACCTTTGTTTTCTGAAGCTTGCCGTCGGGCAGAAAAGCGAGAGCAAACCGCTCTTCGATCTCGTCCATGATGGCATCGACGACCTGCTGAAAGGCCTCGTCGTCGCGTGTCCTGTTATCGAGCTCTTCCTCGAACAGCTCGTCGATGACGCGCTGGTCCTTTTCGTCCGTCGCTTTCAGCTCGGTTCGGAGCGCCTCCCCGTAGCGCGCTGCGATTTCCTTGACCGAGGCCAGCGCCGACGACAGCACGTCGTTCGTTCGCTTCAGGAGGTCGCCGCTTTCGGGGTCGATGTCGCCGTTGCCGTCATCGTCGAAATCACTCGTGTCCTTGACCGGGCCATTGCCGAGGACGTAGTTGAAGCGGAAGCGCTGATTGACATGCGTCAGCAGGCGGCGCATCTGGTCGGAGTCGGATTCACTCCTGTATGCCGCGAGCACAGCGGCGGATACGCACTCCTTCAGGTGCTCGCGCACGTCCTCCATTGGGAAGAACGTGACGACGGCGCGGTACCGACCCTCTTGCAGGATCACTTCGGTTTCGTGAACCGTGGTCTTGGCCGTCGAGGTCGAAGGGAACCGCTCTTTCAGCGGGTCGGTGCCCATGAGCTGTCGCAGGAGCGTTGTCTTTCCGGCCCCCGTCGTGCCGAGAAAGAGCGCGCGGCGGTAGTCGCTGGACTGCGAGGACGGAAGTGCGATCGCGCCGTCGCGCAGAGCGAGGAAGTCGGTCTCGCCGCCTTCGAGCTTGTAGAAGAAGATATCGACGACGCGAGGGTCGAACAGGCCGAGGGCCTGCTCACGCGCGCCGAGGTCCCAGAGCTGCGGGCTCGCCAGCAGCGCGTTCATCTGGTCCCGCAGCGTCGCCGCTTCCTGCTCGTTGTCCGTCTTGAGGCTTTGCCGGACCCGCAGGCCTTCCTTGCCTGTGGTGGGGTCCGTCCGCTTCGGGTGCCGGAAGATGACGGCCCAGGTGTTGCGGCCTTGCGTCCGGCTCAGACTGGCAGAGTAGAAGTTCTCGCTCATGATGACTCTGTTGTTCCTATGTTGTTCCGAAGCGTGAATGTAGCGAAGTGATTTGCCGTTGTCAACGTATTTTGGTACAACACTGGAACAACGAAGAGTATAACTTTTGCGTATCTGAAATACGGAAAAGTTAGATTTCTCTTGCTTGGCGGATGATCGCGTGCTAACTTTCCCGTATCTGATACACGGGAAGGTTAGAAACAATGCCTCTTCATCTCGTCGGCGAGACCATCGACAAGACCCGCAGTCACTATCTGGCGGAGACGGGCAAGCTCGTCCAGTTGATGCGCGGCATCTATGTCGATGCCGCCGACGATGTTGATCAGACTGTCCTCGCCCATGCCGTCCGGATTGGCCGCTACCTCTATCCAAATGCCTACCTTTCGGCGGCCAGTGCCGTTCTGCTGGGGCCGACCCAAGATGCTCGCCTCTACCTGACCGGACCCCGCGTGCAGCGCACGCGCCTGCGGGCCCTTGAAATCGTCCAGAACAAGGCTCCCGCGAAGCCTTCTCTTGCTTCCGCCACCGTTGCCGACAGCCTGGGCGAGTTCACCGTCAATGTGTCCTCGATCCGCCAGAGATTTCTGGAGGCCTTCCGCCTGCGCAGCGAACATGCCGCGTCCCTCGATGCGGCCACGCGGGAGGCCATCGCCGCCCGTCTTGCCGAGGAGTACGGCGGCGCAAAGGCTGCAAGCGACGCCGTATGGGCGCTGGCCCGTGAAAACGAGTGGTATCGCGAGGGCGAGGGGGCCGAGAAGTTCTTGCTGCGCGGACCTTCGATTGCGACCGCGCGCAACGAGGCTGCGTTCGCCCTAACCGTGGCATGGCACGGCCTGCCCATTGGCACCCTGGTTCACGACGGGTTCGAGTGGCGGTGGTCGCAGGCCGACGGCGACGTGCCCATGCCGCCAGTCATTCGCCAGACGATGCCGGGCAGGTTGCCGCCTTTCGTGGTCTCTTTGCTGCCGGAAGGCTGGTTGGAGAGCGTCCTGCACGACCGCGACGAACGGGCCATGCTTCGCTCGGGCAGACGCTACATGTCGAACATCACGATGGCCGAAAACGCGGATGAGCTTGCCGCCCTGCCGCTCGATGTCCTCGCGACGCCGCTCGCTGCCCATACAGCAGCGAGCGTGTTCACAGGCACCTATGCCGGGCCCGGTCGCAGCGCGATGGAGCAGGACTTCGAGCGCAGCCTCGCCACAATCTATGACCGTGCCGATACGCCGCGCCTCTCCGGCGTACAGATCAAGGCACCGATGACGATCGACCCGGACGGCAGACTCTCGCCGAGCATCGGTACGCCGTTCACGCACATCCTCAAGCCCGCAGGGACCAGCGGCTTCGAAGCCTTGCCATTGGTCGAATGGATCGGCCTGAGTCTGGCGAGGCAAGCTGGGTTCGCGGTCCCGGAAGCCGCACTGATTGCTATGCCTGACGGCATGCCTCCAGCGCTTCTGGTCGAGCGCTTCGACATTCGCGCAGGCGCTGATGATCACCGCCTGCTGGCGATGGAAGATCTTTGCTCGGTGCTCGATCTTTCACCGGAAGCCAAGTACGACGGCACCATCGAACGTGTGGCGCGTGCCCTGAGAGGTTTGTCCACATCACCCGATGAAGACCTCCTGATCCTCATGAAGCGCGTCGTGTTCGCATGGCTCATCGCCGACGGCGACATGCACCTCAAGAACATGGCCGTTCTGAAGATCGCCGAACCCGGTAATCCGGCCTTCCGCAGCGTTCGCTTTGCGCCCGTCTACGACACGCTGACCACACGCGTTTTTCCCCGCCTCGAACATGACCGTATGGCGCTGAAGCTCAACGGCAAGGACGAACGGCTCAAGCGGGCCGACTTCCTCGCGGTCTCCGCAATAGCCGGTCTTCGGGCATCGGACACCAACGCCGCTATCGACGACGTTCTGGAAAGGATGCGGGCTGCCGTTGCCGCGATCACGTTGCCCACACTTCCCGGCTACGGGCCGTCCGGCGAGGCTGCTGCCACCCGAACGATTGAGATATGCCGGGAGCGGATTACCGCGTTCGCGTGACCGGACGCGCAGCGCCTAGAAATCGCTATCAAGGCTTCGGTAAGGCCGCGCTCTGGCCCGTTCGCGGGACAAGGCAAGGGTCTGGCCTTCCTCGTCCTTCTCCGGCTTTGCCACCTCGTCCATATGGCCCAAGAGATCAAGCGCCCATAGCATCGCCGTATACACGGCAATCCCCGTCGAAGCCTTGCCGTGCTCAGCATCGGCCACGGCCCGAACCCCTGTGCCGATCTTCCCGGCCACGGCTTCGATAGTCAGGTTCCGCCGCAGGCGCGCCGTGCGCAGGTTCGCGCCCAGACGCTTGAGCGTCTGTTCGACGGGATAAGGCGGCGCAGCGAGCAGCTTGTTCCGGGCGGTCATGAGTCACCGATGCGAGAAGACACTTCACCAGCAGATATCATGCTGATCGGGCAGAAGTCGAAAGAACTTGCCCTCAAGAGCATTCTAAGCCGCGTAAACTGCTCTTGAGAGAGGAATTCTGCTAGAGTCTATACCGCTGGCGGCCCCAATGGCCGCCAGCGACGGCGAAGAGGCGATGTGCAGCACGCTATGAGCACATTAGGAAATGCGTACATAGCTGTGTACATAACGGGGAAAGACTTGAAATGGCAGAAGGTCCAATCGCAGAGCAGGTCAGGCGAAGAAGAACTTTTGCCATCATTTCGCACCCCGACGCCGGCAAGACGACGCTGACGGAAAAGCTGCTGCTGTTCTCCGGCGCGATCCAGATCGCCGGCTCGGTGAAGGCACGCAAGGCGACGCGCCATGCGACGTCGGACTGGATGGAGATCGAAAAGCAGCGTGGCATTTCGGTCGCCTCGTCCGTCATGCAGATGGAGTACCGGAACTGCGTCATCAACCTGCTCGACACGCCCGGCCACCAGGACTTCTCGGAAGACACCTACCGCGTGCTGACCGCGGTCGACGCCGCGTTGATGGTGATCGATGCGGCCAACGGCGTCGAGCCGCAGACGCGGCGGCTGCTGCAAGTCTGCCGCGCGCGCAACACGCCGATCCTCACCTTCGTCAACAAGATGGACCGCGAGGTCCAGGAGCCGCTCGCGCTGATGGACGAGATCGAGCGTGAGCTCGGCATGGAAGTCGTGCCGTTCACGTGGCCGGTCGGCATGGGCAAGCGCTTTCACGGTGTGATGGATCTGCGCGAGCAACGCATGCGCGTGTTCACGCCCGGCGAGGACCGCGACCGGGACAATGACGAGATCATCGACGGCATCGCGAACCCGATCTACGCGCAGCGTTTCGGCGCCGAGTACGAGCACGCCAAGCACGACATCGAACTCATGCGCGACGCCGCGCCCCCGTTCGACGAGGCACAGTTTCTCGCTGGCCGCCAGACGCCGATGTTCTTCGGCTCGGCGATCAACAACTTCGGCGTGCGTGAGGTGCTCGACGCGCTCGTCGATCTGGCGCCCGGCCCCGGGCCGCGGCAGTCGACGACGCGCATCGTCGCGCCCGACGAGCCAAAATTCAGCGGTGTCGTCTTCAAGATCCAGGCCAACATGGACCCGGCGCACCGCGACCGCATCGCCTTCCTGCGCGTCGCGAGTGGCCACTTCGAGCGCGGCATGCGGCTGAAGGTGACGCGCTCGGGCAAGGAGCTGCGGCCGAACACGGTCGTGAGCTTCTTGAGCCAGCGCCGTGAGTTGCTCGACGAGGCGTTCGCCGGTGACATCATCGGCATCCCGAACCACGGCGTGCTGCAGCTCGGCGACACCCTGACGGAAGGCGAGCCGCTGCTCTACACCGGGCTGCCCTTCTTCGCGCCCGAGATGTTCCGCTCGGTCGAGGTCGCCGACCCGCTTCGCACCAAGCAGTTGAAGGCGGGCCTGGCGCAACTCGGGGAAGAAGGCGCGATCCAGGTCTTTCGGCCGGTCGCCGGATCGGTGCTGCTGCTGGGCGCCGTCGGGCAGCTCCAGTTCGAGGTCGTCGCGCACCGCCTCGAACATGAGTACGGCTGCAAGGCGCGCATCTCGCCGAGCCGCTACCAGGTCGCACGCTGGGTGACGTGCGACGACGCGGATGGCGGCGCGAAGGAATTGCAGCGCTTCATCGACGCCAACGCGCATCGCGTCGCCTACGACGCCGTCGACGCGCCGACGGTACTCGTCGAGTACGCGCCCGAACTGCGCGCGATCGAAGCGAACTGGCCGAAGATGAAGTTCCACGCATTGCGCGAGCACGCGGGGCTGGTGTTTCAGCGGCAGATGGCGGGTTGACGCGAGAAAGTTGACGCGACCGGCGGTCTGGTAATACACTGCTTATTACTTGAACGACACGAGACACCATGACCGTCACCGTCAAGCTCGATGCAATGCTCGAAGAGCGGTTGCGCCAGCGCGCCGCGGCGAGCGGCGCGACTACCAGCGACGTGATCCGCCAGGCGCTGCTCGCCTACCTGAACGCGCCGCGCGACGTCCCTGCACCCTCAGCCCATGCGCTGGGCGCGGCCCTGTTCGGTCGCCATCGTGGCGCGCCTGAACTCGCAGCACAGCGCAAGGCGCTGCTCGCCGACGCATGGGCCGCCAGGCATCAAGCGCGCCGGTAGCGCGTTCTGCGGCGGCCGCCCGCGAACCATCGGCGCGCTACCGTGAGGCGCACGCCGGGCCGGTGCTTGTCGACAGCGGGCCGTTGATCGCGTTGTTCAACGCGGCGGACCACTGGCACGCGCCGGTGCTGGCCTGGCTGGAGGCGAACCCGGCGGCGGCGCTGCTCAGCACATGGCCCGTGGCCACCGAAGTCTGCGCGCTGCTCGCCCGCCGCATCGCCAACGACTGCGCACTCGACTTCCTGCGCTGGGCGCAGCGCGGCGGCATTGCGCTTGACGGCGCCGCGCCGGGCTCGCTGACCGAGGTGTTGCGCATCAGCGAGCGGTTTGCCGATCTGCCGTTCGACCTTGCCGACGCGTCGGTCTCCGAGGCCGCGTCGCGATTGCGCGTTCGTCATGTGTTGACGATAGATGCCTACTTCGACATCTATCGCGACAAGGCCGGCAAGCCGCTGGTCAACGTGCTGCGTTAGCGGGGCGCCCCGCCGCTCAGCAGGCGCCCGGCGGCTGGTCGGCTACGCTCGCACCCATTGGAACTCCAGGAACCATCATGCCCCGCCCTATCCTCGAAGAAGACCAGATCCACCCCGCGATCCGCGACAAGGTCGCCAACCTGCATGCCGACATCGTGCACAACGTGCGCTCGGCGGTAGCGTCCAACCCGGTGCTCGTCGTGGGCATGGCGGGCAATCCGTTCTGCAAGCGCGCGCGCAAGATGCTGGGTGCGGCGGGCATTGCCCATCACTACCTCGAATACGGCAGCTACCTGAATCACTGGCGGCTGCGCAATACGCTGAAGATGTGGTCGGGCTGGCCGACCTTTCCGATGGTGTTCGTCAAAGGGGCGCTCGTCGGTGGCGCCAGCGATCTGCAAGCCCTGATCGCGAGCGGTGAGCTCAAGCGGCTGCTCGCGACGCCGGAAGGCGCCTGACGCTGCCCTGCGCCCTGCGCGTCCAAGGGCCAGTGGGGGGAGCCCCCGCACGAGCGGGCTTCTAGAATCCCGGCGCATGAGCAGACGCACGCGCGTTATCCCGACATGATCTCTCTGCTGCACCGCGGATTGCTGGTCTGCCTGTTCGCGATGGCCACGTCCACATTTGCGCTCGCGTCGGGCGAAGCCGCTGCGCCAACGGAGGGCGCTGCCTCGGCCGCGCAACCGGGCACCGGCTGGGTGCATGCCTATGCCTCCTACGGCGCGCCGAAGTACGGGCCGGACTTCGATCATTTCGAGTACGTCAACCCGCAAGCGCCCAAGGGCGGCACGCTGCAGCTGAAAAACCCCGATCGGCGCACGAGCTTCGACAAGTTCAACCCGTTCACGACGCGCGGCAACTCGCCCGGCGGCCTCGTGATCTACACATTCGAGACGCTCGCCATTCTTTCCGGCGATGAGCCTCAGACGATGTACGGGCTGCTCGCCGACGCAATGTGGGTCGCGCCCGACAAGTCGTCGATCACGTTTCGCCTCAATCCGAAGGCGCGCTTCTCGAACGGCGACCCGGTGCTGGCGAAGGACGTGAAGTACAGCTTCGATTCGCTGGCAGGCAAGTACGCGTTGCCGGGGTATCAGACGCTGTTCGACGGCGTCTCGGCGACCGTGATCGACGATCGCACGATACGTTTCGACCTGAAGAAGCCGAGCACGGATACGCTGTTCGCGATCGGTACCAATCTCTACATCTTCTCGCACAAGTGGGGCCTCGGCGCCGACGGCAAGCACAAGCGCTTCGATGAGATCGTCGACGAACACCCGATCGCGAGTGGCCCGTACACGATCGGCGCGGTCGACATCGGCCGGCGCATCGAGTTCGTGCGCGATCCGAACTACTGGGCGCGCGACTTGCCCGTGCGGCGCGGCTTCTTCAACTTCGACCGCGTCGTCTATCGCTACTACCAGGACGACACCGTCGCCACCGAAGCATTCAAGGCGGGCGAATACGACATGGTACGCGTCTATGGCGCGCGCACCTGGAACCGGCAGCACAAAGGCTCGAAGTGGGACGACGGACGCATCAAGAAGGAGCTCTTCGAGACCGGGTTCGGACAGTACATGCAGGCCTACGACCTGAACCTGCGCCGGCCGATCCTCCAGGACCGGCGCGTGCGCGAGGCAATCGGCCTGACCTACGACCTGGACACGGTGAACAACCGCTTCAAGATGTTCACGCGGGCGTCGAGCATGTTCAACAACTCGGAGTTCGCGGCGCAGGGGCTGCCGTCCGAGGCGGAGTTGAAACTGCTCGAACCGTTTCGCAAGGAACTGCCGCCAGAGGTCTTCGGCCCCGCCTACGTCGCGCCGGGAACCGACGGCGAGGCGCCAAAGTTGCGGGCGAATCTGCTCAAGGCGCGTGCCTTGCTCGAAGCGGCGGGCTGGAAGCTCGCGCCCGACGGCAAGCTGCGCAACGCCAAGGGCGAGGCGTTCGAGTTCGAGTACCTCACGCCGTCGGAAGGCACGCGTGCGAGCGACTGGGTGCAAAACCTCGCCAAGCTCGGCATCACGATGAAGGTCCGCAATGTCGACTTTGCGCTCTACCGGCGGCGGCTGGAGAACTACGACTACGACATGGTCGCGATCGTCGAGGGCCGCTTCACGCTGCCCGAACCGACCGTGATGGAGCAGCTCTACGGCAGCAAATCCGCCGACGAGAAGGGCAACAACAATTTCCGGGGCGTCAAGAGTCCGGCTGTCGATGCGCTGATCAAGGCGATGGCCAACGCGAAGACGATAGACGAGTTGCGCACCGCGAGCCGCGCGCTCGACCGCGTCGTGATGTGGAACTACTGGCAGGTGCCGGACCTGTACTTCTCGAAGCTGCCAACGAGCTACTGGGACAAGTTCGGGCGACCGAAGGTGATGCCGAAGTACTACTCGATCGACAGCCCGAACGACCTGCAACCAGCGTGGCCGATCACGACATGGTGGATTCGTGATTCCGCAGCGCGTTGACGCGGTGCGCGTGCGGCCCCCACTGGCATGGGCGGCAAGCCTGCTGTTGAGCGTGGCATGCGGCGCGAACGCAGCGCAAGCTGCAGTCGCTACGTTGTCCGCAGCGGCCGCAGCTTCGGCTGTTGCACCTGCATCGGCGCAGGGAACGGCGACTTCGAAGTTGCCCGCAGTCTCGCCCGCCATCTCGCCCACCCCTTGGGTGCACGCCTACGCCGCTTTCGGCCAACCGAAGTACGGGCCGGACTTCAAGCACTTCGATTACGTGAACCCGGACGCTCCCAAAGGCGGCACGCTCAACCTGCGCAACCCGGACCGGCGCCAGAACTTCGACAAGTACAACTACTACACGATCCGCGGCAACGCGCCGGCCGGCATGGCAATCTTCATGACCGAGCCGCTGACGATCCTCGGTGCCGACGAGCCACGCACCATGTACGGGTTGCTCGCCGAAGCGATGAAGGTCGAGCCCGACTTCAGTGCGATCAGCTTCCGCCTTAACCCGAAGGCACACTTCAGCAATGGTGACCCGGTGACCGCGGCCGACGTCAAGTACAGCTTCGATTCACTCTCCGGCAAGTACGCCTCGCCGATCTACAGCTCGGCGCTCGCAAGCGTGCGCGCGGCGAAGGTGATCGACGAGCGCACGATCCGCTTCGAGATGGCCGAGCGCAGCAGCGACGCGCTTTTTCGCGTCGCCGCACTGCCAGTGTTCTCGCACGAGTGGGGATTGAAGCCGGACGGCACGCACACCCGATTCGACGAGATCATCGACGAGATGCCGATCACGAGCGGACCGTACACGATCGCCAAGGCCGACTCGGGCCGGCGCATCGAGTTCAAGCGCGACCCGAACTACTGGGCGAAGGACTTGCCGGTGCGACGCGGCTTCTTCAACTTCGACCACGTCGTCTATCGCTATTACCAGGACGAGGATGTAGCAACGGAGGCATTCAAGGCTGGCGAATTCGATCTGGTGCGCGTCTATGGCGCCTCCAAATGGGTGCGTCAGCACAAGGGGCCGAAGTGGGACGACGGGCGCATCGTCAAGCAGGCCTTCACCTACGGCACTGGCCAGGGCCTTCAGGCCTACATGCTCAACATGCGCCGGCCGCTGTTTCAGGACATCCGCGTGCGCGAGGCGCTCGGCCTGACCTACGATTTCGAGACCATCAATCGCTACCACCTCTACAAGCGGGCAAGCAGCGAGTTCAACAACTCCGATTTCGCAGCCACTGGCCTGCCGAGCGAAGGCGAACTCGCGCTACTCGAACCTTTTCGCAAGGATCTGCCGAAGGAGGTGTTCGGCCCGCCCTACGTCGCGCCACGCACGGACAGCGATGTGAACGCGCTGCGACGCAATCTGCTGAAGGCACGCGCGTTGTTCGAGGCCGCGGGCTGGAAACTGGCGCCCGACGGCCGGCTGCGCAACGCCAAGGGCGACGCCTTCGAGTTCGAGTACCTCGCGCCGGGGGACAGCGTGAGCGACGCGCGGATCAAGGCATGGACGCGCAACCTCGACAAACTCGGCATCAGCCTGAAGGTCCGCAACGTCGACTACGCGCTCTACAGCCGGCGGCTCGAAGAGTACGACTTCGACGTCGTCACGATCGCCGGCGCGTCGTTCGCGCTGCCCTCGCCGGCCGACTACGTGCAGATTTACGGCAGCAAGTCGGCCGACGAAAAGGGCAACAGCAACTTTCGCGGCGTCAAGAGCGCAGCGGTCGATCACATCATCGAGGCGATGAACCACGCAAAGACGCTGGAGCAGTTCCGCGACGCGACCCGCGCTCTGGACCGCATCGTGATGTGGAGCTACTGGCAAGTGCCCGATGTGTACAGCGACGTCGAGCCGATGTCGTACTGGGACAAGTTCGGCATTCCGGCCACGCGTCCGTTGTATTTCACGGCCGATCTTTCGCCCGACGTCGATTGGCAGCTCCCCTGGCCGCTCGTCACGTGGTGGAGCAAGGACCCGGCGAAACACTGATGATCAATCGAGGGCTGACACGATGCTGAGCTACATCCTCAAACGCCTGCTGCTGATGGTGCCGACGCTGCTCGGCGTGCTGACCGTCACCTTCATCGTCATCCAGTTCGTCCCGGGCGGGCCGATCGAGCAGCTGATGGCCGAGGCGCGCATGGGCCCCGGCGGCGGCGAGGGCTCGGCCTACAAGGCGGGACGCGACAGCGACGCCAAGCAGATCGCCGAACTGAAGAAGCTCTACGGCTTCGACAAGCCCGTCGAAGTGCGCTATGTCGAAATGCTTTCAAGCTTCGCGCGCTTCGACCTCGGACGCAGTTTTCTGCACAACAAGGACGTGTGGAAGCTGATCAAGGAGAAGCTGCCGGTCTCGATCAGCCTTGGCCTCTGGGCGTTCCTGCTGACCTACCTGATCTCGATCCCGCTCGGCATCGCGAAGGCGGTGCGCGAAGGCTCGCGCTTCGACGTCGCGACGACGCTGCTGGTGCTGATCGGCTTCGCGATTCCGGGCTTCGTGCTCGGCGTGTTCCTCATCGTGCTGTTCGCCGGCGGCAGCTTCTGGGAGGTCTTCCCATTGCGAGGGCTCACGTCGGACAACTGGGCCGACCTGTCGTGGCCGGCGCGCATCGCCGACTACTTCTGGCACCTCACGCTGCCGATGATCTGCTACGTGATCGGCGGCTTCGCGACGGTGACGCTCCTGACGAAGAACACCTTCATCGAGGAGTTGCGCAAACAGTACGTCCTCGTCGCGCGCGCAAAGGGCTTGTCGCAGGAACGGGTGTTGTGGAAGCACGTGTTTCGCAACGCGCTGATCCCGCTCATCACCGGTTTCCCGGCGGCCTTCGTGTTCGCCTTCTTCGGCGGCTCGCTGCTGATCGAGACGCTTGTTCTCGCTCGACGGCCTCGGCCTACTGTCCTACGAGTCGATCGTGCGGCGTGACTATCCCGTCGTGCTCGGCTCGCTGTTCCTGTTCACCTTGATCGGCCTGGCCGTGAAGCTGGTGTCCGACCTGCTCTACGTGGTGGTCGACCGCCGCGTTCAATTCGGGAGTGTCGCGAAATGACGGTGCTCGCCATCACCCCCACTGCCGAGGCCACCGCCGACACCACGGACACGGCACGCTCAAGCGCGGCGACGCGCGCCAAGCCGATGTCGCCGAACCAGCGCGCCTGGGCACGCTTCCGTCGCAACCGGATCGGCACCTGGTCGCTGTGGGTCATGGTTGCGCTGCTCATCTTGAGCGCACTTGCCGAAGTCATCAGCAACGACCGCCCGCTCGTCGCGCGCTACGACGGGCAGTTGACCTTCCCGGTGTTCAACAACCCGCCCGAGACGGCCTACGGCGGGGACTTCAAGACACCCACCGACTGGAAGGACCCGTTCATCGCCGAGCAGTTCGCGAAACCCGGCAACTGGAAGCTGGACACGATCAACCCGCACTCGGCGACATCGACCGACTACTTTCAGAAAGAAGCCAATCCGGCACCGCCGAGCGCGAAGAACTGGCTCGGCACCGACGGCCTGGGGCAGGACATGGTCGCGCGGCTGCTCTACGGCTTTCGCGTCAGCATCCTGTTCGCGCTCGCGCTCGCCGTGACGGGCACCGCGATCGGCATCGTCGCCGGTGCGATCCAGGGTTACTTCGGAGGGCGAATCGACCTCACCCTGCAACGGCTGATCGAGATCTGGAGTTCGATCCCCGAGCTTTACCTGCTGATCATCTTCGCGTCGATCTTCGAGCCTTCGCTCTTGCTGCTGCTCGTGCTGTTGTCGCTGTTCGGCTGGGTCGGTCTGTCCGACTACGTGCGCGCCGAGTTCTTTCGCAATCGCAGCCTCGAGTTCGTCAAGGCGGCGCGCGCGATGGGGCTGTCCAACCTGCAGATCATCTGGCGCCATGTGCTACCGAATTCGATGACGCCCGTCATCACTTTCCTGCCGTTTCGCATGAGCGGCGCAATCCTCGCACTCGTCGCGCTCGATTTCCTGGGGCTCGGCGTGCCGCCCTCGGTGCCCTCGCTCGGCGATTTGGTGAAGCAGGGCAAGGCCAACCTCGACGCATGGTGGATCATCTTCCCGACCTTCGCGGTGCTGGTGTTCACGCTGCTGCTCCTGACCTTCATCGGCGACGCTCTGCGCGACGCCTTCGATACGCGCAAATCATGAAGGCCGCCTCCATGCACACCCCGCCCCTGCTTTGCGTCGAACATCTGAACGTGAGCTTCGGCGACTCGCGCGTCGTCGACGACGTTTCGTTCACTATCGCTGCGGGCGAGAAGTTCGCGCTCGTCGGTGAGTCGGGCTCGGGCAAGTCGATCAGCGCGCTGTCGGTGCTGCGACTCGTCGATGCAGCGACGACGAGCGGCGTGATCCGCTTCGACGGCGAGGATCTTCTCGCCAAGAGCGAGCGCGAGATGCGCGGCATCCGCGGCGCACGCATCGGCATGATCTTCCAGGAGCCGATGACTGCGCTCAACCCGCTCTACACGGTCGGCAACCAGATCGGCGAAGTGCTCGAACTGCACGAAGGCTTGAGCAAGGCACAGGCGCGTGCACGCTCGATCGAGCTGCTCGCGCGCACCGGCATCCCCGAGCCCGAGCGGCGCATTGACACACTGCCGCACCAGATGTCGGGCGGGCAGCGCCAGCGCGCGATGATCGCGATGGCGCTCGCCTGCCGGCCGCAATTGCTGATTGCCGACGAGCCGACGACCGCGCTCGACGTCACGATCCAGGCGCAGATCCTCGCGCTGCTCGACGAGTTGCAGCGCGAAATGGGCATGGCGCTGCTCTTCATCACGCACGACCTGAACCTCGTGCGCCGCTTCACCCATCGCGTCGGCGTGATGGAGCGCGGCAGGCTGGTCGAGGCCGGCGAGACCGAGTCCGTGTTCGGGGATCCGCAGCATACCTACACGAAAAAGCTGCTCGCGAGCCGCCCGCAGCGCGT
Organism: uncultured beta proteobacterium; assembly: GCA_963774675.1. Lineage (GTDB taxonomy): Bacteria > Pseudomonadota > Gammaproteobacteria > Burkholderiales > Burkholderiaceae_C > CAIKUF01. The sequence goes on along the minus strand of CAVZFV010000013.1, from coordinate 305,490 downwards.
CGTGCATGCCGGTCGCGGATGACGCGCCGGTGCTCGTGGACGGCAAGGACATCCGGGTCGAGTTCAAGAGCTCGGCCGGCTGGTTCAAGACGCGCAGTTTCGTCGCGGTGCGCGACGCGACGCTTGCGCTCAAGCGTGGAGAGACGCTCGGCATCGTCGGCGAATCTGGGTCTGGCAAGACGACACTCGGCATGGCGTTGCTCGCGCTGCAGCCGATCGCGGGGGGCCGCATCGAGATGGGCGAGACACGCATCGACGACGCCGGACGCGACACTTTGCGCGCGATGCGCAAGCGCATGCAGGTCGTGTTCCAGGATCCGTTCGCCAGCCTGAGCCCGCGCATGACGGTGGGCCAGATCGTCGGCGAGGGGCCTGCGCTGCACATGCCTGAGTTGTCAAAGGCCGAGCGCGAGACCCGTGTGCTCGAGATGCTCGCCGAAGTGGGCCTGAGCGAGGCGCAAGGGCTCTACAACGTGCTGCAGCGCTATCCGCACGAGTTCTCGGGCGGTCAGCGCCAGCGCATCGCGATCGCGCGCGCCGTCGTGCTGCGGCCGGAGGTGCTGGTGCTCGACGAGCCGACCTCGGCGCTCGACGTCTCGGTGCAGCAGCAGGTGCTCGCGTTGCTTGCGCAGCTTCAGCAACGCTACGGCATGAGCTACGTCTTCATCAGCCACGATCTCGCCGTGGTGCGCGCGATGTCGCACCGCGTGCTGGTGATGAAGGACGGCGAGATCGTCGAGCGTGGCGAGGCGCTGGCGCTGTTCGAAGCGCCGGCGCATGCGTACACGAAATCGCTGCTGGCGGCGGCGCACCTGGCTTGAGGAAGCCGACGCGGCTCGCGCGGCGCTGAGGCCGCCGTCGCAGGTTCGTCGCTTGCGGTGGCGATCAGTGAAGGCCGAGCTTCTGGATCGCGCGCTGCACCTCGCACTGCCAGGGCAGTGCGTGTACGAGTTCGTTCAGATGCGGCGCCGCTTCGGAAGCGGTCAGCACTGCGCCGCCCGGGCCTAGCAAGCGCACATTCGTGATCACGGCCATCGGGTCGGCCATCGCAACGACGCCGCGCGTCAGCTCGATCCAGTCCCACGCGAGACCGGCGGCCTGCTCGGCCTCGGAGTCGCCCCAAAGTGTCTGCCCGCTGCACACCGGCTGCCCTGGGTTCGTGACGCGCGTGCCGAGGTGCAGAAAGCGCCGCCCCTCGGGGTGCGGTGCCTGCCACAATACGGTCGGCCAGGCGAATACGGCCCAAGCGGGGATGGAGGGCGGCTCGAATTGGTGTCGGGCCGGCGAAGAAGCGAGATGTTTCATCATGTTGTGCAGTATGAGCAGGATCAAACGCCCTGCCATCTGTAAACTTTGTCAGGGGGAGTGCAAAAGACCGTCCGCGTGACTTGCGGCGCGTACTTCAAGGGAAACTGATGTTGCAGGGTGGGTACTTGTCGGTCATGGAAGCGCGGAGCCAAGATGAGTTCCGGAGTGAAATCGTGCGTTTCTCACATAGCTTGGGCTTCGACACGGTCTCTGCAATTACGGTCATCGATCGTCCGCTGAACAACCCTGAGTTCATTGCCGTCGACAACGCTCCCGAAGCCTACTGGGATGCGATGGAGACATCGACGAACCAGCGAAGGGACCCGGTGATGCAGCATTGCCGACAACATAGCGTTCCGATCATCTGGAATCAGGACACCTACACCGCCAGCGGTGCCGGTGACATTTGGGAAGAGCAGGCGCAGTTTGGCTACCGCAATGGCGTGTGCTTGGCGTTGCACATGCCCGAGGGTCGGCACTTCGTGATGGGTGTGGATCGCATGCAGGCGATGCCGAAGGATCCGAGCGAGTTGACGCGCATGGTCGCCGACCTTCAGCTTTTTGCCGTCCATGCACAGGATGCCGCGCTGCGCATCTTAGTACCCGCTGCGGCGCAGCCCGAGCGCCCGCAACTCACGCCGCGGGAACTCGAATGCCTGCGCTGGACCATGGACGGCAAGACGGCGTGGGAGGTCGGTGAGGTGCTCGGCATCAGCGAACGCACCGCCGTGTTGCATATCAACAACGGTATGCACAAGCTCGACTGCACCAACAAACACCAGGCGGTGCTGAAGGCGCTTCGCCTCGGTCTCATTCGCTGAAATCGTGCTTTCTTGGCGTTTTCGGTACACGCTTTTGGCGAGGTTGGCATCCCTACCCTGTAAGACTTGACAGTTTCAAACGACGGCAATGCCTGTTGGAATCCGGGCTGTGAGCACGCAGAGTGCCCGCAGAGAACCCACCCAGGAGTCCGACATGCAAGCCAGCCTCAAGTCTTTCGTTTCCCGTGCCCTTGGTCAGAACGCCCGTGCCGCTGAAACTTCGCGCACGATTGGCGCACCGCAAGCGTTGCCAGCCCATCTGCATCAGTTCGTTGGCGGTGGAACGGCGGCGCCAAAGCGTGGCTGGGATGTCGAGGCGCCCAAGCGCGGCTGGTAAGCCTGTTCGCTCCTGGCAGGCCCGTCCGGGCCTGCAATAGCGGACGAGGACGTGCCAGCCGATGGCGCAAAGGCCACACTTGGCCCTGCCGAAGTGACGCCGCTTTTCCGACCCGAAGCGGTCGACGGTCAGCGTCAATCTTGGCTGGGCGGGGTTCAACTCGTCCGACCGCTGTCGATGACATTGCTCACGGTCTTCACGGTGAGTGTCGCGGCGTTGGTGATCGGGTATTTGTTCGTCGGCGAGTACACGCGCAAGGCGCACGTGAGCGGCGTGCTGGTGCCCGACCTGGGCTTGATCCGCCTTGTGCCGCCCGAAGCTGCGACGGTGCTTGTAAACCACGCGCGCGAGGGGCAGAGGGTCAAGCGCGGTGACGTGCTCTTCGAGTTGTCGGTCGATCGCGCAACCCTTGCCGGCGACACTCAAGCCGCGGTGCAGCAAAGCCTCGCCGAACGCGAACGCAGCCTACAAGCGAGCCTGCGCCAGCAGGGGCAACTCTTGCAGGCACAGCGCACCGGGCTCGATCGCCGCCTTGCCGACATGCGTCGTGAGCTGACGCAGATCGAAGCAGAAGCCGCGATTCAGCAACAGCGCCTCAAGCTCGCGCAGCAGTCGCAGGCGCGCCTCGAGTCACTACGCAACGAGAATTTCATCTCCGACGCGGCCCTGCAGACGAAGTCCGAGGAGTTGCTCGGCCAGAAGGCGCAGTTGCAGGCGCTCGAGCGGCAACGCGCAGCGCAGTTGCGCGAGATCGGCACGCTAGAGACGCAGCAACGCGAACTGCCGTTGCAGGCCGAGGCGTTGCAGCGTGAAACTGAACGCAGCCTCGCCGCACTGTCCCAGGAATCGATCGAGAGCGCGGCACGCCAGCGCATCGTGATCCGCGCGCCGCAGGACGGCGTTCTGACGGCCGTGCTCGCCGAGGTGGGCCAGAGTGTGCAGCCCAACGTGGCGCTGGCAAGCCTGATGCCGGCGCAGGCGAAGCTGGAGGCGCATCTCTACGCGCCGTCGAGCGCGATCGGCTTTCTTCGCCCAGACCAATCCGTGCAGTTGCGCTATCAGGCCTACGCGTACCAGAAGTTCGGGCACTACATCGGGCACGTCTTGCAGGTGTCGCGCACGCCGCTGCAAGCCAACGAACTCGCGGGTCTCGCGCTGTCCACCGCGGCGACAGGCGCGGGCGCGGGCGCGCTCAGCGGCGGCCCGAACGTGGGCGAGCCGCTGTATCGCATCACCGTCGCGCTCGATCGGCAAGACGTGTCGGCCTACGGTCAGGCGCAGCCGCTCGCGCCCGGCATGCAGCTCGAGGCCGATGTACTGCTGGACCGCCGCCGGCTGATCGAGTGGTTGTTCGAACCCGTTCTCGGCGTCGCCGGGCGCGTCTGATCATGTTGGGCGATCTGCACCTGGGCTTCGGCTCAAAGCGCGTGCCGGTGATCCTGCAGACCGAAGCGGCCGAGTGCGGGCTGGCGTGCCTCGCCATGGTCGCCGCACAGCATGGGCTTCGCACCGACCTGCCGACGCTGCGGCGACGCTTTACGCTCTCTCTCAAGGGCGCAACGCTCGCCGATCTGGTGCGCATGGCTGGCGCACTGCAGCTCAATGCACGGCCGCTGCGCGCCGAGCTCGATCATTTGCCGCAACTGGCGCTGCCCTGTGTGTTGCACTGGGACCTGAACCACTTTGTCGTGCTTGTGGCGGTACGCGGCGGGGTCGCGGAGATTCACGATCCAGCGCACGGTGTGCGCCGCATGAAGTTTGCCGAAGTGTCACGCCACTTCACCGGCGTGGCGCTCGAACTCTCGCCGACGGCCGAGTTCGTCACCGGCAACGAGCGCCAGCGCATCACGCTGCGCCAACTGCTCGGCCGCGTGACGGGGCTCAAGCGTTCGCTGTTTCAGATCTTCGCGCTCGCGCTGGCACTCGAAGCCTTCGTGTTGCTCACGCCCTTCTTCATTCAATGGGTGGTGGACGGCGTGCTGCTCAGCGCCGATCGCGATCTGCTCGTCACGCTCGGTGTCGGCTTCGGCCTGCTGGTGCTGATGCAGGTGGTGGCCAGCGCACTGCGCTCGTGGGCGGTGCTCTATCTCTCGGCGACGCTCAATGTGCAGTGGCTTGGCAACGTATTCGCGCACCTGATGCGCCTGCCGCTTGCATGGTTCGAGAAGCGCCACACCGGCGATGTGATGTCGCGATTCGGCGCGATCCAGCAGATTCAGCAGACGCTGACGACGCACTTCATCGAGGCCGTGCTCGACGGCCTGCTGGTCGTCGTGACCCTCGCGATGATGCTCGTCTACAGCACGACATTGACCGCGATCGTGCTCGGGGCCGTGCTGCTCTACGCACTCTTGAAGTGGGCCTTCTTCAAGCCCTTGCGCAACGCGACCGAGGAAGCCATCGTTCACGACGCGCAGCGCGCGACGCACTTTCTTGAGTCGCTGCGCGGGGTGCAGGCGATCAAGCTGTTCAACCGCCAGCAGGATCGCCAGGCGCGCTTCATGAACGTCGTCGTCGAGGCCATGAATGCGACCCTCGCGACGCGCAAGATTGACTTGTTGCTCACGACGTCGCACAAACTCTTGTTCGGCATCGAGCGGGTGGCCGTCATCTGGGTCGGCGCACTGCTCGTGATGCAGCAAAGCTTCACGGTCGGCATGTTGTTCGCATTCATCGCATTCAAGGAGCAGTTCGCGACCCGCATCAGCGGCCTGATCGACAAAGGCGTCGAGCTCAGCATGCTGAAGCTGCAGGGCGAACGCCTCTCGGACATCGTGCTCACCGCGCCCGAGGACGATGCGCCCAAGGCGCACGAAGGGCACGAACTTGAGGCACGGCTCGTACTTCGCGATGTATCGTTTCGCTATGCGGAAGGCGAACCTGCGGTGCTCTCCGATCTGAGCCTCGAAATCGAGCCCGGCGAGTCGGTTGCAATCGTCGGCCCTTCGGGCTGCGGCAAGACGACGCTGCTCAAAGTGATGCTGGGCATGCACGCGCCCGACGCCGGCGAGATCATGGTCGGTGGCGCGCGCCTGGAGCAGATCGGACTCGCGCGCTGGCGCGACATGATCGGCACCGTGATGCAGGACGAGCCACTGTTCGCAGGCTCGATCGCCGACAACATCTGCTTCTTCGACGTCGAGCCTGACCTCGCCTGGGTCGAGGAGTGCGCCCGGCTGGCCTCGGTGAACGAGGAGATCGACGCGCTGCCGATGGGCTATCACACCCTGATCGGCAGTATGGGCGCGACGCTGTCGGGCGGGCAGAAGCAGCGCATCCTGCTGGCGCGCGCACTGTACAAGCGGCCGCAGTTCCTCTTCCTCGACGAAGCGACGAGCTCGCTCGACATCGATCGCGAGCGGCTCGTGAACCAAGCCGTCGCGCAGTTGAAATTGACGCGCGTGATCGTCGCCCACCGGCCAGAGACAATCGCATCGGCCGATCGCGTGATCGTGCTGCAGCAAGGCGCCGCACATACGTTGCAGCAACTGCAAGGCGGCAGCGGCCCGCGCAGGGGTAGGGCGTGATCGGGACGCGCGCCAAGCGCTTCCCGTATGCCGCCGCGTTCGATGAAGGCGCTGGCGGCGGTCCCGGCCCACAGGACGTGCCGGCGGAGCGCCGTGCCGGGCGCGGAGCCGAGCGAGTAGCGGCCTTCGAGCCGGAACGGCACCTGCCGAGTGAAATCGACTGGCGCGTCTGCCGCTTCGGCGAACTGAGCCCGGTCGAGCTTGCGCGCATCTATCGCGCGCGCCAGTTGGTGTTCTCGATCGAGCAACAGTGCATCTACCTCGACGCCGACGAATACGACGAGCTGTCGTGTCACTTCGCCGCGTGGTCGCCCGAACACGCCCTGCCGCTCGCCTATGCGCGACTCCTGAACCCCGGGGCGAAGTACGCGGAGCCTTCGATAGGCCGCGTGATCACGACTGCGCCCGCGCGCGGTCTGGGGCTCGGACGCGAGCTCGTGCGACGTGTGGTCGCGCACTCTGCGCAGATGCACCCGCGGATGGCGATCCGGATCTCGGCCCAGGAGCGGCTCGAGCGCTTCTATGCCGACTTTGGATTCGTTGCGGTCGGCGACGCTTATCTGGAGGACGGCATCCCGCATCTGGAGATGCTGCGCCCGGCGTAGGGCAGGACCGTCCGCGACCGTGTCTGCGGTCGCGGACCGCGCGTGGTCCGACCGCGCAACGCGAGCGCCAGTTCGTCAGACCCGCCAAAGCTATGTCGCTGCCAAGCGATTTCGAGCCCTGCCTCGTAAAATGCGGCACCCCGCCGGGGATCGCTCCAGACGCCTCCTGGGCACAATCCCCCAAGCGCGCCCGGCGGCCCGGCAACCGCCAATCCGACACAGCGACACTTCATGCACTACCCCAGCACATTCGACGTCATCGTCGTCGGTGGCGGCCATGCCGGCACTGAGGCAGCGCTTGCCGCCGCCCGCATGGGCTGCGCGACGCTGCTGCTCACGCACAACATCGAGACACTTGGGCAGATGAGCTGCAACCCGTCGATAGGCGGCATCGGCAAGGGGCACCTCGTGAAGGAGGTCGATGCGCTCGGCGGCGCAATGGCCGCGGCGACCGACGAGGCCGGCATCCAGTTTCGCATCCTCAATGGCTCCAAGGGGCCTGCCGTGCGCGCAACGCGTGCGCAGGCGGATCGCGTGCTCTATCGTGCCGCGATCCGGCGGCGCCTCGAGAACCAGCCGAATCTGTGGATCTTTCAACAGGCGGTGGACGACCTGATCCTCGAAGGCGAACGCGTTGCCGGCGCGGTGACACAGATCGGCATTCGTTTCGCGTCGCGCGCCGTCGTGCTCACCGCGGGGACCTTCCTCGATGGCCGGATCCACGTCGGGCTTGAGAGCCACGCCGCCGGGCGCGCCGGTGACCCGCCGGCGGTCACGCTGTCGGCACGCCTGAAGGAGCTGAAACTGCCTCAGGGCCGGCTCAAGACCGGGACACCGCCCCGCATCGACGGCCGCAGCATCGACTTCGCTCGCCTCGTCGAACAAGCGGGCGACACCGAACCGGTGCCGGTGTTCAGCTTTCTGGGCGATGCCTCCCAGCACCCGCGCCAGGTGCCGTGCTGGATCACGCACACCAACGAGCGCACGCACGAGATCATCCGCGCGGGATTCGATCGCAGCCCGATGTTCACCGGCGTGATCGAAGGCGTCGGGCCGCGCTATTGCCCGAGCATCGAGGACAAGGTCAATCGCTTCGCGGACAAGACCTCGCACCAGATCTTCCTCGAACCCGAGGGGCTAACGACGAACGAGTTCTACCCGAACGGCATCTCGACCTCGCTGCCCTTCGATGTGCAACTCGATGCCGTTCGGTCGATGGAGGGGTTGGCGAACGCGCACATCCTGCGCCCCGGCTACGCGATCGAGTACGACTACTTCGACCCGCGCGCGCTGCGCCCGAGCTTCGAGACACGGGCCATCGAGGGCCTCTTTTTCGCGGGGCAGATCAACGGCACGACGGGCTACGAAGAAGCGGCGGCGCAAGGACTCTTCGCCGGTGTCAACGCCACCTTGAAGGTCAAGGGTCGCGACGCCTGGGTGCCCGGGCGTGACAAGGCTTACCTCGGCGTGCTCGTCGACGATCTGACGACCAAGGGCGTCAACGAGCCGTACCGCATGTTCACCAGCCGCGCCGAGTACCGGTTGCAACTGCGCGAAGACAACGCCGACCTCCGACTGACTGAAGTCGGGCGCGAACTCGGACTCGTCGATGACGTGCGCTGGTCGGCGTTCTGCCGCAAGCGCGATGCTGTTTCACGTGAAACAGAGCGTCTCGAGCGCACGTGGGTGGGTCCCGCCACGCTGCCCGTCGTCGATGCCGAGCGTCTGCTCGGCAAGCCGCTCGAACATGAATACCGCCTGACCGATCTCCTGCGCCGACCGGGCGTCGGCTTCGATCAGGTTGACGCAGTGGAAGCCATTGCCAACGCCACCAACTCCGGCGCGCTCGCGCGCGAGCGCCTTGGAAACGAACTGGGCGCCGCACTCGCAGAGACCGTGATCGCGCAGGTCGAAGTCAGCGTCAAGTACGCCGGCTACATCGACAAGCAGAACCTCGGCGTCGCGCGCGCCGCACACTACGAGGGCCTTCGCTTGCCCGCGGACATCGACTACGCCAAGGTCTTCGCACTGTCCCACGAAGTGCGCCAGCGGTTGAACCAGCATCGACCTGAAACGCTGGGCCAGGCGGCACGCCTCCCCGGAGTCACCGCGGCGGCGGTGTCGTTGCTGCTCGTGCATCTCAAGAAGGGCGGGCTGGCTGCGCTCGACTCCGACAGGGCAACTTCCATGACACACGACGCCGACAGCACAGGCGCGGTGTCAACATCCGAACCGACGCGACGCAATGCCGCCTGAGCAGGTGCGGCTGGCTGAAGGTGCCACGGCGCTCGGCGTCGAGCTCAGCGAGGAGCAGCTCGACGCCCTGCTCGGCTACCTGGCGCTGCTCGCAAAGTGGAATCGCGTCTACAACCTGACGGCCGTGCGCAAGCCGTCGGACATGCTGGTGCAGCATCTGCTCGACAGCCTGGCCGTCGTCGCGCCACTGCGCCGATGGGCCGGCGATGCGCCAAAGCGCATGCTCGACGTCGGCAGCGGCGCCGGCCTGCCCGGCTTCGTGATCGCTGTATCGATGCCAACGCTTGACGTCACCTGCGTCGACTCGGTCGGCAAGAAGGCAAGTTTCGTTCGCCAGGCGGCGGCCGAGCTTCAGATTCACAACCTGCACGCGGCTCATTCGCGTGTCGAAGCGCTGACCGAACCGCCATTCGATCTGATCACATCGCGCGCGTTCGCCACCCTCGCGGACTTCGTTGCGCTGACCCGCGATCGCCTCGCGCCGGGCGGCGTCTGGCTCGCGATGAAGGGCAAGTTGCCGTCGGGCGAGATCGACGCACTCGCAAGTGGGATCGACGTGTTTCACGTGGAACAAGTACTCGTGCCTGGGCTCGATGCCGACCGCTGTTTGATCTGGATGCGGGAACGGCGCTGATCCCTATCGATCCCCTATTTCGACGCCTGCGGTTCACACCCGCACGCCCTGACTTGCAGGCAATGCCGCTTCGAAGCGACATCGACCTGCCAGAAGAACAACTCGGCAATCGCCGCTCCCCGCGCTGCCTCTACACTTCAACCTGGGAGGCCCGAGCATGTTCGGCATTTCAGACTACGGCGCATTCTGCGCCGCGATTTTGCTGTTCCTTGCCCTCCCGGGGCCGGGTACTTTCGCGTTGCTCACGTCGACCGGCAAAGGCGGATTTCGCGCCGGTGCACAGGCAACCTTCGGGCTGATTCGTCGGCGACCAGGTCCTGCTCTGGATGGCGGTTGGCGGCGTCGCGGCAATTCTGGCGGCGCATCCCGCCGCCTTCCAACTCGTGCAGTACGGCGGCGCCGCTTATCTGGGGTGGATCGGCCTGCGCCTCATCTTCGCCAAGGAAGGTCATGCCGCACCGATCCGAATTCGAACCCCGCCACTACGCGCGGCAGGCATTTCTCATCACCTTGCTGAACCCGAAAGCGATCGTCTTCTACATGGCGTTCTTTCCACTCTTCATCGACCCGGTGACGCACCGCGGCGTACCCACGTTTGCTGCCATGGCGGCAACGATCGCCACCATCACAGCCATCTATTGCCTGACGCTGTGCGCGTTTGCTCAGGCCGTTGCGCAACAGGTCAAGGCGCATCGCCGGATCGCCCGTTGGCTGGAAAGGGCAGCGGGAGTATTCCTGCTCGGCTTCGGCATCCGCCTCGGGAGCAGTTGAGACGATGAGCAGGATCTTTTGTATCGCCAACCAGAAGGGCGGGGTCGGCAAGACGACGACGACCGTGAACCTCGCGGCCGGGCTGGCGCAGCATGGCCAGCGCGTGCTTGTGGTCGATCTCGACCCGCAAGGCAATGCCACGACGGGTTCTGGTGTTGACAAGCGCTCACTTACCTTGAGCGTCTACGATGTGCTGATCGAAAGCGCGAGCATCGCCGAAGCACGCGTCGCCAGCCCGCGTGGCGGCTTCGATGTGCTCGGCGCGAATCGCGAGCTGGCCGGCGCTGAAGTTGAACTCGTCGGCCTCGAACGACGCGAGAAGCGACTCAAGCTGGCCCTGGCCGCGCTCGGCGACGAATACGACTTCGTGCTGATCGACTGCCCGCCGTCGCTCAGCCTGCTCACGCTCAACGGCTTGTGCAGCGCGCACGGCGTCGTCGTGCCGATGCAGTGCGAGTACTTCGCGCTCGAGGGCCTTTCCGATCTCGTCAACACGATCAAGCGCGTGCACGCCAACCTCAATCCCGATCTGCAGATCATCGGGCTGCTGCGCGTCATGTTCGACACCCGCATCACGCTGCAGCAACAGGTCAGCGAGCAGCTCAAGTCGCACTTCGGCGACAAGGTCTTCAACACCGTGATCCCACGCAACGTGCGCCTCGCGGAAGCCCCGAGCTATGGCCTGCCGGGTGTCGTCTTCGACCCTTCGTCCAAGGGCGCGCAGGCGTTCGTCACCTTCGCCGGCGAAATGATCGAGCGCATGCGTTCCATGCCCGCATGACACCGAGCCAGCGAACCGAACTCGAGCGCATCGAAGACGCCGGTCTGAACGCCAGCGCGCCGCGCGAGCAGCGTCTGCTCGATAGCTGGTTGCTGCGCTTTTCCCCCGGCAAGGCCAAGCGCGCACGCTGCATCAACGCCCTCTCCGCCGGCCGCATGCCGCTGGCCGACAAGCTCGTGCGGTGCGAAGCCGCGTACGCCGCGGCCGCGCTGCCGATGATCTTTCGCGTGACCCCGTTCAGCCAGCCGCCGGATCTCGACGCCGCACTCGACACCGAGGGTCTCGTCCGCTTCGACGAAACACGCGTGATGTGGCTGCCCACGATTGAGCGCGTCGTGGCGCCGGGTTCGCTCGCGCTGCGTGCGGTGACGGGCGACGCTTTCGCTCAGGCGGTCGGCGCGCTGCGTGGGACGCACGCCGATCAATGCGCGGCACATGCGCGGCGGCTGCGCCACGCACCGGTGCCGCACTTCGGCTTCGTGATCGAGCGCGGCGGCCTACCCGTCGCTTGCGGCCAATACGCGCTCGAGGACACTGTTGTCGGCTTGTACGATGTCTTCACCGCCACCGAAGCACGGCACCAGGGGCTCGCCAGCGCACTCTGCGCGCACCTGCTACTGCGCGCGCGGGAGCAGGGTGCGCGCAGCGCCTACCTGCAGGTCGACGCCGGGAATCGCGCCGCCATCAGCATCTACGAGCGGCTCGGCTTTACCGACGGCTACGCGTATCACTACCGGGCGCGGCCGGGGTCGATCGGCTGAGCCTCGCCGGCTCGGCGATCACCGGCGCGACAGAGGGCGCCACTCAGCTTCAGTGCCAGTGCGTCAGACCAGCCCCAGGCCTTCGTCAAGTCCGAGGTGCACGTTCATCGACTGCACCGCGGCCCCGCTCGCGCCTTTGCCGAGGTTGTCGAGCCGCGCGATCAGGATCGCCTGGTCAGCGCCAGCAAACACGAAGAGGTCAACGCGGTTCGTGTCATTGGCGGCCATCACGTCGAAAAAGCCGTGCTCCAGCGTCGCCGGGTCCGACAACGACATGACCCGCACGAAGCGTTCACTCTCGTAGTGACGCTCAAAGGCGCGCTGGATTGCGCCCGCATCGCTGCCCGGCGCCAACTGGCTGAAGTGCAGCGGCACCGACACCGCAAGCCCCTTGTAGAAGTTGCCGACGATCGGCATGAAGAGCGGCTTCGAGCGCAAGCCGGTGTGTTGTTGCATCTCAGGCACGTGCTTGTGCTTCAGGCCGAGGCCATAGGGGCGCGGCGCCGTCAACAGCGGGTTATCGCCGCGCTCGTACTGCTCGATCATCTTCTTGCCGCCACCCGAATAGCCGGTGATCGAACTTGCCGATATCGGCAGATCGGGCGGCACGATGCCGGCATCCACCAGCGGACGCAACAGCAAGATGAAGGCGCTCGCGTGGCAGCCCGGGTTCGATATGCGCTTGGCTGCGCGGATTCGCTCACGCTGACCTGAAGCCAGCTCGGGCAGGCCGAACGCCCAGCCTGGCGCGGTGCGGTGCGCGGTGCTCGCATCGATCAGACAGGTGCGTGGATTGGTGACGAGGGATGCCGCTTCGCGCGCCGCGTCATCCGGCAGGCAGAGGAACGCCACATCCGCCGCGTTGAGCAGGCGCGCGCGCTCGGCGGCGTCCTTGCGGCGCGCAGGGTCGATGCTGAGCACCTCGACGTCGGCACGCTGCGCCAGCACCTCGTGGATGCGCAGGCCGGTCGTACCCTCCTGGCCATCGACAAAAACCACATGTGTCATCTGTGACCTCGCAACTTCGCGCTTGGCAGCATAAGGCATCGCCGCGTGGCCCCAGCTGCACACGCGCGATGACGGACAATCCCGCCATGGTGACAAAGAAACCCAAGGGGCTCGGCCTCGGCCTGGAAGCCCTGCTCGGCCCCAAGGTGAAAGACGCTGCGTCTGGCGACGCGGGCGACGAGTTGCCGACAACGCTCAAGTTGAACCAACTGCAGCCCGGGCGCTACCAGCCGCGCACGCGGATGGACGAAGGCGCGCTCTACGAACTCGCCGAAAGCATCAAGAGCCAGGGCGTCATGCAACCGGTGCTGGTGCGACCGCTGACCGGCGGACGCTACGAGATCATCGCCGGCGAGCGGCGCTTCCGCGCCGCCTCGCTCGCGGGGCTCACCGAGCTGCCGGTGCTCGTCAAGGACGTGCCGGATGAATCGGCCGCCGTCATGTCGCTGATCGAGAACATTCAGCGCGAAGACCTGAACCCGCTGGAGGAAGCCCAAGGTCTGCAACGGTTGACGCAAGAGTTTGGGCTCACTCACGAGCTTGCAGCGAAGGCCGTAGGCCGCTCACGCAGCGCAGCGAGCAACCTGCTGCGCCTGCTCAGCCTGGCCGAGCCGGTACAGCAGATGCTGATGTCGGGCGACATCGACATGGGCCATGCACGCGCGCTGCTCGCGCTCGACAAGGCGCACCAGATCACGCAGGCGAGCGAGATCGTGGCGCGCCGCATGAGCGTGCGCGAGGCCGAGAAGCTCGTCGCGCGCCTCGCAGGCAACGGCCGTCAGCGCCCCTTGCTGCGGGCAACTCAATCGAAGTCGCGCGATATCTTGCGGCTCGAGGAAGAGCTGTCGGACCTGCTCACCGCCAAGGTCGAAGTCCGCGTCAAGAAAAGGACCCGACGCGGCGAGCAAGGCGAAGTGGCCATCGCCTTCGCCTCGCTCGACGATCTCGATGCGCTGATCGGCAAGCTGCGCGCGCCGCGATAGCGCCACGCTGACGGCCACGTTCGCGTCGAGCGTGGGCGCATCTACGAGGCAGTCGCCGTGCGTATGCGTTGCTGCCACGCCAACCAGCCTAGCGCGGCACTCACGAGGCCGATCGGAACCAGCGAGCCGAGGTTGAGCAAGGTCCAACCCTGAGTCGTGATCAGGGCGCCCGAGGCGAACGAACTCAGCGCCATGGTCGAGAACACACACAAGTCCATCACCCCTTGGGCGCGGTTCTTTTCCTCCGGACGGTAGGTGCGCGTGTAGAGCGTCGTCGCGCCGACGTAGAGGAAGTTCCAGCCAACGCCGAGCAGAAACAGCGCGCCGAGGAACTGCATGACGTCGACACCGCTCAGCGCGATGGCGACGCAGAAGAAATTCAGCAGCGCTCCGACCATCATGATGGGCAACTCGCCGAATCGACGGATAAGGTGGCCAGTGAAAAAGCCCGGCACGAACATACCGAGCACATGCCACTCGAGCACCAGCGCAGCACTATCGAACGGATGCTTGCACTGCGCCATCGCGATCGGCGTCGCCGCCATCAGCAGGTTCATCACGCCGTAGCCGAGTGCCGAAGCCATTATTGCGACGATGAAGACGGGCTGGCGCGCAAGCTCGCGCAGGGGCCGCCCGCGGCTCGCGCCTGGCAGCGGCGGCGCGTGCGCCGGGAAACGGATGAAAGACAGCGCCACGAAAGAGAGCAACGCGACGACGATCAGCGACAGGTAGGCGCCGACGAACGGTTGCGGCAACAACGTGCGGGTTGCGCTCGCGAGATTTGGGCCGACCACGCCGCCGACGATGCCGCCCGCCAGCACGAGCGAGATGGCGCGCTCGCGAAACGCAGGCCCGACGAGCTCCGGCCCCGCGAACCGGTACAGCGATGCGTTCGCGGCATAGAAGCCGGCGACGACAGTCGCCACCAGCAGCAAGCCGAAACTTCGGGTCGAAGCCGCGTAGGCACACAGCGCGGCCGAGAACACGGCAACCGCCAAGCCGATCTGAAACGAACGCTTGCGGCCGAGGCGCGCCTGCAGACGCGCGACGATCATCGTCGACAACGCGCTGCCGAGCACGTAACCCGTCACCGGCAAGGTCGCCATCCAGGCTCGTGGCGCGAGCGACAAGCCCACAAGGCCGTTGATGGCGATGAAGACAACGTTGTTGGTGAGGAAAAGCCCCTGGCACAGTGCCAGCAGCGCAAGGTTGCGGTTCATGCGGCAATGATCGCATCCTCATGCGCTGCGCTCCGTGCGGCTGTGCGCGGTGAAGACGGCACGCGCGCGCGAGCAACCCTGTCAACCGACACCGCATGCTCGCGCGTTGTCTGCGCAACACCTGTGGAACTTCGCATGACTTCGACGGTCGTTTATTGAACGAGGGGATGACAGCAGCCGATACAAGCGGCATGCTCTTTGCTCATCGACCCGTGCCGAGCGCGTCATCAAGGCGGCGAAACACCGTCTTCTCGGCGCATGCTGCGGACGCGAAAAGTCGATGCTGATTGAATAGCGTCTTTGCTGATGGCAAGGAAAGCTCTGATGGAGCCCGGCGCCGCTGGGGCGGGACTTCATCAGAACTTCCCAGACGGTGGCGGGGCATCCTCCCCGGCGCCGGCTCCCCGACAGACCGGAGGCCAGCATGGATGTGATCAGCAGTTTCGCCGCGCGCTACGAGCGCACCCGCGAAGAGGAACTCTCGCTCGAGGACTACCTCGCCGAGTGCAAGCGCAACCCCCTCGCGTATGCCACCGCGGCCGAGCGCATGCTCAAGGCGATCGGCGAGCCGCAGACGATCGACACGCGCAACGACCCACGCCTGTCGCGCATCTTCGCCAACAAGCTCATCAAGATCTATCCCGCGTTCGCCGAGTTCTACGGCATGGAGGATTCGATCGAGCAGGTCGTCTCCTACTTCCGCCACGCGGCGCAAGGCCTCGAGGAACGCAAGCAGATCCTCTATCTGCTCGGGCCCGTCGGCGGCGGCAAGAGCTCGATCGCAGAGCGCCTGAAGCAGTTGATGCAGGAGGTGCCGTTCTATGCGATCAAGGGCTCGCCGGTGAACGAGTCGCCCCTCGGCCTGTTCGACGCCGCCGAAGACGGCGCGATCCTCGAAAAGGAATACGGCATTCCGCAGCGCTACCTCAATCGCATCCTCTCGCCCTGGGCCGTCAAGCGCCTCGAAGAGTTCGGCGGCGACATCCGCCAGTTCAAGGTCGTCAAGCGCCATCCGTCGATTCTGAAGCAGGTCGGCATTTCGAAGACCGAGCCGGGCGACGAGAACAACCAGGACATCTCGGCGCTCGTCGGCAAGGTCGACATCAGAAAGCTCGAAGCCTATTCACAGGACGACCCCGACGCCTACAGCTACTCCGGCGGCCTGTGCCTCGCGAACCAGGGCCTGCTCGAATTCGTGGAGATGTTCAAGGCGCCGATCAAGGTGCTGCACCCGCTGCTGACCGCGACGCAGGAGGGCAACTTCAAGGGCACCGAAGGCTTCGGCGCGATCCCGTTCGACGGCATCGTGCTCGCCCACAGCAACGAGAGCGAATGGAAGGCGTTTCGCAACAACAAGAACAACGAGGCCTTCCTCGACCGCATCTACATCGTCAAGATTCCGTACTGCCTGCGCGTTTCGGAAGAGATCAAGATCTACGAGAAGTTGCTGCGCCACTCGTCGCTCGCCGATGCCACCTGCGCGCCGGGGACGCTCAAGATGATGAGCCAGTTCGCCATCCTGACGCGACTCAAGGAGCCAGAGAACTCGTCGCTCTACTCGAAGATGCTCGTCTATGACGGCGAGAACCTGAAGGACACCGACCCGCGCGCCAAGAGCTACCAGGAGTACCGCGACTACGCCGGCGTCGACGAAGGCATGAGCGGCGTCTCGACGCGATTCGCGTTCAAGATCCTCTCCAAGGTTTTCAATTTCGACAGCACCGAGGTCGCCGCCAACCCGGTGCACCTGATGTACGTGCTCGAGCAGCAGATCGAGCGCGAGCAGTTCCCGGCCGAGCTCGAGCAGAAGTACCTCGCCTTCATCAAGGAGCATCTCGCGGTGCGCTACGCCGAGTTCATCGGCAAGGAGATCCAGACCGCGTACCTCGAGAGCTACAGCGAGTACGGCCAAAACATCTTCGACCGCTACGTAACCTACGCCGACTACTGGATCCAGGATCACGAGTACCGTGACACCGACACCGGCGAAGTGTTCGATCGCGGTTCGCTCAACGCCGAGTTGGAGAAGATCGAAAAGCCCGCCGGCATCGCCAACCCGAAGGATTTCCGCAACGAGATCGTCAACTTCGTGCTGCGTGCGCGCGCCAACCACGCTGGCAACAACCCCGCGTGGACGAGCTACGAAAAGCTGCGCACGGTGATCGAGAAGAAGATGTTCTCGAACACCGAGGAGTTGCTGCCCGTCATCAGCTTCAACGCCAAGGCGAGCGCCGACGAGGCGAAGAAACACGAGGACTTCGTGACCCGCATGGTCGACAAGGGTTACACGCCGAAGCAGGTTCGGCTCTTGTGCGAGTGGTATCTGCGGGTCCGCAAGTCGAGCTGAACGCACCGGTCCCATGCGCCAACACATCATCGACCGACGGCTGGCGGGCAAGAACAAGTCCATCGGCAACCGCGAGCGCTTTCTGCGCCGGCATCGCGATCAGATCCGCGAAGCGGTGAAGCGCGCGGTCGATGGGCGCGGCATTCGCGACATCGAAAAGGGCGAGGACATCCGCATCCCGAAGCGCGACATCGCCGAGCCAGTGTTCGGTCACGGCGCGGGCGGGCGGCGCGAACGCGTGCACCCCGGCAACCAGGACTACGTGCAAGGCGATCACATCGCGCGGCCCAAGGGCGGCGCCGGCGGCAGCGGCAAGGGGCAGGCAAGCGATTCCGGCGAGGGTGACGACGACTTTGTCTTCCACCTCACAAAGGAAGAATTCATGCAGGTCTTCTTCGACGACTTGGCGCTGCCGAACCTGGAGCGCACCCAGCTGGCCGAGGTGCCCGAGTACAAGACCCACCGCGCCGGCCTGACGAGCGACGGCAACCCGAGCAACCTGCACGTGTTGCGCTCGATGCGTGGCGCACTCGGCCGGCGCATCGCGCTCGGCATGGAATCGCGGCGCGAGTTGCAACAACTCGAGGAGCAGCTTGAAGCCTTGCTGCGCGACGTTCACGCCAGCCCGGTCGAGATCAAGTCGCTCGAGGCCGAGATCGCCGTGCTGCGCGCGCGCCTCGAACGCATCCCCTACCTCGACCCGATCGACCTGCGCTTTCGCAGCCGCGTGCGCGTGCCGGTGCCGAGCGCGAAAGCGGTGATGTTCTGCCTGATGGACGTGTCGGGCTCGATGGACGAATCGCGCAAGGACCTGGCGAAGCGCTTCTTCATCCTGCTGTACCTCTTCCTCACGCGCCATTACGAGAAGATCGACATCGTCTTCATCCGCCACCACACGCAGGCGCAGGAGGTCGACGAGCAGAACTTCTTTCACAGCACCGAGACTGGCGGCACCGTGGTGTCGAGCGCGCTGGAATTGATGGCCGACATCGCGCGCGCGCGCTATCCGCGCAGCGAATGGAACATCTACGGCGCGCAGGCGAGTGACGGCGACAACTGGCACCACGACAGCGGCCGCTGCCGCAGCCTTCTCGCCGAACAACTGCTGCCACTGTGCCGCTACTACGCCTACCTGCAGGTCGCCGAGGAAGAGCAGAACCTGTGGGACGAGTACGCGCAGCTCGCGGCCGAGGTGGGTCACTTCGCGATGCGCAAGGTGACCGAGGCGGCGCAGATCTACCCGGTGTTTCGCGAGCTGTTCAAGAAAGAGAGTGCCGCGGCATGAGCACTGCCTCTCGCGAGCGTCGACTCAACGACCCGTCGGCACCGTATTCGAACGACCGACGCAAGCCCGCACGCGTCACGTTGCAGGCCCCACACCCTGCGCCGTCGCGACCGAGCGCGCCGCTGCCCTCGCCGAGCGACTGGTCGTTCGAGCTGATCGAGCGCTATCACGACGCGATCCGGGCCACTGCCGAGCGCTACGGCCTCGACACTTATCCGAACCAGCTCGAGATCATCACCGCCGAGCAGATGATGGACGCCTACGCGTCGGTCGGCATGCCGGTGAACTACCGACACTGGAGCTACGGCAAGGAGTTCATCGCCACCGAGAAGAACTATCGCCGCGGCCACATGGGCCTCGCGTACGAGATCGTCATCAATTCCAACCCCTGCATCAGCTACCTGATGGAGGAGAACACGATGGCGATGCAGGCGCTCGTCATCGCGCATGCCGCCTACGGCCACAACAGCTTCTTCAAGGGCAACTACCTGTTCCGGATGTGGACCGACGCATCGTCCATCATCGACTACCTCGTCTACGCAAAGAACTACGTCGCCGACTGCGAGGAACGCCACGGCCTGCGGCGCGGTCGAGGAACTTCTCGACAGCTGCCACGCGCTGATGAACCACGGCGTCGACCGCTACCGCCGGCCGAGCCGCAAGTCGCTCGCGCAGGAACTCGCCGCGCGCAAGGAGCGCGAGGCACATGCACAGCAGCAGGTCAACGACCTCTGGCGCACGCTGCCCAAGCGCGCCGGAGCAGCGAGCGACGAGGCGCAGGCCAAGCGCTTCCCCGAGGAACCGCAGGAGAACCTGCTCTACTTCATCGAGAAGCACGCGCCGCTGCTCGAACCCTGGCAGCGCGAAGTCGTACGCATCGTGCGCAAGGTCGCGCAGTACTTCTATCCGCAGCGCCAGACGCAGGTGATGAACGAGGGTTGGGCGACGTTCTGGCATCACCGGCTGCTCAACACCTTGTACGACGAAGGTCACCTGTCGGACGGCATGATGATCGAGTGGCTGGGCTCGCACACCAACGTCATCTATCAGCCGCCGGTCGGCCATCGCGCCTACAACGGGCTGAACCCCTATGCGCTCGGCTTCGCGATGTACACCGACATCAAGCGCATCTGCGAAGCGCCGAGCGACGAGGACCGGCAATGGTTCCCCGACATCGCCGGCCAACCCTGGCTGCCGACGCTCGACCATGCGATGCGCAACTACAAGGACGAAAGCTTCGTCGGCCAGTTTCTCTCGCCACGCCTGATGCGCGAGATGCGGCTGTTCGCAATCGTCGATGACGAGCAGGAAGCCGAACTCGAAGTCAGCGCGATCCACGACGAGTCCGGCTACCGCCGCGTCCGCGAGGCGCTCGCGCGTCAGTACGACCTCGGTCAGCGCGAGCCCAACATCCAGGTCTGGGACGTGAACCTGCGCGGCGACCGCGCGCTCACGCTGCGCCACACGCAGCACGATGACCGCCCGCTGCACGACACGGCAAAGGAAGTCCTGAAGCACGTCGGCCGCCTGTGGGGCTTCGACGTGCACCTCGAAAGCGTCAACGCCGCGGGTGAGGCAACGCAGCGCCTCACGGTGCGCGGCGAATCCGACTGAGGACGCGCGGGCGCGTTGGCTTACAGCGGCGCCAGGGGCCGTCCTGCCGCGAAGAAGTGCGGGTTCTCGAAACCCGGCTTGCCGTAGCGCAGCGGCGCGCCGTCCAGGCGACAGACGACGCCGCCCGCGGCGAGCACCACGGCCTGGCCGGCGGCAATGTCCCACTCCATCGTGCGGCCCAGACGCGGGTAGACGTCGGCCTCGCCGGCGGCGATCAGGCACAGCTTGAGCGATGAACCCGAGCGCGTGATCGACGCCACCTCACGTCCGACGAGAAAGGCACTCAGCGCCGCTTCGTCCGCGTGCGAGCGGCTGGACACCACCGTCAAACCCGCTGACGGCTGCTCGCGGCACGCGATCGGGCGCCGCCCGTTGACGTCCTCGACAAACGCACCGCCGCGCGCTGACCCGGCGTAGAGCCGGCCCAGCGCAGGCGCGAAGACAACGCCAAGCACCGGCACGCCATCTTCGATCAGCGCAATGTTGACCGTGAACTCGCCGTTGCGATTCACGAACTCGCGCGTGCCGTCGAGCGGGTCGACGAGCCAGAAGCGTTCGCCTACGGTCGGCGCGCCGCGTGCGGCAACGCCCTCCTCGGCGACCAGCACAACGCCGGGCAGCAATCGCTCGAGACCGGGGACTATCACGGCCTCGGCGCGCTCGTCGGCTTCGGTCACAGGCGACGCGTCTTCCTTCCCGCGCACCGCGAAATCGGTCGCGTACACCGCCATCACGACCTCGCCCGCGCGGCGGGCCAGATCGATCACGCCTTCGAGAAGCGCGGCGTCAGAGTTTTGCATTGTTCAACCTACTTCCGGCAGTTGGACGCCCCGAGTGGGCCGTGATGCGGTTCGCTGGCAAGGCGCGACGACGCTGCGGGCTCATGCCCGCAAGGAGGAGCAACGCCGCCAGCGTGCCGCGGCGCGGCTCAATCGGGTGCGTAGCGCTCTCACCCGAATGGTAAGAATGGGCGTGAGCTCGAACGTCAAGATTCATGGGGTATGGCCAGCGGAAAATAGCGGTCAACTGCCGGAAGTAGGTTCAGTGCCCGACCAGCAGTTTGCCTTCGGCGATTGCCAGCGGCTCGGGAAGCCCCGCCAGCACGAGCGTGTCCCCGCCTTCGAGCTTCAGCTCGTCGTTCGGCTGGAGCACGCTGCCGCCCGCACGTCGCAACGACACGACGCTCACGTCCAGCGTGTGCAGCACCAGGTCGGCGAGCGTGCGCCCGTTGAACTGGCTTGCGATCGGCAGCGTAACCGAAAGCAGTCGGCGGTTCTGCTTGTCGCTGCCCGAGTCGTCATCCGCGCCGTGGAAGTAGCCGCGCAGCAAACCGTAGCGCGCGTCGCGCTGATCCTGCACGATGCGGATCACGCGCCGCAGTGGCACGCCGACAAGCGCGAGCGCATGGCTTGCGAGCATCAACGAGCCTTCGATCGCTTCGGGCACGATCTCAGTCGCGCCCGCCGCCTGCAGCTGCTCGAGGTCGGCGTCGTCGAGCGTGCGCACGATCACGGGCACGCGCGGCGCATGCGCCTGCACGAGCTTGAGGATCTTCAGCGCCGAAGGCGTGTCGTGATACGTCACGACCACCGCGTTAGCGCGCGCGAGGCCGGCCGCCATCAGGCTTTGCAGACGCGCAGCGTCGCCGAACACGACACTCTGGCCGGCCGCAGCCGCCTGGCGCACGCGGTCCGGGTCGAGGTCGAGCGCCATGTAGGGGATCTTCTCGCCCTCGAGCACGCGCGCCAGGTTCTGGCCGCTACGGCCGAACCCCGCGATGATGATGTGTGCCTCGGCATTGATCGAGCGCTTGGCAATCGTCGTCATCGCCACCGACTGCATCAGCCAGTCGGTCGCCGATAGTCGCATCACGATGCGGTTGCTGTAAAGCACGAGCAGCGGTGCGGCAAGCATCGACAGCACCATGCTCGCGAGCACAGGGCTCACCCACTGCGGGTCGATCAGCCGCTGCACGGCACCGAGCGTGAGCAGCACGAAGCCGAACTCGCCGGCCTGCGCCAGATAGAGGCCGGTTCGCAACGCGACACCAGGGGTCGCGCCGAACACCCTGGACAAGCCAGCAACGAGCGCGAACTTGAAGATGACGGGCGGCGCCGTGAGCAGGAGCACCAGCGCCCAGTTGTTGATCACGTCCTGCCCGTTCAACTTCATGCCGATCGTGATGAAGAAGAGGCCAAGCAACACATCGTGAAACGGCCGGATATCGGCCTCGACCTGGTGCTTGAATTCGGTCTCTGCGATCAGCATGCCGGCGAGAAAGGCGCCGAGCGCGAGCGACAGGCCGGCGTGCTCCGTCAGCCACGCCAGGCCGAGCGTGATCAGCAGCACGTTCAGGATGAAGAGCTCTTCGCTCTTGCGCCGCGCCACGAGCGTGAGCCACCAGCGCATCACGCGCTGCCCGCCGACGAGCAGGATCGTCAGCAACACGACCGCCTTCAGGCCCGCCCAGCCGAGCGAGGTGGCCATGTCCGCGCCGCTCGAGTTGAGTGCCGGGATCAGCACCAGCAGCGGCACCACCGCCAGATCCTGGAACAGCAGCACGCCCATCACGCGGCGCCCGTGCTCGCTTGCGAGTTCGAGGCGATCGGCCATCAGCTTGACGACGATCGCTGTGCTCGACATCGCCATCGCAGCGCCGAGCACGACTGCGCCCTGCCAAGACAACTCCCACGGCCGAGACGAAAACGAGAACAGCCACTTCAGCAGATAGTGTCCTGCCATCGTGCCAAGGATCGTGAGCACCACCTGCGCAAGGCCGAGGCCGAACACGAGCTTCTTCATGCTGCGCAGCCTGGGCAGATTGAATTCGAGCCCGATGACGAACATCAGGAACACGACGCCGAACTCTGCCAGGTACTGCACACCGGCCGAGTCCTTTGCCACAGCGAGCGCGTGCGGGCCGATCAGCACGCCGACGAGTAGGTAGCCGAGCATCGGCGGCAGCTTCAACATACGGCACACCACCGCGCCGGCGACCGCCGCGAGCAGGTACAGCAGAACGAGATCGAAGGTCGTTGCCATCGGGACGCAGGCACGCGGCGCCCGCCCGGTGCGGGGTGGCCTGAGCCTAGAATCATCCGATCGTAATGGACGCCACGCTTGCCACATTGACATGACGACGCCCCGACCGCCAAGCCGGTCGATCAACTTCACGTGGCTCGCGTATGCCGCGTGCGACCCAACCTGTAGCCCGGCATCTGACCGGGCATCGGATCCGAGCGGCAACGCCGCGCAAAGCTGACGATGCCCGCCGCCCCGACCTTCGATGCTGCGCGTGCGCTCGGCTTCGCGCACCGCACCTTCGAGATCGAGGCCCAGGCGCTGCTCGGGCTGAAGGCGCGCACCGGCGAAGGGTTCGCCACCGCGGTGCAGTGGATGCTCGCGTGTCGCGGCCGCGTGGTCGTGATGGGCATGGGCAAGAGCGGCCACGTGGGCCGCAAGATCGCGGCGACGCTGTCCTCGACCGGCACGCCGGCTTTGTTCGTCCACCCCGCCGAGGCGAGCCACGGCGATCTCGGCATGGTGGCGCCGGGGGATGTCGTGATCGCGATCTCTAACTCCGGCGAAAGCGACGAGCTCAACGCAATCCTGCCGGCCTTGAGACGCCTGGATGTTCGCGTCGTCGTTATCACCGGGCGAACGGATTCGTCGCTCGCACGACACGCCGACGTCACGCTCGACTGCGCGGTCGATCAGGAGGCCTGCCCGCTCAACCTCGCGCCGACTGCGAGCACCACCGCGCAAATGGCGCTCGGCGATGCGCTTGCCGTCGCGTTGCTCGACGCGCGCGGTTTTCGTGAAGCCGACTTCGCGCGTTCGCACCCCGGCGGCACCCTCGGGCGCAAGTTGCTGACCCATGTGCGCGACGTGATGCGTGACGGCGTGGCCGTCCCGCGCGTCGGGCCCGACGTCGACTTCATCGAGCTGATTCGCGAAGTAACGGACAAGGGGCTCGGCGCCACCGCTATCGTCGACACCGACGATCGCGTGCTCGGCATCTTCACAGACGGCGACCTGCGACGACTCGTCGCCAAGGGCATCGATCTGCGCGCGCTCAGTGCGCGCGATGTGATGCACCCGCAGCCGCATCTGCTGCGCGACGACGCGCTCGCGGTCGACGCTGCCGACCTGATGGAAGCCAAGCGCGTGACGAGCCTGCTCGTCATCGACGACGACGACAAGCTCGTCGGCGCGCTCAATTCCAACGACTTGATGCGGGCGAAGGTGATCTGATGGCAATCGGCGGGCGCTCGGCGCGGACCCGCGCAATGCCGCGGGTCGATCTGCGGCCGGCGTTCGCATGACGCCGGCGCTGAACTTCCCGCCGGCGCTGCTGTTGCAGGCGCAGGGTGTGCGCGCGGCAATCTTCGATGTCGACGGCGTGCTGACCGACGGCCGCCTCTACATCGGCGAGCACGGCGAGACCTTCAAGGCCTTCAACACGCTCGACGGACACGGTTTGAAGTTGCTGCAACAAGGCGGCATCGAGCCGCTGATCATCACCGGGCGCGACTCGGCCGCGGTGCGCCGCCGCGCCGCCGACCTCGGGCTCGCACATTGCGCGTTCGGCGTGCGCGACAAGCTTGCGGTCGCGGGCGAGCTGCTGACGCGGCTCGGCCTGGGCTGGGGCGAGATCGCGGCGATGGGTGACGATTGGCCGGACCTGCCGCTGCTGTCGCGAGCGGCGTTCGCTTGCGCGCCGCCGCAGGCGCATGTCGAAGTGCGCGCGCTCGCGCATCACGTGACGTTCGCCACCGCCGGGCACGGTGCGGCTCGCGAATGCTGCGACCTGCTGCTCTGTGCCGCCGGCCGCTACGCGGGGCTGCTCGCGGGTCAACTGACGACGCTCGAGTAGCACGGCATGTCCACGCAAATCGCGGAAGGACCGCTCGAAGCACTCGGCTTGCGCGCTGACAACGAAAGCGACAGCGCGGCGCGCTGGCGCGGACAACCCTGGCACGCCAGGCTGGTCGACACGCTGTCGTCCTACCTCTCGTTGCTGCTGATGGCCACGCTCGCGCTCGGCAGCTGGTGGCTGGTGAAGAACTCACCTCTCGTCGACATCCCGCACGTGGAGCGGCCGCTCACCCACGAGCCCGACTACACGATGCGCACGTTCGAGATCCAGCGCTTTACGCCGGAAGGGATGTTGCGCGCGCAGATTGAGGGCGACACCCTGCGTCACTTTCCGGACACCGATACTTTCGAGGTCGACAACCCCAAGATTCGCGCCTGGGCACCGGAAGGCGGCGTCACCGACGCCAGTGCGAAACGCGCGCTCAGCAACGCCGATGCGAGCGAAGTGCAGCTCTTCGGCGACGCGCGCGTCACGCGTCTACCGACCGCGACTGACGAAGGCCTGAGTTTTCGCGGCGAGTTCCTGCACGCATTCCTGAAGACCGAGCGCGTGCGGTCGAACCAGCCGGCCACGTTTACGCGCGGCGACGCCGTGATACGCGCGGACGCATTCGACTACGACAACATCGCGCGCATCGTCGAACTCAAGGGCCACGTACGTGCGACCTTCCCGTCGCGGCGCACGGCGCGGAGGGTAGTCCAATGAGCGCCCGACTGGCCTTCATCACCGGCGCTTCGAGCGGCATCGGGCAGGCGCTTGCCGCGCGCTATGCGCAGGCGGGGTACCGGTTGGTGCTCGTCGCGCGCGGCACGGAGGCCATCTCGGCGTGGGCCCAGGCGCAGGGCCTCGGCGTCGATCGCGTCGTCGCCTACGCCGCCGACGTGCGCGATGTCGATCGCATCACTGCGGTCGGCCGCGATTGCATCGAGCAGCACGGCCTGCCCGACGTCGTCATCGCAAGCGCCGGCATCAGCGTCGGTGTCGACAGCGCCGAATTCGCCGACCTCGCCCAACTGCGTGCCACCTTCGAGACCAACAATCTCGGCATGGCGGCCACGTTCCAGCCCTTCCTGCAACCGATGCGCGAACGCCGATCCGGCACGCTCGTCGGCATCGCCAGCGTTTCGGGCATCCGCGGTCTGCCCGGGCATGGTGGCTACTGCTCGAGCAAGGCGGCCGTGATCTCTTACTGCGAGAGCCTGCGTGGCGAGTGCCGCCCGTTTGGTGTCAAGGTCGTGACGATTGCACCAGGCTATATCGCGACGCCGCTCACGAGCCGCAACCGCTATGCGATGCCGTTCCTGATGCAGGCACCGGCGTTCGCCGACAAGGCGTTCAAGGCGATCGAGGCCGGCGTCAGCTATCGCGTGATCCCGTGGCAGATGGGTGTCGTCGCGAAACTGCTGCGGCTGTTGCCGGACTCACTCTTCGACCGGCTGCTCGCCGGTCGGGCGCGCAAGCGTCGCGCGGGCGAGTGAACCCGGGCGAGGAAACCGCTCGGCGCACATGAAAAAGCGGTGGGCACTCGGCACCACCGCTTGATACTTCGGGGCCGGCGCAAACCGCCGGCTTCCTGATGTTCGGTCGACCTCTCAAGCAAATGAGGCTCTGCCACTTTGCTTGACCCCTTCGGGGGTCGGGTTGGGCGTAGCCTAGCCTTGGGGGCGTTCAGTAGCCGCCGCGGCCTCCGCCGCCGCCACCACCGCTGCGCCCGCCGCCGCCACCACCGTAGCCGCCGCCACCGCCGCTGCGACCACCACCGCCGCCATAGCCGCCACCACCACCGCTTCCACCACCGCTTCCACCACCGCCGTAGCCGCCGCCACCACCGCTGCGTCCGCCGCCACCACCGTAGCCGCCGCCACCGCCGCCGTAGCCACCACCACCACCGCTGCGTCCGCCGCCGCCACCGAAGCCGCCTGGGCGCTCTTCACGCGGGCGTGCCTCGTTGACGACAATCGCGCGCCCTTCGAGGGCCTGACCGTTCATGCCGTTGATGGCAGCCTGCGCTTCAGCGTCCGTTCCCATTTCGACAAAGCCGAAACCCTTGGAACGGCCGGTCTCGCGATCCATCATCACCTTGGCCGAGGTGACCGAGCCGTACTGCGCGAACGCTTGTTGCAATTCCTCGTCGCGCACGCCGTAAGCGAGATTGCCGACGTAAAGTTTGTTGCCCATGGAAGGCGCCTTTCGTTTCCTGAATGAACTCGAGATCTATGTGGAGCTTTAACCCGTCCGGAACCATTCAAGTCAAGGCGCCGCTACCGTACACAGAATTTCATTATCTAGTAATTCCAGTGCTGCGCGCACGGCTGCGCGCAGGTGCGCGCAAGCGGAGTGTTGTTTTCCGAACAGTACTCACGCGCCTTGCTTGCCGTGAAGCTCGGGTTCTCCCCAGTATCATGCCGTCGGCACTCGAAGGATCGCCTTGACTTCGCTCATTCCTGACGCCTCCGAACGCCGTTCCACTGGAACTCCGCTCGAGGCGCTCGGCCAGGTGCTTCAATCGCTGGACGTGCTGCGCAACGGCCCGGCGCTGCTGATGCTGCTCGGCACCTTCGCCGCCGCCGGTTTGCTGCTCGCGATGGCCGAGGCCTCGCTCGCGCGCGAAGCGGTCGGCTGGGGCCAGATCCAGGCCGGTGCCGCGCTCACGGTCGCGTTCTACGGCGGCAACGCCGCCGGCCTCCTCGTGATGGACGCGGCGCGCGGCCTGCCCCCGCGCGATCCCCTCGACGCCTTGCGCGATGCGCTGCTGAGCGCGCACCGGCTGCTCGCCGCGCTCGCGATCGTCGCTCGCG
This sequence comes from uncultured beta proteobacterium, assembly GCA_963774675.1. GTDB lineage: Bacteria > Pseudomonadota > Gammaproteobacteria > Burkholderiales > Burkholderiaceae_C > CAIKUF01. Next base: position 277,555 of record CAVZFV010000013.1, on the reverse strand, counting down.
GGCTATGCGCTGATTGCGGCCGTGATCGGCGGCCTCTTCTGGCTCAGCCGTGCGGCAGTCGCCGGGCCGATGCTCGGGCCGCTGCTGTTCGGCCTGCTCGTGCCCTTGGGCGTCGTCGCCGGCGGGCTGATGGCGCTTTCGCTGCTCGTCGTCGTCGTGCCGCTCGCCGCGCCGGCCGTCTGGTCGGGCGCGTCGGTCATGACGGTCGTGCGCACGCTGTTGCGCACGATGCGTCGCCGCCTGCTCGTCACCGCCTTGCTGGTCGCGGCCGTCAGCCTGCTCGCGGCCGCGGTCGGCGCCGTCGTGAGCTTCGTCGTCATGGCCGGCGGTCGCGCGGTGGCCGAACTCGGCATCGCCGTCGTCGGCGTCGAGGTGCCCGCGCAGCAGTTGATGGCGGGCCTGTTCGGCTACGGGCTGCGCAGCCTGGGCGCCACCGGGCGCGCCCGTCGTCGCCTCGCCGCACGGCGCCGCCGCACTCGTCGGCGGCGGCATCGTGTTCGCCCTGGCGCTCGTGTTGCCGGGCCTCGTGTCGTTGCGCGGCTTCTGCGCGGTCTACCTGGCGACGCGCGAGGACGACTGACGGCCGCGCCGTGCGCCGCCGGCAAGACGGCGTGACGGCGAGAATCGCACATGGACATCTACAAGCCGCTGATCGCGCTGCTCGCGATCGTGAACCCGATCGGCGTGGTGCCGTTCTTCATTCATTTCACGCAGAGCCTGAACCGCGCGCAGCGTCAGCGCACCGCCCGCGTTGCCGCGTTCAGCGCCTTCGTCGTCATCGCGGTCAGCGCACTCGCCGGTCTGCGCATCATCGACTTCTTCGGCATTTCGCTCGCCTCGTTCCAGGTCGGCGGCGGCACCTTGCTGCTGATCTCGTCGCTGCAGATGCTCAACGCGCGGCCGGCCGAAGCGCGCCTCGACGCGGTGAGCGACGGCGACGACAAGCTCGATGCCGGCGACAGCATCGCCGTCGTGCCGCTGACGATCCCGCTGCTGACCGGCCCGGCGACGATTTCGACCGTCGTCATCTACGCCGAGAAGACGCGCCACTGGTGGGAGCACGCCGTGCTCGTCGGCTATGGCGTCGTGATCGGGTTGATGGTCTGGCTCGCGTTCAGCGCCGCCGACAAGATCTCGCGCGTGCTCGGCAAGACCGGCATCAACGTCATGACGCGGCTGATGGGCCTGATCCTCGCCGCGATCGCGGTCGAAGTGATGGCCGATGGTCTGACGAAGCTGTTCCCGGTGCTTGCCGGCCGCTGAACTTCAGTTCAGCAGTTGGCGACGCGCGCGGTGCAGGCGCACGAACAGATTCGCCTCGCTGATCTCCAGACGCCGGCAGACTTCAGCGGTCGGCATGTCCTCGAACACGCGCAGATGCAGCACGTCGCGCAGCATCGCCGGGCAAGCGCGGCGATGCGCGTCATCGTCTTGGCCAGCCGTTCGCGCTGCTCGGCGATCTCGTCCGGGCCCGGCGTCGCCGCGGCCAGCGGTGTCGCGCCATCGGCGTCGAAGCCGTCGTCGAACGAATCGTTGCCGGCGTTGCGCCGCACCAGATCGACGATCTTGTGCTTCAGGATGCCGGTCAGCCACGAGCGCAGCGACGAGCGCCCGGCGAATGCCGCGCGGCCGGTGAGCACCGCTTCGAACACGTCGTGCACCAGATCTTCGGCGAGCATCGGGTCGCGCAGCCTGCGCGCCGCGAAGCGCACCAGGCTCGTGCGATGCGACATCAGCTCGCGCGGGCAGATCGCGGCTTGCGGAATCGGGCCGAGTGTGGCGGCGGGGGCGAGGTTCATGGTCGGGCGTCCTTGTGAGGCGGCCGCGCGCGAGTGCGCTGCCGATGCCTGCACTGTGGTCGCTGCACCTCACGCCAATCTCGCCGAACCTCACAGGAAGATCACGCTTTGCGCACATCGCTGTAAGGCCGCGGCACGCGACGCGACAATCAGGCATGCCCGCGACCGCCGCGCCCACGATCCTGCTGGCCGAGGATCAGACCGACATCCGCGACCTGATCGCGATGAACCTGCGCCAGGCCGGCTACGAAGTCGTCGCCGTGGCCGACGGCAGCAAGCGCGCTCGCGCACCAGCTCGCGACCCCGGCCGAACTGCTGATCCTCGATCTGATGATGCCCGGGCTCGACGGCCTGGAGGTGTGCAAGGCGCTGCGCGCGCGCCAACACAGCGCGCCGATCCTGATGCTCACCGCAAAGGCGACCGAGCTCGACCGCGTGCTCGGGCTCGAGCTCGGCGCCGACGACTACCTGACCAAGCCGTTCTCGCTCGCAGAATTGATGGCGCGCGTGAAGGCGCTGCTGCGCCGCGCCGAACTGCTGCGCCAGGCGCAGAGCGGGCAGGGCGCGGCGGTCGCGCCGATCCGCAACGGCGAGCTCGAGATCCACCCCGCGCGACGCAGCGTGCGCCTGGGCGACGAGCCGCTCGAATGCACCGCGCGCGAGTTCGACCTGCTGCTGCACTTTGCCCAACATCCGGGCCATGTGTTCTCACGCTCGCAACTGCTCGCCGCCGTCTGGGGCTATTCGCACGACGGCTACGAGCACACGGTGACGACGCACATCAACCGGCTGCGCGCCAAGATCGAGGCCGACCCGATGCAGCCACGGCTGATCCTCACCGTGCGCGGCGCCGGCTACAAGTTGCGCGACGCGCCTTGAGCATTGACGGTGCGCCATGTCCGTGCGCCTGAAGCTCACGCTGACGATCCTCGCCACCGGCCTGGCGACTGCGCTGCTCGTGATCGCGACCGTGTTCTACGCCTTCCAGCGCTTCGAGCACGAGATCACCTACCAGCGCGCGCGCTCCTTCCTGACTCGCGTCGTCGGCGAGTACGACAACATCATCGACCTGCGCGAGCGCAACCCCGCCGACTTCAATGCCTGGCTCACGAGCCTCGTGCTGTTCGACCCCGACAGTCAGCTCTACCTGCTCGACACCGAAGGGCGCGTGCTCGCGACCTCGGCCAAGGTCGAGCCTCGGCCCCGACTTTCGGGTCGCGATGGGGCCGGTGATGCAATCGATCGGCCCCGAGCGCGCGCCCTACGTGATGGGCGACGACCCCGAACGCATGGACGCCGATGCGGTCGTCGCCGCGCAGCCGCTGCGGCGCGCGGTGATCCGCACGACCGAGCCGGTTGCCGGCTACCTCTACGTCGTCTGCCATCCGGGCGACAAGGCCGCGAGCCGATGGGCCGCGGCGCGCACCACCCTCGGCCAGCCGGCGCTGATCCTGATCGCGGCGATTGTCGCGTTGACGACCTTGATCGCGGCCTGGGTCACGGCATCGATCACGCGGCCGCTCGCGCGCCTGACCCGGGCCGTCAAGAGCGTGTCGCGCGACGGCCTGAAGTCGGGCGATGCCGATGTCGCGCTGCCGCCCATCAGTCGCGACGAGTTCGGTCAGCTGACGGGCGTGTTTCGCGACATGCTCGCGACGCTGCGCACCCAGTGGGCGACGCTGCACCGGCTCGACCATTTCCGGCGCGAAGCGGTCAGCAACCTGTCGCACGACCTGCGTTCGCCGCTCACCGCGACCGTCGCCTGCCTCGAAACGCTCGACACCCGGCTCGCTGCCGCAGCTGTAGATCGCACTGCCGCGCAGGAGCCGCGCAGGCTGATCGAGATCGCGCTGCGCAACACGCGCAACGCCGCGCGGCTCGTGCAATCGCTGGGCGAACTCGCCAAGCTCGACGAGCCCGAGTTCAAACTGCAGCCGGTCGCGGTGGACGCCTGCGAGCTGATCGACGACATCGTGCTCCGCTTCGCTGAACGTGCGCGGCTCGCACAGGTCGGCCTCGCCGCGGTGCACGCCGGCGCCGTGCCCGCCTGGCTCGATATCGAACTCTTCGAACGCGCGCTTGCCAATCTGCTCGACAACGCGCTCAAGTTCGCCCGCCCCGGTGATCGCATCGAAATCAGGGCCGAACTGAGGGATGGGCAACTGCAGGTCACGGTCGCCGACACTGGCCCCGGCATCGCGGCGGCCGATCTGCCGCACCTTTTCGACCGCTTCTATCAGAGCCGCCATGGCGTTGCGCCGGCCACCGGCGAAGGCGGCAAGGGGCTCGGCCTCGCAATCGTCAAGCGCATCGCCGAGCTGCACGGCGGGCAGGTCAGCGTCCGCAGCGAGGCCGGCCAGGGCGCCGATCGTCACGCTGCAATTTGCGCAGCGGCCCGAGAACCTGTAACTGCGGCGCGCAGGGAAACTCCTAGTGCAGGGTCGGCGCCACAGGCCTACAGTCGCGCCACTCGCAAAGCGCGCGGCCGACAGGCGGCGCACCGCGGCGGGGGATCGAGGAGACAACCTGGTCACGCGCGGCGCAGCGTTCGCCCCGTACCTCTCGACTGCAAGGCCGGCGGCTGCCGACCGACATCACCAATAACAATAAAGCCAAGCGAAGGGCGCCTGCTGGATCGGCGCCCTTTGCTCTTTGCGCCCGATACGCGCAATACGCCCGATTTGCACCACGCGCAGTTTGCGCGGCTCGCGCGGCTTGCGCCCTTCGCGCGCTTCGTGACGTCCGCGCCCTTTGCATTCTCGCGCTGCGTCGCCCAGCCGCAGACATTCTGGGCACCGAGGGGCGTCGCTGTACCCCGGCTACTGCGTGTCGTGCACCGGCTTCTCGCTGCCGAACGCGAGCGCCCTGCCGAGCGCGCGCAGCAGCTGGTCAGGGTCGATCGGCTTGGAGACGAAGTCGTTCATCCCCGCCTGTAGCGCCCGCTGCCGCTCCGAGACGAGTGCCGCTGCGGTGAGCGCGATGATCGGCAGCTCCTGCGCCGTGAAGCGCTGGCGCAGCGTGCGCGCGGCGTCGTTGCCGCCCATCTGCGGCATCTGCAGGTCCATCAGCACGACATCGAAGGGGTGGCCCTCGTCGGCGGCGCGTTCGACGGCCTCGACCGCCGCTTGCCCGTCGTGCGCCTGATCGACCGCCGCGCCCCACTGTTCGAGCTGGGCGACGGCGATCAGCATGTTGACCGGGTTGTCCTCGACCATCAGCACGCGCGCATGCTTGCAAGCGAGCCAGATCGGCACCGTCAGCCCTCGGCCCGGCGCGAGTTGGCGCCGCCGGCGGCAACGGCAGTTCGGCCCAGAAGCGGCTGCCCTCGCCGAGCGCGCTGTGCACGCCGACCTCACCGCCCAGCAGCCGCGCGAGCTCGCGGCAGATCGACAGCCCGAGGCCCGTGCCGCCGAAGCGCCGCGTCGTCGATTCGTCGGCCTGCGAGAACGGCATGAACAAACGACGCTGCGTCGCGGCGTCCATGCCCGGCCCGGTGTCGATGACGATCATGCGCACGCGGCCCGGCGGCGCCACTTCGAGCGTCACCTGAACCTGGCCCGACGCGGTGAACTTGATCGCGTTGGTCAGGAAGTTGACGAGGATCTGGCGAGTGCGCACACGATCGCCTTGCACCCATTCGGGCACCGCGTCGGCAACCGTCAGCGTCAGGAGCAAGCCCTTGGCGTGCGCCAGCGCGAGATACGTGCGGTGCGCGGAACACACGAGCTCGCGCAGATCGAAGGCTTCAGCCTCGAGCTCGAACTTGCCGGCCTCGATCTTCGAAAGGTCGAGCACGTCGGAGATGATGTCGGCCAGGCTTTGCGCGCTCTCGACGATCTGCGCGAGGTACTCGCGGCGCAGCGTCGCGTCGAGCGCAGGGCGCTGTGTGAGGCGCGCGAGGCCGAGCAACTCGTTGAGCGGCGTGCGGATCTCGTGGCTCGTGTTGGCGAGGAAGGCACTCTTCGCGCGGTTCGCCGCTTCGGCCTGCACGAGTGCGGCCGCGAGCGCCTGATCGATCCGCCGCCGCTCGGAGATGTCCTCGGCCAGCCACAAGGTGCCGCCATACACCGGGTGTGTCGCGTTCATGTGCTGTCCGAGCAGACGGCACCAGAACGCGCTGCCATCGTCACGATGCATCTCGCGCACGATCTCGAACACTTGCGGTTCGGCGCCCGCATGGGGCGCGTCGGCCCGCAATTCGGCTTCGCCCGGCGCCTCTGGCCAGAGTGCGCTCAGGCGCCTGCCCACGAGCTGTCCGGGCGCGCAACCGAACATGCGCTCCCAGCTCGGGTTGACCTGCTGAAAGCAGCCGTCGCGCGTGAACGCAATGCCAATCGGCGCGTGCTGCAGGATCGCGGCATGTTCGAGCCTGGCGCGCTCGCTCGCGGTGACGTCGTGCGCATTGATGACGAGGTAGGCCTGCCCTGCCATCTCGAAGTGCGCCGCCGAGGCCTGGATCGACGCCAGCGCGCCGGCCTTGGTGACGAGCGTCAACTCCATGCCGTCGACCTGGCCGTCTCCCTCGATAGCGCCGACCAGGCGCTCGCGATCGTCGCCGTGCCAGATGCCGATCTCGATCGCGGTGCGGCCGATGACCTCGTCCGCGGTGTAGCCGGTCAGGCGCGTGAAGCCGGGGTTGACCATGACGTAGCGGCCGCTTTCGACTTCGGTCAGCGTCAGAGAGCCTGGGCTGGTCGCGAACAAATGTGACAACAGGGCGTCCGCGCGGCGCAGCGCCGCCTCGGTCGCGCGGCGTGCGGTGACGTCGAAGTAGATCGACAGCGTCGCCGGGCCGCCTGCCGCCATCACGCGCACCGCCGTCGCCTGCACCTCGAGCAATCTGGCGTCGCGCGAGCGCAGCGTGAATTCGGCCACCGGCAGGCCCTGGCCGACGTCCAGGAGCTCGACCTCGGCAATGCGCGCGATCGCCCGCTCGCGCGGCGCGCCTTCGGCGTACAAGCCGAGCATGTCGGTGCCGGCCATCGCGTTCGGGCTGGCGAAGCCGCACATCGACGCGGCCGCCGGATTGGCGTCGATCACACGCCCGCCACGGTGCAAGACGAGCGGCGTCGGCGAACGATCGAACAGCTCCCGATAGCGCGTTTCGCTCGAGTGCACCGCATGCTGCGCGCGCACTTCCGCCGTGATGTCGTGGCCGACGCCCCAGTAGCCGCGAAACGCGCCGCCTCTGGCAAAGCGCGGCCTGCCGCTGAAGCTGATGAAACGCGGGCGCCCCTGGCTATCGATGTCGCGCATCAACACGCGGCTGAACGGCCGACGCGCTTCGAGGTCGGCGCGCAGCGCGTCCATCTGTTCCTCGTCGAGGCCGGACTCCTCCACTTCCCACGGGGTGCGTCCCAGCTGTCGCGGCGCTCTGGCGCCGCTGCGCGCACCGGCCAGCGTATCGAAGCGCACGAAGCGCAGTTCAGCATCGAGCTCCCAGTGCCAGTCGACCGACATGTCGAGCAGATCGCGGAAGCGCCTTTCGCGCTCGCCGGCTTGGCGCAGCGCGCTGCGCACCAGGTACGAGGTCAAGCTGCCGACGACGAAGCCTGAGCCCAGCATCAGCGCCATCGTGATCAGCGGCAGCAGCAGGCCCTCGCCCGGCGCCGCGCGCGTCGGCTGACCCTGCGTGATTTCCAGCACCGCAAGCGCTGCCGCCATCAGCGCGCAGGCCGCCGTCAGGGCCGCCGCCGCACGCAGGCTGCCAAGCACCGCGACGAGCGCGATCAGCAACGGCCAATAGCCGAGGACCTGCGTGTGCACGCCGCCGCCCAGGCCGAGTGCCGTCACGCCGGTGATCACGCAGGCGAACCAGGCGGCGACAAGCACCGCTTTCTCGAGTGGCAGCCGGTCGGCCTTCCAGTGCAGCAGCGCAAAGATCAAGGCCATTGACAGGCAGCCGCCAACGAGCAGGCCGCGCGCAGCAGTCGACACCGACAGCGGCAGCACGGCGTAGGCGATCAGCCCGCCGAAGGACACAGCCACGCCGCCGGCAAAGAACCAGCGCGCCACGCGCGCGTCTAGCTGGCGCGGCCAGGGCGTATCGGGGTCGACAGACAAGGGGGGGTTGGGGCGCACGCGCGGTGTCAGTCCCGTGGCGCGCGAAGGCGCAGCCTCACGGCAATCTCGACCTAAGTTTTGCAGACTTGAGCTTGCCGCGAGGGCTCGCTTTCCCTGTCGGGCGTCATGCGGGGCGCACGTATTGCGCGCTTCAGCCCGGCCGCGCCGCGTTGAGCGCTCGGCGCGTCGCGTCGGCAACGCGCCGCGCCTCGGCAGCGAAGTCAGTGCCCGCTCCGGCGTATAGCACCGCGCGCGATGAACTGACGATGATCAGCGCGCCGCCGCGCGCGCCGGCGCGCACCGTGGCCTCGGCATCGCCACCCTGCGCGCCGATGCCCGGAATGAGCAGCGGCAACTGCGGCGCGATCTCTCGCACGCGCTTGATCTCGGCCGGATAGGTCGCGCCGACGACGAGGCCGAGCTGGCCGCTGCGGTTCCACGGCCCGGCGGCAAGTCGCGCGATGTATTCGAACAACAACTCTCCCGGCCCGCCGTCTGCGCCCAACAGCCGCTGGCCCTGCAGGTCCGAACCGCCCGGGTTCGAGGTTCGGCACAGCAGGATCGCGCCCTTGCCCGAATAGGCGAGATAGGGTTCGATCGAGTCGAAGCCCATGAACGGCGAGAGCGTCACCGCGTCGGCGCGGTAGCGCTCGAACGCCTCGCGCGCGTACTGCTCGGCCGTCGCGCCGATGTCGCCGCGCTTGGCGTCGAGGATCACCGGCACCTGCGGCGCGACTTCGCGGATGTGCTCGATCAGGCGCTCGAGCTGCCCTTCCGCACGCTGTGCCGCAAAGTACGCGATCTGCGGCTTGAACGCGATCACGAGGTCCTTGGTCGCATCGACGATGGCCGCGCAGAAGTCGAAGATCTTGGCGGCGTCGCCCGCCCAGCCGGCGGGGAATTTCGCCGGCTCGGGGTCGAGGCCGACGCACAGCAGCGAATCGTTCGCGTCGCGCGCGCGGGTGAGTTGATCGGTGAAGTTCATCATCTGCGCGTCACTCTGCGTCGCCGATCCGGCGCGCCAGTGCGGCCGCCTTGCCGGTGTAGTTGGCAGGGCGTCAGTGCGTGCAGGCGCGCCTTTTCCGGCTCCGGCAGCGCGAGCGTGTCGATGAATGCGGCGAGGGTCTCGCGCGTGATCGCCTTGCCACGCGTCAGTTCCTTGAGCTGCTCATACGGGTTCGCCAGGCCGTGGCGGCGCATCACCGTCTGGATCGGCTCGGCAAGCACCTCCCAGGCAGCGTCGAGGTCTGCCGCGAGCGCATCACGGTTCACCACGAGTTTGCCCAGGCCCCGCTGCAGGCTGTCGAGCCCGAGCAGCGCGTAGCCGAAGGCGACGCCCATGTTGCGCAGCACCGTGCTGTCGGTCAGGTCGCGCTGGAAGCGGCTGATCGGGAGCTTCTGCGACAAGTGCGTCAGCAGCGCGTTGGCAAGGCCGAAATTGCCTTCGGCGTTCTCGAAGTCGATCGGGTTGACCTTGTGCGGCATCGTCGACGAGCCGATCTCGCCCGCCTTCAGCCGCTGCTTGAAGTAGCCCAGGCTGATGTAGCCCCACAGGTCGCGCGACCAGTCGATCAGGATCGTGTTCGTGCGCGCCATGGCGTCGAACAGTTCGGCCATCGCGTCGTGCGGCTCGATCTGGATCGTGTAGGCGTTGAACGTGAGGCCGAGCCGCTCTTCGACCACGCGGCGCGCAAAGGCCTCCCAGTCGACATCGGGGTAGGCGGCGAGATGCGCGTTGTAATTGCCAACCGCACCGTTCATCTTTGCCAGCAGCTTGACACCGGCGAAATTCGCGCGTGCGCGATACAACCGGGCGACGACGTTGGCGACCTCCTTGCCCACCGTCGTCGGGCTCGCCGTCTGGCCATGAGTGCGGCTGAGCATCGGCACGTCGGCAAGCTCGTGGGCCAGCACGACAAGACGCTCGATCACGCCGTCGAGCGCCGGCAACAGCACGTCGGCGCGCGCGTGCTCGAGCATCAGCGCGTGGCTTGCGTTGTTGATGTCCTCGCTGGTGCAGGCGAAGTGCACGAACTCGGCGCCACGCTCGAGCTCGACGTGGCCCTTGAAGCGCGACTTGAGCCAGTACTCGACCGCCTTCACGTCGTGATTCGTCGTCGCCTCGATGTCCTTGATCGCCTGCGCATCGGCCGTCGAAAAATCCGCGACCAGGCCGCGCAGCAGATCACGCGCGGCGCCCGAGAGCGGCGCCAATTCGGCAAGCCCCGCGTCCGACAGCGCAATGAACCATTCAACCTCGACCTGCACCCGCCGATGCATCAGCCCGAACTCGGACAGCAGCGGGCGCAACACCGCGACCTTTGCGGCATAACGCCCGTCGAGCGGTGAGAGGGCGGAAAGCGGGGAATGATTCATGGCGTCGATTTGTGGCGTCGGCCGGCAACGGAGCCGGACAATTCTAGGGCGGTGGCGAGTCCCGATTGACGAGCGTGGAACGCCTCTTGCTTAATGCAGGGTCGTGTCCAGCGTGCGATTCGAAGGCCGCCCGCCTCGTCATGTTCGACCCGCAACCCCCAAACCCCCGAAGAGGAGAACCCCATGACATTCACCCGCCGCCACGCCCTGTTGGGCACGCTCGCCGCAGCAGCCATTGCCGCCGTCGCGCCCGCCCAGGCGCAGAACAAGCTCAAGGTCGCTGCGGTCTACACCGTGCCGGTCGAGCAGCAGTGGGTCAGCCGCGTCGACAAGGCGCTCAAGGCTGCGGCCGCGCGCGGCGAGATCGAATACGTGTTCAGTGAAAACGTGACGAACGCCGACTATGAGCGCGTGATGCGCGGCTACGCGGAAAAGGGCAACACGCTGATCGTCGGCGAAGCTTTCGCGGTGGAAGACGCGGCGCGCAAGGTGGCCAAGGACTACCCGAAGGTGAGCTTCCTGCTCGGCAGTTCCAAGGGCCCGCAGGCGCCCAACTTCAGCGTGTTCGACAACTACATCCAGGAGCCGGCGTATCTGTCGGGCATGGTCGCCGGCGCGATGACCAAGACAAACAAGATCGGCATGGTCGGTGGCTTCCCGATTCCCGAGGTCAACCGGCTCATGAACGCCTTCATGGCCGGCGCGAAAGAGACCAATCCGAAGGTCGAGTTCATGATCACCTTCATCAACAGCTGGTTCGATCCGCCGAAGGCCAAGGAAGCTGCCTTCGCGATGATCGACCGGGGCGCCGACGTGATGTATGCCGAGCGCTTCGGCGTCAGCGACGCCGCCAAGGAGAAGGGCAAGCTCGCCATCGGCAACGTCATCAACACCCAGGCCCAGTACCCCGAGACGGTCGTCGCGTCAGCGCTGTGGAACATGGAGCCCACGATCGACCTCGCGATCAAGAACGCGCAGGCAGGCACCTTCAAGGCCGAGGACTACGCCGTCTACTCGACGATGAAGTACAAGGGCGGCGAGCTTGCACCGCTCGGAACTTTCGAGTCCAAGGTGCCGGCCGACGCCAAGGCCAAGGTCGCCGCCAAGCAGAAGGCGATCCTCGACGGTTCGTTCAAGGTCAAGGTCGACGACAGCCAGCCCAAACCGACGGCGAAGTGACGCGCCCGAGGTGACAACGGGCGCCGCCGCTGCTTCAGGCGAACACCGACCAGATGCCCACTGCGCCCATCACCAGCACCAGGCTCAGGCCATAGAGCACGCTGACGACCAATGCGCGCGCGAGAAGCGGCCCCCAGCGGCCGCCATAGGCGCGGCGCATCGCGAGCAGCGCATACGTCGGCACCGCGATCAGCGCCAGCAACTGCAGCGGCCCCCAACCCCATGCCATGCAGGCCATCGCGAGGAACCAGTATGCGTGCAGGTGCAGGGCGAAGACCAGATGCTCGGTGTAGCGCATATGCCGGTTGCGGTAGACGAGTCGCAGCCACAGCGCGTACATCGGGAGCAGCACGAACATCGCGTTGCCCAGGTTGCTGACGAAGCGCTCGTCCACGCCTTCCAGTTCGCGCGCGAGCGACTTCGGGTCGACGCCCATCCGGCGCTCCAGGCGGCGGCACATCCACGTCGGCAAGCCTTCGCAATGGAAGACGCCGTTGTTCATGCCAACCTTGCCTGGGCCGAGATCCAGATCGAACTGCGCTGCCTTCGTATGCGATCCGTTCGCCGCCGGATCGAGAAAGACGGCGCTGTCGCCTGCGCCGACTGCGCTGAGCACGCGCATCAGCACCAGCGTCGCGAGGCTGATCAGCAGGTACAGCCGCAGCGGCAGCAGGTAGCGCCGGCGCCGCCCGGCAAGGTATTCGAGCGTCAACTGCCCGGGCTTGAAGAACAACAACGCGAGCGTGCGCCACAGCGCGCCCTCGGCGGCGAGGTAGTTGCCGCCGAACTGCTGCGCGAACTCCAGCAACGTTGGCGGCTTGACATTGCTCTCCTGCCCGCAGGCCGGGCAATACTTCGGCCGCGGGCTGCCGAAGGGCTCACCGCAGTTCAGGCACGCGGCGGGCAAGGGTTCGGCGGGCGCAAGGTCAGGCATGGGTGGCGGCTCCGGCGTGTCGCGCACACTACCGCAATTCGAGCGCCCGCCATCAGATAGTCCGCCCGCCATGCCCGAACGGAACCCACCCCGCGATCCCGCCACCGTGCTGCGCCTGACCGGCATCAGCAAGCGCTTCGGCGCGCTCGTCGCCAACGATGCGATCTCGCTCGACCTTGCGCGCGGCGAGGTGCTCGCACTGCTCGGCGAGAACGGCGCCGGCAAGTCGACGCTCGTCTCGATCCTGTTCGGACACTACGTCGCTGACGAGGGTGCGATCGAAGCCTTCGGCGAGCCGCTGCCGCCGGGCGACCCGGCCGCCGCGCTCGCCGCCGGCATCGGCATGGTGCACCAGCACTTCACGCTCGCCGACAACCTGTCGGTGCTCGACAACGTGATGCTCGGCACCGAACCGCTGTGGCAGCCGTTCTCGCGCCGCGCCGAAGCACGCCGCGCGCTCGTCGAGACGGGCGCGCGCTTCGGCCTCGACGTCGAGCCGGACGCGCTCGTCGCGCGGCTCTCGGTCGGCGAGCGTCAGCGCGTCGAGATCCTGAAGGCGCTCGTCTCGTTCGGCCGCAAGCAGGGCGCGAAGATCCTGATCCTCGACGAGCCGACCGCGGTGCTCACGCCGCAGGAGAGCGAATCGCTTTTCGCGACGCTCGCGCAGCTCGTCGCCGACGGCCTGTCGGTGATCTTCATCAGCCACAAGCTCGATGAGGTGCTGCGCGTCTCCGACCGCATCGCCGTGCTGCGCGCGGGCCGGCTCGTCGCCACCTTGCCCGCGGCGCAGGCCGACAAGGCGATGCTCGCCGAGCTGATGGTCGGCCGGGCCGTGCCGCCGGCGCAGCGCCGCACGCAAGCGCCCGGAGGGCTCGTGTGTGAACTGCGCGGTGCCACGCTGTTGCGCGCCGACGCGCCGCGGCCTTTGCTCGACGCCGTCTCGCTCACGCTGCGTGCCGGCGAAGTGTTTGCCATCGCCGGCGTTGCCGGCAACGGACAGGACGCGCTGGCCGATGTGCTGTGCGGGCTGCATGCGCTCGACGGCGGCACGCTCACGGTGAACGGCACCATGCTGCCCGCGCGACCGCAGGCGTGGGTCGAGGCCGGCGTCGCACGCATCCCGGAGGATCGGCATGCGGTCGGCGTCGTCGGCGATCTGCCGGTATGGGAGAACGCGGTGCTCGAACGCTTCGCGACCCCCGCCTTTGCGCGCTGGGGCGTCGTGCGCCGGGCGAGCGCACAGGCACATGCGCGCGCGCTGATCGAACGCTTCGACGTGCGCGGCACCGAAGGCCGTGGCGTCGAGACGCCGACGCGCGCGCTGTCGGGCGGCAACATGCAAAAGCTCATCCTCGGGCGCGCGCTGATGACAACCGCTAGTCCGCCGGACACAGCGGCCGACCCCACACCGGGATCGCGACCAACTTCGGACGGCCCGGCGCCCGTGAGCGTGGGCGCCAAAGGCATCGGCGCGCCGTGCCTGATCGTCGCCAACCAGCCGACATGGGGCCTGGACATCGGCGCCGTCGCCTATGTGCATCAGCAATTACTCGACGCCTGCGCCGCCGGTGCGGCGGTGCTGCTGATTTCGGAAGACCTCGAAGAAATCTTCGCACTCGCCGACCGCATCGCGGTGATGCATCACGGCCAACTGACCGCCGCGCAGCCGGCTTCCGCCTGGACGCTGGCGGCGATCGGCCTCGCGATGACCGGCGGCGCGGTGGACACCGCACAGGCGAGCCATGCTGCGGCTTGAGAAGCGCGCCCTGCCTTCGCGCACGGCGATGCTCGTCGCGCCGTTCGCTGCGGTCGCGTTCACGCTCATCGTCACCTCGCTGCTCGTCGCCTGGGCCGGCGCGCCGATCGGCCGTGCGTATGCGCTGCTGCTCGAAGGCGGCTTCGGCACGCGATTTGCATGGACCGAGACGCTGACGCGTGCGGTGCCGCTGATCCTCACCGGCCTGTCCTGCGCAGTCGCGTTCAAGGCACGGCTATACAACATCGGCGCCGAAGGGCAGCTCTACTTGGGCGCGCTGGCGGCGGTTGCGGTTGGCGGCCTGCATGGCGGCGAGGGTTTCACATTGGTGCCGCCGTGGCTGCTCTTTCCGCTGATGATGCTCGCCGCCGCGACAGCCGGGGCGCTGCTGCTGCTCGGCCCGGCACTGCTCAAGAGCCGCCTCGGTGTCGACGAGGTGGTGACGACGCTGCTGCTCAACTTCATCGTGCTGCTGTTCGTGAGCTGGATGCTCGATGGGCCGATGAAGGACCCGACCGCGATGGGCTGGCCGCAAAGTGTTTCGTTGCAGGAGGCGATGCAACTCGGCAAGCTCGTCGAACGCAGCCGCCTGCACACCGGCTTCTTGTGGGCGCTGCTGCTCGCGGTGCTGCTGTGGGCGCTGCTCAAGTACACGACGACGGGCTTTCAGATTCGCGCCGTTGGCGCCAATGCGCGCGCGTCGGCGTTCGCCGGCATGCCGGTCGGCTGGGTGACGGTGAAGGTCGCGCTGCTGTCGGGTGCGCTCGCGGGGCTGGCCGGTGCGATCGAGGTCGCCGGCCGCGCCGGCTACGTCACGCTCGACATGTCGCCTGGCTATGGCTACAGCGGCATCGTGATCGCGATGCTCGCCGCGCTGAACCCGCTTGGCGTCGTCGCCGCCGCGATCTTCGTCGCCGGCATCCTCGTCGGCGCCGACAGCATGAGCCGCGCGGTCGCGGTGCCAACCTACATCGCCGACGTCATCGTCAGCGTATCGTTGTTGTCGATGCTGGTCGCCGCGATGCTCGCACAGTACCGCATCACCTGGCAGCGCAGGAGCGTGGCGCGTGTTCGCTGAAACGCTGGAGCTCTTCGCGACCATCCCGTTCTGGGTGGCGGTGCTGCGCATTGCGACGCCGCTGATCCTGGGCACGCTCGGCGTCTTGCTGTGCGAGCGCGCCGGGGTCTTGAACCTCGGCATCGAAGGCATCATGGTTGCGGGCGCCTTCGCCGGCTGGCTCACCGTCTACCAGGGCGGCGGGCTGTGGCTCGGCGTCGCCGTGGCGGCGGCTGTCGGCGCGCTGTTCGGCCTGCTGCACGGCTTCCTGACCGTCTCGCTCGCGCTTTCCCAGCACGTCACTGGCCTCGGGATCACGCTCTTCGCATCGAGCCTCGCGAGCTACGCCTACCGCGTGAGCTTCCCCAAAGTCAGCAGCCCGCCGACGATCGAACCGTTTGCAGACATGGCCTGGCTGCCGGTGCCCGTGCTCAACGCGCAGACGCCGCTCACGCTGCTCGCGCTGCTGCTCGTGCCCGTGATCGGCTATGTGCTTTACCGCACGCCGCTCGGTCTGGCCGTGCGCATGGTGGGCGAGAACCCGGCCGCCGCAGAAGGCCAGGGCTTGTCGGTTGTGCAGGTGCGCATCGGCGCCATCATGGCCGGCTCGGCGCTGATGGGCGTGGCCGGCGCCTTCCTCACGCTCGCCGCGTTCAACGCCTTCTACTTCAACATGGTCAACGGCCGAGGGTGGGTATGCGTCGCGCTCGTCGTCTTCGCGAGCTGGCGGCCGGGCAAGGCGCTGCTCGGTGCGCTGCTGTTCGGCCTGTTCGATGCGCTGCAGCTGCGCCTGCAGCAGTCCGGCGCCGGCGTGTTCGGCGTCGAGGTGCCCTATCAGGTCTACCTGATGCTGCCCTATCTCTTCTCGATCGCCGCCCTCGTACTCGTCGCACGCCGCGCGGCGTATCCGCAAGCGCTGATGAAGCCGTATCGCAAGGGGGAGCGGTAGGCTTTGAGCACGGGTGGTTGGCGACCGCACCACCGCGCGCCAAGCGGCAGCCCGCGGTGGGCCCTTGTTCCCGGCGTGTGCCAGATTGGAGAACTTCAGGCGCGTTGCGTGGAGGGGGCCGTCGATGTCGTCAGCCCTTCTTCGATCGCGTCGCAAGCATCGACCAGTACGCCCTCGAACCAATGGGCCTCGGCGTTCATGTTGTCTCGTCAGCGGCCGGCAGTTCTCGCGTGAGAATCGAGTTCAACGCCACGTTGATGTAGTAATTCGACCTTCCGACCTTCACCTTCTGCACAAGCCCTTCCCCCGCCAACGCGTCGAGGTACTTGGTCGCAGTCAGGCGTGACACCTTCAGGTCGCGCTGCACAAAATCGATCTTGGTGTACGGATGCATGAACAGGTTGTTGATGAGGTCCTGGCTGTAGAACTTGAAGCGGGCGCGGATACGGTGCTTGTAGTCCAGCTGCGCGGCCTTGATGTCGGTGACGGTGTGGAGGGTCTGCTGCGCCGTGGTTTCCACCGCTGCCAGCAGGTACAGCACCCATTCCTGCCAAAGTTCCGGCGCGTCGGCCTCTTCGCGCACGGCCTGCAACAGGCGGTAGTAATCGGACTTGCTGCGCATGATTGCGCTGCTGAGGTACAGCACCGGAATGTCCAACAGCCCCTTGTTGACGAGATACAGCACGTTGACGATGCGGCCGGTGCGGCCATTGCCGTCGTAGAAGGGGTGGATGCTTTCGAACTGGTGGTGGGCGATTGCCATCTTGATCAACGGGTCGGCGTCGAAGGCGTCGTCCGCGTTGATGAAGCGTTCCAGATCGGTCATCAGCGCCACCACCTGCGCCGAGTCTTGCGGCGGGGTATAGACCACTGCGCCGTGCTGGTTCTTCAGCATGGTGCCGGGCAGCTCGCGAAGGCCCGCGTTGTTCTGTTCCAGTTCGGCCTGGATGGCCATCATGTGGTTGACGGTGAGCAGCCCCGTCTGCTGCACCAGACCGTAGCCCACGCGCAGGGCCTGCAGGTAGTGGCGCACCTCCGTGGCAGCGGGGGAGGCGAGCAGGTCGGGGTAGGTGTCGCTGCGGAACAGTTCGTCGTGCGTGGTGACGATGTTCTCAATGGCCGAACTGTCCTTGGCCTCCTGCAGCGCCAGGGTGTCGATGAGGATGGCCTGGTTGGGAATGGACGCAGCCAAGCCCTTCAGCTCGGCCAGATTGCGGCCGGCGGTCACCGCTCTTTTCAGCACCGCGGGAGTTTCGAAGATGGCGTGCTGCAGCCGGGTCAGTGGCTGCAGCGGCGGCAAGGCGGACATGGGTGTCATGACCAGCAGGCCGCGTGCTCGCCGGCCCTGCCGGCGAGCATGGGAAATGTCGATGGTCTATACATGTCGGTCATGACGCGCATAGAAATATAGCTTTCTCTATACAAGTTGGCCAGCACATACATAGGCCAGTCTCTTCCGGCGAAGATCCACTCACAGGGGGTTCGTCGCTTTGCGACGCCCCTACAACCGACCCTCCGCGACCATCCAGTCGAAGCAGTCGGCGACCATGGTCTTCAGCGGCACCACCCGAAACCCCAGTTCGCGCTGTGCCTTCGCTGCGGTGGCCGTGATCGGATTGGAAAACGCCTCGGCCATTTCGGGCGTCACGGGCGGCTCGCGACCGGTCACGCGGCTGAGCAGGTCGCCAAGCGCAGCGATGGTCTTGACCACGACGAGGGACGTCTCGCGCTCGGGAACGGGTTTGCCGAGAAGGCGTGCGATCTCCTGCACGAAGGCCAGCATCGTCGCGTTCTCGCCGCCGAGTATGTACTTGCGGCCGTTGCCATCACCGTTGTCGGCCGCAACAATGTGGGCGTCCGCCACCTCGTGCACATGCGCAAAAGTTCGCATCGCGGGTGGCACGCCGCGCAACTTGCCGTCGCGCACCATCAGAAACAGGCGCGACCAGGTGCCGAGGTCGTAGGGCCCGACGATCCCACCCGGCTGCAGGATCACGACCTGCAATCCACGGGCCGTGGCGGCGCGGGCGATTTCTTCAGCTTCCCACTTGGTCTTCTGGTAGTTGATCCAGGAACCGGCCGCGAGGCTTTTGGTTTCCTCGGTCACTTCACCTCGGACGGGTCCATAGGCGGAAATGGACGACGTGACGACCAGCCGTCGCGCGCCCTTCGCAATACAGGCCTCGACGACATTGCGCGTGCCGTCCACGTTGTCGCGGGTCTGCTCGGCGTTCTTGCGGCGCCACATGTTGGTGTTGCCCGCCACGTGAAAGACCGTGTCGCAGGCCGCCGGCAGCGCCGCGCGCACTGACGCTGCCTCCGTGATCTCCCCGACTGCCATCCTGGGCTCGAAGCGGCGAAGAAACCTCAAGTCGGACGAGGCGCGGTGCAGGGCCGTGACGTCCCATCCCTGCGCGACCAGGCGTTGCACGAGGTTCAGGCCAACGAACCCAGTGCTGCCGGTGACGAATGCGGTTCGGGTCATGAGTGGCTGGCGCCCTGCGCGGCGACCATAGGGTGCCAGATCAGTTGCTACGGCGTGTGAGGCCTGGCATCGACGAAGCGAGGCCCGCACCACGTAGAAGGTCGAAAGTCTGCATGAGTTGTTGCGACTGGCCTGCTGCCGCGCCAAATTTGTTGCACTCGACTATCGCTCATCTGGGCTCTTCCATGTGAGTAGCGCTCCGGGCGCGTCCTGTTCGCCGTTCCGCACCCGGGCCTGTCGAAGGCAGCCGAGGCGCTACCGATCAGAGCCTTTCGCCGTTGCGGGTCCGGGCTCGGGCGCGGACAGCTGGCCGTTCCGTTCCCGTCGGCAAGCGGTCGCTGCGCAGGTGCGATTCGTGGAGGGCGATCCGCGATGTGGCTGGCCAAGGTCGAAGGGAAGGCCCAGATCCCTGGCCAAGCATGACCTCCCCACGGGCGGCAGTTACAGGCCACAACCGCTCAGTGCCTGAGCGCCGTGCTCCGTCAGGTGTACACGCAGTACTCCAAACGCGCCAGAAGGTAGTCGACGCGTTGCGCCCCGTCCCGCGTCAAGAGCAGCTCGATGGGCCGCTCGCGATCAAGGCCCATGACGATCGACAACATCCATCGCTCCGCGCCCCCGCGTCCACCGACGACGCTGGTGGCCTTGCCTGGCAATTTCGCGTAGCGAACCATCGTACGTCGAGCTTCGCGTCGAGTCGGACTCAGGTCAAGCAGCGACACCAGGAGCGGGTGCGAATCTACCCGCTGGAATCAGTCGTCGAAGCCACAAAGAAGTCAGTGGCTCCCAAGAGCCGTGCAGTTCGCCGGCTCATGCAGCCGAAAACTGTGCAATGAAGTTGGAATGTCTTTCGAACAGTTCTCTTGGGAGGAATGCGCTGGTACGGCACGGCCGCTACGCATAGTTGAGTTCTTTGCATAGTGGTCATGTATGGCTATGCATGACGGCCACAAGCCGACCTTACCGAACGGCTGGTACAAGGTGATCCGTTTGGCCGAGGGAATGTCGACGGCCGGTGGGTCCGTTTGGCGACTGCAGAAGGTGCTCTCCGTCCGCGACGCGAAGTTGGCAAATGGCACGCTGGGTTTCTGTTCCGCCTTGAATCCCAAAGTTCACGAGACCCGGGCGAGGCGTCCGTCGTCGCCCAGGTCTGCCAAGTCAGGTCGCCCGACCCCAAGGTCGGGCGCTACGCCTTCGCTGCGTCGGATCGGGCACGCAGGTCAATGGCCGCCACCGCCGCCGGCAGCCTCCAGATCGCGCATCACGGCGTCGAGGTTGAACGAAGCGGGTTTTTGCCGCGGCGGGAACTTCACGAAGTTCTCGATCTGGCTGCCGACGACGGCCTGCATCATGTAGACGACGTAAGCGTGGGAGATCATCCAGTCGTAGTAGGTGTTCGAGTTCTCGTCGGCCCGCTCGAACGGGTCGCGCCGCAGATTGAACAATTTCGGGATGCGCAACTTCACGAACGGCTCGAACCAGCACGCCAACTGCCTGGCGCGTTGCTCCATCAGCACCACTTTCCAGTCCTGCATGCGTATCGCCAGGATGTCGCCGTCGTCGCTGATGTAGAAGAAGGAATTGCGCGGGCTGTCCTTCACCTCGCCCTTCAGGTAGGGCAGCATGTTGAAGCCGTCGAGGTGGACCTTGAAGCTCTTCTTGCCGGCCTTGTAGCCCTTGAGAAGCTTCTCCGTGATGTTCGGCTCGCCGGCGGCGGCGAGGAAGGTCGCCATCCAGTCCTGGTGGGTGACGATGCCGTTGAGCACCGTGCCGGCCTTGAACTTGCCCGGCCAGCGCACGAAGCACGGCACGCGCCAGCCGCCTTCCCAGTTGGTGTTCTTCTCGGAGCGGAATGGCGTGATGCCGGCATCCGGCCAGGTGTTGTAGTGCACGCCGTTGTCGGTGGAATACATGACGATGGTGTCGTCAGCGATGCCCAGCGTGTCGAGCTTGTCGAGCATCATGCCGACGTTCTCGTCGTGCGCGACCATCACGTCGTTGTAGTCGCCCTGGCCGCCGCTCTTGCCCTTGTGCTTCTCGGCGCAGTGGGTGCGGAAGTGCATCGCCGTGGTGTTGTACCAGAGGAAGAACGGTGTTTTGGCCTTGTGCGCTTCGTCGATGAAGCGCAGCGCGCGCTCGGTCACCTCGTCGTCGATGGTCTCCATGCGCTTGATCGTCAGCGGTCCGGTGTCCACGACGGTCTGACCACCCTTGCCGTCGGCCTTGCAATGCAGCACGCCGCGCGGCCCGAACTTCTTCTTGAACTCCGGGTTCTTCGGGTAGTCGGGGTCCTCGGGCTCTTCCTCGGCGTTCAGGTGGTAGAGGTTACCGAAGAACTCATCGAAGCCGTGCAGTCGTGGGCAGGTGTTCGTCGCGGTCGCCGAAGTGGTTCTTGCCGAACTGGCCGGTTGCGTAGCCCAGCGGCTTGAGCAACTCGGCGATGGTCGGGTCTTCCTTCTGCAGGCCGTTGGTGGCGCCGGGCATGCCCACCTTGGTCAAGCCGGTGCGGATCGGGTTCTGCCCTGTCATGAACGCGGCGCGCCCTGCCGTGCAGCTCTGCTGCGCGTAGTAGTCCGTGAAGGCCACGCCTTCGTTGCCCACGCGGTCGATGTTGGGCGTGCGGTAGCCCATCTGGCCGCGGCTGTTGTAGCTGATGTTCCACCAGCCCACATCGTCGCCCCAGAGGATCAGGATGTTCGGTTTCTTCGTTGCCATGGTCTCGTCCTTTCAGTGCTGACACAAATTCCGGATCGTTGCATGCAACCCGGTTCCAAAAAATCTCTGCCATCAATGCGGCGTCGTCAAGCCGGCTGCCGGCGCGGCGCGATCGACCCCACTGAAGGGCGAAGCCGGCGCCTTGTCGCCGTGGCAGAAGCGGAACTTGTTGCCGCTGCCGCAGGGGCACGGTTGATAGGCACCGCGCTGGGCGTCCTGCGTGGCCACCCAGGCCATCACGTCGGCCGGCGCTCGGCCCTGCCGCAGCAGTTGCACCATCACGTTGAAGGTCGGCCCGGTGTGGGTGAAGAACAGCTCCAGGCCCGGGCAAAGGTAGTTCTGGCCCGGCTCGCCGTCGCGTGACAGCGCAAAGCGGTCCTTCGGGCAGCCGCCGTTGCACCAGTTGAGCACCTTGCAGTCCGCGGCACTGGGCGGTGAGCGTGTCGCGCTTGTCCTGGCCGAACTTGCGCTGCTCGGGCGACGCGATCAGCTCGATCATGTGCGTCTGGTGGATGTTGCCGAGCTTGTACTTCGGCTCGACGAAATGGTCGCAGGCATACAGATCGCCGTTGTGCTCCAGCGCCGGGCCGTAGCCGCAGGTGGGCGCGTGGATGCACAGCAGGTGGCGGCCGAAGAAGGCCTCGAGCGTGACGTCGAACAGCTGCACGTAGACCTGGCCCACGTCGTGGCGCACCCACTCCTCGAAGATGTCGATCAGGAAGCGGCCGTACTGTTCGGCGCCGACCGTGCGCTCGGTGACCAGGTTGCCGGTCTGCGTGTAGAGCAGGCGCTGCTTGCCCGGCTGCTCGCTCCAGCCCTTGTTGGCGATCTGGATCGTCTGCTCGGTGGCGCGCTCGATGATCGGGATGAACTGCACCCACTTCGCGCCCAGCTCGTCGCGGAAGAAGCGGTACACCGTGCGGCCGTGCTGCTGGTTGGCGGCGTTGACGGTGCACAGGATGTTGAAGTCGACCTCGTGCTTGCGCAGGAAGCGCCAGCCGCGCATCACCAGGTCGAAGGTGCCCTGGCCGCGGCGGTCGACGCGGTAGGTGTCGTGCAGCTCGCGCGGGCCGTCGACGCTCAGGCCGACCAGGAAGTTGTGCTGCTTGAAGAACACGCACCAGTCGTCGTCGAGCAGCAGGCCGTTGGTCTGGAAGGTGTGCTGCACCGTCTGGCCGGGCTGGCGGTGCTTGTCGACCAGCTCGACCGCGCGGCGGAAGAACTCGAGCTTCATCAGCGTCGGCTCGCCGCCCTGCCAGGCCACCGTGACCTGCGGCGTGCGGTGCGACTCGAGCAACTGGCGGATGTAGGCCTCGAGCGTGGCCTCGGACATGCGGTGCTTGTCGTTCGGGTACAGCGATTCCTTGGACAGGAAGAAGCAGTAGGTGCAGTCGATGTTGCAGGTCGAGCCGCTCGGCTTGGCCAGCAGGTGGAAGCCCGGCGGCGCGTTCGCGGGTAGCGGCGAGGGCATCACAGCGGGGTCCGTCGCGGCCGGCAAGGCTTCATTCGTACGCATGCTAAACCTTGTCGGGCGGCGCCACCGGCGGGCTGGCCCAGCCAGGCATTCGCCGCCGCCACAGCCTGGTTCAGCGCTTCGCCGAGCTGCGGCGTCGCCACGAAGACGTTCTCTTCGCCGATGAGCTTGAGCACCCCGGTCTTGGCCAGCTGATCGCGCACGAGCGGATCCACGCCGACCAGCATCAGCTTGCCTTGTCTGGCCTGCAGCGCCTGCGAATAGCGCTGCAGCACGGTCACGAAGGTGCTGCCGATCTCGCTCTTGCCGCGCAGGTTGATGGCCACCACCGCGTGGGTGGCATCGCCGATGGCCGGCAGCATCTCTTCCATGTTCTTGGCCGCGGCGAAGAACAGGCTGCCGTAGACCTGCAAGATCGTGAGCTGCTGGCTGGGCAGGCGTTGGGGTGGCGGCTGCTCCAGCGGAAAGCCCTTGCGGCTTGCAGCACCCACTGTGTGACGACGACCTTGTTCGATTGGCGGATGGTGTTGAGCAGGATGCTCAGGGCCACACCGAACAGCACCGCAAACTGCAGCGGCACGATCAAGGTGGCGAGGAAGGTCACGAGCATGACCACCTTGGAGATTCGGCCGGTCTTCCAGGCCATCACCGCCTGCTCCATGCGCAGGCCCTGGAAACCGGCGACGATCAGCAGCGCGGCCAGCGCGGGCATCGGCACCCGTTCCACCAGCGGCCCGGCCAGCAGCACGATCAGGGCCACGAACAGCCCGACGAAGATGTTGCCCCAGCGCGAACGGGCGCCGGCGCCCATGATCAGCGCCGTGCCCGAGACCGAGCCGCCGGCCGGAATGCCGCCGACAAGGCTGGTGGCCATGTTGGCAGCACCCTGGCCCAGGAAGTCGCGCGACACGTCGGGGTAGCCGCCGTCGGGGTTGGGCGTGCCCTGGCTGACGCCGGCGCCCTGCACCAGGCCGATGATGGCGATCGACAGGGCCGGCAGCCACAGCGACAGCACCAGCGACAGCTGGGGCAGCGCCAACTGAGGCAGCTCGCGCGGGATGGCCGAAATGTTGCCGACCGTGGGGACGGCGCCGAAGTTGTCGGCGGTGGGCATGACCGACAGGGTCAACAAGGTCAACAACACGGTGGCCACGGCAATGGCGATGATGAAGGCGAAGCGCCGCAAGCTCTTGTGCCACAGCAGGCCGATGATCAACGCCAGCGTGAACGCGCCGATGGTCGTGACCTGCAGGTTGATCTGGCCGAGGTGCAGCAGCAGGTCCAGCGCCTGGGCCACGCGGTTCGTGAAGCTGCTCTGGTAGCCCGTCAGGTCGCTCAACTGGCCCAGGATGATGAGCACGGCCACGCCGTTGAGAAAGCCGGTCATCACCGAGTTGGAGACGAAGCGGATCAGGAAACCCAGCCGGAACACGCCGGCCAGCAGCTGGATCACGCCCACCAGCAGCACCAGCACGATCAGCGCCTCCGCCCGCTGGCCGGCGGGGAAATCCAGCAGCACGACACCGGCGGCCACCGACAGCGCGCCGGTGGTCGACACGTTCATGAAGACCGAGCTGCTGAAGATGGCGCCGATGGGCACCGCGACCATCAAGGTGTAGATGCCGAGCACCGGGTTGACCATGGTCAGCAGCGCGTGCCCCATGGCCTGCGGCACGTTGACCACGGCGAAGGTTAGCGCGGCTACCAAATCCGCGACGAGATTGCTGCGCTCGGGCTTCAGGTGCTGTGCCTTGCGACCTCAGCTGTTGCAGGCGCGACAGGTTTGTCATCGGTTCAGGCTTCTGTGCAGGGTCACTCACTGTCGCCCGCAGGTTTCAAGCTGAGCCACCGGCGCGCGATGCGCGTCACCAGGCCACGCAGCAACAGATAGGGCAAGAAGGCGAGCAACAGCGAAATGATGACGGCCTCGGCGGGATGGAAGGACTCGAATTCGATGACTTGGTAGGCCGTGTCCATGGCCAGCCCGAGCAGCACGATTCGCGATGTGGCGATCAGGGCTTCGTCCAGCCGACCTCGACGCTGAGACGCGTCGGTGAGAACGGCCCGGAGAAACGGCGCGCGCTCGGTGCGGGCATCGTTGATGCCATCGCGCAGCGCGGCAATGGTCGCCATGACGGGCTGAAGGATGAATCGAAAGACGAACGGCCCGCCCGGGCGATCGAGCATGTTGTGCCAGATGCGGGAGAGAACCTCGCTCGAGACGCCGTAGAACACGAAGCCAACGATCACAAAAGCGACCGACAGCGCAACAAGCAGTCGAGCCAGAACCACTTGTGTTCTTGACGGTGTCCTGATCA
This sequence comes from uncultured beta proteobacterium, assembly GCA_963774675.1. Taxonomy (GTDB): domain Bacteria; phylum Pseudomonadota; class Gammaproteobacteria; order Burkholderiales; family Burkholderiaceae_C; genus CAIKUF01. Next base: position 252,450 of record CAVZFV010000013.1, on the reverse strand, counting down.
TTGCCAACGCTCCTCGCCTTGAAGCCGCCCATCGTTTTCCCGCAACCTCGGCGGTCGGGTGGCTTGGCTGAATGTGCCGACACGAATGGTACGGCTCAGGCGGCGCGACGCCGGCGCCGCCGCCACCACCACAGCAGCAGCGGCGCGCCCAGCACGATCAGCCCCGCCGGCAGCAGCACGAACCACAGCTGGCGTACCAGCACCGGCCAGTTGTTGATCAGCAGCTGGCGCAGCGGGTTGTAGCCCGCCTCGGGCAGCACCACGCCCGCGCGCTGGTGAAAGACATCGACCTCGGCCAGCAACTTCTTCAGGCGCTCCGGTTCGAGTGCCGAAAGGTCCCGGGACTCGGTCGGGTCTTCGCGCAGGTTGATCAGCCGCCACGACCCGTCGCCGAAGGGCGGGCCGTTGCGCGTCAGCTTGTGGTCGCCCATGAAGATGGCCTCGCCGCCGCTGCCCTCGAAGCCGATGGCCTCGTCCGGGCCGTGCACGCGCTGCACCTCGCCCTGCATCAGCGGCAGCAGGCTTTTACCGGCGGGCCGCAGCAGCGCCTTGCCCTTGTATTCGTCGCCCGGCAGTGGGATGTCGGCGATGTCGACTACGTTGGGCAGGAAGTCGGTGACGTAGGCGAACGCGTCGCTCATACCGATCGCGGCTTCGCGCCCGGCGGCCATGCGGCCAGGAAAGTTCACGATGAAGGGCACGCGCATGCCGCCCTCTGCGGACGTGCCCTTGAACAGCGCGAAGGGCGTGTTCGACACCTCGGCCCAGTCTTGCCCGTAGTGCACGTAGCTGCCCTTGCCACCCATGCGCTCGATACCAAGCGCGAAGTTCGCGCGGTACCACAGCTTCATCGGCAGGTTCAGCTGCGAAAGGTCGTAGGCATCGGCGCCGTTGTCCGACATGACGATGAAGACCGTGTTGTCCAGTTCGCCCGTGCTGCGCGGGTGCTCTCGCAGGCGGCCGATCTGCTGGTCGGCGTTGTCCAGCATCGCCGCGAAGACCGCCATCTTCTTGGCCGCTTTGCGCCGCTCGTCGTCGCTCAGCTTGGCCCACTCGCGATCCGGCGCGGCGCGCGGCAGCGTCAGGCCGGCCGGCACCAGGCCCATCTCGGCCAGTCGGGCGTAGCGCTCGGCGCGGATCTTGTCCCAGCCCACCCCGTAAGTCTGCAGGTACTTGTCGATGTCTGCCTGCGGCGCCTGCAGCGGCGAATGCACCGCCTGAAAGCTCAGCATCGCCATGAACGGCTTGCCGGCGGCGCGGCCCTCGTCGATGTACTGGATCAGCTTGTCGGTGTAGTAGACGCTGGAGAAGAAGTCCGCCGGCAGTTGCGCGCGCTTGCCGTCCTCCCACCACACGGCCTCCATGTTGAAGGGCGCGTAGACCTTGGCCTCGAAGTTGTCTGCGCCGGTCTGCTCCAGCCCAATGAAGCGGTCCCAGCCTTGGGCGCCTGGGCTGCGCTCGAGGCCGGTGCCGATGTAACACTTGCCGGCGAAGTAAGTGGAGTAGCCGCCGTCGCGCATCAACTGGCCGAGGCTGTGCACCCGATCACTGAGGTAGCCCTCGTAGCCCGGCTTGCACTTCTAGTTTTCGGCGATGACGACGCCCAGCGTGCCGGCACCGGCGAGGTGGTTGGCCACGCCGGACTGCAGAATCACGCGCGTGGCCTCGCAGGTCGATGCGGTGTGGAAGTTGCTGAAGCGCAGTCCTTCCTTTGCCAGGCTGTCGATGTGGGGCGTGGCGATCTCGCTGCCGTAGGCGCCGAAGTCGCTGAAGCCGGCATCGTCGATCAGGATGAACACGATGTTCGGCCGCTGGGCCGCCGGAGCCGCGCTCGCAGCCCCGGTTGCGACCGCAGCCTGTGCCGGCGCCTCGACGCTGAACATGAGGGCCAGGCAAAGCGCGCCAAGCAGCGCGGCGAACGGCAAGGACGAAATCGTGCGATGGGTCGCGTTCATGTTCAAGGCTCCCCTGCCGTCGCTGTGACCTCTCGAGCAGGCAATAGCCGGCTCTCAAGGAACAGAGATAACGAACACGGATTTCATAACTGGAAGCAGTAGTTCCTTCATGAACGCCGGGTCCGCTTGCGAGCTTGGGATGCTCAGAAGCTCAGAAGCTCGTGCGCAGCGCTTCTGTCGAGATAGCGAGGGACACCGTAGGTCCCGTGTGCTTCGGCGAAGGCGCTCTCGACAATGCGGTCGAAATCCTGTTTGCGCAACGCCTCGACGGTGAGCGGGATCGACAACACCGAGTTGAGCTGCCTGACCTTCGCCACAAAGGCGGCCCCCAAGGCGTCGTCGCTCTCGCCTTCGCACGGCAGGCCCGCCAAACGCGCGAGCTGCGCGATGCGGTCGTTGCAGCTTGGCCGCGAGTAGTCGAGCACGTAGGGCAGCACGATCGCATTCGCCAGGCCGTGCGGCAGGTGATACAGGGCACCGAGTTGATGCGCGATCGCGTGCACGTATCCGACACCTGCGCGGGTGAAGGCCATCCCCGCCAGATAGGAGCCGAGCAGCATCCCTTCGCGCGCCTGCATGTTGCGGCCATCGTGGTACGCCTGCTCGAGGTTGCCGAGGATGAGGCGCGCCGCCGCGACCGCCCAGCGATCGGTTTGCGAGTAGGCCAGGCCGGACACATAGGCCTCGACGGCGTGTGTCAGGGCGTCCATCCGGTCGCTGCTGTCACGCCTGGTGGGAGGCCCAGCGTGAGCGTCGGGTCGAGCGCCACCGCTTGGGGCAGCAGCTTGGGGTCGATGAGCGAAACCTTGACGCCCCGCTGCGCGTCCGAGACCACCGCCGCCATCGTGAATTCCGATCCGGTGCCGGCGGTCGTGGGCACCGCATAGAACGGTAGCCCGCGACGGCGCGAGCGTGCGTAGGGCCACAAGCCGGCCAACTGCCTGGGGTGGCAGCGGTTCGCGTGGCTCAGATTGATGGCCTTGGCACAGTCGATCGGCGAGCCCCCGCCGATCGCCAGCATCGCGTCCGCTCGAAACTTCTCGAGGCGGGCGACGCCGGTCAGCACGAGTTCATACCCGGGGTCGGGTTCGACCTCGCTGAAGATCTCGACCTCGACGCCTGCTGCCCGCAGCGCCTCCAACATCCGATCGGCCAGGCCGAGCGACATCAGGCCCCGATCCGTCACGACCAGGATGCGCCGCAAACCGGAGCCGGCGATCATCTGGCACAACGCGAGTGACGCATCTGCGCCGACGAAAGTGAGCGGGGTGGGAATGTGCAGCCGCGGCAAGATGGCTGCGGTGGCGGCCACGCGCAGCCGACTGACGGGGTAGCTCATGTCCATTCGATCTTGCTCTTCACCTCGGGATTCATCGGGTCAGGAACGCCAGCAGGCGATCGGCGAGCTTGCCGGAGGGTGGCGTCAGCAGCTTCACCAGCGCGGGCTCAAGCCCTCCCTCGATCAACAGCGCCGGCACGAGGCCATGAGCGAGGTCGCGCAACTCCATCAGCGCGATGTCGATGTCTGATCCCGCCTGGACAAGCAGAGTCGCCGCACGCGCCGGGTCTACGTGCTGCAACTGCTGGACGACCACCAGTTTCATGCGCAGGGCGATCAGCCGCTGCTGGGCGCTGTCATGCAGGTCGCACTCGAGTCGTTCCCGTTCCAGCGCCGTTGCGCCCGCGGCCATTCGACGCGTGTCCTGCAGGGTGGCGTCGAGTTGGTGCACGGCAAGCGCCACGCGGACGCTACTCTCGACCGCGTCCAGCAGGGCGGGCTCCGCGAGGAGAGCTAGATCGTGCAACAGCACGACCGCGCTTTCGCCGCGCTCATCGGCGAAGATGCGCGCCGCGCGGTGCATGTCGCCCACGGCCGGTAGCACGAGTTCGGCGCCCACCGAGTCGACCCACGCCGACGCTTCGGGCCGCCAGTATCCGATGCGAAGCGACGCATCACCGAGCGCGCGTGCGGCCAACTCCTGTAGATCGCCCTGGGATGGAGAGTCGCGCAGCTCTTTCGCGAGTTTCTCGAGCGAGCGCGCGATCCATAGCCGGCCACGCATCACGCCTTAGATCATCGCCACCGGGATCGCCCAGTAGAGAAGCACCGGAAGCCAGCCCAATGCATCCGTGACCATGAATGCGATAAGGCCCCCAAGACGAAGAAGGAATGCCGAGTAGACCGGTGCCAGCACTCCGCGCATCAGTGGGGTTGCATGGGCGAGGCGCCATCCGAGCCGCAGCACGACGCCAGAAAGGCCCGCGATGACAGTGATGCGAAACGCCAGGAACAACGCGTCCGCCAACTCGGGCTGCGCATGGACGAACAGGACATTGCGCGGGCACTCGGGACTGCACGCCATGTACGGTCCCTGAATCTGCACCTCTTGCGTGAACGCCATCGCGGGAAGCCACAGCAAGGCGATGGCGCCAGCAATCACGCCGAGCAGCAGCCGGTCGATGCGATCCGTCAGGCGCCCGCTCGGAAACGCCAGCATCACCCATACCAGCAGCACTTCTGCCGCAGGGCGCGCGATGCGCGTGAGCGTGAACACATAGGGGTTGGACGATGCACTGAGTGCCGGGAACGAGGCGAGCACGGCCGCCAGCACGAACAGCAACGGGGCCAGCGATCTCTCCGGATACTGGACGCGCATCGTCACCGCCACCGCCCATGTCAGCAGCACGCCCACGGCGCCCAATGCCGCATTGGTGATGCGTTGCGGGCTCGGTTCCTCAAGTGCAAACGGCACGACCGCGAGCGCCAGCGCGACCCCGGGCAGCCACAGCGGCGACCACGCGACGCGGAGCGGCTTCACTTTTCGTCTTCGGCCAGGTACAGCAGCGTGGCCTGTACGCGGCGGCTGATCGACGCGTCGTTCGCGATGCCCAGACGCGTGAAGATCTCGTTGATGTGCTTCTCGACAGCGTCCTGGGTGATGTCAAAGGTGCGCGCGATGGCGAGATTGCTCTTGCCGGCAGCCATGGTCGCAAGGATCTCGCGTTGCCGCGGGGTCAGCGCATCGAACGGCCCACCTTGCTGGTTCCGGCGCACGGCCACGAGGCTGTCGATCAACTCGGGGTCGACGCGGCATTCGCCAGCGGCAACACCCTCGATTGCCGACAGCAGGTGGGGCAGATCGTGGATGCGGTCCTTCATGAGATAACCGCGGTCTGCGGCACCTCCGGCGAGCAGGCGCGCCACCCCGTGCGCGGTGCAGTGCTGACTCAAGACCAGCACGCCGACTCTCGGGTGCGTGCGCCGCAACTCTTCGGCCACGCGCAGGCCTTCGTCGATGAACTTCGGAGGCATGCGGACATCGACGATTACGACATCCGGCGGAGCGGCGTCGACCGCGGCCAGCAGCGCGTCAGGATCTCCATGGCGCGAAACAAGCTGTACGCCGGGAGCAAGCCCCAGCAACTCAGCGAGGCCTTCGCGGATCAGGAAGCTGTCGTCCGCGAGCATCACTTTCACCGGGTCGGCCTGCGTGGCAGGTGGAGTGGGCGACGGCGGCGTGGCCCGGGGAGTGTACGAAAGGCAGCACGCATGGTTGGGTTCATTGGACTCTTCAGCAGGGCCACCTATGCCACCAGTGGTTGAGGCTGCCGCAGTGGACGCTGACGTGGGCGGCGATTTTGAAATGCTCGGGATTCCAGTCGCCGCAGGAACGCTTCTGAACTATCGCGGGTTTGGGGTTGACTTCCTTGGCGATAGCCTTGGGGATGTTGTCGCTGAAGTACGTCATGATGCTGAGCAGATGCTCGTCAGGCAACTTGGCGGCCTCGACCAAATGTGCTAGCGGGCTCTGCGTTGCCCGGGAGCCCAAAAGCATTCGAGTCGAATGATCTGACAGCCGCATCCTGCCGCTCGACCTCAAATGACGCCAACGCGTGCGCGCGCGGCCCACCCGTTGACGTGCGCAGCTGAGCGTCTCCACAATCAGGCTTGGTGTCCGTCCGCCTTATGACCTTGAATGCAATGCGGCGGCCGACAACTCTGGGTCGAGGCCGTACGACTGACCGTGAAGTCATGGTGCATCGAAGCAGCCCGTCGACGCGCAGCCCCGTCAAGTCGGCCTCGCCCGCAAGACATCGTTACAGCTTCGCCAACCCAGTGCGCGCGGCCTCGGGCAGGTTCGGCTGCTTTGCAATCTCCGCCAGAAAGTTCGAGTCGTCGGCAACTGTGAGCGGATCAAGCTCGATCGGCTGAAGCAGGCCGCGACGGCGGCGCGGCCGCGCGCAGCGAGCAGCCACACCGCCGGCTGCGGTGCGTCTGGCTATGTCTCAATGTTCGCGGCGAAAACGCTGCGTCTCGCCGCGACCGTCGTGCATTCGCCGGCGTCACCGCGATTGCCATCGTGGCGCTGCTGTGGGCGGCGCCGTTCGTGGTCTACCTGGCGCTGTACGAAAAGGCGCTGGCGACGCAGAGCCTGCCGCGCAAGTGACAGGCAACGCGCGAAGTCGAGCGGGCGCACCGCCGCACCGCATCTGCCTCGCTCGACGCGTCGTTCAGTGCGGCTTGATTGCGATCTTCAACACGCCGTCGCGCTGGTGCGAAAACAGCTCGTAGGCGGCGACGATGTCGTCGAGCTTGTATTCGTGCGTGACCATCAGACCCAGATCGAAGCGCCCCGCCTCCAGCACGTTCATCAGCCGGCGCATGCGCTCCTTGCCGCCTGGGCACAACGCGGTGTTGATGCGGTGGTCGCCCAGCCCGGCCGCGAAAGCGTCGACTGGGAATCGTCAGGTCGCTCGAATAGACGCCGAGGCTGGAAAGCGTGCCGCCGGGCTTCAGCACGCGCAGAGCCGATTCGAAGGTCGACTGGGTGCCAAGCGCCTCGATCGACGAATCGGCGCCGCGGCCATCGGTCAGCTTCATCACCTCGTCGACGACGTCGCACTGCGTGTAAGTTCAACGTGACATCGGCGCCGAGCTGCTTGGAGATGCCGAGCCGATGGTCGTTGCCGTCGACGGCGATGATTGTCGTCGCGCCCATCAGCCGCGCGCCTGCGGTGGCGCAAAGCCCGATCGGCCCCTGCGCGAACACCACCACCGTGTCGCCGATGCGGATGTTGGCGTTCTCGGCGCCGGCGAAACCCGTCGACATGATGTCGGGGCACATCAGCACCTGCTCGTCGCTGAGACCGTCGGGGATCGGTGCCAGGTTGGCCTGCGCGTCGGGCACCAGCACGTATTCGGCCTGGGTGCCGTCGATCAGGTTGCCGAAGCGCCATCCGGCGGTGGCCTTGTAGCCATGGCAACCGCAGCGGCCGCTGGCGACCAGGTAGCTACCGTCCTGCGACGGCACGCCATCCTGCGCGGCGTAGGAATTGAAGTTCGGGCAGATTGCCCCGGCGATCACCCGCTGCCCTTCTCGGTAGCCCTGCACCGCGCTGCCGAGCTTGTCGATCACGCCGACCGGTTCGTGGCCGACGGTCAAGCCCTTGGCCACCGGGTACTCACCCTTCAGGATATGGACGTCGGTGCCGCAGATCGTCGTGGTGGTGATGCGCACCAGCGCGTCGTTGGGCCCCACCTGCGGCATCGGCTTGTCGGCCAGTTCGATTCGTCCGGGTTCGACGAAGACGGCGGCTTTGATCATGGCGGGCATGGGTGCTCCTGGAGAAGACTTTCAAGGACGACGGTGACGATGCGCCCTACAACAGAGACCTCAAACGTCGATATTCGCCGCCCTCAACGCATTGCTCTCGATGAACTCGCGTCGCGGCTCGACTTCGTCGCCCATCAGCATCGTGAACACGCGGTCGGCTTCGATCGCGTCGTCGATCTGCACGCGCAGCAGGCGGCGCACGGCGGGGTCCATCGTTGTTTCCCAGAGCTGCACCGGGTTCATCTCGCCCAGACCCTTGTAGCGCTGGCGTCCAACGCTTGATTCCGCCTGCTGCATCAGCCAGGCCATCGCGGCGCGAAAGTCGTCGACCTTGGCTTCCTTCTGGCGCTCGCCCTCGCCCTTCTTCACGACCGCGCCCTCGCCGACGAGTCCCTTGAAGGTGCGGCCTGCAAGGCTCAGTGCTTCGTAGTCGGCGCCGTGCACGAAGTCAGCCGTGATGACGCTGCTCTTGGTGTTGCCGTGGTGCTTGCGGCCGATGCGCAGGATGTGCTTGTCGGTGCGGGCGTCGAACTCGGCACTCACCTCGGCGTCGTGAAGCGCGTCCTTCAACGCCAGTGCCGACATCTCGGCGGACTCGAGTGTGTCGAGATTGACTTCGAGGCCATCGGCAATCGCGCGCAGCGCTTCGACGTCCATCCACTTGCTGAGGCGATCGACGACGTTGTTCGCCAGCACGTACTGGCGCGCGAGCGCGGCGAGCGTATCGCCTTCGAGCGTCGCGGCGCCAGCGACGCCGGTCTCGAGCCGCGCGTCCTTCATCGCAACCTTCAAGAGGTAGGCGTCGAGTTCGTGGCCGTCCTTCAGGTATTGCTCGTCCTTGCCGAGCTTGACCTTGTAGAGCGGCGGCTGCGCGATGTAGATGTGGCCACGTTCGACAAGCTCGGGCATCTGGCGATAGAAGAAGGTCAACAGCAGCGTGCGGATGTGCGCGCCGTCGACGTCCGCGTCAGTCATCAAGATGATGCGGTGGTAGCGCAGCTTGTCGGGGTTGAACTCGTCCTTGCCGATGCTGGTTCCCAGCGCGGTGATCAGCGTCAGGATTTCGTTGCTCGTCAGCAGCTTTTCGAAGCGCGCGCGCTCGACGTTCAGGATCTTGCCGCGCAACGGCAGGATCGCCTGGAACTTGCGGTCGCGGCCTTGCTTGGCGCTGCCGCCCGCCGAGTCGCCCTCGACGATGTAGATCTCGCACAGCGCCGGGTCCTTCTCCTGGCAGTCGGCCAGCTTGCCGGGCAGGCCCATGCCGTCGAGCACGCCTTTGCGGCGCGTCATCTCGCGCGCCTTGCGCGCGGCCTCGCGGGCGCGCGCCGCATCGACGATCTTGCTGCAGATGATCTTGGCGTCGTTCGGGTTCTCAAGCAGGTAGTCGGTCAGCAGCTTGGAGACGATCTCCTCGACCGGCCCGCGCACCTCGCTGCTGACCGAGCTTGTCCTTCGTCTGGCTGCTGAACTTGGGCTCTGGCACCTTGACGCTGACGACGCAGGCCAGGCCTTCGCGCATGTCGTCGCCCGCGACCTCGACCTTCGCCTTCTTGGCGAGCTCGTTGTCGTCGATGTACTTGTTGATGACGCGCGTCATCGCCGCGCGCAGGCCGGTCAGGTGCGTGCCGCCGTCACGCTGCGGGATGTTGTTGGTGAAGCAGAGCACGCTCTCGTTGTAGCCGTCGTTCCACTGCATCGCGACTTCGACACCGACGTTGGTGTTGAACTCGCTCATCTTGTCGCCGAGGGCGTGGAAGATGTTCGGGTGCAGCGTCGTCTTGCCCTTGTTGATGTATTCGACGAAGCCCTTCACGCCGCCGGCGAAGGCGAAGTTGTCTTCCTTCGCATTGCGCTCATCGACGAGGCGGATCTTCACGCCGTTGTTCAGGAACGAGAGTTCGCGAAGCCTTTTCGCGAGCACCTCGTAGTGAAAGTCGATGTTGGTGAAGATTGTCTCGTCGGGCAGGAAGTGCACCTCGGTGCCGCGCCTCTCGGTTTCGCCGGTGATGCGCATCGGCGAGGTCTCGGCGCCGCCGACCAGCTCGATCAGGCGGTCCTGCGTGAAGCCCTGGCGGAACTCGAGTTGGTGCACCTTGCCGTCGCGGCGGATCGTCAGGCGCAGCCATTTCGACAGCGCATTCACGCAGCTCACGCCGACGCCGTGCAGGCCGCCCGAGACCTTGTAGCTGTTCTGGTTGAACTTGCCGCCGGCATGCAGTTCGGTCAGCGCGATCTCGGCCGCGCTGCGCTTGGGCTCGTGCTTGTCGTCCATCTTGACGCCGGTCGGGATGCCGCGGCCGTTGTCGGTGACGGAGATCGAGTTGTCAGTATGGATCGTGACGACGATCTCGTCGCAATGGCCGGCGAGCGCCTCGTCGATAGAGTTGTCGACGACCTCGAACACGAGGTGGTGCAGCCCGGTGCCATCGGACGTGTCGCCGATGTACATGCCGGGGCGCTTGCGCACCGCTTCCAGCCCTTCGAGTATCTGGATCGAGCCTTCGCCGTAGGCAATCGACGCGGCAGAGCCGGTCGATGCAGCCACCACTTGCGCCACGCTGCCGACGTGCACGCCGTTCGGGTCTACGGGCTTGTTGTCTTCACTCATCTCGGTCGTTTTCAACTTCAATATAAAAGGGAAAACCCCCCGCTCAGCGGGGGGCAGGGGGGGTGCCCCATATCACCGAATGGCGGATCTAGCCTCGAATGGCAGCTAGATCCGCATCGGCATCACGACGTACTTGAAGCCCTCGACGTCGGGCGCGGTGATCAGCGCGCTCGAGTTGCCATCCTGCAATTCAATGCGCACCATCTCGACGTTCAAGTTGGTCAGCACGTCGATCAGGTAGGTGACGTTGAAGCCGATCTCGATCGCGTCGCCCGCATAGTCAATCTCGAGCTCTTCCTTCGCCTCTTCCTGCTCGGCGTTGCTCGAAGCGATGCGCAGCGTGCCGGGCTCGATGTTCACGCGCACGCCCTTGAACTTCTCGCTCGTCAGGATCGCCGCGCGCTGCATACACGCCAGCAGTGGTGCCCGGCCTAGCGTCACCGCGTTCTTGTGGCCCTTCGGAATGACGCGGTTGAAATCCGGGAACTTGCCCTCGACGAGCTTGGTCACGAACTCCATGCCCGAGAAGCTGAACTTGGCCTGGTTGCCGGCGAAGCGCATCTCGATCGCGCTGTCGGCGCTGTCCTTGTCGTCACGCAGCAGGCGTTGCAGTTCGAGCACCGTCTTGCGCGGCAGGATCACCTCCTGCTTCGGGATTTCGACCTCGAGCGTCGCCTGCGCGAGCGCAAGCCGGTGGCCGTCCGTCGCGACGAGGATCAGGCTCTTGCCCTCGGCGACGAACAGGATGCCGTTCAGGTAGTAGCGAATGTCGTGCACCGCCATCGCGAAGTGCACCTGGTCGATCAGGCCCTTGAGCGCTTTCTGCGGCACGCTGAACGCCGGGCCGAAATCGGCCGCCTCCTGGACGAGTGGAAAGTCGTCTGCAGGCAGCGTCTGCAGCGTGAAGCGGCTCTTGCCGCCCTGCAGCGTGAGCTTGGTCTGTGCGGCGGACAGGCTCACGATCTGGTCGGCCGGCATCGAACGCAGGATGTCGATCAGCTTGCGCGCGCCGACGGTGGTCGAGAAGGTATCTGCCGCACCCTCGAACTCGGCCGTCGTGCGTACCTGGATCTCGAGATCGCTCGTCGTGAACTCGACATTCCCGCCCTGCTTGCGGATCAGCACGTTGGCGAGGATCGGCAGCGTGTGCCGTCGTTCGACGATGCCGGAGACGGCCTGGAGTGCGTTCAGCACTTTTTCTTGTGCAGCCTTCAAGACAATCATGTGAACCTCTTTAACTTGGTCGTTGTAGTAGGGGTTGCGACGATCTGTGGAGAACGCCATTTTCCCCTTTTCGATCAACTGTTTACGTCCCGGTAAACCATGTGTGCGAGGGCCTTGCAAGAGCGGGAGTCGAACCCAACAAGTCTCGCCACGGCGACTTTGCTGTGGACAAGTGGCAAGTTGCAGAGTACTTGTCCCCAAGCTTGTGCCTTGACATCGGCGAGTTCTCCGGTCATCCCTTGAGTGTTTGTTCCAGCACGTGCAGTTGTTGGTTGAGTTCGGTGTTCTTCTGCCGCTCCGCGCCGATCTTTCGCACCGCGTGCAGCACCGTCGTGTGGTCGCGCCCGCCGAAGAGTTCGCCGATCTCTGGCAGGCTCTTTTGCGTCATTTCCTTGGACAGGTACATCGCGATCTGGCGTGGCCGTGCGATCGATGCCGGGCGCTTCTTGCTGTACATGTCGGCGACCTTGATCTTGTAGAAGTCGGCCACTGTCTTCTGGATGTTCTCGACGCCGACCTGCCGGTTCTGGATCGAAAGCAGATCCTTGAGTGCGTCGCGCGCGAGCTGAATGTTGATCTCCTTCTGGCTGAAGCGCGAATAGGCGAGCACCTTGCGCAGCGCGCCTTCGAGCTCGCGCACGTTGGCACGCACGTTCTTGGCGACGAAGAAGGCGACGTCCTCAGGCATCGTTGTGCCCTCGGCCTCGGCCTTTCTGATCAGGATCGCGACGCGCATCTCGAGTTCGGGCGGCTCGATCGCCACCGTCAGCCCGGCGTCGAAGCGCGACGTGAGCCGCAGGTCGATGTCGGCGAGCCCCTTCGGGTAGGTGTCGCTCGTCATGATGATGTGCGCGCGCTTGGCGAGCAGCGCCTCGAAGGCGTTGAAGAACTCCTCCTGCGTGCGCTCCTTTCCGGCGAAGAACTGCACGTCGTCGATCAGCAGCAAATCAAGCGAGTGGTACTTGGCCTTGAGTTCATCGAAGGTCTTGCGCTGGTAGTTCTTCACCACGTCGCTGATGAACTGCTCGGCGTGCAGGTAGAGCACGCGCGCATCGGGCCGGTCTGCAAGCAGCGCGTTGCCCACTGCATGCACGAGATGCGTCTTGCCGAGCCCCACGCCGCCGTAGATGAAGAGAGGGTTGTACATCGCGCCCGGCGCGCCGGCGACGTGCAAGGCCGCCGTGCGCGCCATCTGGTTTGCGCGGCCTGGCACCAGCGTGTCGAAGGTCAGCGCCGGGTTCAGCTTGTTGCGCGGTAATGTCGGCGCGGCCGAGGCCGTCGCCGGCTGCGAGGGCCTGGATGGCGCACCAACGGAGGATGGCTCAAGTGCAGACATTACGCTGCTGCCATTGCGCGCGCCCTCCGCGGGCTCGCGCGGCGCGAGCGTCAGCTCGAAGCGCACTGGCCGTCCTGCGACTTCGCTCAGGACGGCCTCGATCCGCCCCGCGTACTGATTTCGAATCCAGTCGAGCTTGAAGCGGTTGGGTACGCGCACTGAGACTACGGTAGCCGCGTCACCACTTTCGGTGATCTCGGCGTCGGGGAGCGGGCGGATCCAGGTGTTGAATTGTTGTTCCGGCAACTCGGCCGCGAGACGATCGCAACTCCGGTGCCACAGGTCGGCGCTCATGCTGTGGAAAACTTCTCCTCGTGACCGCTAATTGTAAGTCCACAAGGCAGCCTTCTGGGACGTTATCCACAGTTTGAAGAACGCGTACAGCTGCGCTCAAGCCCGCAGCTTGTGGCGCAAGTCATTGACCGCAAAGGGAGTTTTTGGTGTAATACTCGGTTTCCCGCATCTCGGTGGGGCATCCTGGTGGATGGTGTGCGGTGCCCCCAATCAAACGGGGCCGTCGCAGCGGCCACGCGCGCGGGCAGCGCGTCACAACGAGATGCTCGTTGCGCATGTCGCGACAATCGGCCGACATCACAACCCCCAGCGACTTGCCGATCGGCGCCACCGGTGCAGGTCGGTCGCGACGAAGAAGGACTCCAAATGAAACGTACCTATCAGGCTTCCAAGGTTCGCCGTGCCCGCACGCACGGTTTTCTCGTGCGCATGAAGTCGCGCGGCGGACGCGCGGTGATCAACGCCCGCCGCGCCAAAGGTCGGAAGCGGTTGGCTGTCTGAGGCGCGCGCGCAGTCGCCAGTAGCGCCCCGTGCTGGGTCGCATCGTGCGATCGGAAGACTTTGAGCGCGTGCTGGCGCAACCTGCGCGTGCCCGCAGTCCGCACTTCGCCGTCCATTTTGCGAGCGGGTCGCCGAGCCGGCCACGCAAGAAGCCAGGCGCCGTCCCGGGCCTCTCGGAGGCCGCCGACAGCAAGTTATCCACAGACACTAAACTGCCTTGTCAACAGGCTGTGGATGACCTGGTGCTAGCAGAGCCTGCGAGTCAGAACAGGTCGCAGGCTTGGCTCGGTTCGGTCGTGCCGAAGCGCCACGCGCGGCGGGCCGTCACTCGCACGCTGATCAAGCGCCAGATCCGCTCTGCCGTGCAGCGAATCGACGCCGCCGCCAGCGGGCTCGAACCCGGGCTTTGGGTTGTCCGCCTGCGCGCGCCCTTCGATCGCGGCGCGTTCAAAAGTGCCGCGTCTGGCGCCCTGCGCAGCGCGGCGCGCATCGAGATCGATGCGCTGCTGTCGAAGTGCGGCGCAAAAGTTTAGTGGAACCTGGCATGCCTATTCCATTGCGCGACCTGCCGCGCCGCTCGCTGATTCTGCTGGTGCGCGGCTACCGCTTGCTGCTGAGCCCCTGGATCGGCTCGCAATGCCGCTTCGAGCCGACCTGTTCCGCCTATGCGCTCGGCGCGCTCGAAACCCATGGCGCGGGCGCGGGCGTGTATCTCAGCGCGCGACGCGTGTTGCGCTGCCACCCCTGGTGTGACGGCGGCCTCGATCCGGTGCCTTCCGAGCGGCCGCGGCTGTTCGCCTGGTACACGCCGGCGTGCGAGGCGCCCGCGACCCCGACTTCATCTACCAAGACTGCTCCATGAACGATATTCGCCGCACCCTGCTGTGGGTGGTGTTCTCGATGTCGCTTGTTCTGCTGTGGGACGGCTGGAACAAGCACAACGGCGAGCCGTCCCTGTTCGGCCCGACGCCGGCAACCAAGGCGGCCGCGCCGAACGCCGCCCCCGCCGTGCCCGGCGCGAAAACCCCCGCCGGCGCGGTACCGCCGGCATCGACGATCGCGGCACATGGCGCGCCAGCGGCAGCATCGGCGGCTGCATTGCCTGGTGCACTGCCTGGCACGCTACCGATCGCCCCCGCCGCGATCACGCCGGCCACCGAGCAGGTCACCGTCACGACCGATGTCTTCGCTTTCACCTTCGACAGCCACGGCGGCGACCCGGTCAAGGTCGAGTTGCTCAAGCAGGTTGATCCTCACGATCACAACCGCAACGTCGTTCTTCTCGATCGAACCGCACAACGCGTCTACCTCGCGCAGACGGGCTTGATCGGCGCGCCGGGCAGCGCGCCCTTGCCGACGCACCTGACAGCCATGAAATGGGTGCCGGGACCGCTCGAGATGGCCGCCGGCAGCGACAGCCTGAAGGTGCGTTTCGAGTCGCCCGAGGTTGGCGGTGCGCGGCTCGCCAAGACCTACACGTTCACGCGCGGCAGCTACACGGTGGACGTGAAGCTCGAGGTCGAGAACGTGTCGGCCGCGCCGATCACGCCGCAGATCTACCTCCAACTCGTGCGCGACGGCAACGCGCCGGAGGGCGAGTCGAGCTTTTATTTCACCTTCACCGGCCCGGCGGTCTACGACGAGACGGACAAGTTCAAGAAGATCGCCTTCAAGGACATCGAGAAGCGAGCGCCGAACGAGAAGCCGGATCACGCGACGAGCGGCAACACCGGCTGGGTCGCGATGGTGCAGCACTACTTTGCCTCGGCCTGGCTGTTGCCCGACAATCTGCCGCGCGAGTTCTTCACCCGCAAGGTGGACACCAATCTGTACGCCGTCGGCATGCTCGTGCCGCTCGGCACGATCGATGCCGGGGCGAACAAGGCCTTCGACACCACGCTGTTCATCGGCCCGCAGGAAGAGAACAAGCTGAGCGCGCTTGCCCCCGGACTCGAACTGGTCAAGGACTACGGCTGGTTCACGATCCTTGCCAAGCCGCTGTTCTGGCTGCTGACGCAACTGCATGCGGTGCTCGGCAACTGGGGTTGGTCGATCGTGGCACTCGTCGTGCTGCTCAAGATCGCGTTCTACCCGCTGAACGCGAAGGCCTATGCGTCGATGGCCAAGATGAAGGCGATCAACCCGAAGGTCATGGCGCTGCGCGAACGCCTGAAGGACAAGCCGCAGGAGATGCAGCAGGAAATGATGCGCGTCTACCGCGAAGAAAAGGTCAACCCGCTCGGCGGGTGCCTGCCGATCTTCGTGCAGATGCCTTTCTTCATCGCGCTGTACTGGGTGCTGCTCTCCAGCGTCGAGATGCGCAATGCGCCGTGGATTCTCTGGATCCACGACCTGTCGGCTCGCGACCCTTACTTCATCCTGCCGATCCTGATGACGCTCAGCTCGCTGCTGCAGACCTGGCTCAATCCGACGCCGCCCGACCCGGTGCAGGCCAAGATGATGTGGATCATGCCGCTGGTGTTCTCGGCGATGTTCTTCGTCTTCCCGGCTGGCCTCGTGCTGTACTGGCTGACGAACAACATCCTGTCGATCTCTCAGCAGTACGTGATCAACAAGCGACTCGGCGTACTCGGCAAGTAGCGCCGCCCCCGGCCGCAGAGCCGACCCTGACGCCGCGCGGGAGAATGCGCGCATGTTATCGCGCCATCACGACCCGATCGTCGCCATCGCGACCGCGCCCGGCCGCGGCGCGGTTGGCATCGTGCGGGCCTCGGGGCGCGATCTCTCGTCGCTTGTTCAGGCCGTTTGCGGCCGGACGCTGACGGCCAGACACGCGAGCTTTCTGCCCTTCCTCGACGCCCATGGGGAGGCGATCGATCAGGGGCTGGCGATCTGGTTTCCCGCCCCGCATTCGTATACCGGTGAGGACGTATTCGAACTGCAGGCGCATGGCGGTGCGGTTGTTCTGCAACTGCTGTTGGCGCGCTGCCTGCAAGCGGGTGCTCACATTGGCATGCGCCTGGCCGAGCCCGGAGAGTTCACGCAGCGCGCTTTCCTGAATGGCCGCCTCGACCTCGCGCAGGCCGAAGCGGTGGCGGACCTGATCGATGCCAGCACCGAGGCCGCGGCGCGCTCGGCGAGTCGTTCGCTATCGGGCGCGTTCTCGAACGAGATCCATGTCCTGCGCGACGAGTTGATCGCGCTGCGCACCTTGGTCGAGGCGACGCTCGACTTCCCCGAAGAAGAGATCGACTTCCTGCAGCGCGCCAACGCGCGTGAGCGACTCGCCCGCATCGCCGCTGCACTCACCGCCGTGCTCGACCGGGCGCGTCAGGGCGCACTGCTGCGCGACGGCATCCATGTCGCGATCGCGGGCCTGCCGAATGTGGGGAAAAGCTCGCTCCTGAACGCCCTCGCCGGTGCCGAACTGGCGATCGTCACACCGATTGCCGGCACGACGCGAGACAAGGTCAGCCAGACGATTCAGATCGAAGGCGTGCCGCTGCACGTGACCGACACGGCAGGACTGCGCATTGATCCGGCTGCGGCCGACGAGGTCGAGCGCATCGGCATCGAGCGAGCGTGGGACGAAGCCGCGCAGGCCGACGCCGTCCTCTTCCTGCACGACCTGACCCGATGCGGTGAGCCCGTCTACGACGCCGAAGAGGCGGCCATTGGTGCGCGGCTGACCGGCCTCGAGCGAAGCCTCGTGCATGTCTACAACAAGGCCGATTTGCGCGCCGGGGCGAACGCACCATCGCAAGCCATCGTGCTGTCGGCGCGCACCGGCGAGGGCCTCGATGCATTGCGCGCGCGATTGCTCGATCTCGCAGGTTGGCACGCCCGGCCCGAAGGCGTGTACACGGCGCGCGCGCGCCATTTGGATGCGCTGCGGCGAGCGCAGTCACACATTGCGGTGGCGTGCGATCAACTCGAGCAACAGGCGCCGGCACTCGAATTGCTCGCTGAGGAGCTTCGCCTCGCGCACGATGCGCTCGGCGAGATCACCGGCCAGCTCAGTGCCGACGATTTGCTCGGCGAAATATTCGGGCACTTTTGTATCGGCAAATGACACCACCTCGTGATTCCTGCGAAGGCTGGGTGTCCGTGCTCTGGTCGCGAGGCGCATCGGCGCCCGGAGTGGGCCCACTGGAGGCCGGATGTCGGGCTCAGCCCGTCTCCGCATCATCGGCCAGCAACATCTGCGGCACCGAGACGAAGCGGTACGCAAGCGCCTCACCGGGCTGACGCACCAGCACCCAGATCAGATCGAATCGCTCATCCGGCCAGTGTTTGGGAACGTCGTCGCGGTTGACGATCGGGAAGTGGCGGACGATTTTCGCCATCGTGCCGTGATGCCAGACGATCAGGACCGACTCCGGACTGGCAAGCACCTCCCTCGTCAGTTCCGCTTCATTCCCATGGGTATGAGAGGCCTCGACCTCGAGCTTCAGACGTTCTGCCGTCGGCGCAGCGGTGTGAATCTCCCGCTTGCTCTTCGCCTCTTCAGTCGGTTTGGTTGCGATGATGCGGCCAGGCCGCACGACGTGTGGATGCGCCCTGGAGGGCGCGTGGGCGAACAGACCTGCCAGGGCACCGGCACGGGTCCAGCCCAACACGGAGAGGGAGTGCCCATCATGCTCGCCGTGGTAGTTGACGCCATGCGGCTTGGAGCCCTCTCCGGGCTTCTCGCCATGGCGCACAAACATGATGATTTCGGGGGCTTCCTTGTCGTTTGCCATGTCGCTTCCCAGCTGTCGAGCCTGCTTTGAAATTGCGCCGCTCAGGGGGGCGCACTTTAACCGGCTCAATTGTCAGCAAATTTGCGAGAGGATGGTTGCTCCGCCGGCTACAACGCCTGACCTTGCCCGGCCTCTTCTTCCGTTCGGCCATCGCGGATGTGATAGATGCGCTTGAAGGTCGGGATGATCTTTTCGTCGTGCGTCACGACGATGATGGCCGTGTGGTACTGGGTGGCCATGCGGTTGAGGATGCGCATCACTGCCAGTGCGCGCTCGCCGTCCAGCGGCGCCGTCGGCTCGTCGGCCAGGATCACCGGCGGCCGGTTGGCCAGTGCGCGCGCGATCGACACGCGCTGCTGCTCGCCGCCGGACAGCTCGGACGGCTGCGCCTTGGCGCGGTGTGCCACGTCGAGCGCCGTCAACAACTCGAGGGCGCGTGCCCGCGCCTCGGCGTTGGGCCGGCCGGACAGCATCGGCATCAAGGCGACGTTGTCGGTGACATCGAGAAACGGGATCAGGTAGGGCGCCTGGAACACGAAGCCGATGCGGTCGCGCCGCAGTGCGCGCAGATCGGTGATCTTCCAGCCATCGTCGTAGATGACGTCGCCGCCGAGAACCATGCGCCCGCCCGTCGGCTCGATCACCGCGCCGAGGCACTTCAGCAATGTGCTCTTGCCCGATCCCGAGGGGCCGATCAGGCCGACGACTTCGCCGGGGGCGACCGACATGTTGACTTCCTTCAGCGCATCGACCGCCGTGTCGCCCTGGCCATAGCGTTTGCGCAGACCTTCGATGAGGATGCCGGGCTCGGTCATGTCACCCGCCGATAGCCGCAGCCGGGTCGACCTTCAACGCTGCGCGAATCGCCAGCGTGCTGGCCAGCGCGCAGATGACCATCACGGCCACCAGGCCGCGCGCGGCATCACCGGATTCGAGCAACACGTACTTCGGAAAGATCGGTGCCCAGAACGTGGCGCTGACCTTGCCGATGACGAAGCCGATCAGGCCCAGCCCCAACGCCTGCTGCAGGATCATGCCGGCGATGGTGCGATTGCGTGTGCCGATGAGCTTGAGCACCGCGATCTCGCGGATCTTGCCCAGCGTCATGGTGTAGATGATGAAGGCCACGATGGCCGCGCTGACGACGGCCAGGATGACCAAAAACATGGCGATCTGTCGCGCCGAGGTGGCAATCAGCTTGGCCACCAGGATCTCCTCCATCTGCGCACGGGTGAACGCCTCCAGGTGCTTCCAGCGCCTGATCGGTTCGGCAACCTCGTCGGCAGAAATGCCTGCGCGCACCTGCACCAGCACGGCGTTGACGTTGTGGTTGCTGGATTGCGCGGCTTGAACCGCTTCGAGCAAGCCCGGCACGCCGGGCCGGTTCAGGGCCGGGTTGGCGGCAGTGCGCGCGCGCTCGTTGAGGATGGCATCGTTGTCCTTGAGGAACTGCGCTTCCTGGGCGTCGGCGAGCGGGATGAAAACCATCGGGTCGCCACCCGAGGACACCATGCGCCGCGTCAATCCGACCACCGTGTAGTCGTGGCGCCGGATGCGGATGCGATCGCCCAGCGCGAAACCGGTGCGCACGTCGACCACCGCTTCATAGTGATTGCGCGTGATGTGGCGGCCGGCCACCAGGTAGCCGGGTGCGCCCGGCTGTCCCGGCTCGAAGCCGACGATCATCGCGCGCACCTCGGCCTCACCCTTGCGCACCTGCATCGTCAGGTAGGTGACGTTGGCGGCGCGTGCCACGCCGGGCAGGCCGAGCACGCTGCGCACGACGTCGTCACGCAGGCTGGACGCCTCGGCGTAGGGCCCCTGCGTGTCTTGCTGTACCACCCACAGGTCGGCGCCGCTGTTGTCGAGCAGCGCGCGGGCGTCGTCAACCATCCCGCGGTAGATGCCGGCCATGGACAGCGTCACGCCGATCAGCAGCCCGAGTCCGACCCCGGTGAGCACGAACTTGCCCCACGAATGCAGGATGTCGCGGCCGGCCAGGCTGATCATGGGCGAGAGCCTGCTAATGTTTCGACGACCTCGATGCGGCGCCCCGGCGCCAGATCGCGTTCGCTGTACACCACCACGGCGTCGCCGGCGCTCAGCCCTTCGAGAATCTGCACCTGCCCGTCGAGGCTGGCCTGGCCGACGCGCACCGGCGCAAAGCGCAGGCCGTCACCTTCGACGCGCCAGACGCCGAGCTGGTCGCCGACGCGCTTGATGCTGGCGTTGGGCAGCAGCAGCGCCGGCGCCGTGCGCGGCAGGGTCAAGGTGACCTCGGCGAGCTCGCCGGTTGAAATGCCTTGTGGCAGCGCGTCGAACGACACCAAGGCCACGCGCTCCTCGGTCACGCTGTCGCTCGTCGCCTCGACGCGGGCCACCTTGCCGGCCAGCGGTGCGCCCGGGTCTGAACGCAGCGCGATCGAGGCGGGCAGGCCGGCGGCCAGACCGGCCGAGCGGCCCTGGTCCAGGCGCAGGCGCACCCAGAGCGATGCCGGCTCGATGAGCCGCAGCACCGCCTGCCCGGCGACGACCGTGGAGCCCATTTCGGCTTCGCGGCTGATGACGAGCCCATCCACCGGTGCCAGCAGGCGCAGGTTGTCGAGCTGCTGGCCCAGAGCGGCACGCTCGGCCTCCAGGCGCCGCAGCTCATGGCGCGCTGCCGTGAGGTTCGCCTCGGCGCCGCTCGCGGTCGCCTCGGCGGAACTCTGCTCCTGCAGCTTGACTTCCACCGCCCCTGGGCTGATGAACTTCTGATCGCCCAGCTCGACATAGCGTCTCGCATTGATCGCGGCCAGCTCCTGCCGAGCCAGGGCATCACTGCGCTGCGCCTGCGCAGCGTCGATGGCGCTTCTTGCGCGCGCCATCGACGCATCGATCGCGGTGACGCGCTGGGCCAGGTCGACCGGATCCATCTCGGCCAGCAACTGGCCGGCCTTCACCCCGTCGCCGACATCGACAACGACCCTGCGCACACGCCCGGCGCTGGTCGGCCCGATCAGATAGGCGTGGCGCGCCTCGACCGTGCCGACGCCGAACAGCGACGGGCTCAAGCTGCCTTGGCTGGCCTGGGTGACCGTGACGCGCGTCGGCGCCAGCGGGCCGGTGCGCATCGCCACATAGGCCAGCGCGCCCAGCAGTAATGCGCCGAGCAGTCCGAGGCCGATGCGGCGCCAAATGGGGCGCGAAAGGAGGCGCGAGATATTCATGACTTCTCGCGGATGCCGCGCAGGTAAATCGCGAACACATGGTCGGCCTGCGTCTTCATCGACGCCGGCTTGTCGTCGAGCAGCGACTGCATGACCAGCCCCTGCACGATGCCGACGAACAGGGTTGCGGCGGCTTGCTGGTTCAGGCCGGCCGGCAGCTCCCCCTGCCGGATTGCGGTACCGAACTGGCGCAACAGCAGCTTGCGATAGGCCAGCAGCAATGCGCGCACTTCCTGCTTGACGGCCGAATCGTTCGGTTGCTGCAACTCGTGGAAGATGAAGCGCGGTACGCCGGGATGCGCGACGACGAACGCCACATGGGCGTGGAACACGGCGCCGAGTGCCGCCAGCGCGGACGGTGCCGCCTTCTCCGCCTCGCCCAGAGCTGCGAGCAGTTGCCCGGCGACCCACTTCATTGCGGCCAGCCAGATCGCGTCCTTCGTCGCGAAATGCTTGAACACGGCGCCCTGGGTGACGCCTATCGCCGCAGCAATGTCGTGCGTGGTGATCAGCGCCGGACTGGTGCGTCGGGCAAGCTCAACGGCGGCGACGACGATTTCGGCCTGGCGCTCACCGGTGGGCATTCTCGTCTGCATGGTGCTTCACTCGAGATGGAAGTCAAGTGGTAAGTATTTGAATACTTACCATACTACACGTCTTTTTCCAATCCTGCCGCGGGTGCCGGGATCAGTGGTCGGGCCCGCCCAGGTTGCGCAAGATCAGGCGTCGTCCACGAACGGGGAACCTCGGCCGCGACCGCCGGTCTGTCCTGATGGGCGGAAGGCGCCCGAATGGAGGCTCCTATGGACAGAAAACTGCATCTCCTCGATTCGTACCACGTGACGGGTTCCGACGGCCGGTCGTACAAGGTCTGCGGCTACGAGCAGATGACGCGCGACGAATCACTTGTCGACGGCGCGGAGCACTGGGAATCGACCGGTGTCTTCGAGTACCGGCTGGGCAGTGGGGAGCTGCTCGAGCCGCACAAGGACGGCACGATGCGTATCGCCAACAGCAGCGTCATGTTGCCTGCGCGCGAGCAGCGCGAGCCGACAATGAAAGCCGGATGACACACCACGCCAAGGGCCGGCGATGGCCCGCGGCGGGCGCAGCGCCTATTGCCTATTGCCTGGTTGAGCGCCAAGCAGGCACGCCGCGGCGACGGCGCGGGTTTTAAACATCGGCCGGCCGGCGACCTGCCGGCCCCGGCCGATGCAAGCGATCGGTGAATGGACTCAGAGTCGCTCGAACACCGCCGCGATGCCCTGCCCGCCGCCGATGCACATCGTGACCAGCGCGTACTTGCCGCCGGCGCGGTGCAACTCGTAGATCGCCTTCGTCGCGAGGAAAGCGCCAGAGCAACCGATTGGGTGGCCGAGTGCGATCGCGCCGCCGTTCGGGTTGACCTTTTTCATGTCGAACTCGAGGCCGCGGGCGACGGCGATTGCCTGCGCGGCGAACGCTTCGTTGCTCTCTATGACGTCCATCTGGTCGAGCGTCAGCCCGCCCTTCTTCAGCGCCAGCTTGGTCGCCGGGATCGGGCCTTCGCCCATGATCTCGTTGGGCACGCCGGCCACCGCGTAGCTCACGAGGCGCGCCATCGGCTTGTGCCCGGCCGCAGCGGCGACTGCCGCGTCGGCGAGGACGAAAAAGGCCGCGCCGTCGTTGATGCCGGAGGCGTTGCCGGCGGTCACCGAGCCGTCCTTCTTGAACGCCGGCTTCATCTTCGCGAGCGTCTCCATCGTCGTGTTGGGCTTGACGTGTTCGTCGGTGTCGAACGTGACCTCACCCTTTCGCGTCTGCTTGACGATCGGCACGATCTGGCTCTTGAACCGGCCTTCGGCGATCGCCGCCGCCGCCTTGCGGTGTGATTCGACCGCGACCGCGTCCTGCTCCTCACGCGTGATGCCCCACTTGACGGTCAGGTTCTCGGCCGTGATGCCCATGTGGCCGACGCCGAACGGGTCGGTCAGCGTGGCAACCATCATGTCGATGAGCTTGGTGTCACCCATGCGTGCGCCGGTGCGCATCGCCGGGCTGAGGTAGCCGCCGCGGCTCATGACCTCGACACCGCCGCCAATGCCGTAGTCGCAATCGCCGAGCAGGATGTTCTGCGCCGTCGTCACGATGCCCTGCAGGCCCGACGAGCACAGGCGGTTGACCGACATCGCGACCGAATCCATCGGCAACCCGGCCTGAATCGCGGCGACACGCGCCACGTAGGGGAAGCGCGCCTCGGTAGGGATCGTGTTGCCGACCGTGACGTAGTTGATCACCTTGGGGTCGACGCCAGAACGCTTGATCGCTTCCTTCATCACCGTGCCAGCGAGTTCCGCCGGCTCGATGTCTGCGAGAGACCCGCCGAACGTGCCAACCGCCGACCGCGCCGCACCCAATACCACTACATCACGCTTGCTCATGCTCTATCTCCAGTTGAAATGAACCGAACTCCGAAGTGGACTCCTCCGGTCTGGCTCTCACCTTACGCCAAACGAGCGGACTCCGGGCACAATACCCCCATGAAAACCCTGATGCCGAACCGGCCACAGGCCCTCGGGGAAGAAATCGCCAACGCGGTCAGCCATGGCCTGGGTTGCCTGCTCGCGATCGCGTCGCTGCCCATTCTCGTGCATCAGGCGGCATCTCGTGGAAGAGCCTCCGATGTCGCTGCCGCAATCGTGTTCGCGGCGACGATGATTCTCCTGTACTCGGTCTCGACGCTCTACCACGCGCTGCCGGCAAGCCGCGCCAAGGCGTGGCTCAACCGGCTCGACCATGCGGCGATCTACCTTTTCATCGCCGGCAGCTACACCCCCTTTACGCTCGGTGTCTTGCGTGGCGGCTGGGGCTGGACGTTGTTCATTGTGGTCTGGGCATGCGCCGCGCTCGGCGTTGCCATCAAGTTGCTGAACCGGCTCAGGCATCCACTGGTTTCCACCGGACTTTATGTCGCGATGGGCTGGGTGGCGATCGTTGCCATCGGGCCGCTTGTCGCGCGCATGCCGGCCCCCGGAATCGCCTGGCTGATCGCCGGAGGCCTGTCCTACACGCTGGGTGCGATCGTGTTCCTGCTCGACAACCGGGTGCGCTACGCCCATTTCGTCTGGCATCTTTTCGTGCTCGGCGGCAGCGTTTGCCACTTCTTTGCGGCGCTCTGGTACGCCTACGGTTGAGGGCGCGCGCACAAGTCTGGGGCAAGAAATGACAGACTTGGGCCGAGTTGACAAACCCGCCTCGCTGTTGCATCGCAGCAATGCCTTGTGCAGGTCAGATTGAGGGGGCGCGCGCCGACACACCTTCAAGCGCTATCAGAAATGTGAGTGACAACTATCAAGGCGCCGGAATTGCCTTATTTTCAGGCAGGGGCTTGAGCTTTTGTGCCCTTTTCGATAACATTCGCGCTTCAGAATTTAGGGGAAACCCGTGTTTCGATTCGGAGCGCTGCGGGCGCCGCAAGCGCGTCGACAACTGGGCCTCGCGGTACTGCTCGCCGGGGCTCTCTTTTCGCCGCTCGGCTTGCTCGCCAAGGGCTCCAGTGAGCAAGCCGGGACGGTCGCACGAGCTGAGTTGCCGCTTGAGGCCCAGGCCACCGAGATCGCCATTCGATCCGGTGGCCCGTTCAACTTCAGCAAGGATGGCGCAGTGTTCGGCAATCGCGAACGTCGGTTGCCGGCCGAAGCCCGAGGGTACTACCGCGAATACACCGTCCCGACACCGGGTGCACAGGATCGGGGCGCGAGGCGAATCGTTTGCGGCGGCCACAAACCCACCGTGCCCGAGACCTGCTACTACACAGCCGATCACTACTCGAGCTTTCGTCGCATCGTGCAGTGATCAGGCCAGACAGATTTCTTTTCTTGAACCAAGGGGGATCGCGACCATGCTCTTGCAGACAGTCCGTCCAAACATTGTCCAGTCGATACGTGCCTATCGCGTGGAAGACCTGTCGCTGGCGGCTCAAGCCGTCGGTCAGCACTTCTTGTACGCCAACCTGACCACAGCGCAATCCAAGCAGGATGTGCTCGACGCCATCGCGGCGGCATTCCAGTTTCCGCCGCATTTCGGCAAGAACCTCGATGCGCTCTACGATTGCATGACCGATCTCGTGCACAAAGCCGGTGCGCAGCCCGGCTTCGTCGTCGTACTCGAGCAACTCCCCGACAACTCCCGCTTCGACCGCGAGGCTCGCGAGCAACTGCTCGACGTCTTTCGCGATGCGGCCGACTTCTGGGGGGAACGCAAGATACCGTTCAGGTGCTTCTATTCTTTTCAGTAGCCCGCTCCCAGGAACAAGGGTCATGGGAGCGGGCGACGGATGGGACCCAAATCAACGTGGACAAGCCGGCCAAGCCGCTGACCAAGAGCGCCGCAAGCGCGAACTTCGGCATGAACATGCCGCTGATGAGCAGCGCGTTCGACACCGCGATGTGGCTGACCGCGGCATGAGCGCCGCCTGAACGCCGCGCCAGACGCGTACAGCGCCTGATTCAAAGAGCGGCCCGCGGGCCGCTCTTTTCATTCGTCAGTGCGTTGTCGGTGCGATTGCGCGAGTTCGCGCGCGAGCGCGAGGTACTCGACGACCGGCACCTCTTCGGCGCGGCGCGCAAGATCGAATTCGCCCTCGAACGTGCGCGCATCAAGCCAGCGGCCGAGCGTGTTGCGCAAGACCTTTCGCCGCTGCGAGAACGCGACGGTGACCATCTCGCCGAGCAGCGCGGCGTCGACATCGGGCGGCGCGGGCAAAGGGCGCATCCGCACGACGGCCGAGTCGACGCGCGGCGGCGGATTGAAAGCGTCAGGCGGCACGTCGAGCAGGGCGTCGATCGCGTAGCGCCACTGCAGCATCACGCTCAGCCGCCCATAGGTCTTGCCGCCGGGCGCGGCAGCCATGCGCTCGACGACTTCCTTTTGCAGCATGAAGTGCTGGTCGGCGATGCTGTCGACGTACGCAAGCAGATGGAACAGGATCGGCGTCGAGATGTTGTAGGGCAGGTTGCCAACGACCCGCAGCGGCGCACCCAGCTGTTGCGCGAGCGCGGTGAAATCGACGTTGAGCACATCGGCCTCGATGACGCTCAGCCCGGAGTTCGCCCTGAGTCGTGCGGCGAGGTCGCGATCGAGCTCGATCACGGTCAGCATCGTGCATCGCTTGGCGAGCGGCAGCGTCATCGCACCCAGGCCGGGGCCGATCTCGACCATCGCGTCGCCGGGGCGCGGCGCGATCGCGTCGACGATGGCGCCAATCACGAACGGGTCGACCAGAAAGTGCTGGCCGAAACGCTTGCGCGCGAGGTGCCTCATGAGCCGTTGCGTCGTGCGAGGCTCAGCTCTTACGTCGGCGGCTCGCGCATTTCGACATAGGCGCGTGCGCGCAGGTCGCGTATCCACTCGGCGTAGGCTTCGGCGAACTTCTGTTCGCGCAGCACGTTGCGCGCCTGCTCACGTTGCTGCTTCAGGTCGAGCTCGATGGTGCGCCGCTCTTCGACCTGCACCAGGTGGGCGCCGAATCGCGACACAAACGGGTCGGTCATGCCGCCAACTGGAACGCCGGCGATCGCCTTCTCGAATTCGGGCACGAAGGTCCCGGGCGACGCCCAGCCGAGTTCGCCGCCTTGCGCAGCCGACGCGTCCTCGGAGTTGTCGCGCGCCGCCTGTTCGAAACTGATCGTGCCGGCCTCGATCTGGCGCTTCAACTCGGCCAATCGCCGCAGAGCGGCTTCCTGGTTGAGTTGCGGCGAAGGGCGCAGCAGGATGTGTCGCGCGCGGGTCTGGGTGATCGTGAACGCGCGGCCGTCGCGCTTGTCGACGAGCTTGAGGACGTGATAGCCGGCGCCGCTGCGCAGCAGCGTCGGCGACACCTGGCCCGGCGCGAGCGGCCGCACGGCCTCGACAAACAGATCGGGCAAGCGCTCCGCGGGGCGCATGCCGATCTCGCCGCCGTTGTTGCGGTTCGCGTCTTCCGACACTTCTTTCGCCACCGTCGCGAACGGCTCGCCGGCCTTGACCCTGGCGAGCGCGGCCTCGGCGCGCGCCCTGCGCTCGGCGACGACGGTTTCGCTCGCGCCTTCCGGCACGGTGACGAGAATCTGCGCGATGTTGTATTCGATCGATGCGCCCGCCGCCGCGCGTTGCTGGTCGAGCAGCGCGTCGATCTCCCGGTCGGTGGGCTGGATACGTGCGACCACATCGCGTTCGCGCACGCGCTCGACGGCGATCTGATCACGCAGGGTGTCGCGGAAGCGCCCGTAGTCCATGCCTTCGGCTTGCAGCTGAGCGCGCAGCTGGTCGAGCGTGATCTTGTTCTGCGAGGCGATGTTGGCAACCGCGCGATCGATCTCGGCCGGATCGATCTTGACGCCCATGTCGCGTGCGTAGGTGATCAATACCCGCTCGTCGATCAGCGCGTCTGTGATCTGCTTGCGCAACTCAGCGTCCGACGGCAGTCGTGTGTTGCTGCGCGCGGCGTCCTGGCGTACGCGGTCCATGCGCTTTTGCACCTCGCCCGCGGTGACGAGTTCGGAATTGACGACCGCGACGATGTAGTCCCCCGGCCGTGGCCCATCCGGCGCGGTCTGGGCGCGCGGCGCGGACGTGCCACCCATCAGCAGCGCTGCAGCCAGGCAGGCCAGCAGATGGGTCGGGCGTCTCGGTTCAGTCATAGAAGGGAAGGGAAGTAGCCGGCGATCTGCGCTCGCGCAGCAGTTGGTAACCCGGGATATTGTCCTTCAAGAGCTGCAGCGGACTGGGGCCGAGCCGCGACAGGCCCACCAGCTCGAGTTGGATCATCAGGCGCGTGGTCGCTTCACTCAATCCGGTCGACAGGCGCTCGACGACGACACGGCCGATCCAGCATCCGGCGTCGTACTCCAAGCCGAGCACACCGTCGGTCACGCGGGAGTCGTTCACGCTGTAGTTGATGCGGCCGACGGTGTACAAGCTGCCCCGGCACTCGCCGCCCGACTTCCGCGCGGTGCCTCCCGTATCCGCGCGGGCGCGTTCGGCCGGGGTCGGGCCGTAGATCGGCCACTGCCAACCCATCTGCACCTGCTCGGTCTTGTCGGGCGTTTGCCGGTAGGCGAGGCTCAAGGTGCGAAACGGCCCCGGCGAATAGCGCGCGCCAACGATGATGCGTGACAGCTCCTGCACGTCGGGGTCGTACTGCGCCGTGGCGTCGAGGGTGAGCGTCGGGATCAGCGTCGTCGAGCCGTAGGCCAGCACGTCCGAGAAGCGTCGCCCCTGCACCTCTCCGTCAGGCGTGACGCGCTGGTCTGCAAAGCGCACCCGCTGCACGATGGCCAGGCGCAGCGCCTCGGCGCCGCTTGACGCATCGATCACGCGGCTCGTCAGCCCAAGCGTCAACTGGTTGCCGTCGGATACGCGGTCGATGCCCGACCATGCGTTCTCGGTGTAGATTGATTCGAAGTTGAAATCCTTCGGCGCGCTGTCGAAGATCGGGTAGTTCGATTGATCGACATACGGCGTGTAGGCATACAGCACACGCGGCTCGAGCGTTTGCACGATGTTGCGGCCGAGCCAGGCGGTGCTGCGCTCGAACGCCCAGCCGCTGTCCAGGCTCGCCGTCGGGATGATGCGAGAGGCGGTGGTTCGTCCATCGGGCATCGGCTGATCGAGCGAATAGCTCGCGGCGTTGAACGCCAGCTTGGGCATGAGCGTCCAGCCCGGCGTCGCATAGGGCCAGCTTAAGTCGCCGATCGCGTGCCAGCGCAGGCCGGTCAGGCGCCCGCTGTCGATCACGCCGCCGGGGTTCGTGAACTGGTTCAACTCGGTTTCGAAGTTGGTCTTGAAGCCGCCCTGCAGGCTTTGACTCGTGCGCGCGCCGATCTGCGGCAGGCGCTGGTACGGCACCGCCATCAGGTTCTCCGGGTCGCTGCCCTGCAGCGCCTGCCACGCCTGCGCGGCGGCGTACACCGTCCAGTCGCCGCCGCCGAGCGCGCGCGCAAAGTCGCGCTGCAAGATCGCGTCGGTCGTCAGCAGGCGGCGGGTCTGGCTCGGCACCGCATTCGGGAAGTCCTTCCAGTAGCTGTCGTCGGACACGCGCAGGCTTCGCACCTGCAGGCCCCACTTTTCGGCGATCTCCTGCGTATGGTCGAAAGTGACGGCGTATCGCGCGCTGTGCGTCTCGCGATCGTCGGGCAGCCAGTCGGCGCGGATCTGGCCGCCGAAAGTCGGCTCGAGGTAGCGGAACTCGCCGTCGACGCCAGGGCCGCGGCGAGTCCGCACGACGGGCGTGATCGTCGCATCGCGGTTCGGCGCGATGTTCCAGTAGTACGGCACGGCTGCGACGAAGCCGCTGCTGCTGTCGAGCGCCATGATGGGCGGCAGCCAGCCCGACTTGCGGGCATCGGTGAGCGGAAAGCTGATGTGCGGCCCGCCAAGGATGGGCACACCCAGAAAGCGCAGCACGGCGCCTTCGGCGATGCCCTCGTTGGTGTTGAAATCGAGCTGCACCCGATCGGCGCTGAGCAGCCAGGCCGGGCCGCCCGAACCGTCTGTCGGGCAACTCGTGTAGGTGGCCATCGTCGCCACCGCGCGGTCGGCGTCGAGGATGTCGATGCGCTCGGCCGTACCGAACGCGCCGTTGGCGCCGATCGTGAACTTCGGGCTGACGACGAAGCCCTCGAATCGCGCGAGTCGCAACTGTGCCTCGGGTCCGGTGAAGATGTTTCCCTCGTGCGAAACACGTACATTGCCTTCGGCGCGCGCGGTGTCGTTGGCTTGGTCGTAGCTCAGCCGGTCGGCGCGCACGCGCACGTCGGCGCGCCGCAACTCGGCATTGCCGAGCGCTTCGACCATCAGATCGGGCTGGCCGCGCAACTCGTCGGCGCGCACGAACACCGGCCGATCGTCAGCGCGCAGGCCGGGCGGCGGCGGCCGCAGCGCGTCGGTCGGGCGCAACACGATGCCCATGCCGTCGCTGTCGTCGAGTGCCGCGTCGGCCCAGGCCGCCGGCGCCGCCACGCACAGCGCGAACCCGAGCGCGAACCCGTAACGCCGCGGTGCTCGGCCGAGAAGCGCGCGCATCGGGCGGGACGGATGAAGGAAATGCAGCGAACGCAACAGGTGTCAATCAGAGCGGGCTCGCTGAACCGGGTCCACGGGGCGGCGCCGACGCACGCCTTCGACCCGGAGCAGCCGATTTGTAGAATCGATTATCCATGAGCACTTACTCTGATTCGTCGCACCCTGGCCTCGGCCCCGTAGCGCATGGCGACGCCCCTCTTGCCGGCACCGAAGTGGTGTGGGTTGATCCTGCGCGCGGGCTCGCCTTCGAGCGCTGGCTCGCGACGCTCGAAACGCATCGGCTCGACGCCACCAGCCTGTGCCCGGCGAGCGCCGACGCGAGCTTTCGCCGCTACCTGCGAATCGACAGGCGCGGCAATGGGCGCGCTGACAAACGCGTTGACGAGACAACCCGCAGCTACATCGTGATGGACGCGCCGCCGCCGCAAGAGGACGTGCGTCCCTTCGTGCACGTTGCGCGTCTGATCGAACGGGCTGGCCTGCATGCACCGCAGGTGTTGGCGTGCGATGAGGCGCAAGGCTTCCTGTTGCTGACTGACCTCGGTTCGCGGCCGTATCTCGCCGAACTGCAGGCGGCCGTGGCGGGTGGCGAAAGTCAGCGTGTCGAATCGCTGATGCGCGATGCGTTCGCCGCGCTCGTCCAGTGGCAGCTGCGCGTCGATGCGTCGACGCTGCCGCCCTACGATGACGCGCTGTTGCGCCGCGAGTTGGCGCTTTTCCCCGAGTGGTGCGTGAGTCGTGAACGCGGCATCACATGGACCGAAGCGCAGCGCGCCGAGTGGCAGACAAGCTGCGACCGTCTCGTCGCGAGCGCGCTCGCGCAGCCGCGCGTCGCGGTGCACCGCGACTACATGGCGCGCAACCTGATGGTCTGCGAGCCCAACCCGGGCATCCTGGACTTCCAGGACGCCGTCTGCGGGCCGATCAGCTACGACGTGGCGTCGATGCTGCGCGATGCATTCATCTCGTGGGAAGAGGAGCAGGAGCTCGACTGGGCGGTGCGCTATTGGCAGCAGGCGCGCGCCGCCGGTTTGCCGGTGGACGCCGACTTCGGCGAGTTCTGGCGTCAGCTCGAGTGGATGGGCTTGCAGCGACACCTGAAGGTGCTCGGCATCTTCTGCCGCCTGAAGCACCGCGACGCCAAGCCGGCGTACAGCGCAGACCTGCCGCGGTTCTTCGCCTATGCGCGCCGTGTCGCCGGGCGCTATCGCGAATTCAACGCGCTGCTGCGCCTGCTCGACGAAGTCGAGGGCGTGCAACGCGAAGTCGGCTACACGTTCTGATCCGGCGTCGGCGTCGGCGTCGGCGTCGGCACCGGCACCGGCACCGGCACCGGCGCTGGCGTCTCGCAGCCGGCTGCCTTCAGCCAGGGGTCCGCGTCCTCGCCGCCGAAGGTCTCGACCAAAAAGTCGATGAACGCCCGCGTGCGCGCCGGCAGGTACTTGCGTGTCGGCGTGGCGGCATAGACCGCGACATCGAGCAGATGCCATTGCGGCAGCACGCGCTCGAGTGCGTGTTCGAGCAGTGCATCCTCGGCGACGAACGACGGCAGGCCGGTGATGCCCATGCCGGCGAGTGCGACGGCGTAGTTGGTGTCGATGTGATTCGTGTCGAGTATCGCTACCGGCGGCACGACGGTGATGCTCTCGCCGCCCAGCGCTTCACCGCCGCCTCGATGGAACGTCAGCTCTCGCGGCGCATTCGGCAGCGTCGGCATGATCGTGTCGTGCTGCGCTAGTTCGTGTGGAAGCTGCGGCCGGCCGCGTCGGTCCAGGTAGTCGGGGGCAGCGCACAAGATCACTTCGGAGCGCGCCAGTCGCCAGGCGACGAAATCCCCAGCAAGAGGTTTGCGCCCGAGCATCAGGATCGTGACGTCGAAGTTCTCGTCCACCGTCTCGACCGGCCCCGGGACCGAAAACTCGAGCGTCACGCGCGGAAACCGTGCCCGAAACCGCGGCAGGTGCTTGGCGATCTGGTGCACCGCGAAGGCCGGCGGCAGCAGCACGCGAAGCAGCCCCCGCGGCTCGGAGGTGGAAGAGCCTGCGAGCGCGTCGGCCTCTTCCACCTCGATCAGGATCCGGCGCGCGCGCTGTAGATACGCCTCTCCCACGTCGGTCAGCACGAGCCGGCGCGTCGTGCGGTTGATGAGGCGCGCACCCAGGTGCGCCTCGAGCTCGGCGATCAGGCGCGTCACAACGGCCGGCGCAAGATCGAGCGCGCGCGCCGCACCCGCGAAACTGCCTTCGTCGATGATGCGGGCGAACGCCCGAATGGCTCGTAGCTGATCCACGGTCAGCCTCGCTCTCTCGTGTGAAGTGCTGTGTGAAGCGCTCATTGTCGCTGCCGCGACCCGGGCGAAGCGTCATTTGCAGCGGCTCGAACCCGCGTGACCCAGCCTGTGAAGATCCGGCCGCGCTGCGCGGTGATACTTGCCCGATGTGGGTTGGAACACTCTATGCGCTGGCCGCCGGGCTGATGTGGGGGTTCGTCTTCGTCGCACCGCTGCTGCTGCCCGAATACTCGGCGGCGCTGCTGTCGTTCGGCCGCTATCTCGCCTTCGGCCTCATTGCGCTGCCGCTTGCCTGGCTCGACCGTCGGCGGCTTCGCGCGCTGACGCGGGCCGACTGGTTCGCCGCATTCGAGCTCGCGCTGATCGGCAACATCGTCTACTACCTGCTCCTCTCCGCAGCGATCCAGCGTGCCGGCGGCCCGCTGCCGACGATGATCATCGGCACCCTGCCGGTCGTGATCGCCCTGGTGTCGAACCGGCGCGACGCGCGTCGTGACGGCCGCCTGCCGTGGGCGCGGCTGGCGCCATCACTGCTCGCGATCGGCGCCGGCATCGCGATCGTCAACCATGCCGAACTCGCGGAACTGGCGCCGGGCGCCGACCTCGCCGCCTATGCGCTCGGCGCGCTGCTTGCCGTCGGCGCCGTCGCCTGCTGGACCTGGTACCCGCTGCGCAACGCCGACTGGCTGCGAGCGCATGGTGACCGCTCGCCGACGACGTGGGCGACCGCGCAAGGGCTCGCGACGCTGCCGCTGGCGTTTGCCGGCTATCTGGGCTTCATGATCTGGTCGAGCGCTCGCGGTGCGGGCGGCTTCGAGCTGCCGTTCGGTCCGCGTCCCTCGTTCTACGTCGGACTGATGGTCCTGATCGCGTTCTTCGCGTCGTGGCTCGGCACCCTGTGCTGGAACCAGGCGAGCCAGCGCCTGCCGACGACGCTCGTCGGCCAGTTGATCGTGTTCGAGACGCTCGCCGCGCTCACCTATGCGTTCATGCTGCGCGGCCAGGCGCCGGGTGGCGCGACGCTCGCCGGCATCGCGCTGCTCGTTGTCGGTGTCTCGTGGGCGCTGCGTGCCAAGCCGGAGCCGCTGGCGGCCCAGGCTGCCCATTAGCCAGAGGGTCGTCAAGCGGAGGCCCAGCGAACCTCAAGCGCGGGCCGCGGCGACAATGCTCGATGCCCAAGTCTTCGGCCCTCTTCAGCTTCTTCGAACAGCGCATCCAGCCAACCGCCGCACACGCGGCGACACCGCCGTCGGGGCTGATCGCGTTCTTCTGGCACTTCGTGCGGCAGGCGCGTGGCCTCTTCATCGCGATGTTCGCGACCGGTCTGGCCGTTGCGCTGATCGACACGCTGATACCGGTCTTCATCGGCCGACTCGTGTCGCTGATGGAAGCGAGCGACCGTGCTGCCGCGCTGGCCGATGCCACGCCCAAGCTGATCGCGATGGCCGTGCTCGTGCTGGTGGGCCGGCCGCTGGCGCTGCTCGCCGACAGCCTGGTGCGCAACAACGCGGTTGTCCCCGGCGTCACCAACCTGATCCGCTGGCAAAGCCACTGGCATGTGGTGCGCCAGAGCTGGCCGTTCTTCCAGAACGACTTCGCCGGGCGCATCGCGAACCGCGTGATGCAGACCGGCAATGCGGTGCGCGAGTGCGTTGTCTCGTCGATCCGCGCCGTCTGGTACATCGCCGTTTACGGCGTCAGCGCACTCCTGCTGATGGCGGCGGCCGACTGGCGGCTCGCGATCCCGACCGTGCTCTGGTTCGCGAGCTACGCGTTCTTCCTGCGCCACTTCGTGCCCCGCATGCGTGACCTCGCCAAGACGAGTTCGGAGCTGCGCTCGCAGGTGATGGGCCGGGTGGTGGACAGCTACACCAACATCCTCACCGTGAAGCTCTTCTCACGCGCGCGCGACGAGGACGCCTATGTGCGCGAGGTGATCGACGATCACACCGGCGCCATCGCCGCCCACATGCGCCTGATCACGACCTTCATGGCGACGCTCTCGACGATGAACGCGCTGCTGCTGGTCGGCACCGCGGGCATCGGCATCGTGCTATGGGGTCGCGGCGAGGTGAGTGCCGGCGTTGTCGCGACCGCGCTGCCGCTGGCGTGGACGATCGCCAACGTGGCCGGGTGGGTGAGCTGGGAAGTGACCGGCATCTTCGAGAACGTCGGCGTCGTGCAGGAGGGCATGCAGACGATCGCGGTGCCGCATCAGCTGGTCGATGCGCCCGACGCCCGCGTGCTCGAAGTCTCGCGCGGCGAGATCGCGATCGAGGGCTTGAGCTTTACCTACGGACGCAGCGACGGGCTGGCGGTGCTCGACGACCTGAACCTCGTCATCCGCCCCGGTGAGCGCGTCGGCCTGATTGGCCGTTCGGGCGCGGGCAAGTCGACGCTCGTCAACCTGCTGCTGCGCTTTCACGAGCTCGAGAAAGGCTCGATCCGCATCGACGGGCAGGACATCCGCGGCGTGACGCAG
Source organism: uncultured beta proteobacterium (assembly GCA_963774675.1). GTDB lineage: Bacteria > Pseudomonadota > Gammaproteobacteria > Burkholderiales > Burkholderiaceae_C > CAIKUF01. Next base: position 217,191 of record CAVZFV010000013.1, on the reverse strand, counting down.
GAGAGCCTGCGCGGCGCCATCGGCATGGTGACGCAGGACACGTCGCTCTTGCACCGCTCGATCGCCGCCAACATCGGCTACGGCCGGCCCAGCGCGACGCGCGCCGAGATCGAGGCCGCGGCCAAGAAGGCGCAGGCGCACGAGTTCATCCTCGGCCTCGAAGACTGGACGGGCCGCCGCGGTTACGAAGCGCACGTCGGCGAGCGTGGCGTGAAGCTCTCCGGCGGTCAGCGCCAGCGCATCGCGATCGCGCGGGTGGTGCTGAAGGACGCGCCGATCCTCGTCCTCGACGAAGCGACCTCGGCGCTCGACAGCGAAGTCGAGCTCGCGATCCAGGAGCAGTTGCTCGGCCTGATGGAGGGCAAGACCGTGATCGCGATCGCGCACCGCCTCTCGACGATCGCGCGAATGGACCGGCTCATCGTGCTCGACGCCGGGCGCATCGTCGAGCAGGGCACGCACGCCGAACTGCTCGTGCGCGACGGCGCCTATGCATCGCTTTGGCGCCACCAGTCGGGCGGCTTCTTGCCCGACGCGCCCGTGGCGAGCGAGGACCTCGCGCCGCCCGACGAGGCGGGCGACGACCTGAGTGCGGAGTTGCAGAGCGAGCCGAACTTCGACAAGGCGCCGCGGCGCGTGGAACTCTGAGGCGGGGATGCGCTGATGGCCGTGCCGACATGGATGCCGTGGATCGAGGACCTCAAGCGTGCGCTCGCGGTGCGCGACCGTGCAGCGGCCAACGCGGCCGTGACGCAGCTGCTCGATCGCGGCGCGCCGCTGGGCGCGCAGTGGCGATCGCTCTGCGAGCTGATGCGGATCAGCGGCGAGTTGACCCTGGCGCACCGCGCGATGGATGCCTTCATCGCCGCGGCGGGCGCGTCGCCGCAGGCGCTTTACTCGAGGGCGGTCTTGCTGACCCAGACCGGGCGCATGCGCGAGGCGTACGACTTCATCGCCAGGCTTCCGCAGGATGTTCCGGACCTCGCGGGCCATGCCTACGTGCTCGGCAATGTCGCGATGACCTTGGGTCGCATCGACGAAGCGCGCGAGCACCTCGAGGCCGCCGTACGACATCGGCCGGGCTGGGGCCCGGCGTGGCTGACGCTGGTGACCGCGGTCAATCTCGCAGGTGATCCCCTTGGAGAGCGCCTGCTGGCCGACCGCGGCGCCGCCGAGCGACAAGGCCCCGCTGACCTCGCGCGATACCACTACGCGCTCGGAAAGCTGTACGTCGACCGCCGCGAGCCCGACGCCGCGTTCGCCGCGTATTCGGACGGGGCCAAGCTGCTGCGTGGGGAGACGAGATACAGCAGAGACGGCAACGCAGCCAACGCCAGCATGGCGATGCAAGGTTTCCCCGACGGCTTCATCGAGCGGCTCAATGCCATGAAGGCGCGCGACACCAGCCGCCCGATCTTCGTCACCGGGCTGCCTCGCTCGGGGACGACACTCGTCGAACACATTCTTGCGAGCCACAGTAGCGTGTCGGACGGCGCGGAGCTCAACATCGTTCAGCATTTGGCGGTCCTTGCGGGGGGCGTATCTGGCGAGGCCCTTGGACAGTACCTCGCCAGAGGCGGGTCGCCCGACGCCATGGCGGACCTCTATCTGCACTTGATGGCGGAGCGTTTCGGCGCCGAGGGACGCATCGTCGACAAGACCGTCGATGCCAGCCGCTTCATCGGCTTGATCGCCGCCGCACTGCCGGATGCTCCGCTGATCTGGATGCGCCGCGACCCGCTGGACAGCGCCTGGTCTTGCCTGCGCACTTTCTTCATCCATGGCGTCGCGTGGAGCTACGACCTGACCGACATCGCGCACCACTTCCGGCTCGAGGACGCGTTGCTCGCGTTCTGGAAGGCGCGCCTCGGCGATCGCCTGCTCGTGGTGCCGTATGGCGAACTTGTCGATGAACCGCAGAGCTGGACACGCAGGTTGCTGCTCCACTGCGGGCTGGAGGAAGAGCCGGGGGTGTTTGCGCCGCACGCCACGGACCGCGTCGTGATGACGGCCAGCGCGCTCCAGGTACGCAAGCCCATCAACCGTGACGGCTTGAACGTAGCCGCGCCCTACCGGCGGCACCTGCAACCGTTCGCGGATGCGTATTTTGTCGAGGGCGCGAACGGCTCGGCACACGGGTAACGTTGAAGCTGCGGCGTGTTGTCCGTCTGCGAGCCAGGACCGATCGCATGGGGTCTGCCAGGAAGCGGAATTCACCGCCTCTGCGCTTGAGTAGGGATAAGTTCTACCCCGGGATCAGGGGGTGTCGACGCGCCCTCGGGTGGGGCGAACTGATAGCCTCCTCCCACCACAAGTTTGGAGGAGTTGTTCATGAAGGCCAAGTACATTCGGACCGCTATCGCCGCTGCCGCCACACTGGCAGTTGCGGGCTCGCACGCGGCGACGATCAATCTGATCGACCAGGGCGGCGTCACCGGCTCGCCGGCGGAACAGGGTTTCAAAATCGCTGCGGGTTACTGGGGGCACATGCTCAGCAACAACGCGACGATCAATCTGGGCGTGTCCTTCGCGGCCCTCGGCCCGGGCATCATCGGATCGACCGGCAGCCGTCGCATGGACTACTCGACCGTGGACTGGGAGAACGCCTTCAATGCCACGAAGAGTTCATCGACCCTCGACCAGAGCATCATCCTTCCGACGCTCACCAATGGCGGGTTCAGCGGGCTGACCACCGGCGTCAATGGCGTCAACAACGACGTCAGCGTGCCGGCGGTGCAGGTGAACGGGAAGGCCAGTTCGAAGACCCTCTATGCCAACTCTTCGGTCGTGAAGGCGCTCGGCGGAGCGGTTGCGTCGCCGAACGACTTCGACGGCAACGTGACGTTCAGCAGCGACTTCAGCTTTGACTTCAATCCGTCCAATGGCATCACTGCCGGCCAGATGGACTTCATCGGCGTTGCGATCCACGAAATCGGCCACGCACTTGGCTTTGTCTCAGGCGTCGACTTCTTCGACTACTACAGCTTCCCGAACGGGCCCGGCAGGGGACTTGGCTACGACCTGAACGACACCTCGGTCTTCAGCGCACTCGACATGTTCCGCTACAGCGCGCCGGGTCAGATCGACCTCACGGTCGGCGGCACGCCGTACTTCTCGATCGACGGCGGCGCCACCGCGCTGTTCGGCAACACGTTCTCGACGGGCGCGTACCAAGGTGACGGCAGGCAGGCGTCGCACTGGAAGGATGCGGTCGGCTGCGGCGCGCAGCTGGGGATCATGGATCCGACCTTCTGCTACGGCCAGATGGGATTCATCACCGGGCTGGACCTGGCGGCCTATGACGCGATGGGATGGAATCTGAGCGTCGATGCGCTGCAGTACGCCGGCATCTCGACCGCCGACATCTACATCGCGGCGGTTCCGGAGCCCTCGACCTGGGCGCTGTTGATCGCCGGACTCGGACTGATGACGGGCTTCGCGCGGCGCAAGCGACAAGGGTAGGGCGCGCCGGACAGCGATCCAACCATGGGCGCGGCGAGTCCGCGCCCGGGTCTGCATCGTGGCGCCGCCAGCGTGGTCCGCAGGTCGAACTCACGAGAGAGCCGAGCAGGCCGCGCCTGCTCCACGGCAGACGAACCAACCGCGTTCCGAGAGCGCGGGCCTTCGGCAACGCGTGCTGGAGTCCACCTTCGCCGACACCAGGTGGCGTGGCTGCCAGCGGTTCGACAGTCAGGCTTGCCTGCGCCGACGCGCGCGGGCATATCCGAGCAGCCCGAGCCCAAGCGCGAAGGTGGCCCAGGTCGATGGCTCGGGCACCGGCGTGCTGATCATCCAGCCGGTGTATCCGGTGTAGTCCGCGTTGAAGCCGTAGCCGGTGATGTTGCGGCCATCCTGCGAAACGGCGAGTGGCGCGAGCAGGAACTCGCCGCTGTAACCTTCGAGGCCCATCGCGTACTGTTCCATCGAGATGGTGCCGGTCGCCTCCGTCCAGATCCAGCCCATGCGGCCGAAGAAGATGTCCTCGCCGTAGCCGACGACGACCGAGCCGTCGAAGCTGACTGAGGTCGCGGTAAGCGCGTAACCGGCATCGAAGAACGGGTTGTCGAGCAGCTTGAGACCCGTGTTGCGGTTCCACATAAAGGCCGAGCCATCGGCGGCATAGCCACCGCCGCCGACCGCCCATTGACCGTCGCCGGAAACGCCGTTGACCTGCTGTAGCGGTTCGCCGCCGAGCGTGAGCACTTGCTGCGCGCCGTTGATCCAGACCGCAGCGGAACGGTAGCCGTCTGCCATGTCCTGATAGCCGCCGATGAAGCTGCCGTCGTTGCTGACCGCGTCGGCGCGTGAACTCGCGCCAGCGACGCTCGACCCGAGGTCCGTCACGGTCCCGTTCTTGACCATGATCGCGTGCGCGGTTCCGGCATTGACCCACGCGTTGCCCACCAACACCGAGCCGCTCGCGTTCATGCCGAAGCCACCACTGACGGAACCGTCGGAGCTTACGCCGAGGCCACCATAGTTCGTCCACAAGCCGCTGGCCTTGTCGTACGAAGCGATCTGCGTCGTCCCGGAGTCGAGGTCGTAGTTGGTTGCGCCGACCGTGTTCCCGCTCTCGCTAATGCGCGGAATCCCTCCGGTGCCTTGCCCGGGGATGGCGCCGCCGATGGGTGTGTGTCCCCCAGCGGCCGTCCAGATGAAGTAGCCGACGTCGTCGTAGCCCGCGACGATGCCCGAGTTGGTGACCGACGACGGTGTGTCATACGGCCCGAGCAAATAGAACTGCGCCTGCGCGGCGGAAACCGCGCATGTGGCGATCGCAGCAGCGGCAATCCGGTAAAGTGTTCTTGTCGTCATAGCACCTCGGTGTCGTGATTTATGGACGCAATGGTGAACAACTGGTCGCTGCGTCGCGGCGCGATGTGAGCGGATTGTGGTACCCGCCGTGCTCGATCTCAAGCCCAAGCCGCCCCCGAAATACCCTGAGAACGTCGAACAGGCCAAGCCGGCGCCAGACGCCGCCCGCCCTTCTAACTGACGCCGGCACCACGTCGGCGGCACTACGGGTGCGCCGCGATCACCTGCGCCACCGCGGCGGTCAGCTTCTTGCCGTAAGGCACGTGCAGGAACTCGTTCGGCCCGTGCGCGTTGCTCTTCGGGCCGAGCACGCCGCAGACCATCATCTGCGCTGCGGGGAAGCCCTGCTGCAGCATGCTCATCAGCGGGATCGTGCCGCCTTGGCCGATGTAGCCGAGCGGCGCGCCGTAGTGCGCCTGCGAGGCCTGGTTCAGTGCCGTCTCGAGCCAGGGCGACAACTCCGGCGCATTCCAGCCGGTGGCCCCTAGCGCGCCGGCGCGGCCGTCGGCGGCGAAGGTGACCTGCGCGTTGTAGGGCGCGTTGTCCTCAAGCAGCGACTTCAGCCGCTCGGCTGCGAGGTGCGCATCGACGAGCGGCGGCAGTCGCAGGCTGAGCTTGAACGCGGTGTATGGGCGCAGGACGTTGCCGGCGTTGCCGAGTTCCGGAAAGCCGTCCGCGCCGGTGACGGACAGCGTCGGCCGCCAGGTGCGGTTGAGCAGCGCCTCGACCGGTTCGGTCGTGGTTGGCAGGCTCGCCGATCCATCCGCGCCGCAGGCCCACGGATAGCGCTTCCAGACTTCGTTGCCGAGGATTTGCGCCGTTGCCTGCGCCTGCGTGGTGCGACCGGCCGGGATGCTGCAATGAAAACTCTCGGGCAGCAGGCGGCCGGTCTTCGAGTCTTCGAGCCGGTCGAGCACCTGGCGCAGGATGCGAAAGCTCGACGGCACTAGGCCCGATGCGTCACCCGAGTGAATGCCCTCGGACAGGATCTCGACCTTGAGCACGCCGCTGACCATGCCGCGCAGCGAGGTCGTGAGCCAGAGCTGGTCGTAGTTGCCGGCACCCGAGTCGAGGCAGACGACGAGGCTCACGTTGCCCAGGCGCGGCCGCAGCAGGTCGAGATAAGCCGGCAGGTCGTAGCTGCCGCTTTCCTCGCAGGTCTCGATCAGGCCGACGATGCGCGGGTGCGCGATGCCCTGGCGGTCGAGCGCGAGGATCGCGGTGATCGCGGCATAGATCGCATAGCCATCGTCGGCGCCGCCGCGGCCGTAGAGCTTGTCGCCTTCGAGCTTAGGCGTCCACGGGCCGAGGTCGCTGCGCCAGCCGTTGAATTCGGGCTGCTTGTCGAGGTGGCCGTACATGCAGACGGTGTCTGCCGAATCTGCCTTCGTAGCAGGCACTTCGAAGAAGATCACCGGCGTACGACCTTCGAGTCGAATCACCTCGAGCTTGAGGCCCGCGACCTTCTTCGACTCGACCCAGGCGGCAGCGTCGTGCACGACGCGATCGATCAGGCCGTGCTGTTGCCACTCGGCGTCGAACATCGGGCTCTTGGCGGGAACGGCGATGTAGTCGGTGAGCGCGGGGACGATCTCATCGTCCCAGGTGCGCGAGGCGAATGCCGCGAGGCTCTCGGCCTCGTCGGCTTGCAAGGGCAGGCTCGGGTCACGGGCGTTCATGGGTGTCTCCTTGTCGGGGCCGGGTGTGTGCCACTTGTTTGTTGCGTGGGGGTCGCGTGGGGGGTCGCGTGTGGGTTGTCGGCGATGCTGGCTATTGTCCCGCGCGCCGGGCGAGCCAGGCTTTCGAGCACTGCGAAGACCGCGTCCCGCTCGGGCTCGTTGAAGATTTCATGGAACAGCGGCTCGAAGCACTGCGATTGCACGACGCCGGGCGGTGCGGCGTCGGCAAACGTCTGCGAGCCGGCAGGCGCGACACAGCGGTCGCTGCCGGCCCACAGCAGCAGTGTCGGCAGCGTCCAGCGCGCGGCAAGCGCCAACGTGGCCGCGCCGCCGTCGACGATAAAGCGCGCCAGGCGCGGGGTGATGCGGTCGTGCACCAGCGGGTCGGCGATGTAGGCAGCGACCACCGCCGGGTCGCGCGAGATCCATTCGGGCTTGAGCCCGTTGGAGACGGCAAGCCCCGGCGCGAGCGGACCGAGCACCGCGAGCAGCGCGCGCTGCGCGGCGCTCATCCCGGTGTCGAGCGCAGGAGACGACAGCACCAGGCCGTCGACCGCGCGATGCCATGCGGCGGGGCTCGCCTGCAAGCCTTCGGCGACGAAACGTGCTGCGGTCAATCCGCCCATGCTGTGGCCGAGCACGATCAGCGGCCCGTCGCGCTCATTGCGGAGGGCGTCGATCACGCGCGACAGGTCCTGCAGCAGCGCATCGCTGTGCGGGATCGCGCCACGCGCGCCTTCGGATTGACCGTGCCCGCGCTGATCGAACCCCGTGACATGCCAGCCCGCGGCGTTGAGCCGCCGCGCCAGCGCATCGTAGCGCCCGATGTGCTCGCCCAGTCCATGCACGACGAGCAGCGTGCCGCGTGCCGCGCCGTCGGGCGGCCAGTCGCAGCGATGCAGTTGCAGGCCGTCGGGCGTCGAGAGGCGGGAGAGGATCGGGTGCATGGGTGCAGTGTAGGCACGCCTGTCGCCTGTGTAACGCGCCTGCGCGGACGCCCGCGCGGAGCCGAGAAGTCGCGCGTCCCATGTCCCGTGCTCGATTGACAGCCAGGCCCGCGGGGCTATCGTGCGGGCTTTCCCGTGGAGTCATCCGATGAATGAATTCTTCGAGCTGAGTGTCGATGCCGGCATCGCACACCTGAAGCTCAACCGCCCCGAGCGCATGAACACGCTGGCGCCGCTCTTCTTTTCGGCGCTGCGCGACGCGGTGCAAGGCTTGAGCGACGCCGGCGCGACGCGCGTGCTCGTGATCTCGTCCACTGGCAAGCACTTCAGCGCCGGCATGTCGCTCGATGTCTTCGCGGGCAGCGACCTCGCGTTGGACACCGGCACGTCGCGTTCGCGCCTGAGCTTTCAGGAATCGCTGCGCCGCCTGATGGCGTGCTTCGACGTCCTCGACGCCGCGCGATTCCCGATTCTGTGCGCGGTGCAGGGCGGCTGCATCGGCGGCGCGCTCGACCTGGCCGCCGCGTGCGACCTGCGCTACGCCAGCGCCGACGCGTTCTTCTGCGTGCAGGAAATCAACATCGGCATGGCGGCCGACCTCGGCGTGTTGCAGCGCCTGCCCAAGATCATCGCCCCCGCGGTCGCGCGCGAGATGGCCTACACCGGCGAGCGCCTCGGCTCCGAGCGTGCGCTGGCGATAGGTCTCGTCAACGCGGTGTTGCCGGACGCCGAGACGCTCCTTGAGCACACTTTGAACGTCGCCCGCACGATCGCGGCCAAGTCGCCGCTGGCGATCGCCGGCACCAAGCTCGCGATGAACTTCGCGCGCGACCACGGCACCGCCGCCGCGCTCGCGCAGATGGCGACGCTGCAAAGCGCGATCTTCGACACCGGCGAGATGGCCGAAGCGATCACCGCCTGGCGCGACAAGCGCCAAGGCCGCTTCAGTCCGCTTGATCCGGTCGGCTCGCACTGACGAGTCAGCGCCGGAGCGGCGTCGAGGCGTCGGAGAAGCCGCCCGCCCATCCGCTACCATTGGCGGCCGCGCGAACGAGTTGAATCGCCCAAACGTTGTGTGGATGGGCGCGCGCGAGGCTCTTCGGGCCCGGCCAGGTGTGCCGCGGCCGCCCGACCGCCCGAAGCCCGATGCCTACGAATCGGCCCCTGAATGACCTTATTGCGATCTGACTTCTCCCGCCGCGTGTGGCCGCTGCTGGCTGCCCTCGGGTTTTCGCTTTCCATGGTGGCGCTGCCCGCAGCGGCCCAGCAAGCCGCGCTCGGCGCGGCCTTCGGTGTGCCACAGAACGTCCCGACGGCGCCGGCAACGAGCGGTGACGGCAGCTCGATCGATCCGCGTGCGCTGACCGGCAGTCAGTCGATCAGCAACCCGCAGATGCCGGCGCCGATCGTCAACAGCGCCTTCCCCGGGGCGCAGCGTGCGCCAAACGCAGCGCAGGCACCGACGCCACAGCGCAGTGCCGCGCCGCAGCGGCCGAGCGAGTTTCAGCGCTTCGTGCAGACGGCGACGGGGCGTTTGCTGCCGGTGTTCGGCGCGAGCTTCTTCGACGCCTCGTCCGAGACCTTCTCGCCGGTCGACAACGTGCCGGTCTCGGCCGATTACACGGTCGGCCCGGGCGACGAGATCGTGGTCCGGGCCTGGGGCTCGATCGACATCGACTTTCGCGCCGTTGTCGATCGCAACGGCCAGATCAACCTGCCGCGCATCGGCAGCTTCACGGTGGCTGGCGTGCGCGCGGCCGACCTCGAAAAGCACCTGCGCGCGCAGATTGGGCGCCTCTACACGGGCTTCAACCTGAGCGTGAGCCTCGGGCAGATGCGCGGGGTCAAGGTGTTCGTCGTCGGCCCGGCAAGCAATTCGGGCGTGTTCACGCTCAGCGGTCAGGCGACGCTGCTGTCGGCGGTGGTTGCCGCGGGCGGGCCGGGGGCCAATGGCTCGATGCGCAGGATCAGCCTGCGGCGCGACGGGCAGGTCATCTCCGAGCTCGACATGTACGGTTTTCTGGTGCGCGGTGACAAATCCAAGGACCTGCAGTTGCGCGCCGGTGACGTCGTCGTGTTCCACCCGGTCGGCCCGCGCATCGCACTCAACGGCGAGCTCGACAACGCCGCCATCTACGAACTCAATGCACGTGAAGAGCCTGTCGGCGAGGTGCTCGCGTACGCGGGCGGCGCGCCGGTGCTGTCGAACCCGAACCGCGCGGTGCTCGAACGCATCGACCGCTCGAAGGCCGGCGCCGCGCGCTTCGTCGAGGAACTCAAGCTCGACGCCGCCGGCCTGCAGACGCCGTTGCGCGACGGTGACGTGCTGACGCTGCTGCCGATCTCGCCGGGTTTCACCAATGCGGTGACGCTGACCGGGCACGTCGCGCAGCCGCTGCGCTATCCGTGGTTCCCCGGCATGCGCATCAGCGATCTGATTCCGAGCGCAGAGGCGCTCATCTCGCCGGACTTCTATCGCCGCCGCAACGTGCTGGTGCAGGTCTACCAGGAACCCCTGCCACAGCCTGCCGCGACGATGCCTTCCGCAGCCGGCCCCGCTGGGGTCAACGCGGCGCCGTCTATTGCCGGGCGCATCGCCGGGCAACCCGACCGGCAGCGCGGCGGGCACAGCCGGTGGCGCTGCAGTCAACGGCGCGGGCGCACCCGGCGCAGCACCCGCTCAAACGGTGCCGCTGCCGTTGCAGGGCACGACGACCGGCAGCCGTCCGCGCACGCTGATCGAGGACGTGACGGGGCAAGGTGCGAACACCACAGGTCCGCGCCTGCCGACAACGCTGTTCGACGACTTGAACTGGGACTACGCCGTCATCGAGCGCCTGAACGTGCAGGACCTGAGCACGCAGATCATTCCATTCAACCTCGGCAAGGTCGTGCTGCAGGGTGACCCGGCGGCGAATATCGAGCTGATGCCGGGCGACGTCGTCAGCATCTTCGGTCAGAAGGATTTCCGGGTACCGATCGCGCGCCAGAACCGGCTCGTTTCGCTCGAGGGCGAAATCGGCACGCCGGGCGTCTACCAGCTGCTGCCGGGCGAGACCCTGCGCCAGCTGCTCGTGCGCGCGGGCGGTTTCACGCCGCAGGCCTATGTCTACGGCATGGAGTTCTCGCGCGAATCGACTCGCAAGCGCCAGGCCGAGAACCTGGCCGCAGCGATGTCACGCCTGCAGACGCTGGCCGCGACGCAGGCCGCGCGCGAGGCAGCGAACCAGCGCGACGTCGCCAACGCCGCATCGACCGTGAATGCGAGTGCGGCGGCGACGCAGGCTCAACTCGTGCGCCTGTCGCAGGTGCAGCCGAACGGACGGATTGCGCTCGAACTCTCGCCGGACGTGAGCTCGATCGAAGCCCTGCCCGACATTCCGCTCGAGAACGCCGATCGCGTAATCGTGCCGCCGCGGCCCGGCTTCGTCACCGTCGTCGGTGCGGTCGTCAACAACAACGCTTTCCTGTGGCGCGACGGCCGCACCGCGGGCGACTACCTGCGCATCGCCGGTGCCGACGAAGCGGCCGATGTGTCCAGCATGTTCATCCTGCGCGCAGACGGCACCGTCATGAGCCCCGGTGAAAGCCGCGGCATCTTCGGCCGTACGTCCGTCGATGGCGCAACCATGCACCCCGGCGACGCGCTGATCGTGCCGAACCAGCTCGACTTCGAGACCTGGGGCCGTGCCTTCACGCGCAACATGAAGGACTGGACGCAGATCCTCGCCAACTTTGGCCTCGGCGTCGCCGCGATCAACAGCATCACGAAGTAGCGGCTTGCACGGCGCGTGCGGTCACGCTCCGCGGCCGCGTGCGCGGCTGGTCTGACGCGCTACGCGCTCGCGCCGGCCAGCACGCGCGCGAAAACGTCGCTGTCGACATTGCCGCCGCTGAGCGCCAGGCCGATGCTTTGCCCCGCCCAGCGCTCGCGCTGCTGCAGCGCACCGGCGAGCGCCGCGGCGCCTGCGCCTTCGGCAACGTTGTGCGTATCGGCAAAGAGCGCGCGCATCGCCTGCGCCACCTCGTCGTCGGTGACGGCGATGACCTCGTCCACTTCTCGCAGGATCAGCGCAAGCGCGTCGGCATCGGGCACGCGACACGCCATGCCGTCGGCGAGCTTCGTCGTCACCGGCGCCTCGACCGCGTGGCCGGCGCGCACGCTGTCCAGGTACGCCGTGGCATGCGCCGAGACGACGCCGACGATGCGCGCTCGATGCCTTCGAAGCGGCGCGCGCACAGGCGCACGCGCTGATGCCGGAGCCCTGGCCGATCGGCACGAAGACGACGGCTGGCCGGTCGCTGGCAGTCGCCTCGAAGAACTCCATCCAGTAGCTCGCGACGCCGCGAACCAGGTCGCGGTGAAAACTCGGCACCATGTGCAGGCCTCGCTCGGCGGCGAGCTTCGCGGCATGCTCGCGCGATTGCTGGAAGTCCTCGCCGTGCTCGACGAGCGTCGCGCCGAGCGCGCGCATTGCGGCGTTCTTCTCGACCGAATTGCCGCGCGGCACGACGATCGTGCACGCCAGGCCGTGGCCCGCCGCAGCGAGCGCGATCGACTGCCCGTGATTGCCGCGCGTCGCGCTGATCACGCCAGCGCACGTCGGGTTCGCGCCGCACGAGTTCGTGCAGGTAGACCGCACCGCCGCGCAGCTTGAAGGCGCCGACGCGCGTGTGGTTCTCGTGCTTGACCCAGGCGCGCGCGCCGAGCCGGGCGTCGAGCAGTGGCCAGCGCAGCGTCGGCGTTGGCGCCTGCACTTCGGCGACGATGGCGCGGGCGGAGGCGATCTCTTCGGGGGTCAGCAGTTGCATGGGGGGTCCGTCGCGTTGGGGGGAACAAGTGTCGGTGTGCCGGTATGTCAGTGCGTCATTGCGTCATTCGTGCGTCAGTAGGGCGAGGTGAGTCGCACGCGACCGCGAGGCGTGTCGAGAGAGATGCTGATGGCGGGTACGCGTTTGGGCTGCGGCCGGTACCGCACTGGCAGCCGTGCTTGCGCATTGCGGCAGCAGCCGACGCACCGCCGTAGCGATCGAGCCCGAGCGATCGCAGCGCGCCCTGCAATGCCGATGCGGCTGATGCAACCGGCGCGTTCAGTGTGATCGAAGCGAGCGTCACCCCGACCGCAGGCAGCGCATCGGCGGGGTGCCCAGCGCCCCACTCGATCAGCGTCGGCAGCGCGCCGCCCGATGAGGCGCGCGCCATCGTCGCGCACCGCGATGCGCCAACGCAGTTCACCCTGCGGCGTCATGCGCGACGCCTGCAGCTTGCGGCCGGCGTCGATGCCCAGCGCAGCGAGCGCCTGCAGCGCGGCGTCGAGGTCACCCACGCGCGCGACCCAGGCGACGAGCTGCGGGCCGCGTTCGAGCGTCGCTTGAAGCACCGCGTCGTCGAGGTCGAACCAACGCGTGCGGCCGGGCGGCGTGGCGTCGGGATCGATCGCGATCAGCTCGAAATAGGCGCGCGGAAACGTCTCTGTCGCGACCGCGAAAACACGGTTGTGCGTGCCCATCAACGCGTGCCGGCCGCCGGCGGCGGGGGATACGCCGAGGGTCGCTTCGCACCACGCGACGCCCTCCTCGAGCGTGCGCGCGGCGATCACGAGATGGTCGAGTGCGGCGTCCGGCATCGTGTTCAATTGGTGTTCAAGCTGCCTACGCATTCACAACATCACGCTGCCTTCGACGCAGGTCACGCTGTCGCCGCCGACCCATATCTTGTCTCTCGTCCTTCGCGACGTGCACGCGCCCGGCGCGGCCGAGCCGCGTACCCTGCGCCGCGACATAGCGCTCCGGCGCATGCCCGGCGCCGATCAGCCACTGCGCCAGGCTCGCGTTCAGGCTGCCGGTGACCGGGTCCTCAGCGATGTCGATGGCCGAGGCGAACGCACGCACCTCGAACGCGCATTCGGCGCCTTCCCGATGCGCGCCGATCACGCCGATCTTTGCGAGCGGTTTCAGCGCGGCATGGTCGGGTTCGAGCGCGAGCACGGTCTCTGCGCTGTCGAACCGCAGCGCCAGCCATTGCGGCCCGTTGTCCAGCCACTGTGCCGCAAGCAACCGGGCAGCGTCGGCACCGAGCGCGGCGAGCACCTGCGCGACGAGCGCAGCGTCCGGGTCGCTCCTACGCAGCGGCGGCGTCTCGAACGCGAGGCGCTGAACGCCCTCGCGCCGCACCCGCACGAGGCCAACAGCGCATTGCTGAACGATTGTGCCGGCGTCGCGCGGCGTGCCGCCCGCGGACAGCCAGGCGTGGCAGGTGCCGAGCGTCGGATGGCCGGCAAACGGCAACTCGCCGCCGGGGGTGAAGATGCGCAAGCGGTAGTCGGCCGCAGCGTCGGTCGGCGCCAGCACGAAGGTCGTCTCGGAGAGATTCGTCCAGCGTGCGAAGCGCTGCATCTCGTCGTCGCCGAGCCCGTCGCCGTCCATCACGACAGCGACGGGGTTGCCGCGGTAGGGCTCGCGGGTGAAGACGTCGACCACGCGATAGCGGCGGGATTTCAACCTCATGCTGCTCCCTGCCGTGCTTCCCGCTGCGCCGCGCGGATCGCCTCACCGAGCGCAGCGATGCCGGTCTCGATCTGCGCCTCGCTCGCAGTGACGAACGACAGACGCAGGGTATTCACCTGTGGCGCGTCTGAAAAGAACGGCGCGCCGGGTACGAAGGCGACGCCGCGCTCGACCGCGAACGGCAGCAGCCCGGTCGCGTTCATCGAAGCAGGAAGTTCGACCCACAGGAACATGCCGCCGGCCGGGCGATTCCAGTGCACGCCTTCTGGCATGTGGCGCTCGAGCGCGGCAAGCATCGCGTCGCGCTGCGCCTTGTAGAGCGCGCGGATGGTTGGTACGTGGCGATCGAGAAACCCGTTGCGGATCACCTCGTAGACGATGCGCTGGTTGAAGCTCGGCGTGTGCAGGTCGGCTGCCTGCTTGGCCTGCAGCAGCTTGGGCATCAGGGCGCTTGGGGCGACGACATAGCCCAGCCGCAGGCCAGGCGCCAGCACCTTGGAGAACGACCCCAGGTACACCGCGCCCTCGGGATTGCGCCCGGCGAGACTCGGCGGCGGCGGGGCGTCGAACCAGAGGTCGCCATAGGGGTTGTCCTCGACCAGCGGCAAGCCGATCGCGGCCGCGCGCTCGACGAGCGCCGCCCGGCGTGCGTCGCTGATGCTGCGACCGGTCGGGTTCTGGAAGTTCGGCAGCAGGTAAAAGAAGCGCGCGTCGACCCCGTTTGCGGCCGCCGCCATCGCCTCGGGCAGCGGCCCTTCGTCGTCGCCTGCGACGCCCGCGTAGTGCGGCTGCATCGGCGTGAAGGCCTGCAGCGCGCCAAGGTAGGTGGGCGACTCGACGAGCACCGTGCTGCCCTCGTCGATCAACACCTTCGCGACGAGGTCCAGGCCCTGCTGCGAGCCGGTGGTGATGAGGACTTGCGCGGGATCGACGTCCAGGCCCTGTCGCGCGAGGTCACCTGCCACCCATTCGACGAGCGGCCCAAAGCCCTCGCTCGCCGAATATTGCAGCGCCTCGCGAGGGTGATCGCGCAGCACATGCTCGCAGGCCTCACGCATCGCCTCGACAGGAAACGTGCGCGGCGAAGGCAGGCCGCCGGCAAACGAGATCACGCCGCCCTTCTCCGTCAGCTTGAGGATCTCGCGGATCACCGACGGGTTCATCGCTGCCGCGCGGCGCGCGAGCTTGAAGGGGGAGGCCTGGTTCATGCGGTACTCCTGACGACGGCAACGGGCATGCGCTTGCCGATGAAGACGGTCGCGATCACCGCGAGCGAGAAGACCACCGTCGTAGCGTCAAGCCGCTCGCCCAGCACCGGCACGGCAAACAGCAGCGACAAGAAGGGCTGCACGAGCTGCACCTGGCTGACCCGCACCGTGCCGCCGAGCGCCAGCCCGCGGTACCAGGCGAAGAAGCCGAGCCACATCGAGAAAAGCGTGACGTAGGCAAAGCCACCCCACGCGGCAACGCGTACGCTGCCCGCCGGCCAGCTCGAGAGCATGAAGGGCAGCGTGATGGGCAGGCTCAACACCAACACCCAGCAGATCACGTGCTCGGCGGGCATCTGCGTCGACAGCTTTGCGCCCGCCACATAGCTCACCGCGGCGCTGGCGACGGCGATCGCGAGCAGGCCATCGGCCGCGCTGAGGCCGCTGCCGCCGTGCAGTGCGGCGAAGGCGATGACGAGCGCGAAGCCCGCGACCGCGCAGACCCAGAAGCCCGTCGACGGTCGCTGCCCGAGGTAGAGCGCGGCCGCGATCGCGGTCGCCAGCGGCAACACGCCGGTGATCACGGCGGCGTGCATGGCATCGACATCGCGCAGCGCGAGACCGAGGAAAAGCGGAAAGCCGATCACCGTACCCGCGGCGGAAATGGCAAATGTCAGCCACTCATCGCGCCGTGGTCGTCGCGCTCGGGCCACGACGAGCACGCCGACACTCAGCAGCCCGGCGAACGCAGCGCGGCCCGCGCTCACGAACAGCGGCGAGAGCTGCGGGTCGCTCGCGGCGCCGACCGCCAGGCGCGTCATCGGCAGCGTCATCGCGAAGATCACGACGCCGAGCAAGCCGAGCCACAGGCCGCGCGATTCGGGGGTCATGTGTAGCAAGCGCGAAGCCTCATGGTGACGAGTTTAGGGGCTCGAGCTTGTTCGATCCGCGCCGCTTGAGCCGCGCTGTTCGACCGACACCGCAGGATCGGCACCACAGGGTAGACACCCCAGGATCGGCGCTCGCAAGACGGGGCAACTGACGCGCCCACGTTTCACCGCGCTGCATGGCGCTGAAACGCGCGACATCGCGCGACAACACGCGACACGCGCCGCAACCTGCGCGACGCCCGCTTACGTCGCTTACCGTGCAGAAAATCACAGGCGTGTGAAAATCCGCAGCAACCATCGAGGCAGCCACGCATGCCGGAATTCGAGCCCACGATCCCCTTCGGCCAACCCGAGCTGATGCGCGCGAGCGGATTCACGCGCTATCTCGACGAAATGTCGCGCGAGGCGCCCGAAGGCGCGCCTTCGACGCGGCTGTCGTCGCTCAGCCCGTCGCTGACGCAGGATCTGATGCGCTTCGAGCAGGGCGGCCGCGAACCGGATCTGCTCGAGGTGCTTGCCGCCTGCGTGCGCCATGCGCGTGCGGTGACGATCCATCTGCGTTGCCGGCGACCGCGTGCTGCCCTTGTCGATCTTCCCGCGCGAGCGCGTCGCGCATTGCCCGATCGACCTGCCGGCGCTGACCGAAGCCCAGCGCGAGCCGTTGCCGGTGCTGCAGGTGGAGCCCGCCGTGCTGCGTGCGCCAGGCCATCCGCTGGCGGCGCTCGTCGGCGAGCCGCAGATGTACCAGCCGCTCGCGCCGCTGATGTGGTCGATCGCGCTGCTCGGCGCACGCAGCGATCTGCTGCCTGAACTTGCCGGTGCGGCCGTGTACCGCCTCGCGCCGACCTTCGACCGCACGGCGCTGGCCATCGATGGGCCACTCGTCGCGATCATCGAGCAGCTGCGCCGGGACGTCGCGAGCCAACGCGAGATCGCGTCCTGGCCCGACATGAACCGTGAGCGCGCGACGCGCCTGCTCAACGCGCTGTACCTGCAGGCGGGGCTGATCATCAGCCGCTCGCATCCGGCCGCGCTCGGCGACTCCTGGTTTCGCAGCATCCGCACGACGCAGTGACGCGCTGCGCGCTCAGCGGCTGCGCCGCGAGCCCGCCGCCTGCCCCGTGGACAGCCGCGCGGAGAGCCACCCACACAGCGCATCGCTGACTTCCCGCGGGCGCTCGATCGTGAGCATGTGGCCGCAGCGCTCGACGAGCGCGAATTCGGCGCCGGGGATGCCCTGCGCGATTTCGCGCGAGGCCTCGACCGTCGTCACCGCGTCCGCATCGCCGCACAGCACGAGTGTCGGGCAGCGGATCGACGGCAGCATCGGGCGGTGGTCAGCGCGCGCCGCGATCGCGATGTTCTGGCGCACGAGCTGCGCAGCGCCGGTGCGGCGCAGCATGTCGAGGTAGAGGTTCACCAGCGCCGCGTCGTGCAGACGATCGGGGTGGAAGGAGAACGGCACGTTGCCGGTGATCATCTCCTCGAAGGCGCCCTCTTCGATCAGCGCGCATGCAGCGGCACGCAGTGCGGCGATCTCAGGCGTGTCGGGCCGTGCCGTCGTGCCCAGCAGCGCCAAGGCCTGCACACGATCCGGCGCCTGGGCATACGCCTCGAGCGCCAAGATGCCACCCATCGATGCGCCGCACAGGACGAGGGGCCCCGGATGTTCGGCCAGCAGCGCGGCGGCCATGGCGGGCAGTGAGTCGCAGCGGAAGTGCGCATCGGTGATCTGTACGTCGCCGATCTGCTCCCCGACGATCTGCGCATCACGAAAGCGACCCACCGCCTCGTGCTGAGCGGCCCACATCGCGCCGTCGGCAGCGAGGCCGGGGATCAGGACGACGGTCGGCATGGAACGGATTGTCGCGCTCGGGATCGCACTTGGACCGATGCCCCCGCGTCGACAACATGAACGTGTGAACGACGACAATTGCGACATGACCGAAGTGATCCTGATCCGCCACGGCGAGACCGATTGGAACGTGCAGGGGCGCTTCCAGGGCCAGATCGACGTCCCGCTGAACGCGTTTGGCGAGCGTCAGGCCGCGCGGATGGCAGCGCGGCTGGCGCAGGAACGGGTCGACGTGATGTATTGCAGCGACTTGCTGCGCACACGCCAGACGGCCGCTCCCGCCGAGCGCGAGTTGCGGCTCACGGCCTCGCCCGACGCCGCGCTACGCGAGCAGCATTTCGGCGTGCTCGAAGGCTTGAGCTTCGACGAGGTGCGCGCGCGCCACCCGAACGAGCTCGCCGGGTGGATGCTGCACGATCCCGACTACACGCTGCCCGAGGGCGAGAGCGTGCGGCGCTTTCACGCGCGTGTCGTCGGCGCGCTGAATGCGCTCGCGGCGCGCCATGCGGGCCAGCGCCTGGCCGTCGTGACGCATGGCGGCGTGCTCGACATGCTGTACCGAACGGTGCACGGCCTGCCGCTCACCGGCGATCGCGCGTGCCCGATCCCGAACGCCGGCCTGAACCGGCTGCGCGTGCAAGGCGAGCGACTGCAGATCGTCAGCTGGGCCGACGACGCCCACCTCGCCGGCCTGGCCCGTTGAGCGGGCGCTGAGCTGCAAGCTCGTCGCGCTGCAATCGACGCGCTCGTTCAGGGATACAGCGCTGCCAGAAATTCGCTGCGTGGCCCGGGCAACCCCTGCAGACGCGGGCGCAGCCCCTTGCCGAGCGCCTGCCACAGCGCCGCGCCGTCCCAGGCGTGCGTGTCTCCACCGTACAGGCTACGGTCGAGCGCGCGCACTTCGTCGGCGCCGGTGTCGATCCGATCGGCCAGTTCACCGAGCCCGCGCGGCGGACGTTCTGGCCACTCGGCGCGCGCGAGTTCGAGCAGCGCGCGCGCCGCGGCGTCACGGTCTCCGTCACGACAGGCCTGCTGCAGCGACTTCAAACTTGCCCTTGTGCCGGGTTGTGCTGGGGCGGCCTGGGCCCGCAGTGCGGTGCTCGACGCGCTCGGCATCGCTCGCCGGCGCATCCACCACAGGGCGAGCCCGCCGCCCAGCAGCAAGGCCAGGCCTGAAGCTGCCCAAGCGGGGTGGTCGCGAAGGGCTTCGGCGGCACGCGTGGGCCACGAATCCGCCGCATCACCGGGCGGCTTCGCCAAGCTTGCGGGTGCCGTTCCGCCCGCGGTTGCGGTTGTACCTGCAGTCGCCGCGGCGGACGGCGCAGGTGTCGCACCCGACGCCGCCGAGGCGACACCGGGCGCGACCTCGAAGTGCCGCGCCGCCAGTTCAGCCTGACGCTGAACGTTGTCATGCGTGTCCCACCAGGGCAGTTCGACAGGCGCGACGTCGAGCGTGCCGGCAGCGGTCGGGATGTAGGTCACGGTCTGTTTGCTGATGCCGTAGATCGTCGCGCCGTCGGTGCGGCTCTGGTTGTCCGGCGCATCGGCATAGAGACGCGCGTTGGCAGGCTGCACGAGCGTCAGCGGCGGGATCTGCGATGCCGCCAAGCCCTTGGCTTCGATCGTCAACGTGCGCGTCACCGGTTCACCCGCCTTGAACGCCGGCGCGCCGTCGGCCCAGCTGTCGTGCAGGCGGATCTGCTCGGCGGGCAGCCATTGAGCCTGCGCGCCGGCCGGCCGGGGGCGCACGTCGAGCGTCAAGGTCTGGGCACTCGCGGCGACGGGCCGCATCGTCGCACCGAGCTGCAGCCCGCCGAGCATCCTGTTGCGAAGCGCCGGGTTGTTGGCAAAGGGCGAGTTGCGCAGCATTTCGGCCATGAGGTCGTCGCCCGATCCATCGTCGCGCGCCGGGTCGCGTGGCACTTCGGCGCTGCCGCGGAAGACGGCGGGCGCGATACGCAAGCTGCCGCTCTTCTCCGGGGAAATCGCGTAGTGACGCTCGATCACCGTGTAGTCCCGGCCGCGTAGCGTGACCGTCTTGCGCTCCTCCGCGCCGAGTTGTTCGATCACCGCGTCGGGCGAGGTGGGCGCCGTCAAGCTGCCGGAACGAACGCTGCTGTCGGCATAGAGCCGCACGCTGTAGGGCACCTGCTGCTGGACATAGACCGGCTTGCCGTCTGCCGCGCTGTCGACCTCCATGAACACCGCAGCGCCGGGCGCTGCGCCGCCGGTGTCGATGGGTCCGGATGGGTTGGCCGCTGCCGCAGCCGGCGCGGCGACCTGCAGTTGCAGCGCGCCGGTCTGCTCGGTGCCGACCGTGATCGGCGCGATGTCGATGCTGCCCTGGCGCCGCGGCAACATCTGCACCGTCCAGCGCATGCGGTCGGAGCGGTGGAAGTTGATGATGCGTATCTCGCTGCTTTGGCTGCTGCTCAGCAGGTCGAAGTCCTTGCGCAGCGGCTTCAGGTCGGGTTTTGCGCCGGCGGACGATCCCTCACTCTCGATCGTCAGCGTCAGCGGTTGGCCCAAGGGTACGCTGTCGCGATCGAGGCTGGCGCTGACGGCCGCCCAGCCGGCATGGGTGGCGCCGAGCATTGCCATCGCGAGCGCGGCCAGCCGCAATTTCGCGAAGGGCCAGCAGCCCCGGCCGATGCTTGTTGCTTGACGGGACATGTCAACCTCCACCCGCGCGGGCACCTTCGCTCGCGCGTTGCTGATACTGGTAGAGAAACTTGCGCCTCAGCAGGCCGCCTGGATCGTCGGGTATGCGTCGCAGCCACTGCTCCGCGGCCAGTTGTTCCTCGGTCGGGATCGGCTGTGCGCCGGGCACCGCGCCCTTCGCCTGCGGCTTCGCGCCGGCGGCGGTCTGTTGGGTTGCTGGTGATGTGGCGCCCTTCTGACTCTGAGTCTGGGCCTGCGCCTGGGTCGACGTTGGCGCGGCATCGTCCGCTTTCGGCGCGCCGTCCTTTGCAGCCTCCTTCGCCGCCAGCGTTGCCGCAGCGTGGGCAAACGTGTCGCCTGGTTTCGGCGTGGGCTGCCCCGGCGCCCGGGCCGCAGAGGCGTTCCGGCCCTGTTCGCTGCCCGCCTGCTGCGCATCGCTGTTCTTCGGTTCACGCGGCGAAGTCGAAGAGGCCTCGGCCTGCGGCTTCTGTGCGGAAGACGCTGAAGCGGAAGCCGCCGACGCATCGGGTTTGCCGGTGCCATCCGATTTCGATTTCGATTCGCCTTGCGACGCGTTCTTCGCGCCGTCGGCGGCGGACTTGTCCGTTGAAGAGCCGTCCTTGGCGTTCGATGCCTGCTGCTTGCCCTGCTGACCCTGCTGCTGTCCGCCTTGCCCGGACTGTGAAGGTTCACCCGATTGCTTCGCGTCCTGCGGCTTGTCGCTTTGAGCCTGCTCGTGCGGCTGCTTCTGCTCCTGCTTCTGCTTCTGCTCCTGCTGTTTACGCAGCAGCGCCTCGACGGCGGCCTTGTTGGCCTTGGCGTCGGCGTCGTTCGGATTGGCGCTGAGCGCCTTGTCGTAGGCCTTCACCGCGTCGCTGTAGCGGCCGAGTTGGGCGAGCGCATTTCCGCGGTTGTAGTCGGCGTGCGGGCCGCTCGCGCGCGAGAAGTTCTCGAGCGCCGATGCGTAGTTGCCGAGCTTGTACTCGGCGCTGCCGCGTCGTTCGGCGTCGGTCGCGAGCTTCGCCGCCTTGGCGTAGTCGCCTGCCGCCATCGCTGCCGCGGCCTGCTGGTCGGGGCGCTGCCAGGCGTCGCTCCAGGCCGATGCGCGTGCCGTCGTCGGCGGCACGAGCAGCGCGCCCATCGTGACGAGGCCGACCAGCGTCAGCACTGCCGCCGGGCCTTCCCGCGACGGTTTGGGCGATGGCTTGCGCGATGGCATGGCGGCAGGAGCCGCCGCATCGCCGACCAGCGCATTGCGGCGGAACGCGAGCGCCGCCAGCGGCAGCAGCAACAGCACGAGCCACGGGCCTTCGTCGACCCAGGCGCTGGCCGTCGTGCCCTGCTTGCCGGCGGCGGCATCGGCGCGCGCTTGCGAGCTGGCGTCGAGCAGCGCACGCAGCGCGTCACCACTGCCGCTGATCGGCAGGTACTCACCGCCGCCGGCTTGCGCAATGGCGCGCAGCGCGGTGGCATCCAGACGTGCGATCTGGGACTTGTCGGCCGCGTCGCGCAGCACGTGACCCTGGGCGTCGAGCAGCGGCGCGCCCTGCTCGGTCCCGACGCCGACCACCGATACGCGGTAGCCTTCCTTGCGCACCCGGGCGGCGGCGTCAACCGCCGCGTCGGCATGCGCGGCGTCCACGTCGTCGGCGATCAGCAGCAGCTCGCCGCTGCTCACGCCGGCCTGGTGCATCAACTCAGCGGCCTTGAGCAGGCCGAGGTCTGCGCGGCTGCCCTGCACCGGCATCAGCTCCGGGGTCAGTGCCTTGAGCAGCGCGCTCACGGTGTTCGCGTCGCGCGTCAGCGGCGCGACGGCGAACGCGTCGCCCGCGTAGGCGACGAGGCCGGTCTGGCCTTCACCCCCCAGCGCGAGCACGTCCTCCACCTTGAAGCGGGCGCGCTCCAGGCGCGAGGGCTTCAGGTCGGTCGCCAACATCGATGTCGACAGGTCGAGGACGACGACGCGCGCGGCGCTCGTCTGGAACACAGGCCGCGGCTTCCTCTGCCACGTCGGGCCGGCGAGCGCGAGCGCGGCGATCGTCCAGCCCGCGGCCACCAGACCGATCGTGCGGCCGATCGTGCCCGAGCGGCTAGCACCGGGGCGGCCGATCGTCAGCAGCGGCAGCAACGTGGCGTCGACCGCGCGCTGCCAAGGGTTGTCGCCGACGGCGTTGCGCGCCAAGCGCCAAGCCAGCAGGGCCAGCGGCAACAGCGCGAGCAACCACAGCGGCCGGATGAAGTGAAAGGCTTCAGGCATGACTTTGTCCCGTGGCCCGCGGCCGAGACGAGAGCGCACCTGCGCCGGCACTCGCACTTGCACTTGCACTTGCCCTTGCCCTTGAACCCGCACCCGACAGGCTGAATGCGACCAGCACGCTCAGCAGCAACGCGGCAGCCAGCGGCCAGACGTAGAGTTCCTCGACTGGCCGCCAGCTCTGCGCGTCTTTCGAAAGCGGTTCGATCTTGTCGAGCTCGGTATAGATCTGCGCCAGGCTCACGACGTCGGCGGCGCGGAAGTAGCGCCCGCCGGTCTTCTTCGCGATCGCCTTCAGCGTGTCTTCGTCCAGGTCGCCCTGGACTGTCTGCGAGAAGCCGAAAGGCCCGCGCATCACGACCTGATCGCTGCCGACACCGATCGTGTAGATGCGCACGCCGTCCTGCGCCGCGAGGTCGGCCGCCTTCAGCGGGTCGACGCTGCCGGCGTTGCTTGCGCCGTCGGTGAGGAGCACCAGCACGCGGTTGCCGGCGGGCTCGTCGCGCAGCCGCTTGATGGCGAGGCCGATGGCGTCGCCGATGGCCGTCTGCTGCCCGGCAAGGCCGATCTGTGCCTCGTCGAGCAGCGTGTGAACCGTGCTGCGGTCGAGCGTCAGCGGCGCCTGCACATAGGCTTGGTCGCCGAACAGGATCAGCCCGATACGGTCGCCGGCGCGGCGCTCGATGAAGTCGCCGGCGACGGCCTTGACGGCTTCGAGCCGGCTCACGTCGCGGTTGACGATCTGCATGTCGGGGGTCTGCATCGAGCCCGACAGATCGACCGCCAGCATCAGGCTGCGGCCGGTGACGGGAACGTGCACCGTCTCTCCCACCTGCTGCGGCCGCGCGGCAGCCAGCACCAGCAGCAGCCAGGCGAGCGCCGCCACGACCGGCCAGACGCGCGAGCGGCGTGTCGCCGGCCCGCCCAGTGCCGCCTGCAAGGCCTGCGGAAATGGAAAGCGCAGCGCGGCCCTCTGCGGCGCGCTTGCCGCTGGCAGCCACCACGCCAGCAGCGGCAAGGGCAGCGCGGCGAGCAGCCAGGGCCAGGCCAGTTGCAGGTTCATCGGGCGAGCTCCGTTGCGCGCATCGCGGTGCGGGCGCGGGTGCCGGTGTTGGTGTCGGTGCTGGTGAGAAAGCCAGTGCCAGTGCCAGTGCCAGTGCCTGTGCTGGTCGGCGAGGCAGGTCGGGCGCTCGCGTCAAGCTCCCCGGTGTTCTTTTCGACCCAATCGCGCACCAGCGCGGCCAATGTATCGGTGTCGAAGTCAGGCGGCAGATGGCGCCGGTACGGGCCGTCGGCAAGCACCCTGCCCGGACCTTCGCTGAAGCGACCCTGGCCGCCGGTGTCGTCAAGAAAGCGCAGCCAGGCGCCACCGCTCAGGGACGCGACCTCGATGCGCGGATAGCGTGTCAGCGCGAGTCGGCGCAGCAATTCGCCGATAGCAGCCAGTTGCGCCGGCGATCGATCCCCTGCCAGTTCGTTCTGCAGCGTTGCCAGCGCGTCGAACACTTGTTGCCGCTGTTGTCGGATGCGACGGCGCCGCAACCACACCCGCACGCCCCAGGCGATCAGCGCCAGCAGCAACGCCGCGAGAATCCACCAGCCCGGAGCAGGCGGCCACAGCGACGGCGCGCCGGGGAGGTGGATGTCGCGCAGCGCAAGCGCCTGCGGGGCGGCGGTCGGATTCATGCGGCAAGCCTGTGCTCCGGAGCGCGCCGCTTGCCGGTGGTGAAGTGGCGGCGCAGCGCGCTGAGCGTGTCGGCGTCGGTGGGCAGGCGCAGCAGGCTGATGGCATGGCGACGCATGGTGGCGCTGACCAAATCGTGGTGCTTGCTGAAATACTCTTGGTAGGCGCGCCGGGCCGCTGCCGGGCGCAGGTCCAGCACGCAGCTCTGACCGCCGACGACGACGCCATAGCGCGCCGGTTGCGGCGGCGCGATCTCGAGGGGATCGACGATCTGCAGCGCCACCACGTCGTTGTGCCGGCGCAGCCACTGCAACTGGCGGTCGCAATCGTCGTCGAGGCCGTAGAAATCGCCGATCAGCACGATCAGGCTGCCGGGGCGGCTGACACGACGCAGGCGCACGAGCGCGGCGCCCAGGCCGCCGGCGCCGGGTTGGGCGTCGATGCCCAGGCGCGGGTCACTGTGGACCACGAGCTGGCGGATCAGCTGCAGCACGCCGTGCGCGCCGCCGCGCGGCGCCAGATCGCAGGTGCTGCCGTTGTAGAGCAATGCGCCGACGCGGTCGCCGTTGTCGGCCGCGGCCCAGGCGAGCAGCGCCGCGGCGTGTGTGGCGACGACCGACTTCAGCCGGCCGCGACTGCCGAAGAACATGCCCGCGTTGAAGTCGATGCCGAACACGACCGGGCGTTCGCGCTCCTCCTGGTAGACCTTGACGTGCGCCACGCCGGTGCGCGCGGTGACGCGCCAGTCCATGCTGCGCACGTCGTCGCCATTGCTGTAGGCGCGTGACTCCTGATAGTCCATGCCGCGACCGCGAAAGCGCGACAGATGCTCGCCGCCGCGTTGCGCGCGTGCCGGGCCGGCGCATTGCAGCCCGATCTGGCCCGCGTGGCGCCGCAGCGCGATCAGCTCCTGCGCGCTGGCCCACGTCGCCGGGTTGATGCCTGTGGCGGCGGCAGACCGATCGTCGAGAGTGTCACGAACGTCGCGAACTTCACGATCGTCACGCAAGTCACGAACTCCAACCTTGGCGCTTGCTTCGGGCCGGCGGCGCGGGAACAGCTTCATCTTCAGGCCACCGGGACGAGGCGCAGCAGTGCGTCGATCAGGCTGTCCGACGTGACGCCTTCGGCCTCGGCCTCGAACGACACCAGGATGCGATGGCGCAGCACGTCGTGCGCGACAGCCTGCACGTCGTCGGGCGCGACGTAGTCCTTGCCTTGCAACCAGGCGTAGGCGCGCGCGCAACGGTCGAGCGCGATGGTCGCGCGCGGGCTGGCGCCGAACGCGATGTGCGGCGCCAGCGCAGCGTCGTAGCGCGCGGGGTCGCGGCTCGCGAGCACCAACTGCACGATGTACTCTTCCACCGCCGCGCTCATGTGCATCGCCAGCACGTCCTGCCGCGCGGCGAGGATCTGCTGGGTCGAGAGCTGCAGCGGCGGTGCCGGCGCCGCGTCCGGAGTCTGGCTCGCCTGCGCACGGGCAAGCTTCAATATCTCGCGCTCGGCCACGACATCAGGATGCCCGATTCGCACGTAGAGCAAGAAGCGATCGAGCTGCGCTTCGGGCAGCGGGTAAGTGCCCTCGTGCTCGATCGGGTTTTGCGTCGCCATCACCATGAACGGTCGCGGCAGCGGGTAGGTGTTGCGCCCGACGGTGATCTGGTGCTCGCCCATCGCTTCGAGCAGTGCCGACTGCACCTTCGCCGGCGCGCGGTTGATCTCGTCGGCGAGGATCAGGTTGTGGAACAGCGGCCCGGGCTCGAAATGGAAGTTGCCCGTTGCGGGCCGGTAGACGTCGGTGCCGGTCAGGTCACCTGGCAACAGGTCGGGCGTGAACTGCAGGCGCCGGAAGTCGCCTTGCAGCGCGGCGGCGAGCTCCTTGATCGCGGTCGTCTTGGCCAACCCCGGTGCGCCCTCGACCATCAGGTGGCCGTCGGCGAGCAGTGCGATCAACAGGCTGTCGACCAGGTGCTGCTGGCCGATGATCTTCGTTTGCAGGTGCTGGCGCAGGTTCCTGAACGCCAGGTGATGCATGTCAGGCGCGGGGCCGGCGGAGGTGACGGTCTTCAATGCGTTCATGAGCAGGACTCCGGATCAATCGATGTGGCACAGGCGACGCGGGCGAATGCGGTGCGACTGCGCGCTATCGCGCAGCCGAGCCGGCGATGCCAATGGCAACCGACTTGTTGTAGGGGCATTCGGTATGTCATGTGCCGCATTGGGCACGCAAAGCGTTAGACCTTCGTTAAACCACGCGGGCAGCAGCAGTTCGACGCGTGCAAACGTTGCGCCCTCAGCGGGTGGTCGGCGTGCGCGCTGCGCCTTGTCTCCAATCCGGTGAACGGATCGGGCGCAGATCAAGTAGCCGGGTGTGCGCCGTCCGGCGCCGGCAATGCATTCGGTACTTCATCGCCCGCAGCTTCGCGTGTTCGCGCATGGTCGCTGCCGATGAACAGGTACATCGCCGGCACGACGAACAGCGTGAACAGCGTGCCGATGGCCATGCCGCTGAAGATGACGATGCCCATCGCCTCGCGCCCGGCGGCGCCGGCACCCGAGGCGATGACGAGCGGCACGACACCGAAGACCATCGCCGCGGTCGTCATCAGGATCGGACGCAGGCGCACGCCGGCGGCTTCCTCGATCGCTTCGCGCTTGGGCCTGCCTTGGCGTTGCAACTGATTGGCGAACTCGACGATCAGGATGCCGTGCTTGCTGATCAGCCCCATCAGCGTGACGAGCCCGACCTCGGTGTAGATGTTGATCGATGCGAAGCCCAGAAAGATGAAGATCAACGCACCGAACAGCGCGAGCGGCACCGAGACGAGGATCACGACCGGATCGCGCATGCTCTCGAACTGCGCCGCCAGCACGAGGAAGACGATGATCACCGCGAAGGCGAAGGTCAGCGCGAAGCCACCCGACTCCTGCATGAACTGGCGCGACAGACCGGCGTAGTCCGCGCTGTAGCCACTCGGCGCGACTTCGTCGAGCGCATTGCGCAGGAAGGCGAGCACGTCGCCCTGCGACTGGCCCGACACGCCCATGATCGTCACCGAATTGAGTTGCTGGAAGTGGCTGATCGATTCGGGCACCACCTCGTGCGTCAGGTGCGCCACCGTGCTGGCCGCGATCATGCTGCCGGCGGGCGTCTTGATGTAGTAGTCGAGCACCTCGGACGGGTTCAGCCGGTCGACCTGCTGAACCTGTGGAATCACCTTGTACGAGCGCCCGGCGATCGAGAAGTAATTGACGTAGCCGCCGCCGAGCGCCGCACCGAGCGTCGCGCCGACCTGCTGCTGCGTCAGCCCGAGTGCGCTGATCATGTCGCGGTCGACGACGAGCGTGGCCTGCGGTTTGTCGATCTTCAGGTCGGTGTCGGCGAAGTAGAACAGGTGCGCCGCATTCGCCTTGGCCAGCACCTCCTGCGCCACCGTGTTCAGGTTCTCGAACGGTTCGGTGGTGGAGATGACGAACTGCACCGGCAGCCCCGACGAACCGGGCAGCGGCGGAAACTGGAAGGCCGCGACGCGCGCGCCGGCGATGTTGTTCCAGCCGGCCTGCAGCGCCTGCTGCAATTCCTTGGCGCTGCGCGTGCGCTGCTCCCACGGCTTGAACAGCACGCCGGTAAAGCCCTGGTTGGTGCTCGGCACGCCGGTGAGCTGGAACATCTGTTCATATTCGGGCAGCGCCTTGGCGACTTCGAAGATCTGCTGCGAATAGGTCTGCATCTGCTCGGTCGTCGCCGTCGACGGGCCGACCACCTGCCCGCCGACGATGCCCTGGTCCTCTTCGGGCGCCAGCTCGGACGTGGACATCGCGAACATCGCGCCCGCGGCGGCCATCAGCAGCGCGCCCATCACGATCATCACCACCCAGGTGTCGAGCACCCTGTGCAGCGCGCGCGCGTAGCCACGGTGCACCTTGGCGAAGACGCGGTCGATGGCCTTGACGAAGCGGCCCTCGTCCTGCTCGGGCTTGAAGATGCGCGACGCCATCATCGGCGACAGCGTGAGGGCGATGACGCCCGACACGGTCACGGCGCCCGCCAAGGTGAAGGCGAACTCGGTGAACAGCGCGCCGGTCAGGCCGCCCTGGAAGCCGATCGGCACGTACACCGCGATCAGCACCACCGTCATCGCCAGGATCGGGCCGCCGAGTTCGCGTGCCGCGATCAGCGCCGCATTCATCGGCGTCTGGCCTTCCTTCATGTGGCGGTCGACGTTCTCGACGACGATGATCGCGTCGTCCACCACCAGGCCGATGGCCAGCACCAGGGCCAGCAAGGTCAGCAGGTTGATCGAATAGCCGAGCACGAGCATCACGAAAAAGGCGCCGATCAGGCTCAGCGGCATCGCGATCAGCGGCACCGCGACCGCCCTGAAACTCCCCAGGAACAGGTAGATGACGACGGCGACGATCAGCAGCGCCTCGACGAGCGTCTTCACCACCTCCTGGATCGAGGTGTTGATGAACTCCGTCGAGTCGTAGACGATCTCCCCGATCAGGCCGCTCGGCAACTGCTGCTGGATTTCGGGAAACACCGTGCGCACGCGCTTGGCAACGTCGAGGATGTTGGCGTCGGGCGCGGCCTTGATGCCGACGAACACCGATCGCTTGCCGCTGAAGGCGACATTGAAGTCGTAGTTCTCCGACCCGAGCGTGACGTTGGCGACGTCCTGCAGCCGCACCAGCGCATCGCCCTTGCGATTCACCGCCAGCTGCTTGAATTCCTCGACCGTGTGCAGGTCGGTGCCGGCGGCGAGCGGGATGGTGACCATCTGGCCCTTGGTGGAACCGAGGGCGGCGAGGTAATTGTTGGCGGCGAGTGCGGCGCTGACATCGGCCGCCGTGACGCCGAAGGCCGCCATCTTGTCGGTGTCGAGCCAGGCGCGCAGCGCGAAGTTGCGCGCGCCCAGGATCTCGGCGGTCTGCACGCCTTGCACCGCGTCGAGCTTGGGCTTGACGACCCGCACCAGGTAGTCGGTGATGTTGTTGGTCGGCAGCTCGTCGCTGTAGAAGCCGATGTACATCGCGTCCACCGTCTGCCCGGTCTGCACCGTCAGCACCGGCACCTGGGCCTGCGGCGGCAACTGGTTGCGAACTGAATTGACCTGCGTGTTGATCTCGGTCAGCGCGCGGTTCGAGTCGTAGTTCAGGCGCAAGGTCGCGGTGATCGTCGACACCCCCGAGGTGCTCGACGATGACAGGTAGTCGATGCCCTGCGCCTGCGAGATCGCGGCCTCGAGCGGTTGGGTGATGAAGCCGGCGATGGTCTGCGCGTCGGCGCCGAAGTAGGCGGTGCTCACCGTGACGACGGCGTTCTCGGTCTGCGGGAACTGATTCACCGGCAGGCTGTACAGCGAGCGCAGCCCGAGCACGAGCAGCAGCAGGCTGACGACCATCGCCAGCACCGGCCGGCGGATGAAGATGTCGGTGAACTTCATGCCGGGGGTTTCACTTTTCCTGCGGCTTCGGGTTCGGCTCGTTCGCCGGCTGCACGCTGTTGTCGATCTTCACCTCGGTGCCGTTCTTCAGCTTGAGCTGGCCGCTGGTGACGACCTGCTGGCCCTCTTCGATGCCGCTGAGCACCGCCACCTGATCGCCGCGCGTCGGGCCGGTCGTGACGAAGACCTGCTTGGCGGTGAGCTTCTCGCCGCGCTCGACGACGAACACCGTCGAACCGTAGGGGTTGTAAGTGATCGCCGTCTGCGGCAGCGTCAGGTAGGGCTTCGCCTCGCCGCTGTCGATGTCGACGCGCGCGAACATGCCGGGCAGCAACAGCTTCTTCGGATTCGCCGCGGTCGCCTCCACCAGCGCGTTGCGCGTCGCCGCGTCGACCAGCGGGCTGATCGCGGTGATCTTGCCTTCGATCCCACCGCCACCCGCGTCGTTCGATAGCAAGACGCGCTGGCCGACCTGGATCTGCGCCAGCTGGCGCTGCGGCAGGTTGAAATCGACGTGGATCGGATCGAGCGTCTGCAAGGTCACGATCTTGTCGCCGGCGTTGAGGTACTGCCCGCGCGCAACGGTGCTGATGCCCAGGCGTCCGTTGAAGGGCGCGCGGATCGTCTTCTTCGCGATCGTCGCCTGTTGCTGCGCGAGGTTGGCGCGCTTGGCGTTCAGGTCGGCCACGTCGGCGTCGATCTGCGCCTGGCTGATCGCCTTCGCCTGCAGTTGCAGCTTGTCGCGCGCCAGCACCGAGGTGGCGAGGTCGACCGTGGCCTGCAGCGAAGCGGCCTGCGCGATTTCTGCGTCTGCATTGAGCTGAACGAGCACGGCACCGGCCTTCACGTCCTGCCCCGAGGCGAACTTCACGTCGCGCACCAGCCCCGCAATCTCGCTCGCGACTGTCACGCCGCGCACCGCGACCAGCGAGCCGACCGCATTGAGTTGCGGCTGCCAGGATTGCTTTTGCGCCTTCATCGCCGTCACCACCTGCGCCTGCGGCTTCGGGATGCTCGCGATCAGCTTGCGGATCTGCAGGAACTTGAACAGCGCGAGCAGGGCGACCAGCAGCAGCACGAGGCCGAGCATGATGAACAAGCGCTTGCGCGTGCTTGGCCGTTTTGTCGTAGCCATCAGTCAGTTTCCTGCGGGTTCGGCGAGGCCGATCGGGCCCCGGGTTGCGGCGGCAGGCGTACTCATTGCGATGCCGGCGAAGCGGGTGGCGCGAAAGCGGCCGGCCCGCTGGAGAGTTCGAGCGGCGGCCCTTTCCACCAGCCGCCGCCGAGCGCCTGGAGGAGTGCCGCGCTGTCTGCGTAACGCGCGGCCTGCGCCTGCACCAGCGCGATACGGGTCTGCTGCACGGCGAGCTGGGCGTCGATGAGCGCCAAATAGTTCAGCGCGCCCACGGCGTACTGGCGATTCACGAGCTCCAGCGATTGCCGCGCCAGATCGGCGGCGTTGACCTGCGCCTGTAGCGAGAGGGCGTCGCTTTCGATCGCGCGCAAGGCGTCGGCGACGTTGCGGAATGCGCCGAGCACGGTCTGCTGGTATTGCCCGCGCGCCTGATCGTAGGCGGCCTCGGCGGCACGCTTCTGGGCGTTCAATGCGCCGCCGTTGAAGATCGGCGCCAGCAGGCCGGCGCCCACGCTCCACACCGGGCTGCTGCCGGAGAACAGGTTGCCGAACCCGAGGCTTGCAAACCCGGCGCTGGCCGACAGCGTGATCTGCGGATAGAGATTCGCGGTGGCGACGCCGACCTGCGCGCTCGCCGCGTGCAGTAACGCTTCGCTCGCCTGGATGTCGGGCCGCTGGCGCACGAGCGCCGAAGGCAGGCTCAGCGGGAGCTCCTGCGGCAGGTGGAGCGACTCGAGCGTGAACTCGGGCAGGCCGTCTTCGCCCGGCAGCCGGCCGGCGAGCAGCGCAAGCTGATGGCGCGTCTGGCCGAGCGCCTTCTCGAGCGCCGGTACGGTCGCCTGCGCCTGTGCCAGCTGGGTTTGCTGCGCCAGCACCGGCTGCATCGCGATCGCGCCGAGTTCGGCCTGTTTGCGCACGAGTGCCAGTGCCTGTGTCTGCGAGTCGATGATCTCGTGCGTCGCCTGCAACTGCGCACGCAGCGACGCCTCCTGGATCGCCGTCGTGACGATGTTCGCGCTCAGGCTCAGATACGTCGCGCTGACCTGGAAGCGCTGGTAGTCGACCTGCGCCTGCAGGCCTTCGAGCTCGCGCCGCGTGGCGCCGAACAGATCGAAGGTGTAGGAAACGTCGACCGATGCATTAAAGAGATTGAAGACGCCGCCATTCGGCGGGCTCGTGGCCTCGGAGAACTTGGCCCGATTGGCGCCGAGCTTGCCGCTCACCTGCGGGTACAGCTTGCTGCCGGCATCGGCGTCATACAACTCCTGCGCCTGGCGCAGCGCCGCCTGCGCCGAAGCAAGCGTCGGGCTGTGCGCGAGCGCCGAGCGGATCAGGTCGTCAAGCGCGGGCGACTTGAACAGCTGCCACCACAACGCCGGGACATCCTGCCCCCACGCCAGTTGCTGCACCGCGCCGCCGGGGACCGCTGCGCCGGCGGTCTGGGCCGACAGCGGTGTCGCCGAGTAGGCGCGCTTCGGGTCCGGCACCGACAGGCGCGTCGGGTGGCTTGAAATCCGGCCCGACGACGCACCCCGAGACCAGCGCAGCGATGGCCAGCCCCGGCAGGCACTCGTGCCAGCCCGGCCGGCCGATGTGCAGCGCGCGCTGCCTTCGTCTGCCAAGCTTCCGCTGAAGCCGCAGCGCAGCGCGCCACGGCATGGTGTTATTCGGATTGTTCGCCACAGTTCTCGTTTGACCACGCGCCAAGCATGATTTTGCTCAAGACTCGCGTTTCGCGCTCGACAGCGTAACGCAAGCCGGACCGGACAGCTGGCGCCGCAGCCGCAGCGATTCGGGCGACGCCTCGGCGCGCGGCCGCAACAGCGCGTGCGCGCCTTCGAGCTGGCCCGAACGCAGCAGCGCATCGATCTGGATCTGCTCGAACAGGTCGCGCTGCGCGTGGCTGCCGCCGATCGCCTCCAGGCGCGGCAGCGCTTCGCCCATCGCGTCGGCGGCGCGCGCGAACTCGCCGCGCGCATGGGCGAGCAGGCCGCGACAGGCCGGCAGCGCGACGTTCTGCCACGTGTCGCGCGTGAGACGTGGCGCGTGCGGCGCAAAGTCTTCGACCGCGCGCAGCAGCTCGTCGGCCTCGGGCCGGCCGGCGCGCGCGAGGCCGTAGAGGTACTGCATGTCGAGGAAGGGCTGCGACCTGATCGTGCGTGCGCGGGGCCAGATAGTCGGCCACATCCTGCCAGCGATCGCCGACGTCGACGCCTGCGAGTTCGAGCCGCGCGAGCAGCGAGACGGCACCGATCTGGTCCTGCGAATATTCCTTGCACACGCCCCAGACGTGATCGTCGTAGAGGGCGAGCACGGCCGCGTCGTCGCGCTGCTCGAGCGCGAACAGCGCCAGGTGCCACCAGTTGTGCGTCTCCATGAAAGAGTTGAGGCCGACCCAGAGCGCGCTCGCGTCCTGCATGAAGGCGCGGCCTTCGGCGATCCGGCCTTCGGTCAACATGACGTGCGCAAGCGCGTGGTGCGCCCACGGCTCCTTCGGCTGCATCGCGATCGCGCGTCGCGCGGCCTGCTCGGCCTGCGCATCTGGTGGCACTGCTCGTAGCCGAAGGCCGTCATGCCGTGCAGATAGGGCACGTCGGCGGCGGCGTCCTGCGAGCCGAGCGCGAGGCGCAGCATCGCCGCCGCGTCGCCGAGGTTGAAGCAGAAGTACTGCGCGAGCTTGAGCGCAGCGAGATCGCGCGGATGCGCTCGCAGCTGTTCATCGAGCAGGCGGATCGCGCCGCCGATGTCGTCGTCGCACCAGGCCTGCACGGCGTGCGCGAAGCGCTGTTCGCGTTCGGTCGCGGGCAGCTGACGATGCCGCTGCGCGCGCGAGGTGCGGCCGCGCATTGACGGCGCCGGCGGGCGATTCGGCGAACAGATGCAGCGCCGCGGCGCAGGCCTGCACGATCACGCTGTCGTCGTGCTCGGCGGCGCCGAGGATGTTCACGACGCGCGCCTCGCACGCGACGAAGCCACCGACGAAATCGTCCACCGCCGCCACGCTCGCTTTGTCAGCGACGTGGATCGCGTTGCCGAACGGGTCGCGCGCGCTTGCTTGTGTACCTTCGTGCTGCGCACTTCGGTATTCGCCCTTCGGGCGGCCGGGCGGGCTCATGACAACCCCTCGTCCGACGCGCATGTCGGCCTGTCTCCAGGGGCCACGAAAGGACCGCTGCGTGGTCCTGGGATGCAGGCCGGCTTGGTGAGATGAGGCCGGTGCTCGGCCCGCGGCAAGAGGGTTGACGCAAGGACTCTCACGCCGGCACCGCGGGCCACGGCCGCTGCGGCCCGCGCATCGCCTCCCACGCACGGGCGAGCTGCAGCACGCCGAGGTCGTCGAAACGTCGGCCGCTGATCTGCAGCCCGATCGGCAGTCCGCTCGCGGTGAAGCCGCAGTTGATCGACACTGCCGGCTGCTCGCTCATGTTGAAGGGCAGCGTGAAGGCGATGTGCTCGAAGGGCCGCTGCGGGTCGTTGATCGGGCTCGCCCATTCGGCGGGGAAGGTCGGCACCGGGCTCGTCGGCGAGAGCACGAAATCGAACGCCAGCGTGGCGGCGATCGTGGCGTCGCGGATCGCGCCCATCTGGCTGAAGCCGTGGAACACGTCGGCGCCCGACAACTCGCGCGCGGTGATAATCCAGTCGCGGATGTAGGGCAGCACCTTCGCCTTGACGCTCGGGCGGCAGCGCCTGGAAGTCGAGCCACGAGCGCATGCGCCAGAAACGGTCCATGCCGTCGATCATCGAGCGCGTCGTGAAGGGCGCGATCGGCTCGACGATCGCGCCGGCCGACTCGAACGCGCGCGCCGCGGCCTGCACCGCGGCGGCGGTTTCGGGCTCGACCGCCAGCCCCCAGCCGGCGTCCATCAGCAAGCCGATGCGCAGGCCCTTCGGGTCGCGTCGCAATTGCGTCCAGTCGATCGCGGCCGGCGGCAGGCTCATCGTGTCGCGCGCGTCCGGTTGCGACAGCACCTGCATCAGCAGCGCCGTGTCCTCGACGCTGCGTGTCATCGGGCCGGCGACGCGGCCGTAGTACGGCGGCTTGATCGGCACGCGGCCGTTGCTGGGTTTGAGGCCGACGACGCCGCACCAGCCGGCCGGCAGGCGCACCGAGCCGCCGATGTCGGTGCCCAAGTGCAGCGGGCCGTATCCGGCTGCGGCGGCAGCGCCGGCGCCGGCGCTCGATCCGCCCGGGCTCATCGCCAGGTTCCACGGGTTGCGCGCAAGCGCGTGAAAGCTCGACAGGCCCGACGACAACATGCCCCAATCGGGCATCGTCGTCTTGCACACGATCACCGCCCCCGCTTCGCGCAGGCGTGCCGCGGGCGGCGCGTCCTCGGGTGCGGGAATGAGTTCGGTCGCTGCGGTGCCGATCGGCTGCGGCACGCCGCGCGTCGCGATGTTTTCCTTCAGCGTCGCCGGCACGCCGTCGAGCGGGCCGAGCGGCGCGCCGCGCAGGAAGCGCTGTTCGCTGGCGCGCGCCTGCGCGAGCGCGCCTTCGGCATCGAGCGCGTAGGTCGCGTGCAGGTGCGGCTCCCAGCGCTCGATGTGCGCGAGCACCGCGCGCGTCACTTCGAGCGGCGAGTACGACTTGTCGCGAAAGCCGGCGCCAAGCGCGGCCGCCGACAGTTCGTGCAGTGGCAAGGACATGCCCGGTGCGAGCCCCTCAGCCCGGGACGGGTTGCCCCGCCCGAGGCTGAGCTCCCCGCGCCCCGTCCACTGGACAGCAACGCCGAAGGCGTCTTGGGGTCGTCATTTCACCAGCTCATCACAGACAGGTCGTTGGCGAAGATCGGCATCGCCGTCCACAGGCCTTTGACCTTCTTGTTGGCGACGGTGATGAACTGCGGCTGGAAGAGGTACGCGGCGACGGCGTCGGTCGCGATCATCTTCTGCGCTTCACCCAGCAGGCGTGCGCGCTCGGCGGTCGTCGGCGCGTTGTTGATCTGCTCGTAGAGCTTGTTGAACGCAGGCGAGTCGTAGCCCCAGTAGTAACCGGGTTTGGCGAAGTTGCCGAGGTCGAAGGGCTCGACGTGCGAGACGATCGTCAGGTCGTAATTGCCGTTCTTGTAGACCGCGTCCAGCCACTGCGCCCACTCGACGTTCTCGATTTTCGCGATGATGCCGACCTTCGCGAGCTGCGCTGCAATCACCTCGCCACCCTGGCGCGCATAGCCCGGCGGCGGCAGCTTCAGGCTCAGCTCCAGCGGCAGCTTGACGCCGGCCTCCTTCAGGAGCGCCTTGGCCTTCTCGACGTTGAACGGGTTGATGCCGGTGGTGTCGACATACCCGAGCGCGCCCGGCACGTAGTGGCTGCCGATCGGTGCGCCGAAGCCGTCGGCCGCGCCCTCGATCACTGCCTTGCGGTCGATCGCGGCGGCGATCGCGCGGCGCACTCGCACATCATTCAGGGGTGGCTTCTTGTTGTTGATCGCGAGGATCGTCTTCGCGCGCGTGCCGGCGACGACGACCTGGAAGCGCCCGTCGGCCTTGATCTGATCGAGGCTGCGCGCAGCGGTGACGCGCGGGAAGGCGTCGACGTCGCCCGCCAGCAGCGATGCCACCTGCGCTGCCGGGTCGCTGATGAAGCGGAACGTCACCTTCGCGAGCTTGATGGAGGCCGCGTTGCGCCACTGCGGCCAACGCACGAGCGTGATCGACGAGCCCTTGGCCCAGTTCTCGAGCCTGAAGGGCCCGGTGCCGATCGGCTTCATCGCGTTCGTCTCGACGCTCTTGGGTTCGACCATGATCGCAGTCGCCTGCCCGAGCAGGAACAGCAGGTCGGGCTCGATCGTCTTCATGCCGATGACGACGGTGTACGGATCGGGCGTGCTGACGAACTCCATGTTCTGGAACAGCCGCTTGTCCTTGTTCGTGCTCTTCTCGCCCGCGGCGCGCTCGAACGAATACTTCACTGTCTGCGCGTTGAACGGCTCGCCGTTCTGGAACTTCGCGTCCTTGCGCAGCTTGAAGGTGTAGGTCTTGAGGTCGGGTGAGACTTCCCAGCTCTCGGCGAGCAGCGGCGTCACGGTGCCGTCGCCGTTGATCCTGGTCAGCGTCTCGAACACGTTGTAGAGCACGATCTCGGCGATCGCGGACGCTGCGCCGGCGGTCGGGTCCAGCCCCGGCGGTTCGAGCGCCATACCGATCACCATCGTGTCCTTCTTCGCCTGCGCCGTGCTCGCGAGAGGCACGACAGCCAGCAGCAATGCGGCGAACAGCGGGATCAGTCGTTTCAGCATCGTGGGTTCCTCCTTCGGGGCCTGTGTTCAGAGCGGCGGGTCAGCTTTGCCCGGCAGGTTGCAATGGTGCCACGCCCGGCGCCACTTCGGCGCCATTGGGGGTTTCGCCTCGCATGACGCGCTCGGCGTGATGACACGCGGCGCGGTGGCCGCTGCCGATCGGCCGCAACAAGGGCGCTTCAACTTGGCAACGGTCGGTCGCGAACGGGCAGCGCGGCGCGAACGCGCAGCCCGCGGCCGATGCGTGAACGCCCTCGATCGCCGCCGGCCCGCCGATCTGGCTCGCTGCCTGGCTCGCAGCGCGGGCCGACCCTTGCGCCACCGAGACGCGGCGGCGCGCGGCGCCGGGCTCGGCGCGCGGTACGGCGTCGAGCAAGGCCCGCGTGTACGGGTGCGCCGCGGCGCGGAACAGCACATCGGGTGCGCCCTGCTCAACGACGCGGCCGAGGTAGATCACCGCGACCTCTTCGCACACATGGTCGACCACCGCGAGGTCGTGACTGATGAGCAGGTAGGTGATGCCGAACTCGGCCTGCAGGTCGAGCAGCAGATTGAGCACCTGCGCCTGCACCGACACATCGAGCGCGCTGACCGGCTCGTCGGCGACGATCAGCTTGGGCCGCGTCACGAGTGCGCGCGCGATCGCGATGCGCTGGCGCTGGCCGCCGGAAAATTCGTGCGGGTACTTGTCGAGGTCGGCGGCGCGCAGGCCCACCGCCTCGAGCGTTTCGCCGACGCGCCGGCGCTGCGTCGCCGCATCGACGCGGCCCTGCGCATTGAGCGGCTCGCCGACGATGCGCGCCACCTTCTGGCGCGGGTCGAGCGAGCCATATGGGTCCTGGAACACCATCTGGAAGTGTTGGCGCGCCTTGCGCAACGCCTCCGCCGGCAGCGCGTTCAAGTCGACGCCTTCGAGACGCACGTTGCCCGCGGTTGGGCGTTCGAGCGCCATCGCCAGTCGCGCGAGCGTCGACTTGCCCGAGCCCGATTCACCGACCACGCCGACGCTGCGCCCGGCCTCGATCGTCAGGCTCACACCGTTGAGCGCGTGGACCTTGGGCGCAGGCTTGAACAGGCTTTCGCGCGGAAGCGCGTAGTGGCGGACGAGGTGGTCGAGTTCGAGCAGCGGCGGCGTCATGCGAGTGCCCCCACGAGGCCGAGACTGCAAGTCGAAATGACGCGCGCAGCGCCGCTCATCGCAACACCTCCGGGGCGGTTGCGAGCGCCTCGTCGATGCGCAGGCAGCGTGCCTCATGCCCCGGCGCTACCGCGACCGGCGGCGGCGGCGTGTCGCGGCAGGCCGCGATGGCGATGCGGCAGCGATCGCTGAACGGGCAACCGGCGGGCAGATCGACCAGTTCGGGCACGGTGCCGGGGATCGTGACGAGGCGCGTGCCCGGCGCCGCGCCGAGCTTGGGCCGCGCCGCGAACAGGCCCTGCGTATAGGGGTGCGCCATGCGTGCGAACACGGCCGCCGTCGGCCCGCTCTCGACCACGCTGCCGCCGTACATCACGAGCATGCGCTGCACGTTCTCGGCGATCACGCCGAGGTCGTGCGAGATCAGCAGCAGCGCCATGCCGCGCTCGGCGACGAGATCGGCGATGAGGTCGAGGATCTGGCCCTGGATCGTGACGTCGAGCGCGGTCGTCGGCTCGTCGGCAATCAGCAGGCCGGGGCCGCAGGCGAGCGCCATCGCGATCGTCACGCGCTGTCGCTGCCCGCCCGAGAGCTGGTGCGGATAGGCGTCGACGCGCCGCGCGGCATCGGGCAGGCCGACGCGGTCGAGCAGCGCGATCGCCTGCTTGCGCGCCTCGGCCTCGGACGCGCCCTTGTGCAGGCGCAGCGGCTCGGCGACCTGGCGGCCGATGCTGTGCAGCGGGTTCAGCGCCGTCATCGGCTCCTGGAAGACGATGCCGATGCGGTTGCCGCGCAACTTGCACATCTCGGCGTCGCTGCGGCCGACGAGCTCGTTGCCGTCGAAGCGGATGCTGCCCGACACCTCGGCGCGTTCAGGCAGCAGGCCGAGCAACGCGAGCGCCGTGATCGACTTGCCGCAGCCCGATTCGCCGATCAACCCGAGCGTGTCGCCGCGATCAAGCGTGAAGCTCACGCCTCGCACCGCGTCGGCCGGGCCGCGTTGCGTCGCGAGGCGAACGCGCAGGTCGGTGACGGCCAGCAGAGTCATGCGCAAGTGTCGCCCAAAGCAAGTTCCCTGGCCGCAGTCGCAGGCGACTCAACTTGCCGAATCAGTCAGCGCAGCAGGGTCAGCAGCACCCGCGCGAACTCCGCCGGCATCGAGACCATCGGGCAGTGCCCCGTGGGC
The DNA here is from genome assembly GCA_963774675.1 of uncultured beta proteobacterium. GTDB lineage: Bacteria > Pseudomonadota > Gammaproteobacteria > Burkholderiales > Burkholderiaceae_C > CAIKUF01. The sequence goes on along the minus strand of CAVZFV010000013.1, from coordinate 177,543 downwards.
AGCTCGACGATCGTCCAGTCGCCCTGTTCGCGCACGCGTTTGCGCGAACCGTCGATGGTCGGATAAGCCGGCTGCATGCAATCGATGAAGGCGCGCGGCAGGGCGCGCCAGCGGTCGCCGTCGAAAGGCAGCGGCTCGCGATACGGGCCGAAAGGGTGCGGCACCTGGCGCCGCAGCAGCCAGTCGCGCTCGGCACCTGAAAGGCCGAAGTCGGCCGGGTCGGGCGGCGGCAGCGCGTTGTCGTGGGCGGCGGCGGCCGCCTTTCTCGCGGCGACAACTTCGGGCGGGTGCCCGCCGCCCCAGCCCTCACCGGGCAAGGGCACCATCGCATCGACGTAGACGAGCTGCCGGATGCGCCCGGCCAGCGCGTCGGCCGCGCCGGTGATCACCTGGCCGCCGTAGCTGTGGCCGACAAGCGCAATGTCGCTCAGCTCCTCGGCCTCGATCAGCCCGACGACGTCGGCGATATGGGTTTGCAGCGTGATGCCGGCGTGGCGCAAGTGTGCGCGTTCGCCGTCGCCGGTGAGCGTGACCGCATGCACCGCATGCCCGGCGGTGCGCAGGGCGGGCAGCACATCGCGCCAGATCCAGGCACCGCCCCAGGCGCCGTGTACCAGGACGATTTGGCTCATTCGCGGACCTCCCTTTCTTGCAGACCCAGAGGGTAGCCGACACTGCACAATGTTCTTGCGATCCGGCCGGTGCGGGCGAGAATGATCCGAAGGAGGCAACCCCCATGTTCGACACCGCGATTGCAGGCAGCCTGCCCAAGCCCGGCTGGCTGTCCGAGACCGAGCGGCTTTGGCCGCAGTGGAAGTTCGAAGGGCCCGAGCTCGCGCAGGCCAAGCTCGACGCCACGCTGGTCTGGATCCGCGCGCAAGAGGCCGCCGGGCTCACCGTGATCGGCGACGGCGAGCAGTCGCGCCAGCACTTCGTGCACGGCTTCCTGGAGCAGGTCGAAGGGATCGACTTCGAGCACAAGGTCGAGATGGGCATTCGCAACGATCGCTACGTCGCGATGGTGCCGCAGGTCATAGCGCCACTGCGGCTCAAGGGCCGGGTGCACGAAACCGAGGCGCGCTTCCTGCGCGCCAACACCGATCGCCGCACCAAGTTCACGCTGCCGGGGCCGATGACGATCGTCGACACCGTGGCCGACCGCTTCTACGGCGACCGCGCGAAGATGGCCTTCGCGTTCGCCGAACTGTTGAACCAGGAGGCGCTCGCGCTCGAGGCCGACGGCATCGACATCGTGCAGTTCGACGAGCCCGCGTTCAACGCCTTCATGGACGACGCGGTGCAATGGGGCGTGAAGGCGCTCGAGCGCGCCGCGCAGGGCCTGCGCTGCACGACGGCGGTTCACATCTGCTACGGCTACGGCATCAAGGCCAACATCGACTGGAAAGCATCACTCGGCGACGAGTGGCGGCAGTACGAGGAGTTCCTGCCGGCGCTCGCAGCGAGCCGCATCGATCAGGTCAGCCTCGAGTGCATCCACTCGCGCGTGCCGCCCGAGCTGATGGCGCTGCTCGCAGGCAAGGACGTGATGGTCGGCGTGATCGACGTCGCGAGCGATCGCATCGAGACGCCCGAGGAAGTCGCCGACACGATCGGCAGCGCCTTGCGTTTCGTGCCCGGCAAGCACCTGATCGCCTGCACCAACTGCGGTCTCGCGCCGATGAAGCGCGCGGTGGCCGAGGCCAAGCTGAAGGCGCTCGCCGAAGGTGCGGCACTCGCGCGCCAACGCTATCCAGGCTGAGCGCGCCGCCCGAGCGTGCGGCCGAACAGGCTGAACAGGCGTTCCCAGTGCCGTTCGGCGGCGGCCTGGTTGTAGACGCCTGCCCGCAGCGGGAACACGAAGCCGTGCTCGACGCCGGGATACCACTCGATGCGGTGCGGCGCGCCGGCGGCTTCGAGCGCCGCCTGCAGCTTGAGGATGTCGGCGGGCGGCGCCCACTTGTCGATCTCGGCGCACGCGAAAAAGCTTTCACAGTGCAGGCGCTCGACCATCCGATGTGGTGAATCGGGCGCATCGGTCGCCATGTTCGCGCCGTGGATCGATGCGATGCAGGCGAGCCGCTCGGGGAACGCCGCTGCCGCCCAGACCACGATCGGCCCGCTCATGCAGTAGCCGACTGCGCCGACCCGCGCGGCGTCCGCCGCCGGATGCTCGTCGACGAAGCGCAGCAGCGCGCGCGTGTCGCGCTCGGTCGTCGCGCGGCCGAGTGTCGCCATAAGCGAGTACATGTGCGCCATCGCCGCCTCGGTGCGCTCGCGCAGCCAGAAGTCGCGCGTCGTGCGGTAGTAGAGATTGGGCAGCACGACGCAATAGCCGACCGACGCGAGGCGGCGAGCCATGTCGTGCAGCTCCTCGCGCTTGCCCGGTGCGTCCATGTAGAACAGCACGACTGGGAACGGCCCCCCTTCCTCGGGGTGGACAACGAAGCTGTTCATCGCGCCGTCGGCGGTCGGGATGTCGAGGTGATGTTCGATCATGGCTTCGTCCTTGTGTCGCTGCGCGGACCTTTGCCTGTCGTTGCGAGGGTCACGCCCCCGCCAGGCTCAGCACCGCGCGTCGCGTGCCGCCGTCGCCGACGGGGATGCCCTGTGCGACGAGCGCCGCCTCGATGCCCGCGAGCGCGCCCAGCATCATGGACGGGTTGGTGTCGCCCAGATGACCGATGCGAAATGCTCGGCCGTAGAGTGGGCCAAGGCCGCCTGCGATCGACACCTGAAAGCGCTCGCGCGCGATGCTGCGCAGCGCATCGACGTCGATGCCTTCGCGCACGGTGATCGTCGTCACCGAGTGCGAACGGCTTGCCACCTCCTGCGCAAAGAAGTCGAGCGCACCGCCCTCGCGCCAGCCTTCGACCGCGGCGTGAACCGCGCGTGCGAGTTGCGCGTGGCGCAGCCACACCGCTTCGAGCCCTTCGCCGAAGATCAGCGCAAGCGCCGCTTCCATGCCGAGCAGCAGGTTCTGCGGTGGCGTACCGCAGAACTTGCGGTACGACAGATCGCTCCGGCGGCTCACCCAGTCCCAGTAGAAGCGCGGTGCCGGATTGCGCTTGGCGAGCGCGAACGCTGCCGCGTTGACGGCGACGATGCCGACGCCTGGCGGGCACATCAACCCCTTTTGCGACGCGCCGACGGCAACGTCGACGCCGAGTGCGTCCATCGCAAACGGCACCGCGCCGAGTGAGGCCACCACGTCGGCGACGAGCAACGCCGGGTGGCCGGTGGCGTCGATCGCGCGCCGCAGCGCAGCGATGTCGCTCGTGACGCCGCTCGCGGTGTCGGTGTGGACCGCGAACACGGCGCGGATGTCGTGCGACTTGTCGTCTCGCAGTGCCTGCTCGACCGCATCGGCATCGATCGGCAAACCCTCGCGCCACGGCGTGCGAACGACCCGGCGGCCGAGCGCTTCCGTTTGCACGGCCCAAGACTCGCTGAAGTGGCCGGTGCCGGGGACGAGCACCGTTTCACCCGGCGCGGCCAGGTTTTCGATCACCGCCTCCCACGCGCCATGGCCGTTGGCGGCGTAGAGAAAGACGTTGGCGTCTTGCGTTTGCAGCAGGCGCCTCATCCCTTCCTCGCAGGCGGCGATGTTGGCGTCGACGCGTGGATCGGCCAGGTCCATCGGCTGCGCGCTCATCGCGTGCAGCACGGCGTCGGGCAACGGCGTCGGGCCGGGCGAATGCAGCAGGCGGCGACCGGGTATGCGGGGGGTGGGATTTCGCATGAAAAGCTTCCAGCAGAAGTCGCGAAGGAAGCGATGGTACGGCGGCGTGTCCCGAGGCGCCGCGGGCCGGCGCGGGCGAACGCGTGCTGATGCAGCACGCCGGCGCCGAAGCGCTGGCAGCGGGCAAGCACGCATCGCTCACCGTCGAAGCGGGCGCCATCGCGGCCAATGAAGAAGTCGGCAAGCTCGGCTGTCTGGCGCGCGGAGCCGTACCCCGCGCTGGTGCGTCAGCGCTCGATCGGTTCCCCGTAGAACACGTCCAGCGTCGGGAAGTGCGCCTGCGCATGCACGCAATCCCAAAGGTAGATCGCAAAGCCCGGGTCGCCGGTCCACAGCGAATAGCGCATCTGCCCGTATTGCGCTGCGTCGTCGTCGGTCTGCGCGATGCCGTGCATCGCGAAGGCGCGCGCCCGCTCCAGCCACATCGAGTCGCGGGTGCGTTGGTAGAGCTTGAGGAAGGCGTAGCCGTTGCCGCCGGTGCCGTGGCACAGGTTCGAACCCTTGTTGAGCGGCCCCGCGGCCCAGTTCGCGCGGCCGGCAGCGAGCAGCAGTTCGTCGAGTTCGCCGCCCGGCCAATCACCGAGGCAGATCACGAAGCCTGGCGCGCCGTGGCAGAACTGCATCAGTTTCTTGCGCTCGAAAGGCTCGTCGAGCAGCGGCCGCCAGTTGACCCGGTCACCTTCCCACGTCGCGGTGCCCGTAACGGTTTCGGCGATGCAAGTTCGCCAAGCCTGCCACTCGGCCGGCGCCAGCAGATGGCGGCCGCGGATCAGCGGAACTGCGGTGGCGACGAAGCCATGCACGGCGTCGAGAAAGGTGCGGCGCTGCCCATAGAGGTCCTGCGTCCAATGGTGGCAGCCGTGTTCTGGCGACCACTCGAGCTGCGACCAGAGCTTTGCCGCGGTTGCGCGAAACAGATCGGCGAAACGCTCACCGCCTCCGCGCTCGTGGAGGAACAGGGCCGCGAGCAGGGTGCCAGGCGAACCCCACATCAGCTCGCGCGCCGGGTGGTCGATGTTGCCTTCGATCAGTGCCGCCAGCTGATCTGCCAGCTCGGCCGTCGGCTGCCGGCCGTACTGCATCAGCCGGATCGGCGTGTCTCCCATCAGGTAGGAGGCGAAATCCGTGCTGCCGGATGCCGTGAGCCACTCGCGGTTGCGCGTCAGCAGCGTGTCGAGATCGGCCAGCGGATCGCGGCGCAGCGTCACGGCGCCGACGGCTTGCAGGTAAGCCAGTGCCCACATCACGCCGGTCGCTCCGAAGTAGAGCGGTGTCACGATCTGGGTCGACTCTTCGTCCGGTTCGATATCGCGTGGATGCACCGGCCAGTAGGTCTCGGCCGAAAAGCGCGCCTCTGCGTCGGCGACGATGCGCGCGATCGCTTCGCGGGCGCGGGTCGCGTCCCAGGCGATGGGCGACAGGGGCTCGTGGCGGTCGGATTCATGCAGCATCGGTGGCAGCGGCGCGAACCGCGGTGAGGTTAGAACCGCTACGACTTGCCGGCGAGCGGCAACGGCTTGAGTGAACGCAGGTAGGCAATCAGCGCCGCCATGTCGGCGTCGTCGATGTTTTTGTAGAAGCCGAACGCCATGGGCGGCTTCAGCGCCTGGCCGTTGCGGTCGAGCCCGGTGCGGATCGTGTGCGCGATTTCGGCGTCGGTCCAGTCCTTCAGCCCGCCGGGGCCAGGCGTCAGGTTGCGCGAGATCGTCACGCCCCAGGGGCCGGCGATCGACTGGCCGCCGGCACCCCATTGCGAGCGGACCAGCATGCCCTTGTCGTCGCGCGGCGTGTGGCACTCCATGCAGTGTGCGATGTTGGCGAGGTATTCGCCGTAGCGGACCTTGTCGCTCATCGCCGGTGCCGTGACCTTGCCGACCGGCGGGCCATAGGCGGGCGGTAGCGGGATGCGGTAGGCGGACTTGGTGACCTCGTGCTTCACCGCAGGCTGCGCGCGCAGCCAGGCGATGATCGCCGCGAGGTCGGCATCCGAGATGTGGCGGTAGAACGGAATCGGCATTGGCGGGCCGACCAGGCTGCCGTCGGGGCGGATGCCCTCGCGGATCGCCTTGCCAAGCTGCGCGTCGGTCCAGCGGCCTATGCCCGTCGCGTCGTCCGGCGTGATGTTGGCAGCGTAGGCGGTGAAGCCCGGATCGTCGAACTTGAAGCCGCCCGAGAGCGGCCTGTCGAACAGCGGCTCGCCCTGCGGCCCGACCGCCATGTGGCAGTTGCCGCAGGCGACGATGCCTTCCATCAGGACCTTGCCGCGCTCGACAGTGGCGGCATCGGCGGCGCGGGCGGCGTCGGCAGCAAAGAGGCATAGCAGGACGATGGTGGGAAAGACACGCTTGCGCATGTTGGCCGCTCCTGGATTTGCGCCCGGGTGGGATTGACCGATGTCAATTGGCGCCGAAAGGCGCCACTGTGCGCTCGCGGGCCGTGCTGTGACACAGTGAAAACGCGCATTCGGTGCGACGCAGGGGGTTTCGAGCGCGCGCACCCGCTTTCGAGCAAACTGTGCGACATGCGCGTCGCCGGCGGGTCGGATTGGCAGCGCGGCCCCCCAGTCCGACCACCGCGAGGAAGCTGCCATGTTCGGTCCCATCACTATCCCCTTCGGGGCCAGGATGTTGTTCAACACCGTCAAGCTCAAGGCCGGCGCCGATCAGGACGACGTCGATGTTGCGCTGGCCGAGATGTGCAACGTGGTCAAGGAGACCTATGGCGGCGACAAGGGGGGCTTCATTGCCGGGCAGGTGTTTCGCCTCTCGGGCTTCGTCTCCGACGAAGGATCGCTCGGCGGCCTTCAAGGGGCCGACCACGACATCGCCATCGTGACCTACTGGCGTTCGTTCGAGGAGCACGAGCGCTCGCATGCCGACGCCGTGTTCCGCGAGAAGTTCGCCGCGCTCGGCGCGCTGGCGGTGGCGTCGCAGGAACTCGGCTATGAAATGCTTTGGCAGGGCGCGCCCGAATAGCCGCTCGCTCGCCAGATCCTTCCGCGCCTACAACGTTATCGCGACGCCGCTGCGCCTCAGGCGAGCGCAGGCTACTTGGCCTCGCCGCGCAGCGTCGCCAACCGCGCGATCGCGTCGCGCTTGCCCATGGTCCGCAGGCTTGCGATCGCCGCCAGGTGCCGGGCCTGCGGGCGTGCCTTGCCCTGCTCCCAGTTGTAGATCGACTGGCCCGACGCTCCGACCAGGCGGCCACAATCGTCGGCCGACAGCCCAAGGCGCTGACGTTGCGACGCGAGGCCCTTCGCGCTGAATCGCAGGCCGCGCGACGCGGGCTCGGCCGCTGCGGCTAAGGCTGACGCGGCGGTGGGCGCCGGCTTGCGGGTGGCCTTGCCCAAGCGGCGAAGCTCCTGCTCCAGCGCATGTGTGCGTCGCTTGAGCGCGGCGATCTCGGAACGTTGGACGGCCACCGCCTTCTTAAGGCTCGCGGTCTCGGCGCGCAGCTCCTTGCGTGCGACGCGGGAGATCTCGCTCTTTAGTATCGACGTGATGTTTGGCATGGGCCTCATTGTGCCGGCAAGTTGGGATGCGATCCAGTGGGCGCGCCGACGCTGCAGGCGCGGGGCGTCAAGGGCTGGCGGGCGACGTGGTGGTGGATGCAGCGGCGGATGTGGCGGTGGATGCCCCGGCGGCCGCTGCCTCATCGGCGACCTCCTCGCCCAGGAAGCCGCCGCTCTGGTGCGTCCACAAGCGGGCGTAGATACCGCCGGCGGCGAGCAGGCTGGCGTGCGTGCCGGTCTCGACGACGCGGCCATGCTCCATGACGACAAGGCGGTCCATCGCCGCGATGGTCGAGAGCCGGTGCGCGATCGCGACCACCGTCTTGCCTTCCATCAGCTTGTAGAGGCTGGCCTGGATCGCCGCCTCGACCTCGCTGTCGAGCGCGCTCGTCGCCTCGTCGAGCAGCAGGATCGGCGCGTCCTTCAGCATCACGCGCGCGATCGCGACGCGCTGGCGCTGGCCGCCGCTGAGCTTGACGCCGCGCTCGCCGACATGGGCGTCATAGCCGTGCCGGCCCTTGGGGTCGACCAGACCGACGACGAAGTCGTGCGCCTCGGCGCGCTCGGCGGCGCGCACCATCTCGGCATCGGTCGCGTCGGGCCGGCCATAGGCGAGGTTGTCGCGCACCGAGCGGTGCAGCAGCGAGGTGTCCTGCGTCACCATGCCGACCTGGCGGCGCAGGCTCTCCTGTGTCACGCCGGCGATGTCCTGGCCGTCGATCAGGATGCGCCCGCTCTCGAGGTCGTAGAGCCGCAGCAGCAGGTTCACGACCGTGCTCTTGCCCGCGCCGGAGCGCCCGACGAGCCCGATCTTCTCGCCCGGGGCGATCGTCAGGTTCAGGCCCTCGATCACCTCGCGCGGCCCGCCGTAAGAGAAGGCGACGTCCTCGAACCGCACCTCGCCGCGCGTGACGACGAGCGGCTGCGCGTCCGCCCGATCGACGACAGTGCGCGCGCGCGACAACGTGCCAATCCCGTCCTGCACCGTGCCGACGTGCTCGAACAGCGTCGCCATCTCCCACATGATCCATTGCGAGATGCCGTTCAGGCGCAGCGCCATCGCGGTCGCCGCAGCGACCGCGCCGACACCGATCGCGCCCTGCTGCCACAGCAGCAGGCCGGTCAACGTGGTGCTGCCGATCAGCGCCACGCTCAGCGCCTGGTTGACGGTCTCGAACAGCGTCACGAGCCGCATCTGCGCGTGGCCGGTGGCGGCGAATTCCTGCATCGCGTGGCGCGCGAAATGCGCCTCGCGCTGGGCGTGCGAGAACAGCTTGACGGTGCCGATGTTGGTGTAGGCGTCGGTCACGCGCCCCGTCATCAGCGAGCGCGCGTCGGCCTGCTCCTTGGAGACTCGCGCCAGGCGCGGCACGAAGAAGCTGAGCGTCAACACGTAGAGCGAGAACCAGGCGAGGTACGGCGCGAGCAGCCAGAGGTCGAACGCGCCGAGCACGCCGAGCAGCGTCACGAAATAGACGCCGACGTAGACCAGGATGTCGCTGAAGATGAGCCAGGTGTCGCGCACGGCGAGCGCGGTCTGCATGACCTTGGTCGCGATGCGGCCGGCGAATTCGTCCTGGTAGAACGACATGCTCTGCTCGAGCATCTGGCGGTGAAAGTTCCAGCGAAGGCGCATTGGGAAGTTGATGAACACGCCCTGGTACTTGAGCAAGCCGTACAGCCCGGCGACCGCGATGCTGGCGACGAGCACCCCCGACAGCAGCGCGAGTGTGTGCCCATGGCGCGACCACAGTTCGGCCGGCGGTACGCTCGCGAGCACGTCGACGACGTGCGCCACCATCGCGAACAGCAACGCTTCGAACGAGCCGATCGTCGCGCTGACGAGCGTCACCGCCAGCAGCAAGCCACGCAGCCCGCGCGTGCACTCCCACAGGAAGCGCAGGAACTGCGGCGGCGCAGGCGGCGGCAGCGCGTCCGGATAGGGCGCGAGCAGGGATTCGAAGCGGCGAAAGAGCAAGCTCGGCCTCAGGGAGATCAGGATGTCGATGCGTGTGTCGATGTGTGGCGGCCCGCGGGGGCGCGCCAGACGAGGCGCGGATTATCTGGTGTTTGGCTCGCGCTCGCTGCGACGCGCTGCTCTGCTGACGGGCGAATGCCGACCCCTCATTGCAGGGGGCTTTTGGCTGCCGCCTCGTCGTCGATTGCCCTGCGCACCGCCTGGTAGAAGGCTTCTCGCGCCTCGTTGGCGGCGGGATCGCGCGCACCCCGGGCCCAGTCGGCGTTGGACGCGATGACGAGCTTGCGCTTCGGGTCGATGAAGATGCCTTGGCCGAAGATGCCGCGCGCGGTGAAGCTGCCGTCGGCGTAGGTCCACCACAGGTACCCATAGCCTCGACCCGGCTGGCCGATCGCGACGCGCTCGGTCGTCGCTTGTTCCAGCCAGCCGTCGGGAACGACGCTCTGGCCATTGACGCGGGTGTCATCGAGGATGAACTGCCCGAAACGCGCAAAGTCGCGTGTCGCGGCCTGGATGCAGCAGCCGCTGATCTCCTTGCCGCTGCGGCTCAGGATCCAGGTCGCCTGTTGCTCCATGCCGGCCGGGATCCAGATCTTTTCGGACAGGTACGTCGCCAACGGCTTCTTCGTCGCCGCGCCGAGGAGGATACCGACCAGGTTGGTCTCGCCCGTGCTGTAGTTCCAGCGCGTGCCGGCCGGCGCCTCGCGCGGCAGACGGCGCATGTAGCTCACGAGCGCATCGACACCTGCCTCGGGCTGGTGGTTGTTGAAGCGGGCCACGTCCGAATTCGGGTCCGCATAGTCCTCGTTCCAGCGCACGCCCGACGTCATCGTCAGGAGCTGGCGGATGCTCACGTCGTCGTAGGCCGAGCCCTTCATTTGCGGCAGGTACTCCGTGACCTTGTCGTCCATGCTGCGGATGTAGCCGTCGCGGATCGCGGCGCCGACCAGGGTCGAGGTGATCGATTTGGCGACCGAGAAACTCGTCCAGCGCCCTTTGGCGTCGAAGTCCAGACCGTAGCGCTCCAGGCGCAGCTTGCCGTCTTGCAAGACGATCAATGCCGCGCTGCGCTGGCCCGCCATGTAGGCGTCGACATCGAGCGCCAGCTTCAGCGGCGCCCCGGGTGGCAGCGGCGATGGCGTCCCGCCGGCTGGCACGACGCGCGCCTTCGCCAGGAACGGCAGTCGATCGAGCGCACGAAATGCCGCATCGCGCTGCGACTGGCTCCAGAACAGCAGGTCGGTATTGGTCGGGAAGGCCGCGAGGAATCCGCGCGTCTCCTTGTCGAGGCTGAACCAGCCAGCGCCGCCGACGACGATGAGGGCGGCCAGCGCGCCCAGAGCAATCTTCTTGAACTTCAAAGCCGCCCCCGAGAGAATGGTCACGACAGAACACATCGACACAATGCGCCGCGCCGCGGCGGTAGCCGGTGAGGCTCAGCGCAGCTTGTCGAGGCAGTCCTGCCGCGCCTTCTCGTCGCTCATCGCCTTGCAGCGCGCGGCAGAGTCATCGATGCTGCCACTTGGCGCGGCCTTGCCCTTCGACGGCCGAACGTAGCTCGGCTTGTTTGTGCCCGACGGCGTCAGCGAAAGGTTGAGCTGCGGCGTCACGCGCGCGTCCGGCCGCAACTCGCTCGGCGCGGTCGCACTGTCGCGACCCTCTTGCGGCGTTGCGGGCCGCTTCTCCGGCTTGGCAGGGGACACCGCGCTCGGCGCGACGGCGGGCGCCGACGCGGCTGTCGCAGCTGCCGTCGCAACGAGCGGCATCGCAGCGAGACCCGCGAGCACGGCGGCAAGCAGGCACAGGCGCGGCAACTTCGTCATGGCGTCATCCTGGAGCAGGCGGGGGCCTATCGATGCGCAAGTGTAGAGCGAAGCTGGCGCGTATTGCTTGGCGCGCTGCGTGGCGCGTGGGCTCTGGTGACAACCGGGCAAGCGCGGCCCCAGTCCATCACTTCGCAGCAAGCGTCAACGCGGTCACCCCAGCGGCGGCGCAAAGCTGAACTGGAGGAGATTCGTCGAACCACTATGACCTCGACCGCGCCAGCCGCGGATCGAAGATGTCGCGCAGGCCGTCGCCGAGCAGATTCAGGCCGAGCACTGCGAACACGATCGCGAGGCCCGGGAACACCGCGAGGCGCGGCGCCTGGAACAGCAGCGTCTGCGCCTCGCTGAGCATGCGACCCCACGACGGCTGCGGCGGCTGTGTCCCTAGGCCGAGGTAGCTCAGTGCCGCCTCGGCCAGGATCGCGATCGCGAAGCGGATCGTGCCCTGCACGATCAGCACCGAGGCGATGTTGGGCAGCACGTGCTCGATCGTGATGCGAAAGCTGCCCTTGCCCGCGGCGCGCGCGGCGAGCACGTATTCGCTTGCCCACACGACATTGGCCGACGCGCGCGTGATGCGCGCAAACGTCGGGATGTTGTAGATGCCGATCGCGATGATCGAATTCACGATGCCGGGCCCGAACACCGCCGTCATCATGATCGCCGACAGGATCGCCGGGAACGCGAAGCCGAAATCGGCAACGCGCATGATGAGCTCTTCGACCCAGCCGCGGCGCGCCGCCGCCAGCAGGCCGAACGCGGTGCCGACGACGAGGCCGATGCCGACGGCGATGACGCCGACCATGATCGAATTGCGCGCGCCGACAAGCAGCAGCGACAGGACGTCGCGCCCGAGCGTGTCGGTGCCGAGCCAGTGCGCCGCCGACGGCTGCTGCAACTTCGCCGGGATGTCGATCTCGTAGGGCGACCACGGCGTCCACACGAGCGAGAGCAGCGCCGTTGCGATCAGCAGCAGCGTCAGCGCGCCGCCGAGCGCGAAGCTGCGGTGGCGCAACGCTCTGCGCAGGAAGGCCAAGGCAGGCGGCGCGAATGCGGTGGCGGTCATCGCAACGCCCGCCCGGCCGCCCGAAGGGCGCTGCGCTCCCGTCGGGGGACGCGAACGCAGTGAGCTAGGGGTCTCATATATCCGCCGCCTTGATCCGCGGGTCGATCGCGGCGTACAGGATGTCGACGACGAAGTTGACGACGACGACCATCGCCGCGAGCAGCATGACGCAGTTGCGCACCACGATCAGGTCTCGGTTCGAGATCGACTGGAAGATCAGCCGCCCGAGCCCGGGCAGGTAGAACACGTTCTCGACGACGATGGTGCCGGCGAGCAGTTCGGCGAACTGCAGGCCCATGATGGTCAGCACCGGGATCATCGCGTTGCGCAGCACGTGGCGCCACATCGCCGCGCGTTGGCTCAGGCCCTTGGCGCGTGCCGTGCGCACGAAGTCTTCGCGCAGCACTTCGAGCACGGCCGAGCGGGTGATGCGCGACAGGATCGCCGCCTGCACCACGGCGAGCGACAGGGCAGGCAGCAGCAGCGACTTGAACGCCGGCCAGACACCCTCACCCCAGCCCGGAAAGCCGCCCGCGGAGAACCAGCGCAGGTGGACCGAGAAGAGCAGGATCAACAAGATCGCAAACCAGAAATTCGGCACCGCGATGCCAAGCTGCGACAGGCCCATCAGGCCGACGTCGCCCAACTTGTTGTGGCGTGACGCGGCATACACGCCGGCGGTGATCGCGAGCACACTGGTGAGTGCCATCGCCATCAGCGCGAGCGGCACCGTCACCGCGAGACGCTCGGCGATCAGCTCGGACACGGGTGAGCTGTAGGCGTGGCTGAGGCCCAGATCGCCGCGCAGTATGCCGCCGATCCAGCCGGTGTAGCGCTCGAGCGGCGGGCGGTCGAGGCCGAGCTTCTGGCTGAGCGCCTGCACCGCCTCGGGCGAAGCGTCGGGCCCCATCATCATCTGTGCGGCGTCGCCGGGCAGCACCTCGAGCACGAGGAAGACGACGATCGACGCCGCGAGCAGTGTCGCGACGAAGGTGGCCAGACGCTTGAGCAGGAAAACGCTCATCGTCGGTCGACCAGAAGCCAGTGCAGCGGGGAGCGCATGAGGCGCGACGATAACCCGGGCGCGGCGCTTTCGGTGGCGCGTGCTTGCGCTGCCCCAACTTGAGCAGCATCATGCCGACAGGCGGCTTCGGGGCGCGAAACAGGGTGTCCGCGCAGGTCGCCATCCATCGATCAATCGGCAAGGAGCAGACCACCATGTCAAGCAACCCATTCGTCTGGTACGAACTGATGACGAGCGACCCGGCAGCGGCGACGAAGTTCTACGAGAACGTCCTCGGCATGAGCGGCGCCGATGCCGGCATGCCCGGCATGAACTACACGATCGTTTCCGCCGGCGGCGCGGCCGTCGGTGGTGTCATGGACATTCCCGCCGAGGCGAAGAAGATGGGCGCGCGCCCCGCCTGGGTGGGCTACATCGGCGTGCCCGACGTCGACGCCTACGCGACGAAGCTGAAGGTCGCGGGCGGCACGGTCCATCGCTCGCCGGAAGACATCCCGGGCGTCGGCCGCTTTGCCGTCGTCGCCGACCCGCTCGGCGCGGCCTTCATGCTCTTCAAGGGCTCGACCGACGAGGCTCCGCCCACGGCAGCCGAAGGCACACCCGGCCACGTCGGCTGGCACGAGCTGCACGCAGGTGACGGCCCGGCCGCGTTCGCCTTCTACGCCGGCTTGTTCGGCTGGACAAAGGACGAGGCGATGGACATGGGCCCGATGGGCGTCTATCAGCTGTTCGCGGCGGGCGGCCCGGCCATCGGCGGCATGATGACGAAGACGCCCGAAACGCCGGCGCCGAACTGGCTGTACTACTTCAACGTCGAAGCGTTGGACGCCGCGGTCGAGCGCGTGAAGGCGGGCGGCGGCCAGCTGTTCAACGGCCCGATGGAGGTGCCCGGCCCGATGTGGGTCGCGCAATGCGCCGACCCGCAGGGGGCGATGTTCGCGATGGTGGCGCCGAAACGCTGAACAGGTTGGCCGCGGCGCGTCGGCCGATCGGTGCCGTAGCCCGATCGCTTCGGGCCGCGAGGCCGCGCGACCTCGAACGCAACATGGCTGCGGGCTGAACGCCAGTGACCGCCTCAGCTTCGTCGCCAGTCGCGCCACCCGGCCCATGCGTACGCGGCCTGCGCCGCGGCGAGCCCGAGCGGTCGCCACGTGCGCGCGAGGTCGAACGCCTTGAACGCGTCGGGCACGGCGGCCTTGCCGGTGATGGCGTCGGCCAGCAGCTCGCCCGCCACGGTCGTCGGCGCGACGCCGTGGCCGCCGAAGCTCGATGCGTGCCAGACGCCTGCGAGCGGGCCGGCGTCGATGCGGCCGATCTGCGGCATCTTGTGGCGCGCGTAGCTCATCAGGCCGCTCCAGGCGAAATCGATGCGCGCATCTTTGAGGGAAGGGTAGACGCGCAACATGTCGCGCCGCAGGAAGCGCGCGATTTCGTCGGGCTTGCGGTCGCGCACCGAGATGCGCCCACCCCAAAGCAGCCGGGTGTCGTTCAGGCGCCGGTAGTAGTCGAACGCGAAGCGCGTGTCGTAGATGGCCGCGCGGCTCGGGATCAGCGCTTCGATCTGCGCGCCGAGCGGCTCGGTGGCCATCACATAGGTCGCGATCGGCAGCATCGCGCGCTCGAGTGCCGGTAGTATGTCGGTCAGGTAGCCGCCGCCGGCCATCACGATGTGGCGCGCACGCACCTCGCCGCCGTCGGTTGCGACGCAAAAGCGGCCGTCAGGCAAACGCTCGACCGCGCGCACCGGGCTCGCCTCGTGCAGTCGAACGCCGCCCGCTTGCGAAGCGCGCGCGATGCCGAGCGCGTACTTCAGCGGATGAAAGTGAAAAGCGTCGGGCTCGATCAGCGCGCCGAAGTAGCGCTGCGTGACGACGTGCTGCGCCAGCGCGTCGCGGCCGACGAGACGCCACTCGACGCCGAAGTGCTCGCGCATCTGCTGCTGCTGACGCAAGAGGATGGCTTCGTCGTCGAACCAGTTGGCGAGCAGCGCGCCGCCTTCGACGGCCTCGCACTCGATAGCGTGCTTTGCGATCCGCGTACGGATCAGATTCACCGCAGCGCGGGTCAGGCCGTAGCAGGCGCGCGCCGCTTCGACACCGAGTTGCGCGACGAGATCGGCGCCGTCGAGGCTGTAGCCGCCGAACACGAAGCCGCCGTTGCGGCCGGAAGCGCCATAGGCGACGCGCTCGGCCTCGAGCACCACGACGCCGCCATGTCCGCGCTCGACGAGGCCGAGCGCGGTTGCCAGGCCGGCGAACCCGGCGCCGACGATGCACACCTCCGCGTCGTTGGCGCCGGCCAGCGGCACGTATCCGTCGTGGCGATCGGCAGTCGCCTCGTAGTAGCTCGTCGCGGGGGGGACGTTCTCGGAGCGCATGTCGCGATTGTCGAATGCGGGATGGTTTTCCAGACGCGCCCTCCCAACGCGCGCCACAAACGCATCCGCCCAACGCCGCCGCGCGGCGCTATGCTGTATTCGTTCCCTCGACCGCAAATCGACGATGAAACCCGACATCCCCTTCGACACCACGCAACTGCTGATCGGCGGCGTCTGGCGCAGTGCTGCGAGCGGCGCGACGCTGGCGCTCGAGAACCCGTCCGACGGCAGCGCGCTCGCGACCATCGCGCGCGGTGCGACGGCCGATATCGACGCCGCGGTCGCAGCTGCGCGGGTGGCGCTTGTCGCCGGCGACTGGGGCCGCTTCACTGCCGCCGAGCGCGGACGCGTGCTGGCGCGCGTCGGCCTCGCCGTCGCGGCGCAGGCCGACGAACTCGCGCGGCTCGAAGCGCTCGACGTCGGCAAGCCCTTGAAGCAGGGCCGCGCCGATGCGCTCGCGCTTGCGCGCTACCTCGAGTTCTACGCCGGCGCCTGCGACAAGATCCACGGCGAGACGCTGCCCTACCTGAATGGCTACACCGTGCTCACGTTGCGCGAGCCGCATGGCGTGACGGGCCACATCGTGCCGTGGAACTACCCGATGCAGATCGTCGGCCGCAGCGTCGGCGCGGCGCTCGCGATGGGCAATGCCTGCGTGCTCAAGCCCGCCGAAGAGGCATGCCTGACGGTGCTCGCGTTCGCGCGGATCGCGCAACAGGCGGGGCTGCCGCATGGTGCCTTGAACGTCGTCACGGGGCTTGGCGAAGAGGCGGGTGCGGCGCTGTCCGCGCATCCTGGCATCAACCACATCTCGTTCACCGGCTCGGTTTCGACCGGCGCGCTGGTGCAGGCGGCGGCGGCGAAGAACGCGGTGCCGGTCACGCTCGAGCTCGGTGGCAAGTCACCGCAGATCGTGTTCGCCGATACGGACATTGACGCCGCGCTGCCCTTCCTCGTCAACGCCGGCATCCAGAACGCGGGGCAGACGTGCTCGGCGGCATCGCGCATCCTCGTCGAACGCAGCGTCTATGCCGACGTGCGCGAACGCATGGCCGAACGCTACAAGGCGCTGCGCGTCGGCCCCGCGCTCGCGGATCTGGACGTCGGCCCCGTCATCTCGCGCCGCCAGCGCGACGTGATCGAGCACTACCTTGCGCTGGCGCGGGACAGCGGTCTGGCGGTTGTCGCGCAGGCTTCGCTTGTCGCCGACGCGCCCTCTGGAGGCCACTATGTGCGCCCGACGCTGATCGCCGACGTGCCCGAGGCGCACGCCGTCGCGCAGCAGGAAATCTTCGGCCCGGTGCAGGTGCTGATTCCGTTCGACGGCGAGGCCGAGGCGCTCGCGATTGCGAACGGCACGCCGTTCGGCCTCGTCGCCGGCGTCTGGACGCGCGACGGCGGGCGGCAGATGCGCATGGCGCGCGCGCTGAAATGCGGGCAGGTGTTCGTCAACAACTACGGCGCCGGCGGCGGCGTCGAATTGCCGTTCGGCGGCGTCAAGCTCTCGGGCCACGGGCGCGAGAAGGGCTTTGAGGCGCTGTACGGCTTTTCGACGCTGAAGACGGTGGCCATCCACCATGGATGAGCCGGCAGGCTCGGCCACGAACAAGGAGAGCGACATGAGACTGCGTGAGAAAGTGGCCATCGTCACGGGCGGTGGATCGGGCTTCGGCGAAGGCATCGCGCGCAAGTTCGTCACCGAGGGCGCGCATGTGTTGATCGCGGATCGCGACGCCACAGCCGGCGCGCGCGTCGCGAATTCGCTCGGCGCGCATGTGCGCAGCATCGTCGTCGATGTCTCGAAGGCGGACGACGTGAAGGCGATGGTCGACGCCGCACACAAGCACTACGGCGGCCTCGACATCCTCGTCAACAACGCCGGCGTCGGACACCTGCCGCAGCCACTGGAAGACCTGGCCGAGGAAGAATTCGACCGCATCGTGGCGGTCAACATGAAGGCGCTCTACCTCGCCGCGCGCGAGATCGTGCCGCGCTTCAAGGCGCAGAAATCGGGCGTGATCCTCAACATCGCGTCCACCGCAGGCGTCAGCCCGCGCCCGCGCCTCGCCTGGTACAACGCAAGTAAAGGCTTCGTCATTACCGCAACGCGCGCGATGGCAGTCGAGCTCGCACCATTCGGCATCCGTGTCGTCGCACTCAACCCGGTCGCGGGCGACACGCCGATGTTGAAGACTTTCATGGGCGAAGACACGCCCGAGATGCGTGCCAAGTTCCTCTCGACCATTCCGATCGGCCGCTTCTCGACACCCGAGGATCTGGGCAACGCGGCGTGCTTTCTGTGCTCCGACGAGGCGTCGATGATCACCGGGGTGGCGATGGAGGTGGATGGCGGGCGGTGTATCTGATCTGAGAACCGCGCGGCGTCAGCGTGCGGCCTCTGGCGCCGGCCCGCGCCGCGACCACATCAGCCAGGCGCCTTTTGGGGTGCGCAAGGCGGCGGTCAGCGTGAGGCGATCGGGGCGTACCGTGACGCTGAAGTGTTGCCCCGCATCCTTGCTGTAGGCGCGCAGGCCGTCGAGCCCGACGAGCAACACGTTGGTTCCGTCTGCAGCGAAGCCCGTGACCGAGCTCTTGCTGTCGAGTTCGACGCGCGTCCATTGCTTTGCGCCGTCGCTGCTGCGGTACACACTGCCGCGCTGGCCGCCGACCAGCAGGCTGCCATCGGCCAACGCGATGCCGGCCCACAACGAACCCGCATAGCCGGTGCTGTGATAGGCCCAACTATGGCCGCGGTCGTCGGAGCGCAGCACCAGGCCGCGCTCGCCGGTTGCATACAGGCGCCCTTGTGCGTCCGCGAACAGCGACAGCAGGTTGGCATCGGCCCGGGTCGATCCCGGCGGCGGCGCGAGCGTCTGCTGGACCCAGGTCTGGCCGCCGTCGTCGGTGGTCAACACGAGCGACCACAGGCCGACCGCCACCCCGTGTTGCGGGTCGAGGAAGTGAACGGCAAAGAGCGGGCGATCCTCGGCCGTGTCGATGCGCTGGATACGCCAACTCTCGCCGCCATCGGCCGTCGCCAGAATGGCGCCCCAGTGGCCCACGGCCCAGCCATGCTGTGCGTCGGCGAACGCCACGGCCGTCAGCGTCGAGCTGAGCGGCACCTGCCTGGCTTGACGCGAGGTGCGGCCAAGGTCATCGGACAGCAGCACGATGCCTTGATCGCCCACCGCGACCGCGCGTGGCCCGGCCCAGGCGGCGCCCAGCATCATCGCCTCGGCGGCGATCGGCGAGGCGACGGCGGGCGTCGGCGCGAGCGGCTTGGGCGCGTCGGCCGCACCGGCCTGCGCCAAGGCGCCTGCCACCAACAGCGCGGCGATCACGAGGTGCCGACACAGGGCCTTCGACATGGCGCGGTTTCCTAGTGGCTCAACAAACCCGGCGCGCGGACCGGTGATCGACGCGGAAACAGCCGCTCCAGCCAGACCGCGAAGGCCGGCAGCACCGTCATCGCCATCACCATGTTGACCATGAACATGAAGGCGAGAAGCTTGCCCATGTCGGCCTGGAATTTGAGTTCCGAGAACGACCACGTCGCGACACCGACCGCGAGCGTGATGGCGGTGAAGATGGTCGCGGTGCCCACTTCGAGAATCGATTGTTCGAGCGCCTTGACGATGCCCTGCCCGTGGGCGAGGTGCAATTGCAGCCGGTTGTAGATGTAGAAGGCGTAGTCCACGCCGATGCCCACCGCCAGCACCATCACCGGCAGCGTCGCCACGGTCAGGCCGATCTCGAACTCCTTCATGAACCAGTAGCCGATGAAGGTGCCGATCGTCAGCGGCAGACAGCAGGCGAGAACCGCGCGCAGATCCCGATAGACCGCGAAGACGAGCAACGCGATCGCGGCATAGACGTAGAGCATCATCGGCAGCTCGCTGCGTTCGACTTCGTCGTTGACGGCTGCCAGCACGCCCGCGTTGCCGGCCGCGAGCCGGATCTTCACGCCGGGCATCGGATCGTTGTCGCGAAATGCCTTCGCGGCAGCGATCACGCGGCTGATCGTCGTCGCCTTGTGGTCACCGAGGTACAGGTGCACGGCCGTCATGCTGCAGTCCTTGCGCATCGTCCCCGGAACGCGGCTGATCTCGGTCGCGAGGCCGGCGTAGTTGGCGGGGTCGATCGGGATCACGGCCATCTTCGGGTTGCCCTCGTTGTAGCCTTCGCTGTACTGGCGCAACTGGCTCGAGAACGACGAGATCGAGACGACGCCGGGCACGGCGTGCATCGCCCACACGAAACGATCCTGGTAGGCGCCGATGGCCACGTTCTCGCACGAATTGGCAGGGGCCTCGAAGGCCACGCTGATCCAGTCGAGGCCGACATCGTAGTGCTCGGCGACGGAGACCGAATCGAGATTGAAGCGCGCGTCGGCGCGCAACTCGGGCGCGCCCGCTTGCAGCGTGCCGATGACGCGATCGCGGCTTTGCCAGACCGCGGTGACGAAGACCGCGCCCGCGACCGCCAGCACGATCGCGGCGTTGCGCGGCTCGGCCACCCGCACCAGGAAGTGCAGCCACCGCGCGCGCTGGATGCGCTTGCGTTCGGCTTTGTCGGTATAGGCCTGGCCGACATCGAAGTACGACGCACCCAGCGGCAGCATCACCAGGTTGGTGACGATCTTGTAGGCGACGCCGAGCGAGGCCGTGACGGCGAGCTCGCGCACCATCGGGATCGGGATCAGGATCAGCGTGACGAACGACACGAAGGCCGTCACGAGCGCCAGCGTGCCCGGAATCAACAGCCCGGTGAAGCTCGCTCGCGCTGCTTGATCGGTGGTCCGGCCGTGCGAGATCTCGCGCACGATGAAGTTGATCTGCTGCACGCCGTGCGACACGCCGATCGCGAACACCAGAAACGGCACCAGCACGCCGAGCGGGTCGAGCCCGAAGCCCAACAGGTGCAGCGTGCCGAACTGCCACACCAGCGAAACCAGCGAGCAACCGATCGCGAGCGCGGTGAAGCGCAGCGAGTGGCAGTACCAGTACACGGCGGCCGCCGTCAGCAGCAGCGCGACGAGGCAGAACTCGACCACCGCGGCGGCGCCGTCGGCGATGTCGCCGATCTGCTTGGCGAAGCCGATGATCTGGATCTCGTAATCCTTGTCTTCGAACTTGTCGCGAATCTGCTGCTCGAGCACACGGTTGTAGGCCACGTAGTCGATGTGCACGCCGTGCTGGTCGTACTCGTTGAGTTCGGCGGTGATCATCGCGCTCGACTGGTCGCGCGCGACGAGCGTGCCAACGTAGCCGCCGAGTGCCGTCGTGCGCGCGATGGTCGCGATGGTTTCGGCGTCGAGTTTGCCCGGCGTGACGGTGCCCGGAATGATCGGGTCGGCCCGAAAGCCCTCTTCGGTGATCTCGTTGACGAACGAGTTCGGCGTCCACAGCGACTGCACGCTGCCGCGCGACACGTTGGGCAGGAACATCACCGCCTGCGTGACCTCGTAGAGCCGCTCCAGGCTGGCCCGGGTCCAGAGCTTGCCGTCTCGTGCGCGCACCACGATCGTCAGCCGGTTCGCGCCCAGCAGGTCGTCGCGGTATTGCTTGAAGGTCTCGATGTACTCGTGGCCGATGGGCAACTGCTTCTCGAACCCCGCGTCCATGCGCAACTGCACGGCGAAGAAACCCATCACCAGCGTCAGCGCCGTGAGCGCCCACAGCACGATGGCGCGACGGCGGAACAGCAAGCTCTCGAGCCGCTGCAGGCCGCGCACCAGCATCGAGGGTTCGGCGCCCGGGCGCGATGCGTCGCCCCGAGCGGGCGCGATGGGCCCGGCGCTCAAGTTCGGCTCAGACGATGGCGCGCGCCGCCTAGCGGCGGCCCGGGCGGCCCCGGCCGTTCGCCGCGCAGTGCGGCGATGGGCGCCGGATCAGAAATTGCGCGAGAGCACAACACCGAAGAAGTCGCGGTCGCCATACGGTTGATCCAAGGGCGTGGAGCCACCCCAGAACGTCGCGTAGTTCAGCGCGAATTGCCAGGTCGCCGGGTTCCTGATGAAGCTGACCACGATGTTCGCCGAACTCGCGCCCGACATGAACAGGCCCGAGAGGTTCGGCGTATGGCCCGAGAGCGCGCGGAAATAGTAGACCTCCGGCACAACCTGCCAGCCCGGGATCACCGTGCCGTCGTAGACCCAGCTGAAGTCGAAGTTGATACCCGACGAGTTCTTGCTGCCGAACGCCGCGGGCGCGGCGTTCGGATCGGTCAACTGGCCCCATCCCCATCCGCCTGCGGTGATGAGGTCACCTCCATAGCTCTGCTGGAGATTGGGGTAGCGGATCATGACCGCCTCGGCCAGCAAGGTGGCGGTGTCGGCGCCGAGCAGCTTGAGGAACCCGCCCCCGGTGCTGGGCGTCAGGCTGAGAATGCCGGTCAGTGCAAACTGCCACTTCGCCGAGTCGACCCAGCAGTTGCCGTTCTGAGAAGCGCAGCCGCTGGTTGCAGAATTCAGCGCCACCGCATCCTTCGGGCGATAGGACGCCTCGACGCCGACTGCCATGTCGCCTACCGGGAAGTTCGCGCTGACGCCGTACATGCGCCGGTCCTTCGCGAAGGTCCAGCCCACGGCGCCCGTGTTGTTGATGTTGACGCTGAAGTTGGGCGTCTTGTCCTGGTAGGCCATCGCGTAGGCGCCCAGGTTGAGCTGCGTCCCCTCAGGCTGGTAGCGCAGCGCGACACCCCACTGCTGGCCGTTGGACGGATTGACCTGGGCCAGCCCATAGGCCTCGTGCCCTTTGCCAAGGCCGTTGACGACCGACCAGTAGCTGCCGGTCGGCGGGAAGTAGCTCTCGTTCCAGGCAAACTGCACATAGGCTTCGGCATTGAATCCGTGACCCAGCCCGGAGCTGATGCTCAGGATCGGCGCCGGGATCCAGACCTCCTTGAGCTGGGTTCCGGGTTGCGACAGCCGCATGATGTCCATCGCATTGGTGGCGTTGATGCCGCCCGGCAGGAACAGGCTCTCACCCCAGCTGATGACCTGGTAGCCCAGGCGCACGCGGGCCTGCTGATCACCGACCTCGAAGGTCTTGCTGAGCCACAGATCGAGCAGGCGGGCCTTGAACTGCAGCGCGCTGTAGGCCTCGTCGGACAGCCCGTTCGTGACCGCCGGCGGCGGCGGCGAGGTGGCGCTGGTGATGCCGGTGGTGCCTGTCGAAATGGGGTCGGCGACCCAGTTGAAGCGGAACAGGAAGGTGAAGTCCTGCGGCGCCTTCAGCAGCAACTCGTGGGTGCCTTTGAGGTAGCCGGTGAACAGGTCGTACTTGCCGTAGTTGAGGTCGCCCTGGTCGCCGAGGAGGGCGGTCGGTGCGAGGCAACCTGCGGGGGCGCCGGGGCCGGTTGCACCTTCGGTGATCAGGCTGCAGCTCCAATCACTCGCGCGCATGCCCAGGCCCACCGCGACCGTCGAATCGAAGTTGCCGCGGACTTCGCCGGTCTCGAAGGTGAATGCTTGCGCAGCGCTGCAACCGATGGCCAGCGCCGCGAGTGCGGCTGGCTTGAGCGCGAATCGTGAATGTGGCATGACGTGTCTCCGTTGTAGTTCGGGTCCGATCCAGGCGCTGTCGGTCAGCGGCTGCTGATGGAGCGCAGGTTGTCCGCGGTATAGAACGAGGATTTGAAGCGCGGCCCGCTCGGCTCGGTCACCCAGCGCACGTCGCTGCCGGTGCCGGCGGCGTGCATGTCGAAGACGTAGCGGCCCTCGGTCAGGTTGTGCTGGACGAAGGCCGAGACGTCGCAAGTCCCGGTTTCATAGACGGGAATCAGGAAGCCCTCGCGCACCTTGACGAGGTTGCCCTGCGCGTCGTAGTCGTCGGCCATCACGAGGTTCCAGCTGTCCTCGTCAAGGTAGAACGTGCGCTTGGGCGCGGTGTGCCGCATGCCCTCCTTGACGGTCGCCTCGATCACCCAGACGCGGTGCAACTCGTAGCGCCGATGGCCGGGGTCGATGGAATCAGGCTTGGCGATGTTCTCGAACTTGGTCTTGAAATCGTAGGCGCCGAACGCGTTGTACGGCACGTACAACTCCTTCTTGCCGACCAGCTTCCAGTCGAAGCGGTCGATCGTGCCGTTGAAGACGAAGGGCTCGTCGAGCGTGTACTGGTTCTCCATCCCGATCTGCGGCGAGTCGTAGGAGTAGGTCGGCATGCGCCGCACGCGACGCTGGCCGGGGAAGTAGTAGAAGGTCTCGCTGCCGGGCTGGTCGAGAAAGTAGGTGATCGCCAGGGCCTGCCCCGCCAGCGCGGTCGGCGAGTTGTAGGCAAAGTAGGCGAAGTACTCGACCGGCGGCAGCGTCGACAGCAGCGTCGAACCCTTCACGCCCCACGGCATGAATTCGGTGAACTCCTGGCCCGCCCGGATCCACTCGGTGCTGCCCTTGCGCGGAGACACCGACGTCACGACGTTCTTGTAGTCGATGCCCACGCCGCGGTAGCGCATCTTGGAGTTCCACATCGCCTCGGTGCCGTTCGCCGGCATCGGGAACGGGACGCCTGGCACCACGGCTTCCTTCAGGCTCCAGCCGTCGGCGCCGATCTTGGCCGTGGCGACGTTCTTCTTGGTGTTCTCCGCCACGAAGTCGGGCAGCCCGCAAGTCCGCCGCGAGGGGTAGACGACCATGCTGTAGCCCTTGATCTGCTTGAGCATCGCCAACTCGCCGGGCGAGAGCTTGTCGGCGTACTTGTCGGCGTTGGACGCGTCGATCGTGAACAGCGGCTTGTCATCCTTGTACTTGAAATGCGCGCCGCGCAACTGGCCGTAGGCCCAGCCGGTCTGCTCGACCTGGTTGCCGGGCCAGGCCGGAATGCTGCCGTCCTTGTTGCCGGCCTTCTCGGCGCCGGCAGGGGTCAGTTCGCCAACGAGCCTGGATGCGTCGGCAGCGTACGCGGGGACTTGGATGGCGAGTGCGAGTGCGGTGCACAGCACGCTGCGGGCCATGGCTTGTGTCTTGGAATGCGTCACGGTGTCTCCTTCTGGATCTAGGCAGATCGGTTCGACCGGCAGCGGGCCCGAGGCTTCGCAACCGCATGGATCGATGGCCGCAGAGCCTAGAGTCGCGGCTTCGGCGCCGCTATCCGAATCCGGCAGAATCGAAATCGATTTGCGGTGTCGCAACCGGCGCCCGCGGCGGCAGGCTGTGCCAGTCTTGCCGGAATTGGATAGGCGCCCCCCTGGATGCTCCCTAGGATGACCCGACCGAGCGGGTGCAGATGCACTCGCGCAACGGAGTCATCGCATGCGCGCTTCAATTCGCAACCTTCCGCTTCGTTGGGCAATCTGCTGTCTGGCGGCAGTGCTGAGTCAGGCATTCGTGTCGGCCGCTCGGGCCGAGTTGCCCGTCGAGCAGCCGTCGGAGGTGAAGCTTCCTCCGGTCGATGCGTATCGCATCTATCTCGGCGACCCGGTCATGCCGCACCTGGTGGATGGCCGGACCTACGCGGTCGACGGCAAGAGCCTGCGCTTCCTCGGCCTGATGGGCACCGGTTATGCGGGCTCGACGGCGCTGTCGCGCGACGGCAAGACCTTCTACGCGGCCACCACCTATTACAGCCGGCTCGTGCGCGGCACGCGCGCCGACGTTGTCGAGGCGCATCGCACCGACGACCTGAGCTACCTGTACGAGATCGAGATTCCGCCCAAGCAGGTGCAGAGCCTGCCCATGCGCGCGCTGCTGACGACCAGCGCCGACGATCGCTTCCTGCTTGTGCAGAACGCGACGCCGGCGACCTCGGTCACGGTCGTCGACCTGCAGGCCAAACGCGTCGCGACCGAGATTCCGACGCCTGGTTGCTACGGCGTCATTGCCTGGCCGAGCCAGCCGCGGCGCTTCTCGTCGGTGTGCGGCGACGGCAAGCTCGCCACCTACGACCTCGACGACAAAGGGATGCTGGCGGCCAGCAGCGTCACCGAGCCCTTCTTCGACCCCGACAAGGACCCGGTCTTCATGCACTACGAACTGGTCGGTGACGAGCTGACCTTCGTGTCCTACCTCGGCTCCGTTTACACGATCCAACTCAGCGGTGCCAAGCCAACGGCTGCGCCGCCCTGGTCGATGCTCGACGCCGCCGCGCGCAAGCAGGGCTGGCGCCCCGGCGGCTACCAGTTGTTCGCCATCGAACCGCGCAGCGGGCGCCTGTACGTCGGCATGCACGACAAGGGCGCCGAGGGCAGCCACAAGACGCCGGCCAAGGAGATCTGGGTTGTCGACCTGAAGAGCCACAAGCGCATCGGGCGCATCCCGGGGCAGGTTGCGATTTCGATGAACATCGCACGCACCGAGACGCCACGCCTGTTCTTGCTCAGCGGCGCCGACAACCGCATCTTGGCCTTCGACCTGAAGGGCGAGCGGCCACCGACCAAGCCGTCGGCGCGCTCCGAGCCGGTCGGGGAGACGCCAGTGTTCATCGGGATGCAGTGATGGAAGATGTCATGAGCGCCTTCCTGCCCGCCATCGATCCGGTGTTCGCACATTCGGCGGCGGCCGTCGTCGGCGCGGTGCTGCTGATCGGCGCCATCGAGAAGCTTCGCGAGCGCGAGTCTTTCCGCGACGCGGTCGAGAACTATCGGCTGCTGCCCGTCGCTGCCGTGCCGGCCTTCGCGCGCGCGCTGCCGCTGCTGGAGGTCCTGGCCGGCGTGCTGTTGCTGCCACTCGCCACCCGACCGGTTGGCGCGCTGCTCGCGCTGGCGCTGCTGCTGATGTTCACGGCGGCGATCGCGATCAACCTGCTGCGCGGCCGCGACCGCATCGATTGCGGCTGCGGCGGCAACGAGCACACGCCGCTCGGCGCGGGTGTGGTGCTGCGCAACGTCGCGCTGATGCTGCTCGCCCTGGCTGCGGCTGCGCCCTTGCTCGACCGTGGCACGGTCTGGCTCGATTTTGTCGCTGCGGGCTTTGCCACCCTTTTCCTGCTCGGCCTGTACTTTCTTGCCAACGCGATGCTGGGCCGCCAATCGCAACTGCTCGACTTGAGGAACTCGCCATGAACGAAGCCCTGATCGCGTCCAACCTGCTGCTCTGGCTGGCGGTGCTCGCGCTGCTGGTGGTGGTGATCGCGCTGTCGCGGCAGATCGGCATCCTGTACGAGCGCATCGCGCCGATGGGTGCGCTGATGATGGACAGCGGCCCCAAGGTCGGTGACGCTGCGCCGGTCTTCGAACTGCCCGCGCTCGGCGGCGGCATGGCCCGGCTCGGCGTCGCAGGCGTGCGCAGTACGCTCGTCTTCTTCCTCTCGCCCACCTGCCCGGTGTGCAAGAAGCTGCTGCCGATCCTGAAGTCGGTGAAGAAGGCGGAAGGCGATCGGCTCGACGTCGTCCTCGCCTCTGATGGCAACCCGACCGAACACGAGGCGTTCCGCAAACGTGCGCAGCTCGACGCCTTCCCCTACGTGCTGTCGACCGAGCTTGGCATGCGCTATCACGTCAGCAAGCTGCCCTACGCCGTGCTCATCGACGCGGCGGGACGGATCCGGGCCAAGGGCCTCGTCAATTCGCGCGAGCAGCTTGACAGCCTGTTTGCGGCGCAGGAGCTCGGTGTCGCGTCGGTGCAGGACTACCTCGAAACACCGCGCTTCGCCAAGGAGCAGCAAGCATGAAGCGACTGTTCGATTTCCTTGACACGGTGGCCGAGCGCCGGGCGCGCGCGCTGGCCAGCACGACATCACGCCGCAGTGCGCTGGTCAGGGTGGGCAAGGTGATGGTCGCCAGCGCCTTCACGCTGCCGGTGCTGCCGTTCGACCGGACCTCGCAGGCGTTCGCCGCCGAGGGGCATGGCGGCGGCGGTGCAGGCGGCAAGAAGGCGCCGACTGACACCGACTGCGACTACTGGCGCCATTGCTCGGTCGACGGCTTCCTTTGCTCGTGCTGCGGCGGTACTTCCACCAGCTGCCCGCCCGGCAGCACCTCGGCCAAGGTGACGTGGATCGGCACCTGCCACAACCCGTCCGACGGCAAGGACTACCTCATCAGCTACAACGATTGCTGCGGCAAGACGAGTTGCGGGCGGTGCTTCTGCAACACCAACGAAGGCGACCGGCCCGGCTATCGCATGGGGGTGCACAACGACGTCAACTGGTGCATGGCGCGCACCGACAGCACGATCTACCACTGCACGCTGTCGATCATCGTCGGGGTTGCGGAAAAGTAGTCATGCGGGCGAAGTTCGTGGCGGCCCTGGCAGGCTGGCTGGTCGTGATCGCGCTGCCCGTCGTCGCAGCCGAAGCGAAGGCGGCCGACGGAAAGGCTGTCTTCGACGGCACCTGCGCTGTTTGCCACCAGCCCGGCGGCAAGGGCATGGCCGGGCTGGCGCCGCCGCTGGCCGGCACGCTCGCCCCGTTGCTGATGCGCAAGGAAGGCCGCAGCTACATCGCCCAGGTGCTCGTCCACGGCTTGTCCGGCCGCATCGTCGTGCAGGGTCAGACCTTCAATCTGGCGATGCCGCCGCAGGCCGCGTTGTCCGACGCCGACCTCGCGGCAGCCGCCAACTACGTCGCGCGCGAGCTCAACGGCAGCATCGGCCCGGCCTTCGTCGACGCCGACATCGTCACCGCGCGCAGCGCAAAACTTTCACACAAGGAACTGCGCACGTTGCGCGAAGGATTGCTGCAATGAGGCGTCGTATCGGTTGCTTGCGCTGGGTTGTTGCCGGTCTCGGCGCCATCACGATCGGCGCTTCCGCCGCCGATGATTCCGCGCGCGCACACATGCAATACCTGCACCATTGCGCCGGCTGTCATCTCGCCGACGGCACTGGCGAGCCGGCCAAGGGCATCCCGTCGATGCGCGGCCAGCTCGGCCTGTTTCTCACGGTGCCCGGCGGGCGCGAGTTCATTGTGCAGGTGCCCGGGGTGATGAATTCCCCGCTGTCGGACCGCGACACCGCCAATCTGATGAACTGGCTGCTGCCCACGATCACGGCCGATACCCTGCCGGCCAACACGGCGCCCTACACGGCCGAGGAAATAGCACGACTGCGTGCCACCCGGCCGCTTGACGTGATGGCCGTGCGCGCCACGCTCGTGAACCAGTTGGAGGCGAAGGCCGGCGAAACCGGCACCGCCGCGCGTCGTTAGCCCGAATCAGCTCGCCTGCCGCGCTCTTGCGCGGCGCAGGGTCTCGGACGGCAGCTCGGCGAAGAGCTTGCGGTAGTCGGTCGAGAAGTGGCCGAAGTGCCAGAAGCCCCAGCGTGCCGCAACGTCGTACACGCTCTGATTCGGGCTCTCCTTGCTGCTCAGCTCGCGCCGCGCTGCATTCAGCCGGATCGCCTTCAGGTAGCGCCCCGGGCTCAGGCCCAGCGTGTCCTGGAAGCAGTAACCCAGCTTGCGCGGGCTCGCGCCGACGCGCCGGCAGAGCTCGAACAGGCTCGGCGGCTCGTCGGGCCGGGCGAGCACGAGCTCGCATGCCCGATCGACGACGCGCTTGCGGTTGTCGATGCGCAGGATGCCATCGTCACTGTGCGCGCCGGCCATCGCGTCGATGAGCGTGAGCATCAGATCGTCGCGCAGCCGTTGAAGCGCCGCAGCGTTGTTCAGGATCGCGGGCTGCTCGACCGCGGCCTCGACCGCAGCGAGCAGCAGGCTGCGCCAGGGCGCGAGCGACGCTTCGGGCGGTGTCATCGCGAGCAGCGTGTCGGGCTTGAACTGCAGCCCCAGATCGGCCATCGACTCCGCGGCCGACAGCAACTCCTCGGCGTCGACCACCACGCCGGCAATCGTGCAGTCCGGCGGCGTGCAGATGTCGATTTCGGCCGCGTTGCACATCAGCAGCGTGCCGACACCGGTTTGCACGCCGTTGATCGACAACGATCCGCTGCCGCGCAACATCGCGCCGATGCCGAATGAATCGGGCATCAGCGTGCCGCGCTGGCGGACGCGGCGCGTCGTCGTCTCGACGAACAACTGCATCCCCGGCAGGCGGATGTCGGTGAACTGGCCCTCGAATCGCCCGCAGTCGAGCTGGTCGTAGTTCAGGTCCCAGTCCTGCAACTGCCGGGTGTGCTCGTCGATGTCTTCGGCGCCCGTGCAGCGCACGACGATCGGCTCGGCGCACGCTCGCGGCCACTTGCTCACAGCGGGATCGATTGCCAGAGCCGGATTCATCGCGTGACCCTCCTGGACGACGGCATCAAAGCCTAGGGCCTGGGCGCCGGCGACGATTTGATCTGGTTCACGCTTTCTTGATGCTGATGACCTGCGGCTGGGTAACTGCCTTGAGGCCATCGACGCCGAACTCGACGCCCCAGCCCGAACCCTTGACGCCGCCGAAAGGCACCATCGGATGGATCATCCCGTGCTGGTTGATCCAGACCGTGCCGGCCTGGATGCGAGAGGCCACTTCCTTCGCCTTCGCAATGTCGGTCGACCAGACCGAGGCACCCAGCCCCGCGTCGAGCCGGTTGGCGCTGGCGATCGCCGAATCGACATCCTTGTACTTGATGATCGGCAGCACCGGGCCGAACTGCTCTTCGTCGACGAGCGCCGCGCCGTCGGCGATGTCGGTCACGATCGTCAGCGGGTAGAAGTTGCCCGGGCCGCCCTTGGGCTTGCCGCCGCAGACGATGGTGGCGCCGCCGGCCCTCGCTTTGTCCACCAGAGCGACGACCTTGTCGAACTGCATGCGGTTCTGGATAGGCCCCATCACGACGCCGTCATCCATGCCGTTGCCCATCGGCATCGCTTCGGCCAAGCCCTTCAACTCGGCAACCACCGCGTCGTGCAGGCTCTCGGGCACGTAGAGGCGCTTGGCGCAGGCACAGGTCTGCCCCATGTTGATGAAGGCGCCCCAGAACAAGCCCATCGCCATCGCCTTCGGGTCGGCGTCGGGCAGCATGATGGCAGCATCATTGCCGCCGAGCTCCATCGTCGTCGGCGTCAGGTGCTTCGCCGCCGCAGCCGCGATGCGCGCACCGGTCGCGCCCGACCCAGTGAACATGATCTTGTCGACATCGGGGTTGTCGACCAGCAGCGCGCCGACATCGCCCGGGCCGCTGACCGTGTTGATGACGCCGGGCGGCAGCACCTCGGCGATCAGCTTCATCATCTCGAGCGTGCCGATGCTGGTGTACTCCGACGGCTTGAGCACCACCGTGTTGCCGGCACGGATCGATGGGATCACCTGCCAGATCGCGATCAGCAGCGGCCAGTTCCACGGCGCGATCGCGGCGACGACGCCAAACGGTTTGCGGTGAACCTCGTCGCGACGCGTGTCGTCCTCGAACGCCAGATCGACCGGCAGGTCGAGGCTCGCCGGGACCTGCGTCCAGACCTCGCAGCCCCAGATCTCGAAACGCGCGCCGGGCACCTGGTCCGGCCCGACGCCGCCGAGCGGCTTGCCCTGCTCGCGCGTGACCCAGTTGGCCAGGTAGTCCGCGTTGCCCTTGATGGTCTCGGCGACTTTCATCATCAAGGCCTTGCGCTCGGCATCCGGCCGCGCGGCCCAGGCCGGCTGCGCCGCCTTTGCGGCCGCCACGGCTTGCGCGACCTGCTCGGCGCTGGAATGCGGCACCAGGCCGAGCACCTCGCCGGTGGCGGGGTTCTTCGATTCGAAGGTGCGCGTCGAGCCGACGGCGCTTCCATTGACGATGTTGTCGAAGGTCTTCACGGCAAATGCTCCTGGGGTTGTCGATGAGGTGCGCGCTGCACCGGCGTCGAAGCGCCGGCACGGATGTGCCGATGCACGCCAAGTGCAGTTTCCGGCCAGAGCGCGAATCGAGCCATTGCGAACATTCGCAGCGGGAAAACCCGTGCCGACGCGTGCGCCAGGGGTCGGCGCATGGCCTCGAGCCGGCGTCGACATGCGCAGCGGCTCGGGTTGGGGATGCGTAGAGCGGCCCCGCTCCGCTGCAAGGGTTTGCCCTAGGCGAAGCGTTCGCGATTCGGATAAAGCCGCAGGTACCTGCGCCGCCAGACTCGGGCTCGTCAGTCGGTCCATCCGGGCCGGCCGCGTCGACATCGAGAACGGCATCGGCAGGAAGGCTTCAACGGCGGTACGAATCGCGAGCCCTGTGGCGTCGCTGGCCACGAGGGTCGGCGGCGCGCCGCACGGCTTCGCGCAGGGCCGCTTCGCGTGGTGCGCTTCGGCGTCGCCGTTCAGGCGGTCGCTCCGGTTGACGCACTGGCGGATGCGCATTGCCGAGCGCGGCGTCGAGTCGGCCCGAACCACACCATGAGCTACCCCGAACTCGCACTGCACGTCGCCGGCGAATGGTTGACCCGGGCTTCGGGCGGTGAGCGTGCCGTCGTGAACCCGGCCGACGAGTCTTTGCTGGCGATGCTGCCGCTGGCGGGCACGGCCGAACTGCAGGCGGCGGCCGAGTCGTCGCAGCGCGGATTTGCCCAGTGGCGCGCGCGCTCGGCGCTGCAACGCTGCACGATCCTGCGCGCCGCCACCGATCTGATGCGCGAGCGCGCCGGCGACATCGCGCACATCCTGACGCTCGAGCAGGGCAAGCCGCTCGCCGAGGCGCTGCGCGAGGTCACGTTGTCGGCCGACATCATCGACTTCCAGGCCGAGGAGGCCAAGCGGCTGTATGGCCGCACGGTGCCGCCGCGCGTGCCGCGCATCCTGAGCCAGACGGTGCTTCGCCAGCCGGTCGGCCCGGCGGCCGCGTTCACGGCCTGGAACTTCCCGTTCAATCTGCCGGCGCGCAAGATCGGCAGCGCGCTGGCAGCGGGCTGCAGCGTCGTCGTCAAGCCGGCCGAGGAAACGCCGGGCAGTTGCATTGCGCTGGTGCGCTGCCTGCTCGACGCCGGCGTGCCGCCCGACGCGCTGAACCTGGTGTGCGGTGAGCCGGCGCAGGTGTCGTCGTTGCTGATCGCGCACCCGGCGATTCGCCACGTGTCGTTCACCGGTTCGGCAGCAGTGGGCAAGCACCTCGGCGAGCTGTGCGCGCGCGGCGTCAAGCGCTTCACGCCCGAGCTCGGCGGGCATGCGCCGGTGATCGTCTGCGAGGACGCCGACTTCGACTTCTCGCTCAAGAACTCGGTTGTCGCCAAGTATCGCAACGCGGGTCAGATCTGCGCCTCGCCGATCCGCTTCTACGTGCACCGGCGGCATTTCGCGGCCTGGAGCAGGGCCTTCGCCGGGGCCGCCGGCGCGCTGCGCCTGGGCCCAGGTCTGGACGCGCAGACGCAGATGGGGCCGCTGTCGCATGCCCGTCGCATCGACGCCATGGAGCAGCTCGTCGCGGACGCGCTCGACCAGGGTGCGCGCCTGCTGTGCGGCGGTCGCCGCCTGGCGCAGCCGGGCTACTTCTTCGAAGCCACCGTCTTTGCCGACGTCCCGCGCAGTTGCAGCCTGGCGCGCACCGAGCCCTTCGGGCCGATCGCCACCATCGAGCCCTTCGACACGCTCGACGAGGCGATCGCCCGCGCCAACGACTCGCTCTACGGTCTGGGCGCCTACGCCTTCACGCGCGATCTGAACACCGCGCATCGCCTGGGTGAGGAACTCGAAGCCGGCATGGTCGGCATCAATCACTTCGGCATCTCGCAGCCCGAGATGCCGTTCGGCGGCTGGAAGGAAAGCGGCCACGGCCACGAGATGGGCGCCGAAGGTCTGCTGCACTACACCGAGATCAAGACCATCACGGTCGGCATGGCCGGCTGAAGCAGGACATTGCGATGAGCGACATCGAACAGATCAAGCGCGACAACGCCCAGTTCATCTGGCACCCGATGGCGCACCCGGGCGCGATGAAGAAGACGGCGCCCGACATCATCGCCCGCGGCGAGGGCTGCTGGATTTGGGACGTGGACGGCCACAAGATGATCGACGGCGTCGGCGGCCTGTGGAGCAGCAACCTCGGCCACAGCAACAAGCGCGTACGCGACGCGGTGGTGGCGCAGCTCGACGAACTGCCGTTCTACAACGTGTTCCGCGGCACCACGCACGTGCGCGCGATCGAACTGTCGGCGCGCCTGGTGAAGATGATGCAGCCCGAAGATGTCGCGGCCGTGATGTTTTGCAACGGCGGCTCTGACGCGGTCGAAGGCGCGCTCAAGATCGCGCGCCAGTACTGGAAGTTGCAGGGTCAGGGCGACCGCTTCAAGTTCATCAGCCTGAAGCAGGGCTATCACGGCGTGCACTTCGGCGGCATGAGTGTCAACGGCAACACGAGCTTTCGGCGGCCCTACGAGCCGCTACTGCCAGGCTGCTTTCACATCGACACGCCATGGCTCTATCACAACCCCTACAGCGACGATGCGCTGCGGCTCGGCGAGATCTGCGCCGACCTGCTCGAGCGCGAAATCGTCTTCCAGGGTCCGGACACGGTGGCCGCCTTCATTGCCGAGCCGGTGCAGGGCGCCGGCGGCGTGATCGTGCCGCCGCCCAACTACTGGCCGCTGGTGCGCAAGGTCTGCGACAAATACGGTGTGCTGCTGATTGCCGATGAAGTGGTCACCGGTTTCGGCCGTGCCGGCGCCCTGTTCGGCACCCGGCTGTGGGGCGTGAACGCCGACCTGTGGTGCCTGGCCAAGGGCGTCAGTTCGGGCTACGTGCCGCTCGGTGCGACGGCCATCGGCAGCAAGGTGGCCGCGGTCTTCGATACTGATGCCACCGGCGCTGCGTCGGTCTCGCACGGCTACACCTACAGCGCGCATCCGGTGGCGGCGGCCGCCGCGCTGGCGACGCTCGACATCCTGGAGGAGCTAGACATCGCCGGCAACGCTGCGCGCGTCGGCGCACACCTGCAGGCGCGGCTGCGCACATTCGTCGAGCGCTTCGACGTCGTCGGCGACGTGCGCGGCGTCGGCCTGATGGCCGGCATCGAGATGGTGGCGGACAAGGCGCGGCGTGTGCCGATGCCGCGCACGAGCGACATTCCGGCGCGCGTCGCGCGCGAGGCCTATCGGCGTGGCGCGATGGTTCGCATCTCGGGCCCGAACATGATCCTGTCGCCGCCGCTCGTGATCACGCGCGAGGAGGTCGACTTCCTCGTCGACACGCTCGAAGCCTCGTTCGCCGCGGTCGCGGCCACGCCATGACGCGTGCGCCGGTCATCCTGCTCGTCGGCACCGTCGACACGAAGAGCGACGAGATCGCCTATCTGCGCCGCCGCATCGAAGCGCAGGGCGCGAGTGCGCTCGTGATGGACGTGGGCATACTCGGCCGCGGCGCGCTCACGCCCGACATCGCGAACAGCGAGGTCGCGCAGGCGGCGGGTTTCACGCTGCAGGAGCTCATCGCGCGCGGCGACGAGAGCGAGTGCATGACGGCGATGGCGCGCGGGGCCGCGCTGCTTGCCGCGCAGTTGCATAGTCAGCGCCGCTTCGACGGTCTGCTCGC
Source organism: uncultured beta proteobacterium (assembly GCA_963774675.1). Taxonomy (GTDB): domain Bacteria; phylum Pseudomonadota; class Gammaproteobacteria; order Burkholderiales; family Burkholderiaceae_C; genus CAIKUF01. The sequence continues at coordinate 142,723 of CAVZFV010000013.1, read as the reverse complement.
CCTCGGCGGCACGATGGGGACCGATCTCGCGCTCGACGTCGCCAACGCGCTGCCGCTGGGCGTGCCCAAAGTGGTGTTGTCGACGATCGCCCATTCGCATCTGATTCCGCCCGAACGGATCCCGCCCGATCTGATCATGCGGCTGTGGGCAGGCGGCCTGTACGGGCTGAACCGGCTCTGCGAGTCGGCATTGAGCCAGGCGGCGGGCGCCGCGGTCGGCGCCTGCCTGGCTGCCGAAACGCCGGACGACTCGCGGCCAATGGTCGGCATGACCTCGCTCGGTACGAGTGCGCTGCGCTACATGACGCTGTTGAAGCCCGCGCTCGAGGCGCGCGGCTACGAACTCGCCGTCTTTCACACGACCGGCATGGGCGGCAGGGCTTTCGAGGATCTCGCTGCCAAGGGCCTGTTTGCGGCGGTGATGGACTTCAGCTTGCAGGAGCTCGTCAATCATCTGGCCGGCTCGTGCGTCTCTGCCGGCGCCGACCGACTGCGTGGCGCCGGCCGCGCAGGCGTGCCGCAGATCGTCGCGCCCGGCGCCACCGACATGGTCGACTATGCCACCTGGGCGACGCCGCCGTTGCGCTACGGCGGCCGCGCGGCGCACGAACACAACCGCCTGATCTCGTCGGTCTGTGTCGACCCGCCGATGCGTCGCGAGATCGCCCGCGCCATCGGCGAGCGCCTCGCCGAAGCGAGTGCAGCGACCTGCGTGCTGCTGCCGACGCAGGGCATCGAGGCCTGGGACCGGCCCGGCGAGCCGCTGCACGATCCCGAGGGCCTGGCCGCGCTGGTCGATGAACTGCCGCGCTGGCTCGGGCCGCACACGCAACTCGTCACGCTCGACGCGCACATCAACGACGCAGCCTTCGCCGAGGCCGCGCTCGACATCTTCGACGGCTGGGTGCGCTCGGGCCAGGTGCCGCCGGGCCGGCCTGCAGCCGAGGCCAACCGGTGCTCCGCATGAAGCCGCAAGCCCTGATCCTGGACTTCGGTGGCGTGATCACGCGCACCTTGTTCGAGTCGCATGCCTTGACCGAGGCAAATCTCGGTCTGGCGCCGGGCACGCTGACCTGGCGCGGCCCTTTCGATCCGGCCGGCGATGCGCTGTGGCGTGACATGCAGGCCGACAAGATCAGCGAGCGCGACTACTGGCTGGCGCGCACGCGCGAGGTCGGCCTGCTCGTCGGTGAAACGTGGGACCGCATGGAGAGCTTCGTGCTGCGTGCGCGTGGCGCCGACCTCGAGGGCATGATCCGCCCCGAGGCGGTGGCCGCGATCGAGGCCGTCAAGGCGGCCGGCGTGCGGCTCGCGCTGCTGTCGAACGAACTCGATCTGTTCTACGGCGCCGATCTGCGCGACCGGCTGGCGCTGCTGCAGCGCTTCGACGTGATCATCGACGCCACCCACACCCACATCCTCAAGCCCGATCCGCGCGCTTATCAGGTTTGCCTGGACGCGCTCGGTCTGCCGGCCGTGGCGTGCGTCTTCGTCGACGACCAGTTGCGCAATGTCGACGGCGCCCGCCGCGTCGGCCTGCACGCGCTGCAGTTCGACGTGAAGGAGCCTGCGCGCTCGTTCGACGCGGCGTTGTCGGCGCTCGGGCTTGCACCCCTCACTCAACGCTGAGGCCGTGCTCCCGGCTCGGCAGGCTACCCAGGAGAAGCGATCATGAATTCACCACTGCCATCGAACGCCACGCCCTCGCGCGAAACGCTGCATTCCGAGAAGCTGGGCGTCTGGTCGATCGTCTTCTTTGTCGTCGCGGCCGCGGCGCCGCTGGTCGGCATGACAGGCGCGCTGCCGCCGGCGATCGTGCTCGGCAATGGCGCCGGAGCGCCGGGGGCATACCTCGTCGTCGGCTTGACGCTGCTGCTCTTCAGCGTCGGCTATGCGGCAATGAGCCACCGCGTCACGAATGCCGGCGCCTTCTTCACCTACATCGGGCGCGGCCTCGGGCCCGAAGCGGGTCTGGCGTCGGCGTTCGTATCGATCATCGCCTACCTGACCATCCAGCTCGCCATCTACGGCTTTTTCGGCGGGCTGATGTCGGTACAGATCGGCCTGCTGCCCTGGTGGGGCTGGTGCGCCATCGCCTGGGTGCTCGTGACGCTGCTCACGCTGTGCCAGGTGGACGTGGGCGCCAAGTTGCTCGGCGTCCTGCTCGTGATGGAGTTGGGATGCCTGCTGATCACCGCTGTCACCATCCTCGGACAAGGCGGCCCAGAGGGGCTCAACTTCGCCGCCTCGTTCAGCCCTTCGGCGATTCTTGCCGGCGGCTTGACCGGGTCAGCCGGCATCGCGCTGGCGTTTGCCTTTGCATCGTTCATCGGCTTCGAGGCCTCCGCCATCTATGGGGAAGAAGCAAAGAATCCGAAGACGGCCGTGCCGCGCGCCACGTATCTGTCGGTCGGCGTCATCACCGTGCTGTTCGCGCTGACCTCGTTTGCCGTCGTTACCGGGCTTGGCGCGTCGAAGGTCGTCGAGCAGGTCGTGGCGCTGTCCACGGTCGACAAGGTGCCGCTCACCGACCCGGCAGCAGTGCTGTTCTCGGTGGCGCGCCAGTATGTCGGCGGGTGGATGGCAGTCGCGATGAGCGTGCTTGTCCTGTCGAGCTTGTTTGCGGGGCTGCTTGCGTTCCAGAATTCGGCCAGCCGCTACTTCTTTGCGCTCGGTCGCGCCAAGGCGCTGCCGGCCGCACTCGGGCGCGTGAACCGCTTCGGTGCACCCGGAAATGGGGCCTGGGCGACATCGGTCATCACCGGGCTCGTCATCGCGATCTTCGTCGTGGCGGGGCTCGACCCGGTGTTGAACATGTTCTTCTGGTTCAGCGGGCTGGCGGTGGTCTCGATCGTCTTGATCGAGATCCTGGTTTGCGTATCGGTAGTGATGTTCTTTCACCGCAACCGTGGGGCAGAAGGCGTGTTCGTCACCAAGGTGGCGCCGGTGTTGGCGGCGATCGGCCTGGTGCTCGGCGAGTACCTGTTGATGTCGCGGTTCGGACTGTTGTCCGGTGCGGTGGCCGAGGGCGTTGACCCGACCACGACAGCCTGGGGCCTGAGCCCGCTCGGCTGGGCGCTGCTGCTGCTGCCGTTCGCGGTCCTTGCGGTCGGCCTTGTCTACGCGCGCGGCCAGAACGAGCACGAGAAACTTCTCGAAGACATCCTCGTCTGACGCTGTTGACGACCGCGATGGACGACGACGAAATTCTTCGCGTGCAGCGCCAGTTGCGCAGGCGGCTGTTCGAGGGCAGCGCCGCCATCCGCTGGCGGCCGGGGCGTGAACTGGCGGCGCAGTTGCTGCTGTACCTTGACGATTCGCACGCCTGCTGGCGCATCACGACCGAATGGTTGCGCGAGGTGCTCGACGCCGACCGTGTGGACGGCGGGTTCGGCGGCTTCGTCGGGGCCGGCGGGCAGGCGCAGCACTACGTCGCGATCGCAGAAACGCGGCGCAACTCGAACCCGCTGCCCTCGGTGCTCGGGCTGCGGTTCAATGCCTTCGAGCCCGGCATGCGGGCAGTCTGGGACGAACCCGTCGTGGCCGCCATTGGCGACGTCTCGCAGGAGAGGAGCTTCACCGCGGGCATGCGCGGCGCACTGCTGGAAGTGGGGACCGCAGCCAAGCTCGCGCTGCCCGTGCGAGACGGCGCGCGCCCGGTCGGCCTTATCTGCGCGGATTGGCACCGCGAGTCGCCGCGCTGGAACGCGGACGTCTGCAATCAACTCGGCCAGCTTGCGCAGGTGGCCCTCGGCCCGCTGTTGGCGGCGTCGGCGCAACTCGAGCTCGAGCGCAAGCGCGACGAACAGAGCGCTGGCCACGCTCCATGCGCGCTGCATCTGCATGAGGCGGGTCCCGATGGCGAGGTACGCTCGGCCGATGCGAGCGTGGCCGGCGACGGCGCGCGACCGCGCGAACTCGCTGCCCTGACGCCGGCCGAGTTCAAGGTCGCGCAGCTTGTCGCCATGGGCCTGAGCTACAAGGAAGTGGCGCGTCAAATCGACCGCTCGCTGTCGACGGTGGATCATCAGTTGCGCAGCATTCGCGACAAGCTCGGTGTGCGCTCGACGGCGCGGCTGGTGCACGTGCTCAATGAACGGCTGGAGCGGCTGCGGCACTGACTTCGTTTCGCTCCGACCTTGCGCGGCCAATGTGCAGTCAATGCCTCCCGCATGGGGGGCAAGCTCACAGTTCGTGTGCACTGGCCATCTCGTCGATCAGGCCGCGCTGGAACGCGGCAAGCCGCGCATTCGGCTGCCATGCCTCCAGCAGTTCGAGAAACGGGTCGTCTACACCGAGGCTCTCGCCAGCCAGGGCTTCGACGACGGCGTGGCCGCAGAACGGGACGGCCGCCTCGGCATGGCCGCCCTCGTGGACGACGACGAGCCTGCCGCTGCAGTGCCGATCGGCGAGTGCCATAGCGCTCTCGGTCAACATGCGGTACGAGCCGCTGTGCAGCAGCATGCGTGCCAGTGGGTCGACGCCGTTGGCGTCGAAGGCGCTGGCGACGATCATCAGTTCGGGCCGGAAGCGATCGATGGCGGGAATGACGATGCGCTGCATCGCATGGCGATAGGCGTCGTGCCCGCCGCCGGGCAGCAGCGGGATGTTGATGTTGAAGCCCTCGCCGCGGCCCGCGCCGCGCTCGCCCGCGCCGCCACAACCGGGAGGAAAGCAGCGTTCCTGATGCAGCGAGACGGTGAGGACGTCATCGCGCTCGTAGAAGAGGCTCTGCGCGCCGTTGCCGTGATGGGCGCCCCAATCGAGCACCGCGATGCGCTGCACGCCGTGCGCGTGTCGCGCCGCTTCGATCGCGATCGCGATATTGGCGAGCAGGCAAAAGCCCATCGGCATGTCGGCCAGGCAATGCTGACCGGGCGGGTGCGACATCGCGTAGGCGTTGCGGTAGCGACCGGCGAGGACGCTGTCCACCGCGTGCAGGGTCATGCCGGCGGACAGTTTGGCGATCTCGTAGCCGCCGGGGCCGAACGGCGCAAAGTCACCCAACTCGCCGCCGTCGGCGTCGGACATTTGCTTGAAGCGATCGAGATACAGACGCGGGTGAATGCGCAGCAGATCGTCTTCGGTGGCCATCGGAGCGCTGCGGCAATCCACGTTGCCGGCCAGCCCCGAGACCTGCATCAGCGAGATCATCCGGCGTTGGGCCTGCAGCGTCTGGTTCGACACGGTGTTTTCCGTCGGCTGCACCCAACCGCCGACCCGTGCGATGAGGGCGATGCCGCCGGGCGCGCTGTGCCAGAGGCATCGCTCATCGTGAAAAAAGCCGGTGCGAAGATTCACGATGACCTCGGCCTCGGCGGTCGCAACCGCGATGCTGCAACTGTCGCACTTGTGATGGCGCCATGACGAACGCGGTCCACGCAAGCTCCGTTTCGTTGGCGTCGCGATGGACATGACGCGTGCACGATTTTCTGAACCACCGCAGCGAGTGCGGTATCCCGTTTCGGCAAGGAGTCAAATCAGTCGACGGCAGCGCTTGAAATGGCGTGCCTGCGCGGCGCCACAGCGCAACCCGGTTCGTCGATACTGTGCCGCGCTCGATGGTGTGGACGACCTGGAGCATCGCGGCGATCTTGTCGCTGGGCGCGCGCAGACACCGTGGTTTGCGCTGTTGTTCCCGCATGGGGTACTCGGCGGGAGCATCCACGCTGACGCGTCAACCGCGTGCAAATCTAACGACCGGTTCCTTCTCGCCTGAGCCACACCAGCAAGCCCGCGTCGTCTGCCGCTGCGAAGCCGCCCTCGCAGGCGCGGGCGAACTGCGCCGCGGCGGCGCTGCCGACCACCGTGTCGAAACCGACCGCGCGTGCGGCGTCGATCGCGAGCCGTGTGTCCTTGGCCAACAAGGTCGTGTGCGCGCGGGGGGCGAAGTCGCCGGCGAGCGCTCGGTGTAGGCGGTCGCTGCCGATCCAGCTCTGGCCGCTCGATTGCTCGATCACTGCCAGCGTGCGTGCCGCATCGAGCCCAAGTCGCTCGGCGAGCGCCATCACCTCGCACGCGCCGGCGAGGTTGATGCCCGCGAGCAGGTTGTTGACGAGCTTGGTGCGCGCCCCATCGCCGGGGCGCTCGCTGATGCGAAAGACGTGGCTCGACAGCGCTTCGATCAGCGTGCGATGGCGCTCGAACACCGCGTCGGCGCAGGCGACCATCAGGCTCATCGTGCCGTCGCGGGCGCGCGCCGGGCCGCCTGACATCGGCGCGTCGATGCAGTCGGTGATACGCCGCCGGAGCTGGCGCGTGAAGCGCTCGGTTTCGTCGGGCGCGATCGTAGGGCACAGCATGACGGACGAGCCTGGCGCGAGGGCCGCCATCACGCCGCGCTCGCCGAACAGCACGGTCTTTGTCTGTACCGCATCGACGACGCAGATGATCACGCAGTCGCAGTTCCCGGCAAGTTCGGCCGAGCTTGCGCAAACCGTCGCGCCGATCGCCGCCGCATCCAGCGTGCGCTGTGGATCGATGTCGCGTACCGCGAGCGGCCAGCCGAGGTCGCGAAGCCGCTGGGCCATCCCGAAGCCCATGTTGCCGATGCCGACGATGCCGACGCGCATGCCGCCTATGTCTGCACGAGCCGCCGGCTCTTCGAGATCGACATCAGGATGCCGAGGCCGAGCCCGAGCGTCACCATCGCGGTGCCGCCGTAGCTGATGAAGGGCAGCGGCACGCCGACCACCGGCAGGATGCCGCTGACCATGCCCATGTTGACGAATGCGTAGGTGAAGAAGCTGAGCGTCACCGCGCCCGCGAGCAGGCGGGCGAAGAGGGTTGGCGCTTCGGCGGCGATCATCAGGCCGCGAAAGATCAGGAACAGGAAGCCGAGGATCAAGCTCGCCGCGCCGACGAGGCCGAACTCCTCGGCGAAGGCGGCGAACACGAAATCGGTCGTGCGCTCGGGAATGAACTCGAGGTGCGTCTGGGTGCCCTTCATGAAGCCCTTGCCGGTGATGCCGCCCGAGCCGATCGCGATGCCGCCCTGGATGATGTGAAAACCCTTGCCGAGCGGGTCGGTGGTCGGGTCGAGCAGGGTGCAGACGCGGTTCTTCTGATAGTCGCGCAGCAGCGGCCAGCTGACTTCGGGCTGGCAGATGCGGTCTTCCGACAGCACGACCGCGGTGATCGCCGCGCCGCCAAGCAGCAGCACCGGCAGGATGAGCCGCCACGACAGCCCGGCGAAGAAGATCACATACAGGCCGGTCGACAGCACAAGGATCGCAGTGCCCAGGTCGGGCTGCTTGACGATGAACGCGACCGGGATCACGAGCAGCACGACGGCGACGATGAAGTCGAGCAGCCGCAACTGCCCCTCGCGGCGCTGGAACCACCAGGCGAGCATCAGCGGCGTCGCGATCTTGAGCACCTCGGACGGCTGAATGTCGATGACGCCGACGTGCAGCCAGCGTGTCGCGCCCTTCTTCGTGACGCCGAACACCATCGTTGCCACCAGCAGGGCGACGCCGATCGCATAGAGCGGCGGGCCGAGTCGGGCCATGCGCTGCGGTGGAATCTGCGCGACGACGAACATCACGCCGAATGCGATCGCCGCGTTGCGCGCGTGATCGCCGAAGCGCGTGCCGCTGTCGAAGCCGACCGAGTACATCGTCACCAGCCCGCCCGCGGTGAGCAGCGCGACGGCCAGAAGCAGCGGGCCGTCGAAGCCCAGGAATAGCGGCGCAACGCGCGCCCAAAGCGACGGCCGGTCGTAGAGGCCGCTCATGGGGAAGTGAGCGCCGCCGAAGCGCTGTTGCCAAGTCGCGGCGCGCGGCCTGGCGCTGGCGAGGAGGCGGCTGCTGCCGACGCCGCCGTGCGAACCGATGATGCCGCGGGCGTCGCCGCGGCAACGATGTCGTCCGCAGCCTCGGTGTTGAATGCTGACGGAATCGGCAGCGGCACGCTCGCGGCGTCGCGCTGCACGCCGATCGGCACGGTGGACTTGCCGAGTTGCGTCGCGGCGATGTCTTCCTCGCTCGGGTACTTGCCGAGCAGCATGAAGTCGAACACGCGGCGCGCGATCGGCGCCGCGGAGGCAGCGCCGAAGCCGGCGTTCTCGACCACGATCGCGAGCGCGATGTGCGGCTCGTCGAGTGGCGCGAAGGCGACATACAGCGCGTGGTCGCGATGCCGCTCGTCGAGCTTCTTGGCGTCGTATTTCTCGTCCTTCCCGATCGCGATCACCTGCGCCGTGCCGGTCTTGCCGCCGGTCTTGTAGGGTGCGCCGGCGAACACGCGCGCCGAGGTGCCTTCCTGCGTCACACCGTACATCGCGTTGTGGATGAAGGCGACATGCTCCGGGTCGAGAGTCACCGGCTCGATCGGCTTGCCCGCGACGCGGCGTGTGCCGCGCGTCTCGAAGTCCTCGATCTCGCGCACCAGCCGCGGGCTGTAATGCTGCCCGCCGGCGGCGAGCGTTGCCGTTGCCTGCGCGAGTTGCAGCATCGTGAAGTTGTTGTAGCCCTGGCCGATGCCGAGCGAAATCGTCTCGCCCGCATACCACTTCTGCTGATCCTTGCGCTTGTAGGCAGCGCGTTTCCAGTTCGTCGAGGGCAGCAGGCCGCGCACCTCGCCATGGATGTCGATGCCGGTCAGCTGGCCGAGACCAAAGGGCGCCATGAAGTCGTGCATCGCATCGACACCGAGGTCGTTGGCGAGCATGTAGTAGTAGGTGTCGCACGACTGCACGATCGACTTGTACATGTCCACCGCGCCGTGGCCGCCTTCCTTGTCGTCGCGGAACTTGTGATTGCCGAACCAGAAGTAGCCAGGGTCCGAGATCGCTTGCTGCGGCGTGCGTTTGCCGAGCGTGAGCGCGGCGAGCGCCATGAACGGCTTGTAGGTCGAGCCGGGCGGATAGGCGCCGCGCAGTGCGCGGTTCAGCAACGGCTTGTCGAGCGACTCGTTGAGCGCCTTCCAGCTCTCGCTATCGATGCCGTCGACGAACAGGTTCGGATCGAAATTGGGCTTGCTGACGAAGGCGAGGATCTCACCATTGCGTGGGTCGATCGCGACGAGCGCGCCGCGCCGCTCACCGAACAATTGCTCGACCAGCGCCTGCAGCTTGATGTCGATCGACAGCGTCAGCGTGTTGCCGGGCGTTGCCGGGTGGCTTTGCAGGCGGCGCACCGCGCGGCCGGCGGCCGTGGTCTCGATCTCCTCGAAGCCGGTCGTGCCGTGCAGCTCGGACTCGTAGCTCTGTTCGATGCCGAGCTTGCCGATGTACTCCGTGCCACGGTAGTTCGCCGCGTTGTCCGTGTCGTCGATCGCCGCTTTCTCGGTCTGGTTGATGCGGCCGATGTAGCCGATCAGGTGGCTCGCCGTCGCGCCGAGCGGGTAATTGCGGAACAGCCGCGCCTTGATGTCCACACCCGGAAAGCGAAAGCGCTGCGCGGTGAAGCGCGCGACTTCCTCGTCGCTGAGCTTGGTGCGAATCGGCAGCGAATCGACACTGCGGCTTTCGTCCATCAGGCGCTTGAATCGCTTGCGATCGCGCGGCTCGATAGTGATCACCTCCGACAGCGCGTCGATCGTCTGCTCCAGGTCGGCGACCTTCGTCGGTGCGATCTCGAGCGTGTAGGCCGAGTAGTTGTCGGCCAGCACGACGCCGTTACGGTCGAGGATGAGGCCGCGGTTGGGCACGATCGGGACGACCGAGATGCGGTTGTTCTCGGCCTGTGTCGAAAGCTCTTCGTACCTGAAGATCTGCAGGTAAACGAGCCGCGCACCGAGCAACCCGAAGCAGAGCAGCACGAATGCCGCTGCCGCGAACAGCCGCACGCGAAAGCTGCCGAGCTCGCGCTCGATGTCCTTGAGTTCGGTCATGCCCGGATGCCGAGCCGCCGGGAGCGGCTCGGGGCAGTCATGACGCCAGCCAGCGCCGGGCCGCCCCAAGCAGGCTGGCATCCCCTCGTGGGGCGCGAACGAATTGAGCTTGGGGCCGTCGTCAGTACCGCCCGGCCGTCCGAAGGTACTGACGCTCCCCTCGGGGGGCGACGCCAAAGGCGTCTTGGGGCAGTCATGTTCATAGTGGTCGATTCTGATCCGGGTCCGGCGGCCTGCGCTGCGGCGCGAGCAGCGCCCATACGGCAATCGGCCACAGAAGTGACTCGAACACCGGCGCGAGCAGGATCTGCCAGCCCGGGAACATGCCACCGGCGAGCATGCGCACCAGCAGCGAGACCGCGTGCGCAGCGACGAACAGCGGGAAGATCTGCACCGCCTGCGACGGCACCGTGAACCACAACAGGCGGCGATGAATCGTGACGGCGAAGAAGCTCAGCAGCGTGTAGGCGAGCGCATGCTGGCCGAGCAAGGCGCCGTCGTGGACATCCATCAGCAGGCCGAACGCGAAGGCGACGCCGACGCCGATGCGCCGCGGCTGGTGCACGTTCCAGAACACGAGCGCGAGTGCAAGCAGGTCCGGCATCGCTGGCTGTCGCCCGAGCGGCATCAGGTCGAACGCGAACGCGCCGAGCAGCGTGGCCCAGATGAACAGCGGATTGACCGGCAGCAGCAGCTGATCCGGATTGCGCGGCATCATGGCAAGCGACCCGGCGTCAACTGCGACCGGCCTTGCGCGCCGGCTCGGAGGCGGCTTCGGCCGCGGGCTCGGGGCGCGGCGGGAGCTGGACGCCGACCGGCTCGAGCACCAGCACCTGTCGCACGCCATCGGGCGATGCGACCGGCTGCAGCCCGATGCGCGCGAAGCTCGTCTCGACGCGACGATCGACCTCGCTCACGCGCGCGACCGGCAGGCCGGGCGGGTAGATGCCATCGACACCCGAGGTGCTCAGCAGATCGCCGACCTGCACGTCGGCGTTGCCCGCCATGAAGCGCAACTCCATGCCCGCGCCGCCGGGACGGCCGAAGGCGGCGCCGCGCACCTGCGTGCGCACGTTGAGCACCGGGATCGCGGCGTCCTTGTCGGTCAGCAGCGTGACCTCGGCGTTGAGCGGATAGACTCGCGTCACTTGGCCGAGCACGCCCTGCGCGTTGATCACCGGCGCGCCCGGCAGGATGCCGGCTCGGCCGCCGCGGTCGATGATGACCCGGCGCGCGTAGAGGTCCGGCGCTTCGTAGAGCACCTCGGCGGCGATCGAGCGCACCGTCAGCGCCGGGCGCAGTTCAAGCAGGCCGCGCAGGCTCGCGTTCTCGTGTTCGAGCTGCTCGACGCGGATGCTGCGTCCGGACTCGCGCACGAGTTCGCTGCGCGCTGCCTGCTCGCGGCTGATCGCACCCTGCAGGCCGGACAGATACTCCTGCGCCTGCTGCCATGCGTTGATCGGGACGAGCAGCACACGCTCGATTGGCAGCAGCGCAGTCGCCAGCACGGCGCGCAGCGGTTGCGTGACCTTGAAGCGCGCATCGGCGACCATCAGAAACACCGCGAGCGCCGAGCAGAACATCATCATGCTGAACGCCGACGGCCCCTGCCGGAAGAAGGGTGGCGGCGTGCGATCGAAACTGCCGGTGGCCATGGTCGCCGCGAAGTCTGCTGCCGAACTGGCTATTCAGACCGGAGTCGAAGCCTGGAACCGGCCGCGGGAGGCGTGCGAACGCAGCTTGCTCGGCCCTGGCGTCATCTCACTCCGAGGTGAAGATACTTCCCAGCCGCTCCATGCGCTCGAGCGCCATGCCGCAGCCGCGCACGACGCAGGTCAGCGGGTCCTCGGCGACGAGCACCGGCAGGCCGGTTTCCTCGGCCAGCAGGCGGTCGAGATCGCGCAGCAGCGCGCCGCCGCCGGTCAGCATCATGCCGCGCTCGGCAATGTCGGCGCCGAGTTCGGGCGGAGTCTGCTCGAGCGCGTTCTTGACGCTCGAGACGATCTGGTTGAGCGGATCGGTCAGCGCTTCGAGGATTTCGTTGCTGCTGATCGTGAAGCTGCGCGGCACGCCCTCGGAAAGATTGCGGCCCTTGACCTCGATCTCCTTGACCTCGGAGCCGGGGAACGCAGAGCCGATGTTCTTCTTGATCGATTCGGCCGTCGGCTCGCCGATCAGCATGCCGTAGTTGCGGCGGATGTAGTTGATGATCGCTTCGTCGAACTTGTCGCCGCCGACGCGCACGCTGCCCTTGTAGACCATGCCGCCCAAGCTGATGACGCCGACCTCGGTCGTGCCGCCGCCGATGTCGACGACCATCGAGCCACTTGCCTCGCTGACCGGCAGCCCGGCGCCGATCGCGGCGGCCATCGGCTCCTCGATCAGATACACATCACTCGCGCCGGCGCCGAGCGCCGACTCACGGATCGCGCGCCGCTCGACCTGCGTCGAGCCGCAGGGCACGCAGATGATGATGCGCGGGCTCGGCCGCAGCACCGATCTGGGGTGCACCATCTTGATGAACTGCTTGAGCATCTGCTCGGTGACGGTGAAGTCGGCAATCACGCCGTCCTTCATCGGGCGGATCGCCTCGATGTTGCCGGGCACCTTGCCGAGCATCGCCTTGGCTTCCTTGCCGACCGCCTGGATCGTCTTCTTGCCGTGCGGGCCGCCTTCGTGGCGGATCGCGACGACCGAGGGTTCGTCGAGCACGATGCCCTTGCCGCGCACGTAGATCAGCGTGTTGGCAGTGCCGAGGTCGATGGCAAGGTCAGTCGAGAAATATCGGCGCAGGGAAGCAAACATGAATGAATGAGGAGTCGGTGCGTGTCGCGTCGGTCACGCTCGGCGCGGGGCGAAGGCGCCGCTGGACGCGCAGGAGGCTGGGCTGCGAGGGGCTGAAATCGGGGCCGGTCACTGCCTTGCCGGCGTTGGAGAGGGTCTGGAAGTCTTGCTTCACGGCCCGTCATCGGTGTGGCAGATGCGCGATGCGACGCTGAAAGCGACGCGCAATGCCGACGCCTGCAAGAGGCCGTGGATAACCGGAGATAATACCTCAAGCACCCACTTTCTCCCTGCTGGGCCTCGTGAATCAAGGCTTGGCTGGGTCGAATTTTCCGAGCAGGCGAACCATGCCCCTGAGCCCCGAAGACGTGAGCCGCATCGCCGATCTGGCGCGCCTTGAGCTGCGCCCGAGCGAAGTGGCTGCGATGCTCACGCAACTCAACGAGTTCTTCGCGATCGTCGAGCAGATGAGCGCGGTCGACACGCGCGGCGTCGAGCCCCTCTACACGCCGCTCGCGGCCGTCCACGAGGCGCCGCTGCGCCTGCGCGACGACGTGGTCACCGAAGACGACCGGCGCGAAGCCAACCAGCGCAGCGCCCCGGCGGTGGAGGACGGCCTGTTTCTCGTGCCGCAAGTGATCGAATGAGCCGCGAAAGAGGGGCCCCGCGCAGCGGGGATCGAAGCGCGAATTCGATCGGATCGCCGACCATGTGGCGGGCCGGGGGGGTTTGGGCTCTCGGAGGCGATCGAATGAGCCGCGAAAGAGGGGCCCCGCGCAGCGGGGATCGAAGCGCGAATTCGATCGGATCGCCGACCATGTGGCGGGCCGGGGGGGTTTGGGCTCTCGGAGGCGATCGAATGAGCCGCGAAAGAGGGGCCCCGCGCAGCGGGGATCGAAGCGCGAATTCGATCGGATCGCCGACCACACGGCGAGCGAATGAACTTGGCATTTCGGAGGTGATGGCGCAGTGACGGATCCGTTGCACACCCTCGGCGTTGCCGAGCTCGGCCGGATGCTCGAAGCAGGCGGGGACGACGAGCGTCGGGATCACGACGCATCTGCTTGCACGTGTTGCAGCTCATCGACAACTCGGCGCCTTCATGTGCGTCGACGAAGACGCAGCGCTCGCGCAAGCGCAGGCCGCCGACGCGCGCCGCGCCGCGGGCGAGCGCGGCCTGCTGCTCGGGGTGCCGCTCGCGCACAAGGACATCTTCGTCACCGAAGCGCACCCGACGACGGCCGGATCGAAGATGCTCGCCGGTTACCGCAGCCCGTTCGACGCCACGGTCGTGCACCGGCTCGCCGCGGCCGGCATGGTCACGCTCGGCAAGCTCAACTGCGACGAGTTCGCGATGGGCTCCGCCAACGAGAACTCGGCCTACGGCCCGGTGAAGAACCCGTGGGACGCGACGCGCGTGCCGGGCGGCTCGTCGGGCGGCTCCGCGGCGGCAGTCGCCGCGCGTCTGCTGCCGGCAGCGACGGGTACCGACACGGGGGGCTCGATTCGCCAGCCGGCGAGCTTCTCGGGCGTCACCGGCATCAAGCCAACCTACGGCGTGTGTTCCCGCTACGGCATGATCGCGTTCGCCTCCAGCCTCGATCAGGCGGGGCCGTTCGCGCGCAGCGCGGAGGACTGTGCGCTGCTGCTGTCGGCGATGAGCGGTTTCGACGAGCGCGATTCGACGAGCGCCGAGCGCCCGCCGCAGGACTTTCATGCCGCGCTCGGCAAGGCGCGCGAAGGCGCGAGTGCGGGTCGCCCGCTCGCCGGCTTGCGCATCGGCCTGCCGCGCGAGTTCTTCCCCGCCGCACTCGCGGCCGACGTCGATGGCGCGGTCCGCGCCGCGTTGCGCCAGTTCGAAGCGCTCGGCGCAACGCTGGTCGACGTGAGCCTGCCGCGCACCGAGTTGTCGATTCCCGTCTACTACATCATCGCGCCGGCCGAGGCGAGCTCGAACCTGTCGCGCTTCGACGGCGTCAAGTTCGGCCATCGCGCCGCGCACTATGCCGATCTCACGGACATGTACCGAAAGACGCGCGCCGAGGGCTTCGGCCCCGAGGTCAAGCGACGCATCATGATCGGTACGTACGTGCTCTCGCACGGCTACTACGACGCCTACTACCTGCAAGCGCAAAAGCTGCGGCGCATGATCGCCGACGACTTCCAGGCCTGCTTCCGGCAGTGCGACGTGATCGCCGGCCCGGTGGCGCCGACCGTCGCCTGGAAGTCCGGCGCCCAGGGCGACGACCCGGTGGCGGCCTATCTGGCCGACATCTTCACGCTGCCCGCGAGCCTCGCCGGCCTGCCCGGCATGAGCATGCCGGCCGGCTTCGGCGAGGGCGACATGCCGGTCGGCCTGCAACTGATCGGCAACTATTTCGACGAAGGCACGTTGTTGCACGCGGCACATGCGTTCCAGCAGGTGACGGACTCGCACCGGCGCGCGCCGGAGGGGTTTGAAGCATGAACCCGAAGCCCGCCCTCATCCGCGGCTACGAGGTCGTGATCGGCCTCGAGACGCACGCGCAGCTCTCGACGCGCAGCAAGATTTTCAGCGGTTCGTCGACACGCTTCGGTGCGGCGCCCAACACGCAGGCGTCGGCCGTCGATCTGGCATTGCCCGGCACGCTGCCGGTCCTGAACCGCGGCGCGGTCGAGCGCGCGATCCGCTTCGGCCTTGCGGTCGGCGCAACCGTCGCGCCGCAGTCGATCTTCGCGCGCAAGAACTACTTCTACCCCGACCTGCCCAAGGGCTACCAGATCAGCCAGTACGAGACGCCCGTGGTGCAGGGCGGGGCGCTCGAGTTCTTCGTCGGCGACGCGCTGCACAAGGTGAACCTGACGCGCGCGCACCTCGAGGAGGACGCCGGCAAGTCGCTGCACGAGGACTACGCGGGCCAGACCGGCATCGACCTCAATCGTGCCGGCACGCCGTTGCTCGAGATCGTCACCGAGCCCGACATGCGATCGAGCGCCGAAGCTGTCGCCTACGCGCGCGCGCTGCACGCGCTCGTCGTGTGGCTCGACATCTGCGACGGCAACATGCAGGAAGGTTCGTTCCGCTGCGACGCCAACGTCTCGGTGCGCCGCCCCGGCGCGCCCTTCGGCACACGGCGCGAAGTGAAGAACCTCAACAGCTTCAAGTTCCTGCAGCAGGCGATCGAGTTCGAGACCCAATGGCAGATCTCGTTGATCGAGGATGGCCGCAGCGTCAAGCAGGCCACCGTGCTGTTCGATCCCGGCAGCGGCGAGACACGCGCGATGCGCAGCAAGGAAGACGCGCACGACTACCGCTACTTCCCCGACCCCGACCTGCCGCCGCTCGTGATCGCTCCGGAATGGATCGAACGAGTGCGCGCCGAAATGCCCGAGCTGCCGCAGGCGATGGCGGCGCGCTTTCAGCAAGTGCACGGGCTGCCGGAATACGACGCGTCGCTGATGACGCAGAGCAAGGCGCTCGCGGCTTACTTCGAGGCGGCCACCGCGGCGTGCGGCCAGCCCAAGCTGGTGGCGAACTGGCTCATGGGCGAGATCTCGCGCCGGCTCAACGCTGAATCGCTCTCGATCGACGCGAGCCCGGTCGCTGCCCCCACGCTGGGCGCGCTGATCGCACGCATTGCCGATGGCACGATCTCCAACAACGGCGCGCGCCAGGTGTTCGACGCGCTTTGGGGTGGCGCGAGCGATGTCGATGCGGTGATCGAGGCGTCGGGCCTGAAGCAGATGTCAGACGCCGGTGCGCTCGAAGCGATCGTCGACGGGGTGATCGCCGCGAATCCGAAGTCGGTCGAGGAATACCGCGCCGGCAAGGACAAGGCGTTCAACGCGCTCGTCGGCCAGATCATGAAGGCGAGCAAGGGCAAGGCCAATCCGGCGCAGGCGAATGCCCTGCTGAAGGCACGCCTGGGCTGATTGGCGGTGCGCTGGCGGCAGCCGGCAAAGGACGCGCGGTCCTTCACACCGGCTTCATGTTCATGCGCGTAGCGATGCGAAAATAGCAGCCCCATCCGGACACCGAGCGGAAAGCGTCCATCAATGAAGATCTCGACCTCTACTCTTTGCGCGTTGCTGATCAGCGCAACCGTGAGCGCGCTGCCTTCGGCAACACTGGCGCAGGCAGCGCCGAATGCGTCGCCCGCAAAGGCGTCGCAACTCCCCGCCAATGCTTGGCCGCGTCAGGTCAACCTGACGAATGCGACGGTGCTGATGTACCAGCCGCAGGTCAGCAGCTGGATCGGCAACCGCATCGAGTTCCGCTCCGCGCTCGCGATCCATCCCAAGGGCGCGAAGGAAGAAAGCTTCGGCGTGATGTTCGCCACCGCGCGCACGCAGGTCGACAAGGTTGCGCGCACCGTCGTCTTCGAGGACATGAAGATCACGAAGAGCGATTTCCCGACCCTGCCCGACCGCGGTTCGGCCTACACCGCCACCTTGCAGGCGGCGGTCGCGAGCGACGTGCGCACGATCTCGCTCGACCGGCTCACCGCCTCGCTCGACCTCGACGGCGTCAAGCCGCCGACGGTGCCGGTGCAGAACACGCCGCCCAAGGTCGTCATCAGTGATACGCCGGCGATCTTGGTACCGATCGACGGCTCGCCAGTGCTCAAGGCCGTGCCGAGCGACAGCCGTTTCCAGCGCGTCATCAACACCCATGCGCTGATCCTGCAGGGCGGGCTCGGTGACAACTACTACATCCATGTTTACGACGGATGGCTGAGCTCGAGCAGCATCGCCGGCCCGTGGACGCAAGCGAGCGTGACGCCGGTCGGCATGGCGAGCGCCGCGCAGGCCGTTGCGAAGACCGGCGTCGTCGACATGCTTGAAGGCCCGCCGAAGGCGAATCCCAAGCCGTCACTGGCCAAAGGCGTGCCGACGATTGTCACGAGCCAGGTGCCGACCGAGCTGATCGTGTTCCGCGGCCAGCCCGATTTCGTTCCGATCAACGGCACGCAGCTGCTGTGGGCGTCGAACACGACCGGCGACGTGTTCGTCGACACGGCCGACAGCCAGTACTTCGTGCTGCTCTCGGGCCGCTGGTTCACCGGACCGGCAATGAGCGGCCCGTGGAGCTTTGTCGCCAACAATGCGTTGCCGGCCGACTTCGCGCGCATCCCGACCGGCTCGCTCGCCTCGGCGGTGCTGCCCACGGTGGCCGGCACGCCGCAGGCGCAGGCGGCGGCGATCGAGAACACGATCCCGCAGACGGCGACCGTCAAGCGCGTGAGCGGGCCGAAGTTCACGCCGAACTTCGACGGCGCACCGCAATATTCGCAGGTCGAGGGCACGTCGCTGTCGTACGTCGTCAATTCGAGCGTGCCGATCATCCAGGTCACCGGCACGTCGTACTACGCGGTGCAGGCCGGCGTCTGGTTCACGGCGCCGGGCTTGACCGGGCCCTGGACGGTCGCGACCTCGGTGCCGGAGGTGATCTACTCGATCCCGCCGTCGTCACCGATCTTCTACGTGACCTACGTTCGCATCTACGAGGCAACGCCGGAAGTGGTTTACGAGGGCTACACCCCGGGCTATCTCGGCACCGTCGTCAACCCTTACGGCACCGTCGTCTACGGCACCGGCTACGCGTACACGCCCTGGGTCGGCAGCCTCTGGTACCCAACCCCCTATACCTACGGCTATGCCGCGGCGCCGGTCTACAACCCCTACGTCGGCTACACCTTCGGGTTCGCGGTCGGCCTCGCGGCGGCGGCGTGGATGACGCCCTATTACTGGGGCGGCGCGTATTACCACCCCGGCTATTGGGGCGGCTACGGCTGTTGCGGGACGGCAAGCGCCAACGTCTACGGCCACTGGGGTGCGACGACCTACTCGGGCACACGGTCCTGGTACGCCGGCGGTGGTGTCGCCGGCACGCGGGCGAGCGGCGGCTACTACAACGCACGCACCGGCACGAGCGGCAGCTACGCCGCCGGCCGCCAGTACAACGCCTGGACCGGCAACGCCTCGCGCGGCTACGACCGCACGATCAATGGCGCCGCCGGCGGCTCGGGCAACGTCGCGCGTGGCGCCAACTACAACACCTACACCGGCCAGCGCACGGCAGGGTCGAGCGGCTCATACACCGGCGCAGGCGGCAGCTCGGTCGACCACACGGGCGCGACGACGGCCGGCCCGCAAGGCTACGGTCACACCGGATCGACGTCGACCTACAACGCCAAGACCGGCGAGTCGCACACCTGGAACAACGGCCAGCCGGTGAACAACGACCACTACGCCGACAGCAACGGCAACGTGATGCGCAGCGACGGCAACGGCGGCTGGCAACAGCATTCGGCCAGCGGCTGGGGCGCGGCTTCGGGTGACACGTCGTGGGCAAACCGCGACGCGCAATCGCGCAGCGCTGGCGACGACCGCTTCAGCAGCTTCGGTGGCGGCGGCGGTGATCGTTTCGGTGGCGGCGGCTTCGGTGGCGGCGATCGCTTCGGCGGTGGCGGTTTTGGCGGTGGCCGCTTCGGCGGGGGTGGCTTCGGCGGCGGCGGGTTCCGCGGCGGCCGTCGCTGACCGCGGGCAGTCGGCCGCGGCGCCAAGGCGCCGCTAGCTACCGGCTACGGATGACTCGGTCTTGGCCGAACCTGAGGCGCGAGCTGGCAGGTGCCGCGCCGGCGCGTGCCGGCGGCACCACCGGGAGCGATCCCATCGAGCCCGGCAACGCACCGGCCCACAGGCGCTTCAGGCGTTCGAGCTCAACGTCATAGAGCTTGTTGATGCGCACGATCTCGGCCTGCTGGTTCAGCAACGAGCGTGCGCTGCGCCTCGACCGAAGCGTCGTTGCCGTCGAGCGCCTGGCGCAGCTTCGCCGGCAATTCACGGCCGACGTAGAACTCGGATTCGTCGAGCAGCGGCTTGCGCTCGGCGGCGAGGAGCTTCAAGCGCTCCTCTGAGTTGCGCACCGCCTTGCGCACGTCGTCGAGTGCCGCTTCGCGCGCGCGCTGGTGCGCCGCCTCGTCCGGGAAGCGGTTCAGCAGGTTGCGGTCGCGCCGCACGGCGTCCTGCTGCGCGGCGCGTTCGATCGCGGCACGGCGGTCGGCGGCTTCCATCTCGGCGCGTTCGTCGGCAGTGGGCGTCGGCGGCACGACTCTGCGCACCGAGCCGTCAGCGTTGAGCACCCGCTGGTCGCGGTTGTTGCACGCGGGGATGGGCCGGTCCGACGTGAGCTTGTTGCCGTTCGCGTCGACGCACGAGTAGATCTGCCCCGTCGCCGCGAGCGCGCCCGTGCCGGCGAATGCTCCAAGGCACAGCACGATCTCGGCCGCGAGCAGGCGCTTGCGCATTCAGACTCCGTAGCGTTCGACGATATCCGGCCACGCGCGCGTGATGCGCCGCGAGCGCCGGGTCGAGGTTGGACTGTAGGTAACGTAGCAGATCGGCAAGGGTCGCAATTGCGGCGACTTTCAGGCCCAGTTCGGCTTCGACGAACTGCACCGCCGACCACGCTGCATCACGGCCTTGGGCGTCGGTCGCGCGCTCCTGACGATCGAGCGCGATCGCCACCGCGCACGGCGTGGCGCCGGCGGCGCGGATCATCGCGATCGACTCGCGCACCGAGGTGCCGGCCGAGATCACGTCGTCGATGATCAGCACCCGGCCGGCGACCGGCGCACCGACCAGCGTGCCACCTTCGCCATGGTCCTTCGCCTCCTTGCGGTTGTAGGCGTAGGGCACGTTGCGACCGAGCCGCGCGAGTTCGATCGCAACCGCGGCGGCAAGCGTGATGCCCTTGTAGGCCGGACCGAAGATCATGTCGAACTCGATGTTCGAGGCGATCAGGCGGCGTGCATAGAATTGCGCGAGCCTGGACAGCTTGGTGCCGTCGTCGAACAAGCCGGCGTTGAAGAAGTACGGTGAGAGGCGCCCCGCCTTGGTCTTGAACTCGCCGAAGCGCAGCACGCCGGCGTCGACCGAGAACTTCACGAATTCGAGCGCGAGCGCATCGTCATCGTTGTGCGCGGTCGGAACTGCTTGCATCGAGGAACATACCCGTGTTGCGACTCGTCACCCTGAACCTGAACGGCATCCGCTCCGCAGCCAACAAGGGCTGGCTGCCCTGGGTCGAGTCGATCGGCGCAAATTGTATGGGCGTGCAGGAGCTCAAGGCGCAGGCCGAAGACGTAACCAATCGCTTCGACGTGATCGACGGCATGAAGGGGCACTTTCATTTCGCCGACAAAAAGGGCTATTCAGGCGTAGGCGTGTATTCGCGCAAGAAGCCGTCGGCCGTCGTCACCGGCATCGGCAACCCCGAGTTCGACGCCGAAGGGCGCTGGGTCGAGGCGCGTTTCGACACCGCGCGACGCAAGTTCAGCATCATCAGCTGCTACTTCCCGAGCGGCTCGAGCGGCCCCGAACGGCAGGAAGCGAAGTTCCGCTTCCTTGCGCTGATGGCGCCGCACCTGCTGCGCCTGAAGGCCGAGCGCGAGTTCATCCTCGTCGGCGATGTGAACATCGCGCACAAGGAGATCGACCTGCGCAACTGGCGCAGCAACCAGAAGAACAGCGGCTTCCTGCCCGAAGAGCGCGCCTGGATGACGCACGCGCTCGACGAACTCGGCCTCGTCGACGTGTTTCGCAAGCTCAACCCGCACCCCGATCAGTACACCTGGTGGAGCAACCGCGGCCAGGCCTGGGCCAACAACGTCGGCTGGCGGCTCGACTATCACCTGGCGACGCCGGGCATCGCTGCCAAGGCCAGGCGCGAGCACATCTACCTCGAGCAGCGATTCAGGACCACGCGCCGCTCGTCATCGACTACGAGATCACGCTTGTGACGCCGCATTGCGAGGACAGGGTTCGAGTGTTCTGGCGAGCTTTACCAACTGCCGAAGCTTGGTCTGCCGTTCCCGAGGGCACCGTGTTGGCGCTCCGCGATCGCGGCGAGCCGTCCCGGTTCAGGGCGTGACAGATGCTGCCAGCGCCTCCGGCAAGGACAACAGCGCGCCGACGAGAAAGCCGAGCGCACCGAGCAGCGTGAAGACGATCGCCAGCGTTGCCGGCAGCGCACTCGCTGTGTGTTGCGGCACATACGCGAGCAGCGCGGAGGCCATGAAGGCGATACAGCCGAGCAGGTTGGTGAACGTGACCGACCACGCCAAGGTGCGCGGCCGCCAGGCCCAGTGCGCATGGCAGGTTTCGATGAAGGCCAGGTAGCCCGACGCCAGAAACAGGATCGAGCCGAACAGATCAGGCGCCCAGACGGTCAGGTCCTGCCTCCACCAGGGTGCTTGCAGAGCCATCGCGGCATAGGTGCTGACGTTGAACAGCAGCGTGCCGCCGAACTGCAACGCGCTGCTGAGCCAGCCGATGTCGTGCGGCCGCCATGCGAACAAGCTGCGCCGTCGTGGCGCCGGCGAGGCAAAGGGCGCTGCCAATGCCGCCTGGTACAGCTGCAGCGCCGCCGCGGTCGTGAACGGAATCGACCCGGCGAAGTACACCGCGTTGACCGCCGTCGCGCTCATGGACCAGGCGTGTGCCAGCGCGGCGTCGAGGCTGAGCACGCTGCCAAGCGCGAACAGCACCGAGCCGAGCGCGAACAGCACGCCGATCCACCAATTGATCTGGCGTGGCAGCCACAGGCTGCGCCAGAAGCCATCGGCCGCCACGGCAGCGGGTCCGCTGAGACCCTTGCGATGGGCGCGCGAGAGCAGCACGTGCAGCGCGCCATCCGCGTGCTGCAGGGTCTTGCGCGTGACGAAGGGCCAGGGGCCGGCGGCTTCGATCAGCCGCATCTTCGGCCTTGAATCAGCAACTGCGTGAGCGGCGCGCCGGCCGCCCATAACGCCCCTTCAATGATGAAACCCGCCCGCCTCGGCATGCGACAGCGGCGTCTGCACCGGGTGCGCGCGCAAGTGCTCGATCGCCTGAGCAATATCGCGCAGCAAGATGCCCGCGAGGTCGCGGCTCACGCCGTGGCGCACCAGGATGCGCTGGATGACCTGCCCGGTGCGATGGGGCGGCAGCGCATACGCCGGCACCTGCCAGCCGCGGCAACGAAGGCGGTCGGCGAGGTCGTAGAGCGTGAAGCCGGGGTCGGTCCCGGGCTTGAGCTGCCAGCACAGCGCCGGAATGCCGGCGTCGCGGCGGCCGTCGAACAGGACCTCGAACGGGCCCAGCTTCGCGATCTCGCGCGCGAGCGTGGCGGCCGTCTCGTAGCACGCCGCGTGGACCTTGCGGTAGCCCTCGCGCCCGAGGCGCAGGAAGTTGTAGTACTGGGCCACGACCTGCCCCGCAGGGCGGGAGAAGTTCAACGCGATGTCGCGCATGTTGCCGCCGAGGTAGTTGACCCAGAACACGAGCTCTTCGGGCAGATCCTGCGGTTCGCGCCACAGTACCCAACCGACGCCCAGCGGCGCCAGGCCAAACTTGTGGCCCGAGGCGTTGATCGACTTCACGCGCGGCAGGCGAAAGTCCCACACCAGTTCCGGCGCGCAAAACGGGGCGAGAAAGCCGCCACTCGCACCATCGACGTGGATGGGGATGTCGAGCCCGCTCTCCTGCTGCAGACGGTCGAGCGCCGCTGCCACCGCCTGCACCGGCTCGTACTCGCCGGTGAAGGTCACGCCCAGTGTGGGCACGACGCCAATCGTGTTCTCGTCACAGCGCTTCAGAACCTCTTCAGGCGTCATCAGCAAGCGCCCCTCCTCCATCGGGATCTCGCGGTGCTCCACGTCCCAGTAGCGGGTGAACTTGTGCCAGCACACCTGCACCGGGCCGGTGACGAGATTCGGCTGGGAGATGGGCTTGCCGCCGGCCTTGCGCTGCGCCTCCCAGCGCCGCTTCATCGCCAGGCCGCCGAGCATCGCCGCCTCGCTCGAACCGGTCGTTGAGCAGCCCGCCGCCGCGTCGTGCGCCGGCGCGTGCCACAGGTCAGCAAGCATGCGCACGCAGCGCGCCTCGATCTCGGCCGTCTGCGGGTACTCGTCCTTGTCGACCATGTTCTTGTCGATGCACTCGTCCATCAGGCGATGGACCTCGGGCTCCTCCCAGGTCTGGCAGAAGGTGGCCAGGTTCTGGCGCGCATTGCCGTCGAGCATCAGCTCGTCGTGGACGAGGGCGTAGGCGCTTCTTGCGGCGCGCTCTCGCGCAGGAAAACCAGAACCGGGAGTCTGCGGGTCAACTTCAGCGGATCCGTACAGGTCGTCGTCTGCCTGCGATCTGGCGGTGGACTTGCGGTGACCGGACATCGGGCTCTCCTCGGGTTCCTGGGCGGGCCAGTTTAGGGTGTGAGTCGCAACGGGTCGCGTTGCCTGCCGCGCCTGCCCGGTACGAGGAAATCCTGGGGCCCATACCGAGATCGTCCGATTGCCGCGTACTGCCCCCCGTGTTGGTGGCCTCGCTGTGTGCTGGCCGTGAGATGTCCACCACGTCGCCAAGGGAATGGTGGCTTTCGAGCAGGCGATCTGCGCCGCCGCCTGGTTGCAGTGGGTCGACGCGGGGGTCCGCTACAAGCGGCTCATCCACCCGGGGGAATCGCCAAGCTTCAGTTTGCAACGCCCTCTTTCTGGTTGCCGCCGCTCAACGGGTTGGCCCAAACATCTTCAAGGCGTGTACCAGACCGGAGACGACCAGGCGCGCTCCTTGATCGTCTTCGGCAGTTCCTTCGGGTGCGGCACCTTGAGCTTCATTGCGTCGTACATGCTCCAGCGGCACACCGGGTTTTGGATCACACGTACGTAGTAGAAAGCGCGTTCGTCGACCTTGACGGCCGGGTCGGTCCAGGTGGTGGCAAGTTCGCTGGCGCCCTTGTCGGTGCTGATCGAACAGTCCTGCACATTCACCGTCGCGCCGTTGTCCGGGCAGCGGTGGGTCCTGGCGTCAGGTGTTGCGCCATCGGAGCAGACCACATCGTAGGTGCGCTCCTGAAGCTTGTCGCCTGTGGTGCGCCAACCTTTGATGATCTGCACCTTGGCGAGCGGCGCGCTTTGCGGGTCGCGCTGCGCCCACACCACGAGCGTCGGCGCCTTGCCAGCCGACGCGCTCTTCAGGTCGCCGCCTTGTGGCACGCCGGTCTTGTAGCCGACCTCGACCCAGTCAGCCTGGCTGTGCAGCGCGGCCGGGAAATCGAAGCCTGCAAACATCCGCACCTTGGTGCGCGTGCCGCTGGTGGCGAAGGTTTCCTTGCGATAGAGCGCATCCCAGATGCCCTGGCGCGGGTTGCTCTCGGCCCAGACTCCCGCGACGGTGCCGGGGTTGTAGAGCTTGGTCGGGTCATCGGCGCCGGTCATGCCCATGGCCTCGGCGGTCGGGTTCAGCTTTAGCCCCAGGCGCACCTCGGGGTTGCCGTCGTTGTTCGCGTAGTGGCCCTTGAAGTCGCTTTCGACGGTGTCGCTGGGCGTGCCGTTGTGGTTGTCGGTGCCGCCGGCAAAGCCCTGTTTGAACCGGTTGACGCCGCTGCTCGCCTCTTGCCGCAGCCCCAGTTTCAGGCCGTTGCGCACGAACGAGCATTCGTTGCTGCAGCCTGCGTTCTTGCCCGGCGCGCACTTCTTGAAGATGGTTTCGAAATTGCACTCCTCGTCGGTCGTGCCGATGCCGGTCTGGCATGCGGAGTTGCCCTTGATCTGCATGATCTCGACCAGCCGATCCATGCGCTCACGGTGCTCGACGATCTCTTTCGTGAATGGCGTGCCGTCCGAGTTCTTGCCCCAGTACAGGCGGCCCCAGTACAAGTTAGCGTTGTGAGGGATGGTCAGCACCTTGCAGTCGCCTGTGCATTTCTTCTCGAGCCAGGCATGCAGTTGTTCGCCCGAGCCCTCGAAGGCCGAGAACACCGTCTGCGGCACGTTGGCGCTGCGGTAGATGACGTTGCGATGCATCATGCCGCCCTGGCCCTCGGGCGCATTCGCCGAGAACTCGAAGGCGACGAAGGATGTGAACTTGCCCGGCTCGTAGTTGTCGTTTGCGGCCTTCTGAACGCGCGACCAGGGGCCGGCGTCTTGGAGATGCCGGCGAAGATGTCGGCAAAGGGCTTCTAGTCCTGAGCACGCACGCCCTTGCAGGTCTCGGATTCGTAGTTGGCCATCTTCGGGTTGGTGCAGATCTCATACTCACCCAACGCCTCGGCATGGTCGGTGACGGCCGCAAAGTCCAGCGGCGCCTGGATTCTTTTGTCGACGCCGTTCGGCAGCTTGACCACCTCGCCTTTGGCGAACCGGTACGCGGTGAATGGGTCGTTCATCGTGTTGCCGAAGATGTAGGCGTCCATCGAATAGGCGGTGTGCAGGTGCAGTTCGCCGAAGTAGGCATCGCGCAGCGGGTTCTTCGGCGCCGCCGCTTCCAACTCGGCCACGGTGGGCGGCGGGGGCGCTGCCGCTGCGGTGGCCACGGCGGCCGACGCGGCTGGCGCTGCCGCCACGATTGCGGGTTTGTCGGGAGTGCAGGCGGCCAGTGCGAGCAGCGCACCCATCATGGCGCAGCGCAGGGCAGGTATGAACGTGGAATGCATCGAAAGACCTCCTGTCGAATTGCTCTGTCGAGCGTCGCTGCCCTTATGCCGCCTGCCTGACGGTGCCGATACCTGCCGCCTGGCCCTCGCCTGCTACTGCTGGCCTTTCTGGATGAAGTCCGCCACCACGTTCGACATGTCGAAACTCTTGCCGCCTTGCACCGGCGGGAAGTCCTTCAGCGTCTGCAGGTGTTGCGCCATGAGCTGGCCCATCGGCGCTATCAGCCACGACACCTTCTGCATCAGGTGGCCGTAACTGTCCTTGCTGTAATACGACTCGAACGGTGGACGCACCGGCGGCCAACGGTTTGTCGCCCTTGAGCACGAAGTGGTCTTCGAAGAAGTTGTAGTCGAACACCGGCACGCCGTCCTTCAGGTACAGCACCATGCCCGCTGCCACGCCGCCGAAGGCCATGACCACGCCTTGCGTCTTCTCGCCCTCGGTCTTCAGCTTCGCGCTCAGGTTCCACGAGCGGTTCTTCATCGGCGGTGCCGCGGGTTCGGCAATGCGCGTGGCGCCGGTGTAGTAGGTGTAGCTCTTGGCGTTCTCGTCGGCGCCCGGCACCGGCGGGCTAGGGTATCGCCAGGCGGGCCGCACCACGGTCGTCAAATGGGTACACGTGGTACTTGGTGGCCGCGGCGTCGAACTTGGCCTGCAGTTCAGCGAGCTTCTTCGGGTTGCTCTTGGCCAGGTCGTTGGCCTCGGAGAAGTCGGTGTCCAGGTTGTAGAGCTCCCAGCGGTCCTTCTCCCAGTTGCCCGGCGCCAGGTCTTGCCGCCACGGCAACGTGTGCTGGGCGTTGGCCTTCCAGCCGTCTTCGTAGATCGAGCGGTTGGTGAAGATCTCGAAATACTGCTCCGAGCGGCCCTTGAACTTCGGGTTGTCGAAGCTGGCCATGAACGACTTGCCGGCCAGCGGCTTCTGCTTGACGCCATTCACCGTGGTGGGCATTGGCAGATGCGCCGCCTCCAGGATGGTCGGCACGACATCGACCACATGCACGAAGGCATCGCGCGGGTGGTCGTCGTGCTTGATCTTCGCCGGCCACGACACCACCATCGGGTTGCGCGTGCCCCCCAGATGTGAGGCCACCTGCTTGACCCACTGGAACGGCGTGTTGCCAGCCCAGGCCCAGCCCACCGGGTAGTGCGGCTCGGTCTCGGGGCCGCCGAGTTTGTCGAGGTTCTTGATGACGTCGGCCAGCGGCGTGACGAGCCCGTTCAGCGCGGCGATCTCGTTGAGCGTGCCGTCGGGCCCGCCTTCGGCCGAAGCGCCGTTGTCGCCGACGATGTACATGATCAAGGTGTTGTCGGCATCGGGCAGCTCTTTGACGGCGTCGAGCAGACGTCCGATCTCAAAGTCGGTGAAGGCGAAGAAGCCGGCGTAGTTTTCCATCAGCGCGGTGTAGACCTGCTTCTGCTGGGCATTGAGCGTGTCCCACGCCGGCACCCAGTCGGGACGCGGCGTCAGCTTGGTGTCCGGCGGCACGATGCCCATTTCAAGCTGGCGCTTGAAGACGATTTCGCGGTACTGCTCCCAGCCCATGTCGAACTTGTCCTTGAACTTGTCACGCCATTTGGCGGTGACGTGGTGCGGCGCGTGCATCGCGCCGGGGGCGAAGTACATGAAGAAAGGTTTGTTGGGCGCCACCGCCTTCGAGGCCTTCATGCGCGCAATGGCGCGGTCGGTCATGTCGGACATGAAGTGGTAACCCTGCTCGGGCGACTTGTCGGGCTCCACCGGCACCGTGTTCTCGAACAGCACCGGGTAGTACTGGTGCGTCTCGCCGGCGTTGAAGCCGAAGAAATAGTCGAAGCCCATGCCTGTCGGCCAGCGATCGAACGGGCCGGCGACGGTGGTTTCCCAGTCGGGCGTGTTGTGGTTCTTGCCGAACCACCAAGTGGCGTAGCCGTTGTCCTTCAGCACCTCGCCGATGGTGGCGGTGGTCTTCGGGATGAGCGTCGAGTATTCCGGGGGAAGCCCGTCGCCCATTCCATCAGGAAGCCGCTGCCGGCGTCGTGGTGGTTGGGTCCGGTGAGCAGCGCGGCACGCGTCGGGCCGCAGATGGCGGTGGTGTGAAAGCGGTTGTAGCGCAGGCCCTCGCTGGCCAGCTTGTCCAGATTGGGCGTGGGAATCAAGCCGCCGAAGGTGGAGGTCTGGCCGAAGCCGACGTCGTCGAGCATGATGACGATGACATTCGGTGCGCCCTTGGGCGCCATGGCCGGGTGCTGCCAGGCGGCGACCGAATCCTTGTAGGTCTTGCCGATCTTGCCTTCGAACTTGGACAGCGGCAGCGGCAGCGCGGTGCGGTCCGGCTCGGCGGCGAAGGCTGCGACCGGAGCCACGAGCAGTAGGATTGCAAGCAGAGCGGCCCAGCAAGCGTTTGACAGAAGGCGACCTTCTGAGTTTCGAGGCATATGGCTCCCAGATTGCAATGAGCGATTCAGGCATTGGGCCGTTGCCCGGCCGGAATCGCTATGCAGATCGCGCCAACTCCCTAGCTTGAAGGCGCTCCTGTGCGCCGCCAGCTGGTCTCGCTCGCCTACCGATGGCGTGCCAGTGTCTCGGAGGGGCGCTCGCCGAACTGGGCGCGATACGCAACCGACAGCCGACCGAGTTCGCCGATGCCCCAGTGGTTCGCAATGTGAGCGACGCTGCGGGGCATCTCGGCATCGGAGGCGAGATCGCGCCGGATTCGATGGAGACGAATCCGGTGGACATAGGATTGCGGCGACTCGACGAGCACGCTTGCGAAGGCGCGAAACAACGTGCGCCGTGATGTGGAGCATGCCGCCGCGATGTCATCCACCGAGATCGGCTCCGGCAGGTTGAGCTCGATGAAGGCGCGCGCCTGTTCCACGATTCGGGCCAGCCCGCGCGGATGGGGCCGCCCAATGCCAGGGCGCGGTTCGCGGGAATAGTGCGTGATGACAAGTGCCAGCAACCTGTCGCCCACTGCCGCACCCTTGGTTTCGCGCATCGTCTCGCTCACATGGACTTGCTCCAAGTCGTGTGCGATTCGCTGCAGCGCGTGAGACGCGACCTTGCGGGCATGAAAACCGGTGCCGCCGAGCATCTTGCGGTCAAGCACGAGGCCGACGCGCGACGCTCGATCCCTCACGCCGTGGCGCGTGGCGGCACCCTGACAGGGCCAACACTCAGCGGTAGAACGCCTCGACCTTGCCCTTCAGCTGAATCAGCAGCGGTCGGCCCTTGCGGTCGAGCGCCTTGCCGGCGGGCACCTTCACCCAGCCTTCACTGATGCAGTACTCCTCGACGTCGAAGCGTTCCTTGCCGTTCAAGCGTATGCCCACCGGATGCTCGAACACCTCGGCCAGGTGATGCCGGCTTTGCGGATCGACGGACAGGCGGTCTGGCAGGGGTGGGCGGTCGGTGGCTTCGCTCATCGTCGGTTCAATCTTCGTGGGTGCGCCGCGCAGGCCTTCGGCGGGGTTCGTATGGGCGCAGTGTAGGCGGGGCGCGGTGACAGCGGCAGCAGCGCCCGGTGCTGCTGTACCCAGTCCGTGCGCGGCTGCTGCGCCCGCAGTGCGCCGGCACGCGGCCTATCGGAGCCCTGCGCAGTTTGGCCCTGCTGCGTGGCCGTCCGTCGCAAACCGGTTTGCGCGTACTGCTGCGGCGCCTAGAGTGCAACGCATCGCGCGTCGCGTCGCCGCTTGGCGAGGCCTTTCGCGCAGATCGCAACTGGAGATGAACCATGTCCATCGCTGACGAAATCGGCAAACTCGACGAACTCTATCGGCGCGGTGCGCTCTCGCAGTTCGAGTTCGAACGCGCCAAGGCGCGAGTGCTCGGTGAGGCCTCACCTCGCCGTGAAGGGCGCGCCGGCGCGGATGCGGGCACGGGTGCGGCTGCACTCAACGCCTGGCGGCGCAGCCGCGACGACGCCTGGCTCGGCGGCGTTTGCGGCGGGCTCGCGCCGTTCACCGGCGTCGCCGCCTGGGTCTGGCGCCTGATCTTTGCGACGCTCGTGCTGTGCGGCGGGACGGGCGTTGTCCTCTACCTGTTGCTGTGGTTCTTCGTGCCGCGCGCGGACGCGCACGGCGGTTTCGGCGGCGACCCTGTGCGCGCCGGGTAGGCAGCTACAGAGGCGTCGCGCTCAGCGCGTGAGCGCTGCGCGGCGACTCGCGACGCGGGCATGGGCCCGGCGCCGAATCGGCGGCGCTTGGAATGTGGGGCGTGACAAGCGTGGACAAGCGCCCTAGATTCGGGCCTGCCTCACGCCCACCGCACGCCGCCCACCGCACTCCCACTGCGGGCTCAGGCGCGGTAACCGCCGGAGCCCAGATGACCGAAACCGCGAAACCCGAGCCGAGCCCGCCGCGCCCCGCGCCGCCCGCGCCGCCCGCACATGGGCCGCTGCAAGCCCTGCTCGAAGCGGAAGCGACTTTGATCATCGAGCGGCGACGGTTTGCGCACGAGTCCACGTTGCCGCACCCGTTGCCGGCGACCGAGCCACCGGTCGCCGAAGCAGCTGCCCGCAATGCGATGCCGCGCGTTGGCCTCGCGATCTCCGGCGGCGGCGTGCGCAGCGCAACCTTCGGCCTCGGCGTGCTGCGCGGGCTGGCGCGCAAGCGCTTGCTGTCACGCGTCGACTACCTGTCCACCGTCTCTGGCGGCGGTTTCATCGGTGCGATGTTCGGCCGGATTGTCACGCTCATGGGCATCGAGGAGGCGCAGGCGGAGCTCGCACGCGCCACGTCGCCAGTGCTCGAATGGTTGCGGCGCAACGGCCGCTATCTGTCGCCGTCCGGCGCGCGCGACCTCGGCGTTGCGATGGCAACCTACCTGCGCGCAATCGTCGCCATCCATGCCGAGACGCTGCTGCTGTGCCTGCCCTTCGTGCTCGTCGTGCTGCTGCCGCACCTGCTCCTGCAAGGCTTCGACGACTTCGACCCCGCGGGCTGGCCGGACTGGCACACGCCCTGGTGGCCGATCGCGCTGCTCGTGCTCGTGCTGTGCGTCCCGGGCCTGATGGCGGCCTACTGGATCGCGCGCGAGAACCCCGAGTCCGAGCATCCGGGCCTGGGCGGCGCCTGGCGCGACATGGTGATCCATCTGCTTGTCGCGTCGGTGGCGCTCACCATCAGCTTGCTCGCGTGGCCCACACCTGGCGCACTCGCGCGCGGCGACGGCGGCGCGCTGTTCGTGTTCGGTTCGCTGCTCGCCTTGTGGTCGGGTGTCGTCGGCATGAGCTACACGCGCCTGGCCTTGCGCCGCTCGCACGAATCGCGCGCGCTGGCCGTCGCCCGTCTGCGCGAGAAGCTGACGATGGGGCTGCGCCTCGTGCTGCTCGCGGCCGTGGCGGCAGCCATGGCCGGCGCGCTCGATGCGGTCAGCTGGTGGTTGCTCGAGGCGCTGCAAAGCGGCGAGACCTGGGTCTGGGGCGGCGTCGGCATCGGCAGCGCCGGCATCTTGCTGATGCGCGCGCTGGCGCAGCCGCTGCAGCAGCTTGCCGAGAAGGCGCACGCCGGTACCGGCAGCGATTGGGGGCCGCGGCTGCTCAATCTCGGCGGTGCGGTCGGTTTGCTCGCACTCGTCCTTGCCTGGATGGTGGCCGCGCAGTGGTTCGTCTTCGCGCCCGAGCCGGTGCGCGCGGTGCGCGACTTCGCGCCGGGCGTGCGCGCGCTCGGCCTGCTGGCGCTGACGACGCTGTGGTGGCTGCTCTCGGCGCGCAACGCGCACATGGCCAACGCCACCTCGCTGCATGGCTTCTATCGGGCGCGCCTCACGGCGGCCTATCTCGCCATCGGCAACGAGGCGCGCGACCTGATCCACGGCAAGGTCAGCCGCAAGGGCACGAAGGCCAGCGTGCGCGAGGTCGTGCAGGGCGACGACACCGGGCTCACGAGCTACAAGCCCGAGGCGTGCGGCGGCCCGATCCATCTCGTCAACGTCACCCTGAACCAGACGCGTGATGATGCGTCGGGCCTCTACAACGCCGACCGCAAGGGCACGCTGGTGACGGCGAGCGCGCGCGCGCTCGAAGTCGGCCCGAGCGACGCGGCGTTGCTGCGCGAGTGCGATGCGCGCGACATCGGCACGCTCGGGCGCTGGGTCGCGGCATCGGGCGCGGCGGCATCGCCCGGCGCCGGCTCCTACACCTCCGCCGGTTGGGCGCTGCTGCTGTTCTTCCTCGGCGTACGGCTCGGCTACTGGCTGCGCGCGCCGCTGCCGCCGGAGGGCTCGACCCCGCCGCGCATCGCCCGCGGCTGGCGCCGGATCGTCAAGCCGCTGATGCTGTGGAGCGAGGCGGCGGCGTCGTTCTATGGTCGCGCCCGGCCGTGGTGGTATCTGTCGGACGGCGGGCACTTCGACAACACCGGCGTCTACCCGCTGCTCAAGCGGCGGCTGGACTTCATCATCCTCGCCGACAACGGTGCCGACGCCGACTATCAGTTCGCCGATCTCGAGAACCTGGTGCGCAAGGCACGCATCGACTTCGGCGCCGAGATCGAGTTCTACACGCGCGAAGAGGCGGCGCGCCACTTCCCGAGCGCCACCGGCGCGATCACCGTGCTCGCGCCGGAAGACATGGCCGACAACCATTCGAGCCGCGGCGTGATGATGGCCCGCGTGCGCTATGCGGCGGGCGACGACGGCACGCGCGCCGAAGCGACGCTGCTCGTCATCAAGCCCAATCTGCACGACGCGCTCGATCTCGACCTGCTCGCCTATGCGCAGCGTCACCCGATCTTTCCGCACGAATCGACCGGCGATCAGAGTTTCGACGAGGCGCAGTGGGAGAGCTATCAGCGCCTGGGCGAAGACATCGGCTGCGCGCTCGATCCGGCGTGGCTCGAGCAACTGCCCGGCTGGTCGCGCCGCTGCG
The DNA here is from genome assembly GCA_963774675.1 of uncultured beta proteobacterium. Taxonomy (GTDB): domain Bacteria; phylum Pseudomonadota; class Gammaproteobacteria; order Burkholderiales; family Burkholderiaceae_C; genus CAIKUF01. Next base: position 109,803 of record CAVZFV010000013.1, on the reverse strand, counting down.
CGCACCCGATGACGGTTGCCGCGCGCCTGACGGGGGCGCTGCCTGAAGACCTGGCGACGGCGAGCGAGCCGTTGTGGCGCCGTTCGGCGCGCGCGACGGCGATCGGCGCGACGCTCGGCTTGAGCGCATCGGGCACGCTGCTGCTCGCGGTCTGGCAGGTCAGCGAGCAGTTCCGGCAGAACATCGCGAACGAGCAGGCCGAAGCGCAGCGCCTGTTCACCGAGGTCTCGCGTGACCTGCGCGATCTGGACGGCAGCTGCCCCAAGGTGGCCGACCACACCGCGGTGCAATTGATGATGCTGCGCGATCTTCGCGCCAGCCCTCGCCTGCGGCCGCTCGAGAGCGAAGGCGTGAATCAGTTGATCGAGCACGTGCGCAGCGAGTGCGACCAACTGCCGCAGCCGTCCATCGAGTGCGCGCAGGCCGCGCAGCGCGCTGCGGCTGGCGTGTGCGCCGTCGTCAACCGGCCTCCGACGCAGGTCGGCGCGCTGAGTTACTGGCATCCGATCTCGACACGCATCACGCTCGCCAGCCTGTTCGGTGGCGGCACGCAAGACACCGTGCTGGCGAGCGCGCCGCCCGCGTCCACCGAAGGCGGCATGGCCAGCGTGACGCGCGGCGAATCGGCGGGCCCCGCACCACCGGTGTTGGCGACACGCGGCGGCGATGCGGGCGATGCGGGTGCGGGCGATGCCGGCGCGGCACCACCCGAAGCCGCCGCGCCACCCGCGCCTCCGGTGCCCCCTGCACCGCCGGCGCCCGAAGCCACGCGCTCGGCGGGGGGCGTGAACGCGACGAGCCCCGCTGCCGCACCAGGCGCAGCGCCGGCGCCAGCGCCTCACCAGCGCCGCCAGCGGCTACCGCTGCGTCACCGGCTGCCTGCGAGCGCAATGATCGGCCGGTGCAACTCTTCGTCCAGATCTACGACGAGGCGTCGCGCGATGCGGCGAAGGCGGTCGTCCGCGCGCTGCGCAAGGACACCGATGAAGCGCTGCGTGTCGCGCCGATCGAAAACGTGACGCGGGCCGCCGCGCTGCGCGATCAGCGCCGGCCGGTACCATGGCCACAGCCGACGCTGATCGTTCACAACCCGGGCGAGCGCGCTTGCGCGGTTGCACTCGCGGCAACGATCCGCGCCACGCTGCCCGCCGTCGCCGGACGCGACTCAGCGGTTTGGGTGCGTGACCTGCCGCGCACCTTGACAGCCGAGCCCCGGCGTGATCGAACTGTGGATCCCGCCAAGCGATGGCGTGGCGGCGACGAAGTAGGCGCGGCCGCCTCGAGCAAGAGTGGCTCTGCCACGTCGCTTGACCCCCGCGGGGGGCTGGCTGGGCGCAGCCCGGACCTGAGGGCGCTCAGTAGTGCCTACGCACCGGATGGGTCGCGCTCGCCGGGGACTTGTCGAACGCCCGGCCGCCGCGTCCGGATCGGATCACTGGCGGCAGGGCGTCGGCTGCGCTCAGCGAGGCGAGACCGGTTTGGCGGGGGCTGCGGCCTTGGTCGCCGGCGCCTTCGAAGCGGTCGTCGGAGCGCTGTAGGCGGCGTTGCCGACGGTCAGGCCGGCCTGCGAGAAGCGTGCCGCATTGCCTGGGCCGACACCGCCGACGCGGTCGACCATGTCGGCCCAGCTCTTGAAGTCACCGGTCTTGCGCGCGTCCAGGATCTTCGTGGACAGCGCCGGGCCAATGCCCTTGATGGTTTCGAGCTCGGCCTGGCTGGCCTTGTTGACATCGACACTCGCCTGAGCGGCGAAAGCGAAGGCGGCGAGCAGGGTAGCGATCAGCAAACGAAACATGATGAATCTCCTTCGGTCAAGGCCCGGCGACATGTCGGGCTGAGGAGAATTCTTGCGAAGCAGACCGCCGCGCGAAACCCGCCGAGGGGTGAGTTCGATGGGGGCACCCATTCGGGTGATGGCGGGGTGAACGCGAGGTGATCGCGAGGTGATCGCGCGTCAGCCTGCCTCGTCCCCAAGCACCCGCAGGATCTCGCGCCCATAGGCCTCGAGCTTCTTCGCGCCGACACCGCTGATCGCATCCAATTCATCGAGTGACGAAGGGCAGCGCTGCGCCATCTCGGCGAGTGTCGCGTCGTGAAAGACGACGTAGGGCGGCAGGTTGTGTTCGCGGGCGACCTCGGTGCGCCAGGCCTTGAGCGCGGCGAAGCGCTCGAGCCCGGCATCGTCCAGCGCGATCGGCGGCGGCTTGTTCTTGCTGCCGCGCGGCGTGCCCGGCGCGCGCGCGCGCTTCCACCTTTGGCGTCTCGCTCGCCTCACGCAGCAGCATCGTCACCTCGCCGCGCAGCACGTCGCGCGCGCTCGGCGTCGGCTCGAACGTGTTGTATTCGCCTTCGGTGCGCAGGTGGCCGAGTGCGATCAGCTGACGCAGCACGGCGCGCCACTGCGCTTCCGTTCACGTCGGCGCCGATGCCGTAGGTGCTCAGGCTTTCGTGGTCGATGCTGCGCGACCTTGTCGGTCGGCTTGCCGCGCAGCACGTCGATCAAATGTCCGGCGCCGAAGCGCTGGCCGCCGTGCTGGTGAAAGCGGTAGATGCACGACAGCGCCTTGCGCGCGCCTCGGTCGCGTCCCACGTGGCGGGCGGCGTGCAGGCAGTTGTCGCACGCGTTCTGGTAGCCGCGGATCGCACGGCGCGCTCGTCTTCGCCGAAGTAGGCGAGCAGCCGCACGCGGCGGCAGTCGTGCGCCTCGGCGAGCGCGAGCAGCGCGTCGAGCTTGCCGCGCTGGCCGCGCTTGAACTCCTCGGCGGCCGGGCTGTCTTCGATCATGCGGCGCTGGTTGACGACATCGGCCAGGCCATAGGCCATCCAGGCATCGGCGGGGGCACCGTCGCGGCCGGCGCGGCCGGTCTCCTGGTAGTAGGCCTCGATGTTCTTCGGCAGGTCGAGGTGCGCGACGAAGCGCACGTCGGGTTTGTCGATGCCCATGCCGAAGGCGATCGTCGCGACCATCACGACGCCGTCCTCGCGCAGGAAGCGGTCCTGGTGGCGCTTGCGCACGCCGGCGTCGAGCCCGGCGTGGTACGGCAGCGCGGTGATGCCTTCGGTGTTCAGCCAGGTCCGCCGTTTCGTCGACCTTCTTGCGCGACTGGCAGTAGACGATGCCGGCGTCGCCTTCGTGTTCGTCGCGCAGGAAGCGCAGCAGTTGCGTGCGCGCGTTGTCTTTCTCGACGACGCGATAGCGGATGTTCGGCCGGTCGAAGCTGCTGATGAAGATGCGCGCATCGTGCAACTGCAGGCGCTCGATGATGTCGGCGCGCGTCAGGTCGTCGGCGGTGGCGGTGAGCGCGATGCGCGGCACGTCCGGCATAGCGCTCGTGCAGCACGTTCAGCGCAGATAGTCCTCGCGGAAGTCATGCCCCCACTGGCTGACGCAATGCGCTTCGTCGATCGCGAACAGGCTCAAGAGGCCGCGCTCGTGCAGCGAATCGAGTTGGGCCAGGAAGCGCGGCGTCGTCACGCGCTCCGGCGCGGCGTACAGCAGCACGAGACGGCCGGACATCATCTCGCGCTCGACGCGCGCAGCCTCTTCCGACGTGAGCGTGGAGTTCAGGAACGCGGCGTGCACGCCGGCTTCTTCGAGCGCGCCGACCTGGTCGTGCATCAGCGCGATCAGCGGGCTGACGACGACCGTCACGCCGCGCCCGGCGCGGTGGCGCAGCGATGGCCGGCACCTGGTAGCACAGGCTCTTGCCGCCGCCGGTGGGCATCAGCACCAGCGCGTCGCCATCGGCGATCGACGTGGTCGACGATGGCTTCCTGCTGGCCGCGGAAGGCGGTGTAGCCGAAGACTTCGGTCAGCAGGCTCTTGGCAGCGGCGTTGGGGGAGGTCAGCGGCAGATTCATTGAGCGCCGATGGTAGCGGCGCTGCCGCTGCTGCCGAGCCTGGGCCGCTGCGCGCAGCCCGGTTGCAGGGTCAGGCTCGCGCCAGCTTGGCAGCGATCTCCGCCACGTGCTTGCCCTGGAAGCGCGCACCGGCGAGTTCGTTCTCGCTCGGCTGGCGCGAGCCGTCGCCGGCGGCGATCGTCGAAGCGCCGTACGGGCTGCCGCCAGTGACTTCGCTCAGGATCATCTGGCCCTGGAACGAGTACGGCAGGCCGACGATCACCATGCCCTGGTGCAGCAAGACCGTGTGCGTCGACAGGATCGTGCTCTCCTGCCCGCCGTGTTGCGTCGCGGTCGAGGTAAACACCGAGCCGACCTTGCCGATCAGCTTGCCGGCGGCCCACAGCCCGCCGGTCTGGTCGAGAAAGTTCTTCATCTGCGCCGTCATGTTGCCGAAGCGCGTCGGCGTGCCGATGATGATGGCGTCGTATTCGGGCAGTTCTTCCACGGTCGCCAGCGGCGCGGCCTGGTCGACCTTGAAGTGCGCCTTCTCGGCGGCCTCTCGTGGCATGAGTTCGGGCACGCGCTTGACGTGCACCTCGGCGCCGGCCGAACGCGCGCCTTCGGCGATGGCGCCTGCCATCGTCTCGATGTGACCGTAGCTGCTGTAGTAGAGAACCAGAACCTTTGCCATGATGGCCTCCTGAAGTGGGTGGGGTCGCGCAACGCAAGGGGCGCGGCGAACCCGAACGATTCTCGGCTCGGCCGGTCTGGCGGGGTTGAAATCGAACGAACGCTCGCTTCAGTCGGTGCGAACGCTGGGGCGGTGGCGCGCGTCACCGGGGCCCTGCACCGCCCACGCGCCGGTATCATTGCCCCACCGAATCAATGCGCTGAAACCTGGAGAGAGCCATGGCCTCGATCAACAAAGTCATCCTCATCGGCAACCTCGGGCGCGACCCCGAAGTGCGCTACACGCCGAGCGGCGCGGCGGTGTGCAACGTGACGATCGCGACCTCGCGCAACTGGAAGGACAAGACGAGCGGTGAGAAGGTCGAGGAGACCGAGTGGCATCGTGTCGTGTTCTACGACCGGCTTGCCGAGATCGCTGGCGAGTACCTGAAGAAGGGCCGTTCGGTGTACGTCGAAGGGCGCCTGAAGACGCGCAAGTGGACCGACAAGGACGGTGTCGACAAGTACACGACCGAGGTCGTCGCCGACAACATGCAGATGCTCGGCGGCCGCGAGGGCATGGGCGGCGGCGACGAAGGCGGATCGCGCAGCTATGCCGGTGGTGGCGGTGGTGGTGGCGACGGCGGCGAGCGCAGCGCGCGTCCTGCGCAACGGCCGGCGGCGGGCAACAAGCCGGCACCGAAGACGGCGACCGGCTTCGACGACATGGACGACGACATTCCGTTCTAGACGTTGCGGCGACGCTCAGTGAAAACGCCCGGCATTGCCGGCCTTCGCAGGCCTTCGGCGACCTACCGGATCGGCACCGGGCTGCCGAACAGGCGCTCCATCGCGACGTCGATCACCATGCCGCACAGGCTGTAGAGCAGCGACCCGATCAGCGCGGCGCCGAAGCTCGCGACGTGCAAGCCGTCGAGCATCGACGATGCGGCGTAGAACATCGGCCGCGTTGATGACGAACAGGAACAGGCCGAGCGTGATCAGCGTCACCGGCAGCGTCAGCAGGATGAGCACCGGGCGCAGCAGCGTGTTGAACAGGCCGATCACGAATGCCGCGAGCAACGCCGAGCCGAAACTCTTGACGACGACGCCCGGATACAGATGGGCCACGAGCAGCAGAGCGGCTGCGAGCAGCAGCCAACGGATGATGAGTTTCATGCGCCAAGCATAGCGTGATCGACGCGTCGAACCGACGCAATGGCGCGCGCCGGAGTGCGTCGACATGCATCGCCGCGACCAGCGCGCGAAGAGGCATCATGCCCAGAGTGATGCGGGCGAGCGACAAAACGCAGATTCATTACATGCAAATGCGCGTTTCTCCTATGAAAACTGCTTCTCAGCACGGTAGGCACGCAGTACCATCCGCTGCGCAGCACGAGTGAGGAACCGAGAGCGCATCGCAGCTCTCACCCATCGGCCGCACATCAACCACTCACTTGATGGAGAGAATCAACATGGCAACTGCAAAGAAGGCTCCGGCCAAGAAAGCGCCGGCGAAGAAGGCTCCGGCCAAGAAGGCGGCAGCGAAGAAGGCTCCGGCGAAGAAGGTCGCGGCGAAGAAAGCGCCGGCCAAGAAGGTCGCCGTCAAGAAGGTCGCGGCGAAGAAGGCGCCCGCCAAGAAGCGCACCCCGAACGCGGCGTTCATGAAGGCGATGACGCCGAGCGCCGCGCTCGCCGCGATCATCGGCAGCAAGCCGGTACCGCGCACCGAGGTGACGAAGAAGGTGTGGGAGTACATCAAGGCGAACAAGCTGCAGGACTCGGCCAAGCGCACGATGATCAACGCCGACGCCAAGCTGCGCGAGATCTTCAAGAAGGCCCAGGTCTCGATGTTCGAGATGACCAAGCTGATCAACAGCCACCTGAGCTGATCGCGCTTTGCGGGCCGCGGCCCGCGAACGAAAAGCCGGCGGGAAACCGCCGGCTTTTTTCATGCTGCGCCGCGCTACTTCGAAGGATCCGCGACGCCGAACAGCTCAGCGCCGTTGCGCCAGGCGATGCGGTCGGCTACGGCCGGCGGCAGATCGCCGAGCCACAGGCGCGCCGCGCGCATCAAGTCCTCGTAGGCGTCCCAGCGCTCGTTGACCCAGGTGTCGGAGCCGACCAGGAACCGCTTCGGGAACTCGGTGAGCATGGCTCTTCCACTCCGGCGACAGGTGACCGTCGACCGGCGGTCAGCCCCGGGCGGTAGGACAGCTCACCCATCAGCGTCGGATAGCGATTGAGCAGCGCGCGCACCCGCTCCGGCGCAACGCCGCCGATGCCGGTGTGGGCCCAGATCACGCGCGCCTCGGGCGCATGCGCCATCAGGAGGTCGATCGCGGCGTCGTCGACATGCGCGAGGACGACGAGCTGGCGCGCCTGCGCGAGCTGCATCAGCTTGCTTCGCGACGGCGTCGTTGGCGTTGGCGCTGTCGTAGAGATGGAATTCACCGAGACCGCGATAGGGTCCGGCCGCCGTGCCGCGCTCGAGCTCGCTCGAGCACCATCGCGTAGATCGTCTCGTCGCCGAACCAGCCGGTGTAGTCGGCGCGGTTGCGGTACAGACGGACGAACGGCACGACCGTGACGCCGGCCGGGGCGGCCTGCGCCTTGGCTGCGGCCAGTGACTTCGTGCCGTCATTGGGCCGGCTGTTGGCGACGATCGCGCGCACGCCCGCGCGCTTCATGCGCGCGAGCACGTCCTCGACCGGATAGACGGCAGTGGCCTCGACGTTGTAGTGCAGGTGGGCGTCGAACAGCGGCCCGCGATACGGTTCGGCCTGCGCGACGGTGGCCAGCGCGCAGCCGGCGAAGGCGGCGAGCGGCCGGCGAGCACTGACCTGGCCGATCGACAGCCACGCCCGGCCGATGCTGCATCCGCGCCGTCAGCGGACCGAGGGCTCGTCACGGCGTCCATCAACCGGCCGATTGCAGTCGCCGCTCGACGAAATCGAGCCGGTCCTGGCCCCAGAAGAGCTCGCCGTCGACGACGTAGCTCGGCGCGCCGAACACGCCGGCGTCGATCGCGCGCTGCGTGTTGGCGTCGTAGCGTGCCTGCACCTCGGGCGTGCGCGCGTCGTCGAGGCGCGTCGAGGCAAGCCCTTGCTCGGCGAGCAACGAGGCCAGCGTGTCCGCGTCGGCGATGTTGCGCTCCTGCGCCCAGACGGCTTGCGTCGCGGCGGCGAGCAGCGCCATCGCGGCATCCGCGCCGTCGTGCTGATCGACCGCGATGATCAAGCGTGCTGCGTCGTCCGCGGCAACCGGGAAGAACCTGGGTTGGGGATTGATCGGCACGCCGAGCCACTGGCTCCAGCGCGGCAGTTCGAGCAACCGGTAGGCCTGGCGCTGCGGCGCCCGCTTGCCCAGCGGCAGCCGCCGGAGACCGAGAAGACCTTGCCGAGGTCGATCGGCAGCACGCGCACCGCGGCACCCGCCGCCTTCGCGATCGAAGCGAAGCGCGCGTGGCCGAGGTAGACGAAGGGCGAGTTCGGCGCGAAGTAGTAGTCGATCGTCATGGTGTGCTCTCCGGGGTTGGGCTCGGGGCCAGTCTAGCGAGTGCGCGGCGCGACGCGCGTGCGTGCTTACAGGCATGCATACATGAAGTGGTTTGCAGCATCTCGATACACTGTGACCACGCCGGGTCGGCCCGTGCCCTCGCGTTGGCGTTAAATGAACATCGAAGCCCACGATCAAGGATCGCTCAATGATGAAAACAGAATCACCGCTTTACGCTGCACGCGTCGCGCGCCGCGGCGCTTGCGCCCGTCCTCGCCGCCCTCCTCCTGTCGAGTGCGCTGCCTGTCGTGCACGCACAGACGAATGTCGGCGTGTCGATCAGCGTGGTCCAGCCTGGGGTCTATGGCCGCATCGACATCGGCAGCTTCCCGGCGCCGGCGGTGATCTATCCGCAGCCGATGGTCATCGTGCCGACGCCGGTCGCCGTCGTGCAGCGGCCGATCTATCTGTACGTGCCGCCAGGCCATCAGAAGCACTGGTCCAAGTACTGCGCGCACTATGCCGCTTGCGGCCAGCCGGTCTACTTCGTGCAGGACGCGTGGGTGCGCGAACGCTACGCCGGTGGCCGTCACGACCACGATGACGACCATGGCCACGGCCACGGGAAAAGCAAGGGCAAGAGCAAGGGCAAGGGCCAGAACAAGCACAAGTGAGCGCCGGCGCGGCGCGCAGGGAACCTCAGCGCGCGAGCAGTGCGCGCAGGTAGTGCCCGGTGTGGCTTGCCGGGTTCGCGGCCACGTCCTCCGGCGTGCCGGTCGCGACCACGGTGCCGCCGCCTGCGCCGCCTTCGGGGCCCATGTCGATGATCCAGTCCGCCGTCTTGATCACGTCCAGGTTGTGCTCGATGACGACGATCGTGTTGCCGGCGTCGCGCAGCTGGTGCAGCACGCGCAGCAGCAGGTCGATGTCGGCGAAATGCAGGCCGGTGGTCGGCTCGTCGAGGATGTAGAGCGTGCGGCCGGTGTCGCGCTTGGAGAGCTCGAGCGCGAGCTTGACGCGCTGCGCCTCGCCGCCCGAGAGCGTCGTCGCGCTCTGGCCGAGGCGGATGTAGCCCAGGCCGACGTCGAGCAGCGTCTGCAGCTTGCGCGCGATGTTGGGCACCGCGCTGAAGTAGCCGTGCGCGTCCTCGACCGTCATCTCGAGCACCTGCGTGATGTTGCGTCCCTTGTAGAGGATCTCGAGCGTCTCGCGGTTGTAGCGCGCGCCGTGGCAGGTGTCGCACGGCACGTAGACGTCGGGCAGGAAGTGCATCTCGACCTTCAGCACGCCGTCGCCCTGGCAGGCCTCGCAGCGCCCGCCGGCGACGTTGAAGCTGAACCGCCCCGGGCCGTAGCCGCGCTCGCGCGCCGCCGGCACCTCGGCGAACAATTCGCGGATCGGCGTGAACAGACCCGTGTAGGTCGCGGGGTTCGAACGCGGCGTGCGCCCGATCGGGCTCTGGTCGACGTTGATGACCTTGTCGAAGGCCTCGATGCCCTCGATGCTGTCGTGCGGCGCCGGTTCGGCGTGGCTGTTGTAGAGCTTGCGCGCGACCGCGGCGTAAAGCGTGTCGTTGACGAGCGTGCTCTTGCCCGAACCCGACACGCCGGTGACGCAGGTGAACAGGCCGACCGGGATCTCGACATCGACGCGTTGCAGGTTGTTGCCGCGCGCGCCCGAGATGCGCAGTTCGGTGGCGGTGTCGCCGCGGGCGCCCCAGGCCTGCCCGCGCCGCTCGACGCGCCGCGCCGGGACTGCGATGCGCAGCGCGCCCGACAGGTAGCGTCCGGTGAGCGAATCGGGGTTCGCCGCCACCTCATCCGGCGTGCCCTGCGCGATCACGCGCCCGCCGTGCACGCCGGCGCCCGGCCCCATGTCGATGCAGTGGTCGGCGGCGCGGATCGCCTCCTCGTCGTGCTCGACGACGAGCACGCTGTTGCCGATGTCGCGCAGATGGCGCAGCGTGCCGATCAGCCGTGCGTTGTCGCGCTGGTGCAGCCCGATGCTCGGCTCGTCGAGCACGTACATCACGCCGGTCAGGCCGGAGCCGATCTGTGATCGCGAGCCGGATGCGCTGCGATTCGCCGCCGCTCAAGCTGATCGGCATTGCGATCGAGGCTCAGGTAGTTCAGGCCGACGTCGTTGAGGAACTTCAGCCGTGAGCGGATCTCGCGCACCACCTTGTCGGCGATGCCGGCCTTCGCGCCGGACAGGCGCAGGCCCTCGAAGATCGCGAGGCAGTCGCGCAGCGTCGCGTGCTCGACCTCGTAGATCGGGCGGCGCGTCTCGTCCTCCGGCATCGACCAGATAGACGTGGCGCGCCTCACGGCGAAGTCGCGTGCCGCGGCAGTCGGGGCAGGGCTGCGCCGTCATGTAGCGCGCCAGGTCCTCGCGCACGGCGACCGAATCGGTCTCCTTGTAGCGGCGCTCGAGGTTCGGCAGGATGCCCTCGAACGGGTGGCTGCGCTTGACGCTGCGCCGGCGGCCGGCCGCGCCTTCGGCCTCGTAGACGAACTCGATCGCGGTGTCGCCCGAGCCGCGCAGCAGCGTCTCGCGCGCCTCTGCGGGCAGGGCTTCGAACGGCGCGTCGATGTCGAAGCCGTAGTGACGGGCGACGCTCTCGAGCATCGAGAAGGTGTAGGCGTTGCGCCGGTCCCAGCCCTTCACCGCGCCGCTCGCGAGGCTCAGGCTCGGGAAGGCGACGACGCGCTCGGCGTCGAACGCCGTCACCTGGCCGAGGCCGTCGCAACCGGGGCAGGCGCCGATCGGCGAGTTGAACGAGAACAGGCGCGGCTCCATCTCGGCGAGCGAATAGCTGCACACCGGGCAGGCGAACTTGCTGCTGAAGAGGTGCTCCGGGCCAGTCGCGCGACCGGGGACACGCCGCTGGCCGCTGCGCCGGCGTTGCCGCGTCCTGCGCCGGCGCGTCCATCTCGAGCGCGATCGCGCGGCCGTCGGCGATCCGCAGCGCTGCCTCGAAGCTCTCGGCGAGGCGCTGGCGCAGGCTGTCGTGCAGCTCGCGGTGGATCTTCACGCGGTCGATGACGACATCGATGTCGTGCTTCTCGGTCTTCTTCAGCGCCGGCAGCTCGCCGGCCTCGACCGCCTGGCCGTCGATGCGAAAGCGCACGAAGCCTTGCGATTGCATGTCGGCGAAGAGTTCGGCGAACTCGCCCTTGCGGTCGCGCACGACGGGCGCGAGGACCATCAGCCGCGTGTCGTCGGGCAGCGCGAGCACCGCATCGACCATCTGGCTCACGCTCTGCGCCTGCAAGCGGCAGATCGTGGTCGGGGCAGTACGGGCGTGCCGGCGCGCGCATAGAGCAGGCGCAGATAGTCGTGGATCTCGGTCACCGTGCCGACGGTCGAGCGCGGGTTGTGCGAGGTCGCCTTCTGCTCGATGCTGATCGCCGGCGACAGGCCCTCGATCACGTCGACGTCGGGCTTGTCCATGCGCTGCAGGAACTGGCGCGCGTAGGCCGACAGGCTCTCGACGTAGCGGCGCTGCCCTTCGGCATACAAGGTGTCGAAGGCGAGGCTCGACTTGCCCGAGCCCGACAGCCCGGTGATCACGACCAGCCGGTTGCGCGGCAGGTCGAGGTCGATGTTCTTCAGGTTGTGGGTGCGCGCGCCGCGGATGCGGATGCTCGTGGTGTCGGGTTCGGCCATGTCGTCTCGGTGGCCCCGGACGCTCCGGGGCAACCGGACATTATGGAAGCTCGGGCCGGCGGCGCGTCGCTCCCCGCGTCGGCGCGCCGTTTCGCGCGTCGCGCTGAGCCGAGGAACTCGCCCTCGATGTCGAGCGTGGCGCGCACGCCGATGTCGGCTCGATGTGCCGCCAGCCACTTGGACGCCGCCGCGTGCCCGAGCTGCGAACAGGCGCTCGAGGAACGGCCAGGTCGTGTCCATCTTGCTCGCCGCGCCGAACGGCGCGAGGCCGGCGTCGTCGGCGATCATGTGCAGCCGCAGATCCTTGTAGCGTCCCGAGTCGAGCCGGCCCTCGCGCACCAGGCGCGAGACGAAGGCGATCGCGCGCATCTCGCCGATCAGGCTGGCGTTGAAGGTGATCTCGGACAGCCGGTCCATGATCTCGACGTTGCGCCGCGGCGTGCCTTCGCGCACGAGCGGGTTGATCTTCACCAGCAGCAGGTCGAGCGCCTCGGTGTCGTAGATCAGCGGGTAGAGGGCCGGGTTGCCGGTGTAGCCGCCGTCCCAGTACGGCTCGCCGTCGATCTCCACCGCCTGGAACAGGTGCGGCAGGCAGGCCGACGCGAGCAGTGCGTCCAGGCTCAGGTCTTCGCGCGGTGAAGACGCGCGCCTGGCCGCTGTGCACGCTCGTCGCGGTGATGAAGAGGCGCATCGGTCCGTCGCGCAGCGCGGCGCAGTCCACGTGCCGATGCAACAGATCCTTCAGCGGGTTCAGGTTCAGCGGGTTGAACTCGTAGGGGCTCAACGAGCGCCAGATAGCTGCTCACCCATTGATAGCCGGGCAGGCGGTCCCAGGCGAAGGCGCCCGCGCCGCCGGGTTCGACGGGCGAGAACGGCGAGCCGGAGCGGCTCGTGTCGCGCCAGAAGGCGGCCAGCGCCTCGCGTGCACCCGCGCGGCCGCCGCGCGCGAAGCCGGTTGCCATCACTGCAGCATTGATCGCGCCGGCGCTCGTGCCCGAGATGCCGGCGAACGCAAGCGTGTCGTCTTCGAGCAGACGGTCGAGTACGCCCCAGCTGAACGCGCCGTGCGAGCCGCCGCCTTGCAGTGCAAGGTCGATCTTGGGCGGCGGACGCGGCTTGGTGCCGGATGCGGGCATGCGGTTCTCCTCGATTCGTTCAGGGCGTGACCGGCCCGGCGCGCGTTTCACGCGTCGCGTCGGGCGCCCCTTGCTGCACCGCGCCGACTGCGCTCGCCGCGCCGTGCGCCGGGAAGCGCAGCGTGAAGCGTGCGCCGGGCCCGAAAGCGGCGCCCGCCTGTTCGCTCAGGCCGGGGCGGTGGCGCAGGTTGGCGTCCTCGAGCGTCAGTTCGGCGTCGTGCTGGGCGGCGATCTCGCGCACGATCGCAAGGCCGAGCCCGGAGCCGTCGACGTCGGTGCCGAGCGCGCGGTAAAAGGGCTGGAAAACCTGATCGCGCTCGGCGGCGGGAATGCCCGGGCCGGAGTCCTCGACCTGCAGCACGACGACCTGGCCGAACGGGTCGTCGACGACGCGCACCGTCACCATGCCGCCAGCGGGCGTGTATTGCAGGGCGTTGTCGACGAGGTTGCGGATCAGCTCGCGCAGCAGCAGTGCGTGACCCTCGACGTGCAGCGCCGGTGGCCCTCCCCGCGCGCCGCCGCCGTCGGGGCCCTCGTAGCCGAGGTCGATCCGCTTTTCGAGCGAGCGCGGCACGAAATCCTGCACCGTCTCGGTCGCGAGCTGCGCGAGGTTGACCTCCTCCTTGCGCGCGAAGTGCTCCTTGTCCTCGGCGCGCGCCATCGCGAGCAGCTGGTTGACCATGTGCGCCGCGCCCTGGCTCGATCGCGCGATCTGCTGCAGCGATTTGCGCAACTGCTGCGGGTCGCTGCGCCCGGCATCGATGTCGCGCTGTGCGAGCTCGGCCTGGGTGCGCAGGCCTGCGAGCGGCGTCTTCAACTGATGCGCCGCATCGGCGAGGAAGTGCTTCTGCGCGCTCATGCTCTTGTCCAGTCGCGCGAGCAGATCGTTGATCGCGCGCACCAGCGGCGAGACCTCCTCGGGCACGTCGCGCTCGTCGAGCGGGCTCAGGTCATGGCTTTCGCGGCCGCGGATGCGCTGTTGCAGCGCGTTGAGCGGCGCGATACCGCGCGACAGCGCCAGCCACACGAGCAGCACCGCAAGCGGCAGGATCACGAACTGCGGCAGGATCACGCCCTTGATGATTTCGGTCGCGAGCCGCGAGCGCTTGCCGAGCGTCTCCGCCACCTGCACGAGCGGTCCCGGCGGCTCGCCGGCCCCAGCGTCTGCGCCCGCCGCACCGATCCTGTAGATCCACAGCGAGGCGACGCGAACCGCCTTGCCGTCGATCGTGTCGTCGCGAAAGCGCACCTCGCCCGGGTCACCGAGCGCGACGTCGAGCGGCACCGGAATCGACGCATCGCCGCTGACAAACTCGCCGCGCAGGCCGAGCACTTGATAGAAGACGTCATCCACCTCGTCCGCACGCAGCAACTCGGAAGTGCCGAGGGGCAGCGAGAAGCGCGCCTGGGGCTGCCCCTGCGGCCCCGGCAGCACCACGATCTGCTGCGCCAACGCGCGTGCCGTCTCGCCGAGTTGGCGGTCGAAAGGCTTGTTGGCAATGTTTTGCGCGACGAGCCAGGTCAGCAACACGCTCATCGGCCACAGCAGCAGCAAGGGCGCGAGCATCCAATCGAGGATTTCGCCGAACAGCGAACGCTGCTCCTTGGAGCGTGGCGGGTCAGAGGTGGGCATGGCGACGGCGAGCATAGCGCCGTGCCAACGCGGCAACGCAGGTGCGCGCGCTGCTCACAACGTCACGCGCAAGGCGCCCACGTGAAGCGGTGATGCAACGCGGGGCGCGAAAGCGCCGATACAGTCGCTCTCACTTTCATGGCACATCCAACCCAATGCATTGCAAATCCTTCCTTGCCGCCCTCGCTGCGCTGAGCTTCAGCGCCGCCAGCCACGCGCTGCCGGTCTTCGCCGACGACTTCGACGCCGACGCGCTGCAGCTGAACCAGACCCACTTTCTCGGCGGCTGGAGCGTCGCCGACGGCACGGTCGATCTGATCGGCGTGGGCGGGCCGTTTGACCTGATCCCCGGCAACGGCCGCTATGTCGATCTCGACGGCTCGACGAGCAATGCGGGCGTGTTCAGCAAGCTGCTCGACCTCACCGCAGGCGTCACGTACAGCGCAAGCTTCGCGCTCTCCGGCAACCAGCGTGGCTACGCTGACGACATCGTCGATGTGACGTTTGGCGACACAAGCGGCAGCTACACGCTCGCGTCGGCAGATGCACTTCTCGGCCGCGTGCTTGCGTTCACGCCGACTTCGAGCGGCATGTTTGCGCTCAGCTTTGCGAATCGCGGCGGCGATAACGTCGGCGCGCTGCTCGACAACGTCACCGTCACCGCTGTGCCCGAGCCGCAGGCCGCGGCGATGCTCGCCGCCGGGCTGCTCGCCCTGGGCTTCGTTGCTCGCCGGCGCCGCGGGCGCATCTGAGAGCAGTTGACGCGCTTGCCGCGTTCGGCCTACGCGTTGATCTTTTCCAGGCAATAGCCCAGGCCGCGCACCGTCGCGATCCGCACCGGCCCCTGCTCGATCTTCTTGCGCAGGCGGTGGATGTAGACCTCGATCGCGTTATTGCTGACTTCCTCGCCCCATTCGCACAGGCGCTCGACGAGTTGATCCTTGCTGACGAGCCGGCCGGCGCGTTGCAGCAGCACTTCGAGCAGCGAAATCTCGCGCGCCGAGAGTTCGATCAGTCTGGTCGTTGATGTAGGCGACGCGGCCGGTGGCGTCGAACGACAGCGGCCCGTGCTTGACGATCGTCGATGCGCTGCCCAGGCCGCGCCGCGTCAGTGCGCGCACGCGCGCCTCGAGTTCCTGCAACGAGAACGGCTTGGCCATGTAGTCGTCGGCGCCAAGGTCGAGCCCCTTGACGCGCTGCTCGACGCTGTCGGCCGCGGTCAGGATCAGCACCGGCACCGCCGAGCCGCGCGCGCGCAGCTTGCGCAGCACCTCGAGGCCGTGCATCTTGGGCAGCCCGAGATCGAGGATCAGGCAATCGAATTCGTGTGACGCGAGCGCGGCGTCGGCCTCGCTCCCGCTGGCGACGTGATCGACTGCATAGCCCGCACTGCGCAGCGAGCGCAACAGCCCGTCGGCGAGCACTTGATCGTCTTCCGCGATGAGGATGCGCATGCCCGTCTCCTTGTCGGCGCCGGCGTGTTGGTGAAGCCCTGCCAGCCTTGCCCGGCGATTGTAGGTTTGGCGCGCCTCCCCCAATTCGGCAGCGCGTTGGCAGCGCGTGATCCCTAACTTGCAGGCGAGCACGCGGGCCAATAGCGCCATTCAACACTGTACAAACATCCAGTCTCTGAGATAATGGGCGCGACATCACTCGGAGACCCTCATGGAAGCGCCCGTCAAATCGAACATGAACCCGGAAAAAGCCAAGGCGTTGCAGGTCGCGCTGGCGCAGATCGAAAAGCAGTTCGGCAAGGGATCGATCATGCGGCTGGGCGAGGGTCAGCCGATCCGCGATATCGAGGTTGTCTCGACCGGCTCGCTCGGTCTCGACATCGCGCTCGGTGTCGGCGGCCTGCCGCGCGGTCGGGTGGTCGAAATCTACGGCCCCGAATCGTCGGGCAAGACGACGCTGACGCTGCAAGTGATCGCCGAGATGCAGAAGCAGGGCGGCGTCAGCGCCTTCATCGACGCCGAACATGCGCTCGACGCGCAGTACGCCGAGAAGCTCGGCGTCAACCTGCAGGAGTTGCTGATCAGCCAGCCCGACACCGGCGAGCAGGCGCTCGAGATCGTCGACGCGCTGGTGCGCTCCGGCTCGATCGACCTGATCGTCGTCGACTCGGTCGCCGCGCTCACGCCCAAGGCCGAGCTCGAGGGTGACATGGGCGACAGCCTGCCCGGCCTGCAGGCGCGCCTGATGAGCCAGGCGCTGCGCAAGCTCACCGCGTCGATCCAGAAGACCAACACGATGGTCATCTTCATCAACCAGATCCGCATGAAGATCGGCGTCATGTTCGGCTCGCCCGAGACGACGACCGGCGGCAACGCGCTCAAGTTCTACGCATCGGTGCGGCTCGACATCCGGCGCATCGGCTCGATCAAAAAAGGCGACGTGGTGATCGGCAACGAGACCCGCGTCAAGGTCGTGAAGAACAAGGTTGCGCCGCCGTTCAAGACGGCCGAGTTCGACATCCTCTACGGCGAAGGGATCAGCCGCGAGGGCGAGATCATCGACATGGGCGTCGAGGCCGGCGCGGTCGAGAAGTCCGGCGCCTGGTACGCCTACAACGGCGAGAAGATCGGCCAGGGCAAGGACAACGCGCGCGAATTCCTGCGCGAGAACGAGAGCCTCGCGATCGAGATCGAGAACAAGGTGCGCGCCGCGGTCGGCATTCCGCAATTGCCGGTGAGCGATGGCGCGGCCGGCAAGTCGAAGGCTGCGAAAGAGGCGGCGAAAGAAGCCGCCAAGGAAGCGGTGAAGGACACGGTGAAGGGCTAGTCAGGCAACAGTGCCAGCGACCGAATAGCGCCAGCGACCGGCAGGCGATGCGCGCAGCATGAGGCAGCGCCTGTCGATCAAGGCGCGCGCGCTGCAACTGCTCTCGCAGCGCGAGCACAGCCGGCTCGAGTTGCGTCGCAAACTGATCGCGCATGCACACAAGCTCGCGCTGAACGATCTTGCCCAGCGGACCGCCCCGCGACGTGAGCGCGTCGCCTCGACATTCGATGACCCGCCGCACGGTTCAACGCTGACACGCCGCCTCCCGCCCGTCGAAGGCGCGCCGGACAGCTCGCCGCGCACACGCCGCGCCCCGCCTTCGCCGGAGTTGCTGGCGAGTGTCGACAGCCTGCTCGACCAACTCGCCGCGAGTGGCCTGCTGAGCGAAACACGCTTCCTCGAGGCGCGCGTCCGCACCCGCGCCGCGCGGCACGGCAACCTGCGCATCACGCAGGAACTCGCGCGCCATGGCCTCGAGCTTTCCGCCGAAGAGGCGCGCGACCTGAAGACAAGCGAGTTCGCTCGAGCGCAAGACGTCTGGGCTCGCAAGTTCGGCGCCGTCGCCATCGACGCCGAGGGAGCGCGCGCGCCAGATGCGATTTCTTGCCGGGCGCGGCTTCTCGGCCGAAGTGATCCGGCGCGTGCTGCGCACCGGCGCCGACGACGACTGAACTTCGGGGCTCGCGCTGCCGCGCTGCCGCACTGCCGTGGTGGCGAAGTCGGAAGGCGGGGCGGAGGGGGCCGAATGTGCAGGGCGGGGTGCGGAATGCCGGGTGCGCGATTCAGGGTGCTACATTGAACCTCCGACCTCGCCTTCCCCTCAACCCTCAGCCCGCCTCGTGCTCCTTCGGGCGCGCCTGCCACCCGCCCGAACCGATGGCCCTGCCCCCCGCCGCGCCCAGCCGAACGCTCCAGCACCGCCGCAGTATCGACGTCGAGGTCTTCGCCCGCGGCGATGGCCTGTGGGAAGTCGAAGCCCGGCTCACCGACGTCAAGACGCGCGACGTGAAGCTCGCCCGCGGCACGCGGCCGGCGGGCGAGCCGATCCACGATCTGCTGTTGCGGCTCGTGATCGACGAGCGCTTCAACATCCTCGAGGCCGGCTCCGAGACGCGGGCCATGCCCTACCCCGGCCAGTGCGATGTTTTTGGCGATGCTGCCGGCAAAAGTGCGGACGAAAGCGCGGACGAAAGCGCGGGCGACGCCTATCGCAGCCTCGTCGGCCTGAACCTGATGCAGGGCTTTCGCCAGGCGGTGCGTCACCGCCTCGGCGGCGTGCGAGGGTGCACGCATCTGAGCGAGATGAGCCAGACACTGCCGACCGCCGTCGTGCAGGCCTTCGCAGGGATCGTGATCGACACGCGCGGCGACGGCGAAGGCAGCGAAAGACCGTTCCAGATCGATCGCTGCCACGCGTTGCGCGCCGACGGCGCGGTGGTGCGCGAGCACTATCCGCGCTGGTACCGTCAAGGCGACGTCAGTTCTGCCGCCGACACTGCGCCGCCAGTGGCGGCAACGCACTCTTCTCCACTTCAGCCCGAGACTCCCTCATGAAAATCCACGAATACCAGGGCAAGGAACTGCTGCGCAAGGCGGGCGTGCCCGTGCCGCGCGGCTATGCCGCCTTCACCGTCCACGAAGCCGGTGAGGCTGCGCAAAAGCTCGGCGGCCCGGTCTGGGTCGTCAAGGCCCAGATCCACGCCGGCGGCCGCGGCAAGGGCGGCGGCGTCAAGCTCGCCAAGTCGCTCGATGAAGTCAGCACCCTGGCCGGCCAGATCCTCGGCATGCAATTGAAGACCCACCAGACCGGCCCCGAAGGCCAGAAAGTGCGCCGCCTGCTGATCGAAGAAGGCGCCGACATCCGCCACGAGTACTACGTCGCCGCCGTCACCGACCGCGCGAGCCAGAAAGTCGCCATGATGGCCAGCTCCGAAGGCGGCATGGACATCGAAGAAGTCGCCCACAAGACGCCCGAGAAGATCCTCAAAGTCTTCATCGACCCCCTCGTGGGCATGACCGACGCCCAAGGAGCGGAACTGGCCAGCGGCATCGGCATCCCCGAAGCGTCCCAAGCCCAGGCGGTGGACGTCTTCAAGAAGCTCTACACCTGCTACATGGACAGCGACGCCAGCCTGGCCGAGATCAACCCCCTGATCCTGCAGGGTGACGGCTGCATCAAGGCGCTCGACGCCAAGTTCAACTTCGACGCGAACGCCCTGTACCGGCACCCCGAGATCGTCGCCTACCGCGATCTGGACGAAGAAGACCCGGCCGAAGTCGAAGCCAGCAAGTTCGACCTCGCCTACATCCAGCTCGACGGCAACATCGGCTGCCTCGTCAACGGCGCGGGCCTCGCGATGGCGACGATGGACACCATCAAGCTCTTCGGCGGCGAGCCCGCCAACTTCCTCGACGTCGGCGGCGGCGCCACTGCCGAGAAAGTCACCGAAGCCTTCAAGATCATGCTCGCCAGCCCCAAGGTCAAGGCCATCCTCGTCAACATCTTCGGCGGCATCATGCGCTGCGACACGATCGCCGAAGGCGTGATCGCCGCCTGCAAGGCGACCAACCTCAGCGTCCCCTTGGTCGTGCGCATGAAAGGCACCAACGAAGAGATCGGCAAGAAGCTCCTGAAGGACTCGGGCCTGCCCATCATCAGCGCCGACACCATGGCAGAGGCGGCAGAGGCTGTCATGGCCGCACTCAAGTAAGCAGACGCCGAAGCGAAAGAACCCCATGTCGATATTGATCAACAAAGACACCCGCGTCATCACCCAGGGCATCACCGGCAAGACCGGGCAGTTCCACACCCGCATGTGCCGTGACTACGCCAACGGCAAAGCCTGCTTCGTCGCCGGGGTGAACCCGAAGAAGGCGGGCGAAGACTTCGAAGGCATCCCGATTCACGCCAGCGTGAAGGCAGCCAAGGAAGCGACAGGCGCGACGGTGAGCGTCATCTACGTCCCCCCGGCCGGCGCCGCAGCCGCGATCTGGGAGGCGGTCGAGGCCGAGCTCGACCTCACGATCTGCATCACCGAAGGCATCCCGATCAAGGACATGCTCGTCGTGCGCAACAAGATGCGCGCCAAGGAGGCCAAGGGCGGCAAGAAGACCTTGCTGCTCGGACCCAACTGCCCGGGGCTGATCACGCCCGAGGAGATCAAGATCGGCATCATGCCGGGCCACATCCACCGAAAGGGCCGCATCGGCGTCGTCAGCCGCTCAGGGACGCTCACCTACGAGGCGGTGGCGCAGCTCACCGACATCGGGCTCGGGCAGTCCAGCGCGGTCGGGATCGGGGGCGACCCGATCAATGGCCTGAAGCACATCGACATCATGAGGCTCTTCAACGACGACCCCGAGACCGACGCGGTGATCATGATCGGCGAGATCGGCGGGCCGGACGAGGCCGAGGCCGCGCTGTGGTGCAAGGAGCATATGAAGAAGCCCATCGTCGGCTTCATCGCCGGGGTGACTGCCCCTCCTGGCAAGCGCATGGGGCATGCCGGGGCACTCATCAGCGGGGGGGCCGATACGGCGGACGCCAAGCTCGAGATCATGGAGGCTTGCGGGTTTACCGTGACACGCAATCCGTCCGAGATGGGGAAGTTGCTCAAGGCGAGGTTGTAGGGCGGCAGCGGGCCGACCTCCGGGCAAGCGCATGCCCGCTGTGACCGTTGTTGGTCCGTACACGGTCGAATCCGAAATCGCACGCGGCGCGACCAGCGTCGTCCATCTGGCGCGCGACACGCGCGACACGCACAACAGGCGCTGCGTCGCGCTGAAGACGATCGCGCTCGGCCGCGAACTGACCGGCGAAGCGCTCGCCGAAGCGCGCGCGCGCTTCCTGCGCGAAGTCGAGGCGGCGCGCCGCCTCGACCACCCCGACATCGTGAAGATCCTCGACGCGGGCGAAGCAGGCGGCGTGGCCTATCTCGCGATGGAGCTGCTTCCCGGGCACGATCTGCAGTCGCACGTCGTCCCCGGTCAGCTGTTGCCGGCGCCGCAGGCGGTGCGCGTCGCGGCGCGTGTCGCCGATGCGCTCGCTCATGCGCACAAGCAAGGCATCGTCCATCGCGACATCAAGCCCGGCAACGTGATCGTCGATGCCGCGACCGACCGCGTCGTCGTCACCGACTTCGGCGTCGCGCGCATCGGCGACGCGAGCCACACGCGCACCGGCATGCTGCTGGGCACCCCTGCCTACATGTCGCCCGAGCAACTCGTCGGTCAGCGCGTCGATGGCCGCAGCGACCTCTACGCGCTCGGCGTGCTGCTGTTCCAACTCCTGTGCGGACGGCTGCCCTTCGAGGCATCCTCGCTGGCCGCGATGATGAAACAAATCGTCAACGACGACGCCCCGCCGCTGCGCAGCCTGAGGCCCGATCTGCCCGAAGCGCTCGAATCGCTCGTGGCGCGCATGCTGGCAAAGGACCGTGCTTCACGCCCGGCCGACGGCGCCGAAATCGCCCGCGCGCTGCGCGCGATCGCAACGCAACTGGAGGCGTCGCCGGGCGCTGCCGGCGCATCTGGCTGAAGCGGTACACCGCCCAGCGCCGGGCGCGAACGTGAGGTTTTCACGCACCGAACCAAGGCACAATCCGCGCAAGCGTTTGCCTCCCTTTACCGCCCCACCATGACCCTTGAATTCTTCTGCGCCACGGACACCGGACGCGAGCGCAGCAACAACGAGGACGCCGTGGCGGTGGACGAAGAGGCCAAGCTGCTCGCGCTCGCCGATGGCATGGGCGGCTACAACGCAGGCGAAGTGGCGAGCAGCATGGTCACCTCGTTCATCAAGACCGAACTCGGCCGCTGGTTGCTCGAGGCCACCGAGCAGGCGAGCGATGCCGAGGTGCGTCGCGCGATGGACATCTGCGTCGACAACGCGAACCGCGCGATCTTCAATGCCGCCAACTCGAACCCGCAATACGCCGGCATGGGCACGACGCTCGTGCTCGCGGTGTTTCGCCAGGGGCGGCTGATGCTCGGCCACATCGGCGACTCGCGCGGCTATCGGCTGCGCGGCGGCCGGCTGACGCAGGCAACGCACGATCATTCACTGCTGCAGGAGCAGATCGACGCCGGCCTCATCACGCCCGAGCAGGCCGCGTTTTCTGCCAACAAGAACCTTGTCACGCGCGCCGTCGGCGTCGAAGATACGGTGTTGCTGGAAACGCACGTGCACGAGGTGATGCCGGGCGACATCTACCTCCTGTGCTCGGACGGCCTGTCGGACATGCTCGACAACGAGACGATGGCGCAGGTGCTGCAATCGCACGAATCACTCGCCGATGCGGGCGCGGCGCTGATCGATGCCGCCAACGATGCGGGCGGAAAAGATAACATCGCTGTCATGCTGGCGCGTGTCGCCGGTGGCAGCAGCACCGCGGCGCCGCCGCGATCTTGGTGGCCGTTCAGGCGCTGATTCAACTGGGGATGAGCATGGGCAAGCTGGTCGTATCGCTCGACGGTGTGGTGATCAAGGAAGTGCAGATCACCAAGGACAAGACGACGCTCGGTCGCCGTCCGTACAACGACATCGTGATCGACAACCTCGCGGTGAGCGGCGAGCACGCCGTGCTGCAGATGGTCGGCGCCGACGTCTTCATCGAAGACCTGAACAGCACCAACGGCACCTACATCAACGGCAAGGCGATCAAGAAGCAGCTGCTGACGCACAACGACACGGTCGAGATCGGCAAGTACAAGATCAAGTACATGATCGATGAGGGCACCGACTACGAGCGCACGCTCATCCTCAAACCCGGTGCCACCGCAGCCGCTTCGTATCCCGCGCCCGCAGCGTCGAATTTCGGCGGTCTCGGTGGACCCGAGACGGCGGCCCTCATCAAGGTGCTCAACGGTGCGGCGGCCGGACGCGAGGTGAGCTTGACGAAGGTCGTCACCACGGTCGGCAAACCGGGCGTGCAGGTCGCCTCGATCACGCGCCGCCCGACGGGCTACGTCTTCGCCCACGTCGAAGGCGCAAACCGCCCGAGCGTCAACGGCAACCCGCTCGTCGGCGAGACCGTCTCGCTGCGCAACGGCGACGTCATCGAACTCGCCGGTACGCAGATGCAGTTCGTGCAGGGCTGAAGCGCGGCGCCTCTGCTCGGGCAGTCGGGCAGTAGGGCAGCCGGGCCGCCTCAGGCACCGGCACGTGACGCTTTTCACGCCGTTGCAGACGGCATGCACCTGGCGCAGCAAACGCAAGTCGAACACACGCCAAACGCGACTTCGCCCGCTTGCGCGGTGAGTGCGCCGGCCCCACCATCGCGTCCGTGCCGACCAGCTCCGTTCTCGATGCGCCGGCCGGCACTGCTGTGTCGGCGACAACGCGCATCCGCGTCCTCGGCTGCTCCGGCGCGATCGCCGCCGGCAGCCGCACGACGGCCTTCCTGATCGACGACGACGTGCTGATCGATGCCGGCACCGGCGTCGGCGACCTGACGCTCGCCGAGCTCGAACGCATCGACCACATCCTCGTCAGCCACTCGCACCTCGACCACGTTCTCGCGATCGCGCTGCTGGCCGACAGCGTGATCCGCCTTCGCGCGGCCTCCGGCCGCCTGCCGATCCAGGTCCACGCGCTCGGGCCCACGCTGCACGCGCTGCAACAGCACATCTTCAACGGCGTCATCTGGCCCGACTTCACGCGCCTGCCGAGCGCCGAGCACCCCGTCCTGCAGTTCGTGCCCTTCGAGCATGGCGACCGCCTCGTGATCGGCGGCAAGACGGTCGAGGTGCTGTGCGCGCACCACACCGTGCCCGCCGCCGGCTTCGCCGTGCAGGGCGGCGGCGGTAATGCCGGCTGGTGGGTCTACACCGGCGACACCGGACCCAACCCCGAGCTCTGGCAGCGCCTGCGCGGTATGAAGGTTGCGCAACTCGTGATCGAAGCCGCGTTCGGCAACGACGAGCGCGCGCTCGCCGGCATCAGCCGCCACCTGTGCCCCGAGACACTCGCGGCCGAGCTGTCGCAGCTCTCCGGCCCACTCAACCCGAGCGTGGACGTGTACATCACCCACATCAAGCCGGGCGAGATCGAGGCCGTGATGACCGAGATCGGCCACCTGACGACTCCACACACGATCCGGGCCTTGGCGGCCGGTCAGGAGATGCAGTTGGCGCATTCTGTTTCACCGATGGAGGGGAGCTTACGTGGTAAGCAAACTGCTAGACTGTGAGCTTCCATCGACTTCCGGGTGCGCCCATGGCCGCTGCCACGCTGACTGAGAAAGGACAGATCGTCATCCCCGCCGAGATTCGTGCGCGCTATGAGTTGACGCCTGGCACCCAGGTCGAATTTGTCGACGAGGGCGGCACGATTCGATTGCTCATCCGGCGGCGTGTGACGCCGTCCGATCCGCAGGCTGGCTATGGCCTGGTCAAGGTCGAACCGAGTGCCGCAGGCCGCCCGAAGCGGCGACTGTCGGAATTCGACCCCGCCGCGTTGTTGAACAAGCAACCGGGCAAGGCGTGATCGCCGTCGATACGAACATCCTGGCACGCTTTTACTGCGACGACCCGGAGGACGCGCAAGCCAATCGCCAACGGCCGATCGCCCGGCGCGTGATGGTCGAGTCGCCTTCCGTATTCGTGCCGCTGACGGTAATCCTCGAATTCGAATGGGTCATGCGCGGTTTCTACGAGGCCGGGCCTGAGGCGTTTTGCCGCGCGGTCGACCATCTGCTCGGCATGCCTCATGTCACCGTCGAACGTTGGCACGCAGTCAAGGACGCGATCGACCTGCACCGTCGCGGTCTCGACTTTGCCGACGCACTGCACTGGGCGAGCAGCGTGGCCTGCGAGGCGTCTGGTGACTTTCGATGATCGAGGATTCGCCCGTCGTGCGCGGCGACTCGACCTCCGGCCCGCAGGTGACGCTGGCGAAGTAATCAACGCCGAACCTTCGATCACCGTCGCGTCGTCGGCAAGCCGGTGTCTGCCCGCTTGAGCGAAGGCGCATCACGTCGACTTGTGCGGCACAAGTTTGACTTGAAGCTCACAACCGACCGCAGCGGCATACCGCTTGAGCGTCGACAGCGACGGCGCGTGCTTGCCAGCGGCTTCGAGTCGTGAGATGGCGCTCTTCGTCGTGCCCATGCGTTCAGCGACGGCTTCTTGTGTCAGCCCGGCGCGGGAGCGGGCCTTGAGCATCTGCCCCGCAACCTGATACTCGAGTTCCAGGGCCGCGTAGGCCTCGGCGAAACCCTTGCGTGCCTTGGCCCTGGCGAGAAACGTCTGGTGATCGTGGGCAACGGGTTTGTACTTCAACTCAGCCATCTTGCAACTCCTTCAGGCGCCTGCGCGCCACCTTCAGTTCGTGGCCCGGCGTTTGCTGCGTCTTCTTGATGTTGCAGTGTTAGCAAAGTCGCTAACCTATGGCTAGCAAGCGGTTTGTGACGGCCAACGCTGGAGGCCAGTCGCGGCAGCAGGCCGTCCGCTGCGGCGATGGGTTCGGCGTCAACCCGCAAAATTCAGCCAGCCGCCGCGGGCAACTTGACCCCAAGCACCCGAGCAACCTTCAAGACAGTGGCAAAGTCCGGATGGAACGGCGGGCTGACGACTTCTCATTCATAGTGAGTCCACATTCGAAGTATTCGGACGGTACGCTCCTTGGTGAACACCTCGTACACCAGCCTGTGCTGAATGTTGATGCGACGCGAATATGCACCGGACAAGTCTCCGACAAGCTTTTCGTATGGCGGAGGATTCCGGAACGGGTCGGCGGCAACGATTGCCAGCAGTTCTTCCGCCTTTGTCCTGAGGCCAGCTGCAGAGAGCTTCTTGGCGTCCTTGAGCGCGTGCCGTGAGAAGACAACCTGCCAAGTCACCAAACAACCTTCTTGGCACTCTTGCCCAACGGCTCGGCCATCCCTTGTTTGATTGATTCCCGCATGCCCGGTACCGACAGGAGGTGCAGAGTCTCCTGAATTGCCTGCCAGTCCTCGGTAGCGAGCAAGACCGCACTGGCCCTCTTGCCTTCGATATGAATCGGCAGATGCGACTCTGCGGCTTGGTCAATCAGGCGGTACAGGTTGGCTCGGGCTTCGCTCGCGGTCAGGGTGGTCATGGGTGCCTCCGGATGAGCAGATATCGTACGCTATGACGTACGTATCGTCAATAAACTACTCGCAGCCCTCTGCGTATCCCATGTGATACATTCGTTCGGTGCTTGAAGTTCGCCAGACGGCCACCTACTCCGCTTGATTCGACAGCCTGCGAGATCGGGCGGCGAAAGTCCGCATCGACATCCGGGTCCGCCGCCTGTCCCTTGGCAACGCTGGGGATGTCAAACCGGTGGGTGAAGGCGTTTCCGAACTTCGGGTGAACTTCGGTCCTGGCTACAGGGTGTATTTTGTGCAACGAGGCAACGAGTACATCGTTCTTCTCGCCGGTCGGCGACAAGTCGTCCCAGGACAGCGATAGCCGCGAAGCCAAAGCCCTGGCCCGCGAACTGTAGGAGCGACAGATGGCCAAGATCGCAACAACCCTTTGGGATCCCGCCGAACACCTCACCTCTGAGGAGGAGATGGCCGCGTACCTGGAGGCCGCGCTCGAGGAAGACGACCCCAACCTCATCGCCGCAGCGCTTGGCGACATTGCGCGCGCAAAGGGAATGACACTGGTCGCCCGTGAGGCCGGCCTGGGTCGCGAAAGTCTGTACAAGGCGCTCTCGCCTGCAGGCAATCCGGCGTTCGGCACCATTCTCAAGGTTGTCGCTGCGCTCGGCCTACAGCTGCATGCATCGCCAGCGTCTGCCAAGAGTGCAGGCTAGCCAAATGGCGGCTGTGATGACCGAAATCGCGGCGATCGAGACACTGCACCGCGTTCATCCGCTCTGCGCAGGCCAGACGATGTGGCCTGCCGTGCCGGACGAAGCGATGCCCGAAGCGATGGACCGGCAAGTGACAAATTGCGTCGCCACTGACGCGGGCGCGACCGGAACCGGCCGCCCGATGTGACCGAACGCGTCACATCGCGGCAGGATTTCACGCCGCGAGGGGGTCGAAAGGCTGGCACGGCACCTGCATTCAAGGGGTTCGCATCCCAACCCATTGCCAAGGAGCAAACCCCATGAAACGAGTCCAACAAGGTTTCACCCTGATCGAATTGATGATCGTCGTCGCGATCATCGGTATCCTGGCCGCCGTCGCGCTGCCGGCGTACCAGCAGTACACGAAGAAGGCCAAGATGTCGGAAGTCATCCTTGCCGCGTCGGGCTGCCGCACCAGCATCACCGAGGTGTATCCAGTCGATGTCGGGTACGTCGGGCCGGGCGGCCAACGGCTGGGGCTGCGAAAGCGCCGGCTCTGCTACGTCGAAGTATGTTGCGAGCGTCGCGACCAGCGCGGATGGCGTGGTCACCGTGACTGCGCAGGGCTTCGGTGACAGTGGATCGACACGCAAGGACGTTACGCTGACGCCGTACTGCGACACGGCCGGGATCGACTGCCGATGACGGTGGCATGAACGCGGGCAAGCAGTGGCGCTGGGCAGTGCACGCCCGCGGCACCACGTCCGACGCGAAGTTCCTGCCGGGTTCGTGCAAGTAATCCGAGCTAGCTCGGCTGAAATCAAGGGCGCTCTCGGGCCGCCTTTTCGTTCACGCTCTTCGCTGTCCACGATGCGCATCGATCATTCCTCACGCTTGGCCTCGCCGGTCTGTTCCTCGGCTGGAGCTGCCGAACCACTACCCGCCCTGGGCTGTCGTTCCACGGCGAAGTGGCGGCCGCGATCGGCGTGGCGCTGACTCGGCGCGACGTCGATGCTGGCCGCAGCGGGGCGAGCGCAGTTGCGCCTCCGATGCCGGCGCCGGTTGGGGCTGGCGCTCGTCGCGCTGCTGCCGGTCGCGCAGCTGCCTCGCCGGCAGGCACTCGTCTTCCGCGGCGACGCCGTGCTCGGCCTGCTCTATGGGCTCGGCGCGATGCTCGCCTCTACGCCGGTTGCCTGTGGGCCGCGCAAGCCGGGCGCGACGCCGGCCTTGCGCTGGCTTGGACGACCGCGATGTTCAGGCGCGATCGCCGCCTTTGCGGTCGCGTTCTCGCAATGGCTGCATGTCGCGTCCGGCGGCTGGTGCGTCGACGGAGCTGATCCGGAGCGCGGCCGTTCGCGCAACCTCGCGCAGCCGAACCACTTGGCGCTCTTGCATGGTCTGGGGCATCGTCGCGGCGACGGCGCTGTTCGAGTTGCGCCGCATCGAGCTCGCGCGAGCCTTGCGCTCGTCGTGCTGGTGTTCGCACTCGGCATCGCTGATCGCCAGTCGCGCTCGGCGCTCGTCGCCATCGTGCTCGTCGGCTGCGCTGTGGTTCGTGACCGGGGCCGCGTCGGTTCGCGCTTGCGGCGGCTGCGACGTCGCGCGTGCCGTGTTCGCCCTCGGCGTGCTGTACTCGGGCGGCCTGGATCGATGACCTGCTGCTACCATGTCGTCGCCGAACGATCGCGCTCGACGTTCGAGGTCGGACCGCGCGACGATCTGGCGTGCTTTCACGCGGCGATCGCCGAGCAGCCCTGGTTCGGCTATGGATTCGGACCAGGTCGTGATGGCGCTCAACTCGCGACGCAAGTGCGCACCCTCGCGCAACACGTTCACCGCAGCCACAACCTCGTGCTCGACCTCGTGACCTGGTTCGGCGTGCCGCTCGCGCTCGCGTTGTGCGCAGCGTTCGCTGGTGGTTGCTCGGCTGGCTGCGGCGCTGCGCGACCCGGCACCGCTGGGCGGCATCTGCTGCTCGCCATCTGGCCGTGCTGCTGCACGCGATGGTCGAGTATCCCGCACAGCCTACCTCTACTTCCTGCTGCCCGCGGGGCTGATGATGGGTGCGATCAGCCCGTTGCCCGAAGGCTGTCGACGAACGCGGCTCGCCCGCGTGCGCGCCGCGCTGGGTGTCGCCGCTCGCCGGCGATCGCGTCGTGATGCTCGCGACGCTGGGTCGGCGTCGAATACATGCGTCTCGAGGAGGACGTTCCGTCAATTCCGCTTCGTGCACGCGCGCATCGGCGTCGACAAGGTCGACCACGCGCCGATCCCGAGGTCTGCTCCTCGATCGCGCCGCGCGAGATCACCGCATGATGATCATCGAGCCCGGGCCGAACTGCGCGCGCGGACATGCCGGATGCGAGAGGTCGCCGAGCGCTTCCCGACGTGGCGGTGCTGTCTGCTGCCACGCGCGGTCGCGGCTTGCGAACGGCGCCCGAGGAATGCACGCGCGCGCATCGGCTGAGCAAGCTCAACAGCAGATAGGCTGCGACCGTGCTTCGCCCGATTCGGCAGATTTGCAGCTGCGCCGCCCGAGACTTCGGGCGTCTACCCGAAAGGACGGACGCCCCGTCGGCGAGATCGTCGGCGCAGTACGCCGAGTCGCTGGCCCAGAGCGCCCTGGCTCATGCCGCGGCCGAGCCTGCGGGCTATCGATAGACATCGCGCCGGTTGCCGATTCTCAGGACGCGAACCACGATGCGGCTGTCCTGAATGTCGCAGATGATTCGCCAGTCGCCGACGCGGTATTTCCAGTAGTTGCCGAGTCGCGCGCCCGACAGCGGTTCGCCGATGCTCCTGGGGTTCTCCAGCGCGGCCACCCGCACTCGCAGGAAGCCGAGCAGGCGCTGCTGGATCGGGCGGTCGAGCTTTTTCAGGTCATCGAGCGCGCCGGGGTCGAACTCAATCCGCAAGGCCGAGCTCCCGCTCGACTTCGGTCAGAGGGAATCGTCTTGCGGCCCGACCGCGCGCGCGACTCGGCGAGGTACAGGTCTTCGAGGTCGTCGATGTACTCGACGACAGCTTCACGCACCAGCGCTGTCTTGGTGCGCCCGGTTTCGGAAGCGAGCGCTGCGAGTCGCTCCTCGATGGCTTCGGGCAGGCGGATGGCCAGCATGTGAACTACTCCGGTTCGGGTCTTCAACGCGCATCGGTTTCAGACGCTATACAAGTATAGCGAGCTTCGGAGGCGCGGCTGGGAGGTAAACAATTCCTCGCGTCACCCGGCGCCTTGCCGGCCGGCGAGGCGCGTGGCTTCAGTTTGTCGAAGCAACGCAGCCGACGCCAGACGCCTGCGCCGCCGCGCGGAGCGCCTCGTCCTGCGTTGCCAACGGCAATTGGCGACGCAGCGCAAGCTCGAGGTAGGCTGCGTCATAGCTGCTCAGTCCGAACCGCAACGCCAGCGCCAGCAGTTCGCTGCGCGGCACCGGATGGCGATCGACCTCGATCGGCAACTGGGCGATGTGCGCCAGTACCTGCTGCGCTTGCTGGGCTGCCATGCGTTGGCGCTGGCAGGCCGTGCGCAGGACGTTGGTGAGTTCAAGCTCCCACAACGCCGGCGCCCACGCACGATCGTCGAGCAGTTGCTGGGCAATGGCTGCCGTGTAAGGCGTGGCCTGGTTCTCGAGGTACCAGCCCGAGACAACGGAGTTGTCGATGACGAAGGGCATCGTCAATCGCGCCCCGACTCGATGGCCTGCCGCAGCGGCAGGTCAAGGCTCACGCCGCGGCGTAGCTGCGACAGCGCGTCAAACGCCAGGGCCACGCGCTGGCGCTGCGCGTTCGACTGCGAGCGGCGCGACGCTGCCGGTGCCGCGCTGACCAGGCGTGCCACCGCAGTACCGCGCCGGGTGATCACGAACTCCTCGCCACGCTCGACCTCAGCCAGCAATTCGGAGAGCCGCGTCTTGACTTCATAGACCGCGAGTTCTTTCATGGTCAAACCTGAGTTTTGTGTTGGTTAACCAACTTTAGCACTTTGCCTCGATCGAGCGGCAGGCGCCGGCCGCGAAGCAGCCTGCTGCACAATCCGCACCCGTATGCGCCGAACAACCGCTGCTGCGTCCCCGTCTTGTCCGAACCCGGTCCAGCGCACTTGACTTCGAGACCTGCCCTGCCGCCGGCGTCGCCCGGCTGGATGATCGCGGCCGCGCTGCATCGCCGTCACGCTGCCGACGCTGATCGCGTACAACCTGCCGCCTTCGGCGACGTTCTTCAACCAGGCCGCGGCCTTCATCGGCTGGGGCGCGTGGGTGCTGGTGCTGGCGTCCATGCCGGGCCTGACGTTGTCGGGCCCGTGGCGCGGCGGGCTGGGCGCGTTGTTGTCGGCGTTCGCGCTGCTTGCGTTGTCGGCGGCCGTGGCGCCGCTGTGGGCCGCGCTGCCGTGGGCGTTGGCGTTGTCGTCGATCGGCACGATCGCGGCGGCGATGCTCGTCGTCATCGCCGGCGCGGCCGTGATGCGCGCGGGCCATGCGCGGCCGGCATTCGAGGCGCTGTGCGTCGCGCTGCTCGCGGCCGGCGT
The DNA here is from genome assembly GCA_963774675.1 of uncultured beta proteobacterium. Taxonomy (GTDB): domain Bacteria; phylum Pseudomonadota; class Gammaproteobacteria; order Burkholderiales; family Burkholderiaceae_C; genus CAIKUF01. The sequence goes on along the minus strand of CAVZFV010000013.1, from coordinate 78,289 downwards.
GATCGGTGCGCTGATCGGCCTGGTGCAGGTCTTCGCGCCGCAGTGGGCCGATGGCTCGGTGATCGCGCGCGTCGGCAACGGCCGCGCCGCGGGCAACCTGCGCCAGCCGAATCATCTGAGCAGCCTGCTGCTGTGGTCGCTCGTCGCGCTGCTGTGGCTCGTCGAGCAGCGGCGCGTCGGGGGGCGCGTGGCGCTTGCGTTCGGTGTGCTGCTGATGTCGGGCATCGTGCTGAGCGCGTCGCGCACCGGCATGATCGGCGTGCTGATTCTCGGCCTCTGGGGCGTGGCCGATTCGCGCTTGTCGCGCCGCGCGCGGGCGGGCTTGATCGCCGCGCCGGTGCTCTTCGCGCTGCTGTGGGTCGGCCTCGCGGCGTGGGCGCATCACAGCCATCACCTGTTCGGCGGCGACGCGCAGCTCGGCAAGGGCGACATCTCGAGTTCGCGCTTCGCGATCTGGTCCAACACGCTGACGCTGATCGCCGCGCACCCATGGTTGGGCGTCGGCTGGGGCGACTTCAATTTCGCGTGGACGCTGACGCCGTTCCCCGATCGGCCGGTCGCGTTCTTCGACCACACGCACAACCTGGTGCTGCAGTTCGCGGTCGAGCTCGGCCTGCCGCTCGCTGCCCTCGTGCTGGTGCTGCTCGGCTTCGCGCTGTGGCGCGCGTATCGTGCCGGCGCCGACGAACCCGATGCCGCGCAGCGCGTCACGCTGCGCGCCGCGTTCGTCATGGTGTTGCTGATGATGTTGCACAGCCAGCTCGAGTACCCGCTCTGGTACGCGCACTTCCTGTTGCCGACGGCGTTCGCGTTCGGGCTGTGCCTGGGCGGCGCTGCGCGAGGGCGACGCTGCGGCGTCGCGCAGGCCGGACGGCTCGCGCGTGCTCGCCATCGGCGGCGCGCTGCTCGCGCTCGGCGGGCTCGCGGCGCTGGCGGACTACGCGCGCGTCGTCGTCATCTTCGCGCCGCCCGCCAACGCCGCGCCTCTGCCAGAGCGCATCGCCGAAGGGCAGCGCAGTTGGCTCTTCGCCCACCACGCCGACTACGCCGAGGTCACCACGCCCGGCCTGCTGATCGACCCGGCGACGGCCTTCGCGCGCGCGCCGCACTACCTGCTCGACGCCCGCCTGATGATGGCGTGGGCGAACGCGCTCGCCGCCTACGGCATGACCGACGAGCCGAGCTACCTGGCCGCGCGGCTGGCGGAGTTCCACAACGAGCAGGCGGATGCGTTCTTCGCGCCGTGCGATGAACCGCCGAAGGAAGGCGAGGCGCCGCTCTATCAGTGCGAGGCGCCGAAGCGGGCGCTGAGCTATCGCGACTTCAGGTGAGCGGGCCAGGCCACGGTGCTTCGAAGCCAGTCTCGCCATCGAGAAGGCGCCGTCGTCGCGTGGCGCGCTTGCGGAACTCTCGCGCTGCCGCTGTATCCTTGCCGAATTGGTATCGATAACGCCGAGGTAGGACAATGACGTCCGTCGCTACGCTCTCCGCCAGGTTCCAGATCTCGATTCCGAAGGCCGTGCGCGAGGCAGCAGCAGTGGCAAGCCGGGCAGGAATTCGTCTTCGTGCCCAAGGGCAAGGGAGTCCTGCTGATGCCGGTGCCCGAGCTTGCAGCGCCAGGCATCGCTGAAGGGCGCGCCGGCGTGGTGTTCAACCTGGCCGGCGAACGGTATCGGCTGGTGGCGATGGATCGACTACCCGACCGCGATGATGTACATCCGCGCATCGGCACGCATCGGCAGTACGACGCCAGGACGCGCAGACGATCTGCCCAGGCAAGGAGCAACGAGCAGTCATGGACATCAAACCCATCGCGCACCCGCGCCGACTACCGGGCCGCGCTGAAGGCGGTCGAGTCGCTGCAATGGGCGGCCAAGGCGCGCACGCCCGAAGGTGACAGGCTGGAAGTGCTGGCTGACGCTGATCGAGGGCTACGAGCGCCAGCACTTCCCGATGGACCTGTCCGGATCGCCGTGGAGGCGATCAAGTTCCGGCATGGAGCAGCAGGGTCTGACGCCCAAGGACCTGGAGCCGCTGCATCGGCCGCAGCAACCGCGTCTACGAAGTGCTCAACCGCAAGCGCAGGCCTCACGCTGGCGATGATCCAGAGCGCCAGCTCCACGCGGGGCTGGGTATTCCGGCCGAGAGCCTGCTGCGGCAGTCTGCGGCGGCGACGCGGCGGCGCGCTGACGCAAGCTGCGAGCCTTCGACCCCTGGCGCAGCACTGCGCCTCAAGCACTCGGGCTAGCCGCACCACTCAAGCCGGCGCCACCCAATCCCCCGACTTCCCGCCGCGCTTCTCCAGCACGCGCACGTCGCCCATCACCATGCCGCGGTCGGCGGCCTTGCACATGTCGTAGATCGTCAGCAGGCCGATCTGCACCGCGGTCAGCGCCTCCATCTCGACGCCGGTGCGGCCGAGGGTCTCGACCTGCGCGGTGCAGCGCACGCTGCTCGCGGCTGCGTCGAGCTCGAACTCGACCGCGACGCGCGTGATCGGCAGCGGGTGGCACAGCGGGATCAGCTCGCTCGTGCGCTTGGCGGCCTGGATCGCCGCGACGCGCGCGACGCCGAGCACGTCGCCCTTCTTCGCGCTGCCGCCGGCGATCAGCGCGAGCGTCGCCGGCAGCATGCGGATCGTGCCGCTGGCGCGGGCGATGCGATGCGTCTCGGCCTTGGCCGCGACGTCGACCATGTGCGCCTGGCCCTGGGCGTCGAAATGGGTCAGCGGGGAGGGGGCGTCGGCGGGCATCTTGAAGTGCGCGAATGGTGGAACGAAAGCCGGCGAACGAATGGCGCGGAACGAAAGCGCGGCGACAAGCAACAAACCGGCAATGCCGCGCTGGCATGATAGCGATGCGCGCGGGGCGTCGAGCCCTTGCGTCCAAGTGCCGCTGCGTGCGGCGCGCTTCATCCCGAACCCGATCCCGTGCAACTGAACCCTCGCCCCGCCCGGCGCATCGCCGCACTGCTTTGCGCCGCACTGATGCTCGCGCCGGGGCCGGCTGCCGTCGCGCAGTCGCAGTCAAAAACGCAGTCGCCGAACATGCTGCCTTCGCTGGGCGACAGCGCGTCGGAGGATCTGAGCATCGGCGCCGAGCGCTATATCGGCGAGCAGATCATGCGCCTCGTGCGGCGCGACCCGGACTACATGGACGACCCGGTGCTGCTCGAGTACGTGCAGGAGCAGTGGCAGCCGTTGCTCGAGGCGGCGCGCAGGCTGGGCGAGATCGGCCCCGACATCGACCTGCGCTATACCTTCGAGCCCTTCCTCGTGCGCGACCCGAGCGTCAACGCGTTCGCGCTGCCGGGCGGCTTCATCGGCGTGCACCTGGGTCTGATCGCGATGACGGCGAATCGCGACGAACTCGCTGCCGTGATGGCGCACGAGCTGTCGCACGTCACGCAGCGCCACATCGCGCGCAACATTTCCGTCAGCAAGCGGGCGTCGCTGCTGGGCATCGCGGCGACCATCCTCGGCGTGCTGGCCGCGAGCCGCGCGAGCGGCGCCGACGCCGCCAACGCGGGGGCCGCCGCCGTCACCGGCGGGCAGGCGGCGGCGATCCAGACGCAGCTCAACTTCTCGCGCGACATGGAGCGCGAGGCCGATCGCGTCGGCTACGGCGTCCTGTCGCAGGCGGGCTTCTCGTCGGCCGGCATGGCCGGCATGTTCGAAAAGCTCGACCAGGCCTCGCGCCTGAACGACAGCGGCAACTACCCCTACCTGCGCAGCCACCCGCTGACGGTCGAGCGCATCGGCGAGGCACGCTCGCGTCTGGCGATCGACGGCGTGGCCCCGGCGTCCGGCAACGCGTTCGAGCACGCGACCGCGCGCGCGCGCGCGAGCGTGCTGATGGACCCGCGCAACGAGATCCTGCGCCGCCTGCAGGACTCGGACGCCAAGGCCGGGCGCGAAGCAGCCCAACTCAGCGCACCCGAGCGCCTCGGCGCAGCCTACACAAGCGCACTCGCGTCGACGCTTGCTGACGGACTGGAAGCGCGCTGATACCGCCCTGGCCCTTGCCGCGAAGCTGGCCAAGGACAACGAGGGTGCCCCGGGCGGCGATGCGCGCGCCTTGCGGGCGGTGCAGATGCTCGGCGCGCAGTCGATGGTCGAGCGTGGCGACCCCGATCGCGCTGCCGCCTGGCTCGCGCCGTTGGCCAGAGACGCCTCGCGACCGGTGATGTTGCTGCGCTCGCAGATTGCAATCGCCCAGGCCGCGCGCGGTGCGGCGACCGCAGCCAGGCTCCCCGACACGAAGCTCGCGCTGCAAAACAGCGCCGATGCCTTGCAGACCTGGGTCACGCTGCACCCGCTCGATGCGCCGGCCTGGAAGCAGCTGAGCCAAGTCTGGACCGCGCTCGGCCAGACCCTGCGCGCCTTGCGCGCCGAGGCCGAGGCGCAGTACGCGGTCGGCGACCTGCCCGGCGCGATCGAGCGCCTACGCGCAGGCCAGCGCATCGCGCGCGGCGCGAGTGCGTCGGACTACATCGAGGCCTCGGTCATCGACGCCCGGCTGCGCGACATCACGATCGAAATGCGCGCCATCATGGCCGAGCAAAAGAAGGGCGGCCGTCTGGGCGGGTGAGGGCCTGCTCGCACTGCGGCGGCGGCTGCGCGTCCGCGCGTCAGGCTCAAGCCTCACGCAGGCAATCGACGATCTTGAGCCTCGAGGCGCGCCAGGCCGGGATGAAGCCGCCGACGAAGCCCATCGCGAGCGCGAATTGCAGCGAGCTCGAGATGATGCCGGGTGTGAGCTTGAACTGGAACGCAAGCTCGCTGAAGGTCTGGAAGTTCACGGTCGAGATGCCCACCGCCTGCATGCCGGAGGCCGCGGCGAGGCCGATCACACCGCCGACGAGCGCGAGCAGCAGCGACTCGCCGAGGAAGGCGACGAGCACGGCGCTGCGCCGGAAGCCGAGCGCGCGCAACGTGCCGATCTCGCCCGTGCGCTGCGCGACGGCGGCGAACATCGTGATCATCGCGCCGACGATCGCGCCGATCGAGAAGATGATCGACAGCGACAGGCCGAGGATGCGGATGAAGGTGACGAGGGCCTCGCTCTGCTCGGCATAGAACGTGACCTCGCGCTTGACGTCGAGCTTGAGCCGCGGGTCGTCGTCGATCGCGTCCTTCAGCCGATCGAACGACGCTGCATCCGCAAGGCGCAGCACGACAGTCGAGTACGCGTTGCGCCGAAACGCCGGCATCATCTGATCGACGTCGCCCCAGATCTCGGAGTCGAAACCGGTCTTGCCGGCATCGAACACGCCGACCACCTTCCAGTCGCGCTGCGCGAAGCGCAGTGTATCGCCGAGCGCCGCGCCCTGAAAGCCGTTGGCGACCGCGCGGCCGGCGATGATCTCCGACGTGCCGGCGCGAAACATCCGGCCTTCGACAATGTGCACCTGCGGGCGCAACTCCATGCCGAGCGCCGAGGTGCCGCGCACCGTCACGTTGCTCGGCTTGCCGTTGCTGCGCTTCGGGAGCGTGTTGAGCACCACTGGCTCCTTGCTGACGAGGCGCACGCCCTGCGCATTGGTCGCGATGCCGGGCAGGCTTTCGACGATCGCGGCCTGCGAGCGCGCGATCCCGCTGTTGATCTCGGCGCCTGCGCCCTTGCGCAGCACGAGCACGTTGTCGGGCTGCCCGGTCGCGACCAGCGTCGCGCGAATGCCCTCGCCCATCATCAGCACCGTCGCAAAGACAAACACGACGAGCGCCATGCCACCCGCGGTGAGCAGCGTCGTCACCCGCCGCACCCACAGATTGCGCGCGATGTAGGACAGCGGAATGGCTTTCATGCACAACACCGCGCTTGCGGAGCCAGCAGAGCGACCCGCGCGAGGTCCCCTCCCGCCCGGCGGGAGGGCTCAGGGAGGGTGCCCGCAACCCATTCCTCTTGGAGGGAGGGGAAGGGGCGGGAGCCCAACAAGGCGGGCGCGACTGCGCCATGTCGGCGTCTAGCCGACATGGCGCAGGCCGTTCACGATGTTGATCCTCGACATCTTCCATGCCGGCCAGGCTGCGGCGACGATGCCGACGACGACGCTGGCGAGAAGCTGCAGCGCCATCGTCTCGCGCGACACGATGAAGACCGGGAACAGCGTGCCGACCGCCTTCGCGAATGTCGCGGCGATCGGCAGCGTGACGAGCAGCCCGAGCCCGCCGCCGATCAGCGCGATGACGAGGCTTTCGCCGAACAGCAGCTTGACGACGAAGGCGGGCGAGAAGCCGAGTGCCTTCAAGGTCGCGTATTCGGCAAGCCGTTCGCGCGCTGTCATCGTCATCGTGTTGGCCATCACCGCCATGATGATGACGACGATGACGAGGCTGACCGCCTCGATCGCGACGAGGATCGCCTCACTCATCGAGACGAAGCTGAGCTGGAACGCCTTTTCGGTCTCGGTCAGCGTCTCGGCGAGCGAATTCTTGAACATCGCGTCGATGCGCTGCGAGACGATCGGCGCGTCGTTCGGGTCCTTGATGCCGACGATGAAAACGCCCACGTAGTCGGCGTTGCGGTTGCTCATCTTGCGGATCGTCTCCGACAGCAGCTTCCAGTGGAAGAGGAACTGCGACTCGTCGGTCTTGGCCTCGGCGCCGTCCCAGATGCCGCGCAAGGTGAACGTCCAGGTGCCGGGGAAGATCGTGCCGCGCAGCGGGATCTGGTCGCCGATCTTCCAGCCGTATTCGTTGGCGAGCTTGCGCCCGACGATCGCGCCCTGCTGGTCTCGCAGGAAGGCATGCTTCTCGTCGTCTTTCAGCACGTACTCGGGATAAAGCGCGAGGTAGCTCTCGGGCTCGACCGCGAACTGTGGGAAGAAGTTGCGCTCGGTGATGTAGACGCCGCCGAACCAGTTCGACCAACTCACCGACGACACGCCCTCGACCGCGCGGATGCGCGCGGCGTACGCGAGCGGCAGCGGAAAGGTGAGCGAGATCGCGCTGCGCGTCACGAGCCGCGTGCTCGACGTGCCTTCGACGCCGTTGTACCAGGCGTCGACGATCGTGCGCAGCAAGCCGAAGGCGCAAATCGCGACGACGAGGCCGACCATCGTCAGGAGCGTACGCAGCTTGTGGCGAAACGCGTTCTTCAGCAGCAGGCGCAGCAGGAACATGCGAAGGGCTCAGTCCGGCGCCGGCCCGCCCCAAGCCGGACTGCGCCCCCTTGGGGGGCAGCGAAGGCGCGAAGCGTCAAGCTTGGGGGCTGTCATCAAGCTGCGGGCACCGCCTCGTCGGGCACGAGTTCACCCTTTTCGAGGTGGATGAGCCGGCGCGCCCGCGCCGCGGCCTTCGGGTCGTGCGTCACCATCAGGATCGTCTTGCCGAGTTCGCGGTTGAGCTGTTCGAGCAGGTCAAGCACCTCGCCGCCGGTGACGCGGTCGAGGTCGCCGGTCGGCTCGTCGGCGACGATCAGCGTCGGGTCCGTCACCAGCGCGCGCGCGATCGCGACGCGCTGCTGTTGTCCGCCCGAGAGCTCGTTCGGATAGTGATCGATGCGGTCGCCAAGCCGCACCATCGCGAGTGCCGCATCCACGTGCGCGCGGCGCTCGCTGCGCGACAAGCGCGTCAGCAGCAGCGGCAGCTCGACGTTCTCGAACGCAGTCAGCACCGGCATCAGGTTGTAGAACTGAAAGATGAAGCCGACGTTCGCGGCGCGCCAGTCGGCGAGCTCGCCTTCGTCGTAGGTCGCGATGTCGACGCCGCCGATCTCGATGCGCCCGGCACTCGGCTTGTCGATGCCGGCGATCAGGTTCAAGAGCGTGCTCTTGCCTGAGCCGCTGGGCCCCATCAGCGCGACGAATTCACCCGCCTGCACCTCGAGGTTCACGCCTTCGAGCACCGGGACGAGCTGATCGCCGCGCTGATAGACCTTGGCGAGGTTCTCGATCCGGATCAGCGGCTTGGCCATCGCGTTCACTTGCCGGATACCACCGCGATCTCGCCGCCCGCATGCAGCCCCTCGGGCGGCGCGAGCACGAGTCGCTCGCCGGACTTGAGCGCGCCCTTGATCTCGACGACATCGCCGAGCGTGCGCCCGGTCGTCACCGCGACCGCCTCGGCCTTTTCGCCCTCGACGCGAAGCACCTGCTTCTTGCCATCGCGTTCCACGATAGCCTTCGGGTTCACCGCGAGCAGCGGCTGCTGCTCGGCGTCGGTCGGCGCCTGCGACAGAATCGTCACCTTCGCGCTCATCTCGGGCAGGATGCGCGGATCGAGCTTGTCGAAGCGGATTTTCGTCATCACCGTCGCCTTCGCGCGATCGACGGTCGGCACGATGCCGACGACCTGGCCGCGAAAGCGGGCGTCGGGCAGCGCGTCGAGCGTGATCTCCGCGGGCTGGCCGATCTTCGCCTTCGCGAGATTGCTTTCCGACACATCGGCCTCGACTTCGAGCGTGCTCATATCGGCCATCGTCACGACCGCGCCCTGGGTGCCGGCGGCGGACGAAAACGGCGTGATGATGTCGCCGACGTTCGCGTTCTTCACGAGCACGACGCCGTCGAACGGCGCGCGGATCAGCGCGAAATCCTCGTTCACCTGCTGAATCTTCAACTGCGCCTGCGCCTGCGCGACCGAGGCCTGCGCCTGCGCAATGCCGGCCTGCGCCGATGCCGCCGACGCGCTCGCGGCGTCCGCGCGGCGCTGCGCCGAATCCACCGCCTGCTGCGAGACGAACTGCTGCGCGTAGAGGCTCTTGCTGCGCGCGAGTTCATCGTCGGCGTTGGCCTGCTCGATCTGCGCCTGGCGCAGCGCGGCCTGGGCCTGGCGCGACCCCGCCTCGGCGACGCGCACGCCGGCCTGCGCGGCGAGGATGCTCGCCTGGATGTCGCTTGCGTCGAGACGCGCGATGATCTCGTCTTTCTTCACGACGGAGCCTTCTCGCACGCGCAGTTCCAGCAGCCGCCCGGTTGCCTTGCTCGCGACCGCGGCGCGGCGCTGGGCGACAACGTAGCCCGATGCGGTGAGTTGCGCGTACTGCTGCGAGGGGTAGGCGGTGACGACCGAGGTGACCTGGACCTCCGTCTTGCGCGGGCGCAGGAAGAACGCGGCGACCGCCGCGACAACGAGCGCGAGCAGCAGCCAGCGCTTCCAGCTGCGCCAACCGCGCTTGCGGCCGGGTGCGACCGCGCCGCGGTCAATTCGCAGGGAGGCAAGGGCGGGCGTTGCGGCGGAGGGTGCGGCGGAAGGTGCGGCGTCGGTCATGGCGGAGGGGGTCTGGCAGCGAGCAATGGCGGCGAGCAATGGTGGTGGGCAGAAACAGCCAGTGAAGGCGGGCCGCATGCCTGGCCCGCAGGACTGGCAGCATTGTGTCGCAGCGGCCGCCGTGGCCGCATCCGCAGACCCAGCCGCTTCCAGCCGCATCGGCACCGAGCGGCGGACGTACAACGCCATCGCAGTTGGCGGCAACGCATTGCACTTCATCTCGCCCGGGAACCTTGGGCACGCGGCCCTCCATCTGGCAGACTTGGCGCATGACTGTTCATCACTCGCGACCCCGCGCGCTTGCCTCCCTTGTTCTTTGTGTCGCCGCGTTGGCGCCCGCCGCGGCTGCTGGCGCCTCGCCTGCGGATCGTGCCGCGTCGGTCGACGTGCAGATGAGTCTGTGCGACGCGCCGAAGAGCGTCGAGCGGGCGCTCGCACTCAAGCCGCACGGCAAACCGATTGAGGTGTGGCTGTTCGACGACCCGGCGCTGACGCTCTACGGCAAGGGCCTTCGCATCCGGCTTCGGGGTGCCAGGGGCGGCATGGAACTCACCCTCAAGGCCGCCGACCAGGACTGCGCCCATCTGCCCGCTGGCACGATGCCTCCTGGCGAAGGCAAGTGCGAGTACGACCTGCACGGCGACAAGGTCGCAGGCGCCTTGTCGTTGACGCGCAAACTCGATCGGCGCGGGGCCAAAGAGCTGCTCGATCAGCCTCATGCCCTGGCGAACGCGCTGAGCCCGGCGCAGACACGATTTCTTCAGGCCACGGCAGGCGCCTGGCCGCTGGCGAGCGATCTGCGCGCGCTCGGCCCGACGCAGGTGCGCAGCTACCGCGCCAAAGATACGGACTATGCGGTCGACATTTCGACCCTGCCTGGCGGCGAGACTTTCATCGAGATTTCGACGAAGGTGCCGCTTGCCAATCAGGCCGCTGTCCGCGGGCAGATGCAGGCCGACCTGGCCAAGGCGGGTGTCGCCGTTTGCGCGGATCAGTCCGCTCAGGCCGGCAACAAGCTCAAGGCATTGCTCAAGGCGCGCTGAGCGCGCTCTCGATCACGCCGCCACCAAGGCACACGTCGCCGTCGTAGAGCACCGCCGACTGTCCCGGCGTCACGGCCCATTGCGCATGTTCGAAGCGCAGCGTGAAGCGCGCGGCGTCGGGTTCGCCGGTGCCGGCGTCGGCACCGTTGCTGGAACCGCGGCCGCCGTCGGCGAACGCGCAAGGAGCGTCCGCCTGCCGGTAGCGCGTCTTCGCTGCGTAGCGACCCGCCTGCGGCGGCTGGCCCGCAATCCAGCTCGCGTCGGCGGCAGTGAGCGTGGTCGATTGCAGCCACGGGTGGTCGTGCCCTTGCACGACGTAGAGCGTGTTGGCGGCCATGTCCTTGCGGGCGACGAACCAGGGCGCGTGGTCGCCCGCGCCGCGCGGTGCGCCGCGTTCCTTCACGCCGCCGATGCCGATGCCCTTGCGCTGGCCGAGCGTGTAGAACGACAGCCCCACGTGTTCGCCGAGCGTGCGGCCGCGATCGTCCCTGATCGGCCCCGGCGTGTGCGCCAGATAGCGGTTCAGGAACTCGCGAAACGGTCGCTCGCCGATGAAGCAGATGCCGGTCGAATCCTTCTTCTTCGCGTTCGGCAGCCCGATCTCGTCGGCGATACGGCGTACCTCGGTCTTCGCCAGTTCGCCGACCGGGAAGAGCGTGCGCGCCAGCTGTGCCTGCGTCAACCGGTGCAGGAAGTAGCTCTGGTCCTTCAGCGGGTCCAGGCCCTTGAGCAGCTCGAAGCGGCCACCGCCGCCGCGAGCGCGAACCCGGGCATAGTGTCCGGTTGCGATGTGGCCGGCGCCGAGGCGCAATGCGTGTTCGAGGAAGGCCTTGAACTTGATTTCGGCGTTGCACAGCACGTCCGGGTTCGGCGTGCGGCCGGCCTCGTACTCGCGCAGAAACTCGGCGAACACGCGGTCCTTGTAGTCGGCGGCGAAGTTGACGTGCTCGATCTCGATGCCGAGCACGTCGGCGACCGCCGCGGCGTCGACGAAATCGATGTTCGACGAGCAGTACTCGTCGCCGTCGTCGTCCTCCCAGTTCTTCATGAAGACGGCGACGACCTCGTGCCCTTGCTGCTTGAGCAGATGCGCGGCAACCGCGGAATCGACGCCGCCCGACAGGCCGACGACGACACGCTCGAGTTTCATGGCGGCGATTTTAGGAGGCTGCCGCCGAGGCGACGTGGCGCTCGCGTTCTCGCGCGCACAGGACGATCCGATGCTGACGATCGAACCGGCGCGCTGGCGGTCGATCCCGTCAGCGCTTGATCTCGGGCACGTAGACGCTGGCGTCGGTGGTGATCGTGTCGAGCGGGTGGCGGCGTCCGGCCAGGTGGTCTTCGACGCAGCGCAGCACCAGCGGGCTGCGGTGGCGGGCGCTGCTGGCGCGGATCTCGTCGGGCGTCATCCACAGCGTGCGCACGATGCCGGCGTCGAGCGGGCGCCCGGGGTCGGGCTCGCCGATGTCGCCGCAGAACGCGATGCGCAGGTAGGTCACGTCTTCATTCTGTGCAGGACGCGCGAAGCGCGACAGATAGACGCCGACCACGGCGGTTGGCGCGAAGCGGCGTGCCGTTTCCTCAAGCGCCTCGCGCACGACGCCTTGCAGCGGCGACTCGCCGGGCTCGAGATGCCCGGCCGGGTTGTTCAGGCGCCGCCCCTCGGGCGTCTCCTCCTCGACGAGCAGGTAGCGGCCGCCCTGTTCGACGATCGCGGCGACGGTGACGGCGGGGCGGAAGCGCTCGGTGGACATCGGGCGACGATGTTAGCGGCTTGCGGTGAAGCAGCGGACTTGACACTTGTTTGTGTTAGTTTCGCTCGTTCAAAATAACAGCGAACTTTGCGAGGAGAAGACGCATGCGCATTGGAGTCCCGAAGGAAGCGGAGGACGGCGAGAAGCGCGTTGCAAGCGTGCCCGACGTGGTGGCCAAGCTCATCAAGCTCGGCTTCAGCGTCGCCGTGGAAAGCGGCGCCGGCGACGCCGCCCACTTCGCCGACGACACCTATCGCGAAGCGGGAGCCGAGGTGGTGCCGGACGCGGCCGCGCTGTGGTCGACGTCGGACATCGTCTTCAAGGTGCGTCCGCCTTCGCCCGACGAGGTGGCGCTGATGCGCGAGGGTGCCACGCTGATCGGCTTCATCTGGCCCGCGCAGAACCCCGATCTGATGCAGCTGCTGGCAGCACGCAAGGCGACCGTGCTCGCCATCGACGCGCTGCCGCGCCAGTTGAGCCGCGCGCAAAAGATGGACGCGCTGACCTCGATGGCCGGCGTCAGCGGTTATCGCGCCGTGATCGAGGCGGCGAATGCCTTCGGGCGCTTCTTCAACGGGCAGATCACGGCCGCCGGCAAGATTCCGCCGGCGAAGATTTTCATTGCCGGCGCGGGTGTGGCAGGCCTGTCGGCCATCGGCACCGCCGCCAACCTGGGCGCCATCGTGCGCGCCAACGACACCCGTGCCGAGGTCGCCGACCAGGTGGTGTCGCTCGGCGGCGAGTTCGTCAAGGTCGACTACGAAGAAGAAGGCGCCGGCGGCGGCGGCTACGCCAAGGTGATGAGCGAAGGTTTCCAGCAGGCCCAGCGCGCGATGTATGCGCAGCAGGCGAAGGACGCCGACATCATCATCACCACCGCGCTGATCCCGGGCAAGCCGGCGCCGAAGCTGATCACCGCCGAGATGGTGCAAAGCATGAAGCCGGGCAGCGTCATCGTCGACATGGCGGCCGAGCAGGGTGGTAACTGCGAGCTGACGGTGCCGGGCGAGGCGGTGGTGCGCCACGGCGTGACGATCGTCGGCTACACCGACCTCGTCAGCCGGTTGGCCAAGCAATCCTCGACGCTGTACTCGAACAACCTGCTGCGCCTGGCCGAGGAACTGTGCAAGACCAAGGACGGCGTCATCGACGTCAACATGGAAGACGACGCGCTTCGCGGGCTGACCGTCGTCAAGAACGGCGCCATCACCTGGCCGGCGCCGCCACTGAAGCAGGCGGCTCCGCCGCAGGCCAAACCAGCGGCCATGCCCGCCGCGCCAAAAGGGCATGGCCACGGCGCTGGCGAACCGGCATCGGCGAAGTCGCTGCTCACGGTCTTCGGCATCGGTGCCGTCATGTTCGTGCTCGTCGGGCTTTATGCGCCGGCCAGCTTCCTGGCGCACTTCACCGTCTTCGTGCTGGCATGCTTCATCGGCTACATGGTGGTGTGGAACGTGAAGCCTTCGCTGCACACGCCGCTGATGAGCGTGACCAACGCCATCTCGTCGATCATCGCCATCGGCGCGTTGATCCAGGTGGCGCCGCCGCTGCTGGCCGGTGAGGGGGCCGACCGACCTTCGGGCCTGATCCTGGCGCTGGCCGTCTTCGCATTGGTGCTTACCGGCGTCAACATGTTCGGCGGCTTCGCGGTGACACGCCGCATGCTCGCGATGTTCCGCAAGTAAGGAGGCGGACATGACCGCAAGTCTTGCCACCGTCTGCTACATCGGCGCGACCATCCTGTTCATCCTCAGCCTGGGCGGGCTGTCGAACCCCGAGACCGCGCGCCGCGGCAACCTCTTCGGCATCATCGGCATGACGATCGCCGTGGTGGCGACGATCTTCGGCCCGCGCGTCACGCCGGCTGGCTATCCGTGGATCATCGGCGCGCTGCTCGTCGGCGGCAGCGTTGGCCTGATCGCGGCGAAAAAGGTGCAGATGACGCAGATGCCCGAGCTGATCGCGGCGATGCACAGTCTGGTCGGCCTGGCCGCCTGCCTGGTGGGCTTCGCCAGCTACGTCGACACTTCGACCGTGTTTCCGACGGCGGCTGAAAAGACCATTCACGAGCTGGAGATCTACATCGGCATCTTCATCGGTGCCGTCACCTTCTCGGGTTCGATCATCGCCTTCGGCAAGCTGTCGGGCAAGATCGGCGGCAAGCCGCTGACGCTGCCCGCGCGCCACTGGCTGAATCTGGTCGCAGTGCTGATCGTGATCTACTTTGGCCACGTCTTCCTGAACGCCGAGAGTCTCAGCGGCGGCATGGTCGGGTTGCTGGTGATGACCGTCATCGCGCTGCTCTTCGGCATGCACCTCGTCATGGCGATCGGCGGTGCCGACATGCCGGTGGTGGTGTCGATGCTCAACAGCTATTCGGGCTGGGCTGCAGCAGCCACCGGCTTCATGCTCAGCAACGACTTGTTGATCGTCGTCGGCGCGCTGGTCGGCTCGTCGGGCGCGATCCTGTCCTACATCATGTGCCGGGCGATGAACCGCAATTTCATCAGCGTCATTGCCGGCGGCTTTGGCGGCGGTGGCGGTGCACCCGCCGCGGCAGGTGGCGCCCAGCCGGCCGGTGAAGTCACGCCCATCAGCGCGGTGGAAACCGCCGAACTGCTGCGCGAGGCGAAGAGCGTGATCATCGTGCCCGGCTACGGCATGGCGGTGGCCCAGGCGCAGCACACGGTGTTCGAGATCACCAAGTTGCTGCGTGAGCGCGGCGTCAACGTGCGCTTCGGCATCCACCCGGTGGCCGGGCGCATGCCCGGTCACATGAACGTGCTGCTGGCCGAGGCCAAGGTGCCCTACGACATCGTGATGGAGATGGACGAGATCAACGAAGACTTCCCCGATACCGACGTGTCGATGGTCATCGGCGCCAACGACATCGTCAACCCGGCTGCGCAGGAAGACCCGACGAGCCCGATCGCCGGCATGCCGGTGCTGGAAGTGTGGAAGGCCCACACCTCGATCGTCATGAAGCGCAGCATGGCGTCGGGCTACGCTGGCGTCGACAACCCGTTGTTCTACAAAGAGAACAACCGCATGCTCTTCGGCGACGCCAAGAAGATGCTCGACGAGGTGCTGGTCGCGTTGAGGGATTGAGCACGGCACGTCCGCCGGACAGGTCGCTCACCCGCAGGGAACTGCCTCAGCGCGGCGCCGGCGTGGCGTATCAGACCGGCGCGGCAAGCCGCCGCCGCAGCCAGCGCAACACCCCGCCGAGCAGCGGCACGCGTTCATAGACCTGCCGCGCTGCGTCCCAGTAGTCACGATGCAGCGTCACGCGGCCCTCGGCGTCGAAGTGCAAATGGCTCGCGCCGTGGATCCTCAGCGTCTTGTCATGCCCGGGCCGCCGGAAGCTGAAGTCCCAGGTGAGGAAGGCTTGCTCGGCGTCGCCGAGGGCATCGACGATCTGGAAGCGCGGTGCATCGAGCGCCTCGAACATGTGCTCGAAGACGAGGCACAGCGCGTCATGGCCGCGGACATCGTTGAACGGGTCGATGAAGCGCACGTCTTCGGCGTAGACCGTCGCCATATCAGGCAGGGTTGCCAGCGTCAGGCTCTCGTAGAACGTGACGACGCGTTCGATGTGCGGCGCCACGCCGCGCTTGTTCATGCGCCCGTCACGCGGCGCACCGCGGCGAAGTAAAGCGGGTTGGGCAACATCCGCAGGCAACGCATCCAGAGGGTGAATCGTTTCGGGAAGTCGATCTCGAAGCGGCCTTTGCGCCAGCCGCGCAGGATGTGGTCTGCCGCCTGCTCGGGCGTCTGCAGCGCCGGCATCTCGAAGCCATTGTCGGCCGTCAGCGGCGTTGCGACGAAGCCGGGGTTGACGACCGAGACGCCGATGCCTCGCGGGCGAAGGTCCAGAAACAGCGCGTCGGCCAGATGCTGCAGTGCTGCCTTCGTCGGCCCATACGCCAGCGCGCGCGGCAGGCCGCGGTAGCCGGCGACGCTCGCGACGAGGCTGATGTGGCCGCCGCCCTGCTGCAGCAGCGCCGGCAGCAGGGCATCGAGCAGGTGCAGCGCACCGATGTAGTTGACGCGAAGGTGCAGGAGCATCTGCTCCAGATCGAAGCGGCTCGCATCCATCTCCTGGTAGTGCGCGGCACAGTACATCGCGAGGTCGACGCGGCCATGCTGCGCAAGCACCTGCTGCGCGGCCGCGGCCATGCTGGCGCGGTCCGTCACGTCGAGCGCGAGCGCGTGGCTGCCGGGGTGCGCGATGACGAAGCGGTCGAGCGCCGCGCGGTTGCGCGCCGAGACGACGACCACCGCGCCCGCCGCATGCAGGCGTGACGCCGTGGCACGGCCGATGCCCGACGACGCGCCGACGACCCACGCGACGCGGCCGTGCCAATCAGCGATCGATGGATTCAAGGACACGTTGTCACGGCCTCGTGAACGACAAGGTGATCTCGCCGACGCGCACGCCGAACTTGCGCATCACCGCCTTGTTGAGGACGACGCGATCGTCGATGCGGTGCATCCAGTCGTCGAACTGCACTTCGTAGACCGTGCCATCGACCGGCAGCCTGAGCGTGTAGCGCCAGTTGAATGCCGAGCCCGCACCCTCGCCCTGCGCCTCGCCGACGACGTCGTCCGCGGTGCCGACGAAGCGCTCGCCGGGTAGCATCTTCACGCGCCACAGGCGGTGCTGGCGCTCGCCGTCGTCGTAGACGAACTCCTCGTCGAGCGTGCCTTCGTCGCCGACCCAGTTGCACTTCATGGTGACGACGAAGCGTCGGATGACCTTGCCGCTGCGGTCGCTCACCATGCCGTGCGCCAGAACGGTGCCGTCGAAATAGTGGCGGAAGTCGAACGCCGGTTTCTGCCCGGCGTAGTCGGACACCTGCGGCGCCGCGCAGCCGGCGATCGCCATCGCGCACAGCAGTGCCGTGGCAAAGGCGGCGCTGCGCCGCAGGGCGGCAGCGAGTGGAAATGTGGTCATCGTCATTGATCCTCCAAGGTCTTGCGCCAGCGCCACAGCAGCGCGCCGGCCAGGGTTTTCAGGGTGCAGGGCACGGCGACGTAGGCGATTGCCAGGGCGCCCAGTGCTTGCGCGTCGCGTGCGCCGGGCGCGTAGCCGGCGAGTGCGAGCAAGGGCAGCGCGGCCCCCGCGGCGAGGCCGAGGTTGAGCTTCGTGGCCGCGTTCCACCAGCCGAGGTAGATGCCTTCGCCGCCGGCCCGATGCCCCGCACGATCGATCGCGCCGGTGAGCAGGGCGCCGGGAACCGTCAGGTCAGCGCCGAGCGCCAGGCCGCTCGCGACGCAGACGGCGAGAAAACCCGCGCCATCGCCGACCCCGAGCGCGAGCGCCACTGCGAAAGCCGCCACTGCGAGCGCGATGCCGGCAAGCCACGCGCGCACGAGGCCAACGCGACTCACGAGCCGCACCCAAAGCGGTACCGACAGGGCGGCGGCCGCAAAGTAGGCGAACAGAAAGGCCGGCTCCCATGCCGGCAGCTGCAGGCGATCGCGAACGAAGAACAGCACGAGCGTTGCCGGCACCGCACTCGCGATGCCGTTCAGCATGAAGACGGCGATCAGTGCGCGAAAGCGCGCGTTGCGCCACGGCAGCCAGCGATCGCCGCGTGCACGGTGCAGCAGCTGCGGCACGCGCGGCGCAAGCGCCAGCAGTGCGACGCCGATCGCGAGCGTGACGGCCAGCACAGCGGACGCCGCACCCATGCCGAAAAGTGCGGGAACGACGCTTGCGGTGAGCACACCGACGAGGCCGAAGCCCTCGCGCCAGGCGACGATGCGCGCGCGCTGCAGCGCGTCGCCGCCGAGGCGCGTGCCCCACGCCTGATGGATCACGCTCAGCAGGCTGAACGCGAGATAGGTGACCATCAGACAGACAACGAGCCAGGCGAGCAGACCCGCCTGCGTCACGCCAGCGACAGAGGGCGGCGGAAAGAACAGGCCCGTGAAACCAGCGCCGATGACGACGGCGGCGGCCGCGGCGAAGGCAAGCGTGACCGCCGCCGAGCGCGCGAACAACCGATCGACCGCGCCGCCGATCAGCGGATCGAGCAACGCGTCGAGCGCGCGCGTTGCGAGCAGCACGGCGCCGAGGCTTGCCAGCGGCACGCCGAACTGCAGCGCATAGTGGCTCGGCAGGACAACGTAGAGCGGCAACGCAAGGAAGGCGAGCGGCAGGCCAAGCGCACCGTAGCGCAAGCCGCTCGCGGCGGCGAAGGCTTTCGAGTACGGAGCGGCGTCGCCGTTGGCTTCGGCCGGCGTCGTCCCTTGCAGTGTCGGCGCGAGCGACTTCGAAAGAGAAGCGCTCACAAGCCGGTCCCGATCAGCCCGCGTCTCAACGCCGGTTCGGAAGTCCGCGGCGAAAGCCAGATGCCGAAAAACAAGCGGGCGAACTCGGGGTCGTCGATCACCGCGGTCGGCTTGCCGTTGCGATAGAAGCGGGTTGTGCTGCCCTCGGCGCGCACACCGGTCAGGCGGTCGCCGGATTTGACGTCGGGCAGCGCGCGGCCTAGCAGTTCGCGCCAGCCCTGGGCGACGACGTCGTCGAAGTCACCGACGCGGCGCATCTCGGCCAGGCTGCGCTCGGCGATTGCTGCGCCGTCGAGGCTGCGCGCGTAACGCAACTCGAGGGCGAAGCGATGCGCCGCGAAGTTCGCGGGCGAGAAGTCAGGCGCCGTCCAGAGACGCGCTTCGTAGATCTCGAAGCCGAGGTAACGCATCGTCGCCTGACCCTGCAAGCGCGCGGCTGGCAGCGCGACGGCGACCTCTTCGGGCGCGGACGGGGCCAGTCTCGATGGCGCGAGCGTCGAGGCTGCCTGCGCGGGTGACGCGAGGCCTGCGCGCGACACCCCGATCGCGGCGGGCATTGCGATCAAGGTCACCGCGCGTCGCAACAGCTCGCGCCGCGCCATCGGGCCGCAGGAGATCGGCATTCAGTCGCGCCGCAGCGTGAACTGCACGACGTCGGTGTTGCCGCCCAAAAACGCCGCCTCGCAGTACGACAGATAGAACTGCCAGATGCGCATGAAGCGTGAATCGAAGCCGAGCGCGCGGACCTCTTTCTCACGCTGCGTGAAATCGACGCGCCAGCGCCGCATCGTCTCCGCGTAGTCTTGCCCGAAAGCCAGGCGGCGCTCTACGGTGAAGCCGGCGCGGCGCGCCTGCGCCTCGAAGGCCGAGACGCTTGGCAGCAGCCCGCCGGGGAAGATGTATTGCTGGATGAAGTCGGTCGACGCGACGTAGCGCTCGAACAGGTCGTCGCGGATCGTGATGCTCTGGATGCAGGCTCGCCCGCCCGGCCTCAGGCAGCGCCGCAGCGTGTCGAAGTAGCCATCCCAGTACTCGCGGCCAACCGCTTCGAACATCTCGATCGAGACGATCGCATCGAAGGGCTCTGCCTCATGCCGCGCGGCAAGGTCGCGATAGTCTTCGAGCCGCAGTTCGCAGTGCTCGGCCACTCCGGCGTTGGCGACGCGCTGGCGTCCCCAGGCGAGTTGTTCGGTCGAGAGCGTGACGCCGGTGACGCGCGCGTCGTAGTCGCGCGCAGCTACCTCGGCCAGGCCGCCCCAGCCGCAGCCGATCTCGAGCACCCGCGCGCCATGTGTCACGCCGGCCTGGGCCAACGCGCGCCGCACCTTCGCGAGCTGCGCCTGCTCGAGCGGCTGGTCGAGATTGCCGTCGAACCAGGCGCTCGAGTAGTTCATCGTCTTGTCGAGCCACGACGCGTAGAACGCGTTGCCGAGGTCGTAGTGGGCGTGGATGTTCTTGCTGCTGCCGCGGCGCGAATTGCGGTTCAGCGCATGGCGTATCCGATGCACGAGCGAGCCCCACCATGAGCCGTAGACCGCATCGTCGAGCGCGTCGCGGTTGGCAACGAGCAGCGTGAGCAGCGCGGTCAGGTCGGGCGAATCCCATTCGCCGGCGATGTAGCCCTCGGCGAAGCCGATGTCGCCCGACTTCAGGACGCGCGTGAACAGGCGCCAGTCGCGGATGCGCGCGCTGGCCGCCGGTGTGCCGCTGCCGAAGCGGGCCGTCTCGCCATCCGGAAGGTGAAGTTCCAGGCTGCCGTGCGCGATGCGCGCGAGCAGGTTCAATGTGGCGCGCGCAGCGGTCGGCGTGTGCGGCCGCAGGTTCGCAGGGGCTCTGAGCGTGGTTGAGTTCATCGGGAGACGAAGCGATCGGGCGCTGGAGGTTGGCGGTGAAATGGAATGCGCTTGAACGCGAGGCGCAGTGCGTGCAAGTGAATACGGGCGACAACGCCGAACGTCATCAGCGGCGTGCCGAAGAAGGCGCGCAGCGTGCTCTTCGTCGTCAGTGGTTCGAGCGTGCCGCCGACGCTCGTCTGCAGCAGTGGCCCGTCGGCGTCGTCGTGGTCGATGCGCGCCAGCGTGTGGCGCGGGGCGGACGCGTCGTTGCCCGTCATCAGGAAGCGGAAGCGGTAGCGGCCTTCGACAGTGCAGAACGGCGAGACGTGGAACACTTTCGCCGCCTCGATCTCTGCGCCCCAACGCAGGCGCGGGCCGTGCAGCAGGTAGCAATGGCGTTCGCCGAAGGTGTTGTTGACCTCCGCGACCACTGCGGCGAGCGAGCCGTCGGCGCGGTGCGCGTACCAGAAGCTGACCGGCTTGAACACATGGCCGAGCACGCGCGGCATGGTGTGCAGCCAGACCTCGCCTTCGGCGTCGTCGACGCCTTCGCTCGCGAGCAAGGCGTCGAGCCAGGCGAGCGCATCGTCGCCACCGTCGCCATGGTCGCGATCGAAGAACGAGATCGCGCCGAAGCGATTGCGGCGCAGCGTCGCGTCGGGACGCTTGCGCAGCGTGCGCATCGGCAGCATGAGGAAATAGGTCGCGTGGCTGAACTCGTGTGCCGCAGGCCGCAGCCGGCGGTGCCAGACCTTGCCGAAGCCGATCAGCGCGCGTGGCGTCGTGCCGGCCGTCATGTTCATGCCGCGCTCCGCCGCGCCATCGTTTCGGCGTTCGTGTCCGCGATCTCGTTCGCGATCGCGTCGGCCACGGCGAGGCCCGACGCGAGGCCGTCCTCGTGAAAACCGTAGCCGGTCCACGCGCCGCAGAACCAGGTGCGCCGCAGGCCCTGGATGCTCGGGAGTCGACGCTGTGCTTCGATCGCCTGCCGGTCGAAGACCGGGTGCGCGTAGTCGAGCTCGCGAAGCACACGCGCTGCATCGGGCTCGCGCACGGGGTTGAGCGAGACGATCACCGGCTGCTGCCAAGGCAGCGGTTGCAACTGGTTGAGCAGGTAGTGGAGGCAGACGCGGTCGCTGCCGGTGTAGGCGGTGGCGCCGTTGCCCGACTCGTAGTTCCAGGCCGCCCAGGCCGCACGGCGGGCTGGCAAGAGGGAAGTGTCTGTGTGCAGCACGGCGCGGTTTGCCTGGTAGCGGATCGCGCCCAGCAATTGCGCCTCGGGCGCTGTGATGTCGTCGCCGAGCAGCCGCAGGGCCTGGTCGCTGTGGCAGGCGAGCACGACCTCGTCGTACAGCGCGGTCGCGTCGTCGGTCGCAACGAGCACGCCCGCGTCGAGGCGTGTCACGCGCTGCACAGGAGTCGCCAGCCGCACGTCGGGCAGCGCGGCGACGATGCGCCTCACGTACTCGCGCGATCCGCCGCGGACGGTCCACCACTGCGGCCGGTCCGTCACCTGCAACAGGCCGTGGTTGTGACAGAAGCGAATCAGCGTCGCGATCGGGAACTCGAGCATCTGCGCGGTTGGGCACGACCAGATGCAGGCGATCATCGGCAGCAGGTACCAGGCGCGAAACTCTTCACTGAAGCGGTGTTCGTCGAGGAAGGCGCCGATCGGTTGATCGAGGCAGTCGAGGCCGTCTTCGTGTGCCAGCCGCGTCGCGAGCGCATTGAAGCGCGAGAGATCGCGGAGCATGCGCCAGAACGCGGGACGCAGCAGGTTCGCGGGCTGCGCGAAGACGCTCGCCAGATTGCGACCACCCCACTCGATGTTGCGCCCCGGGACCTGTACCGAGAACGACATGTCGGATTTCGCCACTTCGACGCCGAGTTCGGCGAACAGCCGCATCAGGCGCGGATAGGTGCGCTCGTTGTAGACGAGAAAGCCGGTGTCGACGCCGTGCGACACGCCGCCGATCGTCACGTCCACCGTATGCGCGTGGCCGCCGAAGTGCGAGCCGGCTTCGTACAGCGTCACGCGATGTGGGCCGCGCGCCAGCTGTCGCGCTGCGGCAAGCCCCGAGATGCCAGCGCCAATGATTGCGATGCGTTTCAAAGCGTACCCTTGGTCGTTGCGGTTGAAGGGGTCGTCTCGCCGGGCTTGCGGTTGCCCAAAGCGCGATGTGAACGTAGTGGTATGCAACGAATACTACACAGTTCACACAAAAACTGCAATGGCCTGTTTATGAACTTGTGAGGGCAAGTTAGGCTACACTCGGTGCCATGGCTCAGGTTTCATACAGGGAAAAGGTGCTTCGCTTCCGGGAGGACGCGATCGTCGAGGCGGTCAATCACCTGCTCGCATCCAAGGGCTACGACCTGATGACGGTGGACGAGGTCGCGGCCGAAGCCGGCATCGCCAAGGCCAGCCTGTACAAGCACTTCACGTCGAAGGAGGAACTCGCTGGCGCGGCGATGGTGCGCGTGCTCGATCGCGCGATGGAGCAGGCCAGCAAGCTGGAGGCCGTGGAGGCTGAGCCCGGCGCCAGCGCGCTCGACCGCATCACGTCGATGCTTCTGTGGACGCTGCAGGTGCAGCTCGCGGGCGAGATGCCGACGCTGCCGGCGCAGAACTCGAAGCTTGTCGCCTCACTGCGTGCCAACCGGGCCTACATGGATGGTTTGTTCAATCTGAGCGACAAGCTCGGCAGCTGGATCACGCAGGCGCAGGCGGAAGGCCGGTTGAACCCCGAACTGCCGCCCGAGATGATTCTCTACACCCTCTACGCGCGCGCCTGCGACCCGGTGCTCGGTATGCTCAAGGCGTCGGGCAACTACGGCGACGATCAGATCATCGCCTGGCTCGTGACGACGACACTCGAGGGCCTGGGCAAGCGCCCGCCTACACCGCCTGCACCGGCCCCGCGTCGGGTACGCTAGCGGCGTGGGCCGCCGCTGCGGCCAGACCGGAAGCGAGATCACCCTCTTGAACCGACTCGACGCCTCTGCGCGCGGCGTTTACTTGATCGCCGTCACACCGTTTACCGACAGCGGCGCGCTCGATCTCGCGAGCACCGATCGCATAGTCGATTTCGCACTCGGCTGCGGCGTGACGGGCCTGACCGTGCTTGGCATCATGGGCGAGGCGACGAAGCTGACCGCGGAGGAGTCTAGGACCTTTGTCGCGCGCGTGCTGGCGCGTGTCGAAGGGCGCGTGCCGGTCGTGGTCGGCGCCTCTGCGCCGGGCTTCGCACCGATGCGCGAGCTGACCGAGAGCGTGATGGCGCTTGGCGCCGCGGGCGTGATGGTCGCGCCGCCGCCGACGCTGCGAAGCGACGACCAGATCGTCGCCTACTTCGACATGGTGCAGCAGACGCTCGGCGACGGCGTGCCGTGGGTGCTGCAAGACCACCCTGTCGCGACCGGCGTGCAGATGTCGGCCAAAGTCATCCTTCGCATCATCGACAGCGCGTCCGGCTGCGTGATGTTGAAACATGAGGACTGCCCGGGCCTGGCGAAGCTGTCGGCGGTACGCAGCGCTGGCGAGCGCGGTGATTCGCGGCGCGTCTCGATCCTCACCGGCAACGGCGGCGGCCTGTTCCTCCCCGAGGAACTGCTGCGCGGCGCGGACGGCGCGATGACGGGCTTCGCGTATCCCGAGATGATGGTCGGCGTGTGCCGCGCCCATGCGGCGGGCGATGCGGAGCGCGCGCAGGACTTGTTCGACGCCTACCTGCCGCTCGCGCGCTACGAGCAGCAGCCTGGCATCGGGCTTGCGGTACGCAAGCACATCCTCGCCGCGCGCGGCGTGATCGCGTCGGCGCACATTCGCAAGCCCGGCCCGGCACTTTCTGCGGCCGATATCGACGACATCGCCCGGCTGACCAAGCGCCAGGAGCGACGGCTGACGCAACTCGGCGCTTGACTACGCCCGAAAGACCGACATGACAAGTTCGATCGACATGCAACTCGACCCGCACGCCATCGAAGTGCTCTCGCAGGTGACGACCGCGACGCTGACGACCCTGCTGCTGAAGAAGGGCCTGCGCAACGTCTGGCTGCGCGGCCCGCGGCCGATCCGCACCGGCCAGCCGCGCCTCGTCGGGCGCGCGTTCACGCTGCGCTTCGTGCCGGCGCGGGAGGATCTGGCAACGCCAGCGTCGTGGGCCTCGCCGATCTCGACGCGTGCCGCGATCGAGGACATGCCTGAGGGCTGCATCGCGGTCGTCGATGCCTTGGGCGTGCAGGACGCAGGCATCTTCGGCGACATCCTGTGCGCGCGCATGGCCAGGCGCGGTGTCGCGGCGCTCGTCACCGATGGCGTCGTGCGCGATGTGGCCGGCGTGCTCGGCACCGGCCTGCCCGTCTGGTGCAGCGGTGTGGCGGCGCCACCCTCGGTCGCGGGGCTGACCTTCGTCGCATGGCAGCAGCCGATCGGCTGTGGCGGTGTTGCGGTGTTCCCGGGCGACGTGATCGTCGCCGACGATGACGGTGCGGTGCTGATTCCGTCAGGGCTGCTCGACGCGATGCTCATCGAGGCGCCCGAGCAGGAGCGGCTCGAGGCGTGGATCATGGGCGAGGTCGAGCGCGGCGCGGCGCTGCCAGGGCTGTATCCGATGAACGCCGAGAACAAGGCGCGCTACGAGGCAGACAAAGGCGGTCGCTGATACCTTGTCACAGCGCGTGTCCAACCGGTCGGCGAAGCAGACAGGCGAGCTGCGCAGGGCCGCAAGCATGGCCAGTGATGCGTGGCCGGGCTTGCAGACCTGGTCCGCGGTGAAGCCCCGCCGACTGCAGTGCGATCGACGTGCCGATAGACTGATCGGCATGAATGCTCCCACTCAGAACCTCAAGATCGACTTCGTCTCGGACGTCGTCTGCCCCTGGTGCGCGATCGGCCTCGGAGCGCTCGAGACGGCGCTCGCGCGCGTCGAAGGCGAGATCGGCGCCGAGATGCACTTCCAGCCCTTCGAACTCAACCCGCAGATGCCGCCCGAGGGTGAGGACATCTTGGAGCACCTGTCGCGCAAGTACGGTATCGACGCAGCGCAGATCGAGCAAAACCGTGAGGCGATCCGCCAGCGCGGCGAGTCAGGTGGGCTTTCGTTTCGGGCCGCGCGAGCGCACCTACAACACCTTCGATGCGCACCGGTTGCTGCACTGGGCCGGGCTCGAAGGGCGGCAGCACGAGCTCAAGCGCGCGCTGCTCGAGGCCTATCACGGCGAGGCGCAGAACCCGAGCGACCATGAGGTGCTGGTGCACTGCGCGACGCGGGCCGGTCTGGACGCGCAGCGCGCGCGCGAGGTGCTGGCTTCGGGTGCCTATGCCGACGAGGTGCGCACGAATGAGCGCCACTGGCTCGCGCTCGGCGTCAACTCGGTGCCTGCCGTGATCATCAATGACCGGCACCTGATCTCGGGCGGTCAGCCGCCCGAGGTGTTCGAGCAGGCGCTGCGCCAGATCGCCGCGCAGGGCTGAGCCGATTCCGTCGCGCTGGGCGCGACCGGTGCGCCTGTCGCGCGGCATCCGACGCGGGCCGCGAAACTGGTGGCCGGACTTGCGCGGCACTGGATTCATATGAGTGCCGCGGGAATGAATCTTGGGGCAGCGCGGTGTATTCCGGAATTCGTGAGGTCTTGCGCTTGGGTCGCGCGAGTCGGCGATGACGTGTATCACTCAAAGGAGATAAAGAATGGCCTCGATCGTTATGCGATGGACACGTCTGATCTATCTCGTGTTTCCCTTGCTGGCTTTCGTGGCGGGGTGCGGTGGAGGCAGCGAACAGCCGTCGGTCGCGAGTGTTCCGCAATACCTTGTCATTACGATCGACGTAGAGGCTCTGCCCTTGCGGCAAAGCCAGGAACATGTGGAGCGTCTGATTTACGGCAATTTCCCCGGCCAGGGGCGCGCGGGCATCGTGGACATGATGGACATTGCCGATCGACATAACGTGAAGCTGACTTTCTTTCTCGATGTCCTGGAAGAGGTCATCTATCCGAAACAGATCGAAGCGGTGGCAAGACTCATCGTGGCGCGCGGTCACGATCTGCAACTGCACACTCATGCCGAAATCATGCCGGACGAGTTCTTCAAGAAGCTCGGATTTCCACGCAAGATATCGAACGAATTGAACCAGGCCGAAGCCGCTGCGCTCTTTGCGGAAGTCAAGCACATCGTTGCCGGATGGGGTGTTCCGCCGTTTCTCGCGTACCGGACGGGAAGCTATCGCTACAGTCAAGGCCTGGTGCAGGCCATGCCCCAGGCGGGGATTGCGTTCGACTACAACTACAACATCACGGGGCGATCACAGCGCAAGCTCGGTCTGGAGAATGTTGCGATGTTTCGCTGGGAGAACGATGTTGTCGAGATTCCTGTTTCCTATATCGAGCAGCCTCCCGCAGTTCCGGTTCAGTTCAACGATTCCGCGTACGTGACGACCGGTCGGCCGGAAGACGCCTACGATCTGATTCTGAGGTTCCAGGAGCAGTGGCATTCGCCCAACGTCATGATCATGATGATGCACAGCTGGTCGCTTCTCTCGGTGAAGCCAGGCAGCAACTACTTCGAATACGCGGGTCCGGCGAAAGCTGACTTGTTCGATCGGTTTCTGACTTCGTTGCCGCCTCAGGTGAAGGTGGTCACGGCCACGGATGTGAGCAAGCTTGTGGCGCAGGGTGTGGTCTCCGTTGCGGATCGAATGAGCACCGCCGAAGTGTTTCGAAAGTAGTGTCGAGAGTCGCATTGCCGCGTTGTTCGAGCCCAAACGGGCGCTGGCCGTGCGGGGTCGACGATGCGGTAGCCTTCGGGTAGTCGCTTGCCCGGCTCATCAAACGGTGCCTGCATTGCGCGCACGCATTTGATCCGTGGTGGGGAATGCACTGCCGCGCGGACAGGTCGCGCCCCATCTTGCGATTGCCATGGACTCCGAACTCCCTTCGACGCTTTCACCCAACTTGATAGGCCAGGAACTGCTCGGTCGCGGACACGTGGCGCAGCCGGATCTGGACCGCGCGCTCGCCTATCAAGCACAGAGTCCGAACGACCGGCTGGGCGCCATCCTCGTGCGCCTAGGGGCCTTGTCGGAAGAGAACCTGCTCTCCGCGCTCTCGACGCAAACCGGCTACCCGGTCGTGGCACTGGCGGACGTCCCGCGCAGTGGCGTCGCTGCCGCGCTACGCCGGCTCGACTGGCAGGACGATCGTCTGCGCGCCATGCGTGTGGTGGTGTGGGAAGGCAGTGACGGCGCGCTCGAAGCGTGCGCCGAGGACCCGCTCGATGCCGAGTTGCAGGAGGCTGTCGAAGCCGATGCGGACGGCCCGGTGCGATGGCACTTCATTCGCAGCCGCGACCAGGAGCGCCTGCTTGCCGGATTGACTGAAGGCGCGGGCACCGAACTGCTCGATGCTGCGCGATACCGCGAAATGGCCGAAGACGGCCCGGTGATTGCATTCGTCAACAACCTGATTGCGCAGGCGGTTGATGAGCGCGCGTCCGACATCCATATCGAACCCGGCGAATTCGCCTGCGAACTGCGCTACCGAATCGACGGCGTGCTGCACACACGGTCAGACTTCGTGCTCGATCGCTTTCCGGCGGTGGCCTCGCGTATCAAGCTGATTGCCGGCCTCGACATCGCCGAACGCCGGTTGCCGCAGGACGGGCGCATCACCTTGCGCGCGGCGGGCGCCGAAATGGACATGCGCGTGTCGGTGGTTCCGGCGGTGCACGGCGAGTCGATCGTCATGCGATTGCTGCCCAAGCAGCGGCACGACCTTCGCCTTGAAGCCCTGGGCATGGAGCCAGACCAGCTGGCGCAATTGCGTCGCTGGCTCGACATGACCAGCGGCCTGGTGCTGGTTACCGGCCCCACCGGTTCAGGCAAGAGCACGACCCTGTACTCGGCACTCTCCGCGGTGGACGACAGGACGCGCAAGATCCTCACCGTCGAAGACCCTGTGGAGCACCGGCTGCCGGGCATCGTGCAGGTTCAGGTGCAGTCCGAGATCGGATACACCTTTGCGCGGGCGCTGCGCTCGTTCCTGCGCCACGACCCGGACATCATCATGGTGGGTGAGATTCGGGACCGCGAGACAGCCGAGATCGCGATCCAGTCCGCACTGACCGGTCACCTCGTACTCGCCACGCTGCACACCAACGACGCGCTGTCTGCTTTCACGCGGCTGACAGACATGGGTATCGAACCCTATTTGGTGGCTGCGGCCGTGCAGGCAGTGATGGCGCAGCGCCTGGTGCGCCGGCTATGCCCGAAGTGCGCGGCCGCCTCCGAAGCACCGCAAGGCGTTGCCGCTGAACTGGCGCGCTGGCCCGAAGCCGAGCCGGCGCTCTGGCGTAGCGCCGTCGGTTGCGAGCACTGCCAGCGCACCGGCTATCGCGGCCGCTTCGGCATCTACGAGCTTGTCGATGTCGATGCCGCGCTGCGTCACGCGGTGGCGACAATGGCGCCGCAAGGCGAGCTTCAGCGCCTGGCCGATGCGGCCGGACGACGCAGCCTGCGTCATGATGGCCTGCTGAAGGCGCGTCGCGGCGACACCACGCTGGCTGAGGTCGTGCGCGTCGCAGGCAGTGCCGACGCGCCGCCCACCTGAGGTAACGGCGCGTAGAGCGCGGCCCATAGAACATGAACGCGCTACGGCGCCGTGGCCTACCATCGGCGCTCCTCGTACAAGCATCGCGCATGTCCAGCCCAGACTCGTCCCGCTTCCGCTACCGTGCGCTCGATCGGCAAGGCCAGCGGCTCGAAGGCGACCTCGTTGCCAATTCTGCTCAGGCCGCACTGCGCCAACTCCAGCAGCGCAACTTGAGCGTGCTCGACCTGGTCGCCGATGCGGCGCCCGGTCCCGCCGCAGCCGGTAGCCGCACGCGCCTCGCCGCGCGACGCATCAGTGCTTCCGATCGCATCGTCCTGTTGCAGGAATTCGCCACGCTGCTGACGGCCGGCGTGCCGATTGCCGAAGCCACGCCATCGCTGGAGGCAGCCTACGCCAACACGGCACTCGGTCAGCCGCTTGCGCGTCTGCGCAAGGCGGTGCAGGACGGGCGCACGGTGGCCGAGGCGTTCCGCATTGCCGAACTGGGCTTGCCTGAGCATGCCCACAGCCTGATCGCGGCAGGCGAAGCAGCCGGTCGGTTGGGCCAGTCGCTACACGCCGCCGCCGCACAACTCGAGTACGACCACGGCGTCGCGCAGCAGGTGCGCGCCGCGCTGGTCTATCCGAGCGTGCTCGTCGGCGCCGGCGTTGCGGCGGTGATGGTCATCTTCATTGCAGTGGTACCGCGCTTTGCCTCGCTGATCAGCAGCGGCCGCGCCGAAGTGCCGGCCCTGTCGCGCTGGGTGATCGAAACGGGCATGTACTTTCAAAGCCACTGGTTGGGCAGTACGCTGGTGCTGGCGGGGCTGGTTGCCGCCATCGTGCTTGCCGCGCGCGCGAGCGGCGTGCGCCAAGCCATCATCGAGGCGCTCGCGCGGTTGCCACTCATTGGACCCTGGCTTTACACGAGTGAGATCGGCCGCTGGTCAACGCTCCTGGCCACCTTGCTCGAGAACCGCGTTGCAATGCTTCCGGCGCTGGAGTTGTCGTCGCGTGCGGTGAGTCTTTCGGTTCTGCGCGATCACCTGCACAAGGCACAAGGCGAGATCCGCCGCGGCCGTGCGCTGTCCGCGATCCTCGCCGAACAGGGCTGGATCGCACCCACACGCCTCAATCTGATCCGCGTCGGCGAGCGCGCCGGCGAGTTGCCGCGCATGCTGGCGCAACTGGGCAGCATGCACACGCAGGCAGCGCGCGAGCAGATGCGCAGGCTGTTGACCCTGATCGAGCCGCTCGCCATCCTGGTGATCGGCGCCGTCATCGGGGTCATCATGGTGGCGGTCGTGTTGGCCATCACAAGCTTGAACACGGCGAAGCTTTGAGCGCTTGCTCTTCAGCGCTTGCTGCGCACCGCGTGAGCTTGTCGATACGACACCCGTATTCGCACCATGCGTTGAATAACCGAATCCAATGTTGCACTTACGCAACGACTGGTGGGGGAAAGCAGTGCTAATCTGCTTGCTCGCCGCGAATCGCTTGTGTAGCATGCCCCCGGTAAGTTGCTGGTGACGCTGCGAGGAGTGCTCGGGGCGCATATTTTCTGGATCTACCAACCTTTTTTGGGGGTTAACAAATGAAGAGATTCCTCGTTTCGGCCACTACGGCAGCAGTGTTGTCGGTGTTGTCTTCTGGCGCGTTTGCCGTTGTCAACCTTGACGATGGTGTGGGCTCGTCCAAGTACGCCAAGGAACTTGTCACAGGCGGCACAACCGCCCTGACTGGCGCTGCGGTCGACGTAACGTCAACCCTTGGGTTTGGCGTGTCAGATGGCCAGACCCGCTTTGTTCGTTACGACCTGACGAACGCGAAATTCAAGGCTGCGGTAATCGCAGGTGATTTGGGAATCGCACCAG
Organism: uncultured beta proteobacterium; assembly: GCA_963774675.1. Taxonomy (GTDB): domain Bacteria; phylum Pseudomonadota; class Gammaproteobacteria; order Burkholderiales; family Burkholderiaceae_C; genus CAIKUF01. Next base: position 47,686 of record CAVZFV010000013.1, on the reverse strand, counting down.
GCGTTGTTCAAAACGTCGTCGTGTCGCAAGGCGGCGCTGCAGGCGATACTTTCGTGATCTTCCAGGTCACCGCAGGTGCTGGGGGCCTCGCTCAGGACGCGACCGTGAGCTTCGCCTCTGGTAGCGGCGCCGACTTGGGACTCGTGATCCAGTCGCCGGCAGCCTCCGTACAAATGGCTTATGGGTTGTATGAGAGCGCGGCTGCGGCTGCTGCTGGCGGTGCCAACGGTCGGTTGAACGCCAACTATGCCGCTCAGACCGTAGCTGGCTTGGTAACGGGCTTGGCGTTTAGCACGGCGACGAACACCACGACTGTGAATGTCGCCGCGAACCCGAGCTATACGCACTTCATCGCCGGGGTGGCCGGAACGACGACGGATATCGCTCAGATCGGCACGGTGAGCATTGATGCGGCGGCTGGCGTTCTCAGGCCCGCCGACGGGGTCCAGGTGACGTACGCCGACTTGGTGGCTGCTGGGACTGCGCTGGTGTTGAACGGGGATTTCAGTGCCGCGGCATCGCCCAGCGACGGCACCAAGGGCGTGTTCCTCGGTGCGGATGGCGGAAACTGCGGCGTCGCTGGTATGGCGCCGACGCCAGCCACACCGACAACCGCGGCCTCGTTCGCAACTGGCGTGACGCCGGCGGCGGCCAAGCCTCTGTGCTTCTCGGTCACGGCTGCCAACGCAGTCAAGATCGCGGCGCAGACCTTCACCGTCCAGGCCAACATTACGCCGGCTGCCGGCTCAACGGCAGGCAACCTCACGCCGATCGATGCGGGCAAGTTCATCCGCAACGGCCTGGTGCTGAAGGCCGCGTTTGCAGAGACGACTGGGGTTTCTGGTGTCTCGAGGTCGGTGAGCCTGAGCAATACGTCCAGCGTTGATGCGCCTTACACGGTGCGCTGCCTGGTGAACAGCGTGGCGGTGGCCGGCATTACGGGTGTGGTGCCTGCGAATTCATCGACGCGCCAGAGCCTGGGCACGCCAGGTCTGGGCTGCCCGACCAACGGCACGATGCGTGGCATCGAGATCACTTTCGCTGTGACGCCGGGTAGCGTGATCGGTTCGATGGTGAGCCAGAGCCTTTCGACCGGCCAGGCCTCGTACGACGCGATGACCGGCAATCAATAATCAGCGCTGAGCTGACATAATCGAAGAGGGCGGGTTTCCCGCCCTCTTCTCATTTCCTCTTCACTTTCATGCTCAGAGCAGGCTCCGTTTACCGCGTACCACACCGTGCCCGCGCTAGTCTCGGCTTCACTCTGCTCGAAATGCTGGTGGTGCTCGTCATCATCGGTCTGCTCGCCGGCCTCGTCGCGCCGCGCCTCTTTTCGCGGCTCGATGCCTCCAAGGTCCAGGCCACCGATGCGCAGGTGAAGATGTTGCGCACCGCCGATCATGACGCTGCAACTCGACATTGGCCGCTTTCCGACCGGTGACGAGCAGTTGACGCCTGCTGTCGTCGCCGCCAGCCGACCCGCGCGAGGCCGCGCTGTGGCGTGGCCCCTATCTGGACGGCAAGCTGCCCGTCGATCCCTGGGGCCATCCTTACCAGTATTCCGTGCCTGGCGCCGACAGCCAGCCGTTCGCGCTTTATTCGCTCGGCGCCGACGGCAAGACGGGTGGAAGCGGCGATGCGGCTGACATCGGCTTCTTGCCGCCCCGCTGACGCACGCGCCGAAGGCGGGTTCACGCTGCTCGAGCTGTTGCTCGTGCTGGCGCTGGTTGCGCTGCTCACCGGGCTCGTCGCGCCACGGATGTGGCAATGGGTGCAGAGTGCGCGCGTGCGTGCCGGCGTCGACGGCGTGCGTGCCGCACTCGAAGCGCTGCCGCGCCAGGCATTCGGCGACGCTAAGCGCATCAGTGTCGACGCCAAGGGCCCGTTAGCGCTGCCGGTGGGCTGGCGGCTCGAACTCGCCGTGCCGCTCGTCTATGAGGCCAACGGCATGACCACGGGTAGCCGCGTGCGACTCAGTGCCGACCACGCGGTGCTGGCCGATTGGATGATCGAGCCGCCTGCGGGCACTGTCCGCAGCGCAGAGCCGGCCGATGGACCGTTCCGAGCCGAGGCCAACCCGTGAAGTCGGCGCGCCTTCAACGCGGCTTTGGCATGCTCGAAGCCGTGGTCGCCCTTGTCTTGTTCGCGCTGGTGGGCAGCACGCTGTTTGCATGGATCAACACCAACCTCGACGCCGCTGCGCGCCTGCGCCAGCGCGATCGATCGCAAGCGCTCGTGCAACTCGCAAGCGCCTGGTTGCAGACGCGCAATCCGATGGCCGAGTCGAGCGGCGAGGCAGAGCTCGCGCCCGGCACACGCCTGCGCTGGGCGGCACGCGCCCTGACGCCTGTGACGCCCGGCGCACCGCTGCCTGGTGGCACTGGTGCGCCGTTTCGGCTTGCACTCTACGAGATCGACGCGACGGTGACGTCCATCGACGGTGGTGAAGCGCGCTTCACGCTCGAGCGTCTGGGTGTCGAACGAGACCCGGTGACAGAGCTGATACCTGACCGATGAAGCGCCGCGGCTTCACGCTCGTCGAAATGCTCGTCACGCTGGCCGTGATGGCACTCGTGAGCAGCTTGCTGTGGCAGGCGCTGTCCACGGTGGCCCAGCTCGAAAGGCGGCTCGACCGCACCCGCACGCTTGTCCAACGACGACCAGTTGCGCCGCGCCTGGGTCGAGCAGGCCTTGTTCGGCGTCATGACGGGCACCGAAGGCGATCCGGTGCGATTCAAGGGCAGGCGAAAGAAGCCTGAGCGCCTACACGTCGATGCCACCCTGGCCCGGCATGCTCGGCCCCGAACTCATGACGCTCACGCTAGAGCAGGATGGCCAGGGACAGCGCTTGCTGGTCCGGCGGCCGGGCAGCGACACATCGCTCGAGCTGTGGCGCTGGGCCGGCGCGTCCGGCAGCTTCGACTATCTCGATAGCACCGGCCAGTGGCTGGACGCCTGGCCTCCCGCAGGGGCCACGAAAGCCGGCCCCTTGCCGGCGGCGATCCGACTGCGCGGACCGCCCGCCGGGCCGGTCTTGGTGCCTGTCGTCACGACGCAGGGTCCGATGCTGCGCCAGCAGGACGTGCAGTCCGACAGCCCGCGGCGCTGAACATGAGGCTTGCTCGGCGTCGCCCCCAACAAGGCTATGTGCTGATCACAGTATTGGTGGCGATGGTGCTGCTGGCGCTTGTTTCGGCACGGCTCGATGAACGCGTGACGAGCTTTCGCGACACCACTCGTCAATGGGGCAACTGGGTCCAGGCACACGCCGATCTGGCCGGAGCCCGAGACGAGCTGTTCTACCTGATGGCGACGCGCCCACTCACGCCGCTCGGCTTCGCGGGCACGCCTCTGCTGCGCGTAGACGGCCGCACCTATCGCCTGAGCTCAGGAGTGCGCGTGAGCGTGCAAGACATGCGCGGACTGATCAGCATCGTGGCCTACGACCCCGGCGTGATGACGCGATTCCTGGTGGCGCAAGGCGTCGCCGAGCGCGACGCCGCGCCGCTGCTCGACAAACTCGCCGACTACAACGACCTCGACGACCTGCACCGCCTCAATGGCGCCGAGGCAACGGAATACGCCGCCGCCGGGCTGCCCCCGCCGCGCAACGATTGGCCAATCTCGCCCTACGAATTGAGTCGCGTGCTCGGCTGGCGTGACCATCCCGCGCTGTGGGAGCGCGCGAGCGATCATTTCTCTGCCGTGCGCGAAGGCTGGCTGAATCCGAACACTGCGCCGCCCGAAGTGCTCGCAGCCTTGCCGGGTGCCACGCCGCAATCGGTTCGCGCCTTGCTCGACCTGCGCGAGCAGGGCTTTCATGTGGATTCGGCCCCAGCATTGCTCCGGCTCACTGGCATTGCGTTGGCTGACGATCCAGTGGCGTTCTTTCCCGGCGTGTTCTACCGCGTGCGCCTTTGGCGACCGCAAGACGCGAGGGCGGTCGAATACACTGTGATGCTCGCACCGGATGCGCGGGTGTTGCCCTTGCTTGTACTCGAGGCTCGGCAGGTGCGCCGGCCAACGCAGGACGATGAAAAGCCCGATCCCCCGCTTCTTGCAGCTACTGTGGCCGTCGCGGCGGCCACGACAGCTACCACGCCATAGCCCGCTCCATCTGCCCGAAGGGGTGCGCGCCGGCGAAGGCCGCGGCGAGTTGCAGTGCCTGGCGCGTGCGCTGTGCCGTTTTCGCTGGGTGCCCTACGAAGGCGTACCGCCCGCCGAACGTCGTGCCTTCGTTCGCCTGCAGTTGGTGGCATGGTCGCCCTTCGCGGAAAGCGGCTACGCCGTGGTCACCGGGGCCGAGGGCGCGATGGCCTTTGCGTGGGACCAGCAAGCCTTCGCGCAGCGCGCGCTCGCCGCTGGCTTGCCACCTCAACCAGTTCGCATCCTGCCCGAGACATTGCTGCGGTCGGCGCGAGACGAAGGCGTCGTGTTGAAGGCCTGCAGTACCGGCGTCGAAGGCCAAGTCTGGCGCGGTCGCCAACTTGTCGCCAGTCGTTGGTGGCCCGAAGCACCCGACACGAGCGCGTGGCTGAACTTCCAGCGCAGTGCGGGTGTGGCGCCAGGCGCGCAATTCGAGCTGCCGCCCCCGATCGACCCAGGAGGCCCTCAGCCGCTACTCGACGAGCCGTGGGCCCCGGTGCAGACACTGAGCGCGATGGAGGAGCATGCGCGGTCTGCGGCAGCATGCGCTCGCCGCGGTGCTGCTGGCGGCGCTGTTGCTGCCCACGCTGTGGCTGCTACATGCCAACTGGGTCGTGGCGCAAGAGGTCGAAGCGCTCGAAACCGAGAAGACACAACTCACGGCGCAGGCGCAGCCGGTGTTGACGGCGCGCAGCCAGGCGCTGGTTGCGATGGCGCAACTCGATACGCTCGTCACCGCGGTGGCGCACCCCGACGCGCTGTCGGTGCTCAGTCACGTCAGTGCCCAGTTGCCAGGCGACGGCAATCGCGTCCGCAACCTCGAACTCGATGGCCGCCGACTGCGACTGGTGCTGGCCGTGCCCGCCATTACGCCGCACATCGCCTACGTGCGCACGCTCGAAGGCGGCGGCTGGCTGCAAGACGTGCGCGAGGACACGCAGGATGCGGCACCGGGCACGGTGGCGCTGTCGGCCGAGATTCGGGGTGACCATGCGCCGTTGGCGGCGGCAAGTGCGGCGGCCGCGTCGAGTCCATCGTCTGCGCCGACCACGACGTCCGCACCGATAGCTTCCGCTGCGCCGATCGCGGCTGCGTCGGCAGCACAGGGCAAAGCCGTCAGCGAGTGCCGCCATGCCGGGAGTGAACCGGTGAGCAAGTGGCGTGACGAGTTGCGCGGCAACGTTCGACTGCGTGCCGGGCTGGCCATTGTCGTGGCGCTGCTGTGGCTGCTCGGCCTGTTGGAGATGTTGGACCTGCTGGATGCCGCTCGCAAGGATCGCTCGCGGCTGAATGACGAGGTGGCGGAGTTGCGCCTGGTTGGCGGGGAGCAGCGTTGGCCGGTTCTGCGCGACCAAGCCCAAGAACGCCTGGCCGACTATCGCTCGCTGGCCTGGCGCGAGGAGAGCGAAGGTCGCATGCAGGCGATGCTGCAGGACTGGCTGCGCGAGCAACTGGCCGCCGTCGGCGTGCAGCCGCGCGACCTGTCGGTGACGGTGCTGCCGGCGCGTAGCGTGACACCCGCTCAACGCAACCGCAAGTCCGAATTGCCGGCTGATATGCGCATCGCACGGGCACGAGTGTCTTTCGATTTCAAGCCCGATACGCTGCACCAGTTCCTGGCCAAATTGCCGGCGAGCCAGCGCTGGATCTGGGTATCGCGCATGTCGGTCGAAAACGATAGCCGACGCCTTGTCGAGCTCGAACTAGAGGCACTGTTTGTGCTCGGCACCCGGGAGCAGTCATGATTCGCCTCGCATCGACAGCAGAGCCGCGGGGCCAGCGCCAAGCCGCTCGCAAGCAGCGCCGCGCCCTCTTGGGAAATCGCCGATGACAACTTCGCTGCACGTGGGGTTGGCATGAGCGTGCGCAAGCTGTGGCGCTTGTGGGGGCTCGTGCTCGTGGCCGTCGTGTTGGCGGTGCTCGTGCTGCAGGATGCGCCTTCCTCAAACGAAACGCCGACGGTTCGGGCAACGCGTCAGCGTGCGCTCCTGCCTGCTCTTGCACCGTCGCCCCGGCCGGCGGATCCGGCTCAGTCCCTGGCGACGCTGTCTCAGTCCACCATCTGGGGGCCGCTGCCGTCGCGCGCTGCGTCCGGCGCGACGAGTGACGGCGAAGCGCCGCTGCCGAAGTGGAGCTTGTCGGGTTTCTACGAAAATTCAGGGACCAAATTCGTGATCGTCAGTTTCGAACAGCAAGTGCGGCCGTCGCAGCAACTCAAGGTGGCCGACAAGTTGCCTGATGGTTCACGCATCGTGCAGATCGAAACCGACAGAGTGCGCGTGCGAGCGCCGGCGCTCGGTGCGGTTGCCGAAGGCGCATCGTCGCCGACGTCCGCGATGGTTGCCGATCACGCCCGGGTTTCCGATGCGCGCCAGCAAGCATCAACGCTGAGGCAATCCCCATCCGCGGGCCCAACGCAGCGCCAGCGGCGTGCCACTGCGGCGATACTTCACGGTTTCGTCAGTACGATCGATTCCGTAATGTTCGTCCGCCTACTGTCCGTCCTCATCGCGCTGCTCGTTCTTGCAAGCTGTTCGGGGATTGGCGCCTGTCACGTTGCCGCCGCCGCTGGCAACGCCGAACCGCAATGCGGCCTACGGTGCCGCGGGCGCGCCCGATAACGGAACTCAACAGTCCCCGTTCGAGAAGATGCCGGCTCCGCCACGCGTTGACTCGCCGACGCGCGGTAAGCCGGGCGCGACGTCGACGGAGCAGCCGTCGGCGCCGGGCGTCCGGGCAGTTTCCACCTGAACTTCAACCAGGTGCCGCTGACCACGCTGGTGCAGGTGGTCTATGCAGACATGCTCGGCAAGACGGTGCAGATCGACCCCAAGGTCATGGATCGGCGCGATCTGGTGTCGTTCCGCACGCCACCCAGCCAGAGTGCGGCGCAGGTGGAGGACGCCATGCAGTTGCTGCTCAGGAGCTTACGGCCTCGCGGTGCTGGACTTTGGCGCCATGGTGCGCGTGGTGCCCGACGGCGCTCAAACCGGCTACCTGCCCGAGTTGCGCCGCGGCAGTGCCCTGCCTGAGACGCCTGAGCGGCTGCGGCCGGTATTCCAGTTGGTGGAACTGGAGGCCGTGCGCAATGTCGAAGTTGCGGGTTGGCTCAAGACGATCATGGGCAACCGTGTCACCGTGACCGAGGACACTTCGCGCAACGCGGTGCTGCTCAGCGGCACGACCGACAACGTGGCCGCGGCGATTGAAACGCATACGCCTGCTCGACCAGCCCGTGATGCGTGGTCGCACGAGCCTACGCATCACGCCGGTGTACTGGTCGGCACAGGACTCTGGCCGCGACGCTGCAGCAGGTACTCACGGCCGAAGGCTATGCCGTTGCGCCGCTCAATCAGGCGATGCAGAGCGGCGGCGTGCGTTACCCGATCACGCTGCTGCCGGTGCCAGTCACCAATTCGCTGCTCGTGTTTTCGATCAGCGACGACGTGATACACCACGTCAAGATCGTGGGTCGACAAGCTCGATCAGCCCAACAAGCAGACGGCGGGCAAGAATTTCTTCACCTACACGCCGCGCAACGTCAGTGCCGACAGCTTGGCCAAGATGCTGGGGCAGGTCATGCAAGGCGGTATCTCTGCGGCCGCCGCGCCGGCAGCGGCAGCGGCAGCGGGAGCGACGCCGGCAGCTGCCGGCTGGCGCTCCCCGAGCCGGGGCTGCGGCTGGCGCCAGCCGACTGGTGGTGGACAGCAACACGAACACGCTCATTTTCAACACCAACGCCGAAAACTACTCGCAGTTGATCTCGCTGCTGAACACGCTTGACCAGCCGTCGAAGTCCGCGTTGATCGAGGTCACGGTGGCCGAGGTTCGACTCACCGACAGCTACACCTTGGGTATCGAATGGTTGCTGCGCGAGTCGGGTGCGAACGGCAACATCACGACGATCGGCACCATCGGCGGTCTGGCGCTAGGTACTGGAGGCCTTACCCTCACGCGCCTGGCCAGCGGTGGAGACGTGCGCCTGATTCTGAATGCGCTGGCAACGTCGAATCGAGCGACGATCTTGTCGAGCCCGCGGATCGTTGCGCGCAACGGGGAAACCGCGCGCATCCAGGTGGGCCAGGAGGTTCCGATCGTCACCAGCCAACAGTCGACACTGTCCGGAACGAGCGGCGATTCTACAGGGGTGTTGCAGACGATCCAGTACCGCAATACCGGCGTGATCCTGAACATCAAGCCGTCGATCTTTTCTGGCGATCGCATCGATCTCGACGTGAAGCAGGAGGTCAGTGCTGCGGTCGCGACGGTGACCGGCGTCAACAATTCGCCGACCTTCCTGACGCGCAACATCGAAACCAAGCTGACGCTGGAGCACGGCAGCACGGTGCTGCTCGGCGGCCTGATCTCGGACGATCGCGCCACAGGCGATCGAGGCGTGCCCTGGCTGATGCAGATTCCGATTCTCGGGCAGCTGTTCCGCGTGAACACCGACAACACGTCCCGGACCGAACTGGTGGTGCTGATCACGCCTTATGTCATCAACGATGGGGGCGACGCGCGCCACTACACCGAAGAGTTCAAGGCTTTGCTGCCATTGCTGCAACCCCAGTTCACGCCGGCGAATTCGGTGAATCCGGCACCGGTCGCCCGAGGTGCCAATCCATCGCTGCCAGCCTCGGCCCCAGCGCCTTCCGCCGGTACCGCCGCCCTCGCCGCTCCCACCGTGGCGCCGGTGCCAGCCTCAGCGCCACAATGAACTCAGCCTTGCTGTTCAGCGTAAAGACGGCAAGCTCGAGCTTCACCGACTGCGAGCTGTCAGGATCTCTATGAACGATGCGACCCTTGCTCCCCAGGTGGAGGTGCCTGTCGTCGCGGCTTCGCCACTTGAGGTCGCGGACCATCCCGTTCGCGTTGATCGCATCAGTGAGCTGTATCGGGGCGAGATCTTCAGCGACAACGACGTGCGAATCGCGCGCGAGCGAATCCATTGGATGTGCGCTCAGTGCGAGGGCGACACCGTCCTCGACGTTGGATGCAGCCAAGGCATCGCCTCGATCCTGCTGGCTCGCGAAGGCTTCACGGTGACGGCGATCGACGTGCACCCCGACAGCGTGGCCTACGCAAGGGCTGAATCGGCACGCGAGACGACGACGGTTCAATCCAGGTTGTCGATCATCGAGACCGACCTTGTAAACCTCCCGGACGCTCCCGGATTCGACTCGATTCTCCTCGGCGAAGTCATCGAGCACCAAGCCCGACCCGAGCGCTTGCTCAAGGCAGCACAGGCGCGCCTAAATCCGCGCGGCCGGATGATCGTCACGACACCGTTCGGGCTTCATCCCGACCCGGACCACAAGGTGAGCCTCTTTCCGAGCGACCTCGTCAGGTTCGCGCGCGAGATGGGCATGGGCATAACGCGACTTCAGGTGGACGGCAGCTACATGCGCTGCGTCTATGAGGCCTGCACTGACGCCGCCCACCCGTATCCCGAACTCGAAGAGCTGCTGGATCGCACCCAGCGCGCGGCCCTCGAAGCCGAGCAGCGGTTGCACGATCTGCTCGGTCAGCGTGCCGAGCAACTCAAGAAGGGTGCTGACGCCCAAAAGATTACGCAGCGCAAGCTGGCGGAGGCGACGACGGCGCTCGAGGAGCGAACCCAGGCACTCAAGATCACGCAGCGCAAGCTGGCCGAGACGACAACTGCATTCGACGACAAGACCCAGGCGCTCAAGATCACGCAGCGCAAGTTGGCGGAGGCGACGACCGCAGGCGAGGAGAAGACCCAGGCGCTGAAAGCGACGACGACGGCGCTCGACGAAAAGACCCAGGCGCTCAAGATCACGCAGCGCAAGCTGGCGGAGGCGACAACGGCGCTCGAGGAGCGGACCCAGGCGCTCAAGATCACTCAGCGCAAATTGGCGGAGGCGACGAAAGCGGTCGGCGACAGGAATGATGCGCTGAAGACTGCGCAGTGCAAGTTGGCAGAAGCGACGGCTTCGCTTGCCAACCAGGAGCGTGATGCGAGTGCGGCGCTGCGTGCCGCGAACGCGCGTCTCGAGAACGTCAGTCGACTGCTCGAGGCGCAGGCAAAGACGTCGCAAAGCCAACAGACGGAGCTCGACGCCGCGGGTCTGCGTATTCGCCGGGCGAACGACGAACTGGCTTCGTTGCGCCTCGTGCAGCAGCAACTCGAGCGCAAGGTCGAGGTCCGTGACGCGCGTTTGCAGGCCACGCAGCGGCGTGCCGCGGCGATCAGCGAGCGCAACGAGCGCATCGTCGCCAGTGCTTCGCACCGTGTCGGCAGGACTCTCGTCGCGGCCGCCCGGTCGCCTTCACGGGCGCTCCATCTGCCGGTGGACTTGTGGGCCATCTACCGCGATGCAAAGAGCCGGCGTGGCACCGCGCCGGCGGGCGTCGAAGTGCTTCAGCTGGCGCCGGCCGTCGATGTGCCGGCCAGACGCCCTGCAGTCCTGCCTCCTCCTGTACCGAACCCCGCCTCAGCACTGGTTCCGGCAGCGGTGCCGGTGCCGGCTGTCGCACGCAAGCCGCCGACCCCGGCGCTGCCGTCGGACTTGAAACGGCTGAAGGTGGCGGCGGTAATGGACGAGTTCACGTTCCACTCGTTCGCGCCCGAATGCCAGTTGTTGTCGCTCCGCCCGCAAACCTGGGAGGAAGAACTGACCGGATTCGCGCCGGATCTCGTCTTCATCGAGTCCGCCTGGCGCGGAGCCGATGACCTATGGACCAAGAAGGTCAGCAATCCGTCGGCCGAAATCATGGGCGTGATCGCCTGGTGCGCGCGAAAGGGTGTGCCCAGCGTATTCTGGAACAAGGAGGATCCGGTCCATTTCGGCAGCTTCCAGCACATTGCCAAGGCCGTGGACTACGTGTTCACGACCGATGTCGATTGCATCGCGCGCTACAAGCGCGACGTCGGACACGACCGCGTCTACCTGCTGCCGTTCGCGGCGCAGCCCGCGGTGCACAACCCGATCGAGCACTTCGAGCGGCGCGACGCATTCTGCTTCGCGGGCTCGTACTACCTGAAGTACCCGGAGCGCCAGCGCGACTTCAAGAGCCTGATGGACGTGGTGGCGCAACTGCGGCCGGTGGAGATCTACGACCGCAACTACCACAAGCCGCACCCGCACTACGAGTTCCCGCCCGAGTACGAGAAGTACATCGTCGGTAGCCTGCCGTTCGACCAGATCGACAAGGCCTACAAGGGCTATCGGTTCGGCATCAACATGAACACGATCAAGCAGTCGCAGACGATGTTCGCGCGCCGTGTGTTCGAACTGCTCGCGTCGAACACGATCGTGGTCAGCAATTTCTCGCGCGGCGTGCGCCTCCTGTTCGGCGATCTGGTTGTGTGCTCCGACGCGCCGGTCGAGCTCGAGCGGCGGCTGACCGCCCTGTGCGCCGACGAAGCGCGGCTGCGCAAGTTCCGGCTCGCCGGCGTGCGCAAGATCATGGCTGAGCACACCTACGCCCATCGGCTGGCCTACGTGGCATCGAAGGTCAGCGGCTCAGTCGCCACGCCAGCGCCGACCGGCGTGACGGTGATTGCTTCCGCCGACGACGCGGCCGAGGCCGGCCGCCTGCTCACCATGTTCCGCGCCCAGCGCCACGTCGCCCGACAGCTGATTCTGGTGACGCGAGAGTCCATCGACGCTCCGGGCGCGCAGGTCGAGGTACTCGATCCCGACTCGATGCAGCGCCTGCGCGAGGCCGTCGCGAACGCTGCCTGGGTCGCGCCTTGGTCGGCAGCCGACTACTATGGCCCCAACTACTTGACGGATCTGGTCCTGGCGACGCGCTACGGCACGGCTGATGCCTTCGGCAAGGGCGCCTTCCTTGACGGCGGTTCGGGCGCGATCGACGCTGCTTCACGACGGCGCTCAGTATCGTTCGATACCGCGCCTCGATGCCCGTGCATCCATGGCGAAAGGCGCCTGGCTCGCGCAGCGCATGCCGGCAGAGGCAGCGGCGCTTGCCGGCCTCGTGTTCGAGGAGGGCGAGTTCCTGGCCATCGACGAGTTCAACTATTGCCGCGATGCGTCGCGGCTGGACGAGGCGGACTTGTCGTCCGTTGTCGACGACGAACCCGGCTTGGCGCTGGGGCTGTCGCTCGACGCCGACCTGCTACCCCTTGCCGAGAACCTGCAAGCCAACACCTCAATAGCGGTCCAACGACGGCGACTCCCGTGCCTTGCCCGGAAAGTCGGCTGACGAACTGGCGGCGTTATTGCCCCGGATTCAGCCTGCCGGCGTTTCTATCCGCCTCGTCAATGGCATGCTCGAAGTACGTTCCAAGCTCGCCGCGGACGTTCATCGCTACGTATACCTGTCCGACACGTTCAGCCGCGCGGAGTTGAATCTCGAGGTCAACAGCCGCTTTCAGCTCGTGATGGAAGACGACCTCGCGAGTGACGTCGATTTGCGCACGGTGTTCGAGTTTCTCGACGACGACAAGCGCAAGATCAGTCATGCAATGTCGCGGGCTGGCGCCGCCCAGTCGATGGCCATTCCTGCGCGCTGCCGTTTTGTGCGCTTCGGTTTGCGCGCGCAGGGCGCGTGCATCGTGCGCATTCGGCGCCTGGTTCTCGCCGATGTGCGTGAGCGCCCGAGCGCGGTGGTTCCGACAGCGCGGCACTTGCTCGTCACCAAGCAGTACCCTGCCTACGATGACCTGTACCGCTATGGCTTCGTGCACAGCCGCGTGCGCGGCTACCGGCGTGCTGGTCTGGTCGTCGACATCTTCCGCCTGCAGGCGGACGAGCCATGCGCCTTCCGCGAGTTCGAGGATATCGACGTCGTGCGGGGCGACCGCGATCTGCTCGACCTCGCACTGCGCAGCGGGCGCTACGAGCACGTGCTGGTGCACCTGCTGGATGCACAGATGTGGGAGGCTTTGGCACGCCATGTCGATCGTGCGAAGGTCACCGTCTGGGTCCACGGTGCCGAGATCCAGACTTGGCAACGCCGAGCGTTCGAGTTCGACGGCCTCGATGAGGCTGAGGTCGCGCGGCGCAAGGCGCTGTCCGATCAGCGCGCCGCATTCTGGCGCCGGCTGTTCGGCGATCCGCACCCCAACCTGTCGCTGGTGTTCGTGTCGCAGTATGTCGCCGACGAGGCGCAGCGCGACCTGGACCTCGATCTGTCGCGCGTGCCGTACCAGGTCATCCACAACTTCGTCGACGGCGACCTGTTCGCGTACCACGCGAAGGACGCGGCGCAGCGCTCGCGCATCCTTTCGATCCGGCCGTTCGCCTCGCGCGTCTACGCCAACGACTTGACCGTGCGCGCGATCTTGCTGCTCTCCGAGCGACCCTGCTTCGCGAGCCTGTCATTCCACATCGTCGGTGACGGCGAGCTTTTCGACGAGACAACGCGGCCGCTCGCGAGCCTGCCCAACGTGACGCTGCACAAGGGCTTCCTCACGCAGCGCGAGATTGCAGCGCTGCACCGAGAACATGGCGTGTTCCTGTGCCCGACGCGGATGGACACACAGGGCGTCTCCCGGGACGAAGCCATGGCGTCGGGGCTGGTGCCGATCACGATGCGGGTCGCCGCGGTTCCCGAGTTCGTCGACGATGCGTGCGGCATCCTCGTCGATGCCGAAGACGCTGGGCAACTCGCCGACGCGATCGAGGCGCTGCAGGCTGACCCGCAACGCTTCCTGCGCCTTTCGCAGGCCGCAGCCGCCCGCGTCAGGCACGACTCGGGCTCGGATCAGACGATAGTCCGCGAACTCGACTGGCTGCGCCGCTAGGCTGACGCCGCGGCGGCGCATGAGAGTATTCATTGTCGGCAGCTGCGTGTCGAGCGACGCGCTGGCGATTGCCGACGCAACGGACGACATCAGCCTTGCGGGCTACTATGCGCGCAGCAGTCTCGGCGTGCAGCCGAGCGCCCCGGTGTCGTTGCCCGACGAGATCGGCACCATCACCGCGGCCTGGAGCCGCCGCATGGTGCGCGCGGATCACGACAAGACGCTGCTGCGCGCAGTGGGCGAGGCGTCGTTCGACTTGTTGCTGCTCGACCTCATCGACGAGCGTTTCAACCTGCTCGAAACCCCCGGCGGCGGGGTCATCACGGTGTCACAAGAGTACGCCGGCGCGATGGGGCGCCAACTGACGGGCCGCGTCATCCCCGCCTTCGGTGCGCGCCACGTCGCGTTGTGGCGCGATGGTTTCGCGACGCTGATCGAGGCCCTGCGCAAACAGGGACGGCTCGACCGACTGCGCGTGAACCGGGTCTTCTGGGCGAGCCAGACCGTTTCCGGCGAGCCGCTGGCCGGGTTCGAGCCGGCAGAAATAGCGGGCGCAAACGCGTTTCTGAGGGCGCGCTACGACGATATCGCTCGCGCACTGGGAGACGCGGTCTTCCTCGACTACGGCCCCGACGCACTGCGCGCCGATCCGGCCCATCGCTCGGGTTTGTCGCCGTTCCACTTCGTTCCAGAGTTCTACGTCACCCAACTGGCTGCGTTGCGCGCCGCATTTTCGGATGCGCAAACACGTGGCGACGTGGCGGCACGCGGCCCGGAGGCTGGCCCCGCACTTTACGCACCTGGTGCATGGCAACGCCCGCTCTTCGACTACGCGGCCGGGGTGTGGTGGCCGCAGCGCTATTCGCTGCGCGAAGGCATTCATCGCTTCGAGCTGCCGGCGGGGAACACGCTCGATCTGCTGTTGGACGGCCTGGATCGCCTGCGCTCGGCGAACACGCTCCTGGTGTGCTTCGGCGGAGCCGTCTCGCAGCGAGCCGGGCGCAGTGCGCCGTTCTTTTCCGGGCTTCGAACGGCCAAGGCGTTGGGTCGACCGGTGCTGTGCGTCAGCGACCCGGTGCTGGCGAAGTCCGCCTCGCTCGCACTCGGCTGGTATGCTGGCTATCGAGGCTGCACGGACCTGCCGCAGCGCATCGCTGAGTTGCTCGACGATGTGGCGGCGAAGCTGGCTGTGCAGTTGCTACTGTTCGGCGGCTCGGGTGGTGGCTTCGGCGCGCTCGCGGTCCTAGGGCATCTTCGCGGCCCCGCGAGCGCCTTGGTCTGGAACCCGCAGACGAGCATCGGGCGCTACTATGCCAACGGTGTGCGGGGCTATCTGGAGGCGGCCTTCGGCGACACTCACGACGATGCCGGAGGGTTGAAGCAGCGCCTCGAGGCGAGCGGAGTTCAGCACAGCCTGCTCGGCGGGCCGCCGCGTTTCAGGCATCCGCACTTGTACCTCCAGAACCGGAGCGACTCACTTCATGTGCAACACCACGCGCGCCCCTATGCCATCGCAGTCGACGCGCTGCGTGTCGGTCGAGCCGCATTCACGGGCGACGGCGAGGCCGCGTTCTGGTTCGGCGACTGGGGCCACGGCCACGTTCCGCCGCCGCCGCAGATCTTGCACCAGGCACTCGATTGGATGTCGGCCGGTGCGAGTACTCTCGCAACGGCGCTGGAACTCGACAATGGAGACGTAGATGATGATCCGTTCGATCTGTAGCGGTCTGTTGCTGGCGGCTCTTAGCGGTTCGCTGATCGCCGCCGATATCCGCATGGAGCCCAA
The DNA here is from genome assembly GCA_963774675.1 of uncultured beta proteobacterium. Taxonomy (GTDB): domain Bacteria; phylum Pseudomonadota; class Gammaproteobacteria; order Burkholderiales; family Burkholderiaceae_C; genus CAIKUF01. The sequence goes on along the minus strand of CAVZFV010000013.1, from coordinate 32,018 downwards.
TGGCGACGACGGAAACGATGGCCGCGCCAACAAGCCCGTCGCAACTTTGCAGCGCGCCGTCGATTTGGCCCTGGCCGACCCCAGGGCCGGGAACGAGCCGATGCGTGTGTTGATTCAGTCAGGCACCTACAGCGGCCAGAGGGTTCAGATCGAGGGGCGCAAGCTGGTCGGCCAACTGACCCTTCTTGGCCTGGGCACCAATCCCAAGGACTTCCCAGTTTTTCGCGGCAATGGCGACCAAGCCACCTGGCTCACCCTCAAGTCCGACACTGGCAAGGCCACAGGGCTGACGATCCAGGCGATCGCGGTCCACGACTACTTCACCGCCATCTCGCTCGAAGGCAATCGCGACAACCCGCAGGCTTTCAACTCCGGTACGACGATCCGGCGCAACGTCTTCCACGACATCGGTTCCGTCGGCACGCGCGACGACGGCGTGTCCACTGCGGCGGTGCGATTCGTCAATAGCAAGGACAACCTGGTCGAAAACAATTTCTTCGGTACGATTCGCAACAAGCGCGACAAGGACTGCGGCGGACTTCATTCGATCTACCTGGCGCATTTCTCGTCAGGCAACAAGATCATCGACAACACTTTCCAGGAGGCGTGCGGCTCGGTGATCAAGCTGCGGGACCGCTCCAACGACAATCAAATCGAGGGCAACCGATTCAAGGCGATCCAGAAGGCGCCGGCGGTCGAAGAATGGTTCTGTGACGCTGGCGCGCGCAAGGACTGCACCAAGAAGCTCGGCGAGTGCCCGTCCACAGGCAATGTAGTCCGCAACAACGACCTCTCGGGTACGCCTGGTACGGAGTACGTCTCTATCGTCGGTGAGCGGGTCCAGCGCAAGTGGTGCAGCCCCGACGACTTCAGCCGCGAGCGTGTGCAGTCGAAGTGAGTTGAAAAGACTTGGCCACTCTCGTCCGAAGTCGACCACTGTCCGAAATCAGGCCTCGATGCGCGCCGCGTCCCACGCGTAGACGGTCTGGCGTTGTTCGCCGAGCTTCTCGACCGAGAGCTGCATCACGTCGCCGGGCTTGAGGAACACGGGTTTGGGTTTGATGCCGACACCGACACCGGGCGGCGTGCCGGTCGTGATCAGGTCGCCGGGGTTGAGCGTCATGTAGCAGCTCAGGTGGGCGACGATCTGCGCGACGGAAAAGATCATCGTGCTGGTGTTGCCCTTCTGGTACCGATGGCCGTTGACGTCGAGCCACATCGCGAGTTTCTGCGGGTCGCCCACCTCGTCCGCGGTGACGAGCCAGGGGCCGACCGGGCCGAAGGTGTCGCAGCCCTTGCCCTTGTCCCACTGGCCGCCGCGCTCGAGCTGGTATTCGCGCTCGGAAACGTCGTTGACGACGCAGTAGCCCGCCACGTGCTTCAGCGCATCGGCCTCCGTCACGTAGCGCGCCTTGGTGCCGATGACGACGCCGAGTTCGACCTCCCAGTCGCTCTTCACCGAGCCCTTGGGCAGCACGACGTCGTGGTTGCAGCCGACCGCGCAGTCGATCGTCTTCGTGAACACCACCGGCTCCTTCGGGATCGGCATGCCGGATTCGGCAGCGTGGTCGGCATAGTTCAGGCCGATCGCGATGAACTTGCCCATGCCGCTCCACGGCACCGCGAGCGTGCCTTGCGGCACCACCGGCAGCGCGTTCAGGTCGAGCGCGCGTAGCGCGGCGAGACCGGCGGGCGAGAGCGTTGCGGGCGTGAAGTCGGCGATCAGGCCGCCGAGGTCACGCACCTGCCCCTTGGCGTCGAGCAGCCCGGGGCGTTCCTGGCCCTTGGGGCCGTGGCGAAGCAGTTTCATGTTGTGTGTTTCCCTTCGATAAACAATCGTTGCAGTGCCCGACGGATCTCGCTTTCGAGACGCGTCATCCGGCGCGCGCGGTGTTCGAATCAGTCTGCGCGTCAGGCGATAGCTTGGCCCGCGTTCCCGTGGTTCACGCGCCCGGCTATCGACCTTCGTCAGTCGACTTGACGCGACGGTGCCGAGACGGGGACTGTATTCGACCTGCGCCCTACAATCCAAGCTCGCCCGAGGAGCGTTGCGACAGGGGCCGGATGCGAACCGCATCTGGCGCTGCCAGGCTCGGGCACGGTGGGTGCGGCAGGTGCTGCGAGCCACCCGTCAACGGCGCTCACCCGACTTGCGTGGTCGCGGTGAGAACCCCGCGGCTGCGATGCCTTCGCAAAGTCCGTCGCCATGAACGCTCCCGCCGTAACAGTCACTGCAGTCGTGCCGCCGATGAAGCTCTCGGGCCTTGAGCCCGTGGTCATCGACGGGGCGTCGCTGTTCGTCAACATCGGCGAACGCACCAACGTCACCGGCTCGAAGGCCTTTGCGCGGATGATCCTCGGCGGGGATTTCGAGGCGGCGCTCGCGGTCGCGCGCCAGCAGGTCGAGAACGGCGCCCAGATCATCGACGTCAACATGGACGAGGCGATGCTCGACAGCGAGGCGGCGATGGTGCGCTTCCTCAACCTCGTCGCCGGCGAGCCCGAGATCGCACGCGTGCCGATCATGATCGACAGCTCGAAGTGGAGCGTGATCGAGGCCGGTCTCAAGTGCATCCAGGGCAAGGGCATCGTCAACTCGATCTCGCTCAAGGAGGGCGAGGACGCATTCCGCCGCCAGGCCACGCTCGTGCGCCGCTACGGCGCGGCGGCGGTCGTGATGGCGTTCGACGAGCAAGGCCAGGCCGACAGCTTCGAGCGCAAGACGCAGATCTGCGCGCGCGCCTATCGCATCCTCGTCGATGAAGTCGGCTTCCCGCCCGAGGACATCGTCTTCGACCCCAACATCTTCGCGATCGCGACCGGCATCGAGGAGCACAACAACTACGCGGTCGATTTCATCAACGCGACGCGCTGGATCAAGCAGCACCTGCCGGGCGCGAAGGTCAGCGGTGGCGTCAGCAACGTGAGTTTCTCGTTTCGCGGCAACGACCCGGTGCGCGAGGCGATACACACCGTGTTCCTGTACCACGCGATCAAGGCCGGCATGGACATGGGCATCGTCAACGCCGGCATGGTCGGCGTCTACGACGATCTCGACCCGGTCTTGCGCGAGCGTGCCGAAGACGTGGTGCTGAACCGCCGCGCCGACGCCGGAGAGCGCCTGATCGAAGTGGCCGAATCAGCGAAGGGCTTGGCCAAGGACGACAGCGCACGCCTCGCCTGGCGCGTCAAACCGGTCGACGAGCGCCTTTCGCACGCACTGGTGCACGGCATCACCGACTACATCGTCGAAGACACCGAGGAGGTTTATCAACGCGTGCTCGCCGGCGGGGGTCGCCCGCTGCACGTCATCGAAGGGCCGCTGATGGCCGGCATGAACATCGTCGGCGACCTGTTCGGCGCCGGCAAGATGTTCCTGCCGCAGGTGGTCAAAAGTGCGCGCGTGATGAAGCAGGCCGTCGCTCACCTGCTGCCCTACATCGAGGAGGAGAAGCGCCTGCACGTCGAGGCCGGTGGCGAGGCGCGCGCGAAAGGCAAGATCGTGATCGCCACCGTGAAGGGCGACGTGCACGACATCGGCAAGAACATCGTCACGGTCGTCTTGCAATGCAACAACTTCGAGGTCGTCAACATGGGCGTGATGGTGCCGTGCCAGGACATCCTCGCCAGGGCGAAGGCCGAGAACGCCGACATCATTGGCCTGTCGGGCCTGATCACGCCGAGCCTGGAAGAAATGCAGCACGTCGCGGCCGAGATGCAGCGCGACCCGTATTTCACCGAGCGCCGGATGCCGCTGCTGATCGGCGGCGCGACGACGAGCCGCGTGCATACTGCCGTCAAGGTCGCACCGCACTACGACGGGCCGGTCGTCTACGTGCCCGACGCGAGCCGCAGCGTCGGCGTCTGCAGCGATCTGCTGAGCGAGGAACGGTCGGCGGCCTACCTCGCCGACGTCGCCGCCGACTACGAGCGCGTGCGCACCCTGCATGCGAACCGCAAGGTCACGCCGATCGTTTCGCACACCGAGGCGCGCGCCAATAAGACGCCGATCGTCTGGGACGGCTACACGCCGCCGGCGCCGAAATTCATCGGCCGGCGCGAGTTCCGCAACTACGACATCGCCGAGCTCGCCGCCTGCATCGACTGGGGGCCGCTCTTCCAGACCTGGGACCTCGCCGGGCGCTACCCGGCGATCCTCAGCGACGACGTCGTCGGCGAGGCCGCGAGCCGCGTCTTCGAGGACGCGCAGGCGATGATGAAGCGATTGATCGACGGCCGCTGGCTGGCGGCATCCGGCGTCATCGGCCTCTATCCGGCGAACACGGTGGATGACGACGTGATCGAGATCTACACTGACGAGACGCGCAGCGAGGTGTTGATGCACTGGGCGCCACTGCGAACGCAAAGCGTGCGCCCGGTGATCACTGCCGAGGACGGGAGTGAGGTGATGCGCCCGAACCGCTGCCTCGCCGATTTCATCGCACCGAAGGCCTCGGGCATTGCCGATCACATCGGGCTCTTCGCCGTCACCGCGGGCATCGGCGTCGAAAAGAAGGAGCGCGAGTTTGTCGCCGCGCTCGACGACTACAGCGCGATCATGTTCAAGGCGCTTGCCGATCGCCTGGCCGAGGCCTTCGCCGAGCGCCTGCACCAGCGCGTGCGCACAGACTTCTGGGGCTACGCACCCGATGAGGCGCTGAGCGTCGAGCAACTCGTTGCCGAAAGCTACGCCGGCATCCGCCCCGCGCCTGGCTATCCGGCGTGCCCGGCTCACAGCGTCAAACGGGATCTGTTTCGCGTGCTCGCGGCCGACGACGTCGGCATCACGCTGACCGAAAGCCTCGCGATGCAGCCGGCTGCGAGCGTGAGTGGTTTCTATCTCGCGCATCCGCAAGCCTGCTACTTCAATGTCGGGCGGATCGGGCCAGATCAGCTGCGTGAGTGGGCAGCGCGCGAAGGGCTCGATCTCGCCCAGGCTGAACGCGCGCTCGCCGCGCTGCTGTAGCCGCAAACTGCAAGGGGGCTCAGCGGCGCAGGTCACGTCCGCGTCCGCGCTCGCGCTGCCGCGCCGCCGTCTCACACATTCCGTTGCACCCGACGCACGGCCGGCGCCGCCTGCAACACGGTGTCACGTCTGGATGCTCGTGCTTGCGTGTGTTGCTCCGATATGCAGACTGTTCACGCCACGGATCACGCCGCGCGCCGAACATTCACCTGACGAGCCCGATCGTGCGTGTCGCACGCCGGGCTGCGGCCACACAGGTGCAAACGCGAGCGGGGGACTTGAACTTGAACGACATCCAATGTGCAGGGGCGCGCGTCAGGCGCCTCGCGAACGCCACCCTGGCGGCGCTGCTCGTTTCCGTGCTCGCTGCCTGCGGCGGTGGCGGCGACTCGCAGGACACCGGTCCGGTCGCGACTTCCGGGTCCGGCACCGGCACCGGCACCGGCACCGGGAGCGGTACCGGCAGCAGTAGCAGCGGCTCGGGCGGAAGCACCGGCGGCGGGTCCGTCACGCCCCCGCCGATCGTGCCGCCCGCAGTCGAGTTGCCGGCATCGACGGCCGACGCGCGACGCTTCCTGACGCAGGCGACCTTCGGCCCGACCGAGCCCGAGGTCGATCACCTGATGAAGATCGGCTACAGCGCTTGGATCGACGAACAGTTCGCCAAGCCGCAGAAGCTGCACCGCACGTACTGGGACGCCCAGAACACGGCGATCAAGGCCGTCAACCCGAACAGCTCGGCCGGCCAGCGCGAGGTGCTCGACAGCTTCTATCAACAAGCGCTGAAGGGCGATGACCAGTTGCGTCAGCGGGTGACCTTCGCGCTGTCAGAGACCTTCGTCATCTCGATGATGGCCGACGGCCTCGGCGGCGACAAGGGGCAGGGCGTTGCCGGCTACCTCGACATGCTCGGCCGTAACGCGTTCGGCAACTACCGCACGCTGATCGAGGACGTGTCGCGCCACCCTATGATGGGCATCTACCTGTCTCACCTGCGCAATGCGAAGGAGGACCCCGCCAAGGGCCGCGTGCCCGACGAGAACTTCGCGCGCGAGGTGATGCAGCTGTTCTCGATCGGCCTGTATCAGCTCAACGCCGACGGCAGCCAGAAGCTCGATCTCGCCGGTCAGCCGATCGAGACCTATGGGCCGAAGGACATCGCCGGCATGGCCAAGGTCTTCACCGGCTGGAGCTGGGACGGCCCCGATACCGGCGACGGCCGCTACCACGGCTGGGGTGCGGACTGGTCCGACCCGGCGCGCCTCTATACGTCGATGCAGGGCTACACGCAGTTCCACTCGCTGTCGGAAAAGCGCTTTCTCGGCGCGAAGGTCGTCGCACAGACCCGCGCCGATCCGTATGCGAGCCTGAAGACGGCGATGGACACGCTTGCCGCACATCCGAACGTCGGGCCCTTCCTCGGCAAGCAGCTGATCCAGCGCCTCGTCACGAGCAACCCGAGCCCGGCCTACGTCGGCCGCGTCGCACAGGCCTTCGGCAGCCGCGGCGACATGAAGGCGATGATCAAAGCCGTGCTGCTCGACACCGAGGCGCGCGACGCCAAGGTCGCGGCGGGCAAGACCTACGGCAAGCTGCGAGAGCCGGTGCTGCGCTTGACCGCGATGCTGCGCGCATTCGACGCCACGTCGGACAGCGCGAAGTTCCTGATCGGGGCGACCGACGACGCCGGCAGCCAGCTTGGCCAGACGCCGATGCGTTCGCCCTCCGTGTTCAATTTCTATCGTCCGGGCTACGTGCCGCCCAATACCAAGGCGGGCAAGGCCGGACTCGCCGTGCCGGAGATGCAGATCACGCATGAAACGACGGTCGCCGGCTACGCGAACTACATGATCCAGGGCGTGATGAGCGGCTTCGGTCAGAACGGCGTCGACTGGCAGGCCAAACGGCGCGACGTGCAGATCGACTACAAGGCTGAGCTCGCCCTCGTCGAAAAGAGCGATGCCCTTGCGGAGCATGTGCTTGCGCGCCTGCTCGGCTCGACGCCGAACGAAGCGCTCAAGGCCGAGATCGTCGCCGCGGTCGATTCGATCGCCCTGCCCGAGCTCCGGGCCGATGGCAGCAACAAGGACTGGGTCGAGACCTCGAGGAAGTACCGCGTCTATGCGGCACTTTCGATGGCGCTCGTCGCGCCGGAATTCCTGATCCAGAAGTGAGCGCCGCAGCATGAGCCACCCCATCTCCAACGCCTCGCGCCGTGCATTCCTGCATCGTGCGGGAGTCTTCTCCGCAACCGGCGTCGCGGCGCCGCTGGCCGTCAATCTGGCGGGTATCGGCAGCGCGGCGGCGCGATCGGCGAGCGGCTACAAAGCGTTTGTGTGCATCTTCCTGTACGGCGGCAACGATGCCTACAACACCGTGCTCGCGACCGACACCGCGTCGTGGAATCACTACCTTGCGGTGCGTGACACGATCGCGCTGCGCGAGCCGGGAACGCCGCCGCAGCTGTCCGCCGGCGGCGGCTCGCCCGAGCATCTGGGCGGCGTGCTCGCAATCAACCCGGCACGTGCGCAGGGCCGCAGCTTCGCGCTGCATCCGGTGATGACGGGCGCGCGTGACCTGTTCGAAGCGAAGCGGCTGGCCATCGTCGCCAACGTCGGCCCGCTCTTGCGACCGACGTCGAAGGCCCAGTATCAGGACGACAAGTTCGCGAAGCCGCCCAAGCTCTTCTCGCACAACGACCAGACGTCGACCTGGCAGGCCGGTGCGCCTGAAGGCGCTATCGCCGGCTGGGGCGGGCGCGCCGCGGACCTACTGGCAGCGAGCAACAGCCGAGCGGTGTTCACGAGCATCTCGGCCTCCGGCAACGCCGTGTGGCTTTCTGGAAATACCGTGCTGCAGTACCAGGTCTCGAGCCGCGGCGCGATCCGCGTCGGCAGCTGGGGCAATACCCTGTATGGTTCGACCGAGGCGCTCACGAGAATGCAGAACGTGATGCGCCGCGCGCGCACGTCGCACTGGCTCGAGCAGGATCACGCGGCCGTTGCGGGCCGCTCGATCGACGCCGAGGCGAGCCTCAGCGCCGCACTGCCGGGCAACGATGTCGCGCCCTACGGCACGCCCGGAATGTCTGGCGGGCAGGATCCGCTGCTTCAGTACGACAACCCGCTCTCCGGCGGCAAGTCGACGAACTCGCTCGCGCAGCAGTTGCAGATCGTCGCCCGCATCATCGGCGCGCGCGGCGCGCTCGGCGCGCACCGTCAAGTGTTCTTCGTCAGCATGGGCGGCTTCGACACGCACAGCGACCAGGGTCGCAGCCAGGCCGACAACATGGCCAAGCTCTCGCACGGCCTGAAGTACTTCAACGACACGCTAGGTGCGATGGGTGTTGCCAGCAGCGTGACGACCTTCACCGCGTCCGACTTCGGCCGCACCTTCACGAGCAACGGCGACGGCACCGACCACGGCTGGGGCGCGCACCACTTCGTGATGGGCGGTGCGGTGCGCGGCGGTGACCTGTACGGCAAATTTCCCGCTTACAGCCAGGCCGATGTCAAGGGCAACTTCTCGAGCCCGAACCAGATCGGCAACGGCACGATGCTGCCCGAGGTGTCGGTCGATCAGTACGCGGCGACGATGGCGCGCTGGTTCGGCGTGCCCGACGCGCAACTGCCCGACCTGTTCCCGAACCTCGTGAACTTCGACGCCGGCGTGCGGGATCTGGGCTTCATGGCGTAGCGGCCGAGCCCGGCTGGCTCCAGCCGGAAGGTCCCGGAAGGTCCCGGCAGCAAACACGACGCGCGTGGCGCGGCCGCGTTAACCTCGCCGGATTCCGTCGACGTGAGCTTGCGCCATTGAACGATCCACTCCCCGGCCCGCGGGCTGCGGCCGCCTACCCACGCGCAGTCACGATCGCCGACTTCGAGCACAACCTCGCCGCGGTGCGCGAGCGCATAGCGGGTGCCTGCCGGATCAGTGGGCGCGAGGCGGGCGACGTGCGCCTGCTGGCCGTCAGCAAGACGGTCGATGAGGCGCACGTTCGGATGGCCTATGCGGCGGGTTGTCGCTGGCTGGGAGAGAACAAGGTGCAGGAGGCCTGCGCAAAATGGCAGGCAATGGCCGATCTCGAGGACCTGCGCTGGTCGGTCATCGGTCATCTGCAGACCAACAAGGCCAGGCAGGTGGCGCGCTTCGCCTCGGAGTTTCAGGCGCTGGACAGTCTTCGCGTTGCCGCCGCCCTGGATCGGCACCTGCAAGCGCTGGGTCGCGGGCTGGATGTGCTGGTGCAGGTCAATTCGTCGGGTGAGGCGAGCAAGTACGGACTGGCTCCGGACGAGGTGCCGGCGTTCCTGCGCCAACTGCCTGCCTTCAGCGCGCTGCGTGTGCGCGGCTTGATGACGCTGGCGGCGCTCTCCGACGATGCGGTTCGTGTGCGAGGGTGCTTTGCCTTGATGCGTCGGCTGCGCGAGCGTTTGCGCCACGACGCCCCAGACGGCACGGACATCCAGGAACTGTCGATGGGCATGTCGGGCGACTATGCGCTCGCCGTCGAGGAAGGCGCCACCGTAGTGCGGGTTGGCCAGGCGATCTTCGGTGCGCGCGCGACACCCGACAGTGACTACTGGCCGCCGGCGCCATGAGGCCGCACGACTGATCGCCGCTACGGGTTGCCCAGAAAGTCGCGCTTGCCGATCGCGACGCCGTTCTGGCGCAGGATGTTGTAGGCAGTCGTCGCGTGGAAGTACACGTTCGGCATCGAGTGGCCGAGCAGCAATTGCATGCCCGTGTAGCGCGTTTCCTTGCCGGTGACGGGGAGCACGATTTCATCGTCTTCAGTGCCGTCGATCTGCTGCGGCGGCACACTGCGGATGAAGGCGACGGTTCTGGCAATCCGGGCTTTCAATTCGGCGAGGGTTTTCTCGTCGTCCTCGTAGTACGGCACCTCCATCCGTGCCAGGCGTGCGACGACGCTTCGAGCCTTGTCGCAGGCGATCTGCACCTGCTTTGAAAACGGAAACATGTCGGGCGCCAGCCGCGACGCCATCAGCGTGGCGACGTCGATTCTGTGCACGTCGACATGGGCCTGCGCCTTGTCCAGGATGTTCGCCAGATTCTCGAGGAGGTTCGCCAGCCGTGGCACGCTGGCCTGGTACATGGATATTTGCATTGCGAGTTCTCGTCGTCGTGAAAATGGCGGCCTGGCAAGCGCGATCCTAACGATTGCCGTGCCCTGGCGTGAGCGTTCGAGCGCGCGCCGGTCCGGTCGCCCCAGGAGGCCGAAGCGCAAGCCATCATCTTGCTAGCCGACGCCAAGCACCCGCCGATACTGGATCGCCTCCGCCAGGTGCGCGACCTGAATCGTCGCCGCGCCCTCGACATCGGCGACGCCGCGCGCGATGCGAAACACGCGGTGAAAGCTGCGCGCCGACCAGCCCAGGCGCGCGGCGGCGGTCTACAGGAACTTCGACGCTGCGGCGTCGAGCGCGCAATGCGCTTCGAGCGCATCACCGGCCAGATCGGCGTTGCGGCAGCCCTGGCGTTCGATCTGGCGATCGCGCGCCTGCGCGACGCGCAGTGCCACATCGGCACTCGATTCGGCGTCGCCGGCGCCGGCCATCGCCTCGGGCGCGACCGCCGGCACTTCGACCTGCAGGTCGATCCGGTCGAGCAAGGGCCCGCTGATCCGCCCCTGATAGCGGGCGGTCAGATCCGGCGTGCAGCGGCAACTTCTGAGCGGGCTGCCGAGGTGGCCACAGGGGCACGGGTTCATCGCCGCGAGGAATTGAAAGCGCGCCGGGAATTCGGCCTGGCGCGCGGCGCGCGAGATCGTGATGCGGCCCGATTCGAGTGGCTCGCGCAGGGCTTTCAGCGCAGCGCGCGGGAACTCCGGCAATTCGTCGAGGAAGAGGACGCCGTGGTGCGCGAGCGAGATTTCGCCCGGGAGCTTCGGCGAGCCGCCACCGACGAGGGCCACCGGCGACGCACTGTGATGCGGCGCACGAAGAACGCGTTGGCGCCAGCGCGCGGGCTGGAAATCGCCCGTCAGGCTCAGCACGGCGGCTGATTCGAGCGCCTCCTGCTGCGTCATCTGCGGCAACAGGCCGCCAAAGCGCTGCCCAAGCATCGACTTGCCCGTTCCGGGCGGGCCGACCATCAGCACGCTGTGGCCGCCAGCGGCGGCGATCTCGAGTGCCCGGCGTGCGCCGGCCTGGCCCTTCACGTCGCGCAGGTCGGGCAGCGCCGCCGATGGGATTGATGGCGCCGGGCAGGCGCGCGGCAGCGGCAGGGCCTCTTCGCCGGGCACGAAGGCGCGCACGACGTCGAGCAGGTGCGCTGCGGCATGGATCGTCAGACCTTCGACGAGGGCCGCCTCCTCTGCGCTGCCCACAGGCAGCACGAGCGCGCGCGAAGTCCCATGGCGGCTGAGCGCCAGACCCATCGCGAGCGCGCCGCGCACACGGCCTAGATCGCCTGCAAGGCTCAGCTCACCGGCGAACTCGAAGGCTTCGAGGCGCGCCGCATCGAGCTGGCCGCTCGCGGCGAGGATGCCGAGTGCGATCGGCAGGTCGAAGCGGCCTGTGAAGCCTTGTTTGTCCTGAACAGAGATTCAAATGGGCTTACGAGGAGGGGTGGGCAAAATGAGCGCGTCGACGCGGCGCGCAGAGATTGAAATGGATGTGCAAAACCCCGAGTAGGTTGCAAAAAATAGAACAGGAATTCAAATGATGAGCGCGACGGGTCTCGATCCTAGTGGTGCTTTGACAGGCACAAGGCCGGCATCCAGGCGAATCGCTTCGTCTTCAACTACGGCCTGCGTTTGCTGCTGACGCTGTACGAGGTGTACAACCCGATGCCTTACGAGGCCGCCCGCGAGATGGAGGTCGAATTGGCCATCGGCTTGCGCGAAGCCGGCTTCGGCGTTTGGCAGGCCTGACGTGCCCCCTCCGGCCACCAGCGCTGGGAAAGACGATCGCCTCGTCCTCGTCGGCGATCTCGCGCAGCCAGGCTCGCAAGACATCGGCCGTCGTCCTGGTCAGCGGCGTCGATCGCTCCTTGCGACCCTTGCCCAGGACGCGAACATGCGCCCCTGTTCCCAGGCACACGGCGCTGCGGCGCAACCCGGTGATCTCCGAAAGGCGCAACCCAGTCTGCACGGCCAGGAGCATGAGCGCGTGGTCCCGCCGCCCGGCCGAGGTGCGCAGGTCCGGCGCGCGCAGCACGGCGTCGGTCTCCTCGCGCGTGAGAAAGCCGATCTGCGCTCGAGTGCAACGCATGCTGGGAATGGCCAGCACCCGCTGAATCTGTGCCGCGTGCTGCGGCATCTCGAAAGACGCATAGCGAAAGAACGAGCGAATGGCCGTCAGACGCAGGTTGCGGCTGCCGGCACCGATGCCCCTGCTGCGCTGCAAGTCCTCCAAGAACGCGGCGATCAGTGGTGCGTCGATCTGTTCGAACAGCAAGCGCTGTGGTGCAACGCCAAGCCGCTGCTTCGCGAAGCGCAGCAGTTGCCGAAAGCAGTCGCGGTACGAGGCGATCGTATGGGCGCTGCACTGACGCTGCTGCATCAGCCGGCGCGTGAAGAAGGACTGCAGCAGCGCGGGAAATCCCGGCGCGCTCATGAGTGCTGCTCCCAGCGGCGTTCCACGCGGGCCATGGCCAATGCCATGAGCTGCGGGTGCGCGCTCAAGTACCAGTAGGTGTCCTCGACATGCACGTGCCCCAGATAGGTCGACAGCACCGGCAGCCGCCGCTCGGCGTCCTCGCCGGATCGGTACCAAGCGATCAGCGTCTCGACGGCAAATCGATGACGAAAATCGTGCAGCCGAGGTCCGTGGCTGTCGTTGTGTCCGCGCACACCGACCTGGCGCGACAAGGCGTAGAAGGTGCGTCGTACGTCGCCGCCATCGAGTGCGTGGCCCGTACGGGTGACGAAGAAGGACACGGCCTGTCGGCCATGCAAATGCTCGGCGCGACGAGCGCGATAGCAGGCCAGGACGTCTCGGGTCGAGGTGTGAATCGGTACCAGCCGGGACTTGCCGAACTTGGTGCCGCGCACGGTGAGCACGCCGGCGTCGAGGTCGACATCATCCAGCCTGAGCCGCAACGCCTCGCCCACGCGCAGCCCTGTCACGCTCAACAGTCCCAGCAGCGCGTGGTACGTCCAGGGCCGCAGACCCGAGGCGCCGCCAGGCAGTTGCAGCGCTTGTGCGAGCAGGCGGCGGACCTCGTCGTGCGAATACAGGTAGGGATGGGCCCGTGCAGGTCGGTACGGCAGCAAGCCCGGCGGAAGAACCTCGCTGAGCGGATCGGTGGCCACGTGATGGCGCGCGAACCCGCGCACGAAACTCAGGCGCTGCGCCCACAGTGCGGGCTGCTTGTCGCGCGGCTGCTGGGCCCAAGCCAAGGCCAGTCGCACGGTGATGCTTCCAGCCTGATGCTGTTCCATGAACGCGGCGAAGTTCATCAACGCAGCGCCGGCGCTGCGAAGCTTGAAGCCCAGACTTCTGCGCAACGCGAGGTAGTCCTCGATCGCCTCGACCAGCGGCTTCATTGCGCACCTCCCGGCCACGGCAAGGCCAGCGTGTGCAACGCAGCAAGGTCGACCTTGGCGTAGATGGTCGTGGTCTGGACGTTGCGATGACGAAGGATCTCGCCGATCTCGCCGAGCGACGCACCGTTGCTGAGCATGCGGGTGGCCAGCGAATGGCGCAACAAGTGCGCGCCCTTGCAGGGCGAATCGATGCCTGCGCGGCGCAGGGCTCGGAACACGATGCAACTGACCGCGCTCGGGCCGAGCCATCCTCGATGAGGCGCGCGAGATCGGATGAATACATTGCGTGCTGCGCAATCTGGTCGCCCGTGGCGCAGGTAGTCCACCAAGGCTGTACCGACATCAGTCGGCATCGGCAGTCGATCGCATCGTTGGGCCGGGCCGCGGATGCGAATGGCGGCTTCGTGCCAGTCGAGATCTTCGAGCATGAGTTCGACCACTTCCCCGGCACGAAGGCCCAGCCGCGCGAGCAGCAGCAGCACTGCGTAGTCGCGACGCCCCCCGGCACACTGCCGATCGCACTGCGCCAGCAGGCTGTCCACTTGGGACGCCGATATCGACCTCGGGATTCCCGCCATCGACCAGTTCACCACCGTCGGCACACTGGCGCGCAAGTCGAGGCAAATCTCACCAAGGTAGCACCCGTATTGCAAGAACGAGCGCAATGCGCTGGTCATGACCTTGGCCCGCTTCGGATGCTGCAGCCGCGCCGCATCGAGTTGGACGAAGCCAACAACGTCCGCGGCGCTGAGCTCGCCGAGGCGAACTTCACCAGCAGCGAACACGTGCTCCAGGAAGCGTGCGACCGCATCGCCATACAGGCGGATCGAGGCTGGCGCCAGGCCACGCTCGTGCCGCAAGTAGTGCTCGAACTTGAGGCGCACCTGAAGTGCGGGTGCTGTGCGGGGCGCTGGTGCTATGGGCATCGATTGCTTGGCACCTGCGTTGCCATCGACCGAAACAAGGCCGACGAACTCGCGCAGCGTGAAGGCTTCGCCGCGCCTGGGCGATCGATGCGCGAATCGATCAGCCAGATACTCATCGACGAGCCCGGGCTCGATGTTGCGGCCACTGATCTCACGCTGGGCGAGCCAGGTCGCGAAGCCCCGCACAAGCCTCGTCGCCGACTTCAGCGATGCCGGCGCGTACCCGCTCGCAATCATCCGTTCGCCAAAGCGCGTGGCCAGCGCCAGCAACGAGCCCTCGGCCGTCGCGGCCGCTCGAATCTCCAATCTGCGTTCCATCATCATCTCCGGTCACACCACAAAGCGTGGCCGGAGGGAATATGCCGAGTGGGCTTCCTGCCTTGCCCCTTGCTGCGCGACCTCGCCGGCACGGTCGACTCGGAATATTCCTGGACTCGGAATAGTGAAGAGCGTCTTTAGCCTGGCGGCGCGGCGCGCAGGTGTGGGCCGCAGTCGCGGTGGTTCCCCGCGACCGGTAGGCTAAAGACGCTCTTCATCATGCATAGCTATACATGGCCATTATGAAGAGCTCTCCATAATGGAAAGCGTTTATCTGACGCCTCACCGAAGCTGGCCCAAGCGCGACGCTGCTTGTGGCGTCGGATAAACCTCGTTGGACTGAACCGCCGGCACGGTGATGGTGTGCGGGGCTGTTGGGGAATGTAAGGCTCAACGGCGGGTTCAGCGAGGCGCGTGGTGCATCTGCGAGGCGCCGCTGGTGGCTGTGCTGCCGTGCGCAGTCGCGAGTGCCCCAGGCGATTCGTGTTCGCGATGGTGTTTGCGTGCGTGAGCGGTGTCGTGGATTCGACACGCACGAACCCACCCACTGCTGCGCTTGAAGCGGCGAGCAGTCCGAGCGAGGTTGAAGGCCCCACCTCGATTCACGGCGGCCCCCTGCACTGAACGGCGTCGTCGCGGCGACTTCCGGTTGCGCGCTGCAACACCTCGATGGTCAGCCAGTGCCCAAGCCGGCAGTGCGGGCAGCACGAGACCTCGATGCCCGCCACGCGCTTGATGAAGGCGGCTGCATCCTCGCGGGCCTGAACATTCGCCGCCGGCATGGCCAACACCTCACGTGCCTTGGCCAGCCGCTCGGTCTTGGCCGCCGCACTGAGCAGCCCGTAATGGCGAATGCGCTTGAAGCCCGGCGGCAGGACATGCTGCAGGAAGCGGGCGATGAACGCCTGACCGTCGATCACCGTCGTGCGCTTGCCGCCGTGCGCGTCGGCGCGAACGCGCAGCCGCACCGCCTTGTCGTCGATGCCCACGATGCGCTCGTTGGACACCGCCACGCGGTGCGTGTACCGAGACAGGTAGTCCAGTACCACCTCGGGTCCGGCCAGTGGTGTCTTCGCATACACCACCCAGTCGTGACGGGTCAGCTCCTTCAACCGGGTCTGTCGCGCAACTTCCGTGTCCGCCGGATCGAGTGGCAGCTCGCCGGCCAGGCTGGCGCGCCGCAGTGCGTCGAGGAACTTGCCGCGGAACACGCGCGACAGTGCATGCACCGGGAACAGGAAGGTCGGGCTGCGCTTGGGCCTGCACCACCGCCCTTCGGCGTCGAGCCCGCCGCAGGCCATCAACGCGTGGACGTGAACATGTCGGCGCAGGTCTTGCGTCCAGGTGTGCAGCACCAGGGTGAACGCGCCCATCGCCCCCAGCCAGCGCGGGTTGGCAGCGAACTCGCTCAGTGTGCCCGCGGCGCACTGCATCAGCGTGCGGTACACCCAGCGCGCGTGGCGTTGCGCCAGGCCGTTGAGCGTGTGCGGCAGCGTGAAGACGAGATGACAGTACGGTACCGGCAGCAACTCGGCGAGCTGCGCCTGGCGCCACGCATCGCGCGCGCCGCTCTGGCACTGCGGGCAATGCCGGTTGCGGCACGAGCGGAACAGCCGCTGCTGGCGCCCACACTGGTCGCACTGCTGCAACGTACCGCCCAGTGCCGGCGTGCGGCAGGCGACGATGGCCCGCCAGACGCGCGCCTGCGCCGTGCTCAGCGCATGCTCGCGCAGGTAGGCCGGCCCGAAGGTGCGCAGCACCTCGGCCAGGGTGGCGCCCACTGAACTACTCTGCGGCGCGGCGGGCTCAGTGCCGGGGCTGCGGCGACGGTTGCGGTGGTGGCGTCTTCGGCAACTGCGACAGCAGCGACAGCGCGTCACCGCCGGCGCTGTAGCCGGGGCGGGCCATGCGCAGGTAGCGGCTGGTGGTGCTCAGTTGGGCATGGCCGAGCAGTTTGCTGATGCTGTTGAGGTCGACGCCGGCCTCCAGCAGGTGTGTTGCGAAGCAATGTCGAAGCGTATGAATGCCGCCCGACTTGATGATGCCGGCACCGTCGCGAGCGAGGTGGTAGTAGCGCTGGCCGCTCGTGCGGTCCAAGGGCCGCGCCGGATTCGAGCGCGCCGGGAACAACCAGTGCGCGCCGCTGGCGTGGCCTCGACAGCTACGCCAATACAGCCGCAGCTGGCCGAGCAGTTCCGGGGTGAGCAGGCCGTAGCGGTCCTGCCCGCCCTTGCCCTGGACCACGCGGATGCACATGCGGTCGGGGGCGGAGTCGATGTCGCAGCCGCGCAGCTGACACAGCTCGCTCACGCGCAGGCCGCTGGCATAGGCCGTCGTCAGGAACATGCGGGCCTTCATCGACATCGGCACGGCCAGCAACGCGGCAACCTCGGCACGAGACAACACCTGCGGCAGGCGCTGCGGGGTGCGTCCCATCGGGATCTGCGGGCGACGCTCGATCTGGCCCAGGACTTCGCACACCAGGAAGCGCGTGGCGCACGAGGTGATGTTGACGGTGGAACGGGATCGGTGCCGTTCTTGCAGCAGGTAAAGCAGGTAGGCCTGAATCTGCTCGTCACTCAACAGCTCAGGGCTGCAGTGGTGGTAGCGGGCCATCTGCCCGACGGCGATTAGGTAGGTCTCTTGGGTGCGCGCAGCAAAGCCGCGCAGCACCATCGCATCGATCATGCGCAGGCGCAGCGGTGTCATCGTCGTCTCCGAGGTCCGGGGAACAGTCCCCGCAACCAAGGTACGACTCACACCCGCGGCGCTGCCTGAACCCTTCGCGCGTCACCACCGCTTTAGCGGTTTAGTTCAACGGCATTATGAGAAGACCCCAGTTATGAGAAGTTCTGAAGCGGCGTAGGCCGGCAAGCCGCGCCAGCACTTGCGATCCGCGGTACGTCTGCGCGGCGCACTGGACATAAATCGGCTTCAGGCGCAGCACTGACGGCTCCACCACTGGAGACCGTCATGACCAAGATCCCTGAACTACACCCCATCCTGCGAGCCTGGCTCCTGGAAGGCCCACTGTCTGCCCAGGTCTCGGCCTACGTCGCACGGCTGCGGCGCGGCCGCTACGCGACCCACACCAGCGGGCGTTGCTTGAACGGCGTGGCGCACTTCGCGCACTGGATGTCGACGTGCCACTTGCCGGCACGCATGCTCGACGAAGGCTGCATCGATCAATTCCTGCGCTACCACCTGCCGCGCTGCGACTGCCTGGGCGGCGCGCTGCGCACGCCGAACGAGGCGCATGCGGCATTGGTCCCGATGCTGGAGATCTTGCGTGCCGAGGGTGTCATCGCGCGCCCGCCAGCACCCACCGGCCCCATCGCCGATGAGCTTCGCAGCTACGACGCCCACATGCATGACGCTCGTGGCCTGGCGAACGGAACGCGCACTGGTCGGCTTCGCATCGTCGAACGACTGCTGGTGTCGAAGTTCGCCGGTCGGGCTGTCGTCGTCGGCGGACTTCGGACCGACGACATAAGGCAATTCATCGCCGACCAGCTCGATGCCCTGGGCACTACCAGTAACGCCATCACGATCGCGTCCACCCTGCGGGCGTATCTGCGCTATCGCGCGACCTGCGGCGACGCGGTACAGCCGATGCTGGCCGTCATCGCATCCCCCGCCCACTGGAGCATGGCATCGCTGCCGCGAGCGCTCAAGCCCGAGGAGGTGGATCGGCTGCTGTGCTCGTTCACCTCTGCACTGCCTTCGCCTCGCCGTGGCTATGCCGTCGTCCGCCTGGCGCTCGACCTGGGGCTGCGCGGCATCGAGATCAGCCGGCTGCAGCTGGCCGACATCGACTGGCGTCAAGGCACGATCACGCTCAGGCGCACGAAGTCGCGCCGTCAGGACCTCCTGCCCCTGCCAATGAGCACCGGCCGAGCCCTGGAGGCGTATGTGCGCCACGAACGACCCAAGACGAGCGACACGGCGGTGTTCGTGCGCCGTCTGGCACCCCACGATGAGCCCACGGGTGTCGATGCCATACGCCGCATCATTCGCGACGCCTTCCGGCGCGCGGGCATCCCGCACGGCCGCGGCCACGCACTGCGCCACACCCTGGCCTGCCGCATCGTCAACCAGGGCGGCTCGATCAAGGAGGTGGCCGACGTGCTGCGTCACCGGTCGCTGAACACCTCGATGATCTACGCCAAGGTGGACCATGGCGCGCTGTCCGGCGTCGCGCTGCCGTGGCCCGGGAGTGCGACATGAGCGCCGGGGTCAGCCTGCAGGCCAGAGTGGAGCAGTACCTGGCCGAGCGGCGCCGTGTGGGTTTCGAACTCAGCACGATGGGGCACGGTCTGGCCAGCTTCGCCAGGCACGTCCAAGTTGCGGGGCACCGCGGGCCGCTGACGGTCGATCTGATGGCCGCCTGGGCACGCCAAGCCAAGGGCGGCGATGGCGACCGCGCCACGGCGGCGCGGCGGCTGAAGATGCTGCGCCCGTTCACAGGCTGGCTGCGGCAGTTCGAACCCGCCACCGAGGTGCCCGACGAAGCCATCTTCGGCGCGGTGCCCGGTCGCATGACACCACACGTGTACCGCGAACCCGAGATCATCGAGTTGCTGGCTGCGGCCAGGAAGCTCGGACCCGCCGGCGGGCTGCGTCCGGTGGTGATGGAGACGCTGTTCGGGCTGCTCGCCTGCACGGGGCTGCGCATCTCCGAAGCGCTGGGACTGCTGGATGCCGATGTGGACCTGAACGGCGGCGTGCTGACAATCCGGCAAGGCAAGTTCGGCAAGTCTCGGCTGGTGCCGCTGCACCCGAGCGCCATCGAGGTACTGGCACGCTACCGAACGCAGCGCGCCCGGCATGTGCGCAGCACGCCTGTGCTGCCGTTCTTCGTCGCCAGTCGCGGGCGCTTGCTGGGCCAGCCCATCGGCGACCGTCAAGTTCACCGCATCTTCGAAGACCTGCGAAGACAACTCGGCTGGGTTGACCGCGGCAGCCATGGCACGCCGCGCATCCACGACCTGCGCCACGCCTTCGCCGTGCGCCGGCTGGTGCAGTGGCACGAACAGGGCGAGGACCTCAGCCAACGCATGCTGGCGTTGTCGACCTACCTCGGCCACGTCAAGGTCTCCAGCACCTACTGGTACCTCACCGGCGTGCCGGAGTTGATGGGCCTGTTGGGCCAGCGCTTCGAGCGCTTCGCTAATCCAGGGGAGGATGGCGATGAGTAGGCCCCCGACACCGCGCGCCCCGCCGAGCTTCGCCGCGCTGGTGCAGTCGTTCTTCACCGAGCACCTCACGCAGCAGCGCGCGATGAGCCCGCGCACGGTCGCGACCTACCGCGACGGGTTCGTGTTGTTCCTGGACTTCGCGACTGTGCAATTGCACAAGCAGCCTACGACGATGCTGCTGATGGACATCACGCCGGCGCTGATCTTGGCCTTCCTCGATCATCTGGAGCATGATCGAAGCAACGTCGTGCGCACCCGCAACGCCCGGCTGGCCGCGTTGCGCGCGTTCCTGAAGTTCGCCGGCCACCGTGACGTGGAGGCGCTGCACGTCGTCGAGCAGGCACTGGGCGTGCCGATGAAGCGCTTCGAGCGGCCAATGCTCGGCTTCCTGTCGCGAGAAGAGATGCTGGCAGTCATCGGCAAGCCGGGGCCAAGCTGGACCACCCAGCGCGATCACCTGCTGCTGCACATGCTCTACAACACCGGCGCGCGGGTGTCGGAGATCATCGGCGTTCGCTTGGCCGATGTTGTGCTCGATGGTGCCGCGTGCGTCCACTTGCATGGCAAGGGGCGCAAGCAACGCACGATGCCGCTGTGGCGATCGACGGTCAAGGCGCTGAGGTCTTGGTTGCGGCTCAATCCCCAGCTGGCATCGACATCGGCGCTGCTGCCCAATCGGGACGGCCATCCGATGACGCGTACCAACGTCACTCAACGACTGGCGTTGGCCGTGGCAGCAGCAACGTCAGCGATGCCCAGTCTGAAGGACCGCCGCATCTCCCCGCATACGGTTCGCCACTATCTTCCCTTCCTGACTATGTCTTGCATATCGCCGACGGCCTCGTGTTGCGCGGACTTGCGCGCGAGAAGCTCGACATAGTCTGGGACCCCTCAACACAGCCCCGGTGGGGCAAAGGGGTCCGCCATGAAGGTCGTCATCAACAGCCAGGTAGTCCTGTCACGAGTCCCGGAAGGACCGATTGCGCCGTATCTGGGCAGGTTTGCAGACTCGCTGGATGCCGCGGGGTATGCGGTGAAGTGGATTCACCGCCAGATCCTGCTCGGGTCCTATTTCAGCCGATGGCTCGGGCAGAAGTCGGTGGCGCTGCAGGGCATCACCTCCGACCATCTGACGCGGTACTTGCAGTGTCGAGCTCGACGCGTGCAACCCAGGTGCGGTGACCATGCGGCGCTCGCGCACCTGTTGGATTTTCTGCGCCGTGAGGGTGTGGTTCCCGAGGAGAGCCTCGCGGCGCCCGAGCCGTTCTCGGTTGAGCACCATGTCCGCGCATACGAGGTGTACCTGCGCGAGAGTCGTGCCCTGGCCACGGTCACGATCGTCACCTACGCTCCGTTCGTCCGCGACTTCCTCAAGCATCGCTTCGGGGCGGGGTCGGTCAAGCTGTCTCGCTTGAGTGCTGCCGATGTCGTGCGCTTTGTCCGACACCAGGCGCAACGTCTGCACAGGAAGCGCGCCAAGCTCATGACCACCGCGCTACGCTCGTTCCTGAGCTACGCCCGGTTTTGCGGCGACGTCGATGTGGATCTGGCGGCCGCTGTACCCATCGTCCCCAACTGGTCGATGGCATCGATCCCGCGCGCGATCGCTCCCGAGCAGGTGCGTCAGGTGCTGGCCAGCATTGATCGGCGCAGCGCGACCGGGCGTCGCGACTATGCCATCGTGCTCCTGCTTGCGCGATTGGGACTACGTTCCGGCGAAGTGGCGTCCTTGCGGCTAAACGATATCGACTGGAACGTAGGGCGGCTGAGCGTGCACGGCAAGAGCGGCTATCGCAACGATTTGCCCTTGCCCGCCAATGTAGGTAGGGCGATCGCCGCCTATCTGAAGAGCGGTCGACCACCCAGTACCAGCCGATGCGTCTTTCTGCGCGCGCGAGCTCCGGCGTGCGCCTTCCAAGGGGGCTGTGCCATTGGCTCGATCGTGAGGCACCGCCTGAAGCGCAGCGATGTCCATGCCCCCACCTTCGGTGCGCACCAGTTTCGTCACGGACTGGCCACCGAGATGTTGCGCCGTGGCGCTTCGCTCGGCGAGATCGGTGACCTCCTGGGGCATCGCCATCTACAGACAACGACGATCTACGCCAAGGTCGATATCCAGGCACTGCGCAAGCTGGCGCTGCCGTGGCCGGGGGGTGCGCAATGAACACCCTGCATCAGGCCATCCAAGACTATGTGACGATGCAGCGCGATCTGGGCTTCAAGCTCAGGGAGGCCGGCAAGGGCTTGCTCGACTTCGCCGCCTTTATGCGCCAGCGCCACGCGGCCTTCATCACTTCGGAGTTGGCTCTCGCCTGGGCGCAGCAGCCCAGAGATGTTACGCCGGCCCATTGGGCGCAGCGACTGAGCTTCGTTCGCGGGTTCGCCCGCTTCCGCAGCGCGACAGATCCGCGCACGCAGATTCCGCCGCTAGGCTTGCTGCCGTTCCAACCCCGGCGGGCACGTCCCTACTTGTATTCGGATGAAGAGATCAGCAGCTTGCTGCGCGCGGCGCTGGCCATGACCTGCCGTCACAAGCGCGACGCACTCAGACCGCAGATGTTCCACTGCCTGTTCGGACTGCTGAGCGTCACGGGCCTGCGACTCAGCGAGGCCCTCAACCTCCAGCTTCCTGACGTTGACCTGGACTCCGCGGTGCTGACCATTCGCGGCGCCAAGTTTGGCAAGGACCGCCTCGTGCCCTTGCACGCATCAACCTCCCAGGTGCTCGCGCAGTACCTTGCCGAGCGCGGCCACTGTTGGCACCGTCCGGTGTCATCCTACGTGTTCGTCTCGAACCGGGGCAATCGCCTGGATGGCGCGCAGGTGCATCGGGCTTTCTATGCGCTTTCGCGGCAGATCGGCCTGCGCGGCCTGTCCGACAGCCACGGGCCGCGCCTGCATGACATGCGTCATCGATTCGCGACGAATACGCTGGTGCGCTGGTACCAACGCGACCAGGATCCCGAGCGCCTTCTGCCGGTGCTGTCGGCCTATCTCGGGCATGTCCACGTCGCCGATACGCAGTGGTATCTGAACGGGTCTCCCGAACTGATGCGTGAAGCCATGCTTCGGCTCGAACACTGCTGGGAGGGGCGGCCATGATCCATCCTGACAGCTTTGCCCCGCTGCTGGAGCGCTTCTTCACACAGCGCTTGATGCAGCAGCGCCAGGCCAGTGCGCACACCATCAGTTCCTATCGCGACACCTTCCGCCAGTTCTTGAAGTTCGCCGACAAGCGGCTGCACAAGCCGCCGTCACGCCTGAGCTTCGAGGAGATCGATGCGCCCTTGATCGTGGCGTTTCTGGACGACCTGGAGAAGCGTCGGGGTATCAGCGTTCGCAGCCGCAATCTGCGACTCACCGCGTTCCATTCCTTCTTTCGCTTTGCGGCGTTCGAAGCGCTGGCGCACTCCGCGCAAATCCAGCGCGTGCTGGCCATCCCCAGCAAGCGCTACACGCGTACCCTGGTCCCGTTTCTGACCCGCGCGGAGGTCGACGCCTTACTACTTGCTCCGGATCGGCACACATGGTCCGGGCGGCGCGATCACGCCTTCATGCTGGTGGCGGTGCAGACCGGCTTGCGCCTGTCCGAGATGACGGGGCTCAAGCGCGAGGATCTCGTCCTCGGAACAGGGGCGCACCTGCGCGTGATCGGCAAGGGTCGCAAGGAGCGCTGTACGCCATTGGCCAAGCCAACGCAGGCCGTCTTGACCGCCTGGTTGCGCGAGCGACAGCGCGGCACCGGGCAGGTCTTGTTTCCCAGTGCCAAAGGCGAACGTCTGAGCGTTCATGGTGTGCAGTACCTGCTGAACAAACATCGATTGACGGCATCGAGCGCCTGTCCGTCGCTGGGTCAGAAGCGCGTTACCGTCCACCGCTTGAGGCACACCATGGCCATGGACCTTCTGCAGTCCGGCGTCAGGCGCTCCGTGATTGCCCTTTGGCTCGGACATGAGAGCGTCGAGACCACGCAGATCTATCTCGACGCGTCCCTCGCGATGAAGGAACAGGCTCTGGCCAAGACCACACCCCTGCAGGGCAGGCCTGGTCGATATCAGCCCGGCGACCGGCTGCTGGCATTCCTCAACGGACTGTAGCGGCCCGACTATGTCGAGTGAGGGGGCGGGCGTGGCGGGGCACGAACACCGAAGTCCCACGATGCCGGACCACGCGCTCAGAATCACGAGACATAGTCAGGAAGGGAAGATAGTGGCGACTATGTCGCTGGGCAGATAGGAGGCACACGACAGCCATGCATCTGCTGCAGTCCGGCGAACAGATCGACGGGGTCGCCCTGTGGCTGGGGCATGAGAGCCCAACCACCACGCACCAGTACACGCAGGCGAACCTCGCAATGAAGGAGAAGGCACTGGCGAAACTGCAGGACCCCGGCACGTCCGCCAAGCGCTTCAAGGCCACCGACTCGCTGCTGGAGTTCCTCAAGACGCTGTGATTATGAAAAGGGCGCGAGCGCGTCGGTCGCCTTGTCTACGAGGTGATCTTCGCGCTCGCAAACTCCCAACTTCTCATAACTGGGGTCTTCTCATAATGGCCGATTGCGGGTACCGACGAACGACAGGTCTCCGGCGTCCTGAGTTGCTTCAACTCGCGACGATGAGTCAATCGCCGCTGCTGGTGGTGGTGCTATTCGCGGCACCGGAATCCTTTGCACGAGTCGAGACGGCCAATCGCGCATCTCCGTCCCGCCGCTACCGCTCGGGATGTGCCGATCTCGGGGCCGCAGCGACGATGGCGCCGTGAACACGGTCCGCCTACGTCCGGGCGCTGGGCCTGAAGCGGCCGACCGCCTGGACCGTAACGGCGCCTACAACTTCTTCAAGCCATTGGGCGACCTGATGACGCCGGTCCCCACCTTCACCAACGGAGCTTCATTACCGGGATGGTGTTCTCCGATCCGGTCGGCGCCAAGCTGGGCGTGTTCAGCTGCGCCCAGGCCCAGGGCTGTACCGTCGTCCTCATCTTCATCGGCATCAGCGGCCCGGAGGGCAGCGACGAGCGCGTCGAGCAGGGGCAGGTCACCATGCGGGTCGAGGCGCTGCCGCCGTGGTGGAGCGAGATCACCGGCTCCGGCCGCAGCAGACCTTGAACTTTCGACCGCTGCCGCAGGGGCAGGGCGAGTTGCGCGGGGGATCGCCGCCACCGCCCAAGCTCTGCGCCAGCCGCTTCGCCGCGGCTGGTTTGG
Source organism: uncultured beta proteobacterium (assembly GCA_963774675.1). Taxonomy (GTDB): domain Bacteria; phylum Pseudomonadota; class Gammaproteobacteria; order Burkholderiales; family Burkholderiaceae_C; genus CAIKUF01. The sequence continues at coordinate 6,898 of CAVZFV010000013.1, read as the reverse complement.
CAAGGGCGGCACGGAAACGGGTGTACTGCAAGCGCAGGTGTTCTATGTAATGGGCGTTCAGTAGCTTGGAGAAGAAGGCCAGCATGGCCCCAGGCGGCACCAGATTCGGGCTGTTCAGGTCGATGCAGGGGCCCTTCATCTCGGCCAGCGTGCGAGCATCGAGTGGTGCGCCGTACCAGCGTGCGTAGAACTTCGGGCTTTCCCACCCGAAGTTGATGGTCGAAACATGGCGACGATCGAGATGCACAAAGATCATTGTCTTGCGGCAATCGCAGCCAGGGTCGGTGCAGTAGGCCTCCACCATCGCATAGTCGCCGTCGGGAAGCTCTGGGAAATGTGCGATGGTCAGCGTACGGACTGGCGTCATGGTCCCCAGAATCTCGCCGGCAGAGATGAAGCTCATGCCTTCAGGCCTTTGCCGACCGCCACATATCGCGTGCTGCGCCCCTGCCCCTGCACCCGGGCATGTCCGTCCGCCAACAATTGCTTGAGCAGCGGCCGTACCGCCGCGGCGTCGAGGCCGGTGGCCGCGCGTCCTGCGGCGTTGTCCAGCGAGCCTGCCTGGCGCAAGGCGGCCAGCAGGCGCGAGGCCGGGTCGCGCGCCCGCACCGGCTTGGCGCTTGGACTTGACGGCTTGGCGCTTGGACTCGCCGCACGGACCGGCTGGACCGCCGCTCGCGGCTGTTTCGAGGCTGCCGTGGCCGCTGCAGTGGAACCATCCATCTCCAGCCCGAAAATGGCGCCGATATCGTCGCCGGCCAGGGTGCGTTCGCCAGCCGCAGGGGCGGTGACCACGCCACTACCGGCGTTGCTCAGCAGTTCGGCGGGGTCGACCTGGCGCAGGGTGAACAGCAGTTCCGGCTTGCTGTCGAAGCGGGCGCCAATGCCGTAGAGGACGGCGGCGACATGCTTGCACAAGTAAGCGCCGTCCGGGCACGAGCAATCGAAGTGGATGTCCTTGGGCACGGGGAACAGCCCATCGCCCTGGCGGCACAGGCGGTCCAACACGCCCTTGGAGAAGCGCCCTTGCAGCAGTTCCACCAGCGAGTCAATGCCGCCAGCGCAGTCGGCGCAGACCTGTTGCCACTTCGCCTTCGGCACCGGCGTCACGGTGATGGTGGTGCGGTACATCGACGACCCGCTAACCCGCGCCGCAACCGTGCCGGGAGTGATCTGCAGATCGACCACCGATCCGTTGCGCACGTAGGCGCGGCCGCGCGGCAGGCGGTTGGAGTAGTCGCTGTAGCTCTCCATGTTGGCGCACCAGGCCTTGCCCCAGGCCGTGGTGGCAATGGTGCGGCCCTGGACGACGACCGGCGAAATGGCTTGCCCCTTCTTCGCCAGCTTGGCCATGTCGGCAGCGGCCTTGCGGCGGCGCTCGGCGACGGGGACATAGGGCGCCCACTCGTAGAACATGGCTATCCTTCGCTGGTGGCGGAATTCAGGTCGAGACTGACCAGACGCAAGAGTTCTGCATCGCTCAGCTCGGTCAACTTGACCTCGCCGCCACCGGCATCCAGCAGGTCGGCGGCCAGCCGCTTTTTGTCGCTAATCATGGCGTCGATTTTCTCCTCTACGGTGCCACGGCAGACGAACTTGTGGACCAGGACGTTGCGCTTCTGGCCGATGCGGAAGGCGCGGTCAGTGGCCTGGCTTTCCACTGCGGGATTCCACCAGCGATCAAAATGGACGACATGCGAGGCGGCGGTGAGGTTCAGGCCCGATCCGCCGGCCTTCAGCGAGAGCACAAAGAAGGGCACCGTGTCGTCGCCTTGGAAGCGGGCGACCAGATCCTGGCGGCCCTTCACCGCGGTGGCGCCGGTCAGCACGCAACCCTCGCGTCCGAAGATGGAACCCAGGAAGGCCGCGATCGGTTCGGTGACCTCGGCATACTGGCTGAACACCAGCATCTTCTCCTGCTTGGCGGCGATGACCTCGGCCAACTCGCGCAGGCGGGCCAGTTTGCCGCTGTCGGACTCGGCCCAGCCACCGTCGCCGAGCCATTGCGAGGGGTGGTTACAGATCTGCTTGAAGCGGGTGATGAAGGCCAGCACCAGCCCCTTGCGCGCCACGCCTTCCACGCCCTCGTCGAGCGCCTTGGTCAGATCGCCCACCGCCTGCTGGTACAGCGCCGCCTGCTTGCGTGACAGGCCGCAGTACGCGTTCTGCTCGATCTTGTCCGGCAGGTCGCTGATCACCGCCTTGTCGGTCTTGAGCCGGCGCAGGATGTAGGGCTGCACCAGCCGGCGCAGCGGCGCGTAGCCGCCGGGGCTGTCGGCCAGTCGCCTGGCAAAGCTGGCGAAGGGTTTGGCGCCACCCAGCAGGCCCGGGTTCACGAAGTCGAAGAGGCTCCACAGGTCACCGAGCCGGTTCTCGATCGGCGTGCCGGTCAGGACCAGGCGTGAGCCGGCCTTCAGCGTCTTTGCCGCCTTGGTCTGCCGCGTGCCGGGGTTCTTGATCGCCTGCGCCTCGTCGAGGATCGCCAGCCGCCAGGGGGTGGCCTGGACCCAGGCGAAGCGGTGCAGAGCGCCATAGCTGGTGATGACCAGATCGAACCCGGCCAAGCGCTCGGCCGGCAGTTCATCCAGCTCCTTGGCCGGCTGCTCTGCGCTATGTGCCGAGCTGTGTGCCACCAGCACGCGCAGGCCCGGCGCAAAGCGCGCCGCCTCCTGTGCCCAGTTGGCCAGCAGCGAGGCCGGTGCCACCAGCAGGCTCGGGGCCGAGCCTTCGGCGCGTTTGCGTACCAGCAGCAGCGCCAGCACCTGGATGGTCTTGCCCAGACCCATATCGTCGGCCAGGCAGGCGCCCAGGCGCAGACGCGACAGCAGGTGCAGCCAGCGCAGGCCGATCTGCTGGTACGGCCGCAGCGTGGCGTGCAGATCGGGGCCGGCATCGACAGCCGCCAAACCCTGCGGCCCGCGCAGTCCCGCCAGGGTCTCGGCCAGCCATGGCCCGGCGTTGACCTGCGCCCACTCGGGCGAGGCCGTCATCTCATTGCCGCCGATGGCCGCACCGGCCCCGGCCAGCAGGCGCATGGCCTCATGGAAGCCCAGGCCCTGCTCGCTGGCCAGGCGCTCGATCTGCTGGAACTGCGTCAGGGTCTGCTGCAGCCGCTCCGGGTCCACCTCGACCCATTTGCCGCGGATGAACACCAGCCCCCGGCTGTCGGCCAGCAAGCCACCCACCTCGGCGGCGGTCAGCGCCTCGCCATCGATGGCCACCGAGACCCGAAAGTCGAGCAGCGCGTCCTGCCCCACCCGCGACGGCTCGCGCCCACCGACCGTGGCGCTGACCGTGGCGCGCGAAGGCCGGTTGGCCCGCCACTGCGCCGGCATGCGCACCACCACGCCGGCTTGCTCCAGCGTCTGCACATCGTGCAGGAAGCTCAGTGCCTCGCCGGCAGTCCAGCGTAGCGGCTGGAAGATCTCGCGGCGGTCGATGAGGCCCTTCAACCAGGCGCAGCCCTCTCCCGCGCGTTGCAGCGGCGCCAGCAGGGCGAGCAGGCGCTCCTTGTCTGCCGCGGCAGCGTACTCGCGCAGGGCCTCGCCCAGCGGCCGGTGCTGCGCCTTGCCCTGCGCCGACAGCCGGGTGGTGTAGGTGGCGAGGAAGGCGAAGGGAAACTCTTCGTCCTTGCGGTTCTCGGCCAGATGGACGTGAACGCGGCCGACCAAGTTCCAGGCCGGGTTGCGCGCCTTCAGGAAGACGCCGAGCGGCTGGCCCGAGGCCTGCAGTTCGGCGTGCAGCGCGGCGTCGAGTTCCCGCCACAGCCGCTCCAGTACCCCAACCGACAGGTATTCGGCCCCGTCCATCGGCGGCGCCGACCACGCCAGCGCCTGCAGCTCGCCGGCATCCGGCGGCGGCACGCGCCCAGGCAGGTGCTCCGCCACCTCGGGCAGTGTGCACAGCGCGGTCAGGTAGCGCACGGCCAGATCCCGCCACCACGCGATCACCGGCGGCAAGGCCGCGCCGACGTGTTCAGCACCAAGCCCGAGCAGGACCCGGCCCGAACCCAGGGCGCCGTCCACCGCCAGCTGCTGGGCCAGTGTGGACGGCAGCGGCGGAGCGTCCGGCATGGACACCACGGTAAGGCGGCCGTGCGGGGTGAGGGCGAGGGTGCTGTGGGTCATCGGACGGTGTACATGGAACGGGATGGCGCCGACGGCAGCATGAGGCCAGAATGTTCGGCCGACCCGCCTTGGTCGTGCCGGTGTGGCGTATGCGTCCGGCCTGCGTCAGGTTGGCGAGGCGGCATTTTCACGCCGGCATCTCCTCAACCCAGCCACTGCGGCAACATGATGCGGGTTGCTCGCGCGTTGGCCTGCAGGTGGGCGACGCTCGGTTCTTGGGTTGGGAGAAGGAGCCTCGGTTGTCTGCGGACTGCCGTCGGTAGAGCCTGTACGATTCTTCGACGCCGCGCACCGGTTGCGCGGACACCCCGAACGCATGTACATCACCGACGCACGTCACTTTCTGGACGACAAAGGCGCCATTGCCCCGCTGCGCGGTCCAGCCAAGGCCATGGCTGACTTCCATGCGGGAGTCATCGCCTACGCCACCGACTTCGACGACGCCGGCGTGACCCTGCCACGATGCTTTAAATGCAAGAAGGGCACGGTCGAGGCCGCACAGGCCCAGGACGATGCCATCGTCTGGCATTGCCCACGCTGCCAAGTCGAAGGTCGCATCTCGAACTGGCGAGGCACGCTTTGGGATCTCAGCGACCGGCCGGACGCGGCAAGCTGAGGTCGGGAAAGTGATCGGTGGGAATCGGCTGCCGCTGGTTCATCGTTGACGACGAAGGCAGGCTTGTCCGGCTGAAGAACACCCTCTTCGAGCGGCTGCTACGCGATCCACAGCATCACACCATGCCTGCGTTGGCAGCCCAGCGCGTGCGGATGGCCGAGATCCTGGTTCTGCTGGCCGAGCGCAGGCCGATCCGCGTGGTTCGGCGCGCGTACTACGTCGTAAGCTTTGATGAGGCAGGTCGCTTGGACACAGCGCGATTTCAAGAACAGCAGTGGGCACTTGCAGAGTCGGCGCTGGATCGTGTCTTCACTGTGCCCGGCGACGACGACCGTGTCCTCGACGCGGCATCGCGTTTCGTTGCCCAGGGTGGCCAGTGGCGACCGTCTAGTGATTTGGCTAAGCGCATCGACGACATGGCCCTCGGGAAGGCGTAGTCGAGGCCCGGGCCGGCACGCGATAGGTGGCGGTAGAGCGGCCGTTCGTGGGTACCGGCAATCGGCCACAAGCGGTCCTTCCCGACGCACTCGAAGTTCCCGCGCCGACGTGCCTCCGAATGGCAGGTTTCCGGCGACGAGTCTGGGCCGCGTTTGGCTCGACCCGGCCACTTCCGGCGCTGGACAAGGACAGCTTACTGGCATCTCACTCTTGCCTTCGCGCTGGAGGTGACCGCATGTTTGTCGCCACGAGGTGCGCCGTCGAGGCGACGACGTGATCACCGGCCAGCGATCAGGCCACCGGCCGACCACGACGAGCCCGGCTGCAGTGTCGCCGCTCGCTCGGCGCCGGCTTCGCCTCGAGTGCGGATGGAGATCCGCGATGGCGCCATGCGAGCTGGCGCGTCGATCACTTGAAGGCGGCCTGGGGCGCCGCTCAGCGCATCCTCAAACCTGTATGGTCACCCTCGCAATGGCCGAGCTCTTCGGCTCACCAGCTGGATTTGAGTGACGTCCCATTGGCGCGGTAATCTGCTCGGGTATCGGTACCCCAGTGACGCGTCGAACACATTCAGCGCGAGCACAAGTGCCTTCCTCGCCTCCGGCGTCGAATCACTTCGCAGTGCCAAGCCGAGTTCTGCTCGGTGCGTGCCGAATCACTGGAAGGCGCGCACGCGTGTAGACTGCAGTGACGCGCGAGTGCATCAGCGGCCTGGTCACATCCATGAGGGGTCCGTCCGAGGGCTCCGAGGCTCAGAGGTCAGTGCCGATGCCGCCTTCTCGGCCCACCTCGGCGGAATCGTCGTTGCGAGTGGAGCATCCAGGCGGAGGAGCGAAGGGTCAAAGCGCGTTGTACCTCGCTGGGTTCCCTCTCACATCGCGGCCGCCGAGGGACCGTTGCGAGGTTGGTCTGGAGCCTTGCCCAGTCCTCCGGGAATCGGGGCGGTGATGCCAAGAAGCGCTGCGCTCTACGCCCCAGGGCATGCTCCAGGTGAGCAACGTTCGGCTGCGTTCACGTTTGTAGTGGTGGGGCAGGTTCAGTTCGTCGACGTCCACTCTTCGACATGGTCCTTGTGGTCAGAACATGAAGCGCCTCGTCGAACAAATGGAGCGCATCTTCAGGCGCCCGTCCCTTCGTCGCGGCTCCCAGCTCATCAGGACGTGGCCGAGGTTGATCCGAGTGATTGCTTGGTCATACGGAACGATCTCTTCGGACTCGATCTGAAAGTGCGCGCGATCGGCCTTGACGGTTTGCTCAGAGACTCCACGTGTTCCTCGCGATCCTCCATCGCCTCGAGCACGTTGGCAGGGTGCTCTGTGCGTTGCCCAACTGACCGGATGGTGTTCAGGTGCATGAACCTGAAGCACATTTCCGTAGGCAACGACGGCCTCCGAAGATGAGCGACTTCGTCACTTCGGCCGCCAGCTTCCGATGCGCCTCCGCGATGTTGCTGTGTTGGGGACGATGCAAGTGAGCTGGACGATTGTGTCGAGCCTGAAGGGCGGCGTGGAAGTGGATGAGGCTGTCTCCAGCAGCTTCCGCGGACCAAGTCGTTGCAATGTTGCGCAACGCGATTGCAATCCAGGAGGTGAAGGGTCGACCACGCACGGCTCCAACGTGCTCGCGAGCGCTCCAAGTCCTAGCCGCTCGATGTATGCCACGCCCTGGTTCCACGTCTTTCCCCATTCCATCCGAGCAGTGCCCGTGTCGCTTGCGA
>CAVZFV010000012.1:0-34932 GCA_963774675.1 uncultured beta proteobacterium | reverse complement strand
ACGGCGCCGGCTGCTGCTCGGGCCGGCTGGCTTCGTGGCGCCGGCCCCACCACCGCAATCTCCACTGGGATGTCGGCCGGCTTCGGGAAGGCCGCGTACAACGTACTTCAAAAAGCCTGTCACCGTCGGTGGTAGCTCGGCCACCGTGCTGCCTTCAAAGAGCCTCGCAGCCCAACCGGCGCCTTTGCTACAGTCCAGTGCGGACCGAGCCAACTTCTTCAGGTCCGCATCGATCGGGCGTACAGCTGGGATCGTGAAGTTGCCGTTGTCGCCAGTCGTCCGAAGATCGTCAAGAAAAGCCCATAGCCGATCGAGCGACATCTCGCTCACGATCAACGCCTCGAAGCCTGTGTGCGCATGCTCGCAATCCACGTCGAACGCATCGGCAAACAGCTTCTTCCTTTCCGGTGGACGAGGCATCGAGTCGTAGAACGAAAACGTCTTCAGGCCCAACGCTTTGAAGAACGTGCCGAACTTCGGCATCGACCCCTCGCTCTCCGCGTCGAAGAACGCGGCACCAGCGATGTCGAGCGGCTGCAGCGAGGCGTCGCTCTCCTCCAGCTTCCTGGCTGCCACCGGCAAGGCGTGAAACTCCGTCAGGCCTTCGACGACGATGGCGCCCTTGCCAAGCATGCATTCTGTCAGGCCACGCCGCGCAAACCGCTTCGAAGTCGTTGCCCGAGGCCGCCCGCATCGGAAACCTTCTTGGCAGTGACGCTGGAGTCGGGTCCGCGTGACAAGAGCAGGGTTTGCTCCGGCTCGAAGCGCTCGATGACATACGGCGAATGCGAGGTCGCGAAGGCCTGTGTCGTGTTGTGGAGCAGGTAGTCCGCGATGCGGCGCTGCGTGTGAGGCGGAACCGCAATCTCGGGCTCCTCCATGGCGAAGATGACCGACGCCGGCTTCAGCTCGGCGATGAAAGACAGGAGGGCAAGAACCAGGACATTCAGCGTTCCGGTACCAACCTGCTGGAATGGCACCGGCGTCTGATCCTTGGACATGGCAAGGAAGAACGCCATAGTCTTGCGCAGATGCTCACGCGTCAGCTGGGATACGTGCAGCTTCGTGGTTCTGCCATCCACGTCGGACGATGTAGCGTCCGAGGCGCGCTTCGATCGACTTCAGGACGGGCTGCAGGTGAGTGGCGTCCTTCTCGATATCCAGGTTGCGCAGACGCTCAATGGTCTTCTCGCAAGGCCTGCGCGTGAGCCCCTGAGCCGCAGAATGACATCGAGGAGCCGACCCGCGCTCCAGGCTCAACGCACGCGAGCCTGTGCGAACTGCACGCAGGTACAGAAAACCAAACAGGCGTTCGACTTCCTTGCTGACCTTGTCCAGCTCGCCAGGCTCCGCGTTCGGGCTGCGCGAGTAGCAGGTCTTCGCCTCGAACTCGTCCTCTTCAGGGTTGTAGACGGCCTCGGTCTCAAGCCGCAAGCAGCTCACCGCCAGGGGAGGGTTTGCCGCGTCGGCCTCGCCTTCGTTGAGGGTCCGTCTTCAGTGTATGCCAGAACTGAAGGTGCTGGCCACATCGGTTTTCGACCTCGGCGTCGATATCGACAAGCACGACCTCGATCTTGATCGGAACGGGCGTCGGCTCTTCTCCCTCGACCGCCGCCGGAGCCAGGTAGTGCGCGTTGTGGAAGTCGAACTCCTCGACTGGCGGGAACTTCGATATCGCGATCAGGCCCAGCACCAGGTCAAGCGCTTCGCAGATCGTGCTCTTGCCGACGTCGTTCGGGCCGACGAACGAAGCGTGCCGTCGAAGTGGAGCTCGGCGCTCTTGATGCTCCGAAAGTTCGTGATCTTCAGTCGTACGACTTTCATCTTGTTCGTCCCTGTCTGATCTTCGGTTCACGAGGGAGGTGTCGGCGAGCGGGCACGCACCGCATCGATGCATGCTGCACGCTGGTCGATCTCAGCGGCGGGCGATCAACTGGCTGGTCGCCGCTACTCCATCTTGCGCATCTCGACGAGCGAGCACGACGGACCAATGTCCTGGTGCGACTAAATCTCAGAAGGTTGCCGTCGTCACTTCAGGGGATTGGTTCGCGGTTGGCGGCTCGTACACTTTGCGGCCAACCGTGGCGACTCGTCGATGGCGTGGGTCGACGCTAAGAATCAGGCAAGGGACCGCCGTGGGCGCATATTTCAAGCTCGATCACGCCAACATCATGGCGTTTGTGACCTCGCGGTCACACGGTGCCCCACGAGTTCGCCGTCACGACCTCGCCGAATTTCTCGACGCGTTGGCCCACGACGCGAGGCGCTATCTAATTCCCGAGCCGGCCTTCGAGCCGTGGCCGGAGGAGATCGCCGAAGTTGCTTCGCGTGCTGCGTCGCGACTGCGGGAGACACGGGACTTCGATGATCGAGAGACGCTACCCGGCTTGATCGTCGAACGCGTCCTGGAAGAGCTGCGCTCGGAACTTTCCGACTATGCGCTGTTCGCGCTTGCTGTCGGTGCCGGTGAAAACCTGCGCGAGACAGCCAAGCAGATTGCCAGCGCACCCATGTACGGCCAACTGCTTGTGCTGATCCCCGAGCAGGACACGACGAATCGTAACTTTGAGGTCCTCGACCCGATTCCGGCGTTCTCGGTTGCTCTGCACGCTGCGGCCGACTGGCCCGGCTTCGTGTTCTGGACGGCCAACGGTGCGAGTGCCTTCGCCCCTCTCGACGGCGTTCATGAACTTATGCGTGAGCTTGAAAACGGCATGCATGAAGGCCGCGACCGGCGAGGGCCGTTCCCGGGTTACCGAGGCACCGCCGGTTTCGATGCCGTACTTCGACGCTGGGCGTCAGACAAACCAAGCCGGTATCGGCGCCTGCTGCACCTCAGCGACCTGCACTTCGGTACCGACGACGCGACTGAGAACCAGCCGCTGCTCGACGCCGAACTGCGCGACATTGTCAAGTCGGTCGACAGGGTCGTCATCACGGGCGACCTGTTCGATACGCCAAACAAGAATTACGCGACCCTTTTCACCACCTTCAAGCACAACATCACGCATCTGGCAGGTGGGAGGGAGCCGATCGCAATCACGGGGAACCACGACCAACGGATGATTGGCCTGTTCGGCGACAACTACAAGCAAGTCGCGTTGATCGGCTCGACAAAGATCGTCGTCGATGAACATTGCCAGATGATCTTCATCTGCTTCAACTCATCGGTGAAGGGAAGCTTCGCTCGCGGGAAGATCACGCAATCTCAGTTCAGGCATGTCGGCGCCGAGTATCGAACGCTCATGGCAGCCAGGCCGGAACTAAAAGAGTTCCTGCCGATTGTGCTGGTGCACCACCACCCGTTCTCTTTCGACGTGCAACCAGAGACATGGGTGCAGCGAGCGCTCAGCGCCATCGGCCTGAGGGACGAAGCGTTCCTTGAGATGGTCGATGCCGAAGATTTGCATCGCTGGTGCCTGGATTGGAAGGTCAAGACAATTCTTCATGGGCACAAACACAAGGCCCGCTACGTCGAGCGCGAGGTGGAGCGCGGGCCGGAACGGATGCCACTCACAGCTATCGGCTGCGGCAGCTCGCTCGGAGCAGAGGGCTCACCACTCTCGTACAACATGCTGGAATGGGCTCCGGATAGTCAGCGATGGGTCGCATCGTTTTTCGAGAGTGTCAACGGTGGGGCATTCCGCGAGGTTGTGGCGTCCGTGTCGCCGGAGTTCGGGAACCGCCGGTGACGGGTACGGCCATTGCGGTTCATTCCCGACGTGATGCGAACCACGTCGCCATGAGGCCGTCGCCGGTCAACGGTGGCGTTTGGTACTTACTTGGGCGAGCCTGCGTCCGTTCCCTTTGCTCACATCGCGAATGCTCAGCGCACTGACTCGATAGGTCCGGATTGCGGTACTCACCGACGTTCGGGTCGACCAAACGGCGATTCCCCTGTGGCCGGGAAGCGCCCGCCAACAACGGTGTTCAGTGGTCAGGTGCTCGTTGCATTCCGGCCACTCAGGACCAAGGTGGCCACAGAGGGGCCGATGCGGAGAAGGCAAGTAGCCGGGCAACGTCAAGAGTGTTCGTGGATTTGGGCCTCGTTGAATCCAAATCGGTTGGCCGGACGGCCACGCACACAGTGCGCGCTCCGGGCACCATCGACGAGTGAGTTCTCAGCGGTGCTTCGTGAGACGACCTGGGACGTGGTGCGGTGTTGCCAACGGGACACATGCCGCGCCCTGGGGAAATTTCGGACACGAGCCGGACACGGAGCCCCACAAAGAAAAACAGGTTAGCGACTTGCGTCGCTAACCTGTTGATTTTTATGGCTCCCCGACCTGGGCTCGAACCAGGGACCTACGGATTAACAGTCCGGCGCTCTACCAACTGAGCTATCGAGGAATAGCGGCGCATTATAGTGGCGCCGCGCGCGGGCTTCGTACGCGGGCTTCGTACTGCTGCTTTCGGCACCGTTTCAGCGCTACGCCTTCAAGCGTTTGCGCGTCTCCATCAACTCGCGGCTGCGACGTTGCGCGTCGGGCGAGTCGACACCCAACTCGAACAGTTGTTTCAACTCGTCGTCGACCGCCTGCAGGCGCAGCTTGGAGAGCACGAGCGAAAGCTCGAGGGCGAGGTCGCCATCCGCGAGCGGGGCGTGGAAAGCGGCGACACGCGACAGCACCGCACCGCTGCCTGCGTCATTCGGTACGCTGCCTTGCAACTCCGCAAGCAGTGCGCTGGCAGCGAGTTCGCCGTGCTCGTGAATGCTGCGCTCGACGACGCTGAACAATGCGTCATAGGGCGCGGGCTGGGCCGCCAGCAGGTCGTGCGCATCGCCATCGAGCGCGCCCCACAACCCACTGCGATGCAACAGTAGCCAGATGGCCCGATCCAGCAGATTGGCCGTGCCCTGGCTGACGCGTCCCGCGCGGCGCGGTGGCCGTCGACCTGGCGCCATGCTTCGCGCCGCGCCCGAGGCCGATGACTTCCCCCACTGCTGCTTGATCTGCTCGATGTCGTCGCGCCCGCTGGCGGCGAGTTCGACGAGCAACTGACGCTTGAGCGCGCCCTCCGGCAACGCGGACCACAAAGGTTTGGCGTTGGCCAGCATGTGAGCCCGACCTTCGACCGTCGACAGGTCGCAGTCCTCGCCGGCGAGTGCAATGAGTTGCTGGGACAGGGGCACCGCTTGCGCAATGCGCTCCTCGAAGGCCCCGGCGCCGTGCTCGCGGACGAATGAGTCGGGATCATGCTCGGGCGGCAGGAAAAGGAACTTAATGCTGCGCGTGTCGCTCGCGTGCGGCAGGCTTGCATCGAGCGCGCGCCCGGCAGCGCGCCGCCCAGCGGTATCGCCGTCGAAGCTAAAGACGATCGAGTCTGTGAAGCGAAACAACTTCTGCACGTGCTCGGCGGTGCAGGCGGTACCGAGCGTCGCCACCGCGTTCGGGAAACCGAGCTGGGCGAGTGCTACGACATCCATGTAGCCCTCGACGACAAGCGCGAAGCCGTGCTTGCGCAGCGCGGCTCGCGCCTCGTGCAGGCCGTAAAGCTCACGCCCTTTGACGAATACGGGCGTTTCGGGTGAATTGAGATATTTCGGTTCGCCCTTATCGAGTACCCGGCCGCCGAAGCCGATCACTTCGCCTTGCACCGAGCGGATCGGAAACATGATGCGGTCGCGGAAGCGGTCATAGCGCTTCGCCTCTGCGCCTTCACCTTCGGCAGCGTGCGAGATGACCAGCCCGCACTCGTCGAGCAAGGGGTCGTCGTAGCGTGCGAACACGCTCGCCAGGCCGCGCCAGCCTTCGGGCGCATAGCCGAGGCCGAAGTGCGCCGCGATCTCGCCACTCAGCCCGCGGCCCTTGAGGTACGCCACCGCGCGCGGGCTCGCCTTCAATTGCTTGCGGTAGTGCTCGCTCGCCTTGGCCAGCACGCTGGAGAGGGTCGACTGCCTTTCCTTCATCTCGGCCGCGCGCTGACGCTCCTGCGGCGAGGCGTCGTCCTGCGGCACCTGCATGCCGACCTGTTGCGCCAGGTCCCGCACCGCGTCCATAAATCCGAGGCCGGAATGCGCCATCAGGAAGCCGATCGCGTCGCCATGCACACCGCAGCCGAAGCAGTGGTAGGTCTGACGGGTCGCGCTGACAGTGAAGCTCGGCGTCTTCTCCCCGTGGAACGGGCACAGCCCCTTGTGCGTTGCGCCTGCCTTTCTGAGTTGGACGTAGCGGCCAACGATCTCGACGATGTCGGTGCGGGCGAGCAGGTCGTGCTTGAAGGCGGGCGGGATCACCCGCTCAGTCTAGCCGCCCGGGCACGAAAAAGCCGCCCTTGCGGGGCGGCTTTCGACGGGCTTGCGTGGTGTCGCGCAGATGGAGCTCAGACTGCGAAATCCTCGAGCTTGCGACCGCTTGCGAGCGCCGCCTTCAGCCAGTTCGGACGCAAACCGCGCCCGCTCCAGGATTGCCCGGTCGCGGCGTCGCGATACTTTGCCGCCACCTTGCCGCCCGATGCCTTGCCTGCCCGTGCAGGCGCGCGACTGCCGAGATCGGCGATGCTCAAACCGTATTCGGCCATCAATGCCTTGACCTTGGCAACCGCGTCGGCTCGCTCGTTGCGGGCCACTTCGTCGATCTGTTTCTCGATTTGGGCCTTTTGGGCCAACAGTTCCTTAAGGCTTGCCACGATATTCGTCCTCGACTGGAAAAAGATGAGGTCGTCAGAATATCAGAAAAGCAGGATCGCGTTCAATTGGTCGGCGGCACATACCCAACAGGCTGATCGCCGCCCTCGCCAAACAGGAACAGCTCCATCTGCCTTGCCAGATACTGCCGCGCGCGTTGATCGGCGAGATTGAGCCGGTTTTCGTTCACGAGCATCGTCTGGTGTTTCAGCCAGAGTTGCCATGCTTCCTTGCTGATCCCGGCATAGATTTTCTTGCCAAGCTCGCCCGGGTAGGGCGCGAAGTCGAGACCATCGGCCTCCTTCTTCAGATAGGTGCATTGAATTGTTCTTGCCATGTCAAAACTCCCTTGTACAAATACGGATAAGCAGGATCGAGCGATGCTCAGAGTTTCTTGAGCAGCACCCTTGAGCGACGGTCATGGCTGTATTTGAGCTTGCGCGCCTCGGGCAGCGAGTCGGCGTCGACTTGTTGAAAACCTCGTTTCAAGAACCAGTGCATCGTGCGTGTCGTCAGCACGAAGATGCTCGTGAGTCCCATCGCCCGGGCGCGTTGCTCGATGCGCTTCAACATGCGTTCGCCGTCGCCCTGTCCCTGCACACCAGGCGAGACAGTCAACGCCGCCATTTCGGCCGTCCCTTCCTCTGGATAGGGGTAGAGCGCCGCGCAGCCGAATATCACGCCGTCATGCTCGATCACGATGTAGCGGCTGATGTCGCGTTCGATTTCGGTGCGGTCGCGCTTGACGAGCGTGCCGTCCAGCTCGAAGGGCTCGATCAGTTGCAGGATGCCGCCAATGTCGTCGGCCGTCGCCTCGCGCAGGCTTTCCAACTTCTCGTCGACCACCATCGTGCCGATGCCGTCGTGCGTGTAGACCTCCTGCAGCAAGGCGCCATCGACCGCGAAGGGCAGGATGTGCGAGCGCTCGACGCCGCCGCGGCACGCCTTCACGCAATGCTGCAGGTAGAACGCAGCGTCTTTCGGGTCGCTCGGCAGGGGCAGCGCAGCGAGCATGCGTTCGGCGTCCGCCAACGCAAGTTCGGTGTCGATCTGGCTGTCGGGGTCGCTGCGGTCTTCGCGGATGCCGGCGACCTCGGTCAGGAACAAGAGCTTGTCGGCCTTGAGCGCGATCGCGGTGCTCGTCGCAACCTCTTCCATCGACAGGTTGAACGCCTCGCCGGTGGGCGAAAAGCCGAACGGCGACAGCAGCAGCACCGCGCCGGTGTCGATCGTTCGCCGGATCGCCGCGGCGTCGACCTTGCGCACGAGGCCGCTTTGCTGGAAGTCGATGCCGTCGACAATGCCGACCGGCCGCGCGGTGAGGAAGTTGCCAGAAATGACGCGCACCGTGGCGTTGGCCATCGGCGTGTTCGGCAGCCCCTGCGAGAAGGCGGCTTCGATCTCGAAGCGCAGCTGGCCCGCGGCCTCTTGTGCACAGTCGAGCGCTACCGCGTCGGTGATACGTCGGCCGTGGCTGAACTGAGAGACTTGCCCCTTGGCGAGCAACTGCTCGGTGACCTGCGGCCGAAAGCCATGCACGAGGACGAGCTTGATGCCCATTGCGTGCAGGATCGACATGTCCTGCGCGAACAGGCTGAGCTTGCCGGCCGCGATCAATTCGCCCGCGATCGCGACGACAAAGGTCTTGCCGCGGTAGGCGTGGATGTAGGGTGCAACCGCGCGAAACCACGGGACGAAGGTGTGGGGGAAGACGGCGCTCATTTGGGCAGGGCAAGAAGTGGCGGGATTGTGCCGCATCGATGTACACCGCTACTCGACCCCCGAGATAAGGGATTGACTGGCGAGGGGGGTGGGGACATTGTCCGCATTGGGTCAAAGCGGGTGCGGTGACCCAAGGGTACTTCACCAATCAGAGGAGTCGACGATGGACGCCAGATTCATGAAAAAAGTGGTCGCGGGCGCAGTTGGAGCGGCAGCGATGCTGCTCGCCGGCGCAACGCAGGCGGCTACCTATACGGAGGACTTCGAGGCCGCTTTCCCGGCGTGGGAAAGTGACTGGTTCGGCACGCAGAGCACCGGTCGGAATTACTATTGTGGTGGCGCCCTAGGCTGCACTAATCGTGGCAACAATCCCGACGGGTTGTGGATCGTAGGAAACTCGGGGGGTTCAGCTGTACCGGTCGAAGTGAACTTTGCTTCGGCATTCGGTGCCAGCTTGACTTCGTTCAAGTTGGACGTTGCTGGCTACTCACCGACGACGCTGGAGGCGTTCGATGCGTCGAATGCCCTCATCTTCAGCCAAGTGGTTACGCTGACCTCAGGCGCAGAAACTGATCCCGGCGTCTATGCCACCTACACCATCCACTCGACTAACGGGATCAGCCGCTTCACATTCTCGGGCAGTGCAGCCGGCAATACGTCGATCGATAATTTGGTCGCGGTCGCAGGTGTTGTGCCGGAACCGGGAACCTACGCCCTGATGCTTGCCGGCCTCGCCGGTTTGGCGCTCGCTAGGCGGCAACAGCAGCGCTGAACCCCCGAACGCGCGCTGACCCGCTTCCCATGTAGAGCCGGCCGGTGTGGCCGGCTCTTGCGTTTACGGCGCACAGGTTGCCTCTGCAGCGACCGCCTGCCGGGAGCGAACCTGCTTCTCGATCTCTCCTCGCGGCGGCAAGTTCTTGAGGTCGTAGCTGGCTTGCATGGCGAGCCACGACGCGGCGTCGCCGCCGAAGTACCTGGCGAGTCGGGCGGCAGTGTCGGCAGTGACGCTGCGGCGCTCCTTCACGATTTCGTGGATTCGGGTCGCGGGGACGCCAAGCGCCATGGACAGCGCGTTTACGCTCATTTGTAGCGGTGCAAGGTAGTCCTCGCGCAAGACTTCCCCCGGATGAACTGCGCGCATGCGATAGATGGTCGGTGCCATGGTCGTCCGCGACGGAGATGTTGCTGCGATCCCCGAGCCCGGGACCTGCGGCCGGATGCTCGCTTGCCTCGCCGGCTTGGCGCTCGTTGCGCAGTGTCGGCCCCGCTGAAGAGGCGTCGCTACGGACGCGTACGGGAAGCCGTGCTTTGGGCGACGGCTACTTGCCTAGTGCCACGCCCGGGATTCGGGCTCCGATCGACCGGTTCGTGTTCTCTCCGCCAGGCCCCGACGCGCGCTGCCTTGCCAGTTGCCGTGCGTGCGGCGGGGCGACTCACTCGCGCCCCACGTCAATTGCAGGATCGCGGCTCTGGTGGCGGACGACCAGAATCCGGATGCCGCCATCTGCGACCTTATAGATCAGTGAGTACGGAAAGCCGCGAAGCGGGTACGTTCTCCGATCGACGTTTGTGCGAGTACCCAGGCCCGGGTTCTCGTCGAGCAAGCCTGGGACACGCTCGAACTCGTCGAGAAACCGTGTCGCTACCGACTTGCTGGCGTTGTTCTTGTAAAACCGAATGGCATGTGCCAGATCGCTTTGCGCCTCGCGGTGAATCGACAAAGTCACTCAAGCTCCGCACGCAGGCGATGCAGCACATCCGGTCCTTTCAGTGGCGCACAGGCTCCTCTTTCGATCTCGGCGTCCCGGCGCGCAGCCACTGCATCCCAGGCGTCGTCGCGGGCCTTGTCGGTATCGAGACTCGCAACCACGCGATCCAGTAGACGTGATCGATCGGCCGCGGGCAGACGCAATACCTCTGCTTCAAGTGCTTCGAACGTGCTGGGAATGTGCGGATCCTTTCCTCAGAGCGCAAGTCGATACGCGCAGATTGCCCCAAGTTGGCGCCGAGGTCACTCGGCGGCGTGAAAGCTTGCTGCGGCCGTCGTGTGGTGCGGTCACGGATAATCCCAGCACTCTTGAGTGCACCCATTCCGACCCCATCCAAGGCCGCAGCACGGCACGCAGTGCTGCCGTCCATCACCTTTCCCGAATCACTCCCTGTCTCGGCGCGGCGCGACGAGATCGCTGCCGCGCTCGCGGCGCATCAGGTCATCATCGTCTGCGGCGAGACGGGTTCAGGCAAGACGACGCAACTGCCCAAGCTTGCACTGGCGCTCGGGCGCGGCAAGGTGAACAGCGGCAAGCTGATCGGCCACACGCAGCCGCGGCGCATTGCGGCGTCGAGTGTCGCCAAGCGCATTGCGCAAGAACTGAATACGTCGCTCGGCGATATCGTCGGCTACAAGGTGCGCTTCCAGGATCGACTGACGCCGGGCGCGAGCATCAAGCTGATGACGGACGGCATCCTGCTTGCGGAAACGCAGAGCGATCCGCTGCTCAAGGCCTACGACACGCTGATCATCGACGAGGCACACGAACGCAGCCTGAACATCGACTTCCTGCTCGGCTACCTGCGCGAAGTCCTGCCGCGGCGGCCTGACCTGAAGGTGATCGTGACCTCGGCGACGATCGATGCCGAGCGCTTCGCGAAGCACTTCGCAAGCGCTGTCGGTCCGGCGCCGGTGATCCAGGTTTCGGGGCGCATGTTTCCTGTCGAGCAGCGTTGGCGGCCGTTCGGCGTGGCCGATGCGCCGAAGGCCGGTTCATCGCCGGCCGCCAAAGGTGGCGGCGCTGCCTCGGCTCGGCCCAGCGCGCGGCACGAGCGCGATCTGAACGACGCGATCGCTGAAGCCGTGGACGAACTCTGGCTCCAGGGCTCGGGCGACATCCTCGTCTTTCTGCCCGGTGAGCGCGAGATTCGCGATGCTGCCGATCACCTGCGCAAGCATGTCGCCAGCGCGCAGTCGCGCGCCGGGCCGGTCGAGATCCTGCCGCTCTTCGCGCGCCTTTCGCAGGCGGAGCAGGAGCGGGTTTTCGAGACCGCGGATCAACGAAGAGGGGGCCGGCGCATCGTGCTGGCGACGAACGTCGCCGAGACCTCGCTCACCGTGCCCGGCATCCGCTACGTGATCGACAGCGGCGAGGCGCGCGTCAAGCGCTACAGCTACCGCAACAAGGTCGAGCAGTTGCAGATCGAGCCGATCAGCCAGGCGGCGGCGAACCAGCGCGCGGGGCGCTGCGGGCGTGTCGCCAACGGCATCTGCATCCGGCTCTACGACGAGCAGGATTTCGAGGGCCGGCCGCGCTTCACCGATCCCGAGATCCTGCGCTCTTCGCTGGCCGGTGTCATCCTGCGCATGAAGGCGCTCGGGCTCGGGCAGGTCGAGAGCTTTCCGTTCCTCGAGCCGCCGCCGCGGCGTGCGATCGCCGACGGCTATGCGCTGCTCGGCGAGTTGAATGCCGTCGACGACCAGAACGAGCTGACCGAGATCGGCAAGGCGCTGAGCCGCCTGCCGCTCGACCCGCGCATCGGCCGCATGATCCTCGAGGCGCGCAACCGCGAGTCGCTCACCGAAGTGCTCGTGATCGCCGCAG
Source organism: uncultured beta proteobacterium (assembly GCA_963774675.1). Taxonomy (GTDB): domain Bacteria; phylum Pseudomonadota; class Gammaproteobacteria; order Burkholderiales; family Burkholderiaceae_C; genus CAIKUF01. Next base: position 22,986 of record CAVZFV010000012.1, on the reverse strand, counting down.
CGCTCACCGGCCAGGACGTGCGCGACCGCCCGCTCGAAGCGCAGCAGGCGGCCGACGAGAAGCATCGCAAGTTCGACGACGAACGTTCCGAGTTCATCGGCACGTTGAAGCTCTGGAAGTGGATCGAGGAGGGTCGCGGACACGCGCGCCGACAACTGCTCTGCCTGCCGCGCCGCGGGGGAGGGCCGGGGAGGGCGCGCGCAATCCGGACGCGCTGCCGAGTGCGCCGCAGCCGCCGCGCACAAGCTGTCCAACCGACAGCAGGAACAGCGCCTGCGCGACAGTTTCGTCAACCCGCGCCGCGTGCGCGAGTGGCGCGACATCCATTCGCAACTGCACACCGTCGTCGCCGAACACGGCTGGCGACTGAATACCTTGCCTGCGAGCTACGAGCAGGTGCACGTCGCGCTGCTCGCCGGGTTTGCTGGGCAACATCGGCTTCAAGAGCGAAGACGAGGAGTGGTATCTCGGCGCACGCGGCATCCGTTTCTGGCGCCATCCCGGCGTCCATCTGTCGAAGAAGCCGGGCAAGTGGATCGTCGCCGGCGAACTCGTCGAGACGACCCGGCTCTATGCGTCGCGGCATCGCGGCCATCGAGCCGCAATGGCTGCCGGGCATCGCCGGCCATCTGTTGAAGACGCAGCTGCTCGACCCGCACTGGGAGAAGAAGGCCGCCGAGGTCATCGCGCTCGAGCGCGCGACGCTCTACGGCCTTGTCGTCTACAGCAACCGGCGCGTGAACTATGGTCTGGTCGACCTGCCCGCGGCGCGCGAAATCTTCATCCGCGAGGCGCTCGTCGCGGGCGAGTGGGAGACGAAGCTGCCGTTTCTCGCTGCGAACCGGCGCCTGATCCGTGAGGTGCAGGAGCTCGAGCACAAATCGCGGCGCCAAGACGTGCTGGTCGACGATGAACTCATCCACGCGTTCTACGACCAGCAGATCCCGGTCGATGTCTGCAGCGGCCACGGCCTCGAGCGCTGGTATCGAACTGAAGTGAAGCGTCAGCCGCGCCTGCTGCTGCTCAGCCGCGAGGAACTCATGCGCCACGAGGCCGCCGGCATCACGACGGCAGCATTCCCGAAGTTGCTGCGCTTGGGCGGCATCGACTGCGCGGTCGCCTACCTGCATGAGCCGGGCGACGCGAGGGACGGCGTCACGGTGACGGTGCCGATCTACGCCCTCAACCAGATCGACGAGCAGCGCTGCGAATGGCTCGTGCCCGGTCTCTTGAAGGACAAGGTGCTTGCGATCGTGAAAACGCTGCACCAGCGCCCGCGCTCGCGGCTCGTGCCGCTGCCCGAGTACGCGGAAGGCTTTGCGCGCGATGCGGCATTTGAGCAGGGCAGCCTCGTCGATGCGTTGCTCAAGGACGTTCGCACACGCACGGGCCTTGACGTGCAGCGCGCCGACTTCAAACTCGAACAGTTGGCGGCGCATCTGTTCATGAATTTGCGGGTCGTCGATGCCAACGGCCGCCAGCTCGGCATGGGGCGCAACCTCGCGGCGCTCAAGGCCGAGCTCGGCGGGCAGGCGCGCTCGGCCTTCCAGGCCCTTGCCGATCTGAAGCTCGCACCGGTCGCCAGCGAAACGCAAGCCGATTCGCCGAAGCCTTCATCGAGGCTAGCCGCAGAAGAAGCGAACCGGCGCCATAGCGAAGCGGAGCCGCCGTCCACCGAATCTGCCCCGCGCTATACCGACTGGACTTTCGGCGAGCTGCCCGAGCTGATGGAAGTCGCCCGCGGCAGCCACAAATTGATCGGCTTTCCGGCGCTCATTGATTGCGGCGCGCACGTCGAGATCGAGGTTTTCGACGAGCCCGATGCCGCCGCCGCCAAGCACCGTGCGGGCCTGCGACGCCTCGTCGCGCTGCAGATACGCGATGCGCTGCGCTATCTCGAGAAGAACATCCCCGACATGCAGGCGATGGCCGCGGCGTTCATGAGCCTCGGCACGGCGGAAGAACTCCGCGCGCAGATCATCGAAGTCGCGCTCGACCGCGCTTTCCTCAGCGATCCGTTGCCGACCGACGCGGCGAGCTTCAAGCGTCGCATCGACGACGGCCGTGCGCGGTTGACGCTGATCGCGAACGAGGTCGCGCGCGCGATCGCGACCGTGCTGGGCGAATACGCTGCCGCGCTGCGCAAGCTGCGCGACGCGCGAACGCCGAAGGAAGTCGCCGACGATGTGCAGGCGCAGCTCGCGCGGCTGTGCCCGAAGCGCTTCGTCGTGGCGACGCCGTGGCCACAGATCGCGCATCTGCCGCGCTACCTGAAGGCGATCACGCTGCGCCTGGAAAAGCTTCGCGGCGACCCTGCGCGTGACGCGCAGCGCCTGGCCGAGTTGCGCCCGATCGAACAACGCTTCTGGCGCGTGCTCGCTGATCGCAAGGGCGCGCCGGACGCGCGGCTTGACGAATTTCGCTGGCTGCTGGAGGAGTTGCGCGTGAGCCTCTTCGCGCAGGAGTTGCGAACACCGCAGCCGGTGAGCGTCAAGCGGCTCGACAGGGCCTGGGCGCAGCTTGTGCGCTGAGTCTCGAGTCGCAGGGTTGTCCTTGCTGCCCTGTCGTCACTGCTGGCGGCATACTCGACACCCATGAACAAGCTGATTCTCGACTACGTGTACGACCATGAGGTCGCGCATCCCGATCGCATCTACCTGACGCAGCCGCTGGGTGGGGGCAAGGTCGCCGACTTCACCTGGGCCCAGGTACTCGACCAGTCGCGCCGCATGGCCGCGCATTTGCAAAGCCGGGACCTGCCCCCGGGTGCGCGCGTCGCGTTGCTGACGAAGAACTGCGCGCACTTCGTCATGGCCGAACTGGCGATCTGGATGGCCGGCTACACGACCGTCGCGATCTTCCCCACCGAGACCGCCGAGACCATCGGTTATGTGCTCGGTCACAGCGAGGCGAGCCTGCTCTTCGTGGGCAAGCTCGACACCTGGGAGCAGCAGCGTCCGGGCGTTCCAGCGGGGCTGCCCTGCATCGCGTTCCCGCTCGCGCCGAAGACCGAGTTCGACACCTGGGACGCGATCGTCGCGCGTACTCCGCCGCTCGTCGGCCTGCCGCAGCGCGCGGCCGACGACATCGCGATGCTGATCTACACATCGGGCTCGACCGGCAGACCCAAGGGGGTGATCGTCAACTTCGAGTCGATCTCGCGCGCCGGCGAGGGCTTCGCCCGCTATCTGCGCGAAAGCCTGGGAGCCGAGCGCGAAGGCCGCGTGCTGTCCTACCTGCCGCTGGCGCACAGCATGGAGCGCTCGACGGGCGAAGCAGCGACGCTGATCGACGGCAACACGCGCATGTTCTTCGCCGAGTCTCTCGACACCTTCCTGCAGGATCTGCAACGCACCCGGCCGACGACCTTCACCTCGGTGCCGCGGCTGTGGGTCAAATTCCAGCAGGGCGTGTTCGCCAAGATGCCGCCGGCCAAGCTCGACCGGCTGCTGAAGATCCCGCTGCTCGGCCGCATCGTCGCGAAGAAGGTGCTCAAGGGCCTGGGGCTCGATGAAGTGGTCATGGCCTTCAGCGGCTCGGCGCCGCTGCCGCCGGAGCTGATCCGCTGGTACGGGCGTTTGGGCCTGCCGCTCTACGAGGGCTACGGCATGACCGAGGACAACTCGTACTCGCATCTGTCCGACGAAAAGCACAGCGAGCCCGGCTACGTCGGCGTGGCGCTGCCCGGCGTGCAGGTGCGCCTGAGCCCCGAAGGCGAGATCCTGATCAAGTCGCCGGGGCAGTTCAGCGGCTACTACAAGCAGCCCGAGCTGACGGCCGAGTCGTTCACTGCCGACGGGTTCTTCCGCACCGGCGACCGTGGCGAGCTGCGGCCCGACGGCATGCTGAAGATCACTGGCCGCACCAAGGAATTGTTCAAGACCGCCAAGGGCAAGTACGTTGCGCCGGCGCCGATCGAAAGCAGGCTGCTCGCGCACCCGATGCTCGAGCTGGCGATGGTCTCTGGCGTGGGCCGGCAGGCGGCGTACGCGCTGGTGGTGCTGTCCGAACAACTGCGCCCGCGCGTGGGCGACGCGGCCGTGCGCAGCGATGTGGAGCAACAGCTCGGTGCGTTGCTGAAACAAGTGAACGCGCAGCTGTCCGACTACGAGCACCTGCGCATGATCGTCGTGGCGCGTGAGCCCTGGACCATCGAGAACGGCTGCCTGACGCCGACGATGAAGATCAAGCGCAGCCGCATCGAGACAGAGGCCGAACCGCTGGTCGCGCGCTGGTACGGCGAATCGGGCTCGGTAGTGTGGGCATGAACGCGCCGGGCCGTTCCCAGGTTATCAACGTGATGCGCGAAACGCGGAGGGCAGCCCCGTGAGCGACAACGCCGCGTGCAGCCGCCACGGTGGTGATCGCGTGGCCGACGCCCTGCTGGGCCACGGCGTGCCCTGCATCTTCACGCTGTGCGGCGGCCACATCTCGCCGATCCTCAGCGCGGCCAAGGCGCGCGGCATTCGCATCGTGGACGTGCGCGACGAGGCGACAGCCGTGTTCGCGGCAGATGCCACAGCGCGCCTGTCGGGGCGACCTGGTGTGGCCGCGGTGACGGCCGGGCCAGGCATCACCAACACGATCACGGCGCTGAAGAACGCACAACTGGCACAGTCGCCGGTGATCCTGATCGGCGGCGCCGCGCCCACCGCGCTGCAGGGGCGCGGCGCGTTGCAGGACATCGCGCAACGCCCTCTGGTCGAACCGCACGTCAAGCGCTTCCTGAAGATGCGGCGCGTGCGCGATCTCGGCGCTGCGGTGGCCGAGGCATTCGAGCTCGCGCAATCGGGCGTGCCGGGGCCGGTGTTCATCGAATGTCCGGTGGACCTGCTCTACGACGAAGCTTCAATCCGCCAGTGGTATGCGGAGGCCGCGGGCAAGGGCACGGCGCTGGCCGACCGCGCGCTGCGCTGGTACCTGAACCGACATGCGCGCAGGATGTTCGAAGGCAGTGCCGACAGCAGCACGCCACAGCCGCGCGCGGTCAGCACGCCGCGTGCCACCGACAGCGCGCTGCAATCCGCGCTGGTTGCGCTGCGCAAGAGCGAGCGGCCCTTGATGATCATCGGCAGCCAGGCCGTCGTGCGCTCCGGCGAGGCGAACAAGCTGGCCGAAGCGGTGGCCGCGCTCGGCATTCCGGTCTACCTGTCGGGCATGGCGCGTGGCCTGCTCGGCCGCGATCACCCGCTGCAGATGCGGCACCAGCGCCGCAATGCGCTGCGCGAAGCCGACTGCGTGCTGCTGGCCGGCGTGCCTTGCGACTTCCGCCTCGACTACGGAAGACACGTGCGGCGCAGCGCCGCGCTGATCGCTGCGAACCGAAGCGCCAGCGAGGCCCGCATGAACCGCAAGCCCGAGATCGCCGCCATCGGCGACGCGGGTCAGTTCATCGAGTCGCTGGCCGGCGCGTGGACGCACGAGCCGCAGCGCTGGGCGGGCTGGCGCGACACGCTGCGCCAACGCGACCGCGAACGCGAGGCCGAGATCGACGCCCAGGCCGCGACCACCGGCGAATACGTCAACCCGCTGGCCTTCTTCCGCGCACTGGAGGCCGAGGCCGGCGACAACGCCGTCTTCGTCGCCGACGGCGGTGATTTCGTCGCCACCGCCAGCTACGTGCTGCACCCGCGGGCACCGCTGTCCTGGCTGGATCCGGGCGCCTTCGGCACGCTCGGCGTCGGCGCCGGATTCGCCCTCGGCGCGGCCATTGCCAGGCCGGGCAGCGAGACCTGGATCGTCTGGGGCGACGGCGCGTGCGGATGGGGTCTGGCCGAGTTTGATTCCTTCGTGCGCCAGGGCATCCCGGTGATCGCGGTGGTCGGCAACGATGCCGGCTGGACGCAGATCGCGCGCGAGCAGGTGAAGATGCTGCATGACGACGTCGCGACCGTACTGGCGCGCAGTGCGTACCACGAGGTCGTGGCTGGCTTCGGCGCGGAGGGTCTGCTGGTTAAGCACATGCACGAAGTGCGGCCCGCCCTGCAGCGCGCGCGCGAGCTTGCGCGCCAGGGCAGGGCGGTGCTGATCAACGTTTGGCTCGACAAGACCGAGTTCCGGGAAGGTTCGTTGTCGATGTAGGTGCCGAAGTGCAACACGGAGCCCGAGTGGCTTTGGAAGCGGGCGCTGCACCCGACGCAAGTCTTGGCGCATCGCCGCGGTTTGAAGTACGCGCGCCGGGTGGTGAAGCGCTCAGTGCGCCTCGCACGCGGTCCGCAGGCCGACCGCTACAATTGCGCTCCTTCGGGGTGTAGCGCAGCCTGGTAGCGCAACTGGTTTGGGACCAGTAGGTCGCGAGTTCGAATCCCGCCACCCCGACCATCATCGCAATTTTGGCTTGTCGACCAGCCGGCTTGCAGGCCCTCAGGCCGCGGCGTTTGCCACCCTCAAGTCACAAGCTGGGTTCGATGCGCGCTTCGCCCCTCCCACCTCTCTTGACAAACTCGCCAGCGTCGGCGCAAGGCGTCGCCTTGTCGATAATCGTGCCGGTCTACAACGAGGCGCCGGTGATCGAGGAGTTTCATCGCCGGCTCCTCGCCGCGCTCGATGCGCTGCCCGAATCGTGCGAAGTCGTCTACATCAACGATGGCAGCCGGGACGATTCGATGCGCCTGCTGCGCGCGTTCGGCGCCGCCGACGCGCGCGTTGTCGTGATCGATTTCAGCCGCAACTTCGGCAAGGAGATCGCGATGACGGCGGGGCTCGACCACGCCGCGGGCGATGCGGTGGTCGTGATCGACTCCGACCTGCAGGACCCGCCCGAACTGATCGGTGACATGCTGCGCGAATGGCGCGCGGGCGCGGACGTGGTGATGATGCGCCGCACGAGCCGGGAGGGCGAAAGCTGGTTCAAGAAGGCGAGCGCGAGCTGGTTCTATCGCCTCATCGGCTCCATCGGCGAGCACGCGATCCCGGCCGACGTCGGCGACTTCCGGCTGCTGAGCCGGCGCGCGGTCGAGGCACTTCGGGCCTGCCCCGAGCGCACGCGATTCATGAAGGGCCTGTTTGCCTGGGTCGGGTTCCGCCAGACAACGATCGACTACGAGCGCGACGCGCGCTTCGCCGGCGTCACGAAGTGGAACTACTGGCGCTTGTGGAATCTTGCGATCGAGGGTATCACCTCGTTTTCGAGCGTACCGCTCAAGCTTGCGAGTTACGTCGGCCTCGCAACGGCCGGGTTCGCGTTCGCCTACGCGCTGTTCATCTTCGGCAAGGCGCTGCTTTACGGCAACCCGGTCGCCGGCTATCCGTCGCTGATGGTGACGGTGCTCTTTCTCGGCGGTGTGCAGTTGATCGCGCTCGGCATCATCGGCGAATACCTTGCGCGCATGTTCGTCGAGGTCAAGGGCCGGCCGCTTTATCTCCTCGCCGGTGTCTACCGCCATCGCGATGAAGCGTCGGACGCCATGCAATCGACTGCCGCAACGCGCGCAAAGGAAGCTGTGCCGGCGAGCAAAGGCGGCGCGATGCCCGGCGCATGAAGCCGGGCCGATTGCTGCTGGGTGTGCTCGTGGTTGTCGTGCTCGCGCGGCTTGCGAGCCTCGGCATGTACCCGCTCACCGACACGACCGAGGCGCGCTATGGCGAGATCGGCCGCAAGATGCTCGAGACGGGCAACTGGATCACGCCGCAGTGGGACTACGGCGTGCCGTTCTGGGGTAAGCCGCCGCTGTCGTTCTGGGGAAGTGCAGCGGGCATGGCGGTGTTCGGCGTCAACGAATTCGGCGCGCGTATCGCGACGCTGATTGCCGCGCTTGCGACGTCCGCGCTCTTCTGGTGCTGGCCGCACGCGCCAGCGCAGCGCGGGTCGACGTCGATGGCGGCGGCGCTCGTTCTGCTGTCCTCGGTGCTCGGCTTCCTGATCGCGGGCGCGGTGGCGACCGACGTCTTCATGACCTTCGGCATGACTTTGTCGATGGTTGCGTTCTGGAACGCGATGTCGCGCGAAGACGCAGGTGGTGCCGATCGTTGGATGTTCTTCGTCGGCCTTGCGATTGGCCTGCTCGCCAAGGGGCCGGTGGCGGTCGTGATGACGGGTATCGCGCTATTTCTGTGGCTGCTCTGGACGCGTGATTTGCGCCGTATGTGGCGCCGCCTGCCGTGGCTGCGCGGGATCGGGTTGACCTTGCTGCTCGCCTTGCCGTGGTACCTGCTGGCGGAGCGCGCAACACCCGGCTTCCTGCACTATTTCATCATTGGTGAACACTGGCAGCGCTTCACGCAGCCGGGCTGGACGGGCGATCTGTACGGGGGTGGCCACGAGCGGCCGCGCGGGGCGATCTGGCTCTATGCGGTCGGTGCGGCGCTGCCGTGGTCGATCGTTGCGCTCGCGTTGCTGCGCAGGAAGCCCGTGTCGGCGGAAGTACGACGGCCGTCGCCCGACCCGCAGATGGCGTATCTGCTCTGCTGGGTGCTCGCACCGCTGCTGCTGTTCACGCTCGCACGCAACATCCTCGAAGCCTACGCATTGCCCGCGTTGCCGGCGTTCGCGCTGATCACCGCGCGGCTCTTCATGGAGCGCGAACCCCAAGGCGCCGCGAGCCGCGTCTGGCTGCTCGGATTGATCATGCCGGTCGTGCTGGCCGGCTTGATAGCGTTCGAGAACGATCGCTTCAGCGACGCGCGGTCGCAGCGCAAGTTGCTCGCGACGGTGCACGACACGAACATCCCGCTCGTGTACCTTTTCCAGCGACCGTTCTCGGGCCAGTTCTACTCGGCGGGGCGCGCGCTCGAGGTGAAGGATCGCGCCGAGATCGATCGCTGGCTCGCGAGCGAGAAGCCCGCCATCCTGCTGCTGCCGGCGACGCAGTTCGACGCGCTGGCGCTGGCAAGCGATGCACGCTGGAAGGAAGTGGCGCGCCATGGTGGCTATGTGATGCTGCGGCATCGCGCCGCGCCGTGAAGCCGCACGGTGCCGCGTAAACTCACGGCGCAGTCCCGCTGCCCGTAGCTCAACTGGATAGAGCACCAGCCTTCTAAGCTGGGGGTCGGGGGTTCGAGTCCCTCCGGGCAGGCCATTTTGAAGTTTCAGGGCATCCCGCGAAGTTCCAGAAGGTCCCGAAAGCCCAGCAGACATGCGGTACTAGGGTCTAGTGAGGTGTCACAAGATCTCACTACTGCTTGATCGGCTAGGGGATCAAAATAGGGGAACAGTGCAACAATCGAGGCACTCAGCCACGGTTTGTTCCCCTTGTCTCTTACCGACGCCGTCTGCCGCAATGCTGTCTGCCCCGCCGAAAAGGCGCGCGTGCGGCTGTTCGACAACAACGGGCTGTACCTGGAAGTCACGCCGAATCGATCGCGGCGCTGGTTCTGGAAGTACTACTTCAACGGCAAGGAGAAGCGGCTTGCGCTCGGCCACTACACCGGGGCCGCGTCGGCGAAGGTCGACGTTTCGTTGAGAGCCGCACGCGATGCGCGCGACGACGCGCGCAAGGTATTGCGAAGTGGCATCGATCCCGTCCAGCAGCGTCAGCTCGACAAGCTGACGCGACAGACCGTGGCCGGTACGACCTTCGAAGCCGTGGCACGTGAGCTGCACGACGTAAGGCGCAGCGGTTGGAGTCCCCGTTACGGTGCACGCTGGATCGAACGCATGGAGAAGGATCTGTTTCCATGGATCGGCAGCCTGCCACTGCAGGCGATCACGGCACCTTTGCTGCTGCATACGCTGCGCCGCATCGAAGGTCGTGGCGCGAGCGAGACCGCGCATACGCTGCGGCAAACTGCGGGTCAGGTTTTTCGCTACGGGATCGCGACCGGTCGCTGTGAGCGCAATCCTGCGCCTGATCTGCATGGCGCACTCAAACCCGTCATCGTCAAACACATGGCGGCGATGGTCGACAACGACGGCGTGGCCGCGTTGATGCGCTCAATCTCGACATACGAGGGGCAACCCTTGACGCGGGCTGCACTGGAGTTGTCGGCGCTCCTGTTTCAGCGACCGGGCAACATCCGGCAGATGGAATGGCGCGAGGTCAAGCTCGATGGCGCACTGTGGACGATACCGGCTGCGAAGATGAAGCGTACGGTCCACGGCAAGGCCAACGGTCGTCCGCACCTCGTGCCGCTCGCGCCGCGCGCCGTCGCGATCTTGCGAGAGATCCAGCCCCTGACCGGGCACGGGCAGTACGTGTTTCCGAGCCTTCTGACTGGCGAGAGGCCGATGAGCGAGAACACGCTCCGCACAGCGCTGCGACGCATGGGCTACACGAACGACGAGATGACGCCGCACGGGTTTCGGGCGATGGCGCGGACGATTCTTGTCGAACAGTTGAACGTGAATCCGGACGTCATCGAGGCTCAGCTGGCGCATGGCAAGAGCGGGCCCCTTGGGGCAGCGTATGACCGCGCCGAGTTCATCGCCCAGCGTATGGCGATGATGTCGCTGTGGGCGGATCACCTCGATCGCCTGCGCCAAGATCAACCGCGGGCAGGCGAAAGGAAATCCAAGAAGCCGAAGGTTGGCCGAGACTCGGACAGTCCGAGTTGAAACCAACTGTCACCACAAGCGCGACGCTCCCGGGACATTGGTGGATTCGGTGGGATCACCTGAGCTGGCGCGGGACAATGCCGGCACGTCACTGACTGTTTCCGTTGTTGAAGGCAAAGCATGTGCACCATGCGCGCATGCGATCCTTCTCGAAGAAGGCCGGCGACGAGCAGCTTGATTTGCCAGGCGTCGATGTCGCCGTGCCCGAGATTCCGTTCTCGACAGAAAGCAACCGGACGGCGCGCCTCGCCGACGTGTCGCGAGAACTGCCGAAGCCTGACGGCTCCGGTGCCTTCCTCGGTCAGCCGCTGATCGTTGCCATTGCGGCGCTCGAGGAAGACCCTGCCAACCCGCGCACCGAGTTCCCCGAAGCGGAGCTCGACGAGCTCGCCGACAGACATCCGCCAGCACGGCATCCTCGCAACCGCATCGTTGTGCATCCGGCAGACGCGACGGGCCGGCTACCGCATCCACTTCGGCGCCAAGCGACTTGCGAGCCGCCCAGCGAGCCGGACTGCGAGAGGTCCCCGTCGTCGTGCGCGACGCGCCCGCCGACCCCTACGCGCAGGTCGCCGAGAACCAGAAGCGCCACGGCCTCACGCCGCTCGACCTGGCGCGTTTCATCCGAGCCAGGGTGGACGCAGGCGAATCGAACGCCAAGATCGCCGCGCGACTTGGAATGGACCCGACCACCGTGGGGCATCACCTCGCGTTGCTCGAACTGCCGCCGGAACTTGACGACGCGCTGAAGTCGGGCCGCTGCACTTCACCGCGAACCCTGTACGAGCTCCGCAAGTTGCACGAAGCGCAGCCCGAACGTGCCGAGGCGCTGATCGCCGGCGAGGCGAGATCACCCGCGCTGCGATCGCCGCCGTCCGGGCGGAGCAAGCGCCGGCCAGGCTCGGGGCTCGCCCCCAACGCAACGCGGCCTCGCTGCTGGCCCAGGCCCACAGTGCCTGCGCGCGACTCGAGTTGGCGCTGACCCAGATCAATCAGGTCGAACAAGACCTCGTCGAAGCCGACCTTGCGACCCTGCGACAGCGCGTGGCGAACCTGACGAGTCGGTCGGCATAGGGGTCGGACAGTCCGACCCGCGTTTGTCGCCGACCACCACTGCTGAAGATGCGAGATGAAGAGGATCGAGAAAAGACAGATGGCAGGATAGGCCGGCGGCCGCGTTCTGTGGTGTCCTCACCTGATGTCGAAGCGCGTCGACATGTCGGCCACCCCTCGCGAGTTCTTCACCGTCGACCTGCGCGGCCTGCGTGGCGCGCTGAGCCGGCGCGCGACCGAGACCGGCCTCACCGAATCCGACGTGCTGCGCAGCGCGCTGGCGGTGGCGCTGAACGACGACCAAGCGACACGCTGAACTCGCCGGCAACCGGCGACGCCGCGCATCGCAGCCTCAGATCAAGCTCTCCGTTCGCATCCCGCGGCCAGTGGCCGAACGTCTGGACAGAAAGGCCCGCGCTGCCGGCCTGTCGCGCGGCGCCTACCTCACCGGTCTGATCGACGGCGCGCCCGCTGTCGTCGCCGCGACCGATCGGCGTGCCGGATTCATCGCGCTCAGCACATCGGCCGCCGAACTCGCGCTGCTCAGCCGCGACATCAACCACCTGACCCACCTGCTGCGCAGAGGCGAAGTCCGGGCGGCGCAAGAGTACCGAGTCCGGCTGGACAGTCTCGACGCTGAAGTGCGCCAGCACCTCGATCGGTCTGCGGCGGCGCTCGCCGAACTCGCACCGCCGCAGGCTCATGCGCGTCGAATCCTCCTCGGCCCACGCAGACCAACCGGGAGAAGACCATGACCCAGCCCTCGACAGACGGCGTCCTCATCCAATGGGGCGATCGACTCTTCTACCCATCCAACCGCCCGATCAAGTCGCACACACCGCGCCTACACCTGTCGGGTGACCGAGCCGCCGCGATCCGCAGCCGCATCGAGGCCACGGTCCGTCGCGCACCGCAAGTCATGGTCAAGGTCACCGGCGGTGGCCGCGGCATGACGGCAATCGCTGCGCACCTGCGCTACATCAGCAAAGCAGGCCGCCTCGACATCGAAGACGACCGCGGGACTGTCGAACGCGGCAAGGAGTCGCTGCACGAGATCGAGCGTCAATGGCGCGTCGGCGGCGCCCGCATCGACGCCGTGAGCCCGCGACGCGAAGCCTTCAACATCATGCTGTCGATGCCGCGCGGCACCGATCCGCTGACCGTCCAACGCGCTGCACGCGAATTCGCCAGGATCGAGTTCGCTGACCACCGCTACGTGATGGTCCTGCACGACCACCAGGCCAACCCGCACGTGCACCTGAGCGTCAAGGCCGCGTCCAAGCAGGGCGAGCGGCTCAACCCGCGCAAGGCCGACCTGCAGCGCTGGCGCGAGACCTTCGCCGAGCGGCTGCGCGAGTGGGGCATCGATGCCGAAGCCTCGCCGCAGATCACGCGCGGTGGCAATCGGCGCACCGAGAGGTTGTGGCAACGCAAGGCCAGAGAGACAGGGCGCATCGAGGCACCGCGCGACGGTGAGCTGCAAACGAAAAAGCTGACAAAGGCGCGGCACGACGCGGCCAAGGCCTGGTGCGAAATCGCCAAGGCGCTGGCTGCATCGGACAACGCCGAAGACCGCAGGCTCGCCAAGCGCGTCGTCGACTACGCGCGCTATCTGCCGGGCATTCGATACAAGCCGCCAGAGCAGGAGGCGCAGCGGGAGTTTGCGCAGAGGGAACGGGGAAGGGCGCCCACGCGCGATCCGATGCGCAGCCACACCGCCATGACGCAGTCGCAACGAACCCGGCCAGAGCCTGAGATCGAACGATGACCGACGCACGCCCGCCCCGCACCCCTCCCCCGGGGGGGGGCCGTCCTCGCCGCCGGGCGGGCTCGCCGGGCAGGGGGCTGAAGGGCCGCCTGCCCGCGAGCGGGAGCGTGATGGCGCCGTGCGCCGCGTCAAGGGTTCGCTGGCGCCGGGCTTCGCACGCCCTTGACTCGGCTCGCGGCACCGAAATCAGTGGTGAAGAGCCGACCGAGACTGCGTCCAATGGTCCAGGTCTGACCAGCGCCAGGCGACAACACGTCGACCCAGGCGAACCGGCGCCGGGAACGTTCCTTCGGCGATCCAGCGGTAGATCGTCGAGCGGCCCAGGCCAGTCAGCTTGATGACGATGGGCAGGCGTACGAGAAAGCGCTGAGGTTCGTCGGCGTGCGTTGAGGGCAGGGCGGCGGCGCGCTTCATCACGAATTGATCGGTGTCGTTCGATGAGCACTGTAGGCGCCTTCACGGGTGTGGGGCGCGATGACTTTCGACAAAAAATCAGCGAATCGAATCCGAGCGTCGAATTGACGGTTGAGCCTGCTGTTCCTGAGCGCGAGCGGGTGGGGACGGCGGCTTGGTCTGCGTCACCAGTCATTCAGGCCGGATCCTCGATGACCCGCACGCGTCGCTGAAGAGACATTCGCTGTCTCGATTTCGGCGCCACGAAGCTGCCGGTCGGACCCGCACACATGCAGGCGACCAAACAATCCCTCTCGCACAGCGTTGTCCGGCGGGCACTCCTTGCGCGGCTTGGAGCGAACCAGCTTCGCGTGGGCGATCCGGGTCAGTCAGCCTGACCATCGATAGTGGCAGCCACGACCTGAATGCACCATTGGCCGCTCCCCGCTGGCAGCAACCTTGTTGATGGCGGGATCCAACATCGTGTTGATCAGCTCGGCTCTCGGCCACGTGCCCACTGCTCCGCCCAGATGGAAAGCGGCAGCATCAGCTCAAACAGCTCGCGTCCGCGCGCTGTCAGGAAGTAGCCGGCGTCGCCATGCTCCACGAAGCCGGCGCTCCGAAGTTCCTTGAGTCGGGTGTTGAGCAGGCTCGGGTTGGTGTCACAGGCGTCTTGGAGCGCGCGGAAGTTCAGCGGCTCGCCGCGCAGTTCCCACAGCACCCGCAGCGCGCCTCGTCTGCCGAGCAGGTCCAGCAGCGCCATCACGGGCCGCCCGGTGCGGGAACCGCGCACGGGTCCGCCGGGGACAGGGTGTCGGGAAGAAGCCATGCTTTACTTTCTATAGCAGCAGCGTTAGGATGCTACCAAAAGCATAGCAGTGACCCTGGAGCATTCGATGACCGCACGCATGCACCCCCTGGAGCCACCCTTCGCGCCGGCGCTGAAGGCTCAACTCGACGCCGTCATGCGGGGGCGACCGCCGCTGAGGCTGTTCACGACGCTGGCGCGGGACGAGCGCCTGTGGGGCAAGTTCGCCGCTGGCTCGCTGCTCGACCGCGGCCACCTCACCGTGCGTCAGCGCGAACTGGTGATCGGCCGCACCACCGCGCGCTGCCGCGCCGAATACGAGTGGGGCGTGCACATCGCGGCGTTTGGGGCCAAGGCCGGCCTCACCGAGCCGCAGGTTCACGCACTCGTGCACGGTGACGCCGACGACGAGGTCTGGGGCGCCGACGATAGACTGCTGATCGCGATGAGCGACGCCCTGCACGACGATTGCGACATCGGCGACGCCCTGTGGCGGGCACTGCGCACGCGCTTTTGCGACGAGGCTCTGCTCGAGCTGCTGATGCTGGCTGGGTTCTACCGGACGGTGAGCTACCTCGTGAACGCGCTGCGCCTGCCCCTCGAGCCGCAGACCCCGCGATTTCCCGCCTGAAGGCGGGTCGACGACGGCGCAGCCCGCACCCCCCAACCCCCGGAGACCCGCAACCATGCAACGCATGCTCATCAGCTCCGGCTCCCCGTTCGAAGCCGAGATCGCCTACTCGCGGGCGGTCGCGCAGGGGGACTGGATCTTCGTCTCCGGCACGACCGGATTCGACTACGCGACCATGACCATCGCGGACCGCGTGGAGTCGCAGGCCGAGCAGTGCCTGAAAAACATCGACCAGGCCCTCTCGCAGACGGGGGCGACGCTGGCCGATGTCGTCCGCGTCCACTACATCCTGCCGAACGGGGAAGACTTCGCCCGGTGCTGGCCCGTGCTGCGCAGGTACTTCGGCGACGTGCGCCCAGCGGCCACGATGATCTGCGCCAAGCTTCTGGGTCCGAGGATGCTTATCGAGATCGAAGTCACTGCGCTTCGCCATGGCGCCTGAACCCCGGCCTCGCCCGCCGGCCGCGCAGGTCAGCGAGCCGAAGCGGCGGGCGGCGAGGGCTTGTGTGCATGGTCAAGGACCCGGCGCCGCAGGTCATCGCGCCGTGCCACTGCTTGCTGACGCAAACAGTGCAGCTATTCACACTCAATTGCCCATCGCGCTCGCAACGCCAACGAAATCCGAATGATCAAAGTCAATGTGATGTACCCCTACGCGAAAGGCGCGCGCTTTGACCACGCGTACTACCGCGAGCGCCATATGCCGATGGTGAAGGCCAGGCTGGGCAAGGCCTGCGCCTACTACACCGTCGAAAGGGGCGTGGCCGGCAGGGCGCCCGGTGCACCGCCCGCCTTCGTGGCGATGTGTGCGTTCCTCTGCGATTCGGCCGAAGGCTACCGGGCCGCCATGCTGGAGCATGGCGCCGAAATACTTGACGACATCGCCAAGTACACCGACATCGCACCGGTGGTCCAGGTCAGCGAGGTCGTCGTGGAGCGATCGGATGTCTGAGCGGACCTGATCGCGCATGACGAAATCGCTTCCACGTCTTCCGGCAGTAGCCCGAAGTTTGTTGAACGCGTGAGCTGAGGTGGTGGCTCTTTCGACCCCCATGCGCGAGCACGCCGGTTCACGTTCAGCCAAACCTATGAGGGGATCGCCCTGGCCGCCGCAGTGCAGTCGGCGGCCTGCCGTATATGGGAGGCGGCGCTTTCACAACTTGCCTTCGACCTTTCGCCGGAGCGACGACGCCTCTTGTGCAAGGTAACGCTCAGTAATGGAGCGGAACAGCCAGCCAACCGGAAGCCCAAGAAGGCCGACGAACGAAAAGCGAAGATTTACCTGCGAACTACTGGGCGAACTCGCCTCAACCGAGTGGTCTGCCACCATGAGAAGACCCGGCGACCGCGCTTGCCAGGTGAACCGCTGCGGCGGCGCAAGCTCGGTGACGACCCAAGTAGTCGGGCGCAGCTTGGGTTGCGTAACGATGTAGCGTCCGCCAACTTCAAGCGAGCGAGCCTGCAAGGACTGGACACTGGAGACAGTAGGAAGCCAATCGGGCCACGCAACGACATTGGAGAGAACACGCCAAACCGCTTCGCGTGGAGCGGAGATCGCAACGGATGCTTCGTAGCTCGGCATGATCGGCTGGCCTACTCGTGCGATGCGCCGTCCTTGTAAATGAACCTCCGACCGCCGCTCAGAAGCGTGCCGTCATCCAGCCAGCTTGTCGGACGCCAGGCCTGCGCCCTGACTCGAGCGTCGTTGCCCTGACGCGGGACGCTTCCATGCTCCCGAGTCCTCTTAGATGGAACTTCAGCTTAGACGCTGGGTATTCGCACTGTTGACTGTAATCATGTTCAATGCTTTCTTTCCGGCCAAGGCGGCATCAGGCGTTTGTCGAGTTTCCCGGTCACGCCTGCTTGCGCCAGTCCGCCGGCGATATGCTGTCGGTGCAAGATCAGGTGATGACCGCCCGCAACGGCCTCATTGCCGCTGTAGAGGGTAGGCCACATGATCCGTCATCAACTTTGACGTAGCCCGGCTGATCAGCACCTTGCGATTGCGGCTGGCCTGAGGTGCCGCCGACAGGCGCTAGTGTTGCGGGACATACATGTATCCGGCATTGCGCACCGTGCGAATGCAGCGCGGTTCGCCCATAGGTTCAGGCTCCACCTTGCGGCGCAGCCTGCCGATGCGAATGTCTATCGAACGGTCGAAAGGCTCCCATTCGCGATTACGCGTGTGCAGCAACAACTGGTCGCGCGACAGCACACGATTCGGGTTGGCCAGGAATACGCGCAGAAGTTCGTATTCCATCGCCGTCATCGCCACTTCCACACCGTCGGCCTCGAACAGTCGGCGCGCATCGATGTCTAGTTCGCAGCGGCCAAAGCGTTGGCGCGGTGCCTTGGCGCTCGTCGTTGCGGCCGGTTGTGACGGCGGTTTCGCCTGCAATCGCCGCAGCACGCTCTTCACGCGCGCCAGCAACTCGCGCGGGTCGAAGGCTTGGCGATGTAGTCGTCGGCGCCGACCTCGAGCCCGACCACGCGGTCGATGACGTCGCCCGAGGCGGTGACCATGATGATGCCCAGGTCGTAGCGCTCGCGCAGGTACTTGGCCAGGCTCAACCCGTCCTCGCCGGGCAGGCGAACGTCGAGCAGCACCGCATCCGGCAGCTCGCGCTCGATGCATTCGCGCATCTGCTTGCCGCCGTCGGCCTGGGCCACGCTGAAGTCGTGGTCCTCCAAGTATTCGCGCAGCATCGCACGCACCGACGGATCATCGTCGACGATGAGCAGACGGGCGGTCTGGTTCACGTCGCGATTTTGCCCCCAAGCGCCTGCAATTGCACTGCCCCGGCTGGCACGCGCTACACGACAGCGACACAACGGCGACCGCCCGTTGCACGCCCGATACGAGCGCCTTACACACTGGCCCGTAGCGGCCGGGCAAGCGCCCGGCAACGCCCGGCGCCCGGGGCGCCGCACCGCGAGGGGTCACCATGCAGTGCACACCACGAACCACCGAATTCGACGATGCTGCGGCGGCCGAAACCTGCCGCGAGGCGCTCGACCTGTTGCATGCCGGGCAGGGCGATCCGCGGGCTGTCATCGAGCCGCTGCTGCGCGCCCGGCCGGACGTTCTCGCCGCGCACTGCCTGCAGGCGGCCATCCTCGTGATGGCGAGCCGTGCCGACCAGCTGCCGGCTTTGGCCCGTACCCTGCAGACCGCGCGCCTGCACGCCGCCCGGGCGGGTGAGCGCGAGCGCGCGCATCTGTCCGCCGCGCAAGCCTGGCTCGACAAGGACATGAAACGCTCGCTGCGCTTGTACGGCGAGATTGCGGAGCGCGATCCGCACGACACGTTGGCGCTGCGCGTTGCGCACTTCGGCGATCTGCAGTGGGGCCGCACCGAACAACTGCGCTCGCGCGTCGCCGCTGCACTGCGCCACTGGCGCGCCGGCGAACCCGGTTACGGCCACGTGCTGGCGATGTACGCATTCGGGCTCGCAGAGGCCGGCGATCCGGCCGACGCTGACGCGATTGGGCGCGAGGCCCTGCGCTACGAACCTCGACAGGCTGGAGCGGTGCATTCGGTCGCCCACGCCCTGGAAATGCAGGGGCGCAGTGGCGACGGTGCCGCCTGGCTCGAAGGTACGCGTGGCGTCTGGTGCCGGAGCCCCTCCTTTGCGACGCACCTGTGGTGGCACGAGGCACTTTTTCGTCTCGACCAGGGCGATCTGGGCAGCGTGCTGCGCATCCTCGATCAGTGGCTGATGAGTTGGCGCGCACCGAACCCCTCCACGCTGGTCGATGCCTCAGCCTTGTTGTGGCGGCTGGACCTGCAGGGTGTCGACGTGACAGCGCGTTGGCAAGTCATCGCCGACGCTTGGGAGACTCGTCCGTATGCCGGCCTGCGGCCGTTCAACGACGTGCATGCGATGCTCGCCTTCGTCGCGACCAGGCGCTGGGCCCGCGCGCGCCGGTTGCTCGTCGCGCTGCGCGACAGTGTGCTCCGCGCGCCGGATCTGCAGACGCCCGTGTACGAGGCAGCACTGCCAGTGTGCGAGGCGTTTGTCGCCTTCGGCCAGAAGCGCTACGCACGCGCAGCTCGCTACCTTCAAGCCCAGCAACGCCTGGTTCGCGGCTGCGGCGGCAGCCGGGCGCAGTGCGATCTGCTGCACCTGACGTGGCTGGAGGCGGCGTTGCGCAGCCGGCAAACGGCACTCGCGCAGCGGCTGCTCGGCGAGCGCATCGCCCGCCGCCCGCAGAGCCCGTACAACGGCCGCCTGCGTGATCGCATCGCGCAGGTGCTGACCCGCTGGCGCATCGGCAAACGGCCTGCGCAACCCGCTCGCGACCCGCGTTGCGCGATGCCCGATGCGCAGCCGGCCACCTGACGCCGCAACCCCCCTGCAGGCCGGCTCGCGCCCTACACAACGGCTACATAGCCGCGATTCGCGGATGCACGGCGGATACCAGCGCCGACCAGACTGCCCGACATGCCGTGATCGTCCGCGCCATTCCGGCGACGGGGCCGGCAACGGGGCCGCAAGGCCCGACTTCCGGCAAGGCATGTCCTTGCATCCACCCAAAGGAGATTGAAAGATGTCGACCCCCACTCACACCGACCGCTACGCCAAGGTCGTCGAGGTTTCCAAGCGCGTGCGCTGGGACATCGATCGCGACGTCATCCGCGGCCGCCACTTTGACTACGGCAAGACCTTCCTGCCCAAGGGCCTGTCGCTGGTCGGCGAGCTCGACTTCCTCGACGCCGGCGACCAGCGCCTGCTCAGCCAGGTGCAGGGCCGCAGCTACGCCTACCTCTTCGGCCTCGTCGAGCGCTTCATTGCCGCCAAGGTGATGGAAGTCGCGCACGCGCGGGCGCTCGACAACCAGGTCGCGCTCGAGGCGCTGGTGCGCATGACCGACGAGGAGCTCAAGCACCAGGCCCTGTTCCGCCAGCTGGAACAGATGATGGCCGCCGACATGCCGCCGGGCTACGTCCAGACCGCCGACCCGAACGCCGTCGCCAACGCGGTGCTCGGCAAGAGCACCTGGGCGGTGATGGCGCCGCTGACGCTGGACATCGAGCTCTTCACACAGGCGCACTACCGCGCCAGCATCGCGCCCGATGCCGAGCTGTCGCCGCTGTGGAAGGACGTGTTCCTCCACCACTGGCGCGAGGAGTCGCAGCACGCGATCCTCGACGAGCTCGAACTGATGGCGGAGGACGCAAAGATCGGCGCGGCCGAGCGCGACAAGGCGGTCGACGAGCTGATCGAGCTGGTCGGCGCCGTCGACGGCATCCTGCAGGCGCAGGCGGCGGCCGACGCGCGCTACTTCATCGCCATCAGCGGCGCCGCATTCAGCGACGCGCAGCAAAAGCAGATCCGCGACGGCGTGCTCAAGGCCTACCGCTGGCAGTACATCGTTTCGGGCGTGATGGAGCCGCGCTTCCAGAAGGTGCTGTTCGCGATGGTCGACGAGGCCCAGGGCGCGCGCATCCAGAACGCGCTGGCGCCGCTGACCTACGCCGTCCCGCAGCAACCCGAAGTACCGCTGCCGATGGCCGCCTGAGCAGTCCACAGCCAACGCCCGGGCGGCATCGCGCCTCCCGGGCGGTCTCGACCCCCAAGGAGCAAGTCATGACTACCTACAACCCGCCGATCCGGCACGTTTCCTCCAGACGGCGCATCGTGGAATCGATCGCCGAAGCGGCGCGTCGCATCGCCGAAGCCGCGTCGAACGCCTACCAGCGGCGCAAGCTGATGCGCGAGCTCGAGATGCTCGACGATCACATGCTGCGCGACATCGGGCTGCACCGTACCGAGTTGCGTCGGTCGTCGCCGAACTGATGGGCGACGCGCCGAACACGCGCAGGCAGGTGATGCAATCGAAGTCGGGGCGGTGCCGAAATGAAGGCCCGCCCCTGGCGCGCGGCGCTGGGCGCCATCGCCCTGATGGCGCTGCTGGTCGGCGCCCGCTCGGCCTTCGGGCTGTTCGTGGCGCCAGCGCCGATCGCCCGCCCGCTGTCGGTCCCGGCCGCATCGTCGGCGGCCGGCGGCCTGGCCAGCGCGCCGGTGGAGGCCTCCCGGCGTGAGGCGCCCCGCGGTTTCGACGGTGTCGTCGAGGCGGTGCGCAAAGCGTTGTTGCCGCGCAAGTCAGCGGCGCGGTGACGGCCATCGACGTCCGGGTCGGCGACGAGGTCGCGGCCGGCCAGGTGGTGATGCGCGTCGATGCGCGCACCGCCGAACAGAACGCCGCCGCGAGCGAAGCGCAGGTCCATGCGGCGCAGGCGCTGCTGGACATGGCGCGCAACGACTACGAGCGCCAGCAGCAGCTGTACCGGCAACAGTTCATCAGCCGGGCGGCGCTGGAGCGCGCCGAGTCGCAGTTCAAGGCGGCGCAGGCGCAAGCCTCGGCGCAACTGGCACAGGCCGGTGCGGCGCGCGCGCAAAGCGGCCTGCACGTGCTGCGCGCGCCCTACGCCGGCGTGGTCGCCGACGTGCCGGTGGCGCTGGGCGACATGGCGATGCCCGGCAAGGTGCTGCTGGTGCTGTACGAGCCCGGCGCACTGCGCGTCACCGCCGCGGTGCCGCAAAGCGCAGTGCCGGTTTCGCTGGCCGGGGTGAAAGTGGAAATTCCCGGCCAACCCGATGGGCAGCGCTGGTTCAGCGGCGACGCGGCGCAGGTACTGCCCCTCGTCGATGCCGGGACCCACACCGCGCAACTGCGCATCGGTCTGCCGTCGCCCCCGCGCGGCGTGCGCCCGGGAATGTTCGCGCGCGTCTGGCTGCCGGGGGTCGCGGTTGGCGAGCCGCGCCTGTTCGGCCTGCTGCGGCAGCGGTGCTGCACCGCGCCGAAATGACCGGCGGCCTCCTGTTCGACGACAAGGGCGTGCCGATGCTGCGCGAGGTGCGCCTGGGTCGTGCCGACGGCGCGCGCATCGAGGTGCTTGCGGGTGTGCGGCGGGCGAACGGACGCACCTGACCCGCAGGCCGCCGCGCGGGGAGTTCTGAGGGTGGCCATGCAACCCGCCCTCGGCATCTCCGGACGCATCGCCGCGTACTTCCAGACGGCGCGGATCACGCCGCTGCTGGCGCTGGCGGCTCTGCTGCTCGGTCTGTTCGCGCTGCTCGCGACACCACGCGAGGAGGAACCGCAGATCAGCGTCACGATGGCCAACGTGCTGATCCCGTTTCCGGGCGCGGCGGTGGCCGATGTCGAACAGATGGTTGCCACGCCGGCCGAACAGGTGCTGTCGCAGATGGCCGGCGTCGAGCACGTGATGTCGCTCTCGCAGCCGGGGCTGGCAGTGGTCACGGTGCAGTTCGAGGTCGGCGTGCCGCGCACCGAGGCGCTGGTGCGGCTGTACGACACCGTGAACTCGAATGCCGACTGGTTGCCGCGCGGCCTGGGCGTGCAGAGCCCGATCATCAAGCCCAAGGGCATCGACGACGTGCCGATCGTCACGCTGACGCTGTTCAGCCGCAACCCCGGCCCCGCCGCCGAGCCGTCTCGAGGCGGGGCGCGCCCTCTTGGGGGGCCGAGCCGCAGGCGACCGGGGGGCCAGGTTTCATCGGCGCCTTCGCGCTGGAGCGCGTGGCGCACAGCATCGAGGCCGACCTGAAGCGCGTGCCCGGCACGCGTGACGTCGACGACGATGGCGGCCCGGGACGCGCGGTGCGTGCCGGAGATCGACCCGGCGCTGATGTCCAGCCGCGGTGTCACCGTGCCCGACCTGCGCGCCGCGCTGCAGTCGGCGAACCTCGGGCTGCCTGTCGGCGAACTGCTGTCGGGCAATCGTGCGGTGACAGTCGAATCCGGCCCGTTCCTGAGCGATGCGAGCGAGATCGGCGATCTGGTGGTGGCGGCGCATGGCGGCAAGCCGGTGT
>CAVZFV010000011.1:0-435261 GCA_963774675.1 uncultured beta proteobacterium | reverse complement strand
CCATGTGCTGCGTAGTTGGGCGTACCAAACTGGCGTGCGAAGAGGCCCGTGAGCGCCTGCATCTGATCGCGCCCGGTGAACAGTGCGAACTGTTTCGGATCCGTCGCGCGCAGGTGGCGCAGCCGATCCTCGAGCATGGCGAAAGCCTCGTCCCACGAAATGGGCTCGAACTCACCCGCGCCGCGCTCGCTCCCCGGCTTGCGCCTGAGCGGCCGGGTGAGGCGCGCCGGCGAGTACTGCTTCATGATGCCCGACGAGCCCTTGGCGCACAGCACGCCCTTGTTCAGCGGATGCTCGGGGTTGCCTTCGATGTAGCGCACCTCGCCGTCGCGCAGATGAACGCGAATGCCGCAGCGGCAGGCGCACATGTAGCAGGTGGTCGTCTTGACCTCGACCGTCGCGCCGGGCAGGGGCTTGGCGAGCGGGTCGTGCAACGGAGGGCTCGGCATCGGCGGCGGTCAGGTGGGCGGCCACGCGGCTGCGCGACCAGAGTCGTTTGCAGCCCCATTAGGCGCAAGGGTCGGTGGCAGCGTCTATCACCGGGACGGGTAATGAACGCGTAGCCCAAATGGGGACTTGCGCCCGTGCGGGGCGGCGGACGCCGCCCGAGGCATTCACGTGGATGAGGTACCCTCGGACTTATGTACATTGACAAGAAGTTGAGCGCCACTTCGATGCCGGCGTTTGGCGGCAGGACAGGCGCATCCGACGCCGGCTTGCTGGCCGAGATTGCGGCCGGGCTTTCCGCCGACAGCGACATGGGCGCGCTGCTGCAGCGCTTCCTGGAGCCGATCGTGCGTCTGGCCGGGGCCAGCGCCGGCGCGGTGCGCGTGCTTTCCGACGCCGGCGATCAACTCGTGATGGTGAGCAGCATCGGCCTGCCGGGTGCGGCGGCCGGCGGTGAACATGCGGTGGATCGCCATTGCGGGCATTGCGGTGTGGCCGCCGACAGCCAGACATTGGTCTGGGCAGCGGACATCGACGACTGCAGCGAGCGCACGGGCCCCGGCTTCTTCGGCAAGGACTGCAGGCGTCTGCTTGCCGTTCCGCTCCAGCATCGCGGGCGCGTGCTCGGCGTCTACAACCTCTTCTATGCCGACGGTGACGAGCCGACCGCTGAGATCCGCGGCGTGCTCAAGACGATCGGCGAGCTGATCGGCTTGGCGATGAACAATGCCGCGCTCGAGGCCGAGACGCTGCGCACGCGTCTGACGCACGAGCGCCAGGCGATGGCCGCCGAAGTGCACGACTCGATCGCGCAGACGCTCACCTTCGTGAAGATGCGCCTGCCGCTGCTTCAGGACGCGATGGGCGCCCACGACGACGAAAGGTCACGGCGCTACCTGGGCGACGTGCGCGAAGCCGTAGGCGAGGCCCACCTGAAGCTGCGCGAATTCATCACCCATCTGCGCACCCGCATCGATCCGCGCGGCCTGGACAGCGCGCTGCAGGGGCTGGCGACGCGATTTCGCCAGCGCAGCGGCATCGAGCTGATCTACCGCAACGCGGCGACCGGGCACAAGCTGCCGGCCGAAGTCGAGACCGATGTCTTTCACATCGCGCAGGAAGCGCTTGCCAACATCGAAAAGCACTCGGCTGCGCGCCACACCTGGCTCACGTTCGACACCGCGCCCGGCGGCTTCGAGATCCGGATTGAGGACGACGGCGTCGGCCCGGACACGCTCGACGAGCAGACCGACGACGGCTCGCACTTCGGCCTCGGCATCATGAGCGAACGCGCGCAGCGACTCGGCGGCGAACTCACCGTCGCTGCGCGACCGGCGGGCGGCACGCGCGTGCGGCTGGCGTTTCCCGCGGCCGCGACGATGGAAGCGAGGCCATGACGGAAGCGCCACTCAAGATCGTGCTGGTCGACGACCATTCGCTGTGCCGCAACGGCTTGACCGATCTGCTGCAGCAGCGCGGCGGCATGCAGGTAGCGGCCTCCACCGGCGACCCGACGCTGGTCGTCGGTCTTTTGCGCGAGCACGCGCCGAGTCTGGTCGTGCTCGACCTGCGCATGCCGACGACCGACGGCCTCACCCTGCTGCGCCAGATTCGCGCCGAGGGCCTGGACACGCCCGCGCTGTTCCTGACGATGAGCGATTCGCAGGACGATCTTGCCGCAGCCCTGCGCGCCGGCGCACGCGGCTATCTGCTCAAGGACATGGAGCCCGAGGACGTCGTCGTCGCGATCGGCCATGCGGCGCGCGGCGAGATCACCGTTGCGCCAGCGATGACGGCCAAGCTCGCACAACTGCTGCGTTCCGGCGACAAGGCGAGCGACCGGCGCGATCTGCTCGCGACGCTGACGGCACGCGAACGCGAGGTGCTCGAGCACCTGGCGCGTGGTGAGAGCAACAAGATCATCGCGCGCGCACTCGAGATCAGCCACGACACGGTCAAGCTGCACGTGCGCCACATCCTCGGCAAGCTCAATCTGAGCTCGCGCGTCGAGGCCGCCGTCTTCGCCGTCGAGGCGCGCGCGACCGAAGCACGCTGAGACGCGGCGCTTCAGGTCGGCGGCTTGTCGCTGCCTGTCGCCACAGCGGTGGGCGCCGTACCTGTCAATGCGCTCGCGTGTCGGCCCACGAGGCCGCTGAGCAAATCCATCGGCAGCGGCAGGATGAAGGTGGACGCCCGATCGCCGGCGACCTGCGTCATCGTCTGCAAGTAACGCAGCTGCATCGCCTCGGGCTGAAGCGAGAGCATCTGCGCCGCCTCGAGCAGCGCCGCGGCAGCCTGCTTTTCGCCTTCGGCGTGAATCACCTTGGCGCGGCGTTCGCGTTCGGCTTCGGCCTGGCGGGCGATCGCGCGGATCATCGATTCGGTCAGGTCGACCTGCTTGATCTCGACGTTGGTCACCTTGATGCCCCAGCCGGCAGTCTGGGCGTCGAGGATGCGCTGCACGTCCATGTTGAGCTTCTCGCGTTCGGCGAGCATCTCGTCGAGCTCGTGCTTGCCGAGCACGACGCGCAAGGTGGTCTGCGCGAGCTGGCTGGTGGCCACGAGGTACTGCTCGACCTGGATGATCGCCTTTTCCGCATCGACGACGCGAAAGAAGACGACGGCGTTGACCTTCACAGATACGTTGTCGCGCGAGATTACGTCCTGCGGCGGCACATCGAGCGTCACGATACGCAGATCGACACGCACCATCTGCTGGATTCCGGGGATCACGAGCACGAGCCCAGGCCCCTTGACCTTCCAGAAGCGGCCGAGCTGGAAGATCACGCCGCGTTGATACTCGCGCAGGATGCGCAGCGAACTGAAGACCAGGATCAAGAGCAGCACCACCACGCCGGCGATCCCGAACGGTAAGTCGAACATCACACTTCTCCTTGAGTTTCAGGCGCGGAAGAATCGGCCCAGACTTCGAGCAGCAGGCCATCGCGCCTGGTAACGCGCACCGCCTGTCCGACCTGCAACGGCGCCACACTGCGCACCTCCCAGCTTTCGCCGCGCAGTTGCGCCCAGGCGTGGGCGCCATCGACCTGCACGATCTCGCCACGCAGGCCCACGAGATCGTCGAGGCCACTGACAACCGGGCGCCTGCGCGCGCGCATCGCCATGCTGCCGCCAAGCAGGACGACGATCGCCGAACTCGCCGCGAGCGCCAGGACCAGCCACAGCGGGACGCCGAAGCCCGGCTGCGCCGTGTCGAAAAGCAGCACGCCGCCGGCAATGAACGCTACGACGCCGCCGGCACCGAGCGCACCGAAGCTCGGCGCATGCAATTCAGCGGCGAACAGGAGCATGCCCAGCAGCAGCAGGCCGAGGCCGGCATAGTTGACCGGCAACATCTGCAACGCATAGAGGCCGAGCAGCAGACAGATCGCGCCGGCGATGCCGGCAACGCCGAAACCGGGCGAGGCGAACTCGAAGATCAACCCGTAGACGCCGATCATCATCAACACCAGCGCCAGACTCGGATTCGCAATCACCGACATCAGCCGCTGCCGCCAGTCGGGCAGCAGCACTTGCGTCGTCAGACCGCGAGTGCGCAAGGTTTGCTCCTGATCGCGCACACGCACCGTGCGGCTATCGATCTGCGCCAGCAGGTCCGGCACATTGGCAGCCACGACGTCGATCACGTTTTCCTTCAATGCCTCGGCGGCCGTCAGGCTCACCGCTTCGCGCACCGCGCGTTCGGCCCACTGCGCATTGCGCCCATGCTTTTGCGCCAAGCCGCGGATGAACGCCGCCGCGTCGTTCACGCGTTTGCTTGTCATCGCGTCGGCCGGCTGCTCTTGTTTGGCCCCGCTCGCGGCCGACGCCGGCGCGGCCGGCTGCTCGCCGCCGCCGATCCCGATTGCGACCGGCGTCGCTGCGCCCAGCGTCGTTGCTGGCGCCATCGCCGCGATCTGCGCCGCATACAGGATGTAGGTGCCGGCGCTCGCCGCGCGCGCGCCCTCGGGGCTCACATACACGACCACCGGCGCCGGCGACGCGAGCATCGCCTGGATGATCTCGCGCATCGAACTGTCCAGCCCGCCGGGCGTGTCGATCTCGATCACCACCAGCGGCGCACCCTGGACGCGGGCCTGCTTCAGGCCATTCACCACGTAGTCGGCGCTGCCTGGGCCAATCGCATCGTGCAACTGCAGCACGAGCACCGGCGCCGCCGCAGCGAATGCCGATGCCAGCGCCAGGCAGACCGACAACGCGAGGCCGCGCGCATGTGACACCATCACTACCCGCAGCAGCCGGTGCAAGATCGACATGGCCCCCCCGGTTCGCACGCAGGCCGTCCGTGAATGGCAGCCAAAGCGTCGATACACGATACACGCATAGCCTTGCCGGCCGCAGCCGCAAGGCGATCGACCTTGTTGCATACCCGTTTACCGCGGCCAGCGAAACGCTTGCCGTCATGCATGCCGACGGACGGCTGATCGGGAGCGACTCTCGTGTTGCAAATCCTCGCCACGGCATGCGGCGCCGATGTTGATATCGGAAATACTACAGTCCAAGCCGCGCGACGAGATGGCTTGAAGTTGCGCGCACTCGCAACGCCGACAGCACGACCCATCGCGGTAGAGCCGGTGCCGCGGATCAGGCGGACGCCGGGATGGCGCACGAGCGCCTCGCCCAGTTCGCGTTCGCCGACGACGAGCGTGCTCAGACCTGCCGATACGACACCTGCTTCGCGCGGCGACGAGCAACATGCCAATCATCGCGAGCGTCGCCAACAGCATCTCCTCGGACTGCTGGCGCGGCACGGCCTCAGCTGTCCAAGGGCTGCTCGGGTTTGCGCCTGAACACGTGCTTCATCACGAAGTCCGGCGTGATTGCCTCGCCGCTGAGCAGCATCGCGATCAGCTCGCCGCCGAGCACCTGGGGCGAAATCACCACGTCCGGCTGCGCCAGCTTGACGCGGGCGAGGTTCGATGAATCGTTCACCGCCGCCACGGTGCGCGCACCACCGCCGAGCGCCTTCACTGCCAGGATGACGAAAGCGTTCTCCGAATCGTCGACCATCATTGCCAGCACCGCTTCGGCACGTTGCGCACCTGCTTCTTGCAGCACCTCGACGCTGCTCGGATCACCCACCACGAGGTCGGTATCGCCTTCGCGCGGTTCGGCATTCGCGGGTGCGCTGCGCACGACGCGCGTCACCGGATGGCCACGTCGCGCCAGTTCGCGGGCGGTGTTGATGGCCAGCGGTCCGTTGCCGATGACGACGAAGTGGTTCTCACGATTCATGCGCGCCCCCTTGCGATTGACGATGCGTTGCAGACTGTTGCTGATCATCGGCTTGATGACCGCGGTCAGCGACGTCGCGAACACCGCCACGCCGAGAACGATGATCGACACGGCGAACAGCCTGGCCTCCGTCGTCTGCGGAACGATATCGCCATAGCCGACCGTGGCCATCGTCACCAGCGCGTAGTAGTACGCGGTGACCAGATCGGTGATCGGCGGCTTGAAATCCTGCCCCATGTAGTACGCGCCGAAAGTGGCATAGGTCAGCAGCATCACCACCGAGGTCACGGCGAACAGCGTGCTGGCTGCGACACTGCTGCGATTGAACTGACGCCAGGCGATGAGAAGCGCCACCGTCACCAGCGCAAAATACACCAGCAATACGTGATTGCTGAAATGTTCGCCCAGCACCAGGCTGGCGGCGCCTGTCATTACCAGCAGCAGCGCCATCGTCCACGCCAGGCGTGAGCGCCACAGCAGCCCGATGGCCATGATCACCATGCCACCGCCGATGAGCAGTGACGGCAGTAACTGCTGCGGAATATCGAAGCGCCGATGCTCCATCGCCTCCACGTACTGCAGCCCTTGGCCGCCGAAGTTGAGTTGCAACAGCAGCAGGCCGCCCACAGTCAAGGCCAGCGCCAGCGGAACGTGCGGAAACCAGTAATCGCCATGCATCGCCGCATGCCAGCGGCGCAGCAGCGCGCGCAGGCGCGCGGCAAATTGAAGCTCGATCATGACCGCCAACGGCTGATGGACATGGCCGATGGTACCGAGGGCCGCCAGGGCAGCCACTGCAGCGTCACGGGCGCTGCCGGACGCGCCGAATCGCGCCTTGAAGGCTCAGTGCTCGCCCTTGGTCCGCAGCAAGCCCGCGAGGCGGTTGCCCTGCTTCTGCGGCCCGCCGCGCGGGAAGAGGTCGTGCAGGTGGTGGTTGCTGCCGCGCTCTGCGCCCCACACCTTCGTGAAGTGGCGGATCATCACGCGCACCTGCGGCTGCACCGCATGTTCTTGATAGTAGGCGCGCAGGAAGCGGATCACCTCCCAGTGGGCGTCGGTCAGCGTCAGCCCCTCTTGCAGCGCAAGCGCCTGCGCGAAGCTCTCCGACCAGTCGTCGAGGTTGAGCAAGTAGCCCTCGCTGTCGGTCGCGATGAACTTGCCGGCGACCGGGATGCTGTGTCGTGTTGCAGTCTTCATGGGTCTCGCGGTGGGTTCAGGCCGCGCAAGTGTCGATGATGTGGGATCGCGCTCGCCCGAGTTCGCGCCGTGCGCGCACGAAGGCGACAAAGCGTCGCGCCCAGTGCGTCCCGGCCGAGCTTCGCAGGTGTGCGTAGGACGCGAGCAGGTTGCCGAGCACGATGCCGTCGTTGCTGCCGTCGATGCCCTGCCCGCGCTCGACGCGGTATGCAAAACGAGTATCGGGGTCGAGATCCACCAGGCTCGAATGATGAAACTCGTGGCAGCGCAGCTTCGTGCCGCTCGCCGCACTGCTGCTCGCTTCTGACGAGTGCGGCCACGGCATCTCCGCCGTCTCGCGCAGATGCACGTAACCGCGGCCCTGCGGGCGCGCGTGCATCAGCGCGTCGCCGGGAATCGCGCCGACCATCTGCGACGTCCGCCCACGCCACGTGATGCTGCGCGCGAGGTACATCAGCCCGCCGCATTCCGCGTAGGCCGGCAAGCCCGCCGCGAGCGCATCGTGGATCACGCCGCGCAGCGCGACGTTGGCCTCCAGTTCGCCGAGAAAGGCTTCGGGGAAACCACCGCCGATGAAGAGACCATCGACCGCCGCTGGCAGCGTTTCGTCATGCAGCGTGTCGAACGGCAGCAGTTCCGCGCCTGCCGCTTCGAGCGCGGCGAGGTCGTCGGGATAGTAGAAGCCGAAAGCGCGGTCGCGGGCGACTGCAATGCGCAGCGGTGCGCCGCGAGAGGGGGTAGGCGGCGCGGCATCGGCGCCCGATAGCGCGATATCAGCGCGCGCTGGCTCGGCGACGGCGCCGCGGCGGGCGCCGCCTGCCGCGCCAGCGTCGGCCGGCCAGTCGTCCGCCGATGCGGCAAGCGCGCGCACTCGCGCCAGGTCGACCTGCTCGCCAACGATGCGGCCGATCGTGGCCACTCGCGCCTGCACGTCTTCCACCTCTGCGCACGGCATCAGGCCGAGATGGCGTTCGGACACCGCAAGGCGTTCGTCCTCGGCGACCGCGCCGAGCACGGGCACGTCGGTGTAGTGCTCGATGACGGCGCGCAGTTTGGCTTCATGGCGCGAGCCGCCGAGCCGGTTCAGGATTACGCCACCGATCCGGATGCCGGGCTCGAACGCCTGGTAGCCGAGGATCAGCGGCGCGATACCGCGCGTCATGCCACGCGCGTCGAGCACGAGCAGCACCGGCAGGCCGAGCCGCATCGCGAGCGCCGCGTTGCTGTTGCTGCCGTCGAGCGCAAGGCCGTCGTACAGGCCCTTGTTGCCTTCGACAAGGGCAAGTTGCGCATCCCCCAGCGCGCCGCTGAAGCAGCCCACAAGCGCCGCATCGTCCATCAGGTAGGCGTCGAGGTTGAAGCAATCACGGCCGGCGGCGCGCGCGAGCCACATCGGGTCGATGTAGTCCGGCCCCTTCTTGAACGGCTGGACGCGCAGGCCCTGCGCGCTCAGCGCGGCGCACAGGCCGAGCGAGATCGTTGTCTTGCCCGAAGACTTGTGCGCCGCGGAGACGAGCAGGCGGTCGATCTTCATGGCGCGGCCTTGCCGGCATCGTCTGGCGGCATGAAGTCGAGCACGTGCACGCCTGCCGCAGTGATCACGAAGGCTGCGCCGACCCCGCCGATGCCAAGCAGCCACTCGGGCAGCAACGGCGTGTAGGGCGAAATCGCGCCGTCGGCAAAGGTGCTGCTCGCGATGTAGCCGGGAAAGATGTCGAGTGGGAACGCCTGGCCGCCGACGATGAAGACGAACAGCCAAGCCAGGGCACCCAGCACGACGAGCCCCGCGGCGATCAGCGCGGCGCGCGCGCTGGGCGGCTCGGGCCGCAGCAGCAGGATCAACGGCAGCACGCTGCCGACGAGCACATAGCCGCCCCAGAACAACCCCGGAAAGATGCCGCCCTCAAAGAGCACGAAGCGCTCGAATGTCTGCTGGCGTGCGAAGTACAGGTTCGTCAGGTGATGGACGGCGACGAAGAACAGCGCGGTGGCGACGAACACGCCGAGCAGACGCGCCATGCGGCGCTCGATCTCCGGCGCGGCGCGCCGGCCGTTCCAGGCGAGCATCGCCGACTGCACGACGAGAAATACCGCCAGCCCCCAGGCGAGCGACATGGCGATGAACAAGGGCGCGAGCAGCGCCGAGCCGTAGGCCTGACGGGCGACGAGGAAGGCGAAGATCGATCCGGTGCCGGTCGTCAGCACGAGGCGCCCGATCAGCACCGCGATGCCCGCCGGCCTTGTCCCGACATTCATGCGCCGCTCGAACATCGTCCACAGATAGACGAGCGCAAGGCCGACCATGCCCGAATAGAGGAACACGTTCCACGCGAACACCGACGTGAAGTTGTAGTGCGTCGCGGCGACGATAACGCGATCCGGCCGCCCGAGATCGAGCATCAGCACCATCAGTCCACCTGCTAGCAGCGCGATGCACAGCAGCGCCGAGAGCCGCGCCCAGGGCTTGTACGCGGCCTGTCCGAAGACGGACGCGACCGACGCCACGTTGAGCGCGCCCGATGCGGCGACGATCATGAAGATCGCGAACACATGCGGCAGGCCCCAGACGATCTGGTTCGTCATGCCGGTCACGACGTGCCCGCGCGACTCCATGAAGTGTGCGGCGGCGAGGCCGAGCGCGACGACAACGCCGCCGAGCGCGAGCAGCAGCCAATAACCTCGGGTGCCGCTCCGACTGTCGCCTCGGGCGTCGATTCGCGCGCCGGCAAGGTGTTGCATCACAGGCCCTCGTAGCGCACGCCAGGGTCGAGCTGCAGATCGGCGCGCAGCGGACGGCTCGTCACCTCGCGCACGCGGCGCGCGATCTCGCTCTGCGGGTCGTTCAGGTCGCCGAACACGATCGCGCCCTGCCCGGCCTGACTGCAGGCCTCGGCACATGCGGTCGTCTTGTCGCCACGATCGATGCGGTGCACGCACAGCGTGCAGCTCTCGACCGTGCCTTTGCCGCGCGGCACATCGGGCTTCTGGTTCGTGATCTCC
Organism: uncultured beta proteobacterium; assembly: GCA_963774675.1. GTDB lineage: Bacteria > Pseudomonadota > Gammaproteobacteria > Burkholderiales > Burkholderiaceae_C > CAIKUF01. The sequence continues at coordinate 425,361 of CAVZFV010000011.1, read as the reverse complement.
TCATGCACGAAAGAGCGCGCCTTGTAGGGGCAGGCCATCATGCAATAGCGGCAGCCGATGCAACTGTGCCGGTCGACGAGCACGATGCCGTCGGCACGCTTGAACGAGGCGCCTGTCGGGCAGACGTCGACGCAGGGCGGCTCGGCGCAGTGCTGGCACATGACGGGCAGCGACGCGGTGCGTCCAGTTGCGACCTGCTTGAGATCGACCTTGCGGATCCATTGCGAATCGGTCGGCAAGGTGCCGCCGCTCAAGCCGTTTTCCTCGTTGCACGCGGTGACGCAATCGTTGCAGCCGGTCGCGCATTTCGTCGTGTCGATCAGCATGCCCCAGCGCACCTTCGGGCTCGCGCCCGGCGTTGCCGCCTGCGCGATCTCGATCAGGCGAATGCCGGGGGCAAGCATCACCCCGGCGATGCCTGCCGCGGCAACGCCGAGAAAGCCGCGCCGTGAATCCGTGCGCTGTTCGGCCTGGCCTTCGCGCGCGCTCATTGCTTCCGGGCGACGGTCGTCGCGGGCTTTGCGCTGTGGCATTCGAAGCAGTCGATCTTGACGGCTGCGTAGCTGTGGCAGCTTTGGCAGAAGTCGCCCGGCGCGGCTGCAACGCTTGCCGTCTTCGCACTCGCGTGGCAACCAATGCAACCCTTGAGGCTCGCCTTCGCACCGCGGATGCCGCCGTGCACCGTTTCATCACGCTGGTGCTTGAGCATGCTCGGGTGGTCGCGGCGCATCGTCGCCGGGTCGGCGATGCAACTCGTGCCCGCACGCGCCGACTCGATCGTCGGCAGCGGCACGCGCGAATCGCCCGAGTCGCCCGCTAGCGCCGAGGCGGTCAACGCGCACAGCGTGACGGTCAGCGACAGGGTGCGCGCGATCCACCTCATTGCGTAACTACTCCCCGAGCCCCATCTGGATGTAGCCCGTCGGGCACACGTCCTTGCAGATGTGGCAGCCGATGCACTTGGTGTAGTCGGTATCGACGTAGCGGCCGGTGGTCGACTGCGACTTCTTGACCTTGAACACCGCCGTCTGCGGGCAATAGACGACGCAGTTGTCGCACTCGAAACACAGCCCGCAACTCATGCAGCGCTTCGCCTCGGCAATCGCTTCGGCTTCGGTCAGCGCCAGCACGCGCTCCTCGAAGTTGCTCAGCGCCTGCTCGGCGGTGAGCGTCACCATCTTGCGCTTGTGGCGCGCGTTGTAGGCGAAGTGCCCGAGGAAGAGTTCCTCGTGCGGAATCACGTAGCGGTCCGATCGGTTCTCGAAGTTGTGGATCGCGACGTTCTTGCTGTCCGTGCCCCAGATCGGCTCGTGCACTTCGGATACCGGCAGGCCCTTCTCGATCAGCTTGCGGTTCAGGTCCCAGGTGTGGACATCGATCTTCGGGCGCTTTTCGAGCGCCTCCCCTTGCAGGTGGCGGTCGATGCCTTCAGCGGCGATTGCACCGTGCCCGATCGCAGTGGTCAGCAAATGCGGACGCACCACATCGCCACCGACGAACATGCCCGGCTGGCCCTGGACCTGGTAGTTCTTGTCGGCCGCGATGCCACCGCGACCGTTGTTCAGCGATTCGAGCCCGGTGAAGTCGACCGCCTGCCCGATCGCCGAGACGATCAGGTCCGCCGGAATGTCCTCTTCTGTGCCCTCGATGTTCTTGATCTCGAGCTTGCCGCCGACGATCTTCGCCTCGCACTGAATCACCCTGAGTGCTACCGCGCGGCCGCCCGCGTCGCACAGCACCGCAACCGGCGCAAGGCCACCGCGGATCGCGATGCCTTCGGCGAGCGCATGCTCGACTTCGTGGCGGCTTGCCTGCATCTTGTCGATCAGGAAGATCGAGGTCAATGTCACCTCGGCGCCCTGACGCGCCGAGACGGCGGCGACGTCGTGCGCCGTATGGCCGGCGATCACGTTCTCGGGCCGATCGCTCTCGTGCGCCTTCTCGATGTGGCCGAGGCGGCGGGCGACGGTCGCGACGTCGATCGACGTGTCGCCGCCACCGACGACGACGACGCGCTTGCCGACGTGCAGCATGCGGCCGTCGTTGAACGCCTTCAGAAACGCGGTCGCGGTGACGCAGTTCGGCGCCTGCGAGCCCTCGACCGGCAGCGGCCGGCCCGATTGCGCGCCAAGACCGAGGAACACCGCATCGAACTGCTCACGGATCTCGTCCATCGCCACGTCGGTGCCGATGCGCACGCCGGTTCGCGCCGTGACACCGAGGTCGAGGATGCGGCCGATTTCGGCGTCGAGCACCTCGCGCGGCGTGCGAAAGCCGGGGATGCCGTAACGCATCATGCCGCCGAGGTGGGCGCGCTCATCGAAGATTGTCACCGCGTGGCCCTTGCGCGCCAACTGGTAGGCGGTGGACAGCCCGGCCGGCCCGCCGCCAATCACGGCCACCGACTTGCCGGTCGATTTCTCCGCCTTGGGAAAGGCGAGCTTGTTGGCGATCGCGTACTCGCCGAGGAAGTGCTCGACCGAATTGATGCCGACGAAGTCCTCGACCTCGTTGCGGTTACAGCCGGATTCGCACGGCGCCGGGCACACGCGCCCCATCACCGACGGGAACGGATTCGCCTCGGTCAGCCGGCGCCACGCGTATTCCTGCCACGGCACGCCGGCGGGCGGCTTCTCGATGCCGCGCACGATGTTCAGATAGCTGCGAATGTCCTCGCCTGAAGGACAGCTCGCCTGGCACGGCGGTGTGCTCTGGATGTAGGTCGGGCACTTGTGCGAATGGTCGGCATCGAAGATCTCCTCCTGCCACGCGAGCGGCTTGAAGTCGCCGTCCTTGTAGCGCCGGAAGTTCAGCTTCTTGGCAGTTACGGTCTCTGGGATTGCAGACATTTGTCGATCCTCTTTCAGTTCGGCTCGCCGAGCCGGATGGCCTTGCTCACGAGCTGATGCACCCCGCCGATCATGCTCATGTCGAAGCCGTAGTAAGGCAGCACCTTGGAAAACTGCGCCTTGCAGATCGCGCAGATCGCCGCCATGAAATTGACCCCATGAGCATCGACGACATGCTTCAGCGACTCCATGCGCGGCAGCGCGCCCTTCACGCGCACTTCCATCAGGTCGTCCGTCAACAGGCCGCCGCCACCGCCGCAGCAAAACGTGGCCTCGTGCGTCGTGCCGGGGGACATGTCGTGGAAGTTGTTCGCCACCGCCTTGATGATCTCGCGCGGGATCACGAACTGCCCGCCCGGCATGCTGCCCATGCGCGAGGCGCGCGCGACGTTGCACGAGTCGTGAAAAGTGATGATGCGGTCGTCGTTCTTTTCCTTGTCGAACTTGATCGCACCCTGCTGGATAAGGTCGTAGGTGAGTTCGCAGATGTGCTGCGGCACCGGGTAGCGTTGATCGAGCCAGTCGAAGGGCCCGATCAGCGTGTTCCAGTAGCTGTAGGCGACGCGCCACGCGTGGCCGCATTCGCCGACGACGATGCGCCTGACGCGCAGCCGCTCGGCTTCCTCGCGCACGCGCAGCGATATTTTCTTCATCTGCTCGTAGTTGCCAATGAAGAGCGCGAAGTTGGCCGCCTCACTCGCCTTCGAGCTCAGCGTCCAGCTGATGCCCGCGGCGTGGAAGACCTTGGCATAGCCGATCAGGCTTTCGACGTGCGGCTCGGAGAAGAAGTCCGCCGACGGCGTGATGAGCAGCACCTCCGCCCCTTCGACGTCGAGCGGGAAGCGAACGTCGAGCCCGGTCTCCTCCTTGGTGTCCTCCTCGAGTCCGGCGAGCGTGTCCGCCAGCGCGCGCTCGGGGATGCCGAGGTTGTTGCCGATGCGGTGCACCTTGCCGATGATCTCGTTCGCATACTTCTGGCCGACGCCGACCGAGTCCATGATCTCGCGGGCGGCCATCGTCACTTCCGCGGTGTCGATGCCGTAGGGGCAAAAGACGCTGCAGCGGCGGCACTCGCTGCATTGGTTGTAGTAGCTCCACCAGTCGTCGAGCACTTCCTTCGTCATGTCGGCCGCGCCGACGAGTTTTGGGAAGTACTTGCCCGCGAAGGTGAAGTAGCGCCGGTAGACGCCGCGCATCAGGTCCTGGCGCGCGACGGGCATGTTCTTCGGGTCGCCAGTGCCGAGGAAGTAGTGGCATTTGTCGGAGCACGCGCCGCAATGCACGCACGCATCCATGTAGACGCGCAGGCTGCGGTACTTGCCGAGCAGGTCACCCATTTTGGCGACGGCCCGACCTTCCCAGCCGTCGGTCAGCTCGCCGGGAAATCCGAGATTGGTCTGAATCGCCGGCGACGCGATGAACGGCTTGCTGTGCGCCATCGCGCCGACCTGCACCAGAGGGATCACCGGGTACGGCTTGAGCGCGGGTGTCTCGAACTTGGCAGCGGCCATATCGACTGCCCTGCTACTTGTCGAGCGCCGCGGCCCAGGCGGCGATATGGCGCGTCTCGCGCGAGGTGTCCGCCTGGTTGCGCGTCGGGCTGAAGAAGAGGCCCGGCGCATGCATCAACTTGCTGATCGGAAATACGATCATCAGCAACGCGACGAGCGCGAGATGCACGAGCAACACCGGGTCCGCGGGCAGCGGCTGGATATCCAGCCGCATCAACCCCAGCATGAAGGCCTTGACGGCGACGATGTCGGTGTGGCGCACAAAGCGCATGCCCAGGCCGGTGAGGCCGATCGCGATCAGCAGCGCAAGATGCAGGTGATCCGATGGCGTCGAGATGTAGCGCACACGATCGACGAACCAGCGCCTTGCCCACAGCCCCGCGAGGCCGGCGACCATCATGAAACCGGCATAGGTACCGAACGGCTGGAGCCAGACGATCACGTCCCACACCGGCTGCAGGAAGTAGCGCAGATGGCGCAACAGCACGAGCAGCAGCCCTGCGTGGAACATCCAGCCGAAGATCCATGTCCACTTGCTCGACTTGAACAGACTCTCGAAGAACACGACCTCGCGCGTCATGCGCAGCGCGACGCCAGACGCCGTCGTCGGCGCAGGGGTGGTCGGAATCTTCAGCGGTGCGGGCGTGCGCGCATAGACGCGGATCTTCAGCACGACGCCGACCACGAAGATCGCGGTCGCGACGTAGAACAACGCGGCGTAGGCGATCGAGAGCGCGGTCATGGCGTGATCGGCGCAAACGCTTGCGCGGCGCGTGGGTTCGAGACGCGCTCGCGATGCACGTCGGGGTGCCTAGACGCAGCCCGTGGGCTTGGGCAACCCGGCGATCTTGCAGGCCTGCTTCGCAGGGCCGTAGGGAAACAACTCGTAGAGGTACTTGCTGTTTCCCTTATCGGCACCGAGTTGCTTGCCGATCGCCTTCGTCAGCACGCGCACCGCGGGTGCGATCTGGTATTCGTTGTAGTAGTCGCGCAGGAAGTTCACGACCTCCCAGTGGTTCTCCGACATGTCGACGTTCTCGGTCACCGCGATCGCCTTGCCGATGTCCTCGTTCCAGTCCGAAAGGTTGACGAGATAGCCCTCCTCGTCGGTTTCGTAGGTCGTGCCGTTGACTTCGATGCCCATGATTTCGTCTCCCCTTACGGATAAGTAGCGCGGATGAATAGCCTTACAGCCAGGTTTGGTTGTTCGTGTGCTCGGCGACCAGGTCGACGAAGCCAGCGTAGTCGATCGAGGTGACGCCGTCGATCAGCCGCGCGCTCACGCCGCGCGCCGCAGCGTCGGGTTGCAGTACGTAGATCTTGTGCCGCGCGAGCGCGTCGGCGACGCCGGAGGCGTTCGCGGCGGCCGATGTCGCCGCATACACGGCGTCCTCGATCAGCAGCAGCGCCGAGCCTGCCTGCGCGAGACGCAGGCAGGCTCGCAACGATGTCGTTTCTGCGTAGGACTTGTTGACGATGTGCAGCATGTCGCGTCAGGTTCGAGTTCGAGTTCGATCAGAAGGAAAGCACGACGTCCTGCTCGGCCATCAGCGCCGCCATCTCGGCGCTGCCGAGCACTTCGACCGGCACAATCAGGTCGTCCTCGGTAAGACCCCGTGCGTCCATCGACTCGCGCTCGACATAGAGCTTCTCCACGTCGTAGCCTTCGAGCGCGCGGTAGGTCTTGGAGTGGTTCTTGATGGCGATGCCCTGCGTGTCCTGACCCTTCACTAGTTCGTAGACGCCGTCGTCGAGGAAGACGAGGCTCACGTCCTGATCGAAGGTGGCGGCGATCAGCACCACTTCCAGGCTCTCAAGCGCAAAGATCGTGCCGTACGGTGCCCGGCGATTCACGAACATGAACTTCTTCATTGGTCGCTCGTTGCCTCTACATCAATCACCGAAGGTCACGAAGCGGTCGGCCTTGATGCCGCTGTCGACCAGCTGCCCGAGACCGGAGATGCGAAACCCCGGCGCGAGCACCTCATCCTTGATGCCGCGGCGCAGTGCGGCGGCGACGCAGACGACGAGATCGACACCGTGCTCCTTGTTCAGCGCTGACCAGCGGTTCACGATGTGGCGATCATCCTGCGGCGGCTCGGTCAGGCGCGACGAGTTGTAGACGCCGTCGTGATAGAAGAAGACGCGCTGCACCTCGTGGCCCTTTGCGATCGCCGCGGCGGCGAACTGATACGCCGAGTCGCTCGCCTGGTGCGTGTAGGGACCGGTGCTGACAAGCAGGCCGAATTTCATCGCTTGCACACCGGGTTCAGAAGCGGATGTGCGTCGAGGCGTTCAGGCTCGAACGCGAACCGCGCCAGTCGTCGATCAGGTACTTGGTGAACGGCAGATCGCACTTCTCGAAGAAGCGCGGCCAGCCGATGCGCTCGACCCAGTCCGACAACCGCTCCCACGCGCGCGCGTCGGCCTTGTAGGTGTAGAGAATCTTCTTCACGATCTCCGACACCTCGGGCCAGCGCGGCGGATTGTTCGGGATGCCCGAGGCGACCATCTTCATGAACGTGGGCTTGGCGCGCGCGTTGGAGTTCTTGCCGCCGACCCAGATCGCGAACTTCGAGTGTTCGGGGTCGTTGATCTGCATCGGCGGGCACGGCGGGTAGCAGGCACCGCAGCAGATGCATTTCTTCTCGTCGACTTCGAGCGTCGGCTTGCCGTTGACCATCGCCGGGCGGATCGCCGCCACCGGGCAGCGCGCAACAACCGCCGGCCGTTCGCAGACGTTGGCGACGAGGTCGTGGTTGATCTTGGGCGGCTTGGTGTGCTGGATGACGATCGCGATGTCGGCCTGTCCGCCGCAGTTGATCTCGCAGCACGAGGTCGACATGTGAACGCGATTGGGCATGTCTTCGCGGACGAACTCTGCATACAGATCGTCCATCAGCGCCTTCACTGCGCCCGAGGCATCGGTGCCCGGGATGTCGCAGTGCAACCACCCCTGGGTGTGCGAGATCATCGACACCGAGTTGCCGGTGCCGCCAACCGGGAATCCGCTTTCGGTCAGCGCCGAGATCAGCGGTGCGACCTTGTTCTCGTCCGCCACCATGAACTCGATGTTGGAGCGAATCGTGAAGCGCACATGTCCATCGGCGTAGGTGTCGCCGATGTCGCACAGCTTCCGGATCGTATGCACGTCCATCTGGCGCTGGGTGCCGGCGCGCACCGTCCAAACCTCGTCGCCGGTGTGAGACACGTGGTGCAGCACGCCGGGGCGTGGCCGGTCATGCCACTTCCAGTTGCCGTAGTTCGCAAGCAGCGTCGGGTGCATGTACTGCTTGTTGTCAGGAACCCCGCTTTCGATCGCGGTGCGCATCTTGGTCGCTGTATTCATCGCAAATCTCCTTGCGCTCAGGCCGCGGCCTTCTTGGCGTTGACGCGAGCGACTTCCTCGTCCCATCCGTCCATCCGCACGTAGGGGTTGGTGCGCGGCGTCGAGACCATGTTCGGGTCGATCTCGATGCCGACACCCTCGAGGAAGTTGACGAGGCCGATGCGCTCGATCATCTCGCCAGTGCGTTCGTGCTCGAGCGCGTTCTCGGCGAAGAAGTCGATCGCCTTTTGCCCGAGGTCGACCAGCGCCTCGTAGTCCTCGTCGGTCTTGAGCGGCATGAAGGGCACGACGACGGTACCCATCAGGTCGCCGATCTTCAAGGTGCGCTTGCCGCCGATCAGGATCGTCGCGCCAGTATCGGTGCCGTGCGCGAGCGCGCCCGTCATCACATTGATGCAGTGCATGCAGCGCACGCAGTTGCTGTTGTCGATCTCGAGTGCGTGGGTGTCGTTGACCTTGACGCTCGAGATGTGCTCGCCCGTCGCAACGTCCTTGATCTCCTTGAGCAGGATGGTCTTGGTCGGGCAGCGCGTGACGACGTTGTTGACGAGCTCGTTCATGCCGTGCTTGTCGAACCACTTGCGCGCGAGAGCCTCGTCGGTGCGCATGTTGTCGCGCCAGGTGCCGATCACGGCCATGTCGGAGCGCTGGATCGAGTTCATGCAGTCGTTGCTGCAACCGCTGAACTTGAACTTGAACTTGTACGGCAGCGCCGGGCGGTGGATGTCGTCGAGGAAGGTGTTGATCACCTGCCGGTGCGCCCGCCCTTCGTCGAAGCAGCTCTGCTCGCAGCGCGCCGCGCCGACGCAGCTCATCGAGGTACGCACCGCCGGGCCGGCGCCGCCGAGGTCGAAGCCCAGCTCATTGATGGCGTCGAACGCGTCCTGCACCTTGTCGGACTTCGCGCCCTGGAACATGATGTCGCCGGACTGGCCGTGAAAGGCAATCAGGCCGGAGCCGTGCTCTTCCCAGATGTCGCACATCTTGCGCAGCACCTCGGTGTTGTAGTGCATGCCCGCCGGCGGCATGACGCGCAGCGTGTGGAACTCGGCGGCATCCGGAAAGACCGGCTCACCTTTGTCGTTCTTCAGTTCAGTGAAGCGCGGGATGACGCCGCCACCATAGCCGTAGACGCCGATCGTGCCGCCCTTCCAATAGCCCTTCTTCGTCTGGTAGGACGTCTCGAGCTGACCCATCAGGTCGACCATGTAGTCCTTGTCCTTGGCCAGACGCTTGAGTCCGGTCACGAAGCTCGGCCAGGGACCGCCCTCGAGCTGGTCGAGCATCGGCGTGTCATGCTGTTTCTTGGCCATATCGCGTGTCTCCTTGAAAACGGCGACGATATGCGCATCATCGCGTTGCGCACGAATGACAACATCGCTATTCGCAGCGGGTCGTCACCGGCCAACCGAAGATAGACCGTTGACGGGGCAGCGCCATCACCCGAATGGAGTATCCGGCGCCCACCCGTACCGGGTATGGACGTCTCTCGCGCGCGACGCGCTCAATGCCAGCTTGGAAAGGATCCCATGACGCGCCTTGTCCCACTCGCCCGAATGCGCGCGCCGCTCGGCGGGCAGGAGATCGAATTGCAGCAGATCGATTTCGACGGCGGCGGCATGAGCCTGCTGCGCACCCGCATCCGCGAGAAGAGCCGCTTCACGGTGTTCGACATCGACCCGGTCACCGCACGCGAATGGGGTGAGGCCTTGCTACGCTGGGCGGACGGCGCCCCGGCGTCGGAGTGAGGCTCGTGGACGAAGAACTCTCAGCGATGATGATCGATGTCGCCTTCGTGCTCGACGGCACCGCGCTGCCGCGCGAGCATCGCCGCGCCCTGGCCGCGGCGCTGGAGGCCGAGCTGCCTTGGCTCGCGGATTTGCCGCATGCTTGGCTGCACCGGATCAACGTCTCGGCGGGCGACGGGGACCTTGCGCTGCTGTCCGGCCGCTCGCGAATCATGTTGCGCGTACCACGTGAGAGCGCTGCCGACGTCGGCGCGCTCGCCGGGATCAAGCTTAGGATTGGCGAACATGCGCTGCGTCTCGGCGCGCCGCGCGTGCGCGAACTGTTGCCGCACGCAACGCTTTACTCCTACCTCGTCGCGGCAGGGGATGCGAGCGAAATAGGCTTCCTGGACGCCACGGCGGCTGAGCTCGCCAAGCTCGACGTGAGCTGTCGCTGCATCTGCGGACGCCAGCAAACCGCCGAAGCCGGCACGCTCAGGGGCTTCAGCCTGATGCTCGACGGCCTTTCGCGCAGCGCGTCCCTGCGCGTTCTCGAGTCCGGCCTAGGCGCCGAACGTCGTTTCGGATGTGGCCTGTTCGTGCCGCACAAATCCGCTGCTGCGGTCGGCGCTTGACCTCGAGGCAGCAGCGCACGCGCCCAGGAAGAGTTCATCGATGAGCACGACCCCGAACACGCCTGCGATGCGCGTCAAGAGCCACTGGTTCAAACCAGGGGCCGAGAAGTCGGCCGCCGAGCAGGCGAGCGCAATGGCCTTCATCGTCTGGCGTCTCGCGCAGCAGATGCTCAAGCGCATGCGCGGCGCGGACTTCGACATCGACGCCGGCACGCCCTACTTCGCTTTCATGCGCGAGGTGCTCGTATTCCTGATCGCGCTCACCGACCGCATTGCGGCGGCGCGTCTTGCGCCGGCCGACCGCGCCGAGTTCACGGTCGCCTTCGTTCGCCACCTGGCGCGCACGCTGCAGGGCAACGAGGACGATCTGCTCGGCCCGCCTCCCGCCGGCGAACCGCCGCACGGCGACACGTTCATCGACCTCGTCAACGAGGTCACGCAGCACTACGCCGAGTTCGGTGCGGACCCTGACTCGACGGGCGATGACGCCGGTTTCCAGCCCGATTTCGCCTTCGTGCGCTATCTCGGCCACCGGCTCGAGCCGACGCTGCCCGCGAAGGACAGGCGCTGGGTGATCGAGCAGGTCATGGCGGCGGAGGCGCCGGATGCGATTGGCGTCGTGCAGCGCGCGATGCGCGACCTCTACGACGCAACGCCGCGCCGCGCCCGGCGCGCCTCGATGAGCGGGGATTGACGCACATGCCCGCCGTCCTGCCAGAGACTGATGCGAGCCCCGCCATCGGACGCATCTTCGACCTCGACGACAACGCAGCGTACCTGCGCTGGCGCGACTGGAAGCTGGCGCATCGTGCGCGACATGCCGATGCGCTCACTGTCGATGTCGCGAACCCGCGGGCCCTCGACGCCGCCGAGCGCGAGGCACTGCTCGCACGCATCGCGTCGTCGAACATGGCGATTTACCGCTCGCCAATCAAGCACGAGGACAAGAGCCTTGCGCGCGCACTCGGTGCCCAGCTCGGCCTGCATCGGCTCGACGCCAATTGGCTCGCCGACGAAGACGGCATCTCGAGCATCGCCGTGTCGGACCGAACGGATCACACTGACGGGTACAGCCGCGCCGGCTTCATCCCCTACACCAATCGCCCGATCCGCTGGCACACCGACGGCTACTACCACCCGGAGAAGCGCCGCATCCACGCGATGATCCTGCACTGCTTGCGGCCAGCGGCGGAAGGCGGCTCCAATGCGCTGCTCGACCATGAGCTCGCGTATATCGCCTTGCGCGATGCATCGCCCGATCACATTCGCGCGCTGATGCAGCCCGACGCAATGACGATTCCGGCGCGCGAGGACGCAGACGGCATCGCCCGTTCGGCGCAAACGGGGCCGGTGTTTTCCATCGACGCGCAGGACCAGCTGCACATGCGCTACACGGCGCGCACCCGAAGCATCGAATGGAAGCCGGATAGCCCGACGCGCGCGGCCGTGGCCTGCCTCGAAGCGCTGCTCGCGAGCGACTCGCCGTGGATCGTTCGCACGCGGTTAGACGCGGGCATGGGCTTCGTCGGCCACAACGTGCTCCATGACCGCAGCGCGTTTGTCGACGATCCGGCACATCCGCGTCTGCTCTACCGCGCGCGATTCCTCGATCGCGTCGCGCTCAACTCTCGGCTGCCCGACAACGACACGCCGGCGCAGGCCGGCCCCTCTTCATGGCGCAATGGCTGACCGTCTGGCGTGCTGCACAGCTCGTCGGCGTGCCGCGCGGCGTGCTGCAACGGCGCGTGCAGGCCGGCGAGATCGAGGTCGCAGATGGCCTCGTGTCGACCGAGCAGTTGGTCAAGCTCTATCCGCAGACCGAAATCGAATCCTCGGGCATGCTCGAACGCGTCACACAGATCCGCGAAGAGGCCTTCGGCCGGCGCGTGCGCGAGCGCCTGCTGCCGAGCCAGGACGTGCTTGCGCAACGCCTCTTCGAGCAAAGCCGCGAGCTTGCGGACGTGCAGCGTCACCTGCAGCGCTATCACGCACTCGTCATCGCACTGCGCGAACGCGTGCACGAGATGCGCGCGGGTGGGTGTGCCGCGGGGGAGGCCGACGATCCCCGCTTGCTCGAATTGCAACGCCAGCTGAACGACGGGCTGGCACGGGCGCTGGCCACTGAACCGGTCGATGTACTGGACGTCATGGACGACATGCTCAAGGTGATGTCGGCGCAGGTCACGCTGCGCCCGAGCGGACATCAATTCGTGGTCGAGGGCCACCTGACCTTGCTCGAGGCGGGACTGCGCGCCGGTGTCAAACTCAACTACGGCTGTGGCAATGGCACCTGCGGCATGTGCAAGGTGCGCGTGACGTCGGGTCAGGTGGCGCGCACGATGCCCTCCGACTACCCGTTGTCCGAGTCCGAGAAGGCGCAAGGTTACGTGCTCGCCTGCGCGCACACAGCGGCCAGCAGCGAGTTGATGGTCGAGACCCTCGAGGCCGACGGCCCGGCCGACATCGCGCAGCAGACGATCGTCGCCACCGTGCGTGCGACGAGCCCGCTTGGCGCGGATACGATGCACTTGCACCTGCAAACGCCGCGCAGCCACCGCCTGCGCTTTCTCGCCGGGCAATCCGTTACGCTCGGCCTAGCAGAAGGTGAGAACGTGCGCGCGAGCCACCCGGTTTTGACCTACCCGATAGCGAGCTGCCCCTGCGACGACCGCAACCTGCACTTCTACATCGCGCGGGACGACGCCGAGCCGATCGCAGCGCGCCTGTTCGCCGGCGGGCTCAAACCGGGAACAGCCATCACGCTGTGGGGGCCGAGCGGTGAATTTGTCCTCGCCGACGCACCGCATCCGCTCGTCTTCGCCGCCTGCGACACAGGTTTCGCACCGGTCAACAGCCTGATCGAACATGCACTGTCGCTCGACGAATCGCCCTCCATCGCACTCTTCTGGCTTGCGACACGGCCGGACGGCCACTTTCTCACCAACCAGTGCCGCGCTTGGTCGGAGGCCTTCGACAACTTCGAGGTCACGCTGTCGAACCATGCGGACGCGACACGAGGCGCAAAAGAGATGGCCGCAGCGATGCGCGCCGACCTGTTCGACATTGACTGCGCGTTCTACATCGCCGGGCCGGCCGCATTCGTCGATACGCTGCGCGCCGAGCTGGTGACCGCCGGCGTGCCACGCGCGCAGATCCATGCAGAGGTTCCTGTATGAACCCGCCGCAACCGCAAGCGCCCATCGACGCCGTGCAAGAGAGCCATTGCAGCGGCGGTGAATCGTTCGCGCTGCAAGTGCTCGGCGACGTTATGGCGCCCGAGTTCAACGACGGCGAGATCATCATCGTCGAGCCCGATGGTCTCTTGAAGGACGGCTCCTTTGTCCTCGCGCGCCAAGGCGAGGAATGGCTGCTTCGCCAGCTGTGCCGCACCGTCGAAGGCTGGCGCCTGCGAGCGCTCAATCCGGCGTGCACCGACACTCCAGAGGTCGCGTTGCCCGACCTCTCGACAATCCACGGTGTCGTGATACAGAAGGCGGTGCCGGGTCGGCGCAAGCTGAGCAAGTTCTACATCTGACGACCACAATCGATCACCGACGATGCCCTATTACGTCTTCAACGTGAAACCCATGGCGCAGCTCGAAAAGCTCGCGGAGTTCGACGCCTTCAAGGACGCCTCGGCTTTCGCCAAGGCGCAGCGCGCACAGGACAGCGCCGAAAGCCCGCGCCGGATCAAGGTGATGTTCGGCGAACATCAACTCGGCGCCGAGGATTTGCTGAGCCAGGTGCGTGAGCCGCGGCGCGAGGGTGACGATGAATAGCACGCGCACGGTACGCGCGACCAGGGCGACGCGCGGCCTGCCGGTTGCGACGCGCCGCAGTCGATGACCTGAATGCAATGGAAGATGCACCACCCGTCTCGTGCTGCGCAGGCACCAGCACAAGCGCCTGCGTCTTCGCCAAGGCACTGCTGTCGCGCGCGGCAAGTTGTGAGTTGGTCGCTCGCAGGGCGCGCGGCGAGCATGAGGTGCTCGAGTGCACGTCGCCGGTTGCGCGCATCAACTGCCGCACGCTAGCCGCACTGCTGCACGAGCGCTCGCGCTTCGCGTTGCGCCTGCCCGGGCCGGGCCGGCCGCTGATGCACCAGCAGGCGATGCGCCTGCAATGCGGTGGGCTGACGGCGATGCGGGAGGTGCTCGGCGTCACTGAGCGCGACGTACATCGCCTCGTCGCGGCAGCGCACGAGCGGCACACGAGCTTGATGCAACTGCCCTGGGAGCCGCTCATCGCGGCGATCGCCGCATGGACACCGCACAAGCGCGCGGCAAGTCAACTCAGTAGCGGCAGGTGAACGCAGCCGACCGCGCTCGCCTCGTCGAGGCAGTGCAGACGAACTGTCACATCGCGGATGCGCGGCATGCCGCCGACATGACGCTATGCATTTATCTGCTGCAAATGCGCGAATACTTTCGCTGGGAGCGGGCGGCGCCGTTCGGCGCCGTGCTCGCACGCGAGGAGGTCGGCGCGTGGATCGCCGAGCGCGAAAAGCTTTGGTCGGCGCTGGAAGATGCGCCCTTCGTCGCGTTGCCCTGCCCCGGTGCGGCCACAGAGCTCGATGCCTTCGACGTCGCCGCGATGAACCGGGTCCTCTTGCCGGCGGGGCTGCTGTACGGCGCGGGGTTCGCCGCAAGCGATCGGCCGGTGTTCTTTCTTGCCGAACTGCACAGCGCGTTGGGGCGCGACGGCCTGGCCGTGCTGAGCGCCGGCCGCGAACTGGCGCGCGGCCTGCTCGCCCCGCCCGCGGCGCTCGACGTGGGGGCGCAGGCGCCTGCGATCGTGCTGCGGCGCGAAGCCGTCGCGCGCTGGGGTTGGGAGAAGTTCGAGACCTATGCCCTGCGCCGCGTTGCCGGCAGCGCATTACACGCTGCCGTCGAAGCCTATGGCTTCGAGCGTGGGTTCGACGCCGCCCTGCCGCGCTGGATCGCCGAACAGGGCGAAGCGATGGTGCTGCACGAGATCGGCGAGCACCGCGCGGGTGAACTGCTCGGCGCGCAATGGAGCGCCTTGCGGCTGTCGCTGCCGACACGCCGCGGCGACCTCTATGCACGCGCGGTGCGCGACCAGTTGGCCGACTTCCTCGTCACCTTGCCGACGCTGCTGGAGCGCGATGCGACGGCGTCGATCCACGTCTGGTTCGCCAACTACGACGGCGTGCGCGAACTGCTGTTTCCAGCGCTGAAGACTGCCTATGCTGCATGGCGCGCGGGCGACTGCGGACTCGCGCTGCGCGGCGCAATTGCCGAGGGCCTGGCGCACTTCACGCGCCTGGCCACACAAGCGCTGCGGCTACATGCCGAGGGCCGCGGCGGCGCGGCGATCGAGAGCCTGCTGACGGCGCAAGAGGCGACGCTCGCGCACTGACGCCGCGCCCCGACCCGAACCGCGCGCGGCCGGCCGCTTGCCTCTGGCGCTACGGCGCCTGCTTCTTGAGCGTCATCGCACCGCGGATGTCGCCGACGCGATAGCCGGTGGCGCGGTCATCCGGATAGAGCGCCGCTAGCTTCGCCTTGACTGCCGGGCTGAGCTGCTCGACCGGCCCGTGGCAGGCCAGGCAGAGCTCGCCGGTGGGCAACGCACGCATGTAGCGCCACACCGTCTTGCCGTCTTCCTGCACCGCCTCGTAGCGCTCCAGCTTGGCAGCGGGCTCGTGGGCGGCGGCGCGGCGATCGAAGTCCTCCAGTGCCGCACGCTCCCAGGCGTCCGGGACCGCCTTCGGGTTGCGATTGCGCAGGCTGACGCGCTTCACGCTCCATCCGGTCTGTTCAGACGCCGCGCGGGCGAGCGCCGGCGCCTGCACCTGGCAAACCGCGATCGCACCCTCGGGGCCGGACTTGGCGATCTCCGCCTGTAGCACCGCGAGCAGCTTCGGCGGGACCGCCGTCGAGACACCGCGCGCCTCGACCACCCAGGCTTCTTCCGCAGCCTGGGCGGGAATTGCAGCAGCACACAGCGCAAGTGCGGCCAATGCCGTTGAGGTTCGTACATTCATTCCGATTCCGCCTTCCAGAGTATGAATTTGAGCGTCGCCACAGAGCCGGCGACGATCGAGCCGCTTGCGATGAAGGAGCCGATCGCAAGCGTCGACAGCCCCGAGATGCCCTGCCCGATCGTGCAGCCGAGCGCCGTCACGCCGCCAAAGCCCATCAGCACGGCGCCGAAGAGCTGGTTGCGCAAGTCCTGCAGCGAAGCGAAACCTTCCCAGCGAAACGTCCCGCTCGTCAACGCATGGGCGGCCGAGCCGGCAACGACGCCGATCACGCTTGCAATGCCGAAGGTGACGTGCAGCGAGGCGTCGGTCCAGAGCATCAGGAGTTCGAGGCTGAACGCGAGCGGCGCGATGAAGCTGAGCGATTCGATGGTGCGCGTGTTGGTAGCGAAATAGACCGTTTCCAGCGTCTCCGTGTTCTCGCCGTAGCCGAGATGGCCGGACACGTACCAGCCAACAACGACGAGCGCCCCCAGCACGACACCGGCCATGACTTGCAACTTGTTGGCGCGAAAGCGGGCGTCCTTGAAGACGAACCCGAGCAACGCGATCGTCACCACGACCGCTGCGATGGCGAGCCCCAGCTTCGCATCCAGGCCGGCCGCCTTCGCGAGCGCCGTGCCCAGACCTTGATCGGGCCAGCCGCGCTCTCCGAGGTTGATGTTGACGGGATCGAGCAGCGTAGCGCGCCACTGGCCGAACAGGCCCTTGAGCGTCATGTAGGCAGCGATCGCGGCAAACGTCAGCACGACCACCGAGCGCACGCTGCCGCCGCCGGCGCGGATCAGGTTCTTGTTGGCGCAGCCGCCCGCGAGTGTCATGCCGACGCCGAACGCCAAGCCGCCAACCATCAGCGACAGCCAGGGCAGCAGCGGGCGCTGGGTGACCGACTTCGACAGATCGACCAACCCGGCGTACGACAGCACACTTGCGCCGACGACCGCGACCGCGATCGCGAGCAGCCACATACGCACGCGTCCCCAGTGGCCCATGTTGACGACATCGGAAAGCGCACCCATGGTGCAGAAGTTCGCCTTGGCGCCGACGAAGCCGAAGACGAAGGCGATCGCGAATCCGCCCCACGCGACGAGCGCGCCGATCCCGGCCACCGTCACGCGCTCACCCGATCAGATGAACAGGCAGACGTCAGTGTCGCCGGCAAACTGCAGGAACGTCGCCGCACCGCCGTACTCGATCCCGTCGATGAAATCGGACTTCTTGAAGTCGAACAGATCGACAGTCATCTGGCAGGCGATGAACTTCACGTCGGCCTCGAGGCACAGGTCACGCAATTCCTCGAGTGAGGCGACGCCCTTCTTCTTCATCTTCGCCTTCATCATCTTGGTGGCGACGGCCTCCATGCTCGGCATCATCTTCAGCAGCACAGGCATCGGTGGCATCGGCATGGCCGGATTTGCCAGCGGACTGATCCTGATCTTCTTCAGGCTCTTGCGCAGCAATTGCAGCCCGTAGAAGGTGAAGAATATCTGCACCTCCCAATCGAGCGCGGCCGCGGTCGAAGCCAGGATCAGCGGCGGGTACGCCATGTCGAGCGCGCCCTTGGTGGCGATGATCGCCATTTTCTTGGTCGTCATACAACCTCCGTTGCGGCACGCACGATGGGGTCAGGCCTTCTTGCGGATGTAGAACACGTGCTTGCTGTTCTCGGTGTTCGTCGCCAGCAGCGCGTGACCAGTCTGCTCGGTGAAGGCCTGCATATCGGCGACCGATCCGGCATCGGTTGCGATCACCTTGAGCACCTGGCCAGCGCTCATGTCGGCGAGCGATTTCTTGGTCTTCACGATCGGCAGCGGACACGACAGTCCCGAGGCGTCGAATTCCTTGTCAAAGTCCATGCATGTCTCCAGTTCGATGGCGGCGCCCGTGCCGATACGGCACGCCCGCTCGGCCGCGCCAGCCCTTACATTAGCGCCTTTCGCACGGATGGACGTCTATTCCCGCAACGGGGGATCATCGATAGCCCATACGGGTAGTACGGGAAGTCGAGTAGTGTGCCGCGGTTTGATCTGCCGCAACATCGGGCACACTGGGCGATCGAACGAAATGCGAAACCCCGTGGCATTGGTGCCGGCGCGCCGGCGGTGTAGAAGGAGTTGGACGATATGAAAGAGCCCACCCGACGCGAGATGCTGACGGCCAGCGCGAAGGTCGCGAGTTTGCTTGCAGCCGCGGGATTCCTGCCGGGCCTCGCACATGCCGCATGGCCGCTGGCAGCGTTTGAAACCAAGTCGATCGCTGACGCCGTCAAGGCGCTTGGCGGTAGCGCGCCCGTAGCGAGCGGCGACGTCACTGTCACCGGTCCCGACATTGCCGAGAACGGCGCCGTCGTGCCGGTCGGCGCGGCGACGACTCTCGCCGGCGCGAAGCGCCTGCTACTGCTGGTCGAGAAAAACCCGAATGCGCTGGCCGCGGTTTTCGACCTCACTGACGCGGTCGAACCCAACATCCTGGCGCGCGTGAAGATGGCGCAGACGTCCAACGTCTATGCAGTGGCGATGATGGCCGACGGCCGCGCGCTCTTCGCGTCGAAGGAAATCAAGGTCACGCTCGGCGGATGCGGCGGGTGACCCGCCCTCCCGACGCACCGCTAACAAGAGAAGGAAGCGAACATGTCTGATCCGATGCGCATTCGCGCCCAGGCCGCCGGCGACAAGATCACGGTGCGCGTGCTGATGAGCCACGAGATGGAGACCGGCCAGCGCAAGGACTCGTCCGGCAAGGTGGTTCCGGCCTGGTTCATTCAGGAGGTTGTCGCCACCCACAACGGCAAGACGGTGCTCAGCGCCGAATGGGGGCCTTCGATCGCGAAGAACCCGTTTCTGCAATTCACGATCAAGGGTGGCAAGGCGGGCGACAAGGTCGCGATAAGCTGGAGCGACAACAAGGGCGACAAACGCAGCGACGAGGCGACCGTGACCTGAGCCGCACCGGCTCCCGCAGCGTAGGAAGCGCACGAGACGCGATCCATCGCGCGTGCCTGTCGACGATGCCCGCGGCCCGTCCCGGGGCCCTGGATGACGAAGAGGACGAGGAGACAATGAAGTATTCCATCCTGATCGGGATTGCCGCACTGGCGATCACAGGCGCCGCCCAGGCGCAGAAGTCCACCGCGGACGGCATTGCCGAATACCGCCAGATGCTCGCCGACGGCAACCCCGCAGAGCTCTACGAGGCCAAGGGTGAAGCGCTGTGGAAGACCGCGCGCGGGCCGTTGAACGCGACTCTCGAGCGTTGCGACCTCGGCCAGGGGCCGGGCGTGGTGAAGGGCGCCTTCGTCACGCTGCCGCGCTATTTCGAAGACACGAAGCAGGTGCAGGACCTCGAATCACGCCTCGTCACCTGCATGGCTATTCTGCAGGGCTTCAACGCCGCCGAGATCTTGAAGACACCGTTCGGCCGTGGCGAGCAGGCCAACGTCACCGCGCTCGCGACCTGGGTAGCGTCGCAGTCGCGCGGTCTGCGCTTCAACCTGCCGCAAGGCCACCCCGAGGAGCGGCGCAGCTACGAACTCGGCAAACGCGCTTTCTTCTATCGCGCAGGCCCGTATGACTTCGCCTGCGCGACCTGCCATGGCGCTGCCAACAAGCGGATCCGTCTGCAGGATTTGCCCGACCTCACCGTCAACCCGGGCGACGGCGTCGGCTTCGCCGCTTGGCCCGCCTACCGCGTCAGCAACGGACAGATGTGGAGCATGCAGCTGCGCCTGAACGACTGCTTCCGCCAGCAGCGTTTCCCGTTTCCGATCTTCGGCTCCGAGGCGACGATCGCGCTGGCGACCTATATGGGCGTCAACGCCAAGGGCGCGGAGTCGATCGCGCCCGCGATCAAGCGCTGACCTGCGCGCCAGCACACACGGAGCACCGAGCATGAGAATCCTCCCTCCCCTCCTCGCCCTTGGCGGCGCCGCTGCGATTGTTGCCGGCTGCGCCACCGGGCCGTCGTCGGCCGAACTCGACAGCCAGGCAATGCAGATGATGAAGACGTCGTTTCGCGACCAGGGTATCGCCAAGGTCAACCGGCTCGACCAGGACGAAATGCAGAAGGCTTGCTCCTCGGACGTTGCGCCGTCGGCAGCGGTCGAGAAGCGCCTCATGGACGAGGCGCAGGCGAGCATCGTTTGGCCGGCCGACGGCAATTACCTTGGCGACTGGCACAAGGGCGAGAAGCTCGCTCAGAGCGGCAAGGGCATGAGCTGGAGCGACAAGTCGGCCGATCCGGAACAAAACGGTGGCAGCTGCTACAACTGCCATCAGCTCGACAAGAAGGAGCTCTCCTACGGCACGATCGGTCCAAGCCTGCTGCACTATGGCAAGCTGCGCGGCGTGACGAATCCGAACGCGGCTTCGGCGCAAGAAGTCGTCAAGTACACCTGGGGCCGGCTCTGGAACGCGAAGGCGACGGTGGCCTGCTCGAACATGCCGCGCTTTGGGCACAACAAGATTCTGGATCAGGCCCAGTTGCGCGACTTGATGGCGCTGTTGCTCGATCCGAACTCGCCCGTCAACGCGCAGTAGTGCGTCCCTCGCGAGCGTGCTCGTCGCGCACCGCTGGCGCAAACGGCGCTGGTCGCGCTTGCTGGGAGTACTTGGCGGAGGTGATCGATCACGGCGCGGAACAGCTGCACGGAACGGCAGTCCGTGACCGCCACGCGCAACAGCAGCGCATCTGCGACCGGCCTCCAAAGCCAAGCACTCCATGAGCCTGAGCAAGCGCGAATTCCTGCAGATCCTGGCGGCCGCCGGCGCAGCCGGCATGGGTCTCGCCTGCTACGAGGACGCCGACGCCGCATCGGCCGAAGCGGGCCTGTACGACCTGCCGCCACTCGGCCGCGGCGCCGGCCATGTGAGCCTGCTGCACATGACCGACTGCCATGCGCAGTTGAGGCCGATCTACTTCCGCGAACCGAGCGTGAACATCGGCGTCGGCACGATGCGCGGCGAGTGGCCGCACCTTGTCGGCGAACACCTGCTGCGCCGTGCCGGGATCGCACCCGGCACGCCGATGGCACACGCTTGCACGTTTCTCGATTTCGACTCGGCCGCGCGGCGTTACGGAAAAGTCGGCGGTTTTGCGCACCTGACGACACTCGTCAAGCGTCTGAAGGCGAGCCGGCCGGGCGCAATCCTGCTCGACGGCGGCGACACCTGGCAGGGCTCTGCCACATCGCTCTGGACGAACGCGCAGGACATGGTCGATGCGGCTTTGCTGCTCGGCGTCGAAGTGATGACGGGGCACTGGGAATTCACCTACGGCATGGACCGGGTGAAGGAAATCGTCGAGAAGGACTTCAAAGGCCGCATCGATTTCGTCGCCCAGAATATCAGCACCGCCGACTTCGGCGACCCGGTGTTCGCCGCCTACACGATGCGCGAGATCAACGGCGTGCCGGTTGCGATCATCGGCCAGGCGTTTCCGTACACCCCGATCGCGAACCCACGCTACATGGTGGCGGACTGGAGCTTCGGCATCCAGGAAGAGAACATGCAAAAGACGGTGGGCGCGGCGCGCGCCAAGGGTGCGCAACTCGTCGTCCTGCTGTCGCACAACGGCATGGACGTGGACCTGAAGCTCGCGAGCCGCGTGCGCGGCATCGACGCCATCTTCGGCGGCCATACGCACGACGGCGTGCCGCTCGCCGTCCCGGTCGCGAATCCGGGCGGCAAGACGCTCGTCACCAACGCTGGCAGCAACAGCAAGTTCCTCGGCGTGATGGACTTCGAGTTGCGCGCAGGGCGGATTGCGAACTGGCGCTACCGGCTGTTGCCGGTGTTCTCCAACATGCTCCAGCCCGACGCCGAGATGGACGCGCTGATCACGAAAGTGCGTGCGCCGCACGAGGCGAAGCTCGCGCAAACGCTCGCCGTGAGCGACGGTGTACTCTACCGCCGCGGCAATTTCAACGGCAGCTGGGATCAACTCCTTTGTGACGCACTGATCGAGGTACAGGCTGCGCAGATCGCGTTCAGCCCGGGCTTCCGATGGGGCACGAGCCTGCTGCCCGGAGACACGATCACGCGCGAGCTGATGATGGATCAACTCGCGATCACCTATCCGACCGCGACCTTGACGGAGATGACGGGCGAGACGATCAAGACCATCCTCGAAGACGTCGCCGACAACCTCTTCAACCCCGACCCCTACTATCAGCAAGGCGGCGACATGGTGCGCGTCGGCGGCCTGCGCTACGCGATAGAGCCGGCCGCCCAGATGGGTTCACGCATTTCGGATCTGCGACTCGAAGGCAAGCCGCTCGAGGCTGGCAAGCGCTACAAAGTCGCCGGCTGGGCACCGGTTTCCGAGGAGGCCAGGCAGGCCGGTGCCAAACCGGTCTGGGAACTCGTCGAGACCTGGCTCGCTGCGCAGCCGGACGGGCGAGTCGCAGCGCGCCACATCAACACACCGAAGCTGATCGGCGTGGAAGGCAATCCGGGCCTTGCGTAGCCGGGCCTGTACGTCGTTCGCTGCGGGAGACACACATGAATATCCGCAATCTCTTCGCCGGCGTGGTCTTTACAATCGCAGCGACCGGTGCCCCGGCGCAGGAAACCGTCGTCTATCACATCGCCGACAGCGAGACCCAGGCGCTCGCCGGGCTGCGCAGCCTGCGCAACCATCTCGACACGGACCCGAAGGCCAGGATCACGGTGGTCGCGATCGCGCAGGGTGTCGACTTCCTGATGGAGGGCGCAAAGGATGCCAGCGGGAACCTCTACGTGGGGCTCATCTCGGCGCTCACTTCGCGCGGCGTGAAATTCGAGGTCTGCGAGATCACGCTCGCGAATCGCAACTTGAAGCGCGACCAGTTCATTCAGGAGGCCGACTTCACGCCCTCGGGCGTCGTCGAGTTGAGCCGCCTGCAGCATCAGGGCTACGCCTACATCAAACCTTGAGGGGTCCTTCCGCGTGTGCTGCGGGCTTCCCTCGCGCACCGCTCGAAACATATCGGCGATCGTCTCCGAGGCATCTGTGGCAGTGGTGATTCGCAAGGCGCCACACCCCCACCTTCTCAGGCACCGGTGTGCACGTGAACCTGGTCCGCCGCATCGACGAACCAGGCGCGCGTCGATGGATAGGTCGAGAGCAGCGCTGCTGCGCGGGTCGGCGGCAGCATCCACAGCGTCGTTGACAGGCCGTCGGCGAGCGAAGCGCGGGGTGCGGCCACCGAGACCGATGCATAGTGATTGGCGCTGTGGCCGGTGCGCGGGTCGAGCAGGTGGTGGACGCGCGGGTCGGTTCCGAACGGCGTGCCGTAGCCGGCCGATGTCGCCAGCGCCGGCAGCAAGCCGGCATCGCTGCCCAGCGCCAGATCGAACAGCGTGCGCGTCGTAGCCCGCGGGTCCGTCACGGCGGCGCGCCAGGGGCGGCCATCGGGGCGATGCCCGATTGCGCGCGCCTCGCCCAGGTCGATGAGCACATCGGTGAAGCCCTCAGCACGCAGCATGTCAGCGACGCGATCGGTGACGAAGCCTTGTGCGATGCCGTTGAGCGTGATCGCCATCCCGGGCCGGCGCAAGCGGATGTGCTCGGATTGCAGTTCGACCGCGTCATAGCCGATGCGCTTGCGCACTGCGGCGATCGCGCCTGGCGACGGGCCGCCAGGCGCTGCGCCGGGCGTCGCGAAGTGATCGGCGTAAAGGCGGTACAGCGGCTGCATGGTCGGATCGAAGGCGCCGCCACTGCGTTGCGCCAACGCAAGGCCGATCGAGAGCAGTTCGACCAGTTCGAGCGGCGGGTCGCGAAGCTCGCCCACCGCATTCAGGCGCACCAGCGCGGAGTCGGGCCGGTACAGGCTGAAGACCGATTCGAGCCGGTCGATCTCGTCGACGCAGCGCCCAATCAACGCCTGCGCGTGCGAGCGATCCGGGTGCACCAGCGTCATCGACGCGAGTGCGCCCATCGCGCTGCCCCTCCAGACGCTGGTGGCGCGACCTTCGCCAGCCACGGTCGCGTCGGCGCTGCGACTCGCGAGCGGCAGCGCGGCGCAGCCCGCGATGATCGAGAGAAAACGTCGGCGTCGTGTCATTGTGGGTCCTCCACCGATGCTTGAATGCCTACCGATGCGGCGCGTCTGACGCAGGGGTGTCGCCTGCCGCCGGACGGTTCGGGGGATCGACCGTCCCGAACAAGTAGGAATCGGGAATATCAGCCAGCCGCACGACGCGCCCGCCGTGCGCCTCGCGAAACGCCTGCGCCGCGTTCTGTTGCGAGAACGGCACCGCTTCGAGCGCGCCCATGCCGCCGCGTTGTGCGCTGTCGACGACGAACCAGGCGTCGCGCGCTTCGACCCAGGCGCCGCGATCGGGTTGTTGCCAATGCGCGCTCTTGCCCATGTCGTTGACGTAGACCGCGGTGATGTCGCGCGGCTCCTCCGGAAGGCGCAGGAACGCGATCGTCTCGCGCACAGAGGAAAACCAGACTGGCTGCTCACGTCCCGCAACGAAGATCTGCCCCTTGGGCCCCTCGTGATCGACCAGCAACATGCCGCAGTAGTGTCCGGTGGCATCGGCAGTGACTTCAGCTGGCGGCGGCGGTACGGGCGGTGGCGCCGCCTTGTCGCATCCGGCCAGCGCCGAAGTGCTGAGCAGCGCCACGAGCACGGCGGCGCGCGCGATCTTTGCTTGCAGGCGATTCACAATGAAACACCGGGCCGTCCCAAGGTTCCATGACCCTCGCGGGGTGCAATCTGGGAGCAGCCCGGCCATGGGAGTGTTCACAAGGACCTCCGGTGAAAGGCGACGATCGCCAGCGCCAGCGGCACGACGATCCACGCCAGCAGCACCGCAAGGTACAGCGGCGCGGGCAGCGCCGCAGCATCGCCCGGGCCAGCCATGCCACTGTAGACAGATACGGCCTCGCTCGCCGTCGTGTTGAACAAGCGGTACACGTCGGCTGGATTGAGCAGCAGCAGCGCGTCGAGCCCGCGCTTTCCGACCGTGCGTCCCTGGTCGACCACCAGCGCGCCAAGCAGCGCCGTGTCGTAGATGAGCACGAAGAACAGCCAGACGCCGACCGCAAGGCCGGCGGCGGTGGCGCGCTCGCGCACCAGCGTGCTCGCCAGGCAGCCCATGGCGACGAACGAGGCCCCGAGCATGATCGAGGTCAGCACCATCATGGCGTAGGCGGCCCAGGCCGCATGACCGATATCGGTCTGGAACCACAGCACCGCGGCCGCCGCGCCGTAGCCGATCACAGTCGCGATCGCGAGGATCGCGGTCTGGCCGAGCACCTTGCCGAGCACGACTTCCCAGCGCGCCACTGGGTACGACAGTAGCAGCATCAGGGTGCCGCGCTCGTGCTCGCCGACGATCGCGTCGAACGAGAGCAGGAGCGCGATCAACGGCACTAGAAAGATCGTCAGGCTCGCCAGGCTCACCACCACGACGGCGAGCGGATCCGCCTTCACGACGCCGGTGGGCGCGCTGCCGAGCAGCGTCAGCGACAGCGACAGCGCCGCCAGCAGCATCGTCGTCGCGAGCACCCAGCGGTTGCGCAAGCCGACGCGCAACTCCTGGGCCGCGAGGGTGAAGGTGTTCATGTTTCGCTCCCGGCTGCGTCGACCAGATGCGTGTAGAGCTCCTGCAGTCCCGGCGCGGTGATCTCGACGTCTTCGATCAGCTCGTCCATCTGCGCAATGGCGCGCAACGCGGCCAACTTCGCGGCCGGTGGCGCGAGCAGCACCAGCGTGGCGTTGCCGCGCTCGGCGCAGCGCACCTCGGCCGCAAGCCGCGCCAGCACCTGCTCAGCGGTGCCGGGCCGGATGTGCAGGCGGATCCTGGCGTCGGCCTGCACGCCATGGCGCAGTTGCGCCAGCGTGCCAGCCGCCAGCAGGCGGCCGCCGTGCATGATGGCGGCCCGATCGACGCGGTTCTCGACCTCGGCCAGCGCGTGGGTCGAGATGAGCACCGTCGCGCCACTGCCGCGCAGCTTGTCGATCATCTCGTAGACGTCGCGCCGCGAGGCCGGATCGAGGCCACTGGTCGGCTCGTCGAACAGCAGCAGGCGCGGCGCGCCGATCAGCGCCTGCGCAATACCGAGACGCTGACGCATGCCCTTGGAATAGGTACCAACGCGTCGGTGTGCCGCGTCGGCGATGCCCACACGCGCGAGCAGTTCGCCGTTGGCGCGCTGCGGCGCGCCCTTCAGCCGCGCATAAAAGTCCATCAGTTCCGCGCCGGTCATTGCGCCGTGAAAGGCCACGCTCTCCGGCAGGAACCCGATCGCGCGCCGGGCTTGTGCGCCCGCACCGCCCGCCGGGTCGATGCCGGCAATGCGCACGCTGCCGTGACTGGGCCGGATCAGCCCGAGCACAAGCTTGATCAGCGTGGTCTTTCCGGCGCCGTTGTGCCCGACCAGCGCCGTTGCCTGCCCAGCTTCCAGCACGAGCGACACCTCCTGCACGGCGGTCACGTCGCGATAGCGTTTGCTGACGCCCTGCCACTCGGCGATGCGGGTCATGGCGAAGCGGGTGCGGATGCTGGCGCGGGCACGCGCACCGGACGCATCAATGGCGCGCTGTCGACGACCCCGCCCGGGTAGAGCGCCGGAAAGCGTGCCTGTGCCCAGCGCACGACCTGCACCGCCGGGCTCGCGATAAGCGCCTTGGCAGCAGGCAGCATCCAGAGGATCTCGTCGGCCAGGTCGTTCGGACGGTAGGGCCGGTCGGCGATGCCGTCGCCGTTGAGGTCGTACGCCGGGTTGTCGCTCCAGTAGTTGCCGCGCCCCTCGTGCGACCAGTCGATGTAGCGTGTGCCGACGTACTTGACCTGCTCGCGATTCGAAATGAAGGCGTTGCCACTCAGCGTGTTGCCTTCCGAGCCGGCGGTGAAGTGGATACCGATCGCGCAACCCTGGAACCAGTTGTCCTGCAAGAGGTTGCGTGCGGCGTTGTAGACGAAGACGCACTTCTCGCGGCCGCCGTGTCCAAGGCCGGCGCGCACCACGTTGCCGATCACGCGCGAATCGTTGGTCGTATGCAGCAGCAGGCCGTAGTCACGATCGTCGTCGGAGACGTTGTCACGGATCTCGAGGCGATCCGAAAACATGATCGCCCAGCCCACGTCGTTGCCGCGCGAGCGATTGCCCACGATGCGGCTGTCGTTGGTGTACATGTAGTGGATTGCGAAGCGTAACTGCGTCATCGTGTTGTCGGCGAAGACGTTGTGCGAGCTGACCTTGACGAAGATGCCGTCACGACCATTGCTGATCGTGTTGCCGATCACCTGCGCGCCCGGTGCATTCCAGATCGAGACGCCATTGCCGGCCTCCGCGGTGCGCAGATCGCGCCGCCCGACGATCAGGTTGTGCTCGACGATCGATCCCGCCGCCCCGTGCAGGTAGACGCCGAACAGGTTGTCGAGCAGGCGATTGGAACGGATGCGCGCGCGCGCCGCCGTCTGCGTGACGAGAATCGCCGAGTCCATCGCCGGCAGGTCGATGCCCGATCCGGTGATCTCGAGCCCCGCGATGCTCACGTCGGGCGCGTTGATCGTGATCACACTGCCCGAGCCCATCCCGACGAGCACGGCACCGGCATCACCGATCAATGTCAGCGGTCGATCGATGCGCAACGGCCCCGCGTGCCGTCCCGGGGCAAGGCGGATCACCTGGCCCGGCGCTGCCGCATCGATCAGCGGCTGGATCGCCTCGCCGGGCGCGACGTGCCGTTCGATGGGGGCGCTGGTGGCGGCGGTTGCCGAAGCGGCGGACGCAGCGACCTTCGCCATGCCCGGCGGTACCGCGGCGGCGGCGCCCGATATCGTGGCTGCCAAGAACGCCGCCAGCATCGCCATCGCGGCTCGGCTCGTCAGCGCCATGCAAAAACCCTCAGGCCCGGCGCGGCTCGACCAGCATGCGCCCCTTCATCTCCATGTGCAGCGCGTGGCAGAACCACTGGCAGTAGTACCAGTAGACGCCGGGCCGGTCGGCAATGAACGTCACCGACGCGGTCGCCTGCGGCGCGACCTCCATCGCGACGCCGTAGTTGACGATGGTGAAGCCGTGCGTCAGGTCTTCGACTTCGTCGCGGTTGGTGACGTACACCGTGACCTCGTCGCCCTGCTTCACGGTGAAGTCGGTCATGCTGAACGTCGGCGCGACCGAGAACATGTACACACGTACTTTCTTGCCGTCGCGAACGACCTTTGCCGCGCTCTCGAGTTCGACCCCGTCGGCCTTGGCCTGGCGCACCGCATCGGCGAACATCGGGTCGTCACGCTTCCAGATGCTGATCGGGTTGATCTTGGAGCGATGAATGATGGTCGCGTCGTGCGGCTCGGCGAAGCTCGGCGAGTCGTGCACCAGGATCATCTGGTCACCCGAGATGTCGATCAACTGGTCGCATTCGGGCTTGAGCGGGCCGACGTTGAGGAAGCGATCCTTGGAGAACTTGTTCAGCGAGATCAGCCACTTGCCGTCGGCTTCCTTGGTCTGCCCCATCGACGAGTGGTTGTGGCCGGGCTGGTAGTGCACGTCGAGCTTCTGAATGATCGGGATCGACATCCTTGCCGTTGAATTTCTCGATCGCCTTCGCAACCGACCACTTGCAGATCTGGCTGTCGATGAACAATGTCGTGTAGGCGTTGCCGCGGCCATCGAACGCGGTGTGCAGCGGCCCGAGCCCGAGTTGCGGCTCGGCGACGACGGTATCGCGCGGCTTGATCTTGTCCTCGAACAGGTCGTCGAAGCGACGCACGTCGAAGCACCGTGCAGGTGGGTGAGAGCTTGCCATTGACGACCACATGGATGCCATCGGGTGCGGTGTTGATGCCGTGCGGATTGTTGGCTATCGGTATGTAGCGCGTCAGCGGCGAACCGTGCCGGCCATCGAGCACCGGCACGCCGCCGATGGTCTTGAATTCGCCCTTGGCGACGGCCTCCTCGATGCGCTTGATGTTGAACACCGTGACCCAGTCCTGCTCGGCCGCCGTGCTTTCGGCCAGCGTCACCCCGTCTTCAGAGTTGTAGCAGGTCGAGAAGCAATACTTGCCCTGGTAGTCGCCATCGACGTTGTCGAGGTTGCCGTCGACCAGCACCTGCCAGGCCACTTTCATTGTCTCGCCGTCGAGTGCGGTGAACACGCACTGGTACTTCTTGGGGTTCGTCGAGTTCGCTGCCGTCGTTTGGAATCGGCGTGCGGTCCTCGCCATTGCAGAACACATAGCCGGTCTTGGGAAACTTCTGCACGCGCAAGCCGTGCACCGTGTGCTGGTTGGGCAGCTCGATGATCTTGTCGACCTTCATCACATCGCAGCGCACCCGCGCCACGCGCGTATTGGCCTTGTCGTTCATGTACAGATAGCGGCCGTCGTAGGTGCCGTCGGTGAACGACATGTGCGGATGGTGCAGATCGCCGTTGACGTAGGTGCCGCCGCGCGAAGCGAGGTGCTTCTTTGTCTCGGGTGTCAATCCCTCGGTGAGGATCTTGAGGCTTTCGTTGGTCTGCCCCCAGCCGGTCGCGCTGCAGCGGTTGAATACCGGAATGCGCATCAGCTCGCGCATCGACGGCAGTCCCATGATGCGCAGCTCGCCGCTCTGGCCACCCGAGAAGAACACGTAGTACTCGTCGAGCTGGCCGGGCCCGACGTGGGCCCTGGCGATGGCAGCCTTGGTCGCCACCGACGATTCCGAGACCGATGCCTGGGCCGGCTCGGACCCGGCGGCCGAGGCCGCGGCCGCGCCCGGCTTCGCTGTTTCGGCCTTGTCGCTGCATGCGCTGAGCAGACCGCCTGCCGCGCCGGCGGCGATCGCAACGGCCTTGACGCCACCACCCAGGACGGCGCGCCGGTTCGGATCGGTTGGGGCCGCGGAGTTCTTGTCCTCACTCATGATGTGTCTCCTCGTCGGTTCGGGCGCAGCTCGGCGCTCCTGGTTGTGGGCGCCATCCGGCGTCCGTGGGTGCGGGTGCCGTAGCGGTGACCGCGGTGCTAGGCTCGTGCAACATCGATCATCGGTGTCACGTGGCGTCGGCGGCCGCGCCGGCGCTCGCCGCTGCGGCGCTCGGGGAGCGCGGTGAACCGGGCGCCATTGCGGCGCGCTTTTCGCGCTTCAGCCTGCGCTGCACGCGTACCGGGCATTTGTGGTCATGGTGGTAGAGCACCTGGCAGTGCAGGCAGGAAATGCATTCATTGGGGTTGATGTGCCCTTCCGGGTGGATCGCCTCGACCGGGCATTCCTTGAAGCAGCGCATGCACGGGTTTCCGCACTCGCGGTAGCGCTTGAGCCAGTCGAACATACGCAGCCGCCCAGGTATGGCCAGCGCGGCGCCGAGCGGGCACAGGTAGCGGCAGAAGAAGCGTTCGACGAACAACCCGGCGCCCAGCAGCGCCAGCGCGAACGCGACGAACCACCACTCGCGCATGAAGTGCAGCACGATCGCGGTCTTGAAGGGTTCGATCTCGGACAGCGCTTCGGCGAAGGCCAGCGATCCGAGCGAGATACCGAACAGGCCCAGGAAAACGATGTACTTGATCGGCCACAGCCGCTCGTGCACCGCCCACGGGATCTTCAACTGAGGCACCTTCAAACGCTTGGCGATCGCGTTGGAGACATCCTGCAGCGCACCGAACGGGCACAACCAGCCGCAAAACGGTCCGCGTCCCCAGAACAGCAACGCCGCCGCGACCGAGCACCACAGCACGAAGATCAACGGATCGATCAGGAAAGTCGACCAGCGAAAGCCACCGCGCAGCGCGTTGGCGAAGGTCAGCACATTGACCACCGAGAGTTGCGCCTGTGCCACCCAGCCGAGCCAGAACAGCGTGACCAGCAGGAACGTCATGCGCACGACATTGAACAGCTTCTCGTGCCGAACCAGGATGTCCTGGAAGAAGAAGATCAGCGTGAGCACGCCCAGCATCAGCGCGAGCACGCCCAACGCGAACGACTTGCCGAGCCAGATGCGTTGCCACATCGGCGCCGCGTCAAGGTCGGCGAGTTCGTCGGCAGACGTACCGGTGCCGCTTGCCGCCATCGGCGCCGCCGCCGCCGCCGCTGCCGCTGTGCTCGCCGGCGGGCCCGACGGCGCGGCTTGTACGGGCGGTGCGACCGCCTTCGTATAGCGCTCGGGCAGACGGTAGTCGAGCGAGAACGAGACGAACACCTTCTGCAGCGCGCCGGTGGCGCGTTGCACGAGCAGTTGCAGGCGCCACGGAGCGACCGGGTCAAATTCGTCGCCTGCGGGAATTGCGAAGACACCGATCTCCCTCAGCTCTGGTGCACCGGCGGCGTGCAAGTTACCGACGCGACGATGCTGTCGGTCGCGAAAGCGGATCGTCTCCGCACCCTGAACCAGTTCGATGCGGTCGAAGATGCCTCCGCGCACATAGGCCGAGCCCTTGAACGAATAGCTGCCGTCGCCGGCGACCAGCACGGCCTGTTGCCCCGGCGCCAGCATGTGTTCGACGTTGGCGAATTCCTCATCGCCGAGCAGGCTGCGCCCGATCGCGGGCTGCGAAACCAGCGCCACATAGAGATCGATGAATGCATCGCCTGGGGCGCCGGCCTCGGGTCTGGACGCCGCCACCGCGTTGCCCGAGTCGACGAAGGCCTTGTTGACCTCGCCGACCGTCAGGTGCATGTGGCGTAACGCGCCCTCGTCGAGCAGCGCTTTCCAGTCGAGAATCGAACCCGCCTTCGGGTCGAGCGAGCGCGCCACACTGGCCGCCACGGTACCGCTCGCAGCCGCACCCAGCTGCAGCGCGCGCGCCACCCGCACCGCCGAGCGCGTCACGCTTTCGCCCATCACGAGCACTGTCACGGTGGCGCCGCTCACGATGTCTGCGTGCGGCGGGCCCTTGCCCTCAGCAGCCGCTCGCAACGGGTTGTAGCCGATGAACGAGGCCAGATAGTCGACCACGCGTTTCTCTGGAATGCCGATCAGCACGATCGGCTCGCTGTGCGCGACCAGTTTCAGGCCGACGATCGTGCCCGCAGGATCGAGCCCGACGACGATCTGAATCGGCTTGCCCGAGTAGCCGTCTGCATCGACAAACTGCGAATTCAGATAGGCGTAGCCGAGCAATTCGTCGCCGCGATAGGCGGGCGCAACGGGCGGGTCGGCGCGCAGTGGCCCGAAATGATCGGCGCCAGGCACGATCTCCGCCGCCGTGACCTTGGTAAGGAATTGCTCGAGGGTTGCCGGAGCGGCCCGCGCCGTGGCCCAGCAGAGCACCGCAATGAGCAGCAGCGTGGCCTTCACGACTGCCGGCCCGCATGTTTGCCTGCTCAATTTGCCCCTCCCTGCATTGCTGCTGTGCGATCATATTGAGCGATCCGGCGACGCGGCTTGCTACGGATCAAGTTTCGAGGCCAGAGGGGGACCACACCATGCGCGAGTCGCTGCTCGGGCGCGACCCCGAGATCGAGTCGGTGGGCATGCCGATGCTGGTGGCCATCGCCAGCGCGCTCGAGCGCGAATCGCTGCAGCGCTACGAGGCGCTTGGCGCGACCATGGATAGGCGCGGCGAAGTCGCCACCGCCGCCGCATTTCGCGTCATGCTCGACGAAGAGCGCGGCCGCATCGAGTCGGTCGAGCGTTGGGCGGCGAGCCTGGGCGAGGCGATTCCCGAGCCCGGCAAGCTGGTGTGGAAACCGCCGCCCGACTTGTCGAACTCGTGGGACGAGATCGCCGGCAGCGCGCTACTCACGCCGTATCGTGCATTTGCGATCGCGGTCGAGAACGAGGAGCGTGCGTTCACCTTGTACAGCTACCTCGCCACGCGTGCCGCCAATGCATCCGTGAGGAGCGAAGCCGAGCGGCTCGCCATCGAGGCATTGCGGCACGCCGGTCTGATGCGACGCTGGCGCCGCCAAGCTTGGCATCGAGAGCGCCGTGCCGAGCGCAACGAGCTGCCGGCCAGTGCATCAATCGCCGCATCCACCACGGCGCTGCACGCCCTGCTCGAAAGTCACGAAGCAAGCATCGCCAAGCGCCAACGGGCCCTCGCCGCACGCTTGCGCTCGGTCGGAGACGAGGAGAGCGCGCGGGTACTGGAGCGCGTCATGCGCGAACCGTCGCGGCCGTATGGAACGATATCTGTCGTACCCGGAGACGACGCGAGCGCGGCGACTAGCGACGATCCGGTGCACCTGCTGGTGGCAGCGCAAGAGCCGCTCGAAGCTCTGAGCGAGGCGCTCGAAGCCGTCCTGCGAATCACCGAGGGCGCCCTCTTCGAGCAAGCGCAGGTGGCACTCGCCAACGTGGTGGCGCGTCTGGCGCGCATCGCACTGCAGGCAGCTCGCCGGATGCAACCTGCATAGAACGCTGTCGAACTTGAATCGAGCCATCGTGCTGCGGGCACAGCCAGCGCGCTGAACGATCAAGTGACGCGCGCCCAGCCGAACATCACGACCCGTCGCGCGGCGCAGGGTAGACCTGGAAACTGGCGCTCGACTGAGGACGCTACGCCGAGAGCTCGAATCGAGCCGCTGAGTTCAAGGCCGTATGGAGGCTGTCCCCGGGCGGCGTAGCGCAGTTGCCCGCGCGCCGAAAACGTCAGGCGAATTCCTGGCGCACCGAAGGCGACATCAGGCGGCGAATAACCCAGCCGAACAATGCGCACGTGCCGAGTGTGACGACCACCGCCATCACGCGCGCGGCGGTGACGAAACCGCCGAACACGCCAGCCGCCTTGGGCGGCAGCGGCGCGCCGCTGAGCGTGCTCGACACGACAGACTGCACCACTTCATGCTGAAGCCACAGGCCGAGCAGGTTGGCAACGATCGCGAGGACCAGCACGCCGATGAACACCCTTCGCGCCCAATCGAGGCGCAACAGCAGCCCGATCGCCGATGCAAGCATCGCGACCGACATCACGAGACCGGTGCCGACGACCCAGGGGAGGTAGCCGAGCAGCAGATTCGTCAGCAACGGCAGTGCCGGCAGGTTCACACCGCCCGCAGTGATTGGCGTGACAGAGGCGACGAGCGCGTTCTGCACCAGCGCCGAGGCACTCGCGACTGCCGCCAGGATGATCGCGACCCAGGCCGTGGCCGTGACGAAGAACGAACGGGCTCCCACATTGAAGGTCTGCGGCATTTTGAGTTGCTCCTGCGCACCGCGTGATCCTTGCGCGGTTTGCGCATCGGTGCCTGCAGTCGATTGTCGGCAACGTTGGTGACGCTGTCATTGCGCGGGGCGGCGTGGCCCCCCTAAGACTTGGGAGTTCCGTGCGATCCTCGCCACACCTATTCGGGGGGTTTGAAACGAGCAGTCACACGCACGTGACGCTTTTCACAACTCGCGCGCGTCGCGCAGCGTCCCAGAACGCACCGGGGCCGCGCGTGCGGTTGACCACCAAGCGTCACCGACAGAGTCTTTCATGTGCAATATACTATCCACATCATTTCATATGAAACAACCATGACTCCCCACGAACCACTTGCCGCCCGAGAGGTTACCGCGAAGTATGTGCGTACCTTGCCCGCCGCCGATCCGGATGCACCCCGCGTATTGACGAAAGCGCTGATGCGCGCGGCCGAATTCTTGGAGATCGCACCGGCCACGCTTGCGCGCATCCTCGGCATCAGCGAGGCGAGCGTCTCGCGCTTGGCAAGCGGGACGCGGCAGGTGTCCCCCGGCAGCAAGGAGGGCGAACTGGCGCTGCTGCTGCTGCGGGTGTATCGATCGCTGGACGCACTCGTTGGTGGCGACGACGCACAGCGGCGCGCCTGGATGCAAAGCCCGAATCGCGCCCTCAACGGCACGCCCGTCGAGCTGGTCCGCAGTGCCGAGGGCCTGGTTGCCGTCGCCTCCTATCTGGACGGCATGCGAGCGGCGGCGTGACCAAGCGCCCGCCGACGCGGGCAGCCTGGTTCGAAAGTGGCATTCACCCGCGCACGGCCCAGCTGTGGCGCGGTGTCGAGGCCCAACACCTGGTCGCGACGATGAAGCTAGTCGACGCCGCCGCCGAGCAGCTTCTGCTCGAGGAGTTGCTCGAAGCGAACAAGCCCGCCTGGCCGGCACAAGGCCAGGGGATGCACTACCTGATCGCGACGCCGTTTCGCTACCGGCCACGCCACGAGTCGCGCTTTCGTGTCGCCGGGTCCCCCGGGCTGTGGTACGGGGCGGAGACGATCGAGGTCGCCTGCGCCGAGGTCGCCTACTGGAAGTGGCGTTTCCTGAACGACAGCGACGCGCTGCGTGATCAGTCGCTGCACACGCAGCACACGTTCTTCGAGGCGCGTGTGTCAGGTGCGTGCATCGACTTGACGGCGTCACCCTGGTCGGCATCGGCAGCCGCGTGGACGCATGCGACGCGCTACGCCGATTGCCAGGCGTTGGCGAACGCCGCGCGGGATCGCGATGTCGCCTGGATCCGATACAGCTCGGCGCGCAAGCCGCCGGGCTTGTGCGGCGTCGCGCTCACGCCTGCGGCACTCGCGATCAAGCCCGGCTTCGCGCAACAGACTTGGAGCTGCAAGACGACAGCCTCCAGCGTGTATCTGCGTCATGAGCATGAGTCCTTCAGCTTCGGGGCTTCAAAGTGGAGTTGAGTCGGCAAACGCTTTTGCAACCTGTCCTCATGCACGAACGGCTCGCATGCTGATGCAAGCAGCTGCGCCGTGAATCGCGGCATCGCTTACATCGCGCTCGCGTACGTCGCGTGGGGTCTGTTCCCGCTATATTTTCGGGAGCTCGCGAGCGTCAGTGCGTTCGAGATCGTCCTGCATCGCATCGTCTGGTCGCTCGTCTTCCTCGCGCTGATCCTCGTCTGGCTGCGCCACTGGCGCTGGATCGGCGCGCTACGCCGCCAGCCGATCGTGCTCGCCACCTTCACCGTGAGCGCGTTGCTGCTCGCCGCCAACTGGACGACCTACGTCTGGGCGGTGACGAACGGACGGGTGATCGACGCCAGCCTGGGCTACTTCATCAATCCACTCGTCAGCGTTGCGCTCGGCTATTTCGTGCTGCACGAGCGACCACGGCCCTGGCAGTGGGTCGCGGTGGCGCTCGCCGCCGCTGGCGTGGCGTGGCTCGCCGCGCTCGGCCCGAACATTCCGTGGATCGGCCTCGTGATCGCGGTCACGTTCGGGCTCTACGGCCTGATGCGCAAGACGGCGCCGCTCGGCGCGCTCGAGGGCCTGACGCTGGAAACGCTGCTGCTGGCGCCGCTGGCCGTCGCGGTGATCATGTGGTGGAGTTGGACCGGCAGCGGCGGCGTCATGCAGCATGACGCGGTCACGCTCGTCTGGCTGGTCGGTGTCGGTCCGCTGACCGCCATTCCCCTGCTGTGGTTCGCCGCAGGCGCACGCCGGATTCCACTCTCGACGCTCGGCCTGCTGCAGTACGTATCGCCCAGCCTTCAGCTGCTGCTCGGCCTCTGGGTCTTTCAAGAGCCGCTGTCGGGCACGCGGCTGTTCGGCTTCACGCTGATCTGGATCGCGCTCGCGGTCTTCAGTCTGGAGAGCTGGCGCCACACGCGTCGGCGCTGACCACTTTCGCTCACAAAAGAGGCTACTTGAGATCGCCCGCCAAGCTCGCAAGGGTCGGTGGTTCGATCAGCGTATGCGCCGGATAGTTCGTGTGATCACAGCCGAGCTTGACCTGCGCGCCCGCGCGCACCGCGTCACCCGCCGCCTGCGGGAACTCGAAGCGCACGAAGTGCACCGCCGAGGTCTTCTCGTCGTTCTCGCGCTCGAGGTCTTCGTCGGCAATTGCATAGATGCGCGCGTGGCCCTCGACCTCGACGAACAAGCGATCCTCGACCCCGATCAACCGCGCGAGTTCACGCTTGCGTTCATGCGGATCCGGGTACTCGATCAGCATCGTCGCCTTCCAGTTGCGGCCTTCAGGCAAAAGCGCGCCATAGACGTCGATCTCGCTCTGGATACCCTCTTCGTCGAAGATCTTCTCGATGTGCAGCATCTCCTGGATCTGGCGCCGGATCGTTAGCTCGTCCTCGAACTGCAGCGACATGTGCTCGCCCAGGCGCACCGTACGCAGGCGCCGGTGCGCGATGAACTCGGGGCGGCTGGACTTGCGAATCTTCGCGTAGGCCTCGAGCGTCATCAGGCTCTCGCGGGTGATGGTCATCACTTTCCTTTCTATCGGTTCTCGCCGCCCGCTGACGGTTTCATGCCAGACCGTAGGCCTTGCGCACGAGGCTCAGCGGATGAGCGAGTGCCTTGGCCGGCGTGCCGCTCTCGCGCATGCCCTGGGCGATATGGTGGCCGGCCATCGGGCAGTCGCTGCTGATGACGTCGGGTTCGTCCTTCGCCATCGCCTTGAAGACCGGCTTGCCGATCTTCATCGCGATCGGGTGCGTCGGCGTCTTCACGCCGTAGGTGCCGGCGTGACCCGAACAGCGCTCGATCGTGTTGAGCGTGACGTCCACCGTCTGACCGATGAGCTTGAACATCTCCTCGGTTTTCTTGCCGATCTTCTGCACCCGGCCGTGGCAGGGGATGTGATAGCTGACCTTGCCCAGCGCAGCCTTGAAGTCGGTCTTCAGGAGCCCGTCCTTCTGGCGCGCGATGAGGTACTCGAACGGGTCGAACATCGCCTCCATCACCGCCTGCGTCTCGGCACACTCCGGGAACATCAGCGGCAGTTCCTGCTTGAACATCAGCGTGCAACTCGGCACGGCGGTGAGGATCGCGTAGCCCTCACGCGCGTACTTCGCGAGCACCGGAATGTTCGCTTCCTTGTGCTTCGCAACCGCGTCCAGGTCGCCGAGCTCGAGCTTGGGCATGCCGCAGCAGCTTTCCTTCTCCACGAGCACGTAGGGGATGTCGTTGTGGGCAAGCACCTTCAGCAGGTCATGCCCGATGCCCGGTTCGTTGTAGTTCACGTAGCAGGTGGCGAAGATGGCCACCCTGCCGGGGGTGCGCTCACCATTCGTGACGATCGTCGCGGCGGGCTTCTCTGCACTCCAGCGGAAGCGCTGCGTCGCGATCTCGGGCATCCACGCATCCGGGTGCACGCCGAGCGCGCTGTCCATCAGCTTGCGCGCGGTGCGCGTCTTGTTCACCGCGTTGACTGTCTGCACGACGATCGGAATCCCGGCCAGGCTGCCGTGGACATCGGTGGAGGCCAAGAACTTCTCGCCGGCCTTGACGCCGCCCTGCTTGAACTTGATCGCCTTCGCGCGCAGCATCAGATGTGGGAAGTCCACGTTCCACTGGTGCGGCGGCACGTACGGGCACTTGGTCATGTAGCACAGGTCGCACAGGTAGCACTGGTCGACGACTTTCCAATAGTCGTCCTTCTTGACGCCATGCACCTCGCCGTCGTCGGTCGCGTCGATCAGATCGAACAGGTTCGGGAAACTCTGACAAAGGCTCACGCACCTTCGGCAGCCGTGGCAGATGTCGAAAACCCGCTCCATCTCCTTGAATGTGGACGCCTCGTCGTAGAAGTCAGCGCCGCGCCAGTCGATCGGATGTCTTGTCGGCGCTTCGAGATTGCCTTCGCGTGTCATGCCGTGGCCTCGATGGAGAACAAGGGGCCGCGGCCCCTTGTTCGGTTGAGTCAATGACGTTCAGTCGGCGAGTGCTTCGAGCGCCTTGACGTATCGGTTCGCGTGCGAGCGCTCGGCCTTGGCCAGCGTCTCGAACCAGTCGGCGATTTCGTCGAAGCCTTCTTCGCGCGCCTGCTTGGCCATGCCCGGATACATGTCGGTGTACTCGTGCGTCTCGCCGGCCACAGCGGCTGCGAGGTTCTGGCGGCTCGAGCCGATCGGCAGGCCGGTTGCCGGGTCGCCCACTGCCTCCAGAAATTCGAGGTGGCCGTGCGCGTGGCCGGTCTCGCCTTCAGCGGTCGAGCGGAACAGCGCCGCAACATCGTTCTGGCCTTCGATGTCGGCCTTGTTTGCGAAGTAGAGGTAGCGTCGATTGGCTTGCGATTCGCCCGCGAACGCATCCTTCAGGTTCTGCTCGGTCTTCGATCCCTTCAAACCCATGTCGATCTCCTTGAGTGAATGGTCTTTCAGCGCGTCCGCCACCTCTTCGGGACGCGGCGGACTCGGACTCTGACCTTACCTCAGTCGGCGACGCTGCACCATGCAATCCGTCAATGCCGCACATAGCCGGTGGCAATCGACGCGCGCTAGCGCCCCGCTTTCAAGCATCGTCGAGCAGCGGCAGTGCGTGCAGGTGAAGGCGCGAGCCCGGATCGGCCAGCTTCTCCAGGACCTCGAGGTGGTTAGCGCCCGGCAAGCTCTCGCAAACCGGCACTGCGTGTTCACCCCAGGCCGCGCGGATCAGCGCGTTCTGCCGCAGGAACTCTTCGCTCTCATCGCCACCGACCACCGCGATCAATCGACCGCGCGGCGGCGCAAAGCCCGCCGGGCTGAGGCGACGCACCGAGCGCGGTGTGAGCCGCAGGTCGCATTGCAAGAAAGGCGCGTGACGCAACGGCTTCAGATCGAACACGCCCGAAATCGACAGCGCCGCCTTCACGAGTCGCACCGGCAGATCGCGCGAAACCGCACGCCAGTCGCAGCACAACAGCATCGCAGCCAAATGCCCGCCCGCGGAATGACCGGCGGCGACGATGCGGGTCGGATCGCCGCCAAAGCGCGCGACTTTGCGGTGCGTCCAGACGAGCGCACGCGTCACCTGCAGCGCGATCGTCTCAATGCTCACCGCTGGGCACAGCGCGTAGTTCGGCACCACGACCAACGCACCGCGCTAGACGAACGGCGGCGCGAGAAACGAATGGTCGCGCTTATCGAGCGCGCGCCACCAGCCGCCGTGGATGAACTCTAGCACCGGCGCCAGCCGCGACGCTCGTCCAGCGGGCGCAAACACGTCGAGCACCTCGTTCGCCCCATCGCCATAGCACTGATCGATGTGCGAACCTGCGCGACCTTGCAACGGCTCTTGATCTGCTGGCGTCGGCGAAGCGGGCCAATGGTCTGGCATCCGCAAAGCAGTGGCAAGTCTGGGCGTTGGCGGCTCAGGCTGGCAAGGTGC
Source organism: uncultured beta proteobacterium (assembly GCA_963774675.1). Lineage (GTDB taxonomy): Bacteria > Pseudomonadota > Gammaproteobacteria > Burkholderiales > Burkholderiaceae_C > CAIKUF01. The sequence continues at coordinate 385,352 of CAVZFV010000011.1, read as the reverse complement.
CGAAAGCGAAGTTCGTTCAGGCAGTTCTGGGCGCTATGGATGAGCTGCGTGCCCAGGGCTTCTCGGGCGATCCGGCGAGGGACTGGACTCGCGTCAGGATCGCACTGCGAGCAGCCGGCGACGAGCACGTGACGGAAGCGGCGAAGAACCTTGACTACCTGGTCGCCTTCAACCGTGGCAAGCGCATCAACGGAGGACTCGGAGCCGTTTGGACACGTGATGGGCAGTACACCGGCGCACGGCAGGTGCTCGACCTGGCTCTCGCGCAAGACCAGATTCTTGGTGGCATTGACGACCCGCCCGGCGTGCAGGTCATGACGATCCACAAGTCAAAGGGGAAGCAGTTCGACGGCGTCATCGTCGTTCGCGAGGGGCGACACGATGGCGAGCAGATGGTGTCGTCGTTCGTTTGGTGGGGTGATGAGCCTCCGTATCACCGAAGCCGCAAGATTCTTCGCGTCGCCATCACCAGAGCCAAGGCGCACACGTTGATGATTGGTCCGATCTGGCCCGGATGTCCGGTCATCGGCCAGCACACGCTGTAAAGCGCCGCACCGGGCCTCATCGCACCGGATCGGTTGCCACTGTCGCAGGTAATGCTGCGAGACCTTCGGCTCGCCAGCGGGTGTGTCCACTGGCGTAGCCGGTCTGGCTCATTCAATTTCTAGTTCAATAGCGTAATAATAGTCATGTCGATCACTCCTGAGGGAGATGGACATGGCGAGAACCGCGAGAGGTGCGGACAACCTGGAGTGGGCGCGCGAAGTTCTGGCACGGGCGCAAACGATCGAGCAACTGCGCCAGGCGCAATCGGTCGTGCTGCCGCTGGACTATGGGTTGAGCCTGGAGCAAACGGCGCGCGCGATTGGTCGCTCGGTGCCATGGACGTGCCGGCTGCGCAACCGCTTCCTGGCCGGTGAGATCGTCGGTGACGGCCAGCGCCAGTCGCGTGGTGGCCGCCGTCGCCAGAACATGACCACCGAGCAAGAGCGCGAGTTGCTTGCGCCGTTCCTGGAGCGCGCCAGCACGGAAGGCATTCTGGTTGTCGGCCAGGTCAAGGCCGAGATCGAAGCCCGACTGGGGCGCTCGATGGCGCTGTCCTCGGTCTACATCCTGCTGCACCGCTACGGCTGGCGCAAGCTCGCCCCGGACAAACGCCACCCGCAAAGTGACCCGCTGGCTCAAGAGGAGTGGAAAAGAAATTTCCCGAGCGGCTCGCCCAAGCCCGCGCGCTCTGGGCCGGCCAAGGCCCGATCTGGCTGATGCTCCAGGACGAGGCGCGATTCGGTCGCATCAACGACGTGCGCCGCTGCTGGGCGCCCAAGCCCGTGCGTCCGCTGTGCCAGGCCATGCTCACGCACGAATACACCTACGCCTATGCGGCCGTCGATGTGCAGAGCGGCGAACTCGACTCGCTGATCCTGCCCCACGTCAACACGCACTGCATGCAGTTGTTCCTCGACGAGGTGGGGCAGCGCCACCCGAACGAGCACATCGTGATGGTGCTCGACGGCGCGGGCTGGCATGCCAGTGGCGAACTCGCGCCACCACCCAACATGCGCCTGCTGAGCCTGCCGCCATACGCCCCGGAACTCAACCCGGTCGAGCATGTCTGGGATGAACTGCGCGAGAAGCGCTTCCACAACCGCGTCTTCGACAGCCTCAATGCACTCGAAGATCACCTCGAGATCGCACTCCGAGACTTCGAACTTGATCCTCAGCGCATCCAATCCATCGTCGCCTGGCCGTGGATTATTGATGCCCTGTTGAATTAGAAATTGAATCAGTCAAAAAGCAAGACGACAGGCAGTTTCAAGCACAAAAAACGAAGCCGACTTCCTGCGAGGAGGTCGGCCTGTTTAACCTAGAGCTTGCACCAGCGAAATAAACCTACCGGTTGCACCCAGTGCAACCCTATGGTTCAAGTCGCACGCGGGATGTCCTGGGATCATCGATTGGTGGGAGGAGGAGGATCGAAAACCAGTCTGCACGGTGCGTCAATGCTGAATTCCTGACCTTTTCGCGTGCGAGGTTCCTGCAAAAGTTCCTGCATAGGCTGAAGCGTTGCATCAGCGGGATCATGCCCGCCTCAGTTCTTCCCGGATGGTCTTTCGAACAATGCCTTCGATGGTTTCGGCCTGGATCGCCTGCTTCAGCGCCTCGTTGATCAAGGTCTGATAGCCACGATCTCCGGCCTTGGACTTGAAGTGTTGAACGACTGCGCTATCAAGGAACATGTTCACGCGCTGCTTGTTCGGTAACACCGCACCGCTGGCGCCACGCTTGCGCAACACCAGGCGGCCAGCCGCGATGTCGGAGCGGCGCAGGGGTTTGTCGGCTCGATCGCTAGCCGAGGCTGAGGTTTTCGCGATAGATGCTTTGTTCATGTCGGTCCGCTTTGCGCATCGAGATGATGCGGATGTGGTCTTCAGTTTCTGCAGTGACGATCACCACGAGGGCATCGCCTAGCGGCCCCAGCGTAACGAATCGCGCCTCCCCGTAGTCGACGCGGCGGTCTTCGAATGTCACGGTCATCCCGGATTCGATGACCGATTGCCCGTCTGCAAGATCGAAACCGTGCTTCTTGAGATTGCTCGCCCGCTTGGCCCGATCGAAGCTGTAGCGCATACCATCAGTGTGTGTATTTATATATGCAATGTCAAGATGCCTCGGTCAACGGCGAGGCGCGGTCAGGTGGACAGACCTTTTGGGGCGACCACTCTGAGGCACCTCCCCCTTTTTCTTCCAGGAGAGAAATCGCACCACCGAGTTGCAACTGGTCGTAACCACGAACGCGGCGCGTCCGAGACGCTGATGGACCTGTTGGGATTTCCTGCGCCGTGTCGGGACAACGTTGGCGTGTCACTCATGGTTTCGGTTGCCGGAGGCGATACATGTGCACGATTCGCGCATGCGATCGATCTGGAAGAAGCTCTGCGAACGACAGCTTGATTTGCCGGGCGTGAATGCCGCCGTATCGGAGTCCCCATCGTCGGATCCGGCAGTCAGCAACGGCAAGAAGCGCGGCGCCGAAGCGGCGCGCGAACAGTCAGCGGTCCAGGCTGCTGCCGTTCACAAGGCGGGGCAACCGCTGATCATCCCGACTGCGCTGCTCGAGGAAGATCCAACGAACCCGCGCACCGAGTTTCCCGAAGCGGAGCTTGAGGAACTCGCGGATAGCATTCGCCAGCACGGCATCCTCGAGCCCATCGTTGTTCATCCCGCAAACGCAGCTGGCCGGCTGCTCATTCACTTCGGCGCCAAGCGCTTGCGAGCCGCCCAGAGAGCGGGACTCCAAGCCGTCCCCATCGTCGTTCGCGAAGCGCCCTCCGATCAATACGCGCAGTTCGCCGAGAACCAGAAGCGCCACGGGCTGACACCGCTCGACGTGGCCCGGTTCATCCGCGCGCGGGTCGATGAAGGCGAATCCAACGCCACGATCGCAAGGCGCACAGGCATGAACTTGACGACGGTGGCGCATCACCTCGCGATGCTGGATCTGCCCCCGGAACTGGACGAGGCGCTGAAGTCAGGTCGCTGCACCTCACCGCGCACATTGCACGAGCTTGGCAAGCTTCGCGAAGAGCGCCCCGAGCAGGTCCGCGCCTTGATCGGTGGCAACGCTGAAATCACGCGAGCAAAGGTTTCGTCGATGCGGTCACGCCGAACCGATCCCGCCGCGTGTCCGGCAAACCGGTCGCCATCGGCCAGGTTGCTTGACCAAGCCCACGCGGCCTGCGATCGACTTCAGCGCGCCATCGACGGGATCGAAGCGTCCCGGCATGACCTCATGCCGACCGAGCTCGACACGCTGCGCCGACGCATTGCCGATCTCGCCGCACGGTGGTTGCAGGGGGTCTGACCGTCAGACCCCCTTGCACGACCTCCACCGAATCAATGAAGAGCCAGATGCACAGAAAATCAAAGGACAGATGGCAGGATAGGCCGGCGGCCGCGTTCTGTGGTGTCTTCACCTGAAGTCAAACCGCGCGACATGTCTGCCACCCCGCGCGAGTTCTTCACCGTCGACCTGCGCGGCCTGCGTGGGGCCTTGAGCCGGCGCGCGACCGAGACCGGCCTCACCGAATCCGACGTGCTACGCAGCGCGCTGTCGGTGGCGCTGAACAACGACCAACGCGACACGCTGAACTCGCCGGCAACCGGCGCCAGCCGCGCATCGCAGCTTCAAGTCAAGCTGTCCGTTCGCATCCTGCGACCGGTGGCCGAGCGTCTTGACAGAAAGGCCCGCGCTGCGGGCCTCTCGCGCGGCGCCTACCTCACCGGTCTGATCGACAGCGCGCCGGCAGTCGTCGCCGCAACCGATCGGCGCGCCGGATTCATCGCGCTCAGCAAATCGGCCGCCGAACTCGCGCTGCTCAGCCGCGACATCAACCACCTGACCCACCTGCTGCGCAGAGGCGAAGTCCGGGCGGCGCAAGCGTACCGAGCCCGGCTGGACAGTCTCGACGCTGACGTGCGCCAGCACCTCGATCGGTCTGCGGCGGCGCTCGCCGAATTCGCACCGCCGCAGGCTCATGCGCGTCGAATCCATCTCGGCCCACCTCCAATCACAGGGAGACGACCATGACCCCGCCCTCGACAGACGGCGTCCTCATCCAATGGGGCGACCGACTCTTCTACCCATCCAACCGGGCGATCAAGTCGCACACGCCGCGCCTACACCTGCCGGGTGACCGAGCCGCCGCAATCCGCAGTCGCATCGAGGCCACGGTCCGTCGCGCACCGCAGGTCATGGTCAAAGTCACCGGAGGCGGCCGCGGCATGACGGCAATCGCTGCGCACTTGCGCTACATCAGCAGAGGAGGCAACCTGGACATCGAAGACGACCGCGGAACTGTCGAACGCGGCAAGGAGGCATTGCAAGAGATCGAGCGCCAATGGCGCGTCGGCGGCGCCCGCATCGACGCCGTGAGCCCGCGACGCGAAGCCTTCAACATCATGCTGTCCATGCCGCGCGGCACCGATCCGCTGACCGTGCAGCGAGCGGCACGCGAATTCGCCAGGATCGAGTTCGCCGAGCACCGCTACGTGATGGTCCTGCACGACCACCAGGCCAACCCGCACGTGCACCTGAGCGTCAAGGCCGCGTCGAAGCAGGGCAAACGGCTCAACCCGCGAAAGGCCGACCTCCAGCGCTGGCGCGAGACCTTCGCCGAGCGGCTGCGCGCGTGGGGCATCGATGCCGAAGCCTCGCCGCAGATCACGCGCGGTGGCAATCGGCGCACCGAGAGGTTATGGCAACGCAAGGCCAGAGAGACAGGGCGCATCGAGGCACCGCGCGACGGTGAGCTGCAAACGAAAAAGCTGACAAAGGCGCGGCACGACGCCGCCAAGGCCTGGTGCGAAATCGCCAAGGCGCTGGCTGCGTCGGACAACGCCGAGGACCGCAGGCTCGCCAAGCGAGTCGTCGACTACGCGCGCTATCTGCCGGGCATTCGATACAAGCCGCCAGAGCAGGAGGCGCAGCGGGAGCTCGCGGAGAGGGAACAAGGAAGGGCGCCCACGCGCGAGCCAATTCGCAGCAACACCGCGATGACGCAGTCGCAACGAACCCGGCCAGAGCCTGAGATCGAACGATGACCGACGCGCCCACCCCGCACCCCTCCCACCCGGAGGGGCCGTCCTCGCCGCCGGACGGGCTCGCCGGGCAGGGGGCTGAGCAGCCGCCTGCTCGCGAGCGGGAGCGTGATGGCGCCGTGCCTCGCGTCAAGGGTTCGCTGGCGCCGGGCTTCGCACGCCCTTGACTCGGCGCGCGGCACCGAAATCAGTGGTGAATAGCCGACCGAGACTGCGTCCAATGGTCCAGGTCTGACCAGCGCCAGGCGACAACGCGTCGACCCAGGCGAACCGGCGCCGGAAACGTTCCTTCGGCGATCCAGCGGTAGATCGTCGAGCGGCCCAGGCCGGTCAGCTTGATGACGATGGGCAGGCGTACGAGAAAGCGCTGAGGTTCGTCAGCGTGCGTTGAGGGCAGGGCGGCGCGCTTCATCGCGAAGGGATCCGTTGGGTGCGATGAAAACTGTACGCGCTGCTTCGGCCTACCGACGCGACGATTTACAACGAGAAATCAGCAAAACAAGACCGAACTTGGTGGTCTGTTGCTGCTACCGGCTTGCACCGGTGCGAGCGTCAGCTTGGTCGAAGCGACCGGTCAGTCAGTTCTCTTCGTCGACGACCCGCCATCGACCCGCAGCGGATACTCGCGCATCCAGTTCGAAGCCCGCGAAGCGGACATCGAGCCGCGCCACCGGGCGGTTTCGGTGGATTCAGTGTCAGGCGGCGGCGCCGCGGGCGAAGCGACGGCCAGTGTTCGGGTCCGGTCCGCTGACGCGTCCGTTGCCGATGTCGGCCACGATCGGGGCGTCTTGCCCGGTGCGTGCCTGCTCGGTGGAATCGGTCATCGAGAACGCGAATGCCGCAACTTCTTCTTCCGCAAGCCTTGCGGTTCAAGGCTGCCCGAAGGCTTGCAGCAACGCCGTATCAGCACTTGCACTGGCGTAACTCACCGGTGTGTGACCGAACCGATCCACAGCATGCCGATTTGCGCCGCTTGCGAGCAGCAGTTTCACCATCGGCACGTTCGCCCGCAGAACAGCAATCGCCAGGGCCGTGCGGCCATCCGCGTCGCGCTCGGCGTCGGGGTCGGTGGCTTGCAGGATCGTACGAACGGCTTCAATGTCGCCCTTGTTGACCGCAACCAGCAAGCCACTACCTGGTGCTCGCACAGCGGCCTCGGCGAAGGGCGCAGCGATTTCCGTGGGCAGCGAGTTCTTGGCGACGGAGTCGCCTGCCGTCGCCGCGGCACGCGCCGGCGGCAGTGCCGCAGCTGCACCCAGCGCGTCCTTGGAACTTGCCAATGGCGGCTCGGTGCGCGAAGTCGATATTCCCTGTCGGTCTGATGGGTCCGGCATGAGCGTGGGGGACGACGGCAAAGCCGCCACAGCATGTTCGCGGCGTGCTGCATCCGCGGCACCGACTGCTGCGCCTGACTGTGCGGCGCGCCCGTTCGAAACCGCGGTGTTGCCGCTATCGCCAGGGAAAGCCGACCGCTCCGTCTTCGCGACGCGGTCCGAGGCTGTGATCGACCGAACTCCGGCCGGGGCCGTTGCAGGCTCGATGGGTGCGCGTCGAGGTACGCCCGTGACGGCCGCGGGTGCGGTCAACACGCCGGACTGGCGCGGCGCGGCTTGGGCAACCTGAGCTGCCGTCAACTCGCCCGCTGGCGCCGACGCCGGTGCCGACACCGCCACGCGGTCGGCGTCCGAACGCAGCCCGGTCTCCACCGTGGCTTCACGCGCCTCCTGCATGCGCACCACCACCAAGGCGCTGGCGCCGACAACGCAGGCAGCGGCCACGCCGCGCCACCAGGTTGCGGTCGGATGCCGGTGCGAGTCGTTGGCCGCGGCCCGATCGTCGAGCGCAGCACGGTGTCGGGCAACTGGCGCTTCATGGATCGCATCCAATTCCGCGACTGCCTTGAGAACGGCACCCCTTCGCCGTTGCGCCACGGCGGCGTCCGTGGTCGTTTCGACGACCACGCGGTACGCGCGGTCGATGTCGTCGTCGTCGGTTGAGTCACCCATGTTCGGCTCTCCAGGGCGCAAGTCGCGTGCGCAGCGTCTGGCGCGCGTAGCGCAGTCGGCTCTTGGCCGTCTCCAGTCCCACGTGTGTGATCTGCGCCACCTCCTCCAGGCTCAGCTGGCGGTGTGCGAACAGGACAAAGGTTTCGCGCTGTGCGAAGGGCAACGCCTGCACCTCGTGCAACAGAGCCGCGGCCAACTGCCGGTTGTGAACGATGCACTCCGGGTCGATCGCCGGCGCGTCAGCCAAGTCGGCCAGCGACGCCTCGGCTTGCTCGCCCAGATCACCGGCCAGGCGAACGACCCCGTGACTGCCGCGAAAGTGGTCCATCACCTTGTTGCGCGCCACCGTGAACAGCCAGGTCACAAAGCGTGCCTTGCGCTCGTCGAAACTCGCCGCCTGCCGCGCCACGGCGATCCAGACTTCCTGGTGCAAATCCTCGACGGTGGCCTCGTCGGCGGTGGCGAGCATGCGGCGTATGAAGTCGAAGCAGCGCCGGTCATAGTTGTCATACAGGCGCTCGAAGGCCGCCTTGTCGCCGGCCAGGTAGCGCCGCAGCAACTCGGGGTCACCCGGTGGGTTGGCGGGTTCGGCGTCGCTCGTCACCATAGCGCCCGATGGTATCCAGCGGGCGCCGTGTGCTGCCAGGTCTGCCGACACCGGCCGATCACCGCGCCGGCGGATCGGGCACGAAGCCACGCACTCCATCGCTCGGGAATGCTCGGGCCTGGGCGGTGGGCGTCGGGATCACGCCGGCCAACACGAGGTTGGCAAAGCTGTCGTATGCGATCTCGACCACGGCCTGCGGTGTGCTGCTCAGTTTTTCGAAGCTGGTCCGGCGCGACACCGACCACTCGCGTTGGCCGTGACCGGTGCCCAGCCGCTCGGTCGGGGCCAATTGAGCGGTGGCTGACGCGGTGACTTCGCCGGCCGCGCGACCGTCCGCGCTGGGGGCGGCTGGCGCTGCACGCTGTGCTGCATTGGCTGCACTTGAACCTTCCATCACCGTATCGGCGCGGGACTCGGCTTTGCCGACGCCGCCAAGCCGGTCGGCTGCGCTCGGTGGAGCTTGCCGCTGCTGCATGACCTGTGGTTCGGGCTTCTCGAGGAACGCCGCCATGCCGATCACGCCGACGTTGCCGGGCCGCCCGGTCCTGGCGGCGTAGGAATCACCCAGTGCCGCGAATACGAATGATGCGATTGCGGTGTCGCTCTTGCGCCAGCCGGCAATGTCGTAGGACTGCCATGGGCCGAGCACGTATCCCGTCTGGCCGGCTGAGGCAGTTTCGCCGGTGATGACGTTGACCCCATCCACCGACAGCACCACCATCACCCGGCCGCCGGTCTGATTGGTAAGGCGAATGGCGTACCGCGCTGCCGGGCGTCCGGCAACGTAGGTTCGGCCTTCCTTGCGATAGGTCGTCATCGCCTGACCGGTCTCGCGATCGACGACGGACATGGATACCGGCTGCTCTTCAGCATGCGATCGGGAGGCACAGGCCGGCAGTTGAGTCAGCAGCAGCGCGGCGGCGGCGAGGCACAGTGCTGCATGCCGGCGGGCGATCCATGCGGGGTGCATGTGGCTGGCAAGGCCAAACGATCTGGGCGGGGTGGAAAGCATCGAACGCTCCTGGAGTGGTCGATGGCTTGTACGGACACCGGCGGCGAACAGGGTTAAGCGGATGGTGTTCGAATCGTCCTGCGAAAGCACTGATCGCGCAGACCGGCACCCTCAACTCGGATGACGGCTTCAGGGTGGTGAGTTCGGTGGATCGGCTGTCAGTCCACGAACCATTGCGATAGTACGAGTCGCATGATTCATACGCCGCAGAGCAGCCTCTCAACCGGCAGAGTCAAGAGTTGCGTCGTTTCATTCGTGGTGCAAGCGGCCTTGAGTTTTCGGGAGCAACTCCAGCCGGACTGAACCAACGGCTAGTTCTCGACAAGCCGGGCGCTCGCTATCGTTTGCACCACCGATTTCCGGCGAGGGGCGCAGGTGCACGGTCAGCTTCGAGTTCGTCCTGGACCGGATCCTCAAGGGTCTGGAGCGGAGCGACAGCTGAAACCGCGCCGATCGCGGTCCCCGGCGCGGCGCTTCGTCACGATAGACATGGTGCGGGCTGGGCAAGACGCCTGCGCATTGCCTCTACGGCCATATCGTCCGGGCAATGTTAGCGTTCCGCCAGACGATTTTCGTCAACTGCCGCGCAGGGATCGCCTGTGATACCTCAGAACGGAGACTTCAATGGCAAACCTTGTATCCGCGTTCATCATCGGCCTGCTGCTGGCACGACCGCAAGCCGCTCGAAGGCGGAAACAACTACAAGCTGCACGTTCCAGCAAACGTGCCGGTGAGACAGTTCTGGTCCGTCACGGTCTATAGCCTGAAAACCAGCAGCTTCTTCCTCAACGCCGACCGCCTCACGCTCGGTTCGCTCAACACCGACTTGAAGAAGAACGCCGACGGCACGGTGGACATCTACTTTGGCCCAAAGCCCCCCGCCGGTCAGGAGTCCAACTGGGTTTACACCCAGCCCGGCGAGAAATGGTTCCCGTGGTTCCGGGTGTATGGCCCAGAGAAGGCGATCATGGACAAGAGCTGGAGGTTGCCGGACATTGATAGGGTCAAGTGAGGGCGGTGCAATCGCGCTCACTGGCGCCTACCGGTGAGCGCCCTTCCAGGAGGTCCACCTTTTGGTGGCTACAACTTGAATTCAATGCCCCGCCCAGGTCAAGCCGCGGGCCATTGCAAGCGGCGTCGGACCTTTTTGACAAGGAACTGGTTCAACTGGAGACCGTGCAGAGTGTGGTTGCCTTGGGCCCGGTGCTACTTTACGGCGTGTTCTTCTATCCTTTCGACAGGCTGCTCGGCTTGCCGGCATGGCTGGGTGCGGTCACGACGCGCTTTTCAATACTGCTCGGCGCGCGAGCGGCGGCGGGTAGCGCCATCGGCATGGATATCCTTGGCGCGGCATTCCAGGCGCAGCGCACGGGTGAACCCCCGAATCAGGTCACCGAAGTCACGATTCCAGAGGAGATCGAGCGGCAACTCGAACAGCGGCTCGATGCCGCCGTACGCGTCAACCTGGCGCCCTTGCGAGCCGCGCTCGACCCGGCGCGCAGTGCGATGTTGCTCGAAGCCCTGAAGAATGTCTTCAATGACCCCGCGATGCCGCACGTCCACTACTACCAGGAGGAACACATCGTGTGTCTGGTCGCCGATCTGATCACGGGGGATCGCCACGCAGTGGTGTCGGCACGCTGATCTGCAACCGTCGGAATACTGTTGCACCGGTGCGTCCGACAGCTCGTAGGTTTCAATTCCCATGGCTTCGCGAGTTCAAAGTCGGAGCACATGCATGCAAGTGCGGCACGTCGCAAGCGAACCGCAGACCTAGGGATTGGGTCCCTTGCCGATGGGCGCGATCATCACGCCCTCCCTTCGCTTCTGGAGATGATCATGGCCAAGACGGTTGCGGACTACCAAGTGCTTTTTGACGGTGGATTTGTTCTCAACGCAGCTACCAGTACGAAGAAGAAGAAACTGACGTTCATACTTCCTACCGCCTTCAAGATAGAAGATGGGATTCGCAAACCGATACTCGCGTTTCACGCACACGCTTTTACGAGCGCGAAGTTCAAGGTAAGAATCAACTCACGAGACGTACTGTCGTGGGGTCTCTCAGCTGATACGACACGCGGCCTTTGGGATCCATTCAATGGTTCAGTTCCATTCCCAGAGAACGCGAACATACCGAACAATGTGCCAGTGGAGTTCAGCATTAGTGAGGGCAAGGTCGAGTTCGGCCAAGTCGTAATCTGGTATCAAGTCGAAGTGTGATGCGCCAGGTACCAAACGTGGGATAGGCGCTTCACGCGGGCCCGGCATAGAGTCGGCGCGTCGCCTGATCGCTGGCGGCGACCTTGATCCACAACCCGTTCTCGAGGAGATTGTCAATGGCAACCAAACGTCCCGTTACGGTCCAACTGTCCAAGAACAACGGCGCACCGCAGGCCGTCATGTACATGGAACAGAAAGCCACGCTTGCCGAACTACAAGGCGCTTTGGCCGGCCTGTACAAGGACAAGACCGCGCTGAAGGCAGTCGGCTTACGCTTCTGCGGCGGTTGCAAGTCGGGACTGGACATCCTGATTCGTACACGCTTCGAGACCCAGATCGACGTGCAAGGGTTCTGAGGCGGGCGCGGGGTTCGCTGCACACGGGCCCCGCGTCGCTGGCGACCCGCATGGACTTCGCCCGATTGCAGTCGTTGCCAGCGCTTGGCGTGGGTCTGCTGCTCAACGCCGACACGCTGGCCACGACCTCGGCCGAGGACGAGATCGCCTACCAGTATGTCGAAATCATCCCCGATCGGTTCTGGCTCGATGCTGGTCCTGGTGCAACTGACCGGCACCGGGAACTTGGCCCTTCGGTGGCTGCCCTCGACACGCTGGCTGCGCGCGCGCCCATCGCCTGCCACAGCATCGGCTTGTCCATCGGCAGCGCCAGCCTGTTCGACACCGAGCATCTGGAGCAGATCTCACGCTGGCAACGCCGCTACGGCTTCCCGTGGCACAGCGATCACTTGGCGTTTTCGCGCCTGGCGGAACACGGTGTCGAGGTCAACGCCGCAGTCACCCTACCGCTGACGCGCGACGACGAATCGCTGGATATGCTGGTCGAGCGCGTCGCCTCGATCCACCAGCAGGTGGACGGGCCCTTTCTGCTCGAGAACAACGTCTACTTCGTGATCCCGCCCGACGAGCCCTACAGCGAGGCGGCTTTCCTGAACGAAGTCTGTCGGCGCTCCGGCTGCGGCCTGTTGCTGGACCTGCACAACCTGCACGTCAACGCCACGAACCACAGGTTCGCTGCCGAGGCGCTTCTCGATGAGCTCGATCTGCGCCAGGTAGTGGAGATCCACATTGCCGGTGGTGACGAGATGGCGGGTTTCTACACCGACTCGCACGCCGGGCCGGTGGCCGATGCCGTCTGGCCGCTGCTCGAACGCACGCTGCGCGCTGCGCCCTGGGTCCGCGGTGTGACCTTCGAGTATCACGAGTCTTACGCAGCGCTCTTGGTCAACGGTGGCGTGGACCGCGAGTTGCAGCGCGCCCGCAAGCTATGGGAACGGTTCTGCTAGCCGCGGTTCGCTGCCATGACCCTTGCCGCCTACCAGGATGCCTTTGCGCGCATGGTGCTGTCGCCGGCCCTGTGTATACGAGCGCGCACCGAAGGCCAAGCGGCGTTGGTCGGTCTCGACCTGAACGAAGCTGAACGCGCGCGGCTGCTGCACATCGCTGGCCAGCCCGGCATGCGCATAACGTGCATCCTCGCGCGCGCCAACCGGCTGAGCTCGCTGGTCGGCGCTCTGCCGCTGAGCTGTGAGTTGCTAAAGCCACAGCTAAGTGCACTGGTCGACCGCTACTGGGACACCCATCCGATGGCCGACCTGCAATCACTGACGGCGGGCCTGGCCTTTGCGCAGTACCTGGCCGACGAGATGCAGGTCGGCCGAATCGTCGCGCGGTTCGCAGACGACGTGCTGTGCTACGAGCGCGCATGGCTGGAACTGCAGCTGTCCACGCACACGACCGGATCGCTTCGCGCCGGCCGCGACGCGGTGCGCGAACTGGCCTTCGGGTTCGACCCCACGCCGTTGTTCGAAGCGCTCGGCGCAGGCCAGCCGGTGCCCGACATGCCCGAGGCCACACCGACCACAGTCGTGCTTGACTTTCGAAGCGACCCGCCGCAAACACACGTCCTGCAGAGGTGAACGTGGCTGCGCGGATTCAATCGGCGTCCTCCGCCAGACGCCGAAGGCTGGGGAGCGAGCTTCCTCGAAAGGCCGGACTCGCAAGACCTGCTGGCCGAAGAACGCGTCCAAGCCGTAGCCGCAGCCTCCGAGAGCCACTGCGCGTCGGGCCGATGTCATTGGGTCGCGCTGCAACGCGTCCAAGCATCCCTTTGAGAGGGCCGGCACGATAGCAAGTTCCGAACTAGGGCTGGAGTTATCCAGCCGGACGCAGTAGAAGGCTTAACCATGCGGCTCCAGAATGGGCCGCGAAAGGGGAGCCTGTATGCCTCACCCGTTCGACCCTGGCTACGTTACCGAGCCGTACCTGACGCTGTGCGCCGACTACCCCGAAGCCGACGTCTACCCCCCCGACCAGTTCCGCGTCGAATGGGGCCCGATCTTCCACCGCGGCCGCCTCGACGGCTCAGCCCGCATGCTCGTCATCGGCCAGGATCCCGCCCAACACGAAACCGTCGTGCGCCGCATCCTGGTCGGTGAGGCCGGGCGCCGCGTACAGGGATTCCTGTCCAAGCTCGGCATCATGAGCAGCTACGTCTTCATCAACACCTACCTGTACAGCGTCTACGGCAGCGTCAAGGCCAAGACGCGCAAGAGCGCCCAGCTCATCGACTACCGCAATCGGTGGATCGAAGCGGTGCTGAGCACCGGCCGCATCGAAGCCGTCATTGCCCTCGGCACGGCAGCTGACGAGGCCTGGAAGTTCTGGCTCGCCACGCCGGCTGCTCAAGGCGCGAACGTCGCCTACGCTGCGGTGACTCACCCCACGCAGCCCGAGAGTTCATCCGGCGGCGTGAAGGTCAAGCTCGCGGCTGCCACGAAGAAGCTGCTGCAGAACTGGAACACCGCACTGCAGTCACTCTCATCTGCCGTGTTGCACCCCGACCAGCCGACACCGCTCGTGCTCTATGGCGACAGCTGGCTCGACGGCGATCGGGTGGCGATCCCGGAGGACGACTTCCCGGCCGGATTGCCGGCATGGATGCATCAGAACGACGGTTGGGCCAGACGTGCGGGTGCCGACACCCTCGCCAAGCGACGCAATATCACGATCACAGTCACGAAGGGAGTCGTCACATGAGCGCTCTGCGGCGACGCTGGTACCCGCTGGGCGGTAAGTCAGCGGCACCGCGCGATCAGTCGGCCCTCTTGGCGAAGGACACCCAAACCCGAGGACCCGTCGACCCTCTGACCGGTCCAAAGCTGGCCCTTGCCGGACGCGTGGTCACCATGGATGACGCGTTCACTGTTCGCACCGACGCGGTTGTCTATATCGACCGGGGCGCCATCGTGGCCGTGCTGGATCGCGCACAAGCAGCCCCAGCCGGCTTCGAAGCCGTGGCCCGGGTCAACACGGGTGGAACGATCTTCCCGGGGCTGATCGAGCTCCACAACCATCTGAGCTACAACGCGCTGCCGCTGTGGAGCCCCGTGCCGAAGCGGTTCGAACACCGCGGCCAGTGGCCCGACCATCCCGACTACCGCAAGCTCATCAGCGGGCCGATGACAGTGGTCGGTCAATACCGCGACGCCCAGGGCAAGGCCGCCTTGCTGGCGCCGCTGGTGCGCTACGTCGAGTGCAAGTGTCTGCTCGGCGGGGTCACCACCACCCAGGGCATCATGCTTAGCAGCAACGCGGGCGTGCAACGCTTCTACCGCGGTGTCGTGCGCAATGTCGAGCACACCGACGATGCACAGCTGTTCGAGGCGCAGGGGCGCATCGCCGACCTGGATGCCAAGGACGCGCGCTCGTTCCTGGCCCGCCTGAAGAAGGAAGACAGCTGCTTCCTGCTGCACTTGAGCGAAGGCATCACGCCTGCCGGCAAGACCGATTCGGTGGCGCGGCGGCACTTCCTGGCGCTACAGGTGGCACCCGACGAGTGGGCACTGAACGAGAAGTTCACCGGCATCCACTCAGCCGGACTGATTGCCGAGGACTTCGATGTGTTGGCCCACCATGGCGGCTCGATCGTCTGGTCGCCGCTGAGCAACCTGCTGCTGTACGGATCGACGGCGCGGGTGGAGGAAGCCAAGCGCGCCGGCGTTCGCATAGGCCTGGGCAGCGACTGGTCGCCCTCGGGCAGCAAGAACCTGCTGGGCGAGTTGAAGGTCGCCTGGCTGTATTCAAAGCATCTGTTGAATGGCCTGTTCAGCGCGCGCGAGCTCGTGGCGATGGCGACCCGCGACGCGGCGGCCATTCTCAAGTGGCAGCACGCGCTCGGCACGCTGGAGACCGGCAAGCGGGCCGACCTGATCGTGATCGGGGGGAAGACCGGCGATCCATACGAGGCGCTGATCAAAGCGAAGGAGACCGACCTGCGGCTGGTCATGATCAACGGCATCGCGCGCTATGGCATGCCGTCGCTGATGAAGGCTCTGAAGGCCCTCGGCGAGACGCTGCGTGTGGAGGGCAAGACGCGGCAGTTGTTCCTGGAACAGCAAACCGGTGACCCCGATGTGGCCGCCGTGTCGCTCGGCGCGGCGCGCGAGACGTTGAAGGCTGTGTTCAAGGACTTGCCCAGGCTTGCCCTGGAGCTCGAGCAGCCCAAGCCCAGGGAAGCCATGCGAACGCTGGACGCACCCCAGCCAGTAGTGTGGTCGTTGGCGCTGGACGAGATTCAGCCGACCGGGGTCGAACAACGCACGCGGCTGCCGTTCGACGGGCCGCGTGACTTCACCGGGCCTGATCTGTTCGCGGCGCGCGCGGCGGCACCGCTGTCGACGCTGCTGCAGCCCATCGAGCTCGATCCGCTGACCGTGGCCGACGATGCGAACTTCCTCGCCCGAATCGCCGCGCAGCCCAACCTGCCCGAGGCCATTCGAGCCGGGCTGGCGAAGCTGTATTGAGGTCATCCCAAGGGAGGATGTGATGCGAAAGATCCACAGTGTGACTTTTGTCTTCCTGATAGCCAGCACAGGCGCGCTCGGTGCCGACATGTTGCCGCTAAAGCAAGGCATCTACGTGCCGGTGAACCGACCGTGCAAGGGCGCCTCGAACGCCGAGATCATCAACTACTGGGGCGGCGATTCGTCCTTCGGAAGTTCGCAGGCCACATGCACGATCACCAAGATGACGCACAGTGGCAATGTCTACACGATCAACGACAAGTGCGTCGACATCCGCGGCGGCGGCGAGATCGTCGGTGGCCCGAACGTGGTCAGGATCGTCAACGCGACGCGCTTCACTTTGGCGAGTGAGACCTATCGACACTGCGGGACCAAGGTGCAGTTCTGAACCGCTCTTCCCGGTCAATTTAGCGCGGTTGACTGCTCGGGGAACGCCTTCTTGCAACGGTCGGGTTTCGGGTCGTCTCGTCGGGATCGGGAAGGTCTTCACCACCCAATTCGGTCTATCGAAGTGCCCGATTGCTCTGTCTAAAGCCGTCCTTCGCGATGACACTGCGCCATTGTTCGCGTGCTCGCGAGCCGCGACTATCTGCGCGCCGTCCATTGCCCGCGCTACATCATCGTCGACGGCGACAGCGCGCGGCTCGAGCTGCTCGCCGCTCCCGCCGTCGATGCGCGGCCGGGTATCGGGCAGTTCCCGACGGCGGCCGACTGTTCCTCGCCGAGGATCTCGGACGTTACCAGCTCGAGCTCGCCGGCGAGCTCGTTCATGTCGGCCACGGCGAGACCGTCTGAACTAAATCCCCACGTCGCGCGGGGTGGGCGCTGCGTTGCTACATTGGTTCGAGGCGCTGTCGCCGTGAACCATATGGGGAGATAACCATGGGTGGACTCAAACCGCAGGACTTTCCGCCTGGCCTCCAGGGCGGCCTTGAACACGACGACGAAGACCACCGCCTCGGCGAGACTGGCCAGACCGGCCCCGAGGGGCCCGGCGACATCAACCGCGGGCATCCAGAGCAGACCGGTACCGAGGACACGGCCACGAAGGACAGCGGCAAGGCCTGAGCGGTAGGGCCGCGCTTGGCGCCGCTCTCGTACTTCGGCACGGGAGGCCTTCGTGCATGGAGCAAGACGATGGCGATTGAACTGAACCACACCATCGTTCACGCCCGCGACCCTCTCGCGTCGGCAACCCACCTCGCTGAGGTGCTGGGCCGTACGACTCCGGTCAAGTTCGGGCCGTTCTGGGATGTCGAACTCGACAACCACGTCACCCTAGCCTACATCCTCGCCAACCCGCACCTCACGATCGAGCACTATGCCTTTCTCGTCAGCGAAGAAGAGTTCGATCGGATCTTCGAGCGCATTCAAGCCCGGGGGCTGCCGTACTGGGCAGACCCGGCGCACAAACAGCCGGGCCGCATCAACCACCACGACGGCGGGCGCGGCGTCTACTGGAACGACCCCGACGGCCACTACCTGGAGATCATCACGCGACCCTACGGCAGTGGCAGTTGACTTCGATTGGCCAGCGAGTCAGCATCGCACATCAGTCATCGCGCTTGGCCAGGAACAGGCCTTCGCGACAGTTGGACGAGGGACCGTTAGAGACTCGCTGTCTCCACTCGGTTGGCGCCGAAGGTCAGTTGCTGCCAAGACCTGATGTTTCACTTTTCGGGTAGCGACTGTCAGCGGCGCGCCGAACTTGAACCCCATCGGTGGTGGCGCCAAGGAGGGCGGGTCAGCCGGCGGTAGGGTGGCCCAGCGGCTGCTCCCACCGCGAGCGAATTGGAACTTCCGACCCATTGCGACATGGGCGTCCCGAGTTCGTCGCCCCGAAGCCGTCGGTCGCAGATATACCGAGGCCACCGAAGCAGTGCCCGCTCCAGCGGGCACTCAGGTTAGCCGCCGACTCTGGGCAATCCGTCGCAGCACGGACACAGCGGCCCATCGGCCCGCGCTCCTTGCGAAGGGTGGTCGAATTTTCTATGCTCCACCGAAGCGGTTTGGACTTTCTGAGCTCAACCATGTCTGCGCACTGGCCCGATGCGAACCGTGATCTCGAATCACTGAGAGAGCAAATTGGCGCGCAAACGATGGACGTGCAGGCCGCACGCAACCTAATCCGTCTCGACATCCGGCCAGGCGCCCATATGCATGCGATCCAGGCGCTCTCGGATGCGTCGAACTTCCGGTACGACGTAGCGGCCGACTGGCTGCGGTTGTCTCGACCGCGGCGGGCCGAAGCGGCCGGTAACGGCGGCGGTATATCGGCCGAACGGCCGCTCTCCAGTGTTCATCACGCCGCCTGGTTTATCCAACGTCTGGAGCTTGACGGCACCCTCGACGAGACCTCTACCGCGGGCAGCGCGATCACCGTTGGCCAGTGACGCCAAAAGTCCTGCGGTCCCTCGACCCGCTGGCCCTTACGTCTGTGCAGGCAGAGTGGGACCTTCGGCTGCAGGAAATCCGGGAGCGGGTCGCCCTGGTTCGCGCCGCCGGCCTCGCCGATGACGACTTCGACGCACTTGCCATCGTGCAGCACTACTCGAGAGAACTCGGCACCGGCACGTGGCTGGTGGACGTCACCGTCTCGCCTTGGGTCGCGCCTTTCTTCGCGAGCGACGGCGGTTGCAGCGGAGACCTCGGCGTAGTAGAACTGATCAGCCGGCGCGAGTGGGACTACTTCAGCGCGCAAGGTCGAGGTCACCTTGACGCACTCCAGTTCGCAACCGTCACCAACGTGCCACGCAACAACAGCCAGGCCGCGATGTTCCTTCAGGCGCCGCATCCGGATCTGTTCGAGGAACTGACCAACCTGCGTATCCACTGCCGCCAGAGCGATGGTGTGGCCGTTGCGACGACAGCGCGGATGCCGCCCGTCCGCCGAGACTCAATCTATCCAGAGCGGGACGCGGTGCTCGACTCTCTGAAACGAGTCGCCAATGTTCCCCGATGTGTCCGACCTCTTGCCTGGGAGCCGGGTGAGACACTGCTGCGCCCACCGGACGGGAGCAACTACCTCCGAATCTGCGAAGTCGCCTTCGATGACGTGCTTCAAAAGTACCCGCACCTCGCCGAGCCTGCGCTCGACATCGACTGGTCGAGTGCCCTCCGGAAACTGGCGGACTTTTACGCCGCGGCGCGCGCTGCCACGAGGGAGTCACCGGAAGCAGTTTCGCTCCACCATCTGCGTCGTGCCGTGCAGCGCACGGTGGTCGGCCATCTCAAAGGTGACTTGTGACGCCGGACCGCCTGGCTGCGCGCGCGCCGCGCCGCGCTGCATTCTTCATCCGCGCCGCGCCTCCCTTTGGCTTCGAGGCCGGCAGGTCGACAGCATTGCATCGTGCAACGATGTCATCAAGGCATCCGCCCCGCCGGGGTCCAATCTGACGAAGACCGATGGGCTGCGGCGTTGTTCGAGCAAGCGTGCGACTCGGGTGTTGGGCTCTTTGGCGACGTCGCACCAGTACAACGTGTGTTCGGTGTCGCCTGCCGCAAGCGCTGCGACGAGCGCATCGTTCCAGCCGCTATGGCCGATCACTAGCACGTCGCGCGACGCCAGATAGGCCGCCAGGGTAGACGCGTTGGCGCGCTCGATGCCGGCGAGTTCCTCGGCCGAACTCGCCGGGTTGTCGCGCAGCACACTGCCATGAACATGCACGATATGGACCGGGCCGATCTCGGGTTCGAACATCGCCGGATCGAAGCCCCGTTCCGGCCGGTCACTGATGATCGGGAGCACCTTTTCACTGGCCAGCGCGGCCTGCAGCAGGCTGTCGAAGTTGGTCGTAAACACGGTGCGGCAGAACGGCCGAAGAGCTTGCAGCCCGCCGGTTTGTTGTGCGGCCAGGATGGCGGCCAGTTTCAGATGGGCCGCATTCATGCCGCCGCGACCCGTGACGCCGTCGCCATGTTCGCAGCCCGGCGCCAACACATAGCGGAGGAAGCCGCGCACGAAACGGCTGCCCAGCGTGAGCGCTTCGGTCGAGAGTGGGGCTGCGGGCTGACGCGCCTTCGGCAGCATGCCGCGCAGCCATCTGCCACCCACGGCATGCGAGGCGTGGACGTTGGCGAACAGTAAGTTCGCGGCATCGTAGGCAAACAGCGTGTTGTAGGCCGCTGCACAATCGATGGGCAGTTTCCGTTTGTCCAGCTCCACAGGCGGCAGTCCGGCCCGGGTCGCCGCCGTGTTGAACTCCTTCCAGAAGTCGGCCGAATCTCGACGCCGCACGGCCACCGGCCGCTCGAGAGATGACATGTCCTGGTCAGGGTAGTAGTAGTCGCCTATCCATTCGCACATGAGCGGCTGGACCAGCGGCACCGCGCCGTAGCTGAACCCGGCGCCAACGACCATCGCGAAGGTCGCCGGCTCGACCGGCACGAGCGCTGGATCGTAGGCGCCATAGCGGCGCCTGGGCGCGCTGCGCCGAAGCGTGGCGACGATGTGCCCGATCAAAGCCGCCTGGTCGAGGATCTGGGTCACGATCTTCTTGCGGTCACCGGCTGTCGGGCAGCATGGCGCCCGATGCACGGGCCGCAGTCCGCGAGGCTGGAAGAACATCTTCCGGGCGCTTGAAGTGAACCGTGCTACCCGGCACGACGCCAAACATTTGCAGGGTCAGTCCCAGCGTCTGCTGATTCAGTTCGAGCCAGTGATCGTCGAGCGTCGGCGGAGGAGTCACCTTCACCTGCCACTCATCCGCCGACAACTGCAGGTCGTCGACGACAGTCGCGAGCTTGAGGTCAGGCATCGTCTGGAACAGCCTGCGCTCGATCTCGCCATCGTCCTGGATCACTTCGACGAAGAATCGCACATCGGCGCAGCTCAGGAGCTCGAGCACATCGATGCGACCACTGGCAATGTCCTGGTAAACCGAATCCAGCATGACATGCAGCACCAGCCGACAAGGCTGCCTCGGGTGGG
Organism: uncultured beta proteobacterium; assembly: GCA_963774675.1. Taxonomy (GTDB): domain Bacteria; phylum Pseudomonadota; class Gammaproteobacteria; order Burkholderiales; family Burkholderiaceae_C; genus CAIKUF01. The sequence continues at coordinate 364,157 of CAVZFV010000011.1, read as the reverse complement.
TCTTTCGCCATGCGCTCCAGGCGCGCAGGGTCTGGATGAACGAGAAGCGCTCGGGAAAATTGCGCAGTTCGTACTGCGGCACCGACGGGTCGAACTTGTCCTGACCGCCCGTCGACAGCAGCTGCATCCGGATGCATCGATATCGCCGCGCGACGTGCTCGAACAGCGCGAGCGACGCATCGTAGATGCAAGACAGGTTGCGCCGATCATCCTCTGCACGGGCGCGCACGCCTAGCACCGGCCGATCGCCGAACTCGCTCAGGTACGGCTTTACAACTGCACTGGGCTTCGGCGGCTTCGGCACGCCCCAGCTTTCCATCAACTCCTGGATGCCAGCCGAAAAATAGAAGCGATCACCGCTGCCCCCGGCGCTGACAGCCAGGCATTCCGATCTCTTCGGCTTGGCAGGCAATGGACCGCGCACGACCTCCAGGTCCGGCACGCTTTTCCACTGCTTTCCCGAGCGGTCGATGCGGCCCCAGCACCACGCCACCGGCGCGCGACGCGGCTGTGCCACCTGCTCCGCGAGGCGCTCGAGCCACTGCGTAACCTGAGCGTGCCTTGTGTACTCGACCACGACGATCTGGAAGCGCGCGAGCATGAAGGCGGGATCAACCTCGCCCCGATGCACGAACGCGTAGTGCGGCCGTGCGGCCGGCCCATAGAACTCGAGCACCTCGCCGAACAGCTCCTGCAGGTAGCTCTCCTGCAGCCCGGCTCCCAGGAAGAGCAGTGAGCGTTGACGAAAGACTTCGGCGAAGGCGCGCCGGAAATGCAGGTCGCGGTAGGTCACGCGGCGATACTCCTCGTGACCCACGACCAACTGCTCCTCGAGTTGTTGCCGATCCTCAGGAGACGGCGAAACCAATGGCGGCAGATCGGCACACGGAAGATCGCTGAGGTAGCCCTGAAGAGCCCACAGCAGCGAGCGCCCGGCGGTCGATAGCGAGGTGAGCACGCGCTGGCAGTCCACCGCGCCGCGACCGACCACGGCCAGCTGGCGCCCGGGAGAATCCTGGTTTTCGTGAAAGCCCGCCGCGTAGCAGTTGTCGTAGTTGGTCGACAGGACCAGAGGCCACCAGATGCGGGTCAACGAACGCATCTGCGGCGACACGAGCGGTGTGCCCGGCTCGTTCGACAACAGGGCTGCCCGTACCGACTTTGCGAAGACTCCCGGCGCGGCGCGCTTGAGCGTGCGCACTGCGCTGTTGGCCCTCTGGACCAGCACATCGCGCGCCGTACCGCTGTGGAGTGTGGGAAGTCCGCTCAGCCCCGCCGAAACCTCGAGCGATGCGATCAATGTCGGCCAATCGGTACAGGCGCGCCGGCTCATACCGGAGCCGACGAAAGGCACTAGGCGGCCCTGCCCGTAGGTCGAAACCAGACGCGGCAGCAACGTCTCGAAATCGGGGATCAGCATGTGCTTTCGACCATGAGCGGCGTGACCAGCGTAGATCGGCTCGAGCAACCGCGGCAATCCCTATCTCGGTTCAAGGGTCCCAAACAGGCGCCTTCTCGGCCCAATTGGCCATCGATTGACACTGCCCAGCCGCCGGTACATGCTTGTCGGCAAGGGGACATCGATGGCCACCTCGAAGAAGACAGCGCGCAAGTCCAAGCAGTCTCGGCGCAGCACTGAAGGTTCTGCATCCGTGCCGCGAGCGGCCGCGCCGCCTGCGCCTTCGCAACCCGACATGCTGCTCTTGATCGGTCGGGGGGTGGTGCCGCCAGTGCTGAACGACCCGGAGCGGCGCGTTGAAATGGGATTGCCAGCGGCCGAGGACGAACGCGGCCGCTACATGATCGAGCTCAACATCCTCTACCGAGGCGGGCTGCGAGCGGCGTCCAATGCGTTTCACGAGCTGTGGGCCAAGACGCTGAACGAAGATGAGAAGAGCAAACGGCGACCGATCGAGATCTCCAAGAGCTACTTCCAACTCCGGATCAGCGTCAAGGAATGGCGCGAGCTGCTCCGGCAGGATGAGCAGAACGCGCAAGGCGACTCGAGCCGGCGCGTCATCTACAAGCTGTGGCCGGACTTCAAGGTGAAGGCCTTGATGGACCATTCGGTCGCGACCATAAAGGCCGATGCCGCGTACAGGTCTTACTCAGCGACGGGATCGGGCATCACCTGGGCGGTGATCGACTCGGGGATCGACGGCACGCACCCTCACTTCGGCTCGACGCAGACGAAGGAGACGCAGCTAAAGAGCTGCCTACATCACCCGAATGTCGCGGAACTTCATTACGACTTCACCCCTGATGACGCTGCAGGTCCCGGATCTGCCAATGAATCCCCGGAGGACCGTCTGGTCAGCGCCGCCAGCGCCCTCGTCGATGGTCTCGGGCACGGAACGCACGTCGCCGGCATCATCGCCGGCGGGCTCCCCAAGGAAGCAATCGACTTTTCGAAGCCGATCGAGGAGGATGGGCTGCGCTTCGGCGTCTTCGAGCAGGTATTCGAAGCGAACATCGAGGGCGACCGACTGTGGAGCGACAAGCGGCCGGTGCAGCGCTACGTACCGGAGCCGGAAGCGCTGCACGGCGTGGCACCGAAGTGCCTGCTGGTTAGCCTCAAGGTTCTCGACGAGAACGGCAATGGCCGGGTGAGCGACATCATGCGTGCGCTGGTCTATGTGCGCGAGCAGCTCAACGACGATCCGAAGATGCTGAGGATTCACGGTGTGAATCTCAGCGTCGGCTACGACTTCGATGCGCAGATGTTCGCATGCGGCCAGAGCCCGGTGTGCGTCGAGGTCGACCGGTTGGTGAGGAGTGGCGTGGTGGTCGTCACTGCGGCCGGCAACACCGGCTATGGCAGCGTCAATGCGGCGGAGCGGCAAGCTAAGGTCGGGCTTTCCAACACGATCAACGACCCGGGCAACGCCTCGCTCGCAATCACCGTCGGCAGCACCCACCGCGATGCGCCGCACACCTACGGGGTTTCGTTCTTTTCGTCGAAGGGACCCACCGGCGACGGCCGCCTCAAACCGGACCTGGTCGCCCCCGGGGAGCGCATCACGTCGTGCGCATCCAGGTCCAAGTGCCAGAAGCTGGGCATACCGGTCGACGAAGGCGTCGCCGCGTACGTCGATGACAGCGGGACCAGCATGGCGGCGCCGCACGTGTCGGGTGCCATCGCGGCGTTCTTGTCGATCAGGCGCGAGTTCATTCAGCGTCCGGAGGAAGTGAAGAAGATCTTCCTGGACAGCGCCACCTCGCTTGGCCGTGAGCGCTACTTCGAGGGCCATGGCCTGGTCGATCTGATGCGCGCGATCCAAAGTGTCTGATCGGAGTTCACAGCGGACCGAAGGAGCCGAAGATGACCGACAAGCTGCAAGAGTTTCCGTTCTGGCTGCTGACGTTTGACAAACACGGTGCGCCTGAAGACACCGGAGCGATCGACCACCTGATTGCCGAACTCAATGCGCAGAAGATCACCGACCTCTTCGTCTTCTCGCACGGCTGGAACAATGACCGCGCTGCGGCGCTGGCGCTTTACAACCGATTCTTCGGTGAGGTGCGCAAGGTCCTGGACGTTACGCCCGCCAAGAGCGGTACTACTCACATCGGCGTTGCCGGCATCGTCTGGCCGTCCATTCTTTGGCCTGACGATGCAGAGAGCGCTTCGATGCATCAGGTCATGACGGGCGGCAGTGGCGGGGTCGCGCTCGGCGGCGGGCCACCGGTCCCGGCGGCACAGGCCACGCCGAAGCAGATTCGAGACGAGCTGCGCAAGGGCTATGACAACGCCGACCAGTTGAAACTGCTTGAAGAATTGACAGCGATGCTGGAGGCGCAGCCAAAGACCGAGGCAGCGCTGAGGGAATTCCGTTTGAAGCTTGGCGAGTTTCTCAAGTCGGAAGCCGGCGGGTCGGTGGACAGCAAACAAGCCGACTCTGCCGAGAGCGGAATCGCCGCATTGAACGACCAGAAATGGCGTGGCCTGCTCGAAGTGCTCGGCGACCAGGCGCTTCATGGGCAATCGTCCAGCGGGGGCGCCGCAGGCTTCGGCGATCCGTTCAAGAAGCTCTGGGCCGGTGCGAAGGACGCCCTGCGAGTCAGCACCTACTGGCAGATGAAGGAACGCGCGGGTGTCGTCGGACGCTCGGGGCTCGGCGAGAAGGTACTCGCACGGATCTCCGCCGAGGCCGGGAAGACGCGGGTCCACTTGCTCGGCCACTCCTTCGGCGCACGGCTCGTGTCGTTCTCGCTGTCCGGGCTACCCGCTTCTGTAGAGCGCGAGCGCTCGCCGGTCAAGTCGCTGTTCCTACTCCAGGGCGCGTTCTCGCACTTCGCATTCGCCGATCATTTGCCCCACGACGCGACCCGATCGGGCGCACTGAAAGGTATGGCGGCGCGGGTAGATGGTCCGTTGTTGACCACGCACTCGCAGAAGGATCTCGCGGTTGCACGCTCGTATCCCGCCGCGAGCTTCGTGAATGGCGACGATTCGGCCGCCGCCGCGGACCAGTTGGCACGCTGGGGAGGCATGGGATACGACGGCGCGCAGGCTGTCAGCGCTGCGTCTGAGATGCTCGCGCCGCCCGGCAAGCGGTACCCCTTCGAGAAGGGCAAATGGCTGAACCTCGACGGCAACAACGTAATCGTTCACGGAGGACTGCCCTCAGGCGCACACAGCGATATTGCTCACCCGCATACCGCTTGGGCGGCGCTGGCAGCCGCCGATATCGTCTGAGAAGGCGCTCGCGAGCTGAGTCCGTGGACTGTTCAATAGATGCCATGCACTGGAGCAAACCCACGCTGCCCGCGAGCCTACAGGTCGACATGCAAAGAGGCGCATGGTTTCTAAATGGCATGCTGTCTGAGCACGGGAGCTGTGCCTGTCGGACGTTCGCCTCGCCTTGGACGAGCTTGCCTGAATTTGCAGCGAGGAACTGGACTGCTCTGAACCCGCCATTCACCAATGCCGGCCTATGGCCGAGCAGAGCCATAGCGAGACCCAGACTCGTCGCCGGAAACCTGCCATTCGCAGGCACGCCGAGGCAAGATCTTCGAGCGTGCCGGGAAGGTCCGCTGATGGCCGGGACTTGCCCGCTGGGACGCCCTTCGGTCCGGCCGCTGTGGGTCTCAGTGCGGGTGTTGGCCACTGTGCGCACCTGCGGGGCCCGTCGCGCCGACAACAACTTCGAAGGTGAGCCAAAGACACCGAGGCCAAGGCACGCAAAACACTGAGACTCGGCGTTTCCAGCGTCAACGATTCGATGGCAGGTGCAGCTACGGGCACCTCACCGGACGTGTCGATAGTTGGCCCAAAAAAGTCTCCGATCACCGAGCCTTCGTCTGCAAAGAGATGACCTTGCCACCCTTGCGCAGCGCATCCAGATGATCGGCCCAAGCCTGCATCATCTTGCGCCGCGCAGGCAGATGTTCGGCATGGTTGTAGGCCGCCTTCACCGCATTGCGCTCCGCGTGCGAAAGCTGTCGCTCGATGACGTCCGATGGCCACCCGCATTCGTGCAATAGCGTCGATGCCATGCCGCGAAAGCCGTGCGCGGTGATCGTCGAGCGCGCATAGCCAAGCCGCCTTAACGCCGCATTGACCGTGTTTTCACTCATCGGCTCGCCGTTGGTGCGCACGCCGGGAAATACCCATGCCGAACTTCCTGTCAGCGGTTGCAATTCGCTCAGGATGCGAACGGCCTGTTTGGCGAGCGGCACGATGTGCATCACGCGACCCTTCATTTTCGCAGCAGGGATGCGCCACTCGCCCTCGTCGAGATTGATCTCGTTCCATTCGGCTCGGCGCAGTTCGCCGGGTCGCACGAAGAGCATCGGAGAAAGCCTCATCGCACACTTCGTGATGAAGCCGCCTTCATAGGCTTCGATGTCGCGTAGCAACCGACCAACGTCTCGCGAATCGGTCAGCGTCGGGTAGTGCTCGGGCTTCCACGGTGTGAGAGCACCGCGCAAGTCGCGGCTCGGGTCGCTTTCCGCTCGGCCGGTTGCGACGGCATAGCGGAAGACTTGACCGCAATTCTGCTGGACCCGATGGGTCGTTTCGATGGCGCCGCGATCTTCGACGCGTTTGAGCAAGGTCAGCAGTTCCGTCGGGCGAATAGCGCCGACTGGCTTTGCCCCGATCCAGGGAAACACGTCTTGCTCGAGTCGTCGAATGATCTTGCTGGAATGTGAAGGCGCCCAAGTCGGGACGTTCTTCGTGTGCCATTCACGGGCGACTGCCTCGAATGAATCGACTGGCGGCAGGCCTGCAGCTGCACGTTCCGTCACTGCGCGGTGAAGTGCAAGCTCGCTGCGAACCTCCTTGCGCGCATCGCTCGGGTCGGTGCCTGCGCTGACCTGTTTGCGTGCGTCGTCAGCCTTCTTGCGCGCGAGACTCAGACTGGTATGCGGGTAGGTGCCTAAGCTCAACGTGTTTCGTCGACCGTTGATGCTGTAGTCGAAGCGCCAACCGTGGGAACCACCGTTGACGAAAAGCCGAAGGTACAGACCGGCGCCGTCGGAGAGGCGGTTTCGCGTATCACCGCTTTTGATCGACTTGATCGTTGCGTTCGAGGGAATGAGGTGATGGGCCATGCAGGAACTCCGCAGCGACAACACCCTGGATTTTGCAGTTCCTGCAGAAGTTCCTGCAATGTGATCTCGGAATCAGTGAGATCGCCTGGAATCTCCTGAGACAAGAAAAAAGCCCTAGAGCGTTGATTTCTCTAGGGCTTTTCGGATTTCCTGGGACCTCGCGGGATGTCCTGAGATCATCGATTGGTGGAGAGGAGGAGGATCGAACTCCCGACCTCTGCATTGCGAACGCAGCGCTCTCCCAGCTGAGCTACCCCCCCACGACAGGCACGCAGTCTACCAAATTGCGGGCTCGTTTCCGGGTGCCGATTGCCGGCGCGCAATGGTTAGGCTCGGGCGACGCAACCGGAGACAAGATGACGAGCCGAACCGACGCTGCCTGGTTTGACGCCCAATACAACAATCGGGCGCGCATTCCTGAGCACGCTCAGTTCTTCGCGCGCTGGGCAGCGCGATCGGCGTTGGCGCGCGAGCGGCCACCCGCGCGTGCGCGACGGCGTGATCCTCCACGGCGTCAATCTCTGGCCCGGGATCGACGGCTTTCGCGCGACCGTGCTCGCCTATCTCGATGCCCTCGAGCGGCTGGATCATGCGCTGATGGCGGGCCTGGCGCTCGGCCTCGGCCTCGTCCTGCCCGAGCGCTACTTCCACGAGCACGGAGCCGCGCAACCGCTGCTCCTGCTGCGGCCCTTCAACTATCCCAGTCGGCCGGTGCCCGAAGGGTCGGCGGCCCGGTGGGGTGTCGGCGAACACACCGACTACGGCTACCTGACGATGCTGTGGCAGGACGAGGTGGGCGGCCTGCAGGTGCGTACTGACGCGGGCTGGATCGAAGCGCCGCCGATTCCCGGCTCCTTCGTCTGCACCATCGGCGACATGCTAGATCGCATCACCGGTGGCCGCTACCGCTCGCTGCCGCACCGCGTGGCGACCAACACCAGCGGACGCGACCGCCTCTCGATCCCGTTCATCTTCGACCCCGACTTCGACACGCGCATCGCGCCCGTGCCCGGCAGCGGCCCGGGCGTGGACGACAGCGGCCGGCGCTGGGACGGCGCCAACCTACAGGCCTTGCAGGGCAGCTATGGCGACTATGTCAGCGCCAAGGTCGGCAAGGTGTTTCCGGGGCTCCAGCAGTCGTTGAGCGGAGGCTGAGCTTCAGCGCCCCAGTGTCGATCGGATCAGGGCCCGGGCGATCTCGATGCCTTCGTCGCGCGTATCGCCGCCGCGCGCTGGCCGGTCCGCACGTCGATACCAGTACCCGGCATTGCCCGGATCGCCTTCGACACGATGCAGCCAGGCATGCACCCAGGCGCCTTCCGCGTCGTCCTGCGCCTGGGCGAGTTCGTGGGCGGTGTCCCAGTCGCCGCGCAGGCCATGCCAGACGGCGAGCAGCATCGGCGCGGCCGACGGCGGCGGCTCATCGCGATCGAGACTGAGCACGAACGCGTCGATCGGGTCGGTCATGGCGAATCATGGCGAGTTGCCCGCAGCGGCCACGCATGCTATCTCCCCCCTGGAAAACGCAAGGCTCGGGGCGCACGCTCGAGCGGACAATGGACCGGATGCGGTTCACGAACGGATGCGAGGTGCCTGGGCAAGGTCAGGGACTGGAGGCCCTGACCGAGCGACGGGCTGACGCCGCGGATGTGCTCCCCGACCCGAAGGCGATGCGATCTTCCCGAGCCGCCGGCCGTGGCCGCGGCCAGCGGCCGGGTCGCCGCATGGGCCGCGAACACAGGCGACAGACTGTCGCGCTGCTGCTTTCCCTGCTGATCCACGCGGCGCTCTTGAGCCTGAGCTTCGGCGACCAGGACGGGGGGCTGCCGGGTTTTGCCTTGCCCTGGCGAGATCGACGGATCGAGGTGCCCGAGCTGCGTGTCCGGCTCGTTCCGACGCCGCCGGTCCCGGCCGCGGTGCCGGCGGTCACGTCGACCACGCCGTCCTTGCAGCTGGCACCGAAGGCGCCGCCGGCGGTCGGTGTGCCGACCCCGAGGCCATCCGCGCCTCCTGCGCCTCCTGCGCCTCCTGCGCCTCCTGCGCCTCCTGCGCTGCCTCCGCAACCGAGCGCAGAGGCGACCCCGCCGAAGCCCGAACCGGCGCCAGAGGCCACGCCTCGGGCGAGCATCGCGACCGGTGCGGCCGATGCCGCAGCCTTGTTGCGCGCCGATGTGCCCGATCGTCCGGCGCCCGCGGAAGTCCCTGAGCCCGAGGTGATCGCGGTGGCGCGAGCCGACGAGGCCTCGCTGCCCGTGCCCGTCGCGCCATCGGAGCCCGCACCAGTCGTCGCAGCAGCGCCCAGCGCCTCGAGCCCGGCGCCGTCGGAAGCGGCGGAGGTCGAAGCTGCACGCCTGGAGACCGAACAACAGGAGGCCGCGCGGCAGGCGGCAGCCCGCGAAGCGGCGACGCTGCAGGAGGCTGCAAGCACGGAAGCCGCGCGGGTCGAAGCTGCACGCCTGGAGACCGAACGACAGGAGGCCTCGCGGCAGGCGGCAGCCCGCGAAGCGGCGACGCTGCAGGAGGCTGCAAGCACGGAAGCCGCGCGGGTGGAAGCCGCGCGTCTGGAGACCGAACGACAGGAGGCCGCGCGACAGGTTGCAGCGCGCGAGGCTGCAACGCTACGGGAGGCTGCGCGCAAAGAGGCCGCGCGGGTCGAGGCTGCGCGCCTGGAGATCGAACAACTGGAAGCCGCGCGGCAGGCTGCAGCCCGCGAAGCGGCAGCGCTGCAGGAGGCTGCACGAAAAGAGGCCGCGCGAGTCGAGGCTGCGCGCCTGGCGATCGAACGACAGGAGACCGCGCGACAGGTTGCAGCCCGCGAAGCGGTAACGCTGCAGGAAGCTGCGCGCAAAGAGGCCGTGCGAGTCGAGGCCGCCCGCCTGGAGACCGAACAACTGGCAGCCGCTCGGCTAGCGGCAGCCCGGAGAGAGGCGGCGCTGCAGGAGGCCGCGCGGGCACAGGCCGCGCAAGTCGAAGCGGACAGACGCGAAGCAGAAACGCGCGAAGCAGAAAGACGCGAAGCGGCGCGTCGGGCGATGGGACGACAACTGGACGAGGAAGCCGCGCAGCGCGACGCGGCCGCGACGGCGCGGCGCCCGCCCGGTGCGCTTCCCCCCGCTTGGAGCAGCGCGCGTCGAGGCCGGCTGCTCGGACGCACCGACCCGAATGCAGAACTCGTCTTGTACTCGGAAGCCTGGGCCCGCAAGATCCACCTCAACATGACGCTCGACATGGTCCGCGAAGCGGCCAGGCGGCCGCACGTCGATCCCATCGTGACGGTGGCCATCCGCAGCGACGGATCGGTGGAGTCGGTGACCTTCGTCGTCTCCAGTGGCGTCGCGGAACTCGATGAGGGGATACGGCAGATCGTGCAGAGCCAAGTGCCCTACCAGGCCTTCTCGCCGGGGCTGGCCCGCGAGTTCGACGTGATCGAGATCCGCCGAACCTGGTACTTCGACGCGGCCGTGCGGCTGTACTGACGGGTCGGCGACGCACGCGCCACGTCCGGCCGAAGCGACGCTCGAGAGGACCTCAGCGTTCGGGGCCGGAGGCGGCCGCCTGCGTTGCGGCAGCGCGCGTGCACCAGTTCGTGCCCTCGAGCCGATGGCGCTTGCAGGCTTCGGCTTCGCTCGCGAAAGCTCGTTTCTGTCCCTGGGCGGAGTGCCCCTGGACCCAAAGAATCCGAGCCCAAACGTCTTGAAGGTCGATGTCGGGGTATCCGGCATGAGGCTGCCTCAGTTCAAGCACTTGAAAGACGAGCCGTAGTGCGCGGCAGCATCGGCAGCCGAGAGGTCATTGTCTGCAGGGCTGGTCAGATTGACTGAATCTTAATCAGCCCGCTGCATCGGTCAATTTCAATGCCGCCCAACCATTCATTCAACCGGACCCATTGCAGCATGCGGCCAAAGGCCCGGCATTTCAGTCTGGGCCTTTAGCCCCATACCGCAACGGTCCGGTTAGATCACTCTTCGAGTGGCCGCTGTAGGCGTCGAGTTCGGGACAGCGAATGTCGCAGAAGGGTGCCGGCGCTCCCTTCTTGCCGCCGGTCGGCAGCTATGCAACACAGACCTGCCATCCGAGTTTCGATGGCGGCTTTGCGAGGGGAACCCGCCGCTTGGTAGTGACATCTCGCGGGCAGCCCTCGGCCACTATGCATAGAACTCAACTAGGGATAGTTCTCGCACGCTGAGCGACACCGGCCCCTGCGGTTCGGGGCGACGGGGACCGGCGGGTTCTATACATAGTTTCTGGCTACGGCGTTTGCAGGAGCCGCATCAGTGAGTCCGGCGCGCTGTACCGACGCAGCTTGGTGTCGGGCGATTCAAGCCGTGCGAGCGCCTTCTCCTTCATCGCCAGATCGGCTTCGACGTAACGATGGGTTGTGTTCGTGCTCTCGTGCCCGAGCCACAGCGCGATCACGTTGAAGGGCACGCCCGATTGCAGAAGGTGCATGGCCGTGGTGTGGCGCCTATCTCGTCGACGACATAGATGAGTTCTATGCATAGTGGCCGCATGAATAGCTTTACATGACGGCCATCTCCTGACGGTAGCGACAGGCAGCTTCGCGGCACCCCGACTCTTCGCCATCGCGCCAGAAGGAGGTGGAAATTGATCACCAGATGGTGGCCACACCGTGGTGGGTGCACGCTAGGCAGCAGCGCCGACTCCGGCGCGCGAGCGCATATTTCGATCACCAAGGTTGTCATCTGCAAGCGGCCGGCTGCCGACGAGCACCGCCCTGACAGCATCGACCCAAGACCCGTGCGGCCGCGACGCGGCGCCCGCACGGGCCCAGGGGTCATGGACCGCTCGGCTCCAGCGCCAGTGCGGCAACGGCAGCCTCGGGCAGCAGGGCGCCCGCAGCCAGCAGTGCCTGGGTGGCGTCGGCGTGCACGCTCGTGGCCAGTTGCTGGCGCACACGGGCGGCCGCCGCGGCTTCGTTGGGTTCGCGGTGGTCCTGCGTGCGTTCGTAGGTGGCGTCGGCAAAGCCCAGCAGCAAGGCAGCGGCCTGCGACCGTCCTTCCAGCGCGGCCAGTGAGCATGAGCATGAATCTTGATGGAGAAATGCCGTTGGATGATCACTTTCGTTGATGTTCGTACATGACTTGCCATCATCGAACGTGCTTAAACTTTTCCGAGTAAATTCAATAGGTTAGAGACGATAGCGCGGCACGATTTATGCCCTATGCCAAGCCAGTCGCAGACTTCCTTCCTTCAAGACCGGTCTTTTGCTCTTTCGAGCGTCTCGCTGCTGCCAATACCACACCGTGAACCATCACTGAACTCGATCATCAGCCCATCAAATTGACTGATCACACTCAGTCCTTGTCGATCTCGCCACGAGCGTAACGTTCCTTCAGGATCGACAGTGCTCGATTCTCGTTCGCACGAACACTCGTCACGCCATCGCGCATCAGCCAACGCACGAGCACGATGACGCCGACGACGACAAGCGCCCACCACAGCAGGTGGCCGAGCCCGAAAAATCCGCCTCCACCCCAACCCATCATGTTATTGCCCCACATCGAGCTTCTCCCGTGCCTGTCCCGGCCGTCGCATCACTGGCGCAGCTGATCGCGCTGTTCGTTGGTCAGTACGGCGTCGATCTTGTTGTGCGCGCCGAGCTGCAGGTCGAACATCCCCTGCTGCGTTTCCTGCATTGTGTGGAACGTCTTTCTCGCCGCGACCTCGTCGAACGGGCCGGGGCCGAACATGCCATGCATGTGATAGCCCTGCTCGTGCATCGTGCCCATCAGCTGCCACATGGCCTTGGATGTTTCCTGTTGGATCGCGGTGATCTTCTGCTGCTGCTCGGCACTGAGCTTCAGGCCGGCGTATGCCTCGTTGCCGTAGTCACCCATCGTGCTGGGGCCCATGCCGTAGCCACCACCGTAGCCACCCATCATGCGGGAGCCCATGCCATAGCCGCCTCCATATCCACCGCTGTTGCCGCCCATCATGCCGGGGCCACCGCCATACGGCTGCGCAACTGCCACACCCGAAAGTACGACACTGATCGCCAGCGCCATCAATGCACGCGTCTTGTTCATCGTCTACTCCTTGCTTGCGAGAGCGCGGTTCGAGTCTGATCGGGGGGTAGAAGTTCATCGTACTGTGGGCCCATCAAACGAATTGCGATGCGTAGATCGCGCTCGCGTGCGTCACCGTCATCGCGCCCGTCTGCGCCGATGCGGCGCCTAAGCGACGGTGCTGATGGTCCTCGGGGAGGACGCCGGGCATGAATGCGCACGGCGCTTCGGCCTCGATGCATTTTGCGTTTCGCGAGTCGGCGACGGGCTCTGCGCAACCGGTACTGGCTTTTTCGACGGCGTATAGAGGAACCGCATGAACACGGTCAAGCCGCTGCCGCCCACGCAACTGACCGGCCTCGACGCCGACGAGGCCTCACGGCGGTTGGCCGAGCACGGCCCGAATCTGCTGCCTGGCAGCGCGCCCAAGAGCTTGTTCGCGATCGTGGCGGGCGTGTTGGTCGAGCCGATGTTCCTGATGCTGCTGGTCGCCGGCGGGCTGTACCTGGCGCTGGGGGATCGGGCCGAGGCAGCGTTCCTGTTGTTCTTTGTGTTTGTCGTCATCAGCATCACGCTGACCCAGGAGCGCAAGACGCAACGCGCGCTGGAATCCCTGCGCGACCTCTCGGCGCCGCGCGCGCTGGTGATGCGCGGGGGGCAGGAAACCCGTATTCCGGGCCGCGACGTGGTCGTCGGTGATCTGCTCGTGCTCCACGAGGGCGATCGGATCGCCGCCGATGCGATCTTGCTGGAAGGCCATCTGGACGTCGACGAGTCGCTGCTGACCGGTGAATCGGTGCCGGTGACCAAGCTGCCGGGCGCGGCGTCGGGCCAACTGTTCGCCAGCACTGTCGCCACCAAGGGGGTCGGTATCGCCGAGGTCGGCGCGATCGCTGCCGACACGGCGGTCGGCAAGATCGGCCAGGCGCTCGCCTCCACCAACGAGGCCGTGTCCGGACTGCAGCAATCCTCGCGCCGGTTGATCCGCAACCTGACCATTGGCGGCCTGCTGCTGGCCATCAGCTATTGCCTGCTCAACTGGCTGTGGAATGGCCAGTCGCTTCTCGAAAGCGTGCTCGCCGGGATTGCGCTCACCATGGCGATCCTGCCCGAAGAAATCCCGGTCATCCTGACCGTGTTCCTCGCCCTCGGCGCGTGGCGCATCTCCAAGCACAAGGTGTTGACGCGCCGCGTGCCGGCGGTCGAGGCGCTGGGGGCGATCTCGGTGCTGGCGGTCGACAAGACCGGCACCCTGACCCGCAACCGCATGCAGGTCGCCGAGCTGGCGACCGCCGATCGCGGGTTCCGCGACGAAGGCGCGTCCGAATTGCCGGAGTCGTTCCACACTCTGGTCGAGTTCGCGATGCTGGCGACGCCGGCCGATCCATTCGACCCGATGGAGAAGGCGATCCAGTTGTTCGGCTTGCGCTGGCTGACCGGCACGGAACACGTGCACGCCGAATGGTCGCCCGAATTCGAATATGCCCTGTCGCCTGACATCCTCGCCATGACCCGGGTGTACCGCGGCGACGCGCGCACCCGCTACATGCTGGCCACCAAGGGCGCACCCGAAGCAGTGATCGACCTGTGCCACCTGCCGACGACCGAGCGCGAGCGACTCGTCGCCCTGGTCGAGCAGATGGCCGAGCGCGGCCTGCGCGTTCTCGGAGTGGCGCGCGGCAACTGGGAAGGCACGCATCCGCCACAGAGCCAGCACGATTTCGATTTCCAGTTCCTTGGCCTGCTCGGCTTTGTCGACCCGCCGCGCCCGGAAGTGCCAGCCGCAATCGCCGAGTGCCGCGCCGCTGGCGTGCGTGTCGTCATGCTGACCGGCGATCATCCAGCCACTGCGCGCGCGATCGCACGCCAGGTCGGCTTGAGCGAGCGCCCCGAAGTCATCACCGGGGCGCAGATCGACACACTCAGTGATACGCAGTTGCGCGCACGTATGCGCCACGTCGACCTGTGCGCGCGCCTGCAGCCGGTGCAGAAGCTGCGTCTGGTGCAGGTATTGCGCGCCAGCGGCGATGTGGTGGCGATGACCGGCGACGGCGTCAACGACGCGCCGGCGCTCAAGGCGGCCGACGTCGGCATCGCGATGGGCGAACGCGGCACGGACGTCGCGCGCGAGGCGGCAGCGCTGGTGCTGCTCGACGACAGCTTCGCCAGCATCGTCGCCGCGATCCGCCAAGGCCGGCGCATCTACGACAACATCTCCAAGGCAACGCGGTTCGTGTTCGCCGTGCACATGCCGATCATCGCGCTGGCTCTGGTGCCGAGCCTGTTGCACTGGCCGGTACTGCTGATGCCGGTGCACATCGTGTTGCTGGAACTGTTGATCGACCCGGCGTGTTCGATCGTGTTCGAGGCCGAGCCCGAATCCTCCGACATCATGTCTCGCCCCCCACGCGCCGCGACCGACACGCCATTTGCGGCGGCCAACCTGCGCTACGCGGTGATCCAAGGACTGGGCTTTGCCGCCATCCTGCTGCTCGGCCACGACCTGCTGCTCAGCCACGGACTGGACGCCGCGCAAAGCCGCGGCGCCGTGTTCGTCGCGCTGATCCTCGGCCTGTTTCTGTTGACCCTGGGCAACCGCGACCTAGCCCGCCCGGTACTCGCGCGCGCGGCCGCCACCAACCCGTGGTTGCCGCGCATGTTTGTCGGCGTGGCGCTGATGCTGGCGCTGGTGCTGGGTGTACCGTTCTTGCGCGACGTGATGGGCTTGGCCGCGCCGACGTCAATCACCGTGATTGCGGCCACTGCGATGCTCGCTGTGACGCTTGTGTGGCTGGAGGCGTTGCGACGAATCGTCCACCGCGGTGGTGCAACAGCGCATTGACGATTGGCGTAGGTATATCGCAGTGTCAGCGTGGCGTAGGGTGCACGCAGCAATCGGCACCAGCCGTGATATGGCATCACGCAGCAGGAAGTCGACGAGGACCAGCTTCGACCAGACCGCATCTGACCTTTTAGCCTGAAGTTCCCCCGCGTCGCCCCCGAATTCCCCTGTTCCATCAATCACTTGCGATGGAATTCGGGTTTGAGTTTCTGACTACGGCTGGATGGCCTGGATCAGCGCCAAGGCGCGCTGTTGGTGTGCGGTGGCGATGGTGAGCAACGCGAAGGTCGGTGCATCGGCGCCGGCGCTGGGCGTGCGGCACGTGTTGCGCACAAGGGTGGCCATCTCCGCCATCAGGGTGGCGAAGCTGTGCACAGGCTGCGCGTCGTCGAGCAACTTCGACGCGGCCTTGGCGCTTGCCGAGGCCGAGCGCTTGGCTGGTGCCACCGGATCGCGCGTGGCCTTGGCGGCTTGATCGGTGTCGGCGAACATCAGCTCACGCCAGGCCTCGCGCATGTGCCACTCGACGTAGAACGCCAGCATGCACAGCAGGATGTGCGCGCGCACCCGGTCAGCCAATCGATGGTGGATGGGGCGCACCTTCAGATCCACCGTCTTCAGTGAACGGAACGCCCGCTCCACGTTCGCCAAGGCCTTGTAGCTGCGCACGCAGCTGGGCGCATCCATGCGCTGCTCGTCGAGCGATGTGCGAATGACGTACAGGCCATCGAGCGCCGCCTCGGCATCGATGGCGTCTTGCCTTCGCTCCCAGGCGAGCGCCGCATCGCTGATGCTCAGCTCGAAGTGCTTGGCCACCTTGTGCCGATTGATGATCTTGCCCACCCGCACGCCGATCTTGTCCTGCCCCGTGAGCCTGCCCGCATCCACACTGGCCTTGATCAGGGCAAGCAGAGCTTCGGTGGCCTGCAGCAGGCTCTCGCGCTTGTGCGCACGCAGCTTGGCCAGCGCGTCGTTGCGGCAGGCCACCAGACGCTCACCGGGATACTCCGGCGAGGTGATCTCGGCCAGGTTGAGCTGATCGAACAAGCCCAACTGCAAATGGCCCTGCTCGACCAGGCTGCGGATTGACACACTCTTGAGCGCCGTGATCCAGTCGATCCCACCTTGGCCGCGAAGCTCGTCGATGGCCTTTTGCGACACCATGCCGCGGTCCCCCACCATCACCACCTGGGCCAGGCCGAAGCGCTCGCGCACGCGCTGCACGGCGGGCAGGAAGGTCAGGCTGTCGGAGGTATTGCCCTCGAACACCGAGACGGCCACCGGGCAGCCGCGCACGTCGGTGAGCAGCCCGTAGTTGACCTGCAGCGTGCCGGGGCGGCCATCGCGGCTGTAGCCGCGCTTGGCCAGCGGGCAGGTGCTGCCTTCGAAGTAACTCGAGGACAAGTCGTACAGCACCAAGGCATCCTCGCGCAGATGACGCGCGGCGAGCTTTTGCTCGATGGCGTCCTGGCGCGCCAGCAGCCAGTCCATGGCGGCATACAGGTCGTCCTCGGTGGCGTCAGTCACGCCGAAGTCCTCGGCCAGGGTCGAGCAGTGCCAGCGCCTGCAGGTGGCCAGCTTGGTGTCGGGCTGGACGATGCGCGAGGCCACCATGGCCAGCACCAGGTCGCGTTCACGGCTGGGCGATGAGGCGATCACCGAGGCCAGACCCAGGCGCTGCATGGCAAGGGCGACGGCCTGCACGTGACCATGGGTGCGCGAGCGCACCACCTCGAAGGCCTGGGAGGCGGCAACGAAGGTCTCGCCCTGCAGCGAGCGCCGGATGATGTCGATCAGCGCATCGCTCAGGTGCGACAGATTGCCCAGGGTCTCGTTCTTGACCTTGCCGTCTTCGCGGTAGCTGCGGCGCAGCAAGTGGGTGCAGTAGACCTTGTCCTTGTAGGTGCGTCTGGTGGTGACGACGTGAGCGGCTCCGTTGCGGGATGGCATACATTGAAATATATGCCAGTTGGCAACACAAGTCAACACATTTAGTGTCTACACTTTTGACCACAAAAATGGCCCGAAAGGGCCAAAAATGTCAATCGCGATAGGGACTTGTCGATGCCAAGCCGTGAGAAACGGCCAGGAACTTCAGTTTAGCCTCGCGGCGATCATCCGCGGCAGGGTCGAACTGAGCTCGGCAAAACCCGGCGCCTAGCCGCAATCCTCGTCATTTACTAATCCGAATGGCCTGATTGATGATCACTGAGTCCGGTGGTTTGGCGTGACGTCGTCGAAGCGGCCAGTTGCTCATCTTGCGTTTGATGCTGCGCAGATTTCGCCGACCGTTGCTGCAGACGAGCCGCTCGTGCAAGATCTCGTCGAGCACACGCTCATGGAATGCTTTCTTCTGCACAGGGGGGGAATAGCGTTGAAGGCGGGAAGTTTGCGTCTCACGACGCGCACGGCGTGGATGAACGACAAGGTGTCGCAGTCCACGTCCGCTTTCAGCGCCGCTTCGTGCATCAGTGCGCGCACGGCGAAGTGGGCCATCAAAAGGCCGTAGAACTCCTGGCGCACCAGGTCGGGAGTCTTGCTGCGCAAGACGATCTTTGCGCCGCGCAGATGCGTCTTGAGCTCGTCCAGGGCGGTTTCGATCTCCCAGCGCTCGTGGTACAGCGCAGCAAGCTCCTGTGCCGGAGCTTGTTGCGGGTCCATCACACTGGTGACCAAGCGGTAGATCGGCTCGGCATCAGTCACCCCTTCCAGGCGGTACTCGATGACCCGGACCTGGATTGCGTGGGTCTGGTGGCGCTTGTTTTTCTCTGAAGGGTAGATGCGACTCAGATAGGAGCCATCGGCCAGCCGCTTGTCACACGGCAGGACAGCATTCTTCTTCATCCTCCACAGCAGCTGCGCGTTCGTGGCCAGCGCCCGGCGCCACATCTCGTAGCCGAAGAATCCCCGGTCGGCCAGGCACAGCATGCCGCTGTCCAATGCACCGAGCACGTCTTTGGCCAACGTGTTCTCTCCCGTGGCATAGGCGCTCATGCGCGTGCCGAACAACACGTGCGTGCCGTTCTCCACCAGGGAGACGAAACGAAACTGAGGCAAGGCACTGCCGCCGCGGCTGGCGCCGGGGCGGCCGAAGGCCTCATCGTTGGCCTGCTCGTCGGCCACATCCATCGTGCTGCCGTCCAGGCTCACCAAGCGCCATCGCCCATACCAGGCGCCCCGAGTCGCCGCCTGCGCAATGGGCTTGACCACTTCGTCGTGCAGTTGTCGCAGCGGCTCCCAGCCCAGGCGCGTTCGCGCCTGCGAGATTCCCGAGCTACCTGCAACCTGCGGCAGCGCGAGTGCCGGATTCGTCAGCCACTGCAGGCCTTCGAGCAGGCACCTCAGCACTTCGCGGTACGACGACTGCATGTACAGCGCCAAGGCGATGGCGTAGTAGACGACGACATGCGCCGGCAGGTCGCGCTCGCGAATGCTGGCCTTGCCCGTGGCGGCGAGAACTGATCGAACACGCTCCAATGGAAACGTCTTGGTGATGACGCCCAGACTGACGTAGTCGGTGATTCGACTACCTTGGGGCAGCGTAGCAAACGTGCGTGCCATCGCCAGATTCTCCCGTCGCTGAACGTGACGAGAGATTACCTCAAAACCTACTTTAAGTAACGAGTATTGCGCCTAGCCGCGGCATTCCAGTCGGCCACACAAAGTGCGTCGCGCAATGCCACCAAGACGCGACCTTCCAGCGCCAGAGCTTTGCCACGGAGCCTGCCTTGACCTGAGGAGCCGGATACTGGCGACGAGACCACCTGAGGCCCCGTTCAGCTCTGCCCTAAATCTTGGCGTCATGTTCTCGCATGGGTGTTTTGAGGGTACCTTATTCAGCGAAGCATGAATGCCTCACGGCACCGTGGAGGCGCCGAACCGCCCGAGCCCCATCTCCACCAGCCCTTCGGGACGGCGCAGCAGAAACAGCGCTTCCAGCCCCATGCGCTGTGCCAGGCCCAAGCCTTCTCCAGGGCCGGCCACCAGCAGTGCGGTGGCCCAGGCGTCCGCGTGCATGCAGGTGCGCGCCAGCACGGTGACCGATGCGACGGCATTGTTCACGGGCGCGCGCGGCGCGCGTCCATGGTGTGTGCGAGGCGCGCATCGCCCACCTGCAGATAGCGCCGGTAGTCGCCTGATGTGGCCACGGCCAGGTCCTGCAGTTCGATGACCCCGTGCACCGCGCGACGCCCAGCCTCGGGATGCTCCAGCGCCACGGCCCAGGATGCGCCGCTGGCCTGGCTGCCCACTGCGCGCAGCTCACCATCGAGCGCCACCAGTGCATGCTGCACCCCGTGCTGCTGCAGCACGGCGGCCATGCGGTCTACCGCGTAGCCCTTGGCAATGCCGCACAGGTCGAGCTGCAAGGGGGCACGCTTGCGGGCGCGGCCTGCGGGTCGGTCGAGCTCCAGGCACTCGTGCGTAGGGCGCGGCGCGGCTTGGCGTGCGGTGTGGATCGCCACCGCGTCGGGTGCATCGCGCACCGCGCCAAAACCCCAGGCATCGACCAGCGCGCCGACGCCCGGATCAAACGCGCCCGCGCTCAGGCGGTGGATATCGAGCGCGCAGGCCAGCACCTCCAGATTTCGGTGGGCAGGTCGACCCAGGCGTCCACGGGCGCACGGTTCAGGCGCATCAGATCGCTATCGGGCTTCCAGGGAGACATCTGCTCGTCCACCTGCTGCACTGCGGCGGCGAGGTCCTGGCGCAGGGCCGCCAGGTCCAGGCTGGCGTCAGCGTCCACACTGGCGGACCAGCGCGTGCCCATGGTCGGGCCGTGCAGGGTGGTCGCGCTTGCAGGACGCCGCAGGTTCAGAAGACGTCTTCGGCATAGCGTTCCTTCGCTTTGAGCTGCGATACGCTCAACTGCAGCGGCGCGAGCACGGCGTCCAACGTCTCGGCCACGTCGCGCGCCATAGCGCGGCTGCCGCAGACGCGCACGATGGCGCCCTGGGCCACCAGGTCGCGCACGCGCTCGGCGTCGCGGCGCAGGGCATCCTGCACATAGCCACCACCCTCGGGTACGCGCGAGAACACCGTCTGCAAACTGGCCAGGCGCCCTTCGCCGAGCCAGCGCTGGATCTCGGGGCCGAAGTAGAAATCCCGCGCAGGGTCGCGCCCACCAAAGTACAGGTGCATGGGGGTGTGCCGGTCGTTGCGGCGGATGAAGCCGGCCAGGGCGCCACGCCCGTGCCCGCCCCGATCAGCAGCACGGGCCGCCGCGTGCGCGGCAGCGCAAAGCCGGGGTTGGATCGGATGAAGGCTGCGATATGGTCGCCCGGCTGCAGGCCCAGCAGGTGCGTAGAGCACAGGCCGCCGGGCATCTGGCGCACGCAGATTTCCAGAAACCCGTCCTCCCAGCCCGACGCCAGCGAGTAGTAGCGCGGCACGGCCGAGCCCGGCGGCACGATGCCCACGAGGTCGCCCGCCGCAAAGTGCGCCAGACCGTGCCCGCGCAGGCGCTCCACCGCGCTCTGCGCGGGCCACGCAAAGCGCAGGATCGCCGTGGGCTGCGCCGACGCACCCCGGGTAGTCCTGGCGCGTCATGAGCGTGAGTGCGGTGGTGGGCGGCATGCGCGGCACATGCTCCAGCACCAGGGGCTCGCCGAGCGCCTGCGCCAGGGCCTGGCCCCAGCGTGCGAACTGCTGGCTCGATTGCTGGTGGATGCACTCCAGCGGCAGCAGCGCGGGCCAGCCCTGTGCGCGCAGGGTCTGCTCCAGCGCCTCGGCAAAGGCGCAGAAGGCCGGGAACTGTCGGTCGCCAAAGCCCAGTACCGTCACCGGCACCGTGCTGGCGCTGAGCTTTGCGATGCGCTCCAGGGCGTGGCTGGCGTGCGCCGGGGCCTGGCCCTCGCCATAGGTTGCGGCGAGCACAAACACCTGCCGCGTGGCGGCCGTGGTCTGGAAAAGCTCCAGTGCGCCGGTGTGCACGCGGTGACCGTTGTGGCCCAGCGCATCGTGCAGCGCTTGGGCAAAGCCCCAGGTGCTGCCGCCTTCGCTGGCAACGAAGATGAGCACGTCGGCCTGTGCCAGCGGGTTGTTGCCCGTGATGTGCGGCGCCTGGCGGCGTGCCTGCCACCAGATGAAGACGCCCGACAGCCAGAACAACAGCACGCTGGCGCCCACGAGCGCGAGCACCACGGCCCAGGGCCAGGCCCCTTCACCCGTGTGCAGCACCAGCGCCCAGTCGTAGATGCGCTGCGCCAGGGTGACGTCCTGCCAGGCCAGTGTCTTCCCTGAGTAGCGGTCGATCCAGCCTTCGCCCTGACGGGTGGCCACCTTCCAGGTGTCTTCAGGGTCGGCGGCGTCGGGGAAATTCAGCTTGCGCAAGTCCTGCACGGAGAGGTTCTTGCAGCATGGAAAGCTGCGCCACGGGCAAGCTTGCAGGGCGGTCTGGCCGCGTGGACCCACGGAGACCACGTCGGGCTCGGTCCCGGCATCCAGCGTCACCAGTCCCAGGGTCGAGGCGCTCATGGTCAGCGCCGTGAGCGATGTCAGGCACAGCACCGCCAGCACCACCCGGCCCGTGACCACGTGGATGCGCTGCGCCAGCGAGCCACGCACCCGTGCCGCCAGCCGCCGCCAGCCGCCCATGCGGCGCAGCAGCAGTACCAGGGCCGAGACGCACAACACGCCGATGGCCAGCGCAATGCCCGCCGCACCCCAACGCCCGGCGTCGCCCAGGAGCAGCGAGCGGTGCAGGTTCTTCACCCAGCGCGGCAGCGCCGAAGGCTGCCAGGCGCCCAGCACGCGACCATCGGCCGGGTCCACGTAGTTCGCCTGCGCCTGGTCGCCGACAAAGCCGAACACCACGATGGCACCCGAGGGCAGGTGGCGGATTTCCTCAGCGCCCGGGACGGTGCGTGTCACGCGCTCCACCAGCGTGGCCACCGACAGGTCGTCCGGCGCGGCGGGTGCCTGCCACGCCTGCTGCACCGGATCGAACGCCAGGATGGCGCCGGTGATGCCCAGCACCACGGCCAGGGTGCCAACCGTCAGGCCCAGCCAGCGGTGGATTGCCTTCCATCCCATGTGCGCGTCCTTTACTGCAGTTGGAAGGTCAGCGACTGGATGTACTGCTTGCCGGCCTGCGGCTTGCCGGCGTTGCCGGTGGTCAGCGGCACGCGCACCTCCGACGGGCTGTCGCGCATGTCTTCCGCGGCCGCGTCGATGCGGATTTCGTAGCCCGCGTCAATCAGTGCATCGGCCAGGTCGGCCGTGACCTTGAGCGTGCGCCCCGCGCCCACGCTGGCGCCGGTCACGCCGGCAAGGCGCTTGGCGTCACCGGCTGAGAGCCGGTTCCAGTCGGACAGGTGCTTGTAGTACTTGGCCTTGCCGCCGGCCACCCACAGCGTGCCGGCATAGGCACCCTTGGCGTCGGTCAGGTACGCGGCCAGGTAGGCGCCGTCGCCGCCGTAGTTCTTGAGCTGGGCGGTCAGCGTGACCTGGCGGCTGTGCGCCAGGGCGGGAAGGGCCAGCGCGCAGGCGGCGGCCAAAGTGGTCAAAAGAGGTTTGGACATGGTGATACTCCAGTGAGGGGATTAATCGATCTGGCCGCGCGGCGCGGTGCCAGGGGTGAACAGGGGCGATGGCGCGGCAGCGCCGTCCGGTTGCGGCAGATGGGCCTGCGGCGCGGCTCACGGTCACGCTCCCGGGCGCGCTGGCGGTCCCCTTGCTTCATCTTCAACACCTTCAGGGTTTCCGGGTCGATCTTGGCCTTGAAGATGCGGCCCTGGGCAGTCCGTGCCGCGAATTTCGTAGCAGCCGTCGTCGATCTTCAGCCGCTGGATCTGCCAGCCCTGCTGGGCCGCCATCTGCCGCACGGCCTCGCGTGACTGCCAGCGCTCTACCGGCGCATCGCAATCGTCATCGGCCCATGCGGGCAGGGCGGCCAGGCCGAGCGCAAGGGCCAGCAAGCCACGACGCAGAGAGGGGCTGGATTTCATGGCGGACTCCTTTTCAGCAGGTTAACGCATGGCAAACGATTCGCGGCGCAGGCGCCAGCGGCTTGGGCCGCGTGCGTGCTCGTGCAGCGCGTCGCCCAGGCCCTTGGGGGCCGCAGAACCAGATGTCCAGCGGGCCGGGTTCAGCTTGCAAGTCCTGCGGCGTGAGGCCTTCCTTTTTCGTTCGGAGACATTGTGAATACACCCCCTTGAACGAATGCT
The DNA here is from genome assembly GCA_963774675.1 of uncultured beta proteobacterium. GTDB lineage: Bacteria > Pseudomonadota > Gammaproteobacteria > Burkholderiales > Burkholderiaceae_C > CAIKUF01. The sequence continues at coordinate 340,566 of CAVZFV010000011.1, read as the reverse complement.
GAAAGGCGCATTCATCGTCGGTTCATCGCCGCTGGTGAGCGCAGCGCCGAACCCCATCGCGTGCGCGACGAGCAGCATGTTCTGGATGGCGCAGCCGAGCGATACCCGGCGCTCTGTAGGCCCCGGGGCCGATCCGCCCGCGACTGAGTTGTCGAGGAGTGGCTGGTCCTCGATGCGGGCCCGCGCCTAGGTTTTCGGCAGCGTCTGAACGTAGGCGGCCACGTCCTCGATGTCGGCGCGGGTCAGTTCATGAGCAACCGTCTTCATCACGCTTCCTTCGGGCCGCTCGTCGGTCCGCTTGAAGACTTCCAACTGCTTGACGATGTAGTCGGCATGCTGGCTGGCAATGCGCGGAATGGCTCCCTCGCCCTGTGCCGCCGCACCGTGGCAAGTTGCGCACGCCGGTACGCCCTTCGCCGGCACGCCAGCGGCAAATATCGCTTCTCCGGCCGCAATACGCGCCGCTTGGCTCTCGGCCGCTGTGGGCGCGGGCACCTGGGCCGCGTAGTAGTCGGCCAATGCTTCAATCTGTTCGGGTGTCAGGCTGCGGCTCAGCCCCCACATGTACTCGAAGCCGGCCGGATCCTGCCGGCTGTGGCTCTTGAAACTCTCCAACTGCGCCATGGTGTAGGCCTTCGTCTGCCCGGCCAGATTGGGAAAGTTCGGCGACACCGACGTGCCGGTCAGGCCGTGGCAGTTGGAGCAAACCTGTTGAGCCAGGGTGACTCCTGACACTCTCGGGTCGCCGAGATCGCGCGAACGGCTGGGGTCCGCGCAGCCGGCAACCACCAAAGCGCCGGCAAGTGCGAGCGCGGCACTCAAGCACGTCAGGGTCGCCTTGCGACCGGGGGTCTTGGGCTGCACTTCGATATGCCTCATGTCAGTTTTCTACCGTGCTTCGCACGACCCGCGACGCATGAAACTTTGGTGTAATTTGGGATGCGGCGTCCGGCAAAGAGGTCGGTTTGTACTTGGTGCCTCGAACCCGTTTGTCAGTAAGCCCCCCAGAGGTAGACGAACATCGAGTTGTTGTCCTTCGCGTTGCGGCCGAACCCGTCGTAGTTGTGCGAGGCGCCGTTGTACTTGTCATATGCGGTGTACTGGACACCGACGCGCAGGTACTGGATCGGTGTCCAGAACGCTTCGAGCGTCAGCCCGCTGGTGGCAGGACTGCCCGAGAGATTGCCATTCACCGGCACCGAAGCAGCACCGCCTTCTCCAGGCGACGAGGTGATCATCATCGTCGTCGGGTCGTAGCCGGAGGTCTGGTTCGTTGTGTCAGTCGATCCCTTGAGGTCGAACAGGGCCAGGCTGCCGCCGTACTTGGCCTGGTACACGTAGGTCAGTTTGGCGCGCAAGAGCGTCGAGTGATTCGTTGCATTCGTGTTGGCCAGCGGCTGGCCGCTTGCGCTGACGAAGCCGTAAGGTGCGGGCTGGTTGGAAGATGCGGTGGAATTCTGCGTACTGTTGCCTGCATAGACGAACTGCGCCGTCACAGAATGCGGATCGAGCTGGTACTGATACTGCGTGTCGATGTTCCAGTCGGTTGCCTTGTGGATCGTGTTCGGGTTCGTCGTGTCCAGCGGGTCGTCGTAGATGTTCGCAACCATGCCAGCCGTCCCGATCATCAGGTTGTGCGCCCCCCACTGGTGGGTCCAGGCAAGTCGCCAGTACGGGTTGAAGCCCTGCAGTTGGGTCTTGTCGGCCGCATCCACGCCGGCGCTCATGAATCCGGTCGCGTGTTGGGAGGTGCCATAGCCGCCGAACTCGGCGTAGATGGTCTGATTCCAATAGCAGTAGGCGGTGATGCCCGCGATGTTGCCGCCTGCCGCGTACCCGGGATAGGGCGTATTGCCGTCGATGAACTGACTGCTCGACGGGCTCGGCACGGGCACATACTGCATCCAGGCCGGTGCCGTGTTCCACGGATCCGCAAGCGAGGGATTGTTGTTGAAGCTGACGCCGAAGATGAAGTCACGCGTCGTGTCAATGAAGCGGTCCGCATAGCGAAAGTCGATGTTGTCCGCATTGGAGTGTCCATGCCACTTGCCGTCGTCCGATTGCGATGCGAGTTGTCGTACGTGATCTGGACGAAGGCGCCGAGGTTGTCGGTGATGCGGCCGCCGGTGAAGAAGCTCGCGGTGGCGAAAATGCCGTCGCTGTTCTTCTGGAAGTCGGCACTCGGGTCTTCACTCTTGGAAGTGTTCGCGACCTTGGACAGGCTCGCGGTCACCATGGCCGACAGCGGGACGGTCCGTTCGCCGATCGTGTAGCCGGTCATCTTGAACAGCCGGCCGTACTGCGTGAGCTCGGGGAACTGCCCCCCGGCGTGACAGGCAACGCAGTTCTGGCCGGTCTGAGGAGCGAAGAGCGGAATCGCATCGGCGATCGTCGGCAGCCCCGCGCACAAGGCAACCAGCACCGACGTTGCCGCTCGACGTACTGCGGACTCGAGACCGGCTCGGCTCTTGATCGCGTTGCACATAGCGTCGCTCCCGTCGTTGCAGTGATGCAATGTGCGCCTCGAAGGGGCAACCGCATTGACAAATGTCATCGATCATGCCGATACTTCTTGACGTGCGGGACTCGCAAAGTAACACGCCGATCGGTGGCCGAAGGCCCTGCTCCCGCTCTGGGCGTGGAGCGAAGACGAATTCTTGCGCCGCACCGAAGGCAGCGCGATCCGGCGCATCGGGTTCGAGCGCTGGCAGCGCAACCTCGCCGTCGGCCTCGGCAACGCCTTGCGAACGACGCGCGACGCGGACTTGTAGAAAGCGGTCGTCAAAGCGTTGCCCGCGCGGATGGATGGCGCGAGCGCGATGGTCGCCGAAAACGCCGCTCGGCGCTGGATCAGGCCGTAGCGGCCTGATGCGGCTTCGCGTTCATCGATTCAATTCATGCGCCCGAGCGCGTTTGACAGCTGCCCGTGCATTGCCGGCACTCGGCCTGTCGCGGCCAAGGTCAGCAGAGGGTCGGTAGCGCCAGTTCGCGACTTTCGGATGCAGTCGTTCGGCTGCGAACTCGTCGTGGTCGTTCGTTGGCATGAACGAGCGACCGCTGTCGCCAACTCTCGTTTGCACCACGGCATCCGCGAAAGTCAAGTTCCAAGTTGGACCGGTCGTTCACCCAGAATGGCGCCAAAGGCTCTTTGGGTCGGGTGCCGGTGCTCCATTCTTGCCGCCGTTCGGCAGCTATGCGACACAGACCTGACTTCCAAGTGTCGATGACGGCAATGTGAGCGGCAGTCGCCGCTGCGTAGCGTCACCTCGAGGGCAGCCCTCGGCCAGCGGACCTGCCGCTAGTGGCAGGCTGGTTAGGAGCACGTCAGTCGACGAACCGATCAGCGGCCAGATTCACGGTGATATAAAACAACCTTGAGCAGCATCTGCTGCCGATCATCGGAGATTTCGCCATGCCTAAGCTCATCGCAACTCACGAGGTCAACGACGTCGCACACTGGCTTGCATCGAAGAAGCGCGAAGAGGTGTTTGGCGGAGTGGCGACGGACATCCGCACGTTCGTTCAGCCAGATGCTCCCAATCGCGTCGGATTGACTATGGACGTCGCCGACATGGACGCGTTCCAAGCGGTCATGCAGAGCGAAGCAGGCGCTGCGGCGATGAAACATGACGGCGTCAGGCCTGCAACCTTGGTTGTTCTCGTCGAGAGGTGAGATCGGAGCACGTGTACAGAGTTGGATGCGGTTGACGCTGACGCCGCTGCTCGACCTCAATCGGAGCACGAGTTGGCGCGCTGACCGTGTCAGGCGCCGCCCTGCAGATCGCGCTGCAGCGCCCGCTGCAAGGCAGCGGCCAGCGTGTGCGGTACCACCGTGCGGCCCGCCAGCGTGGCACACGACACGGTGCGCCGCGAAAGCGCAGCCACATCTTCATCGTGGCCCAAGGCCATGCACAAGTTGGCCCAGGGCGGCGCGCTCACCAGGCTGCCCGCCACCAGCAACACGCCACTGTGCTGCCGCCGCTGCGCCAGGCCGGTGAGCTTGCGGCCTTGATCATCGATCAGTTCCCAGGGCCCCAGGCCGCCGAAGCAGGCCCAATCCACCGGCGCCCCGGTGCGCGCCGCGGTGCCGCCAACCTCGGCGGGCGGCACGGCCTGCGCCGGCACGCCCAGCGCCGCCAGCACCCCCACGTGCAACAGCGCAAAGCTGCGGTAGCTGTCCAGCAGGCCACCACATACCCACGCGTGGTCGGGCGGCAGCACCACCGACACGCCCACCAGCCAGGGGCCGATCAAAACCGCACCCCCGCCCGTCGCACGCTCCAGCAGTTCCACGCCCGCAGGCAACCGGACCTCGGCCAGCGGGCGCAGGCTGTGCTGCGAACACCCGAGCACGATGGAGGTCGACCGGTAAGTCCACACCCGAAAGTGCGGCCGCACCACCCGTTGCGCCAGGCGGTCGCGGTTCCACGCCTGCTCGTCGGCAGCGGTGGCTACGGCGCGCGCTCCAGCGTTGCCATGGGCTTGCCGCGGGCAAAGGTGTCGCCGGCGCCCACCAAAATCTGGCCGATGCGACCGTCGGCGGGCGCCACCACCTGCTGGCTGGCCTTGACCAGCACCACATCAGCCAGAGGCTGCCCCTTCTTCACCGTGTCGCCCACCTGCACCAGCCATTTGTCGACCAGCGCCTCGACGGTTGCGTCCACCCCTTCCCAAGCCTCGTCATGCAAGCTGACTACGATCATGCGTCCACCAGTTGTTTGGCCGACAACGTCATCAGGTCCTGCACCGCCGCCACCACGCTGCCCACCTGCGGAATGACGAACTGCTCCAGCGGCCGACTGTAGGGAATCGGCACGTTGGGCACGGCCAGCCGCCTGACCGGCGCCTTCAGTTGCAGCGTGTCGAGGTTCTCCGCGACGATGGCCGAGATCTCGCCGCTCAGGCCAAAGCCCAGGTAGTCCTCGTCGGCCACCAGCAAGCGCCCGGTCTTGGCGACCGACTTGAGCACCGCCGCGCGGTCCAGCGGCACCAGCGTGCGCAGGTCCAGCACCTCGGCGCTAATGCCCTGACCGGCCAGCTCCTGGGCCGCCAGCAGCGACTTCTGCACCATCTGGCTCAGGGTGACGATGGTCACGTCGCCGCCCTCGCGCACTACCTTGGCCTGGCCGAAGGGAATGGTGTAGGCCTCTAGCGGCACCTCGTTGCTGCTGCCCTCGAAGAAAGCCATCCAGGGCAGGCCCATGATGCCCTTGTGATACATGAACATGACCGGGTTGTCGTCGCGGATCGCCTGGATCATCAGGCCCTTGGCGTCGTAGGCGTTGGACGGTACCACCACCTTGAGCCCCGGCATGTGGGCAAAAGTGGCGTACAGGCACTGCGAGTGCTGCGCGGCGTCGTTGTAGCCGCCACCAATCGCCGTGGTCAGCACCACCGGCAGCTTGATGCTGCCGCCGGACATGTAGGTGTTCTTGGCCAGGTGGTTGTAGATCTGGTCCATGCAGACGCCGAAGAAGTCGACAAACATCAACTCGACGATGGGCCGCATGCCCGCCGCCGCCGCGCCGGTGGCGGTGCCGATGAACGCGGTCTCCGAGATCGGTGTATCCATGACGCGATCGGGGCCGAACTTGTCGAGCAGCCCGCCGGTGGCGCCGAAGATGCCGCCGTAAATGCCGATGTCCTCGCCCATCACGAAGACGTTGCTGTCGCGCTCCATTTCCTGGCCCACGCCTTCGGCGATCGCCTGCGCCATGGTGAGTTTGCGTGCGTTGCTCATGTCGTGGTTCTCCTGTGACCTGGGTTCAGACAAACACATCCTGCAGGGCATCCTGCGGGGCCGGGTAGTCGCTGCGTCGGGCAAACGCAAACGCATCGGCCACCCGTTTCTTGGCGCGCGCGTCGATGGTGGAGCGATCGGTATCGCTCATCAGGCCTTGCGCCTTGAGTTGTGCCGCCAGCTTGGGGATGGGGTCGTTCTTGCGCAGATTGGCCACCTCGTCCTTGGGTCGGTACACCTCGGGGTCGCCCTGAAAATGGCCCAGGTAGCGATCGGTCTTGACCTCGATCAGGCTCGGCCCTTCGCCCTTGCGCGCACGCTCAATGGCGGGCGCCACCGCCTCGAACACCAGCGGTGCGTCGTTGTGCTCGACCTTGATGCCGGGTATGCCATAGGCCGAGGCCCGGTCGGCCACCCACTCGATCGAGGTGGCGCTGGTCTTGGGCACCGAGATCGCCCACTTGTTGTCTTCGCAGACAAAAATCACCGGCAGCTTCCACAGCGCCGCCAGGTTGAGCGATTCGTGGAACGACCCCTGGTTGGCCGCGCCCTCACCGAAGAACGCCACGGCGACCCAGTCCTTGCCCATCTTCTTGGCGGCCAGGCCCGCGCCACAAGCCGGCGGCAGGCTGGCGCCGATGATGCCGCTGCAGCTGAATTTGACGTCGGGGTCGAACAGGTGCATGTGGCCGCCCTTGCCCTTGCCCAGGCCCGACACCTTGCCGAACATTTCGGCCGTCATCCGGTCCAACGACACACCCTTGGCAATCGCGAAATGGTGCGGTCGGTGCGTGCCCACCACAGTATCGTCCTTGCCCAGGTGCGCGCAGACCCCCACCGCCACCGGCTCCTGCCCGGCCGCCAGGTGCATCTCGCCGGGAACCGGTCCGGAGCCGATGTCGAAGGCCAGGCCTTTCTGGATGTTGGGAGGCAGCTTGCCTTCCATGTACACCGTGGCCATGGTCTCCTCGTAATCGCGAATCTCAACCATCTTCTCGTACATCCAGAGCAATTGCTCTTTTCCTGCTGGCATGTTCGTCTCCTGGTGAAAGTGGATCGAATGGCGCGGCGCTGCGCGCGCAGCAACTCAGCGGCACGAAAAAATCACAATAGACCAATAAGAATGAGGAATGTTGATGCCCATCAACTCAGATGGACATCCACGCGCGTCAGCAGCGTCACTCGACTCCGGTTCAGCAACGCTTGGGATCGGCTGTGCTCAGCCGCCGGCGTCGGCGAAGTGGTCATCGACATACTCAAACGGGTGTGCGAGGCCTTGGGCTTGCTGGGCATCGCGCTCGACAACCGCGCCAAGGAAGAATGGTTTGTCGCGCGGCATACGTGCCAACTGCTGGATGGCGCGGGCGACACACAACGCCGCGACTGGGGCCAATCCACCCGGAAAGATCAGTGAGCGCCCGCGCGGCAAAACGGTTGTTGGCATCCTGATGCCAGGTGCCGCCCGGCCGATCGCGCTGCAGTGCCGACGGCGAGGCATCGGCCAGCTTGTGTGGCCAACAGCGTCATCAGGCCTGCACCGCTCTGCCACCTCTCAGCCAACTTGCGCCACCGTCGGGTCAATGTCCCCGGAAGTCGTGTAAGTCTTTCAGCGCGGCAAGGCGCGTAGGGCGTAGCCCGAAGCGGTCATCAGGCGGTTGAATGACGGCTCTGCGGAACCGAACCGCGATGCCTGTAGTACCGCAGTGGGTCGATGGCCGGTGCTCGGTCTGCGCGCTTGAGCGACGGCAGTGCATCGCCTACCGGCCGTTGAACGTTCGATGTCGGCAAAGTGAGGTACTGCGGTCGATCGTCATCGTCGAGTGGCGGGCGGCCTGCGGCCAAAACCGGCCCCTGGCGATTCACCCAGAATTTCCCCTGCTGGCCCGCCTTGTATGACTGGTTTACGGCGGCTAACTTGAACTCCGCTTTGGCCCGTCTCGGCCATAACCGGCCCCTGGTGATCCGCTCTGAATTTCCCTTGCTGGCCCGCCTCGGATGACTGGTTTACGGCAGCCAACTTGAACTCCGCTTTGGCTCGTCCCGGCCACAAGGGGACACTCGGCCCAGTTAAGAGCTGACTTTCGTCAAGACCATGTATTCGGACCCTGAAGCCAGGCCCGACGATTGTATTACCATATGGACCTCAGGTAATACTTCAGGAGCACCGCATGTCCACCACGCTGACCAGCAAAGGCCAGGTCACCATTCCCAAGCGGATTCGCGATGAGCTGCAATTGCTGCCCGGAGCACCGGTGCAGTTTTCCGTCAACGCCGCCGGCGAGTTGGTGCTGCACCGGCCGAGCCCGGCCAAGGGCCGGCGGCGCGCGCAGCGCGATCGATTCGACGCCGTACGGGGCCGCGCCGATGTGCGCTGGCGGACCGATGACCTGATGAAGATGCTGCGCGCCGACGACTGATGTTGCTGGTCGACACCAACGTCCTGGTGGACGTAGTTCAGAACGACCCGGAGTGGGCGGACTGGTCCATCGCCCAGATGCGCGCGCAGTCCAGCCTTCACGCGCTGGTGATCAACCCCATCATCTATGCTGAGATCTCCTTGTCCTTCTCGACCCTAGAAGCGCTGGACGATGTGGTGGGCACCCTGGCGCTGGAATTGCGCGAGATTCCGCGGCCCGCGCTGTTCCTGGCCGCCAAGGCGTACGCGCAGTACCGCAGGCGCGGTGGCAGCAAGCTGCAGGTGCTGCCGGACTTCTTCATTGGAGCCCATGCAGCCGTCGAGGGCTGGCCGCTGCTGACGCGCGACGCCAGCCGTTTCAGAACCTACTTCCCCACGCTCGAGGTGTTGTCGCCGTGAGGGCCGCTTACGGGCGCTGAGGCGAACGGCGGCACCGGGTCGGGACCCGGTCTAGACGAACGTCGGCTGTATGGCAGCCCAACTCGAGCGGCAGGTTTCGGGCAACGAGTTCAGGGGATTGGTTGGCAGGACCCGACCCAATCTGGTCGGTCAGCCTCGAAAAATCGACCTCTCGAAAGCCGCGATTCCACTTCGTCGAGCGGCTGTCCGCTTCGTCGACCCACGGACTCAACAGGATCGCGGCGGTTCACCTTCACCCCGCCGCCGCAGTTTGTGCTGCGCTCAGAGTAGTGCTCGAACTCTCAGCTGAGCAGCCGAGGCGACCTCAGTCGGGCGTAAAGAGCGTACGCCGTTGACGCGCGGCTTCCAAGTTCACCTGGGGCCGATGACGCGCGAGCAGCGCGAGCACCTCGCCTTCCAGTTGGTGCAACTGCGAAAAGGCAGCTTCGTGCGGCGCCGCCAGCAGCGTGTCGATGCGTGCGGCGAGCCGTGGCGGGGCCAGCGGCAGCAGCGACGCGAGTCGGCCCACCCGCTTGACCTGAAATTGCGTGAAGTAGCGACCGTTCAGGCCGCACAGTGTCAGCAGCAGCCGGTAGCAGGCCTCGACCTGCAGCTCGCGCAGCCACAGGCCGGCGTCGCGCTGCAGCAGCTGCGGCACGATGCGCCAGGGCATGGGCGTGGCCAACGCATGCCGCACCATCGCCAGTCCCAGCTCTGGCGGGAACGCCGCCAGCCGCGCCTGCAGCTCAGCAAGCTGAGCGGCACCCGCCAGCGCATGGGCCTTCAGAACGCCTTCGGCCAGCTTGTGAATCGGTGTATCCGGGTTGTGGCGCAGCAGCAGCTCGTCCAGATCGTTCGACAGCCGCACCGTGCCGCTGTAGCCGATCTGCACCTCGATGCCATCGACCAGAAACGACACCACACCGGCGCCGTCGCCCAGGTGGCCGATCGTCCAAGTCCATTCGCTGCCGACTGCTCGACAGGCCTGGCGCAGACGCTGCTCGTCGGGCAGCGTGGCGAAGACCACGCTCATGTCGATGTCGGATCGCTCGTCGACCAGGTCGTCCACGGTGGAGCCGGAGACAAAGGCCAGCAGCGACGCGTCGTCGATGCCGCGATGGGCATTGGCCACGCGCTGCGCGATCTCCACGCGCTGGCGGGCTCCGGGTTGCAGCGTTGTCTTCATGTCTTCTTCAAAGCAAGCAGCCCCGCATCCGTGCACAGCGCCTGCATCCTCGCGGTGCGGAAGCCGAACCGGACAAAGGCCGGTCGGTGTCCTAGGCTCAGATTCACCGACGTTGGCACGCGCAACATCAGCCTGCGGCGATTGTCTTGGTCAGCATCAGTCTGCGGGCACGCCACTGCCCGGCCCTTGCTGTTCATGTCCGCGGATGCATTGCTCAAACCATCTTTGCGCCGCCTGGTGCTTGACGCCCAGATCGGTCAGGTCGCTCACGAACGCCAAGGCCTGCAGGCGCGCGCGGACAGCAGCTGGCGGGTCACGCGTCAGATAGCGCGGGCCAAAGATACGCCGTTGCGGCGCATGCAAGAGACGCACCGCCTCGACCAGCGGCCGCCAGGTCATCGACTGGTAAAACACCAGCGCGTCCACAGCGCGCCCGCGCCGCAACTCCTTGGTCACGATGTGTTGAAACATCGCAAACGACTTGGCCAGCACCGGCACGCGCTCCCGGGCCTGTGCCGTGTCGAGAACCGAGTCGAGGTGACTCTCAACCAATGACGGTCGAACCAGCAGCGACCGCGGCCGTGCAGTTCCACCTCGCGAAACAACAGCGGGTCGCTGCGCCGGATGAGTACCAGGTCCACAACCAGAAACTCGCTTGCATCACGCAGGCGAAAGAACTTCTGTGTGAAGCCCACCGTGCCTGGCACGTCGTATCGCAGTGCCACGGGCGACAGCGCTACGAGGGCCGCCTCGACCTCGACAAAGGTGGGCGCGATGGCGTCGTCAGCCACCAGTGCCACGGCATCGATATCCGACATATCGTCGCAGGCGTCGAATGCCGCGCTGCCGCCATCCCAGGCGGAATCGACAGCGTCAAGCTTCTCGAGTGCACGTTGCAACGGGCCTACCAGTTGGGTACGGGTGAGCGTGACCACGCGATTCAGAAGCCGGGCTGGTGCAGCATTCGTCGGCGCATCAAGGGCTCATGCCGATGAGCCATGGCCGGATCTCGGCTACCAGCAGCCCACTTCGCACAGCAGGGTCTTCGGCGGCGAACTGGGCGATCTCTGCCTGAGTCACCCCGCTTGTCGGAATCATCATGCCACCGCCCCTGTCGTCGAGGTGCGGTCCGCCCAATGCCAGCTTGCCCGCGTCCAGAAGCTTCTGGTAGTGCGCCACATGCTCTTTGAGGCCGGGCTGCTCGAACATGCTCTTGCCGGGGAGCCATTTGGGCCCGGGAGTGTGAATGACGACAAAACGAACGTCGCGCATGCGTCGGACCTCCGGCTGTGCCTGTGCGTGGTCGGCACTTTGCGCCACTGCCGCGCTGCCAACGGCAAGCAAGGCCCAAGTGGCTATGAGCACCGAACCAAGTTTTCTGCGTGGTGACATCTCAGGGCCTTTGCATCGGTGACTTGTGGCTTGCCGTTCGGACAAGCCGCTGAGAAGCCAAATAGTGACGGCCTGCAATGTATGCCATTCTGCCGAGGCGGCCACGAGTCCGATCTGAACTTGCCACAGCTTGTGCGGTACGGCAACCTGTCTTGGAAGGGGTCCTCGCGTTGAAGTCGATACGCGCAGACGCGAGCTTCTCTATGGCTGCAAACCGCCGCTCAATCTGCCGAGGCCTCACTCGTATGGACCGCCTGATAACTGACCTTGCCGAGCGACCGGAAGTTGCCGGTTGCCTGAGATCACGAACGGCCGCTACGTAGAAGCGAGACAGGAAAAGCGATGGCCCGCCGTCCGGCTGCTTTGGAGCAACCCGGCAGTCGGGTTTGGGTCGAAACGACTCATCAGCGAATCGCAGCTTACGGGCATCGAACCTTCAACACCGGCTTTACGGCGATGAATCAGAAGGGGCGGCCGTCGCAACCCGACCCACAGGCGACCATCCGCGGTGCTGGCTCGCGTCGTTGGGAAGCGGTCGCCCATAGCAGCGATGGAAACGTGCAACGGTCCTGATTTCACCGAAGTGCCCCAACCCACTCACTCGCCCGAACGGCCCATTGCCGACGAGGCCCCGAGATGCTCCCGCGCCTGTGCGACGCTTTCAAAAATGTGCGGCGCAACGCCGCGCTGCTGCAATGCCTCGCCGAGCTTGCTGCGCAGGAACGCACTGGTGGTGTAGCGGGAGACGCTGCTGTAGTGGCGACCGGCCACGTCATGCACCATGCCGATGTAGGCGTCGAGCGCGTCGGGCAACACGCTGAAGTTGTCGTAGTCGACGATGGCCGGCACCTTGCGACCGAGCGACTGCAGGCGCGCTGCGAGCACGGCGCGGATCTGCTCGACCTCGGTCGGGCTGCGGACCGTCGTGCCCTCGAAGTTCGCGAAGAAGAGGTCCTGCTCGGCGTCGAAGGCGAAGCGCTGCGCCAGCGGCAGGCGCAGCATGTCCTCGCGCAACCGCATCGGCTCGGGGCGAAAGATGCGGGCATCCATCAGGCGTGGCGGCGCCTTGATCAAGGGCGCGAAGTTCATCAGCGCCAGCACGTCGCGTTTAAGGTCGATGCCCCGGGGCGATCTCGATCAGCTCGAGCCCTTGGTCGCACAGGCGGAACACGCAGCGTTCGGTGACGTAGAGCACAGGCTGGCCGCGCTGCACCGCAACGCTGCCGCTGAACGTGCGATGCTCGACCTCGCGCACGAACTTGCGCGTGTCGCCATTGCGCAGGATGTGCAAGGCGCCGTCCTGCAGTTCGATGTCCACCTTGCCGGCGTTGAAGGTGCCGACGAACACGACCTTCTTGGCGTTCTGGCTGATGTTGATGAAGCCCCCCGCGCCTGCCAGCCGGGGGCCGAACATGCTCACATTGAGGTTGCCCTGCGCATCGGCTTGCGCCAGGCCGAGGAAGGCGATGTCGAGGCGACCCCCGTCATAGAAGTCGAACTGGTAGGGCTGGTCGATGATGGCCTGGGTATTGATCGCCGCGCCGAAGTTGGCGCCGCTGGCTGGTACGCCGCCAATCACGCTGGCTTGGCAGTGAGCGTCAGCAGGTCGATGTACTCCCAGACCTGCGCGTTGTCCTGCACTTCGTCGTGCGGCAGCGCCAAGACGAGCTGCTCGTTGGCCTCATGCTGGTCGCGCTTCTTGGCCGCGTTCTTCGCCGTGATGGCGATGTCGTTCTTGATGCGTCGGCGCAGCACCACGACGCGGCGCGCTTTGCTCCAACCGCTCAGGCGCAACTCGTCTTCGATGGCCTGCCAGCCCTGGCTGGCATCGGTGGCGCGCGTCCAGTCTTCGCGCCTGAACAGCCGCTCGATGAGGCGCTTGACGTTGGCCGTCTTGCGCAGGCGCAGCAGGTAGCGCAGATCGCGCTGCTCGCACACGTCGATGATGTCTTCGTTGCCGTAACCGCAGTCCCCGCGCACCAGCGCCGGGGCCTTGTCGCCCAGCTCATCGAGCAGCCGCGCCATCGCGGCCTTGGCATGGCCCGAGCTGTGTTGTTTGCCCGAGCTGAGCACCGCGTCGAGCACCAGGCGCAGGTTGCCGACCCAGAAGGTGTGCACGCCATGGACACAAAGGGAAACTTTGAGTTTGAACGTACCGCTGCGTTGTGTCGTTCGGCCAAGGTTCTTGACATGCGTCGCAAGAAGCAATATGTTTAAGACATATGACGCGATCGACCCGTGCCGAGAAGATCCAGCACTTGAACACTGCATTCGAGCTGCTTGCCTGTGGCTACACGCTTGCGGAGGCGGCTTGCGCGTTGAGCGAAGAGTCCGGCTCTTCGCTGCGCCAGGCCTATCGCTATGTGCACGCAGCCCGGGGCATCAAGCGTCCGCTGCAGGTCAGCGCGCCGACCGTTCCGATAACGATCAAAGTGCGCGAAGACATCGTCGCGCAGCTTCGGGCGCACGCTCGCGACAGTGGCTTGACCATTGGCGAGGTCGTCGCACGTGCTGTGGTCAGATGGCTCGCCCTGGAGCGCCGGCGTGGCTGATCGCCTCCGGCGACGCTATGACATCCACGTGGAATACTGCTTTGACCGTCTGCTGTTGGCGAAGCTGGAACAGGTGTACGCCATCTTGGTTCCCGATCGTCCTCGTCGCATCGGCGGGCCTTGCGTGGTGAGAGGAGAGCATGATGAAGATGGCCGCGATCTACGCTCGTGTGTCCTCGGATCAGCAGAAACAGGAACACACCATCGACAGCCAGACGCAGGCGTTGATAGCCTTCGCCGAAAGCGCAGGCTACAGCGTACCGGCTGAGTGGATCTTCGAGGACGTTGGCTACAGCGGTGCCACGCTGGTCAGACCTGGCCTCGAGCGGGTGCGCGACCTGGCGGCCGAACGGCAGATTCAGGCGGTCTTGGCACTGGCGCCCGATCGGCTGAGCCGCAAGTATGCCTACCAGGTCCTGCTCATCGAGGAGTTGGCGCGCCACGGAGTGGCGGCGGTCTTTGTAAAAGCGCCTACCGCGCAGACGCCGGAGGACCACCTCCTGCTGCAGTTTCAAGGAATGATCGCCGAGTACGAGCGCGCCCAGATACTCGAGCGCTCACGCCGCGGCAAGCGCCATCGCGCCAAGCTTGGTGAAGTCAGTGTGTTGAGTCAGGCGCCGTATGGCTATCGCTACGTGCGCAGGACCGATGAGCACCCGGCCTACTTCGAGGTGATCGAGGTAGAAGCCCAGGTCGTGCGTCAAGTCTTTGACCTCTACACCAAGGCAGCGTTGAGTCTCGGTGCGGTTACGCGCCGACTAAACGAGCTCGGTGTGCCCACCCGAAAGGGCGGCGAGCGTTGGGGTCGCTCGATGATCTGGACAATGCTGCGCAATTCTGCTTACCAGGGCAAGGCGTGCTTCGGCAAGACCCAGTCAGCGCCTCGCAAGAGTTGCGTTCTCAATCGAACGCAGCGTTTGCAAGGCAGGACGATCACGCGGGAGAACACTCCCCAAGAGCTGCCCGAAGATCGACGGATCGAGATTCCCGTTCCCAGTCTGGTCGATGAACTCACTTTTGCACTTGCCCAGGAGCGGCTCAAGTACAACAAGATACACGCGCCCCGACGGACCATTGAGCCAAGCATTTTGCAGGGGATCGTGCACTGCAGCCAGTGTGGATACGCGCTCTTCCGAGACAGCGCACGTACCAGTGCGCGCACGATCCACTACTACCGCTGCCCGGGTTCCGAGGCTTGGCGCTTCGGCGAGAAGGCTCGATGCGACCAGCGTGCAGTTCGCCTGGACCTGCTCGAGCAGGTTGTGTGGTCAGAGATCATGCGTTTGCTGGAAGACCCCGCGATCATCGAGTCGGAGCTCGAGCGGCGCCTTGACGCGGCGTGCAACGCGAACCCGATAAAGCGTGATCACCAGGAACAGCTGGCGCGCGATATGGCTCAGCTCCAGAAACGAATGGAGCGACTGCTCACGGCCTATCAGGAGGACTTGTTGAGCCTTGACGAACTGCGCCATCGAATGCCTGAGCTGCGCCGGCGCGAGCAGCACTTGCAGGCAGAACTTCAATCTCTGAACACCCACCTCGCCGACCAATCGGCGTACCTGCGACTGGCCCACACGCTCACTGACTTCCTTGCGCGCATGCGGACCCAGGCCCAATCTCTCGATGTCCGGGACCGTCAACAGGTCATCAGGTTGCTGGTCAAGGACGTGGTGATCGGCAAAGACAGCATTACGATTCGCCATTCGATTCCCAGTGCATCACCCCCGTCGGCCAGCAGCGGTGATCGTGGCAACTCGATGGGGCCCACCAGTGACGACACGCGCTCAGATGGAAGTTTCCATTTGCGTCCATGGCGTGTGCAGCACATGGCTGGGCCGCCCCGGCTTGTGCGGGTTGTAACCAATCTCCGCGCCTTCCTGGCGGCCATACAGCGGCTTGATCGTGGCATCCATGTCCAACACCCATGGCCGCTCCAGGGCCTCGCGCACGCTGCTCATCAGCGCGCTGCGCATCCATGGCTCGCTGGCCGCTGGCTCCATCGCCGCCAGCGCCCGGCGCTACCCGAGTCTTCGCTGACCATGCCGCGCAGGCCCAGCGCCTTGGCCGCCACCGCGTCGCCACGCACGCCGGCAATATGCGCGTAGCGTTTGCTGCCGGCCAGGATGCCCAGCATCAGCGTGCCCAGCACGTCGCGCGGTCGCGATGCGTTGGGGCTGCTGTAGTGCAGCGGGCAGCCCTGTACCCAGCGGTCGAACACGCCGGCGGTGGCCAGGAACTCGGCGAAGAACACGATCTGTCCGTGAGGCGTGGACTGGGCTGTTTCGTCCCAGCGCACGTGTACACGGCCACCCATCGTGTCGACCACCATCGCGTCCTCGCTGGCCTGCGCCAGCGCGGTCTTCTTCGGTTCGTTGGCTTCACTCATCGGGTGAGTGTGCCAAACACTCGCAAACCCGCGCCAGCGTTGAAGAAAGCGGCAACGGCGCAGGGTCAACTGCGGTTCTTAGGTTGAATGCGGCCGAGTGCTGCTGACCACCGTCGCGGACCAGGTGCACCGGCACCGCCTCGAAGACCAGGCCCTTGACGTTCAGCGCAATGCGCACGCGGTACGAGGCCGAGCTGCGAAAGTAGTTGTACAGCTTCAACATCGTCGGGAGCAGCGTGCTCAGGCGATCGCCTTGGCCGTCAGCACGGTGCCGCGACACTCCCCGAAGCCGATGCGGCGAAAGCCTTCGCGCTGGCAATGGCCGCGCAAGATCACGGTGTCGGCGTCGTCCAGATAGCCGCGCGTCTCGCCGTTGGACAGCGTGATCGGCTGCGTGTCCCCGCGGGTCAATTCCAGCAGCGATCCGGCCTGATCGGGATTCGGACCCGACAAGGTGCCCGAGCCGAAGAGGTCGCCAGGGCGCAAGGCACAGCCGTTGACGGTGTGATGAGCGACCAGTTGCGCAAGCGTCCAGCAAGCATCGCTGTAGTTGGATTGCATGAGCTTGTCGCCGACATGGCCGGCCGCGCGCATCTTGTCCGTCTGCAACCAGACTTCGAGGTCGATGTCGAGCGCGCCGTGCTCGCGATTCATCGGCGAATCCAGGTAGGGCAACGGCGCAGGATCACCGGGAGGTCGCAGGAACGCCTTGCGGAAGGGCGCCAGCGCAGCGAGCGTCACGATCCACGGCGACAAGGTGCTGGCGAAGTTCTTCGACAGGAACGGTCCGAGGTGCGGATATTCCCAAGGCTGGATGTCGCGCGCGGTCCAGTCGTTGAACAGTGCCAGTCCGAAGGCATGTTCCTCCGCCGACGCCATCGAGATCGCATCGCCCATCGCGTTGGGCCGTGCGATGAACGCGCCGAGCTCGAGCTCGTAGTCCATCTTGCGGCTTGGACCGACGGTGGGCTCTGTGGCGTCCGGCACCTTGCTCTGCCCCTGCGGACGACGAAACTCCTGACCGGTGCCGGGTTGGCTGGCGGCGATGGTCGATGAGCGGCCGTGGTAGCCGATGGGCACCCACTTGTAGTTCGGCAGCAGCGGGTTCTCCGGCCGGAACTGCTTGCCTACCGTGGTCGCGTGATGGATGCTGGCGTAGAAGTCGGTGTAGTCGCCGATCTCGCACGGCAGACCCATCGTCACGCCGGAGATGGGCAACAGCGCGTCGCGAAAGCTCGCCTGCGCGGCGCTCCCGCTGCGCAGCCCTTCGCTCAGGCTCAGAATTCGTTAACAAATAACTTGATTGATTTACGGTTAGCGGGTAAGCTTGCGTTCGTGCAAGCCGAATCGCCGATCGGACAGCGCTGGAAACTGATGCGGGAGCATCTGGACGAGCGACAGCGACGAGCGTTCGCGGCGGCCGAGGCTAGGGTGCTGGGGCGCGGGGGTATCTCGCAGGTGGTGGCTGCCACGGGGATCTCGCGCAACACCGTCATGGCGGGCATGCAGGAGCTGGACGGCACGAGCAATGAGTTTTTGTCCGCGGAGCCCTTGGCTCCTGCCAAGGCGACGCGCCGCAGCGGCGGCGGACGCAAGCCCGCAACTGCCAAGGATCCGACGCTGGTCAGCGACCTGCTCGCACTGGTTGATCCCGTCACGCGGAGTGACCCAGAGTCTCCGTTGCGCTGGACATGCAAGAGCCTGCGCGTGCTGGCTGACGAACTCAGGGCGGGCGGACACTCGATCAGCCACGTCGTGGTCGGACAGTTGCTCAAGCTCGAGGGCTACAGCCTGCAGGCCAACGCCAAGGTCATCGAGGGCAACCAGAGTCCGGACCGCAATGCGCAGTTCGAACACATCAACTCGGGCGTCTCGGCTGCGCTGGCCGCCGGGCAGCCCGTGATCTCGGTGGACACGAAGAAGAAGGAGCTCGTCGGACGGTTCAAGAACGGCGGGCGCGAGCGGCACCCGCAGGGCGAACCCGAGACGGTCCAGGTGCACGACTTCGTCAACCCGGAACTCGGCCGCGCCAATCCCTACGGGGTATACGACATCGGTGCCGACGAGGCCTGGGTCAGCGTGGGCACCGACCATGACACCTCGGCCTTTGCGGTGCAGACGATCCGACGCTGGTGGTTCTCGATGGGGCGGCTGCGCTACCCCAAGGCGACCGAGTTGACGATCACGGCCGACGGTGGAGGGAGCAACGGCTATCGGGTCCGGCTGTGGAAGCTGGAGTTGAGCCGGCTGGCGCAAGAGACGGGCCTGTGCATCCATGTGTCTCACTTCCCACCGGGCACCAGCAAGTGGAACAAGATCGAGCATCGGCTGTTCTCGTTCATCACGATGAATTGGCGCGGCCGACCGTTGATCAGCCACGAGGTGATCGTGAACCTGATCGCCAGCACCAAGACTCGCAGTGGCCTGAAGGTGCACTCCGAAATCGACAGCAACTCGTATCCCAAGAGCTTGGTCGTGAGTGATGCAGACTCCTCAGCCATCAAGATCGAGCCCGACGAATTCCATGGTGAATGGAACTACTCGATTCGACCTGAATGAAGTGAGCAGATTATTTGTTAACGAACTCTTAGCTACGGCCAGGCCCTTTTTACACTCGGCGATGCGGGCGAGACCGCAAATTGCCCCCCCCGGTGGGGTTGGAACAGCTATCCCGGCGCAGCCGCATAGCTCAAGCTCCCATCCACAATCTGCGCCGGCGAGGTGTACGGGTGCGCCGTCGCATGCGTCGCGTCGATGATGTGAATCACCTCGATGCCGCGCAGTTTCAGCACATCGGCAACGATCGAGCGATGGCAACGCCACCACACCGCTTCGGCGCACATCATCGCCGTGCATTGCTTTGCAGCCAGCTTCAAAAGATCGGCGAGCCCTTCGGCGAATTCCGCCGTCGCCGTGTAGTCCGCGTAGCCCTGGAACGACGCATTGCGCCACGCCGTGTTGGGTGAATCCGGCTGTACCTTGCGGCGGCCGCCGAGTTTCGGGAGCCATTGGTAAGCGAAGCCGTGCGCGGGCAGCGACGCGGCCATGGCCACGCTGGCGAAATGCGGATAGCGGCGCGAGCCGGGGAAGCGGCGCACGTCGGCGATCGCGTCGATCCGATATTCGGCGAGCAGCCCGAGAAATTCTTCCAGCGTGCGGGTCGAGTGGCCGATCGTCCAGATCGCGGCGGGCGCGAGCGGCATGGCTTCAGGCGATCTTGTGCAGCGCCGCACCCTTGTGCATCGCGATGTGATCGGTCTTGTCGCTCTTGATCTCGTACTGCGGATCGTCTTCGGTGCAGCGGCGCGTGTGGCCCTTGTATTGCGTGTCGCTGGTATGCACCTTGATGATCTTGCCGCTGACGTGGCCGGCTTCGGAGTTCCAGCGCACGTGGTCGCCGACCTTGAATGCATGGCTCATGATGATGACTCCGCGTTGGGAATTGAGGATGGGTGCATGCGCTGCCACCTCGCGTTGGGGCATGCGAGATGAAGGCCGGAGTTGAAACAGCCCGATGCTCGCCACAATCTACGACGCATCCGATTTCAGACTCGACAACCAGGTTGCTGGCATCACCTGCGCGGGCATCGGCCGCACGGCGCATCGGGTCTCAACTTGAGCTTCGTCTCGACGCAGGCGGGTGCGTTGCGGGCTGGAGGTATTCCGCACCGACGATGCCGTCGATCCGCAGTGCGATGCCGGCACAAAACGCAAGTCTCCACAAGAGCGGGTTAGCATGCGTTTCTTGCACCACAAGTGAGGCAGAGCATGTACAAGCGCATCCTGGTTTCGATTGACGGCAGCCCCACATCCGACAGGGGCCTCGATGAGGCGGCCAAGCTGGCCAAGGTCTGCGGCTCCAGCCTGCGGCTGATTCACATCGTCGATCCGATTCCGTTCACCACCGGCTACGAGGCGATGGGCCGCAACACCGGCCGCGAGATTGCGAGCATCGAGGCCGACGCCCAGAAACTGCTCGACGAGGGCAAGCAACGCGCACTGACCGTTGGAGCACCCGATGTCGACACGGTGCTCGTCCAGCGCACGACGGCGCGCATTTCGGAACGCATCGTCGAGCAGGCCAAAACCTGGGGTGCGGAGTTGATCGTCATTGGCACGCACGGCCGGCGCGGTGTCGGCCGCATGCTGCTGGGCAGCGACGCCGAACAGACCGTGCGCATCGCGACGGTGCCGGTATTGCTGGTGCGCGCGGCGGAAGAAGCGGAAGACGCTCAGTAGGCTTTTGCACAGAAGCCACCGAGCGCGACGCGAAGCGCCGTCACTGTCGACGCGATACCGAATGCGGCGTCGGTTCGACGACCGGCGCGGGCTGTCGCGGAGCAGACCGGCGCCTGCCATGAAACTCCAGCGGGTTCAGGCGCTGCTCGCTCGGTTGCATGCAATAGTCGGTCAGCACCTCTGCGTCGTGCAGAAGTTCAGTGTCGATGCACTTCGCCGCGACCTCGGTGGCCTGGCGGTAGATCCACATCTGCCCGAGCATCGATTCAACCCATGGATTGTGGAAACTGCTGGTCATGCTGTTCTCCTTGGGGTCTGCCCGTCAAAAGGGCGCAAATTGATCGGAAACGGCTGACCCCACGCTGCCGCAGATTTCATCCTGTCTGCAAGGCGCGGCGCGCTGCGATCGAAGGCACGAAACATCTTCGCCGGCACATGCGCAGGTATCCAGGACGGCGCGCGCAATGCACTCGCCACGCCAGTGGGGCGCGCACTGCCCACGCTGGAGGTTCGCGCGACCGGCAACCGTTGCGCCAGAACTCGAGGCTGCCGCGGGTCACGCACGCGGCCCGGGACGATCAGCATGTCGCAGCGTGCGCGAAGCAACAGGCTGTTGACGCGGCCCAGCACGGTGGCGCCGACGCGCGAGCGCCGGTGCTTCGTGGCCACCAACACATCTGCGCCCAGGGCCTGCGCTTGGCGCAGCGTGGCCACCACCGGCGAGCCTCGGCCCAGTGCGAAGCTCATGCGCCGGCTGTCCAGGCCAAGCCGTGCCATGCTGCGGCGCATGCGTGCGATCAGGCCCGCCTCCTCCCTGGCGCGGGCGTCGCGAATGACGGACTCTCGAACATCGGCTTCGCGCATCACGGCCTCACCGGGCCACGCGAAGGCGTGAAAGATCTGCAGGTCGATATCGGGCGCCAGCGCAGCGGCGACAACGGCAGCCGCGTCCGAGGCGGGTGTGAGATCGATCGGCACCAGGATGCGGCGATAGCTGCCAACAGCCGCTTGCCTGACCACCAGCACCGGGCGCCTGGAGGCCTCGACCAGGCGCTGCGCCGTCCTGCCGAGCACGAGCTCTATCAATGGATTCCTGCGACGCTGCCCGACGACCAGCAGGTCCGCGCGCGTCGCTGCGCGATGCAGTTCCTGGAACGTGTCGCCGGTACGCAGTTCGAGTTCCGCCACCACGCCATGCAGCCGACCCACATCCGCTGCCAGCTTGCGCAGCCGTTCGCGGCCCTCGGCGGCTTTCAGATCGAGGTCGACCGAAGGCACCAGCCACTCGCGAACGCGGAGGAACTCGGTGGGGTTCACGACGTAAACGATGCGCAGCCGCGCGCCGTGCTGCTTGGCCAACTGAGCCGCGCGCCACACTGCATTGTTGGCCGGCGCCGAAAGGTCGGTGGCCGCCAGGATGAGATTGAACGGAGTCATCTGAAACCCTCCTCAAGAACCGAAACGTGGGCGCCACGCGGGCAGCCCGGCCGAGGCGAAACGTGCACCGGGTTGAATGCCCGGCACGATCGATCACCTGCGAGACGAAAGCGGTTTGCGCAGCGCCATGGCACTGCTGCCGACGACTACATCGCGAAGTCGCCGCTCGATTCGGGCTGGAACAAGATGCCCAGGATCTCGGCCGCTCGCGCAGCGCCCGACGGCGTCGGCCAATGCACGGTGACGCCGACCTTCTGGCCGAGCAGGCTCCAGCCCAACGGCGACAGCACCGACACGAAGCCAACGGCGGGATCGGCATCCTCCGGGTAGCAAAGTGTCAGCCGGCTTTGCGCGCCGGTCTGCGGATCTCTCAGCTCGACTCGTGAAAGCATCGTCACGACATCAGGGGGCACCTGACGCCAATGGACGATGTCGGCCTCGTTGAGAACCTGCTCGATCGGCAATGCGGATGAGAACGTGGATCTGCCGCACTTGTGGCGGTGAACCAGATTTGTGAGCCGGACGTGGTCCAGCTCGCTGAGCGTACGCTCGAGCGCCAATACTTCCATGGGACACACCTTCAGATGTTGGGCACCCATCTGCAGGAAGCAGACGCGTGCGAACGCGCGGGCTATAGCTTGGTTTCTGGCCCGGCGATCTGAAGTTTGCGCAGTAGGGTGGAAGTGATCGCCGGGCTCAGGAATGTGCGGCCGGCGGACAGGTGCGAGTACCCATCCCGGCCCACGCGGCGGGCAAGCGCAACCCGCCAGCGACCTTTGCGGTCGTCAGGCGGCGAGCAGTGCGCAGCGCGGCTGGGTAGGAAATGGAGTACATGAGATGCATTTTATCGGCTTCGGCTCATCCGCACAAGGAAGTGAAGGCATCTCGCACTGCGGTGTAGGCGTATTGTCGGGTCCAACTTCTTTCGCGCGTCGGCGGCACGCACGAAATGAGCGCCCGCCCAACCCCAATCCCCTGCTGTCAGATGCGCCGATATGAGCTGAGCATCTTCTCGGCTGCGCCGCGCAGCAGAATCGGACGACTCGAACATTTGACGCCAGCACCATGAAGATTGCACTGCTCTCCGATCTGCACCTGTCAGTGCACCCGATGCCACCGCCATCGATCGATGCCGATGTGTTGGTGCTTGCCGGTGACCTGCATCGCCCGGCCGCTGCGATCGAATGGGCGCGGCAGTTCGAGGGCATGCCGACACTGTTCGTTGCCGGCAACCACGATTTCTACGGTGGAGACCTCGTGACGACGCCGCGCGATTTGCGCCGGCATGCCGACGGCAGCTCGATACGCGTGCTCGAACACGATGTGTGGTGCCACAAGGGCGTGCGTTTCCTCGGCTGCACGCTCTGGTCCGACTATCGGTTGTACGAATCGCCTCAGCAGCGCGAGCAAGGCCTGCAGCAGGCCACGGCCATGGTGCGCGACTTTTCGCGCATCCGTGTCGCACCGGACTTCGAAGACTTGTTCACACCGGCCATTGCGCAACTTCTGTTCGACGACGCGGTGGCTTGGCTGGAAGCCCAGTTCGCCATCGCGCACGACGGCCCGACAGTGGTGATCACGCATTTCGCACCGGCACGCGGCAGCATCGCCCCGCAGTTCGCCGGATCGCCGCTGAATGCGTGTTTCGTTTCCGACCTGGAGGCGCAAATCCAGCGCTGGCAACCAGCCTTGTGGCTTCATGGCCATGTGCACGACAGCTTCGACTATCGGATCGGCGCGACCCGCGTCGTCGCCAACCCGCGCGGATATGCACCGAAGGGTGTGGTCGAGAACAAGACATTCGACCCGGTGCTGATTCTTTCGCTGTGATCAACACGTTTGCAGTCTTGGCCCAACAACGAGGTAATGATGCCGACCTCAGATTCACTCAGCGAACTGATCCTCGAGCAGGCGGCCGAAGCCGTTGTCTATGCCAACCGGCAGGGCGTCGTCGAACGCTGGAATGCCGCGGCCACCAGGATGTTCGGGTATACCGCTGCCGAGGCGCTCGGCCAGAGCCTCGACTTGATGATCCCCGAGCATCTGCGCAAGGCGCACTGGCGTGGCTTCGACGCCACCATGGCGAAGGGCAAGACGCGTCTGGGCGGCCGGCCGACCCTCACGCGCGGGCTGCACAAGTCAGGGCAGAAGCTCTACGTTGAGATGAGCTTCGCGCTCGTCGTTGATGCCGCAAGCGAGCCGCTCGGCTCGGTCGCCGTCGCGCGTGACGTCACCGAGCGCGTCGAGCGTGAGAAAGCGGCGGCCAGCGAAACCGCGCACCGCGCATAGCGCCGCGCGCCCCGTTCGACCGGAACGGCCAAATAGTGTCCTTCGGCTGAGTCAGCCGATGTGGCTGCAGACGTCTCGCGCCGAAGTTCTCGCTGCAAAAGGCGACACGCGCAGCTGATGATCGGCTCCCGCTACTCGCGGCCTGGTGTGTTGCCGCTGGTCGAGCTTGGCAACCTCGCCCCGCGCGGCGTGATCGGGCCCAACGCAGCGCCACTGTTGAGGGGGCTGAGCGACGCGAACGTACGGCACTACGATTGCGGGCTCAAGTGCGGCATCGCCGCGAACGGGAAGGGCTTCTCGGCCGAGGTGTTCGAGAGCGCTGCCTTGTTCCCATCCGGAGGTGACAGGCCACAATAGCGTGATTCTCCACGCCTTGCCGATCAGGGCCACGGCATGACGCACCTCCTTCGCAGCCGATCGATATCACCCAGCGAGCAGCGGCTTGCACCGCGTGTGCTGCTGCGCGCCGGCATCGCCTGCCTGTGCGTGTTGCTCGGCGCATGCGGCTCCTTGCCGCGCAACGCCGTGCCGCCGCAGCGGCAGTTGGCGGCGGCTATCCCCGGCATGCCCGACATCCGCGCGTGGGCCGGCGAACCAAGTGCGATTCTGGAACGGGACTTGGCCGAATCCTTCGCGCAGGAAACCGTTGCCGATTTCCCGCCTGACGCCAAGGGCGAAGTGCGTTACGCGCACCTGGCCTTGTCGGGTGGTGGCGCGAGCGGCGCCTTCGGCGCCGGTATCTTGAAAGGCTGGACGGGCAGCGGCACGCGGCCGGTCTTCAAGATCGTCACCGGCGTGTCCACCGGCGCGCTGATGGCCCCCTTCGCATTCGTCGGGGCGGATTACGACGACGCGCTGCGCCAGTTCTACACAACCACGCGCAGCAGCGACATCTTCACGGTCGGGTCGGTGTTGTGGCAGTTGCTGGCCGGCGAGGCGCTGGCCAACACGCGGCCGCTTCAGGCTTTGATAGCCCGCCATGTCGATGCCGAGTTGATGCGGCGTGTGGCCGAGGCGCACGGCCAGGGCCGGCGGCTCTACATCGGCACCGCCGACCTCGACGTGCCGCGCTTCGTCGTCTGGAACATGGGTCTGATCGCCACCAGCGGCCGGCCAGACGCGCTGGAGTTGTTCCGCCAAGTGATGCTGGCGTCAGCCTCGATTCCGGTGGTCTTCCCGCCGGTATTGTTCGATGTCGAGCTGCCATCCGACTCCAGGCGCTACGACGAACTGCACGTCGACGGTGGGGTCGGCGCGCGGGTGTTCCTCAACGGCGGCGTTTTTAGTGGCTCCATCGTCCGTGATCGGGGCGGACACGGCGGCACTGGCCGCGAGGACATCTTCGTCATTCACAACGGCCAGCTGATTCCGCCGCCCGAGCCGGTGCGTCGCTCATTGCCGACGATCGCGCTGCGCGTCATCGACGCCTCGGGCCGCGCCGCTGCGCTGGGCGATCTGCTGCGCATCCATGCCTACGCACAACGTGAGCAGGCGGGCTTCCACTGGGTGACGATTCCCGAAGACGTAGACATGCGTAGCGACGAAGTCTTCGACCCGACCCTGATGCTCAGCCTGTACGAAGTGGGTCTGCGCATGGCCACTTCCGGCGCGTACTGGGACACCTCGCCTCCGGGGCGACGCGTGGACCCATAGGCGCGAGAGTTGTGCATAGCCAGACGTCCGGTATTCACCCGATAAGCATCTGGCACCGGCCGGGTCCCAGAACAGCGCATGTGCTCTGCTAGCCTATGCAGCTGGCACGCATGTGGCTATCGTGAACTCGTCATATTGGCTACAGCGTCTGCGGACGATCCGCTCTTGAGGTCGATCTGCGGGGGCAGCAGCCTGCGCCGCGGCAGGCCTCCGCGCATCACGGCACTCCGATTGGACGATTGACGCGCACCGCGAAGTTGCCGGTCACCGGATCGGCACGCGGCGAAACTTCGCGCACCTTGCCAGTGGCGATGATGCTCGGGTCGCTGGCAAGTGCAACGCGAATGTCCGGACGCTTGAGCGCCCTGTTCTTCAGCTGCACCGGCACATCGAAGACGGCAGCGTGAGCAGGGCACGTTTGCCAGGGTCACCATTCCGAACGGCGTCGCCATCGGCGGTGACGAGACCTTCGACCCGGTGGCGATGCAGACGCTCTACAAAGTGGGGTTCGAGACGGCAACGACTGCCAGCCCCTGGTTCACCCAGCCACCGGGGCAGTAACGCGCGCCTTGATGCGACGACCAACGTCGCGGGCAGCGGCCGGTCAGCACCGCGCTTGAAAACGGTGCGGTCGGGGCGCGGCCCGACTGCACGTCTGCGCACTTCATTTGACCGCCGGCATCTCGGCAGCGCCGAATGACCACGGCATCGTCGCCGCCGACAGCCTGCCTTGCGGCTTGGGCGCGATGTCGGTGGCGATGTCGACCCAGCCCCCACCCATCGCCTGGTAGACGCTCACCAGTTGGGCATAGCGACTGGCCTGCAGGCTGACCGAAGCAATCTCCGCCGCAAAGAGTTCGTTCTCGGCCACCAGCACTTCGAGGTAACCCGACACGCCCTTGTCGAAGCGCAGCTTGGCCAGCCGCGCGAACTCGCGCAGCGCAATCACCCGCTCGCGTTGAACATTGAATTCCTCGAGGCCCTTTTGCGAGCCGACCAGCGCATTGTCGGTCTCCCGAAACGCATTGAGCACCGCCTGCTGGTAGAACGCCAGCGCCTGGCGCTCGCCGGCCTCAGCCGACGCCACCTGCCCCTCGATGCCGCCGAAGGTGAAGATCGGCCCCGCCAGGCTTGCGCCGATCAGGCCCGCCGCCGCCGGGCCGGTAAGCAAGCTGCTGAACACCGTGCTGGTGCTGGCCAGCGCCGCTTGTATGGACAAGTTCGGGTAGTACAACGCGCGCGTCGCGCCGATGTTGGCGTTGGCCGCGACCAGGTTGAATTCCGCCTGCAGGATGTCCGGCCTGCGCAGCAGCAGCGTCGCCGGCAGGTCGCCGGGGATTTCTGGCGCTGCCAACGCGTCGATCGTCTTGCCGCGCCGAATCGGCCCCGGGTTGCGGCCGAGCAGGATCGAGATCTGATTTTCCTGCACCGCGATCGCGCGCTCGAATCCAGGGATCGCCGCCAGCGCTTGCTGCACTTGCGAGCGCACTTGCGTCAGCTCGGTCTTGGCGATCAGGCCGCGCTTGAAGCGCAGCTCGAAGATGCGTAGGCTCTCGCCGAGATTGTTCGCGGTCAGTTGCGCGATTTCCAGCTGGCGGTCGAGCGAGCGCAGCACGATGTAGCTGGTGGCGACGCCGGCGACCAGCGTCAGCACCACGCCGCGCCGGCCCTGTTCGCTGCCGTAGACCTGCGCCTGCGCGGCCTCGGTCTGGCGCCGCACGCGGCCGAACAGGTCGGTCTGCCAGGCCGCGCCGAGCGACACGCTGTAGAGCGAGAAGTACGGGTTCGCGCCCGGCGGCAGGGGCGGCTGGCCGACTGCGCTCGCGCGTGCGCGCGTGGCGTCACCCCCGTAGCCGATCTGCGGATAGAGCTGCGAGCCGGTCGCAGTGAGTCCGCCGATGAACTGGTCGACCCGCGCGGCGGCCACCAGCAGGTCGCGGTTGTTGCGCAGCGCGGTGTCGATCAGTTCGTCGAGCACCGGGTCGCCGAACTGCTCCCACCACCTGGTGTTGGCGACGTCGGCGGCCTTGGCGTAGTCGATCCGCCAGGCTGGCGGCGTGTCCACCGTCGGGCGCACGTAGTTCGGGCCGACCGTGCAGCCGGCCAGGCCGGCGGCCAGCAAGGCGGCGATGAAATGGGTCTTCATGGTCATGTCCTCTGTGCGAAGGCGGGCGACGAAACGCCGACCGTAAGTTTATGCATGCATGCGGCCGCAGGGCCGCGGGGTCGCGCGCCCCGTGCGCCGAAGCTGTAAGTGATCACAGCGCGATGCCCCCCGTGGCCAAGCCCCAAAGGCCCGCCAGCGCAGCCAGCACCAGTACGCCGAAGCCGAAGCCTTCCGCGACGGTGAATTTGCTCAGACTGCGCTCGCTGCGTGCGCGCGCGAAGAGCCAGGTGCCCGGCGCGTACAGCAGCGCAGACAGCAGTAGGAACTTGGCGCCGCCCGCCAGCAACATGGCGGCGGCGTAGATGCAGGCGATCCCTGCGATCAGCCGGTCTCTCCCGCGCGCTTGCGGCTCACCGCGATTGGTGTCGCCCTTGGTGTTGCCGTTGAGACCGCCGATATGGTCGCTGTTGTGGCCACCACCGGCCGCCAACTTGAAGCCGTACGCTGCCACCAGCAGGTACGGCACGAGCGTCATGGCGCTGGTCATCTTCAGCGCCAGCGTGAAGGCGGATTCGGCGAACCATGTAACGAGCAGGAACAACTGGATCAGGCCGTTGGAGAGCCACAGCGCCACATGCGGCACGGCGCGGTCGTTCTCGAGGCCGAGAGCGCGCGGCATGGTGCCGTCTTTCGCAGCGGAATGCAGCACCTCGGCGGCCAGCAGCGCCCACGACAAGAAGTTGCCTGCCACCGAGATCAGCAAGCCAACGCTGACGAACACCCTTCCCCACGGCCCGACCACAGCCTGCATCACGCCGGCCATCGACGGATTGGCGAGCGCCGCCAGCTCAGGGCGCAACAAGATGCCGTAGGACAGCACCGTCACGAGCACCAGCAGGCACAACACGCCCAGGAAGCCCAGCACGGTAGCCACGCCGACATCGTTGCGGTCGTTCGCATAGCGCGAATAGACGCTGGCACCCTCGATGCCGACGAAGACGAACACCGTGACGAGCATCGTGTCGCTCACCTGCCCGGCCAACGTGGCAAGGCCGGGCGCTTCACCGCCCCACAGGTTGAACGCGAAGATGTCGGCATTGAAACCGGCGATGACGACGAAGATGAACACGCTGATCGGCACGATCTTGGCGATCGTCGCGATGGTGTTCAGCGCCGCCGCCTGCTTGACGCCACGCAGCACCAGCATCTGCACACCCCACAGCATGATGCTTGCGGCGAGGATGGCCACAGCCGTCGAGCCGTCGCCGAAGACCGGGAAGAACTGCCCGAGCGTGGCCTTGATCAGCACCAGGCAGGCCAGGCACGCGAAGCAACAGGCGACCCAGTAGCCGAAGGCCGCAACGAAGCCCAGGTAGTTGCCGAAGCCCGCTTTGGCGTAGGCGTAGATGCCCGCGTCCAGGTCGGGTCGGCGGCGTGACAGCGTCTGGAACACGAAGGCCAGCATCAGCATGCCGCCGCCGGCGATGGCCCATGCCACCAACGCGCCCAGCACACCAGTGCCGCGGGCGAACGCCGCCGGCAGCGTGAAGATGCCGGCGCCGACCATCGAGCCGACCACCAGTGCGACCAGCGCACCGCGCGAAAGTTGGGCATCGTCAGGTTTGCTCATGCCTCAGCGCCTCGTCAGCAGCCAGCCGAACATCGCAACAAGCGTCACGAGCAGCAGACAGGCCACGGGCCAGCGACGCGTGAAAGCATCGCCGCGTTCAAAAACCCCGCCGATCGCACCCATCGCACGGCGCGCCGGGTTGCCGTCGCCGCCGCGCGCTGATGCGAACAGCGACTGACGTGCAAAGCCGAGCGCGAGCAACGCGCCGCCGCCAAAGGTCAACAGCGTCGCACCGAGCTCATCGAGCGCGAGCGGGTTCTTAATCAGTCCGGCCGGCAGCGGCCTGAGCGCGGCGAAGGCCAGCAAGAGCGAGCAGCAGGCCAGCGTCAGCGCCGCAATCTCGGCAAGCCGCGACACCGGCTTGATGGTCACCGCCGCCGCCACGGCACTCGCGCCCATACCCGCGCCTGCATCCGTGCCGACACCCGCGCCGGCTCTCACGCCGGCACCCACATCCGACGGGCGCAGCGTGTTGACCAGCACCAGCACCACGTATCCCGCAGTGAAGAACGCGCCGCCTTGCAGCACCGCCGTCCACCACCATTGACCGCTGGCGCCGGCGGCGTCGAGCATCACTTTTTTCGCCAGATACGCCCCGCTGGGCACGACGCCCATCAGCGCCAGCCCTGCGACCGCGAACGCCAGCACGGTGATCGGCAGGGCGCGTGCGACACCCGCCAGCTCGCCGATGCGATCGTGGCCGAGCGCGGCGTAGATCAAACCCGCCGCCATGAACATGCCGGCCTTGGCGGTGGCGTGCGCCATCGCCTGCAGCACGCCGGCGCTCAACACCGGGCCGTGTACCAGCGCCGCACCAGCGGCGTCGAAGGCCAGCGGAAACATCAGAAACAAGTAGCCGATCTGCGCGATCGTCGAATAGGCGACGAGCAGCTTCAACCGTTGCTGGCGCAACGCTACGATGCTGCCGACGACTATGGCGGTGGCACCCAGGGCCGCCAACAGTTGCGCCGCGGCGGGGGTGACGACACCCGGCATGACGTCGAACCACAGGCGCAGCACCAGGAACCACGAGCCCTTGATGACGAGTGCCGACAGCACGGCGCTGGCGGCCGCCGGTGCACCGGCATGCGCGGGCGGCAGCCAGATGTGCAGCGGAAACAGCGCCGTCTTGGCGATCAAGCCCGTCGTCATCAACGCGATCACCGCCCAGGCGAGCGGCCCGGGCTGCACGCGCGTGGCCAGCAGGGCAATGTCCAGCGTGCCCCAGGCGCCGTACACCAGCACCGCGCCGAGCAGGTACAGCAGCGAGCCCATCAGCGCGAAGAGCAGGTAGCGCAACGCGGCGCGCAGGGTTTCGCCGCGCCCGTCCAGGCACACCAGCGGCACGCCGGCAAAAGTCAGCAACTCGAGCGCGACGTACAGCGTGAACAGGTCGCCGCTGACGAACACCAGGTTCAGCGAGGCCCACACCGCCAACAGCAGCAGCCAGAAGGTGAACGGCTTGCGCGCTTCAACGCCGCCCGGCATGTCGAAATCGGCACGTGCGAAAAGGGCGACGCCGCACACCACGACCGCCACCACCACCATCATCGCCACCGACAGTCCGTCGGCGCGCAGCGCGATGCCCAACGGCGGCGACCAGCCGCCAAGCACGTAGACGAGCGGCGCGCCCGAGCGCCACATGGCGTCGGCAAGCGCCAGCACGACGCCCAAGCCGAGCACCACTGTGATCGCAACGACGCGCTTCACGTGGCGGCCGCCCAGCACCAGCGCCAGCAGCATGCCGATGAACGGCAGCAGCACAGCCAGCACCAGCCACAAACCGCCGGGGGTGCTCATAGGTGCTTGGCGTGCGAGGCGCCGGTGTCAACGGCGCGCTTCATCGCCTTGCTCTCAACCGGCCCTTCGCTCTGCCTGTCGGCCTTGCCTTCGGCGTTGCTGTTGCCCTTGTGGTCGACTCTGACGCCGCCCTGACCCACGTCGGCCACATCGTTGGCGAGCGATGCCGAACCGCTGGCCTCGATCAACCGCACCACCAGCGCCACGGCCAGCGCGGTTGCGGAAAACGCGACGACGATGCCAGTGATCAGCAGGGCCTGAGGAACAGGGTCGCCGCCGAAACTGGCCGCCGCGCCGCGCTTGGCCACCGCGCCGAACAGCACGAAGACGCCCGAGCCGATGACGTTGAACGAGATGATCTTGCGCAGCGGGTGCGGCTGCACGATCAACCCATACACGCCAATGCCGATCAGCACCGCCGCGCACAGCGCGAACAGGGTCGATGTGCTCGTCATCCCGGCCCCCGCCGCGGCGCGCCCAATAGCAGCAGCCCGAGGATCAGCGTGAGCGAAGGCAGCAGCGCGAACTCGATGAAGAGGATGAAGGGCTTTGCGAGCCCTTCCGGGTACGCAAGAAACCCGCCAGCAGCCGCAACGCCGATGAAGCCGGCCACGATGAACGCGATCGGCCCGATGACGATGCCGGCGCGCAGCGCGCGGCGCCCGATCGGCGGCGCGTCGGCCAAGCCGGCCATCAGCACCAGCAGCCACATCGCGGCGAGGATCGTTGCGGCCTGGAACTTGCCGCCGGGATAGTCCGCGCCGGCCCAGAAGATGTACACCGCGACGATCACACCGACCGGCGGCAGCACACGCGCGAAGTAGGCAAAGATGCGGTTCGGATCTGTGCGCTGGCGCACACCCGGCCGGCCGCCCCAGACCGCATCGGGCGCGAGCGACCAGACACCGAGCAGCGCGATGACGAGCACGATCGCCTCAAGCAGCGTGTCCATCGCCCGAAAGGCAAGCAGCACGGCGGTGATCGGGTTGCCGACATCGGTCGCCGCGATGTTCGCTGCGACCTCGTGGACCAGCGTCGGCGCTGGATCGGGCAGCGCGAACACACACACGATCAAGGCGACGCTCAGGCCG
This sequence comes from uncultured beta proteobacterium, assembly GCA_963774675.1. Classification (GTDB taxonomy): domain Bacteria; phylum Pseudomonadota; class Gammaproteobacteria; order Burkholderiales; family Burkholderiaceae_C; genus CAIKUF01. The sequence goes on along the minus strand of CAVZFV010000011.1, from coordinate 308,249 downwards.
ATGGACAACACGAGCGCGAGCACGCGAGTGGTTGCGCTGCAGCGCTCGGCGCGGCTCGTGGCCTCGGTGCCGCGCAGGCGCGCTGCGGCGCCAATCAGCAAGGCGCCGGTCAGCCCGCCGCCTATCGCCGCCTCGGTCAGCGCAACGTCGATGCCCGACAAGCGCACCCAGATCAGCCCGAGCAGCAGGCCGTAAGTGACGAAGCCGACGATTGCGACGAAGGCTTCGCGCGCAGCAACCGTCCACAAAGCGAGCGCGATGAGCAATAGCGCGACGCTGCCGTCGACGATCACGCTCATCGCCCGGACCCCCGGCGCCTTTCGGCGCGTGCGATGAGTTGCGAGACCGCCGCACCGGCGAACAGCACGAGCAGCCAGATGACGACGAGCTTGAGCCCCGCGAGCACGCCTTCGACTTGCGGCAACAGCCCCAGCACGATCAAGCCGAGACCGAGGTTGTCCGCCTTTGTCAGCGCGTGCAGCCGCGTGAACGCATCCGGAAAGCGCAGCAGGCCAACCGAGCCGGCAAGGAAGAAGAACCCGCCGGCCGTGATGCAGACGATCGAGAAGATGTCGAGCAGCGCGCTCATCGTGCGCCCTCCCTGTCAGTTGAACCGGGCGTTGTTGCGTTGTTCGATTCGTCGGTCGATCCGTCGTCTGATCCGTCCTGCTTGGTCGCACCGTAGTGCACAAAGGCGAGCGACGCGAACGCCGCCAGCAGCGCGAGCGTGAGCGCCACGTCGACCACCTCGACACCGCTCGCCGTGCCGAACAAGAGCAGCGCCGCAATGCTGCCCGAGCCCAGCAGCTGGGCGGCCATCATGCGGTCAGCATATCCAGGCCCGATCTTCACGCGCACGAGGCCCAGGGCGACCATCGCCAACACGAACACGGCCGCCACGAGCAGGAAGTCAGCCATGCAAGCGCCCCGGTACCAGCGCCCCCGCATAGGCCCGCTCCTCGGCCGTCAGCTGATCGACGACCGGTTGATCGATGTCGAGGCAGTGAAACTCGATCGACGCCTCGTCTTCGTCGGTCGGCACTGAGCCGGGCATCAGGCTGACGATCAGCTCGAACGCATTGCGCGCCGACCCGCGCGGCAGGCTGACCGGGTATCGCACAAAGCCGGTGGCGAGCGTGATGCGCGGCGAGAACGCGCGACGTGCGACGTCGACCCCCGCCTTCAGCGATTGCCACAGAAAGCGCGGCAGCAGCATGAGCAGCAAGCCGAGCCGCACCCGGCCCAGCGCGGGCGGTAGTAACCGCAGGCTGCACCACGTTGCGCCGAGCGCAGACAACACGCCGACGGCGAGATTCGCCGGTTTGGCGCTTTGGTCAAGCACGACCCAAAGCGCGAAAAAGAGCGCCACCCGAGCGAATGCAACCCAGGCCCGGGTAACCGGCGGAGACGCGGGTGGATTCATGCCGGCACCGCTGTCGCCGGCGCGCTGCCGTGCAGCGAAACGTCGATCTCGGCGAGTCGATCGAACATCTTTGCTTCGGCGCGGATCGGCCACCAGTCGTAGAGGAAGATTTCCGCCGGCCGCCACAGCGCAACCCAGCCGAAGATGACGACACTTTCGGTCAGCACGCGAATGTGGCTTTGCTGGCCGACCAGCGACGACAAGATTTCGCCGAGCGAGGCGGCGGCCGTGGCGAACGCAATGCCGATCACGAGACTGATGCGGCCGACGCGAAACAGGCGCTTGAGCTGGCGGCGCGTCACTGCCGCTCGACGCCGGAAGTACTCGTGGGCCGCGTCGGTGAGCATCTGCCGGGCATCCGCAGTGGGAGATTCACGCTCGAGGCGCAGGACCAGCGCAAGCGGCTGGCTGGCCGGCGTCTCGCGCGCCCAGTCGACGATGTAGCTGACCGCGTTCGGGTCGAGGTCGCGTTCGCGAAACGGCGCCGGGTCCATCGCGTTGAAGAGCTGACGCAATTCGGCGACATGCAATTCAAGCGTGCCTGTTTGCTCCTCCGTCATCGTCGACTCGCCCTGCCCCGGTCAGGACGCCTGTGCGGCCACCGGCGGCTCCGGCGGTGCCGGTGGCGCCTTCGCCGATCGATCGAAGACCGTGATGTAGAGCACCGGCAGCAGGATCAGCGTCAACAGCGACGCGACGAGCAGCCCGCCCATGATCGCGATCGCCATCGGCCCCCAGAAGATGGTCGGCGCGATCGGGATCAGGCCGAGCACGGTCGACACCGCCGTCAGCACCAGCGGCATCAGCCGGTTGCCGCAAGCCGTCATCACCGCGTCGCGCACGCTCTGGCCGGCGGCGCGCTCCTCTTCGATCGAGACGATCAGGATCACCGCGTTCTTCGCGATCATGCCGATCAGCGCCAGGATGCCGAGGATGGCGACGAAGCCGAGCGGCCGGTTGAACAGCAGCAGCGCGCCGACGACGCCGATCAGGCCGAGCGGCATGATGACGAGCACCATCGCCAGGCGCCGGAAGCTGATCAGCAACAGCATCATGAACAGCAGCATCAGCAGGATCATCATCGGCACGACCGAGAACACGTTGGCCGACGAATCGTTGCTCGATTCGTAGAGTCCGCCGACCTCGATGCGGTACGGGCGCGGCAGCTTGGCGCTGTAAGCGTCGATCGACGGTCCGATCGCGGTGACCACCGACTCGGGCAGCACGCCGTGCATCACGTCGGCGCGCACCGTCAGCGTCGGCACCCGGTCGCGACGCCAGACCAGTGGGAACTCCTGCTCCTCTGTGAAACGCGCGAACTGCGACAAGGGCACCATGCGGCCAGTCGGCGTCGACACCTGCAGCGAGGACAAGGTGTTGAAGGAAGCTCGCTCGCTGTCAACCGCGCGGGCAACGACATTGACGAGATAGATCTCGTCGCGCACCTGCGTGATCGTCGTGCCGGTCACGGACGCCTGGAGCACCGCCGCGATCCCTGCCGTGCTGACGCCGAGACGGCGCGCTTCGTCCTGGTCGATATGCACGCGGATCTGCCGCGCCGGTTCCATCCAGTCGTAATTGACGTTGCGCACGCGCGAGTCCGCGCCCATGAGCTGCGCAACGTTCTCGGCGATGCGGCGCAATTCGTCCTTGTCGGGCCCGATGATCCGGTATTGAAGCGGCCAGCCAACGGGCGGCCCCATCTCGAGTGGCGAGACGCGCGCGGTGACTTCGGGGAAGTCCTGCGCCAATATCTTCTCGAGCTTGGCCTGCAGCCTGTCGCGCGCCTCGATGTCCTTCGCGATGATCACGACCTGCGAGAAGAACGGGTTCGCCAGGTGCACCGCCAGCGGCAAGTAGAAGCGGATCGCGCCGCGGCCGATGTAGGTGCTGTAGTGGTCGACGTCCGCGTCGCCCTTCAAGAGTGCCTCGACGCGCTCGGCCGTCGCCTGGCTGGCGGCGATCGATGCGTTCTGCCTCAGCGTCAGGTCCACCAGCAGTTCGGGCCGGTCAGAGGATGGAAAGAACTGCCGCGGCACCAGCGGCAGCGCCAGGATCGCCGCCGCGAACATCGCAACCGTGACGCCGATCGTCACCCAGCGCAGGCGAATCGCCCCGCGCAGGAAGCTCTGGTAGCCATCGCGAAGCTTGTTCGGCTTGGGTTTGCCCTCTGCCTTCGGCGGCACGAGGATCGCCTTACCAATGATCGGGCCAAAGACCACCGCCACCAGCCAGGACGCGATCAGCGAAATCGCCACCACCCAGAACAACGACGACAACACCTCGCTCGCGCCGCCCGGCGCGAATCCCACCGGCACGAAACTCGCGATCGTCACCAGCGTGCCGACCAGCATCGGCGCGGCCAGCGTTCGGTAGGCGAATGATGCGGCGGCATCCTTGGAGTCGCCGGCCGCAAGGCGCCGCTGCATCGCGTCGACAGTCGTCATCGCGTCGTCGACAAGCAGTGTCAGCGCGATGATCAGCGCGCCCAGCGAGACGCGCTGCAGGTCGATGTGCATCGTGTTCATCACCGTGAACACGAGCGCCAGCGTGATCGGGATCGCCAGCGCCACAACGACGCCGGGCCGCACCCCCAGGCTGAGGAAGCTGCAAGCCAGGATGATGATGATGGCCTGGACCAGCGAAGTCAGAAAGTCGCTGATCGCGTGGTCGACGATGGTCGATTGATCGGCTACCAGAACGGGCTCGATGCCCACCGGCAAGGTGGCACGGATCTCGGCCATCTCGGCGCGAATGTTCTTGCCGAGCGTGAGGATGTCGGCCTGGTCGCGCATCGCGATTGCGAGCCCGATCGCGGGCACGCCGTTGACGCGAAACATCGGCGTCGGCGGATCGACGAGGCCACGCCGAACTTTGGCGATGTCCCCAAGGCGGATGACACGATCACCCGCGACGATGTTGACGTTCTCGATGTCGCGTTCATCGTCGAAGGCGCCACTGACGCGCAGATAGACGCGCTCTTTTTCAGTCTGCAGCACACCCGACGGACGCAGCACGTTTTGCGCCTGCAGCGTGCCGATGATGGCCTGCAGGTTCAGGCGCAGCCCCGCCAGCTTCTCGTTCGAGAACTCGATGTAGATGCGCTCGTCCTGCGCGCCCAGCACCTCGACCTTGGCGACATCGGGCACCTGCAGCAATTTGGAGCGGATGTCCTCGACATGGTCGCGCAACTCGCGCTGGCTGAAGCCGTCGGCGGTGAAGCCATAGATGATGCCGAACGTGTCGCCGAAGTCGTCGTTGAAGAACGGCCCGATCACTCCGGCGGGCAGGCTGCCGCGTATGTCGCCGATGTTGCGTCGCACGCGATACCAGACGTCCGGAATGTCGGAGGTCGCGGTGGTTTCGTCCAGGTCGACGAAGATCGTCGTCTGGCCCGCGGTGGTGTAGCTGCGCACGGTGTCGAACTTGTGCGTCTCCTGCAAGGTGCGCTCGAGCCGCTCCGTCACCTGCTGCAGCGTTTCTTCGACCGTGGCGCCGGGCCAGGCTGCCGCGACGATCATCGTGCGCACGGTGAAGGGCGCGTCCTCGTCGCGACCCAGGTTCTTGAACGCGATCACCCCCGCGGCGACCGAGAGGATCATCAAGAACAGGATGAACGACGGCCGCTTCAGCGACCATTCGGAAAGATTCGGCCCGATCATTTGCCCGCCCCGAGCAGGCTGACCTTCTGGCCCGGGCGCAGCGCCTGCACACCGGCCGTGACGACGACGTCACCGGAAGCCAATCCGCTCGCGACCTGCACCGTCGACGCGGAGGAAGAGCCCACGGCGATCTCGCGCAGCGACACGGTCTTGGCCGCGGGATCAACGATCCACACCGCCGGCTTGCCGTTGGTCCGCACCAGCGCCGTCGCCGGAATCTCGATCGCGGAAGTGGCGTCGAGCGTCATGCGCCCGGTGACGGTGGACCCGAGCCGCATTGCCGGCGGCGGGTCGATCAACCGCACCCGCACAGCGAAGGTGCCGGTGACTGGGTCGGCGCGCGGCGCGACTTCACGCACCTTGCCTGCCGCCGTGACAGCCGGATCGTTGGCGAGCGCGACCCGAATGTCCGGATGTTTCGGCGCGCTGTTCTTGACCTGCACTGGCACGTCGAAGACGGCATCGCGCGCGCCCTCGCGTGCCACCTGCACGATCGTGCGGCCGGGCCCGACGACTTCGCCAGGCTCCGGCCCGCGCGTGGTGACGACGCCGGCAACGCTTGCGAAGAGCTGCGTGTAACCCAGCCGGTTCTGCGCCAACTGCAGTTGCGATTGCGCGGCATCGACCTGCGAGACCGCCGTCTTGCGCAGCGCCTCGGCCTGCTCGAACTGCGCGCGCGACACTGCGTCTTCTGCGACCAGATCACGCATACGTTCGAAATTGCTTTGCGCTTCGACGCGCCGCGCCTGCGTGGCCGACAACTGCGCGCGCGCAGCCTGCACCCCGCTTTCTTCGTTCTGCGGGTCGAGCCGGGCGATCAGTTGACCCTTCTTCACCATGTCGCCGACGTCGACCGTGCGTTCGATCAGGCGGCCGTCGATTCGAAACGACTGGTTCACCTCGTTTTGCGCCTGCACCGTGCCAGTGATCGAGACCGAAGAACCCGCATCGCGCTTCTCGATCGTCAGCGTGCGCACCGGGCGAATCTCGGGTGCGGGCTTCTCCACCTCACGCTGGCACGCGCTGAGCAACACCAACGCGGCGAGCAGCGGCGACAGGGTCCGCAGGCTGACAAGGCGGTCAACGCGACCAAGAGCAACGGTTTCAGACACGGGTCAGCTCCCCCCAGGAAAATTCTTTGAAATGAAGTACGCGCGGCCGGCGGAAACTCCCCCGCTTGCAGCCGATCTCGAGCGGAGTTAACCGGCGAGCGTTGCAACCCCGGCGATTATCGCCGCCGATACCGCCAGCATGCCCAGCAACAGCGGCCACGCGAAGCGCAGATACTTGTCGTAGCCGACCTTTGCGATGGCCAACCCACCGACCAGCACCACGCTTGTCGGCGCCAACATCAGCGCCAGCCCGTGGCCCATGATCCAGGCGGTGATCGTGGTGGCGCGGCTGACCCCGGCAAAGTCGGCCATCGGCGCCAGCAACGGCATTGCCAATGCGCCATGCCCCGAGCTGGACGGGATCAGCACCGCCAGCGGAATGTTCACCACGATCGTCAGAAAGGTGAAGAACGCTGCCGACGAGCCGCTGACCAGTTGCTCCATCGAGTGCAGGATGGTGTCCAGCGTTTGCGTGTTGTTCATGATGGCCGAGACGCCACCGGCCAGCAGCACGACCATCGCCGGGCCCATCATGTCGGAAGCGCCCGCGGCGATCAGGCGCACGGTTTCCTTCTCGCCCATCCTGGCGACAAGACCAACCATCACCGAGGCCAGGATGAAGAGCATGGCCAGTTGCGGGAACCACCAGTTCAGCTCGAACCAGAACGGCTGCGCGGTGGCGACTTCGTGCAACAACAGGTCTTCGGCCGGGCCGGTGCTGCCGCCGATCACGCTGGACCACGGGATGACGGAAAAGATCATCAAGCCGAAGGCCAAGGCGGTGATCACGAGCACCCATTTCTGCATGCCGGTCAGCTTTTCCTGAACGGCGGCAGCCGACACGGCGGGATCCACCCCGGTGTCGGCGTCCCAGCCAACCAGCGATGCGGTCGGGTCGGCCCGAACCTTCGCCGCATAGCGCAACACCCAGGCGATCGCCATCGCCGTCAGCACAACCCACAACACGGCGCGCAGCATGATGCCGTCGCCGATGGAAACGCCCGCTTCGCCCGCGGCGACGCCGATCGAAAACGGGTTCACGGTCGCCGCCATCACGCCGACCAGCGCGCCGAGGATGATCATCGACGCGGTGACGAGGCGGTCGTAGCCCAGCGCTGCCATCAACGGCAGAAAGAGCGCGTAGAAGCCGAGCGTCTCGACCGAGAAGCCCATCGTCGAGCCGAGCATCGAAAACAGCACCATCACCGAGGCGATCAGCAGCCAGCCTTTGTCACGCAGCCCGTTGGCCAGCGAGGCCACCGCGACCTCCAGGCTGCGCGTTGCAAAGCTCACCGAGATGAACGCACCGATCGACATGATGAAGACGATGATGCCGATCTGCCCGAAGATGCGGCCGATCGTTTCGGTGTCGACCTCGGTCGTACTCGGGTTGCGCAAGCCATAGACGCCGTTGATGGGGGCGAGGACGAGCTGATTGACCTTCTCGCTGAAGGTTAGCGGCGAGGGAATCTGCTGGTAGGTGCCCGGGATCGGCGAGCCGTCGGCATCGTGTTGGTACTTTCCCGCCGGAATGAACAGCACCGCCACCCACACCAGCAGGGTCACGATGGCGAGCGTGGTCACCGCGCCGGGGAACTTGAAGCCGCTCTTCTTGCTGCGGGAGTCGTCGTCGCTCATCGCTCACTCACAACGCGTACCACTCCAGTTCGTCAAGGTCTCGTCGAACCACCGCGCCCGTCCAAGAAACAGCCCGCCCCGAAGGCGGGCCGCTGCCAGGCCTGCGTGGTGGAACGTGGTCAGAAATCGATCGGGTCGCGAATGATCGGGCAGGTCATGCAGTGGCCGCCACCGCGCCCGCGTCCGAGTTCGGCGCCGACGATGGTGATGACCTCGATGCCGGCCTTGCGCAGCAGCGTGTTGGTGTAGGTGTTGCGGTCGTACGCATAGACCACGCCCGGCGAGGCGCACACCAGGTTCGCGCCGCTGTCCCACTGCGTGCGCTCGCGCTGGTAGTCGCTGCCGCCGGCTTCGACGACGCGCAGCTTCTTGAAGCCGAGCGCCTGCGCGACGACGTCGACGAAGGGCTTCTTCTCCGCATGCAGTTCGACGCCGCTCGGGTGGTTGCTCGGGCGGTACGAGAAGGTCGTGGTCTTGGCCAGGAAGTCCGGTGCCAGCAGCACGCAGTCGCGGTCGGCGAAGGTGAACACCGTATCGAGGTGCATGGCCGCACGGATCTTGGGCATCGCCGCAACGATCACGCGCTCGGCCGCGCCCTTCTTGAAGAGCGTCGCCGCGAGCTGGCTGATCGCCTGGCGCGAGGTGCGCTCGCTCATGCCGATCAGCACGTTGCCCTTGCCGATCGGCATCACGTCGCCGCCCTCGAGCGTAGCCAAACCGTGGTCCTGGGTCGGATCACCCCACCAGACGTTGACCTTGCCGGCGAAGTCGGGGTGGAATTTGTAGATCGCCGTCGTGAGTATGGTCTCCTCATGCCGCGCCGGCCAGAACAGCGGGTTCAGCGTCACGCCGCCATAGATCCAGCAGGTCGTGTCGCGCGTGTAGAGCGTGTTCGGCAGCGGCGGCAGCAGGTACTCGGTGGCGCCAGCCGCTTCCTTGACCATCTTGAGCGCGGCACCACCCACCGATTCGGGAAAGTCGTGCGTCGACAGACCTCCGATCAGCGTTTCGGCCAGCTTGCGATGCTCAAGCCCCTCGAGGAAACTGCGCAACTCCTCGATGAAGCCCAGGCCCACCTGGTTGGGCACCACCTGGTTGTCCAGGATCCACTTCTTGCCTTCCGGCACGGCCACTGTTTCGGCGAGCAGGTTGTGCATCTCCACCACCTCGATGCCGCGGTCGCGCATCTTGGTGACGAAATCGAAGTGGTCGCGCTTGGCGTTCTCGACCCAGAGCACATCGTCAAACAACAGCTGGTCGCAGTTGCTCGGCGTCAACCGGCTGTGCGCCACACCCGGCGCGCAGACCATCACCTTGCGCAACTGCCCCACTTCGGAATGGACGCCAAACTTCGGGCCAGCGGCCTTCGCCTTGGCCGGCTTGGATGCGCCTGTGCTTGTATTTGCCTTTGCCATGTCGTTCTCCTTGTGGATTCAGATGGTGATGGCGCCGGTCGCCAGACCGTACACGCCGTAGATGGCTGCCGCCACGATGACGCCGAAGGTGACCCAGTCCGATGTCTTTACGAACACCGGCTTGCCCTGCTCGCGCCGCGCGATGAAGTACAGCACCGTGCCCGGTCCGAACAGCACGGCCGACAGCAGGATGAACTTCAGCCCGCCCGCGTAGATCATGAAGAGCGTGTAGGCCACGGCCAGCGTCGCCAGGATCAGATCGCGCTTGCGCTCCTCAGGCCGCACTTCGTAGGTCTGGCCGCGCTGCGCGATCATCAGCCCGTAGGCGGCGACGAACAGGTAGGGGATCAGCGTGGTTGCGCTGGTCAGGTTGAGCATCAGCGCGAAGGCGTCGTTCGACCAGTAGGTGGTGATCACGATCAGCTGGATGATGATGGTCGTGGACCACAGCGCCACCGAAGGCACGTTGTTCTTGTTGACCCGCGCGAAGGCCTTGGGCATGTCCTTCGACTTGCCGGCAGCGAACATCACTTCGGCGCAGATCAGCGCCCAGGCCAGGTAGGCGCCGAGCACCGACACCAGCAGCCCGACGCTCACGAAGATCGCCCCCCACGGGCCGACCACCGATTCGAGCACGGCGGCCATCGACGGCTGGCGCATGCCGGCGATGTCGGCGCGCTGCAGCACCGCATAGGGCAGCAAGGTCACCAGCACCATCAGCGTGGTGACGGTGATGAAGCCGAGGATCGTCGCCTTGCCGACGTCGGAGCGCTCCTTCGCGAAGCGCGAGTAAACGCTGGCGCCTTCGATGCCGATGAACACGAACACGGTGACGAGCATCGTCGCCTTGACCTGCTCGAAGAGGCCGTTGGTCAGATCGCCGCCGTAGAGGTTGAAGCTGAACAGGTCCATCTTGAACGCGAAGATCAGGATCAGGATGAACACGATGATCGGGATGACCTTGGCGATGGTGACGATCTTGTTGATCGCCGCCGCCTGCTGCACGCCGCGCAGGATGAGGAAGTGGAACAGCCAGATGCCGATCGACGCGACGACGATTGCAATCACCGTGTTGCCGTCGCCAAACATTGGAAAGAAAGCGCCCAGCGTCGACTTGATCAACACCCAGTACGACACATTGCCGATGCAACTGCCGATCCAGTAGCCGAAGGCAGAGAGGAAGCCGGGGTAGTCGCCGAAGCCCTCGCGTGCGTATGCGTAGACGCCGGCATCGATGTCGGGGCGGCGCTCGGCCAGCGCCTGGAACACGCGCGCCAGCATGTACATGCCGCTGCCGGCGATGATCCAGGCGATGACCGCGCCAAGGGGCCCGGTGGCGTTGGCGAAGGTTCGCGGCAGCGAGAAGATGCCGGCCCCGACCATGCCGCCCACCACCATCGCGGTCAACGCCATGCGCGACATCTTTTGTTCTGCTGCCATCGTGTCTCCTGCTTGGTTCGAAAGGGGTTGGCGCTGGCTACAAGTCCACCCGCAGCGTGACCCAGACTTCGGTCGAGCTGTAGTTGACCGCCAGGATGTTGCTCGAATCGCGGATGTACAGGATCTCCGGGTTCAGCGACCAGCGCGGCGCGAATTGCCAAGTCAGGCCGCCGCCGACTTCGTACAGGTTGTCGTTGCGCGTGCCGATGCCGACGATCTGGTCTCCCACGCTGCCGAGTTGCTCGATGTTGTAGCGGTCGTTCTGCCACCAGCCGAAGACGAAGCCGCCGAGCTTGTCGGTAAGGGTGAAGTTGAGCGACGGGGACAGACCGAAGAAGTTGGCGTCGCCATCGCTGCGCTCGGTGTTGAACTCGCGCCCGGCCTGCCCGGCCAGCGTGAAGCTCGCCTTGCCGTCGAGCAATGAAGCGGTCCAGCTGCCGGTGAGTTCGGCGATGTTGCGGGTGCGATCTCGCAAGCGGCCACTCGGGTAGCGGCGCTGCCGGATCTCGGCGCCCACCGCCACCTGGTTGTCCTCGTCGAGGCGATAGCGGTAGTTGCCATACAGCCCGAAGTCGTTGCGGTAGTCGCCGTCACCGCGGTAGCTGACGCGTCCGCGCAGGCCGGCCACCCAGTTGCCCTCGCCGACGTTGCGGCTGACCGCGCCGTTCCAGCGCAGGTCGGAGTCGTTGCGGCGCTGCGCGTTGTCGTAGTCGCGAAAGCGGTAGTCGAGGCTGCCGTCGAGCGAGTAACCGTTATCCAGCGCGTAGTTCAGGTTGCCGCCAACGCGTGCGGCGAGGAACGCATCGTTGTTCGGCCCGCCGCCCACGGCGCCGGTGCGGTAGTTGCCGTAGCCGACGATGCCGTAGCCGTTGGCGAGCAGCCGTTTGCCTGCGGCATAGCCTTGCGCCGCCTCGGCATAGATCTCGGCCTGCTGGTGAAGGTCGGGCGGCAGGTCGTCGAAGCGCAGCACGGTTTCGAATTCGATCTTCGCGCTCGCGTAGTCGCCGAGAGCCAGGTAGGCGCGCCCCAGGCCGAGATGGGCGGCCACCGAGGAAGAGTCGGCAACGAGCGCGCGCTCGAAAGCCTCACGCGCAGCCTGCGCCTGCAGGGTCTCCAGTGCTGCCTGGCCGAGCAGGAGCTCGAAGTCGACGTAGCCCTTCGCCGTCGTCTGCAGCGGCGCCAGCATGTCGTAGGCCGCGCGATAGTCGCCGCGCTCGACCAGTTGGCGCGCCGTGGTCAGGTCGGGTATGGCGGCATCCGCTGACGCCAGCATGAGCAGCCACGCCGTGAACACGACCGGGCGCCGCCATCGGCGCTGGCAGCGCAGATCGTGCGTGAACGGGACGTGGTGGCGCATAGCAACTTGGCGGGTATGTGGAGCGTGTGTCGAGACGACTCTAGCGGCGATACTTGAGCCTTGATCGTCTGGTTTTTCATCGGGCGATAATTTTTTGTATGACGGCCGTGCCTGAAAAAGGGCGCCGGCCCCCATCGATCGCAGACGAAGCGAACCCGCGAGCCATGAGCGCCAACGACCTCGTTCACCGACTGCCCCGACACCTGAAGCTGAGCGAACTTCGCGTCTTCGTCGCGGTGCTCGAACATCGCAGCTTTCGTCGCGCGGCAACGGTGCTGCACCTGACGCAACCCGCCGTCACCAAGTCGATCGCCGGGCTTGAGGAGATGCTCGGGGTCAAGCTGTTCGACCGCTTCAGCCACGGCGTCGAGCCGACCGTGCATGCACTGAGCTTCGAGCCGCGCGCGATTGCAATCTTCGACGAACTGCGGCGCGCCGCACAGGATCTTTCGCTCGTCTCGCGCGGCGCAAAAGGTATGCTGCGCGTGGGCATCACGCCGATGCCGGCGATCCCCTTCCTGCCGGTTGCCGTCAACCGCATGCTCGACCTCGACCGCAACATCTTCGTCTCGGCGATCGAGGCGCGCGAGGCCGAGCTGATGGACCGTCTGCGCAAGCGCGACATCGAGGTCGCCATCCTGCGGCTGGCGCTCGTCGACCCCGGCGACGACATGCACGTCACGCGGCTGTTCGACGAGAAGCTGTGCGTCATTGCCCGCAACGAGCATCGGCTGGCCCGTCGCAAGAGTGTGCTGTGGCCGGAACTGCTGGCCGAACGCTGGGTGATGCCGCCGGTGGACTGCTCGTTCTATCAGCACCTGCAGACGACACTGACCCGGGCCGGGCTCGAAATGCCGCGGCACATGATCGAGACGATCTCGGTGCCGCTGCAGTTCAACATGGTGCTGCACGCCGGCATGCTGGGGTTCGGCATGCGCTCTCAATTCGAATTCGCACCGGGCAAGGAGTTCCTGGTGCGCTTGCCTTTCGACATCCAGACGCCGGAGAAAGCGGTCAGCGCGGTGACGCTGAAGTCGCACGTCCCGAGCCCTCTGGCACAGCAGTTGATCGGGCACATCCGCCACCTGGCGAACGCGATCTAGCCGCTGCGGCGGCATGTACACTGCGCCCGGCCTCGGGTGGCCGTCTAAGCTGGAACAGGCGTACGTCGACAGTTGCAGCGGCCATTTGCGCTGCGTCTGCAGGGCGCACATCGCGAGGCTCGCAGGCACCGCCTTCCGAATCAAACCTTTCTTTCAAACTCCAACTGAGAACACGTCATGAGCAACTTCTGGGACATCGTATGGCTGATGGTGTCGACCTTCTTCTTCATCGCCTACCTGATCATCATGTTCCAGATCGTCGTCGATCTGTTTCGCGACAAGGATCTGGGTGGCGGCTCCAAGGTGCTGTGGATGGTCGGGCTGATCTTCATCCCGGTACTGACGGCGCTCATCTACATCGTCGCCCGCGGCACGGGTATGGCCGAACGGCAGCACGCCACCCTTCAGCGTGCCAAGACCGATACCGATGCCTACATTCGCGAGGTCTCCGGCAAGACGCCAGCCCAGCAGATCGGCGACGCCAAGGCGCTGCTCGACGCCGGCACGATCACCCAGGCCGAATTCGACAAGCTCAAGGCGAAGGCGTTGGGCTGACCTCCGCTGGCTGCGGCCGGCGCGAGCCGTACTGGTGTGAATAGGCCCAGGTGAACTCGGCGCCGAACAGGAAGATCTGCGCCGAGTAGTACACCCAGAGCAGCACCACGATCAGCGACGCCGCGGCGCCGAAGGCCGACGTGATGCCGCTGCTGCCGATGTACAGGCCGATCAGCGACTTGCCGATCAGGAACAGCACCGAAGTCACCGCCGCGCCCACCCACACGTCACGCCAGGCAACTCTGGCGCGCGGCATGGTCTTGTAGATCATCGCGAACACGGCGACCAGCAGCAGCAGGTTGGCGCCGATTTCGCTCGCCCCGCTGAAGACCTCCCAGCCCGGCGACTCGGGCCGCGCCCAGCGGCTCAGCGCATTCATTGCAGCGCTGAAGGCGAGCGACACGGTGAGCAGGAAGCCGATCCCGAGGATCATGCCGAAGGACAGCAGTCGCGCGCGCAGCAGCCCCCACAGGCCGGTGCTCCTGGGCCGCTGCGGTGCGCGCCAGATGCGGTCGAGCGCGTCCTGCAGTTCGGCGAACACCGACGTTGCGGCGACGAACAGGACACCCAAGCCGAATACCGCCGCCGGCACGCTGTCGGCCGGCCGGCGCGCGCTGTCGAGCAGCCCCTGCACCGCGAGCGCACCGGTGCGGCCGAGCATGCCCTGGAGCTGGCCGTAGATCTCGCCACGCGCCGCTTCTTCGCCGAACACGAACCCGGCCACCGCGATGACGATCAGCAGCAGCGGCGCGACCGAGAAGATCGTGTAGAAGGCCAGCGCCGCGCCCATGCTCTGCGCATGGTCGGCCATCCAGTTCCTTGCCGCGGCCGCGAACAGATCGGCCACGGCCCCGACGCTCGCCCGCAGCTTCAAAGCTGGCCGTTCTTCGAGAGCAGCACGGCCACCGGCCGCGTGCCCTCGAACTCCGAAAATATGATGGTCATGATCGCGGTGATCGGCACGGCGAGAAATGCGCCCGGGATGCCCCACAGCTCGGACCACACCGCCAGGCTGATGAGGATTGCAAAGGCGCTCAGGTTGAGCGAATTGCCCATCAGGTACGGATCGAGGAAGTTGCCGATGATGAACTGTGCGGCGGTCAGCGCCAGCACCAGCGACAGCACCGTGCCCGGCTCGCCGAACTGCACGACGGCCATCAACATCGGGAACACGACACCCAGCACCGAGCCGACATAGGGAACGAAGTTCAGGAAAGCCGCCAGCACCGCCCACAGCAGCGCAAACTCCAGACCCCACAGCGCCATGATGGCCCAGCTGACGGCACCGAGCAGCACGCTGAGAACGGTCTTGAGCGCCAGGTACGAGCCAATGCGCCCGTTGATGACCTGGATAACTTCGCGGATGCGCGCCACGCGCCTCGGGTCGTCGGACAGTTTGGCCAACTTGGCGTCGAAACCGCGATGCTCGACCAGCAGGAAGGTGGCGTAAAGAAACACCACGATGAAGGTGACGGCGATCGACCCCACCGAGGCCAGCATCGAGCCGAAGATGCGCTGCAGGCTGATGCGTGCGAGCAGATCCGCGCGCAACGACGCCCACGTGGGCTCGCGCTCGATGCCGAAGTAGACCGCGATGCGCTGGATCGAGGCGAGCAGCGATTCCTGGTACTGCGGCGCAAGTGCCAGTGCGCGCTCCTTGTTGGCCATGATCAGGTAGGCCAGCATGAAGAACGCCAGGCCGATGATCGCAATCGAAACCACGTAGCGAAGTCGCAACGGCAACACCACGCCGACCTTCGGCAGGTGGCCCAGCACATGCGCCAGACCGACGATGACGTAGACGATGAGCGCCCCGAGCACAGCGGGCACGAGGATGGCCCTGCCGATGTAGAGGAGCCAACCGATGATCAGCAGCAGCACGCTGCCATGCACCACTGCGCGCAGCCTTTCCATGCTTCGAAGTTCCTCGCTCGGCAACCTTGTGGGATTGAAGTAGTGTGCCCGAAGCGTGACCGCGCGCCGCGGCCAAGGAGCGCTGAGCATGAGCGGTAGACTGCGCGCCCATCGATGAGGCGTCAGGCTCTCGACCCCAAGACATCCCAATGGAGGAAGCCATGCGAATCGCGCCCGCGACGAGGACTGTGATCATGATGCTGGCACTCACCGCCAGCGCGGCTGGCTGCATGCCGCGCAACGATGCCGCACCGGCCGCACCCGCGGTACCCGACATGCACAACAGCCGCAACGCGCTCGATTGGGCCGGTGTTTACGAAGGTACGCTGCCCTGCGCAGACTGCCCGGGCGTTCAGACACGGCTGAGCCTGCAACAGGACGGCCGCTTCGAATTGTCGATGCGCTACCTGGAGAGACAGGTCGCGCCGTTCGTGTCGACCGGAAGCTTCAGCTGGAACGCCGACGGCAACACCATCACGCTCGATGGCGCCGGCGGGGGCGCGATGTATCGCGTCGGCGAGGGCCGCCTGCTGCAGCTCGACCGAGACGGCCCGGCACCGGCGCCGAGCTCACACAACCGCACGCTGACCAAGGTCGCGGCAGGTGCGCCGGCACCGACGCTGGCGAAAGCCTTGCAAGACCATCGCTGGACCCTGCGCAGCGCGAGCGACGCCCAAGGCAAAGCGATCGAAGCACTGGCCAAGACCAAGGCACAGGCCACGACCGCACCGATCGTGTTCGACTTCGATGCGCGGCGCGTCGCTATCCGGGGCGCGTGCAACAACATGAACGGGGGCTTTCAGCTGTCCGGCAACGGGCAGCTGAAATTCGACCGCATGGCCGAGACGATGAGGGCTTGTGAACCGGCGTCGATGCAGGCCGACGCGGCATTGTCCGCAATGCTCGCGCAGCCGCTGAAGGCCGAATTCACACAGGGTCTCACAGCGGCGTTGCGGCTGACCAGCGCGACGCACGACACACTGCAGTTCAGCGGCCGTCCGACGCCGCAGAGCCTGTACGGCGCGCCGACGCGCATCTTCCTCGAGGTGGCAGCGCAGACGGTCGCCTGCCAGCCGGGCGCAGGCGGACCGATGCAATGCATCCAGGTACGTGAACTCAAGTTCAACGAACAAGGTCTGCGCGTGGGCACGCCGGGCGACTGGAGCGCGTTCTACAGCCGGATCGAGGGCTACATGCACGAGGCTGGCGTGCGCAACGTGCTGCGACTCGATCGCTACACGCGCAAGAACGTGCCAGCCGATGCATCGGCCTACGTCTACGTGCTGGACATGGTGGTCGAGTCGGAGCAGATGCCCAGGTAGACCCGGCGGCGTTGCTGCAAGCGAAGTTTTCATCGCCATATAAGCATTGGTTCGGAATCGACGTCCCAAAATTGAAGCGACTGGCACGCGCGACGGTCTTGTGGCGCGCCGGGCTGCTGCGGGCAGTGGGGCACGAGAAGTCGACCGCGCGCAAAGCGGCGATCTGCTCGGCCTGCCCAATGGCAGCACTCGTACGAGCAAGTTTTCGTACACAACGTTCAGCCCCGTCTTTCGTACCCCTCTTTCGCACCAACGCAACCACTCGAAGCCTTCATGAATCCACGCGCAGCACCCCTCAAACTCAGCGCCGCGGTACTGCTTGCCTTCGCGCTGTACCCGATGATTGCCAACGCGCAGTCGCGCGTGCAATATGGGCGCGTCACCAACGTCACGGCCGTCGCCCAGAACAGTTCGAGTGCGCGCACCGTCGGCACGGTCACCGGCGGCACCATTGGGCTGGTCAGCGGCAGCGGTCAATCGAGCAGTAACCGCGCCTTGCGTGGCGTCGGCGGCGCCGCTGCCGGCCGGGGCGTCGGCACCCTGGCTGGCCGTTCGCAGGCCTTCGAGTACACCGTGCTGATCGGTGGCACGAGCACCGTTCGCATCGTCTCCGACCAGGCAGGCAAACGCGTCGGCGACTGCGTTGCAGTGGAACAGGGTCAGTGGGCCAACATCCGCCTCGTGCCCGATTCACGCTGCGCGCCGCCGACCGCAACGGGGCCCGCGGCGCCGGCCCCGGCTCCGACGCCAGAGCCGGTGCAGACTGATGTCGAAGCCGCCACGGCCTGCGATCAGGCCAAGCAGCAGGTACTGGCGGCCGAGACCGACGAGGCCTTCTCGCTGGCTGAACGACGCATGCGGCTGTTGTGCACGGAGTAAGCGCGGCATCGCGCGCGACCCGATCGCTTGCCGCAGGCGTCGAGCGCCTTTAGCATGCACACCAAAGCATTCCGCAAGAACTCACCATGAAACTCACCCGGCACGAGAAGGACAATCGGCTGAACTTCACCGCTGCGCGCTCGGCCGGGCGACGCATGAGGCCCGGCGAGCCAGCCACCGCACTCCCGACGGCGCAGGGCTATTTCCTCCACTGAAACAGGCACCGCATCGCCGGCCCCGGCCGCTGCGGTGGCCCGGCGTTGACGACATGGCACTGCGGGTAGCCGGCAAGCGTTGGGATGACTCGGTGCGGTTTATCGGGGCCGCACTGCTGTGCTGGCTTGCGCTCACGCTGCCTGTCGATGCGCTCGCCCAGTCCAGCAGCGGCAGCACCGCGCCCCCGGGCGAGACGCGGCCGCACGCCATCGCCCCGGGTGACATTCCCGCACGGGCCGATGCCGACGAGAAGTTCGCCCAGAACGTGCTGCGGCGCGTTCAGGCCTCGAACGCCGTGGCGCGCCATGCGGCGACGCTCGCCGAGTTGTCGACGTCGCTGGGCCGGCTGACAGACTCCACCGACAGCACCGACCTGACGCAGATGTCGGTTCAGCGCCTGGAGACTCTGGCGCGTCACTGGCAGCTGTACGAGCGTGCGGTCGATCAGGCGCGCACCGATCTCGCACGCGATACCGTCGCCGCGTCCGAAGACGCCGCGGATCTGGCTCAGCGCCGATCCGCGTGGCAGGCCACCAGCGTCGAGGCCTATCTGTCGCCGGCGTTGGCGCAACGCTCGCTCGAAATGATCGACACGCTCGATCAATCGCAGGACTTGTTGGCCGTGCCCCTGGGCAAATTGCTCGAGCTGGGACGCAAGGGCAATGCCTTGTCGGCGCAGGCCCAGGCCGGCCTGAGCGAGGTCGTTTCTCGGGTGGTCGACCAGGATCGCCGTTTGGCGGTCATGGACGCACCGCTCCTGTGGCAGGCGATCAAATCCACCCAGCCGCAGGAACCGATGGGGGCCGCACTGCGCCGCACCCTGCAGATCGAAACCGCCTTCGCCCGTGCGCACGATGCGGCCCACGCGCGCTTGTTGATTGCGCTGGGCGCGGTCGCGTTGCTGCTGTTGCCCGTGATGTTCTGGTTGAAGCACCGCGCGCGCAGGCTTGTCGACAGCGACGCATTGCGCATGGACACCCTGCACGCGCTCGCGCGGCCGTGGGCGGCATGGCTGCTGCTGGTCGCAGGCATGTTCGTGCTGTACGACGTGCAGGGGCCGAACCTGCGCCGCCAGGCGGTGATGGTGCTGGCATGGATACCGGTACTGGGCTTGTTGCAGCGGCGCATCCTGAGCCTGGTCGGCCCCTGGGCCTACCTGAGTGCGATGTTCTACCTGTTCAACGTGGTCGTCTCGATGCTGGTGAGCAACCAGTGGCTCTACCGGGTGCTGCTGCTGGCGCTGACGCTGGCGATGCTGCTGACCCTGGCTTGGCACATCCGGCGGGTTCGGCGCGATGGGCACAACGGGCGCGAAGCCGATGCCGATGCCGATGCCGAATCGTCGACCTCGCGAAAAGTCTGGTCGCTGTTGCGCTGGATCGCCTGTGCCGTGCTGGCGGCCGCCGCGCTCGCCAACGTGCTGGGCAACGTGTCGCTGGCCTCGATGCTGGTGTCGGCCACGCTCGACAGCAGCTACGCCGCACTTGCCATGTACGCCGGCAGCAAGGTACTGCTCGCGCTGGTGCAGGTCCTGCTCGCGGGGCCGATGCTGCCGCGTCTGGCGGCACGCCACGCCGACGCGGTGCTGAGCGCGCTGCTGTCCGCAGGCCGCGTCCTGCTGATAGCGGGATGGGGCGTGTTCACGCTGCAGGCGTTTCGCATTTACCGGCCGGCATCGGCCGCGTTTCTGGCGATCGTGAACCATGAGTTCAGGGTCGGCGAGCTGGCGCTCAGCCTGGGCGACCTGCTGGCCTTCTGCCTCGCCACCTGGGTGGCATTCTGGCTGGCGCGCACGATCCGCGCGCTGCTGGCCAACAACGTCTTGCCCGGACTTTCGCTGCCACGCGGTGTGGGCAACAGCATCTCGACGCTGACCTACTACAGCGTGCTCTTTCTCGGCCTGTTGTCGGCGCTGGCTGCTGCCGGATTCCATATCGGCCAGCTCGCGCTGATCTTCGGCGCACTCGGCGTCGGTATCGGCTTCGGCTTGCAGGATGTCGTGCGCAACTTCGTCGCCGGGCTGATTCTGATGTTCGAGCGGCCGATCCAGCGTGGCGACACCGTCGAGGTGACGGGCATGCTCGGCCGCGTCAGCGATATTGGCCTTCGCGCCACCACGATCACCACGTTCGAAGGTGCCGACGTGGTGGTACCCAATGGGCTCTTGCTGGCCGACAAGCTGATCAACTGGACGCTCAACGGTACGAGTCGGCGCATCAATCTCGATTTCGGCATCGCCTATGCGGTGAACCCGCGGCAGGTCTCCGCGCTGCTGACCGAAATCGCCCGCAGTGTCCAGGGCGTCGCGTTCTCGCCGGCACCGGCGGCCCTCGTCGTCGGCTTTTCGGGTGGCGTGCAGGACATCAGCCTGCGCGCGTGGACGCTCGAGCACACCGACTGGATACAGGTGCGCAGTGAACTCGCGATGCGCGTGCGCGACGGTCTGGCCGAGGCCGGGATCGAACTCGTTCTGCCGCAACGTGACCTGCGGGTGCGGCGCGCGCCGCCACACTCGGCAGATCAACCGGCACGGTCAAACGAAAATGCGCCCGACCTTCCGCCGAGCGACGACCCGCCCGCCGCTACACCCTCACGATGATGGATCTGTGATGCTGACTAGAACCCTGAAGTGGACCGTAATCCTGTTGCTGGCAGTGCTCCTGCTGGTGCTGGCGTGGAGCGCGTTCATGGCGCGACGCGGGCCGCCGCTCGAGCTGTGGCATACCTTCAAGCCGCACGAGCTGTCCGCAGCACAGATCGACAAGGCAGACTGGGCCCAATACCTTGCAGCAGAGGCCAAGGCCTTCGACGAGGTTCGCAGCGAGGTCACCGAAAAGCTGCCGCCCGAGGCACGCGTCGACTCCAACCGCTACTTCGCCGACAGCCCGATCTACCCGGGCCGCTTCGCCCAGGACTGGAACCGCTCCTATGTGCTGATGCCCGCCGGCAAGCCGGTCGGTGCAGTGGTGCTCCTGCACGGCCTGACCGACTCCCCCTACAGCCTGCGACACATCGCGCGCCGCTATGTCGAGGACGGCTTCGTCGCGGTGGCGATTCGCATGCCCGGCCACGGCACGGTGCCTGCCGGTCTGGCCGCGGTCGAATGGGAGCAATGGACTGCAGCCACGCGCCTGGCGGTACGGCACGCACGCCAGCTCGCCGGGCCGAACGCGCCCTTGCACCTGGTGGGATTCTCCAACGGCGGAGCGCTTGCCATGAAGTACGCGCTCGAGGCGCTCGACGACAAGTCGCTTGCGCGGCCTGTGCGCATCGTGCTGTTCTCGCCGATGATCGGCATCACCAGCATGGCACGCTTCGCCGGTGTGCTCGGTTGGCCCGCGTATTTTCCGGCCTTCGCGAGCGCGGCCTGGCTCGGCATCGTGCCCGAGTTCAACCCGTTCAAGTTCAACTCCTTCCCGGTGAACGGCGCGCGCCAGTCGTCGTTGGTGGCGCGCCAGCTGCAGGCGCAGATCGCGAGCCACGCCGACGACGGCCGGCTCGCCGAGCTGGCGCCTGTGCTGACCTTCCAGTCGGTGGTCGACTTCACCGTTAGCACGCGTGCGATCGTCGATGCGCTCTATGCCCGGTTGCCGGCCAACGGCAGCGAACTGGTGCTCTTCGACTTGAATCGCAACGCCACGTTCGGGCCGCTTCTGCGACGCAGCACCGACACCGTGCTGGCCCGGCTGCTGCCCGAGGCGCCGCGCAACTTCCGCACGACCGTGATCACCAACGAGAGCCCGCGCAGTCCCGAGGTGGTCGAGCGCGTGACCGAGGCCGGCGCCACGACCGAGCAGGTGCGCGCGCTCGGGCTGAGCTACCCACGCGAGGTCTTTTCGCTGTCGCACCTGGCGTTACCTTTCCCGCTGAGCGATTCGCTCTACGGCATGCAGCCGGAATCGGACGAGGACTTCGGCGTGCACCTTGGCGCAATGGCCACGCGCGGCGAACGCGGCACGCTGATCATCACGCTGGATTCGCTCGCGCGCATGTCGTCGAACCCCTTCTTTCCCTACTTGATGCAGCGGGTCGAACAAGGCATCGGCGGCGCGGCAAAGTGAAAAAGCAAACCTGGTTCCTGCTTGTCTTCACGCTGGCAATGGTGTCCGCGGCGGTGCTCCTGCCCGCTGTGCCGCAGCCGCCCGACTATCACCAGTTTGCCGACCAGCGCCATGCGCTCGGCATCGACCATTTCTTCGACGTCGTGTCGAACGTGGCTTTTCTGCTGGCGGGCATCTCCGGCCTGGTCATCGTGCTGGGTGGGCGCACGCACTTCGAGCACGCCAACGAACGCTGGCCCTGGGTCGTCTTCTTCATGGGCATGGTGCTGACCGCCGCCGGGTCGACCTACTACCACCTCGACCCGAACAACGAGACGCTGTTCTGGGACCGCCTGCCGATGACGATTGCCTTCATGGGGCTGGTGTCGGCGCAGATCGTCGACCGCATCAACGTGCGCGCGGGCCTGCTGTTGTTGGCGCCGATGCTTGCCATCGGCGTCGCCTCCGTGATGTATTGGATCGCCACCGAACGGCTGGGGGCGGGCAACGTCATGCCCTATGCGCTGCTGCAGGCCTATGCCGTGTTCGTGCTCCTGATGATGGCCGTGCTCAACCCCTCACGCTACACACGCGCGAGCGATCTGTACTTCATCTTCGGCTGGTACGTGCTGGCCAAGATTCTAGAAAGCTTCGACGCCCAGGTGCTCGCCTACCACCACATCGTCAGCGGCCACACGCTCAAGCACGTTGCGGCGGCAGCGGCCGGTCTGGTCGTCTGCTACATGCTGGTCCGTCGCAGTTTGATCGCGGGGACATCCGACGCCACCTCCCGAGCAGCGCGATAGAGCTCATTGCGGCACGGCGCAGCGGCGGTCTGCCGCCCGAGGAACCCACGCCGCGTCGATGCATCTCGTTAAAGAGACGGGTTCTAGGGATGGACGCGGCCACCTCACGGCCGAGACACTGATTCGCTGCGGCATGGCGTGAACGCGCCTACCCGGGCCCTGCCAACGGATCGACCCGGCGCACGAACCCGCGCTGACCGCGAACGACCGGCCGACTCGGCGTCCGCAGCCGGCGGATCAATCGAAAGGCGATCTATGGCTGGAACCAAGTTGCGCGGGAAGTCGGCACAAGCCCCGGCGCAAGACGTGGGCGCGGAGCGGGCGGCAAGCGTAGCCAGCGAACGCGTGCTGAGCCAGTCGATCCGCCGCAAGCTCACACCCTCGGTCTTCCTCAAGGAACTGGCGCTGCGGCCGGAATGGGTCGACGCGATCCAGCTCGGCGAGATGATCAAGCCCGAAGCGTTGCGCCGCCGCGGACAGTGGGTCGTTCGCTCGCAGGATCTGCTTTCGTTCCACCTCGAACTGACCAACCTGCGCACGCAAGCCGCGCCCGGCGAAACGGGTGATGCCGACGATAGCCTCGGACCTGCGGTGCTCGCGGTCAAGGGGCGCGGCGCGGCCTACATCGCGCTGCACTTCGCACCGCAGGCGATTGCAGAGCGCGTGTTTTTCGGTGTCTCGCGCAGGATTGGCGAGCAAGACGGCCATGTCGATGTGCCGCAGGGAACACCCACGCCACCACCCCCCATGCCCTCACCGTCCGCACCGCCCCTGCTGCTCGAGCCGCTCGCGCCGCCGCCGATCGGCAGCCGTGCGGCTTACCCGAGCCGGCTCGTGTTCCGCTGGGATGAGACGCTGCTGCGCGCCGCCGATTGTTGGCCGGTGCCCTACACGCTCGCCGGCATCCTCGAGGCCTGCCGTGCGTTGAAGCTCAACGTCACCGCGAACGCACGCTACCAGCTGCCGCTGCGCGTGACGAAGTTGCCGCCCTATCGCAAGGCACGCGCCGCGATCGTGCGCAACGCTTACAAGGCGCTCGGCGTGCCCGAGAAGGCGGCGCTGCTCGCAAGTGCGCAGCGCAACGAGCGGCTCGCTTCGCGCCTCGGGTCGCAGGCGAGCGTGGTGCTGCTGCGCCGTGGCGACCTGCCCTACCCGCTGCCGACGTTCGAACCCGAGCGCGTCGTCGTCGCCTCGCGCGATGCAAAGGCCAGTCCCTCGGTCAAGGCCGTCGGACCGACCTTGCCGACGAGCTACTCGGCACTTGCGCTCGGCACGTCGCTCTCTGCGATCACGGCAGTCGATCCGAAAGGCTACCGCTTCGTCTCGGTGCCGCGGCCGAAGAAGCCGATGACGAACGAAACGTCGGTCGAGCTGCCGTTTCGCCTCGTGCTCTCGCCGCACGGTGAGTCGCATTTCGCGCACGCCGAGCGGCCTGCGCATTCGCCGGCCACCGGCCACACCGCGTTGTGGCACACGCGGCTGGCGGAGAACGGCGAGGCCGCGAGCGGCATCCACCAGGAGCTCGACGAGCCGATACGCGCCGTCTGGGCGCGCGGCGGCCCGGAGTCGGACCCGACGGTCTTCACCGACCACTGGGATGCGGTGCCGAAGCCGATCGGCCCCGACACCAAGCCCTTCAAGCTCTTCCGGCAAACGCTCGACGATCGCGACCGCTACAACCTCGTGCACCTGTCGGGCAACTTCGCGCTGCACGGCGGCCGACACGAGGCCGTCAACTGCCAGCGGCTGATGCTCTCGAGCCTCGGGGGCTGGCTCGACGTCCGCGGCGACTGGAAAGTGCCCAACGGCCTGTCAGTCGAGCAATGGGTGCACCACGCGGCACAGGCGCGCGACCACTATGTGCGCGTGATCTACAAGGGCTATTGCCTGCCCTTCGGCCACCGCGTTTCGCTCGTCAAGATCAGTGAACGCTTCTTCCTGAAGGACCAACCAGGCAACGCGGCCTACGTGCTGCAGCGCATGTTCTTCATCGTGCGTGAGCCGGTGCGCGAGTTCCCCGAGACCAAACTCTTCAAAATGGTCGGTGGCAAACCGCACTACTACCACCGCGCGTTCCCGTTTCCGGTCGTGCGCCTGATCACCGAGGTCACGCCCGACATTGCCGACCCGATCGACACCGAGATCGGCAGCAATGGGCAGGCGCTGTTCTGGCCCTCGATCCCAAAGACGGGCGGCGGATCGACACCGTTTCGCTTCCAATACGTCGCGACCGATCTCGACGGCAACGCGGTTCACTTCGACTTGCCGGCGATCTTCATCGACAACGCGCTCGCGAACCCCGCCGTCGGTGACGGCCTCGCAAGCTTCCAGCTCGCGCAGCAGAGCTGGTTCGCACGGCCCGCAGACTGGCGAACCGCCGAACTGCAGCGTCAGAAGGTCGCCCTCGCGCCGTCGGCCAAGCCCGGCGACACGGCCAACGAGATCGAATCGATCGAGTTCGGTGCGGAGACCGAAGGCCTGCTCGGAAAGATCAAGAGCCCGCTGATACGGCCAAGCGTCGCTAAGGCGGCCGTGCGCCTGCCGACGATCGGTGCGCTCACCGGCGGCGCCGGCAACAACGTGCTGCGTTTCGAGGACGGCTACCTCGCGCTCGAGACGGGCTTCGGCCCAGGCGAGGTCTACGCCAAACTCGACGCCGGCGGCCAGGCGCTCGACTTCACGAGTTGCGGCAACAAGTCCGGCGGCTTCGTGCAGCCCAACCTCGCGCCGACCGGCCTGTCGCGCAAGAAGGGGCCGGTATCGGGCGACCTCGCGCAGGTTGCTTCGGGTCAGTTCAAGCCGACCGACTTCTTCAGCAACCTGTCGCCGCTGCTGTTCGGCTGCATACCGCTGGGCGAACTCATCAAGGAGATCGCGGGCGCCGCGGGCTTCGGCGAAATGCCGAGCTTCGTCACCGAAGCCTTGCAGGAGGGCGAGGCGATCTTTGCCAACCTCGGCCAGCTCGACAAGGTCGACGACGTCATCGTCGGGCTCGTTCGCAACGCAGCCAAAGCGGCGATCGAACAGGCGATCGTGGCGGCCTTCGCGACAGTCAAGCAGCAGCTGTCCGTGCTCGACACCAACACCGCCGCGCTGCAGGCGCAGGCGCAGGCCGTTGTGAACGCGGCAACCGGCGTCGCCACCGCGTTCAGCGCGGCGAGTGAATCGCTGCTGTCGAACCCGACACAAGTACAGGCTGCGCTGCTGCCGGTGATCAGTGCGCTGCAGGCCTTTGCCGGCGCGCTGACGAACCGCGACAACGCGCTCGCGATTCCGGGTGCGGACGGCCTGACCGCATCGACGATCCAGGTGGTACGCCAACAACTCGCCCTCGCGCAGCAGCGCATCGCGCAGGTGCAGCAGACGCTCGCCGACTTCGCGAAGGTGCCTGCCGCCGTCACGGCGGCGAACGACGTGTTCCAGAAGCTCACGCCGATCCTCGTGACGCCGGAACAGCTCAAGACGCTGATCGACAACGGCCAGCTCGGCCCGCTGCTCACAGCGCTCAACGGTTCGCTCGCTGCCTTCGGCAGCGCGCTCGCGCCGGTGAAGTTGATCGAGGGCACGGTCAAGCAGACGCTGCTCGGCGTCATCGCGACACTCGGCGACGTGCTCGGCACGGTGGACAAACTGCTGCCGATCATCGAGTCGCTCGTGGGCGACGAGATCGTCGTTCGCTTTGCATTCACGCCGACGCTCGCGCCCTGGCCGCCGGCAACGGGGCATCCGCTGTCTGCCCTCGGCAACCTGTTCAAGCCGAACGACCCGAAGGGCTTCGTCGTCGCGGTCGAGGCCAAGGTCAAGAAGAGCGGCGGCGCGCCTACGGTCACCGTGCGCTGCGCGCTGACGCACTTCGACCTCAACCTGCTCGGCGATGGCGACGCCGGCTTCATCAAGCTCGAGTTCGAGAAGATCGAGTTCACCGCCGATGCGTCGATGAAGACGAACGTCGACGTCGGCTTCTCGGGCATCCACTTCATCGGCGTGCTCTCGTTCGTCGAGGCGCTGCGCGATCTGATCCCGCTCGACGGCTTCTCCGACCCGCCTGCGCTCACGGTCGACGAGCACGGCATCGACGCCAGCTTCTCGGTCGCACTGCCCAACCTCGCCGTCGGCGTGATGAGCCTGACGAACCTTAGCCTCGGCGCCGGCTTCACCGTGCCTTTCATCGGCCAGCCGCTGTCGGTGCGCTTCAACTTCTGCGAGCGCGAGGCGCCGTTCTGCCTGACGGTGTCGATGTTCGGTGGCGGCGGCTTCTTCGGCATCTCGATCGACCCCCACGGTGTGCAAAAGCTCGAAGCCTCGTTCGAGTTCGGCGCCGCGATCGCGATCGATTTCGGTGTCGCGAGCGGTGGCGTGCACGTGATGGCCGGCATCTACTTCAAGATGGAGCCGGACAAGGCGTCGCTCACCGGTTACTTCCGCCTCGGTGGCCATGTGGACGTGCTCGGGTTGATCTCGGCGTCGATCGAGCTCTACATGGACCTCACCTACATCTTCGAGGAGGGCAAGTGCATCGGCCACGCCAGCCTGTCGATCGAGGTGAGCGTGCTGATGTTCTCGGCGACGGTGACGATCAAGTGCGAGCGCAAGTTCGCCGGCTCGAGCGGCGACCCGTCGTTCGCTGCACTGATGGGCCCGGCCACCGACGCGCCGATCACCGCCGACACGCGC
The DNA here is from genome assembly GCA_963774675.1 of uncultured beta proteobacterium. GTDB lineage: Bacteria > Pseudomonadota > Gammaproteobacteria > Burkholderiales > Burkholderiaceae_C > CAIKUF01. The sequence goes on along the minus strand of CAVZFV010000011.1, from coordinate 280,693 downwards.
TATGCGTGGCGCGAGTACTGCGAGGCATTCGCCTGAGCGGCCGCCAACGAACCACAGGACTTCAGCCATGGCCACGCAGAAAATCATCTGGACTGTGCTCCCCAAGGGCTTCACGCGCGACGGCGAACCCATCGTCTCGCTCGTACCGACATTTCGCCTGACGCCTCAGGCGGCGAACGAACAGGTGCTCGAAGCCTTCCCCGAACTGCTCGACTGGCCGGGGCAGTTGCGCCGCACACGGTTCGCGCTGCGCGTCGGCGCCCAGAGCTTCGATCTGCGGCCGCTGAGCGAGCCGGACTCGGATACCTGGCAGCGCGCGTTTCCCAAGGACCTGCCAGTCGCCGGCTACATGTTCAACGACCTGTCGGTCCACAACCTGCGCTCGTACCCGGTGCGCAGCGTCGTGAGTTTCCTGCACACGCACTATGGCGAGCTGGCCGAGAACGAAGGTCTGCAGCGCCCGCCGCTGTTCGGCACCGGCAGCCGCCTGCAGCGCATGCTCGGCGAAATGGGCATCCGCCCCGGGCGCCAGCACATCGGCATCAGCCGCTGGTTCAGTGACGGACGGACGAAGGAAGGCGGCAAGACGTACATCGAATCGAGCCTCGACGCGGATTACTTCAGCGAGCAGGGCTTCGCGCCACCGACGGTGACCGGCATCGACGGCAAGCCGCAGGACAACTCGACGAGCTACATCAGCGAGCGCAAGCTGAGACGCGCACTGCCCGCGAGTCTTTCTGGTGCCGCGGCGGCGCACTTCTCCGGCGAGCCTGAGTACGCGCTCTATCAGGCGAACCGCTTCTACCAGCGACCCGAAAACGAGCGGGCATACGAGCGGCTGCCGGTCGCCGGTGCGGCGAGCGCGCCAATCAAGGCGCCTGAGTTTGACTTTCACCGCCTCGCTGCCAGCTTCACCGACGCGCCCGCAGTCATGCGCCGACTCGGTCTGGTGATCGACGCGGTCGTCGTCGGCGGGCGTGCGCTCGTCGAGCAGGCCCAGGCGCAGCCACTGCATGCGCTCAAGGGCACGTTGCGGTTGAAGGTCGAACATGCCCGGCCGCTGCGTGTGTCAACCGACGAGAGCACGCCCTCCACCGCGTTCGTCCTCACGCGCGAACGCTTCACCTGCGACACGCGCACACCGCGCCATCGCGCTGGGTTGCTCAGACTCTCGGGCGCGCGGCCGATCGGTAACCAGCAAAGCGCGTTCAAGGCGGACGACCACGGCTTCGCGCTTACCGCAGTCGACCCGGACGGCGCGGCGCTGAAGACGGTCGGCTTCGCGTTGACGATGGAGGATCACCTCGCAAAGGTCTCGAATCCGTTCGATGCCGAAACGCTCTCGAAGGCCGGCGAACTCACGTACACAACGAGCCGCGGCGAAACCGTCGCCGCGCTGCGCTCGGGCGGCATCACGATCGTCGAGCACGGCCGCGCGAACAACGTGGCGGACGACTTGATCGCGTCCCGCCTGAAGAACGATGCGGTCGAACAGCAGCTTGGCGACAAGATCGTCTTCTACGCCGAGGACGTGCTGCGCGGCTACCGCATTGACGTCTTCACCGAGCAGACGGGGAAGTGGCAGTCGCTGTGCGAGCGCATTGCCGAATACGGCTGGGTCTCTGGCGACGGCCCTGCGCTGCCCCGTGCGAAGGACGAGGGCTACATCTCAGGCGCTTCGACGACTACCAAGCCGCCCGAAGATCTCCCGCCGAACGCTACGCAAGACCACTACCTGCACGAGGCGCTCGCGAAATGGACGGGCTGGAGCCTCGTCGTGCCGCGCCCCGGCCGGCGCATCCGGCCTTTCCCCGACAGCGGCACGCCGAGCGTCGAGCGCGCGAAGCTCGGGCTGATCCAGGAAGAGCGCGTCGACGAGCAGAACACCGACGACACGCACACTGGCGGCACGCCGGTCACGCGCTCGGTCAAAGTCCGGCCCGGCAGCCTGCCGCGGCTGCGCTACAGCATGGCGTATCGCTTCCGCGCGCGGCTCGTCGATCTGGCCGGCAACAGCCTCGCAACGGACGACGCGTCGATAGGCAAGCTCGAAGAAGCGAGCGAGCCGATCGCCTACCTGCGCTACGAGCCGATCGATGCACCCCCGATGTCGCTCCGCGCACGCGTCTCGGAAGGCGAGTCGCTCGAACGCATGGTGATCCGCAGCAACGTCGCGCAGACGAGCGACGTGTACCTTGCCGAAGAACCCTACGCGAGCAATGCGCCGACGACGAGCGGCTTCGCGTATGCAAGCGTCAACGAGCGCCACTTCGTGCCGCCGAAGACGAGTCAGTTGATGGCCGAACAGCACGGTGTGTTCGAAACGGCCTTCGGGCCGACTGCGACGAGCGACGACATCGCCAAGACATACGAGTTGATCGCGTCGCGCGAGGCCGGCACGCTGTACGACGGCGGCGCGAGCGTGCATATCGTCACCCCGCCGAAGCCGGGCGAGGTGCCGCCCTCGCCTGAGCGCGCACTGGCTGAAAAGCCGCCCGAGGGATTCCGCCTGCTGCCCGGCGAGTACCTGATCCACACCGAGGCGAACCTCGCCACGCCGTACTTGCCAGACCCGCTCGCCGCCGCCATCGCGCTGCGTGGCGTGCCGGGCATCTACGACAACGCGGTGATCGACGCCGACGACAAAGTGTTCGCGGTACGCGTCCCGAACACCGAGGAGGTGGTCGTCATCGTGCCGAACGCCGGCGACTGGCCGAAGAAGCAGGGCTTTCGGCTCGCGGTCGTCGAGCATCCCGACGAGGCTGGCTTCGACAGCTGCACACCCGGCGCAATCCTGCCCGACCGGCCGCCGACGTGGAAAGGCGGCGCAGACCGCGTGCTGACCGTTTATCTGCGCAAGGGCGAGATCGCGAACCTGCGCTACGCAAGCTCGCTCGATTGGCACTACGCGACCCACCTTGCGCTGCCGTTCCTCGCTTCGACGCCGCTCAAGATAGCGATCCAGAGCGTGCTCGGCGTGCACTGGATGGTCACGCCCGATCGCCCCCTGACACTTGTGCACGCGACGCAGCAACCGGTGTGCGCGCCGCTGTTCGAGAAGATGAGCATCCTGCGCGGCGCCGGGCAGACCTGGGCCGAGATCCGCCGCACGCCGGTGCGCTATCACGCGCGCTCGACGGCCAAGCTCGAGGTGCTCGCCGAGTGGATGGAGTGGCTCGACGACCCCGCCCAGCCGGCGCCTGTGCGGCGTCGCTTCACGGCGCAGTTGCCCGGGGTTTCGATCGCCTCGCCACCGCTTCGCAGCCAGGAGCCTGCCGGCGGTCTGATGTTCGAGTCGCTCGGCACGGGCGGTACCGAGGCAGCCCTTGCGCACCTGCGCCATGATTTCGGCGACCACAAATTCCGCCTCGTGCAGTACAGGCTGCGGGCGACGACGCGCTTTGCCGAGTACCTGCCGCCGTCGATCACCGACCTACCGGCCAACATCGTCCGCGTCGGGCCGGTCTACGAAGGCCACACGCTCGGCCTGAGCCCCGCTTACGACAGCCAGTTCCCGGACCCCGACGTGACGCCCTCGCCGCCGCCACCGGACGCGGATCTTGGCGCACCGCTGCTGCCGAACCAGTCCCCCCAACAGCCCGGCAACATCGTGCCCGCCAGCCGCCGGCCCGCCGCGCCGCGCATCGCCTACGTGGTGCCGACCTTCCGCTGGAGCGAACCGCAGCACGACGACGCACGCATCGTCGTGCGCCGTGGCACCGGGCTGCGCGTGTATCTCGAGAGGCCATGGTTCTCGAGCGGCGAAGGCGAACTGCTCGGCGTCATCGTCGGCTCGTCGAATCCGAGCGAACAAGCGTTCGTCAACCTGCCCGATGCGCTGATCGGCTTCGTCTCGCAATGGGGGCAGGACCCGATCATCGCAAGTGATCTGCCCCGCAGCGTGATGCACGCGAGCCATTTCAGCGCGCGCGTCGCAAGCTACGACTTCACGCTGCCCGAAGCGCAGCGCAGCATGGCCGTCGCCGCGCACCGCGTGCACTTCGACTTCGAGCGCCGCCTGTGGTACGCCGATCTCGAGATCGACGCCGGCACCAGCTACAACCCCTTCGCGCGGCTAGCGCTGGTACGCGTCCAGCCGTACGCGGTCGGCACCTGCGCGCTCTCGGAAGTCGTGCACACGCAGTACGCGCAATTGCTGCCGAAGCGCGAGTTGGAATTGTCGAAGGTGCGCGCCGGCTTCGGCTTGCAGGTGTTCGGCCCGGCACCGGAGGTCGGCCCCGCCTCGGGGCGCGGCGAACTCGGTGGCCGGCACGACGTCGAGCCCGGTTTCGCCGATGCGTTCGGCGCGCTGCTCGGCTACGGCCGCGGGCGCAACCGGATTGAGATGGTCGTGCAGCACAAGACGAGCACGCTCGAGACCGATCTGGACTGGGCCGACGTGGCCACCATCACGCCGCTCGAAGGCGACGCGGTGCCGGGCCAGACGGCACCGACCGGCGGTCGCTCACGCGCGCCCGAGCGAGTCAGCGAGGTGGCGGTTGCACCTGTCGAGCGCGCGCTGTCGGTCGACCTTGCCGCTCAGTTCACGGCGCAGATCCGGCCCGAGATCTTCGAGCTCGGCATCAACGCGCTGCACCTGCTGCGCCACGACCTGCTGTTTGCCGGCAACATGATCGTGCCGACGGCACCGGAGGGTGCGCGTCGCCGCTTGATGGTGCGCGAGTTCGAGCGGCACTTCGGCGACTTCGACATCACCGACCAGACGCCGATCGGCAAGGTGACGCGCCCCGGCATTGTTGAGCGGCTCGTCTGCGCGCGCGAGTTCTACGTGCTCGGCTACACGCCGAACGAAGAACCCGACACCGAAGTTCAGCCGACGGCCTGAGCCGTCGCGCCCTGCCCCGCGCCTGCTGGCGCGGCGACATCGATCTGCACTTCGATGACGCGCGGGTCGTCGGCGTAGCTTGTCAGCAGCTTGCGCACGCGCTCTTGCCAGATCGTGCGAAAGAGTTGCTCCTCGTCCGGGCTCGCCACGCCAGCGAGGCAGCGCGGCATGAGCGCCGGCACACGCGCATCTCCCGGCACGTATTCGAGATGCGCGCTGACGACGGCGGACGCGCCGGTGTCGAGGCGGGTGAACCGGATCTGCCCCGGCAGATCGACACCGAAGGCGAGCAGCCGACGGCGATCGAACCGGCCCGCCAGGCCCTTGAAGCCGGTATCCACCGTCGCACCCGTGAGCAGCGTCACGACATTGGCAATCACGCCCGTAACGCCCGCGAGCGCATCATTGCGTAGCTCGACTTCGATGCCGCCGCGCACGGGCAGCGAATCCGGATAGAGCGCGGCAAACGCAGCGCGCGTCATCAGGTAGGCCGACGCAACCGTCGGGCACGAATGGCCGGCAAGCTTCACCACGTCGGCATAGCCATACTCGAGAATGCCACCGGGTGCCGCGCCGAGGAAATCGGCCAAGGGGTCGCGCACACGGATGCGCGGCGCGTCGTCGTAGAAGTCGGGAAGTTGCATGGCGATCTCCTTGCTTGCGTTCATCGAGGGGCGATCGTCGGGCGATGTTCTGCGGACGATCGACGCCGCTTCAGCGCGGGACGTAGTAGGTGGTCTTCTCGTTTTTCGCTGTCACCACGCCGTCGCGCTCGGTGGAAATTTCGAGTGAGATCGGATTGGCGCGGCCTCGATAGGCCGCGGCCGCCTCCGGCGGAAGCACGAGCCTGAGCACGAGGGTGCCGAGCCCGGTGGAAGGCACGTCGAGTTCGGCCGGCGACGCGATGCGCAACCCCGGCAGACCCGACGCCTCGACGCGATAGTGCTGTGCCTGCTCGGTGCCGTTGGCGATGTGCAGCGTGAAGACGTTCTCGATCTGCCCGTCTTCGACGACACGCGCGAGCGAGCCGCGGTCCTTGATGATGTCCACGGTGAAGCCCTTGCGCAGCGACAGGCTGGCGACGAAAACCACGCTCGCCGCCAGCAGCACCGCACCGTAGATCAGCACCCGCGGGCGCAGTACGCGGCGCAGCATGGCGTTGCGCGTCAAGTGGTTGGCAACGCCGTTCTCGGTGGAATAGCGTATCAACCCCGGCGGGTAGTCCATGCGGCCCATCACGTCGTCGCAGACGTCGATGCAGGCGGCGCAGCCGATGCATTCGTTCTGCAGCCCGTTGCGGATGTCGATGCCGGTCGGGCAGACCTGCACGCACAGGCTGCAATCGACGCAATCGCCAAGGCCGATCGCCTTCGGGTCGGCCTTGCGCGAACGCGAGCCACGCGGCTCGCCACGTCCCGTGTCGTAGGCGATGACGAGCGAATCCTTGTCGATCAGCGCGCTCTGGAAGCGCGCATACGGGCACATGTACTTGCAGACCTGCTCGCGCAGGTAGCCGGCATTGCCGTAGGTCGCGAAGGCGTAGAAGAGGATCCAGAAGATCTCCCACGGCGAAAGCGTCAGCGACGCGAGGCTGCTGGTGAGCGTGCGGATCGGCGTGAAGTAGCCGACGAAGGTGAAACCGGTGATGAGCCCGATCGAAAGCCACGCCACCTGCTTGGCGCCCTTGCGCGCGAGCTTTTCGGCGCCCCACGGCGCGGCATCGAGCCGCATGCGCGCGACGCGGTCGCCTTCGGTGTGGCGCTCGACCCAGAGGAACATCTCGGTGTAGACCGTCTGCGGGCACGAATAGCCGCACCACAAACGCCCGGCGACGGCGGTAAAGAAGAACAGCGCGAGCGCAGAAATGATGAGCAGCGCCGCGAGGTAGATCAGGTCCTGAGGCTGCAGCACGAGGCCGAAGACGAAGAAGCGCCGCTCGTTCAGGTCGAACAGCATCGCCTGGCGGCCGTTCCACTGCAGCCACGGCAGGCCATAGAACACGCCCTGCGTGAGCCAGACCATCGTCCAGCGCCAGCGCGCGAACCAACCGTGCACCGCGCGCGGGTAGATCTTCGCCTGCTTTTCGTACATCGAGACCATGAGTTCGCCATCTGCCGCGGCGGCGGCAGCGCGGATCGGGATCACGGTACGGGGGGTGGGCGGGTTCACGAACTGCGAGCCTGCTCGCTCGCGCGCAGGACAGACGCGCAGGTCGGAACGGGATGCGACGCTGAATGCGGCACGGCTTGCGACACGGCTTGTGACACGGTTCGTGACACCAAGAGCGCGTCAGGTATCACTGAACAGGCGTCACTGAACGACGAAGTCGATCACGATCGCGCCCGGGTCACGCTGCCGGTATTCGATCGAAACACCCTCGCCATAGCGCGCCACGAGCTGGTCGAGCAACGGCAGCGGGTCGTGATCGTTGACGAAGCGCATCGTCTCGCCCGGTTGCAGCGAGTCCAGCGCGCCGAAGATCGCAGCATGGCGAAAGCGCTTCGCGACACCGCGCGCATCGAAGGGATAGATCGCGCTGGGCGAGAGATGAAGATGGGGCTGAGACATGATCGTTTCCTTTCCGAAGCGTCAAAGATGGATGCCGAGTGCATATTCTATGAAGCAGCTCGTCTTAAAGCAATATCTTCTATGCATCTTAGTCTCGCCGTTGCCGCGTCGCGTTGCCGAACGCGCTACTCGCGATGAGCGTGCACGCAAATCAACGACGTCCAGCGTTCAGCCCACCGCGGCAATGCCGCGCCGCTCACGCATCGCGCGACCAACGTCCTCGAGCGCGACGTCGCTCAGCAATCGCGCCGCCATCGGCAGCAGTTCTTTCTCTTCGCGCGCGATGTGCTGTTCGTAGAGAGCGATCAGCGGCTCGACATCGGCCGACGTGAAACGCGTCGGCTCCCCCGCAGCGATCGCTTGCAGCCGCGCACGCACATGCCGCCAATGCGCTTCAAGAGCGCGGTGGTCGGCGACGAGCCCGCCGATCAATTCGCGCAGGCAAACGGCATCCGACCCGGCCATCGATTCGATGATCGCCGGGAACAGATCGGTCTCCTCGTCCGCGTGATGATCCTTCGCGGCGGTGTCGAAGTAGCGCATCACGGCAGTTGCAGCGCTGCGCGCGTCAGCGTCGGCGCCGTGCCGGGCGAAGTGCGGCACAAGGCGGCGCAGCGTCGCGCACTGCTTCTCGACCCGGTGGTGGCAGGCGGTGAGCATCTCCAGCGGCACCTCGAAGCCGCCGCCGGGCGCGGTGTGACCAGGCAGGGGAATGTTCATACGCTGTGGTGTCGCATGTCGCGGTCTTCGCCGCGGTCTATGCGGCGGCCTTGACAAGCGCCTTGCGGCGGGTGACCGGCGAACGCATCGGCGCGGCCTGCGCCGGTCGCCTCGATCCCGGACGCGCGTCACCGCGCGGCGGCAACAGTGGCGGGCCGGCGATGTCGGCCAGCGTCACGCCGTCGAGCTCGTTGAAATACGCCTGCATCGCGTTGTCGAACACGTGCTTGAGCCGGCAGGTGGGCGTGAGCAGGCAGCCGTTGGAGCTTTCGTCGAAGCATTCGACGTGGCGAAAGTCGGTCTCGGTGCGGCGCACCATCTCGCCGACGACGATCTGCGTCGGGTCCTTCAGCAGGCGCATGCCGCCACCGCGCCCGCGGGTCGTCTCGATCACGCCCTGGCGCGCCAGATCGTTCACGATCTTCATCAGGTGGTTCTTCGACAGGCCGTGGCGGTCGGCAAGCTCGGCGATCGTCACGAGCCGATCCGGGTTCGCCGCACAGTACATCAGCACGCGCAGCGTGTAGTCGGTGTAGTCGGTCAATCGCATCGGCGTTCCCAAAGCTGTATGGAAGGTATTGCTTTATCTGCGGCGCCACCTTAACATGCGCGCATTCTACATCTTATAGTGCAGCGCCGCGCAATCGCCCTCTTGTCAGACACGCTCCTGTCCGGTAGATGGTGAACACCGAGCGGGCGCAAGCAGCGCTGCCCCTGTCGTACCGATGAACCCTCCCGTCCTGCCCATCGCCCCACCCACGCCCGCCGCCCCCACCGCTTCGGCAACCGCAGGCCCGCGCGGCCTGCCCCTCTTCCGGCTTGGCTTCCGGCCGTTCTACCTCGGCGCGGCGGCGTTTGCCTGTCTCGCAGTGCCGTTGTGGGTCGCGCTCCACTTCGGTACGTTGACACTCGACGTCGGCATCGCCCCGCTGCTGTGGCATGCGCACGAGATGTTGTTCGGTTTCGCCGCCGCTGTCGTCGCCGGCTTTCTGATGACGGCCGGCAAGGCGTGGACGGGGCTGGCGACACCGCGTGGCGCCTCTCTCGCCGCGCTCGCCGGGCTCTGGCTCATGGCGCGTATCGCCGCCTTCACCACACCGTACCCGGTCTATGCGGCGCTCGACGTTCTGCTGTTGCCGATCGTCGCCGCAGTCATGATCAGCGTGGTGCTGCGGGCCGGCAACAAGCGCAATCTGCCGTTTGGCGTCATCCTCGTGTTGCTGTCGCTCGCCAACGTGTGCTTTCATCTCTCGGCGCTCGGCGTCATCGACCAGTCGCCGATGCACGCGCTGTATGCCGCGCTGGCACTGATCGTGATGATCGAATGCGTGATGGCGGGCCGTGTTGTGCCCTTCTTCACGATGAGCGCAATGCCCGGCCTGAAGCTCGTCGAGAAGCCCTGGCTGCCAAAGGCGACGTTGTGGGCAAGCGGCATTGCGCTTGCGCTGTGGGTGCTCGCGCCGGCCAACCCGTTCACCGCGCTTGCCTTCGCGCTCGCCGCGGCGGGCCACGTCCTGCGCCTCATGTCGTGGCAGCCCTGGGTCACGCGTGGGCGTCCGATTCTGTGGGTGCTGCACGTGGCGTATGCGTGGCTGCCGATCGGCTTCGTGCTGCTAGCGCTGGCGCAGATCGGTACGCTCGCGAACTCGGTCGGCGTACACGCGCTCGCGGTCGGCGCGACCGGCGGGCTCATCATCGGCATGATCACGCGCACTGCGCGCGGCCACACCGGACGGCCGTTGACGGTATCGCGGCTCGAAGTCACCGCCTACGTGCTCGTCATCGGCGCGGCCGTGCTGCGTGTGCTGCTGCCCCTCGTCGCGCCGCAATGGCTGGTCGCCACGCTGTGGGTCGCTGCCGTCGCCTGGAGCGCCGCGTTCGCGCTCTACCTCGTCAAGTTCGGGCCCTGGCTGATGCAGACGCGGCTCGACGGCAAGGACGGCTGACGCGCCCGCAAGGGTTAGCCGTCTGCGCCGTCAACACACACATTCCACATTCCTTTTTCTCAACCTGCCTGCAGAAAGGCCCCAGCATGTCCGCCACAGTCGCCACCACCATCGACGTCCAGAGCATTGCACCGCAAGAGCGTCATTCACACATCTTCGCCAGCTTCGACGCACTCGGCGTCGGCGAAGCGTTGCAACTCGTGAACAACCACGATCCGCGCCCGCTGCGCTTTCAGTTCGACGATCGCACGCCCGGGCAATTCGAGTGGTCCTATCTCGAATCGGGCCCGCAGACGTGGCGCGTCAATATCAAGCGCACGGCGACGAAAGCGGCCGCGGCGGCGAACTCGAGTTCGTGCTGCTCCGGCGGCGGTTGCGCCGGCTGAGACGCGGATGACCTCTCCCTGCGTGGGAGAGGTTATGAATCCGAGGCGGCGACGGATCAGAGCCCGAGCGCCAGCTGCGCAGCCTCAGACATGTGATAGCGCGTCCAGGGCGGGTCGAACACCATGTCGACCTTGACCTCGGCAACGCGTGGCAGCGCAAGCACCTTGTCGGCAACTTCATTGGCGATCGCGTCGCCCATGCCGCACCCGGGCGCGGTCAGCGTCATCTTGATCAGGACGTTGACCTGCTCGTCGTCGATCGGGATCACGTCGCAAACGTAGATCAAACCGAGCTCGACGATATCGACCGGGATCTCCGGGTCGTAGCAGGTGCGCAGAGTCTGCCACACGAGCCCCTTGACGTCGTCGAGCGCCACGTCATCTGGCGCGGAAGCAGCTGTCGGCACCGGCTTGCCGATCGCGTCGGCGTCGCGGCCCGCGAGGCGCACCAGGCGGCCATCGACATGCAAGGTGAAGTTGCTGCCGAGCGCCTGCGTGATCTGCGCGGCGGTGCCCGCCGGCAGGTCCAGCGGCGTGCCGTCCGGAATGCACTCGACCTGCACCGGGCGATTGATCGTGACCGCTTCACGATCGACTCTCACGACGCCACCTCGGTGCTGACAGCCTCGCTCGTGGCTGCATCGTCGATCGCGTGCATCAGCGCATGCCAGCCGAGCAGTGCGCACTTGATGCGGCTCGGGTAGCGCCGCACGCCAGCGAGGCTGACGAGCTTGCCGAGCTGCGCTTCCTGCGGGTCCAGCTGCCCGGTGAGCACGGCGCGAAAGCGCTGCTGCATCTGCCGTGCGGTCTCGACATCGGCGCCGAGAACGGCTTCCGTCATCATCGACGCCGATGCAATGCAGATCGCGCAGCCCTGGCCGGAAAAGCGGATGTCGCCGACCTTGTCGCCGGCCAACTGCAACTCAACCTTGAGGTCGTCCCCGCACTGCGGGTTGTGGCCGCGCGCCTGGTGCGTCGGCGCGGCGAGCGTGCCGAAGTGGCGCGGCGCGCGCTTGTGCTCGACGACGACCTCCTGGTAGAGGTCGCTCTCGGCTGCGCTCGGCATCGAGTTGTCGGGGCTCATCGCAGCACTTTCATCGCACGCGCGACGCCGGCCACGAGGCGCTCGACCTCGTCGTGCGTGTTGTAGATCGCAAACGAGGCACGTGTCGTCGGCCCCAGGCCCAGATGATCGAGCAGTGGCTGCGCGCAATGGTGACCCGTGCGCACCGCAACGCCCTGCTCATCGAGCAGCGTGCCGATGTCGTGCGGGTGCACGTCTTGCGCGACGAACGAGACGATCGCCGACGCGGCGGCATGTGGCGCGAGGACGGTGATGCCGTCCAGCAGCCCGAGACTCTCCGCCGCATGCGCCCTGAGCGCCGTGACGTGCGCATCGATCTCGCCACGCCCGATCGCGTCGATGTAGTTGGCCGCCGCCGCGATGCCGACCGCGCCGCCGACGTTGGGCGTGCCGCCTTCCAGCCTTGCCGGCAAGTCAGCGAATTCGGCGCGTTCGAGCGTCACCCACTGCACCATGTCGCCGCCCAGGCGCATCGGCACCAAGCACTCCAGCGCCGCGCGCCGCCCGGCAAGCACACCGATGCCCATCGGCCCATACATCTTGTGGCCGGAGAAGGCGATGAAGTCGCAGTCGAGCGCCGACACCTCCGGCACTTCGTGGCTCACGGCCTGCGCGGCGTCGAGAACGGTCAACGCGCCGGCTTCCTTTGCAAGCGTCAGCATCACTTCGAATGGCGGACGCTCGCCGGTCGCGTTGGCGCAAGCGGTGACGGCGAAGACGCGCGTGCGCGACGACAGCAGCCGCTTCAGATCATCGACATGCAGCCGGCCCTCGGTGTCGGGCATCAGAAAGCGCAGTGTCGCGCCGCTGCGCTTGGCGGCGAGCTGCCAGGGGACGAGATTCGCGTGATGCTCGAGGCCGCTGACGATGATCTCGTCTCCCGCCTTCAGCACCGCCGCGTCGTGCCCCGCAAGCGAGAGGCCCTGCGCGACGAGGTTCAAGGCCTCGGTCGTCCCCGACGTAAACACAAGTTCGTGCTGTGCGCCGGCGCCGATGAACTTCTTGAGCCGCTCGCGCGCTGCCTCGAAGTCGTCGGTCGCGCGCTGGCTCAGCGTATGCACGCCGCGGTGGATGTTCGCGCGGTCGTGCGTGTCGAACTTGCGCATCGCGTCGAGCACGCCAAGTGGCATCTGCGTCGTCGCCGCGTTGTCGAGATAGGCGAGCGGCGCGCCGTTGATGCGTTGCGCGAGCACCGGGAAGTCCTCGGCGTGCGCCGCGAGCGGGACGCGCTTATTCATGACGCTCACCCATGACATCTAACCATGTTGCGCCTCCGGCGCGCTTGTCGCCAGATGGCGTTCGACGGCGCGCTCGAGCAATGCCTCGACGCCAAGAGTCTCGATCAACTCCGGCGCATCGAGCCCGCGCGCGAGTACGGCGTGCGCCATGCCGCGCACAATCATCGCGCGCGCATCGCGTTCGTCGAGCCCGCGTTGGCAGGCGTAGAAGATCGCATCCTCGGGCAGCGCACCCCAGGTCGCGCCGTGCGCGGCTTCCACGTTGTCGTGATGAATCTCCAGATGCGGGCGCAGCACGATCTTCGGCTGCCCGCCGGTCGGGATGCCGGCGAGGAGCTGGCGCAGCGCTGCCCCGTCGGCGCCAGGCGCAATGCGGCTGTGCGCGTTGACGACGATGCGCGCACCGGCATCTGCCAGCGCGAGCGCCTCGACACTGCTCTTCGTCAGCTCGCCGGTATGCGCGGTGCGCACCTGCTGTTCGAGCACCGACCCACCGGCGAACAGCACCGCCGCAGTGCGCGCCTCGGCTTTGGTGCCCTGCAGGTCAGCGACCGTGCGCTGCAGGTGGTAGCTGCTGCCCGAGGCAATCATCGCCTGCTCGTAGCGCGCACCGGCGGCGACGCGCACGCCAATGTGGTGCGCGATGCGATCTTCGGCACGCGGGGCAACGACGCGCAGATGCTGAAGCACCGCGCCCTGCCCCAGCCGCAGATGCACCTGCAGGTTCTGCACCAGCGCGCGTTCGCACACCGCGCCCGCGCCCACACCCACACCCGCACCCGCGTCCCGGGTGTCGTCCATCACGCCGCGATCATGCGATTCGACGAGCACACATTGCACGCCGGGCAGCACTTCGATCACGAGCAGTGGTGCCTCGACCGCGCTGCGCGGCTGGCGGCGCAGTTGCAGCCAGACGATTTCGGGTTGGCGCGCTCCGCCCGACTCGCCGCCGATACGCACACGCAAGCCCTGACGGCAGAGTGCGCGATGCGCCCAGGCGAACGGAGCGGCATCGCCAGCATCGGCGCCGGCGCCGGGCTGCGGCAATCCGGCGAACAGTTCGGCGCGTTGATCGGGGTCCGCCGCATCGAGCCAGCGCGCATCGACGCGGCCCGGCGGCATCTGTCCGATCGGATGCAGCGTCCAGCCGGCGCCCGCGAGCGGCGACGCATCGCAGCCCTGTTCGCAGGCGTCACCGGCCTCGCCGAGCCAGATGTCGGCCGCCGGCGGTGGCAGATGGCGGAAGTCCTCCGCATTGCGCGGTATCCAGCCGAGCTTCGCGAGTTGCTCGCGGGCAAACAGGGCGTCGGCGCGTGCGCTGTCCATCGTCATGCCTTCGGGTTCGTCATGGCCGTGCCGATCACGCCACCACCGGTTCGCCGCTGCGAACGAAGCCGGTGCGCGCGATGTCGTGCGCGAGCGCCATGCCACCGGTCTCGGCGATGCAGCCCTCGTGCAGGCGCAGCACGGCGTCGGGCGCGAGTGACTCGATCATCTGCAGATAGTGCGAAACGACGACGAAGGCCGTACCCTGCTCGCGCAGCTCCTGCACCAGCGCAACGACCGCGCGAACGCCGTCGATGTCCATGCCGGAGTCGATCTCGTCGAGCACGGCGAGGCGCGGCTTCAGCAGCGCCATCTGCAGCAACTCGTTGCGCTTGCGCTCGCCGCCAGAGAAGCCGTCATTCACCGGCCGGTTGAGCATCGCATCGGGCAGGCCGAGGCGCTTTGCCGCGCCACGCGCATCGCCGAGGAAGTCGAACGCATCGAGTGCCGTCTCACCGCGCGATTCGCGCACGGCGTTGACTGCGCTTCGGATGAAGAGGTTGTTCTTCACGCCCGGTATGTCGGGCGGCGACTGGAACGACAAGAAAAAACCGGCGCGGGCGCGTTGCTGCGCGTTCATCGCGAGCAAATCTTCACCCGCGAAGCGCACCTCACCACCCTTCACGTGATAGCGCGGATGGCCGGCGAGCGTCAGGCCGAGCGTGCTCTTGCCGCTGCCATTGGCACCCATCAGCACGAAGAGCGCGCCCGCCGGCACGTCGAGCGAGACCGACTTCAGCACGGTTCGCTCGCCAACATCGACACGCAAATCCTTCACGTGCAGCAAGGGGTGAGTGGTCTTCATCGTTCGTCCTTGTTCTGTATGTCGCGCTGCGTTCAACCGACCGCCCCTTCGAGCGAAACCGCAAGCAGCGCCTTCGCCTCGAGCGCGAATTCCATGGGCAACTCCTCGAGCACGGCTTGGCAGAAGCCGCCGACGATCAGTGCCGTCGCCTCTTCGGGGTCGATGCCGCGCGCCTGGCAGTAGAAGAGTCGCTCTTCGGAGATGCGCGTCGTCGTCGCCTCGTGCTCGACAACTGCATCGTCACGCGCCGTCTCGACATACGGGAAGGTGTGCGCGCCGCATTGCGCGCCGATCAGCAGCGAATCGCACTGCGTGTGATTGCGCGCACCGGCCGCTGTCGGCCCCATGCGCACCAAACCGCGATAGCTGTTTTGCGCATGGCCTGCGCTGATGCCCTTGGCGACGATGCGGCTGCTCGTGTTGCGGCCGAGGTGGATCATCTTGGTGCCGGTGTCGGCCTGCTGGAAGTGATTCGACACCGCGATCGAGTGGAACTCGCCGCGCGAATCGTCGCCGCGCAACACGACGCTCGGGTACTTCCAGGTGATCGCGCTGCCGGTCTCGATCTGCGTCCATGCGATGTGCGAGCGCTTACCCGCGCACATGCCGCGCTTGGTGACGAAGTTGTAGATGCCGCCGAGCCCGTTCTCGTCACCGGGGTACCAATTCTGCACCGTCGAATACTTGATGTGCGCGTCGTCGTGCGCGATGAGTTCGACCACCGCCGCATGCAACTGGTTTTCGTCGCGCTGCGGCGCGGTGCAGCCTTCGAGGTAGCTCACCTCGCTGCCTGCCTCGGCGATGATCAGCGTGCGCTCGAACTGCCCGGTGTTGCGGGCGTTGATGCGGAAGTACGACGACAACTCCATCGGGCAGCGCACGCCCTCGGGGATGTAGACGAACGAGCCGTCCGAGAACACGGCCGAGTTGAGCGCGGCGTAGAAGTTGTCACCCTGCGGCACGACACTGCCGAGGTAGCGCTCGATCAACTCGGGGTGGTTCGCCACCGCGTGCGAGAACGAGCAGAAGATGACGCCGACAGCGGCCAGCTGCTCGCGAAACGTGGTGCCGACCGAAACCGAATCGAACACCGCGTCAACCGCAACACCGGCGAGCCGCGCACGCTCGTGCAACGGCACGCCGAGCTTCTCGTAGGTTTCGAGCAGCTTCGGGTCGACGTCTTCAAGGCTCTTGGGGCCGTCCTTGTGCGACTTCGGCGCCGAGTAGTAGCACAACGCCTGGAAGTCGATCGGCGCAATGCGCAGCTGGCCCCATTCGGGCAGCGGCATCTTCTGCCAGCGCTCGAAGGCGGCGAGGCGCCACTTGAGGAGGAACTCGGGCTCGCGCTTGCGCAGCGAGATCGCGCGCACGGTGCCCTCGTCCAGGCCCGGTGGGAGCGAGTCGGACTCGACGTCGGTGACGAAGCCGTGCCGATAGGCTTGCTGCAAGGCCTGCGCGAGCGGCGCCGCCTGTTCGATATCGCTCATTTCACGCCTCCGTGGCGGCGAACGCGGTCGGCGCACGCGGCCCCACTGCCTTGGTACAAGGGCTGTTCAGGAGCGACGTGGAGGTGATTCATGTGAAGTCGGCTTATAGATGTAGATGGTATGCATGTTTCAGCACATCACCAAACCAACGCTCAAAGACCGCGCCTGCGCCGTGGGGATTTTACGGCCGGACTTCAGGCCGCCGGTCGCCCGGTGGTCGGCGCCACGGCCGTCGGCAAGAACGCGTCGGTGAAGCAAAAGCCCTCACCCAGGCCCTGCTCGATGAAGGCCGGCACCGCCGCCTCGACCATCTTGACCGAACCGCACACATAGACCTCGTGCTCGCGCAGGTCCGGAAAGTCAGCGAGCATCGCCTCGTGAACAAGGCCGGTTCGCCCGCGCCATGCGTCCGCGGGGTCGGCCTCCGACAGCACCGGAATGAAGCGGAAGTTCGCGTGTTCACGCTGCCATTGTTCCGCAAGCTTCATTGCGTACAAGTCGTCGTGCTTGCGCACGCCCCAGTAGAGCCACATCTGGCGCGTCAGCCCGCGCGCGAAGGCATCTTCGACGATGCTCTTGATCGGCGCGAAACCCGTCGCCCCGGCGACGAACAGGATCGGATGACGGCTGTCGTTGAGCGTGAACTGACCAAGCGGCCCTTCGAAACGCAGCGAGTCGCCCACCTTCATGGTCGTGAACACCTCGCCGGTGAAGCGCCCGCCCGGTACGCGTCGCACATGCAGCTCGATGCGCTCGCGCTGCTGCGGCGGGTTGGCGAACGAGAAGGCGCGGCGCTGCCCGTCTTCGAGAATGATGTTGACGTACTGGCCGGCCTTGAAAGAGACAGACTGCCCATCGGGCAGCGACAGCATGAGCCGGATGACCTCGGGCGCGAGGCGTTCGATGCTGTCGACGCGCGCGACGTACTCCTGCACTGTATTGCGCGCCACGACGGCGTCCGTCTCGACCTCGATCACGACGTCGGAGCGCGCGGTCGCGCAGCACATCAGGGCTTGGCCACGGGCGCGCGCCGAGTCGGGCAGCGCGCTCGGCTGATACGGCCCCTGATCGATGTCGCCTTGCAGCACGGTGCAGATGCACACGCCGCAACCCCCGTTGCGGCATTCGTAAGGCAGTTCGAGGCCGTTGCGCAGCCCGGCGTCGAGCAAGGTCTCGCCCGGCCGTACGGCGAGCGGCTCGGCGTTGCCGGAAGTGGTGTGCACCTCGAGCTGAAACGCCTGCTCGCGCTGGCGGCCGAACTTCGGCGGCAACCACGGTAGCGCCAGCAGCAACGCGGTCGAGGCACCGAGCAGCACCCAGACCTGGCCGATCGGCCAGACCGTGATGAGTGGCAACACGGCGAGATAGAACCAGTCGAAGTGCAGCGTCGTCACCGCCTCGGCGAGATTCGCGACGCCGCCCTGGCTCAGCACCGGGCGCACCGCCGCCAACAGGAGCAGTGTCACGAGCAGGCTCGTCATGATCACGCGCGGCGGGTTGGTGCGCGCCTTGGGGACGCGCTGCACGTGAACCCATTGCAGCAGCAGCAGCACCAGCGAGATGCCGATGTGCATGAACGCGAGCAGCGAGAAGAAGCGGTCGGTGACGCTGTCGGCGTAGATGAAATTGCGCATCAGCGCACCGCCGAAGCCGGGCAGCCAGTCGAGCCATTCGAACGACGCGATGATCGTGTACTGCGCCAGGCGATCCCACGGCAGCATGAAGCCGGTCACGCCCGCCGCATAGACGAGCCAGATCAGGAACACGCCCGTCACCCACGAGAACCAGCGGAAGCCTCGCAGGTGGTTGAACGCGAAGTGGCGCACCATGTGCAGCAGCATCGTGATGACGAACGCGTCGGATGCATAGCGGTGGATGCTGCGCAGCACACCACCCGCGAACCACTGGCCATGCGTCAGGCTCTCGACCGAGGTGTAGGCGACGGGGACGCCGGTCTCGAAGAAGGCATAGATGTAGAGCCCGGTCGCGGCGATGACCCAGAACAGGAAGAAGCTGATCGAGCCGAGGTGATAGAGCGGATTGAGCCGGTCGCCAAAGGCCGCGTTGAAAATCGCCTCGACCCGCATGAACAGCCATTGCAGGCCGCTTTGCAAACGTTTGATCATCAGAAAGTCCTGCGCCTGAGCGCGCCGATAACGACAACGACGAACAGCAGCCCGCCGATGATCGCGATCAGGCCGCCGAGCCCCATCAGCCCCATGCCGGCAATTTCGCCCGTGCTGTGCAACACCTGTTCGCTGCCCGCGACCTTGCGTTGCACGCCGTAGCCACCCGACCAGACGAGGCCGACGATGTGCATGAACTGGCCCGCGCCGTAGAGCGCGGGCTGCCATGTCGCGAGCCGCCCCTGCGGCGTGCCATAGCCCATGCGCGGCAACAGGTGGTAGACGAGGCCCATCAGGGCAAGCGTGACGCCGACGATGCAGCCGTGGTAATGCGCCGGGATGCGCACATTGCTGCCGCTGATGAAGATGCCGATCACGCCGCCGGCGCCGAACAGCAGCACCGAGGTGACGAGCGCAGCGCGCAGCGGCCGCGTCTGCGGCGTCGTGGCGGCTGCGCCCGCGATCGCGACGACGACCGCGAGCGCGATCGGCACGATCGCGACGCCGCCACCGAGGCGCATCGCCCAGGTCAACAGGTCGCGGTGCTCGACCGAAGCGATGTCGTGCGCAAGGTAGGCATAAGGCGTGACGAACACGCTGACAAGCGCGAGCATGAACATCAGCAGCGTGACGCGCGGACTGAGCGCGACGCGCGCCCCGCACGCCCCCGCGAGCCAGAGCCAGGCGACGAGCATCAGCAACGTCCAGGTGAATTGCAGCGCGTGCCCGCCGCCCCAGAACAGGATCTCGTAGTAGGCGCGGCTTTCGAGGGTTCGCGGCAGGACGGCGAACGACCATGCGAAAGCGAGCAGCGCGACCGCGGTCGCGACGACGCTTGCATTCAACCCAAAGCGCAGCGCGCCGCCGCCGTCGAACGCCACGCCCAGGCGAGGCGCCAGCCACAACCCTCGCAGCACGAGCAGCCCCACCCCGGCCGCGAACAGCACCAGGCCTGTGATGAACGGCACGCCGTCGAGCATCGGGATGTAGTTGGCCATCACCGCTTCGCCGCTGCCGATGAAAGGCGCGAGCGCCATCAGCATCGCGCCCACCGTCGCGAGCCCGAGCGCAGCCTTGCCAAGGCCGAGGGCACGCGGCGCGCCGATCAGGCTCCACAACAGCCCGGCGATGGAAAAGAACCAGACCAGCACCGAAAGATCGACGTGAACGACGAGCGCAATGCGAAAGAAGTCGGCCGTCGGCAGCAGCCGGTTCACGCCCGGCGTGCGCGCCAGCACGAGCAGGATCGAGAACACGCCCGACAGCACGAGCGCGGCCAGGCTGAGGAAGAGCCAGCCGCGTGCCAACGCGAGCCGCTCGTCGGTTGGCACCGGAAGTGTGTACGCCACGTCGTGCCGCCGATGCGGCAGTGCAGCCGTGGAAGTGGACGTAGAAGTGGGCAGCGCCGCGCCGGGCGCGGGGGGAAACGGCGCGCTCATCGCAGCGTGATGCCACCCTGCTCGGCGTCGAAATCGATCACCAGGATCTGCGCCGGCGCGAGCGTGACGGTCTTCTCGCGTTCGTAGTCGAATCCTCCTTTGCCCGCATCGTCCTTCAGCCGCACCGCGACCTGGTGCGTCCCGGCCGACACCGTCATCCGCTGGTAGACCGACGATGCGCCGTCACGTGACAAGCCCGAGGGCCGCGCCACATGGCGGATCGCCGGTTTGCCATCGATATCGACCTCGACGATGACCGGCGCCCGCTCGCGCCCGCACTTGGTCGGCGCGCGCATGTTGGGCGGCAACTTGGCGAGCTCTTCGGGGGTGAGCTTGCGACACTCGTCGACGCGCTGCGCGGCATGCGTGAAGCTCAGCTTGATCAAGGCCTCGTCGTCGCCCAGATGGTGATAGACGGGCCAGTGCGAAAACACACCGACGATCAGCGCGAATACACCGTACAGCAGCACCTGGCCGATCCAGGCGAAGCGCTTGCGCGCGGGAGTTTCATCCATACCGAAGTCTCGCATGTGTGGGCGGCGCCGCGCCCGATACCCGCAGTCTCAATGCGGCCAGCGCCGCCTCGACCGTGGCCTCGTCACCAACATCAGCCCAGACCGTCGCCAGCCGCTCGCTCGGCACCGACGCGCGCAGATGCGGCTCGCGCACGCCGAGCAAACGCTCTTGCGTCCAGCGCTGGCCGAGGCGAAAGGCGCAGCCACCCTCGCTGCAACCGGTGACGAGCACGCCATCCACGCCTCCCCGCAAGGCGTATTCGATGAACGACGGCGGCAACATGCCAGTGCACATCAGGCTGAACGTCGCAACGTCGGGGGCGGCGAGGCGGGCGACGCGCGCGCCGTGGTCGCAGCCGATGACGACCCACTTCGGCGCGCCCACGGGCATGCGCTCAAGCGCCGCCTCCATGCGCTCGCGCAACGCGTTGATCGGCGATTGCGGCATGTCGATGCCGGTGACGAGCTTGGCGCTCTTGCGAAACGGCGTCGATGACGGGCACGCGCCGACGCAGATGCCGCAGCTCGCGCACAGATCGGCATCCACCTGCGCCATCTGGTACCCGATGTGCCGGTTCGGGTGCGGGATCATCGTGATCGCGGTGTACGGGCAATCGTCGAAGCAACGCCTGCAACCGCTGCAGTTGGCCGGGTCGACCACCGCGACCGGGGCCGCGGCCGGCTGTGGGACGAAAGGCAGCGCGAAGAGCGCGATCAGCGTCACCGCGAGCAGCAGCCACACCGCGCCCGCGGACGTGGCGTAGACGAGCGGATGGATGAAGAGCAACCACCAGTCGAGGGCGAGCGCCCCCGGGGCGACCGAAAGATCGGCCGGCCCCTGGCTCAGCACCGGCAGCGCGAACGCGAGTGCGATGAGCAGCATCGTCGCGGCGATCGCGAGCCGTCGTGGCGGAAAGACTTCGGCATGCGCCACGCGCTGGATGTGAAACCACATCGCAAACACGATCAACAGCGGCACGCCCAGGTGGACGAACACGAAGAGCGAGAACAGCCGATCGCTGACACTCGCAACGCCGAGGAAGTTGCGCGTCAGCGGCGACGCGAAGAACGGCAGCCAGTCGATGAACTCTGCAGTGGCGATGGCGGAAAACTGGCCGAGCTTGTCCCAGTTCAGCCAGAAACCGCCGATCGCGGAGGCGAAGGCGAGCGGCAGCAGCGGCACGCCGGTCAGCCACGAAAAGCGGCGAAACCCGGTGTACCGGCCGAACAACCATTCGCGCAGCAGGTGCGCGAGCATCGTGATGACGAACGCATCCGCCGCATAGCGGTGCAGGCTGCGCAGCCAGCCGCCGAGGAACCACTGATCGCGGGAGAGGGCGTCGATCGAGCCGTACGCGCCGGTGGCCGACGTGTCGAGCACCGCGTAGACGTAGATGCCGCTGATCGCGAGCAGCCAGAAGCACAGGAAGGCAAGCGCGCCGAGGTGGCGCAGCGGATTGAGCGCACCGCCGCCAACGACGCGGTCGAGTGCACTCTCGGCGCGCTGCCACAGCGCGCCGCCGCGCTCGCGCAGATTCATCGCTCGGCGCTCGCGCGCGGTGGCAGCGGCGGCGCGACTGACAGGCGGGTCGCCGCGCTCTTCGCACGCCGCAGTCGTCGATTCGCAAGCAATTCGCCGATGAAGAACCAGATCATCGCGATGACAAAGGTGACGCCACCCGCAATCTCGAACGCGAGCGCATAACTGACGCGATATTCGCCGGTTGCCGGGTCATAGATGGAGCACAGGATGCGCACCCGATCGACGAGATCGGCAAGGTCGAGTTGCTGCGGCAGCGGCTCGTTGCGAAGGAGCTGACGGACCGGCTCGGCAAGCTGATCCGCGCTGAAGTTTTCGCCATAGACCTGACGGTAGATGCGGCCCTCGGCGTCCACCACCGTGACCTGCAGCAGATGGTCGAAGCCGGATTGGCTGGGTGCGTAGGCGAACCCGAAGTCGCGTGTCAGCGCTTCGACAGCCGACACATGTGGGCTCAGGAACTCCCAGTTCGCAAAGTTGATGCGCTGTTGTGCGGCAAAAGCCTTCATCGACGACGGCGAATCGGCCGGCAAGTTGAAGCCGATGCTGATGATGTTGTACTGCCTTGGGTCCATGCTGCGACCCATCCCGTCGATCGCCGCGGCGATCGCTCGCGTGCTCGTCGGGCAAACCTGGAAGCATCCCGTGTACATGAAATTCACGAGCAACGGCTTGCCACGGTAGTCGGCCAGACGAACCGGCTTGCCGTCACGATCGAGCAAGGTGTAGTCGCCAATCTTCTTGCCAACGACGCCCTGGCTGATGCGCAATGCCTCGCTCGGGTCGAGCGCGGAACGCGATGGGGGGGTGTCGTCGGCTCTGGCAGACCCGAACAGGCAGGCCAGCGAAATCGCGAGCAGGGTGACGAAACCCCGGCCACTGGGGACGGCGTGCGCCTTCATGCCAGGAATGCTACCGCAACAAGCCGTCGAGGCTGGCTCCGGCAAGCACCAGGCTGAGTTGAAGCAAAGAGGCGAAGAACGATGCCATCGCGGTCTTGCGGCTCGGCTCGCGCGCCAGAAGCCAGGCCTTGCGCAAGAAGTAGGCGCCGCCGATGGCCGCACCAGCAACGTAGACGGCGCCGGCGCCAAAGAACATCGGCAGCAGCGAAGCGATCACGAGCGCGACCGTGCTCCAGAAGACGATCTGCGCCGCACGCTGCGTGCCGACGACGACTGGCAGCATCGGCACGCCGGCCGCAGCGTAGTCGTCCTGGTTCGCGATCGCGAGGCTCCAGAAATGCGGCGGCGTCCAGAGAAACAGAACGAGCGCGAGCAGCAGCGGCAAGGCGCCGATCGCAGGGTCCACCGCGGCGGCACCGGCCAGCACAGCGAAGCTGCCTGCGAGACCGCCGACGACGATGTTGAGCCACGTGCGACGCTTGAGCCACACGGTATAGACGACTGCGTAGAAGAACGCGCCAAGGAAGACATAGAGCGCGGCCCAGGCGTTGAGTGCCCACCAGGCCGACGCGACGGAGACTGCGAGCAGCGCAGCGATCACTACCAGCCATGCCGGCGTGTGCGGCAGAGCGCCGGTGACGAAGGCGCGCGTGCGGGTGCGCGCCATCAGCTTGTCGGATTCCGCCTCGACGTACTGGTTGAACGCGCCTGCGCTCGCGGACGAGACCATAACCGAGATCGCAAGCACGACCACCTGCGCCAAACTCAGCGACGGGCCGGGCGTGAACACAAAGCCGACCAAGGCGGTCAGCATGATCATCACGCCGATGCGCAACTTGAACAGCCCCAGCACGTCGCCCGCAAGCCGGGCAGGCGTGCGGGGGGCGAGTGCAAGGGTTGTCGTCATCGCCGCGCTCCGGTCAGGAAAGGCCCCAGACCTGCGACAGGTACTTCCAGTTGATGAAGTAGTACAGGACGAAGGCCACGAAGAACACCATCGCCAGCACGAACGAGCCGGGGGCGACGAACCCCGCCGAGCCGTAGCTCTGCACCGCGACGGTCGGTGTCGCACGCGCAACCGGCGTCGGCTTGGCGCTCGTCGCGCCGCTGTCGAGCCGCTTGCCCCACAGGATCGAGCCGACCGTGATGTAGATGTAGATCCCGCCGCCAACGATTGCAGCGATGCCGCCGATGCCGACCAGCCCCATCATCAGGTAGGCCGCACCAGGCCATTCATAGGCCAACGGCGCCCCGCCCATAGCCATGTCCCAGCTCCGGCGTGCGACACCGAGCGTGCCGGCACCCATCATCACGAGGCAGAAGAAGTACATCGAGAAGCCGAAGATGTACGGCTGGAGCTTTGCCAGGCCCGGGTTGATCATCTCGCGGCGGAACAGCACTGGGATCAGGAAGTAGGTCAGCGCCATGAACGACAGCGTCGTACCGACGACGACCGTGGCGTGGAAGTGGCCCGGCACGTAGATCGTGTTGTGGATGATCATGTTGAGCTGCTCGGTGCCCATCATCACGCCCGTGATCCCGCCCAGGAAGCCGAAGCCGACGATCGAGATGAACACGCCGGAGAACGTCGGGTTGCCCCACGGCGCCTTGCGCAGCCACTCGAACAGACCCTTGTTGTAGCCCTTGGCGCGCTGCGCGACTTCCATCGCACCCGGCACGGTGAGGCCGTGGATCATCGAGGCGAGCACCGCGAAGTACATGAAGTAGCTCGTATTGACGACCTTCCACGACGTGCTGACACCCGGATCGGCAAGGATGTGGTGCGCACTCGCGAGTTGCAGGAAGACGATGTAGAGCAAGAAGGCGCCACGGCTCACGCGCTCGGACATCGGCTTGGCGCCGAACGCAATCGCAGCGACCAGATACCAGATCGAGATATGCGCCGCAACGTTGATCTGCTGCGACGAGTGGCCAAAGGCCCACCAGATCACGCGGTAGGCGAGCGGGTCCACATGCTGGACGAGGCCGATCGACATCAGCCACGTCGGGATCAGGATGATCGCCCCCGACACGATCGTGAACACGGCGATGATCGCCGCGGTGGTGGCGCCGAAAGTGACGAGCGGCACCGATCCCTCATAGGTCTTGTCGCGCTTGGCGACGACGAGCGTGCCGAAGAACACGAAGCAGGCGATCAGTGCGCCGACGGCGAACAGAATCAGGCCGAGATAGAAGTTCGGCTCGGCCATCATCGGGACGTAGCTCGTCATCATCACGCTCGAGTTGCCGCCGTAGACGGCGACGTTGTTCATGATGGCGCCGATCACCATCAGCAAGAAGCCGACCCAGGCCACTTTCGGCGTCGCGATTCGGCAGCGCAGCAGCGTCGACGAACAGAAGTACAGCACCGCGATCTCGAAGAAGATGATCCAGAAGATCAGCATGTTTATGCCGTGGGCCGTGAGCACCTGATAGAAGGTGTCAGCCTCGAGCCAGTGAATGGCGGGCCAGCGCGTCAGCACGACGCCGATGGCAAGGATGCCGCCCACAAGCAGGCAAACAACGGCAACAAACGCGTTGGCGTAGATCAGCTTTTCTGCCTGACCCTCGAACTGCAGGCCCGACCTGGGGCAGGTTCGGTACGTGATGGCGCTGGACATTTGTGCTCCTCCCTTACTTCACGTACAAGCGGCCAACCATCGTCGAATGATTGATGCCACAGAATTCATTGCAGACGATCCCGAACTGACCCGACTGGTTCGGCGTGACGTTCACCACATGCTCGAAGCCGGGAACGACCTGGATGTTGATGTTGGTCGGCTGCAGCGAGAAGCCGTGGTTGTAATCGAGCGAGGACAGATGCAGACGGTAGGTCTTGCCCTTCTCGAGCTCGATGATCGGCCACCAGCTCCAGAGCCGCGCGACCAAATACACGTCCCCGCCCGGCGGCGGCGCGACGACCGGGATCTTGTCATCGGTCTCGGTGCGCACGGTGTACTTGTCGACTACCGCCTGCGCCTTTGCGACGAAGGCGTCAGGAGTCGTGCGGTAGGTTTCGGTCGAGAGATTCTGCTTGCCGTAGATGTGCCAGCCGACCATCATGAAGAACATCACCATGCACCAGGCGAACGCGATCGCGATCCAGGTACCTTCAACACGGTCCAGCGGGTGCTTCCACCACAGTCGTTCCGCCGGGGGCAGCATTGCGCTCATGTCGTCTTCCTTCTGATTGAACCGGGGTTGTCGGCGTTACGCACGTTCATTTCGCCATCGGGATGGTGAAGATGTCGATCAGGCCCCACGCCATGTAGATGACCATGGGCACCATGACGCCGATGAACAGCAACAAGAACGGGTTGTCGAGCAGTTGCTGCAACCAGGGCACGGGTTCGTTGTCGTGGTCGTTCGAGCTCATGAGTGTTCTCCTTCTGTCGTGGTCCGGCCATAGCGTGGCCCGCCGAGATTCTGCTGGCCGTAGCATCAACTTGATTTGACCCAGCACAAGAACGCGGAAGGTTACCGCGCGGCAAACAGACACCGCCCAAGGGTTGACCACTACGCTGCGCGCCGCGCCGGACAATCAACCCACACTCCATCGATACCGACATGAGCTCACCCGATCGAAGCCGCAAGCTGTTGCGCCGCATGGCGCTGCTGTGCACCGTACTCGTTCTCGTGATCACGAGCCTGAGCGCCTACATTCGCCTTTCGCGCGCCGGCCTGTCGTGTGCTGATTGGCCACAGTGCTACGGCGAGGGCCTGCGCCAGGCGCAACAGGGCATTGCCGCGACCGCTGGCGAAAGCGATGGGACGGCGATCGCGCGGCTCGCGCATCGCGTCGTCGCGAGCAGTGCGCTGCTGCTCATCGTCACGATCGTCGTCGTGTGCTTCACCGCGCGCCCAGTGCGTTGGGTCGACGGGCGCGTCGCGCTCGCCTTGCTCGTCCTCGCGCTCGGCCTTGCCGTGCTCGGCCGTTGGTCGAGCGACGCCCGCGTGCCCGCGGTCGCGATCGGCAACCTGCTCGGCGGCTTCGCGATGCTCGCGTTGAGTTGGCGCCTCACTCACGACGCTGGCGCCGTCCTCGCGCCCGGTTGGCGCGCCTGGGCACGGATTGCGGTACTCCTCGGCGCGCTGCAGATCGCGCTCGGAGGCTTGGTCAGTGCATCGTTCTCGGCGACCAGTTGCAGTGGCTTCAGTGACTGCATCGACGCTGCGCGCGGTCTGCCGTGGACGGCGCTCGACCCATGGCGTGAACCGGTGCTCGCTGGAGCGCCGCCGATCAACGCGTCGGGCGCTCTCGCGCAGGCGATGCATCGCGTGCTGGGCGTGCTGCTGTTGCTCGCAATTGCACCGCTTGCGCTCGCTGCACTGCGCAGCGCGCGGCCGATGGCTGGAGCCGTATTGCTCGCGGCGCTCGCGCTCGTCGTCGGGCTCGGGCTGGTGATGGCGGGCAGCGGCCCGACGCTGGGTATCGCGCTTGCACACAATCTTGGCGCTGCACTGCTGCTTGCCACGCTGGTGGAGCTGTCGCGCTCGCCACAACCGGCAGCACAACCGACACTGCACACGACACCACACCCGTCAGCGCCGTCCTGACGCCGCAGCCCAACTACAATTTTGTCTTTGCCCGCGAACGGAGTCGCACGATGGAGGGTCGTCCTTTCGATGTGCCGCGATACCTCTCGGTATTGCCGCTGTTCAACGACCTCAGCCCCGACGAGCTGAAGCAGGTTGCCGCCGGTTGCACCTTGCGCCGGCTCGCGCGCGGCGACATGGTGTTTCACACCGGGGATCCTTGCAATGAGTTTCATGTCGTCGTGACGGGCCAGGTCAAGCTGTACGTGCTGTCGCCATCGGGCCAGGAGAAGGTCGTCGAGCTGATCGCCGCCGGGCAGAGCTTTGCCGAGGCGATCATGTTCACCGACCGGCCCTACATCCTGAGCGCGCAGTCGCTCACGGACGCGTTGCTGCTGGTCGTCTCCAAGCGCGCGGTGCTCGCCGAGATCGAGCGCGACCACCGCTTCGCGCTGCGCATGCTCGCCGGCCTTGCGCGCCGCATGCACGGCCTGTTGCATGACGTTGAGGCTTATTCGCTGCATTCAGGGCTGCAGCGCGTGATCGGCTACCTGCTGCGCGATCAGGCGATCGAGGACTGCGAGGCGGGTGAGGCGCGCACGGTGTCGCTGCCGGTCAGCAAGGCGACGATCGCCTCGCGCCTGTCGCTCACGCCAGAGTACTTTTCGCGCGTGCTGCACGAACTCGAATCGAACGGCCTGATCGAGATCGACCGCCGCGACATTCGCATCCTCGACGCGAAGCGGCTGTCGCAGTACCAGGACGCCCCGACCAGTTGATGACGAAGACTGCGCGCATGTTCACGCACCGCCGGCCATCACCTCGCCAGCCATCGCTTCACCCATGCGGATCGCGCCCCCTGGCGTCCACGCCGGGTTGAACCGCAGGCGCATCTTCGGCAGCAGCACAACGACCGTCGAGCCGAGCATGAAGCGCCCCATCTCGTCACCCTGCTTCAGCCGGACATCCTGCTCGTCGTAGCGCCACTCGCGCGCCTGCGCGAAGCGTGGCGGGTTGACGACACCGTGCCACACCGTCGCCATGCTGCCGACAATCGTCGCGCCGACAAGCACCAGCACGAACGGCCCGGGCACGCCGTTAAACACGCCCTCGAACACACACACGACGCGCTCGTTGCGCGCGAACAGCCCCGGCACGCCGCGCGCCGTCGTCGGGTTCACCGAAAACAGCGCACCGGGCACGTGAATCATGCGCACGAGCCGCCCGTCGCACGGCATGTGGATGCGGTGGTAGTCCTTCGGGCTCAGGTAGAGCGTCGCGAAATGTCCGTCCTCGAACGGCGCCGCGAGTGCTGCATCACCACCGACGAGCGCGGTCGCCAAATAGTGGTGCCCCTTGGCCTGGAATATCTGCCCCTTCTCGATCGCGCCGAACTGGCTGATCGAGCCGTCCACCGGACAGACGAACTCGGCCTCAGCCAACGGCCGCACGCCAGGCTTGAGCGCACGCGTGAAGAAGTCGTTGAAGCTCGCGTAGTGCGCAATGTCGCTGTCCGCCGCCTCGCTCATGTCGACGCCGTACTTGCGCACGAACCACGCGATCAGACGCGTCGTCTTCGGCCCCCGCCGCGCGTTCGCCACCTTGCCCGCACGCGCAGTCAACGCCTGCTTGGGCAGCACGTATTGCGGCAGGACGGAGAGGCGATCGGACATGTTGTTCGGGCTCGGGATGAGGGGGCGGATTGTATCGATGGCGGTTCTTGCGGCAGTGAGCGATGCCCCCGGCTATTCAACGCGGCGCCCGTCCGGCGGCCGTCGCAGCGCCCGTGCTTGCCGCGTGTCGAGGCCCGCGGTGACGCGTATGCACAGACTCACGCCCCGCTCAGCGCGGGCCAGTGCGCGCCGGCCCGGGCCCTCGCGTGCGAGCGTCTCGCCTGGCGCACGTTGCAGCATCCGCCGCCGCAATCATGCAGGTCGCGCGCAGCTCAAGCCAGCGCTGGGCGCGTCGCGCAGCCGCTCGCAAGGCGCTACAGCACCCGCCGACATTGCCTCCACCAGCCGCTGAAACATACACTGCCCACTGTCACAGCCGCATCGGCGGTTCAGTCCAACGAGGTTTATCCGACGCCATGCGCCGCCGTGCCTTCGATTGGCTTCAGCGTAGCGTCGGATAAACGCTATTCGTTAGACCGCACAGGAGCGGCTATGGCAACCGTGTACCGATCAAAGGTTGATGCCTGGTTGGTTGCGCTTCTTGGAATTGCAGTCGCGATCTCTCTTGCCGGTGCAGTCGCGACACTTTCCCTAGCGTCGGCAGCCGCCTGGGCAGTCGGGGCATCCATTGCCGTTGTTGGTGTTGGCCTACCGCTGTGGCTGCTGGTTTCAACTCGCTACCTGCTTGGACGCGGCCAGCTTCTTGTTCGGTCCGGACCTATCAAGTGGAGCATTCAAGTCGCGGACATCACAAACATCACCCCCACATCCAGCCCTCTTTCCAGTCCGGCACTCTCGCTGGACCGGCTGCGTATTGACTACGGTCGAGGCAAGTCACTTATGATTTCGCCGCGTCACAAGGATCAGTTTCTCAAGGATATGGAAACTGCTCGCCGTGGTGCGGTCTAGCCTCTTTCGAGGCGAACAGCTGCACCGCCGCTCAACTCCATTCGTTCAGTCCGGAACGCCACCATCCAGCGCTCCGGATCGACTGACCAGGGAACCCACTCGCCGCTCGAACAGCGCCGGTGACACACTCAACCGACCAATCGGGTCGACGGTGCGTAGTGCGCAGCGAAGTAAAGGAGGAGACGTCGGCCGAAGGCCGACGTCGGGGGACATGAGCGGAGCACTGCGCGCCGGCGGCCCGATCGCGCACGAACCAGAGCATCGACACCCAGAGCCACCGACCTCACCAGCCCATAGGCCTGGGCAGTTCGAGATCCAACGTGCTCGCTCGGTGCGCAAGTCGCGGTGTACGAATCGTGATCGCCAACGCCTGAACCCCCGGAGACACGATGATCATGAAGCCGAAAGAACGTGAAGCACTGCTGGGTACGCTGAAGTCCCGCTTCGAGAACAACATGCATCGCCACAAGGGCATTGCATGGGCCACGGTGCAGGCCAGGCTCGACGCCAACCCCGACGCAATGAGGTCGCTGCATGCGATGGAAGCGACCGGCGGCGAGCCGGACGTGATCGGTCAGGACAAGGCGTCGGGGACGTTTACGTTCTGCGACTGCGCTCCCGAGAGCCCGGCCGGCCGCAGGAGCCTTTGCTACGACCGCAAAGCGCTGGACTCACGCAAGGAGCACAAGCCTGCGGACAGCGCCGTCGAAACGGCGGCCGCGATGGGGATCGAGCTGTTGACGGAGGAACAGTACCGGGCGCTGCAGACGCTCGGCGAGTTCGACGCCAAGACATCGAGTTGGATCCATACACCGCCTGACATGCGCGCGCTCGGCGGCGCCCTCTTCTGCGACCGGCGCTTTGGCCGGGTGTTCGTGTATCACAACGGCGCGCCGTCGTACTACGTGGGACGGGGCTTTCGCGGCCTGCTTCGCGTTTGAGCGAAGTGGGGGGTGGCTGTGCCATCTGAGCGGTCCGCGCGGATCGCGGACCGCTCCGCAGCAAGGAAGAATCGGCGGCGCACCTTTCGCCGCTACGAAAATCAAAGGCCCGCCGAAGCGGGCCATGCCGATATCGTAAACCGCTTCAGTCGTTGCGGCGGCGAGCCCGGATGCGGACGCCGGCGAGGCCAGCGAGGCCGGCGAGCATCAGCGCCAAGGTCTCGGGCTCTGGCACTGCCGCCGTGTAAGTGAAATCGTCCCAGCCGATGCCGTTCTCCGCCGAGGGATCTCTCAGGATGTTGACGATTTCGAGCCGGGTGATATGGTTGTATGCGCTGAGATCCACGAACTTGTTACCCAGGCCTCCAAGCCCGATCAATTGCTCCGTCGTCGTATACACGCCGTCCTGGAATATCCTGAAATCTGCGTCGTGACCGTCGAAGTTCGGTTCGATCGCCCAGAACGTAAGCGTGTTGACCGGTGCGGCAAAGTCGATATAGGTGTCCTCTACGCAGTTGACGCCAACGCCGATCGGGCCCGAGCACAGGATGTTGTTGCTGGAGCCCTGGGCATAGGCGTAGTTCACATTGCCCGGGCTGGATGAGAACGTGACGCCCGCATACTGGTTCGTGATCTCGGCGCCGGGGGTGAGTTCGTTGAAATTGATGGTCGTCGCTTGTGTGAACCCGGCAGCGGCGAACGCTGCAACACCGGCGCAGGACCGAAGTAGCTTGTTCATCGTATTGCGACTCGCTGGTTGGATTGAGGTGAAACCTTGGCGATTGCGCGCTGGCAAATCGCTTCTCCGTGTACCGCGCCGGGATTCCGGGCGCAACCCCCTGATCTGGGGGGCGGGCAGCGTCAGCGCCATGTTTCGCCTCAGTGCGAAGTCCCCTCGCTGCGCGTGATCTTGTTCCACACGTTGTACTTGCCGACCGGCTTGCTCATCGGCAGGCGCTTGACTTCCTTGAAGGTCGCGGCGTCGTAGACGATCAGCGCGCCGTCGTCCTCCCACAGGCTCGCGAGCGCGTAGCGGCCGTCCTTCGTGAATTCGATGTGGGCGAGTGTCTTGCCGGGCTCGACGGAGACGCGCCCCGCGGGCTCGAGCGTGCGCTTGTCGATGATGAGCAGCGTGTTCTTCGCCGTCGGGCTCATCATCGTGTCGACCCAGGCGTAGGGTGTGTTCTCGTGGCTGCGCATGAAGAAACCGGGGCCGAGCGTCGGGATGTCCTTCACCGGCTGCCAGGTCTTCATGTCGATCACGCTGACGACGCCGTCCTTCAGGTTCGGCGACGCGAGCACTGGGTGGCCCTGGTATTCAAAAGTGATGCCTGAGCCGAGGTGCGGCATGCCGGGCAGCGGCAGTGTCGCGATGCGGCGGCGAGCGTCGAGGTTCACGACCTGCGCCGACGGCGCGCCGTCGCTGCGCGGTCGCGTCGCGCCGAGCACGTTGGCGTAGCTCGCGTCGAAGAAGAAGTCGTCGAGCGGCTCGTCGAGCGGCGTGCGGCGCACCCCGAGATAGCCGGGCTTGGCGATGCCCTCGCCCATCTTGTAGTCATGCACGTAGCCGTCGTAGATCGGCTCCGCCTTCGGGTTGTAAGAGATCTCCCACAGTTCGGGGATGTCCTTCAACGCGACAACGAAGCTCTTGCGCGGTGTGGCGTCGTAGACGGCCGAGACGCGTGAGCTTGCCTTGCCGTCCAGCGTCGCCGCGGCGTAGGTGCGCTGCAGGTTGAGGTCGGCATCGAACAGTGCGAGCGTGTGCGGCAGGTAGTTCGCCGCCATCACCCACTTGCCGTCGCCCGAGACGGCAACGTTGCGCATGTTGAGGCCGGCGCGCACCTCGGCAACGACGGTGAGGTTCCACAAGTCGTACTTCGTGATCCAGCCGTCGCGCGAGCCGAAGAACACGTAGCGCCCGTCGGGCGAGAACTTCGGCCCACCATGCAGCGCGAAGCGCGACGGGAAGCGGTGGATGACCTCGAACTTGTCGCCATCGACGA
Source organism: uncultured beta proteobacterium (assembly GCA_963774675.1). Taxonomy (GTDB): domain Bacteria; phylum Pseudomonadota; class Gammaproteobacteria; order Burkholderiales; family Burkholderiaceae_C; genus CAIKUF01. The sequence goes on along the minus strand of CAVZFV010000011.1, from coordinate 247,703 downwards.
GCGAAACGTGATGATCGCCGCCTTCGACGACGACGAACAGGTTCATCGGGTCGGCGCTCCAGCGCGGCTTGGCGGGCAGGTCGCGCGCGCCTGCGGTCTCTATCCGTGACGCACGGATGTCGGCTTCACTCCAGCTCGGCGCGGGCGTGACCGGCGTGTAGATCCAATCGGTGATCGCTGAGATCTGCGCGACGTCGAGCTTGTCGGCAAAGCCCTGCATCTGGGTGGCGACGCGGCCTTGCGTGATCACCTTTGCCGCCTCGGGCTTGCGCAAGCGCTGCAGGCTCTCGGGCAACAAGGCCGGGCCCATGCCGCCGACGCGTTGCGCGCCGTGGCAGGCGGCGCAGTGCTCCTGGTAGAGCGCAGCGGCCTGCTCTGCGGCAACAGGCCGCGCGGCTGTCTGCAAGGATGCGACGGGTTTCTCAACCTGCTGCGCCTGCGCCATGTCCCAGCCGATCCAGCACATGCCGGCGGCCAGCGCGACGCGCCAGATCGTTGCGCCCATCGCCGTCAAGCCGAGACGACGCGCACGCGGTCGCGAAACGCAGTCGTCTTGACGCGCGGCGCGTCGCTATTCGTCAGGCCGATCTCGGCATCGTCGAGGTAGCAGCCCGGGTCCTCGGCCCAGGGGTCGCCCGTCACCTGCTGCGCGCGCACGCGCGTGTTGCCGCCGCAGATCGCGAGGTGCGCACACGCGCCGCAGCGGCCGGTGACGGGGCGCGGCTGGTGCTTGAGCCCCGCCATCAGCGGGTCGCTCGTGTCGGCCCAGATCTGCGAGAACGGGCGCTTGCGCACGCTGCCAAGGTCGTAGTGCCACCACATCGTGTCGGGGTGCACGTGGCCGACGTTGTCGATATTGGCCACATACAGGCCCGACGCGTTGCCACCCCAGGCTTCGAGCCGAGCATTCACCGCGTCGGCCCATTGCGGCAGATTGCGTTGCACCCACAGCAGCAGGTAGACGCCGTCGGCATCGTTGTTGCCGGTGACGTATTCGAGCGTTCTGCCTTCGGTGGCCGCCAACCACGCGGCGTCGAACAGCCGATCAAGCGCCGCGCGCGTCGCCGCGAAGTGCGCGTCGCGCCCGCGGTGGATGTTGCCGCGCCCGGCGTAGTTCAGGTGCGAGAAGTAGAACTTGTCGACGCCTTCGTCGTGCATCAGCTGCATCAGATCGGGCAGGTCGGCCGCGTTCATGTCGGTCATCGTGTAGCGCAGGCCGACCTTGACGCCACGATCGCGCAGCAGCCGCACCGCGCCGAGCGATGCGTCGAACGCCCCCTGCTTGCGACGGAACTTGTCGTGCGTTTCACGCAGCCCGTCGAGGCTGATGCCGACGTAGTCGAAGCCCTGCGCCGTCACGCGGTCGGCCATCGGCGCATCGATCAAGGTGCCGTTGGTGGACAAACCGACATAGAACTTCATCGCCTTTGCACGCTCGGCGATCTCGAAGATGTCAGGCCGCAGCAGCGGCTCGCCGCCGGAGAGGATCAGCACCGGCACGCCGAAGCTCTTCAGATCGTCCATCACCGTGTTGACTTCGGCGTTCGTGAGTTCATCCGGATAGTCGTGGTCGGCCGAAAGCGCGTAGCAGTGCTTGCAGGTGAGGTTGCAGCGGCGGATCAGATTCCAGATCACGACCGGGCCGGAGGCACGGCGCTGCCTGACGATCGGGTACGTGCCGTCGCGTTCGGCCTGGGCCAGCTCGCGCATGAATTGGGAGATGCGAAACATGATGCGTTACTCGGTTCGGGGCAGGCGCAGCCCGGTCTTCTTCAGGATGCGAGTGCTGTAGAGAATATCTTGCGCGCGGCACGCCTCGGCGAGCAGGCAATGGATCTGCAGCGCATAGCGCTCGACTTCGACGCGATTGTGTCCGTGCACCATCGCGAAGAGGTTGTAGGGCCATTCCGGCAGCGCGCGCGGCCGGCGGTAGCAGTGCGAGACGAAGGCGAATGCGCCGACCTTTTCGCCCAGTTCGTCGACCCGCGCATCGTCGACGTCCCACACCGTCATGCCGTTCGCGGTGTAGCCGAGACGGTAGTGGTTGGGCACCGCGCCGATGCGACGCACCAAGCCCTCGCGCAGCATGCCCTCGAAGCGCTCGCGCACCACCGCACCGCTCACGCCGAGTTGCGCGCCAACCGCTTCGTAGGGCCGCGGCACCATCGGCAACCCGGCCTGGGTCGCGGCAATTAGGCGTTGATCGAAATCGGTGAGCATGGCGCGGAGGCGATCAGACCGGCAGGTGAAGTTCGACGAAGAACTCCTTCTCTTTCGGGAACGCGAACACGCGCAGGCCGGTCTCGGCTTCGATGCGCGCGCAGGCCTCGCGCGCCTGTGCGGGCGACGTGCATGCCAGCACGAACCACATGTTGAGGGCATGCTCGCGCCGGTAGTTGTGCGCCACTTCGGGCAGCGCGTTCACGATCTCGGCGACGGCTTCGAAGCGACCCTCCGGCACCTGCAGTGCGGCGAGCACGAACTGCCCGCCCGCGCGCTCGATCTGGAACAACGGGCCGAAGCGCGACAGCACGCCGTCTTCGAGCATGCGGCGCAGCCGCGTGAGCACTTCGTCCTCGTTCAGGCCGAGTTCGGCGGCGACTTCGGCGAACGGCGTGTCGCTCAGCGGAAACTCGCCATGAAGGCGGCGGATCAACAAGGCATCGGTCGCATCGAGCAACGCCGGCGCCCGCGCGAGGTTGGCGTCGGCACGTGCGTTCACTGCAGCGCCTCACTGAAGTAGCGCGCGCCGGTCTGCTTGAAGCGCTGCGTGCTGAAGAGCACCTCGTGCGGACGGTCGGCGAGCCCGGCGGCAAACCGCGCGGCCTCGATGAGTTCGCGCACCGCACCCTGCTCGCGCCCGTGCACCATGCAGTAAAGCGTGTACGGCCAGCCGGGCGCGCTGTCGCGCCGATAGCACAGCGTCACGCCGGGTTGCGCTGCGAGCCGTTCGCCGGCAGCATCGACTTCGGCGGCGGGGAGTTCGAACACCGTCATCGCGTTCGCGCTGATGCCGAATTCATGATGCCGCAGCACCACGCCCAGGCGCCTGAGCGTGCCGCGCGCGCACCAGTCGCGCAGCGCAGCGATCACCGTGGATTCATCAAGCCCAAGAGGCGCCCCCAATGCCGCGAACGGCCGCTCGACGAGCGGCAAGCCCTGCTCGAGGCGCGCCGCGAGGGGCCGCAGCGCCTCGCTGACAGGCGCCGCCGGCATGGACCGGCGCGGCGCCCGCTCGTTGTCGTGCGCATCACCCTGTCCGCCGTCGAGGTCGAACGCAAGGTCGATCCGGTAGGCGCGTCGCATCGGCAGGCGCAGCGCCTGCAAGCCGGTGGCGCGCTCGATGCGATCGACACACGACTGCAGCCCGTCCTCGTCGGTCGCGGTGGCGACGAACCACAGGTTCCAGGCATGCTCGCGGGCGTAGTTGTGGTTCACGCCGGGTTCGGCGTTCACGATCGCGGCGACGCGTTGCAGGTCCGGCGCCGGCACGCTCATCGCGCACAGCATGCCGGCACCACCTGCGCCGACGCCGAACACCGCGCCGATACGGCTCGCCTCGCCACGATCGAGCGCGCCTTGCAGCAGCGCACGCACCTCCGTACCACTCAGGCCATGCGGCGCGCCGAGTGCGTCGTAGGGCAGCGCCACCAGGGGCAAATCGCGTTGCCAAGCGTTGAGCAGCGCGCGCGACACATGGGCTTCGGGTTGGGCAGCGTGCATGTCCATCACAGGCCCAGCCGCGCGGCGCGGCTTGCGAAGAAGATGCCGCTGGGCGCGTCGATGTCGAGGGTCGCGAGCGTCTTGAAGCTCGCGGTGTCGATCACGCTGACGCGGTTGGCGTCGCGCGACGAGATCCAGACCGCTTCGCCCTTGGGCGTGAACTCCATGTGCAGCACGGCGGCGCCGGGTTCGAGCGTCTTGACGACCTTGCGCGTCGGCGTGTCGATCACCTGCACGCGGTGGTAGTCGGGCACAGCGAAGTTGACCCACACCTGGCGCCCGTCCGGCTGCGCCATGACAAACACTGGCTGGCCGGCGACGGGAATGCGCGCGGCCTCCTGCCACGTGTCGGTATTGACGACGAGCACTTCGTGGCGACCGATGGCCGGCAGGTAGGCATGGCTCCCGGCGATCGCCCAGCCGCGCAGGTGCGGCATCTTGAACACCGGCAGCGGCGTCTCCCCGCGGCCGTAGCCGGCGAGGATGCGGCGCACCTTGGGCTCGGCAGCCCAGAGGTCGATCATCGCCAGCCCGTCCTCGCCGAACAGGCCGGCGATGTAGAAGCGTCCGTCGGGCGTGACGAGTGCATCGTAGGGTTGGCGGCCGACGTGCGTGAACTTCGTGAGCTTCGGCGCGCCGCCTTGCGACAGGTCGGCGATCCAGATCTGGTCGGCGTCGAAGAGCGAAAAGATGAAGCGCTTGCCGGGCAGTTCGGCGAGGCCGACGACACGCGAGCGTTTGCCGGGTTCGCCTGGGGCGTCGAAAGTGGCCGGAATATCGGCGACGAGCGCCAGCGTCTTCGCGTCGAACACTTTGACACCGCCCGGCACGTAGTTCTGCGCCGCGACGAGCTTGCCGTCCTGCGAGATGGCGCCGCCGATGCTGTTGCCAGCCTGTTGCACGCGACCTTCGACCCGGCGCGTCAGCAGGTTGACCTTGGTGAGCGCGCCGTCGCGCCCGAAGACATAGGCGGTCGCGCCATCGCGCCCGTAGACAACGGATGCGTGCGACAGATCGCCGAGCCCTTCAACGGCGCCGAGCGCGCCCATCTCGCTTGTGTTGACCACCGTCAGCGTGCCACTGGCGCGCCCGACGATGACGCCGAGGTCGCCGCTGCCGGTTCCCCCGGGTGCCGGCGACGGCGCAGTGGCGCAGGCCGCGAGCAGCAGCGCGGCAGCGGGCCAGCAGACGAGGCTGATGGCGCGACGGAACATCGAGTGGATCACCTCGGCACCTTGGATTCTTCCGGGAAGCCGGCACGCAGCTGCTGCGCGATCCACAGCGCATCGGCCTCGCTCAACATCGAGCTCCATGCCGGCATCGGCGTACCGGGACGCCCGTGCAGCGTCGTCGCCACGATCGATTCGATCGAGCGATCACTCAGCGCCTGTGCGGTGAGCGGCGGACCGAGCCCGCCCGTGAGCTTCATGCCGTGGCAGGCGCCGCAGTCCTGACGCACCATGTGCACCAGCGCGTGCTGGCGTTGGGCCGTCATCTCGGTCTGTGCCTGCACCGCACCGGTCGCGATCAATGCCGCGGCGAAGGCCGACAGCGGCCGGGGGCGCATGACAGATTCAGGGGATTCGGCTTACTTCAGAGCCAATATGTATTCGATCGCGGCCTTCAGGTCGGCATCGCTGATCTTGTCAGGCGGGTTCGGCGACATCGGCACCGGACCCCATACGCCGGAGCCGCCCTTGCGCACCTTGGCCATCAACACGGTCACCGCGTCGGGCTTACCCTTGTACTTGGCGGCGACATCCTTGTAGGAGGGGCCGACGATTTTCTTGTCGTCCGAATGGCAGGCAAGGCAGCCGGCCTTCTTCATTGCCTCGGGGTCCGCGGCGCGCGCGCTTGCGGTCACGAGGCACGCGCCGAGCGCGATGGTAACGATTGGAAGCAAGTTCTTCATTTTCGAATCAATCCTTTTCGGGAGAGTGGTTCACGTCAACGGCCCGGCAATTGCCGGGCCCTCCACGCTTGTCGAGCAAGCAAGCCAGCATACCCTCGCCGGCTTGCCCTTTTGCCGTCAATGGCAACTTCAATACACGTCGTGCTGCGTGTTGTAGACGTTGAAGTGGCCGGTCGGGGTGATCAGCTTCGGGTCCTTGATGACCTTCTTGAGCTTCAAGGTCTTGTCGTCGACGACGACGAGCGCGCTTACCTTGTTCTTCGCCGACCAGACCGAGAACCAGACCTCGTCACCCGCCTTGTTGTACTCGGGCTGCACGACGCGCTTGGCGCCGTCGTCCATGATCCCGGCCCACTCGGCGATCGGCAGCACGGTATAGCCCTTGTCGAGGTTGTTGATGTCATAGACGACCGCAGCCTGCGAGACCTTCGGATCCGGATTGAGCGGCGCATCCGAATACAGGTGCTTGCTCTTCGGGTGGCTCTTGATGAAGAGCGCACCGCCGCCCGGACCCTTGAGCGTCTCGACGACCTTGAACGCGTATTGCTTGTGGCCCTTCGGGTCGGTGCCGATCAGCGAGATCGTCTCGTCACCCAGATGCCCGGTGGCCCAGACCGGCCCGAACTTCGGATGAACGAAGTTGGCGCCACGCCCAGGGTGCGGAATCTTGCCCACGTCGACGATAGCGGCGAGCTTGCCGTCCTTCGCATCGATCACGGAGATCTTGTTGCTGTTGTTGGCAGCGACCATGAAGTAGCGCTTGGTGCTGTCGAAGCCGCCGTCATGCAGGAACGGCGCCGAGCCGATCTCCGTGATCTTGAGTGCGTCGAGGTTCGAGTAGTCGACCATCAGCGTCTTGCCGGTCTCCTTCACGTTGACGATGAACTCGGGCTTGAAGTGCGAGGCGACGATCGACGCCACGCGTGGCTCAGGGTGGTATTCCTGCGTGCCGACAACCATGCCGCGAGTGCTGACGATCTTCAGCGGCTCGAGCGTGTCGCCGTTCATGATCGTGAACTGCGGCGGCCAGTAGGCGCCGGCGATCACGTACTTGTCCTCGTAGCCCTTGAACTTGCTCGAATCGACCGAGCGCGCCTCGAGGCCGATGCGCACTTCGGCGACAGTGTCGGGCTTTTCCATCCAGAGGTCGATCATGTTGATCTTGGCGTCACGCCCGATCACGAACAGGTAGCGGCCAGACGCCGACATGCGCGAAATGTGCACCGCATAGCCGGTGTTGAGAACGCTGATGATCTCCTTCGAGTCGCCGTCGATCAGCGCAATCTGGCCGGCGTCACGCAACGTGGTCGAGAAGATGTTGTCCAGATTGAACTTGTTCATCTTCTTCGTCGGCCGCTTCTCGGGCGGAACCAGCACCTTCCAGGTCGACTTCATCTGCGCCATGCCCCACTCCGGCGGCACCGGCGGTTCCTGCTGGACGTAGCGCGCCATGATGTCGACCGTCTTCTCGTCGAGTTCGCCCGACGTGAGCCAGTTGGGCATGCCGGCGGGCGACCCGTAGGAGATGAAGACCTTCAGGTAGTCGGTGCCCTTGCCGACCGTGATGTCCGGCGTCAGCGGCTTGCCGGTCGCACCCTTGCGCAGCACACCGTGGCAGCCGGCGCAGCGCTCGAAATAGGTCTTGCGACCGATCTCGAACTCGGCCTCGGACATCTTCGGCGCCTTCGGGTTCGCGTTCGGGTGCATCTGCACGTTTTCCAGTGGCGACCCGGCGCTCTGGTAGGCGGCTTCGGGCGCCGTAATGTGCCTCTCGCCTTCGGCCTTGGCAGCAGGCTCGGCTGCCGCCGACGGTAGCGCAGCGGCTGCTTTGTCCTGCGCGTTGGCCACGAGCGACACCGCCGCCAATAGAAGTGCGGCGAGTCGGGCTGGTTGCGGTATCTTCATGCGTTCGTTCCTCGTGCGGGCGACGGTTTCAAGCCCTTGGCAGCACATGTTCCGCCATTGCGGGCGGGCTCGGCTGAGGCTGCGGATCGGCATTGCGAGCAGGGAGATCGTCGACGGGCGTCGCGCCAGCGACCTTGAACTAGGTCAAGGACGGTCGCACCTCCCTGTTCCGAGAATGGTTTTGTTGCGCTGCGTCAACGCAGCGGGTCCGCATGAACAAAAAGGCTTCGATGAGCACGCTAGACGAAACGCGCTTTTTCTCACCGCTGGACCCGGACGCCCGCAGGTTGCCGGCGAAGGTCACCCTCGTGGGCGCCGGCCCGGGCGACCCGGACCTGCTCACGTTGAAGGCGGCACGCGTGCTGGCCGAGGCGCGCCTCGTGCTTTACGACAAGCTCGTCTCGAAGGACGTGCTCAAGCTCGTCAACCCGCAGGCCGACCTGATCTACGTCGGCAAGGAAAGCGGGCACCACACGCTGTCGCAGGACGGCATCATCGAACTGCTGGTGCGGATCGCAAAGTCGGGCCGTTCCGTCGTACGCCTGAAGGGGGGCGACCCGTACATCTTCGGCCGCGGTGGCGAAGAGGCGCAGGCGCTTGCGGGGCAGGGCATCGCGTTCGAGGTCGTCCCCGGCATCAGCGCGGCGCAGGGCATGGCGGCGTATGCCGGCATTCCGCTCACGCACCGCGACCACGCGACGCAAGTCGTCTTCGTCACCGGCCATTTGCGCGACGAACAGGGCGAACGTGGCCTCGAGCTCGACTGGCCGAGCCTCGCGCGACCGCACCAGACGCTCGTGATCTACATGGGCGTGGCGACGTTGCCGATCGTGTGCGAACAGCTCACGCAACATGGCCTGCCCGCCAACACCCCGGCCGCAGTGATCGAGAACGTCACCCTGCCGACACAGCGCACCGTCGCCGGGACACTGTCTACCTTGCCGACGCTTGCGCGCGTGCATGCGGTGCGCGCGCCGGCGCTGGTCGTGATCGGCGGCGTCGTTGCCTTGCACGCAGTGCTGGCGCCCCACACGCGCGCCGAGGACGAAACCGGCACTGCAGCGCGCTGAACGCGGCACGCTGAACTCAGCACGATCTGTCAGTCTCCCGGCGCCAGCCGCCGCGCCTCAGCGCCGCGCCGCGAGTTGCCCGCGCACGACCGCAGCGATCGTGTTCGCAATGAACGCGATCAGCGCTATCGCGCCCAGCAGCCCGCCCCAGCGCACCGCTTCGAACGAACCCGCGGCATCCCCCAGGACGCGCAGCGCGAGTGCCGCGTGCAACAGCACGAGCGGCGCGTAGAAGCCGGGGTGATACGGCACGGCAACGCGCAGCACGGCGGGAAAGATGATCGGCGCATGCCCGAACACCATCGCAAACACGAAGCCGAGCGCGAGCGCGTGCAGGGCCGCGTCGTACGAAGGCGTCCCGGGCCACAGCCCCCCGGCGAGGACGATCACCGCGCCGCCGACGGTGAGCCACACGTAGCCCGACAACAGGCACACCGCGATGAAGCGCGTGAGCCCCTTCTGAAGCACCGTGCGGCGCGCGATGTCGTGCCTGAAGAGCCAGGCCGCGAGCGCGACGAGCGCAGCGCCGAACAACTGGGCGCCCCAGGCCTGACCCGATGCGAGATTCCCGACGATGCCCACGAGGCCGGCGAGCATGGCGACGAGCACGCCTGCGAACAGCCACTGCGCCGCCGGCGACGGCGGCATGAAGCGAGACAGTTCGAGCCGTTCGCCGGCGATCGTGACGATCAGGAAGGCGAGCCACCACGGAACGACCGCGGACATCTCCACCCCGTTTGCCCACAGCAGATTGCCGACGAGCCACGCGGCCGCCCCCGCCGCGATCGTCAGCGTGAAGAGCGCGCGCTGGCGGCGCACGATATCAGCCGACCCTGCGAGCAGCACGACGCTCGCGCCCACATACAGCAGCGCCGCCGCCTCGACCTCGCCGTGCAGCGCGGCGCCCGTTGCAAGGCCCGCCGCGAGCGGCGCCGCGTACGCCCACAAGCGGCCGATCGCCACCGCACGTTCGAGCGAGATCACGACGCCGAAGAAGCCGCAGACCATCAAGGGCGCATGCAGCGCGGCAACCGAAGCGACGCTGATGGGCATCGGCCACGCGAGCCGCGCGAGTCCGGCGCCGAGGCCGGCAAACAAGGCGATGAAGCCGAGGATCAGCAAAGGCACACGCCAGACCGGCGGCAGGCCACCGGCGCGCGCGCCGCTCGCCATTAGAACTTCCAGCCGAAGAACTCGCGCGCCATGCCGCTCATCTTGTCCGGTGTCCACGGCGGGTCCCACACGAGGCGCAGGTCGATCTCGGTCCCCGACGGCGCGACCCCTTCGATTGCGGCGCGCGATTGCTCCATGATCATGTCCGTCATCGGACAGGCCTGGGTCGTCATCGTCATGTCCACCACCACCTTGCCGGCGTCGACCGCGATCTCGTAGATGAGACCCAGATCGACGATATTCATTCCGGCTTCGGGGTCGTCGACGCTGCGCAACGCGTCGCGCACGGTTTCGTCGTCGAGGAACTGCGCACTCATGGATTCAATTCTCCGAAAGCCCGCCTACGCCCGCTTGCCGAGACGATGCACGAACGGCAGTCGCTGCGACGGCGTGAAGCCGACACTGTAGAAGAAGCCGAGCAGCTGCAGGTCGGTCGCGTCGACCACCGTCTCCGCACGCTCGACCCGTAGCGCGCCGAGATTGGCAAACAGCTGCGCGATGAGCGCGTGGCCGACACCGCGCCGGCCGTAGCCAGGCTCGACTCCGAGCGTGTCGATCACCGCGACCGGTTCGGTCCGGCCAAAGTCACCGAGGTCGGCGCGCGCCATCAGGAAGCCGACGATCGCGCCGTCGATCTTGGCCGCGAGCGACACGCGGATCGCCGAGTCGTCCATCGCCTCGTTGAGCCGGCCGCTGATGTAGGAGGTGCGATCGCGCCCGGTGATGCCGCGGTCGATGCGCACGATCTCGCGCAGATCGGCCGGCGTCATCGCGCGCACGTCGGCCTGATCACGGCCGATGCGTTCGAAATCATTCGCCTCGGGCGCTCCGAAGTCGATTTCGTGGCCCGGGCCTTGGCCCTCGGGCAGGATGATCGCGTCAGGGTCCTCGGGTTGGTCGAGATCGTCGCCGACGGCGCGGTCGAGGATCAGGTTCGGTGCGAGAGCAAAACCCATCGCGTTCATCCAGCGCAGCATCGTCGCGTCGCGCCACGACGCCGCGGTGCGCACGTCGCCAACGCCGTGCTTGCCGGCCCACTGCACGAGCGCCTCAAAGAGGCGTTTGCCAACGCCGTGGCCGCGTGCGCCGGCATGCACGCCGACCATCTCGAGCCGCAAACCCGGCTCCGTGCGACCGAACTCACCCTCGAGCACGCGCGCCAGGATGTACCCGTCGAGCCGATCGTCGCTGCAGGCGGCGAACTGCGCGTGCAGCGCGGGTTCGCGTACGGCTGCGCTCAGGCGGCGTTCGACATAGGCACGGCGCGGCCGGCCCTCAATCGCCGCGTCGATCGCGACCACGGCATCAAGGTCGCCGCGCGCGAGGGCGCGGATCGTCAGGGTCGGGGTACTTGTCATGTGGAGAGTCTCCTGGCTCGAGTCGAGCGCATGTGTTGGCGGGGAAGATCAGCGCGCGGCCTTGGCGATCGCGCCGCAGCGAAAGGTTCAGAGTTCGGCGTAGGCGAACGTGAGGTTGCGATCGGTGTCGTCGTCGAGCAGATCGTCGAGCGCGGGCAGCAGGGCCATCGTCTCCTTCTGGATGTGCGCAACCTGGCGTTCGACGATTTCGAGCGCGCTGAGACGCAGCGTGCCCCAGCCTTTGTCGTCGATCGTGCCCGCAATCGCGGCGCGCGCGAGCGGCAGCAACTCGGCGGCCACTTCGCGGATCGTGTTGTGTTCTTCGACGAGCAGCGCTGCCATTTCGCCGTCGCCAGCTTCGTCCATGAGCGGAAGGAGCGATTCCTCCTCGAAGCGAAAGTGGCGCTCGATGTCGTGATCGAGGGCCTGCGCAAACTTGCCGATCAGGTCGTTCATCGCCGGATCGGGTCGCGGCGCACGGGCGAGCGCCTGCTCGACCTTGCCGAGCAGCTCGAGATTGTTGCGATGCTCTTCGTCGAGCGTGCGGCTGACCTGTCGTGCGTAATCCATGGCGTACTCAATAAAGGTAGTCTGATACCACAATAGCACGGTATCAGGGACGCGATGCTTGATCCAACTCAACGTGCGGGCGATCGCATGCGCCGCAGCAGCACGACGTAGAACACACCGAAGGCGGTCGCGCCGAGCGCGCCCACCACCGCCGCCACCAACGTGAGCCACGCAAGATCGGCGGCGATCGCGAGCGCGAGAAATCCGAGCGCTGCGAGGTGACAGACGAAGTGCACGCGCAGCGCGCCGTCGTGCGTCAACGCCGATGGCGTGCGCGCGCGCCGACCGCTGCCACCATGCATCGCGGCGAGAAAGGGCAGGATGCGCTGCAGGATGCCGAGCACGAAACTCAACAGCCAGAGGCCGATCAAGCTCAACCCGAACAGCACGCCCAGGTGCGGCACCGGCGCGTCGAGCACGAGTGCGAGGGCCAGCAAAAGGCTCGCGACGAGCCCGCCCCAGGCGATGCGCACCAGCGTGAACGAGCGACCAAGTTCGCGGCGCATGCCGCCCCGCAACGCGGTGCGCATCATGCGCAGATGCAGGGTGATGGCGGCGGCGCCACAGAGCAGCGCCGCGACGCGCAGCGCGAAAGGGACAGAGATGGGCATAGAGGCAGACACGGGGTTACGCGTCGAAAGCGTCGATCCACTGTCCCCCAGGAGCCCGGGCGCGGCGAGCGCGAACAGCACGATTGCCGCGACGGCGAGACCGAAGGACGCAAGTTGGCGCCGCTCGGGAGGCGCGTCCGCCAGTGCGAACATCGGCACAAGAATGTAGGACAGGCCGAGCGCCAGCAGCCCCATGAAGCCGTAGGGCGCGAACAGGATATGCAACGCCAGCAGTGTGTCGCGCGACGGTGCCGGCCAGCCCAGCCAGGTCGCGACGAGCGCGAGCGCCGAGGCGAGCACGAGTACCAGCGACAGCATCGCGCCCCAGCCGTGGGCGACGACGCCGGGCATGCCGCGCGCGCCGAGCAGATTTCCGAACATCAGCACACACCAAGCAGCCAGCGCGAGCGCCACCATCGCCGCGCCCGCTGCGAGCCACAGCACCCGCCCGAGCCCCATGCCGAGCGCGAGCAGTGCAACGCCGGGCGTGTAGAGCCACCAGATCGCTGCCAGCAGGCGATGCCCTGGCGCGGGGCGCCGGGTCGCGACCGGCAGCAGTTGCGCACCGGCGCCGAGGGCAGTCATCGCCAACACGCCGAGCGTTACCAGATGCAGGGCAGCGAGCGGCCAGCCGAGCCCGCCGCCAAATACCGTGCTTTGCAGCGCACCGACGCCGAGCGCGACCCAGGCCAGCAGGTGAAACGCCGCCGCGGCGCCGAAGAAGCGCAGCGGAATGGAGGCAGGCAGCAACCGGCCCTTCGCACCGCCAAGGAAGGCGCCCGGCGGCGCCGTCATGCCGGGATGCGCGTGAGCCGCAGTCTCGTTTCGCCCGGATCGGCCGGATCGCCAGCGACGGCTTCGGCCTGCCAGCCGATTTGCGCAAGCTCGGGGTAGAGCATTTGCGGGTCACGATCGAGGTGCGCGATCACGGCCACGCCCTCGCCCGTCGATTGCAGGAGGCGCAGGATCGCGACCATCGGCTGCGGTGGCGAGAGCCCGCGCACATCGATATGCGAGCCTTCGGCATCCTGCCATTGGCGCATCGCCACGCCCGCCGTCAATGGCCGCGGCGTTCGACGGCGCGCGCCATCGCTGCCGCCAACATCGTCACGCCCACCTGCATCAGCCGCCAGCCGCTCGCGCGGCCTCGAGGTGCTTGCCGCCGACGATGAGTTGCAGTACCTCGGTTGCGCCCTCGTAGATGCGCAACGCGCGGATCTCGCGATAAAGGCGCTCGACGGTCGAGCCGGTGACGACGCCGAGCCCGCCGTGCAACTGCACCGCCGCATCGATCACCTGCTGCGCCGCCTCGGTCGCGTAGAGCTTGGCCATCGACGCCTCGCGCGTCACACGCGTCCCCTGCACGTCGCGCGTCCAGGCACTGCGGTAGACGAGCAGCGCCGAGGCATCGATCGCGGTCGCCATCTCGCCGAGCTTGGCCTGCGTGAGCTGGAAGTCCGCGAGCACCTGGCCGAACATGCGCCTGTTGAGCGCGCGGCTCGTCGCCTCGTCTAGCGCACACCGCGCGAAGCCGAGCGCGGCGGCGCCGACGCTCGTGCGAAACAGATCAAGCGTGCCCATCGCGATCGCGAAGCCCTTGCCCTCCTGACCGATCAGGCGGTCGGCGTCGATGCGGCAGTTCGTGAAGCGCAATGTCGCGAGCGGATGTGGCGCGATCACCGGGATGCGTTCACTCGCGTCGAGCCCGGGCGTGTCGGCATCGACAAGGAAGGCGGAAATCCCTTTGGATCCGCGCGCGCCTTCTTCGCTGCGCGCGAAGACGACATAGCGATTGGCAAGCCCGCCGTTCGATATCCAGGTCTTCACGCCGTCGAGTACCCAACCGTCGCCGTCGCGCCGCGCGGTCGTGCTCATCGCGGCGACGTCCGATCCCGCATCGGGTTCGGACAGTGCGAAGGCGGCAATCAGTTCACCGCGCGCAACGCCCGGCAGCAGTGCAGCCTTCTGCGCATCGTTGCCGAACAGGCTGACCGGCGCGCTGCCCAGTCCCTGCATCGCGAGCGCAAAGTCGGCGAGGCCCGACGCACGACCGAGCGTTTCGCGCGCGAGAGCGAGGCTGCGCACGTCGATGCCTTCGCGCGCGCCGCCAGACGCGCCGCCGATCTCGCGGCCATAACCACCGGGCACGCACACGCGCAGCAAGCCGGCGCGGCCGAGCTCGCGCACCAGCCTGCCGACGCAGGCATAGACGCTGTCCAGATCGCCCTCGTCATGCGAGAGCAGCGTGGGCAGCTTGTCGGCAGTCCACGCTTCGAGCTCGTCGGCAAGCGCGCGGTGACCGTCGTCGAAGAACGGCCAGGAAAGGTAGCTTCGATCAGACATGGCGCGATTGAATCACGAGCGATCAATCCCCTTCGAAGATCGGCTTTTGCTTCGCCGCGAACGCGTGGTACGCGCGCTCGAAATCCTTCGTCTGCATGCAGATCGCCTGCGCCTGCGCCTCGGCCTCGATGCATTCGCCGAGGCCGGAGTTCCACTCCTGCCACAGCATGGTTTTCGTCATCGCGTGGCCGAAGGTCGGGCCGTCGGCGAGTTCCTTGGCGAGCGCATCTGCAGTGGCTTGCAGCGCGTCGGGCTCGACGAGGCGGTTGTAAAAGCCGAAGCGCTCGGCCTCCTCACCGCTCACCACTCGGCCGGTGAAAAGGAGGTCCGCGGCGCGCGACAGGCCGATCAGGCGCGGCAGCAACGTGCAGGCGCCCATGTCGGCACCGGCGAGGCCGACGCGCACGAACAGGAAGGCGAGCTTGCTGCGCGCGGTGGCGATGCGCATGTCCGAGCCGCAGGCGATCATCGCGCCGGCGCCGGTGCACACGCCGTCGATTGCGGCGACGATCGGCTGCGGGCAGGCACGCATCGCCTTGACGAGGTCACCCGTCATGCGTGTGAACTGCAGCAGCTCGGGCATGTCCATCTTGACGAGCGGGCCGATGATCTCGTGCACGTCGCCGCCGGAGCAGAAGTTGCCGCCCGAGCCGGTGAAGACGACCGCCTTGATGTCGCTCGCGTAGACCATTTCGCGGAACAGATCGCGCAATTCGCCGTACGAATCGAACGTGAGGGGATTCTTGCGTTCGGGGCGATTCAAGGTAATGGTCGCTACCTTGCCGTTCACCGAATAGCCGAAATGGGTCGCCTTGTAGCCGGCGAGTTGGACGCTCTTCATGGAATTGCTCCTGTCGTTGTTTGCAATGCCTATCCTGCCATGGTCAGGCCGCCGCTGACGCTCAAGACCTGGCCGGTGACGTAGGACGCGCGGTCGCTCGCGAAAAAGACGATGGCGTCGGCGATCTCCGACGGCTTCGCGAGGCGCCGAAACGGAATCGCCTTCTTCAGGCCCTCCTGCACCTTCTCGGGCACGGCCGCCATCAGTGGCGTGTCGGTCGGCCCCGGGCAGACGCAGTTGACGTTGATCTGGTAGCGCGCGACTTCCCGCGCGAGCGACTTGGTGAACGCGATCAGACCGCCCTTCGCGCCCGAATACACCGTCTCGCCAAGGCTGCCGACGCGACCGGCATCGCTGGAAACGTTGACGATGCGGCCACTCGCGCGCTCGATCATCGCCGGCAGCAACGCCTTCGTGAGCTGCATCGGGCCGACGAAATTGAGCGCAACAAGCTTGTCCCAGAACTCGTCTGTGCCTTCCCAGAACGGCGCCGTGCGGCCCCAGCCCGCCGCATTGACGAGCACGTCGACGGGACCGAACTGCGCCTGCACCGCAGCGGCGAAGGCCGTGATCGATGCACTGTCGGTCATGTTTACCGGCAGGAATTCCGCATCGGCACCCTGCTCCCGCAGCGCGGCCGCCGCGACTTCGCCGCCCGCCGCATCGATATCGGCGACGACGACGCGCGCCCCCGCGTCGGCAAGCAACTGCGCCGTCGCGCGGCCGATGCCCGACGCCGCGCCCGTGACAACCGCAACCTTGTTCTTCATGCTCATGGTGTGCTTTCTTTCGAGTGCTTCGCCGCATCGCGGGCGAGAAACGCGACGACGCGGCGGCGCGTGTCGGGGTGGTCGTAGAGCGTGCGGGTCTCGGCGATCTCTTCGGCGTAGCCGTCGCGCGCGCAGTCGGTCGCGGCCGCAATACAGCGCTTGTTCGCCGCCAGCGCGGACTTCGGCATCGCTGCATAGCGCATCGCGAGCGCCGAGGACCATTGCGCAAGCTGCGCCAGCGGTTGCGCCCACTGCACGATGCCGATGCGCTCGGCCTCGGCGCCGTCGATCACCTCGGCGCCAAGGATCATCCGTTTCGCGACGCCAGGGCCGACAAGCCGTGTCAGCCGCTGCGTGCCGCCCGCGCCGGGCAACAGGCCGAGCCCCGCCTCGGGCAGGCCGAGCTTCACCTCGCGCGCCGCGACGCGCAGATCGCACGCCAGCGCGAGTTCGAGCCCGCCGCCGAAAGCCGTCGCGCCGATTTCGGCGAGCGTCACGAGCGGCGCCGCTTCGAGCTTGTCATAGAGTCGCTGCATGTGGCGCACGACCTCGGTCATCGCGTCCGGCCCCTCGGGCGTCTCGAAGCACGAGCGGATCAGCGCCAGATCGGCGCCGGCGCTGAATGCCCGCTGGTCGCTGCGAATGTGCAGCACCGAAACGCCATCGTCGGCAATCGCAAGATCGGCTGCCGCGTCGAGTTGCGCGATCAACTCATCGTTCAACGCGTTGACGGGCGCGCGCGACATCGTCACCGTCAGCACGCGGCCGTGGCGCGTGATGCGCAGCAGCGGCGTGGCGATCGGGGCCGTCGTCAAAGGTGTCGTCAAAGGTGTCATCAGTGCGACCATCGCATCGCCTCAGCCCGCAGGCTGGATCAGCTCGGAGAGCTTGCGCCGCAGCAGCTTGCCGGTGGCAGTGCGCGGCAGCGCGTCAACGGCGTGCAGCCATTTCGGGCGCTGGTAGTGCTGCTGTGCCTGCGCGCGCTCACGCAGCGCAGCCTCCACCGCTGCGGCCTCGCCTTTGCGCGCAACGAAGAAGAAAGCGATCGCGTCGACCCCGTCCTCATCGGGCAGGATTACCGCCGCCGCTTCGATCAGCCCCGGCACGCCCGCGCCGAGGCGCTCCTCGAGCTCCACGAGATTGACCCAGCGGCCCTTGATCTTGACGAGCGAATCTTCGCGGCCGGCGAAGCGCCAGCCGCCACCGTCGGTCGGCACAAACAGGTCGGCCGGGCAGAACGCACCATCGCGGAAGCTGTCCGCCTGCGCGGCGGGCCTGTCGAGGTAGCCGAGCGACACGCAGCCCACGCGAAAGCACAGCCGCGTCGGGATGCCCGCGGCCGCAGCGGCCGGGTCCACCGCCTGCACTTCGACGCCCGGCGAGGGCTGCAAGCCGTCGTCGCCGTCGAGCGCGGTGAGCACGAGCACGAGCGTCTCGGACGCCCCGTAGCCATCGACCATGCCGATGCCGGTCGCCTCACGCCACGCATTGCGCAGGCTCGCCGGCAGCGGCTCGCCGGCCGACACGCAGAGCCTGACACCAGCGGCGGCGAGCGTCGCTGCGAGTCCCGAGTGCAGCAGATTGCGGAACAGCGACGGCACGCAAAAGAGCACGGTCGGGCGCATCGCCGCAACCGTCTCGGCGACGGTTTCCGCCGTCGGCCAGCGCGGATCGAGGATCACCGTCGCACCGATCTTGAGCCCCGCGTAGAGGCTGTTCGTCTGCGGATAGGAGAAGAACAGGCGCGAGCTTGCGAACAACCTGTCGTCCTTCGTGATGCCAATCCGCTCGCGCGAGATGCGTTCGATGTCGCGCGCAAAGCGGTGCGCGTGAACGACCGCTTTCGGCTTGCCCGAGGTGCCGGAAGAGTGCACCCAGAATGCGGGCGTGTCCTCATCGACGAGGCGCGGCGGGATGGGCTCGGCCGCGGCGACGGCGCGCCGCCCTTCATCGACCAGGATGATGCGCTGCTTCCACGGCTCTGGCGTATCGTCCGCGCTTTCGGCGACGATCACGTTGAAGCCCGCTTCGTCGAGGATGTAGCGCCATTCGGGCGCCGGGATGTGCGGGTTGACCGCCACCGCGACGCCGCCGGCCCAGATCGTGCCGAGAAAGGCGACGACCCAATCGATGCCGTCGCAAAGTTTGATCGCGACCCGATCACCCGGCACGAGGCCACGCGCGCGCCAGACCGATGCGGCACGCGCAACTCGGTCGCGCAGCTCGGCGTAGCTGATTTGCTGATCGCCGCAGACGAGCGCGATGCGCCCCGGCTCGTGCCCTTCGAGCAGCACGGCCGCGCCATTGAGCGCCAGCAGCGCACCACCCGGGGCGCGCGTGGCGCGCGCCGCATCGACGAGCGAATCACCACTGAAAAGCCCCGGCTTGCTCTCCTGCCAGCGAGCGTACTCGGTCGTGAGGATCGCGGCGTGTTCGCGCTCCTCGGCGGCGAGTTCCTTGTAGAGGAGCGCCTCGGCCGAGCCCGCAGTCACTTTCGTCACGCGCGAGATGAAGAAATCGGCGGCGCGCTTCTCGAGCGCGATCGCGATCCGAAACAAATTTGCCGGATCCTGCGGCCGGCTCTCGACATCCGCAAAGATCGCCGCGAGCTCGACGCGAAAGTTGTCCGACACATCGGGCGGCTCGACGTGATAGCGGCGCGACAGCGTCTCCATGTGCTCGCCCTCCATCACCGCGAAGCGGCCAAAGAGCGCGCGCAGTGTCTCGTCGCTGCTGTCGGCCGCGGCGCGCTGGTAGAACGCGCGGCCGCCGAGCTCGATCTCGAACGCCATCCGCACCGCGGTGAGCGACTCGGCGTGCGCATGCGCAACTTCGGGCGCGCGCAACGCGAGCTCACCGCCGCATTGCGGGCAGCGGCCGTAAGGGAATGCAAAACCTTCGCTGACCTTGCCGCAGGCGCCGCACTGCCATTGCATCGGCGCGTCGGCACAGCAGATGTACGGGCCGTCATCTTCTTCGGCGAGCGGGCGGTGGCATTTGGGGCACAGCATCTCAGTTGCTCCTCCATGTTTCAC
Organism: uncultured beta proteobacterium; assembly: GCA_963774675.1. GTDB lineage: Bacteria > Pseudomonadota > Gammaproteobacteria > Burkholderiales > Burkholderiaceae_C > CAIKUF01. The sequence continues at coordinate 228,392 of CAVZFV010000011.1, read as the reverse complement.
GCGGAACCCGGCGCATGAAATCCTGTTGCGGGAACGCTTGCTCATGCGCCTCGAATGCGGATCGCGAACGGCCACGGATCACAAGCGCTTGCGCTTGCGCGTCACGCCACGCTGCAACCGCCGGGGGGGTCAGCGCTTTGGCGCCGCGGCAGGCGGTGCCCGCCCGGGGCTCATGGTTGCGCGGTCGGCGCGTCGCGCCGACTGCACTGCGGTTCTCGGCCAGGGGTCGCGTCGCAGAACTCGCTGCGTTCGCTTTGCTCACTGCGCTCAGACAGTTGCGACGAGTCAGTCTACGAAGCGCGCTGCGCGCGCCGACCCCTGTCATGCGATCCTCGTCGCTCCACAAATCGCCCCGGGCGGGCACCGCCTGGCGCGACGGTTCTTCTCGTTCCTTGCGCACCACCACGCTTGCTGCAAAGGCGTGCTCGGGCAGGCCACGGCGCGCCTGCGGAGCGCCGAGCAGCGCAGGGCTTGCAGCCGCGCGCATCAGCGCGCTTCGTAAACTGACTCGCCGACACTGTTTGAGCGCAGTGAGCAAAGCGAACGCAGCGAGCAAAGCGAACGCAGCGAGTTCGGCGGCGGGCTGCAAGACCGAGCAGCGCAGGGCAGTCGTCGCACAGCGCCGACCGCGGAGGTGAAGCGCCGTGGCCTGCCCGGGCACGCCTTTGCCGCTCGAAACTACTAGCGGCAGCAAGGCCAAGGCCATAACAGGACGAAGCGTAGAAGAAGAACTCGCCAAGTTCGCAAACGTCAAGCGCCCGCGCGCAACAACCTCCGTGAAGGCTTCGTTGTCCGAGCGCTTCGAACTCATGCCAGCGCCTCTTCAACGTGCAGCGGTTGCCGCTGCTTTGGCCGGTACGTCGGCGTCCGCTGCCGCTTCCTGCGCGTCAGCAAGAGCCGGCGGCCATTGCGCCTTTCCTTGCGTCAGCCAGGCGCCGATCGCGCGCGCCGCGCGTCGGCCGGCCGCCATTGCGAGGATCACCGTCGCGCCGCCAGTGACGATGTCGCCGCCGGCGAACACGCCAGGAAGGTTGGTCGCCTGCGAGTCGTCGTCGGCCACGATGTAGCCGCGCTTGTCGAGCGCGAGGCCCTTTGTCGCCTGGCCGACGATCGGATTGGCCTTCGTGCCGAGCGCGTAGATCACCGTGTCGCACGGCCACTCGACGAATTCATCCTGCGGGATCGGCGTGCGCCGGCCGCGCGCATCGGGGTCGCCGAGCACCATCTTCTGCGCCCGAAGGGCGCGCACATCGCCTTCGTCGTCGAGCAGCACCTCGACCGGCGCGTGCAGGAAGGAAAAGAGGATGCCCTCCTCGCGCGCATGGCGCAGCTCTTCGACACGCGCCGGCGCCTCGGCCTCCGAGCGACGGTAGACGCAGCGCACCTCGGCCGCGCCGAGGCGCTTGGCGACGCGCAGACAGTCCATCGCGGTGTTGCCGGCGCCGATCACGACGACGCTGTCGCCAGCGCCGATCGGCGTGCCCTGGTACGGAAAGCGATCGCCGCCCATCAGGTTCACACGGGTCAGGAATTCGTTGGCCGAATAGACCTGCCCGGCGAACTCGCCCGGGATGCCGAGGAAGGCAGGCGCGCCCGCACCGGCGGCGACGAATACCGCGTCGTAGCCCATCGAATCGGTGAGCTGCGCAACGGAGAAGGTCTTGCCGATCACCTTGTTGGTCTCGAACTTCACGCCGAGGTCGCGCAACTGCTGCACCTCGCGATCGATGATGTCGCGCGGCAGGCGGAACGACGGAATGCCGTAGCGCAGCACGCCGCCGACGACGTGCAGCGCCTCGTAGACGGTGACGTCGGCGCCGAGCTTGATCAAGTCCGCCGCGGCGGCCAGACCGCCCGGGCCGGAACCGACGATCGCGACGCGCCCGAGCAGCGGCAGGGGCAGCGGCGCAACGACTTCGCTCGTCGCCTTGCGCGCGGATTTCGGTTTGGCGTGATCGCCGACAAAGCGCTCAAGCCTGCCGATCGCGACCGGCTCCATCTTCGCCTTGACGAGCACGCATTGGATCTCGCACTGGCTTTCCTGCGGACAGACGCGGCCGCAGACCGACGGAAACGGGCTCGATTCGTGGATCGTGTCGACCGCGCCTTCGAGGTCGCGCAGCAACAGATGGCGGATGAAGCGCGGAATGTCGATCCGCACCGGGCAACCTTCGATGCACGTCGGGTTGATGCACTGGATGCAGCGCTCCGCCTCGCGCAGCGCATCGGCCTGGCCGTAGCCGAGGTTGACCTCCTCGAAACAACCCGAGCGCTCATGCGCGTCGCGCTCGGGCATCTTGACCTGCACGCGCTCGAGCGCCGAGTATTTCTTGTAGGTGCGCTTGCCCTGCTTGACGAGCAACTCCTCCAGGCTGCAAACGTGCGCCTGGTCCTCGTTGGCCTGCTGTTCCTGGCGCTTGAAGCGCTTCTGGCGCGCGTGGAGTTCCTTGAAGTCGACCTGGTGGCCGTCGAAGTCGGGGCCGTCGACGCAGGCGAAGCGCACCTCGCCGCCAACCGTGACGCGGCACGACCCGCACATGCCGGTGCCGTCGACCATGATCGTGTTGAGCGAGACCATCGTCTTCACGCCGAACGGGCGCGAAGTCTCGACGCAGGCGTGCATCATCGGCATCGGCCCGATCGCGACGACGAGATCGGGCTTTTCCGCACGCTCGAGCACGTCCTGCAGCGCGGCGTTGACAAACCCCAGGCGCCCGACGCTGCCGTCGTCGGTGCATACGATCAACTCGTCGCACCACTCCCCGAGCTTGTCTGCCCAGAAGACGAGGTCCTTGTTGCGGAAGCCGACGATGCAGGTCGTCCGATTCCCGGCCTCCTTGAAAGCGCGCAACTGCGGGAAGATTGGCGCGACGCCGAGGCCGCCGCCAACCAGGACGACGTGGCCGCCATCGCCGATTTTCTCGATGTGCTGCGGCAGGCCGAGCGGCCCGACGAAGTCGGCGAACTCGTCGCCCTCGGCGAAGCTGTCGCGCATCTCGCGCGTCGTCGCGCCGAGGGACTGCACGACGACCGTGATCGTGCCGCGCTCGCGGTCGAAGTCAGCCACCGTGAGCGGGATGCGCTCGCCGGCATCGTCGAGCCGCAGCATGACGAAGTGGCCCGGCTGCGCGGCTTGCGCGACGTCCGGCGCATCGACCTCCCAAAGGAAGGTCTGATCGGAAAACTGTTCGCGACGAACGATGCGCACCATCGGTTGGCCCTCCTGCTCTGGTTCTAGGCCTGCGCCAACTCGCGCAACAGCCGCTGCACGAGCGCCGCCGCAACCTGACGCCGATAGTTCGACGGCGTGACCGTGCTGCGCATCGGGCTCACCTGCTTTTGCACGAGCTTGCCGACGCGCGTGACGAGCGATTCGTCCACCACCTCACCAGCGAACGCATCGGTGCCCGCGAGCAGCAGCGGATGCGAATTGGTGCCCGAGATGCCGACCCGCAGCGACGCGACGCGCCCGTCCTTCGACGCGAGCGCGACCGCAACCGCGGCGAGCGGAAAATCCATCGCGCCGCGCACGCGCGCCTTGTGGTAGCGGCACGCGGCACCTGCGGCGGGCGCCGGCACGCGCACGCGGGCGAGCAACTCGTCGCGCTCGATCGTGAGGTGCGCGGCACCGTCGTCGCGGTACATCGCGTCGAGCGCGATCCAGCGTGCGCCGCGCGCCGATTGCAACTCGACATCGGCGCCGAGCGCAAGCAGCACCGGCGCGAGGTCGCCGCTGAACGCCGCGTGGCAGCGATGGCCTTCAGGCGCGACGTGGCAGGTGTCGCCGCCGCGCTTCAAGCAGTACTTGTTCGCCGCGCGCCACCATTCGCTCTGGTTGTAGAACACGCAGCGCGTGTCCTGGCACAGGTTGCCGCCGAGCGTCGCCACCGTGCGGTGGCCAGGGCCTGCGGCCGAGCGCGCCGCTTCGCGCAGCGCGGGCATGCGTTCGGCAATCAATGCGTCGGTCGCGATCGTCGCCAGCGTCAGGCCGGCGCCGAGCGACAGGCTGCCGTCGGTCGCAAGCTCGATCGCGGCGAAGCGCTGCAGGCCGGACATGTCGATCAGCACCTGCGGACGCTCGAGGCCGCGGCGCAGATTCGGCAACAGGTCGGTGCCGCCGGCGATGAGCCGGGCGAGCGGTTCGGCGGCGAGCAGGGCAGCCGCCTCGGCGAGGCTCGCCGGGCGCTTCAACGCGAAATCGGAGAGTGCATGCATGGTATTCAGGTCTCTTGCGTCGTGGCCTTCTCGGCCTTCTCGCGCTTCATCGCTTGCAGCTTTTGATCGCGACGGCGCTGCTGCAACGCATCCAGGACGCGATCAGGGGTGATGGGAAGCTCGTTCAAACGCACGCCGAGTGCATCGTGAATCGCTGCGGCGACCGCCGGCGGAAAGCCGTGCAAGCCACCCTCGCTCGCCTCCTTCGCGCCGAACGGCCCGAGCGGGTCCATGCTCTCGACGAGCGTGACGTGAATCGGCGGCGATTCGGCGATCGTCGGTATCCGGTAGTCGATCAGGTTGCTGCGCACCGGCAGGCCGAGGTGGTACTGGGTTGCTTCCGACAATGCCTGGCCCATGCCCATCCAGATGGCGCCCTGCACCTGACCTTCGACCGCCAGCGGGTTGATCGCGCGGCCGCAGTCGTGCGCGATCCAGACCTGCTCGACGTGCACGCCGCCGGTGTCCTCGTCGATCGCCACTTCGACGACCTGCGCGCCATAGCTGAAGCCGGCCGTCGAGCCGACCGCCGCGCCGCGGAACTTGCCGCCTTGCGTCTCGGGCGGCGTTGACCATCCGCCCTTGACTGTGAGCGTGCCGGTTTCGACGAGCGCCGCCTGCACGCACTGCGCAAAGTCGAGCGTGCGATCGGTGCCGACGACGCCGCACGATTCGCCGTTCCATTCGATGTCGGCGGGCGAGACTTCGAGCCGCTTCGCCGCCGCCTCGACGAGGACGCGCTTCATTTCCTCGCCTGCACGTAGCGCCGCGTTGCCGACCATGAATGACACGCGCGACGAGTACGAGCCGTTGTCCTTCGGCGTCACAGCGCTGTCGGTCGCGATGACGCGGATGCGCGCCATCGGCAGCAGCAGCACCTCGGCGACGATCTGCGTCAGCAGCGTCGTCGAGCCCTGGCCGATGTCGGACGCACCCGTGAGAATCGTGATGCCGCCGTCGAAGTCGAGCTTCAGGTTGATGACGGCGTGCGGCTCGCCGCTCCAGTGCACGGGTTTGGCCGAGCCGCTGACGTAATGCGAGCACGCCATGCCGAGACCGCGTCGCACGCCCGGCGTTGCAGGCAACTTGCCGCGCCGCTCGCGCCAGCCGGATAGCTTCTCGACGGCGTCCATGCACTCCGGCAATCCGTAGGAATTCACCTGCAGGTCGTTCAGGGTGCGGTACGGCGCCTCGATCAGGTTCGCGCGACGCAGCGCAAACGGGTCGATGCCGAGCCCCTCCGCAAGTTCGTCGAGCACCGACTCGACCGCAAAGCGCACGTTGACGGCACCGTGGCCGCGCATCGCGCCGCACGGCGGCAGGTTCGTGTAGACACGAAAGCCCCGGTAGCGCACCGCGCCAACCGTGTAGAGCGCGTGCAGCAGTGCGCCTGCGTAGAGGATCGTCACGAGCCCGTAGCCGGCATAGGCGCCGCCGCGCTGGACGACGTCGGCGTCGATCGCCGTGATCTCGCCGCTCTTCTTGCAGCCGATCTTGATCCGCATCTCGCTCGCCGGCCGGCCGCGGTGCGTGAGGAACACCTCTTCGCGCGTCAGCTCGGTCCGCACGGCGCCGCCCGCGGCACGCGCGAGGGCGGCGGTGATCATCTCGAAATTGAGCGGCTCGACGCGGTGCCCGAAGCCGCCACCGACGAAAGGCTTGACGACGCGAATCTGCGCGCTGTCGAGGCCGAGCGTCTGCGCCAGCATCAGGTGCAGGTAGTACGGCACCTGCGTCACCGAATGCACCGTCAGTCGTTCGCGCTCGGGCTCCCACTGCGCGACGGTGGAGTTGAGCTCCATCTGGCCGTGCGCGATCTCGGCGCAATCGAATGTGCGTTCGATCACGAGATCGGCATCGGCGAAGCCGGCGTCAACGTCACCGAAGTCCTGTTCGACGCGGCGTTCGAGGTTGCCCGGCTTGTTGTCGTGCAGCAGCACCGCACCTTCGGCACGTGCTTCGGCGGTGCTGAAGAGCGCCGGCAACTCGTCGATCTCGACCTCGACTGCGGCGACGGCCGCGCGCGCTGCGGCCTCATCGACGGCGGCAACGGCGAACAAGGGCTCACCGCGGTAGCGCACCTTGCCGCGCGCAAGCGGATATTCGTTCTGCGCGATCGGGATCACACCGTAAGGGGCCGAGAAGTCCTCCCCCGTGATGACGGCGTGTACGCCGGGCAGCGCGAGCGCGCGATCGGTGCGGATCGCGCGGATGACACCGTGCGCGATGGGCGAACGCGCGATCAGACCGAACAGCGTCTCGCCGAGCGGCAGATCGGCGGTGTAGCGCGCGCGGCCGGTCACCTTTTCGATGCCGTCAACGAGCGGCATGCGTTCGCCGATGGAGTGCGTCGGCGGCGCCGGCGGATGCGACAACCCAGCGTGGTCGCGGCTCATGACCGTGCCCCTGCGGCGGCCTGCACCGATTCGATGATCTTCACGTAGCCGGTGCAGCGGCACAGGTTGCCCGACAGCGCCTCGCGTATCTCGGCCTCGCTCGGATCGCTTTCTCGGCGCAGGAGCGCTTCGGCCGCCATCACCATGCCCGGCGTACAGAAGCCGCATTGAGTGCCAAGCTTCTCGTGAAAGGCCTGCTGGAGCGCACTCATGCGACCGCCTTCGACCAGGCCCTCGATCGTCTCGATGCGCCGGCCTTCGACGCTCGCCGCGAGCGTGATGCACGCGAGCCGCGGCTCGCCATCGACGAGCACAGTGCAGGCGCCGCATTCGCCGCCGTCGCAACCCTGCTTGGTGCCGGTCAGCGCAAGCTTGTTGCGCAGCACTTCGAGCAGCAGCGCGCTGTCCGTCGCGGCGAGGTCGTGGTCGCGACCGTTGACGTTCAAGCAAAGTAGACGTTTGGACATGTCAGGCTCCCTTCGGCCGCAGGTCGCGCACGCGGACGGCCTTGCCCTGCGATCGGGGCACTTCGCCCGGTTGCAGCACACGCACGGTCGTCGTGATGCCGACGAGTGACTTGACGTGGTGCTTGACGTCGCCGGCGATCGCCGCATAGCCATCGCTCGGCACGCCAGGGGCGGCTTCGACCTCGATCGTCACCGCGTCCAGATGCCCGGTGCGCTCGACGACGAGTTGGTAGTGCGGTGCAATGCCGGGCCGGCCGACGAGCACCGCCTCGATCTGCGACGGATAGACGTTGACGCCGCGGATGATCAACATGTCGTCGCTGCGCCCAGCGATGCGCAGCATGCGCAGGTGGGTGCGGCCGCAGGCGCAGCGCGCCGTCGTAATGCGCGTGATGTCACGCGTGCGGTAGCGCAGCATCGGCAGCGCCTGCTTGGTCAGCGTCGTGATGACGAGCTCGCCGGCCTCGCCTTCTGGCAGCGGCATGCCGGTCTCGGGGTCGATGACCTCGAACAGGAAGTGATCCTCCCATCCGTGCAGACCGTCCTGCTGCGCGCACTCGACGGCGACGCCCGGGCCCATCACTTCGGACAGACCGTAGTTGTCGATCGCGCGCACGCCGATGCGCGCCTCGATCTCCTCGCGCATCGCCTGGCTCCAAGGTTCGGCGCCGAACATGCCGACGCGCAGCGCGCTCTTGCGCAAATCGACGCCCTGTTGCTCGGCGACCTCGGCAATCGCGAGCGCGTAGCTCGGCGTCGCGCACAGCACGCGCGCCTTGAAATCGGTGATGAGCGAGATCTGCCGCTCGGTCGATCCGCCGGATACAGGGACGACAACCGCGCCGAGCCGCTCGGCGCCATAGTGCGTGCCGAGACCGCCCGTGAACAGACCGTAGCCGTAGGCGTTGTGAATGACGTCGCCGCGCCGCGCGCCTGCGCAGTACAGCGTGCGCGCCATCAGATCGGCCCAGGTCGAGAGATCATCCGCGCTGTAGCCAACGACGGTCGGCTTGCCGGTCGTTCCCGACGACGCGTGCAGCCGCGCGAGCGTCTCGACCGGCAACGCGAACATGCCGAACGGATAGTGGTCGCGCAGGTCGGCCTTGGTCGTGAACGGCAGGCGCTGCACGTCGGCGAGGCTGCGCAGGTCTTCGGCGCGCACCGCGGCCGCATTCAGGCGGGCGCGGTGCAGCATGACGTTCTCCGCTGCATGGCGCACCGTCGCGCGCAGGCGATCGAGTTGCAGCTCGGCGAGCTGCTCGCGCGGCATCGTCTCGATCTGCGGCGCATGAAAGTCGGCGCTCTTCGCGAGGGCGTCGATCACGGTCCTGGTGACGGATCCCATGGGCCTGTCCTTTCGATGGCGGCTCAGGCGCGCACGCCGCGTACCGGCAGATGCTTGAGCGCGAAGCCCTGGTTGAAGGCCGCCCGCGTGACGAGCACGAATTTGATCCACGCGCCTGTAGCCCAGGCCAGGACGCCGGCAACAACTTCGAAAGGACCCACGCGCCACTCGGCCGGCGAAGTCAGCAACAGCACAACGATGAAGAGCGGCACGATCGTTCCCAGGCTCATCAGCCAGCGCCCTGCGCCGCCCAGCGCTTCATCGGCCTTCTTGACGATGCGGCCCTTCAGGCGCCGCCGGTAGAGGACCCAGACGATCTGGCGCACCAGCACGAGCAACGCGAATGCGCCGAGCATGCCTGCAGAGCGCACGCCGTGCCACGGCGTCGCCGCAACCCACAGGCCGAAGCCTTCGGCGAGGCCGGTGCTCGCGATCAGCACGCCGGTCATCGGCTCACGCCAGGCCGGAATGCCACGTGCCGCGGGCAACATGCGGCTCTGGCAATAGAGGAAGCCGAGCGCGAGTACGACCACGGCCGGTAGCCACGACGGCGACAGAAATATCGTGACGGCGCCGACCGGAAACAAAAACAGCGCGACGAAGGCCTCGCGCGACATCCACGAGGTGCGCGGGTTGATGAAGACGTTGACCGCGCGCAGCGGCCGGCCGATCTCGAGCCAGACGCACAGCAAGCCGAGGCCGATCAGCGCGAGCGCGGCGACCAGCAATGCGCTCAGCGCCATGCCCGTTGCGCCACCGAGCGCGGTGGCGACGATCAGGCCAGTGCCCGCGCCACCGCCGATGAAGTTGCCAGCTGCGCGCGCATCCCAGTTTGTCTGATGCCAGGGGTTCGGGCCGAAGCTCATGCTGCCCCCTCTTCTTCCCTGCTGTCCCACAGATAGTGCATGTTCGGCCCGGTGCCGAGTTCTTCGTGCATCAGGAAGCTCTGGTTGGCGGCGACCAGTTGCGAGACGCTGCTCTCGGGATCGTCGCTGTCGCCGAAGGTTAGCGCCTGCGCAATGCAGGAGTTGACGCAGGCGGGCGTCGCCTCGGGGTCGATGCCCGGCGTCAGCCCCTTCTCCAGCCCGGCGTCGATGCGGTCGACGCAGAACGTGCACTTGGTCGCAACGTTGAGACGCGAATCGTCTCGGCGCTGCGTCTCGTGCTCGCTCGGCTCGCCATAGGCAAAGCTCGCACGCGAGGTCTTGTAGCGCGCCTGGTAAGGGCAGGCGACGGCGCAATAGGCACAGCCGATGCACAAGTCGTAGTCGATCGTGACGATGCCGTCAGGACGTTTCTTGGTGGCAGTCGTCGGGCAGACCTCCATGCATGGCGGCTCATCGCAATGCTGGCAGCCTGTCGGCACGAAGACGCGCTGCACGTTCGGATACTCGCCGAACTCCATGTCCAGCACGCGCCGCCACTGCACATCGGGCGGCGTCGCATTCGTATGCTTGCACGACGCTGTGCACGTCTGGCACCCGACGCAACGGCGCAGGTCGGCGACCATGGCCCATTTCGTCATGTCATTTGCTCCACTTCGCTTTGCGGAGCCTGCGGCGCGTGAAGCGCTGCCCATGCGATGCCTTGTCGCTCAGGAGTCTCGTCCTTCACGAGCGCTTTCGCGTCGCGCCAGGCGGCGTGCGCCGAGGGCTTCAGCGCTTTGGCGTCGCGCCCGGGCAGGCCACGGCGCGCCTGCGGAGCGCCGAGCAGCACAGGGCTTGCAGCCGCCCGCGCAAGCGCGCAACGTGGACTGACTCGCCGCCACTGTCTGAGCGCAGCGAACGCAGTGAGCGAAGCGAGTTCGGCCGCGGGCTGCAAGACCGAGCAGCGCAGGGAAGTCGGCGCCAAGCGCCGACCGCGGAGGTGAAGCGCCGTGGACTGTCCGGGCGCGCCTTTGCCAAGCGAACGTCCGCGCAATTCATCACGACCGCGCGTCGGCAGCGACCGGAAAGAGCGAAAACCAAGAACGCTCATCCCCTCCTCCGTATCGCCACCCGCACGATGTCGGCACTCGATCCTGTCGCGTCGGTCAGGTCCATCGACATCGTTGCGAGCTTGTTCAGGCTCGGCACGCCAAAGTCTTTCGCCAGCGGCGTCTTCCAGTGGTTGAACTGGCCGATCAGCAGCAGCGTGTCCGGGCGGATGCCCTGGCGCACGACGGCCTTGCCTTTGACGCTCTTGCTCGGGGTCGAGATCTCGATGTCGTCGCCATCGGCGATGCCGAGCTTCTCGGCAGCGCTGGTGTTGATGATCACGCCGCGATGGCCGGTGACGTTGGCTGCCACCTCGTGGATCATCTGCACGCCAGCGTTGCCGCCCCACGCGTACTGCATGCTGCGCGCGGTAAGCAACCAGAATGGGAAGTCTTCGCCCTTGCCGCCGGCCTGCACGACGGCGTCCTGCCACAGGCCTGGGAAGTCCTTGTAGACCGGTAGCGCCTGGTACTCGGCCATCTGCTTGTCCCACCAATGCATGTCGTGCTCGTGCAGGCGGCGGCCGAGTTCGGCGCCGACGCGCTTCAGGCGTTCCTGGTACGGCATCTCGAAGCGCAGCCCACGCTCGATCATCGTCGGGTAGAGGTACCAGTCGATGCGTGGGAAGGGCTTCGTCGCGAGGCCCTTCTCCTTCCACCAGTCGAGGCCGTGGGTCTCGGCGCCATCGGTCAGCTCGGCGCTCGCGGCGCGACACACCGCGCCCCAGATCGCCTCGCGGTCGTGTACCTGATCGACAGGCAGCGAGAAGTCGCCGTGCTCGCTCTTCAATGCAACGCCGCCCGCGCCGCGGTTGATCGCGGCGTTGTACTTCTCGAGGATGCCGCTGCGGCGCGCAAGCTCGGTCGCGATGTCGGTGAAGTCGCGCGCGTCGCCGCGCATTTCGACCACCGGCTGGCGCAACGCGAAACCCTGCTGCTCCCAGAACTGCTCGACGTACTTGGTGCCGCCGATGCGGATCAGTTGCAACCCTTCGAGATCGGTCGCGTCGGGCAGCAGGATGTCGGCGAAGTGGTTCGTCTCGTCGAGCGTGTAGGCCATCGCGACAACGAACGGGAAGCGCGCGATCTTCTCGCCGAGCGCGTCGGTGTCCCAGAACGAGATCGCGGGATTCGTGCGATAGACGAACCAGACGTCGGGGTAGGTCACCGTCGGCAGGCCCTTGGGCGTCTTGTCGAGGAACATCCACGAGAAGTGCGTCGGCCCGAGCGCCTGCGCCCAGGCGCCGTTGCCAGTGAGCGGCACCATCGACTTGTAGGCGTTACGGATGTTCGGCCGCGGCGACCACGTCGCCTTGTCGGTCGGGTTCATCGGGTAGTTCATGAACCCGTCGGGACCTGGCTGCACGCTCTGCAGCCGTTCGGCCATGGGCCGCACGAGGCGCACCGTCGTGCCGAGGGTGCCGCCCGGCACCTCGAGCGCACCGACCAGCGTCGCGAGCAGCGTGCGTGCCCAGCAGCATTCGTAGCCGCCCCAGCCGTTGTTGACGGTCTTGCCGAGCGTCACCGCGACCGGCCGGTACGGCAGCGTCACGCCCTCGATCTCTATCGTCTGGCCGACGCAGGCGTGCTGCACGTATTCGTGGGCGATCTTGCGCATCGTCGTCGCCGGCACGTCGCAGATGCCTTCGGCCCATTCGGGCGAATACGGTGCGAGATGGGCGACGAGCTTGTCGAACCCGGTCTCGCCTTCGAGCATGCCGTCGCCGAGCACCTCTTCGTCGGCGCCGATCTCGACCGCATCGACGACGACGCGGCCTTCGAGCCGTTCATCGATGTCCGGCGTGTCGTGCGCCACCGCGCCGCCGGAGCGCAGGTCCCACACCAGGGGCTTCTTCGTCGCGCGATCGCGCAGGTAGTAGCCATTCGCGCCGACGAGATACGGCGAGCCGGTGCGCTTCCCGAGGTGCGGCAGGTCGAGCCGCTCGCGCGGCATCTCGTGCAGCATCACGTGCATCAGCGCGTACAGGAATGCGGGGTCGGTCTTCGGCTTGATCGGCACCCATTGCGCCGAGCACGCGCCGGTTACCGACAGGTGCGGCTCGACCTGCACCCGCTTCATGCCGCGGATGCGCGCGTTCGCGTGACGCCAGACACCGACCACGCCGCCCGAGGCTTCGATGTTGGAACCGCAGGAGATCAGGTAGCGCGTCGTCGGCGTGTCTGCGGCAACGATGAACGCGCGGTGCCAGAACTCGCCGTAGAGGTGCTCGGAGTGGTCGCACTTGACGCCCTGCCCCGAACCGAATCCCATGTCCACCGCGCCCCACGCAGCGAGGAATGCGGGGAAGGTGCCCATGTAGAACTGCGGCGTGCCGCCGCCGCCGAAGCTCGCCGCGAGCCGCGGGTAGCCCGACGCGTCGAGCAGCCCCTCTTCGCGCAGCTTGGTCAGGCGCTCGCCGATCAGATCGAACGCTTCGTCCCACGAGATCGGGACGAAGCCCGGATCCTCGTTACGCCCCTTCGTCGGGTTGGTGCGCTTCATCGGCGACAGCACCCGGTTCGGGTTGTAGGTCTTTTGCACCAGGCCGTAGGCCTTGACGCAGACCCTGCCGCCACCGGGGTGGATCTTCTCGGCGCAGAAGTTCGGCTCGACCTCGGTCGCGACGCCGTCCTCGACCTTCACCGTCAACAAGTCAGGCCCGGCGACACACTGGTAGCAGTACGTCGGCACGCGCTTGACGGTGCTCGCAGCTTTCATCGCGGGAGCCTCTCAAGGAAACGCCGGGCCGCCCCAAGTTTTCTTGTCCCCCGCGGGGGGCGGGCTGGGCACAGTCCGGCCCAGGGGGCACTCAGCCGCAGCGCGGACGGGATTGCCACTACGCGCCCGCCTGTTGCGCTTTCTGCGCTTTCGCCGCGAGGCGCTGCGCGGTCTTCGCGACATCGACGATAAAGCGTGCGTGCTGGCCACGCACGATCGGCTCGACACTGTCGCGGCCTTCGATCTCGAACACCACGGCACGGCCCTCGACCGATGCGATGCGCACCGTCAGCGTGACCGGCATGCCGAGCAAGGTGGCGCCGATATGGTCGATCGCGACACGCGTGCCGACCGAGTCCTCGCCGGCGTCCAGGTGCTGCAGCAGCAACTCGCGGCAGGCAACCTCGATATCGCGCACGAGCATCGGCGTCGCGTAGACACGCGCCGCTTCGCCCATGAAATCGATCGTGCGGTCACGGCTCACCTCGAAGCTCACAGTGCTCTCGAGGCCGGCCTGGAGGGTGGGTTTCATCGCATTCCTTCGGTTCGCACTGCCTCGCCATAACTGACCGGCGCGGGCACTGCTGGGCTAGAATTCGGTAGGAAACCCTATTCTGGTACCAGAATACTGGTATCGTTTTGATCTGGTGCAAGCTTTGGCTAAACCCGAACCGCCCTTCCCCGACGCCTCAGCCGCCTCGCGACGCGTCGCCCGCGCCGCGACGGTAGGCGCACCCGACGCCATCGAAGTGCGTCCGGTGCGGCGTGCCGATCTCGACCAGGTGATCGCAATCGATGCCGCCGTCACCGGCATCGAGAAGCGCAGCTACTGGCAGCGCATCTATCGCCGCTACGGCATCAAGGTCGGCAGCGAGCAACGTCACTTCCTCGTCGCCGTCGCGCAAGGGCGGGTCGCCGGTTTCATGATCGGCGAGGTGCGCGACTGGGAGTTCGGCTCGCCGCCATGCGGCTGGGTGTTCGCGATCGACGTCGACCCGGCAGCGCGCCAGCGCGGCATCGGCACACGCTTGCTCGCCGCGATGAGCGCGCAGTTCCGCCGCGCCGGTGTGCGCCATCTGCGCACACTGCTCGCACGCGAAAACACGCTGATCCTGTCGTTCTTCCGCAGTCAGGGCATGATGGCCGGCGCGTTGATCCCGCTCGAAATGGAGATCTCGCCCAGCGGCGGGACGAAGGCGGAGCGCGCGCGGTGAGGTTGCAGGTCAACACCACGCTCGCGCTTTACAGCGTGATCGAATTCGCCGCCGACCCCGAGCGACACATCACGGCCTCACAGATCGCCGACAAATACGACATCTCGCCGCATCACCTGGCGAAGGTCCTGGCCGAACTGGTGCGCGCCGATATCGTCGAATCGGTGCGCGGCGTCGGCGGCGGCTATCGCTTTTCGGCGAACGCGCGGCGCCTGACGCTGATGGACGTGATCCAGCTGTTCGAGGACTTCGGAACACCCGCCTCGGCACGCGGCGATGCGCACCCGCCAACGCCCGTTGATCAGGCACTCGACGTCGTCCTCGGCGAGATCGACCAGATCGCGAAGGCGACATTCAGCTCGATCACCCTCGCGACGATGCTGCAGTTGGTCGCACGGCAGAGCGCCAAGGCCGGCTGAAACGGGCGCGCGATCCCACGTCGCCGGAGCATGCGCACAAGCGCCAGCCGTCGTGCACTGTCCTCCGCGGCACGCAATCAGCCGCGCAGGAAATTCGTCACCAGTTCGGCAAAGCGTTCGGGCATCTGATCCGGAAGCGGCACCGTGCCGCCCTCGACCTCGACGACGCGGGCGTCGGCAATCGCGTCCGCCACGCGCCTCGCGTGCGGATAGGCATGCGGATCGGCCGTCGGCGCGATCACGAGCACCGGGCAGCGCACAAGCGGCAGGCGCGCCTCCATCATGTAGCGGCCCACGACCGCGTGGCCCTCGGCCGCACGCGGCCCGGCCTTGACGGCGTCGACGACGAAGCGCTCGAGCAGGTCGATGTCGCCCGCCGGGTACCAAGGCTGACGGATGCGCCAGAGCTCGCTCAAGTGCGATCCGTCGGCCTGACGCAGCACGTTGTCGATCCGCGATGGCTCGGCGTGGAGTGCACGTCGCGCGGCGTCGACCCACGGTGGCGCCGACAACACCGCCGCAGTGATGCGCTGCGGAAAGGCGGCGGCGAGTTCGATCGCGATCGCCGCGCCGGTGTGGTGGCCGACGACTGCGATGCGCTCAAGCCCGAGGGCGTCAGCCAGGCACATCGCGACGCCGGCCCAGAGTTCGATCGAATCGCGCATCGGCAGCGGCTTGGACGAGTCGCCGTAGCCGAGCGTGTCCATCGCGATCGCCTTAAAATGCCGGCCAAGCAATGGCAGCACGTCGCGGAATTCATCCCAGGAGCGCGGCGTCTGGTGCAGCAACAGGACCGGCGGGCCGCTGCCGCACGACGCGAAGTGGATCGC
This sequence comes from uncultured beta proteobacterium, assembly GCA_963774675.1. Taxonomy (GTDB): domain Bacteria; phylum Pseudomonadota; class Gammaproteobacteria; order Burkholderiales; family Burkholderiaceae_C; genus CAIKUF01. The sequence continues at coordinate 212,812 of CAVZFV010000011.1, read as the reverse complement.
CCCCGCGGGCAGCTCGATGAACTGGCGCGTAACGGTCGTCATCGCGGTGGTGCCAACTCGAAACTGTCGCGATGGCCGAAGCCGAGGCTGTTGTCGATCAGATGGACGCGCTCGGCGTCGAGCCGATACCAGGCGATCTTCGCGAAAGCGAGCGCGATCGCCGCCGGCGCGCGCGCAAGGTTGGCGACGAACGGGAACTTGCGGCCGTAGAGTTCACGCGCATGGCGCGCGGCGTCGCCGTCGAGCCGCTGCGTGCGACCTTCGAGCTGCACGCCCCGGACCTGCGTCCACTCGGCGATGTCGTCCTGAATCGTCGCCGCGCAGCGCGCGTCGTGCGCGAGGTTGCGGGCGTGGCGCGTCGCCGGCGCGGACAGAAAGTAGAGGCTCGCGCCCTGATGCGCATAGAAGACGGCCGCCGCCCATGGCCCGTCGGCACCGACCGTGGCCAACGTCATCACGCTGTGCTGCGTCAGGAAGCTGTCTACTTTCTCGGGCAGTTTCGACGCCATGGCGCTCGTTGCCGCGCGTCAGCCCGTGCTGACCGGGTCGTGCAGGTGCTTGAGCCGATACGCCAGTTGCGGCCGCGTCATGCCGAGCATGCGCGATGCGGCGGAGAGGTTGCCGTGCGCCTTGTCAACCGCCGTTTCGATCAGCATCGCCTCGACTTGGGCGAGTGTCATGACGCCGTTGAAGACGGCTTCGCAGAGCTCCTTGCCGGCTTCCCACGGATGGTCGTCCAGGCTGCCGTCGAGGCCGAGGCTGAACTCGCTTTTCATCGCACTCGGGGCCGGCGAGGTGAAGAGGTGCTCGACCTCGATGCGCGTGCCGCTCGGCGCGAGGATCACGCCGCGCTCGACCATGTTCTGCAGCTCACGGATGTTGCCCGGCCAACTGTAGGTGAGCAGCGCGCGCTTGGCCTTGTCGGTGAAGCCACGCAGCTTCTTCGCATGGATCGCGCTGTGCTTCTCGAGGAAGCGCTTGGCGAGCAGCGAGATGTCCTCCATCCGCTCGCGCAACGGCGGGATGTCGATCTGGAACGGGTTCAGCCGGTAGTACAAATCGGCCCGGAAGCGACCGTCCCGCACGCGTTGCTGAAGCTCCGCGTTCGTCGCCGCGACCATGCGCACGTTGACGCGCCGCGTGCGATGGTCGCCGACGCGCTCGATCTCGCCTTCCTGCAGCACGCGCAGCAGCTTGCTCTGCGCGGCGAGCGGCAGATCGCCGACCTCGTCTAGGAACAGCGTGCCACCGTCGGCGCGTTCGAATCGACCCTCGCGCGCGACCTGCGCGCCGGTGTAGGCGCCGCGCTCGACGCCGAACAGTTCGGACTCGACGAGCTCGGTCGGGATCGCGGCGCAGTTGACCGCGACGAAAGGCTGATCGCGGCGCGCGCCCATGGCATGCAGCGCGCGTGCGAAGAGTTCCTTGCCGACGCCCGTCTCGCCGAGCAGCAGCACCGTGATGTGACTGTTCGCGGCCTTTCGCAGCAGCTCGAACGCAGCTCGAAACCCCGGTGAGTTACCGATCATCTCGCCCGGCAGGTTCACCTTCTCGCCGATCGTCGAGCGCAGTTGCACGACCTGGGTCTGCAGCTCGATCAACTGGTCGGCGATCGATTCGGGGGTGAAGTAGCGCAAATGCTCTTCGGCGTCGTCCCACTCCTGCGCCGGGCGACCGATGATGCGGCAGTTGGGGTTGCCCATGCCGGCGCACTCGACCTCCTTGAACAGGATCGGCCGGCCCATGAACGCCGTCGCATAGCCGCAGGCGTAGCCGATCTGCGTCCAGCACACCGGCTCGTCGTGCACGCCGTAGTGGTGACGGTGCCATTGGCCCTCCCACGAGTTCTCCCACAGGAACTCGCCGTAGAAGCGCCCCGTCATGCGGTCGAGCTCAAGCTGCACCGGCGTCGTCTGGACGATACCTTCGAGCGTGTGCAGGCGCGGGCCGGTCATGAAGGCCTCGACGTCGCTGCAGTCCTGCGAGCGGGTGCGCGCAAGCTCGGCATCGCGCAGCCCCGAGGCGTAGCCCATGCGCGTGAGCAGGCCGCGCGCGCGCTCGATGCCGAGCGTGTCGATCAACTCCTTGCGCAGCAGCGCCTGCGCCTCGGCGTGCACGAGCAGCATGCGGTGCTCGTGCAGCCAGATCTGCCCGGTGCGCTGGCAGAAATGAATGCGCGAGCGAAGTTCGTCGCTCACCGCACGCGCGATGCTGTGGAGCTGCGTCATCGGCTGGGGCCTCCTCCCGAGCACTTGCTTGTAGACCTCGGCCGCGCGCTGTGTATTGATGGGTATCAAACAGGGCGACCTGCGCCCGCATTGCACCGACCCGCGATCGTGGCGAGGGTTCACCAATTGATCAATTCCGGCCGGTCCGCAACGCGCAAGTTGACGATACGGACAAGCGCGGCTGCACCGCGTTCGAACGGGCGCAGACGCACCCGGCGTGCCCCGGCGCCCGGCGGCAAGGGGGCTGGGTAGTCGCAGCGCGAGGCGCTGGCATGGTGATTGCGAAGACAAGGCTGCAGCAGGGCGCAATGCGGCAACTCGCCCAGAACACGAGAACGCCCTGATTCAAAGACACCCAAGGAGACACAGCATGAAGTTCCCCGTTCCGCACGACGTGAAGGCCAAGACCATTCCCGGCACCGAGGGCTGGGAGCGGATGTATCCGTACCAGTACCAGTTCGTCACCGACGACCCGGTGCGCAACGCCTACGAGAAGGAGACGTTCTGGTTCTACGACGGCCTGCACTACCCGGAACCGCTCTACCCCTTCGACACGATCTGGGACGAGGCGTGGTTCCTCGCGCTCTCGCAGTTCAACAACCGCATCTTCATGGTGCCGCCGGTACGCGGCGTCGATCACCGGATGATCAACGGCTACGTCTACATCTCGCCGGTGCCGGTGAAGGACGGCGCTGAGATCGGCAGCCGCGTGCCGCACTTCATGGAGCGCGCCGGCCATTACTACAAGAACTGGGACGCGCTCGAAGCGAAGTGGAAGGTCAAGATGGAGGCCACGATCCGCGAACTCGAAGCGCTCCAGATCCCGCGCCTCGCCGACATGGAAGACATGTCGGTCGTCACCGACGCGCTTGGCGAGTCCAAGGGCTATCACCTGCTGAAGAACTACGACGATCTGATCAACCTCGGCATCAAGTGCTGGCAGTACCACTTCGAGTTCCTGAACCTCGGCTACGCGGCCTACGTGTTCTTTCTCGACTTTGCGCAGAAGCTCTTCCCCAATATTCCGGCGCAGCGCGTGACGCAGATGATCTCGGGCATCGACGTCATCATGTACCAGCCGGACGAGGAGCTGAAGAAGCTCGCGCGGCGCGCGATCGAACTCGGCGTCGAGGAGGCACTCACCTTCAGCCCCGAGTGGACGGTCGTCGAGGAGGCGCTGAAGAAGACGCCCAAGGGTGTCGAGTGGCTCACCTCGCTCTCGCTTGCGAAGGAGCCTTGGTTCAACGTCTCGACCGGCACCGGCTGGTTCCATCACGACCGTTCGTGGAACGACCAGATGAACGTGCCGCTGTCGGGCATCGCGACTTACATCGGCAAACTAAAGCAAGGCGTCTCGATCGACCGCCCGACGGCGAAGGTGATTGCCGAGCGCGACCGCATCACGGCCGAGTACCGCGCGCTGATCGACAAGCCCGAGGACCTGAAGCAGTTCGACGAGTTGCTCGGTTGCGCCAAGACCGTCTTCCCCTACGTCGAGAACCACCTGTTCTACGTCGAGCACTGGTTCCATTCGGTGTTCTGGAACAAGATGCGCGAGGTCGGCGCGATCATGAAAGAGCACGGCGTCATCAAGGACGTCGAGGACATCTGGCTGCTGCGCCGCGACGAGATCAAGTCGGCGCTGTGGGACATCGTCACCGCGTGGGCAACCGGCGTCACGCCGCGCGGCACCATGACGTGGCCCGCCGAGATCGAATGGCGCAAGAGCGTGATGGAGAAATTCGCGCAATGGAGCCCGCCGCCGGCGATCGGCACCGCGCCCGAAGTGATCCAGGAGCCGTTCACGATCGTGCTCTGGGGCGTGACCAACAAGTCGCTCGCCGACTGGGCCGCGGTGCAGGAGGTGGGAGACCCCGACACCATCACCGAGCTCAAGGGTTTCGCCGGCAGCCCCGGGATCGTCGAAGGCAAGGCGCGGGTGTGCAAGACCGTTGCCGAAGTCGGCGAACTGCAGGAAGGCGAGATTCTCGTCGCGCCGACGACTTCGCCCTCGTGGGCACCGGCATTCGCCAAGATCGGCGCCTGCATCACCGATGTCGGCGGCGTCATGAGCCACGCCGCGATCGTCTGCCGCGAATACGGCATGCCCGCGGTGGTCGGCACCGGCATGGCGACCAAGATCATCAAGACCGGCATGATGATCCGCGTCGACGGCTCGACCGGCGCGGTGAGCATCACGCGCTGAAGCGACGGCGATGAGCGCGTTGATGCACACGTTGGACGTTGCGGCAATGCCCGGGCACTCGGGCTTGCCACTCGTCACCTGGTTAGAGGACTGCCGCAAGGACTCGGTGCCGCTCGTCGGCGGCAAGTGCTCTTCGCTCGGCGAGCTCATCAACGCCGGCGTGCGCGTGCCACCTGGCTTCGCACTCACGACCGAAGGCTTTCGCCGCTTCATGGCCGATGCCGGCATCGTGCGCGAGGTACGCGCGCTGCTCGCCGGCATCGACATGAAGGATCTCGACGCACTGGAAGCCGCCAGCGAACGTATCCGGGCAACGATCGAAGCGCACGATTTCTCAGAGCAGATCGAAGACGAGGTCGCCGAGTGCTACCGCAAACTGTCGCTCCGTTGCGGCCTGCCGGCAGCGCCCGTCGCGGTGCGATCGAGCGCGACCGCCGAGGATCTCGCCGACGCAAGCTTCGCCGGCCAGCAGGACACCTATCTCTGGGTTCGCGGCATCGACGAAGTGCTGCACCACATGCGGCGCTGCATCTCGAGCCTGTATACCGGGCGCGCGATCGACTACCGCGCCAAACACGGCTTCGACGACGAGCAACTCGCGATCAGCGTCGGCGTGCAAAAAATGGCCAACGCTTACACCGCGGGCGTGATGTTCACGATCCACCCCGCCAATGGTGACCGCTCCGTGATTGTGATCGACTCGAACTTCGGCTTCGGCGAATCGGTCGTCTCGGGTGAGGTGACGCCGGACCACTTCGTCGTCAACAAGGTCACGCTCGACATCATCGACCGCACGATCTCGCAAAAGCTCATCTGCGTCACCGTCGACCGCAAGACACAGACCTCATGCACGACCGACGTGCCGCTCGAACGCCAGCGTGTGCAGTCGCTGATCGACGACGAAATCACCGAGCTCGCATGGATGGGCAAGCAGATCGAGAAGCACTACGGCCGCCCGATGGACATCGAGTGGGCGGTGGACAAGGACTTGCCGGCGGGCGGCAACATCTTCATCCTGCAGGCGCGCCCCGAGACAGTGTGGAGCGCGCGCGCCAGAGCGCCGGTCGCAAAGGCCGCAGGCTCGGCGATGGACTACATCCTGTCGGGCATATTGGCTGGAAAGAAGGTGAGCTGAGGTGGACGCGGCCCGGCCCCAACTGGTGGTTCACGCGCCGTTGCCGGCGGCAAGGATGAGATTCCGAACGCGGAGAACGGACGTGTATCGGCGCGGCAAAGGCGCGCCCGGACAGGCCGCGGCGCGCCCCCTACGCGGTCGGCGCTGTGCGCCGACTGCCCTGCGCTGCTCGGTCTTGCAGCCCGCCGCCGAACTCGCTTCGCTCAAACAGTGGTGGCGAGTCAGTTTACAAAGCGCGCTTGCGCGCGCGGCTGCAAGCCCTTCGCTGCTCGGCGCTCCGCAGGCGCGCCGTGACCTGCCCGGGCACGCCTGTGCTGGTACAGCGGTGGCATGCGGTGAGAGCAACACAAGAGAAGAACCGGCGCGGCAGACGGTGCCCGCCGGGGGTGATTTGTGGAGCGACGAGGATCGCAGGTCAGGGGTCGGCGCGCGCAGCGCGCTTCGTAAACTGACTCGTCACCACTGTTTGAGCGCAGTGCGCAAAGCGAACGCAGCGAGTTTTGCGACGCGACCCCTGGCCGAGAACCGCAGTGCAGTCGTTGCGCAGCGACGACCGCGCAACCATGAGCCCCCGGCGGGTACCGCCTGGCGCGACACGCAAGCACCCGTTCCTCTTCGCACTCAACACCCGCTCGAGTAGCACCCAACGCGAGCCACACCGCTCATCCCAGTGTCAACGAACGACAAGCCCTCCCCCTGAACCCAAACGGAGCACACATGAACGCACGCAATGAAATCCGCGCTATCGACGACCTGCGCAGCTATATCAACGCGCTCGAAGCGCATGGGCAGCTGCACCGCGTGAAGACGGAAGTCGACTGGAAGTACGAGCTGTGCCACGTCTCCAAGGTCAACGAGGAGCAGAAGGGCCCGGCGTTGATGTACGAGAACGTCAAGGGCTACGACATCCCGGTCTTCACGAGTGCATTCACGACACCGCAGCGTCTCGCGATCGCGCTCGAGCAGGATCCGTCGCTGACGATGAGCCAGCTGTCGAAGAAGTGGATGGAGCTCACGACCAAGCAGATGATCAAGCCGGAATTCGTCGACAACCCACCGGTGATGGAAAACCAGATCACCGGCAAGGACATCGACATCGAGAAGTTCCCGTCGCCCTGGTTCTACCCCGACGACGGCGGCCGCTTCTTCGTCACCTCGGGCTTCCTCGTGACGCAGGACCCGGACACTGGCTGGACCAACCTCGGCACCTACCGCTCGCAGGTCCTCGGCAAGGACATCCTCGGCTCGCAGATCATCAAGGGCAAGCATGGCGACATGCACATGAAGAAGTACGCCGAGCGCGGTGAGCTGATGCCCGCCGCGGCCGTCGTCGGCTGCGACCCGGTGCTGTTCCTCGCTGCGTCGACGCTGGTGAGCGCGCAGATGGACGAGTACGACATCGCCGGCTCGCTGCGCGGCCGGCCGGTGCCGGTGTTCAAGTCCGACGTGACGGGCCTCACGCTGCCAGCCAATGCCGAGATCATCGCCGAGGGCTTCATCGACCCGAACGAGTTGATGGAGGAGGGGCCGTTCGGCGAGTACACCGGGTACTACTCGGGCAACAAGGGCAAGGACTATCCGAAGCCAGTGCTGCGCATCAAGCGGATCCTGCACCGCAACAACCCGATCATGTGGTCCACCACGGTCGGCAAGCCGATCAACGACATCCACATGATCCAGTCGCTCAACCGCACCGCGACGCTGTGGTACGACCTCGAGACGATGAAGGTGCCGGGCATCCAGAGCGTGTACATCCCGCCCGAGGCCTGCGGGCGCTTCTGGGTCATCGTCTCGGTCAAGCAGATGTACCCGGGGCACTCGAATCACGTCGGCAACGCCGTCATTGCGAGCACGACCGGCCACTACGGCGTCAAGGGCGTGATCACCGTCGACCACGACATCGAGGCCGACGACTGGGATCGCATCTGGTGGGCGCTGGCAACGCGCTTCGACCCGAAGCGTTCGGCGCAGATCATCGACCGCGGCCGCTCGACGCCGCTCGACCCCGGCCTGCCGATCGACGCGCGCGACATCACGAGCCGCATCATCCTCGACGCCTGCACGCCGTACGAGTGGGCGAACAAGCCGAACGAAATCTTCATGGACCGCACCGTGCTGCAGAAGGTGTCGGACCGCTGGAACGAGTACGGCTTCGCAGGCACGAGCCCGGTCGCCGGGATGATCAATCGCCTGACGCGGCCTGAAGCGCCCAAGAAAGCGAAGACGTAGCGCGCAGATCATGTTGCGCATCGCTGAGCACTGCGACAGGGCGCCGGGCCGAGCTCCGGGCCGCCCCCAAGCCGGCCCGGAGCCCCTCGGGGGACCGGCCGGCGTACTCGTCGGACGAGGGGCACCATGACAAAGGGGATCGTGATCATCTGCAACCTCGACACCCGAGGTGAGGAAATCGTGTTCGTCAAGGACTTGATCGCCTCGCGCGGCCACGAGCCGATCCTGCTCGATTTCAGCATGGAGGAGCCGCCGCCGTTCGCGGGCGACATCTGCACCGAAGATGTCGCCGCGCGCGGCGGCCTGCCGATCGAGGTGGTACGCGAGAAGTACCGCAGCGATCGCGATGTGGCGACGCAAAACCAGATCCGCGGTGCGTCAGCCATCGTTGCGGAACTGATGGCGGCAGGCCGCGTGCACGGTGTGATCGGCATCGGCGGCGGCACCGCAACGCTGGTTGCCACTTCGATCATGAAGACGCTGCCGTTCGGCCTGCCCAAGCTGATGGCTTCGCCGATGGCGGCACATCCGTCCTACATCGACAAGTACGTCGGCACGAAGGACATCACGATGCACCATACGGTGCTCGACATCGTGAAGATGAACCCGCTGCTGAAGGCGCAGATCACGAACGCGGTCGGCGCGATCTGCGGCATGGTCGAGATGACGCAGGGGACAGACTTTCAGTTCGACAAGCCGTGCGTCGCGATCTCGTCCTTTGGCTTCGGCGAGATGGCGGTACAGACTGCGATCGGCATGCTCGAGGACGCCGGCTTCACGCCGATCGTCTGCCACGCGCAGGGCAAGGGCGACCGTGCGATGGAGGAGATGATCCGCGACGGCGCTTTCCAGGGCGCGGTCGATCTGTGCATCGGCGGCGTGATGGAGCACCTCTTCAAGGGCAACCGCGATCCCGGCCCGGATCGCCTGAAGGCAGCCGCCGCGGCCGGCATCCCGACCGTGCTCGCGCCGTGCGGGCTCGACATCCTCTCGTACGGCGGGCGCGCCGACATGCTCGAGAAGACCAAGGACCGCGTGCAGTACGTGCAGGACGCACTGCGCGTGCAGGTGCGCACCACCGCCGACGAACTGCGCCAGGCCGCGGACGTGATCGCCGAACGCTTGAACGGGGCGCGCGGAGAGTGGACATTTCTTGTTCCGCTCAAAGGATGGTCCTCGCTCGACCGCGAAGGCCGGCCGATCTACGACCCGCGGGCCGACGCTGCGTTCGTCGAGCGCCTCGAAGCGAGACTCGATCATCCCGAACGCGTGAAGAAGGTTGACATGCATCTCTACACACCCGAATTCGCGCGCGTTGCGGTCGATGAGTTTGTACGGCTCTTCGAGGCTTCGAAGAAGTCAACTCGTGCCGCGGTAGGCCAAGCCGCATGAAGCGTCGCGCCGAACTCATGCATTCGCACCGGAGTGCGGAAGCGAGACGGTGCTGGTTGCAGGAGCGTATCGCGCGCGAGGAGTTGTGCGGCAAAGGAATGCCCGGACAGGCCACGGCGCTTCACCTCCGCGGTCGGCGCGTTGCGCCGACTGCCCTGCGATGCTCGGGCTCGCGGCCACGTCGCTCAACTCACTTCGCTCACTGCGTTCGCTACGTTCAGACAAACCCGATGGGTCAGTTCACGAAGCGCGCTGCGCGCGCGGCTACGAGCCCTGTGCTTCTCGGCGCTCCGCAGGCGCGCCGTGGCCTGTCCGAGCACGCCTTTGCTGTTGCATTTGCTCTACGCAACAAACGAGAAGAACCGTCGCGCCAGGCGGTGCCCGCCGGGGGCGATTTGTGGAGCGACGAGGATCGCACAACAAGGGTCGGCGCGCGCAGCGCGCTTCGTCCTCTGACTCGTCGCAACTGTCTGAGCGCAGTGAGCAAAGCGAACGCAGCGAGTTCTGCGACGCGACCCCTGGCCGAGAACCGCAGTGCAGTCGGCGCGACGCGCCGACCGCGCAACCATGAGCCCACGGCGGGTACCGCCTGGCGCGACGCCAGAGCGCTGAAACTCCCGGCGGCCACCGCCTGCCGCGACGCCGCAGCGCTCAGGAGATGGGCCACCCGCCTAAACCCACCCAGACTCGCGAGCAAACAAGCATCGCACGCGCAGCGCTTTACGCGTCGAATGCGAAGCCAACCGCCGCGGAGGAATTGACATGATCGTGCGCAACTGGATGCAGCCGCATCCGATGCTGGTCTCGAGCACGCTGCTCGTCTCCGAGGCCAAGCGGCTGATGAGCGAGAACCACCTGCATGCGCTGCCGGTCGTCGATGACGATCGATTGCGCGGGCTCGTCACGCGCGCCAATCTGTTGCGCATGGGGCAGTTCGTGCTGCACACGCAGGACCCGGACGAGTTCAATTTCTTCGTCACGCGGTTGCGCGTGCGCGACATCATGGTGAGAAACCCGGACACGGTGCAAGCCACCGACACGATGGAGGAATGCCTGCGCAAGGGCCAGGCGCAAGGTGTGGCGCAGTTCCCGGTGCTCGACGACGGCGCGGTCGTCGGCGTCATCTCGGCCAACGAGATCTTCCAGATCGCCGCGAACTTCCTCGGCGCCTGGGAGCATCGCAACGGCATCACGATCGGCCCGGTGCGGCTCGGGCCCGGCACTCTCGGGCAGATCGCCGATATCGCCGAATCGGCGGGCGCAGTGTTGCAGGCGCTCTACCCGATCAATCTGCGGCATGACAACAGGGCTGACAGCCACCTCGAAGAGAAGCGCGTTATCGTCCGTTTTCACGACGGCAAACTGAGCGAAGTCGTCGCGGCGTACGAGGCAGCGGGTTTCCCCGTCCTCGAACAGATCGAATCGCAACCGACCGCACTCGCGGCCTGACACCGCAGGACCTGAAGAAGGAGACAAAACCCATGACCCTGCCCCTGGTGGTGGCGATCACAGGCGCCACGGGCGTCGTCTATGGCGTCGAGTTGCTGCGCGTACTGAAAGACCTCGGGCAACCGGCGCACCTGATCCTCAGCGAAGCCGCGGGGATGAACTTTGCGATCGAGACCGAGACGACGCTAGAGGAAGTGCGCTCGCTCGCCGCGGTCGTCTACAGCAACAAGGATGTCGGCGCCGCGGTCGCGAGCGGCTCGTTCCTGACGCGCGGCATGATCGTCGCGCCGTGCACGATCAAGACGCTGTCGGCGATCGCCAACTCGTTCACCTACAACCTCGTCGTGCGCGCCGCCGACGTGCAGTTGAAGGAAGGCCGAAAACTCGTGCTGATGGTGCGCGAGACGCCGCTGCACAAGGGCCACCTCGAACTCATGGCGCGCGCTGCCGACTGCGGCGCCGTGATCCTGCCGCCGATGCCGGCCTTCTATCATCGGCCGCAGACGATCATGGACCTCGTGCACCAGAGCATCGGCAAGGCGCTCGACCAAGTCGGCATCGAGCACAACCTGTTCCGCCGCTGGAACGGGCGCCACGACGAGGGAGTTCGCTCGAATCCGGACGGGAAATGACGGCGCCGCGCTCGAAGGAACGCGGCGCGACATCCTGCACACCTGAACACGATGCGCCGCATACCGCACCCCTTCTGGCGCTTCTCGCTGCAGGTCTACCGTGCGGCTGGCGTCCAGGCGGCTTGCCTGGCGTTGCAGGAAGACTGCGGCGCGGACGTGAACCTGCTGCTGCTGTGCGGCTGGATCGGGCTGGACGGACGCTCGCTCGACAAGCGCCGCCTGCGTCAGGCGGTGGCCTGCGTCGGCAGCTGGCAATCGGACGTGATCGCGCCTGTTCGACAGGCCCGACGCGCGATCAAGCGCAAACCGCCGCCGAACGCCGAAGCGGCGCAAGTGCTGCGCAAGCAGATCCTCGCGCTCGAACTCGAGCTCGAGTACGTCGAACAATCGACGCTCGCCGACCTCGCCGCGCAGTGGCCGGCGCCGACGCGCCGTACGGCAGCGCGCGACGCGATCAAGGCCAGCCTCTTGCGCTATCTGAGCTTGCTGGGGCACGGCGTGCGGCCCGCCGACACGGTGCATTTGAATCGGATCGTCGAGGCATGCAGCACTCTCGCGGTCAGGCGCCTTTGATTGCTGCAGCGTCATTCGCGCGATGCAACTTGCACGATTCACGATCGAAAGCGCGTGCCCGTGCACCGGTGGGCAAGCGCTTCAGCCCCGCAGCGGCGGCCCGCTGCGCGGCAAGCTCGGTGCGACGAGCATCGCCGCGTAGAGCACCAGATAGACGACGAATGGCGCCGCCCAGAGCAGCGCGGCAAGTGTCATTGCATCGTCTCCGAGGCCGTACACACTGACCGCAAGCCGCAGCGTCGCGGCAGCGAACATGGCCGCGTAGACCCATTGCATCGCGCGCGGGGCGTGAACCGGCCGGCCAGTATGGCGCAGCACGACACGTGTCATCAGGCCAAGCATCATCAAGCCGAGACTGCCGACGGTGAACGCGTGCAGCCAAGCGTTCTCGGGAACGGCGCCAGTGAGCGCAGCGAGCGCCGCAAGCGCGAACGCGATGACGAGCCAGGCGAAGCTCATGTGCATTGCCCACAGCAACGCATCACCTCTCAAGCGCCAGCCGCGCCAGCGCGCGATGCGAATCGCGTGCAGCACGGCGCAGGCGAGCGCCGCGAGCCCAACCCACAAACGCGGCGCACCGCCCAGATCGAGCGCGGCGAGCAGCACGATGGCAGCAACCGCAAGTACTTCGAGTGGCAGCAGGAACTTGGCCTGATCGCCGCGCCCGCTCGCGCGCAGGGCGTTGCCCGTGAAAACCGGCGTCAACACGCCGCCCTTGAGCACGTAGAGCACGATTACCGCATACACGCCCGCGTGCAGGCCGTTTTGCGCAAGCACCGCATCGCCCGCCAGGATGCCCGCGTGATAGACGCCGTTGGCGAACGTGAGCGCGGCGACGATCAGCGGCAGCAGCAGATACCAGCGGTTCGCGACGCGCCAGACCTGCGGCGTGAGGATCGCGAACAACGCCGGCATCAACAGCATGTCGGCAACCGCAGTGACGCCGCGCGGCAGCCAGGGCTCGGCCCAGAACGCAGCGCGGCCGAGCAGCCACAGGCCAGCCAGGAACATGAGCCGCGCGTCCTGAACCTCGTGCGTGCCGGCCCAGCTTGGCAGCGCGGTGAGCAGCGTGCCGAAGATGATCGCGACCGCAAAACCGAAGACCATCTCGTGCCCGTGCCACAGCGGCGGCGCGCTGCCGACCGCTGACAGATCGACGACGCCGGCAAACGCGCCGACGACGCCCGCGACGAGCAACGGAGCGTAGGCCGCACCGAGCAGGTAGAACGGGCGATAGCCGCTGCTCCACAGCGGACGGGAGTTCATGGCGCGTCGGTCATGGGGTTTCGCGTAGGTGTCGTATGCGTCGTCTGAGTCGTTTGCACTCGGCAGACATGTTGCGCCGCACCTGCCTTCGGCCGGAGGCTCTCTCGCACGGCCGGAGCACGACACAACGTGCCGCGAGTGGAGCACGAACTGCGATTCGCGTCCGCGCCGAGGTCAATGTGCGGGTGCCGGATCGCCTGCGTGCCCGCCTGCGTCGGGCGCTGGGTGGCGGCGCTGCCACTCGGCCATCAAGACGTCCTGTCTCGTACGGGCCGCATGGGCGTTGCGCTGCTTGACCGGCCCGAAACCACGGATCGCGTCGGGTAACGCAGCAATCTCGCACGCCAGATCGAGATCGGCCGCCGTGAGTTCGGTGCACAGCCTTGCGACGACGCGCTCGTAGTCCTTCGCGAGGGCGCGTTCCATGCGGCGCTCGGCGCTGTAGCCGAGGACGTCGAACGGTGTGCCGCGCAGCGCCTTCAGTCGTGCGAGAAGCCGCATCGCGTTAAGCATCCACGGGCCATAGCGGCGCTTGAGCGGTTCGCCGCTCGCCGCGTCGTGCTTGCGCAAGCCCGGAATTGCGAGGTGCAGATGCACCTGGATGTCGCCGTCGAACGCGTCTTGCACCGCCTTGGCAAACTCGCCGTCGGTGTAGAGACGTGCGACTTCGTACTCGTCCTTGATCGCGAGCAGCTTGTACGCGTTGCGCGCGACCGCTTCGGCCAGCCGCGTACTGCCCGGCGCAACCTGCCCTTCAGCGCGGCGAACGCGTTCGACGATGCCCGCATAGTGCTCGGCGTAGCGCTCGTTCTGATAGGCGACGAGCATCGCGCGCCGCCGCGCGAACACTTCGGTGAAGTCCTGCGAGAGTCGATGCCCCGCGGGCACCACTTCGGCACCGGCTGCGGCGCGCTCGGTTCCTTGCGGGTCGTGCGCGGCGCGCCGCCCCCAGTTGAAGGCGCGCTGGTTGTCGGTGACGTTCACGTCGTTGAGCTCGATCGCTCGCATCAGCGCCGCGCGCGAGACGGGAACGCAACCTCGCTGCCAAGCGTAGCCGAGCAGAAACATATTGGCAACGATCGAATGGCCGAGCAGCAGCGACGCGAGCCGCGTCGCATCCAGCGCGTCGAGCGCGTCGTCACCGACGGCGCGCCGCACCGAGTCTGTGGCCGCGTCGGATACAAGGGGTCGCTCGGGATGGCGGATGAATTCACCGCCGATCACCTGCGCCGTGTTGAGCACGACGCGGGTGCGTCCGCGGTGCATCTTCGACAACGCATCGCAGCCGGCGGTCACGACGAGTTCGCAGCCGATCACCGCATCGGCCTGGCCCGCGTCGATGCGTACCGCGTGCAATTCGTCCTGCCGGCGCGCGATGCGCACGTGGGACATCACCGCGCCGCCTTTTTGCGACAGGCCCGTCATGTCGAGCGCGGTGACGCCCTTGCCTTCGAGATGCGCGGCCATGCCGACCAGCGCGCCAATCGTCACGACGCCGGTACCGCCGACGCCGGCAATCAACAGGCCGTAGGGCGCGTCGAGCGCAGGCAGCACGGGCTCGGGCAGACCGTCGAAGTCCGTCGCGCCGACGGCCGCGGCGGCCGGCCGCTTGAGCGCCGCGCCTTCGACGCTGACGATGCTCGGGCAGAAGCCGTCGACACAGCTGTAGTCGAGGTTGCAGCTGAACTGGTCGATCGCGCGCTTGGTGCCGAACTCGGTTGCGACCGGAACGACCGACAGGCAGTTCGACTTCAAGCTGCAGTCGCCGCAGCCGTCACAGACGCGCTCGTTGATGAAGATGCGCCTTGGCGCACTGCTCCATGCGCCCCCACGCTTGCGGCGGCGGCGCTTCTCGGCCGCGCAAGTCTGGTCGAACACAAGCGCCGTCACGCCCGACGTTTCACGTAGCGCGTGCTGCACGGCGTCGAACTCCTCGCGCGGGCGGATCTCGATACCGGGTGCGAAGTCCGCATCGCGCGGATACTTCTTCGGGTCGTCGGCGAGCACGACGATCTTGCGCACGCCTTCGGCTGCCAACTGTCGCGTGAGCTGCGGCACGCTGAGCTGGCCATCGATGTGCTGGCCGCCAGTCATCGCGACCGCATCGTTGTAGAGCAGCTTGTAGGTGATGTTGACGTCAGCCGCGACGGCGGCGCGGATCGCGATCAGCCCCGAGTGGAAATACGTTCCGTCGCCCATGTTGGCGAACACATGCTGCGTGCCCGCGTGCTCGGCCATGCCGAGCCACGTCACGCCTTCGCCGCCCATCTGGGCGATCGTGAGCGTGTTGCGCTCCATGCCGACCGCCATCAAGTGGCAGCCCACGCCGCCGAGTGCGTTCGAGCCTTCAGGGACGCGCGTCGATCGGTTGTGAGGGCAGCCGGAGCAGAAGAACGGCGTGCGCATCGGCGCGCCGGCAGCAGCCGCCGCGGCCTCGTCCTGCGCACGCAGGAAGGCGAGGTGGTCGGTGATCGCCTCGCTCGTGTGGAAGCGTTTCAGGCGCGCGGCGATCGCGCGCGCGACGACTGCGGGCGTCAGCTCGCCGGTCGGTGGCAGCAACCACTGGTGCGGCGGCGCTGGCCACTCACCGCTCTCGTCGAACTTGCCGACGACATGCGGGCGCGCATCATCGCGCCAGTCGTAGAGCATCTCCTTCAACTGGTACTCGATGATCTGACGCTTCTCCTCGACGACGAGGATCTCCTCCAGCCCCTGCGCGAAGCGGCGCACGCCGGTCGCCTCGAGCGGCCACGCCATGCCGACCTTGTACAGGCGCAGCCCGATGTCGCGCGCCGCGCGCTCATCGATGCCGAGGTCCGCCAGCGCCTGGCGCACGTCGAGCCACGCCTTGCCGCAGGCGATGATGCCCAGGCGCGGGCGCGGCGAATCCCACACCAGCCGGTTGAGTCCGTTGGCCCGGGCATAGGCCACTGCCGCGTAAATCTTGTACGCGTGCATGCGGTATTCCTGCACCAGCTGCGGGTCGGGCCAGCGCAGGTGCAGGCCGTCCTTGGGCAGCGCGAAGTCTTCTGGCAACATGATCTTCACGCGATCAGTCGCGATCTCGACCGCGGCCGAGCTCTCGGCCGAATCGGACGTCGTCTTCAGCGCAACCCAGCAGCCGCAATAGCGCGACAGCGCCCAGCCGTGCAGGCCGAGGTCGAGGTACTCCTGAACGCCGGCCGGCGCGAGCACCGGCATCGCACAGGCCGAGAACACATGCTCGCTCTGGTGCGCGACGGCCGACGAGCGCGCGCTGTGGTCGTCACCGGCGACAACGAGCACGCCGCCGTGCTTCGATGTGCCGGCAAAGTTTGCGTGCTTGAACACATCGCCGCAGCGGTCGACACCCGGCCCCTTGCCGTACCACATCGCGAAGATGCCGTCCTTCTTCGCGCCTGGAAGCAGGTGAAGCTGCTGCGTGCCCCAGATCGCGGTGGCGGCGAGATCCTCGTTGACGCCGGGATGGAAGCGCACGTCGTGCGCGGCGAGAAACGGCGCCGCCTCCTGCAGCGCCGTGTCGAGCCCGCCGAGCGGCGAACCGCGGTAGCCTGAGACATACCCCGCCGTGTTCAGGCCCGCCGCGCGGTCACGCTCGCGCTGCAGCATCGGCAGCCGCGCGAGCGCCTGCACGCCGGTCATGTAGAAGCGACCGCCGTCGAGCAGGTATTTGTCGTCGAGGGCAACAGTGGCTAGTTCCATATCAGTTGCTCCACCGCGCTTGGCGCGGGTCACGAGGTACGTAACGATGCGTGCCGAAGTCTCGCTCGCGCGTTTGCGATTCAGGCCGCGATGCGCGCGACGGTCGCGTTGATCGGGGTGATTGCGGTGATTGCGCGTTGCGGCAGGCGGTGCCTGCTGAGGGTTTCAGCGCTTGTGCCTCGGGGTAGGCGGTGCCCGCTGAGGGTTTCAACGCTTGTGCGTCGGGGCAGGCGGTGCCCGCTGAGGGTTTCAGCGCTGGTGCGTCGCGCCAGGCGGTACCCGCCTGCCACGACGGTTCTTCTCTTGCGTTGCTCTCAATGCGTGCCACCACCGTGCCCGCAAAGGCGTGCCCGGACAGGCCACGGCGCGCCTGCGGAGCGCCGAGCAGCACAGGGCTTGCAGCCGCGCGCGCAAGCGCGCTTCGTGAACTGACTCGCCGCCACTGTTTGAGCGTAGTGCGCGCAGCGAACGCAGCGAGTTCGGCGGCGGGCTGCAAGACCGAGCAGCACAGGGCAGTCGGCGCTTCGCGCCGACCGCGGAGGTGAAGCGCCGTGGACTGTCCGGGCACACCTTTGCCGCGCGAAAGCCCGCGCGAACATCTATTCGCAGCGATTTCCGAGAGAGCCACGATCAATACTCGTCGGCGCACCACGACGCAAGCCAGAGGCTCTTCAAGAAGCGAGGTGGACTTCATACTTGCTCCGCTCGTCATTCTCGTCAGCGCACGAACTGCGTCAGGTACAGGGAGATCGCGGGGAACAACACGAGCAAGGTCAGGCGAACGACGTCGGCGCCGACGAATGGCAGCACGCCGCGAAACACGGTCGCGGTCGGGATCTCGGGCAGCACGCCGCGCAGCACGAAGACGTTCAAGCCGACGGGCGGTGTGATGAGACTGATCTCGGTGACGACGACGACGACGATGCCGAACCAGATGAGGTCGAAGCCGAGGTGGGCGACGACCGGGTAGAACATCGGTACCGTGAGCAGGATCATCGACATGCTCTCGAGCACGCAGCCGAGCAGCACGTAGATCAGGCAGATCGCGGCGATCACGAGCAGCGGTGTGCTCGCGAAACGCTCGGTGAGCGCGATGAGTTCGCCGGGCATGCTCGTCATGTTGACGAAATTGGCAAAGATCAGCGCGCCGATCAGGATCATGAACAGCATGCCGGTCGTGACGGCGCTCTCGACCAGCACATCGCGAAAGAACGCGAGCGACCACCCGCGGCGCCAGACGGCGAAGACGAAGGCGCCGAATGCGCCGATCGCGGCCGCTTCGGTCGGCGTGAAGACACCGCCGTAGATGCCGCCGAGAACGAGCGTAAAGAGCGCGAGCACGCCCCACACGTTCTTGAGCGCGCGCAGGCGTTCGGCCATCACAACTCGCTCCGCCGGTGGGCCCGAGGCCGGATCGAGCCGAACCGTGACCATGATCGCGCCGATGTAGCAGCCCACCGCGAGCAGGCCCGGCAACACGCCTGCAATGAAGAGCTTGCCGATGTTCTGCTGCGTCAGGATGCCGTAGATCACAAGCACGACCGAAGGCGGAATCAGGATGCCAAGCGTGCCGCCGGCGGCGACCGACCCCGACGCCAGCGCTTCCGAATAGCCATAGCGGCGCATTGGCGGCACCGCGACCTTGGCCATCGTCGCCGCGGTTGCGATCGACGAGCCGCAGATGGCGGAGAAACCGCCGCAGGCGACGATCGTCGCCATCGCGAGGCCGCCGCGGCGGTGCCCCAGGAAGGCGTGCGACGCGGTGTACAACTCCTCGGACAGGCCGGCGCGGGTGACAAGGTTGCCCATCAGCACGAACAGCGGCACGATCGAGAGTGCATAGGAAAGGCCGGTTTCATACGTCACCGCGCCGACCATCGCGAGCGAGGCCGCCGCGCTCACCTTGAGCGCGAAACCGGCAAAGCCGACGAGCCCCATCGCGAACGCAATCGGCACGCGCGCGAACGCGAGCAGCAGCATCGCGCCGAAGGCGATCAGCGCTTCGTTCATTCGATCGCGACCGGCCGGTTGCCGGTGGCGTCGAGCCACGCCAGCACAAGCATCACGATCACCGCGATGAAGGTCAGCGTCGCCATGAAGAAGACGAGCGGATGAACGACGAACTGCAGCACCGCCGTCGTCTCGCCGTTCGCGCGCATCTCGAGCGCCTTGACCCACAGCCGCCACGCGATCGCACCGGTGCAGACAGCGGCGACGAGATCGACGATCGCCGCCTGCAGCCGCTTCCAGCGTGTCGGCACGAGGCCGTCGAACAGATCGACCGTGACGTGCTGGCGGCGCAGCGCGACGAGCGGCAGGCTGGAAAAGACAAGCGCACCCATTGCGTGCTCGGTCAGTTCGAACGCGCCGGTGAGCGGCTGGTTGAAGAAGTAGCGCCCGACGACGTCGACGCAGGTCAGCAGCACCATCGCGGTCAGCGTCAGCGCGGCGATCATGCCGAGCACGCGGTCTGCCTGGAGCAGCAGCCGCGGCGGCTGGCGTGTGCCGCGGCCTGCGTCGTCGAGGTTCATATTCGAGAGGGGCCTGCTGAGATCAGCCTACTTGCCAGCCGCAACCTTGGCGATCTCGGCGCGGAACTCCTTCATCAGCGCCGCGCCATCGATCCCCATCGGCTTGATCTGCGCGTACCAGGCCTGCTCGACCGGGTCGAGGCGTGTCTTGATTTCAGCAACGAAGGCCGGGCTCGCGGTTTGGAACTGAATGCCGGCCGCCTTCATCGTCGTCATGCCGGCGGCATCGGCGGCGTCCCACGCTTTGCCGGCGAGGCGTGCGAAGTGTTCGCCCGAGAGCTTGTCGATCGCATCACGGTCGACCTGCGGCAGCGCGTTGTACTTCGCTTCGTTCATCATCATCACGAAGCTCGTGTTGTAGAGGCCACCGGGGACGAGCGTGCTGTACTTGATGAGACTCGTCAGCTTGAAGCCGGGAACCGACTCGGGCGGAAAGAAGATGCCGTCTGCAACGCCGCTTTGCAGCATCTGAAACGCTTCGCTCGATGGTTTGAGCAGCGGGCTCGCACCGAGCGCCTTCGTGAAGTCGTTGACGATGCCACCACCGACGCGGATCTTCATGCCCTGCAGATCAGCGAGGCTCGCGACCGGCTTGCTGACGGTGAAGATCTCGCCCGGCCCGTGGGTGAAGACGGCGATCACCTTCACGCCCTTGTGCTCGTCGTACTTCGCGAGCTCCCTCTTGTAGATGCGCTCGTACGCAACCGAGATCGCTTCGGCCGAGTCGCCGAGAAAGTCGAACTCTGCCATCTTCGTCAGCAGGAATCGACCCGGCGCGTAACCCTGCACTGTGAACGAGACGTCAGTCACACCGTCCTTCACCGCGTCGAAAGTCTGCGGCGGCGCGACGGGCGCCTTCGGCAGGATGTTGAACTTGACGCGGCCTTGCGTCGCCGCCTCGACCTCCTTGAGCCAAGGCACGAAGATGTTGGCCGTCAGCGGATGGCCGGGCGGCACCCACGACGAAGCGGTCATCGTCGTCTGCGCTTGCACGGGGGCGATGGTCAGCAGCGCCGCAAGCGTGGCGGACGCGAGAAAGGGGAGCTTGCTCATCATGGTTCTCCTGGGGATGGGACGGGGGGTTGAACTGAACTCGGTCGGGCCACGCGGTGCATCAATGATTCGCGGCGGGCGCATGTTTAGCCTGTCTTGCCAAAATCGGGTTTGCGCCTCGTCATGAAGGCGTCGATCCCCTCGCGTGCCGCCGCGCTGCAGGCGACAGCGCCGAAGGCCCGATAGCCGACCTCGAGCGCGACTTCGAGCGAAGGCGCAGCGGCGGCATCCTTCACCGCCTTCTCGATCAAGCCAATCACGGTGGCGCTGAGCGCGCGCGCGCCTTTCTCACCTGAACTCGCAGTGTCGAACGCCGGCACCGAAACCGGGCTATCGCCGATGCGCGCCGGTGCTCCGTTCATCGCTTTGACACGCGCGACCGACTTGGTGATCAAGTCGTCATAGCCGTCGGCGAGCGCATCGACAACGCCGAGCGTTTGGGCACGCTCCGCAGTGAGCTTCTCAGCGCGCGTGAGCATGCGGTGAAACGTTGGCGCCGCATCCGGCCAGCGTCTGTAGGGCACAACCATCGCGCCGATGCCGGGCAGGATGCCGAGCGTGACCTCGGGCAGCTGCATCCATGCGCTGCGGTCCGCGACAAGCGCGTGGCAGCGCATCGCGAGCTCGAAGCCGCCACCGAGCGCCATGCCGTTGAGCGCAGCGACGACCGGCTTGGCGCAGGCGTCCAGATGCACGAGCAGCCGCGAGCAATCGCGCGCGTATTGCGCGGCGGCGTCGGCGTCGCCGAGCAGTGAGGGAAAGCGGCCGATGTCGGCGCCGGCGCAAAACGCCTTTGTGCCGTAGCCGACGATGACGAAGCCGGCGACCGCCGGGTCGCCTTCGTAGCGGCGGATCACAACCAGGATCTCGTCCGTCATCTCGTCGTGCAGCGCATTGAGCGCCTCGGGCCGGCGCAGCGTGATGACCTTGACACCGTCGATTTCGTCGACGAGAACGTGGCGTTCCTGCGGTTGATATGCGGTGAGCGCTCGCTCAGCGACGGGCATGCCCGGCCGCTCCTGTACGAAGCGCTGCAGGATGCGCTCGCACTCAGTGTCGCCCGCTTCACGCATGATCTCGAGCGGCCCGCGCTTGAAACCGAGCGCGACGCGGCAGCCGAGATCCAGATCGGCAGCACCACCGATGCCGCGATCGAGGATATCGACCGTCTGCGACAGCAGCACGCCGAGCATCCGGTCGCGTACGCGCGTGGCAACGGGCGGTGCGACGGACACACTCTTGCCGGGGCTGACGGTCAGCCAGCGATCGACCGAACGGAAGATCGCCGCCGGCCGGTAATGCGCGCCCTCCTCCTCGGCCTGCAAGGTGTTCGTCTCGGTGATGATCGGGTTGCCGTGCGCAAGGTTCAAGACGAAGAACGGCCCCGCGTGGACGAATTCGCCGGCCACGCTGTCGATCTCGGCTGCGGTGGCGTCGTCGAGCAGCAGCGCGGCGTCGTTGCACCAGTTGTCGAACACGCGATCGAGCATGAAGCACGGCGCGTCGGTCGTCACGAGCGGGAGTTTGCCGGTCGCGGCGAACAGATGGCGCAACCACGCGACGAGCGCCGGATCAGCGCGCGGCCACGCGATCACCTCGACGGCTGGGTTGCGCCATGCGGGGGCAAAGAAGTGCGTCACGGTCGCGCGCTCGGAATGCTTAAGCTCGGCGAAGATGCGCGCGGCCGGCAACGAACTCGTGTTAGACGTGATCACCGCGTCGGACGCGACGCGTGCCTCGACCTCGGCGAAGATGCGGCGCTTGAGCGCAAGGTCTTCGGTCGCCGCCTCGATAACCCAATCGCAATCGGCAAGCGCGGCGTAGTCGGTGCTGCCTGTCAGGCCATCGAGTGTCGCGCGCGCGTCTTCGGCGCTCATCTTGCGGCGTGCGACGGCCTTGTCGGCGTAGCCCTTGAGGCGTTCGAGCGCGCCGTCGATCGCGTCCTGACGGATGTCGAGCAGCGTGAGTTTCAGGCCCGGCAGCGCGCTCTTGAGGTAGTAGGCGATGTCGGGGCCGATCGATCCGGCGCCGATGACGGCGACGTGGCGCGGCGCGGGGCGCGTCGGGCGTTCGAGGAGCGGGTTCGAGTAGGTCATGTCAGGGCAATCTCCATCGGTGGGTCAGGCCACGTCTGCGCACGGCGACAGGCTTCGCAGCGCGCGCTTGTCGGTCTTGTTGGCGGGCGTCTTCGGCAGCGCGTCGGCAAAGCGGATGCGCTCGGGAATCTTGTACCTTGCAAGCCGCTCACGACAATGCGTGAGCAGCGCTTCGGCATCGTGCCTCGCGCCAGTGCGCAAAACGACGTGCGCGACGAGTCGCTCACCGCGATACGCGTCGGGCTCGCCGACGACTGCCGCGTTGGCGACGTCCGCGTGCGCGAACAGCACCTCTTCGACTTCGCGCGGATAGACGTTGTAGCCGCCGACGATTGCCATGTCCTTCTTGCGATCGTGGATGAAGAGATAGCCGTCGGCGTCGAACTCGCCGATGTCGCCGGTGTAGAGCCAGCCGTCGCGCAGCGCCTGCGCTGTCTCATCCGGACGGCCGCGGTAGCCGCGCATCAACTGTGGGCCGCGGGCGCGGATCTCGCCGACCTCGCCGGCCGCCAGCACGCGCGTGCCGGTCTCGACGTCGACGATCTCGATCTTGGTCTGCGGCACGGCGACGCCGACCGATCCGGCTTTCGCCGGCCCACGCGCCGGGTTGAAGCTCAGCACCGGGCCGGCTTCGGTCAGGCCGTAGCCTTCGAAGACCGGCGCACCGACAGCCTCCTGCCAGCGCGCGAGCGTTGCCGCAGCGAGGGCCGACGCACCCGAGTAGCAGGTGTGCACGCTGCCCCAGTCGGTCGCGGCAAACGCCGGTTGCGACATCAATCCGACGAAGACCGTTGGGCTGCCTGGAAAGACGTTGATCCGCTCGCGCGCGACGACAGCAAGCACTTCGTCGGGCTGATAGCGCGCGAGGATCACGAGTGCACCAGCGCAGCGCGCGGCGAGAAACAGGCCCATCGCCATGCCGTAGGCGTGCGACAGCGGCATCATGCAGACAATGCGATCGCCGCGACGGGTCGGCAGCAAGGCCTCGCGCTGTTCGACGTTGATCGCGATCGCGCGGTGCGTCAACTCGACGCCCTTCGCGCGCCCCGTGGTGCCGCCGGTGTACTGCAGGAGCGCGAGCGCATCAGGCTGCGGTAAAGCCGGCAGCGATGCCTCGCCGTCGTGCAATGCGTCGAGAGAGCGGCCGCCCAAGCCGACCTCGATGAGGTGTGCAATGCCCGCACCCCTCGCCGCCGCATCGACGTGCCTGCGCAGCGCCGCGTCGACGACGAGCACGCGCGGCGCCGCATCGAGCAGGATCGGCTCCAGCTCATGCGCGGTGAGCAGCGTGTTGAGCGGCACGAGCTGCGCGCCGGCGGCGAGCGCGCCGAACATCGCGATGCAGGCGTCGATCGAATTGCCGATCAGCGTCGCGACGCGTTCACCGCGTGCGCCGATCGATTCGAGCTCGCGCGCGAAGCCGGCGACGCACGCGAGGTAGCCCGCATGGTCGAGCCGGCGTTCGCCGAAGACGAGCGCTTCGGCGTGCGGCGCTTTGGTAGCCGCCGCGGCGAGCATCGCAACGACGCTCTCGCGCGCGCCCGCCAACGCGTCCACGCGCCCGGAGCCGCTCACGCCTTGCCCCCGAAGCCGAGGTAGGACTCGATCACGCGCGGGTTGCCCGAGAGCTCGGCGGCGCTGCCTTCGAGCGCGAGTTCGCCCGTCTCGAGCACGTAACCGCGGTCGGCGATCTGCAGCGCGGCGCGCGCGTTCTGCTCGACGAGCAGGATCGCGACGCCCGTCTTGCGCAGGTCGGCAACGATGTGCAGGATGTCGCGCACGATGCGCGGTGCCAGGCCGAGGCTCGGTTCGTCGAGCATCAGCAGGCGCGGCCTGGCCATCAGCGCGCGGCCGATCGCGAGCATCTGGCGCTCGCCCCCCGAGAGCGTCGCAGCGTACTGCTTGCGCCGTTCCTTCAGGCGCGGAAAGCGCTCGTAGATGCCGCCCAGGTCAGCCGCTGCGCCGCGCTCGCCGCGCCGCACGCGCTGGAACGCGCCCAGGCGCAGGTTGTCTTCGACCGAGAGCTCACCGAACAGCTCGCGCCGCTCGGGCACCAGCGTGAGTCCGGCCGCGACGCGCGCCTCGACCGGCTGCACCATCAGGTCGTCGCCCGCATAGCGCAGCGTGCCGCTGCACGGCAGCAGGCCCATCAGCGCGGCGAGCAAGGTCGTCTTGCCGGCGCCGTTCGGGCCGATCACGCTCACGATCGAGCCCGCCTCGACGCGCAGGCTCACGCCGTGCACCGCCTCGACCTTGCCGTAGGCGACGCGCAGATCGCGCACTTCGAGCAGCGGCGTGGCGGCGGACTCGGGCACGGCGCTCATTCGATGCCGCCCAGGTAGGCCTCGACCACTGCCGGATCGGCCTGGATCTCTGCCGGCAGACCCTCGGCGAGCTTCTCGCCGAAATCCATCACGACGATGCGATCGACCAGACTCATCACGAACTCCATGTCGTGTTCGACGAGCAGGATGCTCAGGCCCTCGGTGCGCAGACTGCGCAGCAGTTGTGAAAGCTCTTGCTTCTCGGCGTAGCGCAACCCGGCCGCGGGCTCGTCGAGCAGCAACAGCACCGGGTCGGCCGCGAGCGCGCGTGCGATCTCGACGATGCGCTGGCGCCCGAGCGGCAGGCTGCCCGCTGCGTCGTGCAGGTGTTCGCCAAGGCCGACGCGGTCGATCTGGCGCGCCGCTTCGGCGAGCAGCCGCGCCTCTTCGCGGCGATCGGTGCGCAGCATCGCCGACAGCGTGCCGCGCCGCCCGCGCAGATACGCTCCCATGGCGACGTTCTCGAGCACCGACATGCGCGACACGAGGTTCACGTGCTGGAAGCTGCGCGCCAGGCCGCGGCGTGCGATCGCGCGCGACGGCTTGCCGTCGATGCGCTCACCTGTCAGCCGCACGCTGCCGGCATCCGCCACAAGCGTGCCGCTGACCAGATTGAAGAACGTGCTCTTGCCGGCACCATTCGGCCCGATCAGGCCGAGGATCTCGCCCGACCGCATCGAGAAGCCGAGGTTGTTGACTGCAACCAGTCCGCCGAAGCGCTTGCTCAGGCCGCTGACCTCGAACAACGATGCGCCCGGCGCCGGACGCGCGCGGCGTTCGAGCGCGGGTGCATCGGCCGGCGCCGGCTTCACGCTTTGCGGCATCCAGCGCGTGAAGGCAGGGATCAGCCCCTCGCGTGCGTGTTGCAGCAGGACGAGCATCAGCACGCCGAACACGATCGTCTCGTAGTTGCCGCTGAACGTGAAGAGCGCCGGCAGCAAGTCGGACAACCAGTTTTTCAAGACCGTCATGATCGACGAGCCGACGACGGCCCCCCAGACCTGGCTCGCGCCGCCGATGACGGCCATGAAGAGATAGTCGATGCCGGCGTTGACGCCGAACGCATGCGGGCTGACAAAGCGCAGGAAGTGCGCGTAAAGCCAGCCCGAGAAGGCAGCGAGCAACGCGGCGTAGATGAAGACGACGAGCTTGAGCGCCGAGGTGTCGACGCCGCAGCTCTCGGCCATCACGCCGCGAAAACGCAGCGCGCGGATCGCGCGGCCGGGGCGCGAGTCGAGAAGGTTACGCGCCGCGACCAGCATGACGAGCGCGAAGCACCAGATCAGGTAGTAGGACTTGCGCCCGGTATCGAAGTCGAAACTCGCGATCGACACCGGCGGCACGTTGTCGATGCCACCGTACTGACCGAGCAGTGGCAGGTTGCCGAACAGATGGTAGATCGCGATACCCCAGGCGATGGTCGCGATCGTCAGGTAGTGCCCCGACAAGCGCAGCGTGACGGCGCCGATCAGCAGCGCCGAGATTGCGACAAGGACGAGGCTCGCCGCGAGGCCGGCCCACGGCGACCAACCCGCCATCGTCGTCAACGCCGCGGTGGCGTAGGCAGCGATGCCGACGAAGGCCTGCTGGCCGAACGAGACGATGCCGCCGACGCCCGTCATGACGACCAGACCGAGCGTGACGAGCGTCGCGAGGCCGATGTAGTTGAGCAAGGTCACGTAGTACGCCGGCAATACGAACGGCGCCACCGCAACGACTGCAACGGCCAGCGCGAAGATGAGTTGCGTGCGCTTCATCTCGTCCGCCCCAGCGCGCCCGAGGCATTCATTCTTCTTCGTCCTCGACCACCGGATGACGCGAGACGAGCGAGCGCCACAGCAGCACCGGGATGATGAAGGTGAAGACGATCGTCTCCTTCAGGTTGCTGGCCCAGAACGACGCGAAGGATTCGAGCAGGCCGACGCCGAGCGCGCCGAGCGCCGCGAGCGGGTAGCTCCCCATGCCGCCGAGTATGGCGCCGACGAAGCCCTTGAGCCCGAGCATCAGGCCAGTGTCGTAGTAGATCGTCGCGAGCGGCGCGATCAGAATGCCAGACAGCGCACCCATCGCTGCGGCGAGACCGAATGCGAGCCGCCCTGCAAACTCGGTCGGGATGCCGACGATGCGCGCGCCGACGCGGTTGATCGCCGTCGCGCGCAGTGCCTTGCCGTAGAGCGTGTGCTCGAAGAAGAGCCACAGCGCGAACATGCAGGCAAGGCTCGCGCCGACGACCCAGATGCTCTGCGCGCTGATTTGCAGGACGCCGAGGTCGAACTTCGCGTCGGAGATCGGGCTCGCGCGCAGACCTTCGCCGCCGAAGAAGGCGAGCGCGAGGCCCGTGATCACGTAGTGCGCCGCCATCGAAGCGATGAAGAGCACAAGCACCGATGCGTTGGCAAGCGGCCGGTACGCAGCGCGATAGAGCATCGGCCCGAGCGGCACCACGAGCGCGAGCGTGATCGCCATCTGGATCAGGATGTCGAACTTGCGCGGCGCCGCCCAGGCGGCGAACGCGGCGATCGCTGCCGGTGCGAGCAGATAGACGGCGGCGATGCGCACCAGGCGCGCCGGTGCCTTGGCGCGCAGCGCGGCGCTCGCCTCGATGGCGGCGACGAGCACGCCGCCGCCGAGCAGCATGTAGATCGTCCCCGGCACCTGCCCGAGTTGCAAGGTGCCAAGCGTCAACCCGGCAAGCGAGATGAAGTCGCCCTGCGGCACGAAGATGATGCGCGTGACGGCGAACACGAGGAGCAACGCCAGCGCCAGCAAGGCATAGATCGCGCCGGTGATGACGCCGTCCTGGATCAACCAGAGCGCGATGTCGCCATTCATGCTCGAGACTCGCTACGCGCAGCGCGGACAGTCGACGCGCCCGCCGGCACATCTTGGCCGCCGCCGCGCCGGGCAGGCCGCCGGCTCGGCGATCGCCACCGTCACTTCAACAAACGCCACTGACCGTCGACGACCTGCACCAGCACCCGGGCGCGCTCGTCGAGCCCGTTGTGGTTTCCCGGCGTCATGTTGTAGACGCCGTGCGTGCCGATGACGTTGGTTGCCTGCTCGAGCGCGTCGCGCAGCGCGGCGCGAAATTCCGGCGTTCCGGGCTTGGCCTTCTTCAATGCGACCTTGGCAGCGGCGTCAAGCACCAGCACGCCGTCGTAGCTGTAGCCGGCGAACGCATTGCGGCTGCTGGGGCCGTAGGCGGCTTCGTAGCGTTTGACGAAGTCGAGCGATACGGCTTTGGTCGGGAAATCGGCCGGCAGCTCCTCGGCGACCATCAGCGCGCCGGTCGGTGCGATCGCGCCCTCGGCGTCCTTCTTCGCGGTCTGGATGAAGGCGAGGTTGACGGTGCCGTGGTTGTGGTAGATCGGCCCCTTGTAGCCGCGATCAACGAGGGCGATCTGCGGCGTCGCGGCAGGTGAGCCCGAACCGCCGACGACGACGGCGTCGGGCGAGGCAGCCATGATCTTGAGCGTCTGGCCGGCGACGCTGGTGTCGGCGCGCGCATAGCGCTCGTTGGTCACGACCTTGTAGCCGTACTTCGGCGCAAGCCCGGTGATCGCGTTGTAGACGAGATCGCCCCAGGTGTCCGAAAACCCGATGAAGGCGACCGTCTTGATGCCCTTGCCCTTCATGTTCTCGGCGACCGCGCTCATCATCAGCTCGGTCGGCTGCGGGACGATGAAGGTCCAGTAGGCGCGCTCGGGCGCGAGCGGCGGCAGCGGCGTGAGCGAGACGAGCGGCGTCTTCGTCTCACCCGCCACCTGCGCCATCGCGACGCCCGAGGGAACGCCGTTGGAGCCCATCATCGCGTCGACCTTGTCATCGGTGACGAACTTGCGCGCGTTCTTCGCCGCGCCGTCGGGCTTCGATTCGTCGTCGAGGATGATGTAGCGCACCGGCTCGCCGCCGAGCGTCTTCGGCACGAGCGTGAACGCATTCTTGTACGGGATGCCGAGCGAAGAGCCCGGGCCTGTCGTGCCGAGCGAAACGCCGATCGTGATCTCGGCCTGCGCCGTCGCGGCGGCGAACACGCAGGCCAGCGCCACGGCGGTCAATCGAATGTGCTTGGTCATCATGTCTCCTTTGGGGGGGTTGCGGGGAACAATGCAAAATACGCCTGAGTAGATCGGCGTCACGCCACGACACCTGCCTCCAGCAGCGCCGCGATCTCACGGTCAGTCAGACCGGTCTCTGCGAGGACGCTGCGCGTGTGCTCGCCGTACTTGGGCGCGAAGCCGAGCTCGCTGGGCGCGCCGGCCTGATCGATCGCCATCGGCGGCATGCGCACCACCTGCCCGTCGGGCAATGTGGTGCGGGTCAGCTTGTCGCGCAGCGCAGGCAGCTCGCGCACCTGGCGGATGTCGTGGATGCGCGTCGCCGGGATCGTCGCGCTGGCCAGATCGGCGAGCAACACATCGGCCGGATGTTGCATGGTGACGGCCGCCATGTCGCGATGGATCGCCTCGCGCTCGGCATGCCGGCCCTCGTTCGTCGCACGCACCTCGTTGGCGACCGGAGCGAACTTCGGGATCGCGCACAGGCGCCGCCATTGCACGTCGCTGCCGATCGCCAAGTAGACGAAGCCGTCACTTGCGGGATAGACGTTGGTTGGAATGAACTTGCGGTGCTCATTGCCGGCACGCGTGATCTCGTCGTCGCGACAACCGAAGTCGAGCAGCGGCAGCACCGTGATCAGCCATGACGCCGCCGCCTGCAGCATCGAGACATGGATCGTCTGCCCCTCGCCCGTCTCGTAGCGTTCGAGCAGCGCGCGCATCACGTTCGCATAGAGCTCGTCGCCCGCCTTGAGGTCGATGACCGGAATGCCAGTCAGCATCGGCGGGCCC
Source organism: uncultured beta proteobacterium (assembly GCA_963774675.1). GTDB lineage: Bacteria > Pseudomonadota > Gammaproteobacteria > Burkholderiales > Burkholderiaceae_C > CAIKUF01. The sequence goes on along the minus strand of CAVZFV010000011.1, from coordinate 183,146 downwards.
GTGCGTTCGCCGGTGACTTCCATGTAGCCGGCCATCGCCTGGATAACCGGGTCGTAACCGGGTGCCTCCGGGAAGGCCGGACCCATTGCCGAAATGCCGGCCCAGATCAAAGCGGGGCGCACGGCGTGCAACTGCTCGGGCGCGATGCCCAGCGATGCATAGCGTGAAGGCACGGTGTTGCAGCAGAAGACATCGACCTCGAGATCCTCGATCAAGCGCGCGAGCAGTGCCTGGCCGCGCGCGTCCTTCAGGTTGATCGCAATCGCTTCCTTGCCGACGTTGGGCGCGACGAAATAGCTGCGCCGGTCGTCCACGCCTTCGCCCTCGCTCTCCCCCTTGATCACGCGCGAGCCGATGTAGCGGTTCGGGTCACCCGGAAGGCCGTGTCCACCGACCGCCTCGATGCGGATCACGCGCCAGCCGAGTTGCGCGAAGCGCAGCGTCGCATAAGGCAGCGAGAGCGCCTGTTCCATCGACAGCACGGTGCGCCGCTTCATCCGGCGCTCTCTCGTCTGGTTCGGGACATCAACGCACCTCCTTCAGCCGCCCGCGATCGGGGGCACGAGCATGACTTCGTCTTCGTCACGCACGCGATGGTCGCGATCGGCGTATTGGCGATTGACCGAGACGAGCACGACGTCGATGAACTCGAACGCGCGCTCGAAGCGCTCGCCCTGCGTCGGAAGCCAGTCGAGCAACATGCCGACGCTGCTGATCTCGTCCGGCAAGACGATGTCGTCCGAATCACAGCCCATGCTGTCGCGGAGCCAGGCGAAGTACTTCAGCTTCATGCGCGCTCACGCCGTCACGCTTTCCTTTTGAACGGCGGCTTCGTCGGGCGCTGCCTGCGCCCGCTTCGCGTAGATCGCGCGCGCGACCTTCTCGGGCGACAGCGGCGGATCGAAGATGCGCACGCCGGTCGCGTTGTACAGGGCGTTGGCGATCGCCGGCGCGATGACGATCGTCGGCAACTCCGAGATGCCCTTCGCGCCGTACGGGCCCTCGGCGCAGTGGCTCTCGATGAAATGCATGTCCAGTGGCGGCATCTCGGGCGCCGTGATCAGCTTGTAGTCACGGAAGCAGGCGTTCTTCAGCCTGCCGTTCTCGATCCGCATGTCCTCGCTCAGCGCGTAGCCGAGCCCGATGGCGATGCCACCCTCGACCTGGCCTTCGAGCCCCATGCGGTTGATGACGCGGCCGACGTCTTGCGCCACCGTGACCTTGTCCACCTTGATCTCGCCGGTCAGCGTATCGACGGTGATCTCGGCGACGTGCACCGCGTGCGAATACGCTGCAGAGTGATCCGACGTGTGCTCGGCACCCTCGGGCTCGCTCTTGGGCTCGTAGTAGTCGGTCACCATGACCAGTTCCGGAACGGCCTGGAAATGCATCTGGCGCAGCAGGCGGTCCAGCTTGATGATCTGCGTACCGTCGGAGTCGCGCACGACTGCGCCGCCGCGCAGTTCGAGCTCGTCCGCTGCAACGCCGAGCATCTTCTCGGCGGCGGCGAGGATCTGCGCCTTCGCCTTGCGCGCGGCGCGGCGCGTCCCGTTGCCAGCGATGAAGGTCGTGCGCGACGCGTGCACGCCGACGTCCCAGGGGGCGACGTCGGAGTCGTTGTTGACGAGGGTCACGTGTTCGAGTGGCACGCCGAGTTCCTCGGCGACGATCAGCGTGATGACCGCATCGATGCCCTGCCCGATCTCGGACGCGCCGGTGATCACCGTGACGCGCGCGTAGTCGTCGAGCTTCAGAATCGTGCCGATGCCGTCCGACTTGTGGATCTTGGCGCCGCCGGCGTTGTGGATCGACGAGGCTAGGCCGATGCCCTTCTTGAAGCGCCCGGCAGTGTCGCGCTGCGCTGCGTAATCCTTGCGCTTGCGGCTGTAGTCGCTCGCCTGCGCCGCGGTTTGCAGGCACTCGACGAAGGCGCACTCGCGCAGGAACGATTTCTGCGGCGTGACCTCACCGGAGCGCTGCGCGTTCTTCAGGTGGAATTCGAGCGGGTCCATGTCCACCATGTCGGCCAGCATGTCCATTTGCTGCGCGGTGGCCCAGGTGGTCTGGACGTTGCCGTAGCCGCGAAACGACCCCGCGTACGGGTTGTTGGTGTAGATCGCCTGCGCCTCGAACGCGACGACCGGAATGCGATAGTGGCCCGACGTGGTGCGCATCATGATGACCGGAATCGTCGGCCCCCACGAGGTGTAGGCGCCGTTGTCCAGCAGCACGTCGGCGCTGCGGAAGGTGAGCACGCCGTCGCGCGTGCAGCCGGTGCGCATGTGGATGATCGCCGCCTGGCGCGTCGGTGAGGCCTTGAACTCCTCCTCGCGCGTGTAGATGACCTTCACCGGCCGGCCGGTCTTCTTCGCCAGCAGCGCCGCGATCGGCTCGTACGGGTAGACGTCGAGCTTGGAGCCGAACGCGCCGCCGACGGGTGGCTGGATGACGCGGATGTCGCCAGGACCAATGCCCAGCGCCGGCGCGAGGTCCATCTTGTAGTTGTACGGGTACTGCGTCTGCGTCCAGATCGTCAGCTTGCCGTTGTGGTCGAAGTCGGCGATCGCGCACGAGGTGCCCATGCAGCAGTGCGTCACATGGTGCGGACGAAACACGTTGTCGACCACCACGTCGGAGGCCTCGACGGCCGCGGCGAGGTCGCCGTGCTTGAACTCGAAGTGCAGGCTCTTGTTGCCGGGGAAATTCTCGTGGATCTGCGGCGCATCTTCCCTCGCGCCGGCTTCGGGGGTGAACACACCGGGCAGGTCCTCGTACTCGACTTCGATGAGTTCGAGAGCGCGGTTGGCGATCGCTTCCGTCTCGGCGGCGACGGCGGCGACCTCGTCGTGCTCGCAGCGCACGTGGTCCTTGAGCGCGACGTTGTCGCGCACGAAGCCGAATTTCAATCCGGCGGCGTCCTTGCCGGTCAGCACGGCGTGCACGCCGGTCAGCTTCTGCGCCGCCGTGGTGTCGATGCGCACGATCTTCGCGTGCGGCCGCCCGGCGAACAGCACCTTGCCGATCAGCATCTGCGGCAACACCATGTCGTTGATGTAGCGCGTCTTGCCGGTCGCCTTGTCGGGTGCGTCGGGCTTCTTGACACGCTGGCCGATCAAGGTCGTCTTGGTCACGGGTGAAGGGGTGGCGTTCATGGCTGGCCTTTCGCGTGAGAGGTTTCGATACGGATGCTGCAGTCGTGCTCAGCCCGGGCCGCGGCGCTCGCCGGCCACGGCCTGCACGGCGTCAAGAACCTTGGTGTAGCCGGTGCAACGGCACAGGTTGCCCTCCAGGCCGCGCTGCGCTTGTTCGCGCGTCAGGTCGGGGTTGTTCTCGACCAGGTAGTTGGCCTGCATGATCATGCCCGGCATGCAAAAGCCGCACTGCACGGCGCCGTGGTCGACGAACGCCTGCTGCATCGGGTGAAGGCCCTGCGGCGTACGCAGCCCTTCGATCGTCACGACATCGCGCCCGTCGCAGTCGACCGCGTACATCAGGCAACTGTTGATGGTCTTGCCGTCGACGCTGACGGTGCACGCGCCGCACTCGCCCTCGCCGCAGGCGTACTTGGTTCCGGTCAGGTCAAGCTTGTCGCGCAGCATGGCCAGCGTCTTCATGTCGGCCGGCACCTTCAGGCAGACATCGCGGCCATTGAGCTTGAAGCGGATTTCAGTCTCGACGCAATTCATTGAGCACCTCCTCGACGAAGACTTTGACAAGATGATCGCGATACCACGCACTGGCACGCACGTCATCGATGGGTTTGGCATCTTGCGCCGCCGCCGCGACGGCCGCGGCAATCGTCGCGGCATCCAGCCGCTTGCCTTCGAGCGCAGCCTCGACATGGCGGGCGCGCAACGGAGTCGGCGCAACCGATCCGAGCGCGACGCGCACGTCGCTCAGCCTGCCCTCGGCAACACGGGCGCCGACGGCGACCGATACGGTGGAGATCTCGAGCGCCGGACGCGGGCCGGATTTGCGGAACCTGGCCGCGAAGCCGGGTGCCGGCCGGTCGAACACGACGGCGACCAGCAGCTCCTGCGGCAGCTTGACGCTCTTGCCGGGGCCGACGAAGAAGCGCTCCAGCGGCACCCGCCGCGTCTGCACCGCGCCGTCGCGCAGACAGGCCAGTTCGACCGAGGCGCCGAGCACCAGCAGCGGCGGGATCATGTCGCCCGCAGGCGACGCATTGCAGAGGTTGCCGCCGATCGATGCCGCATTGCGGATCTGATCGCTCGCGAAGCGCTCGGCCGCTTCGGCGAGCACGGGCGCGACCTCTGCGAGCGTGGCGCTGGCGCGAATCTCGCTGACCGTCGCCGTAGCGCCGATGCGGATCTCGCTTGTGCCGGCGTCCACGCCGCCCAGGCCTTCGACGCGGCGAAGGTTGAGCAGCGTTGGCGCGTATTGGCGCGCGCCGGACTCGGTCTGCGGTGCCAAGTCCGTGCCGCCGCAAAACACCGTCGCGCCGCCGTCGGCCATCGCGTGCAATGCCTCGCCCAGGCGGCGCGGCGCCAGATACGTGGTGATCTCCTGCATGGTTCAAAACCTCACCGGTTCGCGGTAGCGCCCGAAGACGGCCACCATTTCACGCGTCATCTCGCCGACGCTCGCATACGACTTCACAGCCTGCATCAAGGCCGGCATCACGTTTCGGCCGGACTTCGCGTCGTCGCGCAGCTTCTCGAGCGCGGCGGTCACCGCGTCGTTGTCGCGCTCGGCGCGGATTCGGTCGAGCGTCGCGACCTGCGCGCGCGCGTCTTCTTCGTTGTACGGATGGAACTCGACCTTGTGCTCATCCTCTTTGTCGTTGCGATAGCAGTTCACGCCGACTTTCGGGAACTCGCCGCATTCGATCGCACGCTGCATGCGGTAGGCCTGCGCCGAAACACGAGACTGGATCGTGCCGTCGGTGACGAGCTTGACGATGCCGCCTTCGGCATCGGTCTCGGCCATGATCTCTTCCATCGCGGCGCGCATCTGGTTCGTCATCGTTTCGACGTAGTACGAACCGGCGAGCGGGTCCACGGTTTCGGTGAGGCCCATTTCCTCGATCAGGATCTGCATCGTGCGCAGCGAGACGCGAGCCGAATACTCGGTCGGGATCGTGTACGCCTCGTCGTACGAGCACAGCGCCATCGTCTGCGTGCCCGACAGCGCGCTGATCAGCGCGTAGTACGCGCCGCGCACGATGTTCATCTCCGGCTGCTCGAAGGTGAGGCCCCCGCCGCCGCCGGCAGCAATCATGCGCAGCCACATCGAGCCGGGCTTCTCGGCGCCGTACTCCTCCTTCATGATCTTCGCCCACAGCCCGCGACCGGCGCGGAATTTCGCGACCTGCTCGAAGATGTTGCCGAAGATGTTGAAGTTGTAGGACAGGCGGCCGGCGAATTCGTCCACCGGCAGCCCGCGGCGAATCACCTCGTCGGCATACGCCTTGGCGATGCAGAAGGCATACGCCATCTCCTGCGCCGGCGTCGCGCCCGATTCGCGGATGTGATAGCCGCAGACCGACACCGGGCTGTACTTCGGCGCGTGCTCGGCGCAGTACTCGATCGTGTCGCCGACGAGGCGGATCGACGGCTCGACCGGAAAGACCCAGGTCCCCCGCCCGATGAATTCCTTCAGGATGTCGTTCTGCGCCGTGCCGCGCAGCTGCTTCAGGTCGTAGCTGCGCTTCTCGGCCATCGCGAGGTACATCGCGATCAATATCGCCGCCGCGCCATTGATGGTGAGCGAGACGGTGATCTTGTTCAAGTCGATACCGTCGAACGCGATCTCGAAATCGCGCAGCGTGTCGATCGACATGCCGACGCGGCCGACCTCGCCCTCGGCCAGCGGGTCGTCGGAGTCGAGCCCGATCTGCGTCGGCAGATCGAACGCGACGTTGAGCCCGGTCTGGCCGTTGGCGATCAGGTACTTGAAGCGCTGGTTCGTGTCACTCGGGTTGCCGAAGCCGGCGTACTGGCGCATCGTCCAGGGCTGTTTGCGGTACATCTCGCGGTGGATGCCGCGAGTGAACGGGTAGGCACCCGGCTCGCCGAGCATCGAAAGGCCGCCGCTCGCCTCGATATCGGCCGCCGTGTAGAGCGGCTTGACCTCGATGCCTGATTCGTTGACGACGCGTTTGGCATCGGTTTTGACGCGATCGTTCATTGCACTTGCTCCCGGATGAAACCGGTGATTGCGTCAAGCTTCGAGCCGGTCGGGAAGATGCCGGTGAAGCCGAGTTCGCGCAGCGCCGCATGGTCCTGCGCCGGCAGGTTGCCGCCGATCACCCACAACTTGTCGGTAAGGCCGCTGGCTTCGAGCAGCGGCTTCAACTTGCGGCAGAACGGCAGGTGCGAGCCGGCGAGGCTCGAGAGCGCAATCACGTCGACATCCTCGTCGAGCGCGATGCGCGCGACCTGCTCAGGCGTCTGGCGCAAGCCGGTGTAGATCACCTCGAAGCCCGCGTCCATCATCGCGCGCACGACGATCTTCGCGCCCTGGTCGTGGCCGTCGAGGCCGGGCTTGGCGACGACCACCTTGATTCGCCTTTCATTCGCACTCATTGGTTTAGCTCCTTGGCTATCACGAGCTTCAAGATCTCGCTCGTCCCACCGCCGATCAGCGTGAAGCGCACGTCGCGCAGATAGCGCTGCACCGGATACTCCATCGCATAGCCGTAGCTCGCGAGCACGCGCGCCGCCTGCTCGCAAATGCGCGCCGCCGCCTCGGCGGCATTCAACTTCGCCATCGCTGCTTCCTTGTGATGCGGCTTGCCGGCACCGTGCAGCCACGCGGCATACGACACGAGATGCGCGGCGGCTTCGAGGTCGGTCGCCATTTCGGCAAGCTTCATCTGGATCGCCTGGAAGCGGTTGATCGGCTTGCCGAACTGCTTGCGCTCGGCCGCATAGCGCAGCGCATCGGCAAGTGCCGCGCGCGCGATGCCGAGTGCCATCGCGCCGGTGATGATGCGGATTTCGGCGAGCGTCTTGCGCAAATGCGCCTCGCCGTCGCCGATCTCGCGCGACAGACGATGGCTGTCCGGCACCAAGCAATCGGCGAACGCGACCTCCGAAGTCGGCAACGCCCACACGCCCATCTTGTGAATCTCGCGCCCGACGACGAGGCCCTTGAAGTTGCGCTCGACGAGAAAGATCGTCAGCTTCTTCTCGTCGCCCGCCTTGGCGAACACGGTGAAGAAGTCCGCCACCGGCGCCGACGTGACCCAGGTCTTTTGCCCGTTCAAGAGCCAGCCGCCATCGACCTTCTTCGCCTGCGTCGCAATGCCGTCGAGATCCGACCCCGCATTCGGCTCGGTCATGCAGATCGCACCGATCTTCTCGCCCGTGAGCGCCGGCTTGAAAAGCCGCTCGATGATGTCGGCATTGCCGAGCATGTGCAGGAACTTCGTGCCCATCAGCGACTGCATCGCCGCTGCACCGGCGAGCGACATCGAGCCGCGCGCAATCTCGGCCAGCGCGAGCGCGAACTCGGCCAACCCGGCGCCCGAGCCGCCAATATTTTCCGGATAGCGCATGCCGAAGAAGCCAAGCGCGCCGAGCTCGTCGAACAGCGCGCGCGGAAACACCTTCGCCTCGTCGATCGTCGCCGCCTGCGGCGCAATGCGCTCGTCGCAGAAGCGTGCGAAGGCGTCCCGAATCGCGCGTTGGTCGTCCGTGAGTTCGAAGTTCATGTCGGGCGATCTCGATTCGGGGCGACGCCTTCCCGATCTGCGCGGGCCGCGGCCATCGGGTGCCCGTCGCTGCTCATGTCCCCCGGTCCGGGCTTTGCCCGAACCTCCTCCTTCACTTCGCCGCGGCGCGCACCCGACGCCCACGGCGAGCGGCAGCGGGGGCTTGCATCGGCCCCAATACGCCAATGCATCACATCAGGCCGGTGGGGTGCTTTGCGGAGCGAAGTAAAGGAGGAGGGCTGGGCGCAGCCCAGCACGGGGGACATGAGCGCAGCAGAGCGCCCCGCCGGCCTGATGCCACGCAGACCGCTGCCAACGACTTTCATGTCGCGTCACCCTCAACGAATCCGTAGTCACGCACCGCCGCCTCGCGCGAAATCACACCATTGCGCACTTCGTCCGCCAGCACCTTGCGATCGCGCTTCTGCGGGTCACCCCAGCCGCCACCGCCGTTCGCAACCTGGTGATAGATCGTTCCGCGCGGCACGCCGGTGATCAGGTCCTTGTTGCGCGGTACGACGGTCTTGCCGTCGGCGTAGGTCAGCCGGATAAAGTTCAACCCCGCGCCCTGCCCGCCGGCGAGACCGAATGCGCCTTCGAAATCACCGTCGCCGAAGGTCACGAGCTGCGTGTCATCGGAGCCGATCTCGAAGATCGTTTCGACGCCCAGCCCGCCGCGCCACTGCCCAGCGCCGGCCGAATCGGTGAGCAGTTCGTGCTTGATCAGCCGGTGCGGCGTCTGCTGCTCGAACATCTCGTAGTCCTGGTCGAGCACGCCGCCGCTGGCGTCGATCATGCCGATGTGGTCGTAGCCGTCGACGCCCTTCATCGCGCCCGACCCGCCCTTCAGCCCCATGAAACCGATGTCGACGTATTTCTCGTTTGTCTTCGGGTCGATCCCGGTCGTGAGCGATGCGAGCAGGTTGTTCCAGCCGGCCGTCACGCGGTCCGGCAGCACCGGGCTCAAGGCGCGCTGGATCGCGTCGGCATTTGGCGGGCACAGGTGGTTGCCGAAGGTCGTCGCCTTCGGGTAGGCGGCGTTCAGGATCGTGCCGACCGGAATCTTGATCTCGATCGGTTCGACCATCCCCTCGTTGTGCGGGATGTCGGGGTTCACCATCTGCAGCAGCGTCAGGATCGTTGCCGACGCGCTGGACGTGAAGGTGCCATTGACGAAGCCGTTGGTCTGCGCGTCGGTTCGCCCGTAGTCGAACGTGATGCGCTTGTCCTCGACCTCGATGTCAACCCGGATCGTGAACTTGCTGCCCTCGTGGCGGCCGTCGAAGTACACGTAGCCCTCGCCGCTGTAGCGGCCGTTCGGGATCTTCGCGATCTCGGCTTCCATCATGCGGCGGGTGGCGTCGAAGAGCGCGTGCTTGTGCGCTCGGTAGCTCGCGACGCCGTACTTGCCGAGCACTTCGAGCAGGCGCCGCTCGCCGACCGCGCACGCCCCCATTTCGGCCTTCATGTCGTGCTGCACGATGTCGAGCCGCACGTTGGCGAAGATCAGGTTCCACACGTCCTGGCGCAGCTTGCCGCGATCGACGATCTTGACCGCCGGAATGCGCAGCGCCTCCTGCCAGACCTCGACCGCGTTCGGGTTGTAGCCGCCAGCCACCGCGCCGCCGATGTCGGCCTGGTGGCCCTTGACCGCCGTCCAGCCGACGAGGTCGCCTTCGAAGAACACCGGCTTGAACGCGGCGACGTCGTTGTTCTGGTTGCCGAGCGAGAAGACGTCGTTGTGGAAGAAGACATCGCCCTCGTGGATGTCGCCGTCGAAGGTCTTGCGAATGTGCTTGCACACCGGCGCGAGCGAGAAGGCGAGGATCGGCAGGTTCTCGGTCTGCTCGAGCATGCGGCCTTCCTCGTCGTACAGGCCGGTCACGTAGTCCTTCGCCTCGCACAGTATCGGCGAGCGCGTCGTCTGCTCCATCGAGATGCTCATCTCGTCGGTGATCGACTTGAAGGTTCGCGCGTAGACCGAGAGCAGGATCGGGTCGATCCGCACATCGGCCTTCGCTGCTGCACTTCGTGTCGCGGTGTTGCTGCTCATGCCGTGACCTCCATCCGCTTGCTGCCTTGAATCTTCACCAGGTCCTCGCGCCCCTTCGCGTAGAGCACGAAAGAGCCGAGCGCGTCGACCGTGCAGTCGAACGAGTCGCTGACGAAGATCGCCGTCGTCTGCTGCTCGATCAGCGCTGGCCCGGCAATGCGGTGGCCGCAATGCAGGCGGTGTCCGTCGTAGACCGGCACGTCGGCGAACGCATCGCGTTCCGGCACGTAGATCCTGCGGTGCTGCTTGCACGCCGCGCTGGCGTCGGCACTGCCCGGGGCTTCGCTGCGATAGGCGGGACGGTCGGTCGCGCCGATTGCCTGCACGCGCACGTTGATGATCTCGACCGGCGAGCCTTCGACCTCGAGCGAATAGCCGTACAGGCGCAGGTGCTCGGCGTGGAACGCGCGCGCAATGGCGACGCCGTCTTGTCGTTCGACCGCGTCGATCGGCACCGCGACCGAGACCTCGTGATACTGCTTCAGGTAGCGGCAGTCGAGCCGCAGCTCGACGCGCCGCTTTGCTGGCGGGACGCGCTCGTCGGCCAGCGCCTGTTGCCCTTCGGCAGCCATCGCCGCGACGAGTTCGCCCAGTCGCGTCCAGTCCAGCCCCTCGAGCCGGGTGACGAACGTGCGTACATAGTCATGGCGCAACTCGCACATCAACATGCCGAAGGCGCACAACACCGAGGCTTCGCGCGGCACGATCTGCAGTGGCACCTCGAGCTCGCTGCAGATCAGGCAGCCGTGGATCGGCCCCGCGCCGCCGCCCGGGATGAGCGGGAACTCGCGCGGGTCGAAGCCGCGCTTGATCGTCACCTCGCGCACGCCTTGCGCCATGTTGTTGCAGGCGACGCGGTACATGCCGGCGGCAGCCTGTTCGACCGTCATGCCCATCGGTAGCGCGATGTGCTCTTCGATCGCCGCGCGCGCCGCCGCCACGTCGAGCGTCATGCGACCCCCGGCGAAAAACGCCGGATCGAGGTAGCCGAGTACCACGTTGGCGTCGGTCGTCGTCGGCAGCGTGCCGCCCTTGCCGTAGCACGCCGGCCCCGGGTCGGCGCCGGCGCTTTGCGGGCCCATGCGCAACAGGCCGCCCTCGTCCAGCCAGCCGATCGAGCCGCCGCCGGCGCCGATCGTGTGGATGTCGAGCATCGGCAGCGCGATCTTGTGACGCGCAATCTCGCCGTCGTTTTTGACCATCGGTGCGCCGACCGCGACCGACGCCTCGAAGCTTGTGCCGCCCATGTCGGTCGTGATGCAGCGGTCCTGCCCGTGCGCGCCGACATAGAAAAGCCCCGCGCCCGGTCCGCCTGCGGGCCCGGACAACAGCGTGAGCGCCGCCTTGTCGCGCGCGGCCTGCGGCGAGATGACGCCGCCGTTGGACTGCATGATCATGAGCAGCCCCTTGAAGCCGATGCCGGAGAGACGCGCGACGAGCTGGTCGAGGTAGTGCAGCAGCTTGGGCCCCACATAGGCATTGAGCGCGGTCGTGCTGACGCGCTCGTAGAAGCGAATCGACGGCAGCACTTCGGTCGACACCGACACGTAAGCCTCGGGCATCGCGCGGCGCACTGCCGAGGCGGCGGCCTGCTCGTGCGCCGGATTGGCGAACGAATTCATGAAGCACACCGCAACCGCCTGCACGCCTTCGCCGCGCCAAGTGGCAAGCTCCGCTTCGATCGCGGCGAGATCGAGCGGCTCGACTTCGACGCCATCGCGGTCGATGCGCCCCTTGATGCCGGCGCGCCGCGAACGCGGCACGAGCGGGCGCACGTTCATGTAGCGGTTGTTGTATTGCTCCTCGCGGATGCCGCGCCGCATCTCGAGCGCGTCGCGCACACCTTCGGTCGTCAGCAGCGCGCATTTGGCGCCGGTGTGCGTCAGGGTCGCGTTCGTCGTCACCGTCGTGCCGTGCACGATCGTGTCGATCGTGGCCGCGAAGTCTTCGAGCGACATCGGCGGTTCCATCGCCGCCGCAATATCCGTCAGGCCGTTGATGACGGCGATCGACGGGTCCGATGGTGTCGAGAGGCTCTTGAAGATCGCCGGCTCGGCGCCGTCGCGCGCGACGACGAAGTCGGTGAAGGTGCCGCCGACATCGATTCCGATCTTCAGCGTCATGGCATGTTCTCCGTCGTGGGAATGGCGTCGTACTGGCTTGCGACGAGGCGGCGCACGTCTTCTTTTCGCACCTTGCCAAGCGCAGTCTTGGGCAATTCGGCGACGAAGATGACGCGCTTCGGATGTTTGTAGCGCGCGACGCGGCCGTCGAGCAGCGCGAGCACGCGCTCGCCGTCGATCTCACCGCCGGCGCGCGCCGCAACGACGGCGACGACGGCCTCGCCCCAGCGTGCGTCGGGCAGGCCTACGACCGACGCCTCGGCGATGTCGCCGCATTCGAGCAGCACGTTCTCGATTTCGGCCGGCGCGATGTTCTCGCCGCCGGAAATGATCATGTCCTTCACCCGGCCGTCGATCCACAGATAGCCTTCGGCGTCGAAGTGCCCGAGGTCACCGCTGTGAAACCAGCCGCCGGCGAGCGCTGCGGCGCTTGCCTCGGGTTGTCGCCAGTAGCCGCTCATCACATTGGGGCCTCGCACCCACACTTCGCCGCGCGCGCCTGGCGCAACGTCCGCGTCGAACTCATCGACGATGCGCAGTTCGCAGTGGCGCGCCGCGTGGCCGGTCGAGCCCGCCTTGCGTCGCGCGTCCCCCGGCGCCAGGCAGGCGGCGATCGGGCAGGTTTCGGTCGAGCCGTAGATCGGTACCAGCGGGACACCGCGCGCATGCACGGCACGCGTCACGTGTTCGGGGATGATCGTCGAGCCGGTCGAGATCATGCGCAGGCTCGTGAAGTCCGCGGTCTCCCAGCGCGGGTGCGCCATCATGGCCGTCAGTTGCGCCGGCACGAGCACGGTGAGCGTGACGCGCTCGCGTTCGATGGCGTCGAAGGTCGCGTCGACATCGAACTTCGGATGCAGCACGAGCGTCGCCCCGACGCAAAGTGCAGGCGTCGTCTGGTTGTTGAGGCCGCCGACGTGGAACAGCGGGAGCGTCGTCAGCACGACATCGTCAGCCCGCATGGCGTGCAATTCAATGCTGTGTTCGGCATTGATGCGCACCGCTTCCTGCGACAGCATCGCGCCCTTCGGCACGCCGGTCGAACCCGACGTGTAGCACAGCAGCAGGGTGTCTTGCGGCGCTCCTGCCCCAACCGGTGTTGCGGCGTCTGCAGCTCGCGCGATGAACGCGTGGTCGGCCATCCAGCCCGGCGGCGGCGCGGTGGTCTGCGCGACGAGCGTGGCGTCGGGCAGTCCGGTGCCGAGGCTCGAACGTGAAGCGCTGAAAATCTCGTCGAGCATCAGCAGCGCAGGCTCGCAATCACCCAGCATCTGGCGCTGCTCGTGCGCCGTCAGCCGCCAATTGATCGGCATGAAGAGCGCACCCAGATGCGCGCAGGCGGCGAGCAGCGCGATTTCCCTCGGGCTGTTGAGCCCGAGGAACGCGACGCGATCGCCGCGCTGAATGCCGCTGGCCGCGAGCGCGGCGGCGAGTCGCGCGGCCTCTTGCACGAGCGCCGAGTAGCTCCAGTCGACGTCGCCAAAGCGGATCGCGAGCTTATCGGGCGTGCGCGCGGCGTGACTCGCGATCCAGCCGTAGGGGTTCATCGTTGCACGCTCAGGCATCACCCACCTCGAGCACCACCGCCATCGCCGTGTCGCCCGCTGCGCAGCCGGTAAAAAGGCCGAAGCCACCGCCGCGCAGCGCGAGTTCTTCGATCAGTTCGATGATCGCGCGCGTGCCCATCGGCGCCTGCGGGTGACCCCAGACGAGCGAACAGCCGAAGTTGTTCATCGTCTTCAGCTCGCAGCCGGTGGCGCGTGCGAAGACGATGTCGTTCAGCGCGAACGGGTTGTGCGTCTTGATCGCCGCCATCTGCGCGACGCTGCGCCCGGCCTGGGTGAGCGCGCGCTGCGCAGCGGGCACGGTGGCCTCGGGCATGTGCGCAAGCGCCGCCCGCGCGAGGCCGAAGCCGTGCAGGCGAACCGCGATCTTCGGGTTGGTCGACAGCTCACGTGCGCGATCGCGCGTCGTGACGACAAGTGCCGCGTTGCCGTCCGCCGGATGCGTCTGCGCGCCGTAGGTGACGGTGCCGCCTTCGAGCACCGGACGCAGCTTGGCCAAACCTTCGGGCGTCGACTGCGAGATGCCCTCGTCGCCTTCGATCGTCGCTGCGGTCTTCTTGAAGCCTGGAGCCGGCACTTCGAACGGCAGCGTCATGAAGCGGCGCAGGAAAGCACTGTTGTCGGCGAGTGCATCGCGGTACTGCGCTTCGCGGCGCAGCACGATCTCGTGCTGCTCGGCGGTCGAGATGCCGAGCTTGGCGGCGACGTTCTCGGCCGTCTTCAACATCGAGTGTCCGCCGAGCGGGTCGCAGCCGAAGTTGTCCATCACCCAGTCTTCCGCCGCGCCGGTGCCTCCCGGGCCGCGCGGATTCGGGTAGTACAGATGCGGGCCGTTCGAAGTGCGGTCGCAGTTGAGGACGAGCGCGCTGTGCGCCAGGCCGCATTCGATTTCCTGCGCCGCGGCGAGCAGCGTGCGCACGCCCGTCGCGCAGGCCTGCATGACCGTCGGGCCGCCGACAGTGTCGGCGCCGATCAGACCGGCGAGCCAGGGCGCGCCGTAGAAGGACTGCTTCTGCGGCACCGATATGCCGAGCACCGCATAGTCGAACACCGACGGGTCGATCTTGCGACGCGGCAGCTCGCGCTTGGCGACGTGGGCGGCGAACTCGACGCTGTGCAGGTTCGCAAAGCTGCCCTGCCAGCGCGCGAACGGCGTGCTCCAGTAGGCTCCGTAGGGAATTTCGGCGAGGTAGTTCATGGTGCGCTCCGCAAGGTTTCGGCAGGCTTGGTTCGAGGGCGCGCGCTTCGCGTGCCGTTCGTTCGGCCCGCCCCGTTCGCGCCGCGCTGTGTCTCGGGTTCGTCGCTCGGCGCAGCCGCTGCGATGAAGGCCTTGCGCGCCTCGCGCAGGTTGTCGTCCATCGCCGCGGCGGCACGTTCGCCGTCACCTTTGGCGAGCGCGGCGGCAACGCGCTTCAGGCCGCGCAGCACGATCGCGCGAACTTTCGCGTCGCCGAGCGTGAGGGCGCGAATCTGCTGCATGTGATCCGAGTACTGCTCGACGACGCGCACCAGCCGCGCATTGGGAACGAGCGCGAGCCAGGCACTTCGAAAACGCGCCGCAGATTCCCGAAAGCGTAGTGCGTCCCCCGCGGCGTCGGCGGCGATCGCATCGTCAAGTGCTGCGTCGATCGGCGCCCGCAACACCGGGTCGGCCGTCAGCATGGCGACACGGCGCAGCGCGGCCGGTTCGACGAGAAAGCGGATTTCGTAGATGTCGTCGACGTCTGCCAACGTCAGCGCCGGCACGACGAAGCTGCGGCCGACGGTCGAGAGCAGGCCCTCGCTCGCGAGCCGCATCATCGCTTCACGCACAGGCGTACGCGAAACGCCCATGCGCTCGGCAAGCTGTACTTCCTGCAAGGGCTGCCCGGCGCCGATCGCCCCGCTGCGCAAATGCGTCTGCAGCAAGCGGTAGACCTGGTCGCCAAGCGCAACCTGGCGCTTGACGGGTTTGAGCGTGGGCGGCAAGGGAAGCTCCGGTGACCCGCGATGGATGCGTACCGGACACTGTATACAAACACGCCGATGCGTCAATCGGCAAACCCCGCGCCTTCGCGACGAATCCTTGATCCTTGTCAGAACCACGTCAGTCGCGGCGCGAGCCGAAACGAAGCGGTCGTCTTCGGCCTTGAGTTCGCCCTGCATCAAGCAGCACCGCCGATGCGCTGCGCTACGATGCCCGCCTCACGCCGGAGCCCCGCGCCATGCATCTCATTTGCCTCGACCTCGAAGGCGTCCTCGTCCCTGAAATCTGGATCGCTTTCGCCGAGCGCACCGGCGTCGCCGCGTTTTCGCGCACGACGCGCGACGAGCCCGACTACGACCGCCTGATGCGCTACCGCCTCGCGTTGCTGCGCGAGCATGGCCTGAAGCTCGCCGACATCCAGCAGGTGATCGCCGGGATGTGCCCGCTCGACGGCGCGAAGGATTTCCTCGACACCTTGCGCACGCGCTACCAGGTCGTGATCCTGTCGGACACGTTTTACGAGTTCGCAGACCCGCTGATGCGCCAGCTTGGGCGGCCGACACTGATGTGCCATCGCCTCGAAGTCGATGTCGAAGGATTCGTCGCCGCCTACCGGCTGCGTCAGCCCGACCAGAAGCGCCGCGCGGTCGAAGCGTTTCGCAGCCTCAACTACCGCGTGATCGCGGCCGGCGACTCCTACAACGACACCAGCATGCTCGGCGCGGCCGATGCCGGCTTTCTGATCCACCCGCCACAGAACGTGATCGACGAGTTCCCGCAGTTCCCGGTGCAGGCGAATCTGGCCGAACTGATGACGTCGATCGACGCTGCCGCGCTGCGCATTGGCGAAATGTAGGGCGAGGGCGACGCCGGGTGACGCTTACTTGAAGAGCTTGCGCAAGAGATTTTGGATCTCGTCCGGCTTGACCGCCGACGCCTTGCCACCCGACTTTGCAGCCGGCGCAGCGGACGTAGCGGGCGCCTTCGCGGCAACGCCGGTCGCCGCATAGACGCAGGGGTGCGGGTCACCCGTCTGGTTGAGCAGGTTCTTGCCGAGCAGCGACCACCCGCCGCTGGCCGCTGCGGCCCCGATCGACAGCGCGGCTTGGGCCGCTGCCTTGGCGTCGAGTGCGATCTTCGGGTCGAGCAAGGGACCCTTGGCGACGACGAGCGAAGCCAGCTGTGCCGGATTCACACCGAGTACCTTGCGCGTGTTGGGGCGGATCGCGAGCGCCAGCGTCTGATCGCGCAAATCGATGTTGCCGGACGCGGAGAAGGTCAGCTCGCTCGTTTCCACCGCGATCGACCGATCCACCGTCGCCACACCGTTGCGCAAGGGCAGCCTGGCAACTGCACATTCGACGCTCGTCACCTTCGCCGCGCCACGCTGCGGCTGCAAGACCTGCAACAGGCGCGGCAGCAAGTTCAGCCCGATCGGCAGCGCGCCATCGGCAAGCGTCATGTCCTTGATCGACAGCAGCACGTCACCACTGGCGCCAGCCGCGAGCGCGCGCGGCGTGGCACCGGTCATCGCAAGCGTTGTCTTCATATCAAGACGTCCACCGCCCACCTTGTCACCCGCACCCGCGGCGCGCGCAAGGGCTTCGACCGACAACCCCGATGCGTCGATCCTCAGGTTCACGCGTGTTGGCGCATTCGCGCGCGTGTCGAGCGTGAAGCCGCCGCGCACCTGACCGCCGGCCATGGCGAACGTGAGCGGCTCAGCTTGCAGCGCGCCAGACTTGAGATCGATATTCGCCGTTACGGCGGACAACGGCGGCGCCGCTGGCAGCAACAGCTGGTCAATGCGAAGGGTGACGCGGGCGCGTGCATGGGGCAGCGTGTCGATCGGCAGCTTGTCGTCGCCGAAGAGTGCCCGCTTGTCGCCTGACACTCCTTGGCTTGACGCTCCACCTCCCGCACCGGCCGCCCCCCGACCCGGCCAGACTCGCGTCAGATCGAAGCGACCGCCCCTCAATTCGGCATCGAGCTGCCAGGGATCACCCTCGCTCAGCGTCGCGCGCCCGGCCAGGGTCTGGCCGGCGACAGACACCTGCAGCGGGTTTGCGCGCACCGACTTTGCCGATACGTCGAGCGTCGACTTCAACTCGAGCGGCAACGGCATGCCGGCCGCATCCGACATCCAGGGCGAGAGCACGGCCGCCTCGTCGATAGTCGCGTCTAGTTCCAGGCGAGCGCCACGCGAGGCAGCCCCTGGCCGCACATGCCCCTCCACGCTGATGCGTGCGCCATCGCTCGTAAATGCGAGATCGAATGGCCATTCGGCCTGGTTCTCGATCAGTGCCGCGAGCGGCGCCAGCTGACCGGACGCGCGCCAGCGCTGGCCCTGCACGACCCACTCGGCGGCGACCCGGTTGCCGGCGGCCTTGCGATCGAGGTCGAGGCTGTCGAGCGCCAGTTGCTGCGTCGTGCCACCGCTTCGGTAGGCGATCGCCACCCTGCGCAGGCGCAGCGTGTCGAGTTCGAACGCCTGGGGCGACGCGTTGATGTCGGAGGGGGGGGGCGCCAAGGGCGTCGAGGGCGCAGCCACCGCTGTCGGCTCCCGTGCCTGCTGCGGCTCCGAGAGGACCCAGTTGCCGACGCCCTGGCGGTCGGTCTCGAGCAGCAGATCGACACCTTCGAGCTCGACGCTGCCAACCTGCATCCGGCCCCTCAGCAGCGGCCACAGTTCGAGTTCGAAGGCGGCGCGCTCGACCCGCAGCATGTCCTTGCGCGAGCCCCATGGCGCGTTACCGAGCGCGAGCCCTTCGGCGACGACGGCGATCCGCGGCAGCACCTGGTAGCTGAGCTGACCCCGAATGGCGAAGTCGCGGCCGGTTCGCGTGCGGACCTGATCCGCGATCAGCGCCGCGACACGCTCGGGCGAAAAGCTGCGCAGCAGCGCGACGGTGCCGCCGCCGATGAGCAGCGCAAGCAGCACGCCGCCAATCAGCAGGCGTCTGCGCCATCGACGAGGCGCCGCGTCAACGGTCTCGGGCATGGGGCGAAGTCCGGGCTGTGCGACAGGAAGCGCCATGTTTGCACACTTCCTGTGACCGCCCCTCCAACGCGGCAACCACAGGAGGTTTGATGCAAAACAAGTATGCTTGATGCATCTTATGCTAGGCTCGAAGGGAAGTCACCGCTGGATGGCGACAGGGCTTTCAGCCCGAATCGAAAGCCGAAGCGCCCGACGTATGGCCAAGAAGTTCCCCGACCTCCCCAAGCACCCCGAGCGCACTTGCTGGGGCTGCGACCGCTACTGTGCGGCGAGCGCGATGCTCTGCGGCAATGGTTCCGAGCGCTCGCAACACCCTGTGGAATTGTTCGGCGAGGACTGGCGCGAATGGGGAGAATCTCCTGCCGACGGGTTGTCGGACGCGGCGCCAAAACCGCCCGGGAATACCCGGATTTCATGACCGACTTGCATTGATGACTATATTGTTATACAATGCGGCATGAAAACTTCAAATCTGAACTCCACATTCCATATAAAACTCATTGAACTCTCGGCCAGCCCTTCCGGTTTTGGCGCGAGCGAACTGACCGGGTTTTCACCCGAACAGGTGCGCCGCGCTGCCGAGGCGTTGGTGAAAGCCGGGAAAATCATGCGCGCCAAGGTGTCTTCGCACCGCGTGCGCTATTTCGCCAACGACATACTCGCGAAGGCGTATATTGCCGGCCAGGCGCCGGCCCGGGCACCGCATTCTGCGGCCGGTTCCCGTACACGCGCGCACTGGAAACCCGATGCGCCGATGCGTATCACGCCGAAGACAAAAATATATATTGCGCCGCCATTGCCGCGCAATGTATTCAGGACAAATACCTACCCACAGTTCTAGACGCTGTTATCCGGCGCGGTTTCTAGAGGGGATTTCGCGGGGGCGATCAAACCCCGGTGGGCGTGACGAACGCGACGACGCTCAGACCAGCGCTTCGGGCGCACTCATCGCCACCAGCCGCTGCAGCCGCGCCCAGCCTTCGTCCACCTCGGCCTGAAGCGCATCGATCGCCTCCGGCGCGGTGTGCCGGTAGCGGCGCTGGAGCGCGAGATAGTCACCCGCCGGACGCGTGCGCTCGGTGTGGTTGAGCGTGTAGCGCCGGCCGTGGTCTTCGACCTCGAAGAGCGGAAAGGCGCCGCACTCCACCGCGTAGCGCGCCGCGGCAAGCCCGCCGTCTTCGGCGAGCCCCCAGCCATCGATGCAGGGAATGAGCAGCGTGATGATGCGAAAACCGTGCATCGCCTTCGCCTTCTCGACCTTGCGAATCAAGTCCGGCAGATTGCCGATGCTCGCCGTCGCCGCATACGGCACCTGGTGCGCGGCCATGATCTCGGTGAGGTTCTTCTTGCGCGTCGTCTTGCCACCCGGCGTCGAGCCGGTCTTCGCGAAATGCGGCGTCGAAGACGACTTCTGCGCGCCGGTGTTCATGTAGCCCTCGTTGTCGAGGCAGAAGTAGATGATGTTCTCGTCACGCTCGGCGGCCGACGACAGGCACTGAAAGCCGATGTCGTAAGTGCCGCCGTCACCGGCGAGGACGATCACGTGCGTGTCGTGCCGCCCTTGCGCGTCGAGCGCGCGGCGCAACCCCGACGCGGCGGCGGCGCTCGATTCGAGCGTCGGCTGATAGACGGGGATCTTCAGCGAGCTGTAGGGCTGCGCGCCGGCGATGATCGCCATGCACGACGGCGGGATGACCGCCATCGCGTCGGTGCCGATCGTTGCCAACACATGGCGCACCGAAAGCGCCTCGACGCAGCCCGGGCAGGCAGCGTGTCCCGAGCAGAGCATCGCCTTCTCAGGCAGATCGAGTACTTTCATTGCGTTTCCCTCACCCTTCACTTCACTTGACCCAGAGCGAATCGGCTTGCGGCTCGCCTTGCTGCATCGCGTCGCGCACGATCTCGACGATCTTGGCAGGCGACACGTTAACGCCGCCGACGCCTGCCAGAAAGCCGCGAATACGCGGTGCGCCCGGCATGCCGTACAGCGCGGCGCGCAACTCCTGGTGCACGATGCCGCCGAGCCCTGGCGAGTGGTTGCGATCGAGCACGACGACATCGGGCACGCCGACGAGCGCAGCGCGCAGCGCCTGCACCGGCAACGGTCGCAGCAACCTGATCTTGAGCAGCCCGACCGCCTCTCCGCCGTCACGCAGCGCATCGATCGCGTCGCGTGCCGTACCGCACATACTGCCGATCGCGACGACGACGGTGCGCGCGCCATCACAGCGATAGCGCTCGACGAGCCCGTAACTGCGGCCGCTGAGCTCGCCCCATTCGCGATCCGCGGCGAGCGCGACTTCGAGCGCTTGCGTCATCGCGGCTTCGAGAGCCTGGCGATGGCGACAGAACATCTCGGCCGAGACGACGTTACCCCAGGACTCGCCGATCTCGGTCGACAGCCGGTGCACCGGTGCATACGGCGGCAGGTAGGCGTCGACCATCGCCTGCGACGGCACCTGGACCGCCTCGAGTGCATGCGAGACGTAGAACGCGTCATGGCTGACGAGAACGGGGAGCTGCACCTGCTCGGCGATGCGGAAGGCCTGGATCACGCTGTCGAGCGACTCCTGCGCGGACTCGGAGTAGAACTGGATCCAGCCGGTGTCGCGCTGCGCCAGGCTGTCGGTCTGATCGGGCCAGAAGGCCCAGGGCGACGCGACGGTTCGGTTCACGTTCGCCATCACGATCGCCGCACGTGCGCCGCTCGCGTAATGAAGCAGCTCGTGCATCAGCAGCAGGCCCTGCGACGCGGTGGCGGTGAAAACGCGCGCGCCGGCGAGCGACGCCGGGATGCACGCCGACAGCACCGAATGTTCGGACTCTGGCGTCAGGATCTCGGCATCGAACGTGCCTTCGGCCTGGAAGTCGGTGAGCTTCTCGAGGATCGGCGTCTGCGGCGTGATCGGATAGACCGGCACGACCTGCGGCCGTGCCAGGCGCGCTGCCCAGGCGACGGCGTGGTTGCCACTGAGCAGCATCGAGGTCTGCTCCAGCGCCGGGCGCTCATCGAGCACGGCGCTCGCGGTGCGATCGCTCATTTCGCCTCCTCCAGCATCGTCATCGAACCCGTCGGGCACTCCTTGACGCAGATGCCGCAACCTTTGCAGTAGTCGGTCAGCACGATGTAGCCGCCGCCGTCTGCCGCGTCGACGCGCTGGATGGCGAGATCGGGGCAGTAGTGCAGACAGTTGTCGCATGTGATGCAAAGACCGCACGAAAAGCAGCGCTCGGTCTCCGCCAACGCCTGCTCGAGCTCGAGGCCGAGCTGCACCTCGGCGCCGCTCGCGAGGCGCTCGGCGACCGATCGGTGCGCTTCCGCGGCGCGCGGCTGTTTCGGGTAGTAGTAGGTCGCGATGTTGGCGAGTCCCACTACCGGGTGCTGTTCGATCTCGGTTGCCGCGCCGTCGTTGCGTAGCCGATGCGCGATCGCGATCGCTGCGCGCTTACCCATGCCGATCGCCTCGGTCACGAAACGCGCCATGCTCGATACGTCACCGCCGGCCCAGACGTGGTCGTCGCTCGTCTGCTGACGCGAATTGACGTGCAGCAGCCCACGCTCGACCCTGAGATGCAATGCGAGCGCCGCAAGCTCCGGGTCCTGCCCGATCGAGACGATGATCGCGTCGCACATCAGCGTGAATTCGCTGCCCGGCATTCGCGTCAGCGTGAACTTGCCGCGCTCAGCGCCGGGCTCGAAGCGCACGCGCACGCAGGCGAGTGCGACGCTGCCGTCGGCCTGGGGCGTCGCGGCGTCGAGCATCGCGCCGGCGACGAGCGAGACGCCCTCCTCCAGCGCTTCGGCCACCTCCTCGCGCTGGGCCGGCATCTGGCCCGCGCCCTCGAGCGCGAGGATCGTCACCTCGTGTCCCGCGCGGCGCGCACTGCGCGCGGCGTCGAGCGCGGCGCTGCCGCCACCGATGACGACAATGCGCCGGCCGAGCGCGGGCGGCACTCCGACGTTCGTTCGCGCCAGGTAGTCGGCGCCGTCCATCAGCCAGGCTGCGTTCTCCGGAAGTTGCGGCAGGCGCTTCGGGCGTCGCGCGCCGGTCGCGATGTAGACCGCATCGTGCGTACGGCGCAGGTGAGCGAAGTCCTCCGCCGTCGCGAGCTTGTAGCCGCACTTCAGTTCGACGCCAAGGGCGAGGATGGGCGCGATCTCGCCGTCGATGACCTCGCGCGCAAGGCGATACGCCGGGATGCCGTAGCGCATCAAGCCTCCGAGCTCACTTTGTGCTTCGTAGATCGTGACCTTGAAGCCGCGCCTGCGAAGCTGGAACGCCGCCGACAGCCCCGAGGGCCCGCCGCCGACGACCGCGACGTGCTGCTCGTACTCGATCTCGGGCGCCGCGTAATTCCAGCCGTGCTCTATCGCCATGTCGCCAACCGTGCGCTCGAGCTTGCAGATCGCGAGCGGCGCATCGAACCCCGTCCGGTTGCACGCCGTTTCGCACGGATGGTGGCAGATGCGCCCGGCCACGGCCGGGAACGGGTTGTGGCGCGTCAGCACGTCCCACGCGGCACGGAAGTCGCGCTTGCGCGCGAGGCCGATCCACTCGGCGATGTCGCCGTTCACCGGGCAGGCCTGATGGCAAGGCGACGGCGCGCCGATGTAGTGCGGCAGCGAGGCACGCCAGGTGCCGGTCTTGACAGCTTCGGTGCTGCCGGTAGTCCAGATCGCCGGGATCGGGTGTGGGGCGTTCATACGGCTGCTCCATCAGATTGGCGCGAATCATGGGCGCAGGCATCACCACCTTGCAGCGTTCGGCCGCTTCGATGGTCACTGGGTGAGCATCCGCCTTCGCGGCTCACGCTGCGGCTCCCAACATCTGCGAATCGACGGCCTGGTAGCCCTCGACGCAGGCAGCGACGTTTTCCGCCTGGAGCTTGGGCGTCTGCTCTTGCAGCACGTGCTCCATCGTTTCGAGGGGCGGGTCGCCGATGGCGCGTGCAAGCGCGCCGAGCAGCGCCGAGTTGACGATTCGCCCGAGGCCGTTGCGGCGCGAGATCGCAAGGCCATCGACCGGAATCACGCGATAGCCCGGCAGCAGCCTCGCGAAGTCGTCCGCGCTGCGCGCCGAGTTGACGACGATCAGGGTGTCGGCACGCGCCGCGGCGAGCAGCTTGCCTTCGAGCAGGCTGGCGTCGAAACACAGGATCGCGTCCGCCTGTTCGATATCGCAGCGCAGGCGCACCGGCTTGTCATCGACGCGGATGAACGAGCTCACAGGCGTGCCGCGCCGCGCGCCGCCGTAGCTCGCGAAGGCCTGCACCTGGCGCCCTTCGGCGAAGTACACGGCCGCAAGCAGGTTGCCCGCGGTCTGCGCGCCCTGGCCGCCGCGGCCCTGGACGATGATCTGCAACATGGTCTTCCTTTCGCTCGCCGTCCTACTTCGCGTAGCGCCTGAAATCGGGCTTGCGCTTGTCCTGGAACGCGCGCACGCCTTCGCGTGATTCCTCGGTCTCGTAGTAGAGCTTGAGCGCGTACAAGCCCATGCCGGCGATGCCGCTCTGGTGCGCCGTGTCCATGTTGAACGAGCGCTTCGCGATCGCAATCGCGGTCGGGCTCTTCTCGCTGATCTCGTCGCACCATTGCTGCACTTCGGCGTCGAGTCGCTCGTGCGGCACGACCGCGTTGACGAGCCCCATCGCGAGCGCCTCGGCCGCGCTGTAGCGGCGGCACAGGTACCACATCTCGCGCGCCTTCTTCTCGCCGACGACACGTGCCAGCAGCGCCGTGCCGTAGCCCGGGTCGACGGAGCCCATCTTCGGGCCGACCTGGCCGAAGATCGCGCGCGCCGACGCGATCGTCAGATCGCAGATCGTGCACAGCACGTTGCCGCCGCCGATCGCATAGCCCTGCACGCGCGCGATCACCGGCTTGGGCACGTCGCGGATCGCGGCGTGCAACTCCTCCATCGGCAGGCCGATCGTGCCGCGGCCATCGTACTGGCCTTCGTGCGCGGACTGGTCGCCGCCGGTGCAGAACGCCTTGTCTCCCGCGCCGGCGAGGACGATCGCACCAATCGCGCGGTCGTAGCCGGCGCGCTGCAGCGCGTGAATCAACTCGTCGCAGGTCTTGCCGCGAAACGCATTCATCTTCGCCGCGCGGTTGATCGTGATCCACGCCGTCGCGTTGCGCACCTCGTAGAGGATGTCTTCGTAGTCCATGGACGACTCAGCGCTTGGGCAGCACCGCGGTCGCTTCGAGTTCGATCTTGCCCGGGTTGTCGAGCAGGTCGGCGACGAAGATCATGCTCATCACCGGATAGTGCGTACCCATGATCCGGCGCCAGATGGCGCCGAGTTCACGCCGCGCCGCCAGGTAGGCCGGCTTGTCGCAGCAGAACGCAGTGATCCTGCAGACGTTCTCAGGCTTGCCGCCGGCCACCGCGAGGACAGCGAGCAGGTTCTTCAGCGCCTGTTCGAACTGCGGCGCGATCTCCTCCGACTCGAACACCTGCTGCGCGTTCCAGCCGACCTGGCCGGCGATAAAGACGATGCGCCCCGCATCGACTTCGATGCCGTTGGCGTAGCCGATCGGGGGCGCCCATCCTTCAGGCAATAGCACGTTCATTCCTGTCTCCTCTTTGCTTTCAGATTTCCGCGGTCAGTTTTCTGCTGTCAGTGTCTTGTCGGGCCGGCCGTTCAGTCGATGTAGCGCGGGGGGTCCGGGTCGTTGGCCCAGTCGCCTTCCGGCTTCGGCACCTTCGCCATCCAGGCGCGGACGAGTTCGACGTGCTCCGCCTCCTCCGCCTGCAGCTCGAGTGCCTTCGCGCGCACCGCGTCGTTCGTCGCAGCTTTCGCAAGCTCGCCGAAGAAGGCCTCGGCGCGCTGCTCGGCAGCAAGCGCAAGCTGCAGCGCGTGCCAAGGCCTCATCAGGTAGTGCACCTCGTCGATCGCCGGCGCCTCGGGGGAATCGAAGCCGGCCCAGCGAACGCCTTGCAGCGCCTGAACCGGGGCCTCCTTCCAGCCCATCTCGGCCATGATCTCCTGCGCGTGCTTCGTTTCGTAGCCGGCCATGGTGCGAAACATCGCAGCCACATCGTGGTTGTTGTGGGTCTCCATCTGGTCGGCGAAGTCGGTGTAGCGCTCGACTGCATCACGCTCCATCGCGAGCGCCTGCAGCATGAACTCCTCGAGCGTCGCGGGCGCGCGGACGGCGCTACCGCTCGCGGTCTTGTCGGCGCTCACAGCGCGAACTCCGCTTCGATCTCGGCCACCGTGTTGCGCGCCGGGCGCCCACCGACCAGGTACGGCGGGCGATCGCCGGCGTAGAGCACGCCGATGTTGAAGCCGTCGTCGGTCATGATGCGGCGCGCGGCGCGCGCCGGATCGTTCGTCGGCTCGACCAGCGCTGGATGCACCTTGTCCTTCCATTCGCGCTGCTCGGGCCGGAACGTGACGCACGGGCTCATGATCTCGATAAACGAGAAGCCGGGATGCTGGATCGCCTGCGCGATCATCTGTGCCGTGCCCTGCTGGTCGCCCGAGAAGGCGCGCGCGACGAAGTTCGCACCCGAAGCAAGCGCGATCACGAGCGGGTGATACGAGCGGATGCCGGTGCCGCCGGGGGAGAGCTTGTTGTCCCAGTCGGGCTCGGTCGTCGGCGACGCCTGGCCCTTGGTCATGCCATAGACGTGGTTGTCCATCACGATGTAGGTCAGGTCCACATTGCGGCGGCAGGCGTGCATGAAGTGGTTGCCGCCGATCGAATAGCCGTCGCCGTCGCCGCTGGCGACGATCACGGTCAGGTCCGGGCGCGCCGCCTTCAGGCCGGTCGCCGCGGCGAGCGAGCGGCCGTGGACGCCGTGAAAACCGTAGCACGCGGTGTAGGCCGGGATGCGCGACGAGCAGCCGATGCCCGACACGACGGCCACTTCGTGCGGTTGCAGCTGCAGCAGCGCGAGCGCACGCGTGACCGAGTTGAGGACCGTGAAGTCGCCGCAGCCCGGGCACCAGATCGGCTTGACCTTCGATTTGTATTCGCCGGCGCTGCGCGCTGCCGGGGTTGCCGGCGCTGCCGGTGTTGCCACGTCATTCATGTTGCTTCCTTCTGTGCGGATTCGATGGCGGCCCACGCGACGAGCGCAGCGCAGACCTCAGCCGGGCGCATCGGCAGCGGCCCCGGCTTGTGAAAGCTCGCCGGCCGGCCCGGCAGGTCGAGCGTGCCGCGCAGGTAGCGCAGCAGTTGCGCGCCGTGGTTCTGCTCGATCACCATGACGCGCTCGACGCCGCGCAGCACCTCGGCGAACGCCGCCTCGCGCAACGGCGCGAGCAGGCGCAGCACGATGAGGCGCACTGCGACACCCTGCGCCGCGGCGCGCGCAATCGCCTCGCGCACCGGGCCCGAGGCCGAGCCGAAGGTGATCACTGCCAGCGGCGCATCGCCCTCGACATCGGCCCAGCGGCTGCCGTAGTCGTGCAACATGAGCTTTCGCTCGCGCTTGTCGAGTTGCAGGATGTGGTCGTGCGCCTGGCTGCTGGGGATCGCGCTCTCGCTGTGCTCGAGGCCGTCGGCGGTGTACTCGATGCCGGGCGTGCCCGGAATTGCCATTGGCGAGACGCCTGAAGGTGTGTCTCGATAGCGCTTGTAGTCGGGCGTGTGCGCCGCGGCAACGAGCCGCTTGGGCGACACGGGTTCAGCCGTGGGCTTGTCGATGATCGCGCGCGACTGGCCCATGAACTGATCCGTCAACACGATCGCCGGTGCCTGCAGCGCCTCGGCAAGCTCGACCGCCCAGGCGGTCGTCGCGAGGCAGTCCGGGATCGAGCTCGGTGCGACGACAAGCCGCGGCGCGTCGCCATGCAGTCCGCTGACGGCGAACGACAGGTCGCTCTGCTCGCTCTTGGCCGGGATGCCAGTCGAGGGCCCGCCGCGCATCACGTCGACGACAACGATCGGCACCTCCGCCGCGACCGCGAGGCCGATACCCTCGGTCATCAGCGCCAGGCCCGGGCCCGAGGTTGCAGTGAGCGATGGCACGCCGCCGAACGACGAGCCGATGATCATGTTGACCGACGCGAGTTCGTCCTCCGCCTGCAACAGCGAACCCCCGACGCGCGTCAATGCGGGCGCCATCCATTCGAGGAGTTCCGTCGCCGGCGTGATCGGGTAGGCGGCGACGAAGCGCACGCCGCCGCGCAACGCGCCAGCGCCGGCCGCCTCGTTGCCGCTGAGCAGCCAGCGGCCGGCGCCTGGGGCATCTGCGACCTTGCCCTCGGCCTTCGCTTCCGGCTCGGCCAATCGCGGCAGCCCGGGCAGGTCGGCCGCCGCCGTGATCCCGGCGTGCAGCGCCTTCAGGTTCGCTTCGAGCGCCGCTTCGGTGCGCTTCCAGCTCGCGCGCACCGCGGCTTCGAGCGCCTGCGCCGGCAACCCGGCGAGCGCACCCGCAAGGCCGAGCGCGACCATGTTGATCCAGCTGCCAGGGATCGCCTTGACTATCTTCTTCAGCGGCACCGAGACCGAGCGCGTGCCGGTCGCGAGGAAGACCTCGGGCGCCTCGCCGCTTTCGGCGTCGCCGATCAGCAGGCTGCCCGCGTGCAGCGGGATCTCGTCGGCGAAACGGTTGATGTTCAACCAGTCGATCGCGAGCAACAGGTCGAAGCGATCGTCGAGCGACTCGAGCGGCGTGCGCCCGATACGCAACAGCGCGGCCGCCTCGCCGCCGCGGATCTGCGGCCCGCTGGTGCGCACCATCAGCCCGTACAGGCCGGCGCGCGCCGCAGCGTCGAGCAGCAGCGTGCCGGCCGTCATCACGCCGCTGCCACCACTCCCGGCAAGCGCAATCGACAGGCTCGCGCATTCGCGTGCAACCGCATCTGACGGCGCTGCGCGCGCCGCCGTCTCAGGCCTCGAAATGACATTCACACCATGCTCCTGACTCAATCGTGAGTGCTGAGTAAACGTTTTGGACGCGCCCTTGTTTCTGACCCAGATCAAAGAGTACGCAAGCAATCGTGTTCACAATGGCTTAAACCGGCATTGCAGTACCAGTTTACCAGTTTGGGCGCTGCGATCGACCGAAGCAGGGCGCCGCGAGAGTACCAAACACCGGCCCGCAACACGGAGGACTTTGATGGGAATCGACGCACACCGCTGGCTGATGACCGCGCCCAAGGCACCGATGGAGCGCGCCGCGTTCGAGGCCGCGCCGCAAGCGGGCGAGGTGGTCGTCGCGATCGCCGGCTGCGGCGTCTGCCACACCGATCTCGGCTACTACTACGACGGCGTGCGCACGAACCAGCCGCTGCCGCTCGCGCTCGGCCACGAGATCAGCGGCCGCGTCGTCGCCGCCGGCGAGGGCGTGGAGAGCTGGATCGGCAAGTCCGTTATCGTCCCGGCCGTGCTGCCGTGCGGCAAATGCGATCTGTGCCAGCGCGGCTTCTCGACGATCTGCCGCACGCAGAAGATGCCAGGCAACGACATCCAGGGTGGCTTCGCGACGCACATCGTCGTCCCCGGCCGCGGCCTGTGCGAGGTCGATCTGGCGCGCCTGGAACGCGCGGGCCTCTCGATCGCCGAAGTCTCGATCGTCGCCGACGCATTGACGACGCCCTACCAAGCGGTGCGCCGCGCAGGCGTCGCACCGGGCAGCCTCGCCATCGTGATCGGCGCCGGTGGCGTCGGCGGCTACTGCGTCCAGGTCGCGCGGGCGTTCGGCGCGACCGTCGTCGCGATCGACGTCGACGACGCCAAGCTCGAAGCAATCGCCGGCCACGGCGCGTCGCTCACACTCAACAGCCGCGGCATGGAAGCCAAGGCAATCAAGGCCGCGATCAACGCTTTCGCCAAGCAGCAAGGCCTGCGCGGCACCGAGTGGTTCATCTTCGAATGCTCGGGCACGGCCGCCGGACAACTCGCCGCGTACAGCCTGCTCGTGCACGGCGCGACGCTCTCGGTCGTCGGCTTCACGATGGACAAGGTCGAGATCCGCCTGTCCAACCTGATGGCCTTCGACGCCCGCGCGCTCGGCAACTGGGGCTGTCCGCCCGAGCACTACCCGGCAGCGCTCGATCTGGTGCTCGACGGCAAGGTGCAGATCGAGCCTTTCGTCGAGACCCATCCGCTGCACGAGATCAACAAGGTGTTCGAAGCCGTGCACCAGCGCGAGATCAAGCGCCGCGCGATCCTCATCCCGACCTGAACCTGGAGACCCGATGAACGCCTCTGCGAAGCCGCAATCCGCGGCAGAATTCAAGAACCACGACATCGTGGACGACATCTCGCGCCCCGGCGTGAAGTACGAGTTGCGGCCCGCGAAGCGCCCGGACGGCAGCGTGGCCGAAGGCCTCTTCAACGCCTGGATCACGCTCGACAACCCGAGCCAGTTCAACTCCTACACGACCGACATGGTCAAGGGCGTGATCCTTGCGATGCGCGCCGCGAGCAATGCGCGCAACGTGAGTTGCGTCGTCTTCACCGGTGCCGGCGACAAGGCGTTCTGCACTGGCGGCAACACCAAGGAGTACGCCGAGTACTACGCCGGACAGCCGCAGGAGTACCGCCAGTACATGCGGCTCTTCAACGACATGGTGTCGGCCATCCTCGCCTGCGACAAGCCGGTGATCTGCCGCGTCAACGGCATGCGTATCGGCGGCGGACAGGAGATCGGCATGGCCTGTGATTTCTCGGTCTCGTCCGACCTTGCACGCTACGGCCAGGCCGGCCCGAAGCACGGCTCGGCCCCGATCGGCGGCGCGACGGACTTCCTGCCGGTCGTCGTTGGCGCCGAGCGCGCGATGGCGGCCTGCGTACTGTGCGAGCCGTTCTCCGCGCACAAGGCGTACCAGATGGGCATCCTGACCGACGTCGTGCCGGCCCTGAAGGTGGACGGCAAGTTCGTCGCCAATCCGCTCGTCGAGACGCAACGCCAGTTCGACGAATTCGGCCGCAATGCCTATGGCGAACCCAAGACCGGAAGCGCGCTCGACGAAGGCAAGGCGATGCTGAAGCGCGGCACGGTCGATCTCTCGATGCTCGATGCGCGTATCGAAGAACTGTGCGCGAAGATTCTGCTCACCTTCCCCGACTGCACGACGAAGACGCTCGAGGAGCTGCGCAAGCCCAAGCTCGAAGCGTGGAACCGCAACAAGGAAGACGCGCGCGCCTGGCTCGCGCTCAACATGATGACCGAGGCCCGCTCGGGCTTCACCGCGTTCAACGAAGGCTCGAAGGACGACCGCGAAATCGACTTCGTGCTGCTGCGCCAGAAGCTCGCCGCCGGGCAAAGCTGGGTCGGCCCGCTGCACGACGAAATCCAGCCGAAGGCGAAGAAGAATGCGTGAGTCGCCCCTGAAGGTCTGGCTGGATCGCGACGGCGCGTTGCTGCGCCTGCGGCTGGCGCGGCCTAAGGCCAACATCGTCGATGCCGAGATGATCGGTGCGTTGCATGCCGCGCTCGACGCGCACCGCAACGCACCCGGTCTTCGCGGCGTGCTGCTCGACGCAGAGGGGCCGCACTTCAGCTTCGGCGCCAGCGTCGAGGAACACCTGCGCGAGCGCTGCGCCGCAATGCTGAGCAGCTTGCACGCGCTGATTCTTTCGATGATCGACTTTCCGGCGCCGATCCTCGTCGCCGTGCGCGGCCAGTGCCTCGGCGGCGGGCTCGAAGTGGCGCTTGCAGGCGCGAGGATCATCGCGTCGGAAGACGCGCAATTCGGCCAGCCCGAGATGAAGCTCGGCGTGTTTGCGCCCGCCGCTTCGGTACTGCTGCCCTATCGCATGACGCAGCCCGCGGCCGAGGATCTGCTCTTCTCGGGCCGTTCGGTCGGCGCGGCGGAAGCGCTCGCGAGCGGCCTCGTGCAGCGCGTCGCGCCCGATCCCGAAGCCGCCGCGCTCGCCTGGTTCGACGAACAACTTGCTGGCAAGAGTGCGGCATCGCTCGCCCTCGCCCTTGCCGCGGCCCGCATCGTGATGCGCTCGCAGGTTCGCGAACGCCTCGCCGCGGTCGAGCGGCTTTATCTCGACCAATTGATGTCCACCCGCGACGCCAACGAGGGGCTTGCCGCCTTCCTCGCAAAGCGCTCACCTTCCTGGGAACACCGCTGATGAACACTGCCGCAACTCCTCCCGCCACCTCCCCGGTGCAAGCCATCGTGCAACGCTGCGAAGCGCTGTTCGAAGATCTGCACTTCAACGCCGTCAAGGAATGGAAGGCCGCGAAGCCCGGCCGCAAGGCGATCGGCTACATGCCGGTCTATGTGCCGCGCGAGCTGATCCACGCCGCCGGCATGCTGCCGGTGGGCATCCTCGGCGGCGGCGATTCGCTCGAAGTGATCCAGGGCGACGCCTACTACCAGAGCTACATCTGCCGCATCCCGCGCTCGACGATCGAACTCGGCCTGACCGGCCGGCTCGACAGCTTGGACGGCATGCTCTTCCCGTCGATCTGCGACGTCATCCGCAACCTCTCGGGTATGTGGAAGATGCTCTTCAAGGACAAGTACGTTCGCTACATCGACGTACCGCAGAACTATGAAGATGCGGTCGGCGGCAGGTTCTACATGGAAGAGATGCAGATCCTGCGCGAGGATCTGGCCAAACTCGCCGGGCGCGAGATCACCGACGCCGACCTCAACGCGTCGATCGCCGTCTACAACGAGAACCGCGTCGCGATCGCCGATCTCTACAAGTACCGCGCCGCGTACCCCTGGCAGGCGCCGAC
This sequence comes from uncultured beta proteobacterium, assembly GCA_963774675.1. Lineage (GTDB taxonomy): Bacteria > Pseudomonadota > Gammaproteobacteria > Burkholderiales > Burkholderiaceae_C > CAIKUF01. The sequence goes on along the minus strand of CAVZFV010000011.1, from coordinate 151,093 downwards.
CTCCGAGGTCTACCTGCTGCTGCGCGCCGGCATGGTGCTGCCGGTCGAGGAGCACACGGTGCTCGTGCGCGAGTACCTCGCCGCGGCCGAGTTGACGCAGCGCCCGAAGCGCGACAACGCACGCGTCGTCATCAACGGGTCGTTCTGCGAGCAGCCGCCGCTGTCACTCATCAAGTCGATTGAGATGTCGGGCTGCTACATCGTCGACGACGACTTCATGCTCGTCACGCGCTGGCTGCTCGACGAAGTGCCGGCCAACGCGAATCCGCTCGAGGAGCTCTCCAAGGCCTTCCTGCACCGCTCGGCGTCAACGGCAGCCAAGTACGACACGACGCGCGACGAAAAGGGCGTCTACCTGATGAACCAGGTCAAGACGCGCGGCGCCGAAGGCGTGATCTTCGCCGCACCGTCGTTCTGCGACCCGGCGTTGCTCGAGCGCCCGATGCTGCAGGACGTGCTCTCCAAGCACGGCATCCCGCACACCGCCTTCAAGTACGCCGAAAACACCGGCCAGATGGCGCCGATTCGCGAACAGTCCGGCACATTTGCGGACTCCATCAAGCTCTGGAACGCCGCGTGAGCCGCGTAAGAGGGGCCCCACGAAGTGGGGATCGAAGCGAGCGAACGCGGCAAGGCGCCGACCGCTTGACCATCAATCTGAACCGGCGCCCCGGAGGCGCCGCTGCTTAAGGAGCTGCCCCATGAACGCCACCGTCACCATGCCCGCACCGACCGGTACCGCCAAGCGGCCGCCCGCCGTCCAGAAAGAGGACGCGATGTGGCTCCAGAAGGAGCTCATCAACAAGAACTACATGGATCTGGCGACAGCGCGCCAGAACAACAAGAAGGTCTCGGCCACTTTCGTTCCGGGCAACCTGAACGAGTTGCTGATGTGCTTCAATTTCGCGCGCAGCCTGCCCGAGACGAATGCGCTGCAAAACGGCATGCGCAAGAAGAGCGGCAAGTTCATCATGGACGCCGAGCGCGACGGCCAGAGCGAAGACGTCTGCACCTACGTCAAGGCCGACCTCGGCATGATGATGGGCGGCGAAATCGGTCCCACAGGTGACCCAATGCCCACGCCGGACATCCTGCTTTTGTCCTACACCGGCTGCTTCACCTTCATGAAGTGGTTCGAGCTGATTCGCCACAAGTACGGCTGCGAGACGGTGATGTTGCACGTGCCCTACCAGGGCGAGGGCCACATCGCGCCCAACATGCGCGACTACGTCGTGCGCCAGTTGAAGGAGACGGTCATCCCGACGCTCGAGCGCGTCTCGGGCGTCAAGTTCGACATCGACCGGCTGCGCCAATACATGCGCGAATCGGCGAAGGCCGAAGACGACTTGGTAGCCGTGCTGCAATCGGCGAAGAACAGGCCGAGCCCGATCGACGGCTACTTCGGTTCGGTCTACTACATCGGGCCGATCTTCACCGCGTTTCGCGGCACGACCGAGGCGACCGACTACTACCGCATGTTGCGCGGCGAGATCGAGCAGCGCGTTCGCGACGGCAAGGGCCCGATCACGCCGGAAGGCGAAATGGGCGAAGAGAAGTACCGCCTCGTCGTCGAAGGGCCGCCGAACTGGACGCACTTCCGCGAGTTCTGGAAGATGTTCTACGACGAGGGCGCGGTCGTGGTCGCGTCGACCTACTCGAAGGTGGGCGGCCTGTACGACTTCGGCTTCCGTCACGACCCGGATCGGCCACTCGAATCGCTCGCCGAATACTGCCTCGGCTGCTACACGAACCTGAACCTGCCGTCACGCGTCGACATGATCAGCAAGTACATCGAGGAGTACCAGGCCGACGGCCTGCTGATCAACTCGATCAAGAGCTGCAACAGCTTTTCTGCCGGGCAGCTCTTGATGATGCGTGAAGTCGAAAAGCGCACCGGCCGGCCCGGCGCGTTCATCGAGACCGATCTCGTCGATCCACGCTACTTCTCTGCGGCGAACGTGAGGAACCGGCTCGAGAGCTACTTCCAGATGGTCAAGGCCAAGCGTGCCGCGGGCGGCGGAGCGCCGAGCGACAAGCCGATGATCATCTCCGGCGCGCCCATCAACTGACAGCAGGAGCGCACATCATGCGTTGTTTCATCGGCATCGATCTCGGCTCGACGACCACCAAGGCGGTCGTCATCGACGAGAACCAGAACATCCTCGGGCGCGGCATCACAAATTCGCGCTCCAACTACGACACTGCGGCGGCGATCGCGAAGCAGGAGGCGCTCGTCAACAGCCGCTTCTATCTGTTCCGCCAGGCGCTCGGTGACACCAAGGCATTGAACGGATCGCTGGATGGCTTCCTCGGCCAGCTCGAGCGCGACTTCCGCGCCGAGCAGTACATGGAGCAACTCGCCGACCTCGAGCAGACGTGCCAGCGCAGCCTGGCAACGGCCAACTTCGGCAGCGACGCGGGGGCGGTCGGCGAAGCGCTGAAAGAGGTCTTCAAGCGACTGACGGTCGAGGCGCCGAGCCTCTTCGCGCCCGGCGCGAAGCGCAAGAGCGATTTCTTCCGCGACATCGCCGGCAGCCAGTACCTCGCCACCGGCGAGGCGGTGGCGAAGGAAGCGGGCACGCGCTACGACTACCTGCTGAACGTCTTCGACCGCTCGATCATCGAAGTCGAGAACCGCGTCTACGCTGACTCGATCCGCCGCCACCTGCTCGCGGCACTTGAGCGCGCGTTCATCGCGATGCCCGAAACCGAAGCGCGCCGAGCGCAGGTCGAAGCGCCGATCAAGGGCATCCTCGACACCGAGATGGAAGAGGTCTACGTCGTCGGCACCGGCTACGGCCGCGCGCGGCTGCCGTTCTCGAAGGAGCACATCCGCTCCGAGATCCTGTGCCACGGCCTCGGCGCGCATGTGATGTACCCGAAGACGGCCACCGTGCTCGACATTGGCGGCCAGGACACGAAGGCGATTCAGGTCGATCCGGCCGGCATCGTCGAGAGCTTCCAGATGAACGACCGTTGCGCCGCCGGTTGCGGGCGCTACCTCGGCTACATCGCCGACGAGATGAACATGGGCCTGCATGAACTGGGGCCGATGGCGATGAAGTCGACCAAGAACATCCGTATTAACTCGACCTGCACCGTGTTCGCCGGCGCCGAGTTGCGCGACCGGCTGTCGCTCGGCGACAAGCGCGAGGACATCATGGCCGGGCTGCACCGCGCGATCATCCTGCGCGCAATGTCGATCCTCGCCCGATCCGGCGGCGTGCGCGACCAGTTCACCTTCACCGGCGGCGTCGCGAAGAACGAGGCTGCGGTCAAGTCGCTGAAGGAACTCGTGAAAGAGAACTACGGCGACGTCACGCTCAACATCGACCCCGACTCGATCTACACCGGCGCCCTCGGTGGCGCAACCTTTGCCTGGCGCGCGGTGGTCGAGGAAGGCAAGACAGCGGAAAACAGGGCCTAGCCTCACAAGCGGCCGCAGCGACCCCTACACGGAAGGACACATCATCATGATCCATACCATCGGTATCGATATCGGCTCCGGCGCCATCAAGTCGGTCTTGTTCCGACACGACGGCGACGGTCGCCCCGAGTGGCTTGCCAAGCGCAGCGAACGCATCCGCGGCCGCGACCCGATGACGCTCGCGCGTGAAGGCTACGAGGGCGTGCTCGAGGACGCCGGGCTGACGAAGGACGACATCGCCTACGTCGCGACGACGGGCGAGGGCGAGAACGTCAAGTTCGCGACCGGCCACTTCTATTCGATGACAACGCACGCGCGCGGCGGTGTGTACCTGGAGCCGAGCGCGCGCGGCATCGTCGACATCGGCGCCTTGAACGGCCGCGCGATTTACGTCGACGAGCGCGGCAAGGTGCTGTCGTACAAGATGACGAGCCAGTGCGCGTCGGGCTCGGGACAGTTCCTCGAGAACATCGCGCGTTATCTCGGCGTCGCGGTCGAAGAAATCGGGCCGCTGTCGCAAAGCGCGCAAGACCCTGAAAAGGTGAGCTCGATCTGCGCCGTGCTTGCCGAGACCGACGTCATCAACATGGTCAGCCGCGGCATCGCAACCCCCGACATCCTGAAGGGGATCCACTTGTCGATGGCGTCGCGCATCGTCAAGCTCCTCAAGGTCACCGGCATCAAGACCGGCACGGCATTGCTGACCGGCGGGCTCGCACTAGACTCGGGCCTGCTCGCGGCAATCCAGGAAGAAATGGTCGCCGAGAAAGTGGCGGTGACGGCGATGTCTCACCCCGATTCGATCTACGCCGGCGCGATCGGCGCCGCGCTGTGGGGCGCGTTCCGGCACGGCAAGCTGCAGGAACTGGAAACCGCAGCAGCCTGAACTGAAGGAGAAACAAAAATGGCTCTCATCATCAATGACGACTGCACCGCCTGCGACGCCTGCAAGCCGGTGTGCCCGAACGAAGCGATTAGCGTCGGCGACCCGATCTACGTCATCGACGCCTTCCGCTGCACCGAATGCGTCGGCGCCGAAGACGAGCCGCAATGCAAGCTTGTCTGCCCTGCCGACTGCATCGTGCAGGACCCGAATTTCGTCGAGACGCCTGAGGAATTGATGGCGAAATACGAGTCGCTGCACAGCTGACTCACCGCGCGCCTTCTGCGCGATCGCGTTGCGCGGTTGGGCGCTCGATCGGGCCTCGCGTTCAACCGCAGGTGTGGACGTGCGCGTGCCGCTGAGCCAGCCGAGTCGTTGGTTTCGAATGTGGCGCGCGCGATTGGGCCGCCGGGGCGCACTGCTTCGTTCATGTCCCCCGTCGTCGGCCTTCGGCCGACGCCTCCACCTTTACTTCACTGCGCAGTACGCTCCACCGACCCGATCGGTCGGTGGAGTGCGTTGACCGCGGAACTCCGCGTACCACGCCGAGGGCGGCGGGTGGCTGACGGAGCGAAGTAAAGGGGGAGAGTCGGGCGCAGCCCGACTCGGAGGACATGAGCGCAGCATGACCGCAGTCGGCCACCCGCTGGCCTCGGCCCGCGCGCTCAATACAGCGTGTCAGGTTCGCGAACGCCGAAACACAATCGTCAGGTTGTTCGCCGGCATTGAATGACGCTCCACGCGCTGCAAACCGGCGCGCGCTGCCTCGGCGTCGACATCCGCAATGCGACGCAAGCCCCAATCCGGGTTGCGTGATCGCAAGTCCGCATCGAACGCGTCGTTGCTCGCGGCGGTCGGCAGATCATCCTCGATGAAGGGGCCGTAGAGGACAAGCGCGCCCGCCGGCGTCAGCGTGCGTGCGGCGAGTTGCATCAGCCCCGTGCAGGTCGCCCACGGTGCGATGTGGATCATGTTGGCGCAATAGATAGCGTCGAAGGCGCCACCCAGAGACTGGCTGGAAAGCGGTGCGAGCACGTCCCGCACGATCGCCGGCCGCACATTCGCCAACGTGTCGCAACGTCCAGCGATGCCATCGAGCGCACGCGGGTGGATGTCGCTGGGCTGCCAGGTCCAGCGCGGATGCGTGCCGGCGAAATACGCCGCATGCTGGCCCGTGCCACTCGCAATCTCGAGCACCATAGCGTCCTCGGGAAGGACACTCGCGAGGACTTCGAGAATGGCAGCCTTGTTGCGCTCAGCAGCTGCGCTGAAGGGCAGCTCTTTGGCTTCGGGCGCGGGCGACACGGGCGACACCATCGGCGGTGGTGAGTCGCCCTGGCTCATCGGCCTCAGGCCGCCTTCGGCACGTAGCCCAGCACGGCCTTGGTCTCGAGGAACTCGGCGAACGCATGATCGCCCCACTCGCGGCCATTGCCCGACTGCTTGAAGCCGCCGAACGGCGCCATCAAGTCCGGCGCGGCGCTGTTGATGTTGACTTGTCCGGCGCGCAGGCGTGCGGCGACGGCGCGAGTCGCGTCGGTGTCGCCGCCGGATACATACGCGGCCAGACCGTAGGGCGTGTCGTTTGCGATCGCGACCGCCTCGTCCACTGTGTCGTAGCCGAGGATGACGAGCACGGGGCCGAAGATCTCCTCGCGCGCGACTGTCATCTGGTTGTTGACGTGGCCGAGCACGGTGGGCCGCACGTAGTAGCCCTTCGCCAGCCCCTCGGGCCGGCCGGGGCCGCCGGCGACGAGCGTTGCGCCTTCCTCGATCCCCTTGTGGATCAGGGTCTGGATCTTGTCCCATTGCGCCGCCGAGACGACCGGGCCGATCGCCGCGCCGCTCGCCGGGTCGCCCACGGTCGTCGCCTCGGCCGCTGCCTTCGCGATGGCGAGCGCCTCATCCATCTTCGCGTTGGGCACGAGCATGCGCGTCGGCGCATTGCACGACTGGCCGGAGTTGCCCATCACGCCGCGCACGCCGGCGGTGACGGCCCGCTTCAGATCGGCGTCAGGCAGGATGACGTTGGGTGATTTACCGCCGAGTTCCTGGTGCACGCGCTTGACCGTCGGCGCCGCATTGCGCGCGACCTCGATGCCGGCGCGCGTCGAGCCGGTGAAGGACACCATGTCGACTTCCGGGTGGCTGGCGATCGCCGCGCCGACGCTCGGGCCGTCACCGTTGACGAGGTTGAACACCCCCGCAGGCACGCCTGCGGCGTCGAGGATCTCGGTCCAGACGTGCGCCGAGAACGGTGCGATCTCGGACGGCTTCAGGATCATCGTGCAACCGACGGCGAGTGCCGGAGCGACCTTGCACGCGATCTGGTTCATCGGCCAGTTCCACGGTGTGATAAGGCCGCAGACGCCTATCGGCTCCCGCGCGATCATCGTGTTGCCACGCAGTTCTTGGAACGCGTAATCCTTGAGCACCGCAAGCGCCGTCTGCAGGTGCCCCAGGCCCATCGCGGCCTGCGCCTTCTCGGCGAGCACGGCGGGGGCGCCCATCTCCTCGGTGATCGCTGCGCCCATGTCGGCATAGCGTTTCTTGTACTCCGCGATGATCGCTTCCAGCAGCGCAACGCGTTCCGCGACCGTTGTCTGCGAGTACGTCGCAAATGCCTTGCGCGCGGCCTTTGCCGCGCGGTTGACGTCGACCGCCGAGCCCATGGAGATGCGGCCCGCGACCGCCTCGGTGGCCGGGTTGACGACGTCGAGCGTCTTTGGTGTGGCGGGATCGACCCACTGGCCGTCGATATAGAACTTCAAATACTCGCGCATGATTGCCCTTCAGAGAAAAGCGGGGCACACACCCCGATGATTCATTCTAGGTCGCTGTGCCGTGCGGCGCAGGCTGCTTCGCTTTCACCTGCTTCAGTGTCAACGGCTTCACATTCACCCAGCCCTCCAACGACCAAACACGCACCATGCTCGACATCGCAGCCGCCTGCCTCGTAGTGACCGCACTGCTCGCCTACGTGAACGAGCGCTTCGTGAAGTTGCCTTCGGCGATCGGCGTGATGGTGATCGCGCTCACGCTGTCGCTCGGCCTCGTCGCGCTCGAGATGGTCGGCCTCGGCAGCCGCTTGCTAGCCTACGAAGAATCGTTCGTCCGTTCGATCGACTTTTCCGACGTGCTGATGCAAGGCATGTTGTCGCTGCTGCTGTTCGCCGGCGCGCTGCACGTCGACCTGAGCGAGCTCAAGGCCTACCGTTGGCAGATCGGCGCGATGGCCCTGGCCGGAACCGCCCTCTCATCGCTGCTCGTCGGCGGCACCATGTGGTTCGTGCTGCCCCTGCTCGGCGTTCAGTTGCCGCTCGTGTATTGCCTGCTGTTCGGAGCGCTGATCTCGCCGACCGACCCGATCGCGGTGATGGGCATTCTGAAGTCAGCCGGCGCGCCACGCCACCTCGAGTCGGTCATCGCCGGCGAATCGCTCTTCAATGACGGCGTCGGCGTCGTCATCTTCGCGTTGCTCTTGGCCATGCTCGCGAGCGGCGAGCCGCCGACGGTCTCGGGCGCGTTGACGATGCTCGCGCGCGAGGCGATCGGCGGCGTGCTCTTCGGCCTCGCGCTCGGCTACCTCACGTACCGATTGCTCAAGAGCGTGGATCAGTATCAGGTCGAGGTGCTGCTGACGCTCGCTGCCGTGATGGGCGGCTATGCGCTCGCGCAGCACCTGCACGTGTCGGGGCCGCTCGCGATGGTCGTCGCGGGGCTGATGATCGGCAACCACGGCCGCGCACTCGCGATGTCGGACACGACACGCCGCTATGTGGACCTGTTCTGGGAACTGCTCGACGAAATACTGAACGCGGTGCTCTTCGTGTTGATCGGTCTCGAAGCGGTGCTGATCCCGTTCTCGCCCGCGCTGTTGATCGGCGGTGGCATTGCGATCGCTGTCACGCTCGCAGCACGCGCGACGACCGCAGGTTTGCCGGTGGCCGTCTTTCGCGAGCGCTTCCGGCTGCCGCGAGGTTCGGCCTGGGTACTGACCTGGGGCGGGCTGCGCGGCGGCATCTCGGTCGCGCTCGCGCTGTCGCTGCCGTTCGGGCCGCAGCGCGAGACCGTGCTGGCCCTGACCTACTGTGTGGTCGTGTTCTCGATCCTGGTGCAGGGCTTGTCGATCGGCTGGCTCGTTCGGCGCGTCGTTCGCGCGCCGGAAGAGCCCTGATCAATCCAGAACCAGCCGTGCCGCGGGCCGTGCCTCGCTGCACTCCGCGTGGCGCCGCATCACATCGGCCAGATCGGCGGGATTGAAGCGGGCACGTTGCGCGTCCTCCTGCACCAGATCGGCGTGCCGCTGCAAGGCCAACCTGCGGTCGGCGTCGCCTTCGCAACTGCGCACGGCGGTCAGCACTTCCAGCATGCGGATCAACACCGCCGCCTGCCCGGCCGCGTTCTGGCGGATCAGGTGAAACATGGCATCGAGCAGTCCAGCGTAGTCGACGCTCGGCACGACAAGTGCCGGCACGCCCTCGCGCAGAAAAACGCCGCCATGTAGCCGACGCTCGACGATGTCGCACAACGACGCGCCGAGCCGATCGAGCACGCTGATTGCGGTGTGCGGATCGTTGATGCCTGGCGAAAGTGCGCGCACCGCGACTTCCACCAGCTGGCGCGCGGCGAACTCGAGATCGGCCGAACTCGCACGTGTCGCACCGAGCGCGCTGGCTGCGCGGATTGCCCGCCCAACACCCTCGACGGCGGGCTGCGCAAGCGCGATCGGCGCGCCTGCAAAAATGAACGCGCCGGGCCTCACCAGGAGCCGGATCGCCGTTCCGTGTTTGGCCGCCCAATCAGCCAGGGCTGGCGCGTCGAGTTGCTGCAGGTAGCCACTGCGCTCATCGGTCACGGTGGCAGCGTCGGCCCAGAAGTCATCCGCCTGCGGCACGTCTTGAGCCTTGTCGGTCGTCAGCCTCTTGATGGAAGCGAACAGTTCGTCGCTCACGAGGTCGATGACGGTATCGACATTGATCCGGCTCGCCATGTGGCCCACGAAGTAGACGAGCGATGCCACACAGACGAAGGCGAGTGCGATGCTCACGCTCAGCGCGAGGTGGGGCACGAACTCGCTCTCGCCCACGGTGCGCACGCTTTGCAGCACCATCAGGCAATACGAGAAGGTGCCGAGGAACACCCCCAGCGTCCACTGGTTGCCGCGGTCGCGCGTGAAGTTGCTCAACAAACGCGGCCCCATCTGGCCTGCGGCCAGGGTGAGCGCGGCAATCGTGATCGAGAACACGGTGCCGGCGACACCGATCGTCGAAGCGGCAACCGTACCGAGCAGCGTGCGCGCCCCCGTGCCGCCGCCGCCGTAGAGCCAGCCGCCGTCAGTCAGCCAGCGCGGGAAGACGCCGCTGCGGTCCAACTCGACCAGCGCGACGGCCAGCAGGACTGCGAGGATCACCAGAGCCGCCGGCAGGACCCAGAAGGTATCGCCGAGATCGGCAAAGAATTTTCGAAGACGTGCGGTCATGGCTCCCCTTGCGCAAATGGTCCCGTCGACGCGCATCATGACCCGGTTTCGCGCAACCACGATCCAGCGCAATGCGCCGCGCCGCGATTCCCGTAAGCTCGCGCCGATGCGTGGCCAGGATCTGATCGAATTGCTGCTGCTCAGCCTGCTCTGGGGCGCGGCCTATCTGTTCATGCGCGCCGCCGTGCCCGCCTTCGGCCCGGCGCCGCTCGTCGCGCTGCGGCTCGGGCTCGCGGCGCTCATGCTGTTTCCAGTGATGTTGCTGCGCGGCGGCCTGCCCGCGCTGCGCGCGCATCCGTTGCAGTTCGCCGTGCTCGGCGTGCCGCTGACCGCGCTGCCCTTCCTGCTGCTCGCATTTGCGTCGCTGCACATCACGGCCGGGCTCGTCGCCGTGCTCAACGCCACTGCGCCCCTGTTTGCCGCGCTGATCGCGCACTACCTGCTCAGGGAGCGTCTCGGCGCGTGGCGCGGCGCTGGGCTCGTGATCGGCTTCGCCGGCGTCGCGGTGCTGATGTGGGGCAGCGCTTCGTTCAAGTCGGGCATCGGCGTGGTGGCGGTGCTCGCCGTCCTCGTCTGCTCGGTGTTGTGGGCGGTCGGCGCGAACTACACGCGCCGGCATCTGGCCGGCATCGACAGCGTCGTCATCACCGTCGGCAGCCTGCTCGCCGCGAGCCTGTTTCTCGCGCCGTTCGCGTGGGCCAGTTGGCCGAGCGCAAACCCGAGCGCTCGCGCCTGGGCCGAGATGGCGTTCCTCGGCGTGCTCAGCTCGGGCGTTGGCTTCCTGATGTACTTTCGCCTGCTGCGGCGGATCGGGCCCGTGCGTTCGATGTCGGTGACGTTTCTGAACCCGGTCGTCGCGATGGTCGCAGGCAGTTGGTATCTCGGCGAATCGGTCACGCTGCAGACGATTCTTGGCGGCGCGGTGGTGCTCGCCGGCACCGCGCTCAGCCTTGGCCTTGTCGGCCGCAGCCCAACACCGATCGTGACCGCAAAGCCGGTCGGCGCCACGACGGATTGACGATCACGGCGCCGGCGTGCGAGCCTCGACCCGCCGCTACCTTTCGACAGGTCGGGCCGTCAGCACGCGTTCGCCGCTCGCGCCGCGCAATTCGAGCCGCCCGTCCTGGATCAACCAGCGGGTCGCCGTCTGTAGCGCAGTAAGAAAGGCGCGCTCCTGCGCCATCAGGCCCTCGCCCGCACAGGTCTTGCGCGTTGCAACCGGTGCACTGATGTGGACACGGTCGCCGTCGACCTGGGCACTGGCACGAAACCCGTTGCAGCCCGCTTGCCCTTGCAGTGTGCCGTCCCCGAAGGTCAGCGTCATTGCGCTGCCGACAATCGTGGTCACAACCGCCTGGCGGCCATTGTTGTAGCCGGTGACGCTCCAGTTCACACCGGCAAGCTGCGGCGCCGCCTCGGCGAGAAACACCAGCGCATCGCCCGACCCAGGCGTCAAGGTCAGCGTGCCGGCATTGACCTTATACGCCAGCGTGCCGGCGAGCGCGTGCGTGAATGCCGGCTCGATCTCCATCGAGTTGCCGATGCACGCCATCATCGTCGACCGAAGCGAGTCGATGACAACGCGGCCCGGCTCGAGCTTGTAGCCACCGCCGAAGTTGTTGCAGCCGCTGAACCCTTCGACCTGTCCTGACACAAATCGCAGCGTCGGCGCGCGGCTCGTCCGCGCAAGGACTCGCCCTCCTTGCCGCCCATGCGCGCCAGACGCCAGGTCGGTCCTTCGATGGGCGATCTCGGTGTTTGATCCATGGCGACGACGGCGGCAGCCGGCCCCGCGGCCAGCAGGAGCGCCAGGATGGCGGCGATCGCGTGAACGCAATCACGCAGAGTACACCGCGCTCCTTCTTGCGGCCCACCAGTTTGACGTGCCACCTGCTGTCGCGTCCCCTGTTGGCGCATCCCGTCCTGCGGCCGGCCGCCGCGCGCGACGCAGCTCAGTCGAGCGCCATGGCCTTGAGCCTCGCGAACTCGTCGGCGTTGATCGTTCCGGCGTCGTGCAGGCGCTTGGCGTCAGCGATCTGCTCGGCGGGTGACTTGCCCGCAACCTGGCGGATGTAGTCGTCCGAATCGGACTTCATGCGCTGCTGAGCCGCGCGCTGCCGCGCTGCCATACCAGCGCCGCGCGTGAGCACGTAGACGAGCGCGGTCAGCCCCGGCAAGGCGATGAGGGCGATGATCCACAACGCGCGGGCGCCCCCCGACATTTCGCTGTCCCGAAACACGTCGCCGATGATCTGAAACAAAATCAGCAGGTAGGCGACAAACATGAAGGCCGTGAAGATCAGCCACATCAGATCCCAGAATTCTCTCAAGTTGCTACTCCTTGGGCGACTCGTTCTTGCGTGATTCGAATGGTGTTGCCAAGCAAGTTTAGGGCATGCCACGAACCTCGCACCCCGCTGTGCGAGCGCGCGCCAGGCGTGCGGGTCGATCGCAGGACGCACAATGCGCGTTCGCCTCAACTCGACCTCTACACATGCTCGGCTGGTTCCGCAAAAAGTTGCCCGCACCGGCGCCTGCCGGCCCTCAAAGCGCGTCTCCCGCCGCCGGCGCACCGGCACGAACCGCCGCGCCGGCCTCGCCACCAGTGGACTGGGGCGCGAGACTGCGCAGCGCCGACGGCAACGACGAAGCGCTGCTCGCGTTGCTGATCGAGAGCGCGCCGATCGACATCAAGATCGCCGCGGTCGGCGGTTTGAAATCGGAAGACGCGCTCAAGCGAGCCGAGCGCGAACTGCGCACGCATGACCGCCGCGCGCACCGGCTCGCGAAGCAAGGCCTCACCACGCTGCTTGCGCGGCGCGAGGCGCAGGCGCGGGCCGCGCAACTGGCCGCGAACGCGCGTGCGCTGCTCGACGAGCCGGTGATCGCGGTGAATCGCATCGTCGAACTCGACCGCGCCTGGCAGGCGCTCGATGCTGCATTGCTCGACGACGGCCAGGCATCGGATTTCGGCGCGCTGCTCGCACAGCTGACGGCGCTGGCGCGCGAGCGCGCAGACCGCGCGCTCGCCGCGGAGCGTTGGATGCAGGTGGCACGCAAGGCGCTGGCCGAACTTCGAGCGGCAAGTGAGAACGTGGCTGTCGCCGCCGCAACTGCAAGTGCAGGTTCAGGCACAGGCACAGGCTCAAGAGCAACCGCTTTCGCATCCGGCGCGCTGGCCGGCGCGGAGGTCGCGGCGCGAAACGCGCAAGAGGCGCTCGACGCGGCGCCGATGCTGGCGCGAGAGGCTGACGACGCAGACAACGCGGCCGATGTGGTCGTGGCCCCCGAGCTTGCGACCTTGTGCGACGCCATTCGAAGCGCGCTGCAAGTGGACGCCGCGTTGGCACAGCAGATTGCCGAGCACGCGCTCGAGCTTCAGCGCATGCCGCCTCCCGCGGTGCGCGAGACGCCGCCGCAGAGCGTCGACCGCGAGCCTGCCAAGCAGCACGGCGCGCAAGCCGCCGAAGCGCTGGCGCAAGCCGTCGAACTGGCCGAATCCGCACTCGCCGAGGGTCACGTGGTCGAGGCGGGCCGGCAGTTGGCGGCGATCGACGCGATGCTGCGCGGCGGCGCGCGGGCTGGCGCGCGGCGCGCGCGCGTCGAGCGCCTGCACGCCGAAGTCACGCGGCTCAAGGGCTGGCAGCACTGGGGTGGCCGGCTCGCGCGCGACGATCTCGTTGCGCAGGCCGAGGCCCTGGCGACGGCGGGCCCCGATGCGGGCGACGCCCAGGTCGCGCGACTGACGACCCGCCAGCGGGCAGAGTTGATCAGCGAGATGCGCGCGCGCTGGAAGGAACTCGACCGCGTCGGTGGCGCGTCCAACCGCGACCTGTGGCAGCGTTTCGAAGCTGCGCTGAAGGCGGCCTATGAGCCTGTTGCCGTGCAGGCCCAGGCGCAACGCGAAGCGCGTACGCAGAACCTGCAGGCGCGGATCGATCTGTTGAGCGAACTCGAAGCGGTTGGGTTGCCTGAAGGCGAATCCGCGACAGGAGCGCCGCAAGAGTGGCCCCAAGAATCTTCACAGGAGTCCGTGCAGGAACCTTCGCAAGCGAGGGCCGACTGGAGGTCGGTCGCGGCGGCACTCGGGAACTTCCAATCGGCTTGGCGCAAGCTCGGTCCGCTCGAACACACTATCCCACGTGCCGAGCGCGATGCCGTGCAGAAGCGACTCGACGCCGCGCTCGCGCGCCTCGACGGGCCCCTCACGGCGGCGCGCAGCGCTGCGCAAGCCGAGCGCCAAGGATTGATAGCGCGCGCAGTCGCGCTGACCGCGGCTGGCAACGCCGCGACGCAAGGGCGCGACGGCTTCGACAAGCTGCGCGCGCTTCAGGCCGAGTGGCAGCAGGCGGCGAAAGCGCTGCCGCTCACGCGGGCCGCCGAGAACGTTTTGTGGACCGAGTTCAAGACCGCGATCGATGCGGCCCATGCTGCGCGCAACGCCGAATTCGACGCGCGCGACGCCGAGTTCAAGGCGCAGGCTGCCGCAGGCCAGGCGTGGATCGAGCGTCTCGATGCGCTGACGGACGCCACCCCGGCAAGCGACATCCGGCGCACGCTCGCCGATGTCGAATCGGCGTGGCGCCTGGCCGGGCCAGGTCCACGCTCGAATGCGGCCGCGCTCGACGCACGCTATCGCGCCGCCTGCGACGCAGCGCGCGCGCGACTTGCCGGCGCAGCGCTGCGCGCGTGGCGCGCTCGTTGCGACGCGCTGCTTGCGCGCTTCGTCGTGCCCTCCATCGCGCAGAATGGGCCGTCGCTGCAAGGCCCGTCGGAGGCCGACAACGCCGCAAAGGTGGCCGTCTCTCGGACGCAAGGGCTGGCCGAATTGCCTGCAAGCTGGGAGCAGGCCCTCGCGCGGCGCACGTCACTTGCGAACGACGCTCGGGGCGCATTGGCAGATGTCTCGAGCGATGAACTGCTGCTGCATCTCGAAGCCGCGCTCGGGCTCGCGTCGCCGCAGGGCTACGAGACGGCGCGCCGCGAGTTGAAGTTGCGGGCCATGAAGGCGGCGCTCGAATCGCGCGCGACGGCTGGGCCGGGTCTGGCCAGCGCCAACGCCCTGCTCGTCGAAGCGCTTGCCCGCGACACCTTCGACGCCGCACAGCGCACACGCTTGCGCCGCATCATCGAGGCCATGCGCGAGCTTGCGCCGATGGATGTCGGGTGAGCTGCGCGCCCGGCCGCGGCGCGCGTTATCGGGTCGAGACGCGCCAAGAGCAACGCGCTCCGCAAGGCGCCTCGCAGCGCGCTTCGAATCCGCTCAACGCGCCGGCACCGGCGAAGGCAGCGCGATGCCGTGGCGCTGCATCACTTCGCGCATGCGGTCGGGCCGGTCGCTGATCAGGCCGTCGACGCCCCACTCGATCAAGCGGTCGGCGTCGGCGGCGTCGTTGACGGTCCACGGGATCACCTGTAGGCCGAGCCCCTGCGCGTTCTTCACGTCGCGCGCATCGATGCCCTGGTAGTTCGGTGACCAGATCGTGCCGCCCGCCGCCTTCACCATGTGCGCAACGCTCAGGTAGTCCTTGAGCAACATCCCATCCGTCCAGGTGCCGTCGGCGAGCGTGTCGAAACGGCGGCCGCGCGCGGTGAGGTAGACGGTCGGCACCCCGGGGGCCAGCTGCTGAACGAGCTTGAGCGCGCGCCAGTCGAAGCTCTGAATCATGACTCGCTGGGTCATGCCCGCCTCGGCGATGGTGGCAAGCAGCGCGCGAACGAAGGCGTCCGGGCCGAGCGTTTCGTCCGGCCGCGTCGGATCGATCTTGGTCTCGATGTCAAAGCGCACGCTGTCGGCGCCGAGTGCCTTGACCTTCGCGAACACAGCGGCGAGCGTCGGCATGCGTTCGCCGTCGCGCGCGACCTGGTCCGGGAACTGCCTCGCGTAGGCGCTCGCCGGGTCGATGCGGCCGACGTCGTAGGCCTGCACCTGTTCGAGCGTCATCGATTTGATCGGCGCGCCGCTGACCGACAGCCAACGTCCCTGCGGGTCGCGCGTGATCTCGGGGTTCAGCGCGGGGTTGTGGGAGATGACGACGACGCCGTCCGCAGTGATCGCGGCGTCCATCTCGAGCGTCGTCACGCCGATCGCGAGCGAGCGCTCGAATGCGGCAAGCGTGTTCTCCGGCGCCAGGCCGCGCGCACCGCGATGCCCTTGCAGATCGAAGGCATAGGCAGTCATGCCGAGCCCGCACAAGGCGAAGCCGATGGCGAGTGCGGCGGCAGTCCGGAACGTTGAATGCACTTGGTGACTCTCAGCAGTCAAGGCGGCGGCAGTGTCGCCGCGCACCGGTCTGCGGTCAACCGCCGCCGACACCAACACCGACATCGCGGTCGTCATCGCCGCCGACATCGCCAACGCCCCGCCCGGCAGCGCGCGCGACAATGCAAGCCCTCGTCCACGCAAGCTACCACCCCTTCCTGCACCCGATGAACGCACGCGATCCTTCGACGACAAATCCGGCTATTGGCGACGCCGACACTACGGTGGCAACGCTCGCCAACGGTGTGCGTGTCGTCACGATCCTCCAGCCGCATCTCGCAAGCGTCTGCGTCAGCGTCTTCGTGCGCACCGGCAGCCGCCACGAGAGCGCGCGCGACAGTGGCATCAGCCATGTGATCGAGCACATGGCTTTCAAGGGAACGGATACACGCGACTGCCAGCAGGTCAATCTCGATGCCGAACGGCTTGGTGCGGAGGTCAACGCCCACACCGACAAGGATCACACGGCGTACCACATGCGCGGGCTCGCGCAGCACGCTGGCGAGTTCATCGCGATGCTCGGCGACATCGTGCAGCACAGCACCTTCCCCGAAGCCGAACTCGAGCGCGAGCGGCAGGTGATCCTGCACGAGCTCGCCGAGGATGAAGAGGACGCGCTCGCGATCGCGTCGCGCATGTTCGACCGCATCTGCTTCGACAAGCACCCGCTGGCGCGCCCGGTGATCGGCGCTCGGCGCAACATCGAACGCTTCACGCGCGCGGATCTGCAAGCCTACGTGCAGCGCCAGTACAGCGGCGCCAACGTCGTCGTCGGCGTCGCCGGGCCGGTCGACCCGGAACAGATCGTCGACGCGGTGCAGGAGGCGTTCGGCACCATGCCGCGCGGCAGCGAGCACGCCATCACCGCCCCCGCGGTCGGCGGCGGCGGCGTGCGCACGCACCGCCAGGCGGGCTGCAGCCAGACCCACATGGTGCTCGGCTTTCCGATCGGGACGCTGCACGACGCCGACCATGCTGCCGGCATCGTCGCTGCGACGCTGTTCGGCGAAGGCATGAGCTCGCCGTTGATGGACGAGATCCGCGAACGACGCGGCCTCGTCTACTACGCATCCTGCACCGCCGAAGTGATGGACGTGTGCGGCCAGTTCGTGATCGAGGCATCGACCTCGCCCGCACAGCTCGACGAAGTCGTCGATGCGGTAATGCGCCTGCTCGACGCCCACGCCGAAGCGGTCGGCGCGAGCGGCCTGGAGCGCGCGCGCAACCAGATCGCGGTGCGCGACCTCGGCGCGCAGGAGCGGCCGTTTCGCCGCATCGAGGACGCGGCGCAGGATCTGTTCGTCTTCGGCCGCGTGCGGTCGCGCGCCGAACTCGCGGCACGCATCGAGGCCGTCACCGCAACGCAGGTGCGCGACGTGTTTCGCCGCATGCGCGAGGTGCCGGCTTCGCTCGCCGTCGCCGGCGCCTTGCGCACCGGCGCGCGTGATCGACTGATCGAACGCGTCGTTGCGGCCGAACGCGTCGTTGCAGCTCCTGTCAGCGTCGGACGGCGCATCCGGCGCATGCGCGGATGAGTCCCTTCGAAGTCGGCGGTTCGCTCGCCGCCACGGCGGAGAATGCGGCCGCCTGGGCGCTGACGCTGATCCAGACGCGCCAGACCGTGCTGCCGCGCCGGCTCGTCGAACCCGGCCCCGACGCCGCACAGCAACGCACACTGTTCGAAGCCGCCGCCGCCGCCCCCGACCACGAGCAGCGCCTGCCGTGGCGCTTCATCGTCGTGCCAACGCCCAGGCGCGCACTGCTGGCCGACGCCTTCGCGCGCGCCCTGCTGGAGCGGGATGCGAACGTGCTGCCCGCGCAAGTCGAGGCCGCGCGCGAGAAAGCGCACCGCGCGCCCTTCGTGCTGCTCGCAGTCGCGCGCCTCGCGGACGAGACAGCACCGGCCGAGGGCGTCGCCGATGTCCCGCCGACCGAGCGCTGGGTGTCTCTTGGCTGTGCGATTCAGAACATGCTGCTTGTCGCGCACGCCATGGGCTTCGGCGCCGCGCTCACCAGCGGCCAGGCGATCGCCTCACCCGCGCTGCGCGAACTGTTCGCCCTCACGCCCGCCGAGCAGCCGGTGTGCTTCGTCAACGTCGGCAGCGTGACGCAGCGTCGGCCGATGAGGTTGCGGCCCGATCCATCGCGCTTCGTCAGCTCGCTGTAGGGTCGGCTGGAGCCGGCGCCGGCGAATGCCGACCCGCGCCGCCAGGCATAAACAACGCGCGACAGCGCGACAGTCGACACCCGTGGTCAGCGATCACAAGCGCCTTCGCGTTCGGTCGGATACGAGGTGATAGACGGCTGTCGGCTCAATGCGCGAGTCCAAGGTTGCAGTCCGAGCCAATGCCCTCACTGCGGCGCCTCTCGAAGTCGGCCATCGCTTTGACACGAGCGTTGGACTTCTGCCCGCAGCAGGTCGTGCGCGGCGACAGAGGGCAATCGGCTGGCTGGTGTAATCCTTTGCGCCGCTGCGCCCGTGGTCGCCGTATGCTGGCCGCAATTGATCGTTGCTGCGCGGAGGCTTGTTGAGATGCTCCCTGGAGAGGCCGGGTCGGTCGGTTCCGCGCTGATCCTTTGCAGCCCAAGTGCGCAGGCTGCGGCTTCCAGGCGTGACGTTGGCGCACTACACTGCCCCGTCGTCGGCTTTCTGCCCTTCCTAGGAGTCGATCATGCCTTGCCCGAACTGCAAAGCCGAGACGCCTGCGGGCGGTCGCTTCTGCGCTCAATGTGGCACCCAGCTGCCGGTCGACGACGCCGTGCCGCGCACCTCGCGTCGGCAGATGACGGTGCTGTTCTGCGATCTCGTGGGCTCCACCGAACTGGCACAACGCGTCGACCCAGACGACCTCGTGACCGCGCTGGAGCGCTACCACAAAGCGGTGCGCCTGATCGCCGCGCGCTTTGGCGGCTTCGTCGCACGCATCGTCGGCGACGGCGTCGACGTGTACTTCGGGTACCCCGTCGCCAACGAGGACGACGCCGCGCGCGCCCTGCACGCCGCGCTCGCTTTGGCGGCCGAGTTGCCGCGCATCGAAGTCACTCTGGGTGAGCCGCTGGCGTTGCGGATCGGCGTGGCCACGGGCATGGTCGCCGTCAGCGTCAGCCAGGGCGTTGCCGTGGCGGGCACCACGCCCAATCTGGCGGCACGCATCCAGGCCGTCGTGCCACCGGGCGCGATTGGCGTCGGGCCCAGTACGCAGCGCATCGCCGGGGCGCGTTCGAGTTCGACGACCTGGGGGAGCATGCGTTCAAGGGCTTCGACAAGCCGGTGACCGTCGGCGCCCTGCGCCGCGCGTTGTCGCTCGACAGCCGCTCGGCCTGGCGCGGCCGTGACGCCAGCCTGCCAATGGTCGGCCGCGACGGCGAGCTCGCTGCGCTGCTGACCCTTTGGCAACGCGCCATCGCGGACCACACCTGTGGGGCGCTGATCGTCGGCGAAGCCGGTCTCGGCAAATCGCGCCTGGTGACGGCGCTCGACAGTGCGCTGCCCGGCCAGGCACATACCCTGCTGCGACTGCAATGTTCTCCCTTCCACGTCAACAGCGCGCTGCAGCCCTTCGTGCAGCATTTGGCGGCCGCCGCTGGCCTGGCCAGCGGCGACACGCCGGCCGAGCAGTTGGACAAGCTCGAGGCGCAGCTGGCTATCGCCGGCATCGACGACCCGCGCTCCTGCGCGCTCGTCGCCACGCTGCTGGGCGTGCCTTGCGCTGACCGCTATCCGGCGCTGGCGATGCCGCCACCGATGCAACTTCAACTGACGAAGGAGACGCTGAAGGAGTATTTCTCCGGCCTTGCACACCACCGGGTGACGACCGCGGGCGAAAGCACGCTGACGCGCTACTTCGTCGGTCTGGCCGAGGAGCGGCCGCTCCTGATCGCCTTCGAGGACATGCACTGGGTCGACCCTACCTCGCTCGAACTGGTCGATCTGCTGCTGGCGAGTGCCGACAACGCGCCCATCCTGCTGCTGATGACGGCAAGGCAGGAATTCCAGTCGCCGTGGAATGAAGGCGAGGACTTCATTCGCGTCGCGTTGCAGCGGCTGCCTGACGCCGACGCCAAGGCGGTGGCCGCGCAGCAGTCGCAGCGCGCTGACCTGCCCGCGGATTGGCTCGCCACCATCGTCGAACGAACCGATGGCGTGCCGTTGTTCATCGGAGAAATGACACGCATGCTGCTCGAGACACGCGATGACGCGGCCCTCGGCGGCTCGGCGCGCGCCGTGCCCGACACGCTTGCCGATCTGCTCACCGAGCGGCTCGACAGGCTGCCGCCCGACGGCAAGACGACGGCGCAACTGGCATCCGTCATCGGTCGCGAATTCGACCGCGAGCTGCTCGCCGCATCAGCGGCCGAAGGCGGCGCAAGCCTGGTGCCCTGCGTGCAGGCCATGCTCGACAGCGGCCTCGTGCTGGTCAGCAGCGCAGACGGAGAGCGGTTGCAGTTCAAACACGCCCTGGTGGAAGACACCGCCTACGCGTCGATCCCGTCCAAGCGCCGCGCGGAATTGCATGGCCGCGTGGCGGCGGCCCTGTTGACGCGTTTCAGATCGCGCGTCGAGCAACAACCCGAACTGGCGGCTCGTCACCTGACCCGCGCCGGCGACGGCCTGCAGGCCGCGCCGTGGTGGCAGGCCGCAGGTGGGCAGGCCCTGTCGCGCGGCGCACCGCGCGAAGCCGCGGGCCACCTGCGCGCCGGTGTCGCCGGGCTGAAGAGCTCGCCGCCCAGCACCGAGCGCGACGCCGCCGAGCTGGGCCTGCTCTCGATGCTCGGCCCGACGACGATGGTGTTGCTCGGCCCCGGCAGCGCCGACTTCGGCGATGTGCAGGAGCGCGCCTACGGCTTGAGCCAGATACTTCCTGGGCAACCGCGCCTGTTCCCGACCACCTACGGCTGGTGCCTCTTCAACTGGGGCCGGGCCCGACTGGCCACCGCGACGCAGCTGGTCGACAGCCTGCTGCAAGCCGCCGCGCAGCGTGCGGGCGACACCGAAGCGGCGATGGCCGCCAACAACATGGCCGGCATGGTGCGCTTTCACCTCGGGCAGCCCGAGGCGGCGCGCGGGCACCTGTCTCGCTCGACCGAGCTTTACGAGCCGCAGCGCGATGCCGCGCTGTACCCGGTCTACCTGATGGATTTTGGTGTCTTCGGCCGCTTCTATCTGGCGCTGTCAACCCAGGTGGTGGGGTTCCCCGATGCGGCGCGCCGCATCGCCGCCGAGGCGCTGCAGTTGGCGCAACGCCTCAATCAACCCCACACGATGGGCTTCGCGATGCTGGCCAATTTCAACGTCGCGGTGATGCGCGGCGATGCCGCCGAAGCGCTGCCAATGGCCGAGCGCTGAATCGAGTTCGCCAGCCCGTTCGGCTTTCCGGAGATCCTGGCGATGGAGCATGTCGCACGCGGCTGGGCGATGGCGCACGGCGAGCAGCGCTGGGCCGACGGTCTGGTCGAAGTGCAGGCCGGCCTCCAAGGCTGGGCGCAGACCGGCTTCGAGAACTGGCAACCCTGGTTCACCGCGCTGCAAGCCGAGATCATGGGCAAGCTTGGGCAGGAGGCGCAGGCGCTGCCGCACATCGAACGGCAGTTGGCGCGCATCGCGGCCAACGGCGAGCACCAGTTCGAAAGCCCGTTGCTGGCCGAACGGGCCGCAGCGCTCGCCGCGCTGCCGGGCCGCCGCGATGAAGCCGCCGCGGGCTTCGACCTGGCCGAGGCCCTGGCCCGTACCCAAGGTGCGGCAGCGTGGGTGGAGCGCATCGCGCGCAGACGGCAGGAGACTTTGGCCTGACTCGGTAGCTGCAGCGCAGCCGCCGGGTTGCAGCCGGTCGACGCAAGCATCTGCCGGCTGCAGTAGAGCAGCCGCCAGCGCCCCGGTTCAATGCCCCGCGAGGCGATTGCGAATGAAGGTGTCGGTGTCAGCCGACCCGTTGGCCCGCATCAGCGCGAAGGTCAGCATCATGTCGTAGTCGGTGGCAACGATTCCACCGCGACCCTGCCCCGAAAACGCCGTCGATCCCGGGCGGTTGTGAAACCACTGCCCCCACTGTTGCGAGCCGGGGTCGTAGAGCAGGAATTGCCCGCCATCCTCGGGGAACACCATGTTCGGCGAGGCATACAGGTTGGCGACAAAGGGGTATTGGGCCGCGCCGTGGCAACTGACGCAGGCGCTCGACGGAAGGCCGGCCGGGCTCGATGGAACGCCAAAGCGTTTGCCGGAGACGGTCACGATGTTATGGCGGATGCCGACATCCAGCGGACCGGTCAGGCGACCGCCCCAGCCCAGCCCATCGGTGATGAACTTGGGCAGGCCGCTGTTGACCCAGGTCTCCTGCAACGAGCCAGGACCGCGGCCGTCGGGGAACTTCGCCAGTTGCGGATCGTTGCCCCAGGTCGCCCCCACCGGGATGGCGCGGTCCCAGACCGAGACGCCCTTCGACTCGGCGTCATAGGCAAACGCGATGAACACCCAACCGGTGTCGGGCGAGGCCACCTTGTCCTTCACCCGTACCGCCATCTGCAGGAAGCGCATGTCCGTGATGACGGCGGGCCGCTTAGTCGGATCGGGCTCCTTGGCGAGCGATGCCACGGTCGGCCGATAGCGTCACGCCGATCAGGCACAGATTGCCCAAGCTGCCCAGCAGGCATGTCTTGAGAACACGAGAGGTGAGGTCCTTCATTCTTGTCCTTGTGAATTCACATGCACTGCCAGTCGCGCGCTCAACCGGCGGTGGCTTCGGGCTCTAGTAGTTCGTTCCATTAAATCAGATACATATCAAGCCACGCCGAGGTCGAACTTGTTCCAGCGAAACACCACAGGCGCGGCGTTGATCTCGGCGATGCCTTTGAGGATGCGCTGTTTTAGTTCGTCCTTTGAGGTGACGCGGATGTGTCGAAGGAAGGTACGCGCCATCTTCGAGAAGGCGCACTCGATCAAGTTGAGCCAAGAGCCATGTTTGGGCGTGTGAACATACTCGAAGCGACCGGGGCGCTCGCTGAGATAGGCCATGGTCTCCTTGGAGATGTGGGCCGAGTGGTTGTCCAGCACCACGCGGATGATGGCCTCGGCGGGGTAGTGCTCGTCAAGTTGCTTGAGCAGCGCGATGAACTCGACGCTGCGGTGGCGCTCCTCGACGTTGGCGAAGATGTGTCCGCTGTGCAGGTCGATGCCGGCCAGGATCGACACCGTGCCGTGGCGAACGTATTCATAGTCGCGCCCGACGCTCGGCGCCTTGCCGGGAACGGGTGGCAGATCGGGCGCGGTCAGTCCGATGGCTTGCACACCGGGCTTCTCATCGACGCTGACGGTGTAGATGGGGTTGGGCCGTGCGTCGTGGGCGGCACCCGCGGCATAGATCGAGACGTCCCGATAGACCATCAGCACTTCCTGCATCTTGCGGTCGAAGTCCGGGTCGCGCTTCTCGAGGTAGTAGCGGATCTTGTGCGGCTTGATGTCGTTGCCGTCAAGGATGCGCCAGATGGTGCTCTTGCCGGCATTGATCAGGCGGGGAAAGCCTGCCGCCGCCGTGTGCTCACTGACAAACCTTGCCAGCGCCGAGATCGACCACAGTTCGGCCGCCAAGCCATGGTCCTTCGGCTTGGTGCACGCGATGCTGACCACCCAGGCCTTGGCCTCGTCGCTGATCTCAGGCTCATGCGGCCGGTGGTATTTGTCCTTCAACCCCGTCTGCACGCCCGCAGCCAGCGCCTTGTCGATGCACCGGTAGATCATCGGCCGGCTGAAGCCGAGCCGACGCTGGAGTTCGGTGATCGAGATGCCATCGGCGTAGCCAAGCAAAATCTTGGCTCGCTCCACTTCGCGCGCCGAGGCCGTGCGCGAGCCCGACAAGTCCCTGAGCTTGACCCGCTGCTCCGGAGTCAACGCCAACGCCGCCCGCTTGGACTTCCTTGCCATGATCGCCGCCTTCCAAAGTTGAAAAAGTACGACGATTATCGCTCTATTAGTAACTGTATTGCTGGAACGAACTACTAGGCATCGTTGACGGGCGCTCTTCAGCCCGTCAATCCGTGCTTGCAACAACGGGCAGCGCACCAGAACGCGAAGCCGCATCAGGTCGCCGCCGCCTGATCGAGCGCCCAGCGCGCGTGCTCGGCGAGCATCGCGCTCGCGCCATCCAGTCGCGCGCGCAGCGCCTCGACGATCGCTTTCGACAAGTCCGCGTCGCGTGTCGCTCGCAAGGCGTTGCCGAGGCCGACGGCGAGGTTGCGCTGCCAGCGCTCGTAGCCGATACGGCGGATCGCGCTGCCTTCGGTCCGGCGCAGGAATTCGTCTTCGCTCCACGCCCAGAGCGCGAGCAGCGTGGCGTCGGCAAAGCCGTTCCGCACATCGAAGTCGGGCAGCGCACTGCATTTGGCGAACTTGTTCCACGGGCAGACGAACTGGCAATCGTCGCAGCCGTAGATGCGGTTGCCGATGGCCGCGCGCAGTTCGGGCGGGATCGGCCCGTCGTGCTCAATCGTCAGGTACGAGATGCAGCGCCGCGCGTCGAGCCGGTACGGGGCGACGATGGCCTGCGTCGGGCAGACGGTGATGCAGGCCTCGCAGCTGCCGCAGTGATCGGCAGTGGAGGGCGTCGGCGCCAGCGCGATGTCGGTGTAGATCTCGCCGAGGAAGAACATCGAGCCGGCTTCGCGATGCAGGGTCAAGGTGTGCTTGCCGCGCCAGCCGACGCCGCTGCGCGCAGCGAGTTCGACCTCGAGCACCGGCGCTGAATCGGTGAACACGCGATGGCCGAACGGACCCACGGCCTGCGCGATGCGATCGGCAAGCTGCTGCAGCCTGGCGCGCATCAGCTTGTGGTAGTCGCGACCACGGGCATAGATCGAGACCGCCGCCGCCCCGGGCGTTTCGAGCCGTCGCCATTCGATCGCCTGCCAGCCCTCGGGTGTGCCGCGCGGCAGGTAGTCCATGCGCGCGGTGATGACGCGAACGGTGCCCGGGATGAGATCGGCCGGCCGCGCGCGCTTCATGCCGTGCGCCGCCATGTAGGCCATGCTGCCGTGGAAACCAGCGGCGAGCCAGGCCGCCAGGCCCGGCTCCGCGGTCGCCAGATCGACATCGGCCACGCCGATCTGGGAAAATCCAAGTTCCACGGCCCAGGCGCGCAGCTGCGCGAGCAGCTGTTCTTCACTATCGACGTTTTGCCGAGCACTCAAGTCCATCCGCCGATTCTAGAAACCCGCCACGTCGATTGGGCCGACGAGGCCGCGTGTGCCGCGACGGCGCGCGCTCTGGCGCAAAGAGCTGCAGTGCGCGAAGCCGTCATCGAGTTGCGTGGGCCGCTCGGCGCAGGCAAGACGACCTTCGTGCGCCATCTGCTGCAGGCGATGGGCGTGACGGGCCGCGTCAAGAGCCCGACCTACGCCGTGCTCGAAGCCTACGAGCTGCCCGAATGCTCCGTGTGGCATTTCGACTTCTACCGCTTCAATGACCCGCAGGAGTGGGAGGACGCCGGCTTTCGCGACATCTATGCCGGCGCCGGCCTGAAGATTGCCGAATGGCCCGAGAAGGCAGAGGGGCTGCTGCCGGCGCCTGACCTCCGCATCGAGATCGAATACCAGCCGGGAGTTGAGAAACCGAGCGACGAGCCGCGGGACGGCGCAGATGACGACACAAGTGGCGGCGCACGCGCGGCACGCTTCACGGCCTGCACACCACGCGGGCGCGAGCTCTTGCCATGAACCCGTCGCGACGCCAGCTACTTCAACGCGGCGGCGCGCTCGTGCTGTTGCTCGGCGCGCGCGAGC
The DNA here is from genome assembly GCA_963774675.1 of uncultured beta proteobacterium. Classification (GTDB taxonomy): domain Bacteria; phylum Pseudomonadota; class Gammaproteobacteria; order Burkholderiales; family Burkholderiaceae_C; genus CAIKUF01. The sequence goes on along the minus strand of CAVZFV010000011.1, from coordinate 125,271 downwards.
TGGCGCATGGCGCGACCATCGTCGCGGTGCGCGTCTGGCCGGCCGATGAGTACACGCGGGTCACGATCGAGTCCGACACCCAGCTCGCGGTGCAGCACTTCGTCGCCGAGAACCCGTCGCGCCTGGTCGTCGACATCGACGGGCTCGAGCTCAGCCCTGCGCTGCGCGAGCTCGTCGCCAAGGTCGGCAGCGACGACCCCTTCATCACGCGCGTGCGCGTCGGGCAGAACCAGCCACGCGTGGTGCGCCTTGTGTTCGACCTGAAGCAACACACGGCGCCGCAGGTGTTCACGCTGGCGCCGGTCGCCGCCTACCAGTACCGGCTCGTCTTCGACCTCTACCCGACAACGCCGCCCGACCCGCTGCTCGCGCTGATCCATGAGAAGGAAGACGCCGAGCGGCAGGCGGCGTCGGCCGTGAGGGACGCGCTCGGCGAACTGATTGGCAAGCTCGACAAGCCGCTGCCGCTGCCGCCGCGCGCGCTGCCGCCGGTCGCCGCGGCGCCGAGCCGGCCGCCGCCGGCGCAGCAGACGCCCGCGCCTGCGCCCGCGCCCACGTCCGCGCCCGATCCGCAAATGGCGCAGGACCGCATCGACCGCCTCGTAATCGTCGCGCTCGACCCTGGCCACGGCGGCGAGGACCCGGGCGCGATCGGCCCGAACGGCCTGCGCGAGAAAGACGTCGTGCTCGCGATCGCGCTGCAATTGCGCGAGCGCATCAACGCGGTGCCCGGCATGCGCGCGATGATGACGCGTGACGCCGATTTCTTCGTCCCGCTCGGCCAGCGCGTCGCCAAGGCGCGGCGCGTGCAGGCCGATCTGTTCATCTCCATCCATGCCGACGCCTTCATGACGCCGCAGGCGCGCGGTGCGTCCGTCTTCGCGCTCTCCGACAAGGGCGCGAGCAGCAACGCTGCGCGCTGGATGGCGCAGCGCGAGAACGCGGCCGACCTGGTCGGCGGCGTCAACGCCAAGGCGGCCGACGCGACCGTGATGCGCACCCTGCTCGACATGAGCACGACGGCGCAGATCAAGGACAGCATGAAGCTCGGCGGCGAGGTCTTGAAGCGCATCGGCAAGGTCGGCCGGCTTCACAAGGGCAGCGTCGAGCAGGCGGGCTTCGCGGTGCTGAAGGCGCCCGACATCCCTTCGATCCTGGTCGAGACGGCGTTCATCTCCAATCCCGAAGAAGAAGCGCGGCTGAACGACCCTGCGTATCAGGCCGAGCTCGCCACGGCGCTCGCCGCCGGCGTCGAGCGCTACTTCGCGCGCAACCCGCCGCTCGCGCGCAACCGGGTGTTGTAGGCGGCGTCGCGCAGCTCGCCGCGCGCCTGCAGGATTACCGCGCGCGCCGCGCTCAGGCCAAGCGCGGCCATGACGACGGCCACCATCAGATCGGGCCAGTTAGTGCCGGTGCCGAAGACGCCGAACGCCGCTGCCATCACCGCAAGATTGCCGATCGCATCGTTGCGGCTGCACAGCCAGACGGAGCGCATGTTCGAGTCGCCCTCGCGCCACGCGTAGAGCATCACGGCGACGACGACGTTGGCGACGAGCGCGAGGGTGCCGATCACGCCCATCGCCATCGCATCGGGCACGACGCCCGTGGTCAAGCTCCAGACCGAGCGGCCGAGCACGAAGATGCCGAACGCGCCCATCGTCAGCCCCTTGAAGAGCGCGGCACGCGCACGCCACACGCTCGCCATGCCGAGCACGAGGAGCGCAAGACCATAGTTGGCCGCATCACCAAAAAAATCGATCGCATCGGCGAGCAGCGAGACCGAGTCTGCGTCCACCCCGCCGACGATCTCGACTGCGAACATTGCGAAGTTGACGACGAGTGCGACCCAGAGCACGCGCCGGTATTTCGGCGACTGCGTGGCGGCAGGCGGGGCGCAGCCGTGGTGGCCGCAGGAATCGCTCATGTGTGTACTTTCAGGGTTCGGTGTGGTCATTTGAGACCCTGAAGTCGCTTCAAGGTCAAGTGACTACGATGGAAGGCCTGCACAACGCACGCGATGGAGGCAGGTGACGATGAAGATTGGCGACATGGCCCGCGCCGCACACACGCCGGTCGAGACGATCCGCTACTACGAGCGCGAAGGGCTGCTCGCGCGCGCGCCGCGCAGTGAAGGCAACTACCGCATCTACGACGCCTCGCATGTCGAGCGGCTGAACTTCATCCGCCACTGCCGCGCGCTCGACATGACACTTGCCGAGATTCGCGAACTGCTGCGGCTGCAGCAGGCTTCGGGCGACGATTGCGGCGAAGTCGACGCCCTGCTCGACGAACATATCGAGCACGTGACGGTGCGCATCCTCGAACTGCGCCACCTGCAGCGCGATCTCAAGGCGCTGCGCGAGCAATGCGCGGCGCCGCGTGACGTCGCGCACTGCGGCATCCTGAACGGGCTTGCGCAGGGGCCGGCCGAGGCCGAGGTCGCGAACAATGCCGCGCATGTCGGCGGCGCTCACGGCCGCGCGATACCACGCGCGATACCACGCGCGATACCGCGCGCCATACCACGCGCCAAGTCGCGCGGTCGATAGCGGGCCGCACATATGAATCCCAAGGCGTGGACAATGCCAGCATGCCGGTCCACTACGACGTCGTCCACACCACGATCTACCGCTACCGCGAGCCGGTCACGTTCGGCGAGCACCGGGTGATGTTTCGCCCGCGCGAGAGCCACGACCTGCGCGTGCTCGCGACCGACCTGCAGGTCAGCCCCGAGGCGATCGTGCGCATGATCCAGGACCCGCACTCGAACTCGATTGCGATCGTGCAGCCGCTGGGGCCAGCAGAGGAGCTGCGCATCGTCTGCTCGTTCACGATCGAGCACGCGCACAGCCAGAACCTGGAGCTGCCGCTGGACCCCGCCGCCCAGCTCTACCCGTTCAGTTATTCGGTGGAGGACTATCAGGATCTGGCGATGTACCTGCGCCCGCACTACGACGATCCGAAGGGCGAACTCGCCGCCTGGGCGCGCAGTTTCATACGCAGCGACGTACCGAACCGCACGCGCCAATTGCTGGTGCAGATGAACCAGCGAATTCGCGATACCTTCACCTATGCCGAGCGCATCGAGGAAGGCACGCAGACGCCGCTGCAGACGCTCGCTCTCGGCAGCGGTACGTGTCGGGACTTTGCACTCCTGATGATGGAGGCCGCGCGGCGCCTGGGCGTCGCGGCGCGCTTCGTCTCGGGCTACCTCTACGACCCGGCGCTCGACGCCGCGGCGCCGAGTGGCGAGGCGGTGACCGGTGCCGGCGCGACCCACGCCTGGCTGCAGGCCTATCTGCCGGGTGCCGGCTGGGTGCCGTTCGATCCGACCAACAACCTGCTCGGTGGCACGCAGCTGATCCGCGTCGGTGTCTCGCGCGACCCGTCGCAGGCGGCGCCCGTCTCGGGCAGCTGGTTCGGTGCTGCCGATGCCTACCTCGGCCTCGAGGCAACGGTTCAGGTCAAGCGCCTGGCATCGAGCTGAGGCGTCGCGCCTCGCACGTCACCGGCAGGTCACCAGCGCGTCACCAGCGGGCCAGCGCTTCGTTCAACCGGCGCTTGACGTCGTCGTTCGCGAAGCTCGCGGCAATCGAGGTCGCCGCGATCGCGCGCACCTCGTCGTCGGACCAAGCGAAGGCCGCGCGGCACAGCGCGTAGTCGCCTTCCAGGCTGGCACCGAGCAGCGCCGGATCGTCGGTGTTGATCGAGACGGGCACGCCGGCCCGGCGCAGCGGCTCGATTGGGTGCGCCTCGATCCAGGCGACAACTCCGAGCACGAGGTTCGAAGTCGGACAGATGCCGAGCGGGATGCGGCGCTCGGCCAGCAAGGCGACGAGCGCGGCATCCTCGATCGCGCGCACGCCATGGTCGATGCGGTCCGCGCCGAGCCATTCGATTGCATCGCGCACGCCCTCGGGGCCGCTCGACTCGCCGGCATGCACGGTGCGTTTCAGGCCCGCCGCGCCGGCGCGGCGGAAGGCCTCGGCGAAGCGCGGCCCGGTGCGGCCGGCGGCCGCCTCGTTGCCATCGATCGAGAGCGCGACCACGCGCGGGTGACGCAGCGCGACGAGCGCATCGACGAGCTCGGCCGCGGCGTCGGCCGACTGCGTGCGCAGGACGCTCACGCACAGGCCGACCGCTGGCAGGCCGTCCTGCTCGGCGGCGGCGAAGCCGGCGTCGATCGCGTCGATCATCGCGGGCAGGCGGCGATGCCAGGCCTTCCAGTGCGTCGGATTGAAGATCACGTCGGCATAGCCGGCGCCGCTCGCCGCTAGGCGCGCGCTGAAGGCGTACGCAAGCTCGGCGAGTCGCTCGCGCGTTGCCGCCAGCCCGCAGGCCCAGTCGAGGAAGTCGAGGAAGTCCGCCAGCCCCTCGAACTGCAGCAGTCGTTCGCGCGGCCGCGGCAGCGCGACCCCAGCGGCGATCGCCCAGCGTTCGAGCAGGTCGACATCGAAAGTGCCTTCGAGGTGGACATGTACCTCCGCCTTCGGCAGCGCGCGCAGACGCGTTAGGGCATCCGCTCTAGATGAAGCTGCGGGTGTCGGGGTTGTGGATGAAGTCATCGCAGGTCTCTGTCCGCAGTCTTGCGGTCGCAGTCTTGGGTCGCAGTCTCGAGTCGACTGGCGCGGCGGCATCTTCCCACGGCCGTGCGGCGGTGGCATAACGGCGCGCGCATGGCGGCCATGCGGGCGAAGGCATGGCGCGGAATGCTCTTATCCTCGGGCCTGACCCCGGCATCACGGAGCAAGACCATGCTGCACCCGCAGGCCCGAGCCCTTCTCGATTTGATGGTGGAACGCGGCGTCCCGCCGACGCACACCCTCACCCCAGCCGACGCGCGCACCGCCTATCGCGATCGGCGCGGCTTCACCCAGCCCGCCCCGCCCGAGGTGGCGCTGGTGAGTGAGGCCGCGGCGGACGGCCCGCACGGGCCGATCCCGCTGCGCGTGTACCGACCACTCGGCTCGGAGCGCGACGCGGTGCTGCCGACGCTCGTCTACTTCCACGGCGGCGGCTGGGTGATTGGCGACCTCGACACGCACGACGTGCTGTGCCGCGAGCTTGCCAATGGCGCCGGCTGCGCAGTGGTGGCGGTCGACTATCGCCTGGCGCCGGAGCATCGCTTCCCTTGCGCGGTGGACGATTGCTTCGCAGCGACCCGTTGGGTCAGCCGCAACGCCACGTCGCTCGGCATCGACGCCGCGCGCCTTGCAGTCGGCGGCGACAGCGCGGGCGGCAACCTGGCGGCAGTCGTGTCGCAACTCGCGCGCGACGCGGGCGATCCACCGATCGCGTTTCAGTTGCTGATCTACCCGGCGACCGACCAGCGCCTGGGGCAGGCATCCCATCAAACGAACGGCGACGGCTATCTGCTGACGCGCGAATCGATCGTCTACTACATGAATCACTACATTCGCGATCCCGCAGACAGGCTCGACCCGCGCGGCTCGCCGCTGTTACGCGAAGACCTGAGCGGGCTGCCGCCGGCCCTGGTGCTGACAGCCGGCCACGACCCCTTGTGCGACGAAGGCCTGCACTACGCGCAGCGCCTGAGCGAAGCCGGCAACCGCGCGACGCACGTCTGCTTCGAGCGCCAGATCCACGGCTTCATCCTCATGGGCAGGGTACTCGACGAGGCGAACGCTGCGGTCTCGCTGTGTGCGGCAGAACTGCGGCGCGCGCTTGCCAGGTGACCCCGGTGACCCGGCCGACCTCCCACGTCCGGCGCGACATGCCGGTGACGGCAGCGGTCATTTGAAATGGTCTCGTTCGAATGCCAAACCCGCATGGGTGACGGCTCGGGCGCGCCACCGCGCCGGCGTACAGCCGGCCCAGCGGCGGAAGGCGCGCACGAAGACCGGGGCCTCGGCGTAGCCGACGGTGGCCGCGATCTCACGCAGCGTCAGGCGCGTCTCGCGCAGCAGTTGCCCTGCGATCTCGAAGCGGGCGGCCACGATCAACTGTTGAAGGCTGGCGCCTTCATCGGCCAGGCGCCGGCGCAGCGTGCGCTCGTGCAGACCCAGCGCGTGGGCCACGCGCGCGGCGGACAGGTCACCAGCCACCAGCAGTGCTTGCACCACGCCGCGCACGCGCTCGGCCATCGTGCGTACATGCTCGGCATCGGCTGAACGCACTTCGTGCTTCACAGCCGCATGCAGCGCAGCGTCGGCCCCGGCGACCGGCTGGATCAGCCAGTCGGCACTGAAATGGATCTCCGAGTGCGCGGCCCCGAAAACCACCGGCGCAGAAAAGCAGCGGCGATATGCAGCAACATCGGCGGGCGCTGCATGGGCAAGGCAGACCTCGGTCGGTCGGAAGCGCGGACCGCAGATCGTGCGCAGAATCTTCATTGCGATCGCGATCACGGTGTCATAGGTCAGCCCGATGCCCAGTGTGCGTGGATCCAGGATCGAATAGCCGAGTGCCGCCGTGTCGTCCTCGAGCACGTGCACGTAGGCGACGCTGCCGCGGTCCTGCAAGTGAAAGTAGTGCAGCAGGTCGTGCAGCGCTTCACCGACGGTGTTGGCGCGCCACATCAGCTGCCCGAGCAGCCCCAGGTCGCCGATCTCGAAACGCTGCCCGATGAGCAGGCCGAAGTCTTTGCGACCGGTCCGCAACGCGGCTCGCTGGATCAGCGCTGCGGCGACGTGCAGCGGCGCGGTGCGTGCGGGGTTGTCGAGCACAGACGCTTCGAGGCCGCACTCGGCAAGCACCTGCGCAGGGTCGTGCCCCATCTCGCGCATCAGTCCGGCGATCGAGCGCAGCGGCGCGAGGCGGACTTCGCCGGGCTGCCCGGGCGCTGTCGCCGGCACTGTGCGCGTGCGACGTCCGGGGGGATCGATGGGCTGCAGCATGGTTGCGGGCGGACGTTGATGCCGTTCGCGCGATGCGTACGGACTGTCCGGCATTGTCAATGCCGCGCCGGGTCGCGTCATTTAGTATCAATCCTCTGGACACTGGGAGGCTCGAAGATGAACAGGCTCAAAGGCATTGCGCTCATCGTCGCCGGTTTGACTGCCGCGGCGTGGAGCGGCGGCGTGGCGGCGCAGCAGGTCACTGGCACACTGGGCTCGCCCAGCGCGACCACGACCATCCCCAACACGCAATTGCCGGCGCCCGATCCGGCCTTCGGCGGCGTGATCAAGAACGATGCGCTGCAATCGAAAGCCTGGTGGGCGCCACGTGTCGTGCCGCCCAAGGGCGCGCCCAACGTGTTGCTGATCATCACCGATGATTCCGGCTTCGGCGTGCCCAGCACCTTCGGCGGCGTGATCCCGACGCCGGCGATGGACCGCATCGCCAAGGAGGGCCTGCGCTACAACCGCATGTTCTCGACCGCGCTGTGCTCGCCCACGCGGGCTGCGCTGCTCACCGGGCGCAACCACCATTCAGCCGGTTTCGGCGTGATCTCCGAGCAGTCCACCGGCTTCCCCGGCTACAACAGCATCATCGACCGCGACAAGGCCACCATCGGCCGAATGCTGGTCGACAACGGCTATGCCACCGCGTGGTTCGGCAAGGACCACAACGTGCCGGCCTTCGCGGCCAGCCAGGTCGGGCCCTTCGACCAGTGGCCCAACGGCATGGGCTTCGAGTATTTCTACGGCTTTATCGGTGGCGACGCCAACCAGTGGGAGCCCAACCTCTTTCGCAACACGACGCAGATCTACCCCTTTCTCGGCAAGCCGCCGGGCACCTGGAACCTCGTCACCGCGATGGCCGACGACGCCATCGACTACATGACGCGCATCCACCAGATCCAGCCCGACAAACCGATCTTCATCAAGTACGCGCCGGGCGCGACGCACGCGCCGCACCACCCGACCCAGGAGTGGGTGGACAAGATCAGCGCGATGCACTTGTTCGACGGTGGCTACAACAAGCTGCGCGAGACCATCTTCGAGAACCAGAAGAAGCTCGGCGTGATCCCTGCGGATTCGAAACTCACGCCGTGGCCGGACAAGGTGCTCAAGCCCTGGGACCAGCTCGATGACAAGACCAGGAAGCTGTTCATCAAGCAGGTCGAGGTGTTCGCCGCCTATGCCGCTTACAACGACCATGAGATCGGCCGCGTGATCCAGGCCTTCGAGGACCTGGGCAAGCTGGACAACACACTCATCATCTACATCAACGGCGACAACGGCACCAGCGCCGAAGGCGGCCCGCTGGGCACGCCCAACGAGGTGGCGTTCTTCAACGGCCTGAACGAGTTGCCCGTGGACGTGCAGATGAAGTGGTACGACGTCTGGGGCACCGAAGCGACCTACAACCACATGTCGGCCGGTTGGTCATGGGCCTTCGACACGCCCTTCGACTGGTTCAAGCAGAACGCGTCTCGACTGGGCGGCATCAACCAGAACATGGTGGTGATGTGGCCCGACCGCATCAAGGACAAGGGTGCGCTGCGCGAGCAGTTCGTGCACGTCATCGACGTCGTGCCGACCATCCTCGAAGCCGCCGGCCTGAAGGCGCCACAGATGGTGGACGGCATCAAGCAGGCGCCGATCGAAGGCACGAGCTTCGCCTACACCTTCGACGCGAAAAGCGCGAAGGCGGCAACGCGCCACAAGACGCAGTACTTCGAGATGATGGGCCAGTGGGCGCTGTACGACGACGGCTGGCTGCTCAGCACCAAGGTCAACCGCGCGCCGTGGGAGGCCTTCGGCGCAGCCAACCCCGACCCGCTGAACAACCAGGTGTTCCAGCTCTACGACCTGCACAAGAGCTGGAACCAATCCGACGACATCGCCGCGCAGAACCCGCAGAAGGTCAAGGACATGCGCGCGAAGTTCCTCACCGAGGCGAAGAAGTACCAGGTCTTGCCGCTCGATGCGTCGGTGGCGGCACGCATCGTCGCACCGCGGCCGAACATCACCGCCGGGCGCAACGAGTTCGTCTACACACGGCCGATGGTCGGCCTGCCGCAGGGCGACTCGCCTTTCCTGTTGAATTCGTCCTACACGATCAGCGCCGACATCGAGGTGCCGCAGGGCGGTGCCGAAGGCATGATCCTGACCTCCGGCGGGCGCTTTGCCGGCTATGGCTTTTACCTGCTCAAGGGCAAGCCGGTGTTCCTGTGGAACCTGGTCGACCTGAAGCGGGTGAAGTGGGAAGGCCCCGAGGCCCTGGCCCCGGGCAATCACAGGTTGGAATTCGACTTCAAGTACGAGGGCCTGGGTGTGGGCACGCTGGCTTTCAACAACATGAGTGGCCTCGGCCGTCCGGGCACCGGCACGCTGAAGGTCGACGGCAAGGAAGTGCAGACCATTCGCATGGAACGCACCCTGCCGATGATCCTGCAGTGGGACGAGAGCTTCGACATCGGCTCGGACACGCTCACCGGCGTCAACGACGAGGACTACAAGCCGCCCTTCACCCTGACCGCCAAGCTGAACAAGCTGACGATCAAGGTCGACCGGCCCAAGCTGTCGCCCGAAGACATCAAGAAGCTTGAAGGCGCACAGTCCGAGGCGATGGATGGCAAGCCGCTGACGCGGGTGCAGCCCGGGCCGCAGTGACAAGCCTGTGAAGCGATTGCACCATCCGAAGGACAGGGAATGAACATCGTTCGAATGCTGGGTGTGGCGGCAACTGCCATGACTCTTGCGGTCCCTGTCTTTGCGCAGGCTGTCGGCAGGGCGCCTGCGGCGAAGGCCGCGGCCATTGCCGACGCGATGGATAGCGCGATGACGCCGGGCGCGGCCCAGCAGCGGCTCGAGCCGATGATCGGCACGTTCGACGTGCGCATGCTCACCTGGGTCGACCCGTCGAAGCCGCCGGTCGAGTCCCGCGCGAGTGCGGTGAGCGTGTGGGTGCTGGGCAAGCGATACGTGCAGACGATGCTGGTCGGCGGCCCCTCGGCCGACACCTTCAACGGCATTGGCTACATTGGCTACGACAACGTCGCGAGGCACTACCAGGCGGCCTGGATGGACGACGGCAGCACGGCCATCACGATGTACACAGGCGGCTTTGCCGCCGACGGCAAGTCCGCCACCCTCAAGACCAGCATCGCGAACAGCGTCACCGGCAAACCTGCCTCCGTAGAACTGCGCATGAGCCTCGGCGCCGACGGCGGGCACGTCACGCAACTGTGGGGGCCGGGCCTGGGCACAAAGATGTTCAAGATGATGGAACTGCAGTACACGCGCACCAAACCGTGATGCCCAACCCCACAGGACGGCGGACATGAAAGCGGACATGAAACCCACCGAAGCAAGGAACTTTCCGCGCCGCACCCTGCTGATGGGGGTGGCGTTGCTGGCGGCCACGCAGCCTGCCTGGGCCATCTTGGGCGTCTGGCGTCGTGCGGCGCGCAGAACGGTGGTCGTGGCCGGCGCCGCCACCGCGGGCGCCGTCGCGGCCGAAAACAGCACCGCCGCAGCCAATCAGGCCGCTGCTGCCGAATCGGCACAAGCAGCCGCTGCACAGTCCGCCGCTGTGGCCCAGAATGCCGAGGCCGCTGCGGCCCAGGCCAAGGCCGCCAACACCAAGACGCCACAGCAGAAGCTCGCCGAACTGCAGTCGCTGTACGACCAGAAGCTGATCAGCGCCGCGGACTACGAGACGGCAAAGAAGAAAATCCTCAGCCAACTCACGCAGTAGCTGCAGCCCGCCGGCGACGACAGCGTCGCGGCGCATGAAACCTGCGCCATGTGCATTTCGGCCCGCGCTCAGGCGCGGTCACGCGCTGCAAACTTTTCAACTTTCCCCGGAGCACCGACATGACCACCCGACGCAGCCTGATGGCCACCGCAGCCTTCGCTGGCACAGCCCTGACCCTGCGGCCTGTTCTGGCGCAGGCCAAGCAGGCCGACTTCCTGTTCGTGCAGAACGCGGCGTCGATGACCTACGCCAATGGCAAGCTGACGATGAAGGACGTGAGCCCGGTCACGATCTTCTTCAGCGATCGGCCGGAACGCATCGCCGGTAACATGCCGACGCAGGCGTGGGTGCCGTTCTGGACGGATGGCAAGGACAATTTCGCCAAAGACAACCCGAACGCGAATCTGTCCGTGCTGGAAAAGGACAAGGCCCTCGAAGATATCGTCGGGACGCTGTCCAACCCGGTGCTGAGCGGCAAGGACCTGAGCTACGACGTGAAGGTTCTCCAAGGCACGATGCCGGCCAGCGGCGGGCCGGCGTCGCTGTTCATCGACATCATCGGCATGCCGATGACGCCGGTGTCCTATGCCGGCGTGGCGCGGCGCACCGCCTACCGGCGCGCGGTGATCTACCGCTGACAGCCGATCGCCTGCAGCGCTGAGCCTGCCGCCCGAACGACAATCGAGTCTCACTTCGGAGGGAGTCTCTCGATGAACCGTCGCCATTGGCTGGGAACAACGATCGCGCTGCTCGGACTTGCCAGCGCGGCCTTCGCGCAAGCGCCTGGCGCGTCGGCGGCGGAGGCCGGGCTCGACCTGCTGAAGGGCCGCTGGGTGCGTCCGGATGGCGGCTACGTCATCACGATCCGCGACATCGCCTCGGACGGCAAGCTCAACGCCTCGTATGCCAACCCGAATCCGCTGCCGTTTGCACGCGCGGAGGCCTCGCGCGACGGCGAAACGATCAAGCTCTTCTTCGAACTGCGCGCCGGCGGCTACGACGGCTCCACCTACACGCTGACCTACGACCCGAAGTTCGATGTGCTCAAGGGCACGTACTACCAGGCCGTCGCCAAGCAGAAGTTCGGCGTCTTTTTCGCGCGCGAGAAGTGAGCGCGTCGGCGGGCAGCACGCCGCCCGCGCGCTGCCCGAAGTGCGGCCATGCGCCACTGCCGATCGACGCGTCGCCGATGGCTGCGTGTCCCACATGCGGCGTGATTCTCGCGAAGGCGGTGCAAGCGTCACGTCGGGGTCTGCCTGCTCGAAGCGCCTTCGGCAGAGGCCACCGTGCACCTGAAGATTCGCAAGGCCGGATGCGGCGCTTGTTCTGGCACGTGCCCGAGCGCGTGGATGCGACGCGCTTCTGGTTGCGCGTGGCGCTGTGGGCCGTGTTCGCGATCTGGGGCCTGCAATTGATCGCGCTCGACCACCGCAGCGGCGAGATTGGCGCGTCCTTCCTGCACGGGCCACTGCTCGTTTTTCACGAGGCGGGGCATGTGATCTTCCGGCCGCTAGGCGAGTGGATGGGCGTGCTCGGCGGCACGCTCGCGCAGCTGTTGTTGCCGGCAGTGCTCAGCGTGGCGCTGCTGGTTCGCAACCGCGACCTGTTCGGCGCTGCGATCGGGCTGTGGTTCCTCGGAGTCTCGCTGCTCGACGTCGCGCCCTACATGTACGACGCTTTGCACCCACAGCTGATGCTGCTGGCGGGTTCGACCGGTGAGGACGGCGGTCACGACTGGATTTATCTCTTCTCGTCGCTCGACTGGCTGCCCAAGGCGCAGGTCATCGGCACACTGACGCACGGGCTCGGCGCGCTGGTCGTGCTGCTCGCGCTGGCCTGGGCGGCGAGTGTGCTGTGGCTTCAGAAGCGGCGCGTCGCGGGCGACGTGCTGACGCCGCAATGATGATGGCGCGAGTCGCTTGGGCGGCCTTCGCCCACCCTTCGCGCGCGACGGGAACGTGAGCAGCGGGAAAGCGAGGAGCGGAAACATGAGCAGCAACCTCGTCTACTCGACCGACGGCGGGCGCATGTGCCCTGGGTGCCGCAAGCCGATCGCGGCGTGTGTCTGTAAGGCCGTGAACGCGACGGCGTCACGCCCCGGCGACGGCATAGTGCGCGTCAGCCGCGAGAGCAAGGGCCGGGGCGGCAAGACGGTGACGCTGGTGCGCGGTGTCGAGCTCGATGCCGTCACACTCGCGGCGCTCGGCAAATGCCTGCGGAGTGCCTGCGGCGCAGGCGGCACGCTGCGTGACGATGTGCTCGAGATCCAGGGCGATCACCGCGAGCGCGTCATCGCACTGTTGGCTGCGCAGGGCTTCGTGGTGAAGGCCGCAGGCGGATGATGTCGCCGCCGGCGCGCGCCCGCAATTGGCCGCAGCCGGCGTCGACATCTTGCCCGGCCGAGCGGCGCAGGCGCGTCAGCACGCCGCGCCGGTTGAGCTGGCGCGCGATCTCCGCCGCTCGCTCCCAGGGCGGGCGGCGCAGCGAGAGACCTTCGACCGTGTTGTAGGGAATCAGGTTCATCATCGCGCGCTTGCCCGCGATGAGTGCGACGACCCCTTCGATTTCGTCGCTGCCGTCGTTCACGCCGTCGATCAGCGTCCACTGGAATTGCACCGGGTAGCTGGTCGCCTGCGCATAACGCTCGCCGTACGCGGCGAGGTCGGCCGGCGTGATGCGCGGCGCGCGCGGCAACAGTTGGGCGCGCAGCGCGGCGTGTGTCGAATGCAGCGAGAGCGCGAGCGCGGGCCGTACATCGCCCGGGCCGAGCGCGAGCAGGCGCTCGAAGGCGCGCGCATCGCCCACCGTCGAGAAGACGAGCTCCTTGTGGCCGATGCCGCCCGCAGTACCGAGCAACGTGATCGCCTCGAGCACCGCGTCGAGGTTGTGCGCCGGCTCGCCCATGCCCATGAAGACGACCTTGCGCACCGTGCGCAGGCTGCGCGCGAGCGCGACCTGGGCCGCGATCTCGGCGCTGCCGAGCTGGCGCACGAGGCCACCCTGCCCCGTCATGCAGAATACGCATCCGACCGCGCAGCCCACCTGCGTCGACACGCACAGCCCTCCCTTGGGCAGCAGCACGCTCTCGATCGTCAGGCCGTCATCGAGCTCGACGAGCAGGCGTTCGGAACCATCTTGCGCGGGGTGGCGCGAGCGCAGCCGCGCGAGTCCGGCAAGCTCCGCCGTCAGCGCCGGCAACGCGTCGCGCAGCGTGCGAGGTAAGAAGCTCTCGATGCGCCGCCTACCGCTGTCCTGCGCCTGCGCGTGCAGCCACAGGCGCAGCACGCGTGCCTCGTGCGACGGCGCGGCGCCGAGCTTACGCAGCCGATCGCGGATCGCGGCGAGCTCGGGCAAGATGTCAGCGGCCTCCAGCGGCCCGAAACGGCCTGCGCGCACGCTCGCGCAGCGACGCGCTGCGCAATCGCGCGGCTCGATTCTTCACTTCAGGCAGCACGCGCTTGCTCAGGCGCAGCGCCGTCGCTCGCCGAATCCGATACACCACCTAAGGCTTCGAGCAACGCGGGCAGCAGCAAGCCGAGCTCACCGGTCATCAGCGCGACATCGGCGTCGAAACTGTCCTCACCGTCTGCTGTCGACGACTCCGTCACCGTATCGGTGAGGCGGATGCGCTTGAGCGCGAGCGTCTCGGTCAGCACGAACGAGACGCGGCCGTCGAAGCTCAGCGCGAGCTGCGTCGGCAGCTTGCCCTGCGCGATGTGCACGCCGATCTCCTCGATGTCGAGCGTGTGGCGGGCATAGCGCACGCTCGGCTTGTCCTTGTCCGGATGCTTGAGTTCGCAGTCGCGGTCGATCGAAAAGCCGGCCGGCGCCTCGCGCTCGCGCAGCCACAGGGCCATCGCGGTCGCGGGCGCGAGCGCAGTGTGCAGCGGCGCGACCCTGAAGCCGCCGCCGAGGGCCTGCGTCGTCTGGGTCAGGATCGCATCTGCGTGCTTGGCGCTCGCGCTGTCGATCACGACGCGCTTCGCGCCGGGGTCGATCCAGATCAGCGTGGACCTGCGCTTGGCGAACGCGCGCGGCAGCAGTTCGTGAACGAGGTCTTCCTTCATCTCACGCGCGCGACGGCCCTTCGGGCGTCTGCCGTCCTGGCGCTCGACCGCATCGAGCCGCTCGCCGAGCAGGTTCTTCACGACCCCGGCCGGCACGGCCTTCGTCTCGCTGCACAGCTTCAGGATGAGTCGCCCGGCGAACGCTTCGGCGAGCGCGCCATGTTGCTCGCCGCGCGGCTCGACCCAGCCGGACGACGCGGTTTGCGTCGCGCCGCATTCGACGAAGCGCTCTGCCTCGAGCCGCACGCACAGTTCGGCAAGGCCGGGTGGGTCCCAGTGGACGATGCGATAGACGAGCGCGTTCCTGAACATGCGTGATTTCCAGCGAAAGGCGCGAATTGTAGAGGTCGAGTATCTGCTGCCGCCTTGTACCGAGGCGCGGCGCAGGCATGATGTCGAGCATGAAGATCGCCCAAGAGACACTGAACCTGCTCGAGCGCGCCCTGCATGGCGCGCGTGTGCCGCGCGTGGCTGCGCTGCACCTGCCGCCCGCGCCGTGGAACGGCACGCGCGAAGGGGAGTTCGGCGCGATCGAACTGGACGAAGGGTCCCTCGGCCTGAGCTACGTGCTGCTCGGCGGCACGCTCACGTCGCTCAACGGGGAGCCGGGCGCGAGCCTCGTGGGCGCCGACGCGCTCGAAGTCGCTCGGTACTGGGCTAGCGACGGGACTGGCGACAACGCGGCGCTGCGCACACTCGGGTTTGCCGCGGTGAACGCGCTCACACGTCACCTGTTCGACCGCGCGGGCTATGCGCCGCCGGCGGCGACCAATTCGATCGGCGGCCTTGCGCCGCAGGCCGGCGAGCATGTCGGCATGATCGGCTTCTTTCCGCCGCTCGTGAAACGCGTCACCGACTGCGGCGCACGCCTCACGGTGCTCGAACTGCGCAGCGACCTGGCCGGCCCGCGCGAGGGCTTTCACATCACCCTCGACGCGCGCGAGCTCGGGGCCTGCGACAAGGTGCTTTCGACGAGCACCGTGCTGCTCAACGACACGCTCGACAGCGTGCTCGCGCATTGCGCCCGCGCACGAGCCTTCGCGATGATCGGCCCCGGTGCGAGTTGCCTGCCCGATGCGCTCTTTGCGCGCGGCGTGACGCTGATGGGCGGCGTGTGGATCGAGCGGGCAGAATCGTTCAAGGCGGCGCTGGCAAGCGGCAAGCCGTGGGGCCCGCACGCACGCAAGTTCGCGATCGCACGCGAGAGCTATCCGGGTATCGAAGCGCTGTCAGCGCCAGCGACGGCACGCTGAGCCGCGTCACAACGAATCGTTCAACATCGCTCGATACTCGTCGCTGCTGGCGATTCGCGGATTGGTCTTGTGGCAGTGATCGGCGAGCGCGCCGGTGATGATTCGATTGAACGCGTCGCGCTGAACACCCATCGCCGCGAGCCCGGTCGGCAGGCCGAGTCGCGCAGTCATCGCCGTGACGGCGGGGGCAACGTCATCGGCATTCGCCAACCCCATCGCCGCTGCCATGCGTTCGAGGCGACGCTCCTTGTGCATCGACTCGGCCTCGGCATTGAAGCGGATCACGGCAGGCAGGAAGACGGCGTTCAGCGTCCCGTGGTGCAGCTTCGGATTGACGCCGCCAAGCGAGTGGCTGAGCGAATGAACGCAACCGAGGCCCTTCTGGAACGCGAGCGCGCCCTGCACCGAGGTACTCATCATCTGCAAACGCGCATCGCGGTCGCTGCCGTCAGCGGTCGCGCGTTCGATGTGTGCCCAGCCGCGCGCAAGGCCGTCGAGGGCAATGCCATCGGCCGGCGGATTGAACGGTGGCGCCATGAAGGTCTCCATGCAGTGCGCGATCGCGTCCATGCCAGTCGCCGCCGTGAGCATCCGCGGCAGGCCGAGCGTGAGTTCGGGGTCGCAGATCGCAGAACGCGGCATCAGGTGCCATGAGTGGAAGCCGAGCTTGCGTCCGTCGTCGACGATCACGATCGCACCGCGCGCGACTTCGCTGCCGGTGCCGGCGGTGGTCGGCACCGCGATCAGCGGAACCGAGGCGTCGGTGATCTTCGGGCTCCCGCCCTCGATCGTCGCGTAGTTCGCAAGTGGGCCGGCGTGGCGCACCGCAATCGCGACGCCCTTCGCGCAGTCGATCGACGAGCCGCCGCCGACGGCGATCAAGCCGTCGCACCCATTGGTTTCGAAAAGCTGCGTCGCCGCGCGCACCGCAGCCTCGGTCGGATTCGATGGCGTGGCGTCGAACACCGGCGCTTTCATCGAAGCCGGCAGCGCGTCCAGCACGAGCGCGAGCACGCCAGCGGCCTTGACGCCGGCGTCAGTGACGATGAGCGGCTTCGTGATGCCGACGCGTTCGCACTCGGAACCGAGCACCTTGCGTGCGCCGAAATCAATGTGGATGTGCGTGAGGTACTGGATGAAGGCCATCGTGCGTCCTTTGTTGCCTGGAGTCCCGCGAGCGGGCATGCGCAATCGTAAACGCCGCAGGCGTGCCGTAAACGCCCCAAGCGCCATGCCGCTCCGGCCGGAGGCGACACGCCTGCGGGCGCATGAAAAAGGCGCCCCGCAGGGCGCCCTCGAACCGAGCCGCGTAGAACGCGGCTGTCAGGCGCGCGCGGCGCGCAGCCGCAGCGAGAACTCCTGCAGCGCGACGATGCCGCTTTGCTCGGCCTTGTGGCACCACGCCTGCAAGTCCGCAACGAGCTGCTCGGCCGACACATTGGTACGCGTCCACATCGAGCGCAGTTCCTCGCGCATCGCGACGAGCTTGCCGAGTTCGGCATGATGCTGCGCCACCTTCGCAACCTGCGCCTTCACGCCGGCCGGGATCTTGTCCTCGTCGCGGTGCAGCCAGCGGCGTGCCAGACGCATGTCGGCGAGCTTCGCGCCGCTCGTGGCGCCTGCCGCCTTGAGCCGGTCGACCTCGCGGCCGCAGGCCGCCTTCAAGCCCGCGGCGTAGCCCGCCATCACCTCGTAGCGATGCGCGATCAGCGCCTCGAGCGTCTTCGAGTCGGCGACCGGCTGGATCGCGCCGAGCTTCAGCTGCGGCGCCGTCTTGCGCACCTTGGCCAGGCCGAGCATCTCGAGCGCGCGGATGTAGGCCCAGCCAATGTCGAATTCGTAGGGCTTGACCGACAGCTTGGCCGAGGTCGGGTAGGTGTGATGGTTGTTGTGCAGTTCCTCGCCGCCGATCACGATGCCCCAGGGCGAGACGTTGGTCGACGCATCCGGCGCCTCGAAGTTGCGATAGCCCCACCAGTGGCCGAGTCCGTTGATGATGCCGGCCGCGGTGATCGGGATCCACAGCATCTGCACCGCCCAGACGGTGACGCCGATCGCACCAAACAGCAGCACGTTGATGATGAGCATCAGTGACACGCCCAGCACCGAATGACGCGTGTACACGTTGCGCTCCATCCAGTCGTCGGGCGTGCCCTGGCCGTACTTGGCAAGCGTCTCGGCGTTCTTCGACTCGGCGCGATAGAGCTCGCTGCCGGTGAGCAACACGGTCTTGATCCCGTGCGCGACCGGGCTGTGCGGGTCGTCAGACGTCTCGCACTTGGCGTGGTGCTTGCGGTGGATCGCGACCCATTCCTTGGTCACCATGCCGGTCGTCAGCCACAGCCAGAAGCGGAAGAAGTGTGCCGGAATCGCATGCAGTTCGAGCGCGCGATGCGCCTGCGCACGGTGCAGAAAGATCGTCACCGACGCAATCGTGATGTGCGTCAGCCCGAGCGTGATCAGCACGATCTGCCACCAACTCGTGTGCACCAATCCGTTCGCGGCCCAGTCGACCGCAGCGTTCCACACCGTCATCAATTCGTTCATCAATTGCCTTGAGTCCGCGACGCGCGGACAGCCAGTCATTATAAGAGACGCGTGCGCGTCACATTGCCTGCGTTCGGGCCGGTACGGCGCTCAAGCTCACTGGAAATTGCATCAACGGCATGCGAATTGGCCGGTGGATCCGCACCGAGTTCCTGTTTGTCCACCGAAGGGCAATCCGCTCAGGCTCAGATTCGCTCCCACACCGCGGCGAAGTAGCCGTCGCTGCCATGCCGATGCGGCCACAGGCGCAAGTACGGCCCTTCGACCAGTGTCTCGGCGTCTGCCACCTGCGCGCGCCGCAGCGCGTCCAACGCTGGCACCGCGCGAAACCGGTCGGCGTGCTCGACGCTGAAGGCATCGGCAATCGCCTCGTTCTCGGCACGCAGCAGGCTGCATGTCGCGTAGACGAGCCGCCCGCCCGACTTCGTCAGCCGCGCCGCGCCGGCAAGGATCGCGGCCTGGCGCGGTGCGAACGCCTCGATCGTCTGCGGCGTCTGGCGCCATTTCAGGTCGGTGCTTCGGCGCAGCGTGCCAAGGCCCGAGCACGGCGCATCGACGAGCACGCGGTCGATCTTGCCGGCCAGTCGCTTGATGCGCTCGTCGCGCTCGTGCGCAATCTGCACCGGGTAAACGTTGGACAAACCGCTGCGCGCAAGCCGCGGCCTCAGGCCTGCGAGCCGATGGCCGGAGATATCGAACGCATAAAGCCGGCCCGTGTTGCGCATCGCCGCGCCGAGCGCGAGCGTTTTGCCGCCGCCGCCAGCGCAGAAGTCGGCCACCATCTCGCCCCGCTTGGCGCCGGTGAGCAATGCGATCAACTGGCTTCCTTCGTCCTGCACCTCGATGTCGCCGCGCATGAAGACGTCGATCCTGTGCAACGCGGGCTTGCCTTCGAGCCGCAGGCCGATCGGCGAATACGGCGTGGCCTGCGCGACGAGCCCCTGCTCGCGCAGCGCCGCCAGCACCGCCTCGCGCGAGGCCTTCGCAACGTTGACGCGTACATCGAGACTCGCCGGCTTGTCGAGCGACTCGACCAACGGCCAGAAGTCGTCGCCGAGTTCGGACTGCAGCGTCTGCGCAAGCCAGTCCGGCAGGTTGTGGCGCAACTTTTCGGGCAGCGACGCGGTGTCGATCTTCTCGACCTGTTCGAGCCATTCGACTTCCTGCGGAGTCAGCGCAGCACGCAGGAACGCCGCGTTGCCGGGCCAGGCGAGCAGCGCAAGCCGGCGCTCGATTTCACCCTTGCCCGATTGCGCCAGATGCTGCAACAGCGGCCGCCTGCGCAGCACGGCGAAGGTGATTTCAGCGAGCGTGTGGCGCTCGCGCGTGCCGAGCTGCCGATGGTGGCGGAAGAAGTCGGACACCACGCTGTCGGCCGGCGCCTCGAATTTCAGCACATGGTGAAGCAGATCGGTTGCAAGCTCAAGCAGGGCGTTAGGATGCATGCGCCGATTATCGATGCCGACCCTTGTGAGCCCGCGTGCCCTCTGACCGCGACGAACCCCCGCCTGCCGATCCGATGTCGCCGGCCGACTTTGGTCTTGCGCTCGCTCCGGTCTTCGAGGCCGACTTGCCGGCCGCGCTGCGACGCCTTTCCGCCCTGCCCGAAAGCGCGCTCGACGAAAAACAGCGAAGCGTGCGCGAACGCGTGTTGAGACGCTTCGCTGGCGGCGATCCTGGACCGGATACCGAGCGCGGCCTCGAAGGCCTTCCGCAACGTGTTGCTGCGATCGTGCGCGCCTACAGGCACTACTGGAGCACGGCCCTGATGCGCCGCTTGACGACGGAGCAAGCTGAGTCCCAGCTCTCCGCCATGCTGGCGGGGGCGCTGGCAGGCGTCCAGGCGCCCTCGATCTCCCCGCCAACGCAAGACCTCGACGCGCTTGCCGACGCTGCCAAGGCCCTGCTCGAATCACATACGCTGTATGTCCTGGGCGGCGTGACTGCGCCGCTGCGCGAGTTGATGGTGTGGCGGGCGCAGCAATCGGCGTTGCAGACGATCGCGTTGCCGGGCGGCACGGTCGACGTGAAGGTCACCTTGATCGACGACTTCATCAGCGTGGGCTGGGCTGCCTGGGCCACCTGCGATCACCGCCACACTGGGGGCTGGGCGGTGGCGGACGGGATCATGGTCGTTCGCACAGCGTGGCAACTCGACAGCGAGGACTACCGTATCAGCCTGCTCGCGCACGAGGCGCAGCACTTCAGCGACTACCAGCGCTACCCGAAGCTTGCCCCAGCCGAGCTCGAGTACCGCGCCAAGCTGGTCGAGCTGGCCCTCTCCGACGATACCCAGCAGCGCCTGTGGGCGAAGTTCGTCGCCGAGGCCCGGTGTGACCGCGGCCTGCCTCATGCCTACGCGAGCTACTGGCTCGTCGAGCACCTGAAGCAGCGCCTTGGCGGCGACGCGAAACGCGCTGACGCGGCGCCGGCACTGCGCACCGCTGCGCTGGCTGCACTGGCGGCCCACAGCGCGGCCCTGGACGCAGCCATCGACGCGGCCGGAATCAACTTGGTACAGACCGCACTGCCCTGATCTCGCCACTGCGCACCGCTGCGTTCGACGGCTGCCGGCGAACGCTCAGTGCGGCAGATCCACCGGCCGCGCCTCGTCTGGCACGCCAAGCAGTGGCGACGCGCCGTGAAGCTGGCGCACCCGCCCACCCTCGACGCGCAGCGCCCCCTCGACGAACCAGCGCACCGCCAGCGGGTAGAGCTCGTGCTCGCGTGCCAGCACGCGCGCTGACAAGGCATCTTCGGTGTCGCCCCAAAGCACCGGCACTACGGCCTGCGCCACGATCGGCCCGTGGTCGAGTTCTGCGGTGACGAAGTGCACCGTCGTGCCGGCCACTTTGCAGCCGGCCTCGATCGCACGGCGGTGCGTGTGCAGGCCGGTGAATGCCGGCAGCAACGAGGGGTGGATATTGAGCATGCGGCCTTCGTAGCGCTGCACGAAACCCGCCGTCAGGATGCGCATGAAGCCGGCGAGCAGCAGCAGATCGGGCGCGTACGCGTCGACGACGTCGGCCAGCGCCGCGTCGAAAGCCTCGCGGCTCGCGTAGGCGCGATGCTCGACGACCGCGGTCGCAATGCCGTGCGCGGCAGCGAAGGCAAGCCCGGCTGCGTCCGGCCGGTTGCTGATCACGGCGGCAACGCGGGCGTTCCAGCCCTCGGCCGCGCAGGCCTTGACGATCGCCTCCATGTTGGAGCCGCGGCCCGAGATCAGGATCACGATGCGCTTCATCGGCGCGCAGTGTAGCCGCCGGGTAACCCGCAGGGCGGGTCACTAGAATCTGTGTTCCTCTCCGTCACAAAGTCCTTCATGAAGCCACGCGTCCTCTCCGGCATGCGCCCCACCGGCGCGCTGCATCTCGGCCACTACCATGGTGCGCTGAAGAACTGGGTGCGGCTGCAGGCGGACTACGAGTGCTTCTACTTCGTCGCCGACTGGCACGCGCTGACGACGCACTACCAAGAGCCTGGCGTGATCGAGATGAACGTCTACGACATGGTGATCGACTGGATCGCCGCCGGGCTCGACCCCGAGCAGTGCACGATCTTCATCCAGAGCCGCCTGCCTGAGCACGCAGAGCTCTTCACGCTGCTCGCGATGGGCACGCCGCTCGGCTGGCTCGAACGCGTGCCGACCTACAAGGATCAGATCGACAAGCTGAAGGACCGCGACCTCGCGACCTACGGCTTCCTCGGCTATCCGCTCTTGCAGGCGGCTGACATCCTGATCTACAAGGCGAGCTTCGTGCCGGTCGGCGAGGATCAGGCTTCGCACGTCGAACTGACGCGCGAAGTGGCGCGCCGCTTCAACCACCTCTACGGGCGCGGCACAAGCTACGGAGCGCAGACCACGGCCGCGATCGGCAAGCTCGCGAAGGACGACGCACGCTATCTGGAGAAGCAGCGCAAGGCCTTCGGCGAAACCGGCACCGCCGAGGCGCTTGCCAAGGGCGAGGCGATCATCAAGAAGGCGGCAACGGCGATCGCCGGCTGGAGCGACGCCGACAGCGAACTGCTGCTCGGCCACCTGCGCGGCGCGGGCCGCACCATCCTCGTCGAGCCGCAGGCCTTGCACACGGAGGTGACGAAACTGCCCGGCCTCGACGGCGCGAAGATGAGCAAGAGCTACGGCAACGCAGTCCTGATGCGCGACGACCCTGCTGAGGTGACGAAGAAGATTCGCGGCATGATGACCGACCCCGCGCGCGTACGCCGGACCGACCCCGGCAATCCCGAGAAGTGCCCGGTGTGGGACTTCCACAAGGTCTACAGCGACGCACCGACGCGCGACTGGGTCTGGAAGGGCTGCACCACGGCCGGCATCGGCTGCCTGGAGTGCAAGCAGCCCGTGATCGACGCCATCATCAAGGAGCAGCAGCCCTGGCGCGAACGGGCCGAGAAGTACCTGGCCAACCCGAAGCAGGTGCACTGGATCGTCGAGATGGGCACCGAGCGCGCGCGCATCGTCGCGCGCCAGACGATGAAGGACGTGCGCGAGGCCATGGGCCTGAACTACTGAGCCGGTGAGCAACGAAACAGCGCTCGCCCGCCACGCACTGCTCGTGCGTTCGCTGCTGCGTGGCGACGCGTTCGCGACGCCGCCGGCAGAGCGCAGCCTGATCGAGACCCACATCTCGAGCCTCGTGCTCGCGGGGGGCTACGTCTACAAGCTGCGCAAGCCGCTTAAGTTCGACTTTCTCGATTTTTCGACGCCCGCGCTGCGCCACTTCGATTGCCTGGAGGAGTTGCGCCTGAACAACCGCACCGCGCCGCAGCTCTATGTCGACGTGCTGCCGATCGTCGGCACGCCCGACGCACCCCGCATCGGCACGCATGCCGACGCACCGCGCGCGATCGACTGGGCGCTACGCATGCGGCGCTTCGATCAGGACCATCTGCTCGACGCGATGGCGCGCGCCGGCACGCTGGCGGCGGCGCAAATAGATGCGCTCGCCGAGCGTGTCGCAGCATTTCATGCCAGCTTGCCACCCGCACCGCCGCTGCACGACCGCGACCACGACCATTCACGCGGCCAGGCTGCAACGGTGCGCGCCTGGGCGCTCGCGAACCTCGACGCGCTGCGTGCCGGCGCAACGTCTGCCGCCCAGGTCGAGCGCATCGCGGCGCTGCGGCGCTGGACGGATCGCGAATGCACGCGGCTTGCGCCGCTGATGCGTCAACGCGAGCTCCACGGCCACGTGCGCGAATGCCACGGTGACCTGCACCTGCGCAACATCGTGCTGATCGACGGCGTGCCGCTGCCGTTCGACGGCATCGAGTTCGACGCCGAGATGCGCAGGATCGACGTCGTGAACGACATCGCGTTCACGTTCATGGACCTGCTGGGCCACGGCCTGCCCGAATTCGCCTGGCGCTTCGCTAGCGGCTACGCGGAACACAGCGGCGACTACGCGGGGTTGGCGCTGCTGCGATTCTTCGCGGTCTATCGGGCGCTGGTGCGTGCGCGCGTCGCGTTGCTGCGCGCGGAGCAGGTGCAGGCCGAAGCCGGGGCGGAGGCCAAGGCTGGGGCGCGCGACTCGATCGAACAATATCTGGCACTCGCGGAGTCTCTCGCCGATCCCGCTGCCACGCGGCAGCCCTTGCTCGTGCTCACCAGTGGGGTGTCGGGCTCGGGCAAGAGCACGGTCGCGCAGTGTCTGGCGCAACATCTCGGGGCCGTACGGGTGCGGTCCGACGTTGAGCGCAAGCGCCTCTTCGCGCTGGCCGCCACCACGCGCCCCGCGCCGGCCGAGCTTGCAACGCTTTACGGCGCCGACGCGACGCAGCGCACCTACACGCGGCTTGGCGAGCTTGCACGCGGCCTGCTGCAAGCGGGCGTCTCGGTTGTCGTTGACGCCGTCGCACTGCGGCGAAGCGAGCGCGACGCGTTGCGCGGCCTCGCCGATGCATGCGGCGCGCGATTCGGCGTGGTCGAATGCCACGCACCCGAACCGGTGCTGCGCGCGCGCATCGAGCGTCGATTGCGCGAAGCGAAGGACGCATCCGACGCCGATGAGCGTGTGCTGGCGCTGCAGTTGCGCGCGCGCGAACCTGCCGCAGCGGATGAAGCGGCGGTTGCCTTCGACACCGACTGCGCGATGGAAGAACTCGAGTGCCGCTGCAAAGTGACCGCGGCTCGACTCCAGAGCGCACCGCACCCCAGAGAGAGCCCTCTGCAATGACGCTTGCCACGATCGAACTCAACCCCGCCGCCGAAGCGCGAGCGGTGCTCGTCATCTTGCACGGCCTCGGCGCCGATGGCACCGATTTCATCCCGATGTGCGACGCGCTCGACCTCGCGAGCCACGGGCCGGTGCGCTGTGTCATGCCGCGTGCGCCTGAGCGGCCGGTGACGATCAACGGCGGCATGCGCATGCGCGCGTGGTACGACATCCTCGGCGCCGACCTGCAGCAACGCGAGGACGAGGCCGGCCTGCGCGAATCGGTGCGCGACGTGCACGCACTGATCGCGCGCGAAGTGGCGCGCGGCGTGCCTGCCCGCCGCATCGTGCTCGCCGGCTTCTCGCAAGGCTGCGCCGTCACCCTGCTCGCCGGGCTGCGCAACCCGGAACGCCTCGCGGGGCTCGCCGGGATGTCGGGCTATCTTCCGCTCGCGCAAACAACCGCGGCAGAACGCGAAGGCATCAATCACGACGTGCCGATCTTCCTCGCCCACGGTCGCAGCGACGGCGTCGTACCGATCGCGCGTGGCGAGCAATCTCGCGATATCCTGAACGCGCTCGGCCACGACGTCGAGTGGCACGACTACCCGATGGAGCACTCGGTGTGCATGGAAGAGGTACAGGCACTCGACCGATGGCTGCAGCGAGTCTGGGCATGAAGGACCTGACGTGCTTGATGGGCGAGATGAACCTGATAAGCCTGATGAACCTCACTTGATCCGGAGCACAACCCCATGACGACCCAAGCCCTTGCCGCCCGCAATGCACTTCGCCGCTTGGCGTGGCTCGGTGCCGCCTTGTTGCTCACCGTGTTGCTCGGCGCCTGCGCGACGATGGTCGATGCGCTGCGCGTCAACGTCGTCGGCGTTGAGCCGCTGCAGGGCGAAGGCCTCGAGCTGCGCTTTGCCGTCAAGCTGCGCGTGCAGAACCCGAACGAAACGAGCATCGAATTCGACGGCGTCGCGGTCGATCTCGAACTCGACGGCAAGAACCTCGGCAGCGGCGTGAGCGATCAAAAGGGCAGCGTGCCGCGCTTCGGCGAGACGATCATCACAGTGCCGGTGACGATCTCGGCCTTCGCTGCCGCGCGCCAGTTGCTCGGACTGACCGATGCGCAGGCCCGCGGGGAGATTCCCTACACGGTCAGCGGCAAGCTCGCGGGCAGCGGCTTCGGTAGCGTGCGCTTTTCGCGCAGCGGCACGCTCAAGATGCCGCAGTCGACAACCGGCGCCACGCCGCGCGGCTGAGCGCGCACCAGACGGATCGCATAAGGCGCGGTCAATTCGCTGCAGGGTTCAATCGCCCGTTCTCATATTTCTTTTTGCAATCACTCGAATGGAGGTCGGTGACGGCTTGCGGCACATAGTGGCCTTTCGAGTTGCCTTCCGTGTGTTGGGCGCGTTCGAGCCGCCGCGCGAGGCCGCAGACGGGCGGCACCCGGCAGGAGCTCATAGTGTGGCGGTCGCCGCTTCGCGCCGACTGCACTGCGATGCTCGCGCCGAGGTCGCGTCGCATAACTCGCTACGCTCACTGCGTTCGCTGCGCTCAAACACATGCGACGAGTCAGTTCACGAAGCGCGCTGCGCGCGCCGACCTCGACGCTGCGCTTCTCGTCGCCACACAAATCGCCCCCGCCGGGTGCCGCTCGCCCGCGGCCCGTCAAGCGTTGGTGGCGTGCGTGCCGGACAACAAGGCCTCCTGGTACCGTTTGCGTCTCTTCGTGGTGGACCCTCTGCCGGTGAACGCAAAGGCGCGTACGGACAGGCTGCGGCGCGCCTGTGGGGCGCCGAGAAGCGCAGGGCTCGTGGCCCGCGCGCGCAGCGCGCTTCGTGAACTGACTCGTCGCGTTTGTCTGAACATAGCGAACGCAGTGAGTGAAGTGAGTTGAGCGACGGGACCACGAGACCGAGCATCGCAGGGCAGTCGAAGCGCAGCGTAGACCGCACCACCGAAGCGCTGCGGACTGTCCGTACGCGCCTTTGCCGCTCCGAGGGCAGCACGCCACCAATACGATCGCCAGCGGTGCCTATGTGCCGCGAGCCGTCCGCGCTTTTTTGAGTTGGAACGCGATTCCGTATCAATCCACGCCGCTGAAATACGCGCGCTGCCGGCTGCGCGCCGAGTTGCCGAAGTAGCCGCGCCACCATTTGTTTCCGACATCGAGGAACTTGAACTTCGTGTCCGCGGGATCGACCTGCGCCGCCGCCCATTCGCGAAACGCGTAGTGGCTCCAGAGCCGCATGTACTCGCCCAGGTAGATGTCGGCCACGCGCCGGTTGCCACGGATGACGAGCATGTTCTCGTCATTCTCGATGGTCGACGCCTGGCTGAAGTTGGCCGAGCCGCTGATCACGACCGGGTCGCGACCGAGCGGATCGATGAGCGCGATCTTGGTGTGGATGAAGCGCACGTTGGTGTTAAGGCCCGTCAACACCTCGCGCACCCAGCGATCGAACTTGTTCGTCGTCAGCAGATTGCCGACGCTGAAGCGGTTCTCGACCTGCTTGCGCAGCGCGAGCATCTCGGCCTCCGCCGCAGGGCGGTTCGCCGCGGGCACGCCCGAGGCGAGCAGCTTGTCGAGCAGCGCGTAGCGCAGCGGCGCAACGCCGTTGCGGTAGGCGTTCTTGAAGCGCGTTTCCATGCCGAACGCAAAGGTCATGAACAACGCGCCCGGCGCCGACTTGGCGCGATCGGCGTACCAGTCGAGCGCGGTGAGCTTTCGCTGCGGGCTGAAGATCGTCACGATGCCAATGGGCGGGGCGCCGGTCGGGACTACGTTCATCGCCGTCAGCGCGTCGCGCAGTTCGTCGTGGCTGGGGCCGGCTGCCATCAGGTTCCACACCTTCAGATAACTGCCCGCCACCGCCGGCTGTTCGACAGCGTGCACGACGTTCGACTGGCCATAGACGCCGCCGGCCGAGTAGTTGGTCGACCCGGTCAGCACCGCAACCGGCGTGTCGCCCTCGAGCAGCACGATGAACTTGTGGTGCGAAATCGGCGGCGACTTCACACCCGACTTCGTCACCCGCTCTATGCAGACGGACTCGATGCCCGCCGCCTTCGCCGTCGCGCGGTTGGCGTCGCGCGGGAAGACTTCGCCTGCCGCATTCGGCGGATTCGGGTTCGCGTCGTAGATCACCCTGACGTCCGCGCCGCGCGTTTGCGCGCGCTTGAGCGCATCGGCCACGCGCCAGAGCCGAAACTCGTAGGCCGACACGCGCAGCGCAAACCCGGGGCCGCGCGCGCGGTCGATGAAGTTCTCGATCGCCTCGCCCACGCCGCGCGACAGCCACGCCCAACGGCCATCGGTCGGGTTCGCTTCATCGGGCCGCACGTTGCCGAAGCGGCGCGCGTACTCCTGCGACGCCGCCGCGCCACGGTTGAAGAACACGTCGTTGTCGCCGCCCTCCTCGCACTCCGTCGTGATGAGCACCGACGCTTCCCTGAACGGCTGCAGGTCGTGCGGCGTGCCCTTCAATGCGAGCACGCGGTATTTGTAGCGCCGGCCCGGCTTGGCCGAATAGTCGGACCAGGTGAAGCCCTGCACCGGATGCTCGCGCGTCGAATAGGTCGAGCCGGCCACGAAGCCAGGGTCGGTCGCCTCGAAGGTCTTGATGCCGCGCATCCATCGCGCCTCCTGCCCGGTGTAGTCGGTGCGGTGGATCGCAAAGCCCATGTGGCCGTCGCAATCCTCGCGCGGCATGCTCATGCCGAGCAGCACGACGTGCGAGCCGGCAATGGCGCGCACCGTCAATCCGTCCTTCGTACTGCGCGAGCGCATGGAGTTTCCCCGGTTTGCGATGAAAGACCTATTTTGCTGCCAGGAGCCGTGAGGTGCCACATACGCGAACGACTTGACTTGGCCCCGACCAACCTTTCGACGCTTGAATAGACCGGCGTCAGCTTCGGTCGTCAATCGTCATGTGGCCGATAGCTTGGCTCGACCTTACGGCAGCGCTGCTCGATCTGATGCACTACGCGCTGCATCTGATCGGCCGCCAGCGGCGTGGCGTTGCGCGCTTTGAGCAAGCTGTCGCGCAGCTCCTTGCCACTGAACACCAGCACTTCGCCTCGCCCTTTGCGCTCGACATACCACCCCGGCAAGGCCAGCACCGGAGTCACGCGTACCGGATGCCCCGTGCTGCTGTGCAGCCACTTGGCCAGCCAGCTTGCCTGCCGTTCAGCTTGCTGGATCGCCTTGGTGCCGGTTCGCTCCGGCAGCGCAAGGGACTTGCCGTCGTACACCGCCGTTGCGTCCGCAGCGCCACGGTTGCGGTTCGGCTTTGAATAGCCCTTCGTTTCGATAGCGAATACGCCTTGACGGGCGATCACCACATGGTCGATGTTGAGGTGCTCGGCAGGCAGGTCGTGAAACACGACCGCCCCCTCACGCATGAGCTGGTCCAGTTCCTGACCGACGGCGAGCTCAGCATCCAAACCCAGCCGCAGCCTGTCGCTCTCGGCGGCACTTCGAAGCAACACCCGAATCTTGAAGGCCACAAAGACGCCGGCCAGCAGCATGACTCCCGTCACGAGAATCGGATTCATAAGCTTCCCCGACAACATTGCGTGAACCTGAAAGCAGGCCATCGGAAACAAGGGCACCGCTATCAGGGCCGCAATGTCAAAGTTCAGACCGATGCGAAGTTCCTCAAGGCGCTCTCGAAGCGCGTGACCGGGTGTCCGCAACAAGCCCGCAGTCAGCGGTGAGCGACGTAGTTTGCGGGCGATGCGCTTGCGCCGCTGAAGAAACCAGGTGGCCGCGAGTGCTGGCCCGAGCGCCAAGGCAAGGATTGCAAATGCGCCGACCATCGATCCGACAACATCGCCCATCAAGTCCTCGCGCTCAGATTGAAGGCGACAACAACCTGCTCAAGCGGCCCCAGGTTGGCGTGTCGCGATGTCATGGTTTCGGCGTTGACTTGATCACTTGACTTCGATCCTAGTGCAGCGCGCCGTTCTGCCAGCTGTGAAACGACGTTTCGGTTACCTATTGCGATCTCGCCTATCAGCATCTGCGGACACCATCAATTCCCGCATTCCGCCATGTTGCCCAATTCCTCACCCCGCCGCCGGCCGCCAGGCCATGTCGATGCGCCCGTCGACGATGCCGATGCGGCGGTCGGCGACGGAGGCGAAGCTGCTGTCGTGCGTGACCGCGACGACGGTCTTGCCCATATCGCGGGTCAGCGTGCGCAGGATGTCGCGCACGTTGGCGCTCGACGCGGAATCGAGATTGCCGGTCGGCTCGTCGGCCAGGATCACGAGCGGATCGTTGGCCAGCGCCCTTGCGATCGCGACGCGCTGGCGCTGGCCGCCGGAGAGCTGGCTTGGGCGCTTGTGCTGCTGATCGGCCATGCCAAGGCGCTCCAGCAGCTCCTGCGCGCGCACCTTCGCCGCCCCTTCTGCGAGCCGGCCGAGCTTGCGCATCGGCAGCAGCACGTTATCGAGCGCGCTGAACTCTGCGAGCAGGAAGTGGAACTGGAACACGTAGCCGAGCTTGGCCAGGCGCAGCGCGGTGAGCTGGTCGTCGTCGAGCACGCTCGTGTCCTCGCCGTCGATCGCGATACGGCCCTGTGTCGGCACGTCGAGCAGCCCGAGCAGGTACAGCAGTGAGGACTTGCCCGATCCCGACGGGCCCATGATGACGACGAATTCGCCGTGCTCGATCTGCAAATTCACGTCGCGCACCAGCGTGACCGACACCTCGCCTTCGAGCACGCGCGTGACGCCTTCGGCGCGGATCACGTCGCTCATGCGGCGCCTCTCAGAATATCCACCGGATGCACCATCCCCGCCCGGCGCGCGGGCAGGTACGAGGCGATGACGCACGACAGCATCGCGAACGCGGCGGCGAGCGCGTACTGGTCGGCGCCCCACCAGATCGGCAGGTGCACGACCTCGACAACGCCGGGGGGGCGGATCTCGACCTGCCCTAGCAGGGCCATCATGCCGATGCCGACGAGCACGCCGAAGGTGCTGCCGAAGGCGCCGACGATCAGTCCTTCGATCAGGAACACGCGGCGCACGTCCCGCGCGCGAAAGCCCATCGATTTCATGATGGCAATGTCGCGTGTCTTCTCCATTACGATCGTCGAGATCGTGTTGTAGATGCCGAACGCGGCGACGACGAGGATCGCGCCGACGACGCTGTACATGATGAGGTTGCGCACCAGCAGCAGGCTCAGGATGTCTTCCGACGCCTCGATCCACGACACCGACTTGTAGACCGCGGTGGCCTCGATCGTCTGCGCCGCGTCGCGCGCGGCGTACGGGTCGTCCATCTGGATGATGATGCGGTTGACGCGGTTCTCGCGCCCCAGCAGCGCCTGCGCCCGCTTGAGCAGCACGAAGGCCTGGCCCTCGTCATAGGCGGCGTTGCCGGTGCGGAAGATCCCCACCACGCGCAGCGCGCGGCTCTCGCCGTCGTCGGCCAGCACCGAAAGCGTGCTGCCCATGTGCAGGCTGAACTTGTCGATCAGGCCCTGGCCGACGATGATGCCGTTCGGGTTCGCCGCGAGCGCGTCGAGCGAGCCGTGCGTCATCTTCTCCTCGATCGTCGAGACATGCTTCATCTTCTCGGGCACGACGCCTGAGAGCGACACCCCCTGCTGGCGGCCGGCGAAGGTGAGCACCGCCGAGCCGGCGAGCACCGGCGCGGCGCGCAGCCCGG
Organism: uncultured beta proteobacterium; assembly: GCA_963774675.1. Taxonomy (GTDB): domain Bacteria; phylum Pseudomonadota; class Gammaproteobacteria; order Burkholderiales; family Burkholderiaceae_C; genus CAIKUF01. The sequence continues at coordinate 93,929 of CAVZFV010000011.1, read as the reverse complement.
GCAGCGCCTCGATCGCCGCGAGCCGTTGCGGCCAGCCGCGGATGCCGCGCGTCTCGCGTTGCGGGCGCACGTTGCGCACCTCGACCGCGGCGTCCGGCCAGCGCATCGCGGCCGGTTGCTCGCGGCCCTGGCGGTATTCGTCGTAGACGGTGATGTGCGGGCTGTTGTCGACCAGGCGCTTGATAAAGTCCTTCTCCGATCCCCGCATCAACGCGGACACGGCCAGAAAGAATGCGACGCCGAGCACGACGCCGGTGAGCGAGACGAGCGTCTGGCGCTTGCGACTCGTCAGGTGCGCGACCGCGATGTCGAACGTGACCGACGCGATGGCCACCCCGACCGCCCCGTCAGCGCGACGCGGCGGCTGGCGCCGAGGCCGCCCCGGCCTGCGATGCAGCGGACGCCGCCCCCGCGGCCGCCTTCGCACGCCGGCCTTCGCGCGAGCCCTCGACGTCCGAGACGACGACGCTGTCGCCTTCCGCGAGGCCGGAGAGGACTTCGGTGCGCTCGGTGCCCGCAAAGCCGCGCCGAACCTTGCGTTCGTGCAGGGCACCGTCCTCGACGACCCAGACCTTGTCGCCGTGCAACGCGCGGTTGGGCACAAGCAGCACGCCTTCGCGGCGCGAGATGACGATGTTCGCGTCCATCGTCATGCCCGTCAGCACGCCGGCGGCGGCGACGCCGGCGGGATCGGCGAAATCGATTCGCACCCGGTAGCTGCGCGCCACCGGGTCGCCCTTGGGCGTGATTTCGGCCACCGTGCCGTCGAAAACGCGGTCGGGCAGCGCGTCGCCGCGCAGCACGACCTTCTGGCCGACGTCAACGCGCACGATGTCTTCTTCGTCGACCTCGGCCGAAACGCGCAGCGGCGCGCAGCATGCGAGCGTGAACACCGGCTGGCCGGCGGGGATGAACTGGCCGATCTCGCCGTCGCGGCGCAGTACGGTGCCATTGGCCGGTGCGACGAGCAGGTTGTAGTCGAGCTGCGCCTGGGCGCGCTTCAGCGCGGCCTGCGCAGCGTCGAGCTCGGTGCGGGTGCGATCGAGTTCTGCCGGCGACATGAATTTCTGCGCCACCAGATCGCGCGTGCGTTCGTACTGCGTCTGCGCGAGGCGCTCGCGCGCCTGCATCTCGTCCACCGTGTGCGCAAGGTCGGGCGATTCCATGCGCGCCAGTACCTGGCCCTTCTTCACGGCCGCACCTTCGTCCGCCTGCAGCGACGCCAGGCGCCCGCCGCTGCGCGGCGCGACGGGCAGCATCACGCTGGGCTCGACGGCGCCGGTCGCGTACACCGCCTCGATCGCCGGGCCGCGCGTCACGGGCGCGACCTCGACCGCGAGCGGCCATTCGCGCCAGGCGAAACCGGCCGCCCCGGCGCCCAGCAGTACGACGGCGGCGACGAACCACCCACCGCGTTTCACGTGCGATGCTTCAGATGAAAAGCCATGCACAACTATGGCATGCCGCGAAGCCGCCTCAGTGTGCGGCGCTATGCTCGCCTTGACTTGGGGCAACGCCGAGCGCCGCCCCGCAACAAGACATGGCGAATCTGCACATCACCGACATCGAGGCGGCCATCAACTGGTGGCGCGAGAAGAAGCCCTCGCCGGACGGCGTCACGGCCTGCGCCGAGGTGCTCGCGCTGGCAGAGGTGTATGCACTGATGGCGGTCGAGCGCGCGAGTGAACTTGACGAGCAAGCGATGCCGCCCGACGCGCTCGCCGCGTGGCTGGCCTGGTACGCGAGCACGCCCGACGCGCCGTGCATCGCGATCTGCTCGACGAGCCAGGGCGACGACATCTGCAAGGGCTGCGGCCGCACCTTCGACGAGGTTCAGCATTGGACCGTGATGACGCCGGCCGCAAAGCGCCAGACGTGGCGCCGCATCACGACGCAAGGCACCGCGTGGCGCTTCAACCGCTACGCCGAACGTGCGCGCGAGCTGAGCGACGTGGAGCGGGCACCGACGCGGGCGCGCTGATCGCGAGGGCGCTGATTGCGAAGGCAGCGATAGCGAAGGTGGGTGACGCAGAGGCGAGCGCTGCATGCACACCCCCGCGCCTCGCTACACCAGGCTGAATTCCACCCCGGCCTGGCGAAGCGCCGCTGCCGCCTCCAGGCCCAGGCCGCTTGCGGGCGTGACGACGCCTGCGTGCGGCGTGTGCCCGAGCGTGCCCTTCGCCAGCCCGTTCGCTATTGCAATCAGCATCTCCGGCGTCGAGCGATAGCCGGGGTGGCCCTCGGCCGTCATCAGTCCGCGAAGACGCTGGCCGTCGGCAGCCGTGGCAAAGAGGTCGAAGCGGTAGCCCATGCCGTCCAGCGCGGCCTCGCTCGGGCCTTCGCCGAGGTGCGGTGCGAAGCGCTCGATCAGCGCGCGCAGGGCCTGGCGCTGGAATGCGAGCGGCCCGCTAACGGTGGCCCCGAGGCCGGCGAGCGGCGCAGCAAGCGTCGCTGCAGCCGCGTACTGCAAGGGCAGCGTCGCCGCCGCCGGCAACAGGCGCGGCGTGGCGACGAGCGCGCCCATGTGCGTGCCTTCGCGGTAGCGGAAGTCCTTCGTGAAGAGGGTCTCGTCATCCCACAGCGCCCAACTGCGCAGCACCATCGGCGGGTTGACGAAAGGGGCCGGCAAGGTCGGCGCGGTGACGGCGGCGATGTCGGCGTCGTAGTGCGGCGTCCAGGCGATCGCGTTGCGCCGCGCGATGACCGCCGCGCTTTCGTGCCCAGGCGGCAGCAGACAGGCGACGTTGCGCACGCTGTCACTGCGGTCGTGCTCGAGCAGCGCGCGCAGCGAGGCAACCGTGCCGCCACTTGCGGCATCCGCCAGCCGCGTGATGCGCTTGCCGGTGAAGCTGACAATGATCTTCACCTCGCGGCAGGCCTGGCCGTGACGCTGGCGCAGCGCATGCGCGATCCACAGCGTCGCGATGTCGAACGGCAGCACCTCGTAGCCACAGCTCGGGATGATCCTGACCCCCACCTTCTTTGCCGCCTCGTGATACCGCTCGATCATCTGGCGCACCCAGAAGGTCTCGCCGCTGAGGTCCAAGTAGTGCGTGCTGCCGGCGATGCAGGCCTCGATGACGGCCTCGCCGGTCTTTGCATACGGCCCGGCCAGGTTGAGCAACACCTTGGTCTGCGCGGCAAGCGTCTCGAGCGACGCGGCGTCGGTCGTGTCGGCCAGCAGCACGCCAGGCTTGGACGACCCGCGCTTGGCGCCTTCGCCGACGAGCGCCTGCATCGCCGCGACATTGCGCCCCGCGATCGCCCAGCGCATGCCCGCCCCTTGGCGACGCATCGCGCGCACCGCCTGGCGCCCGGTGAAACCGGTTGCGCCGAGGATCACCACGTCAAAAGGCTTCTCGGCCATCTTGGTCTCGGCCATTGTCGTTTTTGCTCCGTCGTATCAAACGTCGAGCATAGCGCCGCACCTGCGCCGCATGCATCCCGCGCTCATGCGAGTGGCAGATCGAGCGCGAAGCAACTGCCGCCGCCCTCGCGCGCCTCGCAGCGGACGGTGCCGCCATGGCGCTCGGCGATCTGCTTCACGAGCGAGAGGCCGAGGCCGACACCGCCGGCAAGTTCCGCATGCCCCGGCAAGCGGTAGAACGGCTCGAAGATGCGCTCGCGAGACGCGTCGGGCACGCCCGCCCCACGATCGCATACACGCAGCAACGCGCGGCCTTCGCGCGCGCTGGCGAACAGCGCGACCTCGCCGCCGCCATAGCGGCGCGCGTTCTCGAGCAGGTTGCGCAGCGCGCGCCGCAGCAGGCGCTCGTCGCCCTGGACGGCGATCGAATCGCCTTCCACCTGCGCATCGAAATGCGCGGCCTCCTCGACCGCGAGCGCGAGCAGGTCGACGCGCTCTTGCGGTTCGAGCAGCTGGGCAGCGTCGAGCCGGCTCGCGAGCAGCACCTCTTCGACGAGCGCGTCGAGCTCGGCGATGTTCGTGTCGATCTCGCGGCGCAGATACTCGCGCTGCGCCGTGGGTGCGTCCTCGAACATCGCGAGCGCCATCTTCATGCGCGCCAGCGGTGAGCGCAGCTCGTGGCTCGCGTTGGCGAGCAGCGAGCGATGCGAGCGCACGAGCACTTCGATGCGCGACGCCGCACGGTTGAAGCTCGCGCCGACCGCGGCGACCTCATCGTTGCCGTCCTCGGCAACACGCCGGTCGAGCGCGCCTGCGCCGAACGCTTCGACCCCGAGCTTGAGCGACTCGAGCCGGCGCGTCAGCCGGCGCACGACCGGATAGGCACCGATCGAGATCGCGATGAACAGCACCGCAAGCGTCACGACCAACCCTGCGCCGGGAATGCCCAACCAGCCGGGCAAACCGGGCGGCGGCCCAAAGCGACCGCCCGGATCGCCCGGACCACCCATCGAGTGGCGCATGCCCGGTCGCAACACGCGCAGCGTGCGCCCATCTGCGAGCGGCAACGAGGCAATGCGCGGGCTCCGGCCATGCCCGTCGCGGGCATCCGCCGCACGCCGCTCGAACCGCTCGGATGCGGCGATGCGCTCGCCGTTCGCGGCGTCGAGCGCGAGCGGCAGGTGCATGCGCTCGGCGAGCGTCTCCAGCGCCTCGCGCTGCTCGTCGGCCGGCGCGCCTGCGGGCGGCAGATGGCCTTGCGCAAGCTCGGCCCACTCGACGAGCCGTTCGGCCCACAGCAACTGGCCCTCGGTACGCGCGCTATCGATGTCGCGCTGCACCAGAAAGCCTGACAGCAGCGCAAACAGCAGCAGCACGGCGACCACCGTGAGGTAGATGCGCAGATACAGCGTGCGCATGTGTCAGGCCGAGGCGTCTGCGTCCTGCTTGCGGGCGAACACGTAGCCCGCACCGCGCACCGTCAGCACGCGCCGCGGCGCTTTCGGGTCGTCCTCGATCGCCGCGCGGATGCGCGAGATATGAACGTCGATCGAGCGGTCGAACGCGTCCATCGGGTGCCCTTTGAGCGCATCCATGATCTGGTCGCGCGACAACACCCGGCCTGGGCTCTGCGCGAGCACGACCAGGAGGTCGAACTGGTGGCCGGTGAGGTCGCAGGGCTTGCCGTCGACGTGCGCGCTGCGCGCGCCGAGGTCGATCTCGAGCCGTCCGAACCGAAGGACATCGGAGGACGTCGGCTCGGGTTGGGCGCGGCGCAGCAGTGCCTTGACGCGGGCCAGCAGTTCGCGCGGCTCGAAGGGCTTGGGCAGGTAGTCGTCGGCACCGAGTTCGAGGCCGACGATGCGGTCGGTCGGCTCGCCGCGCGCCGTCAGCATCAGCAAGGGCAGTTGCCGCGTCGCGGGATTGCTGCGCAGTTCGCGGCAAAGGTCGAGGCCGTCGCCGTCGGGCAGCATCAGGTCGAGCACGAGTGCATCGCAGGACTGCGTCGCGAGTCGCAGGCGCCCTTCGGCCAGCGACGCGGCGACCGCCACGTCGAAACCCGCGCCGCGCAGGTAGTCGCCGATCATCGCGGTCAAGCGCGCATCGTCGTCGATCAGCAGCAGCCTGGCGTTCATGGGGCGGTCTGGAGTGAAATGCAAAGCGCCCGGCAGCACTTGTGCCACCGAGCGGGGGACTGGAGCGAGCATAGCGGCTCGCCCATCGCCGACGTGCTCGGCGGATACCTTGGGCGGGGCCGCGGGCGGGACTCCTCAGCTCTTGGGACCCGATGCGCCTTGTCGACGCTGCATGTGCTCGCGGCGCTCTTCGCCGCGCATCTTCATGCGCTCGGCGAACTTGGCGCGCTGCTCGGGTGTGAGCACGTTGGCGACGGCGATCATCGTCTCCGTCATCTTCTTGCTCATCTGCTCGTGCTGCGCGAGCATCTGCTGGCGAAGCGCTTCGACGGCAGCGGTATCGATGGTCGGCGCCGACATGAGCGCCAGGCCCTTCTCGCGCAGCGCACGTCCAGCCTCGAACTGAGCCTTCCCGTCCGCCATGGCGGCCTGCGTGATCTGGCGGATCTGCGTGCGTTGCGCGTCGGTCGCGTTCAAGCCGTCGAGCATGCGATCGACCATCCGGCCGCTGCCCCCCGCCATGCCGGGGCCGCCATCGCCCCACATCATGCCGGAGCCGCCCATGCCGTGGCCGCCGCGGAAGCCACAGCCTCCATCGCGCCCGCTGGCCCAGGCGGTCACGCCGACACCCGCCGCCAGCACGACCAGCGTGCCAATTGCGATGCGCTTCATGCCGCGCGAGCGGCGCGGCGACTGCTTCGTTTCAGAATTCGTCTCGGACATTTCATACTCCTTCAGGTCTCGGCCCCATCGGCCATGCATGCATGCTCGGCCGGCGCGGTGAACCCCACATGAGAGGTGGGTAAAGTTTTGCGAAGGCCGTGCGAAAGTGCCGCCGCCGAGGGGCGTGACGCGCTTCGCACCCCGACTCCGCCCCCCGACTCGCGGGCTGGCAGGCGTGCCGCCGATTTGACACAATTCGACACATGAGCAACGACCGACAGCGCTACAAGTGGGATGACGAGAACAAGGACGATCGTCCGAGCGAGTTCGCGACGACCACCTTCTCGACGACCGCCGGCGCGCTGCACAGCAGCTGGTCGCAGGAGCGCAAGAAGCGCCGGCGCGCCGCGCGCCGCACCGGTCTGATGTGGGCGGTGCTGGCGGCGGTCGGCGCGAGCACGCTGCTGCTGTACGCCGTTGCCAGCTGGCTTCGCCACTGAGCGGGCCGCTGCACGAATTTCCACATCCGCATTCGCGATTCCTGTCGCAATCGTTGAGGCTGCTCAACGGCGCGTGCGCGCCGTGCCCGACGATTTGGGGTCGACGGGAGGCCCATTCGGTGCAACCACTGCTGCAACGCGAACACGTGCGGATCGAGGCGCTCGACGCGCCCGGTGTGCTCACGCTGCCCTCCGACGCGCCAGGGCTCGTCCTGTTCACACTGGGCTGTGACGCAAGCGGCAGCACCGAGCGCCCGGCCCGACACGCCGAGTTCGTCGCGCACGCGTTGCACGCGCATGGCGTGGGCACCTTGCTGCTGGACCGATCGGATGCCGCTGTGGACGCCGGGCGCGCAGCCGCGGCGGACATCGAACGCCAGACCCGATGCGTCGACGCTGCGCTCGTATGGGCGGCGCGGCACGCCGCCACCGTGGGGCTGCGCCTGGGCGTGTTCGGCACCGGCGCAGGCTCTGCCGCGGCACTGCGCGCGGCAGCCGATCACGCCAATGCCGTTTGCGCCGTTGTCTCGTGCAGCGGCTGGCCTGATCTGGCCGGCGCCGCAGCGCTGCTGCGCATCGATGCGCCAACATTGTTGATCGTCGGCGGTGAGGACGCCGATGCGCTGGCACGCAATCGCCACGCGATGCGTCGAATGGGTTGCCGCAAGCGCCTCGAGGTCGTTCCCGGCGCATCGCACCGGTTCATCGAGCCCGGCTCGCTCGACGCCGCAGCGCATCTGGCCGGCGCCTGGTTCGCGACCCATCTCGCGGCACGGTGCGGCACATGACGGCGCTGCGCTTCGCGAATCGCGCCGACGCGGCGCGCCTGCTCGCGCAGCGGCTGGTGGGGATGCGATTCGAACCGCCCGTCGTCGTCCTGGCATTGCCGCGCGGCGGCGTGCCGATCGGAGCCGAAGTGGCGCGCGCACTGCATGCCGAGCTTGACCTGCTGCTCGTGCGCAAGATCGGCGCACCGTGGCAGCCCGAGCTTGCGGTGGCTGCGGTCGTCGACGGCGAGCGGCCCGAGGTCGTGATCGACGAGGCGACGATGGAGCTTGCCGGCGTCGATCGCGACTACATCGAGTCACAGACGAAGCTCGCGCTGCGCGAGATCGGGCGCCGCCGCGCGCTCTACCTGCGCGGACGTGCGCCGGCGCCGCTCGCCGGCGCGACCGTGATCGTCGTCGACGATGGCATCGCGACCGGCACAACGGTGCGCGCGGCGCTCAGGGCGCTGCGCCGCAAGGGCGTGAAGCGACTCGTGTTGGCCGTTCCTGTCGCGCCGGCGGACACCTGCAACGCATTGCGCACCGAGGTGGACACGCTCGTGTGCCTCTCGCAGCCCGAGCCGTTTCATGCCATCGGCCTGCACTACGACGACTTTCATCAGGTCGAGGACGCAGAAGTCCTGCGCATTCTCGAAGCGCCGGAGGCGCCACCGTAGCCATGCCACCACGAGGGCAGCCACACGCCCCGACACAACGGAGAAACACGCATGTTCAAGCTGCTGATCGCAATCGACGGCTCCGAGCCGTCTCTGCGCGCCATCGACGCTGTGATCGAACTGGCGGAACACAGCGGGCCGCTAAGCGTTGTGCTGATGAACGTGCGCGAGCGTGTCTCACCGCTTGCCGAGCTGTCCCCCGGCACGAAGGCGCAGGTCGAGCAGGCCCTTCAGCGGCAGCAGGACAGGCTCATCGCGGCGGCGCTCGAACATGCGCGCCAAGGCGGCCTCACGATCGGCTCGACGCGTCGTGCCGAGGGCAGCGCCGCGCCGGAGATCGTGGCCGCTGCGGCCGCCTGCGGTGCGCAGCAGATCGTGCTCGGCACACGCGGCCTGGGGGCGATCGGCAGCCTGTTCATAGGCTCGGTCGCGCAGCGCGTCGTGCAATTGGCCGACGTGCCGGTGCTCCTCGTCAAGTAGCGGCGCGCGCAGTCAGCATCAGGCCGGTTCGCCATCGTGCGCGGGTGGCGCACCGTCCTCGCTCATGCCGTGTTCGAGCCCGTAGCGAATCAGTGCCGCGGTGCTCGTGAGTTGCAACTTGTCCTGGATGCGCGTCTTGTGCGTGCTGATCGTCTTCACCGACAGATGAAGCGCATCGGCGATATCGGTCAGGCGCTGGCCGCCGACGATCCGGCGCAACACTTCGAGCTCGCGATCGGAGAGCTGCGCGTGGCGCGGCACACCGACGGCGCCGTTCAACTGCTGCACGACGCGCTCGGCCAGGCTCGCCGTCACGTAGGCGCCGCCGGCGGCGACCTTGTGCACCGCACGCACCAGTTCCTCGGAGGCGCTGTCCTTCGTCACGTAGCCGTTCGCGCCAGCCTTGAACGAACGCAGCGCGTACTGCTCCTCGGCGTGCATGCTGAGCACGAGCACGGCGACGCCGGGATAGCCGGCCTTGATGCGGCGGATCAGTTCGAGGCCGTTCATGCCCGGCATCGAGAGATCGACGATCGCGAGCGAGAACGAGGTCCGGCTCAGCGCCTCGAGCGCCTGGAAGCCCGAGCTCGCCTCGACGATCGTGAAGCCATCGCCGGTCGCCTCGAGGATGCGCTTCAAGCCCTCGCGCACGATCGTGTGGTCGTCCACCAGCAACAGGCGCAGCCCGGCACCGGACAGGCGCTGCTTCATGGCGCCACCTCTTGCGTCGGGTCCGATGCGAGCGGCGTATGTGGAGCGGGCGGTGTGTCTGGAGCGAGCGGTGCCAGGGGCAACCGCACACTCAACCTCCCCCCGCCAGCGGGCGGATTGTCGACCTCCAGAGTTCCGCCGAGTGCAAGCGCGCGCTCGCGTATGCCGAGCAATCCGAACGAACCTTCCTTCGCCGCCGCGCGCTCGGGGAAGCCCACGCCGTTGTCGCACACCGACAGCACCAGTTCACCCGACTGCCGCGCCAGTTCGATGTGCACGTCGCTCGCACGCGCATGGCGCGCAATGTTGGTGAGCGCCTCCTGCACCATCCGATACAGCGCAATCGACATCCGTTCATCCAGCGCCGGCACACTGTCGTCGAGCCTCACCGTCACCTCGATACCCATGCGCCGCGCGGCGTCGCGCGCGAGCCACTCGATCGCGGCGTCGAGCCCGAGGTCGTCGAGCATCAGCGGGCGCAGATCGGCGGAGATGCGCCGCAGCGACGCCACTGTGTCGTCGAGCATCTCGAGCATCCCGGCGATGCGCTCGCGCAACGCCGTCCGGCGTGACTTCGGCGCCAAGCTTGCAAGCTCCATCTTCAATGCGGTGAGCCGCTGGCCGAGCTCGTCGTGCAACTCGCGCGCAATGCGCCGCCGCTCCTCCTCGCGCACTTCCACGAGGCGTTGCGAGAGCTTGCGCAGCGCCTCGCGCGCCTGCTCCTGCTCCAGGCTTTCGCGGCGCCGCTGCGTGACGTCGCTGATCACCATCTGCAGCGTCGTCTGGCCATGGTCGGGCAGCGCCGCGAGCGCGATCTCGACATCGCGCAGCGTGCCGTCGAGGCGCTCGACACGCTCGCCGAGCAGCGTCACGCCGTCGCCATCGCCACCGACGAGCACGCGCGCCACCGCGGCGCGCACCGCGTCGCGCGATTGCGCGTACAGAAGTTCGTAGATCGAACGGCCCACCAACTGAACTGCGGAATCGGCGCCGAACAAGGCGATGCATGCACGGTTGACGAACACGATGCGCTCGGCCTCGGCGATCCAGACTGCGTTGGGCGAAAACTCGACGACCGTGCGAAAACTGCGCCGCAGCGCTTCGATCTCGAAGCGCAGGCCCTGCTCGGTGCTGAGGTCGCACAGCAGTGCGGCGAAGTGCCGGCCTTCGGCGAAAGGCCCGGTGCCGTCGATGCGGGCGATCGTGACGGCGACCGGAAACTCCTCGCCGCTGGCGCGCAGCCCCATCACCGTCGCCCGTTCCGCCATCGAACGCTCTGGCACGCCCGAGTCCGCAAAACCACGCACGTTCTCGCCGTGCGCCGCACGATGCCGCTCGGGAATGAAGCGCGTCAATGGGCTGCCAAGGGCGTCAGCGGCGCTGCAGCCGAACATGTGCTGCGCGGCGGGGTTGAGCATCACGATGCGTTGCGCCTCGTCGATCGCGATGATCGCCTCGTGCGCGGCGTGCGCGATGCGCGCCAGCGGCGCATCGAGCGCGGCGCCCGACGATGGTTTCTCAGGCTTCATGGCAGTGCGCGCATGCGATCGAGCGCGGGGCTTTGGCGTTCACGGCGGGTTGCCTCCAAGCGCGGCCGCATGCGGGAACTGCGCGGCGCACTTGATCGTAGCGCGCGGCACCGCACGGTGACCAGCGCGCTTCGATTCGGAATCTTCCGAATACCGATTAGGACAACTCCGGCAGCGATTGGAAAACGCCGAGTCGAGAGCGAGGTGCAGCCCGATAGCCAGCCGACGCGCTCCAGATCAAGCTTGTCGCATGCGCCGCAGTCACCGCGACACCACTGCGACACCGCTGCATTTGTCGCGCACGGGCGGATGGGTTTGATCACGAAGCGAGGAAACCATGAGCACGGCCAGTCTGCAACTCGATCACACGCTCGGCGACGAAGCCGCTTGGTTCATTCGAAGCCACGGCGGCGCGCGCGACGACGGCCTTGCCGCCTTGCTCAGCCTGATGGGCATCGAGAACTGCGCGCCCGAGCTCGCAACGAGCGTCGCGCCGCGCCGTCTGCGCGCCGGTGCACCCCTCTTCCACGAGGGCGCATGCGCGCAGGCTGTCTATTTCGTTGCCGCGGGCACATTCAAGTTCATGCACACCGCCGAGGACGGCTACGAGCAGGTCCTCGGCTTCGCCGGTCGCGCCGAGATGCTGGGCTACGACGCGCTCTGCCGTGGCCAGCATCCGACCACAGCGGTTGCGCTCGAGGATTCGACGGTGCTGGTGCTCCCGATGGGCGACCTGTTCAAGTTGTGCCAGAGCGTGCCCGCGTTCGCCCGCGCCCTGCACGCATCCACCAGCCGTCAGTTGCTGCATCAGGTCGAGATCGCGCACCTGATGGCTGCCGTGTCCGCCGAGGTGCGGCTGGCACGCTTCCTGGTGCAGTTGTCCGACCACATGGCCGAGCGCGGGCAATCGTCGCGACGGCTGTATCTGCGCATGAGTCGAAAGGACATCGCGAGCCATCTCGGTGTCGCGCACGAAACGGTGAGTCGCTCGTTCGGGGCGCTCGCGAACTGGGGCTGCATTGCCGTCAGCAACCGGGAAATCGAGATCCTCGATCGCGCGCGGCTCAAGGCCTGCGCAAGCAACACGCGCGGCCTCGCCGATGCGCCGCGCGACGCAGGGGCATTGCGTCGCGTTGCTTGAGTTGAATCAACGCATCACGACTTCCGCGCTGTCAATGTCTGGTGCACGACCTCAACCAAGCAGCGGAGACCCGACATGAGCTTTCACACCATCGTGCTCCATCTCGACGGCGGCGCCAGCACCGCGACGAGAACCGAACTCGCGATCGGCCTTGCACGCGAGCATGGCAGCCATCTGATCGGCCTGGCGCCGACGGGCGAGGTCGAAGCACCATTCGAGTTCGGCGCCTCGCTCGTCGACCCGGGTTACCTCGTCGCCACCCGGCATTACCTGCGCAAGAGCGCCGCTCGCCTGTGCGAGGAGTTCGAGGCCAAGGCCGCCGAGGCGCAGTTGGGCTCTTACGAGAGTCGGGCCGCCGAAGGCGGGCACACCGCGAGCGTGATTGCACTTGCGCGTGTAGCGGATCTGGCCGTGATCGGCCAGACCGACATCGATGCGCCGTCCGATGGCGTGGAGGTCGATCTGCCCGAGCAGGTGGCGCTCGGCTCGGGCCGGCCGGTGCTCGTCGTGCCCTACACGGGACGCTTTCGGATTCCCGGGCGTCAGGTGCTGGCCGCGTGGAACGACAGCCGTGAGGCGGCGCACGCCTTTGCTGGCGCCCTGCCCTTGCTGCAGCGCGCGCACAAACTCACCGTGATGACGCAGCGCGCGCCGAACGCCGAACCGATCGCGACGCAAGACCTCGCCGCCTGGCTGCACCGGCAAGGCGTCAAGAGTCCACGCTTCGCGGACGAGGCGGCAGAGCTTGGCGTCGGCGATCTGCTGCTGTCGCGCGCGGCAGATCTGGATATCGACCTGATCGTGATGGGCGCATGGGGCCAGTCACGCCTGAAGGAATGGGCGCTGGGCGGCGCGACGCGATCGCTGCTCCAGCAGATGACGGTGCCCGTGCTGATGGCCCATTGAGCAGCGCGCTTGACAAGGCGCCGCAGCGGCCAGGACGTTGCCCCGAGGCCGAAGCGAAGTCTGTTCGATCGGGCCCGGCAGAAATGCAACACGGGCCGCGAGGGCCCTTTTTGCCTGCTGTCTGGCGGAAGAGTTGTCCACTCTTTCGCCGCTGTCCAGAATGATCGACTCTGGCAGCTTGGCTTGGAGGCAGTCGACTTCCCCGAGGTGGCCCCGTCAAGCGGTTAGCATGCCTCGATGCGCTGCCAGAGAACAGTTGTTCTTCCCAGGTCTTCGGGGCGCCTGCCGCTGTGGTGGCTGCTTGCGCTGCTGGCCTTGCAGGGCTGCAACAGCACGCCTGCGCCCAGGGATCTGCCCGCGGCCGTAGTCGCGACACCGACGCCGCCGGCTGCGCGGTCGTCGGCGATCGTCGTCGAGCGCCGGTGGCTTCAATCCTGGTTCGAAGGCACACCGGTGCGCATCGAGCAGCGCAACGAAGACTGGTTCACGGTCGAGGTACCACGCGAGTTCTGCTTCGATGCCGGGCGCGCGACCGTCAAGCCACCGCTCGCCGCGGTGCTCGACAAGGTGGCGCTGAGCCTGCAGCGCAAACCCGCCGCGCGCGTCGAAGTGCTGGCGGCGCCGGGCGACACGACAAGCGCGTCGCCGCTGGCGCAGCAGCGTGCAGGCAACGTGCGCAAGCACTTGATCGCGCGCGGTGTCTCGTCCGGGCAGTTGGGGCCGCCCACGGCCACCAGCGTGCCGGCGGTACAACTGCGCGTCGGTGTGGCCGAACCGTGAGCGCGCGCTGCGCGAGAACATCGTGTTTCAAGTCCAACAGACTTGTGTAGTAACTTGCGTCCCTGCTTACCGCAATGGAGTTCTCGCAGGTGTTCGGTCGTTCCCGCCCCATGATGTTCGATTCCCTCGGCACCCGCCGCTCGCGCGCCCGTGTGCCGCCTTGGCTGGTGTGGCTCTTGCTCGGCCTGATGCTGGGCGCTGCCGGCGTCGTGCTGGTCCAGGAACGCTACCTGCCGCCGCGTCTGTCGGCGAGTGAATCGACGGCCCTGCGCAATGCCTACGACAGGGCCGAAGGCGGACGCCAACGCCTGAAGATCGAACTCGATCAAGCCCAGCAGCAACTGCAGCAGGCGCTGGCCGAGAAGACGACACTTGCCGAACAACTTGACAAGACCCAGGCGAACGCCGCGAAGTTGAGCGTTGACCTGGCGTCGGTCGTGCAGTCGCTGCCGCCCGACCCACGTGGTGGCGGTATCGAGATACGCGCCGCGCAGTTCAGCGCCAGCGCCGGATCACTTGATTACGAGGTCGTGTTGATGCGCGACGCGAAACCGGGCAAGCCGGTCAGGCGCGTGATGCAGCTTATCGTGGCCGGCGAACCGGCGCGCGGCGCACCGAGCACCTTGGCGCCGGACCCGATAGATTTTTCACTTGACAGTCACGAGGTGCTGCGCGGCAGCTTGCCGCTGCCCGAAGGATTCAAGCCGAGACAGACGACGGTGCAGGTGCTCGACGGTATCGGCGGCAAACTGCTGGGCATGCGCGTTCTGTTCGTCCGCTGAAGCGCCGCAGAGCGAGGCGCCAGCTCGAGCGCCACAGGGAAAAACGGGTTGCATGATGAGCATGATGGATCCAAATAGGGATAGGGGCCGATCATCGCTGATCGGGCCCCTCCCACACCACCCGGCATGCGGGTCCGCACCAGGCGGTTCGAGAAGTTGAGGTCAGGAGAATCGTGGGACTCCCAGGCGGTCGAAGTAGGCGATAGTCAGAAGCATGTTGAGCCCCATGCGGCTGTTGCGCCACCAGCGTCGTGCATTGCCGGCGATGCGTGCAGCCAAATCCACGCTCGCGCCCAGCCTGCGCAGCTCACGGAATATCGTCGTCCCGTGCCGCCACTGCTTGAGCTGCACCGCCCGCAGCCGGTGCCGCAACCATTCGTCCAGCTCGCGCATGACCTTGGGTGTCTGCGCCAGCCGGAAGTACGACTTCCAGCCCGGCACGTAATCCCTCAAGTCAGCAGCGATCTGTTCGAGGCTGCGGCCCCGTGTGCGGCGTGTCAGCTGGCGGATGCGTTCGCGCAGCTTGTCCAGGGCCTGTGTCGCCACTGCCCGTTTCGCTTCGTCCTTCGACGCCCAGAAGCAGTAACCCAGGAACTTGCGCCCCCAGACTGACGCCACCGCCGTCTTGGACTCGTTGACCTTCAGCGCCAGCTTCGCGTAGCAGCCGCGCAGCGCTTGCAGCACCCGCTCACCTGCCTTGTGGCTCCTGACGTAGACGTTGCAGTCGTCGGCGTAGCGCACGAACCTGTGTCCGCGCCGCTCCAGCTCCTGATCCACTTCGTCCAGCAGCACGTTGGCCAGCAAGGGGCTCAGCGGCCCGCCTTGCGGCGTGCCTTCGAACCGCTCGCTGAGCACCCCGTGCGCCAGGATGCCGGCTTGCAGGTAACGGCGGATCAGCCGCAGCACCCGCTTGTCCGCTATCCGCTTGGCCAGCCGGTCCATCAGGATGTCGTGATTGACCCGGTCGAAGAATTTCTCCAGATCCAGATCCACCACGACCCTGTAGCCGGCCTGCACGTACTGTTGCGCCTCCAACACCGCGCCTTGCGCGCTTCGCCCCGGCCGGAAGCCGTGGCTGTGCTCGCTGAACGTCGCGTCGATGAGCGGCTGCAGCACCTGCAAAAGCGCCTGCTGGATCAGTCTGTCGACGGCCGTGGGTATCCCGAGCTCGCGCGTCCCGCCCCCAGGCTTGGGTATGCCCACGCGGCGCACGGCTGAAGGCCGGTAACTGCCGTCGAGCAACCTGGCTCGGATGTCAGGCCACGCTTGCTTGAGATATTCGCCCGTTTCTTGCACCGTGCGTCCGTCGACGCCGGCACTTCCCTTGTTGGCCTTCACGCGCTTCCACGCGCGGGCCATGTTCTCTCTGGCCAGCGCCTGCCCCAGCAGGTCGTCGGCCCCCCAGTCCGTTTGTGCATGCCGCGCCAGCGTGGCTTCATCGCTCACGGCGTGAGGGGCGGCTTCACCGCCCCCGGTTTCCGTGCGCCCCGGTTGCCCAGGCTTCTGATGCAATGCCCCGCCAAGCGACATGTCTCGTGACTGTCCTTCTCGTTCAGCCCTTCGCCAGGGTGTACGGCCTCGGCGGCCTGCCCTGCGCTACTACGGCGTCTGCTGACTTCTCGCTCCGGTTCATCACCGTCGCCCTTTCAGACACAAGGCGAGATCTCCCCAGGTAAGGGCTCGCGATCCTTCACCGCACAACCGCCGCATTTACGTCGCCTGGCCCTTGGCCACGAGAGCTTCGCAGTTTGTTGCCTGCTCGCCCTGGCCGGCGCCGCCTCGGATGCGATTCGTGTACCTCGGCTCACGGTTTACGCTCCACGCTTCCTCCCCACGCTCGGTCGCCCTCACGCAGCTGCGCTTCACTTGCCTCGCTGTGGCCAGCTCGGCCGCGGACTTGCACCCCGAAGATCGCGCCCATGCTGGGCGCACAACAAAACGGGCCTGGAAGGCCCGTTTTCCCTTGTGATCTGGCGGAAGAGGTGGGATTCGAACCCACGTTAGCCTGAAAGGCTAAACCAGATTTCGAGTCTGGCGCATTCGACCACTCTGCCACCCTTCCTGGATTCGCGTCGGCGGGTCAATTGCCGAGCGCTGAATTCTAGCCCGGATGCTTCGGCGCGCTCGCCCGCGGGTTGGCTTGGCCGGCACGTAACCCACGGGTCACGCACCGGCCACTCCGGGATCAAGCTAAAGCGCCAGCGTATCGGCCCAGGTATTTGCCGCCCAGCCGAGCGCGATGCGGCCTTCGATCTGGCTCGCCGCCGCCGACACACCACCCGATCCGGGCACGGTCTTGAAGGTCTTTTCCGCAGCGTCGTATTGGTGCACCGAGGCCACGTGCATCGCTTCCGTGCCAGTCACATAGCTGTAGCAGGTGTTCATGACGACCGGCGTCGCGCTCACGGCCTCACCCTTGAGCAACTGGATGATCGCTGCTGCCGCAACCTTCGCATGCTGGTTTGCCATGTGGCCGGACTTGGGCATTGCCGGCGCCGAGAACGTCGAGTCGCCGATCACGTGGATGCCCGGGTTCGTCTGCGCTTCCATCGTCAGCCAGTTCATGCCGACCCAGCGCTGGTTGACGCTGACGAGGCCGGCGGTGCGCGCCAGATCGCCGGCACGCTGCGGCGGGATGACGTTGAGCACGTCGGCCTTCACATCCTCGAACTCGAGTTTGGCGACGTTCCCCGAGACTGACTTCA
Source organism: uncultured beta proteobacterium (assembly GCA_963774675.1). GTDB lineage: Bacteria > Pseudomonadota > Gammaproteobacteria > Burkholderiales > Burkholderiaceae_C > CAIKUF01. The sequence continues at coordinate 76,786 of CAVZFV010000011.1, read as the reverse complement.
ACACCGAGTTGGGTCGGTACTCGACGATGCCCTTGTAGTGGTCTGCCCAGGCCTTCATGAACAGGCCCTTCTTCGACGTGACATCGGGATTCGCGTCGAGGATCAGCACCTTGGCCCGGGGCTTGGCGACCTTCAGGTAGGCGGCGACGACGCAGGCGCGCTCGTACGGCCCTGGCGGGCAACGGTACGGCGCGAGCGGGATCGAGATCGCGAACACGCCGCCTTCGGGCATGGCCTCGATCTGGCGACGCAACGCGACCGTCTGCGGCCCTGCCTTCCAAGCGTGAGCGATGCGTCCGCTGTCGACCTCGGCCTGCAACCCGCCGATCTGATCGAGCATGAAGTCGACGCCCGGCGACAGCACCAGCCTGTCATAGGCGAGTTCGCCGCCGCCGGCCAGGCGCACCTTGCGCGCCGAGCTGTCGACAGCGATCACTTCGCCCTGCACGACCTTGACGCCGATCGCCTTCAGGCCGTCGTAGCTGAAGCTCACGTCCGATATCTGCTTGAAGCCGCCGAGCACGAGATTGCTGATCGGGCACGACACGAAGCCGGCGTTGCGCTCGACAAGCGTCACGTCGATGTTGCCGCCCCACAGTTTGAGATAGTGCGCCGCAGTGGCGCCGCCGAAGCCACCACCGATGACGACGACGCGGCCGATCGACGGCCCGCTGGGCGTGCCGGCGCAACCGGCGAGTGAAGTGGCGGCGAGCGCGAAGCCGGCACCGAGAATGCTGCGACGTGAGGGGTGAAGCGTGTTCATCTGCGTGGCCCTCACTTGCTGACGGGTTGAGCCGCGAAGAAACCGGCGATGAGCTTCATCTGCTCGTCGCTGTAGCCCTTGGCGATCTGGTGCATCACGGTCGCCGATTGCGCGCCGCTCTTGTAGTCGGCGACGTAGGCGGTGATCTTGTCTGCCGGCATTCCCGCCAGTGACTTCATCTTTCCCTTGGCATGGCCGTTCGTGCCATGACAGTTGGCGCAGGTGGCGGCCAGGTTGCGCGCAAGGTGCGCGTCCTGTGCCAGTGCGAGGCCGCTGGCCCCGAACAACAAGACAAGGGCCGCCGCTGGGCGGAAGACGTCGGGCATCGTGCTCTCCTGAAGTGAGGGGGGGCGAGGTGCGACGTTCAGCCGTGGACACAGCTTCGCGCCCTGGGATTCTTCCCGAGGCAAGGCCACGCGCCTAGCTGCCCGAAGGGGCTATGCGCGCATCAGGGCGCGAGCCGCGCCAGGGCGCCCATGTACGGTTGCAATGCGGCCGGCACTTCGATGCTGCCGTCGGGCTGCTGGTAGTTCTCGAGCACCGCGACGAGCGTGCGGCCGACCGCGAGGCCGGAGCCGTTGAGCGTGTGCACGAATTCGTTCTTCCCTTGCGCAGTCTTGAATCGCGTCTGCATGCGCCGCGCCTGGAAGTCCTCGCAGTTCGAGCACGAACTGATCTCGCGATACGTGCCCTGCGCCGGCAGCCACACTTCGAGGTCATGGGTCTTGGTCGAGCCAAAGCCGAGATCGCCGGTGCAGAGTTCGACGACGCGGTAGGGCAGTTCGAGCCTTTGCAGCACTGCCTCGGCATGGCCGGTCATCGCCTCGAGCGTGTCGTAGCTCGTCTCGGGTGCGACGATCTGCACCATCTCGACCTTGTCGAACTGATGTTGGCGGATCATGCCGCGCGTGTCGCGGCCACCGCTGCCGGCCTCGCTGCGAAAGCAGGGGCTGTGCGCGGTGAGTTTGATCGGCAATTGCGCCACATCGAGAAGTTGCTCGCGCACGCTGTTGGTGAGCGAGATTTCCGAAGTCGAAATCAGGTACTGCTCCTGACCTGCGACGATGGCTTTGCCGCCTTCGCCTTCTTCGCCCCCGCTTTCCTCTCCCCTGTAGACCCAGAACATCTGATCGCGAAACTTCGGCAACTGTCCTGTCCCCTCGAGCACCTCGCGGTTCACGATGTACGGCGTGTAGCACTCGGTGTAGCCATGCTCCGTTGTCTGCATGTCGAGCATGAACTGCGCCAGCGCGCGGTGCAGCCGGGCGACGGGGCCGCGCAGAAACGAGAAGCGGGCGCCAGAGAGTTTGGCGCCGGTGTCGAAGTCGAGCCCGAGCGGCGCACCGAGGTCGACATGATCCTTGACAGCGAAGTCGAAGCTGCGCGGCATGCCCCAGCGGCGCAACTCGACATTGGCGCTTTCGTCGGCGCCGACCGGCACGCTCGCATGCGGCAGGTTCGGCACCGCCATCAACATCGCGTGGAGCTCCGTCTGGATCACCTCCAGCCGCTCGGCCGAAGCCTTCAGCGCGTCGCCGAGGCCGGCCACTTCGGCCATCACGGCGGACGTGTCCTCGCCCTTGGACTTCAGGTGACCGATCTGCTTGGACACGCGGTTGCGCGTCGCCTGCATGTCCTCGGTGCGCGACTGGATCGCCTTGCGTTCAACCTCGAGTGCGGTGAATCGCGCGATGTCGAGGAAAGGTTGCGGCGATTTGCGCGCCTCCAAGCGGGCGATGACGTGCGCCAGATCCTTACGTAGCAGGGTGATGTCGAGCATGAAAGCCGCGCCACGGCAGGGAGGCGCTCCGGTCGTCGGGTGGGCCTGAATTGTAGGCATTGCGTCCTAACGAACCGGCCGCGGTCAGGGCCGTTCGGCAGCGCTTGACCTTCGCAGCCCAAGGTCTCGCAAGGTCGGCTGGGAGACGCTTGTTGCGCAATCGGCGCATTTGATTCAACGCCTCGATCAATGCCATTGCAAATGCGAACGGTTCGTATTACAGTAACCGTTATCGAAGCTTGCCGATACGCCACAAGGCGTTCCAGGGCCGGCATCGCAGCACAAGGAGCGCATCGTGATCGTCTGCCTCTGTCATCGCATCTCGGACCGCGACATCGCCCGCGCGGCTAAGGAGGGCTGTCGGGATTACGATGCCCTGCAAGAGGAGTTGCGCGTGGGCACCAGCTGTGGCGCGTGCGACGATTGCGCGCGCACGGTCTTTGCCACCTGCAGTTGCGCGGGCGCGGGAACTGCGCGCCAATCATCCCCCGCTGGCGCCCGAGCCGCATTCGCCTGACCGGCCGCCCTCGCCCCATCGACGCGTCATGCGTCGTGCGGCCTATTCATGCATCGGGCACAGGACCCGCGAACGAGGGGCAGAATGCATGCTCCCGACTCAACTGGAGTGAGCCATGCAAGGTGACGCCAAGGTATTGGAATTTCTGAACCGCCAGCTCAAGAACGAGCTCACTGCGATCAACCAGTATTTCCTCCACGCCCGCATGCTTGAGCACTGGGGCTTCGAGGCCATGGCCAAGCATGAGCGGGACGAGTCGATCGAGGAAATGAAGCACGCCGACAAGCTAATCGCGCGCATCCTCATGCTCGACGGCCTGCCCAACCTGCAAGACCTCGGCAAGTTGCTGGTTGGCGAGACCGCGGTCGAAATCCTGGATTGCGACCTGAAGGCGGAAGTTGGATCGCAAGCGACGCTGAAGGACGCCATCGCGCACTGCGAAGGCGTGCGCGACTATGTGTCGCGCGGCGTATTGCAGGAAATCCTCGACGACACCGAGGAGCACATCGATTACCTGGAGACGCAGATCGAGCTCGTCGCCAAGGTAGGTGAGCACAACTGGCTGCAGTCGCAGATGGGTTTGCACAGCGCCGGTTCCTGAAGGCGCGAATCTCGCCGCGCCACTGCGGCTGAGCCGAGCAGATGGCCGCGCGCAATTGGCGGCTGCATTTGGCGTGCGCGCGGGGCTTTGACGCCCGACGACGGGCGGCGTGGTCCGACGTGCTGTTTCCGCGCTGATGCCGCGCTGATGACGTAGCGCGCATCCAACGCCGAGCGCGTGGCCCTGCGGGGTCATTGAAAAAACCGTTGGCTGGCTGAGCTGTCATCGTGTAGTATTACGAATCAGTCGCATTCGCATTACTATCAATGACATTGAATTTCCGAGAGTTGCGGTACGCGCACGCCTTCAGCGCGCCGCGGCGCATGCGCCTCTGGCCGCTTGCGGCGGCGGGCTGCGTCGCGATCATCTTGACGGCTTGCGGCGGCGGCGATGGCGGCAGCGGCAGCGCACCCACTGCCGCTCTGCTCGACGCGCAGGCCGCGCTCGGCGAGAAGATCTTCAACGACACCTCGCTTTCCGCATCCGGGCGACAGTCCTGCGGCACATGTCACGTCGAAGGTTCCGCGCGCGGCTCGGACAACGCGCTGCCTGCCCAATTTGGCGGCCCGGCGATGGACCGTCAAGGCACACGGCTGACGCCTTCGATCCGCTACCTCTCGACCAACACCCCCTTCTTCTTCGACGCTGAAGGCACGCCCACGGGCGGCTTCTTCTGGGACGGGCGCACGAAGTCGCTGGCCGATCAGGCCGGCCAACCCTTCCTCAATCCGGTCGAGATGGCCAACACCGACAAGGCCGCGGTGGTCGCCCGGATCGCGCGCGCGGCGTATGTCGACGAATTCCGCAGTCTCTATGGCGCCACGATCCTCGACGACGTCGACACCGCCTTCCTGCGCATCACGCTCGCTCTGCAGGCCTATCAGTTGCAGGACATCGAGTTCCGGCCCTTTGATAGCAAGTACGACGCCTTCCTGCGCGGCCAGACGCCGCTCTCCGCCACCGAATTGCGCGGCCTGGCGCTGTTCAATTCTCCGGCCAAGGGCAACTGCGCCGCCTGTCACCCGTCAGGGCGCGGCGCGGACGGGTCGATGCCGCTGTTCACCGATTTCAGCTACGACAACCTCGGGCTGCCGCGCAATCCGGCGTTGGGCGCCAACGCCGATCCTGCGCACTTCGACCTGGGCCTGTGCGCGCGCGACGGCGCGGACGTGGCCGGGCGCAAGGACCTGTGCGGCGCGTTCAAGGTGCCCTCACTGCGCAATGTTGCGCGGCGCCAGGCGCTGTTTCACAACGGCGCCTTCAAGTCGCTCAAGACCGCGCTCACCTTCTATGTGCAGCGCGACACCAACCCCGAGAAGTGGTACTCGACGAACGCCGACGGCAGCGTAAAGAAGTTCGACGACCTGCCGCGCGAGTACCACGCCAACGTCAACACCACCGAGGCGCCCTACAACCGCCGCGCCAGAGGTGTGCCCGCCCTGAGCGACGCCGAGATCGACGACGTGATCGCCTTCCTGACAACCTTGAACGACGGCTACAAGCCCTGACCCGACGATGAATCTTCCCGCCTTCACCGCTGCGACGACGCTTGCTGCTGCGCTGCTCACGCTGCCCTCCACGCCCGCAAACGCCCAGACGGCCCCGACGCCGACCGAGGCCGAACTCGCGAGCAGGCTCGACAAACTGAGCGCCGAACTCGCCGAGTTGAAGTCGCAGATGGCCGAACTTCGCAAACAGACCGCGGCCTCGGGTGCGGCCACCGCAGCGACAGCGGCAGCCGCGACATCGGCGCCTGGGGCCATCGCTTATCCGTCGACGAAGGGCGTCGCCCCTGTCGCGCAAGCCGCAGCAAATCCTGAGCGCGCTGAGCAACCCGCCACGGTGCTGAGCAGCTACGGCGAAATCAACCTCAACGTGCCGACCAACGACAGCGCCCAGGCGCGTGCCGATCTGGTGCGCTTCGTGCTCGGCTATCAGCATCGCTTCGACGACAAGACAAAAGTCGTCGCCGAGCTCGAGGTCGAGCATGCGGTGAGCTCAGCCGCCGACGCTGGCGAGGTGGCGATCGAGCAAGCCTTCGTCGAGCGCCAGATCAATCCGACATGGGCTGCGCAGCTCGGCCTCTTCCTGATGCCGATCGGCATCTTGAACGGCAACCACGAACCGACCGCGTACTACGGTGTCGAGCGCAACTTCGTCGAGACGGCGATCATCCCGAGCACTTGGCGTGAAGGTGGCCTGCAGTTCATCGGCAGCTTCGACAGCGGCTTCACGCTGAACCTTGGTGTGACGACCGGCTTCGATGTCGGCAAGTGGGATGCCGGCTCGACCGAGTGCGTCGACTACCCGCTCGCCTGCATCCACCAGGAGATGTCGCTTGCCCGCGCGCGCGATGTCGCCGCCTTCGGCCGGCTCGACTGGCGCGGCGTGCCGGGCCTGCTGCTCGGCGGCTCGATTTTCACCGGCGGCGCCGGCCAAGGACAGGCGAACGTGCCCTCGTCGCGCGTGACGCTGGGCGAAGTCCATGCGCGCTGGCAGCCCAGGCGATGGGACCTGCAGGCGCTCGCAAGCTGGGGGTCGATCAGCAACACCACAGCATTCAACCTGCCGATCGTCGGCAACCCGGCGCTGATGCCGGCGTCGTTCGACGGCTGGTACCTGCTTGCAGCGTACAAACTGTGGACACAGGCCGACTACACGCTCACCCCCTTCGTGCGGCTGGAGCGATACAACACCGGCCGCAGCTACGCCGACCTGGGATACGGCCTGACGCCGGCGTCGCTGCCGACTCAGCAGGTCGTCACCGCCGGCGTCGACTTCAAGATCGGCCAGGGCGTCGTGCTCAAGGCCGACTACCAGGGCTTCAAGGTCAACTCGAACCTGAACCGCGTGAGCTTCGGCCTCGGCTGGAACTTCTGATGCGCATTGCCCTCGTCCCCATCACTTGCGCGGCGCTGGTGCCGGCCAGCGCCTTCGCGGTCGACTACTTGACGCCGGCGCAGGCAGAGCGACTCATGTTTCCCAACGCCGACGCCTTCGCTTCGCGCGAAGTGACGCTCGATGCGGCGCAGCTGCAGCAGCTCGCGGCGCAAGGCATTCGCGGCCGCTCCGCGCGCTGGAAGGTGCGCGTCGCACAGCGCGGTGGTGTGCCGGTCGGCTTCGTCGTCGTGGACGATGTGGTCGGCAAGTTCGAGTTGATCACCTACGCGGTCACGATCGGGCTCGACGGCGCAGTGGGCCAGATCGAAGTGCTCTCCTACCGCGAAAGCCACGGGCACGAGGTTCGCATGGCCGCGTGGCGGCGTCAGTTTGTCGGCAAGACGAGCGCTGCGCCGCTGCGGGTCGGCGACGACATTGCCAACATCAGCGGCGCGACGCTGAGTTGCACGCACCTGACCGAGGGCATCCGGCGCATCGTCGCGGTGCTCGATCTCGCGCGACGCGACGGAGGGCTTTCTTGACAAAGTCCGCCGCCCCACCGCGCTGGCTGCGCCGAGCGCGGCCCGCGCTGGGCACGCTGGTCGAGGTGGGCGTGTTGGCGTCGGACGAAAGCTCGGCGCTCGACAATACCGCGGCGCTCGACGCCGAGCGCGCGCTTGGCGAGGCGTTCACCGCGATCGAAGAGGTTCAAGCCTGCCTGTCCCGATTCGAACCGGCGAGCGACATCGCGCGCTTCAATGCCGGCCCGTGCGGCGCGCGACTTGCCGTGTCGCCCCACACGCGCCGCGTGCTTACCGCCGCGCGCAGATTGCAGGCGGCGACCGCGGATCTCTTCGACATCACCTTGGGTTCCGCGCCTGACGGCTGGCTTTGCGTCGGCGACGAGCTGTACAAGCTCGATGCTGCCGCACGCATCGACCTCGGCGGCATCGGCAAAGGCTATGCGGTGGACTGCGCGGTGCGGGTCCTGCGCGGCCGGGGCGCCACATCCGGCTGGGTCAACGCTGGCGGCGACCTGCGCACCTTCGGGCGGGCGCACATGCCGCTCGTCATGCGAGACGAAACACATGGCGGCGCGCGCCCTTTCGCGTCACTGCAATCAGGCTCCTTCGCGACGAGCCGTTTCGGCCCCGGCTGCCGCGATCGCGCCACCGGCGCGCGCGCGGTCGCCGCGCACGTCAGCGTCGCCGCGCCACGCTGTCTGTGGGCCGATGCGCTGACCAAGTTCGTCGCGATCAGCGGTGACCCGTCGCATCCGCTGCTTCGCCAGTTCGGCGCCCAAGCCTGGCTACACGCATGAGGCACCGTGTTTCAACCGCCTTGCTGCAGGGCGAGCGCCGGGCCGCCAAGACGGCCCCCATCCCAGGGCCATGGAGGGGCCCGTTCGTGGCCCATGGGGATCGGCCGATGCACACTTCGGACGAGAGGCCGTCATGAGAGGGCGGATTCACCACCTTTCGCCCTGGCTCCGTCGCTTGCTCGTCCTGACCGGCGTGGCGCTGCTGGCGACAGGCGTGGCGTGGCTCGTGCTGCACTACGGCGCGGCGACCGACGGGCTACCGAATCCGCTTGAAGCCTGGCTGATGCGTGCCCACGGGCTGGCCTCTTTCGCCGCGCTCTTCACACTCGGCGCGCTCGCGGCGTCGCATGTGCCGCACGGCTGGCGGCTGAGTTCGCGCCGGAACTTTGCGCACCAGCGCTGGACAGGATTGGCGTTGTGCACGTTGGCCGCGCTGCTCGCGCTGAGCGCCTACCTGCTGTACTACTTCGCACCCGAGCTCGTCCGCCCCGCCCTCGGCTGGACGCATTCGCTCGCCGGCATCGGGATGGCCGTCGTCGTCACCCGGCACGCCCGCCAGCACGTTGGTTGATCCAGCGCAAGCCGTGACCACCGGGGCTTGCGCACTGTGGATCGAAATGAGAGACAATCGCATTTAAGCGCATCGCGCCGCGAGATTCAGCGCCAATCTTCTGTTCGACACCCTCATGCTCCTGAGCGAATTGCCCAACGGCGCCCATGCGACGGTCCACCGGCTCGTCGCCCCGACGCCCGAGATCAACGACGCCACGCTGCGCCGGCTGAGCGAACTCGGCTTCATCGCGGGCGAACCAGTTCAGCTGTTGCGCCGCGGCCCGGGCGGGCGTGAGCCGCTCGCGGTGCTGATCGGGGCCACGATGTTCGCCCTGCGCCGGCTCGAAGCCGACTGCATCGAGATCACGCCCGCCTGAGTCGGGCCTTGCGAATCACGCGATGACAGCGCACGCGATCGGCCAGGCTCCCGACTTCAGCATCGCGCTCGTCGGCAACCCGAACTGCGGCAAGACGGCGCTGTTCAACCTGTTGACCGGCGCGCGCCAGAAGGTCGCCAACTACGCTGGCGTCACCGTCGAGCGCAAGGTTGGTACGGCGCGCCTGCGCAACGGTCGCCACGTCTCGGTCATCGACCTGCCCGGCGCCTACAGCCTGGTGCCGGCGACGCCCGACGAACGAGTGACGCTCGAGATGATCGAAGGCCGGCGCGCCGGTGAGGCGGCGCCCGACCTGATCGTCGCGGTGGTCGACGCAACGAACCTGCGCATGAACCTGCGCCTCGTGCTCGAACTCAAGCGCATAGGCCGACCGATGCTCGTCGCGCTCAACATGACCGATGTCGCACGCTCGCAGGGCCTTGCGATCGACATCGGCAAGCTCGCCGCCGAACTCGGCTGCCCGGTCGTCGAAACTGTCGCCGTGAAGCACGACGGCCATGCGCAGTTGCTCGCCGAGCTCGAGCGCGAAACCCATCTCGAACTCTCGCACACGCCGGGCGCGGTATTGCCCGAGTCGCAATCGTCCGTCACGCTGCAAGCCGAGGTGCGCCGCATTCTTGCGATCGCGGCGCCCGGCGCGGCACAGTTCCAGCGCTTTCACCACCGCATCGACGGCATCGTGATGCATCCGGTATGGGGCCTCGCCATCCTGGGCGTGGTGCTGTTCCTGATCTTCCAGGCCGTGTTCTCGTGGGCCGAACTGCCGATGGACCTCATCACGCAGGCGATGGCCGCCACCGCAGAGTGGACGACCGCGCACATGGCCGACGGGCCGCTGCGCAGCCTGCTCGTCGATGGCGTGATTGCGGGCGTCGGTGGCGTTGTCGCCTTCCTGCCGCAGATCCTGATCCTGTTCTTCTTCATCCTGCTGCTCGAAGACTCGGGCTACCTGCCGCGCGCCGCGTTCCTGCTCGACAACCTGATGGGCAAGGTCGGGCTCTCGGGGCGTGCGTTCATACCGTTGTTGTCGAGCTTTGCCTGCGCGATCCCCGGCATCATGGCGACGCGCACGATCGCGAACTGGAAGGACCGGCTCGCAACCATCATGGTTGCGCCGCTGATGACGTGCTCGGCGCGACTGCCGGTGTATGCGCTCTTGATCGGCGCCTTCGTGCCGAATCGAAACGTGGGGCTCTTCAACCTGCGTGGGCTGACGCTCTTTAGCCTCTACGTCGCGGGCGTGGTGTCCGCGATGGCCGTCGCCTGGGTGTTCAAGCACGTCTGGATGAAGAGCACCTATCAGCCGCTGATGCTCGAGCTGCCACCGTACCGCGTGCCGAGCATGCGCAATCTCTGGCTCGGCTTGTGGGAGCGCGCGCGCATCTTCCTGCGCCGCGTCGGCGGCATCATCTTCACGTTGACCGTCGTGATGTGGTTCCTCTCCAGCTATCCCGCACCGCCGCCCGGCGCCGCGGGTCCGCCGATCCTCTACAGCGCGGCCGGCTGGCTCGGCCAGGCGCTGCAGCATGTGTTCGCGCCGATCGGCTTCAACTGGCAGATCTCGATCGCCCTCGTGCCAGGCATGGCGGCGCGCGAGGTCGCGGTCGGTGCGCTCGGCACGGTGTACGCGCTGTCGGCGTCAGGCGATGCGGTGGCCGACGCGCTCTCGCCCGTCATCGCCCAGAGCTGGTCGCTGGCAACGGCCTATTCGTTGCTCGCGTGGTTCGTGTTCGCGCCGCAATGCCTCTCGACGCTTGCAGTCGTGAAGCGCGAGACGAACGCGTGGCGCTACCCGCTGCTGATGGCAAGCTACCTCTTCGTGCTCGCCTATGCGGCGTCGTTCGTGACTTACCGACTGACGCTGGCCTTTGGAGGCTGAGATGATACTGACGACCCCCGGCCGTCTGGCGGCCGCCCCCCGCGGGGGCACTGAACCCGACCAGGAGACCCGGATCGGGTTCGGCGCGCTAACACCATCGCACCCCCTGGTTGCCTGCGGCAACCTGTCCCCGAGGGAAAAGCGAGCCCGTTGCATGCGTCTCGGGTTGCGCGATGCGCGGTGGAGCGACTGATATGTTCTTCCAGACCCTGATCGTCTCGCTCGTCGTCGTGGCATGCGCGCTCGGCGCCACCTGGAATCTAATGCCGGGCGCGGCGCGGCGTGCGTTCGCACGTCGCGCGCTGCGCCTGCCGTGGCCGGCGCGGGTGGCGGCGCGTTGGCAGCTGGCGGCAACGGAGACGAGCGGCTGCGGTGGCTGCAAGCACGCACCCGCCAAGGGTGTCACGCCGTCGATTCACATCGTGCGCAAGGCCGCATCAACGAAACGCGGCTGAAGCGACGCCGCGCGCGGACCGGCCTCGACTTCCGAGCGCGTAACGCGCCCCGGCCGTGCGAGTTCCGGGCGCGAAGCGCGCCCCGAGTGCTGATCTCAGGTCTTCACCATGGACTTGTCGCCAAGCCCCATCGGCAGCGGGAAGTGCACCGTTTCCTTCACCCCTTCGAGTTTGCGCACCGACACCGCGCCGAGCGCGCGCAAGCGTGCGATCACCTGCTCGACGAGGATGTCGGGGGCCGATGCGCCCGCCGTCAACCCGATGCGGCGCCGCCCCTCGAACCACGCGGGCTGCAGATCCTCCGGCCGGTCCACCATGTAGGCGGGCGTGCCGAGGCGCTCGGCGAGTTCGCGCAGGCGGTTGCTGTTCGAGCTCGTCGGGCTGCCGACGACGACGACCACGTCCACCTGCGGGCTCAGCAGCTTGACAGCGTCCTGGCGGTTTTGCGTCGCGTAGCAGATGTCCTGCTGCTTCGGTTCGCGCACCAGCGGAAAGCGCTGCTTGACGGCGGCCAGAATCTCGGCCGTGTCGTCCACCGACAGCGTCGTCTGCGTCACGACCGCGAGCCGCTCGGGTCGCGTGACGGCGACACGCGCCACGTCATCCACATCCTCGACGAGGTAGATGCCCTCGGTCAACTGGCCCATCGTGCCTTCGACCTCGGGGTGGCCCTTATGGCCGATCATGATGAATTCGTAGCCTTCCTTGTGCAGCTTGGCGACCTCGACATGCACCTTGGAGACGAGCGGGCAGGTGGCGTCGAATACCGCGAAGCCGCGCTCGGCCGCCTCCTGCCGCACCGCCTGGCTGACGCCGTGGGCCGAGAAGACGAGCGTCGCGCCGGGCGGCACTTCAGCCAGATCCTCGATGAAGATCGCGCCCTTCGACTTGAGGTCGTCGACCACGTAGGTGTTGTGCACGATCTCGTGGCGCACGTAGATCGGCGCGCCGAACTTTTTCAGTGCACGCTCGACGATCTCGATCGCGCGGTCGACGCCGGCGCAAAAGCCGCGCGGCTCGGCGAGCAGCACATCGGCAACGTCCGTCGCAGGAGCCTCGTTCTCGCCCAACGACTGGCCCATCACAGGACCCCGATCACCTGCACCTCGAAGGTCAGCGGCAGACCAGCGAGCGGGTGGTTGAAGTCGAACAGCAGCCAGTCGTCGGCAACTTCGCGCACGACGCCGGCATAAGCACCCTGACCGTCGGGTGTCGGGAACTGCAGCACGTCGCCTACGGCATGCGCCTCATCGTTGTCACCGAGTTCGGTCAGCAACGATCGCTTCACGCGCTGCAGCAGATCGGGGTTGCGTTCGCCGAAGGCCTCGCCCGCCGCCAGCTCGAAGCTCGCGCGTGCGCCTTCGGCCAAGCCGACCAGCCGCGCCTCGATCGCGGGCGCCAGCGCGCCGGTGCCGAGCGACAATGTGGCCGGCTTGTCATCAAAGGTGTTGATGATGGCGGCGCCCTCGGCGCGCGCAAGGCGATAGTGCAGGGTCAGAAACGATCCCGGTTCAATGACTTTCAAGCGGTTCTCTGGTTGCGAAGCGGTGCTTCGATAGACTGCAGTGATTCTAGGCGCAGCCCTCTCACGCGCCGACCCTAAACCATGACGATCAAGGACCTTCCCGCTGCGTTGCGTCCGCGCGAAAAGCTGCTCGCGCAAGGCGCTGCCGCCCTCGGCGACGCGGAGTTGCTGGCGCTTCTGCTGCGCACGGGCCTGAAGGGCACCGGCGTGCTGCAACTCGCGCAGCAGATGCTCGACACCTTCGGCGGCATCAGCGGGCTGCTCAACGCGAGTGCAGCCGATCTCAAGCGCGTCAAGGGTCTCGGGCCCGCCAAGCGCGCGGAACTCGCTGCCGTGCTCGAGCTCGCGCGCCGTTCGATGGCGCGCCAGTTGCGCGAGCAGCCGGTGTTCGATACGCCGGGCCGTGTCAAGGACTATCTGCGGCTGCGCCTCGTCGCCCACCCGCATGAGGTGTTTGCGGTGCTGTTTCTCGATGCGCAGCACCAGCTGCTGCAAATGGACGAGATGTTTCGCGGCACGCTGACGCAGACGAGCGTGTATCCGCGCGAAGTCGTCAAACGCGCGCTCGAACTCAACGCTGCGGCAGTCGTGCTTGCGCACAACCATCCGTCGGGCGTCGCCGAACCTTCGCGCGCCGACGGGTTCCTGACGCAATCGCTCAAGAGCGCGCTCGCGCTCGTCGACGTGCGCGTGCTCGACCATCTGGTTGTGGGGCACACGGATGTCGTCTCCTTCGCCGAACGAGGTCTGCTGTGAAGCGCCTGGCGTCGTCCCGCTCCCCCCGCACCGCCCTCCCCACCACTGGCCTTGGGGCGCTCGGTGAGTTGCGCGGCGAGCTGCAGCGCCGTGAGCGCGAAGCTGCCGAGCGTGAGGCGACGGCCCGTGCCGAACTCGAGCGAGAGCGGGAGCGCGAACGCGAAGCGGGCACGTTGTTCGCCCGCAGCGTCGGCGCGGTGACGCCGCTCGCCGACGATGAACGCGCGTGGCTGCGCGCCGCGCCGCCCGAACCCGAGCCACGCCAGCGGGAGCGCGACGAAGCGGACGCGCTGCGCGCAACGCTGTCCGACGATTTCGATGTCGAATCGCTGCTCGAAACCGACGCCGCGCTGTCGTTTCGCCGCCCCGATATAGGCCCCGATGTCGTGCGCAAGCTGCGCCGCGGCGGCTGGGTCATCCAGGCGCAGATCGATCTGCACGGTTTGCGACGCGACGAGGCGCGCGATCGGCTCGCCGCGTTCCTGCGCGAAGCGGCGCGCCACGGGCTGCGCTGCGTGCGCGTCGTGCACGGCAAGGGCAACGGCTCGCCGGGTCGCGAGCCGGTTCTCAAGCAGCGTGTGCATGCTTGGCTGGTTCAGAAGGCTTCCGTGATCGCCTTCACGCAGGCGCGCGCCGCCGAAGGAGGCAGCGGCGCACTCATCGTGCTGCTCAAGCCGCAGGTCGCATTGAAGGTGGCGCGCTGATCGACCGTCGAGTCGCAATCACCGCTGCGTTTTGGAGGCGCAAGGCGAGATGCGAGAAGCGAAAGGCGAGAAGCGAAAGGCGAGAAGCGAAAGGCGAAAGGTGGAAGCCGAAACTTCAAGGCGCGAGCCGCGCTGCGACCTCATTGACCGCGAGCGCGGCGCGCGAGCCGGGATAGACCTCGAGCAGCAGCTGGCGCTTTTGCACCGCCTCCCGCACAGTGGCATCCACCGGCACCGCACCCAGGAGATCGAGCGTCACCGTGTGCCCGGCTTCGGGCTTGACGAAGCGATCGACGACGCGCTGCAGTTGCGCACGCACGCTCCGCCCCTCGCCGAGTTGGCTGACCTGGTTGACGATGAGCCGGATCGTGCTGCGCTGCTGTTGAGCGGCGAGCACCTTGATCGTCGCGTAGGCGTCTGTCAGCGAGGTCGGCTCCGAGGTGACGACGAGCGCCACCTCGTCGGCGAGCGAGACCGCGAACAAGACAACGTCCGAGATGCCCGCGCCGGTGTCGAGCAATATGCGGTCGAAGCGCGGCGCAAGGGTCTTGATGACGTCGATCAACTGATCGCGCACGGCGGGCGTCAGGCGCGAATACTCGACCATGCCGGACCCCGCGAGCAGCACCGAAAAGCCCCCGGGGGCAGGCACGATCGCGTCTTCGAGCGCTGCTTTGCCGGTGAAGACGTCGTGCAGCGTGATCTTGGGCACGAAGTTCAGCACGACGTCGAGGTTCGCGAGGCCGAGGTCGGCATCGAGCACGAGCACGCGCTCGCCGCGGCGCGTGAGCGCGGCGGCCAGGTTGGCCGACAAGAACGTCTTGCCGACGCCGCCCTTGCCGCTCGTGACTGCGAGCACGCGCGCGCGATGGGTCTCGGGCGGCAGGTCGGCGGCGGGTGTCGCGTCGGGATGAGTCATGCGAGGTCTTCGAACTGTGTGGTGCTGAACAACAGGCTCTTCTCTTCGGCGCTGACCTGCGACTGCGGCGGCTGCTCGAGACATGCCCGGTTGCGCCCCTCGGCCTTGGCGCGAAACAGATGCTGGTCGGCGCGCTCGACCCAGAGTGCCGCCGTCGAGCGCACCCATTGCGGTGCGAACGCACCGCCGAGGCTGATCGTGACGGATACCGGCGCGCCGACCTCGATCGGGACCGGCTGCTGCTCGACCTTGCGCCGGATGCGCTCGGCAACCGCAAGGCCGAAGGCCGGCGGGCAATTGGGCAGGATGATCGCGAACTCCTCGCCGCCATAGCGCGCGACAGTATCCATCGGGCGCACGCACTCAAGCAGGCGCGACGCCACGGCCTTGAGCACGGCGTCGCCGGCCAGATGGCCATGCGTGTCGTTGACACGCTTGAAGTGATCGATGTCAGCCATCAACACGAGCGCCGGCTCACCGGTGCGCGCGACGCGATCGATCTCGCGCTCGAGCGCGAGTGAGAACTGGCGCCGATTCGCCAGGCCCGTCAGTGCGTCGCGGCTCGAGAGGTTGCACAGCCCGTCGATCACTGCTTGCGGCCACGCCGGGTCGTCGCGGCCGGGCAGCACGCAGCCGGCCTGTTGCAGCAACTGCAGCGCCGCCTCCAGTTGCAGCGGCGGTGGTTCAGGCGTGGGACGCGGCTTCGGTTCGCTGGACACGCTGGGGCGATGGCTGGTGACGCTAATCGGGCGCTGACGCGGGGGTTTCGGTAGCAACGCGACCGGGCGCGGGGCGCACGGACGCAAGCAGCGGGGCAGTCTAGCAGCGCGCACGAGCGTTTTCGGCGCGGAACAGCCCTGCTTTTGCCGCCCAGATGCGGCTCACACGCCGCCCCAATACCCCCCAGTGCGACTCAAGCGCCGCACGGGGGTTGCCGATAACCACGCAGACCCGTCCTGTCTGCCGCCCACCCCGCCACTCCTCCAGTTCGCCGTCCCATGAGCGCCGTCCTGTCCGCCCTCGATGACTGTGTCGCTGTCGCTGCGCATGCACCGCCAGCGTTCTCGGCATGCGCATCTGAGTTCATGTTCGGCGCCGGCGACTTCGAACGCGTGCGCAGGCTGATCTACCAGCGCGCCGGTATCAGCCTCGGCGCGGGCAAGCAGGCGATGGTCTACAGCCGCCTGTCGCGCCGCCTGCGCGAAACCGGGCATGGCTCGTTCAACGACTACCTGCAGTGGCTCGAGCACGGCGGCGCCGGCCCCGAGTGGCAGGAGTTCGTCAATTGCCTGACGACGAACCTGACCTCGTTCTTCCGCGAGGAGCATCACTTCGAGGCCCTCACCGACGAGCTTCGCCGGCGCACAGGCACACCGATGCGCATCTGGTGCAATGCGGCATCGACTGGCGAGGAGCCCTATTCGATCGCGATGACCGTCGCCGAGGCGTGCCCCGATGTGCAGGACGCCCACGCGGTGCAGATCGTCGCCAGCGACATCGACACCCGCGTGCTCGCGAGTGCGGCGCGCGGCGTCTACCCGGTTGAATCTCGCGGCCTGTCGCGCGAACGCATGCACGCGCACTTCCTGCGCGGCAAGGGGCTCAACAGCGGCATGGTGCGCGTCAAGCCGGCGCTTGCCGAGCGGATCGAGTTTCGTCAACACAACCTGATGGACGCGCACTGGACGCTCGGCGAGCCGTTCGACATCGTCTTCTGCCGCAACGTGATGATCTATTTCGATGGTGCGACGCAACGCCGCGTGCTCGAGCGCATGCACGGCGTGATGAAGCCCGGCAGCCTGCTCTTCGCAGGCCACTCCGAGAACTTCGGCGACGCATCCGACCTCTTCCGACTTCGCGGCAAGACGATCTACGAACGTGTCTGAGGCCCGCGCACGCTTGCGGCGCGGTGGATGGTGATGGCCGCGCTTGTGTCTTCCACCGCGACCTCGGCTGTGTCTTCCCCGCCGGCCACCTCAGCCTCCGGCTCAGGCTCACGTCTGGAAACACTGCGGGCACGCCCACGCGGCCCCGGCGTCGCCTCGTTCTTCTACTACGACGCCCATTTCGGGCGCGACGCGGTGAAGCTGCTGCCGGGCGAATACTTCGCGCACGACAACGACGTGCTGCTGATGACGACGCTCGGCTCGTGCATCGCCGCCTGCCTGTGGGACGAGCGCGCGCAGGTCGGCGGCATGAATCACTTCATGCTTCCCGAAGGCGGTGGCCCCGCCGCGCTCGGCGCAAGCGGGCGCTACGGTTCGTATGCGATGGAACTGCTGATCAACGAACTGATGAAGCGCGGCGCGACGCGCGCGACGCTCGAGGCAAAGGTGTTCGGCGGCGGCCAGGTCATCAGCGGCATGAACTCGCTCAACATCGGCGAAGCGAACACCGTCTTCGTCCTCGACTACCTGAAGACCGAGCGCATCCCGATCGTTGCGCGCGACGTGCTCGGCAGCGTCGCGCGCAAGGTGTGCTTTCTACCCGGCAGCGGCAAGGCGATGGTCAAGCGCCTCGCCTGCACGCCCGACGATGCGCTCTTCGCATCCCAGCGCGCAGCAACGCCCGAACGCGCGCCGGCGCCTGCCGGCGGCACGGTGGACCTCTTCTGATGGCGCCGATCCGCGTCCTCGTGGTAGACGATTCGGCGCTCGTGCGCAGCCTGCTGGCCGAGATCATCAACCGCGAAGCCGACATGGAGTGCATCGGCGCAGCGAGCGACCCGCTCGTCGCGCGCGAGTTGATCCGCAGCCTGAATCCGGACGTGATCACGCTCGATGTCGAGATGCCGCGCATGGACGGCCTCGACTTCCTGTCGCGCCTGATGCGCCTGCGGCCGATGCCCGTCGTGATGGTCTCGACGCTGACCGAGCGCGGCGCGCACGCGACGTTTCGGGCGCTCGAACTCGGCGCGGTGGACTTCGTTGCCAAGCCGAAGATCGGCATTGCCGACGGCCTCAGAGGCCTGGCCGCCGACCTGACGGCCAAGTTGCGCATTGCCGCGCGCGCGTCGGTGCGCCGCGCAAGCGGTGCACCAAACTTCGGCGCGGCGGCGCAAATGGGGGTTGCGGCAATAGCCGAGGTTGGGATCGGGATCGCGGGTCCGCCCGCGTCCGCGCCCGCATCCGCGCGGGCGTCCGCGCATGCAGGTGTAGCGTCCCGCCGGGGACCAGACACTGCCACGCACGACGCGGTAATTTTTATCGGAGCCTCGACCGGCGGCACCGAGGCGACACGCGCGCTGCTGATGCAACTGCCTCCCGACGCGCCGCCGATACTGGTCACACAGCACATGCCCGCCGGCTTCACCCGCGGCTACGCCGAGCGGCTCGACGGCCAATGCCGCATCCGCGTCAGCGAGGCAAGGCACGACGAGCCCTTGCGTCAGGGTCACGCCTACATCGCCCCGGGCGGGATGCATCTGGAGGTCGCACGCGACGGCACGGGCTATCGGGTACGCGTGTTCGATGGCGATCCGGTGAACCGCCACATGCCGTCGGTCGAAGTGCTGTTCGCCAGCGCCGCACACGTCGTCGGCGGGCGCGCGATCGGTGTCATGCTGACCGGCATGGGCGCCGATGGTGCGCTGGCGATGCGGGCGATGCGCGATGCCGGCGCCTACAACCTGGCACAGGACGAGGCGAGTTGCGTCGTCTTCGGCATGCCGCGCGAAGCGATCGCCGCCGGCGCAGTGCACGAGGTACTACCGCTCGCGAGCATCGCGCCGCGCCTGATCGAGCGGCTGCAAATGATGCACGTCGAGACGCTCGGCGCCGCCTGAGTCTCAGGCGCCGCTCGCGCGAGTCAAGCCAATCGCGGCAATCGACCGCCGTTCCACGGCACTCGTCGCCGGTCGTGGCCTGGCGCAACGCTCAGCGCAACGCACGACACTCAGCGCGCCACGCAACGCTCTGCGCAATCAAGGTGGCAGAAAGATCGACTGCAGGTCGTTGAGGAAATCGAGCCCACGCGCGGTCGGCCACACGCGATGCAGATCGCGCGCGAGCAGCCCGCGACGCTCGGCCTCGACGAGACCTGCCTCGAGGGCAGTCGGCGCAAGGCCCGTGCGTTCGCCAAAGCTCGCGAGCCCAACGCCTTCGGTCAATCGCATTGCATTGAGCATGAATTCGAACGGCAACTCGCGGCGTGCAACTTCGGCATCTTGCGCGATCGCTTTGCCCGCCATCGCGCGCGTCATGTAGCGCGCCGGGTCACGAAATCGCACCTGGCGTTGCACGCGGTGGGCGTATGAGATCTTGCTGTGGGCGCCGGCGCCGATGCCGAGATAGTCGCCGAACTGCCAGTAGTTCAGGTTGTGCACGCATCGATGGCCCGGCCGCGCGAAGGCGGAAACCTCGTAGCGTTCGAGTCCGCGCTCGGCGGTGCAGGCGACGATGCGGTCGAGCATGTCGGCCGCGAGATCGTCGTCGGGCAGCGCCGGCGGGTGCTTCGCGAAGAACGTGTTCGGCTCGATCGTCAGGTGATAGATCGACAGGTGCGGCGGCTCGAACGCGAGCGCCGTCTGCAGATCGGCGTCGAACGCGGCCAGCGTCTGGCCCGGCAGCGCGTACATCAGATCGATGTTGAAGGTGTCGAACGCATCGCGCGCTTCCTCGACGGCGGCGCGCGCCTGGGCAGTGTCGTGCACGCGACCGATCGCCAGCAAGGCCGCGTCATCGAAGCTTTGCACGCCGACCGACAGTCGCGTCACCCCCGCCGCGCGATAGCCGCGAAAGCGATCGCGCTCGAAGGTCCCGGGGTTGGCTTCGAGCGTGATTTCGCAGCCGGGCTCGATCGGCATCAGCGCCCGCAAATCACCGAGCAGCCGGTCGATCGCCTCGGGCGGGAAGAGGCTCGGCGTGCCACCACCGATGAAGACGCTGTGCAATCGCCGGCCCCAGACGAAAGGCAGCGCGGCTTCGAGATCGCAGCGCAGCGCATCCAGGTAGCGCGCGATGGGCAGTTCGCTCGTGCTCTCGTGCGAGTTGAAGTCGCAGTACGGGCACTTGCGCAGGCACCACGGCAGATGCACGTAGAGCGCGAGTGGCGGCAGCGCGGGCAGGTTCAGCGTGCCCGGGCGCAGGTAGGCGAAAAGGCGCTGCGCCGTGGGCGGCACCTCAGTGCCTTCGTCAACCTGGATCGGGATGTCAGCCAAGCTGCCACGATGCGCGCATCAGCGCGAGCATTTGATCGACGGCCACAGCGCGGTGGCTGCGCGCATTTTTCGTCGCGGCGTCAAGCTCGGCAACGCTGCGGCCGAGCGCCGGGATGAGCATCAGCGGGTCGTAGCCGAAGCCG
This sequence comes from uncultured beta proteobacterium, assembly GCA_963774675.1. Taxonomy (GTDB): domain Bacteria; phylum Pseudomonadota; class Gammaproteobacteria; order Burkholderiales; family Burkholderiaceae_C; genus CAIKUF01. The sequence goes on along the minus strand of CAVZFV010000011.1, from coordinate 56,435 downwards.
CCGTCGCCGCGCGGCGCGGCGAGCACTTCGCCCTCCCAGCGGCCGACGGCAACGAGGGGCTCCGGATCGTCCGCCGAGCGCAGCGCGACGAGCACGCTGACGTAGCGCGCCCGACGATCGCTCGCGCCGGCCAGTTCGCGCAGGAGCAAGGCGTTGTTGGCCGCGTCCTGCGCGCGGCGCTGCACTTCGCGCTCGCCGGCTGCGAGCCCTACCGGCGCGTAGTGCGCCGATGCGACGCCCGGTGCACCGTCGAGCGCTATCACGCACAACCCCGAATCGTCGGCGATCGCGGCGCAGCCGGTCAGCGCCGCAGCGTGGCGCGCCTTCGCGAGGGCGTTCTCGATGAATGTGTGGTGCGGCTCCTCGGCCTCTTCGACGCCGAGCGTGCCCTGGGCGACGATCTCGAGCGCGAGCGGCGCGAGCAGCGTCTGCAACTCGACCAGCTTCTTCACATTGTTCGACGCGAGGACGAGCTTCATTCGAGACGCCTCGCGATGACGCGGCTCACTTCGCCAGCGCGGCCTTCTGCGCCTGGATCAAGTCGGCGATGCCTTGCTCGGCGAGCCGCATGAGGGCATCGAGTTCGACCCGCGAAAACGCCGCACCTTCGGCCGTGCCCTGCAGTTCGACGAAGCCACCGGCGGCCGTCATGACGACGTTCATGTCGGTGTCGCACGCCGAATCCTCGACGTACTCGAGGTCGAGCAGCGGCGTGCCCTCGACAATGCCGACCGAGACGGCGGCTACGTGGTCGCGGATTGGCGACTCGGCAACGAGCTTGCGCTCGAGCAGCCACGAGACAGCGTCGTGCGCAGCGACGAAGGCGCCAGTAATCGCCGCCGTGCGCGTGCCGCCGTCTGCCTGTATGACGTCGCAGTCGAGCGAGATCGTGCGTTCGCCGAGGCGCTTCAGGTCGAACACGCAGCGCAGCGAGCGCCCGATCAGGCGCTGGATCTCCTGCGTGCGCCCGCCTTGCTTGCCGCGCGCCGCTTCGCGGTCACTGCGGGTGTGCGTCGCACGCGGCAGCATGCCGTATTCGGCCGTCACCCAGCCTTCCCCGCTGCCGCGCTTGTGGGGCGGCACCTTCTCTTCGACCGACGCGGTGCACAGCACCTTCGTGTCGCCGAACTCGACGAGCACCGAGCCTTCGGCGTAGCGCGTGTAGTGACGCGTGATCACGACCGGGCGCAGCGCGCTCGCGCCCCGGCCCTGGGTGCGCGAAAAAGTCGGCTGGTTTGTCGTCATGGGTTCCTCAAGATTTCCTGCTGGACGAACGCCGGATGGCGTCGTTGATTTCGCGTATCGAACGCTCGATCTCGGCCTCGTCGAGCTCGTCGGACGCCTCCTGCCCGAGCACGCTCGCCTGGATCGTCGAGGCGAACACCTCCTCGCCGAGCGCCTGCGTCGAGACCGCGGCGACGCTGTCGGCGTTCTCGGCCGACTCCCACTCGATCGCAAGCACCGTCACGTTGTCGCACTTCGCACCGCCCTTGCGCAGCGCCATCTCGACCAGATCGGGCACGGCGTCGGCGATCGGGTGGTTCGCCAATTGATCGGTGACGTCGGCGTCGCTCACGTTGCCCCAGAGGCCATCGGAGCACAGCAGGATGCGGTCGCCGCGCTGCAGCAGCAGCGGCCCGACCGTATCGACAACCGGCTTACCGGGGCTTCCGAGGCACGTGAAGAGCACGTTGCGGTTGAAGCGCTCGGCGGGCATCGCGTCGGGGCGCAGTGTGTCCTGCAGCTCGGAGTAGGAATGGTCGCGCGTGCGAGCGACGAGCTTGCCGCCGCGCACGAGGTAAAGCCGCGAGTCGCCGCAATGCGACCAGTACGCCGCGTTGCCCTGCAGCAGGCAGGCGACGATCGTCGTGCGCGGTGTGTCGAGCAGCGCCTTCTGCGTCGCGTAGCGCAGCAGTTGATGGTGGCCGGCGATGATCGCCTCGTTCAGGAAGCGCGTCGGGTCCTTCAGCGTCGGCTTCGCAGCGCGCTGAAAGAGCGCGGCGAGCATCTGCAACGAAAGCTGAGAGGCGACTTCGCCCTCGGGGTGGCCGCCCATGCCGTCGGCGAGCGCGAAGAGGCCCGCGTCGCGCGTGTAGCAATAGCCCATGCGGTCTTCGTTCTTCTCGCGTCCGCCCTTGCGGCTGACCTGGTAGACGGCGAATCTCATCGCCGCGCACCCGGCGCCTGCGCGCGGCGCGTCGCCCTTCGGCGCGCGTCCGAAGGCTTGAGCCGGCGCGGCTTCATGCCTTCGCGCCGCTCGTCAGGTTCTCGAGCTGCAGCTTGAGCCGTTCGCTGAAGCTGAGCTTGGTGTACTGGCGCTCTGTCTCGCGGCTGAGCTCCTTTTGCAGCGCGAAGACGCTCTGCGGACGCGACAGCGGGTCGAGCGACATGCACCACTCGGTGACTTCGATCAGGTTGTCCGAGTACACGTTGCGCAGCCTTGACAGCGACAGTCCGAGCCGGTCCTTCTCGATCCGCTGCGGCGCGTCGTTTGGCGGGTAGCCTTGCATGCAGGCATAGATGCACGCGCCGATCGCGTAGATGTCGGTCCAGGGGCCGAGCGTGCCATCGCGGCGGTACATCTCGGGCGCGGCAAACCCCGGCGTATACATCGGGCGGATAAAGTTGCCTTCCTTGGACAGCACTTCGCGCGCAGCGCCGAAGTCGAGCAACACCGCCTTGTTGTCGTTGCTGATGAAGATGTTGGCGGGCTTGATGTCGAGGTGCAGCATCTTGTGCTGGTGCACGATGCGCAGGCCGCGCAGGATTTCGTCGAACAGGCTTCTGATCGTGGATTCGCGAAACACCTTGTCCCGCTTCAGGTCGCGCGCGGTGACGATGAAATCCTGCAAGGTATCTCCTTGCAAGTAATTCATCACCATGTAAACGGTCTCGTTCTCGCGCAGGAAATTCAGCACCGAAACGACACTCGGGTGCGAGATCTGCGCGAGCGAGCGGCCTTCTTCGAAGAAGCTTTTCAGGCCAAGCCGGTACAGCGGCAGCTTGTCAGGCTTGACGCGCGGTGTCAGTTCACCGGCAGCGCGCTCGGCAAGCGACGACGGCAGGTATTCCTTGATCGCCACCATGTGACGATCGGGGTCCTCCGCCAGATAGACGACACCGAAACCGCCGGCAGCAAGCCGCTTAATGATCTGGTAGCCGCCGACCACAGTACCGGCCGGCAAAGGCGCAGGTTTTGCCTTTGACATAATCCCTTTTTGCTTGCGCGAAGGTCCAATGTCAGTCTACAGCATGACCGGTTATGCGAGCGCCGCTGCAGGCCCTGCGGCGCCCGCTGGCGCGGCCGAATTCACGGGGGCCGCGGACGGCGTCAGCGCCGAGATCCGATCCGTCAACGGGCGCTTCCTCGACCTCTCGCTGCGCCTGCCCGACGAACTGCGCGCACTCGAGCCGGCGCTGCGCGAACTCGTCGGCAAGGCGGTGCGTCGCGGCAAGGTGGAGCTCAGGCTGTCGACGCGCGCAGACGGCGCGACCCAATGGCCACAGCCGCAGGCCGATCAACTGAATCGACTGGCCAGGCTGCAGGACAGCGTGCATGCCTGGATGCCCGACGCCGCCGGGCTGTCGGTGCAGGAAGTACTGCAATGGTGCAAGAGCCATGCGCCGGCGGAAGCTCTCGATGAAGCCGCGCTCGATGCCGCGCAGCGCGCCATCGCCGGCCTGCGCGAGGCGCGTGCGCGCGAGGGCGCGCGCCTGGCTTCGGTCTTGAGCGAGCGCGTGCAACGCCTGCGCGAGCTCGCCGCGCAGGCCGAGCCGCTCGTGCCGGCCATCGCCCAGCGTCAGCAGCAGCGATTCCTCGAACGCTGGAGGGAGGCGCTGGCCACGAGCGGGGCGGCGCAGTCCGTCGCGCCCGAAGCGCTGCAGGAGCGCGCGCTGAACGAAGCGGCCGCGTTTGCGATCCGTATCGACGTCGCCGAGGAACTCGCACGTCTCCGCTCGCACCTCGACGAGATCGATCGCCTGCTGGCCGCCGGCGGCGAGTTGGGCAAGCGGCTCGACTTCCTGGTGCAGGAGTTGCTGCGCGAAGCCAACACGCTCGGCTCGAAGGCCGCCGTGCTAGAGCTGACCAACATCGCGGTCGAGATGAAGGTCACGATCGAGCAGTTGCGCGAGCAGGTGCAAAACATCGAGTAGGGTTTCAAGGGGTTCCGGGTGATCCACCGGAATCCGGCAACCTGTTGATCTGTAAGGTATTTCTGTCCCAGGCCGTCTCAGACCGTCCCGGAGCGTTGCAGCGAAGCGCGCGCACTCTGTGGGGTTTATTGTGGGGTTCGGAGGGTGCGCGGGGCTTTTTGGCGCGTCTTCCCGATCGCGAACCCCACAGCCTCCTATGGAGATGGGACATGACTCGATATTCCAAGCCAATCACCGACCTCAAGCTCAAAGCGTGGCTTGCCGCTGGTGCTGTTGACCGTGGGGTCGGCGAAGGCTTGACCTTCGTCGCCAGCGCACCCGCGGCGCGAGGCGGCAAGGCCTCGTGGATCCTTCGTTTTCGATTGAATGGCCGATCCAAGGAGAAGGTGCTCGGCCGCTACCCGGAACTGTCGCTGAAGGATGCACGCGAGCAGGCCAGGCAGGACCGCGTTCAAATCGAGCGCGGGGTTGATGTCTCGGCTGCCAAACAGGCCGAAAAGGCGCTCGTGCTTAAAGCGCCGACCGTGCAGCGGCTCGGCGAGGCCTGGTTCGCACGGTACATCCAGCATCGCTACAAGCACCCGGAAGTCGTTACCCGCGTACTGCGCAAGCACATCAATCCGGTGCTCGGTCCGGTCGCGCCATCGGATGTACAGCCGGTGCACATCGACCGCGTGCTCACACGCATCGTTCAAGGTGGTGCGCCAACGGTTGCCAACGACGCGCTGCGCTACATGAGCCGCATGTTCAGGATGGCCGTGCGCAACCAATGGATCGAGCGCAATCCGGCAGCTGACTTCGACATGTTGGACGCCGGGGGTGACGAAACGCCGCGGGACAGGTGGTTGACGCTGGACGAACTCCAGCAAATCGCACATGCGATGCGCACGACGCCGAACTTCGGACGCGAGAACGAGCTGGTCGTCTGGCTTTTGCTGGCCTTGTGCGTGCGCAAGATGGAACTGCTGTCCGCGCGTTGGGACGCCTTCGATCTGGATGCAGGCGTCTGGACCCTCGCCCGGGAAAGCACGAAGACGCGATCCTCCATCCGCATCCCGCTCACCAAGCCCGTGGTCGCGTGGCTGCAGGAGGCCAAGGTATTTTCATTCGGCAAGCCGTTTGTGTTTCCTGCCCGTCGCCTCGTCCGCCGCCGCCTGGGACAAGCACGAACGAACCGGTACGAGCACGTCGGGCCCGACACTTTGAACGTGGCCCTGAAGCGCTTGCCGGTGCTGAACATGGAGCACTTCACCGTGCACGACATGAGGCGGACGGCGCGAACGCATCTGGCCCGCCTTGGCGTCGATCGCTTCGTCGCCGAGAGGTCACTCAACCACAAGCTGGGCAACGTCGAGGGCATCTACGACCGACACGACTATTTCGCCGAGCGACATGCAGCGCTTGGATCGTGGGCGGCGCTGCTTTCTCAGGTCGAGCGTGGCGCGGAGCTATCCGGCACATCGAAGTCACGGGGCGCCGGCTCCAGGATGATGGTGTCTGCGAGCGCACAGCCTGTTCGCTGACCGGTGCAAGTCCCTCGATACCGGCAATGTGGCGCGCGCCCAGCTCTATGGTCTCGATGTCAGCTATCTCAGCGTCAAACGTCACCCGACTACATGGGCTCGCGCCTGCTTGCGGCCACAGGATCGGCCGGTCGGGACCGTCGGCTTCAAGGCAGCTTGGTTTCACTCTGGCACTCCCCTGCCACAGATATCGGACGCTTCGATGCGCGTAAAAATGCGTGCCAACGCCAGACCGATCCCGGACGCCGAGCCGGTACCGCAATCTGGGCGCGACTCAGGGCGAAGGCGGGATGGCCGAACGTTGGGGTCAGATGCGATTGGCAACTCGTGGACATGGAGATGAACGTGAAGGAACACGCTGCGGACTTCGCTGGAACCTTCTGGCTGGTGCCGGGCGGCTGCAGCGGTGCGGTGCTGGCGGCGGCCTTTCCAGAGGTGGCATCGGACTGATGTTCGTGTCGCTGGCCTTCTTGGCCGACCTGACTGATGATGGCCGATCTCCCACATGTCGGGTTGCCACCTGCACTTGGCGGCGTCGATCGGACTTCGGGCCGACGGACGCCGTTCCAGCCAAGGAACCACGGCCCTAGATCGTGGCGCAAATGGTCAGCGGCATCGAACGGCCCGAGCCGGTGTTCGACTTCGACTTGCGCCACTACCGAACAGCGTCCTGCCGGCGCGGCGGATAGACGCCAGCCAGGCGGGCGATCAGGATGGCCAGGAAGAGCGTGCCGACGAGCTGCTCGAGCACGCGCAGCCCGCGGGCATACCGCAGCAACGGAACGGCATCGCCGAAGCCGGTGGTAGTCAGCACGGTGAATCTCAAGTAGAGCAGGTCAGCAATCGACGGCGTAGAGACGGCGCCACCGAACGCGAAGGACTTCGGCTGAAGTTGGTTTGTGATCGCGTAGATTGGCCATGCCTCGACGCTGGCGCGCGGCGGCGGAATCTGCAGCGCATTGCTCTGCATGTCTTCGATCACGCGTTGAACCGAGTCACCCACCGAACTCAACGGCGTCGCCGTCGGGACGACGATCAGCACGATGCCCAACACGGCGGCCAGCGTCGCCGCCAATCCCTGGCGGCCGCCGAACCGGCGCGCCAGCAACTGCTGCAGTGGGAACTGACTGACGGCCAGGATCAGAGCCCAGACCATCAGCACCAGGAACGGCGCAAAGACCTGGTAGCACAGGAACACCAATGCCAGGATCAGTCCTGCGCGAATCGGCACATCGAGCAACTGCCCGGCGCGCGCGTCGGGGCGTTGGGGGCGTCGTTCATCGGATGCGCTCCGGCGCAATCTTGCGCCTAGAGACCGCCGCGCTGGTCAAGCGGTCGGCACCTCAGCGCTGCAACTGGTCAGCGATGATTCGCTGCTCGCGAACGGACGGGCGGCCACGATCTCCGCGCCGTGCCGGTCACCAGGGTGCATGACACGCTCGCGGGGTTTGATCCACCTCGTGTGGCTGGTGTCAGTCGAGATCGGCATCCTTGTAGTACTTTTGTAGTACTTCTTCCCCTTGACGGTCAGCTCGAGCGCCAGACCATCCGAAGTCGCCTGGCGGAGCCAGACGCCCGGCGCGACCGCCACTGCTCCCTGGTACGAATTGCCCTTGTCGCCGGTGATGCGGTCGCTGTTGCGGTTGGCGCTGCCGACCTGCACCCTACTCCTTGAGGTCGGCCTGCGACAAATGAATCTGTTCATCGTGTCCCCTGGGCGCTTAGCGAAGAACGAACACCTCGGAGGACTCGAATGACCGACGTCTTTGCGCCTTGCCTTCGTCGCCGCGCTGGCGCAGTAATGCGTCGCAGCAACCTTACGTGGCGCGCGCGCAGCTGATCACCGCCCCCCTCTTCACGGAGGGGGATGCGCCATCCCCGCGCCCCTAGGCTGAGGGCCAGATCGCCGACAAGGAGACATCGATGATGCACCTTGAAATGAATCCGCGCCGCTGGTTCGCCGGCCTGTTCAGGCTGCAAGCCTGACCCTCGGCGCAGGGCCTGGGTTTGCCACCGAACAGTCCAACCAGCGCCAGGAGGGCCGCGAGACGAAGCAGGACGCACGGCAGGATTCGACGCACGAGAAGGTCGACTGCCGGCAGGCAAACAACAAGTCCAACGCAGCCTTTCGCCACCACAAACGCGACACCACAGGACGGTCACCAGCAGGCACTGGACATCAAGGACTGATCACCTCGGAGGACCAGCATGAACGACCTCAAGCCCAACGATCGCGCCTTCGACCGACAAGGCGAGAAGCGACTGCTCGACGTTCTGATACGCGCCGGCCTGATCCTGATCCTGGCGATGCTGTGCTACCAGATCTTTTCGCCCTTCATCGTGCTGATGGTCTGGGCAATGATCCTTGCCATCACGCTGTACCCGCTGAACGAGGCGCTGGCCGCGAGACTGGGCGGGCGCAAGGGCTGGGCCGCGACGCTGATCGCGCTGCTCGGCGTCGCACTGATCGTCGGTCCCACCGCGGTCCTGGTGAGTTCGACGGGCGACTCGGTACAAGGGTTGATCGAGGGCGTGCAGCAGAACACGCTGCAGATTCCCTCACCGAACGAGAAGGTTGCCACCTGGCCCATCGTCGGCGAGAGGATCTTCGCGCTCTGGGAACGGGCCTATGCCGACCTGCCCGCGCTGATCAAGAGCATGCAACCGAAGATCGGTGACCTGGCGAAGGGGGCGTTGGCGATGATTGCCGCGATCGGCGGACAGCTCCTCAAGTTCGTCGGCGCCTTCATCGTTGCCGGTATCCTGATGGCCTTCGGCGAGGGTGCCGACGGAACCAGCCGCGCGATCTTCGGACGCGTCGTGGGCCCGGAGCGCGGCGACGAGTTCACCGTGCTCTCGGTGGCGACGATCCGCGCCGTCGCTCAGGGCGTGATCGGCATCGCCTTCATCCAGGCCATCCTGGTCGGCCTGTGCCTGTTGTTCGCCCAGGTGCCGCTGGCCGGTGTGCTGGCGGTCGTGGTGCTCGTGCTCGGCATCGCACAGGTGCCGGCGGTGCTCGTCACGTTGCCGGCGATCGCCTACATCTGGATGAGCGGTGACTACGACACGTTCGCGGCCGTGGTCAACACGGTGGTGCTGTTCGTCGCCGGCATGGCCGACAACGTGCTCAAACCGCTGATGCTCGGCCGCGGCGTCGACGCACCGATGCCGGTGATCCTGCTCGGCGCGCTCGGCGGCATGGCGACCGCCGGCATCATCGGGCTGTTCGTCGGCGCAACGCTGCTCGCGCTCGGCTATCAGATCTTCATGGGCTGGGTGCACAGCGGGCCGGATGCAATGCCCGCCGGAGGCGGCACCAACGGATCGACGATCGGCTGAGCGGCGGCGCGGATGTTCACGGCGCGCTGGCCGGTCCGGTTGCCGGCGCTGCTCGCCTCCACCATGCTGTGCGGGTGCACGACGCTCGGCCCGAACTTCGTGCGGCCGGCGGTGCCCTGGCTGACTGGCTGGTCTAGCGGCGCGCTTCAAACGCATGGCGGACGAATCGCCGCGCCACGCCACGCCGGAGACGGACGCGTGGTGGCAGCAGTTCAACGACCCGGTGCTCGACCAACTGATCGCCGAGGCACAGCGGGTCAATCCGGGTGTACGCACCGCCGGCATGCGCATCCTCGCGGCGCGAGCCCAGCTCGGCATTGCCGGCAGCACGCTCTACCCGCAGTTGCAACAGGTGACTGCCGCGGGGCTGCGCACCGGCAGTCGCAGCTCTGACGGCGGCAGCACCGGATTCTGGTCCGCCGGCGCGGGCTTCGATCTCGCCTGGGAGCTGGACTTCTGGGGCAAGTTCAAGCGCGGCATCGAGTCTGCGGACTCAGCCTATTTCGCCAGCATCGCGCAGTACGACGACGTGCAGGTCCTCGTCGCGGCGCAGGCGGCGAGCTTCTACACGTCGATCCGGACGATCGAAGTGCGCCTGCGGATCGCGCACGAGAACGCCGCGATCCAGAAGCGCAGTCTGGAGATCACAGAGCGCCTCTTTGGTAGTGGCAACGAGTCGGAACTCGACGTGCAGCAGGCCAAGTCTCAGTATCTGAGCACGCTGGCGACGATCCCCGAATTGCGCAGCAGCCTGCGCCAGACGCAGAACGCGCTGGGCGTGCTGCTCGCGCGACCGCCAGGTGAACTGGTGGAGCTGCAAAGCGGACGCGAACGGATCCCGGAAGCCGCCTTCGACGTGATCGTCGACTTGCCCGCCGACCTGTTGCGGCGGCGGCCCGACGTGCGCGCGGTCGAAATGCAGTTGGCTGCGCAGTCGGCGCAAATCGGCGTCAGCGAGGCGGCGCTGTACCCGTCGATCGCGCTCGGCGGAACGCTGGGGCTGTCGGCCACGTCGCTCGCGTCGTCCGCGAGTACGCTCAGTTGGGCTCTCGGTCCGGCGCTGGTGTGGAACATCTTCGACCATGGTCGGCTGAGCAACCAGGTGCTGCTTCAGGACGCGCTCTTCCAGCAGCTCTACGAGCAGTACCAGGATACGGTCCTGCGCGCCGCGCGCGAACTCGACGACGCGGCGACGGGCTTCGCCTACAGCCGCAGCCAGGTCGACATCCTGCGCGACTCGGTGCGGGCGGCGCGGCGCTCGCTCGACATCGCCGACATCCAGTACCGCGAAGGGCTCGTCGACTTTCAGCGCGTGCTCGATTCGCAGCGCGCCTTGTTCAGCCAGCAGGAACGGCTGGTCACAACGCAAGGCGGCGTCGCGCAGTACCTGATCGCGGTCTACAAGGCGATGGGCGGCGGCTGGCAGGCCGCGCGCTCGCGGCCGATACTCGACGACGCGACGCGCGAAGTGATGGGCCAGCGCAGCAACTGGAAGTCACTGCTGGAGGCGCCACTCCCTCCTCCCGAGACAGAGTTTCTGCCGCCACGCACGACGGACACGCCATGAACCAAGCCTCGCCTCCCGTCGCTCCGCCACCCGCCGCGACGCCACCCGCAAACACGCCCCCGCCACTGGAGGCTGCGACCGCCGGCCGCGGCTCTCGCGTCGGAGCGCTCGTCATCATCGCGCTGATCATCGGCAGCCTGGTCCTGTACTTCGTAGGTGACCGGCTGACGCCAAGCACGTCGCAGGCGCGCATTCAGGCCTTCGTCGTGCCGGTGGCGGCCGAGGTCGCCGGCAAGGTGCTGGCGGTGCACATACACAATAACGACGAGGTGCAGCCCGGCCAGCCGCTGTTCGACATCGATCCGCAGCCCTACCGCATTGCACTCGCACGGGCCCGCGCCGACCTCGAATCGGTGCGCGGCTCGGTGCTCGGCGCAGCGGCCGGGGTCGACTCGGCGCGGGCCTCGCTGGCGGTGTCCGAAGCCAGCCGCGACATGGCCGAGCGCGATGCCAGCCGCCTGGAAAAGCTGCACGAGGAGGACCCGGGAGCGATCTCGGTGCGCCGCCTCGAGATCGCGCAGGCGACGCGCGACGAGGCGCGGGCCAAGGTCAGCCGCGCCCGGGCCGACCTGCGCAAGGCGCAGGAGGCCGCAGGCGAAAAAGGCGACGACAACACGCAGGTGCGGAGCGCCGTGGGTGCGGTGGAAAAGGCGGAGCTCGACCTGGCGCGCGCGCACGTCGTCGCGCCGGCGCGCGGCGTCGTCACCGACCTGCGCACCGACGTTGGCCACTACGCGCAGCCGGGTGCACCCGCGATGACGCTGATCGCGATGCACGACCTGTGGATCAGCGCCGACCTGACCGAGAACAACATCGGCCACGTGGAACAGGGCGACGCGGTCGCGATCGTGCTCGACGCGATGCCGGGCGAGGTGCTGACGGGTCGCGTGCGCAGCATCGGCGGCGGTGTCGGCAGCGGCCAGTCGACGCCGCCAGGCAACCTGCCGGAGGTGCAGAACAGCCGCGACTGGCTGCGCCAGGCGCAGCGCATCCCGGTGGTGATCGAGTTCGACCCTGCCGTGCTAAAGCAGCTGAAGGCGGTGCGCGTCGGCGGGCAGGCCGACGTGCTGGTCTACACCGGCGACCATCCGCTGATGAACCCGCTGGGCGCCCTCTACATGCGCGTCGTCAGCTGGCTGTCGTACCTGTACTGAAATGAGTGCCCCAAGCGCACAGCGTTCGCCAGCCACTCGCGAGGGCGCTCAGTCGGCTTGGCGCGCCCCGGCGCTCGACTGAGACACACCATGCACCGTCGCGACAAGGCAGTGCTGCGACTGACGGTCGGTTTCGGCCTGGCGGTCCTCGTCGCCTACGGCATGGCGCTGCAGGCGCCGTACGTCGTCCTGATCATGGCGCTGCTGGTGCTGTGCAAGCCCGGCCCGCCGCTGCCGTTCGTCAAGTCCGCCATCGTTGCGCTGGTGCTCGCCGGGCTCGTCGCCGCCGGCGTGCTGATGGTGCCGCTGCTCGAGCACTACGCGCTCACCGGGGTGCTGCTGACGGCGGTCGTGCTGTTCGCGCTGTTCTTCGCCGGGCGGCTGCGCGCCAATCCGCTGACGACTGTGCTGGTGCTTGCCTTCACGCTGATCCCGGTAGCCGGCGTCGCCGAACAGGGCTTGGTCGGTGTGCTCGCTGTCACGCTCGGCGTCGGCTTCGTCGTCGGTGCGGTGGTCAGCGCGGCATCCCATGCCATCTTCCCCGACCCGCCGCTGCCCGCCTCGGCGGCGGCCACGGCACCGCCCGATGTCGAGTCGGCGCGCTGGGTCGCGCTGCGCGGCACGCTGATCGTCGTCCCGGTGTTCGTGCTCGCGCTGACCAATCCGTCGTTCTACCTGGCGGCGATCATGAAGACGGTGGCGCTCGGCCAGCAGGCCGGCGAGACCGATGCCCGTCACGCCGGGCGCGAGCTCGTCGGATCGACATTGATGGGCGCGCTGATCGCGCTCGGTGTCTGGCTCGGCCTGTCGTTGTGGCCGAGCCTGTGGATGCTGATGCTTTGGTTGATGGCCGCCGCGCTGTGGGCCGGCTCGGCGATGTTCGGTGCGCGCGCGACAAGCTATCGGCCATCGTTCTGGAGCAACGCGCTGATCACCTCGCTGATCCTGCTCGGCCCGGCGATCGAGGACAGCGCCAGCGGCAAGAGCGTGATCGAAGGTGCTGTCGTGCGCGTCACGCTGTTCGTCGGCGTTGCGTTCTACGCCTGGTTGACGGTGTGGGCGCTCGAGCGCTGGCGCGCCGGCCGGCGGCCTCGAAAGGAATCTGTTCCTTGTTGAAGGAGATCTCATGACCCTCACGAACTTCCTGATCGGCCTGCCGGTGATGTTGCTGTGTCTGATCGTGCAGGTGGTGGTCGCCTTCTGGTGCGTGCGCTACTACGTGCGGCATCCGGCGCCGCTGGGTAGCGGCAAAGGCTTGCTGGCCGGCGTACGACCGCTGATCGTTACCACCCTGGCACTGATGATCGGCAACGCTTGCGCAGATCATCCTCTGGGGTGGCCTCTTCCTGTGGCTCGGCGAGTTCGAGCAGGCCTACGATGCGATCTACCACTCGGCGGTGAACTTCAGCTCGCTCGGCTACGGCGACATCGTCATGAGACACGAGCGCAAGCTGCTCGGCCCGCTCGAGGCCGTCAACGGCGTACTGATGCTGGGCATGAGCGCGGCGACGCTGATGGCGATCGTGCAGCACATGATCACCGTGCTGCGCAATGACCAGTCGAACAAGAATCCTGGCATCAAGTCATGAAGCACCGCGCTGGCGTGGCGGATCGCTCCAACCTGACAGCTACCGCATCGAAATGAGATCAAAACGGGTTCTGAAGAGCGCGGACGTGACGATCGGTCGGGCGCGCTCGGCCGTCGCGCAGGTGTTCTTCCAGCGCTGCTTCTATCTCTTCATCGCCGTGCTGGCGCTCATCGTGGCGGTCTTGCTGCTCGAGCCCACGCCGCGCGGAAGGTTCGTGCTCAACGCGGCCAACGTCCTCGTCGTGATCGCCGCGGTCGCCGCGGTCGGACGCACCCAGCTGTCGTTCGTGGTCTCCGTCGTGCTGGCGACCCCGACCCTGACGTACCAGTGGCTCGCGATCACCGAAAGTGAGTCGCAGTACCTGCTGCATTCATGGTCGTTCGGCGCCGCGCTGTACGCGTCGACGATCGGCTACCTGCTGCGCTATGTCTTCCAGCGCGATGTGATGACGGCCGACAAGCTCTATGGCGCCGCGGCCGCCTACCTGATGGTCGGCGTTCTGTGGGCGTATCTCTATGCGATCGCGGACCAACTCCAGCCAGGATCATTTGCGTTCGGCGGTGCCGTCGTCTCGCCGCTGATCGGCGACCTGCTCTATTTGAGTTTCACCGTGCTGACCAGCACCGGCTTCGGCGACGCCGTGCCGGTCCTGCGGTACGCGCGCGGGCTGTGCGTGCTCGAGCAGCTTGTCGGTGCGCTCTTCCTGGCGATACTGATCGCCCGACTTGCCGGCGTCTACCCCCCGGACAGACGGGATGCCGGGATGTAGTGTCGTGCTCCTCGGCGGCGAGGAAGATTCATTCGATGTGGCTTGCTTGCTTTCGCAAAGTTGTTGTGCGCGCGCGCCACCCCGCAACCGCGCTATCGCGCCAGCGGCAAGCAAACCGATCCATGTGTCTACTGCGCTTTGCGTCGGCGCGCGAAAAAGAACAGTCCCGCCGCGACGAGCAGGATGATCAGCAGCCACCTCGTCATCCCGAGACCGGACGATTCGGCCACTGCTGACGCAGGTGGGGCCGCTGCCATCGCAGCCGCGGCTTGTTCCTGTTGAGCAGACGCAGCCGGGGTCGCGGGTTGCGCCGCGGCCGCCGGTGCCTCCGTCTTCGCGGGAGTCGCCTGGGCCAGGGTTGCCTCCACTTCCTGCTCCGTCACCACCACCGGCGGACCCTGCGTGACGATCATCGCTGTCAACTCGTCGCCCTTGTTCACGTCGCGGATGGCTACCAGGCGACCTTCCTTGAAGATCTTGATGCCCCGCTGGTCCACCACAGCCTGCGTGAACCGCTTTCGGATCCCATCAGCATCGTCTCTCACAATCAGCGAATACGGCGACACGCTCAACACGACGCCCTTGCGGATATCGGTGACAACCACGGGCACGACCTTGGCCGTGGTCGTCACGGTCGCAGTGCCTTTCATCCCCGGCTTCAGATCGGACACGGCCAACTGCTTGCCGTCGACCGTGAAACGGAAATCGTCGGGCACCGTGATCTCGTTCGTGCCACGTTCGTCACGAAAGATGAGTTGGTTCCCGTCGACCTGGATCACCTCGAATTTGCGCACGTCGACGGAGGTCGCCGTCTGCGCGAGGGAGCCACCTGCAAGGACGAGCCCCAAAGCAAAGATCGCAGCGACCCTTCTCACACATCCCAGCTTCCTTGTCATGATTGATCTCCTCGGTTGTCGAATAGATCTTGCTCGCGGGCGCAGACCAGGCTGAAGTCAGTAAGGTGGGTTGACGACGACGAACTGGCTGCCCTGGGGCTGATACCAGGTTGTCCCGCACTGCTGGTAGACCATGCCACCGTAGTTGACCGGCACGCAGCCCGGGGGCACGGTGCGCACCATCGAGCCGATGATTGCAGAGGTCACCGCCACCGTGGCGGTGACTGCCGCCGCCGTCGCCACCGGGTGATAGTCGTTGTCCCAGCCGTTATTGCAGCAGTTGTTGTTGCTGTTGTTGACGTTGACGTTGACGTTGGTGTTGGAATTGCGATTGACGGTGTTGCTGGTGTTGGTATTGCGATTGGCGGAAGTGTTGCTCTTGTTGACGCTGTTCGCGCTGGTACTGCGGACGTTGTTGGACCGCGCATCGGCTTTGCTGTTGTCGGCTTGCCTGGCGCCACCCCCACCGCCACCACCACCACCGGAGCGGGCCTGGCTTCCCCCGCCCCCGCCACCGCCGCCTCTACCTTCACGGGCGGCCTCTACGGGGGTCAATGCAAAGCTGGCCAGAACGAGCGCGGCCATTGGGGCAGCAAGTGACTTGATGAACAATGTTTTCATGTTGACGCTCCTCTGCTAGTTCTTCACTGGAACTATTTCGATCCTGGTCGCGCCCTTGGGTGGCGTGAACCTGAATGTCGATTGCTTGAAGGCCGGCTTCAAGTTCCATTCCATCAGCGAGACAGACTGGGGGCGCGCGTCATCGGCGCGGTTGGTGATCACGAGTTTGCGCGGCAGCGGCTTGGCGCCGGCCGTGATCCAGATCTGCCAGTCGTAGTTGCCCTGGCGAAAGGCGTAGTGGTCGCAGAGGTCGTCACCGATGAGATCCTGCCCCGCGTTCATCGCCGAGTCGATATTGTCGACAGGCGCCGCGGCCGTGCCCCACTTGAACAGGTCAGACATCGGAATCTCGACGCCGAATCGCTGCTCCAACTTGTCGACGAGTTCGCTATTGGTCACCTCGATCTCGACAGAGGAATAGTAATTCTGTGCTGGAACGAAGATCGTGAAGGTCTTGCCGTCGTAGATCAGTTGGCGATCGGAACGGGCGCTCCACATGTGGGCGCGCAGCTTGTTCGGGCGCTCGGCCTCGATGGTCGCCGATGCATGATGCTGCAGCTTCTGGCCATCGGCGAGCACGCGCTCCCCGGTCAGCGAGTTCGATACGCGGAAACGGGTCAATGTCTGAAGGTAGGCACCCATGTCCTTGAGAGCCTGAATTGAAGCCGGGTCAACGGCGTTCACAGTCGGCGGGGCACTGGCTCCCGACGCGGACTGCGCGTAGGCGACCGGCGCCGCCAGCGACAAGGCCACAAGGGCCGCTGCGATTCTTCTAAGGGTCACATTGTTCTCCTCTGGGTTGACGCGCGCGTGCTCTCGCTAAGCTGCGCGTCGGATGCGAGCTTCCTGTTGCTCTCAATCTCAATTGAGATCGCTGTCCTTGTAGTACTTCGTGCCCTTGACGGTCAGCTCGAGGGCCAGACCATCCGAAGTCGCCTGGTAGAGCCAGACGCCCGGCGCGACTGCCACCGCGCCTTGGTACGAATTGCCCTTGTCGCCGGTCTTTGCAGCGGCAGTCGCCTGCGCGCCAACCTGCATACCGGCATTGACGAAATCGTTGAGCGCCGCCTCGGTTTCGAACACCCAGAGGAGCTTGAACTTCTTCACCCCAAAGCCGAGGCCGGCCTGGACCTCGGCCATCTTCATGTAGGTCGTCGCCTTGGTCTTGTTGTTGACCGCGATGCCCTTACCTGAACCACCTCCGGCGACCAGGATCTTCATGCCGAAGTTGCTGAAGGCGGCGTAGCCGGCGGCCCCCTCGACCGCCTTGCGCGCCGAAGGCGCCAGCTTGTAGACCTCGGCCAGCGCATCCTGCGCCGCCTTGCGGGACTCCGCCTGTTCGCTCGCCTTGTCGGCGTACGCAATGCCGGGCAGCGCTACCGACGAAGCTACCGCCAATACCATTGTTCGACGTTTCATTTCAATCTCCTCAATCGTGAGTCTGGCGAGATCAATGTCTCGCACCCTTGGCGGCCACCCTCCGCTTCCCCGAGACAGCCGACGCTGACATCGGCCCACCTCGATTCACCGGGCACCTCCCGCCGCAAGGCACCCATGATTTCAAGATCAATCGATGGCGGACGGCCCGCTATCGCGAATCAGCGTAGACCAGCCCAGACGTATCCGTTGCAATGGTCGTCCCGGCTTCCCCGGCCAAAATGCGGCTGAGGTCTGAGAGTTCCCCGATCGCCGCCCGGTTGCCAGTGGCACGCACAAAGCGGCAGGCGGCGTCGACTTTCGGCCCCATCGAGCCGGCGGCAAATGCCATGGCGGACAGTGCGTCGGGCGGGGCGCGCCGGATCGCGCGTTGCGATGGCTTGCCCCAATCCACATACACCGCGTCGGCGTCGGTCAGCATCACGTAGAGGTCGGCACCCAGTTCGCGTGCCAGCAATTCGGTTGCCAGATCCTTGTCGATCACGCATTCGATGCCGCCGAGCTCGCGCGCGGCGCCCGGCGCGTACGCCGCAGGAATGCCTCCGCCACCGGCTGCGATCACGATCGTGTGGCGCTCGAGCAGCCACTTGATCGGCCGCAGTTCGAAGATGCGTTTCGGCTCCGGCGAGGCAACGACGCGGCGCCACTTGTCGCCATCGGGCTTCACGACCCAGCCCTTCTCGGCAGCCAGACGGTCGGCGTCGTCCTTCGCGTACACCGGGCCGATGAACTTGGTCGGGTCGTTGAACGCCGGGTCTGACGGATCGACCTCGACCATCGTCAGCAGCGTCGCGAGCGGCCGTTCGAAGGGCAGCAGGTTACCGAGCTCCTGCTCGATCATGTAGCCGATCATGCCTTCGGTCTGCGCGCCGAGCACGTCGAGCGGATAGGTTTCGACCTTCTCGTAGGCGGCGCCCTGCAGTGCGAGCAGGCCGACCTGGGGGCCGTTGCCGTGGCCGACGACGAGGTCGTGTTCGAGCGCGACCGGCGCCAGCGATCGCGCGGCGACGCGCACGTTCTCGCGCTGGTTCTCGGCCGTCATCGGCTGACCACGCCGCAGCAGTGCGTTCCCGCCGAGCGCTGTGACGATCAACACGGTCAGTCCCCCAATGTCGCGACGAGGATCGCCTTGATCGTGTGCAGCCGGTTCTCGGCCTGCTCGAAGGCAACGTTCCATTCGCTCTCGAAGACCTCGTCTGTGACCTCAAGGCCGTCGGTGATGCCGTAGGTCTCGGCGATTTGCTTGCCTAGCACTGTCTCGGTGTCGTGAAACGCTGGCAGGCAGTGCATGAACTTGACCTGCGGGTTGCCGCTGGCCTTCATCAGCTTGGCATTCACCTGGTAGGGCATCAGCTGCTTGATGCGCTCCTTCCATACCTCCTTGGGCTCGCCCATCGACACCCAGACGTCGGTGTGGATGAAGTCCACACCCTTGACGGCAGCCTTCGGGTCGTCGGTGATCGTCAGCTTGGCGCCGTACTTCTTCTCCAACCCGCGCGCGATGGTCACGAATTCGTCCGCCGGCCAGAGCTTCTTCGGCCCGCAGATGCGCACGTCCATGCCCATCAAGCAGCCGACGATCATCAGCGAGTGGCCCATGTTGTTGCGCGTGTCGCCGAGGAAGGCGTAGCTGATCTGCGAGATCGGCTTGTCGCTGTGCTCGCGCATCGTCATCACGTCGGCGATCATCTGCGTCGGGTGGTATTCGTCGGTCAGGCCGTTGAACACCGGCACCCCGGCGTACTTGGCCAAGGTCTCCACACCCGTCTGACTGGCACCGCGGTACTCCAGGGCGTCGAACATGCGGCCGAGCACGCGCGCGGTGTCCTTGAAGGATTCCTTGTGGCCGATCTGCGAACCCGCCGGGTCGAGATAGGTGACATTGGCACCCTGGTCATGGCAGGCCACCTCGAAGGCGCAGCGGGTGCGCGTCGAGGTCTTCTCGAAGATCAGGCAGACTTCCTTGCCCTTGAGGTGCTCCTGTTCGGTACGCGCGTACTTGGCCCGCTTCAGGTCACGCGCCAGGTCGAGCAGGTAGCGGAACTCGCGCTGGGTGTAGTCCTGAACGGTCAGCAGCGAACGGTTGCGTAGGTTGAAGCTCATGTCTGTCTCTCCACGGTGGATCAATACGCAGGGTCGCGCGAAATCGGGCACGTCATGCAATGCCCGCCGCCGCGACCACGGCCGAGTTCGCTGCCGCGCACGGTGATGACCTCGACGCCAGCCTTGCGCAACAAGGTGTTGGTGTAGGGGTTGCGGTCGTAGGCGACCACCACGCCCGGTTCCAGCGCAACGACGTTGTTGCCGTCATCCCATTGCTCGCGTTGCGCCTGCCAGGCATTGCCACCGGTTTCCACGACGCGCAACTCCTTCAGGCCGAGCGCGTCTCGCACGACATCGAACAGATGGCCCTTGTCGAGGTGGACCTCGATGCCGCCCTTGCCATCGGGGCGCGCGCTGTAGCATCGAATCTGGTCGACGACCTCACGGAACGCGGTCACCAGGTCGCGGTCACAGAAGCTGAACACCGTGTCCAGGTGCATCGCAGCACGGCTCTTGGGCATCAGGCAGCCGATCACGCGTGTTGCCGCGCCCTGCTTGATCAACTGCTCGGCAACCTGATAGACGGCCTGGCGCGTCGTGCGTTCGCCCATGCCGATCAGCACGACGCCCTTGCCGATCGGCATCACGTCACCGCCTTCGACCGTCGCCGCGCCGAAGCGTTCGTCGGAGTCACCCCACCAGATCGTGAAGTCCGCCCCCTTGAAGCGCGGGTGGAACTTGTAGACCGCTCGCTGCAGCAGGGTTTCGGGCTGGCGTGCCGGCCAGAACATCGGGTTGCAAGTGACGCCCTTGTAGATCCAGCACGAGGGGTCGCGCTGGAACAACGTGTTTGGCACCGGCGGAATCAGGAAGTCGGTGCCGTCGAAGGCCTCGATCAGCATCGCCGACATCTCGCTCTTCGGCAGGTCGAGCAGCGCGATGCCGCCGATCAGGTGCTCGGCGAGTTTCGCTGCCGGCATCTCGTCGAGCCAGGGGCGCATCACGGTGGCCACGCCGAAGCCGACATCGTTGTCGGTGATGCGGCGGTCGAGCACCCAGGCGCGTGCCGCCTTGTCGGCCAGCGCCTCGGCCAGCATCTCGTGCAGGTCCACCACCTCGGTGCCGCGTTCGCGCATCTTCAGCGCGAAGTCGTAGTGGTCCTTCTGCGCCTCCTGCACCCAGAGCACGTCGTCGAACAGAAGTTCGGCGGCGTTGCCCGGCGTTAGGCGCTGGTGTGCCAGACCCGGCCGGCAGACCATCACCGTGCGGAGCTTGCCGACTTCACTGTGTACACCCAGTTCTTGCATCGCAGATCTCCGTCGGTTGAATCAATCAGGCAGTGCCACTGACTGGAAGAACTCCAGCGTTCCAGGGTCCGGCTCGCCGAAATAGCTGGTGTAGAGCGGGGCCAGGTCCTTCGAGCGGAATAGCCGACTCAAGCTGCGATCCACCAGCAGGCGGAAGTCATCGTCGCCGCGACGCATGGCCAACGCCAGCGGTTCGCGCGTCAAGGTGCGATTGACAACAAATAGCTCGTCGGTGGACGTGCTGCGCTTCGCAGCATCCAGCAGCACGGGGCGGTCGCCGAACAGCGCCGCGGCGTGCCTGTCGATCACCATCTGCAAGCCGGTCGCGTAGTCGGCCACCGGCTTCACGGTGACGACGATGCGCCGCGCCTTCAGCCCTTCGATGAGCGACTTCTCGATGGTCGTGCCACCGACGGTGGCGAACACCACGTTCTCGGTCAGCGCGCCCGGCGAACCGCGCCAGGTCGGGCTGGTCGGGTCCGGGCGACCGGCGATTGCGTCGCGCACCCGCCGCGCCGTGTCGGCGCGCATCACCGCGCCGGTGCCGGCATTGAAGATCGGGATCGAGAAGTCGACCATGGCGCGCCGCTCCAGCGTCGGCGTGGCCGTGCCGCACAGCAGGTCGATCTGCCCTTGCTCCAGCCTGTCGAAGCGGTCGGCGGCCTTCACCGGCACGAACGTGACGTCGAGCGCAGGCAGCTTCAGTTCGGCCTTCACCGCGTCGGCGATCTTCTGGCACAGCGCCACGGAGAAGCCGGCCGGCTTGCCCGCGTCATCGGTGAATGCGAACGGCCGCGTGTCGGCACGGAAGCCGAGCGTGATCTTGCCGCTGTCTCGAACCTTGTCCAGCGTGCCCGCCGCCAAGGCAGACGCGACGCCGGCGAGGCAGAGCAGCGAGCCGATCAGCGCAGTGCGCAGCCCCTGTGCGCGGAGGCGCCCGGGTTGAAAGTTGATTTGCATGGTCGTTCCTTTCGCGATCGGTCAGGCCGAACGGCCGGCAGCGGCGGGAGCGGCAACGAAGCGCGGCGCGATGAGGCCGTAGACGATGTAGCCGATGCCCATCACCAGCATGCCGCCCATCACCGCGTCCTTGCCCGACGCCCACAGGGCATACACCGAGTACAGCATCGCCACCACGGCAACGAATGCGTTGCGCTTGAAGACGCCCGGGTCGACCTTGGCGTCGCGCATCTGCACGAACAGTGCCGACAACGCGACGATGTAGGGCACCACGTTGGTCACCACCGCCAGGTTGACGAGTGCGGCGAACTGTTCGCTCAGGTTGGGCGAGATCGTCGACAGCGCCATGACCGACTGCACGACGCCCATGATCACCATGCCCATGATCGGCGCGCCGGCAGGTGTGACCTTGGCGAAGATGCTCGGGAACATGTGCGCGTCGGCTGCGTCTTTTGCGGTCGAGGACAACGTGAACTGCCACCCCAGCAGCGAGCCGACACAGGCCATCGCCGCCAGCGCCATCACCACCTGGCCGATAGCCGGGTTGAACATCTTGGCGAAGGCCAGACCGAAGGGGCCGCTGGACTCGGCCAGCTCGGCGTTCGGCACGATGCCCTGGATGACGGTGGTCGACAAGATGTAGATCACCGCCGCGCCGAGTGTGCCGAACATGCAGGCCAGCGGGACGTCGCGCTTTGGGTTCTCGACCGCCGAGGCGTTCTGCGACGCCGATTCCATGCCAAGAAAGGCCCACAGCGTGAGCGAGATGCTCGAGCCCATGCCTTCGCCCAGGCTGATGCCCTTCGGATTCCAGGCAGCGGCGAACGTATCGCCGCTGAACCAGAACCAGCCGACGAACGAGATGAAGCCGACCGGGAGGATCACGCCCCACACCGTGATCGAACCTAGCTTGCCGGTCAGGCTCGGGCCGCCGAAGTTGGCCACCGTCGTCAGCCACAGCAGCGCAATGATGCTGATGCAACTCATCACCGGCGTCGCCGACAGGCCGGGGAAGAACGCCGCAAGGTACCCCAGCGCCGAACTTGCCACGGCCACGTTGGCGATGGCCAGCGAGATGAAGTAGAGGAAGAAGACCTGGAAGTAGCCGTCCTTGCCGTAGGCATCTTCGGCATAGCCGGCCAACCCGCCGCTGCGACGGCTGAACAGCCCCGCCTGCGCAAAGCCGTAGGCAATCGCGAGCGAGCCGAGCGCGGTCACGATCCATGACAGCAGCGAGATCGCCCCCACCTGCGCCATGTTGGCAGGCAGCATGATGATGCCCGAGCCCATCATGTTCACCGTGACGATGAACGTGAGCTGTACGACATTCATCTTCTTCTGTGTCTCAGCCATCGCGGCGTCTCCTTGACGATTTCAGGTGTGCGAAGCGGCAGCCCTCACTCGCGGACCACATAGGTGTGGAAGCGAATGCGCCCGTCCGCCTTCTCCTGGTACACGCCCTGGACCTCGTAGTTGAAGCCAGGGAAGCGGTTGAAGGACGCCTCGAACGCGTTGAAGTACTCGAGCATCGGCCGCGCGCGCTCGTCCCAGCGCTCACCCGGAACCACCACGCCGATGCCCGGCGGGTAGATCAGCGCCAGCGTTGCCGAGATGCGGCCCTTGACTTCGGAGAGCGGCACGTAGTCGACCTCGTTGTCCACCAGCCTCTCGTAGGCGTCCTTCGGCGACATCGCCAATTCGGGAAAGCTCTCGGCGCGGAAGCTCCGGCGTTGCAGGTCCTTGACGTTGCGCTCGCGGTAGAACGCATGCATCTCGTCGCACACCTGGCGCAGCGTGTAGCCGGCATAGCGCTCGCTGTGCGCGCCGTACAAGGTGGGCAGCACCTCGCAGAGTGGCGCGTCCTCGTCCCACAGGGTCTTGAACTTGATCAGCTTGGCGATCAGCGTGTTGAGCTTGCTTTCGTCCTCGGCCGGCGTCATCAGGAAGAGGATGCTGTTGAGATCGCACTTCTCGGGCACCACCCGCTGCTCGCGCAGGAAGTTCGCGACGACGGTCGCCGGCACGCCGAAGTCGAGGTAGTCGCCGGTCTGGCGATCGATGCCCGGCGTCAGCAGCATCAGCTTGTTCGGATCCACCATCGCGTAGCCGGCCGCCATGCCGCGATAGCCGTGCCAGGGTGCGTCGGGCTGGAAGTTCCAGCACTGCTGCTCGTGTTTGATCAGCTCGGTCGGCAGGCTTTCCCACGGCACGTCGATCGCGTCGGCGGCGAAGCGCGAGCGGCTGACCGTCACCCGGTCCGGTACGAAGGGGTCAAAGAACCACTGCTCCTGCTCGGTGCGACCCACCTTCGCGTAGTGCCGGCCGAACTCACGCAGCTTCTTGCGCACCTCGATGCCGAGCTCGATGCAGCGGTCCCACAGCATCTCGCCGGCCTTGCCGGCGTGCAGCCGCGCGTTGACGTCGAGCGATGCGAAAAGCGGGTAGAACGGCGAGGTCGAGGCGTGCATCAGGAACGACTCGTTGAAGCGCTTGTGATTGATGAAGCGCTTCTGGCCGTTGATGTGCTCGTCACGCTTGTGGATCTGGCTCGCCTGCGAGAAGCCGGCGCCTTGCTTGTGCACACTCTGCGTCGAGAACAGGCCTGCCATCTCGGGGCCGAGTCCTTTCAGCCGCATCGGGCTGTGGTTGTCGAACAGCGGGTGGAAGGCGTTGTAGCCGATCCAGGCTTCGTCCCACAGCACGTAGTCGCACAGGTGGCCGATCTTCTCGAGCACCTTCTGAACGTTGTAGACCGTGCCGTCGTAGGTACAGAGCTGGATGCAGGCCATGCGGAACGGCCGTGGCGCTTCGGCGCGCGACTTGTCGGCGACGAGTGGATTGGCACGGATCTGTGCGCGCAGCGAGGCCTCGTCCCAAGCCTCCCAGTCCACGGGGCCGATCATGCCGAACGCATTGCGCGCCGTCGGCAGGAACATCGGAATCGCGCCGGCGCCGACGAGCGCACCCTGATGCAGCGACTTGTGGTTGTTGCGGTCGAACAGCACCAGGTCGCCGCGCTTCAGCACGGCGTTCGTCACCACTTTGTTCGAGGTGCTGGTGCCGTTGAGCACGAAGTAGGTTCGGTCGGCGCCGAACACCTTGGCTGCCTCGATCTGCGCCTGCGCCGCTGCGCCTTCGTGGATCAGCAGGTCGCCGAGGTCGACATCGGCATTGCACAGATCGTTGCGGAAGATGCTCTCGCCGAAGTACTTGAAGAACATCTGCCCGGTCGGCGACTTGCGATAGAACTGCCCGCCCTGGTGGCCGGGGCAGTCGAAGGCGATGTTGGCCGCGGCGTCGTAAGCCATCAGGCCGCCGAAGAACGGCGGCAGCAGCGACAGCCCGTAGTCGATCAGCCCGGCGATCACCTGCTTGGCGTAGAACTCCGGTGTCTGCTGGCCCAGGTAGATGAAACCGTCGACCTCGCCGCTCATGCCCAGCACCGACACGTCGGCGATGCGGCTCGCATCGGCGAGCGCCCACAGCGGTGTCTTGAAGCCCAGGGCCCGCACCGCACGGGCCGCTTCGCGCGCCGCTTCACGGCGCTGGCCATCGACGAGTGCGATGTAGGCGCCGACCGAGGCATCCTCGGCCAGGTCGCGCTCGAAGCTGTCGCAGACCTCGACCTCGTAGCCCTCGGCGCGAATCAGGTCGAGCAACGCCTTGGTCTGGAGATTGTCGCGGTCGACGACCGCCACCACCTTGAGCAGCCTGTGGAACGGGATCGGGATCGTCGGCGCCTTGACGGAACGCGGGATCATCGAAAACTACTCCTTGACGCAGTCGACCAGCCAAGTCTTGTGCCCCTTCGCGTCGACGTCGAAGCGCGGGCCGTGGATGTCGGCCTCAAAGCCGGGGAAGCGGTCGTCGGTGTCGCGCGCGAACTTCAGATACTCGATGATCGAATCGGTCTGGAAGCGCTCGCCCGGCATGATCAAAGGGATGCCTGGCGGATAAGGCACGATCATGACCGCCGTGACGCGACCCTTGAGGCGCTCGATCGGCACCGGCTCGACGCGGCCGTGCACGAGGTGGTCGTAGGCGTCGCAGGGCTTGATCGCCGGCTCGGGCAGATCGGTGTACATCGCATTCATCGCCGCCGCGGTGTCGTTGTCTCGGTAGCAGGCGTGCAGCGCTTCGCACAGGTCGCGCAGACCCCAGCCGGCATAGGCTGGTGCGCCAGCGATGCTCGGCAGCGTCTTCGCCAACGGCGCGTTAGCGTCGTAGTCGCCCTTGAAGTCGACCAACGCATCGACCATCGAACTCCACTTGCCGCGCGTAATGCCGAGCGAGAACAGGATCAGGAAGCTGTAGAGCCCGGTCTTCTCGACGACAAGCCCACGCTCCCACAGGTACTTGGTGACCACCGCGGCCGGGATGCCGCTCTTGGCCAGCTTCGCGCCCTTGCCGAGGCCCGGCGTGAGGAGCGTGACCTTGATGGGGTCGAGCATCACGTAGTCGTCGGCGAGCTTGCCGAAGCCATGCCACGACGCCTTGGGATCCAGCACCCAGTCCTTCGTCTGCGGCGCCTTGTCGACGTCCAGGCCGTCGGGCTGCCAGACCTTGAACCACCAGTCCGTCTTCTTGAAGTTCGTGCCGATGGCCGCCAGCGCGCTGCGGAAGCGCATCGCCTCGTCATGCGTCTCTTGCACGATGGCGCGGCCGCTCGTGCCTTCCATCATCGCCGAGCTGACGTCGAGCGACGCGATGATGCCGTAGTGCGGCGAGGTCGAGCCGTGCATCATGAAGGCGTCGTTGAAGCGCGTCGTGTCGATCTTGCGCTTCTCGGATTCCTGGATGTGGATCATCGACGCCTGCGAGAACGCGGCCAGCAGCTTGTGCGTCGAGTGCGTGGCGAACACCAGCGTGTGGTCGGCGCGCGGATGGCCGCGCGGCACGCCCATCGCGTGGCGGCCGGCGTAGAACTCGTGGAACGCGGCGTACGCGTACCAGGCTTCGTCGAAGTGCAGCGCGTCGACCTGGTCCGCGACTTCGGCCTTGATCTTTTCGGCGTTGTAGCAAAGGCCGTCGTAGGTCGAGTTGGTGACGACGGCGATGCGCACGTTGCCCTTGGCCTTGCGCGCGATCGGGCTGGCGGCGATCTTCTTCTTGATCGCCTCGGGCGAGAACTGGTCGAGCCCGATCGGACCGATGATGCCGTAGTCGTTGCGTGCCGGCGTGAAGTAGATCGGCGTCGCGCCGGTCATGATCAGCGAGTGCAGCAGCGACTTGTGGCAGTTGCGGTCGACGATCACCAGGTCGTCGCGCCCGGCCATCGAATGCCAGACGATCTTGTTCGCGGTCGACGTGCCGTTGGTGACGAAGTAGGTATGGTCGGCGCCGAAGACCTGTGCCGCATAGGCCTCGGCCGCCTTCACCGGCCCCGTGTGGTCAAGCAGGGAGCCGAGTTCGGGCACCGAGATCGACAGGTCCGAGCGCAGCGTGTTCTCGCCGAAGAATTCGTGCAGCGCATAGCCGACCGGTGACTTCAGGAAACCGACGCCGCCTGCATGCCCCGGCGTGTGCCAAGAGTACGCCGAACGCTCGGCATGCTTCGTCAGCGCCTTGAAGAACGGCGGCAGCAGATTCTCGAGATAGTCCTCGGCGGCGCGCATGATCTGCCGCGCCAGGAACGGCACCGTGTCCTCGTACAGGTAGAGGATGCTGTGCAGATTGCGCAGCGCTTGCACGGCCTTCGGCGACGTGCCCTGCATCGTCGCCGTCTCGCCGAGCGCGATGATCGGCAGGCCGGGCGCGCGCTGGTGTACCGCGTTCATCACATCGATCAGGCGCTTCGCGGCGTCGGCGTCGTGCTGGGCACCCTCGGCGCCATAGGCCACCGCGGCGAGACCGCGATGCGCGCCAGCAACGATGCCGGCATCGGCCTGGTTGTCGACGACGATCGTCTTCCAGCCGTTCTGCTCGAGTTCGTGCTGGATCTGCCGCAAGCGCACGCCGGCAACGCTTTGCTTGCCGACATCGTGGTGCGCGATCAGGATCGGGAAGTGGCCTCTGAACTGCATGGCTCGGCTCCGTGATCAGAAGGTAACCTTGGTTGAGAACTGCAGGCGGTAGTCGGTCGCCGAGTCGCCGCTCTTTTGCTCGAGCTCGCCATACACGAATTCGAGGCCGGTCAGCACGTTCTTCGCCGGCGTGTACAACAGGTTCACGTTGCCGTAGCTGCCGCGCCGGAAGGCCGTGGCGCTCTGGCCGTCGGTGTTGTTCTGCTGGTGCTGCGAGAAGCCGATCGTGCTCGTCCACTTGTCGGACCAGACGTGGTTGTAGTAGGCCAGCCAGCCGAGCGACGGCACCGTCTCGGCGCGCAGCCCCTGGCCCGGCGCGAGGTCCACGCCGCCGTCGTTCATGTAGCTGGCGATCGCCTCGCCGGCGACGACTTGCAGGTTGATCTGGTCCTGGCGGAACACCTTGAATGCCGCGGTGAGGTTCAGCCCGTAGCCGGTCTTGTGGCCGGACGGGTTGTTGTCCGGCGTGAGCGTGTTCTGGTAGCCCACCTGGCGCAGGAGGCCGGCCACTTTCACGTGGCCCCAGTCGCCGTCCATGCGCCATGATCCGGTCAGGTCGGGCAGTTGGTTCCAGCCGGTGAAGCCGGCGCCGAAGTCGGGCGAAATCTCGCTGATCCTGCCGGTGTCGAGCGCCGAGTTCGGTGCCTCGAGCGCGAAGGCGATACTCATGCCGTCCTTGCTCCACGGGGTGACGCGCACTTGCGGGTTGCGCACGAAGACCATGCCGCTCGGGCCCCAGTAGTCGATCGTGTTCGGGAACACGTCGATGTCCATGAAGTTCGAGTAGGTCTGGCCGACGCCGAACATGCCGATCTCGGCCCAGGCACTGAGCCAGTGGATGTTGGTGCTGCCGTCGGAGGCGAACAGGTCGAAGCTGAGGTCGGTCTTGAGCACGCCCAGGCCGGTCGGGATGAAGGACCTGAAGCCGAGGCTCGACTGGCGCACGCTGAAGATCGTCGCGCCATCCTTGCCGCAACCGGGGTCGCCCGGGCAGTTGACGGGGATCTGCGACGGCCGCTCGGTCGCGTTGTACTGCGGATTCATGCGCTTGAAGTCGTAGATCGCGTCGAGCATCGCCTGGCCGTAGAACTCGACGCGGGCTTTCTCGGGCTCGAGAGCGCCGTCCTCGGCTCGCGTGCCGACCGAGACGAGTGGCGCGCCCCAGGTGGTCGGCGCCGACGCAGCCGCGGCTGCCGCCGTCGCGGCTGCCGTTGCAGCGGCCGCCGCCGAGATGGTTTTCTGCCGGTCGTCCTCCAGCGACTTCACGCGTCCCTGAAGATCCTCGATGGTCTTCAGGGCCTGCCCGAGCATGGACTTGAGTTCGTCGTTGCTCTGCGCCTGTGCACCTCCGCACAAGACCAGCGCGAGAGCGGTCACCGCCGCTTGTCGAATCAGAGCCATCTTGTCTCCTGCTGTCGAACGCCGGCTCTACATTGCGCCGGCGGGTCTCGAAACCTGTCGATCCAAGCACTTCGTGTCTGCTCGATGGCGAGAGCCCAGCCTTCGGGCACGGCGCCACCCCGGGTTTAAAGGGCTGCGGTTTCAATCTACAAGGGGCAGAACTTCTCAGCCCCCCTCTTCGAGAGGGGGGCTGTCCGCCGAGCTGCTGCGCGTGTCGCCTCGCCATGCTTCCCCGTACGCGTCGACGATGCGCGAGTAGAGGCGGTTCGCTTCCGCCTCAGCCGCACTTGCTGAATGAGAGCCGTGGTTGCGCAAGAAGCCCGCCTCGACGGCCGCCCAGTCGGCCGGCCTGAAGTGGCGCCGCGCGGCGGGCAGGATGACCCCCTCTTCGCGTCCGAGATGCTCCCATTGGAATGCGGCGTAGCGACTTGCGGTAGCTTCCAGGTCACGCGTTGCGCGCAACGCGGTCAGAGCGTCGGCGCAAGACAGTTCCTCAACCTGCTTCGTGAGTTGAGCCAGGAACTCAAGGTCGCGTGCGTGTTGGCGCTCGAGTTCCTCGAGCTCGCTATTCAGGGAGTCCGTGCGTTTGCGCAGCCGCCTGAAGACGTGCTGCTCTTCCTTCGGGTGGTGCGCCTCGGCAAAGATTCGCAGATAGCGCACGATGGTGCGCATCGATTCCGCAGGAGCGACGCCGTCGATGCGCCGAACGGCTGCCAGCGCGTGAAGCAAGGCGTGAAGGACCGCGGTCAGCGACCGGTGCTCATCGCGGACGATGGCGATGCCTTGAGCCGGCGGCCCGTGCGCGGCCTTCGACCACAGTATCGACAGCCCCGCGCGGGTCAACGCGTCGAGCGTTTCCGCTGCGGCTGACGTGTCCGGCGTGGCCGGCGACGCCATGAAGATCAGGTCGCAGCCGTTGTCACGCGCCGCGTCCGCGATTGCAGTCGAGAACCGGTCGCCGCGCGCTCGCTTCGCACTGCAGGGCACACCGCAGGCGCGCGCTGCGGCCTCAGCCATGGCGAGCAGGCCGCCGATCTCGCGCTGGAGCTTGTCTTCATCGGCGTCGGGCGGTGACGCCGTGCGGTCGACCGTTACGTGGGTGAAGCTGATGCTCGCCCTCATCACACCTGCGAGGTCGAGCGCGCGGCCAACCCTTTCGATCGATTCATCGGAGCCGTCGATGGGAACCAGCAGGTGACGAAACATGACGCTGCTCCGGGCGGAGTTGTCGGTCTCTCTGCGCGGTCACTGAGGATGACCAGCGGGTGACTCGATCGATCGTAGGTGCCGCGGCCGCCCCTCACCCTACCCGCGAAGGGGGGGAGGAGGATGTACGATTCCGTGCATGGCCATCCGCCCATCTGTGCTCTCGATCGCCGAGCGTCCGACAGATCGAACGCCCCCAGGGGCGCTCGCGGTTTCAGGTGGTCCTGGGCCCGCGGATGACCTGTTGCTCAAGGTCAGTCCGCCGCGCTTGCCGCGTGATCTGGTGACACGATCGCGATTGCTCCCCGGCGACCCGGCTTTGCGCGACCACCCCATCGTTCTGGTGCAGGCGGCGGCAGGCTTTGGCAAGACCTCGCTACTGGCCCAGTGGCGACGCGAGCACTTGGCGCACGGCGCGATCGTGGCCTGGATCATGGCGCAGGCGCAGGACACGCCGCAACGCCTGGTCCGGGCGCTCGCGCTTTCGGTGCGCACCGGCATCGGGCGCGCCACCTTCGGCCGCGCACTGCTCGACGCCACGCCTGCCTCCGGTCTGGAAGGCGTCACCGCCTGGCTGGCTGAAGTGGCCCAGGCGGCGATCGATGTCGTCCTGTTCGTCGACGAGGCCGACCGCCTGCCGGCCGATTCGCGGGCCACGCTCGTGTACCTGCTGCGCAACTCACCGCCCAACCTGCGCGTAGTAGTGGCGGCCCGATCTGCTTGCCATATCGACATCGATGGGCTCGTCGACTACGGGCAGTGCGCCGTCATCACCCAGGCGATGCTCTGCTTCCAGTTTGAAGAGACACTCGAACTGGTAGCCAAGCGCTGCGGCAACCGTGTCGACACCGATACCGCTGCCCGCCTGCACGAGCTTACCGAAGGCTGGCCTCTGGGCTTGCAGATCGCGCTCGCGGCAATCGACACCGGCGGTGCAGCACCCCTCGGTGCCGCATCACCGACCGCGCGAGGTGACCAACTGCACGAGCACTTCGTCGGCATGCTGCTGGCCAATTTGGATCCGACCGATGTCGACCTGCTGACCCGCTTATCGATTTTGGAACACCTGCATGCTGACCTGTGCCATGCACTGGTGCCGGCGATCGATACCACGCAGCGCCTGGCACGCATGGTGCGCGAGACACCGATCTTCATTGGGGCCGAGGGCAACGACTGGATGCGCATGCACAAGCTCGCGCGCGACGTGCTGCGCCAGCGATTCAAGGCGCTGCCCGCCGACGAACGCGCATCCGTCCACGCCCGGGCCGCGCACTGGCTGTCGGAGCATGGCATGGTCCAAGACGCTGCGCTCCATGCCTACACATGCCGGGCAACAGGAACAGGCCTACAAGCTTGCCGAGCGCAGCCTCTACGACTCCTTGATGTTGCTCGGTCACCAGAGCGTCGTCCTGGAATGGCTGGACATCCTGCCCGCGGAAGAACTGGATCGGCGGCCCCAGTTGCAACTGGCGGCGGCCTGGTCGCTCGCGTTGAGCGAACGCCACGACGAGGCCGAACGCGTCGTCGCGCGCATCCTGGCTCAACCGGGCATCGACGACGCAATGGCGTGCGAGTGCGCGATGGTCCGCAGTGGCGCGGCGGTGTTCGCCGACGAGCCGGACCGGTTCGCCATGCTGCACGACCCCTGGGCTGTCGCGCCTCCGTTGCGCAATCCGCTGCTGCTGAAGGTCCACGCCAACCGCTCGGCCTATCGCTGCCTGCTCGCCGGCGACCCTGCCCTTGCCCGCCTGCGCCAGCAGCAGGCATCGCGCAACGACCCGCGCTCCGGGTTCGGCTACCTCAGCCGCTGGAGCGATTTCATCGTCGGCCTGAGCTACCTGTGGGAAGGGCAGGTCGAGCTGGCCGAAAAAATGCTGCGCCCGGCGCTGGCACTCGCCGAAGCGGAGCTCGGTCGCCGCAGTCCCTTCTCGGCGATGCTGGCCGCGCAGCTCGCGGCGGCGGTGTGGGAATGTGACCGCCCCGTCGAGGCGGCAGCCCTGCTGGCCGACCGGATGGACGTGTTGGAGCGCAGCGGCCTGCCCGAGACCGTGCTGCTTGGCTTTCGCACTGTAGCGCGCATGGCGGCGGCCGACGGCGCCGAGAACCGCGCGATCGAACTGCTGGGCGCGATGCGTGCGGTCGGTGTGGCGCGGGGCCTGCCGCGGCTGTGCATCGCCAGCGTGGCCGAGCAGGTACGGCTGCATGCGCGCCGCTTCCGCGCCGAGACCTGCCGCGCGCTTTGCGCCGAAATCGACGCCTTGATGGCTGCCGAGGAGACCCCGGATGGCCCGCTTTGGCTGCGCAGCGTCGAGGTGCTGCGCGATGTGGCCGCCGCCTATGCAGCGATCGCCGCCCAGGAATGGCGCCGCGCGATCGAGATGCTGACGCGCGCCGACGAGCGGGCGCAACAGGTCAAGCTGGGGCGACTGCACATCGAGTTGCTTGGTCTGCGCGCGTTTGCGCTCGACCGTTGCGGTGAGAAGTCTGTCGGTCTGCTGCGCGAGGCTGCCGACCTGGCGCAGACCTATGGCCTGCGGCGCGTCTTCGACGACGCCCATCCGGCACTCGGCGACTGGGCGCGCCAAGTGCTTGTAGCGCCCGATGCCGATCTGGGCCGGGCCGGTCCGCTGGTCGCGCCGATGCGCGCGCCACGCGATGAACGCGATGCCGCCCCCGTGCGCGCCAGTCCCAGTCTTGCGCTCACGCCGAAGGAACGCGAGGTGCTGGAACTGCTTGCGCGCAACCTGTCGAACAAGGAGATCGGGCTGGCGATGCAGGTCGGTGAAGCGACGATCAAGTGGCACTTGAAGAACCTGTTCCTCAAGTTGGACGCCGGCACGCGCAAGCAGGTGGTGCAACGCTCCCGCATCCTCGGACTGCTCGAATTCGGGTAGGCAGGGAGGGGGCTCGACCCCTCTTCAAAGGGGGGCTCGGTAGCGCGCGGCAAATCTATGCTTCTCCGGCCCTCCAACAACGAGACCTCCGGAATGAAGAAGAGATTGCTTGCGCTCATCGCACTGAGTGCGCTCGCCACCGCCGCGTCGGCGCAGTCGACATCCAGCGTGACGCTGTTCGGCGTCGTCGACCTCAACCTGCGCTACGTCGACAACGACGGTGTCACCCAGTACCAGATGGCCCAGGACGGGCTGGCCAGCAGTCGGCTGGGCTTTCGCGGCACCGAGGATCTCGGCGGGGGCCTCAACGCCAGCTTCTGGATCGAAGGCGCGCTCAACCCCAACACCGGCACGGCCGCCGGCCAGACTTGGCAGCGCCGCTCGACCGTCAGCATTGCGGGCAACCTGGGCGAACTGCGCCTCGGCCGCGACTACACCTCGACATTCTGGAACCTCGGCATCTTCGACCCGTTCGGTACCGTCGGTCTGGGCAACGCCGGCAACCTCGTCATCGTTCCCGGGACCTTTGGCACCAACGTCCCCACGGGCGGCGCCTATGGCACGCTCGTGCGGGACAACAACATGGTCGGCTACTTCCTGCCCTCAGGATTGCTCGGCGGCCTGTACGGCCAGTTCCAGGTCGCCGCCGGGCAAAACACCTACGGCCAGAAGTACGTGGGCGGCCGCCTCGGCTACACGACCGGCCCCTTCAACGGCGCTGTCGCCTACGGCCAGACCCAGGTCACGAGCGATCTCGACGGCACCCAGTTCAACCTCGGTGCGTCGTGGAACTTCGGCGTCGTCATGCTGTCGGCCTACTGGGGCACGATCGACATCGGCAACCTCTCGCAGCACAACTGGTTCGTCGGCGCGACCGCGCCGCTCGGCCTGTGGACGCTCAAGGCCTCCTACGGACAGGCGTCGCGCAGCGGCATCGAGGGCGCGGTCGACATTGATGGCCAGAAGGCGAACCAGTTCGCGTTCGGCGCGATCTACGACCTGTCCAAGCGCACTTCGCTGTACGCGACCTACTCGACCCTCGACAACAAGGACGGCGCGCGGTTCATCGTTGCCCCGTTGCAAGGCGTCGGCCCGCTCGGCGGCTCGACGCCGAGCGCGAACTCGAAGGGCGTCGAGTTCGGCATCAAGCACTCGTTCTGAGCCGTTGGGCGGGCCACCCACGGCTCTTCGGCGGTCACGCTGAAGAGCCCCCTTCTTTGGCAGGGATAGGCCTGCCCCCTCCTACGCAGGGGGGACGGACAAAGCGTCGCGACCCTAGGCTTGGTTCCAATCGAAAGGCGGCACGAAGACCGCCCCGCAACACAGGAGACTTCCCATGAACAGCACCCTAGCCGCCGCCCCCGCCGTCGTCCGCGCCTCATCGCTGCCCGACTCGATCAAGGTCGAACCGCTGACCTGCAGCATCGGCGCGCTGCTGTCCGATGTGAGTCTCGGTGTCGCCTCGCGCGAGCCGGCGCTGGTCGCAGAGATCCGCGCGCTGCTGCTCAAGCACCGGGTCCTGTTCTTCCGCGACCAGGACATCACCCGCGCCGAACACGTCGCTTTCGCGCGCTACTTCGGCGAGCTGGAAGACCACCCCGTCGCCGGCAGCGATCCCGAGAACCCGGGCCTGGTGCGCATCTACAAGTCGCCCGAATCGCCGAACGACCGCTACGAAAACGCCTGGCATACCGACGCCACCTGGCGCGAGAAGCCGCCGTTCGGCTGCGTGCTGCGCTGCGTCGAATGCCCGCCGGTCGGCGGCGACACGATGTGGGCCAACATGGC
Organism: uncultured beta proteobacterium; assembly: GCA_963774675.1. Taxonomy (GTDB): domain Bacteria; phylum Pseudomonadota; class Gammaproteobacteria; order Burkholderiales; family Burkholderiaceae_C; genus CAIKUF01. The sequence goes on along the minus strand of CAVZFV010000011.1, from coordinate 21,763 downwards.
GCTCGCCTACGAGCGCCTTCCGGAACACGTGAAGACGCAGATCGCCGGTCTGCGCGCGCGCCACAGCATCGAGGCCAGCTTCGGCGCCGCGATGCCGGTCGAGAAACGCCTGGCGCTGCACGCCCAGTTCCCCGACGCCGAGCATCCGGTCGTGCGCACGCACCCGGAGACGGGCGAGAAGATCCTGTTCGTCAACGCCTTCACGACCCACTTCACGAACTTCCACACCGCCGCGACCGTTCGCGTCGGCCAGGACTATGCGCCGGGTGCGAGCCAGCTGCTGCAGTACCTGATCAGCCAGGCCTTCATCCCCGAGTACCAGGTGCGCTGGCGCTGGCACCCCAACTCGGTGGCGATGTGGGACAACCGCTCAACCCAGCACTACGCGGTGATGGACTACCCGCCGTGCCATCGAAAGATGGAACGCGCCGGAATCATCGGCGACGCCACTTTCTGACCTTTCGACATTCGCACTCTTCAAGGACACACACAACATGAACTTCCTCGACGGCTCGCTGTTTCCAGAGAACCAGGACAAGCTCGTTATCACCGCGGCTCCGTACGGCCCGGAGTGGATCCCTTCGGACTTCCCGGAGGACATTCCGGTCACGATGGAGGCCCAGGTCCAGAAAGCGGTCGACTGCTACAACGCAGGCGCCTCGGTACTGCACCTGCATGTGCGCGAACTCGACGGCAAGGGCAGCAAGCAGCTTTCCAAGTTCAACGAGCTGATCGCCGGCGTGCGCAAGGCCGTGCCCGACATGATCATCCAGGTCGGCGGCTCGATCTCCTTCGCGCCCCCGACCGAAGGCGCGGCGGCGAAGTGGCTGTCCGATGACACCCGCCACATGCTGGCCGAGCTCGGCCCGAAGCCCGACCAGGTGACGGTGACGGTGAACACCACGCAGATGAACGTGACCGAGCAGATGGAGGCCGCCGACCTTGCCGGCACCTCGCTGGCCGAGCCGGCCAACTTCCACGCCTACTCGAACATGATCGTGCCGTCGACGCCGGAGTTCTTCGAGGAGCATGTACGCCGCCTGTCCGCTGCCGGCATCCAGAGCGCATTCCAGTTCTACAACATCAACAGCTTCGAAACGGTCGAGCGTCTGATCCGGCGTGGCATCTACAAGGGTCCGCTGGTGTGCAACTGGGTCGCGATCGGCGGCGGCATGGACCAGCCGACGATCTACAGCCTGGCCAACTTCCTGCGCGCCATCCCCGACGGCTCGATGCTGACGGTGGAAAGCAGCATGCGCAACGTGTTGCCGATCAACATGATGGGCCTCGCGATGGGCCTGCACGTGCGCTGCGGTATCGAGGACAACCTCTGGAACCAGTCCCGCACCGAGAAGATGACGACGGTGCAGCAGATCGAGCAACTGGTGCGCATGTCGCGCGAGTTCGGCCGCGAAGTGGCCAACGGCAAGGAGGCGCGCGAAATCTGCAAGATCGGCGTGTTCTACGACAGCATCGAGGAGACGCTGGCGGCCAATGGCTTCTCACCCAATGCCAAGGGTCGGCAGCAGGGCTACCTGCGCAAGGCGGCCTAGGTCGGAACGAGATGGTCACTGTTCTTATCGTTCCGGGCCTGCGGGACCATGTCGAGCGGCACTGGCAGACACTGCTGGCAAATCGATTGCCGCTCGTTCGGTCGGTGCGGCCAATGGGTCGCGAAGACCTGGACTGCGCGGCGCGCGTGCGCGCCATCGAGCGCTGCGCACAGGCCATCCACGGCCCTGTCGTCATCGTCGCGCACAGCGGCGGTTGTATCGCACTGGCGCACTGGGCCCAACAAACGACGCGGGAAGTGCGCGGGGCACTGCTCGCCGCGCCGCCCGACTTCGAGCTGCCCATGCCCGAAGGTTTCCCGACAGTCGATGCGCTGGGTGCCGGCGGCTGGCTGCCGGTGCCGCGCACGCGGCTGCCGTTCCCGACCATCGTCGGCGCGAGCCGCAATGATCCGCTCGCGCGCTACGGGCGCGTCGCCGAACTCGCCCGCGACTGGGGCAGCGACCTCGTAGACCTGGGTGAAGTCGGCCACCTGAACCCTGCTTCGGGATACGGTGAATGGCCCCGCGCTGAAGAGTTCATCCGCGAACTGTCGGCGTCCCAGGTCAGCTTCGCCTGACCGGAACGCGCGCCGGCGTCGGCGACCGCGCTTGCTGACAACACACGATTCAATGGAGAACCAAATGTCCAAAGCCATCCGCCTGTACGAAATCGGCGGCCCCGAGGCGTTGAAGCTAGAAGGCGTCGACGTCGGCGACCCTGGCCCCGGCCAGGCGCGCGTGCGCCACACCTACGTGGCGGTGAACTTCATCGACATCTACTTCCGCACCGGACGCTATCCGATGCCGCTGCCCAACGGCCTCGGCTCTGACGCCGTGGGTGTGGTCGAAGCCGTCGGTGAGGGCGTCGGGGACATCAAAGTGGGCGACCGTGTCGGCTACCTGCTGGGCCCGCAAGGCGCCTATTCGGAGGAGCGCGTGATGCCCGCCGAAGTGCTGATCCCGCTGCCGGCAGGTGTGTCGGACCGGACCGCCTCAGCGCTGATGATGAAAGGCATGACGGCGCAGTACCTGTTCCGGCAGGTGTTTCCGCTCAAAGGCGGCGAGACCATCCTGTACCACGCGGCAGCCGGTGGCGTCGGCCTGGTCGCCTGTCAGTGGGCGCGCGCGCTCGGCGTGACGATGATTGGCACCGTCAGCACCGAAGCGAAGGCCGAGGTCGCGCGTGCCCATGGCTGTGCGCACACGATCGTCACCGGTGGCATGACCGCCGAGGACCTGACGCGCGAGATTCCCCGCCAGGTACGCGAGATCACCGGCGGCAAGGGCGTGCCGGTGGTGTACGACTCGGTAGGCAAGGACACGCTGATGTCGTCGCTCGACAGCCTGCAGGTTCGCGGCACGCTGGTCTCCAACGGCACGACCTCAGGACCGGTGGTGATCGACAGCACGCTGCTCGCCGTCAAGGGCTCGATCTGGATGACCCGCCCGGCAATGATCCACTACGCCACGCCGCGCGCACACATGCTGGCGATGGCCGACGAGTTGTTCGGCCTCGTGCAGGCGGGCAAGATCACCGGGGAGCCGAAGCAGAGCTTCCCGCTCGCCGACGCCGCCGACGCACACCGCGCGCTCGAATCGCGCCAGACGGTCGGTGCGACCGTGCTGGTGCCCTGAACCCACCAGCGACCCACCATGGCCACCTACCTGCCACCATCGAGCGATCGCCCCGGCGGCGAGGACACCTACCTCTTCAGTCGCGGCCAGGCCTGGTTCGCCTTCGTCATGACGATCGGGCTGATGATCTTCGACTACGTCGACCGTCAGATCATCGTGTCGCTGTTCCCGCACCTCAAGGCAGAGTGGGGACTGTCTGACAAGGAACTCGGCGGCCTGGTCTCGGTGGTCTCCGTCACAGTGGCCATCGCCGGCATTCCGGTCGCGCTGTTTGCCGATCGCGTGAGCCGCGTCAAGAGCATCGTCGCGATGGCGGGCGTCTGGAGCCTGGCAACGATCTCGTGCATGTTCACCCGGAGCTACGGGCACCTGTTCGCCGCGCGCGCGGTCGTCGGTCTCGGCGAGGCCGGCTATGGATCGGTCGGTGCCGGCCTGCTCGCGAGCCACTTCCCGGCGCGCATGCGCGGCGCGTTGATGGCGGGCTTCTTCGCTTCGGCGTCGGTCGGGTCGGTGCTCGGCGTGATGCTCGGTGGCGTGATCGCTGCACGTTGGGGTTGGCAGGCCGCGTTTGGCGTGGTCGGGTTTCCGGGCCTCGTGTTCGCCCTGCTCTATCTGTTCGTGCGCGACTACCGCACGGTCCAGTTGGAACCGCCCTTCGAGCAGGCACGCCGCTCGACGCGTGCGGCGTCTGGGTTCATCGTCCGCGCGCTGGTGCGCTCGCATACCGCGCGCTGGATCTGCCTCGGCGCACCGATGCAACTGATCGTCGTCTCCGCCGTCTGGTCGTGGCTGCCGAGCTTCCTGAATCGCGTGCATGGGATGGCGCCGCAGGACGCGGGCGTGAAGGCGGCGATGGTGGTGCTCGCCGGTGCGGTCGGCAGCGTCGTCTGGGGTGCAGTGGTCGACCGCGCCGGCAAGAAGCACCAAGGCACCAAGCTGAAGGTCGTCGCCATGCTGTGCGTTGCAACGCTGGTCGTGCTGGGGTTCGCCTTCGGTGCGCCGGTGCTGGGCTTCGCGTTGACGCCTTCGACCCAGTTCACGCTGATCGCGCTCGGCGGCTTTCTGATGACGTGCACCGTCGGTCCTGCCGCCGCCGTCGTCATTGACGTCACGCACCCGGGGGTGCGCTCGACCGGGGCCTCGGTGCTGTCGCTGTTCCAGAACCTGTTCGGCCTGGCCTTGGGCCCGTTGATTGCCGGCGCACTGTCCGATGCTCTGGGCCTGGAGACCGCGCTGGCAATCACACCGCTGTTCGCGTTGCTGGCCGCTGGGGCGATGCTGATGGCGTCGCGCACCTACGAGTCCGACAAAAGCACGGCCAACGAGTCGCCTCCGGCGAGCGTTTCGCCGACACCGGCACTGGCCTGAAGGCCAACCTGACAGCGCGAGCCCATGACCACCCTCTCGATCCACGCCACAGGCGGCTTCGTACGCTCGCTCTTCCCGGGAGTGCTGGCCTGCGGTGTTGTCGCCGCAGCCGCGACCTTCCTGTCTGAGCACTACGGCGCGCCGGTGATGTTGTTCGCGCTGCTGCTGGGCCTGGCGATGAACTTCCTCGCTGGCGAGGGTGCTTGCAAGCCCGGCATCGAATTCACCGCCCGGACACTGCTGCGCATCGGCGTGGCGCTGCTCGGCCTGCGCATCACGGTGGGCCAGGTTGCAGAGCTCGGCTGGCAGCCGATCGCGATCATCGTGCTAACCGTCGCGCTGACGATCGGGGTGTCGATGCTGGCGGCGAAGCTGATGGGTTTCCAGACATTGTTCGGCCTGCTCAGCGGCGGCGCCACGGCGATCTGCGGCGCCTCGGCCGCGATGGCGCTGGCGGCGGCGCTGCCGAACCATCCGCTGAAGGAGCGCGCCACGCTGTTCACCGTGGTCGGGGTGTCGGCACTGTCGACGCTGGCGATGATCGTCTACCCGATGATCGCGCAGGCCGTCGGGCTCGACCCGCACGCGGCTGGCATTTTCCTGGGCGGGACGATCCACGACGTCGCACAGGTGGTTGGCGCCGGCTACAGCATGTCGCAGCAGACCGGCGATGTCGCGACCCTCGTCAAGCTGATGCGGGTGGCGATGCTGGTGCCGGTGATCGTCTTTGCCGTCCTACTCTCGCGACACCAGGCCGGCGAAGCCCAAGGCCCGCGCCCGCCGCTGCTGCCGGGCTTCGCAGTTGGCTTCGCGCTGCTGGTGGCGCTGAACAGCACGGGCTGGCTGCCGGGCGTGGTTGCGAAGAGCGGCAGCGACCTCTCGCGCTGGCTGCTGGTGGCCTCGATCGCCGGGATCGGCATGAAGACCCAGTTGAAGGAATTGCTCACGGTGGGCCTGAAACCGGTGGTGCTGATGATCGGCGAGACCGTCTTTCTCGCGGCGCTGACCCTGTCGCTGATGCACTGGCTGGCTTGATTGGCACCTCACTGATTGCTTGGATGTTCCGTCCTATGCGCGAATCTTGCCTAGGCGCTGCCGGCGGACTCGGGTAAATGAGAATCGCGCATGCGCTTCGACAAGTCGAGCGGGAAGCTCAAGCAAAAGGCCCGTCGCATGGCGCTATCGGTCGTCGCGCTGACTGTCGTGGCGCTGTTGGGCGCCTGGTTTCTGCAGAGCACGATCCCGCGCCACATCGTACTGGCCTCCGCGCTCGAGGACGGGATGTACCACCAGTTCGCGCAGCGCTACAGGGAGATCCTGGCCCGCGATGGCGTCGTCGTAGAAGAGCGCTTGACCGGCGGCGCGAAAGAGAACGAGCACCTCCTGCACGACCCGCAATCCGGGGTGCATGTTGCATTCATCCACGGCGGCGTCGTTCGCCCCGACCAGCGTGGCGATCTTGTCATGCTCGCGGCCCTCTACTACGAGCCGCTGTGGATCTTCTACCGTGACACGATCGTGCATCCGCACTTTCATGAACTGCGCTTCAAGCGGCTCGCCGTGGGGTCGCCCGATAGCGGCGTGCGTGCGTTCATGGACCCGCTGCTGGCCGCGAACGGCATCGACCGTTTCAACTCGGAACTGCTTCCCTTGGACAACATTGCAGCGTTGCGCGCGCTGCAGGCGGGACAGGTCGACGCCGCATTTCTGCTTGGTCCTGCGCAGTCGCCGGCGATCTGGCAGGCCCTGCACGACCCGGACCTGAAGTTGCTGAGCCTGGCCCGCGCCGAAGCCTATCCGCGCAAGTTCTCGTACATCACGAAGCTGACCCTGCCGCCTGGGACCATCGACCTTGCCCAACACATTCCGCAGCAAGAAGTAAAGCTGATCGGTACCAAGGCCATGTTGGTTGCTCGGGACGACCTCCCCCCGGCGATCATCAACCTGCTGCTAGAAGCCGCGCGCGAACTCCATGGCGAGCAAGGCTTTTTTGAGGGGGACGACGAATTTCCGAACACGGCAACGGTAGACCTGCCCGTATCAAAGGATGCCGATCGCCACCATCGATTCGGCTCCAGCCTGTTGCATCGCCACATGCCATTCTTCGTTGCGACGTATGTCGAGCGCCTGCTCGTGCTGCTCGTTCCGTTGCTCTTCATCGTAGTGCCGTTGATCAACCTCCTGCCGCAGGTCCTGCGCTGGCGCGTCCGCTCACGCATCTACCGCTGGTACGGCGAGTTAGCGCTGCTTGAGCGCGACGTCACCGCGCGGACCGGCACCCTTCCCGTCGAGCAATGGCTGGCCGACCTCGACCGCATCGAGCATGCCGCAAGGCGCGTTCGCACGCCCGCCAGCTTTGCCAGCGAGGCATATACCCTCCGCGAGCACATCGGTTTGGTCCGCCGCACCGTTCTGGAGAAGGCGAACGAACAGAGGACAAGTTCGACCTAGACGCCTGCTGCGCGGCGCGCTCGACGCGCAAACTGCTGACGCGGGCGACTGCTGCGGTAGCTGCACCGTCGGATACCTCCTGACGCGGTCAGCCGCTCTTGTAGGGCATTCGCGATTGGCTTCCTCTTGTGCTGGTGGAGCGTCCTGCGGCCTCCTAAGCTTCAAGGGTTCCTAAGTCCGCAGAACAGCCCAGATGTTTCCGCTCGGCCTTCGACCCCTGGGAAATCATAGGGAGAACTTGGTCGTTAAACTCGGACTCGCCGAGAGCGTCGAAGGTCTGCTCCTCGGTTGCCGGATTCGTGAACGCTATACCCGCTTTGGGTCGCGTGCGGGTCCTCGAGGATCCGGCCTGAATGGCCGGTGACGTGGATCAAGCCGCCGTCCCCGCCCGCCCGCCCGCGCTCAGGAACTGCAGGCTCAAGCGTCAATTCGACGCTCGGATTCGATTCGCTGATTTTTTGTCGAAAGTCATCGCGCCCCGCACCCGTGAAGGCGCCTAAAGTGCTCATCGAACGACACCAATCAATTCGCGATGAAGCGCGCCGCCGCCCTGCCCTCAACGCACGCTGACGAACCTCAGCGCTTTCTCGTACGCCTGCCCATCGTCATCAGGCTCACCGGCCTGGGCCGCTCGACGATCTAACGCTGGATCGCCGAAGGAACGTTCCCGGCGCCGGTTCGCCTGGGTCGGCGCGTTGTCGCCTGGCGTTGGTCGGACCTGGACCACTGGACGCAGTCTCGGTCGGCTATTCACCACTTGGACGCAGTCTCGGTCGGCTCTTCACCACTGATTTCGGTGCCGCGCGCCGAGTCAAGGGCGGGCGAAGCCCGGCGCCAGCGAACCCTTGACGCGGTGCGCGGTGCAACCACGCTTGCGCTCGCGGGCAGGCGGCCCTTCAGCCCCCTGCCCGGCGAGCCCGTCCGGCGGCGAGGACGGCCCCTCCCGTGGGAGGGGTGCGGGGTGGGCGTGCGTCGGTCATCGTTCGATCTCAGGCTCTGGCCGGGTTCGTTGAGACTGCGTCATGGCGGTGGGGCTGCGCATCGGATCGCGCGTAGGTACCCTTCCCCGTTCCCTGTCCGCAAACTCCCGCTGCGCCTCCTGCTCTGGCGGCTTGTATCGAATGCCCGGCAGATAGCGCGCGTAGTCGACGACTCGCCTGGCGAGCCTGCGGTCCTCGACGTTGTCCGAGGCAGCCAGCGCCTTGGCGATTTCGCACCAGGCCTGGGCCGCGTCGTGCCGCGCCTTTGTCAGCTTCTTCGTTTGCAGCTCAGCGTCGCGCGGTGCCTCGATGCGCCCTGTCTCTCTGGCCTTGCGTTGCCACAACCTCTCGGTGCGCCGGTTGCCACCGCGCGTGATCTGCGGCGAGGCTTCGGCATCGATGCCCCACTCGCGCAGCCGCTCGGCGAAGGTCTCGCGCCAGCGCTGCAGGTCGGCCTTGCGCGGGTTGAGCCGTTTGCCCTGCTTCGACGCGGCCTTGACGCTCAGGTGCACGTGCGGGTTGGCCTGGTGGTCGTGCAGGACCATCACGTAGCGGTGGTCGGCGAACTCGATCCTGGCGAATTCGCGTGCAGCGCGTTGAACGGTCAGCGGATCGGTGCCGCGCGGCATCGACAGCATGATGTTGAAGGCTTCGCGTCGTGGGCTCACGGCGTCGATGCGGGCGCCGCCGACGCGCCATTGGCGCTCGATCTCGTGCAACGCCTCCTTGCCGCGTTCGACAGTCCCGCGGTCGTCTTCGATATCGAGTCGACCGTTCTTGCTGATGTAGCGCAAGTGTGCGGCGATCGCCGTCATGCCGCGGCCACCGCCGGTGACCTTGACCATGACCTGCGGTGCGCGCCGCGACGGTGGCCTCGATGCGGCTGCGGATTGCGGCGGCTCGGTCACCCGGCAGGTGCAGGCGCGGCGTGTGCGACTTGATCACCCGGTTGGCGGGATAGAAGAGTCGGTCGCCCCATTGGATGAGGACGCCGTCTGTCGAGGGCTGGGTCATGGTCGTCTCCGCGACGGTTGGGGTGAATCGAACTTGAACCGACGCGCATGCGCCTGCGGCGGTGCGAGTTCGGCGAGCGCCGCCGCAGACCGGTCGAGGTGCTGGCGCACCTCAGCGTCGAGACTGTCCAGCCGGGCTCGGTACGCTTGCGCCGCCCGGACTTCGCCTCTGCGCAGCAGCTGGGTCAGGTGGTTGATGTCGCGGCTGAGCAGCGCGAGTTCGGCGGCCGATGTGCTGAGCGCGATGAATCCGGCTCGCCGATCGGTCGCCGCGACGACAGCGGGCGCGCCGTCGATCAGGCCGGTGAGGTAGGCGCCGCGCGAGAGGCCGGCAGCGCGGGCCTTTCTGTCAAGACGCTCGGCCACCGGTCGCAGGATGCGAACGGACAGCTTGACCTGCGGCTGGGATGCGCGGCTGTCGCCGATTTCCGGCCTGTTCAGCGTATCGCGTTGGTCGTCGTTCAGCGCCACCGCGAGCGCGCGGCGCAGCACGTCGGATTCGGTGAGGCCGGTCTCGGTCGCGCGCCGGCTCAACGCGGCACGCAGGCCGCGCAGGTCGACGGTGAAGAACTCGCGAGGGGTGGCCGACATGTCGACGCGCTTCGGACATCAGGTGAAGACACCACAGAACGCGGCCGCCGGCCTATCCTGCCATCTGTCTTTCTCAATCCTCTTCATCACGCATCTTCAGCAATGGTGGTCGGCAACCAGCACGGGTCGGACTGTCCGACCCCTACGCCGACCGATTCGTCAGGTTCGCCAAGCGCTGCCGCAGGGACGCGAGGTCGGCTTCGACGAGGTCATGTTCGACCTGCTTTATCCGGGTCAGCGCCAACTCGAGTCGCGCGCAGGCACTGTTGGCCTGGGCCAGCAGCGAGGCCGCGTTACGTTGGGGACGAGCCCCGCGGGTGGCCGGCGTATGTTCCGCCCGGATCGCCGCGATCGCCGCGCGGGTGATCTCGCACTCGCCGGTGACCAACGCCTTGGCACGATCGGGCTGCGCTTCATGCAACTTGCTGAGCTCGTACAGGGTTCGCGGTGAAGTGCAGCGGCCCGAATTCAGCGCGTCGTCAAGTTCCGACGGGAGTTCGAGCAACGCGAGGTGATGCCCCACGGTGGTGGGGTCCATGCCAAGGCGCGCGGCGATTGCAGCTTTCGATTCGCCCTCGTTCACCTTGGCTCGGATGAAGCGCGCCAGGTCGAGCGGCGTGAGGCCGTGGCGCTTCTGGTTCTCGGCGACCTGTGCATAGGCGTCCGCCGGCGCATCGCGCACGACCACAGGTACTTCATCGAGCCCTGCCCGCATGGCTGCACGAAGTCGCTTGGCACCGAAGTGGATTCGGTAGCGCCCCGTCGCGTCAGCCGGATGCACGACGATCGCTTGCAGGATGCCGTGCTGGCGGATGTCGTCGGCGAGCTCTTCGATCTCCGACTCAGGGAATTCGGTACGTGGGTTGTTCGGGTCTTCAAAGAGCTGAGCCAGGGCGACTAACAGCGGACGTCCACTGTTGCCTCTGGAAGCGCGCGTCGATGACCTTGATGACGGCGCGCAGCCAATGCGGCGAGCCGGTCGATGGTCAACGGGGTCGTGCACGCCACGCAGGGTCGCGGGTTCCGCCTCGAGCAGCTCGAGCTGATCGGCCTTTGAGTTGCTCCACTGCATGCCCATGAAGCAATCTTGACGTTCCCTCGCACCGCACGATAGTGGCCGGCGATTCCGGGCCGTTGGTCCCAGGAAGTCCTGAGCTGTCCTACTTGATCCTGGGCAGGTCCAAGAGCATCACGCCCGCGTTACAGAACGTTTCAACTTCGTTGGATGCGCGCGAAGCACCCGGTCTGTTGCGCACCGGCTTGGCTTCTACGGCTGCAATCGGCAGCGAGGGCCGGGATGCGACCAAGCCAGCCACTGTCTTCGCACAGTAAACGTTCGCCAGCCTCGGCAGCGCGGCAATCGACCTACTCGGACTGCCCGATAGGGCATCCGCACGTGTGAAGTCCCCTACGACGTCACGCAAGTCGAAAGGTGAAGCCTGGGCCGATGCAGATCGTGTCGAAGCGCACAACGCCTCGCCAGACGACGGCAGCCGCACAACGAGTGGCTCGTCATCCAGGCGCCGCGCAGCCTGGGGGCCTGATCATGTGAAGCCGCAGCGGCTGAGCAACCCCTGTCGTGTGGTTCCGGTTCGCCTTCGGCCTCGTTCGCGGTGCAGCGGGATCAGCGGGAAGTGCCCGCGCTCGAAAGTCCTGCGACCGTGGCGAGCGCCTCCGCGCAGCGCCGCAGCGCGTCCGCGAGAAAAGCACCGCCGAGACCCATGCCCTTGAATTCGCGGTCCACGGCAAGGCGGCCCATGCGCACGGCGGGCACCGAGGGGTAGCGTGGCAGTTTCTTCGCAGTCGCTTCGGGCAACTCGCTCAGTGCGACGCTGGCCAAGGCGAGTGTGTAGTAGCCGGCGACACGCTGCTCACTTGTGACCGCCACGAAGCAGGCGGCAACCCGACGCCGGATGTCCTGGGACAGCTGCAGCTGTCGAAGCGCTTGCGCTTGCGGTCATGCCCCGCGGCCGCATGCAATGCGTGCATCGTCGGGTCGGCCACTTTAGTCTGGCCGAGCGGAACACCGTCCGCGTAGAACCAATGGACAGGAGCGGACTGGCCATATATACTACTAACGTATATACATCTGGAGTCGACCGTGGCCAACAAGACTGCAAAGCTGTTTGTGAATGGCGGCAGCCAGGCGGTGCGCCTGCCGGCCGAGTTCAGGTTCGACAATTCAGACGAAGTCTTCATCCGTCGCGATGCCGTCACCGGTGATGTAATCCTGTCGGCCAGGCGGACCAGCAACGCCTGGCGCGACTTTTTTGCGCTCCGTGACCACGCCGACGTGCCGGCCGACTTCATGAACGACCGCCCGCTGAATGAACCGCTGAAGCCGCGAGAGTTCTTTGAGGACCAGTGATGCCGCTGTACATGCTCGACACGGACACTGTGAGCTATCTCGTTCGAGGCAAGACGCCGGCCCTCGACGCTCACGTGGCGACGGTCTCTCCGAAGCACTTGTGCATTTCGGCCGTGACGCGTGGCGAGCTGCTGTATGGCCTCAAGCTGAAGGACGGTGCGCACCGGCTCGGGCAATTGGTCGATCAGTTTCTACTCCGTGTTCAGTGCCTGCCTTGGGACGAGGCTGCTGCCACGCACTTCGCGTCCATCGCGGCGGAATTGCACAAGGCGGGAACGCAGATTGGCAGCATGGACGCGATGATCGCCGGACATGCCATGGCAACGGGCGCCGTGCTCGTCACCAACAATGCCCGCCACTTTTCGCGGGTGGCCGGCCTCACGGTCGAGAACTGGTCCCAAGAACATTGACGTGAACTCTGATTCATGGCGCCAGCTTCAAGAGCATCGGCGGCGCGTTGCGCATCGTTTCAAGTTCGCTTGGCGCTGCTCGGACAGTCCGATCAGCTGCCCGCACGCCTGGGGTTCCTCAGCGACGGCACGAGTCGCACAGTGAAGGTCCGCCAATGCAGGTCGTCCTGAAGCGCACGACGCCTCGCCAGATGGCATCCGCTGTGACAACGAGTGGCATCGTGAGCCAGGCTCCGCGCAGACTCGTGGCAATGCTGCCCTGCGCACTTTGCCCTCGGGCTGACCGCGCAAGGCGTGTCGCGCCCGCAGGCTCTTTCGCGCTGCGGCGGGATCAGCGGGACGTGCCTGTGCTCCTGAGCCCCGCGACCGTGGCGAGCGGGAGGAACAAGCGAAGCGCCGACGACGGCAAGGCGATGAATCCGTGATGCCGATAGAAGTCGGCGGCCGTTTCGTCCTTCGCATCCACGATCAGCGCGTGCGCCGCGATCTCGGCCTGCGCCGAGCGCCGCAGTGCGTCCGCGAGCAGGGCACCACCGAGACCTACACCCTTGAAATCGCGGTCCACGGCGAGGCGGCCCATCCTCACCGCAGGCACGGAGGGGTAGCGTGGCAACTTCTTCGCAGTCGCTTCGGGCAATGCGCTCAGCTCGACACTGGCCGACGCAAGGGTGTAGTAGCCGGCGACACGCTGCTCATTCGTGACCGCAACGAAACAGGCGGCAACCCTGCGCCGGATGTCTTGCGAGACTTGTTCGCGCAGATAGCGATCAAGTTGTGTGCTGCCGCTCTCGAAGCCCTTGCGATCGTGCCCGGCATCCAGCGGCGCGAGTCGGAACGGCGGCACAGTCATTCAACGCGCAGCAGCTTCCTGTGCCGCGCGAACGCGCGCTTCAACGCAGGCGTGGGCTTCGAAGGCGAGAGCAACGCTTGCGCAAAAGACTCTTGGTCCTTAAGCGTCAGACGCACAACTTCAGCCTGGTTGATCGCACGCTGGGCCGCATCCTGCACGGCTGACACGACGAAGTCTGTCATCGTGCGACCTTGCAGTTCGGCGGCTCGTTTGAGCATGGAATGCAGGTCGTTCGAAATGCGGGCCTCTAGTCGGGCGGTAGTGGATGCGGCGGCAGGCATGATTGATCTCCCGCGCTCATTGTACGGCAAACTGCCGTAGCTCGCATGGCATGGCATGGAATGGAATCCCCACAGCGACGGCATGCAGCGCGTGCAGCATCGGGTTGGGCACCGAGCTTATCTGAGCGGAACCTTGCCCACGTAGAACCTGCGAGAACGGGCCGCGCGTTGCGCTAAAGTAGGGTTCGCTGCATGTGCTTCCGGAGAGAAAGTCTCAACATGACCACACTGCTACATGATGCCTTTGTGGGGTTTGTTGTGGGGTTCCCGACGGCTGACGACAGAGAACTTCAGGTGCGACAGGCACTTGGCGCTCTACTCGAAGTTCAGGTGCAAAACCTGGAGTAGGGTTTCAGGGGGCCCCGGTAGATCCACAGGCGTCCGCACGCCCGTGGACTTGCAAGGTCGAATGGGTCTCGGCCGACACGGCGTTGCGGCAATGCGCGTGCGATGTGTGGGGTTTGCTTTGTCGTTCGGCACCGCGCAACGCCCATTCACGTTGCCCGAACGCGAACCGCACAAGCTCGACGCCGCGTTCGGAGACGAGCGGACTGCAATGCCCGATGGCGGGCGAGGGACTTCAGCTTGCCGCGACGCGGCGCTTGCGCGACCGGGGCGGCGCGGCGGCCCGGGCAGCGGCCGACGCCGCCGATACCGCGAGCAGCGCTGGGTAGGTCGTGCGTGCACCGGCGAGGAAGTTGTCCACCACCCGCGCCACGTGCGACATGAAGTCGACATGGATGCGTGCCTTGTACACATGCTGGCGCATGGCCATGTAGAAGATGCCGCCGTGCAGGCTCCAGACGAACTCGATCTCTTCCTCCGACACGTCGGGCGAGTCGTCCGGCAGCCCGCAGGCGTCGCGCAGCTCGCGGCAGTACACCGGCATCAGCTCACGGCGCACGAGTTGGATGTAGCGTCGGTTCAGCGTGGGGTCGGACAGGCCCGCGTGTATGTAGATGCGGATCCACTCCGGCCGGTAGGTGGCCTCGGCGTACTGGCGATAGAACTCGATCAGCCGCTCGCGCAGCGGGGTGCTGCGGTCTTTCAGCAGCGCGATCCAGTCCGGGTTCCAGCGGCCTTCGAACACCGTCTGGTAGACGCGCTCCACAAGCGCCTGCTTGTTCGCGAAATAGCGGTACAGCAGCGGCTGGGTGATGCCCAGCCGCCTGGACAACTCGCGCGTCTGGCCCGAGAAGCCGGCCTCCGAGAAATACGCGATCGCGCCGTCGATGATCTGGCGCTCGCGGTCGGCGGCCGCCAGTCGCCGGCGCGGTGGCGCGGCGCTTTTCGCGGTGCGCCGGGCCGGCGCAGCAGCCGCGCGGCGTGGGGTGGCTTTCACGACTCCGATGCTGTTTGCGCTGTCGGCGCTGGCGGCGCTGGCGGCGCCACCGGCAACCGCTGCGGGCAGTCGGGTGGCGGCGGTGTCTGCGCGCCGTTCATCACGATCGACAGCATCGTGTAGTAGCCGACCACGCCGGTCAGGTCGACCACCCCGTGTTCGCCCAGTTGTGCGATGGCAGCGGCCCAGGTGGCGTCGCCCACGCGGCGCTGCTGCAGCGACTGGCATGCCACCTCGTAGACCACCCGCTCGTCCGCCTGGGTGAAAGGCGGCGGGCGGCCTTCGGCGATGGCGGCGACGACGGCCTCGGACACGCCGGCACGCACCGCAATCGGCGCGTGGATGGACCACTCGACTTGCTGATCCCAATGGCGCGCGGTGACGAGTATTGCCAGCTCCGATAGGCGCAGGCCGATGGCGCTGCGATAGCGCAGGTACTCGCCCATGCGCTGCGCATGCGTGCACAGCTCGGGGCTGCGCAGCAGCGGCACGAAGGGCGAGATCACGGCGCCGCGCGGGCCGGCAATGATCTCTTCGGCGCAGTCGCGCTGCGCGTCGGTCCAGCGCGCGGGATCGATGGGGGGCAGGCGGTCGTTTGGATTCATGCGGCGTGCGGGGCGGTGTGAGGGGTCGCGTGTAGGCCAGCAGCTGTCGGCGGGAAGGCAGACAGGTGCCCATAGCGGCCGAGGTCGATGGCGGTTTCGGCGATGGCCTGCTGCGGACGGTCCACCGTGCCGGACTCGGCTACACCTTCCAGCGCCGCGCCCAGCCAGCGCGCCCGCGCCACCGCGGCCTGGCCGCGGGGCAGCGCCTCGGCTTCGTAGGCGCGCAGTGCGGCGGCAGTCGCGCCGTGGGAGCGCAGCGCCTCGCACAGCGCTTGCGCGTCCTGCGCGGCCTTGGTCACGCCCATGCCGATGTGCGGTCGCGCGACGAAGGCGGCGTCGCCCATCAGCGCCACGCGGCCATGCGCCAGCGTGTCGCAGGCGAGGTCGTAGATCGGTTGCAGGAAAGGCAGTGCGGTCTTCTGCACGACCTCGGCCCATTGCGGGGCCAGCGACTGGTGCGCGTCGCCCCGCATGCGCGCGATGTGGCGCCATGACACCTTGTGCGGCGCGATGCCCAGCGGGTGGTGTTGGCCGTCGGCATCGGTCATCAGTGCCCGCAGCGCGTCGCCGCTCGGGGTGGGCCGGTACCAGACGAAGTTGTAGGCGCGGCGGCCGGGTGAGGTGTCGTTGTCGGTACCGGCGACGGGGTAGCCGATGATCTGCTCGCCCCCGCTTGCGTCGTCACGCACGCAGAAGCCGAAGAACGGAAACAGCGTTTGCATCGTGTGGCGCGACAGCAGCATCTCGTCGCACACCCCGCGCCAGGCCACGTAGCCGACATAGCGCGGCTGCACCGCCGGCAGCAACTGCTGGCGAACGCCCGAACGGATACCGTCGCTGGCCACCAGCAGGTCGGCGCTCCAGGTCCGCGTGTCGCCATTCACCTGCGCCTGCACCGTCACGCCGCCTTCGTGCTGCTGCACGCCAGCCACGGCCACGCTCTGGTGGTAGCGCTCGGTCGGCAAGGCGCTGCGCAGCAGCTCGTACAGACGGCTCCAGCTGGTCAGCATCTGCGGCATGTCGAGCCGGGTGCGCGTGCGGCCGTCGGGGTCGAGCAGCACGCGACCGGGCACCTGCACGCCGAGCGCTTCGGCATCGGGCAGGCCCGCTTGCGCCAGGGCCACTGTCAGCGCGTCGTGCGACACGATGCCGGCACCGCGGCCGCTCATCGAGCCGCGCACCTTCTCGAGCACCTGCACGTCGTGCCCGTCGCGCCACAGCATGTTGGCGGCGAACAGGCCGCCGAGCGAACCGCCGACGACGAGGATGCGTGCCATGCGGGGTGGACCGCTCAGGCCGGTGCGGTCGTGGCCTGCAGCCGGTCCCAGGCCTGCTTCTCGCTTACCGGGTAGTTCAGTTCGACGACCACGCCGCTGGGATCGTCCAGGAACAGCTGGTGCAGCCCGAGGCCCGGCACCGTGCGCTGGCGCGCCTCTATGCCCAGGCGCTGCAACCGCGCCATCATCCCCGGCAGGTCGGTGGCAAAGAACGCAATGTGGTCCACCGCGCCGCTGCCATTCAACGCGTCGGCACCGCGCTCGCCCAGGTATTGCTGCAGGCCGACCGGGTCGTTCGGATCGATGCCGATCACGTGCACCGCGGCGTTGGCATATTCCGACAGCGGGCCCTGGTACAGCCAGTGGCCAGGAAACGGGAAGTCCGGCCGCGGGCCGACCTGCAAACCCAGCACGTTCACGTAGAAGTGGCGCGTGGCTTCGATGTCGGTGGTGCGGATCGATACGTGGTTCAGTGACAGGGCCATGGCGGTCTCCTTAACGGCGGCGCCGGCGCGGGGTTGCCGGCGCCGGGGGGCTGGACATGCGCTCCAGCACGTCGAACACGGCTGCGGTGTCGTGCCTGGCGTGACCCATGCCCATAGCAGCATCGTAGACCGGCACCGTGGCAGCGAACAGCGGCGCCGGCACGCCGGCCTCGCGCAGTGCGGCGGCGATCAGCTTCATGTCCTTTTGCCAGACCTCGATCTTCATCGTCGCCTCTTCCCAGCCGGCGTCCTCCATGCACGGGCCGCGCACCTGCAACATGCGCGAGCCGCCGGCGCCATCGGCCAGCACCTTGACCGCGTCCGACGGCTTGATGCCCCATCGCTTGCCCAGCAGCAGCGCCTCGGCCGTCGAGACATTGTGGATGGCCACCAGCAGGTTGGCCATCAGCTTCATGCGCATGCCGTTGCCGAACGCGCCCAGGTTGAACTGCGACCGGGAGAAGCCTTCGAACACCGGCTGCAGCCGCTTGATGGCCGCCGCCGGGCCGCTGGCGTAGACCGTGAGGTCCTTGCGCG
Source organism: uncultured beta proteobacterium (assembly GCA_963774675.1). Taxonomy (GTDB): domain Bacteria; phylum Pseudomonadota; class Gammaproteobacteria; order Burkholderiales; family Burkholderiaceae_C; genus CAIKUF01. Next base: position 4,017 of record CAVZFV010000011.1, on the reverse strand, counting down.
CGGCCTGCGCGCCGGTGCCCGACAGCGCGCAATCGAGCAGCACTACGCCCTGGGCGGCGAGGATGCGGCGCGCGGCTTCCTTGTCGGCGATGTCCAGCGTACTCGTTTCCACCACCGGCATGCCGCGCGGCGCGGCCTCGACGATCGCGTGCGCCGAGGCCATCAGCGCGGCCGGGCTCGGCAGTGAGGTGATGATGACCTGCGCCCGACGCGCGACGCCCTGAGCGTCCGTACACAGCGTGCCACCGGCCGCCTTGAACGCCTTGCGCGCCGGCGCACTGGGGTCATGGCCGTACACGTTGAAGCCGGCCTTCATCAGGTTGCCGGCCATGGCCGAGCCCATGATGCCCAGGCCGAGCAGGCCGACGGCCTGGACCGGGGCGGCCGCGGTGCCGGTGGATCGGGGCTTGTTCGGGGCAGGTTTGGCGGGGGGCATGCGGTCTCCAGCAGTGAGACTGCCATTAGACTAGATTCTGGTTATCAAGTGAAAAACAAGGAGTGCAGAAGTGGACGGCAGCATTGGCACTGGCGAGCCCCGCGTCCGCATCGGCCTGGTTGGGTATGGCTGGTGGGGCAAGACCATCGCGCGGCAACTGGCGACCAGCAGCTGGCTGCAGGTAGCAGCCGTGGCCGAGGTGGACGCCGGCGCACGCGCGGCGATGGCGACCGACCCGCTGCTGGCCGGCGTGACGCTGCACGACAGCGCCGACAGCCTGTTCACCGAGCCGGGCCTCGAGGCGGTGATCCTGTGCACGCCGCACCCGCTGCACGCGGCGCAGATCGTCGCTGCGGCCGAGGCCGGCCTCCACGTGTTCTGCGAAAAGCCGCTGTGCCTGACGCTGGACGACGCGCGCCGCGCTATCACCGCCTGTGCGCGCCGCGACCGCGTTCTGGGCATCGGCCACGACGTCGCTTCGAGCCCGAGGTGGTGGCGTTGCGGCAGATGATCGCCGAGGGTTCGCTGGGCACCGTGCTGCAGATCGAGGCCAACTTCAGCCAGGACAAATTCCTCGCGCTGCCCAAGGACAACTGGCGCTTGTCGAATGCGCAGGCGCCGGTGGGCCCGCTCACCGCCACCGGTATCCACCTGGTGGACCTGAGCATCGCGGTACTGGGCCCGTGCGAGCAGGTGTGGGCACGCCTGGCCACACTCGCCTCGGACTTCGAGAACGGCGACACGCTGGCCGTGATGATGGCCTTTGCGAGTGGTGCCAACGCAATGATCAGCGCGGTGCTGGCCACGCCCTTCGAAGGCCGCTTCGCGGTATACGGCAGCATGGGCTGGGTCGAGATCCGCGACCGCACACACCCCGACGACCCCACCGGTTGGGATGTCACCACGGCGCTGCGCGGCGAGCCGCCGCATACGCGCTTTGCCGCGCCTTCGCCGTCGGTGCGCGACAACCTGGAGGCCTTCGCGATGGCCGTGCGCGGTGTGCGACCAGTACCCGGTGACGCAGACCGAGATGCTGGCCAACGTGGCGGCGCTGGAGGCCATCATGCAGTCGGTGCAGCGCCGCGCGCCACGGGCGGTGGCCGCGCCCACGCCGGCGCGCTGACCTCCGGCCGGCTCACTCGGGTGGCTGCGACTTGTACTTATCAAACGATCACTATAGAGTGACCGGATGAGTCCAAGCGCCGCACGTCTGGCCCCACCGGCCCCCGAGCCCGCCACAGCGGCGCCGGAACCCTTCGACCCGCTGCAATTGCGCCGCGCGCTGGGCAGCTTCGGCACTGGCGTCACCGTGGTCAGCACGCTGGCGCCGGGCGGGCGGCTGGTGGGCGTGACGGCCAACTCCTTCAGTTCGGTGTCGCTCGACCCACCCATCGTGCTGTGGAGTCTGAGCCGGCACTCGCCCAGCCTGGCGGCCTTCGACGCGTGCGGCCGCTTCGTCATCAACGTGCTCGGGCTCGAGCAGGTGGCGCTGTCGCGACGCTTTGCCGCGCCGCGGCCGGACAAGTTCGACGACGTCGCGCACCATCGCGGTCTCGGCGGCCTGCCGGTGCTGCACGGCGCGGCAGCCACCTTCGAGTGCTGCACGCACCAGCGGCTGGAGGTCGGCGACCACGTCCTCTTCCTCGGCCTCGTTGAAGCCTTCGAACACCGCCACGGCGCCGGCCTGTTGTACTGCCACGGCCGCTATGCGCAGGGCGTCCACCTCGAAGGCCCGGACGCCGGCCCGCGCTGAAGGTGCGCGAGCGCCGCATCATCCCCATCCCACTCCAACGACCACGGATCCCCCATTGAAGTACAGCACTTTCATGATGCCGCTGCACCCCCCCGGGCGCAACGTGACCGAGACCCTGCAGGAAGACCGCGAGGCCGTGATCCTGGCCGACCAGTCTGGGCTTCTCGGAGGCCTATGTCGGCGAGCATGTCACCGACGCCGCCGAGACCGTCACCTCGTGCATGATCTTCCTGGCCTCGCTGGCCGGCGAGACGAAGCAGATCAAGCTGGGCACCGGCACCCTCAACCTGCCCAATGCCCACCCGGCGGCGCTGGCGGCGCAGGTCGCGATGCTGGACCACCTGCTGCAGGGGCGCTTCATCATGGGCATCAGCCCCGGTGGGCTGATGTCCGACGCCGAGGTCTTCGGCAACTTCGGCCGCGACCGCAATGCGATGTTCGTCGAGTGCATCAACACGATCCTGAAGATCTGGGCGTCCGACCCGCCCTACGACATCGAGGGCCAGTTCTGGAACGTGTCGGTGGCCAAGACCATGATCCCGGAGATCGGCCAGGGCTTCATCATGAAGCCCTTCCAGCGCCCGCACCCGCCGATCGTGGGCACGGCCGTGGCGCCGTTCTCGCAGGGTGTGACCGAGATGGCCAAGCGCGGCTCGCTGATCTCGGCCAACTTCCTGATGCCCGAGTGGGTGAAGAGCCATTGGCCCAAGTACGTGGAAGGCCGCGAGGCCGTCGGCGCCGTGGCAGCGCCCGCCGAGTGGCGCGTCGCCAAGAGCATCTTCGTGGCCAACGACGAGGCCACCGCGAAACGCTATGCGCTGGAGGAAGGCGGCCCGTACCACTTCTACTTCAAGCAGCTGGCGCGCAAGCTGGTCGGCGGTGGCCGCGGCAACCTGTTCAAGACCGACCAAGCCATGCCGGACAGCGACATCACGCCCGACTACGTGACGCAGCGCCTGGTGCTGGCCGGCACGGTGAACTCGGTGGTCGACCAGATCCTGGCCTTCCGCGAACACGTGGGGGACTTCGGCCAGCTGGTCTACGCCTGCCATGACTGGCAGGACAAGGCGCTCGGGCGTCGCTCGATGGAACTGTTCGCCACCGAAGTGATGCCGCGCGTCAACGCGGCGATCAACGCCTGAGCCGCCCTCACCTGCTCGCAACCGGAGCTTCCATGCACGCACGCATCGGCGATATCGACGTCCACTACGAGGTCACGGGCCAGGGCCCCTGGCTGACCCTGTCGCATTCGCTGGCGGTCCACCTGGGCATGTGGGAGCCGCAGGTGCAGGCCCTGTCGCAGCACTTCAGGCTGCTGCGCTACGACACGCGCGGCCACGGCGCCAGCAGCGCGCCGCCCGCGCCCTACACGCTGGCGCAACTGGCCGACGACGCGCACGGCCTGCTGGCTGCATCTGGGCATCGCACGCACGCACTGGCTCGGCCTGTCGATGGGCGGCATGATCGGCCAGACGCTGGCGATTCGCCACCCCGAGATACTCGATCGCGTGGTGCTGGCCGACACCACCGGCCAGGTGCCGGCGGCCGGCGCCGCGATGTGGGCCGACCGTGTGCGCCTCGCGCGCAGCGAAGGCCTGCAGGCGCTGGAACAGCCAACGCTGTCACGCTGGTTCACCGAGCCGTTCCGCCAGGCCGAGCCGAAGCTGATGGCGCAGGTCGGCGCGATGATCCGGGCCACGCCGGTGGAGGGTTATGCCGGCGGCTGCTGCGCCGCCATTGCCGCCACGGACACCCTCGCCGGGCTCGCTGCGATGCGCTCGCGCGCGCTGGTCATCGTGGGCGACCAGGACGCGGCCACGCCGCCGGC